>NZ_CP170559.1:2500-3840000 GCF_042700505.1 Pseudoxanthomonas sp. UC19_8
GAGGCAACTTGAGGTTATATGGTCAAGCGAATAAGCGCACACGGTGGATGCCTTGGCGGTCAGAGGCGATGAAGGACGTGGCAGCCTGCGAAAAGTGTGGGGGAGCTGGCAACAAGCATTGATCCCGCAATGTCCGAATGGGGAAACCCACTGCTTCGGCAGTATCCTGCAGTGAATCCATAGCTGCTGGAGGCAAACCCGGTGAACTGAAATATCTAAGTAACCGGAGGAAAAGAAATCAACCGAGATTCCCTGAGTAGTGACGAGCGAACGGGGAACAGCCCTTAAGCTGATATGGTTTTAGAAGAACAGTCTGGAAAGACTGGCCATAGAAGGTGACAGCCCTGTATTTGAAAGGGCCATATCAGTGAAGACGAGTAGGGCGGGGCACGAGAAACCCTGTCTGAACATGGGGGGACCATCCTCCAAGGCTAAATACTCCTGACCGACCGATAGTGAACCAGTACCGTGAGGGAAAGGCGAAAAGAACCCCGGAGAGGGGAGTGAAATAGATCCTGAAACCGTGTGCGTACAAGCAGTAGGAGCCTCGCAAGGGGTGACTGCGTACCTTTTGTATAATGGGTCAGCGACTTACTGTTCGTGGCAAGCTTAACCGTGTAGGGGAGGCGAAGGGAAACCGAGTCTGATAAGGGCGCATAGTCGCGGGCAGTAGACCCGAAACCGGGTGATCTAGTCATGGCCAGGGTGAAGGTGCCGTAACAGGTACTGGAGGCCCGAACCCACGTCTGTTGCAAAAGACGGGGATGAGCTGTGATTAGGAGTGAAAAGCTAATCGAACCCGGAGATAGCTGGTTCTCCTCGAAAGCTATTTAGGTAGCGCCTCATATGTATCCTCTTGGGGGTAGAGCACTGTTATGGCTAGCGGTCCATCGCGGATTAGCAAACCATTGCAAACTCCGAATACCAAGACGGACTGTATGGGAGACACACGGCGGGTGCTAACGTCCGTCGTGAAAAGGGAAACAACCCAGACCCACAGCTAAGGTCCCAAATTTCGTGCTAAGTGGAAAACGATGTGGAAAGGCACAGACAGCCAGGAGGTTGGCTTAGAAGCAGCCACCCTTTAAAGAAAGCGTAATAGCTCACTGGTCGAGTCGGTCTGCGCGGAAGATTTAACGGGGCTAAGCACGAAACCGAAGCTTGGGGTGCATCACGCAAGTGATGCGCGGTAGAGGAGCGTTCCGTAAGCCTGCGAAGGTGGATTGAGAAGTCCGCTGGAGGTATCGGAAGTGCGAATGCTGACATGAGTAACGATAATGCGGGTGAAAAGCCCGCACGCCGAAAGCCCAAGGTTTCCTTGCGCAACGTTAATCGACGCAGGGTTAGTCGGTCCCTAAGGCGAGGGCGAAAGCCGTAGTCGATGGGAAGCAGGTTAATATTCCTGCACCTCGCGTAAGTGCGATGGAGGGACGGAGAAGGTTAGGCAGGCCAGGCGTTGGTTGTCCTGGTGAGAGCGTTGAGGCGGTTCCCTTTGGCAAATCCGGGGGAGCAACGTTGAGACGAAGGACCAGCCCTTTAGGGCGAAGCTGCTGATATCACGCTTCCAGGAAAAGCTCCTAAGCTTCAGCTTACGCAGACCGTACCGTAAACCGACACAGGTGGGTAGGATGAGAATTCTCAGGCGCTTGAGAGAACTCGGGTGAAGGAACTAGGCAAAATAGCACCGTAACTTCGGGAGAAGGTGCGCCTCTTCTGGTGAATAGCTGGGGGAGGCCGAAGTGACCAGGCCGCTGCGACTGTTTATCAAAAACACAGCACTCTGCAAACACGAAAGTGGACGTATAGGGTGTGACGCCTGCCCGGTGCTGGAAGGTTAATTGATGGGGTCAGCCGCAAGGCGAAGCTCTTGATCGAAGCCCCAGTAAACGGCGGCCGTAACTATAACGGTCCTAAGGTAGCGAAATTCCTTGTCGGGTAAGTTCCGACCTGCACGAATGGCGTAACGACAGCGGCGCTGTCTCCACCCGAGACTCAGTGAAATTGAAATCGCTGTGAAGATGCAGCGTTCCCGTGGCAAGACGGAAAGACCCCGTGAACCTTTACTATAGCTTTACATTGAACGTTGAGTTCGTCTGTGTAGGATAGGTGGGAGGCTATGAAACTGTGGCGCTAGCTGCAGTGGAGCCAACCTTGAAATACCACCCTGATGTGCTTGACGTTCTAACCTAGGTCCGTTATCCGGATCGGGGACCATGTATGGTGGGTAGTTTGACTGGGGCGGTCTCCTCCCAAAGAGTAACGGAGGAGCACGAAGGTACGCTCAGCGCGGTCGGACATCGCGCACTGTGTGCAAAGGCATAAGCGTGCTTGACTGCAAGATCGACGGATCAAGCAGGTACGAAAGTAGGTCTTAGTGATCCGGTGGTTCTGTATGGAAGGGCCATCGCTCAACGGATAAAAGGTACTCCGGGGATAACAGGCTGATACCGCCCAAGAGTTCATATCGACGGCGGTGTTTGGCACCTCGATGTCGGCTCATCACATCCTGGGGCTGTAGTCGGTCCCAAGGGTATGGCTGTTCGCCATTTAAAGTGGTACGCGAGCTGGGTTCAGAACGTCGTGAGACAGTTCGGTCCCTATCTGCCATGGGCGTTGGAGATTTGAGAGGGGCTGCTCCTAGTACGAGAGGACCGGAGTGGACGAACCTCTGGTGTTCCGGTTGTCACGCCAGTGGCACTGCCGGGTAGCTATGTTCGGAAGCGATAACCGCTGAAAGCATCTAAGCGGGAAGCGCGCCTCAAGATGAGATCTCCCGGGACACAAGTCCCCTAAAGGAACCATCAAGACTAGGTGGTTGATAGGTCAGGTGTGTAAGCGCTGTAAGGCGTTGAGCTAACTGATACTAATGATCCGTGTGGCTTGACCATATAACCTCAAGTGGCTTCGCCCTAGCGAAGACCACCTTAGCCTCGACGCACGTCGATGCTCACTAATCGCTCTCTACATCACAAGTAACTACGCGAGACTGAGCGCCTGATCCAGCTGTATCGGATGGCGACGCTCCAACCGTCTCCCTGGTGAAATTAGCGCTGTGGTCCCACCCGATCCCATCCCGAACTCGGAAGTGAAACGCAGCTGCGCCGATGGTAGTGTGGCTTAAGCCATGCAAGAGTAGGTCATCGCCAGGGTCTTACCCCGAGACCCCCTCAGATCCAACGATCTGAGGGGGTCTTCTTTTGCGTCAAGAAAAAGAAAAACCGCTGCGCGGCATTGGGCGCAATCCGAAGAGCCAGGCAATACGCCCGCGCGTTCGATGCGGGCGGATCGGATGGAAGCGGAAGGACGGCAATGTGTTGCGAAAGGCCGTCAACATCCGATGCAGAGCCTGCATCGGCCGCACGAAGCCATGTGGCAATGCAACGGAACCCGGTATTACAAGGGCACGTTCAACTCGAAGGTGGCATTAAGCGCCTTGGGTAAAGCGCTTCTGAGCCGGGCTTCGCGAGGCGTAGCGCTCGCCCTGAGCCGGACTGACAGGCCGTGGGAGCCAGGGTTATCTCATGGTCACACTCACCCGATACATACGCTGCAGTCCAGCGGTTAAACACGTGGCGCCAGGTCGCCTGTTTTTCACCGGAGATTGCAATGCCGGGTGGCTTCATGGCCGCACATATCGTTACGCAAGCGAGGTTCGCCATGAAGAAGTCCCACATCCATGCTTCCCGCCTGATGGTGTGCGCTGGTCTGCTGGGGATCGCCACCTCGGCCATGGCCCAGCGCTACGGGCCGCAGGACGAGGGCCGTCGTTTCAACGACGGCACGCGCGTGGTCTGCAAGAACGTTGAGGTCCGTAAGAACAGCAAGGACTCCAACCGCATCCTGGGCACCGCCACGGGCGCCGTGGTGGGTGGTCTGCTGGGTAACCAGATCGGCGGCGGCAACGGCAAGAAGCTGGCCACGGTCGGCGGCGCCATCGCCGGCGGTGCGGCCGGTCGCACGATCCAGGGCAACCACCAGATCGATCACGGCGATCGCGTCGTGGAGAAGCAGTGCGTCCGCCGCTGATCCGCAGCGCTTCGTGAGACCAACAGAACGGCCGGGCATTGCCCGGCCGTTCTGCGTTATGGACCTGGCGTGGGCGCTGAGGCTGCGGTCAGCGGTACGAACGTCGCAGATGCAGCGCTGCGGCCTATGCGCCCGAATCGGCAGGCCTCACGGATCAAGCGCTGCGCGCTGAGGTCGCCGCCTGCGCGAACGCCTCGAAGGCACGTGTCACCGCTTCCGCACCGGGGTCGACCACGCCTTCCAGCGCTTCGGCACGCACAGAGGCCGAGCGGCCGGCTTGGGCCTTCTGCATCGTCGCCGTGGCGGCTGCGCCCTCGCGGGCCGCAGCCGCGGCGGCTTGCAGGTCGCCGGGCCGTTCGCGCAACGCGGCGACGGCGGGGATGAGGGCGTCGAGCATGGTGCGATCGCCCTGGCGGGCGCCGCCGGTCTCCTGCATGCGGGCGATGCCGCGCTCCAGCGCCTCGGGCCAGGACGCGGCTTCCGCCAGCGCCTGCGCGGCGGCGGTGAGCATGATCGACAGCAGCACGCCGCTGGAGCCGCCCATGCTGTGTTCGATCAGGGCTGCCAGTTCCTGCGCCAGGCGCGCCTGTTCGCCGGTGCTCAGCGTGTCGGTCTCCAGCGCCGCGAGCACGGCGGCGGCGCCTTGGGCGAAGGTTGATCCGGCGTCGCCGTCGCCGACCTTGGCATCGAGTGCATCCAGTTCTTCCTTGGCTGCCAGCAGGGTCTGCGCGGCCTGCTTCAGTGCATTGGCGCGCCTGGCATCGCGATGGCCGCTGCCGGGGGCATGTTCGGATTGGGGGCGCTCGGGTTCGAAGTAGGTCACCGGTCGCGGCGTTGAGACGCCGGGCCAGGCCAGCGTTTCGACCGGCGCGCGCAGGGCCTCGAGCACGTCGGCGTCGGCCGGGCCCAGGGTGATCGAGAAGCCGTGCATGTCCATCGAGGTCATCAGCGCCGCCGGTCGCACCATCACGGCGATGCGTTCCAGGCCGATGCGGGCGATCACGCCATTGGCCAGGCTGCCGAGCTCCTGCGTGGAGCAGCCGCCCAGGTCGTTGAGCAACACCACCAGCGGCGCGTCGGCGCCCAGGCGGGCGTCAGCGGCCTCCAGCAACGGCGAGAGCACCAGGTCCAGCGCATCCTGCAGCGACTGCGGATCGACCTTGCGCGCGCCCGGTTCGTTATGGATGCCCAGGCCGAGTTCGGGCGAGCGCTTGCCCTGGTGCTGGCCGGGCACGGTGGCGCTGGAGAGCGCCATGCCCAGCGACAGCAGACGGTCGGCGAAGGCCTGCCCGCGTTCGGCGATCTGCGCCAGCGCCACGCCCTGCGCCGCCAGATGCCCGACATACTTGTGCACCAGCACCGTGCCGGCCAGGCCACGCGGCTGGGCGGCGTCAGGCAGGGCGATGTCGTCGCGCACCAGCACGGTGGCCACGTCGATGCCTTCGGCGCGCGCACGTTCGGCGGCCAGGCCGAAGTTGAGCCGATCACCGGTGTAGTTCTTGATCACCAGCAGCACGCCGGGCGCCTGGCGGCAGGTGTGGATCGCGGCCAGGACCGCTTCGACACCGGGCGAGGCGAACAGGTCGCCGGCGATGGCGCCGGTCAACATGCCCGGGCCGACGAAGCCGGCATGGGCGGGTTCGTGGCCGGAGCCGCCGCCGGAGAGCACCGCCACCTTCGCGGCGTCGGGCTCGGCCTGCAGCACGATGCGCATGCCCGAATCGGGTGCGCTCATCCGCAGCGGCATCAGCTGCGCAGTGGCGTTGAGGAGGTCGGCGACGATGGCGCGCGGTGCGCCGAGGAACTGCTGCATGCGTCGGTCCTGTGCGGGAGGGCCTTGCGAGCCTAGGACATGACGCGTGAGTCAGGTGCGCAGACATGGGGGGGCATGCACAATGCCCGTCCCCCTCTTCAGGACGACCCGCACAATGGCCGGAGCCAGCCTGTTCACCCTGCTCGACGATATCGCCACCATGCTCGACGACGTGGCGGTGATGACCAAGGTCGCCGCGAAGAAGACCGCCGGTGTGCTCGGCGACGACCTGGCGCTCAACGCCCAGCAGGTCACCGGGGTCAAGGCCAACCGCGAACTGCCGGTGGTGTGGGCGGTGGCCAAGGGCTCGCTGCTGAACAAGGCGATCCTGGTGCCGGTGGCGCTGGCGATCAGCGTCTGGCTGCCAGTGGCGATCCCTTATCTGATGATGATCGGTGGCGCCTACCTGTGCTTCGAAGGCGTGGAGAAGCTGGCGCACAAGTTCCTGCATTCGAAGGACGAGGACGCCGCGCATCACGCGCAGGAGGCGCGCGCCCTGGCCGATGAGCGCGTGGACGTGGTCGCGTTCGAGAAGGACAAGATCAAGGGCGCGGTGCGGACCGATTTCATCCTCTCGGCCGAGATCATCGTGCTCTCGCTGGGCGTGCTGAGCGAGCGTACGCCGCCGCCGACCTTCGTCGAGGAGGTGATCGTGCTGGCGCTGATCGCGCTGCTGATGACCGTAGGCGTGTACGGCCTGGTCGGGGCGATCGTGAAGCTGGACGACCTGGGCCTGTGGCTCTCGCGCAAGGGCGCCGCGCTGGCATCGATCGGCCGTGGCCTATTGGTGGCCGCGCCGTTGCTGATGAAGTTCCTGTCCATCGCCGGCACCATCGCGATGTTTCTGGTCGGCGGCGGCATCCTGGTGCACAACATCGGCCCGCTGCATCACCTCATCGAAGGCCTGAGCCTGAGCGGGGTGGCCGCCAGCGTGGCGGGCATGCTCTACAACGCCCTGATCGGCGTGCTGGCCGGCGCGATCGTACTGGGCGTGGTGCAGCTGGTCGGCAAGCTGCGCGGCAAGTCCGCC
This sequence comes from Pseudoxanthomonas sp. UC19_8, assembly GCF_042700505.1. Classification (NCBI taxonomy): domain Bacteria; kingdom Pseudomonadati; phylum Pseudomonadota; class Gammaproteobacteria; order Lysobacterales; family Lysobacteraceae; genus Pseudoxanthomonas; species Pseudoxanthomonas sp. UC19_8. Next base: position 9,370 of record NZ_CP170559.1, read on the forward strand.
GCGCACTGAAGGCTTTCGGTCAGGCGGTGCCGGCGCCGCGCCCGCGGCGCACCAGGCACAGCGACACGGCCATCAGCCAGCCCAGGATCAGCACGATCACCGACTTCTGTCCCAGTCCGGTCAGCGGCAGGGGGCACCAGGCCATGGCCCAGATCGCCAGGAAGCACAGCGCCGCCCACGGCAGCGCCCAGCGCCGGTGCGCCCGCCAGTAGGCATCGTGGCGAAAGTCGTGGGCCTGCCACATCAGGCCGACCGTGGCGCAGACGAAGGCCGTGCTCGCCGCGCCCACGTGGATGCGCCCCTGTACGGTGGTGTGCGCGCCGGGCATGTCCATCCATGCATAGGCGGTGATGCACAGGGCCAGCGCGGCGGTCACGAACAGCGCCATCGGCATCCGGCCGCGTGCGCGCGGATGCAGGCTCCCGCGCAGCCCGAAGATCAGCGCCAGCATGCCGACGCTGAGCACGCAGTAGGCGGATTGGAGCAGATGGCCCCAGGGCCCGATCAGATACAGGCTCATCTGATTGCGCACCGCATCCAGATCCGAGCGCAGCAGGTGGACCACGATGGTCACGGCGACGAAGGTCGCCAGGCTGGCCAGGGCCAGCCCCGGCCACAGCAGGTGCACGCGACCGTGCGGCGTCGAGGGGGAGGCGAAGGCGGTGGCGAGCGGCGCCGATCCTGGCATGTGGGCGGTCTGGCGATGGCATTGCTTCGTGCAATGCAGGGATTCTAGCGAGCGCGGTACGCGGCTGACCAATTCCTTGCTCACGCCGCGCTGGCTAGCATGGGGCCCTGTTTCGGTCGGAGGATGGGTCATGGCATTCAAGGCCTTGCTGGTGAACAAGCGCGACGGCGCGGTACAGCCGGAGCTGGTGACGCTGGAAGACGGCGATCTGATGGAGGGCGATGTCACCGTCGCGGTCGAGTACTCCACGGTGAATTACAAGGACGCACTGGCGGTGACAGGCCGGGCGCCGATCATGCAGGTGTTCCCGTTGATTGCCGGTATCGATCTGGCCGGGCGTGTGCTCGCGTCGGCGCATGCCGGCTTCAAGCCCGGGGATGCGGTGCTGGTCAACGGCTGGGGACTGAGCCAGACCCACCACGGCGGTTTCGCCCAGCGCGCGCGGGTGCCGGGCGACTGGCTGGTGCGCGTGCCGGACGCCTTCGACACGCGCCAGGCGATGGCGATCGGCACCGCAGGCTACACGGCAATGCTCAGCGTGCTGGCGCTGGAGCACAACGGCCTGACCCCCGATGCGGGTGAGGTGCTGGTCACCGGCGCCAATGGCGGCGTGGGTTCGGTCGCCATCGCCGTGCTGGGCAAGCTGGGCTATCGCGTGGTCGCCTCGACCGGGCGCATGGCCGAGGCCGACCATCTCAAGGCGCTGGGCGCGGCCGAAGTGATCGAACGCGGCCCGCTGGGTGAGCCCGGCAAGCCGCTGCAGAAGGCGCGCTGGGCCGGCGCGGTGGACAGCGTCGGCAGCCACACCCTGGCCAACGTGCTGGCGCAGACCCGCGAGCGTGGCACGGTCACCGCCTGCGGGCTGGCCCAGGGCATGGACCTGCCGACGACGGTGGCGCCGTTCATCCTGCGCAACGTCACCCTGGCGGGCATCAACTCGGTCGATGCGCCGCAGGCGCTGCGCGAAACCGCCTGGCAGCGTCTGGCCCGCGATCTGGATCCGGCCTTGCTGGCGTCGGTCACCAGGCAGGTGGCGCTGGCCGAGGTGCCGCAGGTGGCCGACGACCTGTTCGCCGGCAAGGTGCGCGGGCGTGTGGTGGTGGACGTCAATGCCTGAGCCGGCCCAGGGCAGGGCGCACCCGATGACGCAGGTGCTGTTGGCGGGTGCGACCGGGCTGGTGGGCGGCCTGACGCTCTCGCAGCTGCTGCTCGACGACCGGGTCACGCGGGTGGTGGCGCCGACCCGCCGCCCGCTGCCGATGACCCACGCCCGCCTGTTCAATCCGGTGGTGGATTTCGACGCGCTGCCGGCCGATGCGGACTGGTGGCGGGTGGACAGCGTGATCTGCGCGCTGGGTACGACGATGCGCCAGGCCGGTTCGCGCGCGGCATTCAGGCGGGTGGACCACGACTATCCGGTGGCGATCGCGCGCCATGCGCTGTCCGGCGGGGCGCTGGCCTATGCGCTGAATTCGGCGACCGGCGCCGATGTCGCCTCGCGCTTCTTCTACACCCGGGTCAAGGGCGAGGTGGAGCGCGACCTGGAGGCGTTGGGCTACACCTCGCTGACCCTGGTGCGCCCCGGCCTGATCGAGGGCGAGCGCGCGCAGCGCCGCACCGGCGAACGCCTGGCCGGCCTGGCCCTGCACGCCCTCTCGCCAGTACTGCCGCGCCGCTTCCGGCCCAGCCCCGCCGAAGGCGTCGCCGCGGCGCTGGTCGATGCGGCCTTGAATGCGCGTCCCGGGCGCCATGTGATCGAGGCCGCGCAACTGGCGGGCTGATCCGGGCGCGTGCCGGCCGCGGGTTGGTCACCGCTGCAACCATGCGCGGCAGCGCCTGTCTTCGGTGTTATAAAGCACGCCGTTTTTAACGGATCGGTAACGCGCATGACGCTCTCGAACGCCCGCTCCCGCACGCGCCGCCGCGTGCCGGTGCTGTGCCTGCTGGCCACCGCCATCGCCGCGCCCCTGCATGCGGCCGAATTCAAGCTCGCCGACGGGGAGGTCACCGGGACCTGGACCACGCGCGCGACCTACGGCATGGGCGTGCGCACGACCGGCCGTTCGGAGCACCTGGTCGGCAAGGGCTTCCGGTCCGACGGCGTGGCCAAGGGCGGCGATGGCGCCGATACCGCGGACGACGGCAACCTCAACTACGGTGCCGGCGATGCGTATTCCTCGCTGTTCAAGCTCAGCACCGCGGTCGACCTGAAGTGGCGCAACCTCGGCGTGGCCGTCAGTGGCCGCGCCTGGTACGACACCGCGCTGAAGGACAACGACGTGCCGCAGGGCAACCAGCCCAGCGGCTTCAAGGGCAATGCGCCGCTGAGCGACCACGACTTCTCCCAGTCCAACCAGTTCTCCGGGGCGATGCTGTTGGATGCCTATGTCTACGGCCGCTTCAAACTGGGCGAATCCACCACGTGGGATTCGCGCCTGGGCAAGCAGCGGGTGAAGTGGGGTGAGGGGGTGTTCTTCCAGGGCGTCAACCAGGTCAATCCCTACGACTACACCACGCTGCGCCGCCCCGGCACCGACCCGGCCACCGAGGCCCAGCTGCCGGTGGAGCTGTGGTGGAACAAGCTCAGCTTCGACAACGGCGTGTCGGTGGAGGCCTTCTACCAGTGGAAGTGGCGCCCGACCGAGCTGGATCCGTGCGGCACGTTCTGGTCCGGCGCGGACATCGGCATCGACAACGGCTGTTCGGGCCTGCAGTCCAATGCGTATTACCCGATCAACGCCTATTCGCCGGGTGCGGAGCAGTGGCTGAGCGATGGCTACATGAACGCCGTCGGCGCCTACCTGCCGCGCGGGCGCGACATCGAGGGCAAGGACAGCGGCCAGTACGGCGTGGCCGCGCACTACACGATCAAGCCCATCGCCACCGACCTGGGCCTGTACTGGATGCGCTACAACTCGCGCCTGCCGATCCTCAACGCCACCACGCCGAACATGGCCAACGCCGATCCGACCCTGGTCGCGCGCATGACGGCCGACGGCGTGCCGCTGGCCTACGCGCAGCTGTCCCAGCGCCTGTCCACGATCACCGAGTCGTGGGAGTACCCGGAGGACCTCACCCTGATGGGCCTGTCGGCCTCGCACAAGGCCGGGGCGTGGAAGTTCGCCGGCGAGGTCAGCTTCACGCAGGACCTGCCGGTGCAGATCAACACCGCCGACATGTTCGCCGCGTTGACCCGCAACGGCGGGCCGGTCGGTGGGCGCACCGCTGGCCAGGATCCGGGCTTCCTGCTCAAGGGCTACGACCGCTTCGACAAGTGGCAGGCGCAGGCCTCGGTCACGCGCACGCTGGGCCCAGTACTGGGCGCCAGCAGCGGCGTCATCGTCGGCGAGGCGGCCTGGCAGCACGTGGACCTGCCCGGGCTGGATGTCGCGCGCTATGGCCGTGGCTTCGCCTGGGGCTATTCGCCGCAGGGCTTCGACGGCAGCTGCGGCGCGGTGCAGAACCCGCAGGGCTGCGTGAACAAGGGCTACTTCACCAAGATGGCCTGGGGCTACCGTGTGCGCGGTCAGCTCAACTACGCGGTGGGCAGCACCACGCTGTCGCCCAGCCTGACCTGGGCCAGGACGTGCACGGCTACGCGGTGGACGCCACCCTGGTGCAGGACCGCAAGACGGTCTCGCTGGGGCTGGCGGCCAAGTTCGCCGGCAACGCCTTCGCCTCGGTGGCCTACACCAACTACCTGGGCGACAACCCCTACGACGTGCTGGCCGATCACGACAACGTGGTGATGGCGATCGGCACCACGTTCTGAGCATGGCGGGTGCAGTGCCGCCGGACTGGCGGCACCGCGTGCCCGTTCAACCCGCGCAGCGCGTGCCCGGGCCGGGCGCTTCGGCCTGCACGCATTCGTTCACCTGCATGTCCAGGCCCTGGACCACGCGCTGCTCGCCCGCGCCCAGGCTGAACTGGTCCACCGGGGTGCGTGCGCAAGCGCGCTTGTCGTCGGTGCCGACGCGACAGGTCTCCTCGAACAGCTGGTAATGGCAGCGTCCACTGGCGCTGCGCACGCACTGGAACGTCGCCGAGCCGGCCGCGCGCGTGGTCCGGCTGAACAGCGTATCCACGCCGTCGCGCTGGCTGCGCGTGATGGACGTGCTGCTGCTGCCGTCGTGGCAGCCGAACAGCGCAAGCATGCAGTAGAGGATCGAGGTCAACAGGCGCATGGCGCGCTCCTTGTCATGTGATCGGTGGGCCGGCACGCAGGCAGGCCGGGGCTGGCCGTCCCGCACGGCCAGGATGCGAAACCGTCGTCGCGCCGCCCGAGACCGGCCGCGCGGCGACGTGCTACATGCCCTTGAACAAACCCATGAACGGCTGACTGACGGTCAGCAGTTCCGGGCGGTTGCGCAGCTTCAACTGGCCCTTGCCGGTGTCGTCGCGGATCACCGAGGCCACGGCCTTGAGATTGACGATGGTGGAGCGGTGGATCTGCTTGAACGCCGCCGGATCCAGCGCGCCCAGCAGCTCGCGCAGCGGCGTGCGCAGCAGCGCCTCGCCCTGCGCGGTCATCACCACGGTGTACTTGTGGTCGGCACGGAAATAGGCGACGTCCTCGATCAGGATGAGCCGCGTCTCGCGCCCGGTGCTGGCCGTCACCCACGCCAGCGGCGCGGCGGCGGGGCGCGCGCTCGGTGCGAGCCGCTGCAGCAGCGCATCCAGCACGGCCACATCCGGTGCCGAGGGCTGCGTGCGCGCCTGCAGGCGCTGCACCGTGGCGTCCAGGCGTTCGCGCGTGACCGGCTTGAGCAGGTAATCGACCGCGCCGTGTTCGAAGGCTTCCACCGCGTACTGGTCGTAGGCGGTGACGAACACGACCTGCGTGCGCGGGCTGGCATCGGCGACCGCGCGCGCCACCTCGATGCCGGTCAGGCCCGGCATGCGGATGTCGAGGAAGGCCACGTCCGGCTGGCGCTCGGCGATGGCTTCCAGCGCGCTGGCGCCATCGCTGCATTCGGCGCCGATGCCCAGCTGTGGCCACGCCTGGCGCAGCTGCGCGACCAGCGCGGCGCGCAGCAGGTCCTCGTCTTCGGCGACCACGCACTCAGCCATGCGCGTCGGCTCCGGCGGACGCCTGTGCGGCCGGCAGCGGCGGCGGCGCGGCCGGTGCCGGCGAGGGCGGCACGCGGACCGGCTGCGGGCGCGGCAGCACCAGCGTCGCGGCCACACCGGCGGGGAAGTTGGAGGTCAGCGAGAAACTGGCCGCAGGGCCGTAGATCAGGCGCAGGCGTTCGCGCAGGTTGGTCAGGCCGATGCCGGTGCCGCTGTTGTGCGCGCCGCCGAGGCCCAGGCCGTCATCGGCCACGGTCACCGCGATGCCCTCGTCGATGCTGCGCGCCATGATCCACAGCGTGCCGCCGCCGGGCTTGGGCTCCAGGCCGTGCTTGATGGCGTTCTCCACCAGGGTCTGCAGCATCATCGACGGCAGCGGCACGCCATTGAGCACGTCGGGCACCTCGATGCGCGGGTCCAGGCGTGCGCCCATGCGGATCTTGAGGATCTCCAGGTAGGCGCGGGTGCGCTCCAGCTCCTCGCCCAGCGGCGACATCGCGTTTTCCTCGCGCGGCAGCGAGCGGCGCAGATACTGGATCAGATGCCCCAGCATCTGCTCGGCGCGCGGCGGGTCGGTGGCCGCCAGCACCTGCGCATTGGCCAGCGTGTTGTAGAGGAAATGCGGCTCCACCTGCGCCTGCAGCAGGTTCAGGCGCGCCTGGGTGAGTTCCTTCTCGGTGGCGTTGTGCGCGGCGGCGGCCTGTTCGGCGCGTCGGCGCTCGGCCACGCGCCGGGAGATGGCGCGGGTCAGCGACTCGATGTGCTCGTAGTTGACGCCCTTGTCCACGGTGTACAGGTCGCGCCAGGCACCGGCATCGGGTTCGCAACGCAGGCTGGCGCGACAGGTGCCCTCGCCCGGCATGATGGTGATCAGGACCTCGTCGCGCTTGATCGCGCACAGCGCCGGCAGGTTGTACCAGGCGATCCTGCGCTGCGGCTCGAAGCCCGGGCGTGGCACCTGGCCCTGGATGCGCAGGCTGTCGTGGACGATCTGCAGCGCGGTGATGCGTGGCAGCTCGCGCACCGCGCCTTCCAGCAGGGCGAAGGCGGCATCGGCTTCCATCGGCAGGTCGACCACGCGGCGCTGGCGGTTGGACAGGGTCGCCGCGTCCAGTTCGCCGGCCATGCCGCGCACGCGGTGCAGGTGATCGATCACGCGGATGATCGCCGAGACCAGCAGCCCGATCGCCAGCAGCCAGAAGATCACCCCCGGCGGCGCCTGGAACTGGTGGAAGAACGCCGCCCACAGCGGGAAGGCGATGGCCAGCGTCAGCAGCCACGCGCCCACGACACGAACGAAGAAGAAGAATCGCGGAAGCACGGTGCCGACCCCTGGAAAAGCTGTTGCGGCCGAGCATACCCAGCGCCTCCCGGAGCGCCAGCCCGGACGCGACCAGTCCACGGAATCGGCGACGAAAGGCCCGTCGGCAGGGACCAAACTCGCCCCTTCCCCGGATGACGCCCCCGGTTCGCGCCGCGCTGGGCGTCACCTGCGGCCCTTGGCACTCGGCCCGCCGCGCGCCTGCGCGCGGCCTTCCGCGCCTTGCGACCGGTGGTCCTGGGCTGTTCCCGTGGGTGCCGGCCTAGGCGCCGCGGCTGGAGTCAGGCGATCAGGGGGCACGCCGGCCCCGTTTGGACGGGCTCAAAGCGGCGCGTGTTCTTCCTTGTAGATCCGCAGCCCGCGCGCCTGGTAGTTGGCCAGGGCGGCCGGGTGGTCGAGGGTGCAGGTATGGACCCAGACGCGTTCGGTGCCGGGCCAGTCCCAGGCGGCGCGGATGGCGTGGCTCAGCAGCGGCCCGCCGAAGCCGTGCCCCAGGAACGCGCCGGCCAGGCCGAAGTAGCGGATCTCGGCGTTGCGCCCGTCCGGGCGATACAGCTCGTAATAGCCGGCGATGGCGCCGCGGTGATAAGCCACCCAGGTGCGGTGGCTGTCCTGCTCCACCAGCGCGCGCCAGTCGGCCTCGCTCCAGCGGTTCATGTCGCTCCAGTTCCAGTCCTTGCCGACCAGCCTGTAGAGGAAGCGGTTGAGCTCGGGTTGCGGGACTTCGCACTCGACGATCTGCAGGTCGGGCCGCTGCGGCTTCTCGCGCAGCGCGTCCGGCGAGGTCATCTCGAGATAGAAGGTGGTGCAGCGCTGCGACATCCTGCGGCTCCTGGGAACGTTCCAATCCGATTGTGACCAACCCGATGGCGGCGGCGCCAGCGTCGCCTCGCGTCAGGCCGCGGGATGGTGGACGTCCGGAATGAGGTCGTCGTCTGACAGCGGTGCTGTACAGGCGGCCGCCGTCGCATCGGATGCCTGGCTGCCTGTCGCGCGCCAACAACCTCCCTGAGCGCTGACCTAGTCCGCCGGACCCGGGAAGGTGCATCGCGCCGTCCGGCACCAGAGGCGACGGGCGTGGCGCCTTGTGTCGCACGCGCGTGGCCCAGGCGCGCGCTGTCGCGGTGTCCGGGCGAATGTGACCCGCCCGTCACCCAGGCGCGCGACACGGGCCACGACGCGGCCACCATCCGCCGGCGCATGGTGGGATGGTCAAATTCTCGCCAATCCTCTGTGCGCGCCGCTTCGGCGACCGCTCGTCCGAGCCGACCCTCGAACGCCGGAAAAAGCGGCGCCGCGCGGCTTGACGGCTGTCATCAAATCGTGGCATTTGGTTCACACGTCTTTTATCGCGGCGTTCGTAGATTCGATTCGAGCAGCGCCCCACGGGCCCCTTGTCCGCCGCGCCGCTCCCTCTCACCCGCGTCACGTCGCCGGTCGCTCAATGGCCTGCGGCGGTTCTTCGCTCCGCGCTCGTTTCGCTGTTGCTGTTCCGTCTTTCTCCTCTTTCGTTCCTGCGACGGATGTTCGATCCCCCATGTCTGCGTCTGTGCTGCCCGAGTCCCCGCGTCCCCTGAAGCCTTCACCCCGCGCCGCGCTGCCGCTGTCGCAGGAAGCCCTGCGCGCCCGCGATGCGCGCGGCCGGTTCGCGCCGCGCGCGGCTAACGATCCCGACACGGTGCGCTCGGGCGTCTCGCCGCGCCGCACGTCGCTGTTCGTCACCTCGGAGATGGCCGACTTCATCAAGGCCGGCGGGCTGGGCGATGTCGCCGCCTCGCTGCCGCGCGCGCTACGCCACCGCTACGACGCGCGCGTGCTGATTCCCGGCTACCGCGACGTGCGCGCCAAGGCCGGCAAGCTGCAGATGGTCGGCCGGATCGCGCCCAAGGCCGGTCTGCCGGCCTGCGCGCTGGGCTACACCACGCTGGACGATGGCTTGCCCGTCTATGTGCTGATCTGCCCGGAGCTGTTCGAACGCGAAGGCTCGCCCTACGTGTCCAGCCTGGGGCGCGGAGTGGGAAGACAATGCCGTGCGCTTCGCCACGCTCTCGCATGCCGCGGCCGAGATCGCCGGCGGCCGCGCCGGCCTGGACTGGGCGCCGGACCTGCTGCACCTCAACGACTGGCCGTGCGCGCTGGCCTCGGCCTATGTGAAGTGGTCCGGCGGCAGCACGCCGTGCCTGCTGACCATCCACAACCTGGCCTACCAGGGCCTGTTCCCGCACGCGGTGGCGCCGCTGCTCGGCATCCCCGAGGCGGCGCGCGCGGACCTGGAGTTCTACGGCCAGATGTCCTTCCTGCGCGGCGGCATCGTGCATGCCGCGCACGTCAACACCGTCAGCGTCAGCTATGCCGCGCAGATCACTCTGCCGGCGATGGGCTGCGGCCTGGACCGGCTGCTGGCGCGCCGCGCCGCGGCCGGCGGCCTGACCGGCATCCTCAACGGCATCGACGCCAGCTGGGACCCGAGCACCGACAACCATCTGCAGGCGCACTTCAACCTGCACGACTGGGCCGGCCGCAAGGCCAACGCGAGCCAGGTCCGGCGCGAGTTCGGCCTGCCCGAGCGCGACGGCCCGCTGTTCGCCGTGGTCTCGCGCCTGGTCCACCAGAAAGGCCTGGACCTGATCTGCGAGGTCGCCCCGCAGATCGTCGCCGCCGGCGGGCAGATCGTGGTGATTGGCGGCGGCGAGCCGCAGATCGAGCAGAGCGTGCTGGCGCTGACGCGCCGCTACCCCGGTCATGTCGGCGCCTTCATCGGCTTCGAGGAACAATTGGCTCGGCGCATGTTCGCCGGCTCGGATTTCCTGTTGATGCCTTCCCGATTTGAACCTTGCGGTCTGAGCCAGATGTATGCCCAGCGCTTCGGTAGCCTGCCCATCGCCCACGCCACCGGCGGGCTGATCGACACGGTGGACGATGGCGTGACCGGATTTCTGTTCCAGGAGCCGTCGGCCGACGCGCTGCGTCGCTGCTTGGCGCGCGCCTTCCGCACCTTCCGCCTGCCGGGCCTGATTCAGGCCATGCGCCGCGCGGCCATGCTCAAGCCCAGCGGCTGGGACGTGGCGGGCAGCAAGTATCTGGCCCTCTACGACCGCACCGCGGCGCTGGCATGAGTGAGTCCGACCGGGCCGGGCAGAGGGCCAAGGTGATCACCGCCGGCGAAGGCGATGCTTCGCAGACACGCGCCGATGCGCCGCTCGACCCGCGGCTGCAGGCGCTGGTCGATGGCCACGACGGCGATCCGTTCGCCCTGCTTGGCCCGCGCGCCACGGGCAGCGGCGGGATGCGGATCGTGGCGATGACGCAGGGCGCCGAGGCCATGGCCGTGCTCAATGCGCAGGGCAAGGTCGTGGCGCTGATGCGCTGCGTGCATCCGGCCGGCCTGTTCGAGGCCGAGCTGCCCACGCAGATGGCCTACCGCCTGCGCATCGCTTGGCCCGAGGCGCTGGAGGAGATCGAGGATCCCTATCGCTTCGGCCCGGCGCTGCAGCAGGAATGGCTGCACGGCATCGTCTCCGGCGATGGCGAGTCGGCGCGGCTGGCGCTGGGCGCGCACCGCGTGACCCACGAGGGCGTGGACGGGGTGCGCTTCGCGGTGTGGGCGCCCAATGCGCGGCGCGTGTCGGTGGTCGGCGACTTCAACGGCTGGGACGGGCGCCGTCATCCGATGCGCCTGCGCCACGACGGCGGGGTGTGGGAGCTGTTCCTGCCCGGCATCGTGCCGGGCATGCGCTACAAGTACGAGATCACCGCGGCCGACGGCACCCGCCTGCCGCACAAGGCCGACCCGATGGCCCGCCAGTGCGAACTGCCGCCGGCCACCGCCTCGGTGGTTCCCGAGGCCGAAGCCTTCGCCTGGACCGACGTGGAGTGGATGGCGCGTCGCGCGGCCCGCGCGACCACGCCCGAGCCGATCTCGATCTACGAGCTGCACGCCGGTTCCTGGCGCCTGCGCGAGGACGGCCGCCACATGAACTGGGACGAGCTGGCCGATGCGCTGATCCCATACGTGCAGTGGCTGGGCTTCACCCATATCGAACTGCTGCCGATCACCGAGTATCCCTTCGGCGGTTCCTGGGGCTATCAGCCGCTGGGCATGTACGCGCCGACCGCGCGCTATGGCAGCCCGGAAGGCTTCGCCCGCTTCGTCGATGCCTGCCACAACGCCGGCATCGGCGTGATCCTGGACTGGGTCAGCGCGCATTTCCCCAACGACGCGCATGGCCTGCAGCGCTTCGACGGCACCGCGCTGTACGAGCATGCCGATCCCAAGGAGGGCTTCCACAAGGACTGGAACACCCTGATCTACAACTACGGGCGGCACGAGGTCTCGGCCTATCTGGTCGGCAGCGCGCTGGAGTGGATCGAGCGCTATCACATCGACGGCCTGCGCGTGGACGCGGTGGCCTCGATGCTCTACCGCGACTACAGCCGCAGCGAGGGCGAGTGGGTGCCCAACCAGCACGGCGGTCGCGAGAACCTGGAGGCGGTGGAGTTCATCCGCCGGCTCAACGGCGAGGTCGGCCGCCGCTTCCCCGGCGTGATGATGATCGCCGAGGAGTCCACCGCCTGGGGCGGGGTGACGCAGCCGCCGGAGCACGGCGGCCTGGGCTTCACCCACAAGTGGAACATGGGCTGGATGCACGACACGCTCGAGTACATGAAGCGCGATCCCATCCACCGCAAGCATCACCACAGCGAGATGACCTTCGGCATGGTCTATGCGTTCTCCGAACGCTTCGTGCTGCCGCTCTCGCACGATGAAGTGGTGCACGGCAAGGGCTCGCTGCTCACGCGCATGCCGGGCGATGCCTGGCAGCGCTTCGCCAACCTGCGCGCGTACTTCGGCTTCATGTGGGCCCATCCGGGCCGCAAGCTGCTCTTCATGGGCGGCGAGTTCGGCCAGTGGTCGGAGTGGAACCACGACACGCAGCTGGACTGGGGGCTGATGCAGCAGCACGAGCATCACGGCCTGGCGCAGCTGGTGGGCGACCTCAACCGCCTGCTGTGCGCCGAGCCGGCGCTGTATCGCAACGACCACATGCCTGAGGGCTTCGACTGGTCGGTGGGCGATGACCATGCCAACAGCGTGTTCGCCTTCGTCCGCTTCGATCGCGATGGCGACGGCGCGCCGGTGCTGGCGGTCAGCAACTTCACCCCGATGCCGCGCTATGGCTATCGCGTCGGTGTGCCGCGTGCCGGTCAGTGGCGCGAGATCCTCAATACCGACAGCGGTCACTACGGTGGCTCCAACGTCGGCAACGCCGGGGCGGTGAGCACCGAGCCGGTGCCCATGCACGGGCATGCGCAGTCGCTCTCGCTGGCGTTGCCCCCGCTTTCCACCATCTGGCTGCGAGCCGTCTGATGCCGGGCCAGGGGGAGCATCCGGGCAGTTCGTGGCTCGGCGCGGTCGCATGCGCCGACGGGCAGACGCGGTTCCGGCTGTGGGCGCCGGACGCGCACCAGGTGCGGCTGGAGGTGGAAGGGCAGGCGTCGCAGCCGCTGACGCGCCGCGACGACGGCAGCTTCGATACGGTGTTGCCGCTGCCTCCGGGCACGCGCTACCGCTATCGCATCGACGATGCCGAGCCGGTACCGGACCCGGCCTCGCGCTGGCAGCCCGAGGGTGTGCACGGCCCCAGCGTCGTGGTCGATGCCGAGGCCTATGTCTGGCAGCACGCGGACTGGCAGGGCCGGCCCTGGCGCGAGGCGGTACTCTACGAGCTGCACGTCGGCACCAGCGGCGGCTACGCCGGGGTGATGGCGCAGCTGCCGCGCCTGGTCGAGCTGGGCATTACCGCTATTGAGCTGATGCCGCTCAACGCCTTCCCCGGCATGCGCAACTGGGGCTATGACGGCGTGCTGCCGTACGCGCCGGCGGCGGCCTACGGCAGCCCTGACGAACTCAAGGCGCTGATCGACGCGGCCCACGGCCACGGCCTGATGGTGCTGCTGGACGCGGTCTACAACCACTTCGGCCCGGACGGCAACTACCTGCACCAGTACGCCGAGACCTTCTTCAACGCCGATGCGCACACGCCGTGGGGCCCGGCCATCGACTTCCGCCAGGAGGCGGTGCAGCGCTACTTCATCGACAACGCGCTGATGTGGCTGCACGAATACCGCTTCGACGGCCTGCGTCTGGATGCGGTGCACGCGATTGTGCCCAACGATTTTCTGGAGACCCTGCGCCAGGCCATCGTCGCCAGCGTGGCCGAAGGCCGCCACGTGCACCTGGTGCTGGAGAACGAGGCCAACCAGGCCTTCCGCCTGGCCGACGGCTACACCGCGCAGTGGGACGACGACTTCCACAATGCCCTGCACGTGCTGCTGATCGGCGAGGACGAGGGCTATTACGCCGCCTTCGCCGACGATGCCAGCGGGCACCTGGCGCGCGTGCTGGGCGAGGGCTTCGCCTACCAGGGCCAGCCCGATCCGCGCGGCCATGTGCGCGGCGAGCCGTCCGGCCATCTGCCGCCGACCAAGTTCGTGGTGTTCGCGCAGAACCACGACCAGATCGGCAACCGCGCGATGGGCGATCGCCTGATCACCCAGGTCGCCCCGTCGGCGCTGCGCGTGGCGCTGGCGCTGACCGCGCTGACGCCGATGATCCCGCTGTTCTTCATGGGCGAGCCCTGGGGCGCGCGGCAGCCGTTCCAGTTCTTCACCGATTACCAGGCGCCGCTGGACGAGGCGGTGCGCGAGGGCCGGCGGCGCGAGTTCGCGCAGTTCGCCGCGTTCGCCAATCCGGCGGTGCGGGCGAGCATCCCGGACCCCAATGCGGTGCAGACCTTCGAGGTGTCCAGGGTGGACATCGGCGAGTCGCTGCGCGGCGAGGGCGCGGCGTTCGCCGCATGGTTCGCGCAGCTGCTGCAGGTGCGCGCCACGCAGCTGGTGCCGCATCTGGATCAGGCGCGCGCGCTGGGCGCGCAGGTGCTGGCGCCGGGCGCGATCGTCGCGCGCTGGCAGCTGGGCACGGCGGTGCTGCAGGTGGAATTCAACCTGGGCGCCGCGCCGCTGACCGTGCCCGTGCCTGCCGGCGCGCGTCTGCTGCATGCCGAAGGCGCCGATGCCGACAGCGATGCCTTGGGCCCGAACTCCTTGCGCGCGTGGTGGCAGGACGCGCAGGCATGAGCGCCGACGCGCTGCATGCGCTGGCGGACGCCGCCGGCCTGCTGGTCGACTGGGTCGACGTGGCCAGCCAGCCGCGCACGGTGGCCGATACGACGCTGCGCGCCGTGCTCGAGGCGATGGAGCTGCCCTGCGCCACGCCGGCGCAGTGCGCCGACAGCCAGCGCCGGCTGGAAGCCATGCAGGGCCGGCCGGCGCTGCGGACCGCGGTGGTCGATACGCCGGTGGCCGTCGAGGGCCGGCCGGGCGCCGCGTATAAGCTGCTCGATGAGCACGGCCAGGCCCAGGAAGGCCGGTTCGACGAGCAGGGCGCGCTCGGCCCTGTCGCGGTGCCCGGCTACTACCGCGTGCTGTGCGAAGGCGCCGGCGAAGACGGCATCGCGCTGGCCATCGCGCCCACGCGCTGCTGGTCGGTGGCCGATGCCTGCGGGGTGGCGCAGCCGCGCGCCTGGGGCGTGGGGCTGCAGGTCTATTCGGCGCGCACGCCGCTGGATGCCTCCATCGGCGATGCGCAGGGCGCGCTGGACTGGGCGCGGCGCGTGGGCGCGGCCGGCGGCGATGCGCTGGCGCTGAGCCCGATCCATGCCGCGCGGCCGCTGCAGCGCCACTACAGTCCGTATTCGCCCAGCGACCGGCGCTTCTTCGATCCACTGTATGCCGCACCGGCGCTGGTGCTGGGCGAGGCGTTGGCGTGGCAGGCCCTGCAGGCGGCCGGGCTCGAGGCGCGCCTGGCCCAGTTGAACGCGGCCCCGCTGGTCGACTGGCACGACGGTGCGCAGGCCAAGTGGGCCTGGCTGCGCGCGCTGCGCGAGCAGGCCTTGCCCGAGGCGCTGCAGGCGGATCTGCAGGCCTTCATCGCGGACGGCGGGCCGGCGTTGGAGCAGCACGTGACCTTCGCCGCGGCCGATGCCGGCGACGGCGATCCCGGCCTGCACCGCTATGCGCAGTGGCTGGCCGCGCGCAGCTGGCAGGACGTGCAGCGGCAGGCCCGTGCGGCGGGCATGCGCCTGGGCCTGATCAGCGACCTGGCGGTGGGCTTCGATCCGCACGGCGCCGAGGCCGCGGCGTGGCCGCAGGCGGTGCTGCACGGCCTGGTGCTGGGCGCGCCGCCAGATGCCTTCAACGCCGACGGCCAGGCCTGGGGCATCGGCAGCTATTCGCCGGCCGGCCTGCGCGCCAGCGGCTTCGCGCCCTTCATCGCGCTGCTGCGTGCGGTGATGCGCCAGCGTGGCGGCGTGCGCATCGACCACATCCTCGGGCTGCTGCGGCTGTGGGTGCTGCCCGACGGCGGCAGGGCCGGCGACGGCGTGTATCTGCGCTATCCCTTCGAGGACCTGCTGCGGCTGCTGGCGCTGGAATCCTGGCGCCAGCGCTGCGTCGTGATCGGCGAGGACCTGGGCGTGGTGCCCGATGGCCTGCGCGAGGTGCTGGCCGCGCACGGCGTGCTGGGCATCGATGTGCTGATGTTCACCCGCGACGCGGACGGCGCCTTCCTGCCGCCGGCGCAGTGGCGCCGCTCCGCGGTGGCCACCACGACCACGCACGACCTGCCGACCCTGGCCGGCTGGCGCATCGGCCGCGACCTGGACTGGCGCGAACGGCTGGGCACCGGCGGCCGGATCGACCGCGCCGCCGAAGACGCCCAGCGCAGCCAGGACGTCGCGCGCCTGCAGGCGCAGGTGCGCGCCGACGGCGGCGATGGCCAGACGCTGGCCAGCTGGCTGGCCTTCGCCGCGCACAGCCCGGCGCCGCTGGCGCTGCTGCCGGCCGAGGACGCGCTGGGCCTGGAGGAACAGCCCAATCTGCCCGGCGTGGTCGAAGGCCATCCCAACTGGTCGCGGCGCCTGCCGCAGGACACGCCACACCTGGATGCGGCGCTGGCCGCGTTCGCCACCGCACGCGGCGAGGGGACGCCATGACCGAGTTACGCGCCACCGCGCGCCTGCAGCTGCATGAAGGCTTCACCCTGCACGATGCCGCCGCGCAGGTGCCGTACTACGCGCAGCTGGGCGTGAGCCATCTCTATCTGTCGCCGATCGGCACGGCCGTGGCCGGCTCGACCCATGGCTACGACGTTACCGACCCGACCCGCGTCAATCCCGAGCTGGGGGGCGAGCAGGGGCTGATGGCGCTGCACGCGGCGGTGCGCGCGCACGACATGGGCCTGCTGCTGGACATCGTGCCCAACCACATGGCCGCCCATGCGACCAATCCGTGGTGGTGGGACGTACTCAAGCACGGCCGCCGCAGCAAGCATGCCGACTGGTTCGACATCGACTGGCGCAGCCCCGGCCACGACGGCAAGCTCTGGCTGCCGGTGCTGGACCGGCCCTACGCGCAGGCGCTGGCCGAAGGCGCGCTCAAGCTGGGCGTGTCCGCGGCCGGCGAGCTGCAGCTGGAACACCACGACGCCTGCTTCCCGGTGCGCGTGGACGGCGCGGCGGTCCCTGCGGATCTGGCGCTGCGCCGCGACTGGGCCTGGCGCATCAGCCAGGGCACCGCGCGCGGGGAGAGCACGCTGCACCGGCTGCTCGAACGCCAGTCCTACCGGCTGGCGTGGTGGGCGGTCGGCAACGACATGGTCAACTACCGGCGCTTCTTCGACATCACGTCCTTGGCGGCCATCCGCGTGGAGCGGCCGGACGTGTTCGCTGCCGTGCACGCGCTGCCGCTGCGGCTGATCGCCGAGGGCGTGCTCGATGGCCTGCGCCTGGACCATGTCGACGGCCTGGCCGATCCGCGGGGCTACCTGCGCCGGCTGCGCGCGCAGGTCGACAAGGCCGGGCGCAAGCGTGGCCTGCGCCCGGGCAAGGTGACCCTGCTGGTGGAGAAGATCCTGGCGCCCGGCGAGACCCTGCCGCGCGACTGGCCGGTGCAGGGCACCACCGGCTACGACTTCATGGACCAGGTCTCCGGCGTGCTGCACGACGCGGACGGCGAGGCGGCGCTCACCGCGCTGTGGCAGCGTGTCAGCGGGCGCAGCGGGGACTTTGCGCAGGAGGAATTCCAGGCGCGTGGCGAGATCCTGGACGCCTCGCTGCAGGCCGAGTTCACCCGCGCCCAGCAGGCCGCGGTGGCCTGCGCGCACCTGGACCCGATCTGCCGCGAGTTCAGCCCGCAGATGATGGGCAAGGCGCTGACCGCGGTGATGCGGCGCTTCCCCGTGTACCGCACCTATGCCGGCAACGACGGGCTGGACGAGGGCGATGCGGCGCTGTTCGCGCGCGCCGCGCAGGCCGCGCGCGAACAGGCCAATCCGCGCGTGCAGGCCGCCATCGACGCGCTGCAGCGCTGGATGCACGACGACCCCGATACGCCCAACGTGCAGCGCAGCCTGCGTCGCGTGCTGCGCCGGCGGCTGGAGCAGCTGTCCGCGCCGCTCAATGCCAAGTCGGTGGAGGACACGGCCTTCTATCGCCACGGCGTGCTGCTCTCGCGCAACGAGGTCGGCTCGCATCCGCAGCATCTGGCGACCGATCCGCAGGTCTTCCATACCAGCGTCCAGGCGCATGCCGCCGGGCACCAGCGCGCGATGCTCGCCACCGCCACCCACGATCACAAGCGCGGCGAAGACGTGCGCATGCGCCTGGCGGTGCTGAGCGGCCGCGCGCCGTGGTGGGCCGAGCAGGTGCAGACCTTCAACGCGCTGGCGGGCGCGCGGATCGGCGCGGATGCCTGTTCGCCGGGCGATGCGCTGATGCTGTGGCAGACGTTGGTCGGCGCCTGGCCGCTGGAACTGGGCCTGGACGATGCCGACGGTCTGGCGGCCTTCGCCGAGCGCGTGGCCCAGTGGCAGACCAAGGCCCTGCGCGAGGCCAAGCTGCACAGCACCTGGACCGAGCCCAACGAAGCCTACGAGACCGCCGCACGCGCGCTGCTCGACCTGGCCCTGGTCGCACCCGAAGGCAAGGCACTGCGCACCGCCCTGCACGGCGCCGCGCAGTCGATCGGCGCGGCCGGCGCGGTCAACGGCCTGGCCCAGACCACGCTGCGGCTGACCGCGCCCGGCGTGCCCGATCTCTACCAGGGCACCGAGGGCTGGGACCTGTCGCTGGTCGATCCGGACAACCGTCGGCCGGTGGACTTCGACCTGCGCCGCCGCTGGCTGGCCGACGAGGCCTCCTGGGCCGCGCTGCTGCAGGACTGGCGCAGCGGCCAGGCCAAGGCGCGCCTGGTCGCGCTGCTGCTGCAGCTGCGGGCGCGGCTGCCCGAGCTGTTCGCCCGCGGCGACTACCGCGTGCTGCACGCCGAGGGGCCGCGCGCCGGGCAGGTGCTGGCCTTCCGCCGCCAGCACGAGGGCCAGCGCCTGGTGGTCGCGGTGCCGCGGCTGGTGGCCGAGGGACTCGTCGACGCCGCCGTGCCGCAGCTGCCGGCAGACTGGTGGCAGGATGGGGCGCTGCCCGTTCCCGATGGCACCTGGCACAGCCTGCCCGATGGGCGCGTGCTGCAGATACCCTCGGGACGCATCGCGCTGTCCGAGTTGTTCGCCCATGCCCCGGTGGCCGTGCTGGTCGCCCCTGAATGACGTTTCGCCATGGACCCCAATGCCCGCAGGCTCCGTATCGAACAGCTGGCTCACGAGATCTGGGAAGCCGAGGGTCGCCCCGACGGCCAGTCCGCGCGACACTGGGCCATGGCCGAACGCCTGGCCGATGCCGAATCGCGCGTGGCCGAGCAGAGCGGCTCGACCCTGACGCCCCGATCCGAGGACGCTGACACGCCGTGACCCTCGCGCCCCCCCGCACCCGGCCGGCCCGCGCCCAGGACAAGCGTCGCCCGGTCCGCCGCTCGCGCATCCGCGAGGGCCGGCCCTTCCCGCTGGGGGCCACCTGGGACGGGCTGGGCGTGAACTTCGCCCTGTATTCGGCCAACGCCACGCGCGTGGAGCTGTGCCTGTTCGACGAGCGCGGGCGCGAGGCCGAGCGCATCGTGCTGCCCGAATACACCGACGAGATTTGGCACGGCTACCTGCCCGACGCGCGGCCCGGCCAGCTCTACGGCTATCGCGTGCACGGACCCTACGCGCCCGACGCCGGCCATCGCTTCAACCCGTACAAGCTGCTGCTGGACCCGTACGCCAAGCAGATCGTGGGCGAGCCCAAGTGGGCGCCGCACCTGTTCGGCTACACGGTGGGCCACAAGGACAAGGACCTGTCCTTCGACCGCCGCGACAGCGCCGGCTACATGCCCAAGTGCGCGGTGATCGATCCGGCCTTCACCTGGGGCAACGACAAGCGCCTGCTCACGCCCTGGCAGCGCACGGTGATCTACGAGGCCCATATCCGTGGCCTGAGCATGACCCACCCGGGCGTGGACGAGAATCTGCGCGGCACCTTCTCGGCGCTGAAGAACGACGAGCTGGTCGAGTACATTCAGGGCCTGGGCGTGACCGCGGTCGAACTGCTGCCCGTCCACGCCTTCGCCGACGACCAGCACCTGCTCGAGCAGGACCTGTCCAACTATTGGGGCTACAACACGCTGGGCTTCTTCGCCCCGCACTCGCGCTACATGGCCACCGGCTCGGTGCACGAGTTCAAGCAGATGGTCGCGCGCCTGCATCACGCCGGGCTGGAGGTGCTGCTGGATGTGGTCTACAACCACACCGCCGAAGGCAACCAGATGGGGCCGACGCTGTCGTTCAAGGGCATCGACAACGCCAGCTACTACCGCCTGGCCGACGACCGCCGCTACTACATCAACGACACCGGCACCGGGAACACCTTCGACCTGACCAACGCCGGCGCGCTGCGCATGGTGATGGATTCGCTGCGCTACTGGGTCGCCGAGATGCACGTGGACGGCTTCCGCTTCGACCTGGCCACGATTTTGGGGCGCGAGCGACACGGCTTCGACCCTTCCAGCGGCTTCCTCGCCGCGTGCCGGCAGGATCCGCTGCTGAGCCAGGTCAAGCTGATCGCCGAGCCCTGGGACGTCGGCCCCGGCGGCTACCAGGTCGGCGGCTTCCCGCCGGGCTGGGTGGAGTGGAACGACAAGTTCCGCGACAACGTGCGCGCGTTCTGGCGCGGCGACGAAGGCAAGCTTTCCGAGCTGGCCACGCGCCTGACCGGCAGCGCCGACCTGTTCAACCGCCGCGGCCGCCGGCCCGGCGCCTCGGTGAACTTCGTCACCGCCCACGACGGCTTCACCCTGCGCGACCTGGTCAGCTACAACGAGAAGCACAACGAAGCCAACGGCGAGGACAACCGCGACGGCACCGACAACAACCTGTCGTGCAACTACGGCGTCGAGGGACCCACCGACGACGCGCAGATCAACGCGGTGCGCGCGCGCCAGCAGCGCAACCTGCTGGCGACGCTGCTGCTGTCGCAGGGCACGCCGATGCTGCAGGCCGGCGATGAGTTCGGCCGCACCCAGGGAGGCAACAACAACGCCTACTGCCAGGACAACGCGATCAGCTGGCTGGACTGGGCGGCCGCAACCTCTCCGGATGGCGCGGAGCTGACCCGCTTCGTGCAGCGCCTGACCGCGCTGCGCCGGCGCTATCCGCTGCTGCACCGCGCGCGTTTCTTCGACGGCAAGTTCGACGAGGAGCTGGGCATCAAGGACGTGACCTGGATGTCCCCGGACGGCACCGAGATGGCCGAGGAGGACTGGCACAACCCGCAGGCGCGTGCGTTGATGATGCGCCTGGACGGCCGCGCGCCGGCCAGCGGCCTGCGTCAGGTGGCGGCCAACGTGACCCTGCTGATGCTGCTCAACGCCAACCCCGAGGACGTGGTGTTCCATCTGCCCACGGTCGAGGGCGAGCACTGGCGCGTGCAGATCGACACCAGCGGCCGCAGCAACGCGCGCGCGGTGCCGGCCGGCGCGGCCTGGACCGCGCTGGGCCGCTCGCTTGCGCTGATGGCGGTCGAACAGGACAGCGCCGCCGCCGCCGAGCGCGCGGACTGAAGCCTGTGAGCGCGAGCCCTGGCCTGCGCCATCTGGTGGTGGTGCTGGGCGACCAGCTCGACCCCGACTCGGCCGCGCTGCACGACTTCGACCCGGACCGCGACGCGGTGTGGATGGCCGAAGTGGCGCACGAGGCCTCGCATGTGTGGAGCACCCAGCCGCGCATCGCGCTGTTCCTGGCGGCCATGCGCCACTTCCGCGATGCGCTGCGGGCGCGCGGCTGGCGCGTCGAATACCGCGCGCTGGACCGCCACGACTTCGCCACGCTCGAAGAGGCGCTGGCGCACGACCTGGCCGCGCTGCGGCCGGAGAAGGTCGTCGCCGTCAGGCCGGGCGAATGGCGCCTGGCGCAGTCGCTGCCGCGGGTGGTGGCCGAGGCCGGCCTCGGCTGGAGCGAGCGGCCGGACCTGCATTTCTTCTGCGATCCGGCCGACTTCGCCGACTGGGCGCGCGGCCGGCGCGAGCTGCGCATGGAGCACTTCTACCGCTGGATCCGCCGCCGCGAGCAGGTGCTGATGGACGGCGCGCAGCCGGTGGCCGGGCGCTGGAACTTCGACGCGGACAACCGCAAGTCCTTCGGCAAGGCCGGGCCGCCGCCGCTGCCGGCGCCGCCCGCCTTCCCGCCCGATGCGGTGACCGGCGAGGTGATCGCGCTGGTGCGCGCGCGCTTCGGCGACCGGCCCGGCGACCTGTCGCGCTTCGACTGGCCGCTCACCCCGGCGCAGGCGCGGCAGGCGCTGGACGACTTCGTCGCGCTGCGCCTGCCGCAGTTCGGCCGCTACCAGGATGCGATGTGGACCGATCAGCCGTGGCTGTTCCATGCGCTGCTGTCGGCGGCGATGAACCTCAAGCTGCTCTCCCCACGCGTGGTGGTCGAGGCGGCGGTGCGCGCCTGGCGCGACGGCCATGCGCCGATCGAGGCGGTGGAAGGCTTCGTGCGCCAGGTGATCGGATGGCGCGAGTTCGTGCGCGGGGTGTACTGGCTGCGCATGCCGGCTTTCGCCCAGGACAACGCGCTGGACGCGCGGCAGCCGCTGCCGGCCTTCTATTGGGACGGGCGAACGCACATGGTGTGCATGCGCCAGACGCTGCAGCAGACCCTGCAGCTGGGCTATGCCCATCACATCCAGCGGCTGATGGTGACCGGTGCGTTCGCGCTCATGCTCGGCGTCGCGCCTGCGCAGATCCACGCCTGGTATCTGGCGGTCTATGTCGATGCGGTCGAATGGGTGGAGCTGCCCAATACGCTGGGCATGAGCCAGTTCGCCGATGGCGGACGCATGGTGTCCAAGCCCTATGCCGCCTCGGGCCGTTACATCCAGCGCATGTCCAACTACTGCCAGGGCTGCCGCTACGACCCGGGCGCGGCCAGCGGCGAGGATGCCTGTCCGTTCACCACCTTGTACTGGGACTTCCTGCTGCGCCACGCGCGGCGCTTCGCCGACCATCCCCGTGCGGCGCTGCAATGGCGCAGCCTGGAGCGGCTGGACGGGGACCAGCGCGCCGCCATCGCCGCACGCGCCGCGCAACTGCGCGCGCTGCTGACGCCCGCGGCGGAGGGCTGACTCAGGCCTCGCGCTCCAGGCTGCGCGCCAGCGCGTCGTCGAGGGTGGGATAGAGGAACTGGAAGCCCTGGCCCTGGGCGCGGGCCGGGATCACGCGCTGACCGTCTATCAGCATCTGGCCCATTTCGCCGAACGCCGCCTTCAGTGCGAAGCCGGGGGTGGGCAGCAGGGTGGGGCGGTGCAAGGCGCGGCCCAGCGCGGCGGCGAAGTCGCGCTGCCGCACCGGTTCGGGCGCGGTGCCGTTGACCGGGCCCTCCAGCGTGTCCTGTTCGATCAGCCACACGATCAGGCGCACCAGGTCCTCGCGCTGGATCCAGCTGAACCACTGCTCGCCGCTGCCGATCGGCCCGCCCAGGCCCAGCCGGTACGGCGTCAGCAGCTGCTGCAGTGCGCCGCCGCCGCCGTCCAGGACCACGCCGGTGCGCAGGCAGACCGTACGCACGCCGAGCTGCTGGGCCGGCCAGGCCGCGGCCTCCCAGTCGGCCGCCAGGTGCGCGCCGAAATCCTCGCCAGGCGGGTCGGTTTCGGTCAGCGGGGTGTCGTCGCGCGGCCCGTAGTAGCCGATGGCCGAGCCGGAGACCAGCACCGCCGGGCGCACGGTCAGGCCCTGCATCCAAGCCAGCAGCGCCTCGGTGGTACGCAGGCGCGATTCGCGCAGCTGCTGCTTGTAGCGCTCGGTCCAGCGCTGCCCGGCCAGCGGCGCGCCGGCCAGGTTGATCACCGCATCGGCGCCGCCGGCGCCTTCGATGTCGGCCAGCAGGCGCACGCCCTGCGGCAGCACCTCGGCCGCCGCCTGCAGGTCGCGCGAGACCACGCTGACCTGCCAGCCGCGGGCCAGCAGCGCCGGGCACAGGGCCTGGCCGATGAAGCCGCTGCCGCCGGTGATCAGCACCTGCATGGGGATGCCTCCTGTCCAGATCTGCCGGCAGGGTAGGTGGCGTCTCGTGATGGCGCCGTGCGACGCGCGCGCCCGGGCCGAACGCCGACTGAGCGGGTCGCAGGGAGGGATGAAACCGATTTCGCGCGTCGGGGTTATCCTTCAAGGGTTTCCATCAGCACGTCCGGCCGGTCCCCATGCCCAATCGCCTGTTCTCCCTCGTCCCTCTGACCGCTGTCCTGCTGCTGGCCGGCTGCGGCCATATGCCGTTCGAGAAGAAGGGCGAGATGCTGGCCAAGGAGAACTTCGATTCGGACGGCACCTACTCGCGCACCTTCGACCGCTCGCCCGAGCAGGTCTGTGAGGCCTCGCGTCGCGCGCTGCTGAGCCAGGGCTACGTGGTCAGCCGCTCGGACGCCTCCACGGTGGAGGCCAACAAGAACTTCCAGCCCGAGCCGGAAGTGCACGAACAGGTCGCCATCCGCGTCTCGTGCGTGGCCCAGGCCTCGGGCGAGTCGTGGGTGTTCGCCAGCGCCACCCAGGACCGCTACAACCTGCGCAAGTCCAATACCTCGGCCAGCGTGGGCACCGCGCTGGGCTCGCTGTCGCTGCCCTTCGGCAGCACCGACGACTCGCTGGTGCGCGTGGCCAGCCTGACCGTGCAGCAGCCCACCTTCTACCGCTCGTTCTTCGCCCTGGTCGAGCGCTACCTGCCGCCCCCGCCGCCGAAGAAGCCCAAGCCCGACGCCGCGGCCAAGCCGGCCGAGACCCCGCCGCCGGCCCCGCAGCCCCTGCAGCCGCAGCCGGTGGGCGAGTCCATCCCGGTCCCGGCGAGCGAGGCCAAGCCGGCCGACGGCACCCTGGTGCCGCAGTCGACGGCGCCGGCCACGACGCCCTCGCAGGCGCCCGACGCGCTCTGACCGCGCCGGCTGCGTGGGTCGACCGGCCAGGCCGCCTTCGGGCGGCCTTTGTCGTTTCAGGCCGTGTCCTGTGGCGTCCGACTGGGGGAAGACGCTGGGCCGTCACGAGATTGTGGGCTCGGTGTCCCGGTTGCCCGGATCTTGCCGCGCCGCACCTGGGTCATGCAGCCGATCTTCATCCGGGCGGGCCTAGGCTCGTGCCTCACATCGACAGCCTCGGGAGGGACGACACGATGGACACCCGCTATTTCGTCACGCAGGACAGCACCGGCGAGCGCCGCCGCGTGCGCATTCTCCCTGCGCCAGCCGGCGGCACCGACGCCGGCCATCCGCACGACCGCTACGCGCTGGACGACGGCTCGCCAGTGCGGCGCGTGGACAACGAGACCTTCCAGGTCATCGGCAGCGGCGCCTACGTCACGCTGGTGCGCGACTGACATCAGGTCCGGGCGCTACTGAGGCTCCTCCCCTTTTCGCGCAGCGAAGGGGGAGGTTGGGAGGGGGGGCTTTTGCTTTTGCCTTCCGAAGAGCACCCCTCCCCAGCCCTCCCCTTGGCCTGCGGCCAAAGGGAGGGGGCAGATCGACGCCACGCACGCCACGCCGCGCCACCTTCCGCCCGCCACTGCAACGATGCGGTGCGGGCCCTGCCATCGTCCGCATACCCGCCGCTCACGGAGGCGACCTATCCTTGTCGACTTCGCGCATACGCGCCTGGCATCGAAAGAGGACACGCTGATGGAACTGGGTATGGTCGGACTGGGCAGGATGGGGGCCAACATGGCGCAGCGGCTGGCGCAGGGCGGCCATACGGTCAGCGGCTTCGATCCATCGCCCGAGGCGCGCCAGCGCGTCGCCGCCCAGGGCATCACCCCGGCCGAGTCGCTCCAGGCGCTGGTCGCCGGCCTGTCCGCGCCGCGCGTGGTCTGGCTGATGGTGCCGGCCGGCAAGATCGTCGACGACACCCTGGACACGCTGCTGCCGCTGCTGGCCAAGGGCGACATCGTCATCGACGGCGGCAACTCGTTCTACCAGGACACCCTGCGCCGCGCCCAGCGCCTGCAGGAGGCCGGCCTGCACTACGTCGACTGCGGCACCAGCGGCGGCGTGTGGGGCCTGACCGAGGGCTACAGCATGATGGTCGGCGGCGCCGACGACGCGCTGGCCCTGCTCAAGCCGATCTTCGAGACGCTTGCGCCGTCGCCGACCACCGGCTGGGGCCATGTCGGCCCGACCGGCGCCGGCCACTTCACCAAGATGGTCCACAACGGTGTCGAGTACGGGATGATGCAGGCCTATGCCGAGGGCTTCGCCATCCTCGAGCGCAAGGCCGATTTCAAACTCGATCTGCACCAGGTCGCGCAGATCTGGCAGACCGGCTCGGTGGTGCGCTCCTGGCTACTGGACCTGACCGCCGATGCGCTGAAGCAGAACCCGACCATGGCCGGCATCGCGCCCTACGTGGAGGACTCCGGCGAGGGCCGCTGGACCGCCAAGGAGGCGCTGGACCTGGACGTGTCCGCGCCGGTGATCACCCTGTCCCTGCTCGAGCGCCTGCGCTCGCGCGAGAAGGACTCCTTCGCCGACAAGCTGCTGGCGGCGATGCGCAACGGCTTCGGCGGGCATCGCATCACCAAGGAGTAAGCGCGGTTCGAGCCCGGGGTTCCCGCTTCCCGCGGGAACCGGGAGGTGTCCCCAGAGAAGCCCCCAACGCGCTGGGTTCCCGCGTTCGCGGGAAAGACGGCTGGGGCAGGCCGACGCCCCGGCCAACACGCACCGCTGACGCGCACTGGCCATACTCGCGCGCCATGCGCGCGCTCGCCCTGCTCCTGCTGTGCCTGATCGTCTCGCCGCCGGCGCTGGCGCGCACGGTCTATCGCTGCGTGCGCGAGGGTACGCTGAGCCTGTCCACCGCGCCTGAGCCGGGCTCCAGGTGCGAGGCGGTGCAACTGGACGACAACGCCGTGCAGACGCCGGACCTGTGGGGGCGCATGGGCGTCTTCAGCGGCACCCTGTACGAGCGCGAGCAGGACGGGGTCAAGGTCTACGGCACGCGCAAGCTGCCCGGTGCGGTGCCGTACCTACGCTTCACCGTGGCCACGCCGCCGGGCGAGCCGGCGCACGCCGGCCTGGGCCAGGTCGGCACGCCCAGGCTGGATGCCTGGCCCAAGCTGTTCGCCGCCGCGGCCAGGCGCAATCAGGTCGAGGATGCGCTGCTGCGCGCCATCGCCCATGCCGAAAGCGGCTTCGATGCCGCCGCGGTGTCGCCCAAGGGCGCACAGGGCGTGATGCAGCTGCTGCCGGGCACCCAGCGCGATTATGGGGTGGCCGATCCGTTCTCGCCCGAGCAGTCCATCGCCGCCGGCGCGCGTCACCTGCGCTGGCTGCTGCGCCGCTACGACGGCGACCGCACACGCGCGCTGGCCGCCTACAACGCCGGCGTCGGTGCGGTGGAACGCTACGACGGCGTGCCGCCTTACGCGGAGACGCGCGCCTATGTCGACAAGGTCGAGGCGCTGCTGGCGCGCTATCGGCAGGCGCTGGGCACCGCGCCGCTGCGCCCGGCCGACGCGGTGCCGCGGCCCGCGCCTGCCGCCGGGCTCACGCCTTCGGGGTGAGCCTGATCAGGTGTCCGGCGCCGGCGTCCTCGCCGTCTTCCAGCAGGTACAAGGCGCCGTCCGGCCCCTGCTCGATCTCACGGATGCGCTGGCCCATGTCATAGCGCGCGGCCTCGCGCGCCTGCGTGCCGTTGAACTCCACCCGCACCAGCGCCTGCGAGGAGAGCCCGCCGATGAAACCGTCGCCCTTCCAGTCCGGGAACAGGCGGCCCGAATAGATCACGAAGCCCGCCGGCGAGATCACCGGCGTCCAGGTGATCTTGGGCGCGGCGAACTCCGGGCGCGTGGCGTGGTCCGGGATCGGGCGCCCGTCGTAGTGGTCGCCGTTGGAGACGATCGGATAGCCGTAGTTGGCGCCGCGCTCGACCAAGTTGAGCTCGTCGCCGCCCTTGGGCCCCATCTCGTGCTCCCACAGCCGGCCCTGCGCGTCGAAGGCCAGGCCCAGGATGTTGCGGTGGCCCAGCGACCAGACCTGCGCGGCCACGCCGCCCTGGGCGGCGAAGGGATTGTCCGGCGGCACGCTGCCGTCGTCGTTGAGCCGGATGATCTTGCCCAGGTTGCTGGCCATGTCCTGGGCCGGGTCGAACTTCTGCCGTTCGCTGGAGCTGATCCACAGCTTGCCGTCGCGGTCGAACGCCAGCCGGTGCCCGTAATGCCCCTGGCCGCTGACCTTGGGCACCTGGCGCCAGATCACCTGCAGGTCCTGCAGCGCACCGCCGCCGGCCGCGTCTAGCACCAGCTTGGCGCGCGCGACCGCGGCGCCGCGGGTGTCGCCTTCGCCGGCCTCCGCATAGCTCAGATACACCCAGTGGTTCTGCGCGAACTGCGGGTGCGGCAGCACGTCGCCGAACCCGCCCTGGCCGCCATAAGCGACCTCGGGCACGCCGGAAATCCGGGTGGCCTTGCCGGTCTTGAAGTCGAACAGCTGCAGCTGGCCGCGCTTCTCGGTCACCAGCAGGCGACCATCCGGCAGGAAGGCCATTGCCCAGGGCTCGTCGAAGCGGTGCACCGGCGTGGCGGTGAAGGGCAGGGCGCCGGAGGCCGCCTCGGGCGCGGCCGCGCCGCTGCAGGCGGCCACCGCCAGCAGGGTGGGCAGCAGGGCCAGGCGCAGACGATGGGGAAGCGGCATGGCGCGAAGCTCTCGAAGTGCGCTGAGGCGCGGAATCGCGGTTGTAACCGCTGGCCGGCGCGCAGTTGTTCAGGCCGCGTCAGGCTGACCGGTTCGTCACCGGCGCCGTCGCGCCAGCCGCCCACGCGCAAGAAGTGACACTTGGCATCTTGCGCGGCAGGTCCCCGGGTTCCACGCTGCGTCCTGCCCTCGCCAGGAATCTCGCCCATGCCCGCCCACGCCGTGTCGCCGCTGACGCCGTACCTGCCCATGGTGGCGATCGCCTTCCTGTACTACCGGCGCATCCGCCGCAGCTTCGGGCGCCAGCCCTGGCGACCGGTGCGCGCGGGGATCCGCCTGGGGATGCTGGCGCTGGTCACGGTGCTGCTGATCGTGCTGGGTTTCCTGATTCCGCACGTGGCGCCGGGGCTGGTGCTGGGCGCCCTGGCCGGCGCCGGGCTGGGCCTGCTGGCGCTGCGGCACACGCACAGCGAATGGCGCGACGGGCAGGGTTGGTACACGCCCAATCCCTGGATCGGCGCGCTGCTGATGGTCCTGCTGCTGGGGCGGCTGGCGTTTCGCTGGGCCAGCGGCGCCTTCGCCGGCGGCGCCGCCATGGCCGGCTCGCAGGCCAGTCCGTTGACGCTGGGCATGGCCGCGGCGCTGGTGATGTACTCGCTGGTGCACGTGGGCGGGCTGTGGCTGCGCATGCGCACGCTGCGTGAGCATGCGCCGGTCGCCCCACCACCGCCGCCCACCGTGTCCTGAGCCACGCCAGATGCTCGACTTCCAGCTGATCCACTGCCCGTACTGCGGCGAGCCCTTGGAGATCGCCGTGGACGCCTCGGCCGGCGATGCCGACTACATCGAGGACTGCCAGGTGTGCTGCCGCCCGATCGCCATCGCCCTGCGCCTGGACGAAGCAGGCGATGCGCAGATCGCCGCGCGCGCGGAGAACGACGCCTGACCGGCCGCCTGGCGCTGCTACAGTGACTCCAGTCCCGTACCGCGTCCCCACCCCATGAATCTGCCGCTGCATTTCGGCCTGCTTGGCGCCCTGGAAGCCGGTGCCATTGCTTTCGTCATCGGCCTGCTGGTGTACGCGGTCTGGCATGCCATCGCTGCGCGCACCGGGCTGCACCATTCTCACGCCATCGGCTGGAGCTGCGTGATCGCCGTGGCGATCGGCGCGGGCATCGACGCCTGGCATCTGTTCTCGCTGGGCGTGGTCAAGCTGGAGTCCCCGGTGTACGCGCGCTTGGCCCTGCAGCGCATCCACGATCCCGACGCGCTGGGGACGCGTGTGGCCCTGGAGGCCATCGGGGCGGTGGTCGGCGTGGTGCTGTCGCGCCTGGGATTCAGCGCGCGTTCCTCGGCGCGCAACGCCGCTTGAGCCGCGTCGAGGCGCACAGCGCGCGGACTCGGTCACGCGATCAACGCCAGCCTGACGTTATGCCCACGCTTCGCTAACGACGGGCCTAACGCTGATCGCGGCGTGGCGGGTTAACGGCGCGTTGGTCGTGGGTTCGTCGCACCGGTGGAGTTCATGCCGTCCCGCGCAGGGTGTGCGCCATGTGCCGTGCTACGGCGCATGTCTCCGATGCAAAAGAGGTGCCCGTGCATGAAGCGTCTTCGATTCCACGCGTTCCCGCTGGTGCTGCTGTCCAGCAGCGTCCTGGTCGCGCCTGCATTGGCGCAGTCGCAGCAGCCCACACCGGCGCCGGCCGCCGCCGCATCTCCGGCACCTGACCAGCGCCAGCAGCGTTGGGACGATCTGGATGCCAACCATGATGGCTCCATCAGCAAGGCCGAGGCGGCCGGCAACGCCGGACTGTCGCAGGTGTTCGACCAGGTCGATGCCAATGCCGATGGCGCCGTGTCGCTGGACGAGTACAAAGCCTTCGTGACCCAGCACTACGGGCCCGGCGCCGGCGAACCGACTCCTGGCCGATAAGCGGACCCATCGTCCAGGCCCTGCCGGGCGAGAATCCGCACGCTGTCGCGTTTTCCGCTTGACCGCGGCGTGAAGACGGCGTTTCATGCGCGAGAGGCGCCGCCTTCACGGGTGCCTGGTCGCACCTTACCTGTTCTGCCCACCCCCTCGCGTCCGCGCGGCATCCGCGCACGGCGTCCCGCACCCAAGGAGTTTTCTGATGAAGATCCGCAACACGCTGCTGGCCTCGGCCGCCCTGGCCGCCACCCTCGCCCTGACCGCCTGCGGCCCGAAGGCCGACGAAACCGCCCCGGCGGCCTCGACTCCGGTCGAATCCACCGCCCCGGCCGAGACCACCACCCCGCCGGTCGAGTCGACCGCCCCGGCCGAGACTTCGGCTCCGGCCGAGACCACCATGCCCGCCGAGACCACCGCCCCGGCCGAGACGACCACGCCGCCGGAGAGCAAGCCGGCTGCCTGATCCCAGGCGACCGCAAGTCCGGCCGGCATCTCGTCGGCCGGGCCCAGGCGAACAGAACGGGCGACCCTTGCGGGTCGCCCGTTTTGCTTGGGCATCGCTATCCTGTGCAGCTCACGTCTCACAGGAGTGGCCATGCCACGGATCGACTGGGTCGGCTTCGACGGCGACGACACGCTGTGGAAGAGCGAGGACTACTACCGCGCGGCCGAGGCCGCGTTCGAGCAGATCATCGGCCACTACATCGACCTGGGCGACCGCCGTACCCAGCAGCATCTGCTGGCGGTCGAGCGGCGCAATCTGCGCGTGTTCGGCTACGGCGTCAAAGGCATGACCCTGTCGATGATCGAGGCGGCCATCGAGCTGACCGCACAGCGCATCAGCACCCAGCACGTGCAGGACATCATCGCCATCGGTCGGGCCACGCTGGATCATCCGGTGGAACTGATCGACGGCATCCGTCCGGCCGTGGAAGCCATCGCCGCGCGCCACCGCATCGTGCTGATCACCAAGGGCGACCTGTTCCATCAGGAAGCCAAGATCGTCAAGTGCGGGCTGTCGGACCTGTTCCACCGCATCGAGGTGGTGTCGGAGAAGGACACGCCCACCTACCAGCGCGTGCTCGACGAACTGGACGTGCGGCCCGAGCGCTTCGCCATGATCGGCAACTCGCTGCGCTCGGATATCGCGCCGGTGGTGGGCCTGGGCGGCTGGGGCATCCACATGCCGTATCACGTGACCTGGGCGCACGAGGCCGAGCACGACCTGGCCGAAAACACCCCGCGCCTGCTCCAGGTGCAGGACGCGCGCGAACTGCCCGGCGCGCTGGCCCGGATCGAGTCCGGCCTCGAAGCGCCATGAACTGGCGCGCGCTGGTCTGCGCGGCTGCCCTGCTGGCGGTGGCGGCCGTGCCTGCGACGGCGCAGCAGGCCGCTTCCCCGTCGACGCCGGCCTACGCCCCGGACACCGGCGATGCCTGGATCGATGCGCGGCTGCGCGACCTGGGCGCCTACGCGCCGCGCTATCCCGACGCCTTCGTCGACGAGATCGCGCGCTACCTGGATGCGCCGCGTGCCTACGTCGTCGCACTGGGGCAGCAGCCCAACTGGGCGCCCGGCGACGTGTACTACGCCTGCGCCCTGGCCAAGGCGCTGGCCCAGCCCTGCCGCACCGTGGTGCGCGCCCGCACCCAGGACGACAGCGACGGCTGGCAGGGCGTCGCCCAGCGCCTGACCGGCAAGGGCAAGCCGATCCCCTATCGCACCGTGCGCACGCTGCTGCGCACCAGCTACGCACACTGGGCCCGGCCGCTGGACTGAGCGGCGCAAGTCTGGCCGCTCACGTCGATAGCCTAGAATTGCAGGCGAAATGAACGCGCCCACCACGCCTCCGCAGGATCACGCCGCGACTGTCGCCCCCAAGCTGTCCGTAGCGCCCATGATGGACTGGACCGACCGCCATTGTCGGGCGTTCCATCGGGTGCTGGCGCCGGGCGCCTTGCTCTATACCGAGATGGTCCATGCCAATGCGGTGCTGCAGGGCGATCGGGAGCGGCTGCTCGGCTATGACGCCTCCGAGCATCCGGTGGCGCTGCAGCTGGGCGGCAGCGAGCCCGAGCGGCTGGCCGCGGCCGCGCGCATCGGGCAGGACTACGGCTACGACGAGGTCAACCTCAATGTCGGCTGTCCCTCCGACCGGGTGCAGGCCGGGCGCTTCGGTGCCTGCCTGATGAAGGAGCCGGCGCTGGTGGCCGAGTGCATCGCCGCCATGCGCACGGCGGTGTCGATCCCGGTCACGGTCAAGTGCCGGCTGGGCGTGGACGAGCTGGAGGACTACGCGCACTTCGCCGGCTTCATCGACACGGTCGCCGCGACCGGCTGCGACACCTTCATCGTCCACGCGCGCAAGGCCTGGCTCGATGGCCTGTCGCCCAAGGAGAACCGCGAGATCCCGCCGTTGCGCTACGAGTGGGCCTACCGGCTCAAGCGCGAGCGTCCGCAGCTGACGATCTCGCTCAATGGCGGCATCGCCGACCTGGAGGCGATCGCCATGCACCTGACGCAGGTCGATGCGGTGATGCTGGGGCGCGCGGCCTATCACGATCCCTATCTGCTGCATCGCGCCGATGCGCAGCTGGCCGGCACGCAGGTGCGCCCGCGCGAGGAACTACTGCGCGCGCTGCGTCCCTATGTCGAGGCGGCCCTGGCGCGTGGCGTCGCGCTCAAGCACATCACCCGCCACGTGCTGGGCCTGTATGCCGGCCAGCCGGGCGGGCGCCAGTTCCGCCAGATCCTGAGCGAAGGTGCGCACCGCCCCGGCGCCGATTGGTCGCTGGTCGAACGCGCGCTGGCCGCCACCGGCGCCCCGCTAACCGCCGCCGCCTGAGGCCGGTGCGCCGGTGATCACGCGCGATCCACAGGCCTTCCTCGCTCTGGCGCGCACGCTCGCGCCGGACTGGGGCACCGCCACGGCGCGGGGCGTTTTCCTGGTGTCGCCCGATGGCTTTGCCCGTGCGGAGGAATCGGCCCGCGACAATGTCTACATGGCGAGCGAGGGCTTCGACGCGGCCGCGGCACTGGCCGAGCACCGCGCCCTGCATCAGGCGCTGTCGGCGCAGCTGCCGGTGATCGCCTTCGCCGGCGATGCGGCCACGCCCGATGCGCTGTTTCCCAACAACGTCTTCGCCACCGTGCCGGGCCGCGCGATCATCGGGCGCATGCGTCATCCGGTGCGCCAGCGCGAGGCCGCGCGCGGCGACATCCGGGCCTTCTTCACCGACGTGCTCGGTTATGCGCTGGAAGACCTCTCGATCCAGTCGCATCCGTGCGAGCTGACCGGATCGCTGGTGATCGACCGCGCGCGCGGCCTGGCCATCTGCGGGCTGTCCGAACGCTGCGACGCACAGGGCGCGGCGCTGATGCACGCCGCCTTCGGCCTGCGGGCCACGCTGCTGGTCGACCTGGCGTTGGGCGAGTACCACACCAACGTGGTCCTGGCGCTGCTGGCCGGCCGCGCCGTGCTGGTCAGCCCCGCCGGCTTCGCCGACCCGGCACCGCTGCTGGCGGTGCTGCAGGCGCTGTACGGTCCGCATGTGATCGGGCTGGACGCGGCCGAGCAGCAGGCCTTCGCCGGCAATGCGATCAGCCTGAGGCCCGATTCGGTGTGGATGAGCCGCAGCGCGCACCGGGCGCTGCGCCCGGCGACGCTGGCGGCGCTGGAGGCCGCCGGTCTGGAGCCGCGGTCCGTGCCGCTGCCCGCCATCGAGGCCGCTGGCGGCTCGCTAAGATGCTGTGTGGGCGAGCTTTTCTGATCCGGCCCGGCGCCTGAACGAGTCCGCATCCCCGTTCAGAAAATTCAGAACGGATTCACCGCGGCGCCCCAAGACTGGCCCCTTCCTCGCCACCGGAGTGTCGGTCGCGGTTCATCCCACCGCGCGAATAGCCGTTACGATTCCGTTATGACCAGCTCACGCGCTCTAGATGCCCTTTTAACCGCCGTGCTCCTGCTCGGCGCGACGTCTGTGGCGTGGGCGCAGGTCGATCCGGGCATCGCCCCGGTCCTCCAGCGTGGCCCGGGTGGCCGCCTGGACGCGGCCGACGCGGTGCGCCGCGCCCAGGCCGAGAGCGGCGGGCGTGTGCTGGGTGCCGAGCGCGTGCAGTTCGACGGCCGCGACATCATGCGGGTCAAGGTGATGGACCAGGACGGGCGCGTGCGCTACATGGACAGCGATTCGATGAGCCGGCGCGATACGCGTCGCGGCGATCCTGGTCCGGGACGGGGCGACTTCCCGCCGATGCGTCCACGCGGGCCTAACCCCCCTCGCCCGTAAGCTGAACGGCATGGCGAGCCGTTCAGCTTGCCACCCGATACTCAGCAACGTCCCCATTTCAGTTAGGAAGACTCCATGCGCATTCTGCTGGTCGAAGACGAAGCTCCGCTGCGTGAAACCCTGGCCGCTCGCTTGAAGCGCGAAGGCTTTGCCGTCGATGCCGCGCAGGACGGCGAGGAAGGCCTGTACATGGGCCGCGAGGTGCCGTTCGACGTGGGCATCATCGACCTGGGCCTGCCCAAGATGTCGGGCATGGAGCTGATCAAGGCGCTGCGCGACGAGGGCAAGAAGTTCCCGGTGCTGATCCTGACCGCGCGTTCGAGCTGGCAGGACAAGGTCGAGGGCCTCAAGCAGGGCGCCGACGACTACCTGGTCAAGCCCTTCCACGTCGAGGAGCTGCTCGCCCGCGTCAACGCGCTGCTGCGCCGCGCCGCCGGCTGGAGCAAGCCCACGCTGGAGTGCGGTCCGGTCGCGCTGGACCTGGCCGCGCAAACGGTCAGCGTCAACGGCAGCAATGTCGATCTGACCAGCTACGAGTACAAGGTCCTCGAGTATCTGATGATGCACGCCGGCGAGCTGGTCTCGAAAGCCGACCTGACCGAGCACATCTACCAGCAGGACTTCGACCGCGACTCCAACGTGCTGGAGGTCTTCATCGGCCGCCTGCGCAAGAAGCTAGATCCCGACGGCGCGCTCAAGCCGATCGAAACCGTGCGCGGCCGCGGCTACCGCTTCGCCATCCCGCGCAACGAGGGCTGATGCCCGGGGCCGCGCCTTCCGCGCAGGCCCCGGCGGCAGGGCGCGAACGCATCGTCCGGTGGCGCCCGCGCTCGCTGCGGGCGCGCCAGCTGCTTGCCGCCAGCGTGGGCCTGGTGGCCTTCCTCGCGCTGGCCGGCGTGGCGCTGGACCGCGCCTTCGTCACCACGGCCGAGGACAACCTGCAGCGGCGGCTGGAAGGCTATGCGTATTCGTTCGCCAACAAGGTGGACTTCGCCCGCGACGGGTCGCTGATCAATCCATCGGATGCGGCGACGGTGATCGATCCGCGCTTCGGTCAGCCCGGCAGCGGGCTGTACGCGCAGATCGTGCTGCCCAATCCGGAGGCCGGCTGGGGGTCGGATTCGACCCTGGGCCCGTATCTGCCGCAGGGCAAGATGCTCAAGCCCAACGACAAGGTCTTCGAGGGCCCGCTGGACATGGTCCAGCTGGACGGGCGTGACGGCGCGATCTATCGCTTCGGCCTGGGCACGGTGTGGGCCGCGCGCGGGCCCAAGAGCGAGTTTTCCTATTCGATCTACGTGCTCGAAGACACGCAGGTGCTCGACTCGCAGCTGCAGACCTTCCGCCATGCGCTGTGGGTCTATCTGGGCAGCGCGGGCGTGGTGCTGCTGCTGCTGCAGGGGCTGATCCTCAACTGGAGCCTGCGCCCGCTGCAGCGCGTGATCAACGAGCTCAAGCGGGTCCAGCGCGGTGAAGCCAAGGGCATGACCGAGCACCATCCGCGCGAGCTGGAGCCGCTGACCGAGAGCATCAACGCCTTCATCGATTCCGAGCGCGAGAACCTGGAGCGTCAGCGCAACACGCTGGCCGACCTGGCGCATAGCCTGAAGACCCCGCTGGCGGTGCTGCGCGCGCAGCTCGACGACGGCGTGCACGCCAATGCGCTGCGCGAGGAGCTCAACGTCCAGCTCAAGCGCATGAACGATCTGGTGTCCTATCAGCTGGCGCGCGCGGCCTCCACCGGCCACAAGCTGTTCTCGGCGCCGGTGGACATCGAGCCGCATGCCGACCAGATCGTGCGCGGGCTGGAGAAGGTCTATGCGGCCAAGGGCGTGATCTGCGAGTTCGAGATCGATCCGTCCGCGCGCTTCCACGGCGAAGTGGGCGACCTGCAGGAGCTGATGGGCAATCTGCTGGAGAACGCGTTCAAGTGGGCGCGCTCGCGCGTGCTGCTGACCGTCGCGCCGATCAACTCGGCCGGCAATCGTCGCGCTGGCCTGCTGCTGGCGGTGGACGACGATGGCCCGGGCATCGCCGAGGACAATGTGGCCAACATCCTGCAGCGCGGCGTGCGCGGCGACGAGCGCGTGCAGGGCCACGGCATCGGCCTGTCGATCGTGCAGGACCTGGTGCGCGGCTATCGCGGCGAACTGACCGTCAGCCGATCGCAGGAGCTGGGCGGCGCGCGGTTCGAGGTGAAGCTGCCTGAGGGGCTGTGAGTCGGCTTCAGATGCGCAGGTAGCGTGGGAAATAACGTCCTTCTTCGACTTTGACCCTCCTTGTTCGCCGCCGAGCAGGCGCCGGAGTTGGACATCAGGAGCCGCGGGCAACTTCCTACCGTCGCGAAAGCGGGAACCCATGGACCTTGCGCGACCTGGACGGACGTCCATGGGTCCCCGCGTTCGCGGGGATGACGGGTTTTTGCTGTGCTACCGCTCTCGACGCAACAACCTTCATAAGCGAAGTTCGAGGCCGCAAGCTCCTGATCGATTCCCGATTCCCGATTCCCGATTCCCGAATCCCGAATCCCGAATCCCGAATCCCGAATCCCGACTCCCGAATCCCGAATCCCGAATCCCGAATCCCGAATCCCGAATCCCGAATCCCGAATCCCGAATCCCGCCGCCGCGCCGCGCCGCTAGAACATCGCCGGCGGCGCGCCGTACAGCCTGACCAAGTGTTCGGCGACTTCCGGCATTGCCTCACGCAAGACCTGCGGAGCGGAGAAGTGGTATTCGCTGACCACGGCGAAGAATTCCTCCGGCGACTCGGCCGCATAGCCGTCGATGCGGGTGCGCTTGCCGGCGTCCACGCGCAGGCACAGGGCGTCGTAGTGCTGCTGGAAGTCCTTGGCCCAGGCGCGCTGCCAGCTGCCGGGCAGGGGCGGGCTGCCGTCGAGCACGCCGTTGAGGCCGTCGAGCTTGTGCGCCATTTCGTGCACGGCCACGCAATAGCCGGCGGCCGGGTCTTCGATATCGGCCTGGACGTCGGCCCAGGACAGGATCAGCGGGCCGCTGTCCCAGGATTCGCCGGCCAGTTCGTCTTCCCACTCGTGCAGCACGCCGGCCGCATCGACGTGGCTGCGCTGCACGCGGAACGCCTCGGGATATACGATCAGCTGCGACCAGCCGCGCAGCCCGCCGATGCCGAACTCCAGCAGCGGCAGGCAGCACAGCGCGGCCAGCTGCACGCGTGCATGCTCGTCCAGCTCCAGGCCGCCCAGCGCCGTGATCGTCTTCTGATGGAGGAAGCGCGCCGCCAGGGCGCGCAGCGTCTCGCGCTGGGACGGCTGCAGGCCACGGACCCACGGCAGGCCGTCGCTGGCCTGCTGCCAGAGGGTGTCGTCGAGGGAGGGCGGCTGGCCACGCAGCCAGCGCAACAGCGGCTGGATCAGCGGAACATCCCGGGCAGGAAGCTGTTCCACTTGGGCGCGCGCAGGCGCAGCACGCCTTCGTCGTCGCCACCGCCGCCCTGGCTGGTCGCCGGTGCGGCGGCGTGGCCATAGCCGGACGCCGGACTGCTCTTGTCCGCCGTCGCGCCGGTGGTGGACTCGCCGGCGCGATTGCCCGACGCTGCCGGTGCGGTCGCGGCCACGGCAGTGCGCCCGTTCTGGGCCAGCACGGGCGAGGCGACGCAGGACAGCAGCACAACGGCAAGGCAGGCGCGAAGCATCGGAAGACTCCGGGGCGGGGCACACAGCGGCGAAACCCGATCATAACGCGCTTTTGACTTCCTGTACGCCATGACAGCGTCCGCCGGCCCTCCCCATAATGGCGGCCTGATGACCGCCCTCCCTGTTCAGTCTCCCGCGTCCGCCGAGCGCGAGCGCCAGCTCCTGTCGCGCCTGATGCAGGGGCCGGTGTCGGGCGACCTGCTGGCGCAGGAGACCGGGCTGACCCGGACCGCCATCTGGAAGCGGGTCCAGGCCTTGCGCGAGGCCGGCATCGCCATCGCCGGCAGCGCCGGTCAGGGCTACGCGCTGCAGGGACCGCTCGAACTGCTGGACGCCGACGCCCTGCGCGCGGCGCTGCCGGCCCAGGCACTCGCCCTGATCGCGCAGCTGGAGGTGGCCTGGAGCCTGGATTCCACCAACAGCGAGCTCCTGCGCCGCACCAGCCCGGACTACGGCTGCGCCGTGCTGCTGGCCGAGCGCCAGACCGGCGGTCGCGGCCGCCGCGGACGCAGCTGGGCCTCGCCCCTGGCCGCGCACATCTATCTGTCGGTGGCCCGGCGCTACAGCGGCGGCCTGGCCCGGCTGGGCGGGCTGAGCCTGGTGGCCGGCGTGGCGGTGGCCGAGGCGCTGCGCGCGCTGGGCCTGGCCCAGGTAGGCCTGAAGTGGCCCAACGATCTGGCGGTCGACGGGCGCAAGCTCGGCGGCCTGCTGGTCGAGGGCGGCGGCGAGGCCGGCGGCCCGGTCCGCGCCGTGGTCGGGATCGGGCTCAATGTGCGCATGCCGCAGGTGCAGGGCGAGGCGATCGACCAGCCCTGGATCGACCTGGCGGGCGCGCTGCCGACGCCGCCCGCGCGCCAGGCGGTGGCGGCGGCGGTGCTGGCGCAGCTGCTGCCGGCGCTGGCGCTGTTCGACAGCGAGGGGCTGGCGCCGTTCCTGTCGCGCTATGCCGCGCTGGATGCGCTGCGCGGACGCGCGGTGACGCTGAAGCTGGACGAGGGCAATGTGGTCGGCACCGCCGAGGGCATCGCCGAGGACGGCGCGCTGCGCGTGGCGACCGCGCAGGGCCTGCGCGTCTTCCACGCCGGCGAAGTCAGCGTGCGCGCGGCATGAGTCGGGAGGCGATGCCGCAGCGCTGGCTGCTCGATCTGGGCAATACCCGGCTCAAGGCCGCGCCGCTGCAGGCCGACGGCCGGATCGGCGCGGTGATCGCGCTGGATCACGGACGCGGCGCCCTGCTGGACCAGCTGCGCGCGCAGCTGCCTGCGTATGGCGCGTCGGCCTGCCTGGCCAGCGTCGCGGCGCCGGCCCTGACTGCCGGCGTGCTGGAAGTCCTGCAGGAACGCTTTCGGCTTGTCTCGCTGGCACGCACCCAGGCGCAGCTGGCCGGTCTGCGCGTGGCCTATGCCGAACCGGCGCGGCTGGGCGTGGATCGGTTCCTGGCCATGCTCGGCGCGCGCGCGCGCGGCGCCGGGCCATGGCTGGTAGCCGGCGTGGGCACAGCGGTGACGATCGATCTGGTCGCCGCCGACGGGACGCACCTGGGCGGGCGCATCGCGCCGTCGCCGCAGCTGATGCGGCAGGCCCTGCACCGGGCCGCCGCGCAGCTGCCGGCCGAGGGCGGGGTGTTCGACGAGTTCGCCAGCGAGACGGTCGACGCGCTGACCTCCGGCTGCGACGGTGCGGCCGTGGCCCTGATCGAACGCAGCCTGGCGCAGGGGGCCCAGCGCCTGGGCCAGACGCCGTCGCTGCTGCTGCATGGCGGCGGCAGCGCCCCGTTGGCGGCGCTGCTGCCGCAGGCGCAGCGCATCGACAGCCTGGTGCTGGAGGGCCTGGCCGTGTGGGCCGGGGTCTGCGCCGTGCCGGCCCGATAGAATCCTGCGCCATGCTGATCCGTGCCCTGATCCTGTTGCTGGTCGTCCTCAACCTCGGCGTCGCCGCGTGGTGGCTGATGGCGCCGTCGTCGCCGGCGCCGGTGACGACCGCGCAGGTCGATGGCCTGCCCTTGCTGGAGACGCCGACCCCGCAGCAGCTGGCCCAGGCGCGTCGCGCCGCGGCCAGCCGCCCGGCGGTCGAGGCGCCGCCGTCGCCGCAGCTGGTCGAGGCCAAGCCGAGCACGGCCGTGCCCGCGACGCCGACGCCGCAGGCCAAGCCGGTCGCGCCGCCCAAGCCGGCGCCCGTCGCCGCGCCCGCGCCTGCGCCTGCGCCGGAACCGCCGCCGAAGCCGGCGCCGCTGGCCTGCACGGCGCTGGGTCCGTTCGACAGCGAGGCCGAGGCGCGCGCCGCCCAGGGCCGGCTCAAGCCGGCGCCCGCGTCGGCCAGGCTGCGCAGCCAGAACCAGCCGGCCCGCGCCTACTCGGTGATGGCGCCGTTCGCCGATCGCGCCGCGGCCGAGGACATGGCCCGGCGGATCACGGCCGCCGGCTTCGACGACCTGATGGTGATCTCCAACGGGCCGTCCTCGGGCGTGGCGCTGGGCCGCTACAGCACGCGCGAGGCCGCCCAGCGCCGCCAGCGCGACCTGGAGGCGGCCGGCTTCGATGCGCGCATGGAGGCGGTCGGTCCCGAGGGCCCGGTGCAGTGGTGGCTCGACGTGCGCGCCAGCGCGCCGGCGACCGCGCTGCAGGGCCAGGCCGGGGCCGCGCGCGCCGTGGCGCAGGACTGCGCACGCGCCAACGGCTAGAATGCGCCGCGACGCGTCATCGCCGCTTTAGCTCAGCAGGTAGAGCAACCGCCTTGTAAGCGGTAGGTCGTCCGTTCGATTCGGACAAGCGGCACCATCTCCCGCAAGGCCGAACCGGCGCCTTGTGCAACCGAAGCTGACCGCTGTTCAGCGTGTTCACGCAGTTTCGACGAGGCGCTCGGCAGCCTTCACATCAAGGTTTTCCAAAGGGGAAAGCCGGGAAACCAACTTCGGAGAATTCCCAATGAAGCGCACGATCTGCCTGCTGGTGCTGTCCGTTTTCTTCGCCGGTTCGCTGGCTGCCTGCAACACCGTCAAGGGCGCCGGCAAGGACGTCCAGAAGGTCGGCAGCAAGATGGAAGATTCCGCCGACAAGACCGGCGGCACCGGGACCAAGTAATCCCGCTGCAGCGTTCAAATGATTCAACGAAGAAGCCGGCGCAAGCCGGCTTCTTTGTTCGTGCGCGCCGGTGACAGGTGCGACAGGCGCGGTGCGCTAACGCCCCCTCCACGCGCGGCTCATGCGCGCGCAACACGCGGCCGGGCAGGCTGCCCGCACGGCATCGATCCGCCGTGTTGAAACCATGAGGTGAACGCATGAACAAGGACATCATCGCCGGCAACTGGAAGCAGCTCAAAGGCAAGGCCCAGGCCAAGTGGGGCGACCTGACCGACGACGTGTTCGACGTGGCCGAGGGCAACGCCGAGTACCTGGCCGGCAAGCTGCAGGAGCGCTACGGCTGGGACCGCGACCGCGCACAGAAGGAAGTGAACGCCTTCGAGCGTTCGCTGGACGAGCGCCACTGATCTTTCGCAGGCGCAGCGTGATCAGGCAACGGGCCCCTCGCGGGCCCGTTGTCGTCTGCGGCCGTGTTGGCACATGCGACGGGCAGGCCGCCGCTTAGGCCGGGCAGTCGCCGCGGGCGGGTAAACTGGACGGCCCGCTTGCCACCGCCCCGCCTTCGCATGAGCACCCGCGTCCTGACCGGCATCACCACTTCCGGCACGCCCCACCTGGGCAACTACGTGGGCGCGGTCCGCCCGGCCATCGCCGCCAGCCGCGCCGCCGACACGGAGAGCTTCTACTTCCTGGCCGACCTGCACAGCCTGATCAAGGCGCAGGACCCGGCGCGCACGCAGCGCTCGACGCTGGAGATCGCCGCGACCTGGCTGGCCGCCGGGCTGGAGCCGGACAAGGTGTGGTTCTACCGGCAGAGCGACATCCCCGAGATCTCCGAGCTGACCTGGTTCCTGACCTGCGTGGCCGGCAAGGGCATCCTCAACCGTGCCCATGCCTACAAGGCGGCGGTGGACAGGAACGTGGCCGACGGCGAGGACCCGGATGCGGGCGTGACCGCGGGCCTGTTCATGTATCCGGTGCTGATGGCCGCCGACATCCTGCTGTTCAACGCGCATCAGGTGCCGGTGGGGCGCGACCAGATCCAGCACATCGAGATGGCGCGCGATTTCGGCCAGCGCTTCAACCACGTCTATGGCCGCGAGTACTTCACCCTGCCCGAGGCGCTGATCGACGATCACGTCGCCACCTTGCCCGGCCTGGATGGCCGCAAGATGAGCAAGAGCTATGGCAACACGATCCCGCTGTTCGCGCCGCCGGCCGAGCTGAAGAAGCTGATCTTCTCCATCCTCACCGATTCGCGCGCGCCGGGCGAGGCCAAGGACACCGAGGGCTCGCCGCTGTTCCAGCTCTACCAGGCCTTCGCCTCGGCCGAGGAAACGGCCGACTTCGCCCAGGCCTATGCCGAGGGCATCGGCTGGGGCGATGCCAAGCAGCGCCTGTTCGAGCGCGTCGAGCGCGAGGTCGCGCCGCTGCGCGAGCGCTACGAGACGCTGATCGCCAAGCCGGCGCGCATCGAGGAGATCCTGCGCGACGGCGCGCAGCGGCTGCGGGCGAAGTACGCCACGCCGTTCCTGGGCGAGCTGCGCGATGCGATCGGCCTGCGCGACCTGTCCTCAGTGAGCACGGTGCAGGCGCAGACGGCGCCGAAGGCGTCCTTGCCGGTGTTCAAGCAGTACCGCGAGGCCGACGGCAAGTTCTACTTCAAGCTC
Source organism: Pseudoxanthomonas sp. UC19_8 (assembly GCF_042700505.1). Lineage (NCBI taxonomy): Bacteria > Pseudomonadati > Pseudomonadota > Gammaproteobacteria > Lysobacterales > Lysobacteraceae > Pseudoxanthomonas > Pseudoxanthomonas sp. UC19_8. The sequence goes on from NZ_CP170559.1 coordinate 52,243, forward strand.
TCCGATGCGCAGGGCCAGGTGCTGGTGCAGAGCCGCGGCTTCGACGCGCCGCGCGATGCGGGGCTGCGCGTGGCGGCGATGAAGGAGGCGAGCTCCGCCGACGCGCTGCCGGCGGCCGATGTCGAGCTGCGCGTTCCCGCCGACGAAGTGCTGGCCGCGCTGGCCGCGCTGCGCGAGGCCGCTGCGCAGGCCTAGCGCGCGCTAGGACCTTGCGACCAAGGCCGCATCGTGCGTGCACGTGGCGCTGCCTAGAATCGCCGCATCCTTCTCGATACGGCGCGCACGCCATGAGCCAGCACGGCATCCACACGGTCGACACCGCCTTCCAGCGCGACCACTTCGACGCGTGTTATCTCATCGTCGAACACGGGCGCGGCGCGTTCGTCGATTGCGGCACCAACCATTCGGTGCCGCTGCTGCTGCAGGCGATCGCGCGGGCCGGGCTGACGCCGGCCGACATCGACTGGCTGCTGGTCACGCACATCCATCTGGACCACGCCGGCGGTGCCGGCCTGCTGCTGCAGCATCTGCCCAACGCCCGGGTCGTCGCGCATCCGCGCGCGGCGCCGCACCTGATCGATCCCTCGCGCATCATCGCCGGCGCCACCGCGGTGTACGGCGCCGAGGAGATCGAGCGCAGCTACGGCCAGGTGCAGCCGGTGCCGGAGTCGCGTGTGGTGGTGGCCGAGGACGGCCATGTGGTCGACCACAACGGTCGTCCGCTGCTGTGCCTGGATACGCCGGGCCACGCCCGGCATCACTACTGCGTCTGGGATGCGCGCAGTGCGTGCTGGTTCACCGGCGACACCTTCGGCCTGTCCTATCGGGAGCTGGACGGCCCGCAGGGGCCCTTCATCCTGCCGACCAGTTCGCCGGTGCAGTTCGAGCCCGAAGCGCTGAAGCAGTCGATCGCGCGGATGCTCGCCTACGAGCCGCAGGGCATGTATCTGACCCACTACGACCGCGTCGGCTCCAGCTACGCCGAGGTCGAGAAGCTGGCGCAGGATCTATACGAGCAGATCAATGCGATGGAGGCCCTGGGCCGCGATGCCGACGGCAAGCCGGACCGCCACGCGAAGCTGCTCGAGGCCCTGTCGACGCTGTACCTGCAGCGCGCCCGCGCGGCGCAGGTGCCGCTCGAGGATGCGCAGATCGAACGCGCGCTGGCGATGGACATCGAACTCAACGCGCAGGGGCTGGCCTGCTGGTTGGATCGGGAGCGGCGGTGAGTGTTGCAAGCCGTGGCGGCAGTGACACCTGGCGGCGACTTCATGTGGGCAGGATCGAGCCTTGTCGGATCAAGGGAACCCAAGGATGACCAAGGGCAGGCAGATGACAGGTTGGCGCGCGCGATGGGGTCTGGCGCGCGGTTCCGATGTGGCGGCCTTCTGGATGGCCATCGCGGTGGTCGGGACATTGATGGTGCTGGGCATATTGGGCGTACGGACCACCGGCGCGCTGCAGCCTGCTGCGCTGGCGTGCTTCGCTGCGTCGCTCTGGATCGAGCGCCCACTAGATCGACGGCGGGGGCTGTTGAACATGCGCCTGGGGCAGATTCATGAAGCCTTCGCCCAGGGCCTGGTGCCGCGCATGCCCTTGGCCTCGCGACTGTTGTCGATCACAGGCGCGGGACTGTTGCTGATCGCGGTCGTCCGCGCGATCGAAGGATAAGTACGCGTAGCTAAGCGCTCAGCGACTGGCCGCCGTCGACGGCCAGGATCTGGCCGGTGATCCAGCGCGCCGCGGGCGAGGCCAGGAAGACGGCGGCGTTGGCGATGTCCTCCACCGCACCGAACTCGCCGAACGGGATGCGCTCGCGGATGCGCGCGTACAGCGCCGGCTCCTGGGTGCGGCGCTGCGCCCACAGGCCGCCGGGAAACTCGATGGAGCCCGGCGCGATGGCGTTGACGCGGATCTTCTCGCGCGCCAGTTCGGTGGCCAGGGTCAGCGTGTAGTAGTTCAGCGCCGCCTTGGCGGTGGAGTAGGCGGCCGCGCGCGGCGTGGGCACCTGGCCGTTGATCGAGGAGATGTTGAGGATGCTCGGGGAGGCGCTGCGGCGTAGATGCGGCAGCGCCAGGCGCGTGCTGCGCACGGCGGACATCAGGTCGACGTCGAAGCCGGCCTGCCAGCTGGCGTCGTCGCTGCCGTGACCGTAGCCGGAGGCGTTGTTGATCAGCACGTCGATGCCGCCGAGCGCGCCGGCCGCGGCCTCGATCCAGGCTGCGATCTGCGCGGGATCGGACAGGTCGCAAGGCAGGGCGTGCACGGCCAGGCCATGCCGGGAGAGATCGGCCACCGCGGCCTGCAGCGGCGCCTGGCCGCGTGCGCAGATCGACAGCCGGGCGCCGGCCGCGGCGCAGCCCTGCGCGATGGCCAGGCCGATGCCGCGGCTGCCGCCGGCCACCAGCACGCGCAGACCCTGCAGGCTGGAAGTGTTCATCGCCTCGTGCTCCTGTTCGAAAACGCCCATGATGCGCCTGTGCCGGTGAGCACCGGGGCGGTGGCGATGAAGCGCGGCATTCGCGCAATGGCCCGTGGTGGCCTCACAATGCCCGGCCCTCCCGTGGACCACGCCATGCGCAAGACCTACCACCTGGATATCGAAGGCCGGCATCCCGAGCGCCTGCTGGAGGCGGCCAAGCACGACATCCGCAAGTACCTCAAGCGCGAGCGCCGCAAGCCCTTGCCGGCCGGCGCGGACATCTGGGACTTCGATGCGCGCTTCGGCCAGGACGAGGCGGGCGCGCAGCCGCTGCCGCTGACCGAACTCATCCGCGCCATCGACCAGCATGTCGCGGCCGGTGCCGTGCAGTTCTATGTCGAGCTGCTGCGCAAGCCGGGCAACCGCAATGCGCGGCCGCGCGGGCGCGATGGTGCCGCTGCCGCGGATGCGGGCGAGGATCTGTACGACGGCGACTGAGGTCGCCTGACGGCGAGCGCTGGTTGCGGCGAGGCGCGTCGAGGCGCGTCGAGCGCTGTGGCACGCGCCGCCTGGACGTTTCGCGCCTCGGGCCAATCGTTACGCCCCTGCTGTGGTTCCCGTGAGAGCGGGAACTCAGGAGATTTGAAGCCAAGCACTGACGTCCATGGGTTCCCGCTTTCGCGGGAACGACGGTCTTGTCAGGTCTTTCAGGTCGAAGACGCAGCAGGCTCGAAGCGGCTCTGCTGATCGCTTTGGGTGCGGACACGTTCGAGCAGCGCGCCTTGCTCCGCGCGCGTCGGCGCGAGGGCGATCAGGGCAGGCGCTTGCGCAGCGCCTGTTCGCGTGCGGCGTTTTCCGCCCGCAGCTGGGCCAGCGGGGCGATGCCGGCGGCCGCGCGCTCCTGGTCGCTGACCGCGCCCTCGCGCACCGCCAGCGTGCAGGTGGGCGGCGTTGCGCGCGCATCGCAGACGGGCTGGGTGCCGTACCACTGCTCGGGTTGCCGCGAGAGCAGCCAGCGATCGGTCGTGGCCGCCGCCAGCCAGCGCAGCTGCGCATCGTCCGGCGCCAGGGTGGCGCCCAGCGTCGCCAGCGCATGCGCCAGGGCGTAGTCATCGCCGGTCAGGCCGTGCTGGAAGATGGTGGCGGCCATGCGGTAGTCGTCGGCGCTGCGCAGCGTGCCGGCCCGGATCATCGCGCGCACCTGTTCGCGGCGCTGTGCGTCGTGCTCGGCCATCGCCTTGGCGGCGGATTTCAGCGCGACTGGATCGGTCAGGGTCCGCACTTGGCTGCGTTCGGCCTGGTCGGCCTGGTACAGCGCGGCCAGCGAAGTGTCGGCCTTGGACTGGGCCGCGGCGCCGCCGCAGGCCAGGGCGCCGCAGGCGAGGAGCAGGAGTGCGCGAAGCTGCATGGGATCTTCCGTGAGAGGCAGGGGGCGAGTCTGACCTGGCAAGACGCACGCGTGCAACGTCCCGGCACCAACCGGGGCCAAGGCCGCCAGCGCGCACTGTTGGATGGGGGCGACAGGGCGAAGGCCACGGACTTGCGGCCGCATCTCTGTGGGCGATCGCATCCGCGCGCGATGGGTCCCTCTCAGCGTTCGCCAGCGTCGCAGCAGGCCATCGGTGGATGCCTCCCACCTGCGCCTGCACGTCTCGCGATCAGCTCACGCCGGCTTGAGTACCGAGTCCAGCTGCGCCACGCACGAGAAATGCACGCTCTTCTGCTCGCCCAACTCCACTTTCTGGAAAGCCAGGTTGATCGGCGCCCAGATGGCCTGGTTCGGGAAGCGCAGCACGATGAAAGGGAAGAACGACAGCGAGGATTCGGGCACGAAGCGCGCCGGATCGACCCAGGCGGCAGGATGCTCGCGTAGGGCGACCTCGCCGATGTAGCAGCCGAAGCGGAACAGCGTGGAGGGAATGCGGTCGGCGGGCAGGCCGTCGTCGTGCATCTGCTGCAGGATGCGGTCGACGTGGTGCAAGGAGTCCAGGCTGTAATCCAGGACGGTCCCGTCCACGTCCTTGGTGGCAGCGACGATGTTGGCGGCGTGCCGTTCGGCGAATTCCGGCGTCGGTGGGAATTCCAGCTTGAGCTTCATGTTCACGATGGGGCGTCCTGAGGGGCGGATGGAACAGGACGGGCCTGATGACATCCGGCGTCATTGCACGTGGATCGGTGGCGGCATTCTGGGGCGCCACCGCCGCCATCGTCCATCCGCTGAGGTGCATGCGCGCCCAGGCCAGGACGCCCGTCGCGGCCTGGGCGATATCGCCTGGCGCCGTGGATCAGTCAGCCAGCGCCAGGTCGTCGATCAGCGCGCGCAGGAAGCGGGCGGCTTCGCCGCCGGTGCAGGCGCGATGGTCGAAGGTCACCGACAGCGGGATGACCTTGTGCGATTCGAAGCCGCCCATCACCGGTGTCATCTGGAAGCGCGCGCGCCCGGCCGCGACGATGGCCACGCATGGCGGCACCACGATCGGGGTGGCGTAGCGGCCGGCGAACATGCCGAAGTTGGACAGCGAGATGGTGTAGCCAGTCAGCTCGCTGGCCGGGATCGAGCGCTCCTGCACCTGGGTGCGCAGGCGGTTGACGCCTTCGCGCACGCCGCGCGCGTCCAGGATGTCGGCATTGCGCAGGGCGGGCACGAACAGGCCGTCGTCGGTGTCCACCGCGATGCCCACGTCCACGTGTGGGTGCAGGGTCCGGGTCAGCGCCTCGCCGTCGAACCAGGCGTTCATCGCCGGCACCGCGCGGCAGGCGGCGACGAGGCCGCGCACCAGGCGCGCGGTGACGTCCTGGCCCGGCGCCCGAGGCCTGGATGTCGGCGTCGTCGTTGAGCGTGGTCGCCACGACCTTGGCGTGCGCGTCGGCCATGACCCGCGCCATGTTGCGACGCACGCCCTTGAGCGGCTCGGGCTGGCCGCTGGCGCCGCTGCCCGGGGGCGAGGTACGCATCGGCTTGCCGCTGGCCGACAGCGCGGTGCGCGCGCGGTCCGAGCCCCGCTCCCCCTGGGATGAGGGTTCGGGACGTGCGGCACCCGCTCTGGCCGCCGCACTCGCACCCCCGGCCGCACTCGCGGTGGGAGCGGGGAGCAACAGCGAAGCATCGGCGGCGGCCTGCTTGACGTCGGCCATGGTGACCACGCCCTCGGCGCCGGTGGCGCGCACGCGCGTCAGGTCCACGCCCAGCTTGCGCGCCATCGCGCGCACCGCCGGCATCGCCTTGACGCCACCCATGGCGATCGCGGCCTCGGCCTGGACCGCGTCGGAGGACTGCATCGCGCCGACCACCGTGCCGGCATCGTCGCGCTCGTGGTCGAAGCTTTCCACGGCCGGCGTCGGTGTGGGGGCCGGCGCCGGCTTGGCAGGCGCGGCGGGCTTGGGCGGGCCGTGGTGATGGCCGGTGTCCTGGCCTTCGGCGCGCTGGGGCAGGTTGGGATCGGGTTCGAACTGGGCCAGCATCGCGCCGGTCACCACCACCTCGCCGGCGGCGCCGGCCAGCTTGAGCACCTTGCCCGACACCGGCGAAGGCACCTCGACCACGGCCTTGGCCGTCTCCATCGACACCAGCGGTTCGTCCAGGCGCACCACGTCGCCCTCCTTGACGAACCATTCCACGATGGTCGCATCGGGCAGGCCCTCGCCCAGGTCGGGGAGGTGGAAGGTCTTGCTCTCGGTCATGGTCGGGTCCTACTGATGTGATGGGGACCAGCCACGTTGTCGTGTCCGGTCGCCAGGTGGTCGTGCGCGGCGCAGTGGGCGAACCATGGTTCGCCCGAGGCTGGGTGCCTGTTCAAGCCGCGCGCGGCCAGCTGGCGGCCGGACACGGCAACCCGGAGGGCTGCGCTTGAGTGCGCGCGGCGAGGCGTCACTCGGTCATTGGTTGGCATAAATTCCTCACGTTCTTCGTTGCCCTGCACGCACTCAAGTGCGGCGTGGCTGGTCCCCATCGCATCAGTAGGACCCGTTCTCTTGAATCAATTCGACCGCGCGGTCCGGGATCCAGCCGCTGCGTCCCTGTGCATCGTGCGCCCACCACCAGCCGGCGTGTTGGCGTTCCAGCGTGATCACATCGCCCGGGTCGGCGTCGAGTTCGCGCGTGTCGTAGTCCTGCTGGGCCGTGGCGCCGGCCTCGTCGATGCGGAACACATCGGCCGGCATCCAGCCGCCCAGGCCCTGGGCCAGGGTGGCCCAGACGAAGTCGGGCCACTCGTGGTCGTGCTCGCCCAGCACCGCGCGCTCGCCCTGGGCCACGCGCACCGGCACGCGGTCGGGCGCGCGGTGGCGGGTCAGCACCGCGCGCGCGCCGCATGTCAGCCGCGTGCCAGCGTGCGCTTGGCCGCCTCGACCACGCGCTGGGCGCTGGGCATGTACTTCATCTCCAGGCGGAACAGCGGCATGTGCGTGTCCGGCCCGGTGACGCGTTCGACCGGGGCGAGCAGGTCGTACATGCATTCCTCGGCCAGGCGCGCGGCGATCTCCGCGCCGAAGCCCGCCGTGCGCGGCGCCTCATGCACGATCACGCAGCGCCCGGTCTTGGCCACCGACTCGGCGATGGTGTCGAAGTCCAGCGGGGTCAGCGTGGCCACGTCGATCACCTCGGCGCTGATGCCCTCGGCGGCGAGCTGATCGGCCGCCTCCAGCGCTTCCTTGACCTGCGCGCCCCAGCTCACCAGTGTCACATCCGAGCCGTCGCGCAGGACGAAGCACACGTCCAGCGGCAGCGCCTCGCCGTCGTCGGGCACGCGCTCCTTGTACTGGCGGTAGATGCGCTTGGGCTCCATGTAGATCACCGGATCCGGGTCGCGGATCGCCGCCAGCAGCAGGCCGTAGGCGCGCTGCGGCGAGGACGGCATGACCACGCGCAGGCCGGGCACGTTGGTGAAGATGGATTCGTTGGCCTCGGAGTGGTGCTCGGGCGCGCGGATGCCGCCGCCCCACGGCACGCGCAGCACCATCGGGCAGTGCAGGCGCCCACGCGTGCGGTAGCGCAGGCGTGCGGCGTGGCAGACCAGGTGGTCGACCATCGGGTAGACGAAGCCGTCGAACTGCGCCTCGGCCACCGGCTTGAGGCCCTGCGCAGCCATGCCCACGCTCAGGCCGGCGATGGTGGTCTCGTCCAGCGGCGTGTCCAGGATGCGCTGGGCGCCGAAGCGCTTCTGCAGGCCGGCGGTGGCGCGGAACACGCCGCCGTTGACGCCCACGTCCTCGCCCAGCACCACTACGGTGGGATCGTGGGTGATTTCCCAGGCGCAGGGCCTGGGTGATGGCTTCGATCAGGGTGATCGGCGTGGCCGCCGGGGTCTCGACGGTCGGCATCGCGTGGGTCTCGCTGGTCGCTTCGTGCGCGGGCATCGGCTTGTGCTCATCCATGGCGCTGCTCCCGGGCGATGGCGTCGGCGCGCTGCTTCAGCAGTTCCGGCGGCGGGTCGGCGTAGAGGTAATCGAACATCGCCTCCACCGGCTGCACCGGGGTGGCCAGATACGCGTTGACCTCTTCGTCCACGCGCTGCCCGCACTGCGCCTTCCAGGCGCTTTCCTGTTCCTCGTCCCACAGGCCCTGCGCGGTCAGCCAGGCGCGCATGCGCGGGATCGGGTCGCGTTCCCAGGCGGCCTTGACCTCGGCCTCGTCGCGGTAGCGGCGGGCATCGTCGGCGGTGGTGTGGTCGGACAGGCGATAGGTGACGAACTCCAGCACCGTGCCGCCCTGGCCGCTGCGCGCGCGCTGCATGGCCTGGTCCATCGCATCGAGCACGGCGATCAGGTCGTTGCCGTCCACCTGCAGGCAGAACAGGCCGCCGGCCAGGCCCTTCTGTGCCAGAGTTTGCGCACCGGTCTGCGCCGAGCGCGGGACCGAGATGGCCCAGCCGTTGTTGACCACGCCCAGCACCAGCGGCAGCTGGTAGGCGCCGGCCGAATTGAGCGCGGCGTAGAAATCGGTCTTGGACGAGCCGCCGTCGCCGCAGGTGCTCACCGCCACGCGGTCTTCGCCGCGCAGCTTGAACGCCAGCGCCGCGCCGGCCGCGTGCAGGCACTGGGTGGAGATCGGCACCGACCAGGAGAAGTCCTGGCGCGGGACTTCGAAATCGTTGCCGCGCTCGTCGCCGCCCCAGTACAACAGCACCTCGCGCGGCTTCACCCCGCGCATGAACTGCGCGCCGTACTCGCGATAGCTGGGCGCGAACACGTCCTGCGGGCGCATGGACGCGCCGATGCCCACGTGCGTGGCCTCGTGGCCCAGGCACGAGGCATAGGTGCCCAGCTTGCCGGTGCGCTGCAGCGCGATGGACTTGGTGTCGAACACGCGCACGAACAGCATCTGCTTGAACAGCTCGACCAGCCGGCCGGTGTCCTTGGCCAGTTCGGGCAGGGGGCGCCCGTTGGAAGTGCCGTCGGGGTTGAGGTACTGCAGGAATTCGATCTGGAAACTGGCTGCCAGGGACATGGCATCGTCGGTCTTGCGGAATGAGGACTTCATCATAGCCGCGCCATGGTAATGACCCGGTGCGGCTTTTCCTTCATGCAGCGCAGCAGCAACCGGTTCCCGTTCACCCCGTTTCACGCAAAAAAACGCGGCCCATCAAGGGCCGCGTGGGTTTTTGCCGGGATGTGTCGTCCCGCTTACCTGACCGCGGTGGAAAACCGTGTGCCGTTGTTGGACGTGTCGCGCTCGGTCGAGGCGGTGGACACCCGCGCGTCGACCTTGACCGTGGATCCGCGCCGCGCCGTGCCCGTGGTCACCCACAGCGGGAACGCCGCCTGCGCGCCATCGGCCAGCGGCGTGCGCGTGACGCAGCGCAGCTGGGTATTGCGCAGCGAGCCCTCGCGCCGGCAGCTCCAGCCGCGCGGCGGATCGATCAGCGTCAGCACGTTCAGCGTATTGCCTTCGATCAGCACCTGCGCATTGGCCGCCGGCTGGCCGGCGTTGGCCACATGCACCACATAGCGCGTGTAGAACTGCGGGGCGCGGATGCTGGCCGGGCCTTCGACGGACACCGACACATCGGCGGTCGGCGGCGCGGTCACCTGCACCTGGGCCACGGCCTGGTTGTTGCTGCTGTCCGGGTCGAAGGTCTGCGAGGTCGCGGCCACGGCCAGGGTGACGCCGGTACCGGACTGGCTGGCCACCGAGGTCGCGCTGACGCTGAAGTCGGCCGTTGCGGCGTTGTCCAGCGTGGCGCTGTTGCAGGCCACCGAGGTCATGCCGTCGGCCACCTGCGCCGCATCGCAGCTCCAGCCACTCGGCGCGACGACCGTCATGTCCGGCAGCGCGCCGGCCAGCGAGAAGCCCACGCCCGGGGCGTTGGCGCCTTCGGGCCCGTTGTTGCGCACGTTCACCGTGTAGTGCAGTGGCTGGCCGGCGACGACGCTGGCGGCGTCGGCCGTGGCGGCGATCGCCAAGTCGGCCTTGGGCGCCAGTTCGAAGTAGGCCACCACCGGATCGTGGTCGGACAGGCGGGCCGGCGAGGTCGCATCGTTGCGCGCCACTTCCGGGAAATCGGCGTTGATGCGCGCGTGGTCCATGCCAAAGGCGGTGGTGGCCAGCACCAGCGCGTCGTTGACCAGCACATGGTCCAGCGTCTGCGCGCTGCCGCCGAAGGTGTAGGAGTAGTTCTGGCCGGCGGCGAGCAGTTCGCCCAGGTTGGTCAGGTCCGGATTGACCAGGTCGGCGCCGTCGCCGGGCACCAGGGTCTGCGCATCGGGGCTGGGCAGCCCGGTGATGGTGCCCAGCGCATCGACGTAGCCGTCGTTGAACTGGAAGGCGTTGAAGTCGCCCAGCACGGTGATGCGCCGCTCCGGATTGTCGGTCTGCAGGCCCTGGATCAGGTCGGCCAGGAACACCGCCTGCGCCTGGCGCTTGGCGCGCACGCGCTCACCGGCGGCGTCGAGCGTGTCGGCGCCGTTGAGCGAGCGCTGATGCACGGCGATCACGGTGATCGGGAAGCTGCGGCCGTCGGCCCAGTGCACCACCGCATCCAGCGCCAGCGGCGGGCGGTCGTTGAGCAGGCTGGTGGCGCCGGAGGGCTCGGTCCAGGTGGTGTCCTTGCCGTACTGGGTCACGCCTGAGACCTCCACGCGCGCCACGCTGGCGCCGACCGTGGCGGTCTTGACGCAGGAAGCCCACGTCGATGCCGCCCACATCGTTGCCTTCCTTCAGGTAGGGCACGTACTGCGGATCGGCCAGGCCCTGCGCCACCGCGTCGGCGTTGACCTTGTCGGCCACCTTCTGCAGCGTGGCCAGGTTCTCCATCTCCACCACCGCCAGGATGTCGGGCAGGTGCAGATAGTCGCGGATGGCGACCGAGGCCTTGGACAGGCGGTTGGCGAAGGCCGAGGGCGTCAGCGTCGGCGCGCCGTTGCCGTCGGCGGTGGTGTCGAAGAAGCGCTCCATGTTGTAGCCGGCCACGGTGAACTCGTTGGCGTTGGGCGCGCGCGCCGGCGTCGGCCCCGGGCCGGCGACGGTGTCCACCGCCACGCTCGGGTCGCGCACGATCACGTAGTGGCGATAGCTGTAGTCCAGCGGGCCGGTCAGGCCGCTGACCACCGCGCCGGTGGCCAGGTCCAGCGCGGTGCTGGCGCCGCCCAGCGTGTCGCTGTCGATGGTCAGGATTTCCGGATTGCCGTCCCACTGCGGGATGGCGCCGGAGACCGGCGTGGGCGCCTCGATGCCCGGCTCGCGGAACGGGCGCGCGGTGTCGCCGATCACGGCGTAGAACTGGCCGTCGGTGGTGCCGGTGGCGTTGACCTCGTTGGTGAAGCCGCCGGTCGGGCCGACCACGCGCAGCTGCGGCACGGTCACGCGCATGCCTTCGAAGCGCTCCAGCTGGTCCAGGCCGCCGCCGGCGGTGAGCATGGAGGCGTTCAGCGCGATCGGCGCCGGCAGCGCCTGGCCGCTGGCCAGCAGCGTGGCGGTGACGCCGCCGCTGAGCTCGGTCAGCGGGCGCTGGTAGGGATCGGCGCTGGGCACGTATTCCTGCACGGTGCCGGACACGCGCACCAGGTTGCCGACCACGGCCGCGGCCGGGCGCGTGCTGCCGGTGTAGACGTACAGGCCCTCGGAGGTGGCCGGGTCGCTGTCGACCTCGGCGTCGGGCGTCTGGATCCAGAAGCCGACGTTCTTGACCGCGGTGACGATGCCGGTGGTGTAGACCAGCGCGCCCTTGCGCGGCGACTCGATGCCCGCGCCCTGGATGTCGTGGATGGCGGTCAGCGACAGATCGTCGTTGACGATGGTGCCGGTGGCCTTGGCCGTGCCCAGCAGCGCCGCGCCGGACAGGTTGGACAGGGTCAGGCTGAAGGTCTCGTCGGCCTCGGTGACGCTGTCGTCGATGAGGGTGACGGCGACCGTGGCGCTGGTCTGCCCCGCGGCGAGGGTGACGCGGCCGCTGCCGGCGACGTAGTCGCTGCCGGCGGTGGCGGTGCCGTCGGCGGTGGTGTAGTCCACGCCGATGCCGCCGGACGGCGCCGGCTGGCTCAGGGTCAGGGTGAACACCAGCGGGCCGGCGCCCTCATCGCCCGAGGCATCGGCGATGGACAGCACCGGCGTGCCGGCCGCGCCGCAGATGCTCGCGGCGCTGGCGCGGTTGCGCGGATTGGGCGCGCCGGTGGCGAAGTCGGTGGCGTTGTCGTTGCCGTCGGTGCAGCCATCGCCCGCGCGCAGCACCGCCAATGTGTTGCTGGGTGCCGGCGTGGGGCCGCTGCCCTCATAGCAGCTGGCGTTGCCGCCGAAGCCGACCAGGTCCACCGCGCCGCTCGGGCAGGCGCCGCTGAGCGCGGTGGCGCTGGCCACCAAGGCGACCTTGCCGGCGGTGCCGGACATGGCGATGCCGCCGCTGGCGTCCGGCGTGGGCAGGGCGGTGCTGCCGCCGCTGCCCTTGGCCTCCTGCACCAGGTAGTAGCCGCCCGCGGGCAGGCTGCCACTCAGCGCGGTGACCGCCCAGCTGGTGCCGGTGGCGCTGGCGTACTGCACGCTGTAGCCGGACAGGTCCACCGCCGCGGTGCCGGTGTTGTGCAGCTCGATGAAGTCGTTGGTGTAGGTGGCGCCGCTGTTGCCGCCGCCGCCGTAGACCTGGCTGATCACCACCTGGGCCTGCGCGATCTGCGCGCTGCCCAGTCCCAACATCGCAAGCGCCAGCAGGCGCGACCAACGCGTCGTCATCGACGGCTTCTCCATGGCAAGGCTTCGGGGGACGAGGCCGGTTTGCCCCCGGCCCATTCCCCGACTATGAACGAACCCTGAGTAAATTGCATGACAGCCATCGGCCGCGACACGCCGGCATCCGGCCATGCCCGGCGGCGCGAGCGGCTACCATGCCGCTCCCCTCGGGATGGCCGAAGACATGCAGATCCAGGACAACCAGCGGCCGCTGGAAGACGGCATCCATACCGATCTGGCCGGTCGCACCACCTACGGCGGCTATCTGCGCCTGGACCAGCTGCTCGCGGCGCAGCAGCCGCTGTCCGAGCCGCCGCACCACGACGAGATGCTGTTCATCGTCCAGCACCAGGTCTCCGAGCTGTGGATGAAGCTGATGATCCACGAGCTGAGCGCGGCCATCGGCCACCTGCGGCGCGACGAGGTCTGGCAGACGCGCAAGGTGCTGGCGCGCGCCAAGCAGGTGCTGCGCCAGCTGACCGAGCAGTGGTCGGTGCTGGAGACGCTGACGCCGTCGGAATACATGGGCTTCCGCGACGTGCTGGGCCCGTCGTCGGGCTTCCAGTCGCTGCAGTACCGGCAGCTGGAGTTCATGCTGGGCAACAAGAACGCGGCGATGCTCAAGGTGTTCTCGCACGATCCGGCCGGTCAGCGCGCGCTGGCCGCCGCGCTGGAGGCGCCGAGCCTGTACGAGGAGTTTCTGCGCTATCTGGCGCGCTTCGGCCATGCGGTGCCGGTGCAGCACCTGGAGCGCGACTTCCGCCATGCGCACGTGCGCGACGAGGCGCTGCTGCCGATGTTCGAACGCATCTATGCCGACACCGACCGCTACTGGCGCGAGTATTCGCTGGCCGAGGACTTCGTCGACCTGGAGACCCAGTTCCAGCTGTGGCGCTTCCGCCACATGCGCACGGTGATGCGGGTGATCGGCTTCAAGCGCGGCACCGGCGGCTCCTCGGGCGTGGGCTTTCTCAAGCAGGCCCTGGAGCTGGAGTTCTTCCCGGAGCTGTTCCAGGTGCGCACGGTGGTGGGGCTGACAACCCCGTCAGCCTGAATCCGGCGGGATTGGTTTCATTTGACGCAAAGCCCGGCTGCGGCGATCCTGCGCCGTCCCCCGCGCGGGGCGTTTTTTTGTCTACGCACGATTCAAGAGGGGAATCTGACGCATGACCGCCCAGTCCAACTGGTCCACGCTCGAGCCCGCGCCGCCGGCGAATGGCGAACCGCCGAAGTTCGACAACCTGATGGGGCATCCGCGACCGCTGTGGATGCTGTTCATGACCGAGTTCTGGGAGCGCTTCGCCTTCTACGGCATCCGCTGGGCGCTGGTGCTGTACATCGTGGCGCAGTTCTTCGGCGGCGATGCCTCGGGCCAGGCCGATGCCAGCCGCACCTACGGCGCCTACCTGGCGCTGGTCTACGCGGCGGCGATCTTCGGCGGCTACATCGCCGACCGGGTGATCGGCTACCAGCGCTCGATCCTGCTCGGCGCGGTGGTGATGGCCGCCGGCCTGTTCCTGATCTCGGTGCCCCACCACCAGGTGTTCCAGCTCGGCCTGTCGACCATCATCGTCGGCAACGGCCTGTTCAAGCCGAACATCTCGACCATGGTCGGCAAGCTCTATGGGCTGAAGGACGAGCGGCGCGATTCGGGCTTCACCATCTTCTACATGGGCATCAACATCGGCGCGATGATCGCCCCGGTGCTGACCCAGGTACCTGGCCGAGCAGGTGTTCGGCACCCAGGCCATGCCGTCCTACAAGATGGTGTTCATCGCCTCGGGCGTGGGCATGCTGGTGTCGCTGGTGTGGTTCTACATCGGTCGCCGCGGCCTGGGCGGCATCGGCGCGCCGCCGGCCGACGCCCAGGGCATGGGCCGCACCTGGCTGGTGGCGGTGGGCTGCGTGGTCGCCGTGCCTGTGGTGTACTTCCTGCTGGCCATGGGCGCCAACGCGCTGGCCTGGGTGCTGGGCGTGATGTTCATCGCGCTGGCGGTGCTGTTGCTGGTCGAAGGCGTGCGCGAGGGCAAGGTCCAGCGCGACCGCGTAATCGCCATGCTGATCATCTTCCTGTTCAACGTGCTGTTCTGGTGCTTCTTCGAACAGGCCGGCAGCAGCTTCACCTTCCTGGCCGACGAGATCGTCAACCGCCGCTTCGGCGATTGGACCTTCCCGACGGCGTGGTTCCAGTCGGTCAACTCGATCGCCATCATCACCCTGGCGCCGCTCATCGCCTGGCTGTGGGTGCGCCTGGGGCGCTTCAATCCCTCGATCCCGCGCAAGTTCGGCCTGGGACTGCTGTTCAACGGCTCGGCCTTCCTGCTGCTGATGTTCGCCCTGTCCACGCTGGTCAGCGACGCGGGCAAGATCCCGTTCTGGACCTTGTTCATGGTCTACGTGCTGCAGTCGGTGGGTGAGCTGTGCCTGTCGCCGATCGGCCTGTCGATGGTGACCAAGCTGGCGCCGGTGCGGCTGGTCGGCTTCGGCATGGGCGGCTGGTTCCTGTCCACCGGCATCGGCAACAACCTCTCGGGCATCTTCGCCGGGCTGGTCAGCGGCGAGGGCGGCATGACCGTGGCCTCGGCCCAGCACGCCTACACGGTGGGCTTCTGGATCCTCACCGGCTTCGGCGTGACGCTGTTCCTGATCGCCCCGCTGGTCAACAAGCTGATGCACGGCGTGAAGTAAGCCGCGGCACCGCGCTCGCGCGGCGACGCCCAAGGGGCTGCTGCGCGTGGCGCGAGAGGCGGTGTGCTTCAGGCGCTGGCGTGCCCGCGGACGAAGGCGGCCGCCAGCCGCACCGCATCGGCGCCGCCGCGATCGCCACGCAGGGCGCGCACCAGCCGCGCCGGCGTCATGCCGGTGAGCCGGGCCAGGTCGTGGGTGGCATGCGCCTGGTCGCTGTAGCCGTGGCGCGCCGCGGCCTCGGCGATGGGCGCGGCATCGCCATCCAGCGTGCGCAGCAGGGCCTGCAGCCGGCGCACCCGGGCGTACTCCTTCGGCGTCAGGCCGACCGCCGCGAGGAAGCGCGCCTGCAGCGTGCGCATCGCGACGCCCAGGCGATCGGCGAGCGCGGCCATGCGCACATCGCCCTCGGTGGCGTCCAGCAGCGCGGCGGCCTGTTCGGCCAGCGCGTCCACGGCGAAGCCGGCGCACTGAACCTGCAGCAGATCCCACAGCGGCTGCTGCGTCCCCGCGCGCGCGCTGGCGCGGGCTGCCTGCTCGAAGCGGGCCGCGAACGCGGCGTCCAGCGTGTACAGATCGGGGGCCTGTTCGCGCAGGGTCGGCAGTCGCGCGCCGGCCACCAGGGCGCTGGCGGCGGCGGTCAGGCGCACGCCGATGCAATGCACCGGGCCGGTGGCCTGCAGGCGGATGGGCCCCAGCTGCTGGGCGGCGAAGCAGAACGCCTGGTCCGCGCGCAGCTGTCCGTCGGCGCCGTGGAAGCGCAGGGGCACGCCCAGTTCGGCCAGCAGTTCGCAGCGGCCATCCGGATAGACGGTCTGGACGGCCGCATCGGGCGCGTCGTCGCGCAGGACCCACAGGCAGTCCACGTAGCGGCGCAGCGCCGGCGGCGGCATGTGTTCGGCGTAGTCCATGGCCAGGCATCGAACAGGCTTGTGCGTGTTTTTACAAGCATCGCCGCGGCGCCGTCGCTAAGGTCGCCGCATCTTCCTTGAAGGGGTGCGACATGCGGATGGCGAAGGCGATGCTGGCGATCGGGTTGGCGATGTGCGTGGGCGCGGCGCAGGCCGCCGAGCCGGACCTGGGGTGGCTGTCCGGCCGCTGGTGCGGGGGCGAGGCGGGGCGCATCATCGAGGAAGCCTGGCTGGCGCCGGTGGGCGGCGAGCTGATCGGGCTGTCGCGCACCAGCAAGGGCGATACGACGCAGTCGTTCGAGTTCATGCGCATCGCGCGCGATGGCGCGGGGCTGGCCATGCGCGTCCAGCCCAACGGCGTCGCGGCGACCGTGTTCCCCATGGTGGCCAGCGGCCCGGGGTGGATCCGGTTCGAGAATCCCGCGCACGATTTCCCCAACACGATCGAGTATCGGCGCCAGGGCGAGCGCCTGAATGCCTGGATCGCAGGCGCGGGCCCGGATGGGAAACCCACGCGCATCGACTTCGACTACACCCGCTGCGGGCCGTGAGCGTGCGATCAGGACCCCGGGGCGCACGCGGCGCCCTCTGAAACGAAAAACGCCGCGGAAGACCGCGGCGTTTTCTTCTCGGCTTTGCCGCGCGCTCAGCCCAGCGGCGGGTTGCGGTCGGCCGAGGACACCGGGCTGACCGGGGCGTCCTTCAGCCCGGCCAGCAGGTTGTCCATGCCGCTGCCGGCGAGGCGCTGCATCAGCGTGTGCAGCTGGGCGACTTCGGCCTCGTCGAGGACCGAGAGCAGGCGGCGCTCGCATTCGAGCACCAGCGGCGCCACGGTGTCGTGCAGGTCGCGGCCCTTCTCCGACAGCGCCAGCACCGAGCGGCGGCGGTCGTCGCCATGGATGTCGCGGCTGACCAGGCCGCGTTCGAGCAGGCGCGCCACCGCGCGGCTGACCGCCACCTTGTCCATCGCAGTCTGCTCGGCCACCTCGCCGGCGGACAGGCCGGGATAGCGGCCGAGCACGCACATCGTGCGCCACTCGGTCATCACCAGGCCGAAGCGGCGGTAGTACTCGGCGGAAATGGCCTGGCTGACGCGGTTGGACAGCACGCTCAGCTGGTAGGGGACGAAGGTTTCCAGCTGCAGGGTCAGCGGCTGGGCCGGTGGCAATGGGTCGGGCTGCTTCATGGTGCGGTGCGGCTTGTCAGCTTGTTTCAGATGAAACTATGCTGTCGCCAAGTCCTTTGCAAGGTGGGAGAAATGTCCGTGAGCGCCCAGCCCTCCATCCAGGCCCCGCAGACCAAGTCGCAGGTTGCCACGTTCGACAACCCAATGGGCATCGACGGCTTCGAATTCGTCGAATTCGCCGCCCCCGCCGGCCAGGGCGGCCAGCTGCACGACTACTTCCGCAAGCTCGGCTTCACCCAGGTGGCGCGGCACCAGACCCGGGCCATCAGCACCTATCGGCAGAACGACTGCACCTTCCTGATCAACGAGGACCCGGATTCGTTCGCGGCCGACTTCGCCGCCCAGCACGGGCCGAGCGCCTGCGGCTTCGCCATCCGGGTCAACAAGCTGGCCGAATGGGCGCGTGTGCAGGCGCTGAAGAACGGCGCCGAGCAGATCGGCCCGCGCGAGCTGACCAAGGCCGTGGCCGCGCCGGTGATCAAGGGCATCGGCGGCTGCATGCTCTACATCGTCGACCGCTACGACAGCAGCGGCACCATCCACGATCCGGACTACGAATGGCTGCCGGACGTCGAGCGCATGCCCAAGGGCTTCGGCCTGACCTTCATCGACCACCTGACCCATAACCTCTACCCGGGCAACATGGCGCAGTGGGCCGACTACTACGAGCGGCTGTTCAACTTCCGCGAGATCCGTTACTTCGACATCAAGGGCGCCAAGACCGGCCTGCTGTCCAAGGCGATGACCGCGCCGGACGGCATGGTGCGCATCCCGCTCAACGAATCGTCGGACCCCAAGTCGCAGATCAACGAGTATCTGGATGCCTACAAGGGCGAGGGCATCCAGCACATCGCCTGCTTCACCGACGACATCTATGCCACGGTCGAGCAGATGCGCGCGGCGGGCGTGGACTTCCTGGACACGCCGGACACCTATTTCGAGGTGATCGACCAGCGTATTCCGGACCACGGCGAGGACGTCGAGCGCCTGGCGCGCAACAAGATCCTGATCGACGCCGATCCGGAGACCGGCAAGCGCAAGCTGCTGCAGATCTTCACCCAGAACGCGATCGGCCCGATCTTCTTCGAGATCATCCAGCGCAAGGGCAACGACGGCTTCGGCGAAGGCAACTTCAAGGCGCTGTTCGAGAGCATCGAACGCGACCAGATGCGGCGCGGCGTGCTGTAGGGCTCAAAGCCCCTCTCCCTCCGGGAGAGGGGTTGGGGTGAGGGTTAGGCGAAGTGGCCATGATGATCAGCGCTATGCTCCTTCCAGGCTCACAGACAGGACGTCTGCCAATGAAGGGACAAGTTAAGCCGCCGCTGCCAACACGGACGTTGCGCCACGCACGCGCCCTGCGCCGCGAAATGACCGATGCCGAGCGCTTGCTCTGGCGGCATCTTCGCGGTGGCCAACTGAAAGGTCTGAAGTTCCGGCGGCAGCATCCGATTCCTCCGTACATCGCGGATTTCTGCTGCGTCGAACTGAAACTCATCGTTGAACTCGATGGCGGTCAGCATTCGGAGCAGAGCGATGCCATGCGCACCAAATTTCTGGAGTCGCAAGGGTGGCGGGTCGTGCGGTACTGGGATAACGAAGTGCTGACGCAGATCGAAGCGGTGGTTGAGGCGATCTGGAACATCGCCTGCCACCGTACCCTCACCCCAACCCCTCTCCCGGGGGGAGAGGGGCTTTAGTGCGCTGCGAGAGGCAAACAAGGTGGGCGAGTCCATGAGTGCGACGCAGTACATGACCGGCTTCGGCAACGCGTTCGCCAGCGAGGCGATCGCCGGGGCGCTGCCGGTGGGGCGCAATTCGCCGCAGCGGGTGGCCTTCGGGCTGTATGCCGAGCAGCTGTCGGGCACGGCGTTCACCGCGCCGCGCGGGCAGAACCGGCGCAGCTGGTTGTACCGGATCCGGCCGGCGGCGATGCATGGCGGTTTCGCGTTGTTCGAGCAGGCGCCTGACTTCCACAACGGCTTCGGCCAAGGGCCGGTGAGCCCGGACCAGCTGCGCTGGTCGCCGCTGCCGCTGCCCGAGGCGCCGACCGACTTCGTCGAAGGCCTGCTGACCATGGCCGGCAACGGCGCGGCCGAGGCGCAGCACGGGGTGGGCATCCATCTGTACGCGGCCAACCGCGATATGGCGGGGCGCTGGTTCTACGATGCCGACGCCGAGCTGCTGATCGTGCCGCAGCTGGGCCGGCTGCGGCTGGCCACCGAGTTCGGCGTGATCGAGCTGGAGCCGCAGCAGATCGCGGTGATCCCGCGCGGCGTGCGCTTCGCGGTGACGCTGCCCGACGGCCAGGCGCGCGGCTATGTGTGCGAGAACTTCGGCGCGCCGCTGCGCCTGCCCGAGCTGGGGCCGATCGGGTCCAACGGCCTGGCCAATTCGCGCGATTTCGAAACGCCGGTGGCCGCCTACGAGGATGTCGAGGGCGACTTCGAGCTGATCGCCAAGTTCCAGGGCCATCTGTGGCGCGCGCCCATCGGCCACAGCCCGCTGGACGTGGTCGCCTGGCATGGCAACGGGGCGCCGTACCGCTACGACCTGCGCCGCTTCAACGCGATCGGCTCGATCAGCTTCGATCATCCCGATCCGTCGATCTTCACCGTGCTGACCTCGCCCAGCGACACGCCGGGCACGGCCAACCTGGACTTCGTGATCTTCCCGCCGCGCTGGCTGGTGGCGCAGGACACCTTCCGCCCGCCGTGGTTCCATCGCAACGTGGCCAGCGAGTTCATGGGCCTGGTGCACGGCGCCTACGACGCCAAGGCCGAAGGCTTCGCGCCGGGCGGGGCCTCGCTGCACAACGGCATGACCGGACACGGGCCGGATGCGGCCACGTTCGAGAAGGCCTCGCATGCGGACCTGTCCAGGCCGGACGTGATCGCCGACACGATGGCCTTCATGTTCGAGACGCGGGCGGTGCTGCGGCCCACGCGTCAGGCGATGGAGGCCGCGCACCGCCAGCGCGACTACCAGCAGTGCTGGGCGGGGCTGAAGCGCAACTTCCAGCCGCCGGGCTGAGGCCTGTCGGGGGCAGAGGCGTCGGCGTCTCCAGCGCGTGCAGGTGGTCTTCGGGCAGCACCTCGCGCAGGCGGTCGGCGATGCGCTGCACGTAGCCGGCCGAGGTCAGCGCTGGCAGCAGTTGCAGTGCCTCGCGCATGGTCTGGACCGCCAGGTCATCGTCGGCGGCGCGCTGCAGTTGGGCGTGCAGGCGCAGGGCGTCGGGGTGGCGCTGCAGTTCGAGCATGCCGAGCAGGTACAGGCGCGCGGCCACCATCGAGCGTCGGTGGGCCGCAGGCGCGGGCGTGGCGGTGGGCGCGGGCATAGTGGGCGCCGCCGGCGTGTGTGCAGGCCGCGGCGGCGGGGCGGCTTCTTCGGCCAGGTCGAGGTAGCCGGCCCGGATCAGCGCGGCCACGTGTAGCGGCGTGTCGGCGCCCAGCATCGCGGTCAGCGCCTCCAGGCTGCGCTGGCCATCGGCCAGGATCAGCACGCGCCGCTGGCGCATGTCCAGGCCCGCGCGATGGGTCTGCAGGGCGGCGTGGGCCTGGTCGGTCTTGCGCGGGCGCATGCGAAGGCGGCTCGGAGGAAGGCGCGCGCAGCCTGCGTGGTGCCCATGAAGAGGCGGTGACACCGGTGGCGTGCATGTGCGCAAGTGCGGGCGCGGTCCGGGTTTGCGTGAGATTCACCGGCGCCCGCTAGGCTGGGGCGGACCGATATCCGCCTTCGAGGAGCCCGCCTGCATGAAATCCCTGCTGCCCCTGACTGCCGCGCTGGCCCTCACCCTGGCCGCGTGCAAGCCGGCCGACACGCCGCAGCCCAGCACGCCGGCTGCGTCCGAGCCGGCCGCCTCCACGCCGGCGCAGGCGTCGCCGCCACCCGCGACGGGCGAAGCGGACCCGCAGGCCGAGGTGCCGGCCACCTGGCAGGGCTATGGCGATCTGAAGCTGGGCAGCACCGCCGACGCCGCGCGCCAGGCCTGGGGCGGCGAACTCAACAGCAGCACGCCTTCCGAGGGCGGCGCCTGCTATCAGCTCACGCCCAGGTGGGCCACCGACAAGGCCGACGTGGCCTTCATGATCGAGGGCGATCACTTCGTCCGCTACGACGTGACCACCTCCAAGGAAGTCGCGCCCGGCGGCGGCAAGGTCGGCATGGACGAGGCCGCGCTGCGCGCGCTGTACGGCGACAAGCTGCAGTCGATGCCGCACAAGTACGTCGAAGGCGGCAAGTACCTCAGCGTGGACGGGCAGGGCGGGGCGAAGCTGGTCTTCGAGACCGGCGCCGACGGCGTGGTCACCAGCTGGCGCGTGGGCCTGCCGCCGCAGATCGACTACGTCGAAGGCTGTGCGTAACGCGGCGTGCGGGTAGGTGTGTCTGTGGGGGCCATTGTCCCTCCTGATCGGGGCGCGCCCACCTTGTAGAGCGGAGCTTGCTCCGCTGCCTTTCGACCCGATCATCGGGAAAGCCCCAGCGGAGCAAGCCCCGCTGCCTTTCGACCCAGTCATCGGGAAAGCCACAGCGGAGCAAGCTCCGCTCTACAGGTGGGGTTCCCCTCAGGCTTTGCGGGGGAACAGGTAGATCAGCGTGCCCACCACCATCGCCACGCCGACCGCCAGCAGGTTGGACAGGCTGGCGCTGCACAGCAGGCCCAGGGTGAGCAGCAGCGCCAGCACGGGGATCAGCGGGCCGCCGGGCAGGCGCAGGGCATTGGGGTTGTCGCGATGCTTGCGCGCCAGCACCAGCACCGCCGCCGCGGTGCCGATGTAGGCCAGCAGGCGGGTCACCATCGACAGCAGGGCGAGCTTCTCGAACGAGCCCGACAGCGCCAGCGCCACCGACAGCACGCCCTGCACGATGATCGCCGCGGCCGGCGTGCGGAAGCGCGGATGCACGCCCGCCAGGAACTTCGGCCCGAAGCCGTCCTGCGCCAGCGCGAACAGGAAGCGCGGTCCCAGCATCACCGTGTTGCTGGTGGTGCCCAGGATCGAGATCACCGCGCCGACGGTCAGCACCAGCGCCAGGCCCTCGCCACCGAAGCGCGCGGCCGCATCGGCCAGCGGCGTGGCCGACTGGGCCAGGCCGGGCAGGGTGCCCATCGCCACCACCTGCACCGCGGCGTAGATCAGCGTCACCAGCGCGATCATGGTGATCAGGGCGAAGGGCACGTCGCGGCGCGGGTTGCGGAACTCGCCGGCGGCGGCCGGGATGTTCTCGAAGCCGGCGTAGGCGAACAGCAGCAGCAAGGCCGCCTGGCCCAGGTTGGGCAGGTCGTGCAGGTCCGGCGCGGTGCCGGCGAAGGCCAGCGACCAGTCCATGTAGAACAGGCCGACGATGACGAACAGCAGCAGCGGCACCAGCTTGCCGATCACCAGCGCCACGCCGGTACGCGCGGCCGAGCGCACGCCGATCACGTTGATCGCGGTCAGCAGGCCCAGCGAGCCGATCACCACCACCAGGCGCCCGGCGCCGCTGGCGGCCGCCGGCCAGAAGCGCGAGACCGCATCGGCCAGGCCGTTGCCCAGCGCCGCGGCCGAGCTGATGCGCGTGAGCCAGATCATCCAGCCGACCTGGAAGCCCGCGTAGCGGCCGAAGGCCTCGCGGGCGTAGAGATAGCTGCCGCCGGGCTGGTCGAAGTAGCTCGCCGCCTGCGCGTAGCACAGCACCAGCAGCGCCACCGCCACGCCGGCCAGCAGCACCGCCCACAGGCTCAAGGGCCCCATCAGCGCGACCGTGGCCGCGGGCAGCAGGTAGATGCCGCTGCCGATGACATCGTTGATCGACAGCCCGACGATCTGCCAGCGGCTGACCGCGCGGACCAGGGTGCCCTGCGCGGGCGTGGGCGACGCGCTCACGGCTGCGCGCCCGCGGGCAGCGGCGGCAGCGACCAGGCGCGTTGCAGACGCTGGTACTCGGGCCGTGGCAGCAGCACGAACAGCGGCCGGCGCGCCGGGTCCAGCCAGGCCTGCAGCGCTTCCATGCTGGCCGGCGCCATGGCCGTGCAGCCGGCGGTCGCCTCGCCGGGCTTGCGCCACAGGTGGGCGAAGATGCAGCTGCCGGCGCCCGGCGTGGCCTTGGCGTTGTGTTCGATCACGAAGCCGCGGGCGTAGCGCGGATCGCCATCGTTGTGCAGATCCAGCCGCATGCGCTCGCTGGCGCCCTTGACGGCCTGCGCGCCGACCTGGCGTTCGTCGACGATCCGGTTGTAGAGCGGCGAGTCCGGCACGTCCACGCACCAGCTCGAGGCCTGCATCTGCTGGTAGGTGAGCTTGGTATCGACCGAGGGCGCATAGCCGAAGGCCTCGCCGATGCCGTAGATCCCCGCCGGGCTGCGGCCATCGCCCTCGCGCTTGCGCGGACCTTGGTGCTGGGCGGGGAACAGGCCTTCGCCCCAGGCGCTGCCCTGCTTGCCGATCGCCACGGCGAAGGCCGGCGCCGCCGGCTTCCAGCCCGCTCCATCGCGTTCGAAGGTCTGCAGCCGGCCCTGGGTGTCGTCCCAGCCGCCGGTGGTGACCACCACCAGCTGTTGCGCCTGGGCCATCGCGGCCGGGGTGGAGGTGTCTTTGGCCAGGGCCGGCGACGTGGCCAGGACCAGCAGCGTGCACAGCAGGAAGTGGGGCAAGCGCAGGGACATGGACGCTCCGCAGGGCAGTGGGGTCAGGCGTCGAGCAGGTGCTGGACGCGCTCCAGGTTGACCGCCAGCTGGCGCTCGCGGTCGGGATTGGTCTGGCACAGCAGCACGAACACGAAGTCCAGCAGGGACTGCAGCGAACAACGGTACAGCAGCTGGGCGATGTGCGGGGCCGGATCGTGCGCGGACACCACCAGCGCCGCATCGGCATGCGCGCGCAGCGGGTTGGCGGTGTGGCGGGTGATGGACACCACCATGCCGCCGGCGTCCTGGAACTGGCGCGAGATCTGCGACAGCTGCGGCACCTGGCCGAACTCGGACAGCAGGATCAGCACATCGCCCGGCCGCGCGGCCGAGACGTTGGTCATCATCAGGATCGCATCGGCGTGGTGCACGGTCAGCACGCCCAGCAGCGACAGGCGCATGGCGAACTCGCGCGCGAACAGCCCGTCGTCGCCCAGGCCGCACACGAACACCTTCTGCGCCTGGTCGATGCGCGCGACGATCTGCTCGATGCGCGCGCGCGGGTTGAGCAGGCGCGTCTCTTCCTCGGCCGCGGCCTTGCTGCGACGCAGGCTGTCTTCCAGCCGGGTGTAGGCATCGCCGCGGTCTTCGGGCGCGGTCGGATCCGCCGGCTGGCCGCCATCGCCGCGCGCGATGGCCTGACCCACCGAGTACTTCAGATCCGGATAGCCGCGGAAGCCGAGCTTCTGGCTGAACTTCACCACCGAGGACTGGCTGATGCCCAGCGCGCTGGCCAGCTGCTGGGAGGAGTAGTCGCGCAGCAGGTGGGCGTTGTCGAGGATGTAGTCGGCGATGCGTCGTTCGATGGCGGACATGCGCTCGCGTTCGGCGCGGATCTTGAGCAGGGGGGGCATCAGCGGGCGCCCCTGCACAAGCTGTTGCCGTTGCTGTTGCTGTTGCTGCGGCCGTTGCTGTTGCCGTTGTGCTCTTTCCGATCCCCTCCGCAGCGGCGATGCCGACGGGTCAAACCCCGCAGGGGCGCCGCGCATGGATGCGCGGCGTTTCCGGTCGGGGCAGGATGCCCCGTCCGGAAATTCCCGTCGGCAGCGCGGACCCGGCGCGCCGCAGGCGCGGCGGGCGCGAGGACTGGGGTGTGCTTTCTTTGGCCTACCTTTCTTTGCACAAGCAAAGAAAGGTAGGTCGTGCCCCGGAGGGGCGCGAAAGCCTTTGCTGTTACATGCTGCTCCGTGTTGGTGGAGTGCCGCTTGGAGCCAAGGAGAACGCGCACGTGTTTGCGCGTTGCGCGGTTCGCTCTCGTCAGATCGAGAGAGAGTGCTTGTGGGTGTTGCAGCTTCTGTTCAAAGAAGGAGCAACTGCCAAAGCAGGGGCAACGGCCAAAGCGTTTCTCGCCCTGTCGGGCGCGAGTCACTTTTCTTTGCTTGTGCAAAGAAAAGTAACCAAAAGAAAGCACACCCCGTCCTCGCGCCCGCCGCGCTACGCGCGCCGGGTCCGCGTGACCGGCGGGGATTCGCGGAAGGGGCATCCTGCCCCTGCCGCGAACGCCGCGCATCCATGCGCGGCGCCCTTCGGGTGTTTCCCCGCCGGTCCCGCCGCTGCGGAGGGGGCCCGGAAAAGCACAAGCAACGGCAACGGCAGAAGCAGAAGCAGAAGCGCCTCCCGTCGTCCCCGCGCACGCGGGGACCCAGTGACTTGCGTGCAGGAGAGGCAAAGGCGCTGGATCTGCGCCTTCGCGGGGATGATGGCCGTAAGGACGCGTGGCGTTCCGGAGAAGGCGCATGTGCCTCACGGCGCGAGCAGCTCCAGCCCCTGGATCTCGCGGATGCCCAGCCCCGGCGCATCCGGGATGCTGATCTCCGATTCGTCGAACAGCACCCCGCCCACCACCGGGTTGAACTGGCCCAGCGAGGGCCCGTCCAGATCGATCTTGGTGATCACATTGGCCTTGGCCACCGCCAGATGCACCGCCGCGGCCACGCTGATCGAGGACTCGATCATGCAGCCGATCATGCAGTCCACCCCGTACAGCGCGGCGATGTCGGCGATGCGGATGGCGTTGGACAGCCCGCCGGTCTTCATCAGCTTGATGTTGATGATGTCGGCGGCGCGGCGCTGGATCAGGTCGAACACCTGCTGCGGGGCGAACACGCTCTCGTCGGCCATCACCGGCGTGTTGACCCGCTCGGTGACGTACTTGAGGCCGTCGATGTCGGCGGCCTTGACCGGCTGTTCGAGCAGTTCCAGCACCACGCCGGCGTCCTCGAGCTTGCCCATGGCGTAGACCGCCTGCTTGGCGGTCCAGCCCTGGTTGGCGTCCAGGCGCAGCAGGGCGCGGCCCTCGACCGCGGCATGGATCGCCTTGACCCGCTCGATGTCCAGGCCGATGTCCTTGCCGACCTTGATCTTCAGCGATTCGAAGCCGCGCTCCAGCGCGGACAGCGAATCGGCCACCATCTTGTCGATGTAGTCCACGCTGATGGTGATGTCGGTGGTGATCACCGGATCGCCGCCGCCCAGCAGCTGGTACAGCGGCGCACCGTAGCGCTGCGCCCACAGGTCGTAGAGGGCGATCTCCACCGCGGCCTTGGCGCTGGTGTTGCGCTCCATCGAAGACTGCACCAGCGCGGTCAGATGGTTGAGGTTGGCGATGTCCTGGCCGATCAGGCGCGGGGCGATGAAATGGCGGATGGCCTCGATGATCGAGCCATGCGTGTCGCCGGTGATCACCGCGGTGGCGGCGGCCTCGCCGTGGCCGATGTGGCCGCTGTCGGTGCGGATCAGCACGATCACGTCCTCGACCGTGTCCACGGTGCGCAGCGCGGTCTTGAACGGGGTCTTCAGCGGCACGCGCAGCATGCCCAGCTCGATGTGGGTGATCTTCATTCTTGGGCTTTCGGGCGGATGCGCTGGATGTTGGTGATGCGGTCGACATAGCTGGCGGTGTCGCTGGCCAGCATGGGTTCGAGCGGGGTGACCGACACGCCGTTGAGGTGGCCGGCCACGCGCCTGCCGTCGGCGCCGGCCCAGCCGCCGCCTGCGGTGTCGTGGATGACGTAGGCCAGGCCGTTGGCATGGCCCAGCACCACCATGACGTGACCGGGGATGTAGACCAGGTCGCCGAGCGCGAGCTGCCTGACGGCGGTCAGGCGCTTGGCGTCGGGGTCGTCGGGGGCGAAGGCGATGCGGTCCAGCGCCGGGCTGACCGCCTGCTGCGAGGTATTGCGCGGCAGCAGCACGCCGAAGCTGCGGTAGACCTCGGAGGTGAAGCCGCTGCAGTCGCGCGCATCGTAGGCATGGCCCCAGCCGTAGCGCTCGCCCAGGAACTTGAAGGCCTGGGCGATGAAGTTGCGGGGGGTCAGCGGCAGGTAGTCGGCCGCCGTGTCGGCCGTGCGCGGCAGCAGCGCCGGCACCAGCGCCAGCGTGCCGTCGGCGTTGCGGATCGGCAGCTGGATCACCCAGGCGGTGTAGGGCAGCTGGCCGTTGACCGGCTGGGTCGGCGCCCAGTCGGCCAGCACCGGCACGCGCACGCCCATGTCCAGCTGCAGCTGCGAGACCTGCGGCTGTTCGGGCGTGAACACCGTGGTGGCGGTGGCGCCGGTGACCACGCGATACGGGCCGCGGGCGCCGTAGTCGAACACCTGCTGCGCGCTGCCCAGGCCGACGAAGCGCTTCTCGATCCAGGCGCTGTAGCGCTCGGAGGTGACGAACAGCCACTGCCCGTCGCGGCTCTCGTGCAGCACGGCCACCGCATCGCCGGGGAACAGCGCGCTTTCCTGGAAGCGGTCGATGTCGTGATCGTCCAGGCTGCTGAAGACGCGCTGCGCGGTCGGGAAGGTGCGCAGGTCTGCGCGATGGGTGACCAGGCCGTAGCGCAGCGGCGTGGCGGCGGGCACGGCGTCCAGCGCCAGGCTGGCCTGCAGCGCGTCCAGCGCGGCGGCGTCCAGCGCCTGGCCGTCGAGGCCGTACAGCGTGCGCGTGGGCCGCGCCGACAGCGCCTGGATCGCCTCGACCACCTGCGCCCTGGGCAGTTGCGCAGGCAGGGCGCGCAGGTCGTGGATGGCCGGGTCGTCGCGGCGCATGCGCGCGTTCTGCGCGGCGATGCCGGCGCGGTCCAGCAGCACGCGGTCGGGCTGGGGCTGCCTGGCGATCCAGTAGGCGGCGGTGAGCTTGGGCGGATCGACGCCGACCACGCCGGTGACCGGGTCGATCGCCACCTGCGGCACCGGCACGCGCGCGGCCAGCGAGCCGATGGCCAGCAGCGACAGCAGGGCGCAGCAGGCGGCCGCGCGCAGGGCGTGGGCCGGGGAGGGCGGGCGCGTCATGGGGTGTCGCTCCGGAATCGATGAAGAAAAATAATTATTCCTATTGATCTGAAATGCAAGAATAAATTATTGACCAAGCGCGACCCACGTGCTAATCGTGTCGCCCTCCGCCGCTACCCGACGACCGCCTCGACGTGGACGCCTCGACCTGCCCCGGTTCTTCCTTGGCCACCCGCCTGGCGCGCGGTGCCCTGCTGTGCCTGGTCCTGGCGACCGCGCCGCTGGGCGCGCGCACGGCCACGTCCCCTGCGATGGTGCCCGAAGTGATCGCGCAGGTGGACTGCGGCCAGTTCCGGCAGGCGCAGGCCGGCATCGATCAGGCCCTGGCCGATGCCACGCTGGACGCGGCCACGCGCCAGGCGTTGCTCGACCAGCGCGAGCGGATGCGCCGCATCCGCCTGGATTTCAGCCTGGATCGCGCCGCCGCCTTCGCCAGGGTGCAGCAGGCGATCCCGGACCTGCGCCAGGACGAGTTCGACGCCTGGGACGCGCAGGGCCTGATCGAGCACATGGACATCGACGGCCAGCGCTGGTGGTTCAAGCGCGCCCCGTCCAACCTGTTCCTGCTGAGCAGCCAGGCCGCGTCGCGTCGCGCGCAGCCGCGTGCGCCCGCCGAGGGCCCCAACGAGCGCCTCAACGACCATCACCGCGAAGTGCTGCGCGAGGCCAGGGCCAGCGGCCGCACCAGCGTGGCGCCGCGCCGCATCGAGGTGACCCAGTCCCTGACGGTCAAGGCCGATGCGGTGCCCGATGGCGAAACCATCCGCGCGTGGATTCCCTATCCACGCGCCATCCCTGGCCAGCAGGAGGACATCGTGTTCCTGGACAGCACGCCGGCCGGCGCGCGCGTGGCCGGGACCGAGGCGCCGCAGCGCACCGCCTACCTGGAGGCCACCGCGCGCAAGGGCCAGCCCACCCGCTTTGCCGTGCATTACGCGGTGACCGTGTATGCGCGCCACTTCGCCATCGACCCGGCCAAGGTGGTGGCCACCCCAAGCGACGCGGCGCTGAAGCCGTTCCTGGCCGAGCGTCCGCCGCATGTGGTGTTCACCCCGCAGTTGCGCGCGTTCTCCAGGCAGGTGGTGGGCGATGAGACCAACCCGTACCGCATCGCGCGCAAGCTGTTCGCCGCGGTGGACCAGATCCCGTGGGCCGGGGCGCGCGAGTACTCGACCATCAGCAACCTTTCCGACTACGCCCTGCGCGCCGGTCATGCCGACTGCGGCCAGCAGACGCTGCTGCTGATCGCGCTGCTGCGCCTGAACGGCATCCCCGCGCGCTGGCAGAGCGGCTGGGTGTTCTCCGACGATGCGGTGGGCTACGACAACATCCACGACTGGGGCTGGCTGTACCTGGCGCCTTATGGCTGGGTGCCGATGGACGTGACCACCGGGGCGCTGGACAGCGCCGACCCGGCCGAGCGCGACTTCTACTTCGGCGGGCTCGACGCCTACCGCATGGCCTTCAACGACGACTGGTCGGTGGGGTTCGCCCAGCCCAAGGCGGCGTGGCGCTCGGACGATGTGGACTCGCAGCGCGGCGAGGCCGAGTGGCGCGGCGGCAACCTCTACTACGACCAGTGGAACTACGACTTCAAGTGGCATGTGGCGCCGCTCACGCAGGCGCCCTGAGCCCTTTCGATCTTCCCCACCATTTCACCTGAAGGAGAGAGCAGGATGAAAGCCAAGCAGTACAAGCGCGTCGCGTTGTGTGTGGCCCTGGGCGCGTGCCTGGGCGCGATGGCGCCGGCCATGGCGCAGAGCACGACCGGCGCCATCGCCGGCCGCGCCGCCGTCGGCGACACGATCACCCTGACGCACCAGGCCACCGGCCTGACGCGCACGGTCACCGTCGGCGGCGATGGCCAGTACCGCCTGGCGCAGCTGCCGGTGGGCGAGTACCGCCTGGTGGTCGAACACGCCGGTGGCGGCGCCGGCGCGCCGCTGGAGGTGAGCGTGCCGCTGGGTGGCACCACCACGGTCAACCTGGGCGATGCCGGTGCGGTCACGCTCGATGGCGTGCGCGTGGTCGGCGCCAAGGTGATCAACCAGGTCGATGTCCATTCCACCGAGACCTCGTTCAACATCAGCCGCCAGGAGCTCTCGCGCCTGCCGGTGGACCAGAACCTCAGCGCGGTGGCGCTGCTGGCGCCGGGCGTGGTGTCCTCGGGCGCGACCTTCGGCGGGCTGACCTTCGGCGGTTCGTCGGTGGCCGAGAACGCGGTCTACATCAACGGCCTGGACGTGACCGATCCATATCGGCGCCAGGGCTTCTCCTCGGTGCCGTTCGGCTTCTTCCAGGAAGTGCAGGTCAAGACCGGCGGCTACTCGGCCGAGTTCGGCCGCAGCACCGGCGGCGTCATCAATGCGGTGACCCGCTCGGGCGACAACACCTTCCGCGCCGGCGTGGAGTTCACCGCCGAGCCCTCGGCCTGGGCCGCGTCGAAGCAGGACCACTTCCACCACGACGGCACCCTGGACGAACGCGACCGCACCAGCCGCGACGCCAGCTCGTTCTACAAGACCAATGTCTGGGCCTCCGGCCCGCTGATCCGCGACAAGCTGTTCTTCTTCGGCATGTACGAGATCCGCGACAGCCAGCCGCGCGACATCGACACCACCCAGGCCTTCTACACCAAGGGCGACAACGACTTCTGGGGCGGCAAGCTCGACTGGCGCATCACCGACGATCATCTGCTGGAACTGCTGGCCTTCTCCGACAAGGCCGACACGGTCACCGACGCCTATGGCTACGACTGGGACAGCGGCACGCGCGGCGCGTGGGTGGGCAGCAGCAATGCGGCCACCGGCGGCAACAACTGGTCGCTGACCTATACCGGCCACTTCGGCGACAACTTCGTGGCCAAGGCCCTGTACGGGGTGAACAAGCGCAGCGAGGACAGCGGCAGCCCGCTGGACGCGGCATGCAGCATCGTCACGCGTTCTGGCAGCTATACCGCGGCCTTCGGGCCCAGGACCACGCAGGAAGGCTGCCATCCGAGCAACTCCAGCATCAACAGCCGGCAGGACGAGCGCAAGGCGGCGCGCCTGGACTTCGAGTGGACCCTGGGCGATCACCTGCTGCGCTTCGGCGCCGACCAGGAAATCATGGATTCCACCAGCGCCCGGGTCTATCCGGGCGATGGCCGCAGCTATCAGGTGCAGGCGACCACGCCGGGCAGCGTGCTGCCGGGCGGCGGGGTGGTGCCGGCCGGCGTCAACGCCATCGTCGATGCGCGCTACTACCTCACCGGCGCGCCGGTGCGGGCCAAGGCGCAGGCGATCTACGTGGAGGACAACTGGAACGTCACCCCCAACATCCTGCTCAATCTGGGCGTGCGTGCGGACAAGTTCGAGAACACGCTGCTGGCCTCGGGCGCGACCTTCGCCAAGGCCGACTTCTCCGACATGGTGTCCCCGCGCGTGGGCTTCAGCTGGGACATGCGCGGCGACGGCACGACCAAGCTGTTCGGCAACGCGGGCCGCTACTACATCCCGCTGACCAACAAGCTCACCGATTACTTCGGCGGCGGCACCACCGACGAGCACACCTACTACGCGCTCGACGGCTGGTCCGAGCAGCGCCACCCGGTCACCGGCGCGCCGTACCTGCTGCCCAACCTCGGCGCGCAGATCGGCCCGGTCAATACCGACGGCAACGCGCCGGCGCCCAGCGACCTGCGCACCACGGTGGCTAAAAACATCAAGCAGGTCTACCAGGACGAATATATCCTGGGCTTCCAGCAGGCCATCAGCGCGGCCTGGTCCTATGGCGTCAACCTGACCTATCGCAAGATGACCCGCGCGGTCGAGGATGCGCGCATCAACCATGTCGCCGGCTGCCCCTGGTACTCGGGCGACTGGCCGATCATCAACCCGGGGCGAGAAGACCACGCTGTGGTGCCCGACCACCGAGGACTGGGTGAGCTTCGATTCGTCGAAGGACGGCTACAAGGCCGGCGGCAGCGGCGCGATCATGGGCTACAAGAAGCCGCGGCGCACCTACAAGGCGGCCGAGTTCCAGATCGACCGCGCCTGGGACGACAAGTGGTTCTTCAACGCCAGCTACATCTATGCGCGCAGCGAGGGCAACATCGAGGGCCCGGTGAACTCGGACACCGGCTACAACGACACCAACCTGGTGCAGTACTACGACCATCCGGCGGTCAACGAGCGCTACGGCGTGCTGTTCAACGACTACCGCCACCAGGTCAAGCTGCGCGGCGGCTTCAAGCTCAACGACATGTGGAGCTTCGGCGCGACGCTGGCGGCGCACTCGGGCGGGCCGATCACCGCCTTCGGCGTGGTCTGGCCCAACGACAGCCGCGCGGCCGGTGGGCCGGGCGAGTACAGCGGCGGCGGTTCGGGCTGGCTGTGCACGGCCAACTGCGGCGACTGGCGCACGCGCCAGCTGGTGTACACCGAGCGCGGCGCCTTCGGCCGCATGCCCTGGGTCTACAACCTGGGCGCCAACGTGACCTGGACCCTGCCGGTGGAAGGCATCGACCTGAAGGCGCGGCTGTCGGTGTACAACCTGCTCAACCGGCAGACGGTGATCAACGTGCATTCGCGCTACGAGAGCGCACCGGGCACGCCGATGCCGTATTTTGGCGAGGGCACGGTCTGGCAGGAGCCGCGCTGGACGCAGTTGGTGGTGACCTGGAACTTCTGACGGCAGGTGCGCGGGCGGCCCGTCGCGCACGGGCCGTCCATCGCGACGGGAACGGCATGTTCAAGCACACAGGCAAGGCGCTGGCCCTGGCAGGGCTGCTGCTCGCATCGGGGCCGTCGGCGGCGGCCGATGCGCCGGCGCAGGCGTCCTTCGACACGCTGTTCGACCAGGCCATGGCGCGTTACCGGCTGCCTGGCCTTGCGGTGGGCGTGGTCGAGGACGGCAAGGTGGTCTACCTGCGCACGGCGGGCGAGACGCGTGCCGGCAGTGGGGAGAAGATCGACGCCGACACGCTGTTCAAGATCGCCTCCAACACCAAGGCCATGACCACCGGCGTGCTGGCGCGGCTGGTGGATCAGGGCAAGCTCAAATGGGACGACCCGGTCACCAAGTACCTGCCGCAGTTCCGCATGGCCGATCCCTGGGTCACGCGCAACTTCCAGGTGCGGGATCTGCTGATTCATAACAGCGGGCTGGGGCTGGGGGCGGGCGATCTGATGCTGTGGCCTGAGCCCAACGACTTCACCCGCGCCGACATCATCGCCGGGCTGGCCTATCTGCAGCCCACGCACAGCTTCCGCGCGCACTACGCCTACGACAACCTGATGTACGTGGTCGCCGGCGAAGTGGCGGCCAAGGCCGGCGGCAAGCCCTACGACCAGCTGGTGCGGCAGGAGCTGTTCGGCCCGCTGGGCATGACCCGCTGCCAGGTCGGCGCGTTCGATCGCGATGCGGTGGGCAACCTGGCCCAGCCGCACATGGTCCAGGACGGGCGCAACCTGGTGGTGCGCGCCGATGGCCGGACCATTCCGGACAACCCGTCCATGTCCGCCGGCGGCATCCGCTGCAGCGTGCGCGACCTGACCACCTGGATCGCGATGTGGCTGGCGCCCGATGCGGCCCATCCCTGGCTCTCGGCCCAGCAGCGCACCGCGCTGTGGACGCTGCATACGCCGATGCCGATCGGGGCGCAGCTGCGCGACTGGGACGGCACGCATCTGTACGGCTATGGCTACGGCTGGCGGCTCTCGGATGTGGACGGTCAGTGGCGCGTGGCGCATACCGGCACGCTGATGGGCATGTATTCCTCGGTGACGCTGCTGCCGGACCGCAAGATCGGCTTCGTGGTGCTGATCAACGGCGACGGCGAGGCCGCGCGCACCGCATTGACCGAGGCGCTGACCAAGCACTACACCCGCCCCGGCGCCGGGCTGGATGTCGATCACTACGCGGGCCTGCTGGAACAGGCGCGCGCCAAGGCGGCCGCGAACGCCACGCACCCGCAGTTGCCGGACACCTCGGACCGCAAGCCCGCCCCGGCGGCGCAGTTCGCGCGCTGGCAGGGCGTGTATCGCGATCCGTGGTTCGGCCAGGTGAGCCTGTGCCCACAGGGCCAGGGCGTCGTGTTCCGCGCCGCGCGCTCGCCGCTGATGCGCGGGCCGGTGCTGGTCTCGCACGGGCGCTGGCTGGTGGACTGGGACGATGCCAGCGTCGATGCCGAGCCGTGGCTGGACTTCGCCCAGGCCGACGGCAAGACCACGCTGACGCTGAAGTCAATCGACCCGGACGCCGATTTCAGCTACGACTATCAGGACCTGCACTTCCAGCGCGTGGCCGCGTGCCCGGCGCAGCGGGGCGCAGCCGATCCATGAACCAGGGCCCGTCGATGCATTCCATTCCGAACCTGCCATTGCGCGCGGCCATGCTGCTGCTGGCCGCGCTGCTGCTGTCGGCCTGCGCCGGCCTGCCGCCGAAGAATCCGCTGGCGCAGTGGGAGCCCTCGCCGAATCAGAATGCGCGCGGGCCGATCCTGATCGTCATCCACTTCACCAGCGAGGACTCGGTCGCCGAGAGCCTGAAGACCCTCAAGACCGCCAACAGCGCAGGTCCGGTCAGCGCGCACTATCTGATCGGCGCAGACGGCAAGCGCTACCAGCTGGTCAGCGACGACCGCCGCGCCTGGCATGCCGGCGCGGGCCACTGGGGCACGATCAACGACGTCAACTCCGCCTCGATCGGCATCGAGCTGGACAACGATGGCCAGTCGCCCTTCGCCGATGCGCAGGTCGACAGCCTGCTGCTGTTGCTGGACGACCTGTGCCGGCGCCACCACATCCCGCGCACGGCGATCATCGGCCACGAGGACATGGCACCGGGGCGCAAGGTCGATCCGGGTCCGCTGTTCCCGTGGAAGCGGCTGGCGCAGGCGGGCTTCGGCGTGTGGCCGCGCGCCGATGCGCCGCCGGCGCCGGCCGGTTTCGACCCGTGGCTGGCGATGGCCACGCTGGGCTATCCGCTGGACAACCGCGGGGATGCGGTCCAGTCCTTCCGCCATCATTTCCGCGGCCTGGAGGGGCGCACGTTCGATGAGGAAGACCTGCGCATCCTGCATGACCTGACCCTGCCGCCTCCGGCGAAGGACGCGCAGGAGGATGCGCCGTGAGGCGTGTTCTCCCCTTCCTGCTGGCGCTGGCCGCCTCCAGCGCGGCGCACGCCGCCGAGCCGGTGCGCACCTCGCCGGCCACCACCGCCGCGCAGGCCGGGCTGGTCGATGTGACCACGCTGGCGCCGGACGTGCGGCGCGACATCCGCTACGCCGGCGCGCACAACTTCACCGGCAAGCCGGTGGAGGGCTACGAGGCGCCGAAGTGCCTGCTGCTGGCGCCGGTGGCGCAGGCGCTGGCGCAGGTGCAGGCCGACCTGCGCGCGCAGGGCCTGGGCCTGAAGCTGTTCGACTGCTATCGCCCTGTGCGTGCGGTGCAGGCCTTCATGCGCTGGGCCGCCGATCTGCCCGACCAGACGATGAAGGCCGAGTCCTATCCGGCGCTGGACAAGACCCGGATCATCCCCGATGGCTATGTGGCCGAGGTCTCCGGCCACAGCCGCGGCGCGACGGTGGACCTGACCCTGGTGCGCTGCCAGGACGAGGCCTGTACCGAGCTGGACATGGGCACGCCGTTCGACTTCTTCGATCCGCGCGCGCATACCGATGCGCCGGGCCTGAGCGAGGCGCAGCGCGCCAACCGCAAACGCCTGGTCGAGGCGATGGCGCAGCGCGGCTTCGCCAACTATCCCGGGGAGTGGTGGCATTACACCTTCAAGCCGGAGCCCTCGCCCGACGTGCAGTTCGACGTGCCGGTGCGCTGACTTGTGCGAGCAGCTGTCTGTCGGATGTAGAGCGGAGCTTGCTCCGCTGCTCTTCGGCCGGATCTATCGGGAAAGCCCCAGCGGAGCAAGCTCCGCTCTACAGGTGGGAGCCGCTCTTGTGGCCTTTTCGGCCAATGGCGGCGATGGGCTCTCCGGGAAGGCCTCATCGCCGCCGTGGCGGCTCCCACCTTACTTCGACCGGCCTGCGCGGCCGCTGGAATCGCTTCATGTCTGAGACCCACACCGCCCTGATCCAGTCCGACATCGTGCTGTTCGGCCTGATCGCCGCCACGCTGGCGTTCGTGTTCTGGACCGCCTCGCTCAAGGGCTTCTGGCAGAAGTTCTACGGCATCGTGCCGCCGCTGCTGCTGTGCTATTTCATCCCCGGCATCTTCAACTCGCTCGGCGTGATCGACGGTGCCGGCAGCCAGCTCTACAACCCGGTCGCCAGCCGTGTGCTGCTGCCGGCCGCGCTGGTGCTGCTGACCCTGACCATCGACCTCAAGGCGGTCATGGGGCTGGGCTGGAAGCTGCTGGCGATGTACTTCGGTTCGTCCTTCAGCATCATGCTCGGCGCGTTCTTCGCCTTCTGGGTGATGCAGCACGCGCATCCGGCGACCACCGCCGGCGACACCTGGGGCGGCATGGCGGCGCTGGCCGGCAGCTGGATCGGCGGCGGCGCCAACATGGTCGCGATGAAGGAGATCTTCCAGGTCGACGAGACCACCTTCGGCCAGTTCGTGGTGCTCGATGTCGGCGTGGGCTATGTGTGGATGGCGGTGCTGATCTTCCTGGCCGGGCGCGCCAAGGCCATCGATGCGCGCTCGGGCGCCGACACCTCGGCCATCGACGCGCTCAAGGCTCGCCTGGCCGACTACAGCGCCCAACACGCGCGCATCCCCACGCTGACCGACTACATGCTGATCATCGGCCTGGCCTTCGGCGTGGTCGGCCTGGCGCACGCGGTATCGCCGCCGCTGGCGGGCCTGTTCGCGCCGTATCCGTGGGCGCATGCGGCCAGCCTGATTCGCCGTATGTGTGGGTGGTGCTGCTGGCCACCTTCGCCGGGCTGGCGCTGAGCTTCACCCGCGCGCGCCAGCTCGACGGCGCCGGCGCCTCGAAGATCGGCACGCTGCTGCTGTACGTGCTGATCGCCTGCATCGGCATGCAGATGGACATCGCCGCGCTGCTGGGCCGGCCTTGGCTGTTCGTGCTGGGCGTGCTGTGGATCGCCGTGCACATCGTGCTGCTGTGGCTGCTGGGCCGGCTGCTGAGGGTGCCGTTCTTCTATTTCGCCATCGGCTCGCAGAGCAATATCGGCGGGCCGGCCTCGGCGCCGGTGGTGGCGGCGGTGTTCCATCCGGCGCTGGCCCCGGTCGGCGCGCTGCTGGGCACGCTGGGCTATGCCACCGGCACGGTGCTGGCCTATCTGGTCGGCATCGGCCTGCGCGCGATGGCCGGCGCGGGCTGAGCCTGGGCGACCGCGCGCGCCCACCGTCGTTCCCGCGAAGGCGGGAATCCGGCGCCTTTGGCCTTGTGCGTGTTCCGACGCCTGCCCGCTGTTTCCCGGCGGCCTACACGCGAATCGATGGCAGGCCCTAGAATCCCCTCACTCATCCGAGCGGGGCGGTGCGATGGTCGAGGGCTGGGGTTTATTCGTGCTGGGCCTGGTGCTGCTGGCGCTGGGCGGCGACACGCTGGTCAAGGGCGTGTCGGGCATCGCGCAGCGGGCCGGGCTGTCGCCGTTCACCGCCGGGCTGTTGCTGCTGGCCTTCGGCACCTCGCTGCCGGAGCTGTTCGTCAACGGCGCGGCGCTGCTGCGCGGCACGCCGTCGCTGGCGCTGGGCAATGCGGTCGGCAGCAATCTGGTCAATCTGGGCCTGACCCTGCCGCTGGCGGCCCTGTTCGCCAGTGTGCAGGTGCGCCTGCGCCTGCTCACCCCGCTGCTGTGGGTGCTGGTGATCGCCTCGCTGCTGGTGATGGTGTTCGGCCTGGACGGGCGCCTGAACCGGCTCGAGGGCGGCCTGCTGCTGCTCGGCTTCGTGCTGGTCGTGGTGAAGGTGATCGTGCGCGGGCGCGCCGAGACGCCCGAGGTGCGCGCGCCGGTGGTGGCCTACGCCGCCACCCGCACCGTCACCTGGCTCAACCTGCTGCGGTTGCTGATCGGCGTTGTGCTGCTGGGCTACGGCGCGCGCGATGTGGTGGTCTCGATGGGCACCCTGGCCCCGGCGCTGGGCCTGACCCCGCTGATGGCCGGCCTGCTGCCGGTGGCGATCGGCACGGCGCTGCCGGAGATCGCCGCGGCCATCGCCGCCGCGCGTCGCGGGCAGGGCGACATGGTGCTGGGCCACGTGATCGGCTCCAGCGTGTGCAATCTGCTGCTGGTGGTGGGCGGCATGGCGCTGATCGCGCCGCTAGCGCTGCCGGCCTCGTTCGTGAAGCTGGAGCTGCCCGCGGCCATCGTTCTGGCCATCGTGCTGGTGCCGATGCTCCGCGGCGATGCGCGCGTCAGCCGCGGCGAGGCGGCCGTGCTGCTGCTGGCCTTCTGCGCCTGGGTGGCGCTGGAACTGGCCTGGCTGCGCTGATCAGCGCGGCGCGTCTTCGTCCTCATCCTGCGGCGCTTGGGGCCGGGTAACCTGCGGCGAGATCCGCGTGTCCTTCGGCGGCACCGGCCGGGCATGGGTCATCAGCGACAGCGCCGCCTTGCTCATCAGGTGCGCGCTGATCGGCGCGGTGATGAACAGGAACGCGGTGATCAGCAGCTCGCGCGGCTGCGGGTCCTGGCCCAGCACCAGGTGATAGCCGACCGAGGCGATCAGCACGCAGCCCACGCCCAGCGTGCTGCCCAGCGTGGGCGCATGCACGCGCCGGAAGAAGTCCGACAGCCGCACCAGGCCCAGCGCGCCGATCAGGATGAAGGCCGTGCCGGCGATCAGCACCAGCGCCAGCAGCACGCGGAAGAGGTCGATCATTCGAACACGTCCCGGCGCAGCACGAACTTGCACAGCACCACCGTGCTGCTGAAGCCCAGCATCGCCACCACCAGTGCCGCCTCGAAGTAGACCGGGCTGTCCAGATGCATGCCCAGCAGCATCAGCGCCGCGATGAAGGTCACCGACAGCGTGTCCAGCGCCAGGATGCGGTCGGCCACCGTGGGCCCGCGCAGCAGGCGCCACAGGCACAGCAGCGCGGACACGCCGATGGCCACCAGGCAGGCCACGATGGTGTGCTCGAAGAACAGATGTGCGGTCATGGAAAGATCTCCATCAGCGGTTTTTCGTAGCGGGTCTTGATGTTGTCGATCGCGTCCTGCGCGCTGCGCATGTCCAGCATGTGGACGAGCAGGTAGCGGCGGTCGTCGGTCAGCGCGGCCGAGACCGTGCCGGGGGTCAGGGTGATCATGCTGGTCAGCGCGGCGATGCCGTGCAGGTTCTGGATGTCCAGCGGGATCCAGATGAAGCCCGGATGCAGCCGGCGCTCGGGGCCGAGCACCTGCATGGCGACGATCACGTTGGAGCGCAGGATGTCCCAGGCCACCACGCACAGCATGCGCGGCACCGGCCGCAGCGAGCCGATGCGCGCGTACTCGCGGTCCAGGCGCGCGGCGAAGCGCGGGATCAGCCAGCCCAGCAGCAGGGCCAGTGCGAACTGGGCCGCGCTGTAGCTGTCGGTCATCAGCAGCCAGAACGCGATCACGCACAGGCTCAGCGGCCAGGACGGGGTCAGCCAGCGCAGCAGGCGCGTGCCCATCACGGCGCCCTCAGCACGGACGGCGCCGCGCGCAGCTGGTCGGTATAGCCGGCCGCGTCCAGCAGCTGTTGCCCGGTCGCGTCGGTGTAGCGCATCAGCGGCGCGGCGAAGGCCGTCATCGCCACGCCGAAGGCCAGCAGCAGCACCGTGGCCCAGGTCTCCTGCGGCCGGGCGCGGGCGGGCACGGGCTGTTCGCATTCGGCCTGCTCCACCTGCGCGGGCAGGCGCCAGAACAGGCGCACGCCGGCGCGGCTGAGGCCGATGATCACCAGCAGGCTGGAGAGCAGCACCACGGTCCACACCAGCGGCGTCTGCGCCGGCGGCACCGCCGAGAGCAGCGCGGCCTTGGCCAGAAAGCCCGACAGCGGCGGCAGGCCCGCGGCCGAGACCGCGGCGATCAGGAACAGCGTGCCCGGCACCGCGCGTCCGGGCAGGGCGGCGATGATCGACTTGTCGTCGCC
Organism: Pseudoxanthomonas sp. UC19_8; assembly: GCF_042700505.1. Lineage (NCBI taxonomy): Bacteria > Pseudomonadati > Pseudomonadota > Gammaproteobacteria > Lysobacterales > Lysobacteraceae > Pseudoxanthomonas > Pseudoxanthomonas sp. UC19_8. Next base: position 92,573 of record NZ_CP170559.1, read on the forward strand.
GGCCGTGCCGCGACGGCGGCGGATCAGGTCGGCGATCAGGAACAGCGCGGCCGCCACGAAGGTGCTGTGCGCCAGGTAGTACAGCCCCGCGCCGAGGGTCTGCGCCTGGCCCAGGGCGAAGGCCACGAACAGCGTGGCCGCCGACCAGATCACCAGATAGCCGATCATCAGCCGCAGCCGTGCCGAGCCCAGCACGCCCAGCGCGGCCACCAGCAGCGTGCCGGCGCCCAGCCACAGCAGCGCGGGGCGGGCGAAGCCGGCCAGCAGCCCGGCCTGCGCGCCCAGCAGCAGGGTGCTGACCCGCAGCACCGCGTACAGGCCGACCTTGGTCATCACCGCGAACAGCGCCGCCACCGCCGCCGGCGCGCGCGCATAGGTCTCCGGCAGCCACAAGTACAGCGGCAGCAGCGCGGCCTTGGCGCAGAACACCACCAGCAGCAGGCCGAAGGCGGCCTTGACCAGCCCGGCCTGCGCCGGCGGCACCTGGCCGATGCGCGCGGAGAGCTCGGCCATGTTGAGCGAACCCAACAGCCCGTAGATCAGCCCCAGCGCGATCAGGAACACCGCCGAGGCGGCGACGTTGAAGGCCACGTAGTGGAACGAGCCGCGCAGGCGCAGCCCGCGCCCGCCGCTGGCCAGCAGGCCGTAGCTGGCGCTGAGCATCACCTCGAAGAATACGAACAGGTTGAACACATCGCCGGTGAGGAAGGCACCGTTGAGCCCCATCAGCTGCAGCTGGAAGAAGGCATGGAAATGCGGCGCGCGCCGGTCCCAGCCGCCGCAGGCGTGCAGCAGGCAGGCCACGCCCAGCAGCCAGGTCACCGCCAGCATCCAGCCCGACAGCCGGTCGGCCATCAGCGCGATGCCCAGCCGCGCCGGCCAGTCGCCGAGCAGGTAGGCGACCACCTCGCCGCCGGCCACGCGCGCGACCACGGCCGCCACCGCCACGCCCTGCAGTGCCAGCATCCCCCACGCCGCCCAGCGCCGCGCCGCCCAGCCGAAGCGCCGGTGTTCGAGGAACAGCGCCAGCGCCGCGCCCAGCAGCGGCAGCACGATCGGCCACAGCAACAGATGGCTCATGCGCCCGGCTCCCGCGGCGGCGCGGCCGGCGGCTCGGGCGCGGCATCGTGCGCATCGACATGATCGCTGTGGTTGTCGGCGCGGCTGCGCATGGCCAACACCAGGCTGACCGCGGTCATGGCGAAGGCGATCACGATCGCGGTCAGCACCAGCGCCTGCGGCAGCGGATCGGTGTAGTGCGCCAGGTCGGCCGGCTGGCCGTCCACCAGCACAGGCGGCTGGCCCGGCCGCAGCCGCCCGCCGGCGAAGATCAGCAGGTTGGTGGCATAGGACAGCAGGGTCAGGCCCAGGATCACATCGAAGGTGCGCGCGCGCAGCATCAGCCAGATGCCGGCGGCGGCGAGGATGCCGATGGCGCTGGCCAGGGCGAGTTCCATCAGGCGCGGCCTCCGGTGCTGGGCGAGCGGCGATCCGGGTCCAGCGGCTTGCGCTGGGCGCGGCGGCGGCTCGAACCGCGGATGGTGCCCAGCATCGAGAGCATCAGCATCGCCCCGCCGAACACCACCAGATACACCCCGGTATCGAAGCCCAGCGCACTGGCCAGCGGCACATGCTCGATCAGTGGCAGCTGCAGGTCCAGGTGGCCGCTGGTGAGGAAGGGCACGCCGAACAGCAGCGACGCCAGGCCGCTCAGCACCGCCAGCACCAGGCCGAGCCCGATCAGGCGGATGTAGTCGAAGCCGAAGCGCGACTCGACCGAGGCCGCGCCCTGGATGACGTACTGCATCAGCAGTGGCACGGCCAGCACCAGTCCGGCGATGAAGCCGCCGCCGGGCGCGTTGTGGCCGCGCAGGAACAGGAAGATCGACACGGTCAGGATCAGCGGGAACAGGATCTGGGTCAGGTCGGCCGGCACCGGCAGCTGCACCGGGTCGCCGGCGATCAGGCGCTCGGGCGCCATGCGCGCGCGGCGCAGGCAGGCATGCACCACCAGCGCGGCGATGGCGAACACGGTGATCTCGCCGAAGGTGTCGAAGCCGCGGAAATCCACCAGCGTCACGTTGACCACGTTGCGTCCGTAGGCCTCCGGCAGGGCGCGCGTCAGCAGCTCGCCGGCGACGGTGTCCGCGGGCCGGGTCATCATCGCGTAGGCCAGCACCGCCAGGCCCGCGCCCGCCGCGCAGGCGATCAGCGCATCGCGCCACTTGCGCCAGCGGGACGCTTCGGGCGGGCTGGTCTCGGGCAGGTAGTTCAGCGCCAGCATCATCAGCACCAGGGTCACCATCTCCACCAGCAGCTGGGTCAGGGCCAGGTCCGGCGCCGACAGCAGCACGAAGGTCAGGCTGATCATCAGCCCGCTTGCGCTCAGCACGATCGCTGCCAGCAGGCGCTGGCGATGCAGGCGCACCGCGCCGAGCGCGGCGGCGATCATCACCACCCACACCAGCGCGCCCAGCAGCGGCAGCGGCTGCACCCCGGCCAGCGACAGCGCCAGGCCGTCGCGCCACAGCGGCACCGCGGCAGCGGCGATGGCCACCAGCACCAGCATCAGCAGGCTGCGCTGCAGGCTGTTGTTGGCCAGGCGCGTGCTGATGCGGTTGCCCGCGACGAACAGCAGCTCAAGATGCCGCTTGAACAGGTCGCGCCCGATCGCCCGGGTCACCACCGCATGCAGATCCAGCAACCGCGCCAGCCCCAGGTACAGCGCCACGCCGCCGACCACGCCGGCCAGGCTCATCGCCAGCGGCCAGTTCAGGCCGTGCCACACCGCCAGGCTGTAGTCGGGCGTGGCCGGGCCCAGGATGGCGGAGACGCCGGCGTGCAGCAGCCGCGCCACGGTCAGCGCCGGGAAGATGCCCACCGCCACGCACAGCACCACCAGCACTTCGACGGGGATCTTCATCCAGCGCGGCGGCTCGTGCGGGGTGACCTCCAGGTCGCGCGGACCGTCGCCGAAGAAGGTCTCGTACACGAAGCGCAGGCTGTAGGCCACGCCCAGCACACCGGCCAGCAGCGCGGCCACGCCGGTGAACACGCGCATCGGCGCCGGCGCCGGGGTCTCCAGCGCCGCGGCGAAGAACATTTCCTTGGACAGAAAGCCGTTGAGCAGCGGGATGCCGGCCATCGACAGCGAGGCCACGATCGCCAGCGTGCTGGTGAAGGGCATCAGCCGGCGCAGCCCGCCCAGCCGGCGGATGTCGCGCGTGCCGGTCTCGTGGTCGATGATGCCGGCGGCCATGAACAGCGAGGCCTTGAACACCGCATGGTTGAGGATGTGGAACACGCCGGCCACCACCGCCAGCGGCGTGGACAGGCCGAACAGCATCGTGATCAGGCCCAGGTGCGAGATGGTCGAATACGCCAGCAGGCCCTTCAGATCGTGCTGGAAGATCGCATACCACGCGCCCAGCAGCAGGGTGACCGCGCCGATGGTGCTGACCGTGTAGAAGAACAGGTCCGTCCCCGCCAGCGCCGGATGCAGGCGCGCCAGCAGGAACACGCCGGCCTTCACCATCGTGGCCGAATGCAGATAGGCCGAGACCGGCGTCGGCGCGGCCATGGCCTGCGGCAGCCAGAAGTGGAACGGGAACTGCGCGCTCTTGGTCAGGATGCCGCCCAGCACCAGGAACAGCGCCCACGGATACAGCGCACTGGCGCGCAGCGTGTCGCCGGCGCCCAGCACCGTGTCCAGGTCGAAGCTGCCGACGATGCGGCCGATCAGCAGCACGCCGCCCAGCAGCGCCAGGCCGCCACCGCCGGTTACCACCAGCGCCATGCGCGCGCCTTCGCGCGCGTCCTTGCGATGCGTCCAGAAGCCGATCAGCAGGAACGAGGTCAGGCTGGTCAGTTCCCAGAACACGCACAGCAGCAACAGGTTGCCGGACACCACCACGCCCAGCATCGCGCCCATGAACAACAGCAGGAAGGCCAGGAAACGCGGCACCGAGTCGCGCTCGCTGAGGTAATAGCGCGCATACATCACCACCAGCGCGCCGATGGCCAGCACCAGCAGCGCGAACATCCAGGCGAAGCCGTCCACGCGCAGCGTGAACTCCAGGCCGATGCGCGGCAGCCAGGCGTGCCGGTCGTGCAGCACTTGCCCATCGAGGATGGCCGGTGTCATCGCCGCCAGCAGCGCCAGGCCGCCCAGCGGCGCCAGCGCGGCCAGCCACGCCAGCGCCGTGCGCGGCAGGCGACGGGCCGCGGCCACGATCGCCGCCATGACGAAGGGCAGGGCGAGCAGGGGAAGGAGAAGGTGGGGCATGCAGGGAATGCAGCCATTCGCGAGCAGGCCATCACGATAACAGCGGCGGCGTGAGCGGGCCGCTGACTGTCGGGTCATCGTGGTCAGCCAGGACCTGCGATCGATCCCCGGGCAGGCGGCGTTGGTGCTGCAAGGCCGGCAGGTTTGCGTCGCGTGGCGTAGGCCTGAGTGGCCGATGGAGTCCAGCCCTCGCGAAGGTGGGCTCAAGCCGCGCTGGAGAAGAAGGCGGCCTTGCAGCGCCAATCCGAAGAGCCGCCCTTGCGGCGCGATCTGCAGGGGACCGACAGGCCCTCGCGTCGCCGGAGTGCGCGCGGCGACGCGAGTGCGGCGTGCTGGCCTATCCTGTGCGGATGACTGGGTCTGTCGCTGCCGCCGCGTCGTCTTCCCCCGCCCGCGTCGCCCTGGTGCTGGGCGGCAGCGGCCAGATCGGTCAGGCGCTGCTGGTCCGACTGGTCGCGCGCGGCTGGTCGGTGTTGGCGGTCTCGCGCCACGGGCAGCCGGCGCGTGAGCGCGTGCAGTGGCTGGCCGGCGACCTGGCGACGATGCCCGCACTGCCCGATCGTGTCGATGCGATCTTCAGCGCCGGGCCGCTGGACCACTTCGCGCGCTGGTATGCCGGCAGCGCGCTGATCGCGCCGCGCGTGGTGGCCTTCGGTTCGACCAGCCTGGGCACCAAGCAGACTTCCGTCGACGCGCATGAGCGCGACCTGGCCGCGCGCCTGCGCGATGCCGAGGCCGCGGTGTTCGCCGCGGCCGCCGCGCGCGGCGCGCAGGCCACCCTGCTGCGGCCCACGCTGGTCTACGGCGCCGGTCGCGATGCCTCGCTGACCCGGATCGCGGCGCTGGCGCGGCAGCTGCGCTGCTTCCCGCTGCCGCGCGGCCTCACCGGCGGCCTGCGCCAGCCGGTGCACGTGGATGATCTGGCCGATGCGGCGCTGGCCGCCTGCGACGCGGCGGCCAGCGCCGGCCAGGCCTACGCGCTGCCCGGCGGCGAGACGCTGATCTATCGCGAGATGGTGGCGCGCACGCTGGCGGCGATGTCACCGCCGGCGCGGCTGCTGGAACTGCCGCCGCCGCTGTTCGCCCTGGCGGTGCGTACGGCGCAGGCGCTGGGCGTGGCGCGTTCGCTCAACCCCGCTGCGGTGGCGCGCATGCGCCAGGACCTGGTGTTCGACGCCGCGCCCGCGCGGCGGGACTTCGGCTATGCGCCGCGCGGCTTCGCGCCGACCGCGGCGATGCTGGGTCAGTAGCGCCAGCCCATCTTCCGGTAGAACTTGGCAAGCACCCAGATCGGGCCGATCAGCAGGTAGGACAGGTCGGTGAGGAAGCTGGGCTTGCGGCCCTCGATCTTGTGGCCGACGAACTGCGCGATCCAGGCCACCACGAACACGCTCGCCGCGCTCCACAGCAGCACCTCGGTGCCCGCGCGCTGGCTGATCAGCCGGCACACGCAGCCCATGGTGAAGAACACCACGAACATCCCGTAGCCGATCGACCGCGAGAGCCGGTTGTAATACATCCACGCGCAGAACATCGCCAGGCCCGCCCACACCCCGCCGCGGAACCAGGTGGCCTGCACCGGGATGCACCACAGCAGCGCGATCACCGACCACAGGATCGCCGGCACCGCGACGACGTGGATCGCCTGGTTGGTGAGATTGCGGTGGTCTTGCGAGTAGTTCGCGAACCACCGATCGATCGGACGTTGCGCGTCGACGTGCTGCATCGGGTCCCTCCAGGAAGACCGACAGCATAGCCCGCCGCCCGCCGCCGCACCCAGCGGGCGGCATGCTGCGCCGCGAAATCGACGCGAACGCAAACAGAAGCGCCGCGCCTTCTTACGAAAGCGCGGCGCTTCGGCCCCTCCCCTTGCGCAGCAGGGGGAGGCTGGGAGGGGGTTGCCTCAGCTAAGCGCGGCCCCAACCGAAGGCCGCCTCACCAACCCCTCCCACACCCTCAACCCATCACCGCTGCATCGCCACCACCGGCGTCGGCTCGACGACCGGAGCCGCCCGCTGCTGCGCCAGCAACTGCTGACTGCTGTGCTCGAAGCTCGGCGGCTGCGCCAGATCGACCGTGGCGCGGAAGCCCGGCGTGGTCCCCACGACGTAAGCCTTGCCGTCCTGCACCGCCACCCCGCCGACCTTCTCCGGGGTATCGATGCCGTGCTGCTTGGCCTGCACGGTGATATGCGCGGCCAGCTCGTTCGAATAAGGCGCCGGCACTTGGGCACGGATGGCCGTATACAGCCGGTGGTCCGGATGCGAGGCCTGGTCAGCCCGGGCGTCGCGATCGCCGGTCGTGCCGCCAACGCCCGGCGCGTGTCCGGCCCGACCTCGCCATCCACCGCGATCCCGTGCGTGCGCTGCAGCCGCTCCACCGCCGCCTGCGTATGCGTGCCGAACTTGCCGTCCTCGGCCAACCGCCGCCCATGCTCGTCCCGCACGCCCAGCGTGTTGAGCTGCTGCTGCAGGGCGCGCACGTTCGGGCCGTGATCGCCGTGCTGGAGCACCTCGGCGCCGGCGCCACGATGCGGTGCCGCGGTCGAGGTCGGCGCGGACGTGGTCTGCGCCGGCGCATGGCGATCCCAGAACGTCTGCGGGCTGATCAGATGGCCCTGCGGATCGCGCAGCTGGTAGTGCACGTGCTGGGCATATTGACCGGCGCCTTCGGGTCCGCGCCCGCCCATCGTGCCGATCGGATCGCCGGCGCGCACGACCTGGCCTTCCTTCACCGAGCGCGAATCCAGATGCAGGATCTCGTGCGAGTTGCCCTGCGCGTCGCGGATCTTCACCGTGCCGTACTGGCCGCCGGAGAAGGTCACCGTGCCGTCGATGGGCGAATGGACGGTCGGATGCCGCAGGTTGCGGCCGGCCTGGCCGCCCTCGTAGTTGAAGTCGGTGCCGCCATGCGGCCCCTTGCCACGATGCTCACCGAAGTTGCCCGTGATGTGGCGGTCTTGACCGCCCTGGCCCGGCAGCATGCGCTCCATCGTCTGCTGGAAGCCGCCGTGGCCTTGCGCGTGGGAGGCGGGCGAGGGCGTCGCATGCGTCGGCGCGTGTCCCTGGGTCTGGGTCTGCGACAGGCGCTGTTCGACGAAGCGCTCGTAACGGTCCAGGTAGGGCGCCACCTCGCGCTGGGACAAGCCAAGACCGCCATAGTCCTTGCTGGGGCCGTCGTGGTGGTACTTGTAGATGTAGTCCTCACCGTGGCCGCGGCTGCGCGCCAGGTCCCGATTGTCGATGAAGTGCTGCACCAGCGCCTGCGACTGGGTCCGCACGTCGAAGCGGTTGGCGTTGTTGAGCCCGTACTGGCCACCGGTGCGGTCGATGAACTGGCCAAGCCCGGACGCGGAGGTGGTCCCCGCGGCCGCATCCGGGTTGAAGCCGGATTCGACCCGGGCGATGGCCAGCACATAGGCCGTCTCGCGCGATGACAGCCCGGCCTCGCGCGAGGCGTCGATCAGGTTGTCGATCACCCTGGACTGGGTCTGCGGAGTGGCATCGCCCCATCGGCGCGACTCGCCGTGCAGACGGCCATCGCCGGCGTCGATGGGTTCGCGGTAGTGGCTCCAGGGCTTGATCCTGTCGCTGCGATAGGCGGCCCCGCGGGGCTGCACCATCTCGGTGTAGATCGTGTCGTCGGTCATGTCGTGCGTTCCTTTCTATGAGACGGATTCTTCCTTGGGAGGGGTACTGCTCCATGTACTGCGTACTGCGTTGGCCACGCGCTGCCGGATGGCGGTGCGTGAGCTTTCCTTAGCTCAGGACGGGTAGGGCACCACCTCCGGGTGCTTGAGTCCCAGCTCCTCGAGCTTGTGTTGGTATTCATCGTTGTTCGGGCTCTGCTGGCCGTCTTCCTCATGCAGCGGCGGAGTCGCGTGATTCAGCAGCCGGCCCTGGGCGTCGTAGAGGAAGAACCACTCGCAGAACTCGCAGCCATAAGGCAGTTCGCCGTATTGCACGACGAAGTAGGCGCCGCCCTTGCCGTCTTCGGCGCAGCCCAGGCCCACCGCGGTGTAGTCGCTCATCTCGGGGGGCGCGGCCAGGGTCTGACGCTGCCCGTCGCGTTCCAGCTCGACCTGGGTCTTGGTGGAGGCGGCGCCGTCCTGGCGAGGCAACGCGTCCAGGTGCAGGCGTGCGCCTGGGCATTCCTTGATCATGCCGTTCTGTCCTTGTGCGGCCGCTTCGGTCGAAGCGGGAGAGGGTGAGGGAGCCGAGGCCTGTACCGGCGTGCCGGCGGTCTGGTCCGTGGAAGACGTCTTGCCGCCGCAGGCGGCCAGCACCAGGGTGAGGCCCAAGGCGGGCAGGATGGAGCGGGCGGGGCGCATCAGGTCACCTCCTTGGCGGTGTGAGTCACGGGAAGGCAGGCCATACGGTCAGCGGCATCCGGCATGCGGGTCGAACTGTTCGAAGCCCAGCGGGCCGATCTCCTCTGTCATGGCGCGTCCGAGCGATTCATCGACTCAAAGCGACTGGTCGTCCACCTTCACCAGGGTCCAGCAGGACCGCTGGGCGAAGTAATAGACCTGCTGGTCGCCGCTGTCCGGCGTGCGCACCAGCACCTTGCGTCCGCCGGCCTCGTCGGAGACCACGACCTCGCGTCCGCCGCTGCGGGCCGCCTCCAGGTCGGGAATCACCGGCCATTCGACCTCGGCCAGCGGGACCTGGCGGGTCACCGGCGCGGGTTCGGGCTGGGCGTTCGGATCGAGCTGGATCATCGTCAACGGATCGGCCGTGGCCTTTTCCTGGACCGCGATGTCGGCGCTGAAGCGCTGTACGAAGTGGTCGAAGTCCGCGTCGGGGCAGGTGGCCGGGGCCGCGGCGGACGCGGCTGGCGCAGCGGGGACAGGCGCGGCAGCAGGGGCGGGCGCCTGCGGCTTGCAGGCGGCGAGCGCCAGAATCAGCGCGGACACGGGCACGAGCGTGCGGGTGAAGACCACTGGATCCTCCTGATCGCAAACAAGGCGCCCCGGGCAGGGCGCGTCATCGGGCCGGAGGATACCCGGCGTCTGCGGCCAGGTTTGTGAAGCGCACCCCGCGTCGCGCGCGGGGTGCTTGGCGCCGTTCAATCCAGGCGGATGTCGGCCAGCTTGAGCAGGGCCTCGGCGTAGCGGGCGCGGGTGCGCTCGATCACTTCCGGCGGCAGCACCGGGCCCGGCGCGGTCTTGCCCCAGTCCAGCGTCTCCAGGTAGTCGCGCACGATCTGCTTGTCGTAGCTGGGCGGGCTGAGGCCGACCTGGTACTCGTCGGCCGGCCAGTAGCGCGAGGAATCCGGCGTCAGCATCTCGTCCATGATGTACAGGCGGCCGTCGGCATCGGTGCCGAACTCGAACTTGGTGTCGGCCAGCAGGATGCCGCGCGAGGCGGCGTATTCGGCCGCGAAGCTGTAGATGCGCAGGGTCGCATCGCGCACGCGTTCGGCCAGGTCGCCGCCGACGGTCTTGACCATGGCGTCGAAGTCGATGTTCTCGTCGTGGTCGCCGACCGCGGCCTTGGTCGAGGGGGTGAAGATCGGCTCGCGCAGCTTCTGCGCCTGCTGCAGGCCGTCGGGCAGCTCGATGCCGCTGATCTTGCCGGTGCGCTGGTAGTCCTTCCAGCCGCTGCCGATCAGATAGCCGCGGGCGATGGCCTCCACCGGCACCGGCTTGAGCTTGCGCGTGACCACCGCGCGGCGCGCGTACAGCGCCGGGTCCACGCCCTCGGGCAGGACGTCGGCGACCTCGATGCCGGTCAGGTGGTTGGGCATCAGGTGGGCGGTCTTGTCGAACCAGAAGTTGGAGATCTGGCACAGCATCTCGCCCTTGCCGGGGATCGGGTCGGGCAGGACCACGTCGAAGGCGGAGAGGCGGTCGGTGGCGACGATCAGCAGATAGTCGCCGGGCGCGGCGTTGGCCGGCAGGCGTTCGCGTGGGATGTCGAAGACGTCGCGGACCTTGCCGCGATGGCGCAGGGTCAGACCGGGCAGATCGGCTTGCAACAGCGTGGTGGGCACACAGCACTCCTGGCGTGAGGCGAAAGGCGCTCGAAACCCCGCTCGCTGCGTGTGCCGGCGCGCCGGTTAAGGCGGCGGCGGGCCGCGTAGTGTACGCGCCTGCGCGCAAAGCGCGAGATGCACGACCCGCCTACCGTAAAATGTCGCTTCCCTCCCCACCGCAGGCCCGACCTCCCGATGAATCGCTGGTACGGAAAACTGCTGGGCGGCATCGCCGGCGCGCTGCTGTTCCGCCCCAATCCGGTGTTCGGCGCCCTGGTGGGACTGCTGCTGGGCCATGCCTTCGACCGGGACTGGTTCCAGCTGTCGCGGGACAACCCGTACCGCGCCTTCGACCTGACCGGCGACGCCAGCGATGCGGAAGTCGACCAGGCCTACCGCCGCCTGATCTCCCAGTACCACCCCGACCGCCTGGCCGGCGCCGCGCCCGAGCTGCGCGCCCGCGCCGAGGCCCGCGCACGCGAGCTCAACGCCGCCTACGACCGCATCAAGACGCTGCGCCGCAAGCGCGCCGCCTGACCTCCTTCCTCTTCCGGCAGACCGCCATGTCCAACTGCATCATTTCCCCGTCCATCCTGTCGGCCGACTTCGCCCGGCTTGGCGCCGAGGTCGACGCCGTGCTCGCCGCCGGCGCCGACTGGATCCATTTCGACGTGATGGACAACCACTACGTGCCCAACCTGACCATCGGCCCGATGGTGTGCGAGGCGCTGCGCAAGTACGGGGTGACCGCGCCGATCGACGTGCACCTGATGGTCGAGCCGGTGGACCGCGTCGTGCCGGACTTCGCCAAGGCCGGCGCCAGCCACATCAGCTTCCATCCCGAGGCCAGCCGCCACGTGCACCGCACGATCCAGCTGATCAAGTCGCACGGCTGCACCGCCGGCGTGGTGCTCAATCCGGCCACCTCGCTGGACGTGCTGGACTGGGTGCTGGACGAGGTGGACCTGGTGCTGCTGATGTCGGTCAACCCGGGCTTCGGCGGGCAGGCCTTCATTCCCTCGGCGCTGGACAAGCTGCGCGCGGTGCGCGAGCGCATCGACGCCAGCGGCCGCAGGATCCATCTGGAGATCGACGGCGGGGTGAAGGTGGACAACATCGGCCAGATCGCCGCCGCCGGCGCCGATACCTTCGTCGCCGGCTCGGCGATCTTCAACGCCCCGGACTATGCGCAGGTGATCTCGCAGATGCGCGCGGCCGTGGCGGGGGCGAAGTGAGCCTGTCCATCCGCAGCGCCACGCGCGAGGACATCCCGCTGATCCTGGAGCTGATCCGCGCGCTGGCCGAGTACGAGCGCGAACCGCACGCGGTCCAGGCCACCGAGGCCGACCTGGGGCGCACGCTGTTCGACGCGGGCGCCACCGCCTATTGCGTGCTCTGCGAGCAGGACGGCGTGGCGCTGGGCTTTGCGGTGTACTTCTTCAACTACTCCACCTGGAAAGGGCGCAACGGCCTCTATCTGGAGGACCTGTTCGTGCGGCCGCAGGCGCGCGGCCAGGGTGCCGGCCTGGCCCTGCTGCGCCACCTGGCGCGGCTGGCGGTGGAGAAGGACTGCGGGCGCTTCGAGTGGTCGGTGCTGGACTGGAACCAGCCGGCGATCGACTTCTACCGCGCCGTGGGCGCGCGGCCGATGGACGAATGGACCATCTATCGCCTGGATGGCCAGGCGCTGACCGACTTCGCACAGGGCTAAAGGGGCGCACATGTTCAATCTGCTCAAGGCCACGATGCTGGCGATCGCCGCGCTGCCGCTGGCTGCGGTGGCGGCGCCCGCGTCGGTGGACCTGCTGGTCGGTTCGTATACCGACAGCGGCTCGCCGGGGCTGTATGCCTACCGCTTCGATACCGCCAGCGGCCGGCTGGACGCGCAGCCTTGGCAGACGCTGCGCCTGGACAATCCGTCCTGGCTGGTGCTCGCGCCCGACCAGACGCGCGTCTACACCGTCAGCGAGAACGGGCCGGGCGCGCGCGACACGGTCGGCCGCGCCGGGGTGCTGACGCTGGACGCGCAGCATCGGCTGACGCTGCAGGGCCAGGTCTCCACGCTCGGCGACCATCCCACCCACGCCAGCCTGACGCCGGACGGGCGCTATCTGCTGGTGGCCAACTATTCGGTCGACACGCATCCGGGTGGGTCGCTGGCGGTCCTGCCGATCGATGCGCAGGGCCGGCTGCAGCCGGTCACCCAGCTGCTGACCTACCAGGCCAGTCACGTGGACCCCGAGCGCCAGCGCTCGTCGCATGTGCACTGGGTCGGCTTCTCGCCCGACGGCGCGACCGCCTATGCCTCCGACCTGGGCGGCGATCGCGTGTACGCCTACCGCTATGCGCCGCAGGCCAACGCCGAACGGCCGCTGCAGCCCGCGCCCACCCCGTTCCTGGCGCTGCCGCCTGGCAGCGGGCCGCGGCACCTGACCTTCGACGCCAGCGGCCGGCACGCCTACCTGACCCTGGAGATGGCCGGGCAGGTGGCGGTGCTGGACGTCGACGCGCAGGGCGCGCTGCGGCTGCGCGAGGTGGTGAACCTGTTCGCGCCCGGCTTCACCGGCGGCAACGGCGGCGGCGCGCTGCACCTGTCGGCGGACGGGCGCTTCCTGTATGCGATCAATCGCGGTGGCGACGATCATCTGGCCGTGTTCGCGGTCGGCGCCGATGGCGGGCTGACGCTGATCCAGCGCCGCGCCACCGAGGGCCGGCAGGCGCGCGAGTTTGCCATCGATCCGTCCGGGCGCTTCCTGCTGATCGCCGTGCAGGGCGCCAACCGGATCGTGGTGCTGGCGCGCGACCCGCACACCGGCAAGCTCGGCAAGACGCTGCAGACCGTGGAGGTGGCGGCGCCGTCGGACCTGAAGTTCCTGCGGCCGTAGAGCGGAGCTTGTGGCAGTCCCCTCTTGGGGACTCCGCTGGGGCTTTCCCACAAACCTTTCACCGGGGCCTTCCCACGAACCGGACGAAGGGCAGCGGAGCGAGCTCCGCTCTACAGGAAGACCGCGGCGGGATGTGAGGAGGCAGTTGCTCCCGCAAACCGGAGATGCCGCCCTATGGCGGCACACAAAAAAAGAACCGCGTCGAGTCGCCCCGGCGCGGTTCCCGCGAAGACTGGAGGCTGATCCTGCCTCCCTCCGTCGTCCCTGCTATGGCCTTCCACGCTACGCGCCGTATCTGACGGGAACATGACAGCCGGAGGCCGCGGCGACTGCTAGCCTGCGCCACCCCACGTCTGTTGCCCTCCCCATGTCCCAGCCGCGCTGGTGTCTGATCCTCAACGGCAAGGCCGCCGGCAACGATGCGGTGCGCGCCGCGGTGACGCAGGCGCGCGAGCGCGGCGCGCGGCTGGACGTGCGCGTGACCTGGGAGAGCGGCGACGCCGAGCGCTACGTCACCGAGGCCATCGCCGACGGCGTGGACACGGTGATCGCCGGCGGCGGCGACGGCACGCTCAGCGAGGTCGCCACCACCCTGGCCCATCGCGACGAGGACGCCGACGCGCTGCCCGCGCTGGCCCTTCTGCCGCTGGGCACGGCCAACGACTTCGCCACCGCCGCCGAGCTGCCGCTCGAGCCGCAGGCCGCGCTGGCGCTGATCGCCGCGGCGCCGGCGCGTCCCATCGACCTGCTGCGCGTCACCGCAGACCACGGCCCGCACTGGTGCGCCAACATGGCCACCGGCGGCTTCGGCACCCAGGTCACGGTGGAGACCGACGAGGCGATGAAGCGCGTGCTCGGCGGCCTGGCCTATGTGGTCACCGGCCTGTCGCGACTGGGCCGGGTCGAGCCGATGCGGGCGCGCTTCCGCGGGCCCGACTTCGCCTGGGAGGGCAGCTTCATCGCGCTGGGGCTGGGCAACGGCCGCCAGGCCGGCGGCGGCCAGGCGCTGTGCCCGGACGCGCTGGTCGACGACGGCCTGCTGGAGCTGACCATCGTCCCCGAGCTGACCGGCGCCTTCGCCGCCACGCTGGGCACGCTGATCACCGGCGGCAAGCGCGCGGCGCTGGAGCAGGCCGCCGTGCGTGCGCGTCTGCCGTGGGTCGAGATCGATGTGGCCGAGCCGATCACGCTCAACCTGGACGGCGAGCCGGAGACCTCGCGCCACTTCCGCGTGGACTGCGTGCCTGGCCGCCTGCGCATGCACCTGCCCGACGGCTGCCCGCTGCTGGCCTGACTCGGCTGCGCTGCGGTCGCGCCGCAGATTCTCCCGTCTCGCCGCGCCCGGGTCCGGTCCACGGCTCGGCTGCGAGGCCAGGCACTGCCGCGACCCCCAGGCCGCCCGGCGCGCATCAGCCACGCTGCGCCGCTTGCGTCGCCGCGCCATTCCCGGGAATCTAAGGTTCAGGCCCCGTCGCGCGCGACACGATGGCGGCCGACGCCGTAGAGCACTGCGCTTCCGCCCGTCCCACGGACAGGCCGGCTTTCCCCGAACACGGACGCTCGCGGCCGGCGCTGCCTTGCCGGCCGCCGGCGTGCGTCGTCTTCGGCGGACGAACTTTCTTCGCGCGTTGAGGTAGGGGGTCGGCGGAAACGGACGTCTGTCCGAGGGGAGGTGGTCTGCGTTCTTCTCAAGAGATGCTTGAGTTCGGGCATGTGGCGAATCACTCAATGAGCAAGATCTCCGAAGAGGTTTTCACCGTCGAGGAAGAGGACACCGTGTGCGCGTTGGACGAGGTACCGCTGGATGTCGACGCGCTGGTGCGGACCAGCCATGTCTCGCTGATCCAGTTCCTGCGAAGCCGGCTGCGATGTCCGGAGGATGCCCACGATGTCGTGCAGGAGACCTACATCAGGATGCTCCAGTACAACGGCTCGACGGCGCTGCGCTCGCCCACCTCGATGCTGTTCCGGATCGCCATCAACGTCGCCAACGACCTCAAGCGCAGCGAACGGGTCCGGCATGTTTCCCATCAATGCAACATCGATGATTTCGAACTGACCGCGCAGACCCCGTCCTCGGAGCAGCACGTCCAGGCCAAGCAGGAACTGTCGATCGTGCAACAGACGATCGAGGAGCTTCCGCTCAAGTGCCGCACGGTGTTCCTGCTCAGCCGCGCCAGGGGCATGACCTACCCCGAGATCGCCAGGCACTGCGGGATCTCCGTGAAGATGGTGGAAAAACACATCAGCCATGCCCTTGCCGTGTGCATGAGCAGGGTGGCCAAACAGAATGGAACGATCAGTGGACACTAGAGACGAAGAGAAGCTGCTGCAGGACGCGGCAAGACACGCCGCCAGGCAGTGGTCCGGCGCGCAGACCGAACAGGAGCGCGCCGCACTGCAGGCCTGGCTCGAGCGCGATCCGGCGCACGCCGACGCGTTCGCGGCCGCGCAGCTGCTGGCCGACGGGGTGGCCGAACTGGGCCGCTGCGATCCGCAGATGGCGCGGCTGGTCGCGCAGGCCGAGCAGCCCGTCGGGGGCGCGCATCGCCGCCTGGCCCGGACGACGTGGACGCTCGTGGCGCTGGCCGCCTGCGCGGCCGTCGTGGCCGCCGTGCAATGGCGACCGGCGCTGGGCGGCGCCGACCCGCAGACGACCTATGCCGCCACCGATGCGCCGCGCAGGATCGACCTGCCGGATGGCTCGCGCATCGACCTGGATGTCGGCACGCGCGTGCAGGTGGCCTATAGCCGCTCCGAACGCCGCATCGCGCTGCTGGCCGGACGCGCGCTGTTCGCGGTGGCCCACGATCGCGACCGCCCGTTCGAGGTGGACGCGGATGGCTACAGGACCGTCGCGTTGGGGACCCGGTTCCAGGTCGATCGTCGCGCTGCCCTGATCGCGGTGACCCTGAGCGAAGGCTCGGTGCGCGTGGAAGGCGGGGTGGGATCGGCCGCCACCTGGCAGCGCCTGCGCCCGGGTGAGCGCCTGCTGCTGCCGCCGGATGGGACGCACGGCCTGGCACAGGGAGCGCGCCGACGTGGACGTGGCCACCAGTTGGTCGCGGGGGCGCCTGCTGTTCCGCGACACGCCCCTGGACGAGGCCGTGCACGAGATCAACCGCTACGCACGCATCCCGGTCGTGCTGGCCGAGCCTGGGCTGTCCACGCTCAGGATCAGCGGGAACTTCCAGGCCAACGACAGCGACACCACGGTCGCCGCGTTCGCCTCCATTCTCCCGATCCGCACGGTCAGGGAGAAGGACCGGATCCTGATCCTCGAACGCACGCGCATGCGCTGACGCAGACCCGCGAAAGCGCGCGGCGGGCCGGGCCTGCCGCGGCTCCGCGCGTCCTGCTGTTGTGATGGAAGAAAACAGGGTCGCCCGGGGAGGGCGATGCCGCCGCGATCGCGATGTTCCAGGGGCCCGGCAGGGCCGCGTGCAGGGGCTGCGCGGCGACCGGCCCTCGATGCCGGATGCGGCCGGATGCGCGCGCCGCCGCTGCGCCGTGCGCGGCGCCACGCCATGCACGCGAGATTGCCTGCGTGTGTGCGGGCGGACATGCGTGGAGAGGATTCGTTTTTTTGTGCAATGCAGTATCGTTCAAGCGGGATGGAGGAAGTGGGAGTTCCGCGGAGCGGCCAGTTAGTCCCCTCTCATATCGACGCCGAAAATGCCCTTCTTGCCTGCAAGGCGGCTTGCTCGCGGAATTGTGAAGCTGTCCGGCCTGTCCGGTTGCCTGGCCGTGTTCGCCGGCGCCACCGTCCTCGCCCAGCCCTCGGCATCGATGGCCTCGGACCGTGTCTGGTCCGAAGCGGAGCGGGCGCGTGCGTTCGACTTCCGCATCCCGCCCGGCGCCCTGGCCGATGCCCTGGATCGTTTCAGCGAACAGAGCGGGCTGCAGGTCGTCTATTCGCTGGAGTGGCTGGAACGCAAACGCGCGCCGGTGGTCGCGGGCCGGATGTCGGCCGAGCAGGCGCTGGACAGCCTGCTGCAGGGCAGCGGCATGCGCTGGAAGCGGGTCACCGCCGGCGCGGTCGCGGTCGTGCCGGACGCGGAGTCCTCGCCGGACGCCTCCGCTCCTCGCGCGCCTGGCGCCGAAGACGCGGCGCAGTCGCATATCCCGCTGATGGATTCGGTGGAGGCGCTGGCCCTGCCGCAGCCACGCTGGTCCAACCTGCACAGCAGCTTCGCCCTGGGGATCAACAAGCGCCTGATCGAGACGCCGCGCGCGGTGACTCTGGTGCAGGAGGAAAGCCTCGACGACAACGCCGTGTCGGCCATCGACGATCTGGCCAGGGTCGCGCCCGGCACGTTCACCCCGACCCGCTTCGGCATCCAGGGCGGCATCGACATCCGCGGCGTGCCGGGCGACATCTTCTTCCGCGGCATGAAGCGTCTGAACCTGCAGGGGCATACGCCCTCGCTGCTGTCGGCGGCCAGCAGCATCGAGATCGTGCGAGGCCCGCCATCGCCCATTTACGGCATGGGCCGGATCGGCGGCTACATCAACATGGTGCCACGCGCCAGCCGCGCAGGGCCCGTCGGCGACGAGGCGACGCGGGGCTGGCTGGAGGCGACGCTGGGCAGCTACCAGCACAGGGAGGCCAGCTTCGACGTCGGCGGCCCGCTGCGGTTGGGCGAACGCAGCGCCAGCTACGACCTCTACGGCAGCGTGGTGGACTCCAACAGCTATGCGCGCAACGTGCCGCTGGACATCAAGGTGTTCCAGGGCGCGCTGAGTGTGGAACCCATGTTCGGCAGGTTCCGGCTGGAAACCGGACTGAACCTGCAGGCCTCGCGCACGGCCGGCGCGCTCCTGGGGCGGGTGACCCAGGCGCTGATCGACGATGGCACCTATGTGCGCGGAACGCCGCTGGTCAATCTGGATCTGGACGGGAGCCAGGCCATCGGCCTCAAGGAACTGAATACCGCCTCCCCGGTGTCCGGCGCGCTGGGGCCGAACAATCAGCCCCTGCGACAGGCCTGGGCCTGGCCGACCGACGCGCAGGGCCATCGGCTGCTGCTGAGCCAGTTCCCCACCATCCCGGGCATTCCGCGCACGATGTACGACTACCTGGTCGCGCATCCGGAGGCCGACCCGACCGGGTTGCTGCGCGGGCAGGGTATCGGCGGGCCGCGGCCGGCCAGGGGCGCGGTGCCGGCCGGCTTCGCCCTGGACCCGAGCACGGTGTCCTACGACACGCTGGACCGGCGCCGCTTCGCCGCCTACGAGCGCGACCTGCGCGCCGACCTGTACACCGCCTACGTGGACCTGATCGACGATGCCGATCCGGATGCCACGATGAAGAACCAGCTGTTCACCGACGTCATGCGCCAGTACAAGAGTTCCAACCAGCCGTTCGGAACCGAGCAGACGCCGTGGGTCCTGGAGGACAAGTTCACCCTCACCCGGCGCATGCGCTCGGCGTCGGGGCTGGAGCGCAGCTTCATGGTCTCCACCAATCTCCGCTACACCGATGCGCATACGCGGCAGTGCACCGGGGACTTCTCCACGCATCGCACCGATGTGATGGCGTCCAGCTGGGACAACGGCAGGAACGGCATGACGCCCAATGCGACCTTCACCAACTGCCTGGAGAACAGCGACATCCAGTCCGGTGGCTATCCGGTGACCTACGACGAGCGCACGCGGCTGCTGGAGCTGGGCACCGGCGCGCTGCTGGACCTGGAGCTGTCGCCGCACACCCGCCTGCTGCTGGGTGCGCGCCTGGACGTGTCGCGGGCCAGCACGGTGGAGTACGCCGGTACGACCGATGTCGGCGGCGGCACCTCGGCCAACCCCGGCGTGCTCGCCACTCGCGACCGGCGCGCCAGCGCCTGGGATGCGGGCGCATCGTGGAGCGCCAGCCTCACCCGCAGCTTGCCGGGCAACCTGCACCTCTATCTCACCGCGGCGCGGGCGAGCGTGGTGCTGGACGGCAACGACAACATCATCGACCGGGCGGTGGTCGAGGCCGGCCATATCGGCCAGTCCACCCTGTTCGAGGCGGGCATCAAGGGCGCGCCGCTGTCGGGCGACCTGTTCTTCAGCGCGGCCGTCTACCGCCAGCAGCGCAGCGGGATCCATTCGCCGACCGACGTGAGCGTGGCCGCGGACGCCACCTCGACCATGACCCGGGGCTGGGAGCTGGAGCTGGCGTGGACGCCGAGCCCGCACTTCTCCGCCTCGTTCTACGCCGCGCACGAGAAGACGGTGTTCGACCCCAACTACAGCATCGGCATCGTGGTCGATGCGCGCACGCTGGGCTTCGCAGACGTGGTGGACCCGGCCACCGGCAAGGTGGTCTATCCGGCCGAGGCGTTCCTGTACGGCGGGCGCGCCATCCTCGTGCTGCCCGCGGGCATGCGCGAATACGAGGAGAAGCAGGGCACGCCGAACCGGCAGATGGGCTTCAACCTGCAGCTCTCCAGCGGCGCAGGGCTCAAGTTCCTGTTCGGCGGCAACTACTTCTCGCCCACCTATGCCAGCCGCCTGAAGGTGGTGAGGCTGCCGCAGGCCTATGTGTTCAACGTCGGCGTGCAGTGGACGCGCGGCGCTTGGCAGGTCCAGCTCGATGGCCGCAACGTGTTCGACGCGCGCTACTACCGCGCCAAGACCGGCGATCGGCTGGGCGATGTCACTCTGACCGCCATGCCCGAGGCCAACTGGCTGTTGAGCGTCAGGCGGAACTTCTGAGCGCGCGGCGCCGGCGCGCGGCCGGCGCCGCGCGGTGTCACTTCGGCGGGGCGTCGACGAATAGGCGCTTGGGGATCATCGCGTGGATGCCCTTGACCCCGTCCACCACCTGCGTCACCCGGAAGTCGATGCCGATGCTGGCCAGGGCGAAGGCGCGCTGGAAGTCCAGGCCCTTCTCCTGCCGCAGGAAGGCGTTGGTCTGGCGGATGGCCTGTTGCATGGCCAGGTCCAGATCGGGGTCCAGTCCGAAGGCGATGTAGTGGCTCGGGGTCTCCGCGCGCGGCATGGTCAGGCCCATGCCCTTGTGCAGCACGAAGCGCAGCACCGTGGTGTTGGCGGTCTCGATGGCGGTGATGGTGACCTCGCCGTCGCCCTGCGCGGCGTGCGAGTCGCCGGTGAAGAACAGCGCGCCCGGATGGAACACCGGCAGCAGCAGCTTGCTGCCGGCGACCAGCTCCTTGCAGTCCAGGTTGCCGCCGAACGCCCCGGGCGGGCCGCTGGCCCGGTTGGCGCCCTCCTGCGCCGGCGGCAGCACGCCCATCACGCCGTTGAAGGGAGCCAGGGGCACCTCGATGCCCGGCTCGAAGCGGCCGACCTTCCGCACAAGGTCCAGCGGCACCACCTTCGCGTACGCTTCCCTGACGTCCTCCGGCAGGCCACCGCGGCCGGGCGCCATGCTGACCACGCCGTAGGGAATGCGTGGCGTCACCGACAGGATCTGCACCTCCAGCACATCGCCCGGCATCGCGCCGCGGACGGCGATCGGCCCGACCAGCAGGTGCCCGCTCGGGAAGCCGGGCTGGCGCTGCGTCTGCGCCAGCACCGCGGCCACCTCGTCGATCGCCTGCGCCTGCTCGGCATCCAGCTGCAGGCCCTGCTCGCGCAGCCATTGCTGGGGCGGCTTGTCGCCCCAGCGGTTGCCGCCGCCGCCATCGATGCGCACGGTCTGGCCGCTGTCGATGGTCAGGATCGGCGCCTTCTGCGCCGGGAAGTTGCCGATCACCGCGTTCTGCGGCGTCAGCCGCACGTGGTGGTCGTAGGCCGGGGCCTGCGCGTCGGCCGGCGCGGCCGCCGGCGCCAGGCCGCTGGCGCTGCACAGCAGCAGCCCGAGCAGCGCCAGCCCGAGCGCACGGAGCGGGTCAGTATTCATCGAAAATCCTCTTGATTTCGGCGGTGTCGCGGGTCTTGCTCAGGGCGAGCTGGAGCAGGATGCGGGCCTTCTCCGGCGTCAGGTTGTCGCCGGGGACGATGTCGGCCTCGCGCCGGCGCGGCGTGTCCTGGACGCGCCCGCCGCGGGTGCGTGCGGTGGCGACCACCACCACGCCCTTGGCCTGCGCGCGCTTGATGGCCTCGATCTGCGAGGCGGTCGGCGAGCCGGCACCGGTGCCGTCCACGACGATGCCCTTGGCGCCATGGGCGACCATCGCATCGATCGGGTAGCCGGGCGCATCGCGGTAGGCATAGGCGATCTCCACCACCGGCAGTTTCGGGTAGTCCCGCCCGGCGAATTCGGAGTTCACGGTGTGCCGCCGCAGCGGTTCGCGCAGGAACACCACCTTGTCCGGGTCGGCGAAGCCGATCGCGCCGACGTCGATGCCCTGGAAGGCGTTGACCCGGTAGGCGCTGCCCTTGTTGACGTCGCGCGCCGGATTGATCAGCTGATTCATCACCTGCAGCACGCCCTTGCCGCGGGCCTGGTCGCTGGCCGCCACGCGCACCGCGTCGTAGAGATTGCGCGGGCCGTCGCCGGACAGTCCCGTCCACGGCCGCTGCGAGCCGACCAGGACGATGGGCTTGTCGGTCTTCACCACCAGGTCGAGGTAGTAGGCGGTCTCGGCCATGGAGTTGGTGCCGTGGGTCAGCACGATGCCGTGGACGCTCGGGTCGCGCGCCAGCGCATTCATCCGCGCGGCGATGCGGACCTGGTCGGCGTAGACCGCCTGCGGCGCGTCGGGCGGGCCGCGCTGGTCGTCCAGCACGATGTTGGCCACGTTCTTCAGCTCGGGCAAGTCGTCGAGCCAGTCCTGCGGATCCACGCGCGGCACGCCCTTGCCGCCGTAGTTGGTGATGTTCAGGCGCGGCGTG
Source organism: Pseudoxanthomonas sp. UC19_8 (assembly GCF_042700505.1). Classification (NCBI taxonomy): domain Bacteria; kingdom Pseudomonadati; phylum Pseudomonadota; class Gammaproteobacteria; order Lysobacterales; family Lysobacteraceae; genus Pseudoxanthomonas; species Pseudoxanthomonas sp. UC19_8. Next base: position 114,506 of record NZ_CP170559.1, read on the forward strand.
CCGCGGCTGGCGATGGTGCCGCCGTAGGACATCAGCACCACGGTGGGCAGCGCTTCTGGCGCCGCCGGCGCCGGTGGCATGGGGATGTTGCGGGGAATCTCCTGGGCGCTGGCTGCGCCCAGCAGCAGGGCCAGCGGCCAGGCCCACCACGTCTTGTCGACTGTCATGCCTTAGTGCCTCCCAGGGTCAGTATTCGTTGAAGATGCGTTGGATCTCGGCCGGATCCGTGGTTCGGGTCAGGGCCAGGCGCAGCAGGATCCGGGCCTTGTGCGGCGGCAGGTTGTCCGCGGTAATCAGCCCGTCGGCGGCCGCGCGGGCGCTGGTCATGACCCGCCCGGACCCCTTGCGGTCGCTCATCACCAGCAGCACGCCCTTGGCGCGGGCGCGCTTGCCGGCCTCGCCGACGCCGCCGGTCAGGACGATGCCCTTGGCGCCGGCCGCGACGAAGGCGTCCACGGCCGTGCCGTCGCCGTCCTGGTAGATGTAGCTGACGTCCACGCGCGGCAGTTCCTTCAGCCCGGACACATCGAACTCCGAGCGTGCGGTGTGGCGATACAGCGGGCGGCGGTAATAGACGATGCGGTCCGAATCGGCGTAGCCGAGCGGGCCGACGTCGCGCGCCACGAAGGTGTCTACCCGGTAGGTGTTGCCCTTGGTCGTGTCGCGCGCGGCGCCGATCTGGTCGTTGAGCACGATCAGCACGCCCATCGCACGCGAGGCCGGCGCGGCGGCCACCCGCACCGCGTTGTAGAGATTGAACGGCCCATCGCGGCTGACCGCGGAGAACGGGCGCATCGCGCCGACCACCACCGTCGGCTTGTCCGAGTGGATCACCAGGCTGAGGAAGTAGGCGGTCTCCTCCAGCGTGGCGGTGCCGTGGGTGATCACCGCGCCGTCGGAATCGGGCTGGGCGAGCCAGGCGTTGACCTCCTGGGCGAGCTTGAGCAGCAGTTCGGTGTTCATCGACGGCGAGCCGACGTTGGCGACCTCGGTGTAGCTCAGGTCGGCGATGTCGTGCAGCTCGGGCAGGTCGGCGATCAGCTCCTTCGGGCCGACCTTGCCGCTGTCGTACTCCATGAGCTTCTGCCGGTCCGAGCCCAGGCTCTGGATGGTGCCGCCGGTGGTGAACAGGCGGATCCGGGGCAGGGACGTGGCGGCGCACGCCGCTGGCGAGAGCCAGGCGCCGCACAGCACGAGGATCAGGAACAGGGCGATGCGGAGCTGCATGTCATCCGGTCTCCAGAACAAGGCGCAAGGGAAGGGGCGTGTGCGGGGCGGGGTCATCAGGCGTGGCCCGGCTGCAGGGCGCGCGCCTCGGCGCGCCATTCGGCGACGACGCGACGCACGTCGTCCGCGGTCATCCGTTCGCGGCCTTCGTGGGCGGGGCTGCCGCGCAGCGCCAGGGCGTGCTCCAGCCGGTCGGCCGCATCGGCCACCGCCTGGGCGTAGGCGTGAAGCTGCGCCTGGGTGATCGGTCTCGCGTCCAGGGTGGGCAGCAGCATCTGCCGGTAGCGGGCGCGATCGTGCAGCAGGAAGGCCAGCGCCGCTTGGCGCGAGGCGCTCGGCTGCAGGGCGGCGAGCTTCGATGCCAGCGGATACTGCGCGTCCATGGCGGCCAGGGCCTGCCGCGCCGCGCGCACGGCCCCGGCCGCGTCGCCCTGTCCGGCCAGCCATTGCGCCTGCACCATGTGCGCGGTGTAGGGCGCCATCGGCGCGCGCCAGACGCGGGCCGCGCCGATCGTCAGCAGCAGCATCGGCACGCCGAAGTAGAGCGCGTGCCTGGCCAGCACCGTGCCGGGGCCGCGTGCGGCGCCGTGGGTCCACCACGAACGCGCGCCTTCCGACGACGGGCTCGCGGCCTCGCCTGCGGTCAGCAGATTCTCCTGGTTCTGGCGGTGGCGCAGCTTCCAGATGAAGCCGTCGAAGTAGTAGTGCAGCAGGGTCGAGGTGAAGCCCAGCGCCAGCAGCAGCGTCATCCACCCGCGCGAGGCATGCTGGCCGGACAGCGCGGCGCCGTAGCCCAGGCAGAGCACGGTGTAGACCAGCGCGATGGCCAACCCGCCGCGCGCGAAGGCGCGCGCGAACACGCCGCCGCGTGCGCGGCCCGGTCGCCGGGCCAGGTTGCGGTTGTAGTGCCAGACGATGGCCAGGTACTGGGTCATGTGGACGATGCCGACCACGGCGAAGCCGACCTTGAAGCTCCAGCCCGGCGCCAGCGCCTGGATCCAGGCATTGGGCGTGTAGGCCAGATACATCACCGCAAAGAAGCTCAGGCACAGCGCGAGCTTGATCCGGCTGATCCGCCAGCCCTTGTGCCGGCAGTACACGAGGTAGCCCGCATAGGCCGCGATCGACACGCCGCCCAGCGTCAGGCCCGCGCGCACCAGCGCCTGCGGCAGCGCATCGGGCAAGGCCAGGATCAGCGGCAGGCCGGCGACTCGGTACAGGTCTTCCAGCAGGTCGGGTAGCCAGTCCCCGCACAGCAGCATGATGGCGACGAAGCAGCCGACCGACAGCACCAAGTCCATGCGCGCGGCCAGCGGCGGCGGCGCGTTGCCGCCGCGGTCGTAGAGGCGGGTGAAGCCGTAGTGCTGCATCAGGAAATGCCACGGATCCCATAGCGTGAGCAGCAGGAACAGATACAGAACGTTCTCGACCGGATCGCCGCGGGCGTTGAGATAGGTCAGCGCCGACAGCGCGCCCAGGAACGGAATCACCGGCGCCAGCAGGAAGGTCCAGCGGTGACGGCGGAACAACTCGACGTCGCCGTAGATGCGGATGAAGGTCGGCAGGTGATGGGCCACCGTCATCACCACATGGGTCACCAGGATCAGCGAGGTGGCCCGCGCCGCGCCCTGCCAGCCGAACAGCGCCGTGGCCAGCACCAGCACCAGCACCGGCGCGGCGACGATGAAGAGCAGGTCGCGGGATGGCCCGAGGATCCAGCTGCCCGCAGTGCGGGCCGGCTGCGCGCGCACGGACGCCGCACGCGGGCCTTTCCCGAACGATCTGGCATCGCTGTGCGCGCTCAAAGGCGTCTCCCCGGACCGATGGCCACCCGAATCCCCCGCTGTGTCGGCATGCAGTCGCTGCATGCATGAAGGAAGACGCCAACGATCCGGCGGACCCTACCTGCCATGTGCGCGCGATGCGTTGCGTAGCGTGCGAGTCGGTGTGTGGTGTCTCGAGGAGTGGGGAATGCACCGTGGCGTGCGTCTGCAGACCTTCACCGTCGTTCCCGCGTTCGCGGGAATGACGGTTCTCTTCGAAATCGGCGCGATCCACTCGTCCCGAGATCATCGTGATCGACATGTGGAGATTTTTTTCTCGCGCAAGGTAGGGGGCATGCCGCAGCGCAGCGTCTGACTGGATGCGCTGCCGATGCGGATCCGCTCGGCCGGCGTCATGCGCCCCCTTCCCGGAACCTCACCCATGCATCGTCTTTCGATCAAGGCGGAACGCTGTCCGCTGCTCAAGCTCGCCGTGCGCAGTCTGTTGCTCTTGATGTGGGTGCCGACCGTGGCGCTCTCCCAGTCCGAGACCGACAAGCCGTCCTCGGAGAAGAAGGTCAATACGCTGGACTCGGTCAGCGTCACCGGCGTGGCCGGCGGTTCGCCGCTGGAGGAACGCAGCGCGTCGTCCACCGGATTCGACAAGACCCTGCTGGATACGCCGCGCACGGTGTCCTTCATCGACTCCACCCAGATCGATCTGCTCGGCATCAACAGCGTCGACGACCTGACCCGCGCGGTGCCGGGCACCTTCACCACCACCCGCTACGGCCTGCAGGGCGGCATCAACGTGCGCGGCATTCCGGCGGACATGTTCTTCCGCGGCATGAAGCGGCTCAACATGCAGGGACATACGCGCACCAATCTGTCGGCGATGGATTCGATCGAGGTGGTCAAGGGCCCGCCTTCGCCGATCTACGGCATGGGCAAGATCGGCGGCTACACCAACCTGGTGCCCAAGTCCGGCCGCGCCGCCAACGGCGCCTATCTGGAGAAGCCGGAAGGGTTCGTGCAGGCCATCACCGGCAGCTTCGACCGCGCCGAGAGCTCGGCGGGCATCGGCGGGCCGATGTCGGTGGGCGAGCGCAGGGGCGGCTACTACGTCTATGGGCTGATGGAGGATTCGGACTCCTACATCGACCAGGTCACGGTCAGGCAGAAGATCCTGCAGAGCTCGATCAGCCTGGACGATGTGGCCGGCCCGTTCCGCCTGGAGATGGGCGGGCAGTTCCAGAACTCCAAGACCCAGGGCGCCTACATGAACCGGGTGAGCCAGGCCCTGATCGACAGCGGCCAGTACGTCAGCGGCATGCCGCTGGCGCAGCTGGACCTCAACGGCGACGGCGCGATCGGCCTGACCGAGCGCAACCTGGCCTCGCCGATCCGGGGCAGGGTGGGCACCAACAACCGGTCCCTGTACCAGGGCTTCACCTGGCCCAGGTGCGGGGCCAACTACTGCGATGTCGGCAACTTCCCGAAGATCGGCGGCATCCCGCAGTCGATGTACAGCTATCTGTCGTCCCGCGGCGCCAACGATCCGGTCTCGCAGCTGCTGCTGGCCCAGGGCGTCGGCGGCGTGCTGCCGACCTCGGGCTATCTGCCGATCGGCTTCGTGCTCGATCCGGCCACGACCGGCTACAGCGACGTGGACTACTTCCGCAACGGCTCCTACGAGCGGCTGCAGGATGCCGACTCCAACATGTACTACGCGGACCTGATCTACGACACGCATCCGGACTTCACGATGAAGATCCAGTCGTTCTACGACCGCCTGGACTCGTTCAAGAACTCGCAGCTGCCCTACGGCGAGAAGCAGGACGTGCGCGTGTGGGAGGAGAAGGTCACCACCACCTATCGCATTCCCGACCGCTGGCTGCCCGCCTGGCTGCGCGTCAACAGCCTGGCCTCGCTCAACTACCGCGAGACGCGCAGCAAGATCCGCTCCTCCGGCGGCGACTACGACTGGCGCCAGGACGTGATGTACGGCGATGGCATCGCCGTGCCCAACACCTTGTTCTGGAACCAGCTGGACGATGCCAGCGTGCAGACCGGCGCGCCGTCCACCACCGATCGCCAGAGCTGGTTCAACGAGATCGGCCTGGGCGTGATGTTCGACGTGGACATGTTCCAGAAGGACACCGGCTTCCTGCGCGGCACCAACCTGCTGCTGGGCGCGCGCTACGACGTCTCGCACGCCAAGGCCTGGGACTTCTACCGCTTCAACGAGAACGCGAGCTTCGCCTACTACAACCCCGACGGCAGCATCCGCTACGTCAACAGCTATCTGCCCGAGCAGTCCGCCCAGGGCTGGGACGGCGGCGCCTCCTGGAGCGTCAGCCTGTCCCAGCAGCTGCCCTGGGGGCTGCGGCCTTACATCACCTACGCCAAGTCCAGCGTGACGCTGGACACCTCCAACAACGGCCTCGACCGCTCGACCATCACCTCGCCGGGCGGCCATATCGGCAGCGCCGACCTGCAGGAGCAGGGCCTCAAGGCGGACCTGTTCGACGGCCGGCTGGCCTTCACCGCCTCGCACTACAAGCAGACCCGCACCGACGTCACCAGCAACGTGGACGTGACCCTGGGCGCGGAAGTCTCCAGCACCGTGACCCGGGGCTGGGAAGGCGAGATCAAGTGGATGCCGATCAACCGCTTCTACCTGTCCGGCTACGTCAACTTCCAGAAGGCCAAGTACCTGTTCAACTCGACCACCACCTACATGCTCAGCGCCTCCCAGCTCGGCTTCAAGGACGTGGTCGATCCGACGACCGGCAAGGTGGTCTACCCGGCCGATGCCTTCCTCTACGGCGGGCGCACGATCATCACCGTGCCGAGCAGCGTGCTGGCCAACTACATGGACCGCACCGGCAATCCGGAGAGCCAGTACGGCTTCAACGCGGCCTACGACTTCGACAGCGGGTTCGGCGTGGTCTTCGGCGGCACCTACTGGAGCTCGGTCTGGGCCGACCGCCTCAAGACCCTGCGGCTGCCGTCGGCGACGGTGTTCAACCTGGCCGTCACCTACAAGCTGGGCGACTGGAACCTGAAGGTGAACGGCTACAACATCTTCGACGAGCTGTACTTCCGGGCGCGCAACACCGACACCGCGCCCGGCCTGGTCTCGGTGATGCCACCGCGCCGGGTCGAGCTGACCGCCCGCTACGACTTCTGACCGCGCCCGACAGCGCGCATGGGTCAGGCCGCCCTGCGACCTGGCGATCCGTGCGCCTGCCTCTCCCCGCATGCCCGCCACCGCGCCGGTGGCGCGGCTCTCCCTTTCGACAGGCCACCCGTCATGACCCCGCACGCTCCGCTTCTGTCCATGAAGGCCTTGCGCGTCCGCATCGCCTTCCCGCTCATCGCCGCGCTGGGCATCGCCGCCGCACAGGCGGAAACGCTCGACATCAAGACCGCCTCCATCGCCGACCTGCAGCAGGCCTACGGCCAGGGCTTGCGTTCGGAACAGGTGGTCGCCGCCTACCTGGAACGGATCCGCGCCTACGACAAGCGCGGCCCGATGATCAACGCGGTGATCACCCTCAACCCGCGCGCGCTGGATGAGGCCAGGGCGCTGGATGCCGAGCGCAAGCGCGGCACCACGCGCGGTCCCCTGCACGGCGTGCCGGTGGTGCTGAAGGACAACTTCGACACCTTCGATCTGCCGACCACGGCGGGCTCGCAGCTGCTGGCAGGCTCCCTGCCGCCGGACGATGCCTTCGTGGTGAAGAAGCTGCGCGAGGCCGGCGCGGTGATCGTGGCCAAGGTCAACCTGTCCGAGTTCGCCGGCAGCGGCGGCAGCGTCAGCGGCGCGGACGATCAGGACACGGTGCGCAAGGGCTCGGTGCCCAATGGCTTCAGCTCGATGGGCGGGCAGACCCGCAACCCGCACGATCCCACCCGCGGCCCGTCCGGCTCCAGCGGCGGCACCGGCGCGTCCATCGCCGCGACGTTCGCGCAGTTCGGCCTGGGCACCGACACCGGCGGATCGGTGCGCGGCCCGTCCTCGGTCAACGGCATCGCCGGGCTGAAGCCGACCCGCGGCCTGATGAGCCGCGATGGCATCGTGCCGCTCGCGCTGTCCTACGACACCGGCGGGCCGATGGCGCGCAGCGTCTACGACGTGGCGGTGGCGCTGGGCACCATGACCGGCGTGGATCCGGCCGATCCGGCCACCGCGCCCAGCGCGGCATACCTGAAACACGACTACACGCCCGACCTGAAGCGCGGCGCGCTCAAGGGCGCGCGTATCGGCATCGCCCGCGACTTCATGGGCCAGGACGCCGGTGTGGACGCGGTGGTCGAGCGCGCCATCGCGACGCTGAAGTCGCTGGGCGCCAGCGTGGTGGACGTGCGCTACCCGCAGTACCTGCTCGCGTCCCAGGGCCCCAACTACAACCTGCTGGTCGCCTCGGAGTTCAAGGCGCAGCTCACCGATTACCTGCACACGCTCAAGCCGGGCTTTCCGCGTTCCTTCGACGAGGTCGTGGCCAAGGCCAACGATCCGGCCACCGGCTACCGCAGCCCGCAGAAGGCATTCGCGCTCAAGTACACCGCCGGCCTGGCGCTGGACCTGGACGACCCCTCGTACCTGGCGCTGAAGCATCAGGAGATGGCGGCGATCAAGGCCGGCATCGACGCCTTGTTCGAGAAGTACCGGCTGGACGCGATCGTGTATCCCACCTCGCCCAAGCCGGCCACGCGGATCGACCTGGACCCGACCACCCTGCTGGGCAAGGGGCGGCCGCGTTCGGCGACGAGCTTCGCCAACCAGACCGGCTATCCGGACCTGATCGTGCCGGCGGGCATGACCCCGGAAGGCCTGCCGGTGACGGTCTCGTTCTTCGGCCCGGCCTGGAGCGAACCGAAGCTGCTGGGCTATGGCTACGACTTCGAGCAGGCCACCCACGCCCGGCAGCTGCCGCGCTACACGCCGGCCCTGCCCAGCGACGTCATCACTTACTGATCGTCCTTCCGTCTGCCGTGGAGACCCGCCCATGAAGCCTCTGCTGACGCTGGCCCTGTCCCTGGGCCTGCTGCTCTATCCGACCGCCCGCGCCGCCGCGGCGACCTTCGACCTGGAAACGGCGAGCGTGCAGGACATCCAGGCCGCGGTCGACGCCGGCGCGCTGACCTACGAGCGGCTGGTGCAGCTGTACCAGGCGCGCATCCAGGCCTACGACAAGCAGGGGCCGGGATTGAACGCGGTGATCACCCTCAACCCGCGTGCGCTGGAGACGGCGCGCGCGCTGGACCGCGAGTTCCGCCAGCAGGGCCGGCGCTCGCCGCTGCACGGCATCCCGATCCTGGCCAAGGACAACTACGACACCGCCGACATGCCGACCAGCGGCGGCAGTTTCGTGCTGGCCAAGTCGGTGCCCTACCAGGACGCGCCCACCATCCGCCAGCTGCGCCAGGCCGGCGCGATCATCCTGGCCAAGGTCAACATGGACGAGTTCGCCCACGGCGGCGTCGGCTTCTCCTCGCGCCTGGGCCAGACCCGCAACCCGCACGATCCGCGGCGCATCCCGAACGGCTCCAGCGGCGGCACCGGTGCGGGCCTGGCCGCCTGGTACGCGCCGCTGGGACTGGGCTCGGACACCGGCGGCTCCATCCGCGGCCCGTCCTTCGCCAACGGCGTGGTCGGCATCAAGCCGACCACCGGCCTGGTCTCGCGCAGCGGGATCATGCCCTGCGTGCTGAGCTTCGACACCGGCGGGCCGATGGCGCGCACGGTGTACGACGCGGCGCTGGCGCTGGGCTTCATGACCGGCGTGGACCCGAAGGATCCGCTGACCAGCACCAGCGCCGGGCTGTTCTTCCACGACTACACCCGGTTCCTGGACAAGCAGTCGCTCAAGGGCGTGCGCCTGGGCGTCATCCGCGATCTGACCGGGACCGATCCGGAAGTGGACCGGGTGTTCCAGGCCAGCCTGAAGGAGCTCGAGCAGCTCGGCGCGGTGCTGGTCGACGACCTGCACTATCCGGAGATGGCGCTGGCGCGCACCGGCGTGTCCAACCCCATCCGCGCCGAGGTCAAGGACAACTACCTGGACTATCTGGGCACCCTGCGCCCGGGCTTTCCCAGGACCATCACCGAGCTGGCCGAGCGGGGCTTGAAGCTGACCGCGCCGCAGGGCGAGTTCAAGCCGCATCCAAGCGTGTTCAAGCGCTTCCTGGCGCTGGGCCAGACGCCGCCGACCACCAGCATCGGCTACACCTACGCCAAGCAGTACGGGATGAAGGCGGTGCAGGGCGCGGTGCTGTCGCTGATCCAGGAGCATCGGCTCGATGCGCTGGTCTATCCCACGCGCCCGGCGCGCCCGGAGCTGATCGATCCGAAGACCCCGGAGATCGTCGAGCGCCCGCGCTCGCCCTCCCTGACCAACATCGCCAACGTGGCCCAGTTCCCCGACGTGATCGTGCCGGCCGGGGCGACCGCCGATGGCCTGCCGGTGACGATCTCCTTCCTCGGCCCGGCCTATAGCGAGCCGCGCCTGCTGGCCTACGCCTATGGCTACGAGCAGGCCACTCACCACCGCATCTCTCCGTCCACCACGCCCGCGCTGCCGGGGGAACGGTTCGAGTACTGAGCCCGTCCCGCCCGTCACCGCCGCTCGATCGCCACAGGATCCGTCCATGCAGGTCACCGCCTCCCGCGCCCATGCGCGTCATCCCCTGCTGCTGGCCGGCGTGCTGCTGCTGGCCGGCCTGGTCGGGCCGGCCTGGGCGCTGGACATCACCACCGCCACGATCCCCCAGGTCGCCGCGCAGATGCGCGATGGCACGCTCACCTCCGAACAGCTCACCGCGGCCTATCTCAAGCGCATCGAGGCCTACGACAAGCAGGGGCCGACGATCAACGCGGTGATCACGCTCAACCCGCATGCGCTGGAGCAGGCGCGCCGGCTGGATGCCGAGCGCCGTGCCGGCAAGGTGCGCGGGCCGCTGCATGGCATCCCGGTGCTGCTCAAGGACAACTTCGACACCTTCGACCTGCCCACCAGCGGCGGCTCGCAGATGCTCAAGGACTCCATCCCGCCGGACGATGCCTTCGTGGTGAGGAAGCTGCGCGAGGCCGGCGCGGTGTTCCTGGCCAAGGTCAACCTGCACGAGTTCGCCTACGGCGGCGGCGCGCCCAACGGCTACAGCTCGCTCGGCGGGCAGACCCACAACCCGCACGATCCGACGCGGGGTCCGTCCGGCTCCAGCGGCGGCACCGGCGCCGGCATCGCCGCGGCCTTCGCGCAGTTCGGCCTGGGCAGCGACACCGCCGGCTCGATCCGCAACCCGTCCTCGGCCAACGGCATCGCCGGGATCAAGCCGACCCGCGGCCTGCTCAGCCGCGACGGCATCATCCCGCTGGCGCTGTCCTTCGACACCGGCGGCCCGATGGGGCGCAACATCGAGGACGTGGCCCTGGGCCTGGGCGCGATGACCGGCGTCGATGCGGCCGACCCGGCCACGGCCGCCAGCGCCGGCCACGCGCAGACCGACTACACCCGCTTCCTGGTCAAAGGCAGCCTGAAGGGCGCGCGCATCGGCGTGATGCGCGACTTCTTCGGCCAGAGCGCCAGGACCGACTTCGTGATGGAGCAGGCGATCCTGCGGCTGCAGGCGCTGGGCGCGACCGTGGTCGATGAGGTCCGGCTGCCGGAATTCCTGATCGAGGAGATGGGGCCGATGCACCGGATGATGATCGACGTCGAGTTCAAGGCGCAGATCGCCGATTACCTCAAGACGCTGCGGCCCGGCTTCCCGCGCACCCTGACCGAGCTGGTGGCCGAGGCGCGCGACCCGAAGACCGCCTACACCAGCCCGTGGAAGCGCGACAGCCTGGCCAAGATGGACCAGGCGCCATCGATCGACGACCCGATCTATCAGGCGGCCCGGCAGCAGGGCCTGGCGCTGACCACCGCGGTGATCGAGGGCCTGTTCGCCCAGCATCGGCTCGATGCGATGGTCTATCCCAGCGTGCCCTCGCCGGCCGCGCAGATCGGCGAGGATCGCGCTCCCGGCGGCGGCGCGCGTCGCCTGGGCCCGGCGATGCTGGCCAACCAGACCGGCTTCCCGGATGTGATCGTGCCGGCCGGCATGACGCCCGACGGCCTGCCGGTGACGCTGTCCTTCTTCGGCCGGGCCTGGAGCGAGGGCCGGCTGCTCGGCTACGCCTACGACTTCGAGCAGTCCGCGCACGCGATCGTGCTGCCCCGGTACACGCCGTCGTTGCCCACCGATGTGGTCGGGCGTTGAACGCCGGCGTCCGCAGGCCCGCCGCACCTTTTCGCCATAGAGGACTCGCCATGACGCTGCACCCCCTGCGCCGCGCGCTGCTGTGGTTCACGCTGGCGCTGACCACACCGGCCCTCGCCGCCGCGCCGCTTGACCTGGAAACCGCCACGGTGACCCAGCTGGAGGCCGCGATGGCCGATGGCGCCTTGACCTCCGAGACCCTGGTGCGCGCCTACCTGGCGCGGATCGCGGCCTACGACAAGCAGGGCCCGACCATCAACGCGGTGATCGCGTTGAACCCCAAGGCACTGCGCGAGGCGCGACGGCTGGACCGTGAGCGCAAGGCAGGCCATGTGCGGGGCCCGCTGCACGGCATCCCGGTGGTGCTGAAGGACAACATCGACACCTTCGACCTGCCGACCACTGCCGGCTCGTCGCTGCTGGCCGGCAGCCTGCCGCCGGACGATGCCTTCATCGTCAAGCGCCTGCGCGCGGCCGGCGCGATCGTGCTGGCCAAGGTCAACCTCAGCGAGTTCGCCGCCGGCGGTGGCAGCGTCGGCGGGTCCAGGGATCCGGCGGTGCTCAAGGCCGGGGCGGTGCCCAATGGCTACAGCAGCCTGGGCGGGCAGACGCGCAATCCGCATGCGCTGGACTACGGCCCGTCCGGCTCCAGCGGCGGCACGGGCGCGGCCATCGCGGCGGCGTTCGCGCAGTTCGGCCTGGGCACCGACACGCGCAGCTCGGTGCGCGGGCCTTCCTCGGTCAATGGCATCGTCGGCCTGAAGCCGACCAACGGCCTGCTCTCGCGCGACGGCATCGTGCCGCTGGCCCTGTCGCTGGATACCGCCGGGCCGATGGCGCGCAGCGTGGCCGACATCGCCGTCGCGCTGAACGTCATGGCCGGGGTGGATCCGGACGATGCGATGACCTCGCGCAGCCAGGGCCGCGTGGAGCGCGACTATGCCGCTTCCCTGCGCCAGGGCGCGCTCAAGGGCGCGCGCATCGGCATCGCCCGCGACTTCGGCGGCCGCGACGCCGGCGTCGATGCGGTGTTCGAGCAGGCCGTACAGGCGCTGCGCGGGTTGGGGGCCGAGACGGTGGACTTCCACTATCCGCGCTATCTGCTGGACGCCAAGGACGATCTCTACTTCACCATCACCCAGTCCGAGTTCAAGGCGCAGATCGCCGACTACCTGAAGACCACCGCGCCGCGCTATCCCAAGTCCCTCGACGATCTCGCGCGCCTGGCCAGCGATCCCAGGACCGGTTACCCCAGTCCGCAGAAGGCCTACGGGTTCCGCTACACCAACACGGTCGCGCTGGCGCTGGACGATCCGGTCTATCTGACCGCCAGGCAGCAGGGCATGGCGCTGGTGAAGGCGAGCCTCGATGCGATGCTGGAGAAATATCGGCTCGACGCCATCGTCTACCTCAGCGTGCCCACCGCGGCCTCGCCGATCCAGCCGCCGGCCAACCCGCAGCCGGTGAAGCCGGGCGACACCGCCTTCGACCTGGCCAACCTGTCCGGCTATCCCGACCTGGTGGTGCCGGCGGGGATGACGCCGAACGGGCTGCCGGTGAGCGTCTCCTTTCTCGGACCGGCCTTCAGCGAGGCGCGGCTGCTCGGCTACGGCTACGACTTCGAACAGGCCACCCGGGCACGCCGCCTGCCCAGGTACACGCCGATGCTGGCCTCCGACATCGTGGTGCCGTGATTCGCGTTGCGGCGGGTGGCGTGCGTCGCGCTTAGGCGTGGGGGAACACAGGGGCTAGAATGGATCGCCTTCTTTCCAGTACTCCGCGCCCATGTCGCAGCGTGACTGGGTGGCTGCCGCCATCCACAAGATCGAGGCCGACTTCAACCGCTCGGCCGACACCCATCTGATCCCGCTGGAGCTGCCTGGCTATCCCGGCATCGACCTGTACCTGAAGGACGAGTCCAGCCATCCCACCGGCAGCCTCAAGCACCGGCTGGCGCGCTCGCTGTTCCTGTACGCGCTGGCCAACGGCTGGCTGCGCGAGGGCGCGCCGGTGATCGAGGCCTCCAGCGGTTCGACCGCGGTGTCCGAGGCCTACTTCGCGCGGCTGCTGGGCCTGCCCTTCATCGCGGTGATGCCGGCCAGCACTTCGCCGGAGAAGATCGCCGCGATCACCTTCTACGGCGGCCAGTGCCATCTGGTCGAGCAGGCCGGGGCGATCAACGCCGAGTCCGAGCGCCTGGCGCGCGAGCACGGCGGTCACTTCATGGACCAGTTCACCTACGCCGAGCGCGCGACCGACTGGCGGGCGAACAACAACATCGCCGAGTCGATCTTCAAGCAGATGGCGGCCGAGCCGCATCCGATCCCGGAATGGATCGTGTGCAGCCCCGGCACCGGCGGCACCGGCGCCACGCTGGGCCGCTACGTGCGCTACCGCCGGCATGCCACGCGCATCCTGTGCGTGGATCCGGAGCACTCGGTGTTCTTCGACTACTACCGCGATGCGCTGGGCGGGACGGGCGATCCGGCGCGCCTGCACCACTGCGGCTCGCGCATCGAGGGCATCGGCCGGCCGCGGGTGGAGCCGAGCTTCGTGCCGGCCTGCATCGATGCGATGGTCAAGGTGCCCGATGCCCTGAGCCTGGCGGCGATGCGCTGGGCCAGCGCGACCCTGGGCAGGCGCGTGGGCGGCTCCACCGGCACCAACCTGGTCGGCGTGCTGCACGCCGCCCACGCGATGTGCCGGGCCGGTCGCCGCGGCTCCATTGTCACCATCCTGTGCGATGCCGGCGACCGCTACGCGCACAGCTATTACGACCCGGCCTGGTACGCGCGCTGCGGCATCGACACCGCCGACAGCGATGCGGCCATTGCCGCGGCGGTGGCCGGCGGCGCGCTGCCCGCATTGGCCACGGCCGCGGGCTGAGCGGGCGGATTGACGGCAGCAGGGCCGCCCGACAGTCGGCCAGGGCTCAGGCAAGTCCTTGCGATAAAAGGGGTTTCGGCAGCGCTGGCTGGAATTTCGGCCAGCTGCTGCGCCGCCGCATGCAGGCCGGGTGCAGAATGATTACTCTGTAATTACAGAGTAATTCCTGGTGACGCGATGGCGGACTGGAACACCTTGAGCACCGACCGGAGCCTGCGCCTGCAGGCCGCGGCCAAGCTGGCCAGGGGCCGCCTGGTGCGCAGCCAGGACGTGGTGCCTCTGCTGGAGGCCGTGCTGCGGCCCGGCGACCGGGTCTGCCTGGAAGGCAACAACCAGAAGCAGGCCGACTTCCTGGCCGAGTGCCTGACCCGGGTCGATCCGGCGCGCGTGCACGACCTGCACATGGTGCAGTCGGTGCTGTCGCTGCCCTCGCACCTGGACGTGTTCGAGAAGGGCATCGCCAGGAAGCTGGACTTCTCCTTCTCCGGTCCGCAGTCGGTGCGCCTGGCGCGGCTGCTGGGCGAGGGCCGGCTGGAACTCGGCGCCATCCACACCTACCTGGAACTGTTCGGCCGCTACTTCATCGACCTGACCCCGCGCGTGGCGCTGATCGCCGCGCATGCGGCCGATCGCCACGGCAATCTCTACACCGGCCCGAACACCGAGGACACTCCCGCGATCGTGGAGGCCACCGCCTTCGGTGGCGGCATCGTCATCGCCCAGGTCAACCAGATCCTGGACACGCTGCCGCGCGTGGATATCCCGGCCGACTGGGTGAACTTCGTCACCCACGCGCCCAGGCCGAATTACATCGAGCCGCTGTTCACCCGCGACCCGGCCCAGATCAGCGAGGTGCAGGTACTCATGGCGATGATGGCCATCAAGGGCATCTACGCCGAGTACGGCGTCAACCGCCTCAACCACGGCATCGGCTTCGACACCGCGGCGATCGAACTGCTGCTGCCGACCTATGCCGAATCGCTGGGGCTGAAGGGCAGGATCTGCCAGCACTGGGCGCTCAACCCGCATCCGGCGCTGATCCCGGCGATCGAGTCGGGCTTCGTCAAGTCGGTCCACTCCTTCGGCTCGGAGCTGGGCATGGAGGACTACATCGCCGCGCGCCCGGACGTGTTCTTCGTCGGCGCGGACGGCTCGATGCGCTCCAATCGCGCGTTCTCGCAGACCGCCGGGCTGTATGCCTGCGACATGTTCATCGGCTCGACCCTGCAGATCGACCTGGCCGGCAACAGCTCGACCGCCACGCGCGACCGCATCGCCGGGTTCGGCGGCGCGCCCAACATGGGCTCGGACGCGCGCGGCCGGCGCCACGCCAGCCCGGCCTGGCTCAAGGCCGGGCGCGAAGCGGCCAGGCCCGGCGAGATGCCGCGCGGGCGCAAGCTGGTGGTGCAGATGGTGGAGACCTTCCGCGAGCACATGGCCCCGGCGTTCGTCGACAGACTCGATGCCTGGGAGCTGGCCGAGCGCGCGGGGCTGGACCTGCCGCCGGTGATGATCTACGGCGACGACGTCAGCCACGTGCTGACCGAGGAAGGCATCGCCAACCTGCTGCTGTGCCGCACGCCGGAGGAGCGCGAACAGGCGATCCGCGGCGTGGCCGGCTACACCGCGGTCGGCCTGGGCCGCGACCGGCGCATGGTCGAGAACCTGCGCGACCGCGGCGTGATCAGACGTCCCGACGACCTGGGCATCCGCTCGCGCGATGCCACGCGCGACCTGCTGGCCGCGCGCACGGTCAAGGACCTGGTGCGCTGGTCCGGCGGCCTGTACGACCCGCCCAAGCGCTTCCGCAACTGGTAAGGGGCACGCCATGGAAACCCTGCGCTACCGCTACGACGGACGCATCGCGCCCACCGGCACACGCGACCACGTGCTGGTCGGCGTGGTCGCCTCGGGCAACCTGGAAGTCATGATCGAGCCGGCCGCGCTGGAGGGCGCGATGGAGATCGAGATCGTCACCGCCGCGCGCGGTTTCGGCGAGATCTGGCAGGCCGTGCTGGACGACTTCGCCGCGCGGCATCCGTTCAAGGATGTGCGCATCTGGATCAACGACGTCGGCGCGACGCCGGCGGTGGTCAGCCTGCGCCTCGACCAGGCGGTGGAAACGCTGCAGGAGCCGGCCGCATGAGCACCGCGCGCAGCTTCTACGAGGCCGACGCGCGCGAGCGCATCGCCGGCTTGCTCGACCCGGGCAGTTTCGTCGAGTTCCTCGGCCCGCGCCGGCGCATCACCAGCCCGCACCTGGCGCAGCTGGATCAGCCGGGCGAGTTCGACGACGGCATCGTCGTGGGCGAGGGGACGCTGCGGGGAAGCCGGGTGCTGATCGCCGCGCAGCAGGGCCAGTTCATGGGCGGCGGCGTCGGCGAGGTGCACGGCGCCAAGCTGGTCGGGCTGCTGGAGCGCGCGCAGCGGGTCGGGCCCGCGGCGGTGCTGCTGCTGCTCGACACCGGCGGCGTGCGCCTGCACGAGGCCAACGCCGGGCTGATCGCGATCTCGGAAATCATGCGCGCCACGTTGGCCACGCGCGCGGCCGGCGTGCCGGTGCTGGCGCTGATCGGCAGCGGCAACGGCGCCTTCGGCGGCATGGGCATCGTCGCGCGCTGCTGCAGCGCCGTGCTGATGTCCGAGGAGGGGCGGCTGTCGCTGTCGGGTCCGGAGGTGATCGAGACGGTGCGCGGCGTCGAGGAATTCGATGCGCGCGACCGCGCCCTGGTGTGGCGGGTCACCGGCGGCAAGCATCGCGTGCTGCTGGGCGAGGCGGCGCAGCTGGTCGCCGACCGCATCGACGCGTTCGCGCAGGCCGCGCTCGAGGTACTGGATCGGCTGCGCCCGGCCGACGATGACGCGCAGCTGCTGCAGGCCCTGGAGGGCGAGCACGCGCGTCTGGCGCAGCGCATCGAGGCGTTCGGCGATTGCCGCGACGGGCTGCAGGTCTGGGAGGCGCTGGGCGTCGCGCAGCCGCAGGCCTTGCCGCTGCTGGACACCGCCGCCTTCCTGGAGGCCACGCGCGGCCGGAGGATGCCATGGTACTGAGCGAACTGCTGGACCGGCTGTTCCCGCTGGGACACCGCATCGACCAGCGCGACGACGTGCTCACCGGCACGGCGAGCACCGCGCTCGGCGAGGTCACCGTCATCGGCACCGCCAACCGGCTCGAGGTCGGCGTCGACCATGCCCTGGCCCTGGCCGCTACCGTCATCGCCAGCACCAAGGCGCACCCGGAACGGCCGATCGTGATGCTGGTCGACACCGCCGGCCAACGGCTCTCGCGCCGCGATGAGCTACTGGGCATCAACGGCTACTTCGCCCACCTGGCCAAAGCGTTGGACCTGGCGCGCCGCCGCGGCGCGGCGCTGGTGTCGCTGGTCTATGGCGAGTCGGTGAGCGGCGGCTTCCTGTCCTTCGGCATGATGGCCGATGCGGTCTACGCCCTGCCCGAGGCGCAGGTGCGGGTGATGGACCTGCGCGCGATGGCGCGCGTGACCAAGCAGCCGTTGGAGAAGCTGCAGGCGCTGTCGCGCAGCTCGCCGGTGTTCGCGCCGGGCGTGGAGAACTACGTGGCGATGGGCGCCGTGCGCGCGATCTGGCGCGGCGATCTGGCCCAGGCCCTGGTCGATGCGCTCCAGGCGCCGCGCGAGGGCGACACCCGGCGCGCGCTGGGCGCGCGCCGGGGCGGGCGCACGCTGGCGGCGGACGTGTCGGCGATGGTGGCCGCCGGCGATGCCTGAGCCGCTGCGCCGCCACACGCTGGTCTGGCTGCCGCCGCAGGCCGCGCACGCGGTCGCGCCGGGGCAGGCCGCGCGCGTGCGTGCCTGGTTCGAACAAGGCCATCCGGCCATCGTGGCGCGACGCCCGGCGGCGACGCCGGCCGACCCGCTGCACCTGGGCGTGCCGCTGCCGCCGGCCGAAGGCAAGCAGCGGCTGGCCGTGCGCGCCGCGGCCGCGGACATCCGGCGCATCGCACCGCCGCCGGCATTGGAGCAAAGCATCGCAGGCGCGCCGGCGGCATGGCGACCGGCGCTAGTGGCGCTGGCGCATCGGGCGCATGCGCTCGACCTGGTGCCGCGCGTGTTCGGTGCCTTCTGCTGGCAGACGCTGACCGGCCTGGCGTACGTGCACGAGAACGTCGGATCTGGACCTGCTCTGGGAGATCGATTCCGCCGCGCAGGTCGATGCCATCGTCGGCATGCTGGACGACTGGGAGCGGCGCCATCGCCGTCGTGCCGATGGCGAGCTGCGTCTGCCCGACGGGCGCGCGGTGAGCTGGCGCGAATACGCAGGCGGCGCGCCGCGGCTGCTGGTCAAGACCGAGGATGACGCGCGCCTGGTCGCACGCGCGGACCTGTTCGCGGCACAGCAGGTGGCCGCTTGAGCGCGCACGAGCCGCGGCCTGCCTGCGTGCCACGGCCGCAGGACCGCGCCGAGGCGGCGCGCCTGGGCCGACTCGCCATCGCCAGCCTGCATGCCGAACTGGCGCTGGCGCCCAAGCCCGGCCTGGTGACCCCAAGCGATCCCGGCAGCCACGCCGACATGGATGCGCGCACCTTCTGGCGCAGCCTGGCCGCGCTGCGCGGCTACTTCGAAGCGATCGCGCAGGCCGGCCTGGCGCAGGCGCCATTCGATGCGCTGCGCCGCCTTGGCCTGCAGGCCGAGGACGCGATGCTGCGCGCCACCGACGGCATCAATACCCATCGCGGTGCGATCTTCAGCCTCGGCCTGCTGACCGCCGCGGCGGCGCGGCTGCGCCGCATCGAGCGCGGACCCGTTGCCGCCGAGGCAGTCTGCCACGCGGTCAGCGACTGGCGTGCCGCACTCGAGACCGCACCGCTCGACCCCGACAGCCCCGGCCAGCGCATGCGGCGCGCGCACCGCGTCGCGGGGGTGCGCGAACAGGCCGCGGAGGGCTTCCCGCTGCTGCGCGAGGTCGCGCTGCCGGCGCTGCGGGACGCGCAGCAGGCCGGGCACGCGCCCACGGCCGCGCATGCGCACGTGCTGATGACGCTGGTGGCGCGGGTCGACGACCTCAACCTGCTCCACCGCGGCGGCGCCGAAGGGCTGCGCTTCGCGCAATGTCAGGCGCGTGCCTTCCTCGCCCGGGGCAGCGTGTGGCAGCCCGACTGGGAAGCGCAGCTGGAGACGGTGGGCGAGGCCTTCGTCGCGCGCCGCCTGAGCCCCGGCGGCAGCGCCGATCTGCTCGCCTGCACCCTATTCCTCGACCGGCAGGCGCGCGCATGAGCCTGGCGCTGCTGTGTCCGGGGCAGGGCGGCCAGCATCCGGCGATGTTCGCGCGGGTGCAGGGCGATGCGGCCGCCGAACCCATCCTCCGCTACGCAGCCGACGTCCTGCAGGAAGCGCCCGAGGCGCTGGCCGCCGGGCAGGCGCGCTTCGACAACGCGATCGCCCAGCCGCTGGTGTGCGCGGCCACGCTGGCGACCTGGGCGGCGCTGCGCGCGCGCCTGCCGTCGCCGGGTCTGGTGCTCGGCTACAGCGTGGGCGAGCTGGCCGCCCATGGCGTGGCCGGCAGCGTGACGCCGCAGGTTTGCCTGAGCCTGTCGCGGGCGCGTGCGGCCTGCATGGACGCGGCCAGTCCCGCCGACGGCGGACTGCTGGCGGTGATCGGCCTGTCGCGCCGGCGCATCGAGCGCCTGTGCGAGGCCTGCGCGGTCGCCGTGGCGATCGTCAACGGTGAGGACCACTTCGTGCTGGGCGGTCGTGCGGCCGGCCTGCAGGCCGTCCAGCGCGAGGCCGAAGCCCTCGGCGCGCGCACGCTGCGCTTGCCGGTACACGTGCCCGCGCACACGCCGTGGCTGGCGCAGGCGGCCGATGCGTTCGCAAGGACGCTGCAGGACGCCGCCGTGCGGGCGCCCGCTCTGGATGTGCTGGCCGGCATCGATGGCCATCGCATCGCCTCGCGCGAGGACGTCGTCCGCAGCCTGTCGCGCCAGCTCGCCCAGCCGGTGGAGTGGCACGGGGTGATGGCGCAGGCGATCGAGCGCGGCGCGCGCGTGCTGCTGGAGATCGGTCCGGGCAGCGCCCTGGCGCGGATGGCGCGCCAGGCGCATCCGGACTGCGAGGCGCGCGCGGTGGAGGAATTCCAGACGCTGGAGGGCGTCGTGGACTGGGTCGTCAGCGCCCTGGAGCGCCAGGCGATGCACTGAAGCAGGACCCTTGGGTGGCGGGCCGCCACTCGACGCAGTCGCGATATCACGTGTCTTAGGGAGGGCGCATGAGTCCGCAAATCATCACGATCATCGGCTTGGTGATCATGTTCGTCGTGGCCACGGCGCTGCCCATCAACATGGGCGCGGTGGCCTTCGCCCTGGCCTTCATCGTCGGGGGGATCTGGCTGGGCATGGACGCCAAGGCGGTGCTGGGCGGTTTCCCCGGCGACCTGTTCCTGACCCTGGTCGGGATCACCTACCTGTTCGCCATCGCGCAGAAGAACGGCACCATCGACCTGCTGATCCACTGGGCGGTCAAGGCGGTGCGCGGCAAGCTGGTGGCGATCCCGTGGGTGATGTTCCTGGTCACCGCGCTGCTGACCGCCTTCGGCGCGCTGGGGCCGGCGGCGGTGGCGATCATCGGCCCGGTCGCGCTGCGCTTCGCCAAGCAGTACCGGATCAATCCGCTGCTGATGGGGCTGCTGGTCATCCACGGCGCGCAGGCCGGCGGCTTCTCGCCGATCAGCGTCTATGGCGGCATCACCAACAAGGTGGTGGAGAAGGCCGGCCTGCCGGTCAGCGAGATGTCGGTGTTCCTGACCAGCCTGGGCTTCAACCTGGCCATGGCGATCATCTGCTTCTTCGCGTTCGGCGGGCTGGCGCTGCTCAAGCGCCACGAGCCTTCGCGGGCCGAGTCCGAGGCCGTGCCGCTCAACGAGGCCTCGCCGCGCAGCTTCGCCATCGAGGGCCATGGCGCGCTGGTCACCCCGGGCGGCGGCACCTTGTCGATCAATCCGGTCGCGCTGGAGGCCGTGTCGATCAAGCGCGACCATGTGTTCACCCTGATCGGCCTGGTGGGCCTGGGCGTGGCCTCGCTGATCTACAGCCTCAACGTCGGCCTGGTGTCGATGACCGTGGCGGTGCTGCTGGCGCTGCTCTCGCCCAACGCGCAGAAGGGCGCGGTGGAGAGCATCAGCTGGTCCACCGTGCTGCTGATCGCCGGCGTGGTCACCTACATCGAGGTGCTGCAGAAGGCGGGCGCGGTCGACTTCATCGGCAACGGCGTGTCGCATATCGGCATTCCGCTGCTGGGCGCGCTGCTGGTGTGCTACGTCGGCGGCATCGTGTCGGCATTCGCCTCCTCGGCGGCGGTGCTGGGCGCGACCATTCCGCTGGCGGTGCCGTTCCTGCTGCAGGGGCATCTGGCCCCGGCCGGCGTGATCTGCGCGCTGGCCGTGTCCTCGACCATCGTCGACGTCAGTCCGTTCTCGACCAATGGCGCGCTGGTGGTGGCCTCGGCCGCGCCGGACGAACGCGAGAAGCTGTTCCGCCGCTTCCGCGTCTACAGCGGCCTGGTGGTCGCGCTGGGACCGCTGGCCGCGTGGCTGGTGTTCGTGGTGCCGGGCTGGCTGTAATGGCGCCACCCGGTAGAGCGGAGCTTGCTCCGCTGGGGCCTTCCCCGCGAACCGAACGAAGGGCAGCGGAGCAAGCTCCGCTGGGGCCTTTCGCGTGAATTGAACGAAGGGCAGCGGAGCAAGCTCCGCTCTACAAGGGGGACGCGATGCGATCGGGAGAGCGCGTTGCTCGGACCAAAAGAAGGCGGAGTGCCGATCGCTCCGCGCTCACGTCTCACTCCGCTCCACTCACTCGCCGCTCTTGCGTCCGCGCGGCAGTGGCGCCGGCACGTTGAGCTTGCCGCCCGAGGCGACGTACTTGGCCAGGGCCTCGCCCTGACTGAGCAGGTGGCGGTGCATGGTGCGTTCGGCCTCGGCGGCATCGCCGTTGCGGAAGCAGGCCATCAGCTCGCGGTGTTCGCTCAGCGACATCGCCATGCGCCCCGGCGTGAGCAGCTGGCGGCCGCGATGCATCTTGAGGATGCGGTGCAGGTCATGGGTGACGCGGATCAGCCACGGGTTGCCGGCGTGTTCCTGCACGGCTTCGTGGATGAGGTAGTTGTTGCGGTAGAACTCGGCCATGTCGCCGCGCTCGGCGGCCGCCTCCATCGCCGCGTGCAGCGATTCCAGCCGCGCCAGGCCGTCGGCGTCGATCTTGCGCACCGCCTCGTAGGCGCAGCGGCCCTCCAGCATCGCCATGATCGGGAACAGCTCGTTGAGGTCTTCCAGCGTCAGCCGGGTCACGCGCGCGCCGCGGCCGGGTTCGATCTGCACCAGGCCTTCGGCGGCCAGCAGCTTGAGGCTCTCGCGCAGCGGGGTGCGGCTGATGCCCAGCTCCTGGGCCAGGGCGGGCTCGTCGATCCAGTCGCCAGGCGGCAATGCGTAGTCGTAGATCTTCTGCCGCAGCGTGTCGGCGACCTCCTCGTACATCGGGACGCGCCGGCGGGAACTGGACTTGTCGGGCGTCAGGGTCATGGACGGGCGCGGCGCTTGGCACGGTGTGTCAGGTCGTCATCTTAATCCCA
Organism: Pseudoxanthomonas sp. UC19_8; assembly: GCF_042700505.1. NCBI lineage: Bacteria > Pseudomonadati > Pseudomonadota > Gammaproteobacteria > Lysobacterales > Lysobacteraceae > Pseudoxanthomonas > Pseudoxanthomonas sp. UC19_8. Next base: position 137,251 of record NZ_CP170559.1, read on the forward strand.
GCCCAGCGGCGGCCGCGAAGGCGGCGAAGGTCGCGGTCGCGCCGTATCATCGCGTTCTCGCGCTTGCCCGACGGCAGGCGCGCCCCAAGATCGACCGCCTGCCCCACGTTTTCGGAGTGTTCCATCATGAATCCGCTGCTCGATTTCTCCGGCCTGCCCAGGTTCGACGCCATCAAACCCGAGCACGTCGGCCCGGCCATCGACACGCTGCTGGCCCAGGCCGAGGCCGCGGTGAAGCAGGCCGAGACGGTCAGCCCGGTGACCTGGGACGGCTTCGTGGTGCCGCTGGACGATGCGACCGAGCGGCTGTGGCGCGCCTGGGCCTGGTCAACCACCTGCAGGGCGTGCTGAACTCGCCGGCGCTGCGCAAGGCCTACAACGACAACCTGCCCAGGATCACGCGCTTCGGCAGCGCGCTGGGGCAGAACCTGGCGCTGTTCTCGCAGTACCGCGCGCTGGCCGAGGCCACCGACCTCACCACGCTGGACGCGGCGCGCGCCCGGACCCTGAACAACGCGCTGCGCGACTTCCGCCTGGGCGGCGCCGAGCTGCCGGACGAGGCCAAGGCGCGCTTCGCCGCGGTGCGCGAGGAGCTGGCCAGCCTGTCGGCCAGGTTCTCCGAGAACGTGCTCGATGCCACCGACGAGTGGGAATTCTGGATCAAGGACAAGCAGCACCTGTCCGGGCTGCCGGCCGATGTGATCGCCGCCTGCCGCGCCGCGGCCAAGGCCGACGACGAACCGGGCTGGAAGTTCACCCTGCAGATGCCATGCTATCTGCCGGTGCAGACCTATGCCGACGACCGTGCGCTGCGCGAGACGCTCTACCGCGCCTACGCGGTACGCGCCTCGGAGGCCGGCGAGGAGAAGCTGGACAACTCGCCGCTGATCGACCGCATCCTGGCCCTGCGCGCCGAGCTGGCGCGGCTGCTGGGCTTCGCCTCCTATGCCGAGTACTCGCTGGCGACCAAGATGGCGGGCAGCCCGGCCGAAGTGCTGGCCTTCCTGCGCGACTTGGGCGCGCGTGCGCTGCCGTATGCCAAGCAGGACCGCGCCGAACTGGAGGCCTTCGCCCGCGACGAGCTGGGCCTGGAGACGGTCGAGCCCTGGGACCTGGCCTACGTCAGCGAGAAGCTCAAGCAGGCGCGCTACAGCTTCTCGGCGCAGGACGTGAAGCAGTACTTCACTGAGGACGCGGTGCTGGAGGGGCTGTTCGGCGTGATCAAGGCGCTGTACGGCGTGGACGTGCTGCCCGACACCGCGCCGGTGTGGCATCCGGACGTGCGCTTCTACCGCCTGCAGGACGCCGATGGCGCGCTGGTGGGGCAGTTCTACCTGGACCTGTATGCGCGCGAGGGCAAGCGCGGCGGTGCGTGGATGGACGACTGCCGCAACCGCCGCCATCGCGCCGACGGCGAGCAGACGCCCCTCGTCTACCTGGTGTGCAACTTCGGCAAGGGCGTGGAGGGCGGGCCTGCCACCTTCACCCACAGCGACGTGATCACCCTGTTCCACGAGATGGGCCATGGCCTGCACCAGCTGCTGACCGAAGTGGGCGAGCTGTCGGTGGCGGGCATCAACGGCGTGGAGTGGGATGCGGTGGAGCTGCCCAGCCAGTTCATGGAGAACTTCTGCTGGGAGTGGTCGCGCGTGCAGGGCATGACCCGTCACGCGGAGACGGGTGAGCCGCTGCCGCGCGCGCTGTTCGACAAGATGGTGGCCGCGCGCAACTTCCAGAGCGGCATGCAGACCGTGCGCCAGCTTGAGTTCGCGCTGTTCGACATGGAGCTGCACAGCGCCTTCGATCCTTCCACGGAAGGGGTGATGGACCTGCTCGAGCGCATCCGCGACGAGGTGGCGGTCAACCGCGCGCCGAAGTGGGGCCGCTTCCCGCACGCCTTCAGCCATATCTTCGCCGGTGGCTATGGCGCGGGCTACTACAGCTACAAGTGGGCCGAGGTGCTCAGCGCCGATGCCTATGCGGCCTTCGAGGAAGCGCCCGATCAGCTGGCCGCCACCGGCGCGCGCTTCCGCGCCGAGATCCTCTCGCGCGGCGGCAGCCGCAGCGCGCTGGAGAACTTCACCGCCTTCCGCGGCCGCGAACCGCGCATCGACGCGCTGCTGCGGCATAGCGGGATGGCGGCTTGAGGGCAGGGAGGTCTTGCGCTTGATGTGGGAGCAACCGTCTCTCAGTTCAAGCCGCGGCCTTCTCGTAGAGCGGAGCTTGTGGCGATCCCCTCTTGGGGACTTCGCTGCGCTTCGTTCGGTGCGTGGGGACGGCCCCAGCGGAGCGAGCTCCGCTCTACAGGTGGGAGCCGCCCTTGTGGCCTTTTCGGCCAATGGCGGCGATGGGGCTTCGCAGCGAAATAGAGCGACCTGGCCTCGCCGATAGCCCCACTACCGTCGTTCCCGCGAAAGCGGGAACCCAGGGACTTTCGCACGGTGCATCAAAGGCACTGGATTCCCGCGTTCGCGGGAATGACGGCTTCGGAACTTCTTAAGAAAGCGCGCGCGCCCCAAACAGTGCGCCGCAAGCTGAGACAGACCCCTTCCCTCAGTCGCTAGCCGCGACCTCGAACTCCCCTTCGCTGCACGAAAGAGAGGGTGCGGATCCCTCCGTGGGAGCCGCCATGGCGGCGATGGGGCTTCTGCGGCAAGGCCTACAACGCGCAAAACGCCGCCCCGCGGCTTGCCTCATCCGCATGCGCGTATCCTGTCGATCCCCACGTTGCATCGATCCGCCCGTGTCCGCGTCCTCGTCTTCCGTACCGCATTACCAGACCGCTGGCGCGCGTCGCGCCGACCTGATCGTCCACGTCGCCGGGCTGGCGCTGGCCATCGGCGGCGGCGCGGCCATGCTCTGGCGCGCGGCGGCCAACGAGGCGTTGCTGCTGGCCACCTGCGTCTACGCGCTGGGGCTGCTGGTGATGTTCGCCTGCTCGGCGGCGTACAACTTCGCCGCGCCCGCGCGGCAGCCGGTGCTGCGCAAGCTCGATCACGCCGGCATCTTCGTGATGATCGCCGGCTCCTACACGCCGCTGCTGGTGCTGGCGCTGTCCGGCGCCTGGCGCTGGTCGATGATCGGCGTGGTCTGGGGCGTGGCGCTGTTCGGCGTGTTCGCCAAGCTGTGCCTGCCGGGACTGGGCAAGGGCTTCTGGGTGGCGATCTATCTGCTGCTGGGCTGGGTCGGCATGGCCGCGATCAAGCCGATGGTGGCCGGGCTGCCGACGGCGGTGCTGTGGCTGATCGCCGCCGGTGGTCTGATCTACACCATCGGCGTGGGCTTCTACGTGCGCAAGTCGATGGTCTACAACCGCGCGCTGTGGCACGCCCATGTGCTGGGCGGTGCGCTGGCGCACTGGGCGGCGATCTGGCTGTGCCTGCGGCCGCTGCCGGCGGCCTGAAGGCGCGTTTTCAGCGGTTGCGGCGCGAGAGCAGGGCTTCCATCACGACCTTGCCGTCGGCGTTGCGCGCGCTGAGCAGGCCGCCGTGGGCGCGCACGAACTGGTCGGCGATGTACAGGCCCAGGCCCAGGCCGCTGCTGGCGCTGAAGCGGCCCTTGAACGGCTCGAACAGCCGCGGCAGCAGCTCGTCGGAAATCGCGCCGACATTGCTCACCATCAGCCGCACGTGCGCGTTCTCGCTGCCGTCCAGGCTCACCTCGACCGGCTCGCCGCCGCCGTGCTCGAGCGCATTGCCCAGCAGGTTGGAGAGGATCTGGGCGTAGCGGTCGGCGTCGACGTCGGCCACCAGATCGCCGGTGCAGGTCAGGCGCAGCACGCTGCCGGGCTTGGTCTGGCGGAATTCCTCCACGGCGCCGACGGTCAGCGGCTGCAGGTCCTGGGCGACGAAGCTCATGCGCAGGCCGCGGGTGCGGATGCGCGAGAAGTCCAGCAGTTGCTCGACCATGCGCGCCATGCGCCGTCCGCTGCTTTCCAGGAAGCCCAGCGTGCGCTGCGCCGAGGCGTCCGGCGGCAGCTCTACGCCCAGCTTCTCCGCGCACAGCAGCACCACCGACAGCGGCGTGCGCAGGTCGTGGGTGAGCACCGCGGTCATGGTCTCGTTGAGCTCCAGCGCGCGTTCCAGCTCGGCGTTGCGGCGCGCCAGCAGGCGGCGCTGTTCGTAGAGCTCGACGAAGATCTGCACTTTGCCCAGGATCACGTGCGTCTCGATCGGCTTGTGCAGGAAGTCCACGGCGCCGGCCTCGTAGCCCTTGAACGCGCGCAGCGGATCGTTGGGCGAGGCGGTGAGGAAGATGATCGGCACCTGCCGGGTGCGCTGCGAACCGCGCATCAGCTCGGCCAGGGCAAAGCCGTCCATCTCCGGCATGTGCACGTCCAGCAGCGCCAGGGCGACCTCGTGGGTCAGCAGCAGCTCCAGCGCCTGCGCGCCGGAAGAGGCGCACAGGATGTTGAGATCGGCGCGGCGCAGCAGCGCCTCCATCGCGATCAGGTTCTCCTGGACGTCGTCGACGATCAGCAGGTTGATCGGCTCGCCGGTCGGCGCGTCCTGGGGCGTGAGATTGAGATTCATCGAGAAAGGGCCGAGAGGTGGTGGCAGAGTTCTGCCAGGGAAAGAACGGCGTCCGCACCGGCGCGGGCCAGGGCCGAGGCGGGCATCAGCGGTGAGGACGCATCGGCCGGGGTCTGGATCCAGGCGGTGCCGCCGGCGCGGCGCACCGCGGCCACGCCCTCGCTGCCGTCGCTGCTGGCGCCGGTGAGCAGGATCGCCAGCAGGCGCGGGCCGAAGACCTCGGCGGCGGTCTCGAACAGCGGGTCGATCGCCGGTCGCGAGAACAGCACCGGCTCGTCCAGCGATAGCGCCACATGGCCGGCGTCCTCGACCAGCAGGTGATAGTCCGGCGGGGCGATCAGCACCTGGCCGGCGCGCAGCGGCTGCTTGTCCTGCGCCTCGTCCACCTCCAGCGCGCAGTGCGCGCCGACGATCTGCGCCACCTTGCTGGGCCGGTCGCGCGGCAGGTGCAGCACGATCAGCACCGGCTGGCTCAGCGTGGCCGGCAGGCTGGCCAGCAGCGTCTGCAGCGCCATCACGCCGCCGGCCGAGGCGCCGATGACGATGGCATCCAGGTCGTGGCCGCTGGGCAGCTTCATGCGGCCTTCCGGTACAGGCGCTGCTCGCGGCTGACCACCTCGAACGCGCCGGCATGCGGCCCGAACTGCAGCGACTCCTTGCTGCCCAGGCCAAGGAAGCCGCGATGCACCAGCGCCTCCTGGAACAGCCCGATCGCGCGGTCCTGCAGGGCGCGGTTGAAATAGATCAGCACGTTGCGGCACGACACCAGGTGCACTTCGGAGAACACCGTGTCGGTGGCCAGGCTGTGGTCGGCGAAGACCACGTTGCGGCGCAGGCTGCGGTCGAACACCGCCCCGTTGTAGGCGGTGGTGTAGTAGTCGGCCAGCGAGCCGCTGCCGCCGGCGTCCAGATAGTTGCGGCTGAACAACGCCAGCCGCTCGATCGGAAAGATGCCGGCCTCGGCCTGGGCCAGCGCCTCGGTGTTGATGTCGGTGGCGTAGAGGATCGTGCGCTCCAGCAGGCCTTCCTCGCGCAGCAGGATCGCCAGCGACCAGACCTCCTCGCCGGTGCTGCAGCCGGCCACCCACAGCTTGATCGAGGGATAGGTGCGCAGCACCGGCAGCACCTGCGCGCGCAGCGCGGCGAAGTAGGCCGGGTCGCGGAACATCTCCGAGACCTGCACGGTGAAGTACTGCAGCGACTGGGCGAACAGCGCCGGGTCGTGCAGCAGCCGGTGCTGCAGCTGCGCCACCGTGTCGCAGTCCAGCCGCGACATCGCATGGCGCACGCGCCGGCGCAGCGAGGACATGGCGTACTGGCGGAAGTCGTAGTGGTAGCGCCGGTAGATCGCCTCCAGCAGCAGCGACAGCTCCAGATCGAACAGCTCGGCCTCGTTCACTGCCGCGAGCACCACACCCGGCACAGCGAGACCAGCTTGTCCACATCGATGGGCTTGGCGATGTAGTCGTTGGCGCCGGCCTCCAGGCAGCGCTCGCGATCGTCGGCCATGGCCTTGGCGGTCAGGGCGATGATCGGCAGGTGCTGGTGGCGGCGCTGCTTGCGGATGTGCCGCATCGCGGTCAGCCCGTCCATCTCCGGCATCATGATGTCCATCAGCACCAGGTCCACCTCCTTGTCCTGCTCCAGGCGCTCGACCGCCTCGCGGCCGTTGCGCGCGATCTCCAGCTTCACCCCGAGCGGCTCGAGCACGCTGGACAGGGCGAAGATGTTGCGCACGTCGTCCTCGGCCAGCAGGATCGTACGCCCGTCCAGTACCGCGTCGCGCTTGCGCGCCTCGCGCAGCAGGCGCTGCTGGTCGCTGGGCAGCGAGGCCTCGACGCTGTGCAGGAACAGGGTCACCTCGTCCAGCAGCCGCTCCGGCGAGCGCGCGCCCTTGATGATGATGCTCTTGGAATAGCGGCGCAGGCGCTGTTCTTCCTCGCGGGTCAGCGCGCGGCCGGTGTAGACGATCACCGGCGGGAACGCGCCGGACTCGCGCTCGCCCATGCGCTCGAGCAGGTCGTAGCCGCTGCCGTCGGGCAGCGCCAGGTCGGTGACCATGCAGTCGAAGGTCACCGCGGCCAGCTGTTCCATCGCCTCGGCGATGCTGCCCACCGCGGTGATGTCCAGGCCCTCGTGGGCGAGCAGGCGGCGCAGGTTCTCGCGCAGGTTGCGGTCGTCCTCGACGATCAGCAGGCGGCGCATGTTGCGCTCGCTGGTCTGCTCCAGCTGGCGGATCGCCGCCACCAGCCGCTCGCGCGTGGCCGGCTTGAGCAGGAAGCCCACCGCGCCCAGTTCCAGCGAGACCTGCGCGCGCTCCTGCGCGGACATCACGTGCACCGGGATGTGGCGCGTGGCCGGGTCGCGCTTGAGCTGTTCGAGCACGCTCAGGCCGGAGATGTCGGGCAGGCCGACGTCCAGCAGCACGCCGCTGGGCTGGATCTGCGGCGCCAGGGCGATGGCCTCCTGCGCCGAGCCGGCCACCACGCAGTCGAAGTCCATGTCGTGGGCCAGCTCGACCAGCGCCTGGGCGAAGGCGGCGTCGTCCTCCACCGCCAGGATCGCGCGGCCGGGGCGGGTGCGGCGGTCGCGGTCGTCGAACGCGCTCGGTGCCGGCGCTGGCGTGGCGCTCGCGGCCGGGGCGGGCGCCGGCGCAGCGGGCGCGGGCGTCGCGGCCGCACGCACGGCAGGCTCGGGCCCGCGCGGCGTCACCGGCGTGTCGGGCGTCTGCGGCGCGCCCTCCACCGGCAGCTCCAGGATGAAGGTGCTGCCGCGGCCGGGCTCGCTGTCCACGGTGATGGTGCCGCCCATGCGCTGGGCCAGATCGCGCGAGATCGACAGCCCCAGGCCGGTGCCGCCGAAGCGGCGCTGGGTGCTGCCATCGGCTTGGCGGAAGGCCTCGAAGATCACCCCGGTCTGCGCCTTGGCGATGCCGATGCCGGTGTCGCTGACCACGAAGCGCACCCGGCCCACGCCATGCCCCTGCACGACCAGGGCGACGTGGCCGTGCTCGGTGAACTTGACCGCGTTGGCCAGCAGGTTCTTGAGCACCTGCTGCAGACGCTGGGCATCGATGGTCAGCCGCTCCGGCGCGCCGGGCTCGGCGCGGATGTCCAGCCCCAGCGCCTTCTGCGCGGCCAGCGGCTCGAAGGTCTCGCGCAGGCGCACCAGCAGCGGCGCCACGGCGATGTTGTCCTCGGACAGCTCGACCTGGCCGGCCTCGATCTTGGACAGGTCCAGGATGTCGTTGATCAGCGCCAGCAGGTCGTTGTTGGACGAGTGGATGGCCTGGGCGTACTTGATCTGCTCGGCGCTGAGCGTGCCCTCGCGGTTGTCGGCCAGCAGCTTGGCCAGGATCAGCGAGCTGTTCAGCGGGGTGCGCAGCTCGTGGGACATGTTGGCCAGGAACTCGGACTTGTACTGCGAGGCGGCCTCCAGCTCCTTGCCGCTGCGCACCAGCTCGTCCTGCGCGGCCAGCAGCGAGCGGCGCTGCTCTTCCAGCTCGTGGGTGCGCTCTTCCAGGTGCACGTTGATCTGTTCCAGCTCGGCCTGCTGCTGCTCCAGGTTGGCCTGGGACTGCTGCAGGCTGCGGCTCTGCTCCTCCAGCTCCTCGTTGGCCACGCGCAGCTCTTCCTGCTGGGCCTGCAGCTCCTCGCTCTGGCGCTGGGTCTGCTCCAACAGCTCGACCAGATCGGCGCGCAGCTGCGCAGTGCGCAGGGCCACGCCGATGATGTCCATGCAGCGCTCCAGCAGGGCCAGGGCGCGGCCGTCGCTGTGGGCCACGCCGCTGCGGCCCAGTTCGATCGCGCCGACCACGCGGCCATCGGCGGTGACCGGCGCCAGCATCAGCTCGCCCGGCGCGCTGCGGCCCAGGCCGGTCTGGATCTGCACGTGCGAAGCATCGACGGCGCGCAGCTGGCGGACCTGCTTCAGGCGCACCGCTTCGCCCAGCTGGCCCTCGCTGGCGGGAATCTCGCTGGCCATGCCGGCCGGCAGCGCGATGCCGCCACTCAGCACCAGGCGCTCGCCGAGCAGGCGGTACAGCGCGCCGACGTGCGCACCGGTGGCCTGGCACAGCGCGCCCAGCGCGTGCTGGGCCAGCTCCTGCGGCGACAGGTCGCCCTGCACGGCCGCGGCCACCGCGGTCTGGCGCTCCTGCAGCCACAGCGCACGCTGGGCGGACATGCGCGCGCGGATGCCTTGCATGGTGATCATGCCCATGCCCAGGAAGCACAGGCCGCCGAAGGTGCGATTGACCGCCGAGAACGAGGAGTTGGTGCTGGCCGGGGCCACCTGGAAGCCGATCGCCACCAGCACGCAGGCCAGCACCGCCACCAGCAGCGGCACGCGCGGGCGCGACTGGAAGTTGGTGATCGCCACGGCGAAGAAATGGACCAGCCAGACCGCATAGCCCAGCGGCGTCACCAGCTCCAGGCCCAGAGTAAGGATCAGCAGGCCGGCCGCGGCGGCCCAGATCCAGGCGTCCCGCGAGGTGTTGGAGATTTGCATGGTGCGCGTACGGCTGGAAAAAAAGACCCCCGATGGTAGCCGAGATCACGCGCAGATCACGTGCAGCGTCTGCGCCGCCGCGCGGCCTCCACGCGGCCTTCACATGGCGACTTCGAAGAATGCCTGTGCCCGCCTCATCGCCTCGCTGCGCGTTCCGGCGGGCGACGCTGTGTCATGCTGCCGGGTCGTGCCGTCCCGCTTCTTTCGCTCCCTTCCCGGTGTTATTCCCATGTCCAAGCCGCTGCGCATTCTCTTTGTCGAAGATCAGGCCGACCTGCGCGAGCTGATGTCCGACGTGTTCGTGCAGATGGGCATGGAGGTGGTCACGCTGGCCGACGCCGCTGCGGCGCTGGAGCTGCTGGCCGAAGGGCCGCAGGTCGACGTGCTGTTCACCGACGTCTACATGCCCGGCCAGATGAGCGGCGCCGAGCTGAGCATGCGCGTGGCCCAGCGCTGGCCGCAGGTGCGCATCGTGCTGGCCTCCGGCCATGCCCGCCACCAGCTGCCCGAGCTGCCGCCGGGCGTGCAGTTCATCCAGAAGCCCTACAGCCTGCAGCAGGCCGCGCGCCTGATCCGCGGCGAAGCGCCCAGCATCCAGGCCGCCTGAGCCGGCGCCCGCGCCGGGCGTAGGACCTTCGGCAGGGGAGGGCGGACCGCCGGGGCGGTAGGATCACCGGTCCGTGCGTGGCCGGGCTGGTGCCCTGCGCGCTTCACCTGATTGCCTGGGGATCCGCATGCTCCTGAAATCCACCGCCCCGCGCCTGCTCGGTGCCTTGGCCCTGGCCGCGTGCGCGGCCGGCGCCTGGGCGCAGACGCCGACCGTGTCGGCCGCCGACTACGCCCGCGCCGGCACGCTGATGTTCGCCCAGCCGCTGGTCGACCACGCCGTCACCCGCGTGACCTGGCTGGACGACACGCACTTCGTCTATACCGACCACGACGCCAGCGGCGACCGCCTGCTGCAGACCGACACGGCCACCGGGACCACCGCGCCGCTGTTCGACGCCAAGGCGCTGGCCGCCTCGCTCAACACGCTGCTGGAGACCAAGGACAAGCCGATCAAGGCCGACAAGCTGGGCATCCGCGGCATCGCTCTGACCGCCGACGGCCACTACCGCTTCGCCATGCGCGGCACCGAGGTGGTCTGCGACGCCAGCGCCAAGTGCGCCAAGGTCTACGCCAAGCAGGACGCCGAGCCCGGCGCCCTGTCGCCGGACAAGAAGTCCGAGGCCTTCATCCGCGACTGGAACCTGTGGGTGCGCGACCTGGCCACAGGCAAGGAGACCCAGCTGACCACCGATGGCGTCAAGGACTACGGCTACGCCACCGACAACGCCGGCTGGAAGCACACCGACAGCGCCATCGTCGAGTGGTCGCCGGATTCGCGCAAGATCGCCACCTTCCAGCAGGATCAGCGCAAGACCAGCGACATGTACCTGGTCAGCACCAAGGTCGGCGCGCCCAAGCTGGAGGCGTGGAAGTACCCGCTGCCCGGCGACAAGCACGTGACCATGATCGAGCGGGTGATCATCGATGTGCCCACCCGCCAGGTCACGCGCCTGAAGATGGAGCCGGACCAGCACCGCTCCACGCTGTGCGACGACATCAGCTGCGGCCCGGACGGCGGCTGGGACGATGTGAAGTGGGCGCCGGACAGCAAGACCGTGGCCTTCGTGTCGACCTCGCGCTTCCACAAGGACGCCTGGTTCCGCATCGCCGACGCGGCCACCGGCGCGGTGCGCACCGTGTTCTCCGAACACGTCAAGACCCAGTACGAGAGCGGCAACGGCGCGGCCAACTTGGCCTATCTGCCGGCCAGCAACGAGGCGGTGTGGTTCTCCGAGCGCTCCGACTGGGGCCAGCTGTACCTGTACGACCTGACCACCGGCAAGCTCAAGCACGCCATCACCACCGGTGAGGGCAACGTCACCGAGATGCTCAAGGTCGATCCGGCCACGCGCACGGTGTGGTTCCGCGGCGTCGGCCGCACCGCAGGCCTGAATCCGTATTACCAGCAGTTCTGGAAGGTCAGCCTGGACGGCGGCGCGCCGACCCTGCTCACGCCCGAGGCGTCCGACCACACCGTGGCGCTGTCGCCCGACGGCAAGCTGTTCGTCGATGCGTACTCGACCACCACCGTGCCGCCGGTGACCGTGCTGCGCAGCGCGGCCGACGGCAAGGACGTGGCCCAGATCGCCAAGGCCGACATCACCCGTCTGAAGGCCGCCGGCTGGGTGCCGCCGGAGCCGTTCACGGTCAAGGCGCGCGACGGCAAGACCGACCTGTACGGGATCATGTTCAAGCCGTCCAACTTCGATCCGTCCAAGAAGTACCCGATCGTCAACTACATCTATCCCGGTCCGCAGACCGGCTCGGTGCGCGGGCGCAGCTTCCTGGCCGCGCACGGCGACAACCAGTCGCTGGCCGAACTGGGCTTCATCGTGGTGGCCATCGACGGCATGGGCACGCCGTGGCGCTCCAAGTCGTTCCACGACACCTGGTACGCCGACATGGCCGACAACACGCTGCCCGACCAGGTGGCCGGCATGAAGGAACTGGCCGCGCGCTATCCGTGGATCGACCTGTCGCGCGCCGGCATCTGGGGCCATTCGGGCGGCGGCAACGCCTCCACCGCGGCGATCCTGCGCTACCCGGACCTGTTCAAGGTGGCCTGGTCGGAGAGCGGCAACCACGACAACCGCGGCTACGAGGACGACTGGGCCGAGCGCTACCAGGGCGAGCTGATCGTCGGCAAGGACGGCAAGAGCAACTACGACGCCCAGGCCAACCAGTCGCTGGCCGGCAACCTCAAGGGCCATCTGATGCTGGTGCACGGCACGCTGGACGACAACGTGCCGCCGTACCTGACCCTGCTGGTGGCCGACGCGCTGATGAAGGCCAACAAGGACTTCGACATGCTGATGATCCCCAACGCCCGCCACGGCTATGGGGCGATGACGGCCTACGTCGCGCGCCGTCGCTGGGATTACTTCGTGCGCTACCTGGCCGGCGGCACGCCGCCGGCGCAGTACGACCTGCAGATGCCGAAGGACTGATCGCGCGCGGTCGATCTTCGGATCTGTTGTTGGTTTTCCGGAGAGGCTGGATCCAGAAAAGGATCCGGCCTTTTTCTTTGGCTTTGGGTGTGCAGAGTCTGATGCCTTCACCGGCAAAGTTCGCCGATCGGCCCGTCTTTCCCGCGAAAGCGGGAATCCATGGACTTGGCGCTTCGCTCCTCGCTTTTGCTGGTGGTTTCAAACCCCCCGTGAGGCACGGCGGAGGGCCGAGGACAAGACCCGCAGAGCCTGCCCCGGACTTGATACGGGGGCGCCGCACATGGATGTGCGGCGTTTTTCGAGGGGACAGGATGTCCCTTCGGAAAATCCCTCGGCCCGCAGCGGACCTGCGCGCAGCGCAGGCGTGTCGCCCGGGCGTGTTTCCTTTGCCTACCTTTCTTTGCACGAGCAAAGAAAGTAGGTCGGGCCGCGAAGCGGCACGAAAGCTCTTGCCGTTGCTTCGCCACCACCCCAAAAGCAGTGAATTAGCGACGGTGAGAGCCGCCTCACAAGCCATCACTGTTAAACGAACATCTACCGCTGCACACAGGCAGAAGCCAAGTCGCTGGATTCCCTCCTTCGCAGGAATGACGGATTGCGTTAGCCGTTCTGAGCACGGCCGTCTCGCTCACCGCGACCCCGCGCGCGATACTGCGCGTCCCATGCGCAAGATCCTCCACATTGACATGGATGCCTTCTACGCATCGGTCGAACAGCGCGACGACCCGTCCCTGCGCGGCAAGCCCGTGGTGGTGGCCTGGCGCGGCGCGCGCTCGGTGGTGTGCGCGGCCAGCTACGAGGCGCGCGTGTTCGGCGTGCGCTCGGCCATGCCGGCGGTGCGCGCCGAGCGGCTGTGCCCGGATGCGGTCTTCGTGCCGCCCGACTTCACCCGCTACAAGGCCGTCTCGCGGCAGGTGCGCGAGATCTTCCTGGCCCACACCGATCTGGTCGAGCCGCTGTCGCTGGACGAGGCCTACCTGGACGTGACCGACCCCAAGATCGCCTCGCCCAGCGCCACGGCCACCGCGCAGGCGATCCGCGCGCAGATCTTCGAGACCACGCAACTGACCGCCTCGGCGGGCATCGCGCCCAACAAGTTCCTGGCCAAGATCGCCTCGGACTGGAACAAGCCCAACGGCCAGTACGTGATCAAGCCGGCGCAGGTCGAGGCCTTCCTGACGCCGCTGCCGGTCGGGCGCATCCCCGGCGTGGGCAAGGTCGCCGAGCAGAAGCTGGCCGAGCTGGGCATCACCACGGTCGGCGAGCTGCGCGCGTGCTCGCTGGAGGAGCTCAGCCTGCGCTTCGGTCGCTTCGGCGCGGCGCTGCACCGGCGCGCGCGTGGCATCGACGAGCGCCCGGTGGAGCCGGACCAACCGGTGCAGTCGATCTCGGCCGAGGACACTTTCGCCGTGGACGTGCCGCTGGAGGAGCTGGACGAACCGATCGTGCGCATGGCGGCCAAGGCGTGGGCGGCCACGCGCAAGACTCCGCGCATCGGCCATACCGTGGTGCTCAAGCTGAAGACCGCGCAGTTCCGCATCCTCACCCGCAGTTTCACGCCCGAGGCGCCGCCGGCCTCGCTGGAAGCCTTCACCCGCATCGCGCTGGCCCTGCGCGAACGCGTGGACCTGCCCGCCGACACGCGCTACCGCCTGGTCGGCGTGGGCCTGTCGGGCTTTCGCGAGCGCGAGGAGGTGGTGGTGCAGGGCGCGCTGTTCGACCACGATCTGGCGCCCGCGGGCGATGACAAACCGGCCATGTGATTGTTTAACGCGCGGCGCGCGCACTAGCATCGGCGCCCATGTCGTTGCGCATCGTCCCTCGCTGCCTGTCCTGGCTGCGCCTGCCGGCGCTGGCCGTGCTGCTACTGGCGGTGCTGGCCAATCCGGTGCTGGCGGCGGTGGGCGATCTGCATGAAGCCACGCGCGGCAGCGCCGCGCACCTGCATCAGGCCGACGAACACGCGCTGGCCGCCGATGCGGACGATGCCGACGATGCGGGCGATCTGCTGCATGCGCTGATGCATGCGGCGCATTGCTGCGGCCACCTGACCGCGATCCCCTCGCAGTTCGCGCTGCTGCCGATGGCGGCGGTGCGTGCGGCCCCGCAGGCGCGTGCGGACCTGCCCGCGCGTTCCCACACCCCGAGCCTGGCGCTGCGTCCGCCGATCGCGGCCTGACGATCCCTCGCCCGCGGCGCCCGTGAAGGCTGCGCCGCGGGGATTCGTCATCGCCCTTTCGGAGATTCCCCCATGTGGTTGCGACTGGCGGCATTGGCCGCCTTCGCGGCCGTGCCCTGCGCGTTGGCGCAGGACCGGCCGCCGGCTCCCCTGAGCCTGGACGAGGCGCTGCGGCGCGTGTCCGATACCCATCCCCAGCTGCGCCTGATCGACGGCGAGCGGCCCGTGCTGGAGGCGCGCCGTGACGCCGCCGCGCTGGCGCCGGCGACCAGCCTCGGCGTGGAACTGGAGAACGCGCTGGGCAGCGGCCAGACCCGCGCCTTCGACAGCGCCGAGCTGACCGTCTCGCTGTCCGGCGTGCTCGAACGCGGCGGCAAGCTCGACGCGCGCCGCGCGCTGGCCCAGGCCAACCTGGACGCGCTGGCGCCGCGGCGCGAGGCCGCCCGCCTGGACGTAATGGCCCAGGTCGCCCAGCGCTACCAGGCCATCGCCCTGGCCCAGCGCGCGCTGGCCATCGCGCAGCTGGACATCGACCAGCGCCGGCGCGCCGTGCAGGCGGCGCAGGCGCGGCTGCAGGCCGGCGCCTCGCCCGAGTCGGTGCTGCTGACCGCACAGGCGCAGCTGGCCCAGGCCGAACTGGACCGCGACCGCGCGCTGGCCGCCGGCCAGGCCGCGCGCCGCCAGCTGGCCACGCTATGGGGCCAGCGCGAGGCCGACTTCGACGCGGTCAGCGGCGATCTGGAGGCCCTGCCGCAGCTGGAACCCTTCGACGCCCTGAGCCGCCTCCTCGAACGCACGCCGGAGCTGGCCATCGTCGCCGGCCAGGCGCGCGTGAACGAGGCGCAGCTGCGCCTGGCCACCAGTGCGCGCAGCGCCGATGTGCAATGGCAGCTGGGCGTGCGCCGCCTGCAGGACGCGGGCGACACCGCGCTGGTGGCGGGCTTCAGCCTGCCGCTGGGCGGCGCGCGGCGCGCCGAGCCGGAGATCCGCGCGGCCCAGGCCGAGCTCGCGGTCAGCACGCTGCAGCGCGACGCGGTGCTGCTGCAGCTGCATGCGACGCTGGCCGAGGCGCACGGTCGCTACCTGACCGCGCAACTGGAGACACAGCGCCTGGCGCGCGACGTGCTGCCGCGCCTGCAGCAGGCCGAACGCGCTGCCGAACGCGCCTGGCGCGCCGGCGCCATCAGCTACCTGGAATGGGCGCAGCTGCAGGCCCAGCGCGTGGAGGCGCTGCGGCGCCAGCTCGACGCCGCAGCGCAGGCCCAGACCGCCCTCATCGAACTGCAGCGCCTGACCGGGCAACCGGTGGTGGCGCCCCACGCTGCGCAGGAGATCAGCCCATGAACACGTATTCCCGCCTCGCGCGCTGTCTGCTGCTGTTCGGCACGCTGCTGCTGGCCGCCTGTGGCAAGGACGCGACGCCGGCCGTCGCGACGGACGATCACGCGCAAACCGCCACCCGCGACGAACACGCCGATACGCCGCAAGGTGCGCAGGAGGACGCCGAGGCCGACAGCACGGTGATCCCCGCGGACATCGCGCGCGAAGCCGGCATCCGCGTCGCCCCGGCCGGGCCGGGCACCATCGCCGACGCGCACGAGGTGCAGGGCGTGCTGACGCCGGTCGATGGCCGCATCGCCCAGGCCACCGCGCGCTTCCCCGGCCCGGTGCGCAGCCTGCGCGCCAACGTCGGCGATCGCGTGCGCGCCGGGCAGGCGCTGGCCAGCATCGAAAGCAATCTCAGCCTGACCCCCTACACCGTCAGTGCGCCGATCGGCGGCGTGATCACCGCGCGCAGCGCGCAGCTGGGCGGGGTGGTGGGCGAGGGCGCCGCGCTGTTCGAGATCGCCGACCTGTCCACGCTGTGGGTGGACCTGCATGTCTTCGGCAGCGACACCCAGCACATCACCGCCGGCGTACCGGTCACCGTGACCCGGATGACCGATGGCGTCAGCACCCGCACCACGCTCGAACGCGTGCTGCCCGGCACGGCCACGGCCAGCCAGAGCACCGTGGCGCGCGCGCTGCTGCGCAACGACGACGGCCTGTGGCGCCCGGGCGCGGCGGTGAAGGCGCGCATCGTGGTGGCCACCACGCCGGCGGCGCTGGTGGTGCCGCTGGCCGCGCTGCAGACGCTGGAGGGGCGGCAGGTAGTGTTCGTGCGCGAGGGCCAGGACCGCTACGTCGCCCGCGCGGTCGAACTGGGCCAGCGCGACGCGATCCAGGCGGCCGTGCTCTCCGGGCTGAAGCCGGGCGAGCAGGTCGTGGTCGAGCAGAGCTACGTGGTCAAGGCCGATCTCGGCAAGGCGGGGGCCGGCCATGCGCATTGAGGCTGCCGTCCACGCCAGGCCGAACGCTTGGCCATCCCCGTCTTTCCCGCGCACGCGGCAATCCAGCGCCTTCGCGCTCGACGGGACGACATCGCCATATCACGGGCGTCCCGCATGCGCGCAGATGACGCCGATGCAGGCGATGGCGTCTGTCGCACGAGGCATGACCAACACGGTCCCAGGAGGGCGCCCCCATGCTTGAGTCCATCCTGCGCCTCAGCATCGCCCACCGCTGGCTGGTCCTGGCGCTGACCGGCGTGCTCATCGCCGTCGGCGCCTGGAGTTTCACCAAGCTTCCCATCGACGCCACGCCGGACATCACCAACGTCCAGGTGCAGATCAACACCGCCGCGCCCGGCTACGCACCGCAGGAGGCCGAGCAGCGCATCACCTTCCCGGTGGAGACGGCCATGGCAGGACTGCCCGGGTTGGAGCGCACGCGCTCGCTGTCGCGCTATGGGCTCTCGCAGGTGACCGTGTCCTTCGTCGATGGCACCGACCTGTACTTCGCCCGCCAGCAGGTCGCCGAACGCCTGCAGCAGGTGCGTGCGCAGCTGCCCGAGGGCCTGGATCCGCAGCTGGGGCCCATCGCCACCGGCCTGGGCGAGATCTTCGCCTACACCGTCGACGCCGCGCCCGACGCGCGCAAGCCCGATGGCAGCCGCTACACCGCCACCGATCTGCGCACGCTGCAGGACTGGGTGATCCGCCCGCAGCTGCGGACCGTGCCCGGCGTGACGGAGGTCAACACCATCGGTGGTCACGCGCGGCAGATCCACGTCACGCCCGATCCGGCGCAGCTGCGCGCGCTCGGTCTGACGCTGGAGGACGTCGTGCAGGCGCTGCGCGTCAACAACCGCAATGTCGGCGCCGGCTACATCGAGCGCAACGGCCAGCAGCTGCTGGTGCGCATCCCCGGCCAGGTCGAGGGCATCGACCAACTGGGCGACATCGTGCTGGCGCGGCGCGAGGGCGTGCCGATCCACGTCCACGACGTCGCCCGGGTCGCCGAGGGACCGGAGCTGCGCAGCGGCGCCGCCACCCAGGACGGGCACGAGGTGGTGCTGGGCACGGTGATGATGCTGGTCGGCGCCAACAGCCGCAGCGTGGCGCGCGCGGCGGCCGAGCAGCTCGAGGTCGCCCAGCGCAGCCTGCCGCCCGGCGTCACCGCCACGCCCACCTACGACCGCACCGCGCTGGTCGAGCGCACCATCGCCACGGTCGCCAGGAACCTGGTCGAGGGCGCGCTGCTGGTGATCGTGGTGCTGTTCGCGCTGCTGGGCAATCTGCGCGCGGCGCTGATCACCGCCGCGGTGATCCCGCTGGCGATGCTGTTCACCCTGACCGGCATGGCCCGCGGCGGCGTGTCGGCCAACCTGATGAGCCTGGGCGCGCTGGACTTCGGCCTGATCGTCGATGGCGGGGTGATCATCATCGAGCACTGCCTGCACCGCTTCGGCCTGCGCCAACGCGAGCTGGGCCGCGTGCTCACCGACGAGGAGCGCTTCGAGGAAACCGCGCGCGCCAGCGCCGAGGTGATCCGGCCCAGCCTGTTCGGCCTGGGCATCATCACCGCGGTCTATCTGCCGATCTTCGCGCTCACCGGCGTGGAGGGAAAAATGTTCCACCCCATGGCCATCACCGTGGTGCTGGCGCTGAGCGGGGCGATGCTGCTCTCGCTCACCTTCGTGCCGGCCGCCATCGCGCTGTGGCTGGGGGGACGCGTGCGCACCGGCGAGAACCGGGTCATGGGCTGGCTGCGGCGAGGCTACGTGCCGCTGCTGGACGCCAGCCTGCGCCATGCGCGCGTGGTCGCCCTCGCCGCGCTCGCCCTGGTGGCGCTGTGCGGTGCGCTGGCCACGCGGCTGGGCAGCGAGTTCGTGCCGCAGCTGGACGAAGGCGATATCGCCATGCACGCCATGCGCATTCCCGGCACTTCCCTGAGCCAGTCGGTGGACATGCAGCAGCGGTTGGAGAGGCGGGTGCTGGCCTTCCCAGAGGTGGCGCGCGTGTTCTCCAGGATCGGCACGCCGGAGGTCGCCTCCGACCCGATGCCGCCCTCGGTGGCCGATACCTTCATCATGCTCAAGGACCGCGCGCAGTGGCCCGATCCGCGCAAGTCCAAGGACGCGTTGATCGGCCAGATCCAAGCCGCGGTGCAGGCGCTGCCGGGCAACAACTACGAGTTCACCCAGCCGATCCAGATGCGCATGAACGAGCTGCTCTCCGGCGTGCGCGCCGACGTGGCCGTCGCGCTGTACGGCGACGATCTGGACACGCTGCGCCAGGTCGGCGCGCGCATCGAGGCCGTGGCCCGCGGCGTGCCGGGCGCGGCCGACGTGCGCCTGGAGGAGACCGAAGGCCTGCCGCTGCTTTCCGTGCTGCCCGATCGCGCCGCGCTGGCCGGCTACGGGCTCAACGCCGGCGACGTACAGGATACGGTGGCCACGGCGATCGGCGGCGAGGTGGCCGGCCAGCTGTTCGAGGGCGATCGCCGCTTCGACATCGTCGTGCGCCTGCCCGAGGCGCTGCGCGGCGACCCGGCCGCGCTGGCCGACCTGCCGATCTCGCTGGCACCGGCGCTGGCCGGCGACGCCGCCGACGAGGCCGGCCGCGTCGGTGGCTGGAACACGCCACGCACGGGCGCCGCGCCGCGCACGGTGCCGCTGCGCGAGCTGGCGCGCCTGGAGATCAGCGAAGGTCCCAGCCAGATCAACCGCCAGGACGGCAAGCGCCGCATCGTCGTCACCGCCAACGTGCGCCAGGGCGACCTGGGCAGCTTCGTGCAGCGTCTGCGCGAGGCGGTCGATGCGCGGGTCGAGCTGCCGACCGGCTACTGGATCAGCTACGGCGGCAGCTTCGAACAGTTGGCATCGGCCAGCCGACGACTGGCGATCGTGGTGCCGGCGACGCTGGCGCTGATCTTCGCGCTGCTTTTCTGGGCCTTCGGCAATGCGCGCGACGCGGCGGTGGTGTTTACCGGGGTGCCGCTGGCGCTTACCGGCGGCGTGCTGGCGCTGGCAATGCGCGGGCTGCCGCTGTCGATCTCGGCGGGCATCGGCTTCATCGCGCTGTCCGGCGTGGCCGTGCTCAACGGGCTGGTGCTGGTGAGCTTCGTACGCGATCTGCGTGCGCGCGGCGTGGCGCTGGCCCAGGCCGTGCGCGAGGGCGCGCTCGGCCGCCTGCGCCCGGTGCTGATGACCGCGCTGGTGGCCTGCCTGGGCTTCGTGCCGATGGCGTTCAACACCGGCGCTGGCAGCGAGGTGCAGCGGCCGCTGGCCACGGTGGTGATCGGCGGCATCGTGTCCTCGACGCTGCTGACCCTGCTGGTGCTGCCGCTGCTGTATCGCTGGGCGCATCGGCGCGCCGCAGCCTGACGATGATCGGCAATCAGGCCAGGGACGGCCTGCTGCCGCTCAAGCGGCGCCGGCACTGCGCCAGGATGGCCAGGCTTCGCCGATCACGCGCAGTGCAGAGCGCAGGAACAGCAGCGCGATCACCGCACCCACCACGACGTCCGGCCAGCCCGAGCCGGTGAGCGCCACTGCGCCCGCAGCCAGCAGTACGCCGACGTTGGCGATCACATCGTTGCGCGAGCACTCGAAGGTACTACTCATGTTGAGGTTGAGGCTTCGGAAACGCCACAGCAGCGCCAGGCAGGCGCCGTTGGCGACCAGCGCCAGCGCCCCGAAGGCCAGCATCAGCCCGCTGGACGGCGGCACGCCATGGACCAGCTTGGCGATCGACTCGACGACGATGAAAACGAAGAACGCCAGGATCAGCAGGCCCTTGGTCAATGCCGCGCCGGCTTCCCAACGTGCGCCGCGGTTCACTGCGTACAGGCTCAGCGCATAGACCACCGCGTCGCCCAGCATGTCCACCGCATCGGCTTGCAGCGCGCTGGAGCGCGCGATGACGCCGGCACCGAACTCCAAGACGAACATCGTCGCGTTGACCAGCATCACGACGACCAGTACGCGGCGTTGCGCGGCCTGGCGGGCGAGGACTTCCAGGGTGTGGCGCTTGTGGCTGCAACAGTGTTCCATGACGTGGGTTGGGCTTGAAAGTCGCGGGGCTTGCCTTTATCAACCCTGTAGCCACTCGAGGGTCAAGCCATGACGACTGCGTTCACCATCGGCCAGCTGGCCGCGCGCACCGGCACCAAGGCCGAAACCATCCGCTATTACGAAAAGATCGGCCTGCTGGCCGCGCCGCCACGTTCGGGAGGCAACTACCGTCATTACGATGCCGCCGCCGCGCAGCGCCTGGGTTTCGTGCGGCGCGCGCGAGAGCTGGGGTTCTCGATCGAACAGATCCGCGAGCTGCTCGGCTTCGCCATCGACGGCGAACACGACTGCGCCACGGTCGATGACGTGGTGCGCGCGCACCTGGACGACATCGCCCGCAAGCTACGCGATCTGCAGGCGCTGGAGGGCGAGTTGCAGCGCATGATCGGCGCCTGTCCGGGTGGTCGCATCGCCGATTGCCGGGTGCTCGAAGCGCTGACGCCCCATGCCGGGGTCACCGACCGCGGCTAGACTGCCGCTTCCACTTCGCTTCGGAGCATGCCGTTGTCCTTTCCCTACCCGCTGGTGATCTTCGACCTGGACGGCACGCTGGTGGACAGCGCGCCGGACATCGCCGAGGCGGTCAACCGCACGCTGACCGACTGGAAGCTGCGGACCTTCGACCTGGCGCAGATCACCAACTGGATCGGCGAGGGCTCGCGCCAGCTGATCACCTACGCCATGCGCGCGGCCGGCAGCGATGCCGACATCGATGCGGTAATGCCCGGCTTCCTCAAGCACTACGGCGATACCGCGCTGGATGGCCAGCTCTATCCGGGCGTGGCCGACACGCTGGCGGCGCTGCACGGGCAGGGCGTGCGGCTGGCGGTGTGCACCAACAAGCCCGAGCAGTTCGTGCGCCCGCTGCTGGAGGCGCGCGGCGTGCTGGGCCTGTTCGATGGCATCGTCGGCGGCGACACGCTGGCCCAGCGCAAGCCGGCGCCCGAGCCGCTGTGGCACCTGGCCCGGCAGTTCGGCGTGGAGCCCGGCAAGAGCCTGATGGTGGGCGATTCGGAAAGCGATGCGCTGGCCGCGCACAACGCGGGCGTGCCGCTGGTGCTGCTGCGCTACGGTTATCGCAAGCAGTACGACCTCGACGCCGCCGGCGCGGTCGCGGTGCTCGACACCTTCCCCGAACTGCTCGCGCTGCGCTGAGGGTTCAGCGCCGGCGCGGGCGCTGCGTTTTTTTCCCGACAGGCACGCAATAGGCCGCATGCAGCGCCTGCATCACGCCCAGCGCCGGGCTGTCGAGCAGGCGGTAGAAGATGGTCTGGGCCTCGCGTCGGGTGTCCACCAGCTCGGCCTGGCGCAGCACTGCCAGGTGCTGGCTCAGCGCCGACATCGACAGGGCGCTCTTGGCCTGCAGTTCGCCCACCGAAGCCTCGCCCTCCACCAGCCGGCACAGCACGCGCAGCCGCGCCGGATGCGCCAGCGCCTTCAGCAGCGCGCTCGCGGCCTGGGCGTGGCTGGCCATCGCGGCGGCATCCAGCGCAGGCGAGGGCAGGCGGGCGGGCATGGGCTTGACCTTTCGTTTTCGATGCGTCTAATTTAGACAAATCTAAAATATGGCGCAACGGGAGTTTCGGATGTCACCGGCATCTTCCTCGCCGCAGGTCCAACCCTTCCACGATCCGGCCACCGGCACGCTCACCTATGTCGTGCGCGATCCGCACAGTCCGGCGGCGGTGGTGATCGATCCGCTGCTGGATTACGACGCCAACGCCGCGCGCACCTCCACCGCCTCGGCCGACGCGCTGCTGGCCTGGGTGCGCGAACAGGGGCTGGACGTGCTGTGGATCCTGGAGACCCACGCCCACGCCGACCATCTCAGCGCGGCCGGCTATCTGCGCGATGCGCTCGGCGCGGGGATCGCCATCGGTCGCGGCATCGTCGGCATCCAGGTGCGCTTCAAGGCGCTGTTCGGCCTGGGCGATGAGTTCGTGGCCGATGGACGCCAGTTCGACCGTCTGCTCGACGACGGCGACGCGCTGCAGGTGGGCGCGCTGACCGTGCGCGTGCTCGCCACGCCGGGCCACACGGAGGACAGCCTGAGCTATGTGATCGGCGATGCGGCCTTCATCGGCGACACGCTGTTCGCGCCGGCCTCGGGCACGGCGCGCACCGATTTCCCCGGCGGCGATGCGGCGCAGCTGTACGCCTCGATCCAGCGCCTGCTGGCGTTGCCGGAGGACACGCGTCTGTTCCTGTGCCACGACTATCCGGCGCAGGGCGCCGCGCCGAAGGTCGAGGTCACTGTCGCCGAGCAGCGTGCGCACAACCTGCATGTCGGCCAGGGCGCGAGCGAGGCCGACTTCGTCGCCCGCCGCCGCGCGCGCGATGCGGTCCTGCCGGTGCCGCGCCTGCTGCTGCCGGCCCTGCAGGTGAACATCCGCGGCGGTCGTATGCCGCCTGCCGAGGCGGACGGGGTGGCCTATCTGCGCCTGCCGCTCAATCGGCTGGGCGTGCAATGAGCCTGGAGTGGAGCGGCGCACTGGCCGGCGGCGTGCTGATCGGCCTGTCGGCCAGCGCGCTGCTGTGGCTGACCGGGCGCATCGCCGGCGTCAGCGGCATCGCCGGGCGCGCGCTGCTGGCGCCCGGCGAGGGCCTGGCCTGGCGGCTGGCCTTCCTGGCGGGGCTGATCTGCATGGGGGGTCTGGCGCTGCACGCGCTGCCATCCGCACAGCCCACGCGCGCCGGCTTTCCGCCGTGGCTGCTCGTCGTGGCCGGCCTGCTGGTCGGGGTCGGCACACGCATGGGCAATGGGTGCACCAGTGGTCACGGCGTCTGTGGGCTGGCGCTGCATTCGCGTCGCTCGCTGGCCGCCGTGGCGGTGTTCATGGTCGCGGCGATGGCCGTGACCTTCCTGGTGCGGCATGTATGGAGGGGGCCATGAATCGGCAGGTCTGGGCCGCGGCGGCCTGTGGCGCGCTGTTCGGCGTCGGCCTGGTGGTCTCGGGCATGACCGATCCGCAGCGCGTGCTGGGCTTCCTGGATGTCGCCGGGCGCTGGGATCCGCGTCTGCTGTTCGTCCTGGGCGGCGCGGTGCTGACCAGCGGCGCGCTGTTTCCGTTGATCCGGCGACGTCGGGCACCGGTGTGCGCGCCGTCGTTCTCGCTGCCGGCCGCACGCGCGATCGATCGTCCGCTGTTGCTGGGCGCCGCGCTGTTCGGCGCCGGCTGGGGCCTGGCCGGCTACTGCCCCGGCCCCGCGCTGGTTGGCCTCGGCGCCGGCATCGGCGAAGCGCTGTGGTTCGTGCCGGCCATGCTGGCGGGCATGGCGCTGCACCGGCTGCTGGCGGTGGCATAAAAAAAGCCGGCGCAACGCGCCGGCTTTTCTCTGCAAACCTTCCTGGGCGAAGGCTTACTGCTTGGCCTGCCAGCGCACGCTGACGGTGTACTCGCGGCCGGGCTGGTTGTACCACTGGACGGTCTCGTAATCCTTATCGAACACGTTGGCGGCCTTGGCCAGCAGGGTCCAGTCGCGTGACAGGGCGTACTCCAGGCGCACGTCCATCGTGCCGTAGCCGGCCAGGCGCTCGGTGTTGGCCGCGTTGTCGTAGCGCTTGCCGGCGGCGTTGCCGGTCAGGCCCAGGCGGAAGTCGCCGATCGCATAGTCCAGGTCCAGTCGCGCGGTGTCGCGTGCGCGGCGCGCCAGCCACTTGTCGTGGTTGGCGCCGTCGCCGTCGTCGCGCGCGTCGGCGTGGCTGAGCTGGGCGTTGATGTCCAGCCCGGCCAGGGTGACGAAGCCGGTCAGCTCGGCGCCGCGGATCCTGGCCTTGTCCACATTGACGATGTTGAAGGCCGTGTCGTAGCCGATCAGGTCCTCGATGCGGGTCTCGTAGGCGTTGAAGGTCCAGTTCCAGCCCTGACCGTACTGTGCCAGGCCCAGATTGAGCGACTTGCTCTTCTCCGGCTTGAGGTTCGGATTGCTGAAGCCCGGGTAATACAGGTCGTTGAAGTTGGGCGCCTTGAAGCCGGTGCCCGCGTTGGCGGTGAACTTGAAGCCGTTGCCGAAGCCGAAGCCATAGCCCAGGCTGCCGGTGGTGTGCGAGCCGAACTGTTCGTTGTCGTCGTTGCGCACCGAGGCCTGCAGCGCGTGCGCGCCGAAGCTGCCTTGGTACTCGGCGAACACGCCGGTGTTGTCGCGCGCGTCGATGTCGTAGGGCGTGGTGCTGGTGACGCGGTCGTTCAACCAGTCCACGCCCAGGGTGAAGGTCTGGCCTTCGGCGAAGCGGTAGTCGCCCTGCGCCGAGGCGGTGTCGCGGCGGGTGTCGAAGGTGCTGACGAAGCTGCGCGTGCCGGTATCGGCATCGGCGAAGTAGTTGTCGGCCTCATCGTCGTTGCGGCCGGCCTGCACGGTCAGCTGGAACGCTTCGCTCGGGTTCCAGCGCAGCTTGCCGCCGGCCACGCGCTGCAGGCTCTTGGCCTCGTTGCCGCCGAACAGGGTGCCGTCGTATTCGTTGTAGCTGTCGGCGTTGAGGAAGTTGCCCTCCAGCGCCAGCGTGTCGGTGACGTCGATCCCGGCGCGCAGGCCGAAGGAGGTGTTGCGGTAGCCGTCGCGGTCCGGCTCGTCGGCGTAGCAGCCGGCGCCGAAGGGATGGGCCGCATCGCCGGCGGTGCCGCGGCAGGCGTTGATGCCATCGGTGTCCTGATAGCCGCCGTTGGCCGACAGCCAGCCGCGTTCGCCGCGATAGCTGAAGCCGGCGCTGTGGTCGCGCAGGCCATGGCTGCCGAAGCCGGCCTGGGCGTAGGTGGTCAGGCCCTTGCCGCCGCTGCGGGTGAAGATCTGGATGACGCCGCCGATGGCTTCGGAGCCGTACAGGCTCGAGCGCGGGCCGCGCACGATCTCGATGCGCTCGATCTGCGACACCGGCAGGTCCTGGAACGCGGCCAGTCCTGCGGTGACCGAGCCGATGCGCACGCCGTCCACCAGCACCAGCACGTGATCCGATTCGCTGCCGCGCAGGAACACGCTGGTCAGCTTGCCCGGCCCGCCCTGGTTGGCGATGTTGATGCCGGCGCGGCCGGCCAGCAGCTCGGGCAGCGAGGTCGCCTGGCTGCGCTCGATCTCCTCGCGCGAGATGACCTGCACGGGGACGAGACTGTCCTGGACGGCGACTTCGGTGCGCGTGGCGGTGACGCTGATCTGGTCCAGATCGGTCGCGTCGTCGGCGGGCCGCGCCAGGGCGGTGGCGGAAAGGCTCAGGCCGATGGCCAGGCAGAGCAGGGTGGTCTTCATGTGGGGAACTCCGTCGCGCGCCTCGCACGTGCAAGGCAGGAAAGTCGCGGCGACGGAAGGCAACACAGCGGACAGCGCGCACGGCAAGGCGTGGGCGCGGCACGCGCGACGCCCTCCGCATCGCAACCGGTGGTGGGTTCGGTACGAACCCGTGCTGCTCAGGCCGGTCTCCGGGCTTGCGAGCTGGAAGGCACTCCTTCCGCCGTCGCGCCTTCCCGCGTGCGCTAGGGCACGCAGTGGCCGATGCGTTGGCATGGCTCGCTTACCGTTGCGGGGGCAGCGCCGGATTCGTCCCGTGGCGGGGCTCACCGGCTTCCCGTTTCAACCTGGACGCGATGGATGCGCGGCAGGTCACCTGAAAGCGGCGCGGATTGTACGCGATCCGGCGCCTGGCGCGGCGCTCAGTCGCTGTCGCGGCCGGGGCTGTCGAAGAAATCGAACGTGGGCGCGGCGCCGCCTTCCTCGTCGTGGCGGGTGGTGGTCACCGGTGCGGCGGCGGGGCGGCCGCGCGGGGCGGGCAGTGCGGCGGCGGCAACCTCGACCTCGGCCACCATCTGCTGGCGGCGGGCGTCGGGCACGTCCTGCCAGTGGCAGCCCAGCAGGGCGCCTTCCAGGGCGTAGAGCAGGTTGAGGCTGGGGCGGAAGCCGGCGCGCTTGATGCGCATGAAGGCTTCTACGGGACCGGCCGCGCGCAGGTCCTCTTCGGTGCGCAGGCCGACCTGGCGCAGCCACGCAGCGGACTTGGGGCCGATGTTGCGCAGCTGCGTGGTGCTCACGCCAGGGCGTCCACGAAGGCCGCGGCGATGGCTTCCAGGCCGCGCTGGTCGTCTTCGTCGAAGCGGCCCACCTGGGGGCTGTCGATGTCCAGCACGCCGATCAGGGCGCCGTCCTTCACCAGCGGCACCACCAGCTCCGAACGCGAGGCCGCGTCGCAGGCGATATGGCCGGGGAAGGCTTCCACGTCGTGGACGCGCTGGGTCTGGCGGGTGCTGGCCGCCGCGCCGCACACGCCCTTGTCCAGGGCGATGCGCACGCACGCCGGCAGGCCCTGGAACGGCCCGACCACCAGCTCGGTGCCATCGAAGAAATAGAAGCCGGCCCAGTTGAAGCCGGGCAGTGCGTGGTAGAGCAGCGCGGCGAGGTTGGCGGCGTTGGCGATGCGGTCGGTTTCCCCGTACATCAGGCCGCGCGCCTGCTCCAGCAGCTGCGCGTATTGCTCGGGCTTGGTCCCGGAGAGGGTCTGGGTCGCGAATGACATGTCGTGGATTCTACGACGCATGGCGCGCAGACCGGCCATGGTTGTGCAGGAAACGCTATGTCCCCGGTGCGCGCGGCACGGAAAGCTCGGTTCTTGCGATCGAGGGTCGCGGGGGCGTGCGCGTTCTGGCTTCGGTTGGGCAGCGGTCCGGCGGGCGGTGTCCGCTTTTCCCTCAATCAGGGCTTCATGCCCTGATTCGGGCGCTCGGCTTCCTGCCTCGCTAGGCGCGGCCACCGCCCGCCGGCCCGCTGCCGCGCGCGTCGAGATGATCGGCTTCGGTCGAAAGAGGTCCTGCTTGGTTCACTGGGGAGCCTCGACCGTTCGGGCCCGTGGCGGGCGCGCGATCGGATTCCCATCTCCGTGGGAGCGACTGTCTCCTCAATCTGTAGAGCGGAGCTTGCTCCGCTGCTCTTCGTTCGGTTCGTAGGAGGGCCCCAGCGGAGCAAGCTCCGCTCTACAGGCTCCCACGGAGCACGAGCAGAGCGAAGGGCGGTCGGCGAAGCGTGTTTCCCGGCCCTGCATCCTGGCGGCAGAGACAAAAAAAGGCCCGACAGGGGGAGGGACCTGTCGGGCCTGGATTTGTGCGGGGGGAGGGACCCACACAAATGGGGGTTGCGTGGCGCGATGCGCCGGCGCGAGAACTGCTGTTGCGACGCAGCATAACGCCGGACTTGGTGCGATGCAACATCCCCGTCATCACGACCGACGAACGGTCGGCCGCGGGTCGATGACGCGCCTCGGCGTCAGTCCGCGCGCGGTCCGCGATAGCGGCTGCCGGCCGTGCAGGTCTCGTGGACCACGACCTGGCTCAGCATCGGCAGGGCCGGCTTGAGGTGGTCCCAGATCCACTCGGCGATGCGCTCGCTGGTCGGGTTGTCCAGGCCCTCGATGTCGTTGAGGTAGTGGTGATCGAGCCGTTCGTAGAGCGGCTTGAAGGCCGCCTTGACGTCGGCGAAGTCCATCACCCAGCCGGTGTGCGGATCCAGCGGGCCGGTCAGATGCAGTTCGACGCGGAAGGAATGGCCGTGCAGGCGGGCGCACTTGTGCCCCTCGGGCACGTTCGGCAGCCGGTGCGCGGCCTCGAAAGTGAAGACCTTGAAGATGTCCATGGCGGGCAGTCCGGGGCCGGCGCGTGGGCGTCGGCGGTGAAGGAAAGGAGACGCGCCGGCCTGCGGCGCGTCCCCGATGGCGGCTTAGTGCGCGGCGCGCGGCGCGCTCTGGCGCCGACCGCCGTCGCGGCGGCCGCCGTTGTTGGGCGCGCTGCCGCTGCCGTGCTTCTTCGGGCCGGCGTGGGCGTGAGGCTGCGCCTGGCGCGGGGCGTCGCCGTGCGGGCGGCGGCCGTGACGGCGCGGCGGACGGGTGCCCGACGGCTGCTCGGCCTTGCCCGGCGCGCTGTTGCCCCAGCGGATCGGATGCTGCGGCACGAAGCCCTCCACATCGCGGATCTCCACGTCGCGGCCGAGCAGGCGCACGATCTGGCGCAGCAGCTTGGCGTCTTCCTGCGCGACCAGCGACACCGCCTCGCCGGTGGAGCCATTGCGGCCGGTGCGGCCGATGCGGTGCACGTAGTCCTCGGCCACCATCGGCAGGTCGAAGTTGATCACCTTGGGCAGCTGGTCGATATCGATGCCGCGCGCGGCGATGTCGGTGGCCACCAGCACGTTGATCTTGCCGGCCTTGAAATCGCGCAGCGCGCGCAGGCGCTGGGCCTGGCTCTTGTTGCCGTGGATCGCCGCGGTCTGGATGCCGGACTTCTCCAGGAAAGTGGCCAGCTTGTCGCTGCCGTGCTTGGTCTTGGCGAACACCAGCGTCTGCACGCGCGTGTCGGCCGCCAGCAGGTGCAGCAGCAGCTCGCGCTTGCGCGCGCTGTCCACCGGGTGCACGCGGTGGGCGATGGTGTCGGCCACGGTGTTCTTCGGTGTGACCTGGATTTCCAGCGGGTCGACCATGAACTCGCGCGCCAGCGCCTTGATCGGCTCGGCGAAGGTGGCCGAGAACAGCAGCGTCTGCCGGTCCTGCTTGGGCAGCTTGGCCAGGATGCGCTTGATCGAGGGCAGAAAGCCCATGTCGAGCATGCGGTCGGCCTCGTCCAGCACCAGGATCTCGATGCCCGACAGGTCCACGCTGCGGCGCTCGATGTGGTCGAGCAGGCGGCCCGGGCAGGCGATGACCAGGTCCACGCCACGACGCAGCGCGTCCAGCTGCGGGCCCATGCCCACGCCGCCGTAGATGGTCGCGGCCGGGATGCGCAGGTACTTGCTGTAGTCGCGCAGGCTCTCGAAGACCTGCGTGGCCAGCTCGCGGGTCGGGGTCAGCACCAGCGCGCGCGGCCGGCGCGGGCCGCGGGTGACTTCCTGCGAGGACGTACCCAGGTGCTGCAGCAGCGGCAGACCGAAGGCGGCGGTCTTGCCGGTGCCGGTCTGCGCGCCGGCCAGCAGGTCGCGGCCTTCCAGCGCCGGCGGGATCGCCTGCTCCTGGATCGGGGTGGGATGTTCATAACCCTGCTCGGTCAGCGCGCGCAGCAGGAACGGGGCAAGCCCCAGGGATTCAAACGACATGAGAAAACTCCGGATGGACGCCCACGCCGCGCGGCCCCTGCCTGATCCGTGCGACGCGAAAGCGCCGCCGGCCACGCAAGCCAACGCGAGGAGAAGCGTGTGTTGCCCGAAGCGTTCCCGAACCGCGCTGCGAGTAACTGGATGGGCGGCCCGTGCCGACACTGGCGCGAACCGTCTTTGCGAAGCGAAAAGGCGTCGGAAGGAAGGGGGGGCGAGGCGGGCGTAGGGCCCGGGCCGCGCCGCTGGTCCCGTCAAGGGAAACACGACTGCCGCTAGCGAAGCGCGTCGATGGTAGCAGATTCCAGGCCTGCCCGTGGCCCCGCCCCGCGCCCGCCCCCGCACCGCGGCGCTTCTGACGAGCGCCATTGCCGCCTCCGACCACGTCACGGCCCTTGTAGAGCGGAGCTTGCTCCGCTGCTTTTCGGCCGGATCATGGGAAGGCCCCAGCGGAGCAAGCTCCGCTCTACAAAGGCCGGATCAGGGGAAAGCCCCAGCGGAGCAAGCTCCGCTCTACAAGGGCCGGATCATGGGAAAGCCCCAGCGGAGCAAGCTCCGCTCTACGGGTGGGGGGCCGCCATGGCGGCGATGAGGCTTTCCCATGGGCCAACCCGGCCCCCAGCACCAGGGGCGTATCATGCAGCCTCAGTTAAGGCAGAGCGGCCGATCCGACCATGAGCCTGCGCATCCAACGCAATCCCACCGACCCCGGCCAGACCAGCGTGGAGGGCCACGGCTGCCGCGTCTGCCTGGTGCGCCATCTCGCCGTGTGCACCGCGCTGCCGCCCGATCAGGCCAAGGCGCTGGAGGCGATGACCGGCGACACCCATCTGCGCGCCGGCGAGTTGCTGGCGCGCGAAGGCGAGCCGCGGCGCTACGTCTTCACCGTGCAGAGCGGCGCCCTGCGCCGCACCCGCACGCTGGCCGACGGCCGCCGGCTGGTGGCCGGGTTCCTGATGCAGGGCGACTACATCGGCTTCTCCGGCGCCAGCCATTACCGGCACACCATCGAGGCGATCACCGACGCCAGCCTGTGCGCGGTCTCCCAGCCCGGCATGCGCCAGCTGTGCCAGACCTATCCGGGCCTGGAGCACGAGCTGATGGAGCGCGCCTGCATCGAGCTGGACGCCACGCGCGACAAGCTGATGGCGCTGGCGCGGATGACCCCGCCCGAGCGCCTGGCCGGCTTCCTGGTGGACATGGCCGCGCGCCGCGCGCGCCAGGGCCTGGACGATGCCGTGGTCGAACTGCCGATGACGCGCACCGACATCGCCGACTACCTGGGCCTGACCATCGAAACGGTCAGCCGCTGCTTCACCCGCCTGCGCACCGACGCGCTGATCGCCACGCCCGAGCCGCACACCGTGCGCCTGCTCGACCGCGACAGACTCGAGGCGTTGGCGGCCGCCGCCTGAGGCGTCCGCGCGGTCCCTAGGGACTGATGCTGTAGGTGATGTACAGGCCGCCGCCGGTGAGTACCACCATCGCCACGATGAAGGCCACGTCGGCCACCTGTTCGAGCCGGTGGTTGCGCGTACCGGTGCGCAGCCCGAAGTAGGACACCAGCGTGGCGATCAGGAAGATCACCGCGTCCCAGGCCAGCAGGTCGTCGGCCAGGGTCGCCTTCTGATTCACCGCCGTCGCCACGTGCAGCAGGCCGACTCCGGTCAGGCACACGCCGACCATGGCCGCCGAGATCGGGCAGATCAGCGCGCAGATCTTCTCGTCGAGCTTGCTGCGTGCGGGGTCGTACATGGCCGAACGTGTGGGGGTACGGACTCCGACTCTAGCGCAGCTGCGCGCATCGGCCGTTGCCCGGACTTAAACGCGGGCTCAGGGTGCCTTGCTCGGGACCCGTGGTTCACGTCGCCCGGCATCTGCGCCATCGACGTGGAAGTCGAGCGCGGTCACGCGACCCCGCGCATCACGAACGGCTCGCAGATAATCGATGCCGTCGCCGGCATAGATCAGCGTATCGTCGACCGCCGTTTGCAGCCGCTTGGCCGGACCATCGTCGCGGCGGATCCAGGCCGCGCCCTGCCTGATCTCGATCGTGTGGAGGCCTGCGCCCTGGATGACATAGCTGCCTGCGAGCGCCGTGAGTCGATCTGGGGGCCAGTCGGCCTGAGCGAACACGCGATACGGCTTGCCAATGGCCAATGCGGTCAACCTACGCGCTAGGGAGCGCGCCGGCACTGCGGGTGCGTCGGAATTCTCGAGCACGACCACCGCCGTGTCCCGGGCGGGGACATAGACGTAATGGGCCAGGTAGCCTTCGATGCCGCCGCTGTGCTCGACGATGCGTTCGCCCTGGAGGCTGCCCGGCACCATGCCCAGCCCGTAGGGCACTTCCGTGGTCCCGATCCGCGTGGGCGTGGACATCAGGGCGAACTCCGAGGCGCCCGAAGCGGCGTGCGTGCCGATGGCGTGCAGCAGCAGGGCGACCCCCGAGGCGTCCGACACGAGTCCGCCGGCCGCCCCGGGGCCGGTGATCGAATACGGCGCAGGGCGCGCCAAGGCACCTGCGTCGTCGACGGTGTAGCCGGTGACAAGGCGCGGCACCACAGCCGCATCGTCGTAGTAGGACATGCTCGTCGCTCCGGCAGGCGCGAGCACCAGCTGCTTCTCCGCGTCCTGCCAGGGTTGGCCGGTGATCCGTTCGACCATCGCGCCCAGGACCATGTAACCGGAGTTGCTGTAGCGCCAGTCCGTCCCTGGCGCGAAATCCAGGGGCGTATCGCCGATCAGCCGTAACCGTTTGGGTGTGTCCAGGACATCGGTCAGCGGAGCGTTCCATGCATCGCTGACCCCTGAGGTGTGTGACAGCAACTGGCGCGCGGTGATCCGGGAGGCGTAGGCGAAATCCGGCAGTACCTTCGACACGGGCGCGTCCAGATCCAGTCGCCCGAGCTCGGACAACCGCAGGACCGTCGCTGCGGTCACGGTCTTGGTCAGCGAGCCGATGCGGAACACGCTGTCGGGCGCGAGCGGGGTGCCGAGTTCGACGCTGGCCATGCCGCGTGCACTCGAATAGAGCGTGCGGCCATCCTGGGCGATCAGGACGCTGGCGCCGGGACCCGCAGCCGGAATTGTCGACATGATCCGGTCGGCCTGGCCACGCCAGTCTTCGCCGGCATGGGCGGACTGTGCGATCACCGCCAGCCCAAGGAGCAGCAAACGGAACTTGTGCATGCGGTGTTTCCTTCGGCAACCAGAGGAAACGATCAACCACAGACCGTGCCATCTCCAAGTTGTTGAATGCGCACGCGCCTCATCGGCCGACGTGTCCGTACGGACGTCCGCCGGGCTTACCGGACGTCCGACCCGGGACCATTCATCTGTCGTGGTGATCAGTAATGAGGCCTTGATCGCGCAGCTGCAAGCTCAGGTCGGCCCAGCCGGTGGGCAGGGCGTCGTGGGTGATCACGATGACGGTGCGGCCGGCGCTGGCCTGGGCCAGGTCGGCGAGCAGGGCCTGGGCGGTGTCCACGTCCAGGCCTTCGGTGGGTTCGTCCAGCAGCAGGATCGGCGCATCGCGCAGCAGCGCGCGTGACAGGGCCAGGCGCCGGGCCTGGCCGGCCGACAGGGTGCGGCCATGTTCGCCGACCCAGCCGTCGAGCTGGCCGGGCAGCGCGCGCACCAGATCGTCCAGGCGCACCTGCGCCAGCGCCTGCCACAGGCGCGCCTCGTCGGCTTCCGGTGCGCCCAGCTGCAGGTTCTCGCGCACGCTGCCGGCGAAGACCGGCGCCTCCTGCGGCAGCCAGGCGATGTGGCGATGCCAGTCGGCCAGGGCGAAGCTGCGCAGTTCCTGGCCGCCGTAGCGCAACGTACCTTCGGTGGGATCGACCAGCCGCAGCAGCAGCGCCAGCAGCGAGCTCTTGCCCGCGCCGCTGTCGCCGCCGATGGCCACGCGCGTGCCCGGCGCGATGCGCAGCTGCACCTGCCGCAACACGGGCGCGGCGGCGCCGGGCCAGCGGAAGGCGACCTGGTCCAGCTCCAGCGCGCCGGTGGCGGGCACGGCCTGCGGCGCTTCGGGATCGGCCACCTGCGGGGCGGGGGCGAGGGTGGCCTCCAGCCGCTGCGCGGCGGTGGCGGCGGCGTGGCGTTCGCGCCAGGCCAGGGCGGCGCCCGCGCTGGCTTCCAGCAGGGCCACGGTCATGAAGAACAGGCCGGCGGCCGCCGGCGAGCCCAGCGCGCCGGTGCCGACCGCCTGCAGCAGCAGGCCCAGCACCAGCACCAGGGTCACCGCGCTGATCGCGCCATGGCCCAGGGTGCCCAGCGCGAGCACGCGCTTGCGCTGGCGTTCGAGCCGTTCGAAGTGCGTGCTGCGCGCGTCGATGCGTGCGGCCCAGGTAGCGCTGGCGTGCAGGGCGGCCAGGTCGGTCGCGCCGTCCAGGCCATCCAGCACCTCGGCGCGCAGCGCGGCGCGGGCCTGCGCGCGGGCCTGCTCCTGCGTCTGTGCGCCGCGCGCGGTCAGCCAGGGCAGGCCGAGGCCCAGCAGCGCGCACGCCAGCAGCAGGACCAGCCCGGCCAGCGGCAGCACGCAGGCCATGACCACGCAGGCCAGCACCATCAGTGTGCCCAGCGCGACCAGCGGACCGAGCGCGCGCACCAGGCCGCCTTCGACGCGTTCGATGTCGCCGACCAGTTGGCCCAGCAGTTCGCCGGTGCGCAGGTGGCCCAGCTGCAGCGGCGCCAGCGGCAGGGCGCGGCGGAAGAAGCCGGTGCGCAGGTCCGCGCCGATGCGCAGGGTCACGTCGTGGCCGATCAGTTTCTCGAAGTAGCGCGACAGGATGCGGATGAAGGTCAGGCCGCGGATGCCGGCCGACGGCCCGAACAGGTTGAACCCCAGCGCCCCCACGCCGGCCAGCGAGGCGGCGGTGAGGAAGTGCCCGGCCAGGCCGAGCAGCGCGGTGCCGGCCAGCGCGGTGAGCGTCATCAGGGCCAGGGTCAGCGCGACGCCGCGGCGGTGCCGGGCCAGCAAGGCGTTCATGCCGCCCTCCGTACGCCCGGCGTGCGGTCATCGCCCAGCCACAGCACCTGGCCCAGGCGCTCGATCACGGCCGCGCTGTGCGTGGCCACCAGCAGGGCGCGGCCCTGGCCGAAGCGCAGCAGCGCCTCGAGCAGCGCAGTCTCGGTGTCGGCGTCGAGGAAGGCGGTGGGCTCGTCGAGCAGCAGCAGTTGCGGGTCCTGCAGCAGGGCGCGGGCCAATGCCACGCGCCGGGCCTGGCCGCCGGACAGGCCGAAGCCGCCCTCGCCGATGCGTGTGTCCAGGCCATCGGGCAGCGCGCGGGCGAAGTGCAGCACCTGCGCGGCCTCGGCGGCGGCCTGCAACTGCGCGGGGCTGGCCTGCGGCGCGCCGATGCGCAGGTTGTCGGCGATCGTCCCGGCGAACAGATGCGGGCGCTGCGGCGCGTAGCCGATGCGCAGGCCGGGGGCGTGCTGGATCAGGCCCGCCTCCGGCGGCAGCCAGCCGGCCAGGGCCTCGAGCAGGGTGCTCTTGCCGCAGCCGCTGGGGCCGGCCAGGGCCAGGTGCTGGCCCGGGGCCAGGTCGAAGGACAGGCCCTGCACCGCGGCGCGCGCGGCACCGGCATGGCGCAGGCGCAGGTCGCGCACGCGCAGCAGCGCCGGGGCGAGGGTGGGCGCCGGCCTGGCGTCGGCGTGCGGCGGCGGGGCGGGTGCCGCGTCGTCCACGGCCAGCGCGCGGTTGATGCCGTCCAGCGCGGCCAGCGCGCCGGCGCGGTCGTGGTAGTGGGCGGCCAGCCGGCGCAGCGGGGCGTAGACCTCCGGCGCCAGCAGCAGGCAGAACAGGCCGGCGGCCAGGTCCAGCGGCGCGCTGCGCAGGTCGAGCATGCCCAGATAGGTCAGGCCCAGGTACAGGGCCACCATCGCCACGCCCATCGAGGCGAAGAACTCCAGCACCGCCGAGGACAGAAAGGCGATGCGCAGCACCTTCAGGCTGCCCTCGCGCACGCCCTGCGCGGCCTGCGCGATGCCGGCCAGCGTGGCGGAGGCCTGGCCGTACAGGCGGATCAGCCCCAGCCCGCGCAGGCGGTCGGCGAAATGCGCGCCCATGCGCGCCATGGCCTGCAGCTGGCGGTCGCTGGCGGCCTGCGCGCCCCAGCCCACCAGCGCCATGAATACCGGGATCAGCGGCAGGGTGAGCAGCAGCACCGTGCCGACCACGCGATCCACGCAGAACACCGCGGCCAGCAGCGCCAGCGGCACCCACACCATTTCCATGCGCGCCAGCAGGAAGCCGCCGACATAGCCGTCCAGCGCATCGATGTGCGTGCCGGTCAGCTCGCTCAGCGCGCCGCTACGCTGGCGCCGCAGCCACAGCGGGCCGCGCGCCTGCATCCGCGCGAACACGCCCAGGCGCAGGCCATGGCGCAGCGCCTGCACCGCATCGTCGGCCAACGTGCGGGCCGCCCAGGCCAGCCCGGCGCGCGCCAGGCCGACGCCCAACAGGGCGACCAGCGGCCACCACAGGGTCTGCATGGGCCGGTGTTCGGCCAGGACGTGCTGGGCCAGCAGCGCGATCAGGCCGGCCTGCGCGATCAGCAGCACCCCGCTGGCCGAAGTGGCCAGGCCGGCCAGGCGCAGGCGGCCGCGGACCGGTGCGACCAGGGTCTCGAGGGTCAGGGGGGCGTCTGCGGTGGGCGCGACCAACATGGCGTCCATTCTGCGCCACGCCTCCTGGAAGGGCGTTGATCCAGATCAAGGTTGAATCCGGGCCAGGCGCGCAAGCTGTCGGCAATCTCCCAAACAGCTGCTCGTGCCATGCCCGACATGACCGTCGTTGAACTCAGCAGGCTGCAGTTCGCCCTGACTGCGCTGTACCACTTCCTGTTCGTCCCATTGACGCTGGGGCTGTCCTTCCTCATCGCCATCATGGAAAGCGTCTATGTGATGACCGGGCGCGATGTGTGGCGGCGCATGACCCTGTTCTGGGGCACGCTGTTCGGCATCAACTTCGCCATGGGCGTGGCGACCGGCATCGTCATGGAGTTCCAGTTCGGCACCAACTGGTCCTACTACAGCCAGTACGTCGGCGACATCTTCGGCGCGCCGCTGGCCATCGAGGGGCTGATGGCCTTCTTCCTGGAGGCGACCTTCATCGGCCTGTTCTTCTTCGGCTGGGACAAGCTGTCCAAGGTCCAGCACCTGGTGGTCACCTGGCTGGTGGCGCTGGGCTCGAACCTGTCGGCGCTGTGGATCCTGATCGCCAACGGCTGGATGCAATACCCGGTCGGGGCGAAGTTCAATCCGGAGACCATGCGCATGGAGGTCACCGACTTCGCCGCGGTGCTGTTCAACCCGGTGGCGCAGGCCAAGTTCGTGCACACCGTCAGCGCCGGCTACGTGTGCGGAGCGGTGTTCGTGATGGCGATCAGCGCCTGGTACCTGCTGCGCGGGCGTCACCTGGAGTTCGCCAAGCGCTCGATGGCCGTGGCCGCCAGCTTCGGTCTGGCCGCGTCTTTGAGCGTAGTGGTGCTGGGCGATGAGAGCGGCTACATCGCCGGCGAGAACCAGAAGATGAAGCTGGCCGCGATCGAGGCCATGTGGGAAACCGAGCCCGCGCCAGCCGGCTTCAACGTCTTCGCCATTCCCGACCAGGACACGCACAGCAACAGCGCGCAGATCCACATCCCCTGGGTGATGGGCCTGATCGGCACGCGCTCGTTCAACACGCAGATGCCTGGCATCCTGCCGCTGGTCGAACGGGCCAAGGAACGCATCCGCAGCGGCCAGCAGGCCTATGCGGCCCTGCAGGCCCTGCGCGCGGACAGGAACGACGCCGCCGCGCGCGCCACCTTCGATGCGCACTGGGGCGATCTGGGCCACGGCCTGCTGCTCAAGCGCTATCGCGACGACATCGCCAACGCCACCGACGCGCAGATCGATCAGGCCGCCTTCGACACCGTGCCGCGCGTGGCGCCGCTGTTTTGGCTGTTCCGCGCGATGGCCGGGCTGGGCTTCTACTTCATCGGCTTCTTCGCCCTGGCCTTCTGGTACGCCAGCAAGCACACGCTGCATGAGAAGCGCTGGTTCCTGAAGCTCGCCTTCTGGACGCTGCTGCTGCCGTGGGTGGCGATCGAGGCCGGCTGGATCGTGGCCGAGTACGGTCGCCAGCCCTGGATCATCGATGGTGTGCTGCCGACCTTCTTCGCCGCCTCGGGTCTGAAGCTGCACCAGATCCTGATCAGCCTGGGCGTTTTCGTCGGCCTCTACACCACGCTGGCGGTGATCGAGATCTACCTGCTGCGCAAGACCATCCTCAAGGGCCCCACCGAAGTCTCCGGTGGGCGTCAGCCCGACACCACCGGCACCCCGCTCGCCGCCGTCAACGCCTGAAGGCCACCTCATGGACACGATTCCGCTTAATTACGAAACCCTGCGCTTCATCTGGTGGCTGCTGCTGGGCATCCTGCTGATCGGATTTGCGGTCATGGATGGCTTCGACCTGGGCGTGGCCACGCTGCTGCCCGGCGTGGCGCGCACCGACCAGGAGCGCCGGCTGGTCATCAACGTGGTCGGCCCGGTGTGGGAAGGCAACCAGGTGTGGCTGATCCTGGGCGGCGGCGCGATCTTCGCCGCGTTCCCGGCGCTGTATGCGGTCAGCTTCTCCGGCTTTTACCTGGCGATGATCCTGATCCTGATGGCGCTGATCCTGCGGCCGGTCGGCTTCAAGTTCCGCAGCAAGTTGGACAAGCCCGCCTGGCGCGCGACCTGGGACTGGGTGCTGTTCGCCGCCGGGCTGGTGCCGGCGCTGGTGTTCGGTGTGGCCATGGGCAACGTGCTGGTCGGCGCGCCGTTCCGCTTCGACGAATCGCTGCGCACGATCTACGAAGGCGATCTGTTCGGTCTGCTGATGCCCTTCCCGGTGCTGTGCGGCCTGGTCAGCGTGGCGATGCTGGCCACGCACGGCGCGGGCATGCTGGTGATCAAGACCAGCGGCGAGATCCAGGCCCGCGCCCGTCGCCTGGGCAGCCTGAGCGCGCTGGCCACGGCGGTGCTGTTCGCACTGGCCGGCGTGTGGCTGGCGCTGGGCGTCAAGGGCTATCAGCTCGTCGGCGCGCTCGATCACGCCGGCCCGTCCAATCCGCTGGCCAAGCAGGTGGAGGTGGCCGCCGGGGCCTGGATGAGCAACTACCACGCCATGCCGTGGACCTGGATCTTCCCAGTGCTGGGCGTGGCCGCCTTCCTGGCCTGCGCGGCGCTGCTGCGGGCCGGGCGCGAGGTGCCCTCGTTCCTGGCCTCGGCGGTGGGCATCGCGGCGATCATCCTGACGGAGGGCGTGGCGGTGTTTCCCTTCATGCTGCCGTCCTCGCTGGATCCGCGTTCCAGCCTGACCCTGTGGGATGCCTCGTCCAGTCACATGACGCTGTTCATCATGCTGCTGGCCACGGCGGTGTTCCTGCCGATCATCCTGGCCTACACCGCCTGGGTCTACCGCGTGCTGCGCGGCAAGGTCGGCGACGACGCCCTGACCCGCAACCCCAACGCCTACTGACGGCGCTCAACCTTAGGAGCAACGACGATGTGGTACTTCTCCTGGATCCTCGGCGTGAGCCTGGCCTGCTTCTTCGCCATCCTCAACGGCATGTGGTTCGAAATGCGCGAGGACGCGCGCAAGCGCTGATCCTCCGCGCTCGATGAAGCGAAGCCCGCCGTGAGGCGGGCTTTCTTTTGGTTTCTCCTGATCGAGGCGCTGCGGCACTGCGGCGCTTGGGCATTGCGGCTTCGGATGGGCAGCGGTCCGGCGGGCGGTGTCCGCTTTTCCCTCAATCAGGGCGTCCTGCCCTGATTCGGGCGCTCGGCATCCTGCCTCGCTAGGCGCGGCCACCGCCCGCCGGCCCGCTGCCTCGCGCGTCAAGTCACACGACTTCGGTTTGAGGCCCCCTTCCTTTCGCCGCAGGCGAAGGGGAGGGCCGGGGTGGGGTGCTTTTGCTCTTGCTTCTGTGGCTTGCCCGGGAAAGCCCCCGACCCCTCCCCATCCCTCCCCTTCGCCTTCGGCGAAGGGGAGGGGGCAGAGCGCTTGCTCGATGCCTGCGAGTTGTAAGGAGTTCCGATCTTTCCACGCAACGAGCCTCGCGCCGACCGGGCGTGGGGCAGAGCGGACTAGATGTCTGGCGACGACGCGCGGGCGCGCGTGGTCCTCGCGGATGACCGACGCAATCCCCGTGGGAGCCGCCCTTGCGGCCTTTTCGGCCAACGGCGGCGATGGGACTTTACCGATAGAGCCTCATCGCCCCCGTGGCGGCTCCCACCGAGGCGCCAGCCTCGGTCAATTCCAGGAATCGGCCATGGAGGCTAGCCGAGGATCGGCGCCCGGCCGGGTCGAGGCTGGTGGGCGAAGCCCGCTCGACGATCCGCCTCTCATGCCGTCAACTGATTCGCGATCCGCACTCAAACAAAGCACCTGTCCTCCGGTCGGTCGCCGGCCGGACGTATGCGGCGCCGGACTCGTTTACTCGTGCGTGCCCGGGTCCGCCAGGAACACCGTGCTCCACAGCTGTGCGGCGTTGGATTCGTCCTCGTGCGCGCCCTGTGCGCCGAAGGGCTCGATGCGATAGCGCCCCTGTTCCCAGCGCCAGGACCACAGCTCGGAGGTGCGCACCTCGCCGGCGGCCTTGATCAGCTGCTGCAACCGCGCCTGCGCATGCTGCAGCTGGGCGCGCACGGGTGCGGGCAGGTCGTCGCGCGCCAGCTGGCGGCGCAGCCCCGCCAGCATCACCGCCTGCTGCCAGGCCCACACCACGGTGCCGTGGTAGGCCTGCGGCCCCGAGACGACCCCAGGCCGCCTGGTCGGCGAAGGCCGGGTTGGCGACCACCATGCCCACGTCGGTGATCAGCCCGGCGGGGAAGGGGCGCATCACCGCGGCCACGTCGCGCGCCAGCGTGTCCGGATCGGGCCGGCCGAACAGCAGCCCGAAGCCCACATCCGAATGCAGCACCGGCACGGCGCGCCCGTCCGCGTCCAGCGACAGCGCCGGGAACGCCAGCCCGGCGCCGGCGAGCGAGGCCAGGGCCGGCTCGACCGGCACGCCGAGCTGCTGCGCATAGGCGCGC
The DNA here is from genome assembly GCF_042700505.1 of Pseudoxanthomonas sp. UC19_8. Lineage (NCBI taxonomy): Bacteria > Pseudomonadati > Pseudomonadota > Gammaproteobacteria > Lysobacterales > Lysobacteraceae > Pseudoxanthomonas > Pseudoxanthomonas sp. UC19_8. The sequence goes on from NZ_CP170559.1 coordinate 178,051, forward strand.
AGCGCGGCGTCGGCCTGCGTGGCATCCAGGCGCACTTCGAACAGCGCCCGCGCCTGACGTTCCCAGGCATCGGCGCGTGCCGCGGCCGCGCGCAGGGCCTGGCGCTGCGCGTCGCTGGCGACGCCGTCCAGCAGGCCGCTGTCGACGAAGGCGCCAATCGCGCGCAGCGCGGCCGGCATCCAGACCACGTTGACATCGTAGGGGTAGCGGCCGCGTCCCAGGCCTTCCTCGCTGTCGCGCCACTGGCCGGTCATGCGCCCGGGCTTGAGCGCCAGCAGATGATCGAAGGTTGGCGCCGCGGCGAAGGCCTCACTGTTGCGTGCGACGTGCAGCAGGTTGCGCAGCAGCGCTTGGGCGTTGCTGCTGTGCTGCAGGTCGTTGCGGGCGGCGAGGAACGCGCGGGCCCGGGCCTGGCCGCGCGGCTCCTCGACCAGCCAGGCCGCCATCACCGGCGCCAGCATGTAGTCGCCGTCGATCATGCCGTAGTCGTAGATCGGCGCGTCCGAGCGCGTGCCGTCGCCGGCCAGGTGGCGCAGGATCGCGAACTCGCCGATGTCCTCCTCGTGCGCGACTTCGCCCTGTGGCGACAGGCGCGCCAGCACCGCGCCCAGGCCGGCTTCGACCGCCGTGGGCTGCAGCACGGGCATCAGCAGGCGCGTGGACATCAGCGTGTCGCGGCCGAAGTAGGTGTCGAAGCGCCACGAGCCGGCGAGGAACTTCTCGCGATAGCTCAGGAACTGCAGCGCGTTGCGCATGCGCGCATCGGACGCGGCCTGGGCGTTGAGCAGCTGGCCGCTGGCGAGCGGCGTCAGCGGCGTCTCGCCGGTCGAGGCGAGCAGGCGCAGGTGCACGATGCCGCCGGCGCGCGCCGGTTCCAGCGTGATCGCGCCGGCCCGGGAGACGACGCGACCCTGGGTGATTTCCAGCGTGACGCGGTAGCCCGGCGCATCGTCGAGCCGGCGACGCGCCCAGCTGACGCTCTGCGCGGCGACCTTCGCCTCGGTGGCCACCTGCGCGGGGATGGGCTGGCCCAGCTGCACATCGCGCAGCACGCGAATGCTGCCCAGCGCCGCCTTGTCCAGCGTCAGCGGACCGCCGCGCAGTTCGAGCTCGGCCACGATGCCGTGCATCGCCGGATCGTCGCTCGGCGCCTGCTTCTGCACCGATTGCAGCGTCCATTGCACCGGTGTCGTGGTCGGCGCGAACCACACCGCCACGCCGCTGTTGCCGGCCGGGAACGCGACCAGCAGGCGCGGGCGCGTGCCGCTGGTGGCCAGCACATGCGCCGCCACCGGCCCGTGTTGATAGAAAGCGTTGGTGGTGCTGCCCTCGTCGATGCGGAATTGCAGCGCCTGCGCGCTGGCCGCGGACGGGGCGAGCGCGGTCAGCAGGCCGGCGATCGCCAGGCCTCGCCAAGCCCTGCCCAATGCGGCCCGCAGGCGTGGCGCGGTCGATGGCCGTGGACGGCGCGAAGGCTGGTGCATGTGCTCGTTCCTTTCAAGAAGTCATCAACGACAACGCCCGGGCAGATCCCGGGCGTTGTCCTGTGCGTGGCCTGTCGTGTCACCAGACGGCGCGCCTGCGGATCACCACAGGTACTTGGCCTGGAAGTTGACCTCGCGACCCTCCAGCGGACGGGCCAGCAGCACGCCGCCGGCACTGGCCGCGTTGCCGAAGATGCGCGAGTTCGACTCGGTCAGCCCCAGCTCGTTGGTCATGTTGGTGCCGCGCAGGTTCAACTGCCAGTGATCGCCGATGTTGCTGGTCACGCCGAAGTCCACCGTGTGGTACGAGCCCAGCTGCTGCAGCCCCGACTGATCCTGCGTATGGTCGCCCACATAGGTGTAGGTGACGTACGGCAGGATGTCGCCCCAGGCAGTCACGAAGCGGTAGCTTGGCGTGAACATGCCGCGGAACTTCGGCTGACGCTGCAGCTGCTTGCCTTCGATCGGCGCGCACGCCGCCTGGCCGTTGATGTCGGTGTACTGGAAGCAGGCGTTGTAGTCGGTGTACTCGCCGTCCAGGTAGTTGGCCACCACCTGCAGGCGCAGGTTCTCCACCGGGGTCAGCGCGCCCATCAGGTTCACGCCGTTGGACTTGGAGCCGTAGATCTGCGGGCTGCCCACCGGCGTGCCTAGGCCGTCGGTCGGCTGGTACTGCAGGCCGGTGAAGACGCGGTGGTAGGCGCTCAGGTCCACGTACACCAGCGGCGACTGGTACTTGAAGCCGACTTCGTAGTTGCGGATCTTCTGCAGCGGCGGGTAGTTGTCGTTGGTGGTCCCGCGGATGCCGTTGTCGAAGTCCAGGAAGTGCCCGCCGGTGTTGACGCGTCCGTAGGCCGAGGTGTGCTCGTTGAAGCTGTAGTTGGCGCCGGCCGTCCACGAGGGATGGGTCTTTTCGTACTCGTTGTGCGCGTAGGTGCCGTTGCACACGGGCACGGCGTTGTCGTACAGCGTGCGCGGATTGCCATCCAGGTCCTGGTTGGTCATGTTGCACACATCGCTCTTGGCGTCCTGGTTCTCAAGACGTCCGGACAGGTCCAGCAGCCACTGGCCCACGCGCCACGAGTCGGACACGTAGATCGCCTTGTTGGTGGCGCTGCCGCGCTGGGCGATGTGATAGCCGCCGAAATCGGCGAAGCCCTGGCCATCGGTGCGGTAGTAGGTCTGCCCGCCGTCGACGTAGGTGACCGCGATCGGCGTGGCGTTGGGCGTGTTGGTCATCAGCATCTGGTTGCCCAGCGACCACTTGTCGGCCATCGAGTAGTGCGCGTAGTACAGGCCGATGGTCAGGGTGTTGCCTTCGAACAGTTCGCGACTCAGGCGGAAGTCGTTGTTGAAGCTCTTCAGGTGCTTGTGGATGTGCCACCAGCCCTGCTGGATCACGCTCTGGTCCAGCGGTACCGCGCCGCCGGTGGTGTAGGTCGCCGTGGCCGAGCCGGCCGGCAGGTTGAAGCCGCCGGGCGTGTTCGGGTTGTACAGCATGTCCGCCAGGCTGGCCGGGTTGTTGCCCGAGAACAGCGCATTGGTGTCCATGTCGCCTTCATCGAACAGGAAGCGGTCGCTGATCGACCAGCCGTTCTCCAGCTGATAGTCGAAGTTGCCGCCCAGGAAGAACATCTTCGCGCCGCGCCCGTCGGCCAGGTCGGCGTTGGTGCCGCCGTTGGGATAGCTGGGCAGGTATACGTGCTGCATGGCCTTGCTGTAGTACGTGTCCTTCAGCGGGTCGAAGCCCGGATAGGCGCTGAAGCTGTCGGTGCCACGCTGGATCAGCGGGATCGGGGTGATGAACTGGTTCTTGTCGTTGAGGTAGCGGCTGTACAGGGTGAACTTGCCCGCATCGGTCTCGTGCGACAGCGTGGCGGTCAGCTGGCCGCCCTTGTCGGCCTTGAACTGCGGGTCGCGCACACCGTCGGATTCGCGCCAGAAGCCGCCCACGCTGCCGTACCAGCTGTCGGCCAGCTTGAAGCCGGAGAAGCCATCCAGCCGCCACAGTCCCTCATTGCCGTAGGTCACACCGATGCTGCCGGAAGGCACGTCGGTGCCGGTCTTGAGGAAGAAGTTGGCCGAGGCGCCCATCTGCCCATCGGCGAACACCACCGAGGGGCCGCCCTGCAGGATCTCCACGGCTTCGATCGTGTCGTCCAGGCGGAACATCGAGGTCGTCTCGAAGAACGACAGCGTCGGCATGCCGTACAGCGGCGAGCCCATCAGCAGGGTGGAGAAGTAGGGCGCATCGCCGCCGCCGGGGAAGCCGGCGATCTCGATGTTGGCGCCGGTCTGGCCGCCGCTGCTTTCCGGCCACATGCCCGGCGAGATCTTCAGCAGATCGGCCGTACTCTTGGGATTGGCCTGCTTGATCTGCTCGGCATTGGCCGTGACGATGTTGAAGCTGGCCTCCAGCTTCTTCACACCGCCGGCCTGGGCGGTACCGGAGACCACCACGGTGTCCAGCGTGGTGGCGTTGTCCTTGGACGCCGGGGCCGGCGTCGGGTTCTGTGGAGCGGTCGCGGCTTCCTGCGCGAAGGCGGTGGCGTTGAGACTGGCGGCGATCGCCGCCGAGAGCGCATAGCGCGTCAACCAGATGCGTTGCATGGTTCCCCTCCCCGGAGAATGTAGTTCCACGACGTTCTTAAAGACAGCACGGACACGCATGCGCGACGCTGTCTGCGTTCCTTGCCAGCGCCCCTCCTGCAGCCGGCAACCGCCCATCGCGCACGCGATGCGCGGCACGGTAGGGACGCCCTGACAAAGGTGTCAAATTGACCAAGGAAACGGCGCTCACGGCGCCGCGATGTCCTACGCTGTCATACGCGCGAACAGGCGAATTCGCCCGCAATTCGCGCTCTTTTGATTTTGCTGCTATCGAATGCGAAGGCGGGTGCCGGGAAGGCGAGCGCTGCGGCGCAGCACAGCGTGGCGCGAACGGGACATGCGCTGACGTCAGCGCTGTCCATTCATGTCCGGCCCGCGCCTTCGGCCGGCGCGCGACACATTGACCGACAGGCGGGCGTTGCGGCGCAACACGGCGTGGCGCACGCGGGACCTCCGACGGACCGCAGGGCTGTCCATCGCTGTACGAAGCGCCGTCGAGGGCACTCTGCGTAGTCCTTTGTCTGCGTGCTTCCGATCTGATGGCCCACATCGCAGCCCAGGCATTCTTGAGGTCGCCCGGGCGGCGCTCGATGACCGGCACGCCGGAGCGCTCACCCTGTAGCCGGGCCCGGCCAACGACCGCCGCATCAGGTGCCGGGATCTGCGGGCCGACAGAATCTGAGCAGCGTCGCATCGCCGGGCACCGGGCTGGACTTGAAGCCGAACCAGTGCAGCAGGCGCGCCGCCTCGTGGTCCTCGGCAAGCTCCAGGGCATACAGGTGGTGGAGACCCCGGGCCTTGGCGAGGTGGATCAGTTGCTCCAGCAGCGCCTCGGCAAGTCCCGAGCCATGGAAGGCGGCGTCCACCACCGTCGCGATCTCGCAGCAGGTCCTGTCCGGGCCGTCGACGCCGTACTGGGCCACGCCACAGAGGCGGTCGCCCACGAAGCCGCCGAGCACCACGCGACTCACACCGTCGGCATCGAGCAGATCCGGGGCCATGGAAGCGTCTAGGTAAATCGGCAGCCCCAGGAGACGATTCCTGCTGGGTGCCGGAAAGAGCGCGCGCAGGAAGGCGACTTCCGCGTCCCCATCGCGAACGCCGAGCGGCCGGATGGTGAGCATGCGGCCATCGCGCAGCGCGCACCTTGTTACCGGAAAGTCCGGGCAGAGATAGCGATCGGCACCGATCGGCTCGGTCGTCATGGCAGGTCCTTAGGAGGGGCGTGTCGGCGCCTGCCTGCCGTCCTTGCTTGAACCATCCTCCCACCCAGGTACAGAGCGGAGTTCAGGCAGGCGCCAATGAGTGCGAGAAGCATGTCCTTGTGCGCGTCCCAGACATCGCCCTGCGTTCCCAGATAGGCCGCGCCCAGATCCGGGGCGGCGATCAGCACGGCCGCCCACTCGATCAGCTCGTAGAGCGCGGAGGTCGCGACGATGCACTGGATGCAGGCCAGCTCGCGGATCCAGGCCTTCATGGGGATCGCGCGGAGCAGCGTGCGGACCGCGGGCTGTACCAGCAGGCCGTACATGAAGTGCACGAGGCGATCGTAGTGATTGCGGCCAACCGTGTCCGCCGGATCGAGCGGCAGCTGGAACAGGGCATGCGCGAGCTGCCGGTAGGGCACCTGCGCATAGGTGTAATGCGCCCCGATGCTGTGCAGCAGGAAGAAGGCGAGCAGCGCCGCATTGGTGCCGATGCCCCAAGCGCGGCCTCGCTGCAGCCAGATCAGGCAGGGGAGCGACAGGAAAACCAGCAGGTTCTCGAGCAGCCAGTCGCGCGGGTGCCAGGGGTGGACGCTGGCGAGCAACGAGGCGAGCCCGTACACCCCCAGGCATCCATAGCCGACGCACTGCCTGACGCGGACGCGCCGTCTGGACGCCAGGTCGGCCGCGGTCATCGCCATGGAGGAGGTCATCTTCGTGACGCTGCCCGCTAATGGGCCACCAGCACAGGGAGCGCACTGGCCGCCAGCACGTCGCGGGTCATGCCGCCAAGCGACCATTCCCGCAGCCTGGAATGGCCGTAGCCCCCCATGACGAGCAGCTGCGCATCGACCTTCCTGGCATGGGAGAGCAACACCTCGCTGCAACTGCTCGCTTTGCTGCGGAGCGTCGCGAATGCGGTCTCGATGCCGTGTCGCTCGAGATGATCGCCAAGCGCCTGTCGCAGGGCCTCGTCCGCGCGCAGACCCTCCAGCGGCGGATCGATTTCGACGACATGCACCTGCTCTGCGCGTCGCAGGAGCGGAAGCGCGCCGCTCAGCGCCCGCCTGGCGTTGGGAGAGCCGTTCCACGCGACCAACGCGCGTTCAGGGGGAAGCGGATGCTTGCAGCGCGGCGGGACGAGCAGGATGGGCGTACCGGACTGGAACAGCACCGCATTGAAGAAGCGTTTCAGCTGCGGGGCCGGCTTGGCCAGCCCGGCCCAGCCGGGAAGCACGCACAGGTCCGCCGCCTGCGCCAGCAGGGCCGCGACGGCGGACGGGTAATCAGTATTGGCTTCCCACACTTCCACGCTCACGTGGTTGGCATACCCGGCCACGCGCCCACGCACCAGCTCGGCGCGGTTGCGGGCCAGACTGCGCACGGCGGTCTCCGCCGCCGTCAACGCCTGGGTCGGTATCAGATCCCACGGGCCCTCGGTGGGCAAGGGAAGATCGCAGATCTCCGCCGCGCGCACCTGTGCCTCGTAAGACTGAGCGAGCTTGATGGCGACCGAAAGCGCGTCGTTGTCTCCCGCGGTGTCGGTCAGAGGAACCAGGATGTTCTTCAACATGTTCGTCTCCTCGGGTGGGTTCGATCGCACAGATCCAGGGTGTGCAGCAGATCGTCGGGGCGACTGCCGAGGCGATGCGTGCGCATGCCGAGTCCGTGCGAGAGCGTATTCACTGCGTCGTCCTGCGCGTCGGCGAAGGCGATGAGTCGCCTGAGTCCGGCGCTGCGCGCCTTGGCGATCAGCAGCGCCATCAGCATCTCCTCGAGGCCTTGCCGCCGCCAGTCAGGCTTGACCAGAAGGCAGCACTCGCAGCGCCGTCGGTTGGCGACGATCCGGAAGCGTGCGATGCCGACGGCCACGTCCCGGCCATCGATCCGCGTCTCGGCGATCAGGCTTGACGTCTGCGCCGTGTCGGCCGCGCCTGCCGTATCGCCGTCGCGGTGCGGGCATCGCGACGGGATCCCGCCCAGCATCCACGGGGCCTCACGCTGCTGCCCTGCGTCCTCGATCACGGACCGGACAGCGGCTGCGTCGGCGTCGGTGCCGTCGCGGAAGACCACATGCCGCAGGTCGCGAATCGATCCAGACCAGGTCGCGCTGTCTGTAGGGGTGGACGCAGCGGCTTGCATGGTCGTCGCCTTATCTGGAGAAGAACACCGGAATGTGGGAGCGGTCGAGCAGATCGCGCGTGGTGCCGCCCAGCATCCATTCCCTGGCCCTGGAATGTCCGTAGGCGCCGCACACCAGAAGGTCCGCTCCGGCCTCGAGGGCGTAGTCGGTCAGGACATCGCTGATCGGGCGGCCCTGCGCCTGGGCCTCGTGGAAGGCCGCGCGCCGGCCCTTGCGCACCAGGAACTCGGCAAGCAGATGACCGGCCTCGCTGGTCCGGCCGCTCGGGGCGACCGCGACGATCGACGCGCGATCGCAGGGCACCAGCGCGCAGAAGTCATGGATGGCCCGCGCCGATTCCTGCGCGCCATTCCAGGCCAGCACTGCGTGGCGCAAGGGCGCCGGCAAGGGCATCGTGGCCGGGACGGCCAGCACCGGCCGGCCCGAGCCGAACGCGATGGCGGAGAACGTCGCGTGCTGCTTGCGCCGCTGTGAACGCCGTTCCCCACCGCAGGCCACCGCGGCGAAATCGAACAACTGAGCGCGCTGGGCGATCGCGTTCAACGGAATGTCCTTGCTCCCGTCCTCGGCCTCGATGTCGTAGGGAACGCGCAGCCTGGCTGCGGCCGAGCGCAGCGAACGCATGTTGCTCTCCATATCGCGCAAGGCCTGCATGACCGCAGGCTGCATGCGCGTAATCGGGTCGCTGCCCAGCGCGCCCATCGCGGCCCCGGGGAGTTCGACCGGCTGCACGAGAGTGAGATGCCCGCTTCGCCCTTCGACGAGAGCCGCGGCATGGGCCATGGCCGCCTGGTCACCCGCGGTGTTGGTGAGCGCGACGAGGATCTCGACCATGTGCCCTCCCAGCTCTTGGTCTGCGGGTGCGCACGCAGCATCGACCTGGCAAGGCGGTGCCTCATTGATTCAAATCAAAGAAGGCCGCTGGAGAAGCGATTGAAATACGAATTACTGAACGCCGCGGGTTGATCTGGATCAAGGTGCCTGCCTCGTCCGATCAGCAGCATGGGCTCGTCCCATCCTGGAGCACGCCCCCATGATCGAACTGGCAAGACGCGTCCTGGTACGTCACGCTGCCTGCGCGGTGGAAGCGGCGGCGCGCGAGGGCATCGACGTCGTGGTAGGACTCTATGAAGCCGGAGGGTCCGACACGCGGGAAGACGTGCGGCAAGTCGCCGGATGCGTGCACCGTTACCTGGAGAAGCTGCGCTATTCGCTCGCTGCGCTGGAGTCCGCCGAGAAGCGTCAGTACGTGAAGCGCTGGCGCGAGTTCCTAGTGGCCTACGACGACTATCTCGAGGTGGTCCGGCAGGCGCGTTCCGAACTGACAAGCGAAACCCACAGCTCGGGCGCATCGATCGGGCTCGGTCTGTTGCCACTCCAGCGCCGGCGTGATCCGCGCCTGGCACCGACGGTGAGAAAGAGCCGATAACGCGGTGTGTGACGCTTGGGCAGGTCGCAGCTAACACTTGGCGTGTTGCGAGACGCGGACAGTTCCGAACCGCACCGCCCTGCGCCCACGGTGGGGAAAGCGGATCCTACGCGCCGGCCAAGTCTTCGACCTAGACCTGTCCCATGCCCCCGTCCACGAACAGTTCCACGCCGGTGATGAAGCTCGCCTCATCGCTGAGCAGGAACAGCGCCGCCGAAGCCACTTCCTCCGGCTTGGCCATCCGCCCCAGCAGAATGGGCGCGACGATCGACGCGCGCACCTCGTCCGGCACGCGCGCCATCATCTCGGTGTCCGTGGGGCCCGGCGCCACGACGTTGATGCGGATGCCGCGCGGCGCGAGCTCGGCCGCCCAGGTCCGCGCATAGGAACGCAGCGCCGCCTTGGTCGCCGCATAGGTGCCGTAGTTGGCGATGCCGAGCGAACTGGCGACCGAGCCCACCAGGACCACTGCCGCACCCGATCGCAGCGTGTCGACGGCGGCCTGCAGGCCATACAGCGCGCCTCTCACATTGACCGCGAAGTGTCGATCGAAGTGATCCTGGGTGACATCGCCCAGCGCCGCGGGCTCGCTGATACCGGCATTCAGCACCAGCGCGTCCAGAGACCCACAGCGCTCCCGCACCGCAGCGATCGCACGATCCAGGTCCTCACGCGTGCTTGCATCGGCGACCAGCCCCTGGGCGTCATGGCCGATGACGGAGACGGCGGCCTCCACCTGATCCCGCGCGCGGCCTGTGATGAACACCTTGGCCCCCTCCGCCGCCAGACGCGTCGCGATGGCCAAGCCGATGCCCTTCGCGCCGCCCACGACCAATGCGACCTTGTTCGCCATCCGATTCATCACGCATGCCTTGCCCAGGAAGAGATGCGCGCTAAGGTATACGTAGTAAATCTGGTATCAAGAACGCACCATGAGTAGCGTAGATATACATGGCGATACCGAACTGGCCGCGCAGTCCTGCAGGGTGCTGTCCCAGATGGCGCAGATCCGGCCCGTGCTCGACAAGATCGCGGACAAGTGGACGATCCTGATCCTGATCCTGATCGTGATCTGCCCAAAGCCCTCGCGCTTCAACGAAATCAAGCGTCGACTCGATGGCATCACCCACAAGGCGCTGGCCGACGCGTTGAAGCGCCTGGAACGCAACGGGCTGGTGACAAGAACCGTGCTGCCGACCTCGCCCGTCGGCGTCGAATATGCGATCACGCCCCAGGGACACGCCTTGCGCGAACCGTTCGAGGCGTTATGCGCCTGGGCGCTCGAACATGGCAGCGAACTCGACGCCGCCAGCGCGCGGTTCGATCAGCAGCAGAAAGCGCAGGCTTGAGCCGCGGACGCAGGGCGCGACAGGCCTGGAGGCTCTGGCGAAGCCATCGAGCGCGGCCCTGATCTTCGATGCGGAGGCGACCTTGCCGAAGCAGGTTGTCCCCCTCGCATCGGCGTCGCCAAACAAAAAACCCGCCGATGGGCGGGTTCTTCCTAACGCGCTGATTCCACAAGGGAAATCTGGTGGCTATGGGTGGACTCGAACCACCGACCCCAGCATTATGAGTGCTGTGCTCTAACCGGCTGAGCTACATAGCCGCGCGAAGAACCGGCAATTCTGGGCATCGGCCCGCGGCTTGTCAATCGATGCGCGGCGGGTTGAGGCAGCGGCCGGGGCGTGGCACATTCGGACCCAGTAGATTTTCAGGAGTCCGCGTCGTGATCGATCCGGACGGTTACCGACCCAACGTCGGCATCGTGCTCATGCATCCGGAAGGCAAGGTCTTCTGGGCGCGCCGCGTGCGCCGCGACGGCTGGCAGTTCCCGCAGGGCGGGATGAACACCGACGAGACGCCGGTGGAAGCCATGTACCGCGAACTGCGCGAGGAGACCGGGCTGCTGCCCGAACACGTCGAGATCCTCGGCGCCACGCCCGGCTGGCTGCGCTACCGGCTGCCGCCGCGCGCGGTGCGCCGCAACGAGCGGCATGTCTGCATCGGCCAGAAGCAGGTCTGGTTCCTGCTGCGCCTGGTCGGCGAAGAGCGCCACGTGCGCCTGGACGTGACCGATACGCCCGAGTTCGACCACTGGCGCTGGGTCGACTTCTGGTACCCGATGGAGCACGTGGTGATGTTCAAGCGCGGCGTGTACGCACGGGCGCTGGGGCATCTGGCGCCGATGGCGCGGGTCGTGGCCGGCGCGCAGGCCGTGCCGCAGCAGCGCCAGGAGCGGCGGCCGGGCGAAGGCCAGGCGCGCAGTTCTCAGCGTCCGCGCGCCCGGGCCGGCCGGCGGCGCGAGGGTTCAGGCCCGGGCACGCCTGCAAATTGACAATCATTCGCATCCGCGATTGAATGGCATCGGGCCGGTCCGGCCCGCCGCCGTCCCGCCATCGCCGTGTACGTCTGCATCTGCAACGGGGTCACCGACCACCAGATCCGCGAAGCTGCCGCCAACGGCTGCAGGACCGTGTCCGAACTGACCATGCGCACCGGCGCCGGCAGCACCTGCGGCAGCTGCCTGGACATGGCCGCCGACCTGCTCGATGCGCACCACGCCAGCGTGGATTTCCCGCTGCCGCTGCTGGGCGCCGCCCTGGCCAACGCGGCCTAGGGGCGCACCGCCCGCGCAGCGCGCGGGACTGATCACGATTCGCGTTTCCTCACGGTCCCGTGCCGGCCGCTATCCTGCGCGTCGATTCTCTGCGCATGGATATGACGATGAAGGGCGACGCCAAGGTCATCGAGTTCCTCAACAAGGTCCTCTACAACGAGCTGACCGCGATCAACCAGTACTTCCTGCACGCCAAGATGCTCAAGCACTGGGGCCTGAAGGAACTGGCCGAGTACGAGTACAAGGAATCCATCGACGAGATGAAGCATGCGGACAAGCTGGCCGACCGCATCCTGTTCCTCGAAGGCCTGCCGAACTTCCAGGCGCTGGGCAAACTGCGAGTAGGCGAGAACCCGCGCGAGATGCTGGAGTGCGATCTGGCGCTGGAGCTGGAGGCGCTGCCGGTACTGCGCGAGGGCGTGGCCTACTGCGAGACGGTGGGCGATTACGTCAGCCGCCAGCTGCTGGTGGACATCCTCGATTCGGAGGAAGAGCACGTGGACTGGCTGGAAACCCAGCTGGACCTGATCGGCCGGATCGGCGAGCCCAACTATCTGTTGACCAAGCTCGACGACTGAGCCGCGGCCGGCGCGCCCTCCAGGCGCGCCAGATAGTCCTGCAGCGCCACCCGGGCGCGCGCGAACTCGGCGATCACCAACGCCACCGCCACGGCCGGGCGCTCCAGGCGCGCCTCGCGCGCGCCCAGTTCGATCCGCTTGGCCGCGGCCGACAGTGCCAGCGCGCCGAGATTGGCGCTGGAGGACTTGAGCGAATGCGCCGCCGCGCGCATGGCTTCCAGGTCGGGCGCGGCCGAGGCGGCCTCCAGCTCGGCGATCAGCCGCGGCGCGTCCTCGAGGAAGACCTGGATGATGCGGCCGGTGTCCGGGCCGGTGAACTCGACGAGTTCGTCCAGCAGCGCGGTGTCCAGCGCGACCGGGATGCCCAGCGCAGGCGCGCTGGGCGGCGGCGCGGGCGACGGAGGCGCGGCGGACACGGGGTCGCCCTCTGACACTGGGACCGCGGAGCGCGCGCCCACACTGGGCTCGCTGCTCGGGGTGTCCGAATCCGAGGCTTCGCCGACCGGCGGCAGCCAGCGCACCAGGCATTCCTCCAGCAGCGCGCGCGAGACCGGCTTGGACAGGTAGTCGTCCATGCCGGCGTCCAGGCAGCGCTGGCGGTCGCCGGCCATGGCGTTGGCGGTCATGGCCACGATCGGCAGGCGCGGCTGGCCGCGCTCGGCCTCGCGCTCGCGCCAGCGGCGCGTGGCGGTATAGCCGTCCAGCAGCGGCATCTGGCAGTCCATCAGCACCAGCGGGTAGCGGGTGCGCTCCATCTTCTCCAGCGCCATCACGCCGTTGTGGGCGTGGTCGGCGCGGAAGCCCAGCGACTCGAGCATCTTCTCGGCCACCGCCAGATTGACCGGGTTGTCCTCGACCAGCAGCACGCGGCGGCCGTCCACGGCGATGGGCTGCGAAGCGTCGGCGGCGGGTCCGGCGCCGGCGAACGGCTCCGGTTCGGGCAGGGGCAGCGGCTGCTCGACATGGACCGGCGCGTTGGCCGGTGCAGTGGGGGGCTTGGGGATGGTGCTCAGCAGCGCGCGCAGGTCCGATTCATGCGCCAGGCGCGGCAGCGAGGTCGCGCCGACGCGCAGCTCCTCGGGCACCGGCTCGTCGCCGTAGAGCCAGACCAGCTGGGTGCCGGTCTCCTGGGCGAGGCGGCCGATCACGCGGTGCAGGGCGCGGGCGCTGCTGCGCATGCTCGGGCTGAGATCGGCCACCACGGTGTGGAAGCCCGCGGTGTTGGCGCGCAGCCGTTCCAGCGCCTCCTGCACGGTCTCCACGCACTGCAGGGAGGCGTTCCACTGCGGCACCAGGTTGGACAGGCGCGAGCGCAGCCGGCCGTCGGCGCTGACCAGCAGCACGCGCGCCTGCGCCGGGCGCGCCGGCGCGGGCAGGTCGCCCAGCGCCTTGAGCAGCGGGATCTCGAACCAGAACGTCGACCCGCGCCCCAGCTCGGACACCACCGCGATGCGCCCGCCCATCAAGCCGACGATGCGCTTGCAGATGGCCAGCCCCAGGCCGGTGCCGCCGAAGATGCGGGTGGTCGACGCATCGGCCTGGCTGAAGGGACTGAACAGCCGTGCCTGCGCTTCGGGGTCGATGCCGATGCCGGTGTCGCGGACCTCGAAGCGCAGCAGGTGCTGGGCGCCGGTCTCGCCCAGGCGCCGGGCGACCAGCGTCACCGAGCCGCGCTCGGTGAATTTGATGGCGTTGCCGATCAGGTTGGTCAGCACCTGGCGCAGGCGCAGCGGATCGCCGCGCACCGACAGGCGCACGGTCGGGTCCAGCTGCAGGCCCAGGCGCAGGCCGCGGCTCTCGGCCGGGCGCTGCATCAGCTGCATGACCTGCTCGAGCACCTCGCGCAGGTTGAAGGCGGTGTTCTCCAGCTCGAGCTTGTTCGCCTCCAGCTTGGAGTAGTCCAGGATGTCGTCGACGATGCGCAGCAGGGTCTGCGAGGAAGCGGTGGCGGTCAGCAGCAGCTGGCGCTGGTCCGGCGCCAGGGCCGAGCGCGAGAGCAGTTCGAGCATCGGCACGATGCCGTTGAGCGGGGTGCGGATCTCGTGGCTCATCGTGGCCAGGAACTCGCCCTTGGCCAGCACCGCCGATTCGGCCGCCTGCTTGGCCTTGATCAGCTCACCCTCGACGCGGCCCAGGCGCTCGACCTCGCGCTGGGCCATCTGGCGCTCGGACTCGGCGATGGCCGCGCGCGCGTCGGCGGCCTCGATGTGGCGCGCGACCGCATGCAGCAGCACCAGCGTGGCCACGGTGGCCAGCAGGGCGGCCATGCCCGAGGAAAAAGCCACCAGCAGCCACGGGCCGGGCACCATGGACAGGTCCAGCCACAGCGAGACCAGCAGCAGCATGGCCGCGGCAGCGGCCAGCCAGGACATCAGTGCAGCACGTCCTGGCGCGGCGACCACTACAGCACCGCGTTATGGAAGTCGAAGCCCAGGTCCTCGCCGACGCCCTGCACCAGGGTTGCCCTGGATGAAGTCGACGCCACCCATCCACATGGCCGCGGCGGCCTGCGGGTCCTCGATCTGCTGGCCGATCACCAGCAGGTTCTGGCGGTGCGCCAGGTCGATGGTGGCGCGCAGCTGGCCGCGCAGCGCGGCGTCCTTGTGCGCGCCGGCGAAACGGCTGGAGACGCGCAGATAGCTCAGCGGCAACAGCGAGAGCAGCGCCTCGGCATCGGTGCCGGGCTCGAACTGGCTCAGGCAGAACTGCACGCCGGCCTGCATCGGGGCCTGGCAGAAATCGCGCAGCGCCACGGTGTGGATCAGCGCGTCGGACAGGCGCAGGTCCATCACCAGCGAGGACGGCTCGATGCCGCGGCGGCGGATCTCGCCGATCAGCCAGTCGGCCGCGCCAGGGCGGTTCAGGGTCAGCGGCGACTGCGACACGAACAGACGCAGCTCGGCGCCCTCGACCTTGCGCTTGGCGATCAGGTCCAGCGCGCGGGCGATGATCTGGCGGTCCAGGTCGACGATGTCGCCGGACAGCTCGGCCGCCGGCACGACCTGGGCGGCCGGCAGCAGCGTGCCGTCGGCCTGGCGCAGGCGCATGAGCACCTGGAACTGGGCCTGGTCGCCGCCGGCCACCGACACGATCGGCTGGAACAGCAGTTCCAGCGTGGTGTCGGCCAGCGAGGCGCGGGCCTGTTCGCTGGCCGAGGGCGCCGGCACGTGCGCGGCGACGTGGCCGGGCTGGCTGCGCGCGGCCACGGCGGCGTGCTCGACCGCCTCCAGCGCCGCATCGCGGTCGGCGAAGCCCAGGGCCAGCTCGGAGTAACCGATGATCGCGCGCAGCTGGATGGTCTCGCTGGCGCGCACCGGCAGCGACACCTTGGCCAGCTGGTCGTGCAGCGAACGGGCGAAGCCTTCCAAGGCCTCACGCGGCAGGCCGCGGGCCACGGTCAGGAAGCTGTTGTCGTTCAGGCGCGCCAGCGGATGCGGCGCGGCGAAGCCGGACAGCTGGCGCGCGGCCTGCGACATCAGCTGCTCGAAGGCGGCATAGCCGTAACGGTCGCGCAGACCCAGGGCGCCGGCGATCTCGATGAAGAACAGGCCGCCGTCGGCGTGTTCCTCCAGCGCCGAGGCCAGCTGCTGCTGGACGTACGCGCGGGTGTGCAGGCCGGTCTCCGGATTGACGTCCAGCGGGGTCTGGTTGACCTCGGGCGCGGCGCTGGTCAGCACCTGCACCGGCAGGCGCTGGCGCATGCGGCGGATGCGGTTGGACACCGCGGCGATCAGGTGGCGCGGGCGGATCGGCTTGTTCAGGAAGTCGTCGGCGCCGCTGTCCAGCGCGTCGTACTGGCGTTCCGGATCCGGATCGCCGGTGAGGAAGACGATCGGCAGGTCCAGGTACTCGGGGCGCTCGCGGATGGCCATCGTCAGCGACATGCCGTCCTGGCCGGGCATGTGCAGGTCCATCAGCAGCAGGTCCGGCACGAAGCGCTGGATGCTGTCGATGACCTTGTCGGCCTCCATCTCCACTTCGGCCAGCATGCCCGCGCCGTGCAGCACGCTCTGGGCGAACAGCGCCTGCGGGCGGTCGTCCTCGACGATCAGCACGCGATACGGCGATTCGGCCGGACCGCCTTCGCCCTCCGCCGCGCCGGCGGCCGGGGGCGCGCCCGCGCCGCCGGGCAGGCCGGCGCCAGCGCCGTTATCGGACTCTGCTTCGGCGCTGGCGGAGAGGGCCGGCACGTCGTCGGTCCAGCGCCGCCAGTAGTTCGGCGGCGGCATCTCGGCGCGCACCAGCGGGCGCGGAGAAGAAGAGGACGAAGACGTGGGGGACGGCGGTGCGGGCATCGGGCTTTCCGGCGTGACTGATGTCCATTATGCGACGGACTGCCGTTAAAACGGGTTCTCGACCCGCTTACGGCCGCGATGCGGCCGTGGGTGATGAGCGGGGTCGCAGGCGTCGCCACACCGCGCGGGCGATCCATCCCAGCACCAGGGCGATGGTCAGGCTCAGCACCACCGCCACCGACAGCGCCAGCCAGGGATGGGCCAGCGCCAGGGCCAGGCCGCCGGTCACCACCACGTCCTCGGCGAGCGAGGCGGTCCAGTTGCTGACCGGCTCGGGCGAGGTGTTGAGCAGGGCGCGCGAGCCGGCCTTGAGCAGGTGGCTGGTTAGCGCCACGCCGGCGCCGGCCGCCAGCGCCCCGGTGCCCAGGTGACCGTCGGGCGAGAGCGTCGCGGCGGCCAGGAAGGCGCCGGCCGGCACCCGCGCCAGGGTCTGCAGCAGGTCCCAGACCGAATCCACGCCGGGGATCTTGTCGGCGAAGAACTCGGCCACCGCCAAGGCGCCGGAGGTGCCCAGCACCCACCACGACTGGGTGGCCTGCAGCGCCGGCGGCAGATCGACCCAGCCCAGCAGCCCGGCCAGGCCGATGCCGAACACGGTCAGGTAGGCGCGGATGCCCGCCATCCAGGCCAGCAGGATCCCGATCACGAACAGATGTGCTTCGGTCATGGCCAACACGCTCTAGACTGGGGGCGACGGGAGGGGAGCGCGCGTCCCGTCGGGTCATCGCCAGTATAGGTCCCGCCGGGGCCGCGTCCGTGCAGGCGCGCGGGGGCGGTGCGTGGACCGTGCTGGCCTTCCTTGCCAACGCCGTGTCCGCCATGCACTCCACCATTCCGCAGTACCGCATCGTCCGCGGCCGCCAGGGCCGCCGCCTGCCGTGGCGGCTCCTGCTGGTCCTGGGCTGGCTCGCCTCGCTGGCGCTGGTCGCCGCCGCCGTCCTGTGGCTGACGCGCCCGGCCGGCCTGGACCAGCTGCGCCAGCGCGCGGCCAGCGCCGAGGCCGCCGAGCGCCAGTCCAGCCGCGAGGTCGCCGAGCTGCGCCGCCGGATGGTGGTGCTGGAGCAGTCCGACCGCATCAGTCGCGCGGCCAACCTGGACCTGCAGGACACCCTGGCCCAGCGCGAGACCCAGATCAACGATCTGCGCAGCGACCTGGCCTTCTACGCACGCCTGGCCGGCCCGACCGCCCAGCGCACGGACCTGACGGTGTTCTCCTCCAGGTTCGCCGCCCAGGGCGACGGGGCCTTCGGCTACCGGATCGTGCTGACCCAGACCCTGGACCGCGATGCGATCAGCACCGGGCAGATGCAGCTGGCGGTGGACGGGGTGCGCGCCGGCCGCCACGAGACGCTGGACTGGGCGCAGCTGCACACCGGCGGCGAGTCCGCGCCGCAGGCGTTCTCCTTCCGCTATTTCCAGGAGCTGTCCGGGCGCATCGTGCTGCCGGCCGGCTTCACCCCGCAGCGCGTGCGCGTGACCCTGCAGGCGCCCGGGCGGGCGCCGGTCGAGCGCGCGTTCGACTGGGCCCCGGCCCGCGGCTGACCGCAGTCCCCTTCCTCCCACGGAGCGTCCATGTTGAAGAAGAAGAGCAGCTGGCACGACGGCCAGGCCGTCGACACCCTCATCGGCGCGCAGGTCGTGCTGCATGGCGATCTGCAGTTCAGCGGCGGGCTGGTGGTGGAGGGCCGCATCCACGGCCGGGTCTTCGCCGCGCCCGGCCAGCCGGCCACGCTGACGCTGGGCGAGGCGGGCCTGATCGAGGGCGTGGTCGATGTGCCGGTGGTGATCGTCAACGGCCGCATCGAAGGCGACGTGTGCGCCACCGAGCGCGTGGAGCTGGCGCCCAGGGCGCGGGTCAGCGGCAACATCCACTACAAGGTGGTGGAGATGCGCGCCGGCGCGGTGCTGGTGGGTCAGCTGATGCATCTGAGCGAGGGCGAGGCGGCCCAAGCCGCAGCGCCCGTGCCGGCACAGCTGGACGCGCTGCCGGAAGCCGCCAACGCCTAGGCCGCGCAGGCGAGCCTCGGCCCTGTTCATAACGGGCCGACTAAGCTGGCCCCATGTCTGCGAACGAACCGCCCAACGGCGCGCCGCGCCCGGCGTCCGAAGGCCCGCATCTGCTGCCCGTCAGCCGCGGCGCGCGGCTGACGGTGTATGCGCTGCTGGGCGTGCTGGTGCTCGCGCTGGGCTTCGGTGCCTGGGGCCTGTGGACGGTGTTCGCCCCGGGCGCGCGACAGGCGCCGACGGCGGCGCAATGGCAGGCCACGCAGGGCCGCGTGCATGACCTCGAACAGCAGGTCGCCACGCTCTCGCGCTCGGACCAGATCAGCCGCGAGGCCAACCGCGACCTGCAGGCCACGCTGAGCGACCGCGAGGAACAGATCGCCGGCCTGCGCGCGGACGTGGCCTTCTACGAGCGCTTCGTCGGCGCCACCGCGCAGCGGCGCGGCCTGGCGGTGCACGAGCTCAAGCTGCAGCCGCAGACCGACCAGGCCTGGCACTTCACCGCCACGCTCACCCAGAACCTCAACCGCGGCGCGGTCAACCGCGGCCGCCTGCAGCTGAGCGTGGAGGGCACGCGCGCGGGCAAGCTGGAGACGCTGGACTGGGGGCGGCTGCGCCAGCAGCCGCAGGCCGATGGGATGGCCTATTCGTTCAAGTATTTCCAGCAGATCGAGGGCGAGATCGTGCTGCCGCCGGACTTCAAGCCGCTGCGCGTCACCGCGCGCCTGCAGCCGGACAACAGCGAGCGCGTGGACCAGTCCTTCACCTGGGCGCAGGCCGCCGGCGTGCAGGACGATGCGGCCCAGCCTGCGGGTTGAACTGACATCGTCCTGGCCCCATCCTTGCCGTCATGAGCACGCTCGTCTCCCTGCCCAATGCGACCCCGGCGCCGGACTACCAGTCGCTGGAGCGTCCGCTCAACTTCACCCATGCCGCCGCGGCCAAGGTGCGCGAGCTGATCGCCGAGGAAGGCAATGCCGACCTGGCGCTGCGCGTGTACATCGAGGGCGGCGGCTGCTCGGGGTTCCAGTACGGCTTCGAGTTCGACGAAAACCGCGCCGAGGACGACGTGGCCGTGCGCACCGACGAGGTCACCCTGCTGGTCGATCCGCTCAGCCTGCAGTATCTGATGGGCGCCGAGGTGGACTACACCGAGAGCCTGACCGGCGCGCAGTTCGTGATCCGCAACCCCAACGCCAAGACCACCTGCGGCTGCGGCAGCAGCTTCAGCATGTGATGCCGGCCGACGCGGGCGGCGCACGCACGCCGTTGCCTCTTCAGACCGGACCCTTGTCCGGTTTTTCGTTCGTGGCCGAGCCATTGGACCGCGCCGATGCGCTGCGCGACGACGCGCGCGCGCTGGCCGCGCTGTGGCCGCAGGCGCGGGTGCTGGTGATCGACGCCGACGGGTTGGCCTACGCCGATCGCCACGGCGAGCTGCTGGCGCCCACCGGCGAGCAGCTGGGCGGCGGGCCGGGCGTGGCGACATTCCTGGGGCTGCGCGGAGAGGTGGCGTGGTTCGCCATCTCGGCCGACGTGGTCGCCTTCCAGGCGCCGGGCCGGATGGAGCTGCGCCAAGCTGCCAGCGACTGGGCGCATGCCGATTCGACCGCCTTCGCCCAGGCGCGCGCGCTGCTGCACTGGCAGCGGCGTACGCGGTTCTGCACCGTCTGCGGCGGCCGGCTCGAACTGCGCCGCGCCGGCTATATCGCGCGCTGCCTGCAGTGCCGCGCCGAGCACTACCCGCGCGTGGATCCGGCGGTGATCGTGGCCGTCAGCGACGGCACGCGGCTGCTGCTGGGGCGCCAGGCGGCGTGGCCGGCGCAGCGCTATTCGGTGGTCGCCGGTTTCGTCGAGCCGGGCGAGAGCCTGGAGCAGACCGTGGCCCGCGAGGTGCTGGAAGAGACCCAGGTGCGGGTGCGCGCCGCGCGCTATCTCGGTTCGCAGCCGTGGCCGTTCCCCGGCGCCCTGATGCTGGGCTTCGAGGCCGATGCCGAGCCCGACGAACCGCGCGTCAACGGCGAGCTGGAGGACGCGCGCTGGTGCAGCGTGGACGAGGTCGGCGCGGCGCTGCGCGGCGAGGGCGAGCTGCTCCTGTCGCCGCCGCTGTCCATCGCCCGTGCGCTGATCGCGCACTGGCACCGCAAGATGACGGCCTGAGCCGCTCGGCGTCGATCGCTCTAGAATCGGCGCCACGCAAGGGAGCCTTCGAAATGTCGATCACGCTGGTAGCGGTCGTGGTGGCGGTGGTGCTGGGCCAGCTGGCGCCGCATGCGGTGAGCGCGTACCGGCGCCACGATCTGTACGCGCGCTGGCTGCACTGGCTGCAGGTGCGGCTGGGCGGCAGCGGGCTGTGGACCGGTCCGGCCGGCGCCGCGCTGGCGATCGCGCCCTGGCTGCTGCTGGTGATCGTGGTGCAGGCCTGGCTGCATGCGCCGTTGCTGGGCCTGCTGGGTCTGGTCTTCGGCGTGGCGGTGCTGGTCTGGGCCTGGGGTCCGCGCGACCTGGATGCCGACGTGCGCGCGGTGCTCGAGGCCGAGGAGGCCGCCGGGCAGCGCCTGGCGATGGCCGAGCTGGGGCCCGACAGCGACGACGCGCCGGGCCTGGTCGAGGCGGTGTTCCGTGCGGCGCTGACGCGCTGGTTCTCGGTGGTGTTCTGGTTCGCGCTGCTCGGCCCCGCCGGCGCGGTGCTGTACCGGCTGTGCGCCCTGTCCGCGCGCGGCCCGGCGGCCGACACCCTGCCCGAGGCGCACCGCGCCGGCGCCGCGCGGCTGCTGACCCTGCTGGACTGGCCGGTCGCGCAGCTGATGACGCTGTCGATGGCGCTGATGGGCAACTTCGACACGGTGTTCCAGGCCTGGCGTGGCGCAGGTGGCAATCGCTGGCGGCTGGACACCGGCTTCCTCGGCGCGGCCGCGCGCGCCAGCGTCAGCGCCGAAGTCGCCGAGGAAGTGCAGGACTATCTGGACGACGGCGTGCCACCGCCGCCGCAGCTGCGCGACATGCCCGAACTGCGCGACGCGATGAGCCTGGTCTGGCGCATCCTGCTGCTGTGGCTGGCGGTGATGGCCTTGCTGGTGATCGCGGGGTGGGTGAGCTGAAGCGCGGCATGCCGCGCTTCAGCGAACGCCCGGCCAGGGATGGCCGGGCCGGACAACCCGTAAGGCAGCCAAGCCGCGCCATGGACGGCGGTGCGGTGGCTAATCGAAGTGCGATGGCTTGCGCGGCACGCCGCGCTTCAGCGAACGCCCGGCCAGGGATGGCCGGGCCGGACGATCCGCAAGGCAGCCAAGCCGCGCCATGGACGGCGGTGCGGGCGGATAATCGAAGCGCGATGGCTTGCGCGGCATGCCGCGCTTCAGCGAACGCCCGGCTGCTGCGACACGTTGGCCAGCTCGATTCCGCGTGCCGGCTTAAGGTAGATCACAAAAAACCGTCGCTCCCGCGAAAGCGGGAGCCCATGGACGTGGTGCGGTCTGGACGAACGTCCCCTGGATCCCCGCGTTCGCGGGGATGACGAGAAGAAGGATTTCCGCGAACGGCGCAGGCATCCGAACGGGGTGAGCGCTTGCTCGCGCTGACCTCAGGCAATGTCAGCGCTCAGCCCGTGCCAGCACTCAAGCCGGCGGCGCCAGCAGCGTGAAGGGAAACCACGGCAGATTGCGCAGCAGCCAATAGGCGGGAATCACCACCAGCCACACCCGCGGATCCATCGCCCAGCGCATGAGCGGCCGCAGTACGCGCGGCTGCCAGCCCCACGACCAGAACAGCATCATCGGCAGCAGCGGCAACATCAGCATGCCCAGCGGATTCATGTGCAGGGCGGTGGGCAGATCGCCCTGCAGCAGGGCGTGCAGCGCGCGGGTCATGCCGCAGCCCGGACACCACAGCCCGGTGAGGCCGTGGAAGACACAGCGAGGCAGCAGATTGCCCGGCTGGTTGGGATCGACCACCCGCAGTACCAGCGCGCCGGCGGCGACCAATGGAACGGTCGCCGCCAACAGGAGGACGCGCGGGCGCGTCAGTGCGATCACTGGCCGGCCTGCGCCCGGATCTGCTGCATCATCAGCTCGTAGTTGGCCATCGCATGGCCGCTGGCGAAGTTGTAGATCATCAGCACGATGCCGATCGCGGCGAACACCGTGGTCACGATGCACCAGGTCTTGGCCGTCTGCGAGGCGCGCTGGGCACCGGCGAAGTCGCCCGCGGCCAGCAGGCTGTTGACCTTGGCGGCGAACACGATCGCCACGATGCCGGTGATCAGGCCCGGGATGCCGCAGCACAGGCACAGGCTGAAGACCGTGGCCAGGATCGCCCACACCAGGTGATTGGGCACCGGGCCCGGCGCGGCGGCCTGCGGCGGCGGGGTGTAGGGCGGCGGCGTATACGGCGGCGGATCGGACGGCGGCGTCGGCGGGCCGGGCGGCGGCGGAATCGTGCTCATCTACTCATCTCCCCAAGGGTTGGTGGCTGGAGTCTAGTCCAGCGTTGTGATCCTGCGAACCCGCTGTGCTTCAGGCCGCATCGCCGCGCAGTGCGCGTACGCGGGCTTCGAGCTGCTCGGCGCTGCTGTCGGCGGGCATCGGTGCGCCGGCGACCACTTCGATATGCGCACGGAAGCGGCGCGGCAGGCGCATGCGGTGCAGGCGCGAGTCGCGATGCGACCACATGCTGGTCCACATGCCGCGCAGCGCCATTGGCACCACCGGCACCGGGCGGCGTTCGAGGATCTTCTCCACGCCGGACTTGAACGCGGCCATCTGCCCGTCCTTGGTCAGCGCGCCCTCGGGGAAGATGCCCACCAGCTGGCCGTCGGCCAGCGCCGCATCGATCTGTTCGAAGGCCTCCTGCATCAGCGCGGGGTTCTCGCGCGCGCCGGCGATCGGGATCGCCTTGGCGTTGCGGAAGATCCAGCGCATCACCGGGATGTTGAAGATCTTGTAGTACATGACGAAGCGCACCGGGCGCGGGATCGCGGCCGAGAGGATCAGCGCGTCCATGTAGCTGACGTGGTTGCACACGATCAGCGCCGGGCCCTCGTCGGGCAGGTGGCGCTCGATGCCGTGCAGGCGCAGGCGGTACAGCGCGCGCACCATCACCCAGCTCAGGAAGCGCATCAGGAACTCGGGCACGATCGAGAAGATCCAGATCGCCACCACGGCGTTGGCGATGGCCAGGGCCAGGAACACCTGCGGGATCGACCAGCCCAGGAAGCGCTGCACCGCCACGCCCAGGACCGCGGCGATGACGATGAACAGCGAGTTCTGGATGTTGACCCCGGCGATCACGCGCGAGAGCTCGCTGCGCGGCGTGCGGCTCTGGATCAGCGCGAACAGCGGCACCACGAAGAAGCCGGTGAACAGGCCGATGCCGACCAGGTCCATGCAGATGCGCCAGCCGCCGTGCGCCTGCAGGAACTGCATCACGCTCAGCCCGCTCTGCGTGGCCGCGCCCGGCCGGGCGAAGTACAGGTCGAGCATGAAGGCGGTGATGCCGAACGCGCCCAGCGGCACCAGGCCGATCTCCACCACGCGGCCGGAAAGCTTCTCGCACAGCAGCGAGCCGGTGCCGGTGCCGATGGAGAACAGCGCCAGGGCGAAGATGTACAGCGAGGGCGTGCCGCCCAGGTTGACCTCGGCATAGGTCGGCAGTTGCGCGGTCAGCACCGTGCCGATGAACCAGAACCAGGACACGCCCAGGATCGCGTTGCGCACCGCCAGCTGCTTGCGCGCCAGACGCATGATGGTCAGCGATTCGCCCAGCAGGTTCCAGTTGAGCTTGAGGTCCGGCGCGCCGGCTTCCACGCGCGGCACCTTGCGCGCGACCAGGTTGCCGGCCACCGCGAACACGATCACCGCCGTGGCCGCGGTCACCGGCCCATGCGTGCCGGCGATCTGGAAGATCAGCCCGCCGAAGATCATGCCCACCAGGATCGACAGCGAGGTGCCCATCTCGACCAGGCCATTGCCGCCGGTGAGCTCCTCGGGCTTGAGCACCGAGGGCAGGATCGAATACTTGACCGGGCCGAACAGCGTGGACTGCGTGCCGGTGCAGAACAGCGCCACCAGCAGCACGGGCAGGTTCTGCGTCAGGAAGCCGACCGCGGCCAGCGTCATGATGCAGATCTCCATCGTGGTGGTGATCACGATCAGCCGCTGCTTCTCCAGCTTCTCGGCGATCTGCCCGGCGATGGAGGAGAACAGGAAGTACGGCAGGATGAACAGCGCCGGCGCCAGATTGGTGTACAGCGTGCGCTGCTGGGCGTCGATGCCCAGGTAGAACAGCAGGCCGATGATGGCCTGCCGGTACACGTTGTCGTTGAAGGCGCCGAAGCACTGGACGGCGAAGAACGGCAGGAACCGGCGCTGCTTGAGCAGCGCGAACTGGTTGTGGCCCGAGGACATGCGCGATTCCGTGCGAGAGCTGGGGCGCAGCCTAGGCCATCGTGGTGGGGTTGGGGAAGCGGGGATTGGGGTGGAGCGGGGATTCGGGATTGGGGATTCGGGATGTGTGCGCTGCAGGGTGGCGCGGTAAGGTCGAGCGCGCTTTATCGCTGAAGCGCTCTTGTGGGAGCCGCCATGGCGGTTCCCACCAAGCTCTGCCCCGTCCCCTTTCGCGAAGCGAAGGGAGGGATGGGGAGCGGTTGCTCTCAGGCTGGCGCCGCGCTGGCGCCGGATGTGCTGGGCTCGGACACCGGGCCGCGGATCACCTCGTCGGCGGCGGCGCGCAGCTTGGGCAGCAAGCGCAGGATCAGGGCCAGCTGGGTGCGCAGCAGGCGCTGCTTGTCCTCGATGTCCTCGGGCATCTGTTCGAGCGTGTCGGCCAGCTCGGCCACGCCGGCGTCCAGGTCGGCCGGCGGCGGCTGACGCGCGGATAGCGCGCTCGCCGCCTGGCTCAGCGCGTCGTGCAGGCGCTGACCGGCCTGGTCGATGAGCGCGTCGTCGGCGTGCGGTGGCAGCGTGGCGCGGTGCGCGCCCAGCGCGGAGAGATAGCCCAGCAGCGTGTTGGACAGCGCCAGGAAGCGGAAGCCCGCATCCAGGTTGCGGCGCAGATAGCCCGGCTCGCGCACCATGTTGGCCAGCGCCGCCGACAGCGCCGCGTCGGCGTTGTGCATGTCGCGCCGGGCGATGCGATAGGCCAGATCGTCGTTGCCGCGGCCGCGGTACTGCGCCAGTACCTCGTCCAGGTAGCGGGTGCAGGCCTGCACCACCGCGGCCATCACCAGGTGCAGGCGCCGGCCCTGCCAGTCGGGCAGGATCAGGAACGAGGCCGCCGCGGCGATCGCGCAGCCGATCACCGTATCCAGCAGGCGCGGCCAGATCAGCAGGAAGCCGTCGCCCAGCAGGTTGAAGCACAGCAGCGCCATGACCGTGATCGCCGCGGTGGCGATCATGTAGCGGTCGGTGCGGGTGACGAAGAACACCAGCGCGCCGGCCAGCGCGATCAGCAGCTGCAGCTCGGTGCCGGGGAACAGCTGCATCAGCGCCCAGGTGGCGCCCAAGCCGACCAGCGTGCCGGCGATGCGCTGCACCAGCCGCAGGCGCGTGGCGCCGTAGCTGGGCCGGCAGACGAAGGCGGTGGTCAGCAGGATCCAGAAGCCGTGGTCGGGATGGATCGCGCGCATCACCCCGTAGCCCACGGCCAGCGCGATGGCCATGCGCAGCCCGTGGCGGAACAGCAGCGACTTGGGCGTCAGCTGCGCCACCAGGCGCGCGCCCATCTCGCGCAGCGTATGCGGCGAGGCGTCGCGCAGGCGCGTGTCGATGCCTTCGCTGGTGGTGTCGGACAGGGCGGTTTCCGACAGCCGCCGCTCGATGGTCTGCAGGTTGGTGCCCAGCAGTTCCAGCGAGCCGAGCAGGCGGTTCCAGCGCGGGTTGTGCTGGTCGCGCAGGAAGGCCAGCGACTCGCGCAGGTCCGCCGTGGCGATGCGCGTCTGCTCACCGTACTCGAACGGCGTGCGCATGCGGATCGCCACGCCCAGCGCGGCGCAGGCCTTGCCCTGCAGCGCCAGCAGGCGCTGGCAGCGGTACAGCACGTCGCTGTGGAAGAAGGCCTCGGTCAGCGCCTCGTAGGGGTAGTGCGAGGAGCTGGCGCGCTCGTGGAAGTCCTGCGCCATGTAGTACAGGCGGAAGTACAGGCCCGACTGCACGCCGGGCCGGCCCGAGCGTCCGAAGCGCGCCAGGATCGCGGTCTTGGCGCCGTTGAGCGCCTCGACCACGCGCGCGTTCTGCTGGGCCAGCGCCAGCCGGCGCGCGTTGACGTCGACCTCGCGCACCGGCTCGAACAGGTCGGCCTTCAGGCGCAGGAAGCGGCCCAGCTCCCAGAACAGCCGCGCCAGCCGCTCGCGCACCGGGCGGTTGGCGAACAGCACCGTCCACAGGATCGACAGCAGCCCGTACCAGGCCGCGCCGAGCAGCAGCAGCCCGGTGCCCTGCCAGCTGGCCGCGGTGTGCGCCGGCGCGGGGTTGATGCCATGGTCCATGCCGATCATCGCGTAGATCGACAGGCTGACCGTGCCGGTGGCGATGGAGGCATAGCGCTCGCCCAGCGCACCGAGCAGGGTCAGGGCGAAGGTCGCCAGCGCCAGGCTGATCACGAACAGCAGCGGATGCGGGAACAGCAGCTTGACCGCGCTGGCGGCCAGCACGAAGCACAGCAGCGACAGCAGCACCGACTTGGTCCGGCCCAGCCAGTTGTCGTCGGTCTCGGCCAGGGCGCTGGCGATGATCCCCAGGAACAGCGGCGGGATCCACAGCAGCCGGTCGTGGTACCAGCACAGGCCCATGGCCACCGACAGCGCGATGAACACCCGCAGCCCGTAGCTGGCTTTCTCGTGGGCCCAGAGGCGGCCGAGGCGGGATTCGAAGGACGAGGACATGCGAAGGGAGCAGGCGCACCGGGACGGACGAGACGCCAGTGTGCCGCAAGCCGATGCAACGCAACGTGGCCGGCGCGCGTGGGCCTAGCGGCATCCCGCGTCCGTTCGAGTCCAGACACGGACTCAGCGGGCGGGCGCGGGGCACGCCGATGCACGCAGGAGCCGGCGGGCTTGTCGATCAGGTGATCGATGCGCAGCCGCCAGATCGGCGCATGCCCATTGAGCCGGCGCTGGCGAGCCGCAAAAAGAAACGCGCCCGGCAGGGCGCGTTTCGTTCAACGCATCGCGCTGAAGACGCCGGCGCTCAGTCCTGCTCGCGCGCGATCGCGCGCCAGCCGATGTCGCGGCGGTGGAAGGCGTGCTCGAAGCCGACTTTGTCCACGCCGGCATAGGCGTTGGCCTGCGCCTGCGCGACGCGCTCACCCAGCGCGGCCACGCACAGCACGCGGCCGCCGGCGCTGACCACGCGGCCGTCGGCGTCCAGCGCGGTGCCGGCGTGGAAGACCTTGGCGCTGGCCGGCACCGCGTCCAGGCCTTCGATGACCTCGCCGGTGACCGGCGTGTCCGGGTACCGGCGGGCGGCGATCACCACGCCCAGCGAGGGCCGCGGGTCCCACTGCGCCTGGACCTCGTCGAGGCGGCCGTCGATCGCGGCCTCGACCAGCTCCACCAGGTCGGACTGCAGACGAAGCATCACCGGCTGGGTCTCCGGGTCGCCGAAGCGCACGTTGAACTCGATCACTTTCGGCGCGCCGCTGGCGTCGATCATCAGCCCGGCATAGAGGAAACCGGTGAACGGCACGCCGTCGGCGATCATGCCGGCCACGGTCGGCTCGACCACCTCGCGCATCACGCGCTCGTGCACCTGCGGCGTCACCACCGGCGCGGGCGAGTAGGCGCCCATGCCGCCGGTGTTGGGGCCGGTGTCGCCGTCGCCCACGCGCTTGTGGTCCTGGCTGGTGGCCATCGGCAGCGCGGTGCGCCCGTCGACCATCGAGATGAAGCTGGCCTCCTCGCCGTCGAGGAACTCCTCGATCACCACGCGCGCGCCGGCCTGCCCGAAGGCGTTGCCGCTGAGCATGTCGCGCACGGCGGCCTCGGCCTCCTCCAGCGTCATCGCCACGATCACACCCTTGCCCGCGGCCAGGCCGTCGGCCTTGATCACGATCGGCGCGCCCTTGTCGCGCACATAAGCCAGCGCCGCGTCCACGTCGGTATGCACCTGGTAGAACGCGGTCGGGATGCCGTGGCGGGCGAGAAAGTCCTTGGCGAAGGCCTTGCTGCCTTCCAACTGCGCGGCGGCCGCGCTCGGCCCGAAGATGCGCAGACCCGCGGCGCGAAACGCATCGACCACGCCGAGCACCAGCGGCACTTCCGGCCCGACCACGGTCAGCGCCACGCCTTCGTCCTGCGCGAGCTTGAGCAGCCCTTCGATGTCGGTGACCTTGACCGGCACGTTGCGGCAGCCGCGCTCGGTCGCGGTGCCGGCATTGCCCGGCGCGACCAGCACCTCACTGACACGGGCGGACTGGGCCAGCTTCCAGGCCAGGGCGTGTTCGCGGCCGCCGGAGCCGATGACGAGGATTTTCATTGGGGGGCTGGGATTGGGGATTCGGGATTGGGGATTCGTTAGAAGCAGAGGCGGGATCGTGGGTCTGGAAGGGGCTTCGCTGTTGCGAATCCCCAATCCCGAATCCCCAATCCCGGCTTCTCAGTGCCGGAAGTGCCGCACGCCGGTGAACACCATCGCGATGCCGTGCTCGTCGGCCGCGGCGATCACCTCGCCGTCGCGCATCGAGCCGCCGGGCTGGATCACCGCCTTGATGCCGGCCTGCGCGGCGGCGTCGATGCCGTCGCGGAACGGGAAGAACGCATCGCTGGCCATCA
Source organism: Pseudoxanthomonas sp. UC19_8 (assembly GCF_042700505.1). NCBI lineage: Bacteria > Pseudomonadati > Pseudomonadota > Gammaproteobacteria > Lysobacterales > Lysobacteraceae > Pseudoxanthomonas > Pseudoxanthomonas sp. UC19_8. The sequence continues at coordinate 207,181 of NZ_CP170559.1, forward strand.
CCGAACCCTCCACCACCAGGCCGGCGTCCTGCGCCTTGATGCCGGCGATGCGCGCCGAGTACACCCGGCTCATCTGCCCGGCGCCGACGCCGATCGTGCGGTGGTCCTTGGCGTAGACGATGGCGTTGGACTTGACGAACTTGGCCACCTTCCACGCGAACAGCAGGTCCTCGAACTGCGCCTCGGTCGGCGCCAGCTGGGTCACCACCTTCAGCTCGTCGCGGGTCACCACGCGGTCGTCGGCGGTCTGCATCAACATGCCCGAGCCGATGCGCTTGGTGTCGATGAAATGCGGCGAAGGCGGCGCCAGCGGGATGCGCAGCACGCGCACGTTGGCCTTCTTGGTGGCGTAGTCCAGCGCGCCCTGCTCGTAGTCCGGCGCGATCAGCACCTCGACGAACTGGCGGTCCAGGATCACCTTGGCCGTGGCCGCGTCCAGCGTGCGGTTGAAGGCGATGATGCCGCCGAAGGCGCTGGTCGGATCTGTCGCATAGGCCAGCTCGTAGGCATCGCCGGTGCCTGCGCCCACGGCCACGCCGCAGGGGTTGGCGTGCTTGACGATCACGCAGGCCGGCGCGTCGAACTGGCGCACGCATTCCCAGGCCGCGTCGCTGTCGGCGATGTTGTTGTAGCTCAGCTCCTTGCCCTGCAGCTGGGCGAAGGTGGCCAGCGAGCCGGGCGCCGGATACAGGTCGCGGTAGAAGGCGGCGCGCTGGTGCGGGTTCTCGCCGTAGCGCAGGTCCATCACCTTGACGAAGTTGCCGTTGGCCTGCGCGGAGAACAGCGAACGCTCCGGCGCGGCCTCCATGGCCTGTCCGCGTGCGGCGGTGCCGGCCTCCGCGGAAGGTCCCACGCACGAGGACAGGTAGTTGCTGATCGCCGCGTCGTACTGCGCCACGCGGTTGAACGCGGCCACCGACAGCGCGAAGCGCTTGGCCGCCGAGAGCTGGCCGTCGTGGGCGTCCAGCTCGGCCAGCAGTTCGGCGTACTGGTCCGGCGAGGTCGCCACGGCCACGCGCGCGAAGTTCTTGGCCGCGCTGCGCAGCATCGCCGGGCCGCCGATGTCGATGTTCTCCACCGCGTCGGCCAGCGTGCAGTCGGCCTTGGAGGTGACCGCCTCGAACGGATAGAGGTTGAGCACCAGCAGATCGATCGGGGCGATGCCGTGCTGCGCCATCACCGCATCGTCGAGGCCGGCGCGGCCCAGCAGGCCGCCGTGCACCAGCGGATGCAGCGTCTTGACCCGGCCGTCCATCATCTCGGGGAAGCCGGTGACCTCGGACACGTCCTTGACCGGCAGGCCGGCGTCGCGGATCGCCTTGGCGGTGCCGCCGGTGGAGAGCAGTTCGACGCCGCGCGCGGCCAGCGCACGGGCCAGCTCGAGCAGGCCGGTCTTGTCGGAAACGGACAGCAGGGCCCGGCGCACGGGCAGCAGATCGGAAGACATGGTCAGGAGTGGGAAGCGACGCGGGGGCGATATTGTAGAGCCCCGCGGCCCGTGGCTGCCGCCGGGCTGTCCCGGCTCGCGCCGCTGCCAGGCAGTGGCTTCGCAGTCCATGCCCCGCAGCGCGCGGGTGATCAGGCGGGTGCCGAGTGGCAGACCGCTTCGATGTTGTGGCCGTCCGGGTCGCGCACGAAGGCGCCGTAGTAGTGGGGGTGGTAGTGCGGCCGCACGCCCGGGCCCCCGTTGTCGATGCCGCCTGCCGCCAGGGCCGCGGCATGGAAGGCATCGACCGCCGCGCGGTCGGCGGCCCGGAACGCGATGTGGATCGCCGGCCGGTTGGGGCCGCCGCTGCTGATCCAGAAGTCGGTCTTGGGCGGCTCCCCGAAGCCGGCCATGTCGTGGCTGCCCGTCAGTTCCGCGCTCACTTCCATGAGCAGGCGGTAGCCCAGGGGCGCGAGCGCCTGGGTGTAGAACGCCTTGCTTCTCTCGTAGTCGCTGACGGCGATGCCGGTGTGGTCGATCATGTCGGATGCCTCTGCCTGTCCATCGGGTTCGGGAACCTGCCTCGGCGAGAGTTTATGCCGCCGGCCTGTCGTGGCAGGCGCTCCTGCCATGGCGACGGCGCGTTGCTGGCCACCGCTGGCTCCGCCGTGTGCGCGGTGCCTGTTCGCAAGAGATGCAGGTCAGCGATCCGCTCGACCGTTCGCTTTCTGGCCGGCTTCGCAGTGCGGGTGTGACGTGTTTGTTGCTTGTTGCGCCGTGCGCAGCGTGGGGCGCGTGGTGCGCCAGGCGCGCGTCCGGATGCGCACGATGTGGATCGTCAGCGAAAGCGTGCGCGTGCTGCGCCGCGCCGGATGTCGATGGGCCACCGACCGCTCAGGTCAGCCCGTAGTCCTTGAGCTTCTTGCGCAGCGTGGCGCGATGGATGCCCAGCAGGGCCGCGGCGCGGCTCTGGTTGCCTTCGCAATGGTTGAGCACTTCGACGAACAGCGGGATTTCCATCTCGCGCAGCACGATCTCGTAGACGTCGTCGGCCTCGCAGCCGTTGAGGTCGCGCAGGTAGCGGCGCACCGACTGGGCAACGTGTTCGCGCAACGGCGACTTTGGCGTGCCACGACTGGAGTCCTGGCGGGTCGTGGCGTTCAAGGCATCCCCGGATGTTTGTCGCATCGAAATGAACCCGGCCGGCGTTCGACACGCGAGGCGGAGCGCGGCGGGGGAGCGAGTCTAGCGCGTGGCCGCGGCGGGCGCACGCGCGCTGCGTCGCTTCTTCGCGTGTTCAGCGAAATTCGAAGGCGAAGGCAACCGCGCCGCCGTCCGGTTCACGCACCGGTACGGTCATCTGGCCGCTCTGGCCCGGGGCCAGCGTTGTCCCGCGCAGGCCAGGCTCGAGGTAATCGCTGGGCAGCAGCGCGCGTGCGCCGGTCACGCGGCCGTCGGCATCGGACAGCGACAGGACGATCGCCGGCCAGGGCTGCGGCCAAGGCGCGTCGTTGCGGAAGGTGGCGCGCACGCGCAGCATGCCGGCGGCATCGGCCATCGGCTGCACGTCGCGGGTCAGCATGGTGTAGTCGCGCGGCTGCTGCCACGCCGGCAGCGTGCAGCGCAGCGCACCGCACAGTCGCTCCAGGGTCGGGCGCCAGGCCGCGTCCTGGGCCAGGCGCGCGCGATCGGCCACCAGCAGCTGCAGCGCCAGCAGCGCGCCCAGCGCGGCCAGGATCGCCCACTGCCAGCCCGGCACCGGAGGCCGCGCCACCGGCGCCGCAGTGCGCAGGAAGCTCGGGGCGGCCTGCGGCGTGTCGGCGGTCGGTGCCTCGGTGGCGGTGGAATCGCGGGAGTCGGGATCGATCATCGAAGGGTCTTGCACGACGGCGGCCTGCGCGGCCGCCGGAGGTTCTGTGGGGAGGTGTTCGGGAACGGCGCGCGGCGCTTCGGCAGCGGGCGCGGCCGGCGCGGCGGGCGGGTCGGAAGACGGCGCGGGCCGGGTGAAGTGGCCCACCTCGCCCTGCGGCGGCGCGCGCAGCAGGCTGGCGATGCTGGCCGCTCGGGGCGCCTCGCCCAGCGCCTGGCCGCAGCGCGGGCAATGCGCCGGCCACGCGCCGCTGCCCGGCTCGGTCGGCAGCGGCAGGTGGCAGTGCGGGCAGGCGCTCATCGCCTTATTCAAGCATGTTCAGGCCGGCGCGGCCCCGGTGCGGCGCACGCCGTCGATGCGCATCCAGTCCTCCATCCGGGTGGCGCGCAGCTCGGTGAACCACGGCGCGTAGCGCTGCAGCAGTTCCTCCTCCTGGCCGTGCAGGATGCCGCTCATGGCAAGGCGTCCGCCCGGTGCCACGCGCGCGGCCAGCGTATCGGCCAGCGCATCCAGCGCCGAGGCCAGGATGTTGGCCACCACCACCGGATAGGTGCGCGCCGGCTCGTCGGCCGGCAGGAACACCTGCAGCCGCGCCTGCACCGCGTTGCGCTCGGCGTTGTCGTGGGTGGCGATCAGCGCCTGCGGGTCGTTGTCCACGCCCACCGCGCCTTCGGCGCCCAGCTTCAGCGCGGCCAGCGCCAGGATCCCCGAGCCGCAGCCGAAGTCGAGCACGGTCTGGTCCTGCAGCCGCCCTTCGCCGGCCAGCGCGTCCAGCCACTGCAGGCACAGCGCGGTGGTCGGGTGCGTGCCCGAGCCGAAGGCCAGCCCCGGGTCCAGCCGGACCACGGCCGCGTCGGCGGCCTGGGCGGCCTCGGGCAGGTCATGGTTCCACGGCACGATCCAGGTGCGCGCGCCGAAGACCATCGGCTGGAACTGGTCCAGCCACGCGCGTTCCCAGTCCTGGTCGGCGACGATGCGGAAACTCGCCTGGGTCCAGTCCAGCCCCGGATCGAAGGCCTCCAGCGCCGCCAGCAGGGCCAGGGCGTCGGTCTCCTCGGGGAACAGCGCGGTCAGCACCAGCGCCTCCCACAGCGGCGTCTGGCCCACGCCCGGTTCCAGGATCGCGCGCTCGTTGCTGGTCTCGGCGTCGGCATCGACCAGGGTCACGGCGAGCGCGCCCAGGTCCTCCAGCGCGGTCTCGTAGCGTGGCTGGCGGGCCTCGCTGCAGGGGACGGAGAGTTCGAGGAATGGCATGGGCGTGTCAGGCGGGCAAGGGGGCCGGGCATGCTAGACCATTGCCCTCGGACAGGCCCAGAACCGGGACGCAGGTCCGCTCTGCCGCGCCTGGGCGAGGACCCGGCGCCGGGCATGGGCTAGACTGCCGGCCGCCGTGACCCGCCGCGCCCTGCGCCGGTGGCGGTCACGCCTCTTTTCTGGCTTCCCGCGCGTGTCGTCTCGACGATGAGGCATCTGGTGTTTCGCAGCACTGCAATGCGTTGCGCTGCCGGGCTGGCCCTGGCGGCGGCGCTGGCGTGGGCGATGACCGCCACGCGCGGTGCGCGGCATGCGGCGCTGGAGGCCGATGCCGGTACGCAGGCGCCGCTGCACAGCCTGCCGGTCGTGGCGCTGTCGGCGCTGGAGCAGGCCCGGCGCGGGACGTCGATTCCGCTGCACGGTCTGCCGGCCGATCTGTCCGCCGCGTTCGAACAGGTCCCGGACCTGCACGACTACCGCCAGCGTCTGCAGGTCGCGGCCGACGCCGGCGACGTGCAGGCGCGCTGGGTCGCCAGCCAGGTCGACGAGTACTGCGCCGGCTATGCGCAGGATCCGCAGGCCTTCGACGCCGATACCCGCGCCATCGCCGGCCTGGCCGGTCAGGCCGGCGCGGCGATGGCGCAGGCGCGCGCGCGCATGGGTTCGCGCTGCAGCGGTTATTCGCCGGCCGACGGCGTCAGCCGCGACCGCATCGTCGCGGCGCGCCGGCAGGCCGCGCGCGGCGGGCAGCTGGCGGCCGAGGCCTCGCTGCTGGCCTTGGGCCAGCCGCTGGAGCCTTCGGCGGCGTACAAGCGCGCGCTGGTCCAGCGTGTGCTGGATGCGGGCGATCCGCAGGCCTATCTGGCGCTGTCCGGCGCGCTGGGCGCGGCGGCCAGCGGCGATGACACCTATCAGGACATGGTGGCCGGCACGTCCTTCGCCGAGCTGGCCTGGCAGCTGGCCGCCTGCAGGCTGGGGCTGGCGTGCGGGCCGCGCAGCGCGCTGATGACGCGCTATTGCGCCAACGGCGGCATCTGCTCGCGCGATGCCAATCAGGATTTCCCGGCGTTCGTGATGGACGCGGCCGTGCCGCGCCAGGGCGCCGACACGATCGACACGATGGTCAATCGTCTGGTGCAGTCGACCAGGCAAGGAGAAGCAAGATGAAGCAGCGGCGTTTTCTGAAAGGCGTGCGCACCTGGGGCTGGGCCGTGCTGTTCGTGGCCTATACCGTCGGTGCGGTCGGGATCGTGATCCTCGACACGGCCGAGGAGCGCTACCGCGGTCTGTCCAAGATCCAGCTGACGTCGGTGACCTCCGAACGCGACACGCGCCGTGCCGGCGCGGCCGAGATCGCCGCGCTCTACCGGGCACAGAGCGGGATGCCGTTCTCTTCGCTGCAGCCGGGTTCGACCTTCCAGATCGTCTGGCCGGATGGCTCGACCGAGACGGTGATGGTGGTCAGCCCCAGCTCGGCGCTCGGCACCGAGCCGCTGCCGGGGACCGCGCAGCCGGCGCCGGCCAAGCACTGAGCGTCTCGGTATCGCGCTTATTTCGGTATGCGCGGAGACGAAAAGGCCGGCTTGATGCCGGCCTTTTTCTTGGTCCTTCCCGTTTTTGAGGAGCGCTGTGGGGGGAGGGCGTTTGTGGCTTCGGAAGGGCAGCGGTCCGGCGGGCGGGGGCCGCTGATCCCTCAATCAGGGCATTCTGCACTGATTCGGGCGCTCGGCTCCTGCCTCGCTAGGCGCGGCCCCCGCCCGCCGGCCCGCTGCCGCACGCGTCATGTCACAGGACTTCGGTTTGCGGGGGCGCTCGAACCCTTCCTCGCGCACAACGCGATCAGTGACGGGAAGGTATCGACTTGAGGCCCCCTCCCTTGCGCGCAGCGCAGGGGAGGGATGGGAGGGGTTGGGGCTTTCCCGGGCAAGTCACAGAAACGAAGAGTTCGTAGAGCGGAGCTCGCTCCGCTGGGGCTTTCCCACGAACCGAACCAAGAGCAGCGGAGCAAGCTCCGCTCTACAGGCAGGTCGTTGCTGGATTTGAGGAGACAGGCGCTCCCACAGCAGCGCATCACGCGGGGTCGATCCTTTCCAGGAGCGAGCCATCGAGGGCTGAGCCGAGCAGCCGCGCCCGGTCGGGTCGACGCTGGTGGGCGGAGTCCGTGTTATCGGCCCCGCGCTCCGGCGAATATCCTTCTTCCAGACAATGCGCTGACCCGATCAGGTCAGCGAGATCGCCTTGGTCTTGCGCTCGGCCAGGCGCTTTTCCAGGTAGTGGATGTTCTGGCCGCCGGCCTGGAAGCCCTTGTCGCGCATGATCCGCTGCTGCAGCGGGATGTTGGTGCGGATGCCTTCGACCACCGTCTCGCTCAGGGCCACGCGCATGCGCGCGATGGCCGTCTCGCGGTCGGGGCCGTGCACGATCAGCTTGCCGATCATCGAGTCGTAGTTCGGCGGCACGCGGTAGCCCTCGTAGATGTGCGTGTCCACGCGCACGCCGGGGCCACCCGGCGGATGGAAGTGCTGGATCAGGCCCGGATGCGGCATGAAGGTCTCCGGGTCCTCGGCATTGATGCGGCACTCGATGGCGTGGCCGTTCAAGACGATGTCGCTCTGCTTGATCGACAGTTTCTGGCCGGCGGCGATCTTGAGCTGCTCGCACACCAGGTCGATGCCGGTGACCATCTCGGTGACCGGATGCTCGACCTGGATGCGGGTGTTCATTTCGATGAAGTAGAAGCGCCCGTCCTCGAACAGGAACTCGAACGTGCCTGCGCCGCGATAGCCGATGCGGATGCACGCATCCACGCAGACCTTGCCGATCTCGTCGCGCAGCGCCGGGGTGATGCCCGGCGCCGGGGCTTCCTCGACCACCTTCTGGTGGCGGCGCTGCATCGAGCAGTCGCGCTCGCCCAGATGGATGGCGTTGCCCTGGCCGTCGGCCAGCACCTGGATCTCCACGTGGCGCGGATTCTCCAGGTACTTCTCCATGTAGACCTCGCCGTTGCCGAAGGCCGCCTTGGCCTCGGCCTTGGTGGTCTCGATGGAGGACTTCAGCGCGCCTTCGGCATGCACCACGCGCATGCCGCGCCCGCCGCCACCGCCGGCCGCCTTGATGATCACCGGATAGCCGATCTCGCGGGCGATCTTGGTGTTGGTCACGATGTCATCGCCGAGCGGGCCGCCCGAGCCCGGCACGCAGGGCACGCCGGCGGACTTCATCGCGCGGATGGCCTCGACCTTGTCGCCCATCAGGCGGATGGTGTCGGCCTTGGGGCCGATGAAGATGAAGCCGGACTCCTCCACGCGCTCGGCGAAGTCGGCGTTCTCCGACAGGAAGCCGTAGCCGGGATGGATGGCCTGGGCGTCGGTGACCTCGGCCGCGGCGATCAGGCGCGGGATGTTGAGGTAGCTCTCGGCCGAGGGCGCCGGGCCGATGCACACCGACTCGTCGGCCATGGCCACGTGCTTGAGGTTGCGATCGACGGTGGAGTGGACCGCGACCGTGCGGATGCCCAGGGTTTGGCACGCGCGCAGGATGCGCAGCGCGATCTCGCCACGGTTGGCGATGACGACTTTATCGAGCATGGGAAGGCCGGGAATTGGGAATGGAGAATCGGGAATGGAGGACGGTCTGCATCGTCAATCTCCGCGCTTGCCTAAGGCATTCATCAATGCGGTCAACTTGGCGAAGATCGTGTCGATCAACCCGTCCAGTGAGGCGGCATCGGAGGTGTAGTCGAGCCGGTGTGCGATCTGCAGATGCGTGCTGGCCTCGGACAGCGAGCCGCGCGCGATCGACAGGAAGCGCAGGTATTCGGGAGTGGAGCGGCGCGCCGCGCCTTCGGCGATGTTGGCGGGGATGCTCACCGCTGCGCGGCGCAGCTGCGCCGTCAGCCCGAAGCGTTCCGTGGCCGGAAACGCTTCGGAGAGTCGGTAGATGCGTTCCACCAGATCCATGGAGTCGCGCCAAACGTCGAGCCGCTCGTGCGGTCGCTTTGACGATTCCCCATTCTCCATTCCCCAATCCCTGTCTTTAGCCAATAACAAACAGCGGCTGATCGAACTCCACCGGCTGGCCGCTCTCGCACATGACCGCGACGATGGTGCCGGACTGGTCGGCCTCGATCGGGTTGAACATTTTCATCGCCTCGATGATGGCCAGCGTCTCGCCGGCCTTGACCTGCTGGCCGACGGTGACGAAGGCCGGCTTGTCCGGGGCCGGGGAGGTGTAGAAGGTGCCGACCATCGGCGAGCGCAGCACGTGGCCCTCGGGCAGGCCGCTGGCGGGCTTGGCCGCACCGCCGGTGGAGGCCTCGGTGGGCGAGCTCATCGGCATGGCCTTGGCCTCGGCCGGCGCGGGCGCGGCGGCATAGCTCACCGGCGCGGCGGCGGGTGCGGCGTAGCCGCCCTTGGGCACGCGGGCCAGTCGGACGGACTCCTCGCCTTCCTTGATCTCGATTTCGGCGAGATTGGATTCTTCCAGCAGGTCGATGAGTTTCTTGATCTTGCGCAGGTCCATGAAAGGCCTCGGTGGTTGAACGCGATAAGGAGGAGGTGGCGGGCCCGGCGGATGGGCCGGGGGCGCGGATCAGGCGCGGCAGGCGCGCGCTGGTGCGGCCGTGGCCGCCGGCGTGCAGACGCGGGGCCAGGCTGCGCGGCGAAGGGATCGATGCTGCTGGTCGGCCATGGCGCGCTCCGCGAGGAGGCGGCAGTCTGGAGGAAGCTGGCAATGCTGTCCAGTTCGCCGAACTTTGCGGCGATTTAATCGCGCGTTTGAATTTGCGCGGCCGCCGGCGCCGCAGCGCCGATCCAGCGCTCGATCTCGCCGTCGGCGAAGGGCCCGACCTTCTGCCGCAGGATGCGCCCATCGGCGCCGACCAGCACGCTGTAGGGCAGCACGCCGGCCCGGTTGCCCAGCCGGACGCTGGCATCGGCCGGGCCGGGCGTGTCCAGCACCAGCGCATAGCGCACCGGCACGCGCTGCAGGAACTGCTGCACGTTCTGCGCGCTGTCCAGTGCCAGGCCGACCACCTGCACGCCGCGCGCGCCCTGGGCCGCGGCGAAGCGGTCGAGCTCCGGCATCTCCTTGACGCAGGGCGCGCACCAGCTGGCCCAGGCGTTGATCAGCAGCGGCCGGCCGCCGGCCAGCTGCGCCAGATCGACGGACTTGCCGTGCGGATCGGGCAGGACGAGGGCAGGCATCGCCTCGCCGACCGCGGCCATCGGCACCGTGGGGGTGGCGGGAGCAGGGGAAGGTGCTTCGGTGGCAGGGCGCCGCGAACCGGCGCCCTGCCACCACCACCCGGCGGCGACGCCGAGCACGCCGGCGGCCACGGCCACCAGCACCACCCGGGCGCTCACCGTGCCGAGGCCCGCTGCAGGGCGTCGCGCACCATCGGCGTGGTCAGCACGGTGGGCAGCACCTCGCCCTCGCCGCCGCTCTTCGGAAACACCACGTACAGCGGCACGCCCACCGCCTTGTGCGCCTGCAGGAAGGCGGTGATCTGCGGATCGACATTGGTCCAGTCGCCGCGCATCAGCACCGCGCCGGCCGACTGCATCGCCTGCTTGAAGTCATCCCCCGACAGCACGGCCTTCTCGTTGGCCTTGCAGGTCACGCACCAGTCGGCGGTCATGTCGACGAAGACCACCTGGCCCTGTTTGCGCAGCGCGTCCAGGCGCTGCGGCGAATAGGGCTCGATCCCGTCGGCCGCCGCGGTGGCCGCGGGCGTGCTCGCGGCCGGCAGCCGGTGCAGCAGCACCAGCGGCACCAGTGAGGCGATCAGCACCACCACCGCCAGGCCGCGCCGCAGCGGCGCGGTCTGGAAGCGCACGCGCTGGAACGCCCACAGCCCCAGCGCCAGCACCACCAGGCCGACCAGGGCCAGGCCGACCGCGTCGATGCCGCGCTGCTTGCCCAGCACCCACAGCATCCACACCGCGGTCAGATACATCGGGAAGGCCAGCACCTGCTTGAGCGTGTCCATCCACGCGCCCGGGCGCGGCAGCCGCGCGGCCAGCGCCGGCACCAGCCCGATCAGCAGGAACGGCAGTGCCAGGCCCAGGCCCAGCAGCGCGAACACCGCCAGCGCGACCGGCACGGGCGCGGCGAAGGCGAAGGTCAGCGCCGAGCCCATGAACGGCGCCGTGCACGGGCTGGCCACCACCACCGCCAGCACGCCGGTGAAGAAATCGCCGGACAGCCCGCCGCGCTCGGTCAGCCCGCGGCCGACACCGGCCAGCCCGTAGCCGACGGCGAACACGCCCGACAGGCTCAGGCCCACGGCGAACATCAGATAGGCCAGCGCGCCGGTGACCAGCGGCTGCTGCAGCTGGAAGCCCCAGCCCAGCGCCTGCCCGGTGGCGCGCAGGGCCAGCGCGACGCCGCCGACCAGCAGGAAGCTCAGCAGCACGCCGGCGGTATAGGCCAGGGCGCCGGCCCGCGCCCGGCCGCGTCCGCTCTCGGCCAGGGACAAAGCCTTGAGCGAGAGCACCGGCAGCACGCACGGCATCACGTTGAGGATCAGCCCGCCGAGCAAGGCCGCGACCAGGGCCAGCGCCCAGCCGGACGCGCCGCCGGCGCCCTGGTCGGCGCGCGCCAGCGCCTCCGGCGGCGGGGTCGAACGCGGCACCTCGGCCGGAGCCGGTGGCGTTGCCGCCGGGGCAGCGGTGCCGGCTTCCAGCGCCACCGGCGCGGCCAGCGCGACGGCGCGCGCCTCGGGCGGCGTCACCGTGCCGGCCGGCAGCGCAAGCGCGACCTGGCGGGTCATCGGCGGATAGCAGATGCCATCGGTCTGGCAGCCCTGGAAGGTGACCTCCAGCGTGGCCTTGGCCGCGTCGGCGCGGTCGCGGATCACCGGCACCGGCACCTCGACCTGGTCGAAGTACACCGTGACCTCGCCGAAGTGCTCGTCGCGATGGGCCTTGCCCGGCGGCCAGCGCGGCGCGCCCAGCGACAGCCCCTCGGCGCCGTGCAGCGCTAGCTGGGTGCGGTCGCGGTACAGGTAATAGCCCTTGGCCGGGGTGAAGCGCAGCAGCAGCTGATTGCCGCCGTCGGCGATGGCCTCGAAGGCGAAGGCCTGCGCCTCGGGCAGGGGGGCAGCATCGGTGGCGCCCGGCACGGCGGCCTGCGTGCCCAGCAGCGTCGATCCCCCGGCCGAGGCGCCGCCGAGCGGCAGGCCCAGCCCCGTGCCGGCGCCGGACGCCGCGGCGGCCGGAACCGCCACCTGCAGCGTGCGGGTCTGCGGCGGATAGCACAGCCCGGCATCGGCGCAGCCCTGGTAGCGCACCTTCAGCGTGACCTGGCCAGCGGTCGTGGCCTTGCCCGGCAGAAGCGCATCGAGCTGCTTGCGGTAGGTCTCCACCGGCCCGAAGAACTCGTCGACGTGCTTGTCCCCGTCCGGCAGCTGCAGCGCGCCGGCCGTGAACCCGCCGCCCTGCGCCTCCACCGAGATCCGCTGCCGGTACAGGTAATAGCCGTCGGCGATCTTCCAGTGCAGGACGATGCCGTCCGGCTTGCCCTGGGCGCCCAGCACGAAGGCCTGGTCGACCGGCAGCAGCTCGGACGGGTCGGCCGCCGTGGCCGGCAGGGTGGGGACGAGCAGGGCGAGCAGGGCCAGCGGACGGGCCAGACGGGAGATCAGCGACATGCGGCCAAGCTTAGCGGAGCGGCCGGTCCCGCAGGCGGCGCCACTGTGTTGCAAGGGGCGTGGGCTTGCCGCCGATCCGGTGTCTGGGCCTTCCCGGCACCGGGCCTGAGGTCGATCGCCGCCCGCGCGCCGCGGGCCGGGCCGGATCGCTCAGCCGCCGCGCGCGTCGCCGCCCGGGCGGCCGGGACTGCGGGTGCGGGGGCGCCCGGTGCGCTGCAGGGCCAGGGTTTCCATCACTTCCAGCAACGACAGGCGCGCCTTTAGCGGCGCCTCGCGAAAGGCGCGCACCAGGCGGAACTCCAGCGGGTCCTCGACCAGGATGGCCTCGGCGGTGGCGATCGAATCCAGTTCCACCTCGCGCGAGAGCGTCATCGCGCCGCGGCCGGTGGCCAGCCACTCGAACTGCGTGCCCGTCGCCAGCGCTACTTCACGCAGGTGCGAGACACTGGGACTCTTGCCCTTGGGAGACTCCCAATGGCTCACGGCGCTGCGCTGCACCCCGACGGATTCTGCCAACTGACTTTGCGAGAGACCGGCAAGGCGCCGCGCCATGCGGACTCGCTCGGGTGCATCCATCAAACCTCTCCGTGGCGATCGCCATCCAGAAACTTTTGTGACCATAGCCAAACGTTCCACGGATCGGAATGGAAAAGGATAGTGATACTAACGTAGTGACCAAAAATAGGCATACGTGGTGCGCTTTTGGTAACCAAAAGTTTTCCATAGCGCGCTAACAAAGGGTTTCGGCGGGATTGCGCGCCTTGTGCTCACTAGTTTTCCTGCGTTTAGGTCGGCTACAGGCTTGGCTTCGCCCAACCGCATTGGTATCTCTATGCCTGCCGGCAGGACGCTGGCACTGACAGGACGTCGGCGGGGGGAGTTGGCGCACGTCAAGGCGCGACGGAATCGGATTCCACAACCATTCCCTATGAAGCGCACGCATGCCGCACATGCGTGCGCTTCTTTTTTGGGCGGTAGCGAATCGCCCCGTCTGCCGCAGGCGCCTCCGCAAGAAATTCTCGCCGGCCGCCTTGAAAGGCCCGCCCGAGCGCCCCATCTGCCCTGTCAGCCCCCCGAGCCGTCCTGGCGCTGGGTCTTGGCGTTCCCGGTGTGCTGGCACTCGTCATGGACGAGTGCTAACATCGCCGGCCCTTTCCTAGTCCAATCAATCACTTAAGAGGATTGACATGAGCAACATCAAGCCGCTGTTCGACCGCGTGGTCATCAAGCGTATGGAAGAAGAAAAGCTGTCCGCGGGCGGCATCGTGATCCCCGACTCGGCCACCGAGAAGCCGATCAAGGGTGAGGTCGTCGCCGTCGGCGCCGGCAAGATCCTGGACAACGGTTCGGTGCGCGCCCCGCAGGTCAAGGTCGGCGACAAGGTCCTGTTCGGCAAGTACAGCGGCACGGAAGTGAAGCTGGACGGCACCGAGTACCTGGTGGTGAAGGAAGACGACATTTTCGCGACCATCGGCTAAGGCCGGCGCGACGTCCGCTTTCTCTCATTCCCATCATCCAAGAACAATCGAGGTAATACGCAATGGCTGCCAAGGACATTCGTTTCGGTGAAGACGCCCGCTCGCGCATGGTGCGCGGCGTGAACGTGCTCGCCAATGCCGTCAAGGCCACCCTGGGCCCGAAGGGCCGCAACGTCGTGCTGGAGAAGAGCTACGGCGCCCCGACGATCACCAAGGACGGCGTGTCCGTCGCCAAGGAGATCGAACTGGCCGACAAGTTCGAGAACATGGGCGCGCAGATGGTCAAGGAAGTCGCTTCCAAGACCTCCGACAACGCCGGTGACGGCACCACCACCGCCACCGTGCTGGCCCAGGCCTTCATCCGCGAAGGCATGAAGGCCGTCGCCGCCGGCATGAACCCGATGGACCTCAAGCGCGGCATCGACAAGGCCGTGACCGCCGCCGTCGCCGAGCTGAAGAACATCTCCAAGCCCACCGCCGACGACAAGGCCATCGCCCAGGTCGGCACGATCTCGGCCAACTCGGACGAGTCGATCGGCAACATCATCGCCGAGGCGATGAAGAAGGTCGGCAAGGAAGGCGTGATCACCGTCGAGGAAGGCTCGGGCCTGGAGAACGAGCTGGACGTGGTCGAGGGCATGCAGTTCGACCGCGGCTACCTCTCGCCGTACTTCATCAACAACCAGCAGAGCCAGTCGGCCGACCTGGACGACCCGTTCATCCTGCTGCACGACAAGAAGATCTCCAACGTGCGTGACCTGCTGCCCGTCCTCGAGGGCGTGGCCAAGGCCGGCAAGCCGCTGCTGATCGTGGCCGAGGAAGTCGAGGGCGAGGCCCTGGCGACCCTGGTGGTCAACACCATCCGCGGCATCGTCAAGGTCGTGGCCGTCAAGGCGCCGGGCTTCGGCGACCGTCGCAAGGCGATGCTGGAAGACATGGCCGTGCTGACCGGCGGCACCGTGATCTCCGAGGAAGTGGGCCTGTCGCTGGAGAAGGCCACGATCAAGGATCTGGGCCGCGCCAAGAAGGTGCAGGTCTCCAAGGAGAACACCACCATCATCGACGGCGCCGGCGACACCGCGGGCATCGAGTCGCGCATCAAGCAGATCAAGGCGCAGATCGAGGAGACCTCCTCGGACTACGACCGCGAGAAGCTGCAGGAGCGCGTGGCCAAGCTGGCCGGCGGCGTGGCCGTGATCAAGGTCGGTGCCTCCACCGAGATCGAGATGAAGGAAAAGAAGGCCCGCGTCGAAGACGCCCTGCACGCCACGCGCGCTGCGGTGGAAGAAGGCGTGGTCCCGGGCGGCGGCGTCGCGCTGATCCGCGCCAAGGCCAACATCGGCGAGATCAAGGGCATCAACGAAGACCAGAACCACGGCATCCAGATCGCCCTGCGCGCCATGGAAGCCCCGCTGCGCGAGATCGTCACCAACGCCGGTGAAGAGCCCTCCGTGATCGTCAACAAGGTCAAGGACGGTTCGGGCAATTTCGGCTACAACGCCGCCAACGGCGAGTTCGGCGACATGGTCGAGTTCGGCATCCTGGATCCGACCAAGGTGACCCGCACCGCGCTGCAGAACGCCGCGTCCATCGCCGGCCTGATGATCACCACCGAAGCCATGGTGGCCGAGTCGCCGAAGAAGGAAGAGCCGGCGATGCCGCCGGGCGGTGGCATGGGTGGCATGGGCGGCATGGACTTCTAAGTCCGCCGCGCAGCCTCACCGCTGCTGCTGTACGACAAGGACCCCGCCGCGAGGCGGGGTCTTTTCGTTTCCGGCGTCGACCGCGCTCCGCGCGTGGCTTGGCGACCTCAGCGCGGTGCGAGGAATTGCCGCATGCGTGCCAGCTCCTCGTCCAGCGCCTGAGCGAAGGCCGCGTCGCTGGGCGCCGCGCCCGCCGCATAGCCGGTCGCGGCCTCCAACTGGCCCTCGCGCCAGGTCAGGTTCGCCCAGCCGATCACCTGCCCGCGCCAGAGCATCGGCAAGGCGTAGTAGCCGAACTGGCGCCGGGCCGCGGGGGTGTAGGCCTCGAACTTGTAGGTCCAGTCCCAGAACAGGCTGAAGCGGCGCCGGTCCCAGACGATGGGGTCGAAGGGCGCCAGCAGGCGTAGCTGCTCGTCGAAGCGATAACGGCGCGCTCGCGGATGTTCGTCGGCGGGCCAGTACCAGTCGGTGCCGTCGATGCGCACCTGGGCCAGGCGCTCGCGCGCCAGGCGCAGGGCATCGCGCAGTTCGTCGCTCAGATGCGGCGCGCCGCCGCCGAGCAGGCGCGCCAGGGTAGCCCAGGCTGGCGGCGGGCAGCGGCGCGTACTTGCGCACCACCAGGTCGAGCAGCGCCGCGGCGCGTTCGGCGCGGGCGGCCGGCGCGTCGTCCGCCGGCGCATGGGCCACGGCCTCGTAGACCCGCGTGCCGCTGTCGCGCCGCTTGACCCGCAGCAGGCCGCGGTAATGCAGGCCGTCGAGCAGCTGGGTGGTGGCATTGCTCGAGCCGCCCCAGTAGTTGCGCACGCGGCCATGGGCGAAGTGCTGCTCGACCTGGCGCGGATGCACCGCGCCGTGCGCGCGCACGAAGGCCAACACCGCGTTGGCCCGTCGCCGGGTCTGCGCGTCCCAGGCGGCCTTGACCTGGCGCGGATGCAGCAGTGCCAGCAGGGGGCGCGGCAGGAAGCCGTAGTTGACCAGGAAGTCCTCTTCCACCTGCAGCCGCGCGTAGCGGCGCTCCAGGTCGCCGGCGCGGTAGTCCTTGACCCGATGGCGCAGGATCAGGTCCTGCGCGCGTGCCGGGGCGCGGATCGGATCGGCCTGGACGAAGCCCAGCTTCGCGATCGCGCCGGCCAGCGTGGTCGGGGTGAACAGGCTGCGCGCGACCGCGTAGCGGCGCAGGTCTTCCAGTCGGGGCGGGGCAGGCATGGGCGGCATTGAATCATGTGGCGAAGGATCGGCCCGATCGCGCATTGCCTGAGTTGCCGATGAAACAGTCGCGCCGGCGCAAAAGCCGTGGTATCAATGCTGCCCATGAACGCACCCCGCGCCCGCTATTACTTTTGGTTTCCGAAGCCACAGGCGGAGGAAGGAGCGCGTTCACCCTGAAGAAACCCTTCAGACGCATCCCGAAAGCCGCCAGCAACCCTGGCGGCTTTTTTGTTGCCAGCCCGGCGGTCCACGTACCCCACCGATCCGACGACACGAGACTTCAAGATGGCCCCGCTCACTTCCGACCTGCGCATCCGCAAGATCGAGCCCCTGCATACCCCGGCCGAGCTGATGACGGAGTTTCCCTGCGATGACGTCGCCTCCGACACCGTCGCCGCCGCGCGCGCGGCGCTGCACGAGATCCTGCACGGCCGCGACGACCGTCTGGCGGTGGTGATCGGCCCCTGCTCGATCCACGACCCGGCCGCGGCGATGGACTACGCGCGCCGGCTGCGCCCGCTGCGCGATGCGCTGGGCGGCGAACTGGAAATCATCATGCGCGTGTACTTCGAGAAGCCGCGCACCACGGTGGGCTGGAAGGGCCTGATCAACGACCCGCGGCTGGACGGCAGCTTCCGCATCAACGAGGGCCTGGCCACCGCGCGCAGCCTGCTGCGCGAGATCAACCTGCTCGGCCTGCCGGCCGGCTGCGAGTACCTGGACGTGATCTCGCCGCAGTACATCTCCGACCTGGTGGCCTGGGGCGCGATCGGCGCGCGCACCACCGAGAGCCAGATCCACCGCGAGATGGCCAGCGGCCTGTCCTGCCCGGTGGGCTTCAAGAACGGCACCAGCGGCGATGTGAAGATCGCGGTCGACGCGGTCGGCGCGGCCTCGCATCCGCATCATTTCCTGGCCGTGACCAAGCACGGCCAGTCGGCGATCGCCTCGACCACCGGCAACCCGGACTGCCACGTGATCCTGCGCGGCGGCAAGGTGCCCAACTTCGATGCGGCCAGCGTGCAGGCCGCCAGCGAGGTGCTGGCGCACAACGGCCCGGCGCCGCGCCTGATGATCGATGCCAGCCACGCCAACAGCGGCAAGAAACCGGAGAACCAGCCCAAGGTCGTCGAGGATCTGGTGGCCCAGCTGGCCGCCGGCGAGGAGCGCATCGTCGGGGTGATGGTGGAAAGCCATCTGGTGGGCGGCCGCCAGGACCTGATCGAGGGTCAGCCGCTGACCTATGGCCAGAGCATCACCGACGGCTGCATCGGCTGGGACGATTCGGTGGCCGTACTCGAACGCCTGGCCGCCGGCGTGCGGGCGCGTCGCGCCCGGCGGATCGCGCAGGCCGCATGACCGCGCGCGGCCCGGTGGCTGCGCCGGGCCGCGCATACGTCCTGAACACACGCGTCGGGCATGCTTGGCCCGATGAATGCTTCCGACGCCGCGACGGCCCAGCGCCGTCCATCCCCCCTGCGCCGCTGGATGCGGCGCCTGGCCTGGCTGCTGCTGGGCTGCTACGCGGCCTATCTGGTCGCCGGCAACCTCTACCTCAACACGCCGCTGGGGCCGTGGAGCGTCAACCGCAAGCCGGAGAAGTTCGCCATGCACTGGGGCCCGGCGCTGACCTGGTGGCCGGGCGAGATCGTGCTGTGGAAGGTGTCGCTGCGCGGCCATGTCGGGCGCGTGGTGTGGACCATGCAGGCCGATCGCGTGGCCGGGCACATCTCGCTGCTCAACCTGGTGCACAAGGAAGTCTATGTGCCGCGCGTACGCGCCACCGAGGTGACCGGGCAGATCGCCAGCGTGGCGCAGGAGATCCCGCCGCCGCCGGTGCGCCCGGGGGGCTGGCTGCTCAACTTCCCGGCCATCACCAGCGACAGCGTGCGCGGCGGCACGCTCGGGCCCTTGACGCTGGAGGGGCAGGGCAAGGCCAAGGTGGGCTTCACCAAGCGCCTGCGCGGCGGCCCGGCCGAGCTGCTGCCCTCCACCGCGCACTTCGAACATCTGCGCCTGGGCTATGGCCAGGTCGCGCTGCTGGAGGACGCCACGCTGGGCAGCGAATTCGCGATGACGCCGACCACGCGCGCCCAGGCCAAGGGCATCCAGAAGCTGCGGCGCATGCGCATCGCGCTCGACGTGGCCGGCGGCACGCCGGCGCTGGCGGCCCGGCAGAGCGACGCGGGCAAGCTCGAACTGACCCTGCAGCCCGGCCAGGGCCGCGTGCAGGGGGCGCTGAAGCTGGTGCGGGCCGAACTGGCCCCGGGCGGCGTGCTGTCCTGGCGCATGCCGGTGGTGATCACCGATGTGCACGGGCAGGTGCATCGCAGCACGCTGACCGCCCAGCTCTCGGTCGACCGCGACCTGCATCTGAAGGCCAACATGCCGCCGCAGACCGACGGCGTGCTGGCGCTCGACGCGGACCTGCGCGCCGATGGCACGCGGATCCCGTTCGAGCAGCCGCGCACGCTGCTGCCGCGCACGTCCGGGCGGCTGGCCGGGCAATGGCAGTTCAGTTCGCTCAAGTGGGTCACCTCGCTGTTCGTCAACGTGCCCTGGCTGTCGCTGGACGGCGCCGGGCGGGTGCAGGGCGATGTCACGCTGGACCACGGCGTGCTGGCCGTGGGCAGCCACCTGGAGATCCCGCACGTGCAGGCGCAGGCCGATGTAGTGGCCCAGCGCGTGACCGGCACCGGCAGCGCCAAGGCGCGGCTGGAAGCCGGCGAGGGCGGGCGGCCGCGCTCGCGCGTGGACGTGGCGCTGACCGACTACAGCGTCGCCGCGATCGACCAGCTCAAGCGGCCCTACATCCGCGGCAAGGACCTCAAGCTCCATACCGACAGCGACGCCGACCTGGCCAAGGCGCGCGAGTCGCTCAAGGCGCAGGCGACCTTCACCAATGCGCAGGTGCCGGACCTGCGGGCGTACAACCGCTTCTTGCCCAATGACCATCTGCGCTTCGACGGAGGCTCGGGCACGCTGACCGGTCAGCTGGCGCTGGATGCGGCCGGCCAGGCGGGCAACGGCCAGGTGCGCATCGCCGCGCGCGCGGCCCAGGTGCGGGCGGCGGGGCTGGCGATGCGCGGCGATGTGGACGTGGACCTGCGGCTCAAGCGCGCCGACCTGCAGCGCCAGCGGTTCGCCGTCGATGGCAGCACGGTCGCGCTGAAGAACATCAGCTTCGCCCATGCCGGGCTGAGCCGCAGCGGCTGGTGGGCCAACGTGTCGCTGCCGCGCGCGCAGATGGACGTGGCTGACGAGCGACTGGCGGTGCAGGGCACGGTGTCCACGCAGATGAAGGACGTGGGCTTCCTGCTGGACCTGTTCTCGCAGGATCGCGATTACCCGGGCTGGATGGTCAAGCTGGTCGATGCCGGCACGGTGCGGGCGTCCACGCGCGTGCGCTGGCGCCAGCACGACCTGGTGCTGGACGATATCGACGCGCGCAACGACCGCTTCGACCTGGTCGGGCGCTTCCGCCTGCAGGGCCGCGACAAGGCCCAGGGCGATCTCTACGCGCGCTGGGGCGTGCTGGGCGCGGCGGTGGAGCTGCGCAACGGCGCCCATACCTTCCATGTGCTGGGCGCCAAGCGCTGGTACGAGGCCCAGCCGGGCTATCTGGATTGAGGTTCAGCTTGCAGCAGGCGTTCGTTTTGCACTGCAGCGTGCAATGTCCTCGCGGGGGGCGCAGGATTGACCCGCATCCCGACGTGGGGGAGGGAGCAGGCCCGGAACTGGCGCAAGCTGTTTCGGGCTTTTTATTGCCTGTTTTCCGGGTCGCGTGGTCGATAGAGCCGACTTCGGCGAGCAACCTCGACCCGGCCGGCCCGGCTCCTCGGCTCATGGATCGGGACTTCTTTCGACTCGAAGGCGTCAAGCAGCGCCTTGCCCCTTTCCTTTCGCCGCAGGCGAAGGGGAGGGCCGGGGAGGGGGCTTTTGCTCCTGCTTCTGTGGCTCGCCCGGTAAAGCCCCGACCCCTCCCCATCCCTCCCCTGCGCTGCGCGCAAGGGGGCGCAAACCGAAGCCCTGTGACCTGACGCGCGGGACAGCGGGCCGGCGGGCGGGGGCCGCGACGCGCGAGGCAGGATGCCGAGCGCCCGAATCAGGGCAGGATGCCCTGATTGAGGGATCAGCGGATGCCGCCCGCTGGACCGCTGCCCCTCCGAAGTCGAAACGCCCACAGGCCGAGATTCTTGACCGGGAGAACAGTCCCCGAGGGAGCGCAATGCCTTTGCGGCTTTTGGGGCAATGGCGGCGATGGGTATCGTCGGTGGAGCCTCATCGCCGCCTTGGCAGCTCCCACTTCCCACCTCCTACCACCTCCTACCACCTCCCGGCTCCCACATCGCATTGCTGCGTTCCGTGGGGCGGGACGCGCGCGGCGGCGGGGGCGGGGCCCGAGGCGATAGAATGACGCCATGGACACGCCCGCTCCCCGCCAGATCCCGTTGCAGGTCGTCACTGCGCCCACCGCCGCCGCCTCACTGGAGACCGGCGCCAAGCAGCTGGGCGGCGACAAGATCGGCCGCTCGCCGGTGCAGTTCGCCGACGCGCCGGTGCTGCGCAAGCCCTCCTGGATCCGCGTGCGCATCCCCTCGGGCAACGCCGTGGCCAACCTCAAGGCCAAGCTGCGCGAGAACCGCCTGGTCACCGTCTGCGAGGAGGCCAGCTGCCCGAACATCCATGAGTGCTTCGGCCACGGCACGGCGACCTTCATGATCCTGGGCGAGGTCTGCACCCGCCGTTGCTCGTTCTGCGACGTGGCCCACGGCCGGCCGAAGCCGCCCGATGCCAATGAGCCGGCCAGCCTGGGCAATACCGTGGCCGACATGGGGCTGAAGTACGTGGTGGTCACCAGCGTGGACCGCGACGACCTGCGCGACGGCGGTGCCCAGCATTTCGTCGACTGCATCGGCGCGATCCGCGAGAAGTCGCCGGGCACCCGCATCGAGATCCTGACGCCCGACTTCCGCGGCAAGGGACGCATGGAGCGCGCGCTGGAGATCCTGGCGACCAATCCGCCGGACGTTTTCAACCACAACATCGAGACCGTGCCGGACCTGTACCGCAACGTCCGTCCGGGCGCGGACTACCAGTGGTCGCTGACCCTGCTCAAGCAGTTCAAGGCCCAGCACCCGGAGATCCCGACCAAGTCCGGCATCATGCTCGGCCTGGGCGAGACCTTCGAGCAGATCCAGGCCACCATGCGCGACCTGCGCGCGCACGAGGTGGACATGATCACCATCGGCCAGTACCTGCAGCCCACCCCGCACCACCACCCGGTGCTGCGCTACTGGACGCCGGAGGACTACAAGGCCCTGGAGGTCTATGGTTACGAGCTGGGCTTCAGCCACGTCGCTTCGGGCCCGATGGTGCGCTCGTCCTATCACGCCGACCAGCAGGCCGCCGGCGCGGGCGTGGCCGCCTGATCCGCGCCCCAGCCCCGACCTGCGCAGCACCCTGTCCCGCCGCCTGGCCCTTAAGCCTGGCGGCGGTGTCGTATGGGCGCCTTGTGCGGGCGCGTTCACATTGCGGAACCGCCTCCCCCCTAGGCGCGCATCGTGCGTGACAGCCCGCGCAACTTTCGGCACTGTGGCGTTGTCAACGTTCCACGCATCTTTCCCCACACGCTTCCACCGGCCCCGCGGCCGCGAGTCCATCGAATGAAAGCCAAGCTCACCCTGACCCTGCTGGCCCTGGCCCTGACCGCCCCGGTGGCGCTGCTGGCGCGGCCTGACGCGACACCCGGCAAGCCGGCCAGCACCAGCGTGGTGCCGATGGGGCCGACCGCCGACCAGTCCACCACCTCCAAGCTGGTCTACGGCCTGCTCTCCGACAGCCGCTACGCCTACCGCCCGCGCGCGCTGGACGATGCGCTGTCCCAGGACGTCTACAAGCGCTACCTGGATGCGCTGGACGGCGGCAAGCAGTTCTTCACCGCCAAGGACATCGAGGGCTTCATGCCGCTGTCCACGCGGCTGGACGATGCGATCAAGAGCGGCCAGCTCTCGCCGGCCTACGACATCTTCCAGGTCTACCGCCAGCGCGTCGGCGAGCGGGTGGCCTATGCGCGCAGCCTGCTGAAGAAGCCGGACTTCGATTTCACCACCCACGAGCGCTGGGAGTACGACCGCGAGAAGGCGCCGTGGGCCAAGGACAGCGCCGAGCTCGACGCGATCTGGCGCAAGTCGGTGATGAACGACTGGCTGCGGCTGAAGATGGCCGGCAAGAAGCCCGACGCCATCGCCCAGACGCTGGACAAGCGCTACGCCAACATCCAGCGCAGCGTGGACGAGCTGGACAGCGAGGACGTGTTCCAGACCTTCCTCAACGCCTATACCTCGGCGGTGGATCCGCATACCGATTACTTCACGCCCAAGACGGCCGAGCAGTTCAACCAGCAGATGTCGCTGTCGCTGGAAGGCATCGGCGCGGTGCTGCAGCGTCAGGACGACACGGTGGTGATCCGCGAGATCGTCCCGGGCGGCCCGGCCGACCTGTCCAAGAAGCTGCAGCCCGGTGCGCGCATCGTCGGCGTGGCCCAGGGCAGCGATGGCGCCTTCACCGACGTGATCGGCTGGCGCACCGACGATGTGGTCGATCTGATCCGCGGCAAGAAGGGCACCCGCGTGCGCCTGGAGTTCATCGCGCCGGAGGCGGGCATGGACGGCCCGCACAGCACGGTGACCATCGTGCGCGACAAGGTGCAGCTGGCCGAGCAGGCCGCCAAGAGCGAGATCGTGACGCTGCCGGCCTCGGGTACCACGCCGGAGCGGCGCATCGGCGTGATCAAGCTGCCGGCGTTCTATCAGGACTTCGAGGGCCGTCGCCGCGATCCGAACAACTACACCTCGGCCACGCGCGACGTGCGCAAGCTGCTGGACGGCTTCAAGGGCCAGCACATCGACGGGGTGGTGATGGACCTGCGCAACAACGGCGGCGGTTCGCTGGACGAGGCAGTCGATCTGACCGGGCTGTTCATCGACCAGGGTCCCGTGGTGCAGGTGCGCGAATCCGGCGGCCGCGTGTCGGTCAGCGGCGACACCACTCCGGGCGTGTCCTGGGACGGGCCGCTGGCGGTGCTGATCAACCGCGGCTCGGCCTCGGCCTCGGAGATCTTCGCCGGCGCCATCCAGGACTACGGCCGCGGCCTGGTGATCGGTGAGACCAGCTTCGGCAAGGGCACCGTGCAGAACCTGGTCGACCTGGACCGCTGGCCGGCCAACGAGGGCGGCAAGCGCTTCGGCCAGCTGAAGCTGACCATCGCCCAGTTCTTCCGCGTGGCCGGCGGCAGCACCCAGCACAAGGGCGTGGTGCCGGACATCGCCTTCCCGGCCAGCATCGATGCAACCGAGTACGGCGAGGACACCTACGACAACGCGCTGCCTTGGACCAAGATCGCGCCGGTCAGCCACACCCAGTACGGCAACTTCGCCCCGCTGCTGCCGAAGCTGGAGGCCCTGCACGACGCACGCGTCAAGAACGACCTGGAATACCAGTGGTGGTCCGAGGACGTGGCCCAGTTCCGCGCCGAGAAGGCCAAGAAGTACGTGACGCTCAACGAGGCCGAACGCCTGGCCGAGCGCGATCGCCAGGAAGCCCAGCGCAAGTCGCGCCAGGAAGAACGCAAGAAGCTGGGCATGCCGCTGGACCCGCTGGCCGGCGACCTGGCCGACGACGGCCTGGGCGCGAGCGAGCGCGACATCGTCAAGGATGCCGCGCGCGAGAAGCTGGCCGACAAGCGTCCCGATCCGCTGCTGCACGAATCGGCCGCGATCCTGGGCGATGCGATCGGCGTGCTGGGCCAGGACAAGCAGCTCTCGGCGCAGGTGTTGCCGGTGTCGACCAAGTCGGGCAGCTGGGCGGATTGAGGGCGTCGCCACGGGCGGGAGCAGCTGTCTCCTTAAATCTCGCAGCGGTCTGCCTGTAGAGCGGAGCTCGCTCCGCTGCTCTTCGTT
Organism: Pseudoxanthomonas sp. UC19_8; assembly: GCF_042700505.1. Lineage (NCBI taxonomy): Bacteria > Pseudomonadati > Pseudomonadota > Gammaproteobacteria > Lysobacterales > Lysobacteraceae > Pseudoxanthomonas > Pseudoxanthomonas sp. UC19_8. The sequence goes on from NZ_CP170559.1 coordinate 231,733, forward strand.
CAGTTCGTGGGGAAGGCCCCAGCGGAGCGAGCTCCGCTCTACAGGGGGGAGCCGGCATTCCCGCGTTCGCGGTAACGGCGGTAGGAGATTTCCGGAAGCTTTGGGTTGGTGGCCGCCGGACGATGATCGGATGCGGGCGCCTTGGGGCGCCCGTGTCGTTTGGGGCCCGGGCGAGCGCCCGCAACGTCGGATTCCACCGGTGCGGGTGTAGCCAGGCGCGGGGCAGGCCCTAGACTGTGCGGCCCCGCGCTGTGGTGAACCCCCATGTCTTCCCCGATGCACGCCGCCACGTCTCCGCGCACCGGCGGCCTGGCCGTGCCGGCCGCGCTGCTGCTGGTCTACGTGGTCTGGGGTTCGACCTATCTGGGGATCCGCATCGCCCTGGAGCACGGCGTGCCGCCGCTGCTGGTGACCTCGGGCCTGCGTTTCGTGGTCGCCGGCGCGCTGCTGTTGGGCGTGCTGCGCCTACGCGGGGTGGCCGCGCCGACGCGCGCGCAGTGGAAGAACCTGGTCATCATGGGCGCGCTGCTGCTGGGCATGGGCAATGCGCTGGTCGTGCTGGCAGAGACCACGGTGTCCTCGGGCCTGGCGGCGGTGGCGGTGGCCTCGGTGCCGGTGTGGATGGGGCTGTTCGGCCTGCTGCGCGGCCAGCGCGCCACGCGCATCGAGTGGCTCGGCCTGATGCTGGGCTTCGCCGGGGTGGTGTGGCTCAACGCCGGCGGCACGCTCACCGCCAGTCCGCAGGGGCTGGTCTGCCTGCTGCTGGCGCCGATGGCCTGGGCCTTCGGCTCGGTGTGGTCGCGCGGGCGCGACCTGCCGTCGCCCTTCATGGCCGCCGCCGGGCAGATGCTGTGCGGGGGCACGTTGATCATGCTGGCCGGCTGGCTGCGCGGCGAACGCCTGCACGCCGTGCCGCCGCTGGAGGGCGTGCTGGCGGTGGTCTACCTGGCGCTGTTCGGCTCGGTCATCGCCTTCACCGCCTATGTCTGGCTGCTGCATCACGTGCGCCCGGCGCTGGCCGGCAGCTATGCCTACGTCAATCCGGTCATCGCCGTAGCGCTGGGCGCGTGGCTGGCGCATGAGCGCTTCACCGCGCACGACCTGGGCGCGATGGCGGTGATCGTGGTCGGTGTGGTGGTGATCACGCTGGCCAAGGTGCGGCGCAAATGAGTGCGGCGGCGCCGATGCTGGACCGGCGCGGCGTGGCCGCCACGGTCGGTGCGTTCGTGGTGTGGGGCCTGTTCCCGCTGTACTGGCGGCTGCTGCAGCATGTGCCGTCGCTGCAGATCATCGCCCACCGCGTGGTCTGGAGCGCCGTGCTGGTGGTCGGCTGGCTGTGCCTGCGCGAGCGCGGCGCCTGGCTGCGGCGGATCGCCGCCCAGCCGCGCGCACGCGCCACCCTGGCGCTGACCTCGGTGCTGATCAGCTGCAACTGGGGGCTGTACATCTGGTCGGTCAACAACGGCCATGTGGTCGAGGCCAGCCTGGGCTACTTCATCAACCCGCTGGTCAATGTGCTGCTGGGTGTGCTGGTGCTGCGCGAGCGGCTGACGCGGCTGCAGTGGATCGCGGTGGCGGTCGCGGCCGCCGGCGTGGCCTGGCTGACCTGGCAGGCCGGGCGCGCGCCCTGGATCGCGCTAGGCCTGGCCCTGAGCTTCGGCGCCTATGGCCTGCTGCGCAAGCTGGTGCAGGTCGATGCGGTGTCGGGACTGGGCATGGAGAGCGTGTACCTGTTCGTGCCGGCGCTGGCGCTGGTGGCCTGGGGCGAGGCCGGGCACGGCGGCGCCTTCGTACACGACTGGAGCCTGGGCACCGACCTGCTGCTGGTGCTGGCCGGGGCGGTCACCGCGCTGCCGCTGCTGGGCTTCGCCTACGGCGTGCGGCGCATCCCGCTGTCGCTGGTCGGGCTGCTGCAGTACATCGCGCCGACCCTGCAGCTGCTGCTGGGCGTGCTGGTGTTCGGCGAGCCGTTCGGGCTGGAGCGGGCCCTGGGTTTCGCCCTGATCTGGGCGGCGCTGGGCGTGTTCGTCGGCGACAGCCTGTGGCGCGGACGCCGGCGCGGCTGATGGCCTCACGACCCCGTCAGCCCGCAGGCGCGACCATGGCCGCCATGAAGGACGACGTGACCGCCCCGCCGAAGATCGCCGACGTCCAGCGCGCGGTGCTGGACGCCGCCGCCGGCGCCGACCCCGCGCATGCGGCACTGGCGCTGGTGGTGGACACCGACGGCTCGACCTATGTGCGTGCCGGCGCGATGGCGCTGTTCGATACCCACGGTGGCCAGGTCGGCTGGCTCAGCGGCGGTTGCCTGGAGCCTGAGATCCAGGTGCGCGCGCTGGCGGCGATCGAGCACGGCGCGGCCGACTGGCTGGAACTGGACACCCGCGAAGACGAGGACCTGCTGTCCGGCTCGGCGATCGGCTGCCGCGGCCGCCTGCAGCTGACGCTGCTGCCGCTCGCGCTGCTGCCGGGGCTGGAGACCGCGATCGCCGCCTGGCGCGGCGGCCAGGATCAGACGCTGCGGCTGCAGACGCACAAGCTCGATCAGCTGACCCTCACGCTGGGCGCGCAGCGCTGGACGCTGCCCTGCGCGCCTGCGCCGGGCGGGCTGGCCGCCGGCATCGGGCTGCTGTTCCAGGCGCCGCCGCAGGTGCTGGTGCTGGGCGCCGGCCCGGAGACGCCGCTGCTGCTGCCGCTGCTGCGCGAGATCGGCTGGACCACGACCCTGGTCGAACGCCGCCCGCGCTGGCAGCCGGGCGACGCGCATGCCGTCGGCGCCGATGCGCTGCAGCCCCTGGCGCCTGCCGAGGCGCTGACGCTGCCGGCTTCGGCCGGGGCCGACGCCGCGCTGGTCATGCACCACAACTTCGAACTGGATCGCGAAGCGCTCGAAGCGCTGGCCGCGACCGATATCCCCTTCGTCGGCCTGCTCGGGCCGGTGCGGCGGCAGCAGGACCTGTTCCGCCTGTTGCCGCCGGTGGCGCGCCAGGCGCTGGCCCCGCGGCTGCGTTCGCCGGTGGGGCTGGACCTGGGCGGGCGCGGCGCACAGGCCATCGCGCTGAGTATCGCCGCGCAGCTGCAGGCCTGGCATCACGGCCGCACGGCGTGAGCGACCACATCGCCGTGGTGCTGGCCGCCGGCGGCAGCCGGCGCCTGGGCCGCGTCAAGCAGCTGCTGCCGCGCGCGGGTGAACCGCTGGTCCGCCGCGCCGTGCGCCTGGCCCGTGCCACCGCGCCCCTGCGCCTGCTGGTGGTGGTCGGCGCGCGCGCGACCCAGGTCAGCGCCGCGGTGCGCGCCGCCGACGTGGAGACCGTCATGAACCGCCAGTGGCGCGAAGGCCTGGCCGCCAGCGTGCGCGCCGCGCGCGATGCGCTGGCGATCGACGCGCGCGGCGCCACGCGCGTGCTGCTGCTGGCCTGCGATCAGCCGGCGCTGGAGGCCGCGCATCTCCAGGCGCTGCTCGAGGCCGCCGCGCGGGCCGACTCGGGCTGCGCCGGCACGGTGCACGGCGCGCGTATCGGCATCCCCGCGGTGGTCACGCTGGCGCGCCTGGCGCAGGCCCAGCCGCAGGGCGATGCCGGCCTGCGCGAGCTGCTCAACGCGCTGACGCCCGAGACGGTCGGCCGGCTTGCGGCGCCGGAGCTGGAGTTGGACCTGGACACGCCGGCGGACCTGGTCACGGCGACCGCCCGCGGCCTGATCGATCCACTGCCGTCCACGAGCGAGTAGCCGCTTCTTGGGGGAGCAACCGTCTCCTCGAATCTCGCGGCGGCCTACATGTAGAGCGGAGCTTGCTCCGCTGGGGCTTTTCCACGAACTGAACGAAGAGCAGCGGAGCAAGCTCCGCTCTACAGGTGGGAGCCGTCCTTATGGCTTTTTGGCCCGCGGCGGCGAAGTGCTTTGCCGGTAGAGCCCATCGCCGCCATTGGCCGAAAAGGCCAAAAGGGCGGCTCAGGCGATGCAGGGTTTTCGCCTCGCAACTGGCCTTGCTGGGCAGACAGTGATGCGGCGTGATCGGAAGGCCTCATCGCCCCCGCAGCGGCCTTCGGCTTTTCGCCTTCAGCGCTGCGCCGTCAGTGTCTCGGTCGGCAGCGGCGGGGTCAGCGCCTCGGGCACGGGGCAGCGCGAGGCCGGGGTGGCGGTGGCGGCGAACCAGGCGTCCACCGTCGGCGCCAGCCGGTCCAGGCGCATCGGCAGGCTCAGATGGGTTTCGCCCGGCACTTCCAGATAACGGTCGCGTGGCGCGGCGGCGGCGAGCATGCGGCCGTGCGCGACCGGGATGTGGTGGTCGTTGGCGCCATGGACGATCAGCACGCAGGCCGGCGTGGCACGCAGGGCGCCGGCCACGTCGACATCGTCCAGGTTGAGCCCCAGCTGCGCGTCGGCCGCGGCGATCACCGCGTCGAGGTTCTGCCGGCCGTAGGTGGCCTGCGCGATCAGCGTGGTCGCGGCGGACTTCCACGTGTCCGGCCGCGCGGCCAGCATGTGCGGGACCATGTCGCGGATGCCGCGGCCGGCATTGGCGAAGGATTCCATCGCCACCACGCCGGCCACCTGGGTGCCCAGGTCGTGCGCGGCGAAGATCGCCGTGGCCGCGCCGTAGGACACGCCGAACAGGTACAGCGGGCCGGCGATCTCGCCGCGTTGGCGCAGCTGCGCGACCACGCGTGCCACGTCCTGCCCTTCGCGCGTGCCGTAGCCGGCCGGCCCGCTGCCGGAACGGCCGTGGTTGCGCAGGTCTAGGGTGACGGTGCGGTAGCCGGCCTGGGCCAGCTGCAGCGCCCAGGGCATCAGCGAGTCGCCGTCCATCATCCAGCCGTGCAGCAGCACCACCGTGCCGCGCGGGACGGCCGGCGCCTGCGGCCGCACGAAGTCCACGTCGAAGGCCACCTGCTGCAGCGCGCTGCCGTCCGGGTTGCCGGTGTAGCGGTAGTCCAGCCGGTAGTCGCCCGGGTCCAGCGCGCGCCAGTAGATCGGCAGGCCGCCTTGCCCCGGCAGCTTGCCGCTGCGGGTGGGCAGACGCGCCATCAGCCCCTCGATGCGCGGAGCATCCAGCAACGGCGACACGCCACCGGGCGCGACGATGCGGGTGCTGAGCGAGGTCGAGTTGGGCGGGATGCAGGCGACCAGCCAGACGCAGCAGGCGAGCACCAGCACAAGCAGGCGGGACATCGGCGTGGGGAAGACAGCGAACGGCGGCGCAGCCTAGCGCCGCCGCCGGCCGGCGCGCTATCGCACCGGCATGACATTCGCATGACAGCTGTCGTGGGTTCAGACAGGCGGCTTGCGTGCGGTTAGGCGGTCACCGCGACGACGATGCGCGGTGACCGCCGTGTCCGATCGACTGCAGGCGTCGATGGCCAGACCGCCGGCGACGCCACGCCACACCTTCCGCTGCGCTGGCGGTGACCTCACCGCATCCAAGCGCTCGTGGCGGAAGCAGCCCTCAGACCTCGCGCAGCGCCTGGGTGATCGGCAGGCGTGCCGCGCGCAGGGCCGGGAACAACCCGCCCACCAGCCCGATCGCCAGCGCCCACTTCAGCCCGCTCCACAGCAGCGGCGCGGAGACCTTGAACTGGAACACCACCTGGCTGAAGTTCTGCCCCAGCGTGGACACGCTGTAGTTGTTGAACAGCAGCCACGCCAGCGCGCCGCCCAGCAACCCGCCCAGCAGCGCCAGCAGCATGGTTTCCAGCATCACCGCTGTCACCACCGGCAGGCCACGGAACCCGATCGCGCGCATGGTGGCGATCTCGCGGGCGCGGGCGGCCACCGCCGCATACATCGTATTGAGCGCGCCGAACACCGCGCCCACCGCCATGATCGCGCCGATCACCGTGCCCAGGATGGTCAGCAGCTTGTTGAGGCCGCCGCCCTGCTTGGCGTAGTAGGCGCGCGTGGTCTCCACGTCCAGCTTCAGGCGCGGATCGCCAGCCATGGCGGCCCTGAACTGCTCGAAGCCGGCCTTGCCCTCGGTCCTGACGGTCACCGACTGGTAGGCGCGGCGGTTGTAGGCGCTGGCCAGGGTTTCCGCATCGGCCCACAGCTCCGAGTCGTGCGCATCGCCGGAGGCGAACACGCCGACCACCTGCCACTGCTGGTTGCCCAGCTTCAGCGGCTGGCCGACCGAGAGTCCACCGAACTGATGCAGCGCGCCCTGGCCGACCACCAGCTCGCGCATGCCCGGCTTGAAGCGCCGGCCCTGGATGATCCGCATGCGCTCGTGCACGGCCCAGGCCTCCTCGCCCACGCCGCGCACCTGCACATTGGTGTCCGAACCATCGGACTTGGACGGCAGCGCGACCACCTGCGACAGCTCGGCCGAGACCAGCGGCCGGCCGTTGGCATCGCGCGCGATGCCGGGCAGGCGGCCGATCAGCGGCAGCTGGTCGCGGGTGATGACCGAGTTGGCCTCGGCCTGCGAGCCGCCGCGCAGCACGATGGCGCTGGTCTCATCGCCGGTGCCGTTGAGCTGGGCCTGGAAGCCGTTGCCCATCGCCAGCATCGCCACCAGCACCGCGACCACGCCGGCGATGCCGACCACGATCACCGAGGCCGCGCCCCAGCGCTGGGGCAGGCTGGCCACGCCGATGCGCGTGGCCTGCAGCGCCAGGCGGCCGGTGCGGGTCAGCCCCAGCCACAGCCCCAGCAGCGCCGCGAGCGCCAACACGAGAAACCACGGCAGCGCCACCCAGACGCCGATGGCCACCACCAGTGCGCCGATGGTCAGCGCATTCCACAACCCTTGCTTGCGTTTCATGCGTGCGCTCCTTCAGCGGCCGGCCAGTGCATCGACGATCTTCAGGCGGCTGGCGCGTAGCGCCGGCAGCACGCCCACCACCAGCCCGATCACCACCACCAGGCCCGCGCCGACGGCCCAGGTCTGGCCGGGCACGCGCGCCGGCAGCATGCCGCCGGCCTTGGCCGCCAGCGCCGGCAGGATGCCCGCCGCCAGCCCCAGGCCGATCGCCCCGCCCAGGCCGATCAGCAGCAGCGATTCGACCAGCACCAGCCACAGCATCGTGCGGTCCTGGAAGCCCAGCGTCTTGAGCGTGGCCAGCTCCGGCACGCGCTCGCGCACGGCCTGGGCCATGGTGTTGCCGGTCAGCAGCAGCAGGGTGAAGAACACCGCGCCCATGATCGAGGTGACGATCAGGCCGATGTCGGCGAACTGCTTGACGAAGGCCTGCTGCCAGGACGACTCGGTCTGCGACTTGGTCTCGTGGTCGGAGTTCATCGACAGCGCATCGATGGCCTGGGCCACGCGCGAGGCGTCGTCCGGGTTGTGGAGCGTGACCGTGTACCAGCTGACCTGGCTCTTGATGTAGTCGTTGGACTCATCGAAGTACTTCCAGTTCATCACCAGCTGGTTCTCCTCGTTGGCCGCCGTGCTGCGGTCCTTGGCGCGGAAGATGCCCACCAGCTGCAGCGGCCAGTCGTTGCTGCCGCCGCGCGGGAAGATGGTGGCCTGCAGCGGGATGGTGTCGCCGAGCTTCCAGCCGAACTTGTTGGCCAGCGTCTCGCCCACCACCGCGCCGGTACGCGTGCTCTGGAAGGCCTTGAGCTGCTCGGGCGGCAGCTGCAGGTTGGGGTAGAGGTCGAAGTAGTTGGGCGCGACCGAGAAGTTGGGGAAGAAGTCCTTCGGGTCGCGGTAGATGCCGCCGAACCACATCGCATAGGTCACGTCCTTGACCCCCTGGACCTGCTTGATCTTCTGCTCCAGGTTGAGCGGCAGGGTCTGGGTGATGGACAGGCGCGAGGCGACGATCAGGCGGTTGGCGCCATCGACCGAGCCGCCGGAATTGAACGCCACGCGTACCGAGTCGAGCATCCCGTACAGCAGGAACGCGGCGACCACGCTGAGCAGGGTCAGGAAGGTGCGCGTCTTGCTGCGGAACAGCTGCGCCCAGACCAGGGAGAGATATTTCATGACGGACCTCGTGAGGCGAGGAGGACTAAGGGAGAAGCGCGTGGAGGCGTCGCGCGGCGCGGGCCTCGGCGCGCGATTGCGTTCGCGCACGGCCCACGCCGGGTTTCATCGCTCAATGCTCGACCGCATCGGCCAGCTCGCCCTTGTCCAGGTGCACCGTATGGGTGGCGTACTCGGCGGCCTTGGGATCGTGGGTGACCATGATGATGGTCTTGCCGTGGTCGCGATTGAGCAGCTGCAGCAGGGTCAGCACTTCCTCGGCCGAGGCGCGGTCCAGATCGCCGGTGGGTTCGTCGCAGATCAGGAAGGTCGGGTCGGAGACGATGGCCCGGGCGATGGCCACGCGCTGCTGCTGGCCGCCGGAGAGCTCGTTGGGGCGATGGTCGCGGCGCTCGGCCAGGCCCACCAGGGTCAGGGCGATCTGCGCGCGGCGCTTGCGGTCGGCGGCCGACAGGTCGGTCAGCAGCAGCGGCAGCTCGACGTTCTTCTGCGCGGTGAGCATCGGCATCAGGTTGTAGAACTGGAACACGAAGCCCACGTGCCGGCTGCGCCAGTTGGCCAGCTGGCCGCCGCTGAGCCGCTCGATGTGCTCGCCCTCGATCTGGATCTCGCCCGAGGTCGGCGAATCCAGCCCGCCGATCAGATTGAGCAGGGTGGTCTTGCCCGAGCCGGACGGCCCCATCAGCGCGACGAAGTCGCCGGCGGTGATGTCCAGGTCCAGGCCGTGCAGCACGTGCACCTTTTCCGGGCCGCGCTGGTAGGTCTTGGTGAGGTTGCGGATCGAAACCAGGGACGTCATGACGATGCCTCGTGTGGATGCGGGCCAAGGCCCGGGCAAAAGGAAACAGGCGCAAGGCGCGTGGCGCCCTTCGCGTGCGGTCCGGCGCCTGCTGCGCCGGTCTTGCTCGATTGCAACGACGGTCGTGCGCGGCGGGGTTCGACATCGCCCGCCGCCTGAAACTCGAAGACCTCAGGACGCCGGTGCACCATCGCCGACCGCGACGCTGTCGCCGTCCTTGAGCGTGGCCGGTGGATCGAGCACCACCTGCTCGCCGGCGCGCAGGCCGTCGAGGATCTGGCGCTCGCTGGCCAGCGTCTGGCCGGGCTTGAGCGTGCGGCGCTGGACCTTGTCGCCCTCGACGACGAAGGCCACCGGTACGCCATCGCGCTCCACCACCGCCGCGGCCGGCACGCGCACGCCCTGCGGCGCCGGTGCGTCGGCCTTGGGCGCGGCCTCCAGGAAGCTCACGTTGACGCCCATCTCCGGCACGATGCGCGGGTCCTTGACCTTCAGCGCGATGCGCACCTTGACCGTGGCCTTGCCGCGGTCGGCGGTGGGGATCACGGCGATCACCTCGGCCGGGATCTTCCAGTCTGGATAGGCGTTGAGCGTGGCCACCACCGGCATCTTGGGCTGCACGCGGCCGATGTAGGCCTCGCCCACGTCCACCTCGACCTCCAGCGAATCCATGTCCACGATGGTGCCGATGCCGGTGCGGGTGAAACCGCCGCCGGCCGACAGCGGCGAGACGATCTCGCCGGGCTGGGCCGCCTTGGCGGTGATCACCCCGGCGAAGGGCGCGCGCACCACGGTGTAGTCCTTGCCGATGCTGGAGATCTTCAGCTGGTCGCGGGCGACCTGCACGTTGCGGCGCGCGGTCTCCAGCTGGGCGCGCAGCGCATCGCGCTCGGCGACCTGCTGGTCGTACTGCGAGCGCGAGACCAGCTGCTGGTTCACCAGCGCATCCAGGCGCCGGGCCTCGGCCTCGGCCCGGGTCAGCTGCGCCTGCACGTTCTGCACCTGGCTCTGCGAGGAGGAGAGCTGGGACTGCGCCAGGCGCTTTTCGGCATCGGCGTTGATCGGGTCCAGGCGCGCCAGGATCTGGCCGGCCTCCACGCGCTGGCCTTCCTCGATCATCACCTCCTCGACCCGGCCGGTGATCTGCGCCGAGACGGTGGCCGTGCGCCGCGCGACCACATAGCCGGTGGCGTCCAGCACCGAGGCCGGCGCGTCGGCGCCGCCGGTCATCGCCGCGACCGTGGCCGTGCGCACCTGCACCGGCTTGGCCCGGCCGAGCGCGAACCACGCGGCCGCCGCCAGCACCAGCAACACCAGCACGACGACTACCGCGATCCACACACCCTTGCGCGAGGGCGCCGGCGGCGGGGCCTTGCTGCGATCGATGCGCAGCTCCTTGAGCAGTTCGGCTGAGGCGTTCATGGATCCATCGATGACGTCGTTGAGGCGCAAGTGTGACCAGACCGGGTGATTCGTACCAAGTTGCCGGAAGTCACAACCTGCCTGCGGTCGGGGCGCAGCATGCGCGGCGCGTGGGCCCTGCGGCCAGTGACAGCTGTCATCCGCAATGGCTGATCGACGCCACTGCCGGACCCGCGCATGACGGCGCAGGCTAACCGCACCTTCCGGTAATGGCTGATACGTCCCATGCCCGTCATTCCTCTCGATCCGGCTTCACCGGCACCCGCGGCGCTGCTCGGCGCGCATGCCCGCTATGGCGCGCTGGTCGCGCTCGACGGCGTCGATCTGGCGCTGCGGCCCGGCCAGGTGCTGGCGCTGCTCGGCCCCAACGGCGCCGGCAAGAGCACCAGCGTGGCCCTGCTGCTGGGCCTGCAGCGGCCCGACGCCGGGCAGGCGCTGCTGTTCGGACACGACCCCGAGGAACTGAGCGCGCGGCGCCGGGTCGGCGTGATGCTGCAGAGCGCCGCCTTGCCCGACACGCTCACCGTCGGCGAGCTGATCGCGCAGACGCGCGGCTACTACGCCTGCCCGCTGAGCGTGGCCGACTGCGTGGCCATCGCCGGCCTGGACGGCCTGCTGCCGCGCCGCTACGGCCGGCTGTCGGGCGGGCAACAGCGGCGCGTGCAGTTCGCCCTGGCCATCTGCGGCCGGCCCGAGGTGCTGTTCCTGGACGAGCCCGCCACCGGCCTGGACATCCAGGCGCGGCGCCAGCTGTGGGCGGCGATCCGCGCCCGCGCCGCGGCCGGCTGCGCCGTGCTGCTGACCACCCACTACCTGGAGGAGGCCGAGGCGCTCGCCGACGAGGTCGCGGTGCTGCAGGCCGGGCACATCGTCGCGCGCGGCAGCGTGGCCGAGCTGCGCGGCCGCGTGCTGCAGCGCTGCATCCGCGCCCGCACCCAGGTGCCGGCGGCGGAGATCGCCCGTTGGCCCGGCGTGCACGCGGTGCGCTACGACGGGCAGGTCCTGGAGATCCAGGCCGAACCGGCCGAGCCCATCGTCGCGCGCCTGCTCGCCGCCGATCCGCAGCTGGACGAACTGGAAGTGCGCCGCGCCGGCCTGGCCGACGCCTTCCTCGCCATCACCCAAGGCCGGGAGGCCGCATGAACGCCATCACCGCCACCGCGCCGTCCACGCTGCGGCTGTATGCCAACGAGGCGCGCTTCGAGGCGCTGCGGCTGCTGCGCACGCGCTCCTTCGTGCTGCCCACGCTGCTGTTTCCGCTGATGTTCTATCTGCTGTTCGGTGTGCTGCTCAATCATGGCCATGCCGAGGCCAAGCGCTATCTGATGGCCAGCTACAGCGTGTTCGGGGTGATGGGGCCGGGCCTGTTCGGCTTCGGCGTCAGCCTGGCGCTGGACCGCGAACGCGGCCTGCTCACCCTCAAGCGCGCGCTTCCGGTGCCGCCGGGCGCGCCGCTGGCCGCGCGCATGCTCATGGCCATGGTCTTCGCGCTGTGCGTCGGCGTGCTGCTGCTGATCGCCGGCACCGTGCTGGGCGGCGTGCAGCTGACGCCCGCGCAGGTGGCCGCCCTGCTGACGGTGGACGTGCTGGGCGTGCTGCCATTCTGCGCGCTGGGGCTGCTGGTCGGCGCCCTGGTCGGCGGCAGCGGCGCCCCGGCGGTGGTCAACATGATCTACCTGCCGATGTCGCTGCTGTCCGGCCTGTGGCTGCCGCTGTCGATGCTGCCGGGCTTCTTTACCAAGTTCGCACCGCTGTGGCCGGCCTGGCATCTGGGCCAGCTGGCGCTGCGGGTGGTGGGACAGGATGCCGGCGGCGCGGTGCTGGTCCACGCGGGCGTGCTGGCCGCGTTCACGGCGGTGTGCCTCGCGCTCGCCCGGCGCCGGCTGCGTCGCGCATGAAGTCCCGGCGCCTGTGGTGGCAAGATCGTGGCTTCGCCCAGGATCCGACGCCATGATCTTTTCCGTTCCCGCATGGCTGCGGCCCGCGCCTGGCTCGCACGCCGCCGCCCAGATCGCGCAGGGCAAGTCGCCGTGGACCGAGGCGGTCCACCTGATCTGGTCGGCCTGGGTGTTCGTGGTGCCGGTGTTCGAGCGCAACGGCTTCACCGCGACCTGGTGGCTGTGCACGCTGGTGTCGTATCCGCTGTTCGTGCTGCTGTACACGCTGACGATCGTGTGGCCGCGCCGGCGGGCGAACATCGCGGCGCTGGGCATGGTGGCGATGGCCGCGGCGCTGTGTCCGGTGTATCCCTCGGCCATCAGCTATTTCATCTTCGGCTGCCTGACGCTGCGGGTGGAGGGACGGCACGCGTTCGTGCGCTACCTGGGGATCATGCTGGTGCTCAACGCCGCGTTCCTGACGTGCGCGCTGGCGGTCGGCTACCCCTGGCAGATCCTGCTGTGGCTGCCCATTTCCACCATCGGCACCGGGCTGGTGATCGCGGTGCAGCAGATCAACCAGCGCAAGGACTCGGCCCTGCGCCTGAGCCACGAGGAGGTCCGCCGCCTGGCCGCGGTGGCCGAGCGCGAACGCATCGGCCGTGACCTGCACGACCTGCTCGGCCACACCCTGTCGCTGGTGGCGCTGAAGTCCGACCTGGCCGCGCGCCTGATCGAGCGCGATCCGCGCGCCGCGCGCGTGGAGATGGACGAAGTCAGCCGCGTCTCGCGCGAGGCGCTGGCCCAGGTGCGGCGCGCGGTCAGCGGCATCCGCTCGGCGCAGCTGGCCGCCGAGCTGGCCTCGGCCAAGCTGTTGCTGGAGACCGACGGCATCACGATGGACTACCGCGTCGACGGCACGCCGCTGCCGCCGGCGGTGGAGACCGCCTTCGCCATGGTCCTGCGCGAGGCGGTGACCAACGTGCAGCGCCACGCGCAGGCGCGCACGGTGCGCATCGCGGTGGCCGCGCTGGACCAGGCGCTGACGCTGCGCATCCACGACGACGGTCGCGGCGGCGCGCTGGTGCCGGGCAACGGCCTGGACGGCATGCGCGCCCGCGTGCAGGCCCTCGGCGGCACGCTGCAGGTGGACAGCGTGCGCGGCCACGGCACCACCGTGCTGGCGCACGTGCCCTGCGCCTCCCCCGCACTCGCCGAAGACTCCACCGTGGCCGCAACGGTCTCTTCAAATCAAATCGCATCCCCCCTGTAGAGCGGAGCTTGCTCCGCTGCTTTTGGCCGGATCAATCGGGAAAGCCCCATCGAAGCAAGCTCCGTTCCAGCTCGCGGCCTTCTTGTAGAGCGGAGCTTGCTCCGCTGCTTTTGGCCGGGATCGATCGGGAAAGCCTCAGCGGAGCAAGCTCCGCTCTACAGGGGGGGCGCCGCAGCGGCGGCGATGAAGCTTCCCCATATAGAATCACGCCATGCCCACCCAGCTCCCTCTGCCGTGATCCGCGTCCTGCTGGCCGAAGACCAGGCCATGGTGCGCGGCGCGCTGGCCGCGCTGCTCGGGCTGGAGGACGACATCGAGGTGCTCGAAGCGGCCGCCGACGGCGAAGCCGCCTGGCGCGCCCTGCAGCGGCTCTCGCCCGACGTGCTGGTCACCGACATCGAGATGCCCGGCCTGTCCGGCCTGGAGCTGGCCCAGCGCGTGCAGCGCCACGGCCTGGCCACGCGCGTGGTGATCGTCACCACCTTCGCCCGGCCCGGCTTCCTGCGCCGCGCGCTGGACGCCGGCGTGGCCGGCTACCTGCTCAAGGACGCGCCGCCCGAACACCTGGCCGAGGCGCTGCGCAGCGTGCATCGCGGCGGCCGCGCCATCGCCCCGGAGCTGGCGCTGGAAGCCTGGTCCGAGCGCGATCCGCTCAACGAGCGCGAGCGCCAGGTGCTGCGCCTGGCCGGCGACGGCGCCAGCGCCACCGACATCGCCAGGCAACTGCATCTCTCGCACGGCACCGTGCGCAACTACCTGTCCGAGGCGATCAGCAAGCTCGGCGTGGGCAACCGCATCGAAGCCTTCCGCGTGGCGCGGCAGAAGGGCTGGCTTTGAGCGCCCAAGCGCGACGGGCCTGGCGCCTGCGCGCGAATCGAAAACTGCGACGCGCGTAAGCCTTTTGCACGCAATCGCATCGCGCCTGCCCGCTACCATGGCGCGTCGTCCCGCCCACGCCGCGCATGCTGTCCAAGAACCGCCTCGTCAACCAGATCGGCCCGCTGCTGGCGGCCATGATCTTCGTCCTGATCGGCTGGGGCATCCTGCGCGGCGCCGACCGCTTCGCCACCGATGCGCGCTGGGTCTCGCACACCCACGAGGTGATGGCGCGCATCGATGAGATCGAGGCGCGCCTGCGCGAGGCCGAATCGGCCGAACGCGGCTATCTGCTGACCGGCCAGGTCGGTTACCTGGCCGATTACCAGGCCGGCAAGGAACAGATTCCGCAGCTGTTCGCCGCGCTCGGCGCGCTGGTGCGCGACAACGGCCCGCAGGAGCAGCGCGTCACCCAGCTGCGCACGCTGATCGACCAGCGCCTGCGTCAGACCGACGCGGTGGTGCGGATCTACCAGCAGCAGGGCCTGGCCGCCGCGCAGGCGACGATCGACACGCAGGCGCGTCTGACCTCCGATGCCATCCGCCGCCAGGCGCGGACGATGGGCGACGCCGAGCGCGCGCTGCTGGTCGAACGCGCCGCCTCCAGCGACGAGAGCGCCACGCTGCTGCGCATCCTGGCGATCGCCGGCATCCCGATCGGCATCCTGGTCATCGCCATGGTCTATGCGCTGATGGTGCGCGAGATCCGCGGCCGCCGCCGCGCCGAGCGCCGGATCCAGCAGAGCAACGCGCGCCTGGAGGCCACCGTGGCCGAGCTGGAGCACACCAGCGGCGACCTGCGCGTGCTCAGCCACTTCGCCAGCATGCTGCAGAGCTGCGTGCGCGCGGAGGAGGCGCTGGCCTTGACCTGCGAGGTCATGACGCAGCTGATGCCGGGCACCGGCGGCAGCATCTATCGCATCCGCGCCTCGCAGGACTACGCCGAGGCGATGGGCGGCTGGGGCACGCCGAGCGCGGCCAGCGCGGCGATGCTGACGCCTGATGATTGCTGGGCGCTGCGCCGCGGCCAACCGCAGCTGGTGCAGGGTCCGGGCACACTGCGCTGCCACCATATCGAGGGCGACACCGGCGCCACCGCCTGCATCCCGCTCATGGCGCAGGGCCAGCAGCTGGGGTTCCTGTATGTCTCCGCGGACGACGACGCCTTCCTGGCGCGCGTGCAGCTGATCGAGACCGCGGCCGAGCAGCTGGCCATGGCGCTGTCCAACCTGGAGCTGCAGGAACGCCTGCGCATCCAGTCCATCCGCGAGCCGCTGACCGGCCTGTTCAACCGCCGCTATCTGGAAGAATCGCTGGCGCGCGAACTGGCGCGCTGCGCGCGCCGCGGCCTGCCGCTGGCGCTGATGATGCTGGACCTGGATCACTTCAAGCGCTTCAACGACACCCACGGCCACCCGGGCGGCGACGCGCTGCTGGCCGGCTTCGGCCGGCTGCTGCAGCAACTGTCGCGGCAGGAGGACATCGCCTGCCGCTATGGCGGCGAGGAGTTCACCCTGATCCTGCCCGAGTCCACGCCGCAGGCCGCGGCCGAGCGCGCCGAGCAGATCCGCGCCGCGGTCGAGGCCATGCGCGTGCCGCATCTGGGCAAGGACCTGCCGCCGGTGACGGTGTCGATCGGCCTGGCCTGCTTCCCGCACGACGGCCAGGAGCCCGAGGCCCTGCTGCGCAGCGCCGACCAGGCCCTGTACCGCGCCAAGGCGCAGGGCCGCAACCGCGTCGAAAGCAGCCACGACCCGCGTGCCGTCCGCTCGGCCGGAGCGCTGCCTCGGGTGTGAGCCTGCTCCTGTGGGCGGCTCACATCTGTAGAGCGGAGCTCGCTCCGCTGGGGCCTTCCTCTACGAACCGAACGAAGCGCAGCGGAGTCCCCAAGAGGGGATTGCCACAAGCTCCGCTCTACACCCAGGCTGTTGGGAGATATGTGGAGACATCTGCTCCCACCTGTAGAGCGGAGCTCGCTCCGCTGGGGCCTTCCTCCACGAACCGAACGAAGAGCAGCGGAGCAAGCTCCGCTCTACAGGCAGGCTGTTGGGAGATCTGGGGAGACATCTGCTCCCACTCAAGCCGCGTGCCACGGCGGCTTGCGCCATCCCCCGAGCTGAGCCGGGAGGCCTGGTCCAGGCGATCAGCAAGCTCAACGAAGGCAGCCATCTCCAGGCCTCGCGCATGGCCCGGCAGGGGCTGGCTGCAGCGCCGATTTGGCCGTGCGCACCCTGTCACGGTGCGCACGGCCGCCCGGGTCAGAACGCCCAGGTCAGGCTAAGCGTGCCGCTGCGCGGCGCACCCCAGCCGCCATAGGCGGACGCGATCTGGGTGACGTAGCGCTTGTCCAGCACGTTGTCCAGGTTCAACTGCACGGCCACCGCCTGGGTGATCCGATAGCGGCCGAACAGGCTCAGCAGCGCGTAGGCGCCCTGGTCGATGCGCGCCGAGCGGGCCACCGGCACGGTGATGTAGACCACCCGATCGTTGTAGATGCGGTTCTGCCAGTTCACCCCGCCGCCCACGGTCAGGCCGTCCAGCGGACCGCCCTGGGCGGTATAGCTGGTGAACAGCTTGAGCGTGGTCGTGGGCAGGTAGGGCACCGGCGTGCTGTCGTCGTGGGCATTGCGCATCAGGTTGCGCGAGACGCCGAAGGTCGCGTTCCAGCCCGCCGCCAGACGGCCGTTGACCTCCAGTTCGTAGCCGCGGCTGACCACGTCCGCCGGCAGCGAGATCGCATTGCCCGCGGTGTTGTACAGGCCGGTGGAGACCGGGAAGTTGTCCTGCGCGGTGCGGTAGACCGCCAGCGAGGCGGTGAGCGCGTCCTCGAACCAGCCCGCCTTCACGCCCAGCTCGTAGCTCTTGCCCAGCTTCGGCGCCAGGAAGCGGTTCTGCGCATCGCGCGCGGTCTGCGGATTGAAGATGCCGGTATAGCTGGCATAGGCCGACCAGGTCGGGTCGATGTCCCACACCAGGCCCGCATAGGGGATGGTCTTGCTGCGCGTGTCGTTGTACTCGCCGGCGCTGGTCCAGTGGGTGTAGCGCGCGCCGGTGATCAGCGACAGCGGGTCGGCCAGCGACCAGCGGACCGCGGCATAGCCGGACTTCTGGGTGATCGTGCCGCGCCCGGAGACCTGCAGGGCCTTCCAGTTCGGCTCGCGCGCCTGGCTGCCGTCCCAGTCGAGGTAGTCGGGCAGCAGGATGCGGGCATTGAAGTCGTAGGTGCCGGTGTTGAGATAGCGGCGGCGGTTCCAGCTGATGCCGAACATCAGCTGATGTTCGCGGCCGAACAGCGCGAACGGGCCGTCGGCGGCGGCATCGAGGCCTTCGACCTTGCGGTGGATGATGTACCAGCCCCCATAGGGGATGACGCCGCCGCCGCTGCTGCGGTCCAGTCCGTAGATCGTGTAGTAGGGGTAGAACAGCTTGCTGTCCCCGTCGCTGCGGTCGTGGGTGGCGTTGAGCCTGAGCGACCAGCCGTTGTCGAAGCCCTGCCGCAGGCTGGCGAAGGCGCGCTTGCTGGTCGTGTTCCAGTAGGCCCAGTCGGCGCCGGCGTTGAACGTGCGCGGCCAGCGGGTCCGGGTGCCGTCGGCATACAGCACCGGAAAGCCGCCCCAGGTCACATCGTCGGCGTTCTTCCGCTGCCAGTCGTAGCCCACGCTGAGTCGCGTGGAGGCGCCCAGGTCGGCGTCGAGCACCGCATAGCCCAGGGTCTTTTCCTGCGTGTAGCGCGCGAGGTTGAAGTCGCGGTCGGTGTAGTTGCCCACCGCCCGCGCCCGCACGGTGCCGCTGGCGTTGAGGGGCGTGGTCACGTCCACCGTGGCCCGGGTGCTGCCGAAACTGTCGCCGCCCACCGTCACGCTGCCGGTAAGCGTGTTGCTGTCGGCATGCTTGCGGATCAGGTTGACCGAGGCCGAGGGATTGCCCGTGCCGGTGAGCAGGCCGGCGGCGCCGCGCACGATCTCCACGCGCTGGTACAGCGCGGTGTCCATCGAGGCATCGCTGTAGTTCCAGCCCTGCTCCATCGTGGTGGGGATGCCGTCGAACTGGAAGTTGTCGATGTCGAAGCCGCGCGCATAGAACTGGTTGCGCTCGCTGTCGACCTGCCTGTTGGTCACGCCGGCGACATTGCCCAGCACCTCGCCGATGGTCTGCAGGTTCTGGTCTTCGATGCGCTGCTGGGTCACCACGCTGACCGACTGCGGGATCTGGCGCAGGCCCAGGTCCAGGCCGGTGCCGGCGGCGGTGGTCTTCACCGTGTAGTCCGGGGCGCGCTCGCCCTTGACCTGGAGCTTGTCCAGCGTGGTGACCCGCGCGTCGTCGTCGTCGGCGGCCGCGGGCGGGGCCGCCAGCAGCGCCGGGAGCGCGGACAGGCAGGCAAGGGCGAGCAGGGTGGGCGGCAGCGCGCGGCGCGTGCCGGTGGGGGGAATCGCAGTCATGGCAGTCTCTCCGTGGAACAGATGGCCGACGCCGGGCAACCCCGTGCGTCGGGCGATGGGCGGAAGAGCTGGCTGGACTTGACGATCGCCGGGGTCGGCCCACAGGGGCCGCGGCGTGATGTGCGAAGGCGGAGCTGGCGAGGTCGCGACCACCGGCACGGAACGCACCGGCGGCCTGCGTCTGGCCGGGCGGCTAAGCGCCGCCGGCAGCGCGCGCAAGTGTAGCGACAGCGGCGACGGGCTTGTAGAGGCCTGGCGCGGCGATCCTTACCGCCGCCGCCGGCGTGTGGGCCTCAGCCCACGCACATGCGCTGGAATCGCGCCAGGCCCTGCGGCCATGGCCCGTAGCCGGCCTGGACATTGATGTGGCCCGCCGGGCCGACGTCCCACAGCGCGCATGCCCAGGCATCGGCCAGCGCACGGGCGCGTTCGAAGCCGCAATAGGGATCGTCGTGGCTGGCCGCCAGCGTGGCGGGGAAGGGCAGGGCCGCGCTTGGCGCGGGTGCGAAGTCGGCCAGCGCGGCGGGCAGATCGGCGCGCTCGACATCGGGCGGGGCCACCAGCAGGGCATGGCGCACGCGCGTGGCCGCGGCCGGTCGCGCGGCGGCCCAGTGCGCCACGGCGATGCACCCCAGGCTGTGTGCCAGCAGCACCAGCGGGCCCTGCGTGGCCTGCGCCAGAGCATCCAGCGTAGCGATCCACTCCGCGCGCCTGGGCGACATCCAGTCGCGTTGCTGCACGCGCTTCCAGTCCGGGTGCGCGGCCTGCCACTGCGACTGCCAATGCGCCGGGCCGGAATCCTGCCAGCCCGGCAGTACCAGCACCGTGGCAGGTGCGGCGCTCACGGCGCGTAGCGGCTGCGCAGCATCTCGAAGGCCGCGCGCAGCGCCATCGCCTCGCCGCCGGCGGGGCGGCCGGGGCGATCGTTGTCGTTCCAGGCGTACACGTCCAGATGCGCCCACGGCGTGCCGGCCGGGACGAAGCGCTCCAGATACAGCGCCGCGGTCACCGCACCGGCCATGCGCGAGCCGGCGTTGGCCAGATCGGCCACGTGGCTGGTCAGATAGCGCAGGTACGGCCGCCACAGCGGCAGGCGCCACAGCGGATCGCGCGTGCGCTCGCCGGCGGCCAGCCAGGCGTTGGCCAGCGCGTCGTCGTTGGAGAACAGCACCGGCAGCTCGGGCCCCAGCGCGATGCGCGCCGCGCCGGTGAGCGTGGCGAAGTCCAGCAGCACCTCGGGCGTGTCCTCGCCGGCATGGGCCAGCGCATCGCCCAGGATCACGCGGCCTTCGGCGTCGGTGTTGTCGATCTCCACGCTCACCCCGGTGCGCGTGGCGATGATCTCGCCAGGGCGGAACGCATCGGGACCGATCGCGTTCTCCACCGCCGGTACCAGCAGGGTCAGGCGCACCGGCAGGCGCTGGCGCATGACCAGCTCGGCCAGCGCGATCGCGTGCGCCGCGCCGCCCATGTCCTTCTTCATGTTGCGCATGCCGTCGGCCGGCTTGAGGTCCAGCCCGCCGGTGTCGAAGCACACGCCCTTGCCGACCAGCGACACCTTCGGCGCGTCTTCGGCACCCCAGCGCAGCGCGATCAGGCGCGGGGCGCGGTGCGAGGCGCGGCCGACCGCGTGGATCGCGGGGAAGTTCCGCGCCAGCAGCGCATCGCCGGTGATCGCCTCGACCTGCGCGCCATGCTCGGCGCCGATCTGGCGCACGACCGCTTCCAGCTCGTCCGGGCCCATGTCCTGGGTCGGCGTGTTGACCAGGTCGCGCACGCGCAGGCAGGCCGCCAGCAGGGCGTCGGTGCGCGCATCGACCGCTTCGCGCAGCAGCCGGGCCGGCGCGCGTGTGGCGGCCTTGTAGCGATCGAAGCGATAGGCGCCCAGGCCCCAGCCCAGTTCCAGCGCCGCGCGCGCGTCGGCCGAGAGCGCGCTCACCACCTCCCAGGCGCTGCCGGCCGGCAGGCCCATCGGCGCGTGGCCGTAGGACAGCGGATCGCCCGCGTCGGCGATGCCCATCACCGCACCGGCCACACCGGCCTCGCCCGGCAGCAGCGCCAGCGTGCCGGGCGCGGCGCTGAAGCCCTGCGCCTGCAGCCACGCGGCCACCGCCGGCGGCTGCCGTGCGCACCAGCCGCCGAACTGCTCGCGCTGCAGCACATGCAGCGGGCGCACCTGGTCGGTGCGGGCGTCGAGAAAGGCGGGAGCACTCATGCGGCGGCGGAGTCCTTGTCGTCCAGATGTGCGTCGAGCCAGTCGGCCAGCGCGGTGAGCGTGGAAAATTCGAGGTCCGGCCGCGGCTCGTGCAGCGGCCAGGGCGCGCCCTCGCGGTTGAGCCAGGCCGCGCGCAGGCCCGCGCGCATGGCGCCGGCCGCGTCCATTACCGCGTGGTCGCCCACGTGCAGCACCTGTTCGGGCGGCAGCGCCAGGCGCACGCAGGCGGCGTGGAAGATGCTCGCCTCCGGCTTGGCCGCGCCGTGTTCGCGCGCGCCCAACTGGAACACGAAGTGCTGATCCAGCCCGCAGCGCGCCAGATCGGCATTGCCGTTGGTCAGCGCCGCCACCGGCACGCGCGCGGCGATCCGCGTCAGCGCCTCGACGGCGTCGGGATAGCACTCGACCCGGTTGCGCTCGGCATAGAAGATCTCGAACGCGGGATCGAGCAGCGCCAGGTCGGCCCCGCTGTGGCGCAGGGCGTGTTCCAGGGTCAGCTTGCGCAGCGCCGAGAGGTCGTGGATCAGGTGCGGGTTGTCGGCGGTGACCTGGGTACGCAGCTCGCGCATGGCCTCGATCGGGAACTGGCGTGCGGTGGCGGGGCTGTGGGTTTCCAGCCAGGCGTGCAGTTTGCGTTCGATGCGCTCACCGATCGGGGCGAACGGCCACAGGGTGTCGTCCAGGTCGAGGGTGATGGCGCGGATGTCGAAGGTCATGGGGGCATTTTAGCCTGTGGGCTGTGGCGCCTGCCTTGAGGGGCGCAGCCCGCCGTTGCCGTTGCCGGGCTGTTGCCTTGTTGTTGTTGTTGTTGTTGCTGTTGCTGTTGCTCTACCTGTCTGAGCCGTAAAGCACGCCGAGCACCGCAGCGAAGCAGGGCCGAAGAGGCGCCCTGTTTGAGCGAAGCGAGTTTGGGCGCCGTGCCCTGCTTCGCGAGGAGCGCAGGGGACCGATGCGCAGCATCGGCGTGCGTCCCGGCGAGAAGCGGTTTTGCTTCCTTTTGACAAGACAAAAGGAAGTCGCGCCGCAGGCGCGAAAGCTCTGCACTTGGCGCGCCGCAGGCGCGCTGCTTTCGTCCTACAAGTTCCAGCGCCAGCTCCTGACAAGTCTTGCTTTAAATTTGCAAGCAAAACTTGAGCGTCGCGCAATCGCTTCTTAAAAGCAAAGCTTTCGCACGGCTTCGCCGCGCGAGCTACTTTTGTCTTGTCAAAAGTAGCCAAAACCGCTTCTCGCCGGGACGCGAGCCGCCGCTGCGCGGCGGTCCCCTGCGCTTCTCGGAAGACGGGGCACGTCGCCCAAACTCGCTTCGCTCAAACAGGGCGACTCTTCGGCCCCGTCTTCCTGCGATGCTCGGCTCGCTTTACGGCTCAGACAGGGGAAGCAACAGCCGAAGCACAGCAACAGCAAGGGCAACGGCAGGTGCAACAGCAGTGCAACAACAGCAGCACCAGCAACGGCTGATCTACTCCATCAGCCGCGCCCACCCCTCCATCCCCTGCACCCGCGCCAACACCAGCTTGATGCACACCAGCATCGGCACCGCCAACAACAGCCCCACGATCCCCCACAGCGAACCGAACACCATCAGCGACAGGATCAGGATCAGCGGCGACAGACGCATCTGCCGGCCCAGCACGATCGGCGTGACCACCTGGCCCTCCAGCGTGTGCAGCCCCAGGTAGATCGCCGCCGGCAGCAGCGAGGGCCAGGCATCGTCGAAGGTGGTCAGGCCCACCACCAGCATCATCACGATGCCGATCAGCGGGCCCACGTAGGGCGCGAAGTTGAGGATCGCCACCATCGTGCCCCACAGCAGCGCATCGGCCAGCGGGAACTTCAGCAGCATCAGCGCGCCGGCGAACAGCAGGCCCACCACACAGTTGATCAGGCTGATGGTCAGCACATAGCGCGAGACCGCGCGCTCGATGGACTGCAGGATGCCCACGGTCAGCTTCTGCTGCTGACGCCGCGGCATCAGCGCCACGGCATGGCGCTGCAGCGGCTGGCCATAGACCATGAAGAAGAACGTCAGCAGCACCACCGCCAGCACCGAGGCGATCATGCGCGGGGTGGCGGTCAGGGTGCGGTACGGATCGTCGGCGGTGCGCATCACCTGCGGGCGCCGGCCGGTGTCGCCGGCGGCGGCGCGGGCGAAGTTCTCGGCCGCCTGGTTGGCGTCGTAGACCGGCTTGGTCAGCTCATGCAGCTTGGGCGCGAGCTGGCGCAGCTCGCGCGGGGCCGCCTTGGCCCAGGCCGCGGCCGGCGGCACCATCTGGTAGGCCAGCGCCCCGGCCGCGGCCAGGCCCAGCAGCAGCACCAGCAGCGCACCGAGGAAGCGCGGCACGTACAGCCGCTGCAGGCCGCGCAGCAGCGGGTTGCCGACCAGCGCCAGGAACACCGCCAGCAGCACCGGCAGGATCACCGCCTGCGCCAGCCACAGCGTGTAGCCGCAGGCCAGGAAGGCCAGGATCACCAGCGACAGCGGCCCGCGCGGGCGCGGCGGCGCCGGTTTGACGGGCAGGGGCGTGGGCGCCGGCGAGAGATCGGCTTCGGAGGTGGACATGCGGCGGCTGGCGTTAGCGTTCGGAAACGTCGGTGGCCGCTTCGGCCGGGCGCGGCGCCTGCGCCGCCCAGGCCTTGGTCTCACCGCGCGCCTCGGCGGCGCGGCCATAGGATGACACGCCGCGCGCCGCGTTCGGCGCCGGCCCGCCGTCGGCGGTGGCCAGCCCGGCCGCCCGCGCCGTGGTGTTGCCCTGCGCCAGCCGCGCCGCGTCGTCCGCGCCGGTGGTCGCGGCCGCCGCACCCGCCGCGGCGGCGGCCTGATGGGTGGCCCCGGCCGCCGACTGCGCGCTGCCGGCCGCATCGTGCGCCTTGTCCGCGGCCTGATCGGCCTGCCAGGCGGCCATGGCCGCCTGCAGCGAGGTGAACATGCCGGAGATCGCGCTCACCGAGCGCAGCCACTTGGTCGCCCCGACCGCGCGCATCGGCCGGGTCTGGCCGATCACGAAGCCCAGCCCCAGGCCGGCCAGCACGATGCGCCATGGCGTCCAGCCGCGCTTCCAGTGCCCGACCAGGGCATCGGCATCGGCCAGGGTTTGGGCGCGGCGATGCTCGACCAGCGCCTCGGCGCGGTCCACGCGATGGCGCAGGTGAGCGAACTTCATGGCGTGCCTCCTTGCTGGGCGCACAGCTGCTCGGCGGCCGAGCGCGCCTCCGGCCCGGCTTCTTCCTCATCGTCGTCGCCCAGGCCCATGGCCTTGAGCTGGCGCCGGGTGGCCTCCATCCGGCTGAAGCCGAAATAGCGCAGCGTCTGCCACACGCCCAGCGCGGTGATCGCCAGGCTCAGGCCCGCGGCCACCGACAGCGCGCCGAGCCAGGACAGCCCCAGCCGCTGCAGCAGGGCGATCAGCGCGCCCATTAGCAGCAGCCAGCTGGACACACCGAACGCGGCGGCCACCGACATCCACACCATCGCCCGCGCCAGCGAGGCGCGGGCCAGGGCGAAGTCGGCCAGGACCAGCCGGCGCAGCGATTTGGCGGTGGCTACCGCCGAGGACAGGCTGTCCCTGCCGGCCTTGCCGACGCGCCGCAGGCTCTCGTCCAGCGAGGGCGTTGCGTCGTCGCCGGGGGCGGCGTCGTGGTCGGGTGCGCTCACGCCGGCTCCGGTGTCGCAGTCGTGCGGGCGATCAATCGCTGCTGCGTCCCAGCTTGGCGATGACCCAGCCGGCGGCCAGGGCGATGCCGAAGGAGGCCAGCGGACGCTCGCGGATCAGTTCGGCGGCGCTGTCGATCAGATCGCGGCCCTTATCCATCAGCGCATCCATCTGCTCGCGGGCGGCTTCGCCGCCGAATTCGGCCGCGCTCAGGCCGGCCAGCGCGCCGTCGGACAGCTCGGCCTTGGCCGTGGCCTTACCAAGGCGCAGCTCGTCGCCGGCGACCGAGGCGGCGCCCTCGACCGCATCGCTGGCGGCCGAGGCGGCGGACTTCAGGTGTTCCCCGGCCTCACCGAGGGAGGACTTCATCTTGTTGGCAGCGTCGGACATGGCATGGCTCCTTGAACGGGTGGGACAGCAGATGGTCGAGCCTACCCCAGGGCCGCATGAATGCCCCGTCAGCGCGCCGCATGCGGCACGTGACGGGACGGCCGGCATTCAGCGCATCAGCAGCGTGCCGTCCTCGCCGTCGCGCAGCACGCGCAGCACCAGCTGCTGCGGCGGCTTGGCGAAACTGCTGCGGAAGCTGGGCAGGTCGGCGAAGCGGCCGTTGCTGCCCTCGATGATCACATCGCCGCTGCGCAGCCCGTTGGTCCAGGCGCGGCTGCGCGGCTGCACCTGGCCGACCTGCACGCCGCCGCCCACGCCGTTGGCGCGCAGGGTCTGGCGCAGGGCCTCGTCGACCTCGTTGAAGGTCGCCCCGGACAGGCGCGGGTCCAGCTGCGCGCCGGGCAGGTCGCGCTGCTGTTCCTTCAGGCCCACGCGCAGGCTGAGCGGCTTGCCGTCGCGGCGGATGTCCAAGGTGACCTGGCTGCCCACGCCCTGCAGGCCTTCGAAGTTGTGCAGCGCCGCGCTGTTGTCGATGCGCTGGTTGTTGGCCTGCAGCACCACGTCACCGGGCTTGAGCCCTGCGGCGGCCGCGCCCGAACCGGGATACACGCCGGTCACCAGCGCACCACGCGGCGTATCCAGGCCCAGCGCCGTGGCCAGGCGCTGATCGACGTCCTGCGTGGTCACGCCCAGCGTGCCGCGCTTGACCACGCCCTTGTTGGTATAGAGCTGCTCGGCGATGTTGCGCGCCAGGTCGATCGGGATGGCGAACCCTAGACCGATGTTGCCGGCCATCGAGCCGGAAGGATTGAAGCTGGCGGTGTTGATGCCGACCAGCTGGCCCTGCAGGTTGACCAGCGCGCCGCCGGAGTTGCCCGGGTTGATCGAGGCATCGGTCTGGATGAAGTTCTGGTAGCCGGCCACCGGGATGCCGCTGCGGCCCACCGCCGAGACGATGCCCGAGGTCACCGTCTGTCCAAGGCCGTAGGGGTTGCCGACCGCGACGACGAAATCGCCGACCTGCAACTTGTCGCTGTCGCCCAGCGGGATCTGGGTCAGGTCCTTGGGCGGGATGCGGATCAGGGCCACGTCGGTGTCCGGGTCCGAGCCGAGGAACTCGGCCTCCACCGTGCGCCCGTCGCTCAGGGTCACCGACACGCCGTCGGCGTTCTCCACCACGTGGTGGTTGGTGAGCACCAGGCCGCGCTGGGCGTCGATGATCACGCCCGAGCCCAGCGCCCGCTGCACTCGCTCCTGCGGCATGTTGGGGATGCCGAACAGCCGGCGGAACACCGGGTCGTTGGCGAACGGCCCCAGCGGGCTGGCCACGCGTACGGTCTGGCGGCTGTAGACGCTCACCACCGCCGGGGTGACGCGCTTGAGCATCGGCGCCAGCGAGGGCACCGCCTGGCCTTCCACCGCGGCCGGCAGCGCCGCGCCCGCGGCGGCGGCCGGCAGGATTGCCGAGGACGGCGGCCCGTCCTCGCGCGCCAGCGCGGGATGGTCGAAGGTCTGGTACAGGCCAAGGGCGACGAAGCCGCCGAAGGCAGCGGCGGCGGTCAGGGACAGCAGGGTCGGCAGTGGGCGCATACGGGTCGGTGGCGATCGGCATGGAAAGAGGCGCCCGGGGGCGTGCGGCATCGCGGCAACGCGCCTGTCCTCACCAACCCCGGCAACCTGAACGAGTGTGATCAGCGGCGCCTAAACCGGCAATGAAATCGGCCCGCGCAGGCGCGGCGCGGGTTCCATGGAAGGTGGACCCGAGCGTTCCACGCAAACTGCGTGACGCGTGGTTGACAGCCCTCGGGGGCGGGACTACTTTCCATGGCTTGCGGCCCCAAGATGTAGCGAGGTGTCCGCGCAATGGCCCCAAGCCATAGGGTTTGGCTTGGGTTTCCCGGCGCCAGTGGGGAAGCGGCGCATGCATCAGGTGTGCAGGCGGTCCAGGCCGGACCGTCACCACAATCTGTCCGACGCTTCAGTGCCTTGCCCGGGCATGCGTGCGCACACGCCGCAGCTGACCGAAATTTCATCCATCTCGTGCGCGCGCCTAAGCTGGCGTGCGCGCCTTTCATCCATGACGGAGAGCTCCAATCCATGAGCACGGTGCGCCTTGAGGCGGTCAAGAAAGCAGAAGCGGCCCGCGTCATCCCGATGCAGCCCGCGTCCCAGGACATCTGGGACAAGAAGTACCGCCTGAAGAGCAAGGCCGGCGTGGCCATCGATGCCGACATCGACGGCACCTACCAGCGCGTGGCCCGCGCCCTGGCCGACGCCGAGCCGACCGCCGAGAAGCGCGCCTACTGGTACGAGCGCTTCGTCTGGGCGCTGCGCCGCGGCGCCATCCCGGCCGGGCGCATCACCTCCAACGCCGGCGCGCTGGAACACAAGCCGGCCACCAGCACGATCAACTGCACCGTCTCGGGCACCATCACCGACTCGATGGACGGCATCCTGGAGAAGGTCCACGAGGCCGGCCTGACTCTCAAGGCCGGCTGCGGCATCGGCTACGAGTTCTCCACGCTGCGGCCCAAGGGCGCCTTCGTCGCCGGCGCCGGCGCCTACACCTCCGGCCCGATGTCCTTCATGGATATCTTCGACAAGATGTGCTTCACCGTGTCCAGCGCCGGCGGGCGCCGCGGCGCGCAGATGGGCACCTTCGACGTGTCGCATCCGGACGTGAAGGACTTCATCCGCGCCAAGCGCGAGGACGGCCGCCTGCGCCAGTTCAACCTGTCGTTGCTGATCACCGACGGCTTCATGCAGGCGGTGGAGGACGATGCCGACTGGCCGCTGGTGTTCCCGGTCAACCAGAAGGAACAGGGCGACATCGACCTGACCGACGCGGCCAAGGTGGTCTGGCGCGAGTGGCCCAACGCCGACCAGTACGTGCAGCGCGACGACGGCCTGGTGGCCTGCAAGGTGTACGGGCACATCCGCGCCCGCCACCTGTGGGACATGATCATGGTGTCCACCTACGACTACGCCGAGCCGGGCTTCATCCTGATCGACCGCGTCAACGAGATGAACAACAACTGGTGGTGCGAGAACATCCGCGCGACCAACCCCTGCGGCGAGCAGCCGCTTCCGCCTTACGGCGCCTGCCTGCTGGGCTCGATCAACCTGACCACCTTCGTGCGCGACCCGTTCACCGAACAGGCGCGCTTCGACTGGGAGGAATACAAGGAAGTCGTGCGTGTGTTCACCCGCATGCTCGACAACGTGGTCGAGGTCAACGGCCTGCCGCTGGAGCAGCAGCGCAACGAGATCCTGCGCAAGCGCCGCCACGGCATGGGCTTCCTGGGCCTGGGCTCCACCCTGACCATGCTGCGCATGAAGTACGGCAGTGCCGACTCGTGCGAGTTCACCGAGCAGATCGCCCGCGACATGGCCGTGGCCGGCTGGGAAACCGGCTTAGGCCTGGCCAAGGAGAAGGGCGCCGCCCCGATCATGGAGGAGCGCTTCGAGGTGACCCCGGCGATGCTGCGCCAGCGCCCGGAGATGGAGCGCGACGGCTGGCGCGTCGGCCAGCAGATCGAAGGCAAGGTGCTGCACGCCAAGTACAGCCGCTACATGCAGCGCGTGGCCTCGGTCGCGCCCGAGCTGGTGGACGAGCTGGCCGAAGTCGGCGCGCGCTTCACCCACCACAGCTCCATCGCCCCAACCGGCACCATCTCGCTGAGCCTGGCCAACAACGCCTCCAACGGCATCGAGCCCTCCTTCGCCCACCACTACAGCCGCAACGTGATCCGCGAGGGCAAGAAGTCCAAGGAGAAGGTGGACGTGTTCTCCTACGAGCTGCTGGCCTACCGCGAGCTGGTCAATCCCAAGGCCATGCCGTTCTCCGAGGATGCCCAGGCCAAGCTGCCGGACTACTTCATCGCCGCAGACGACATCAGCCCCAAGGAGCATGTCGACGTGCAGGCCGCCGCGCAGAAGTGGGTGGACAGCTCGATCTCCAAGACCGCCAACGTACCCACGGACTATCCGTACGAGCAGTTCAAGGACATCTACCGCTACGCCCACCAGCAGGGCCTGAAGGGCTGCACCACCTTCCGCTTCAACCCGGCCGCCTTCCAGGGCGTGCTGGTCAAGGAGGCGGACCTGGAGAACACCACCTACCGCTTCGAGCTGGAGGACGGCTCCTTCGTCGAGGTCAAGGGCAACGAGCAGATCGAATACGACGGCGAGATGCACACCGCCGCCAACCTGTTCGACGCGCTCAAGGAAGGGTATTACGGCAAGTTCTGAGCGCCGCGCGCGCCGGCCCACACCGGCATGCGCGATGCTGGAAGACCCCTGCGTCGCGGGCAGCACGGCGCAGGATGGACACCCGTAACACGCGGCTGCACTGGCATCGTCTTGGCACCCCTACGAGCCCTGATGGAGGGGCACATGAGCACAGGAACGGAAATCTCGGCGACGCTTTCCGAAGCCGCCGAAAGCGTGAAGGAAAAGACCAGCGAACTCGCCACCACCGTGGCCGAGGCCGCTTCGCAGGCCGCCGACACCGTCGCCAAGCGCGCGGCCACGGCGAAGAAGTCCGCCAGCAAGGCCCTGGACAAGGCCAGGAAGGCCGTGACCAAGCGCACCAGCAAGGTCACCAAGGCCGTCAAGAAGACCGTGGCCAGCACCAAGCAGAAGCTGGTCGCCGCCAGCGCCACCGCCAAGGCCGAGGCCGCCGCGCTGAAGGCCAAGGGCGTGGGCAAGAAGGTCGCGGCGAAGAAAGCGGTAAAAAAGGTGGTCAAGAAGGCGCCGGCCAAGCGGCTCGCCGCCAAGCCAGCGGTGAAGAAGGCCGCCGCCAAGAAGGTTGCGGTCAAAAAGGCCGTCAAGAAAGCAGCACTGAAGAAAGCGCCGGCCAAGAAAGCCGTCGCCAAGAAGGCGCCCGCCAAGAAAGCAGTGAAGAAAGCCGTCAAGAAAGTCGCCAAGAAAACGAAGTAACCCGCAGCACCGCCCTGGCCGCGCACCGGCCAGGGCACGCCGCCTGAGCGCGCCTCACTGGCGCACGGCGGTGTCCTCCCACCTCAACGCAGTACCGCATCCAGGACCCAAGGCCATGGCCGTCAAGATCGACAAGAAAATCAAGGGCTACAGCGTGCTCACCCCGGAAGACAAGGCGCGCCAGGCCGCCGCGCCGGTGCCCGCCGAGTCCGTCAGCCGCGCCACCGCCGAGGCCGAGCTGCCCGTGGCCGAAGTCATCCAGATGCACGAGCGCATCGAGCGCCCCGACGTGCTGGTCGGCAGCACCTACAAGATCAAATCGCCCATGGTCGAGCACGCCATGTACGTGACCATCAACGACATCGTCCTCAACGCCGGCACCGAGCACGAGCACCGCCGCCCGTTCGAGATCTTCATCAACTCCAAGTCGATGGAGCACTTCCAGTGGATCGTCGCGCTGACGCGCATCATGTCGGCGGTGTTCCGCAAGGGCGGCGACGTGACCTTCCTGGTGGACGAGATGAAGGCCGTGTTCGACCCGCGCGGCGGCTACTTCAAGGCCGGCGGCGTCTACATGCCCTCGCTGGTCGCCGAACTCGGCGCCATCGTCGAGGAGCACATGAAGTCCATCGGCCTGATCCACGACCCGGAAATGTCCGAGCACCAGAAGGCGATCCTGGCCGAAAAGCGCAAGCAGTACGAAGACCGCTCAAAAAAAAACACTGACGTAACCCCCAGCACCAAGCGCAGCGAGGCGCCCACCCCCTCCCTTTCGCGCAGCGAAGGGGAGGGCCGGGGAGGGGGCGCTCTTGATTCTGCTCCTGCCTCCGCCACCCCCCTCATCCCTAACAGCACCGCCGACCACGTCGAGGACATCGAAGTCACCGGCGACGGCGCCAGCTTCCCGCCCTCGGCCAGCATGTGCCACAAGTGCAACACCAAGGCCATGGTGATTATGGATGGGTGTCAGACGTGTTTGAATTGTGGGTATTCGAAGTGCGGTTGAACTACTAAAGTTCAGAAAATCAGCAAGGGCAGATCAATGGATCTGCCTTTTTACATGGAGGTTTAAGTGGTCACTTTAGAAAGCTCCAGCGCTTATGAGTCTAGAGGAAGACGGTCGGCTCAGCTTAGATCTGATGCCGCATCAAGTAACGACGAACTCGGCGTGCATGAGCGTGTAGCAACGAGTATGGAGCGCTTGATCAGAAATAGTGAAGGCGGAAAAACGATCGCGCTTGAGGGGCGTTGGGGATCTGGAAAATCTTCCGTCATAAAGATGCTTTCTGAAAAATGCGAGTCAAACGGAACTTTAATCCATCAGTACGACGCTTGGATGCATGTTGGCGATCCATTACGTAGAGCATTCCTCACTTCACTTATAGATTTCCTGACTGAGAAAGGTTGGCTTAGCAATACTGCCCTATGGCGTGCAGAACTGGACATGCTCTCTGGGAAAAGACGGGAGTCTGAGAAAACTACATCGCCGCAACTTACAAAATTTGGGCTACTTCTCGCGATCTCTTTGTTAGTCTTTCCCGGTGGACTATCGCTGTTAGCCAAGGGTGTTGAGGCAATACTCAACCAGCAGACACTTCACGTAAATTGGTGGGCGACCCTCAACTTCTGGACAGGGCTGAGTATATCTCTCCTTATTCCTGCCTCGTGGGTTGGAGGTGCCATCTACGCCAAGATAAAAGGTACGCCTCGGTTCGATTACTTTGGAGCGATCCTTAATAAGCAGACCACGGTCGAGCGTACCTCGATCACCGAACAGGGAGACCAATCAACGATCGAGTTTCAGAGGGTCTTCGGCGACGTGCTCGCGGCTGCGCTTAGTAGCCGCGGGGATAGGAAGCTAGTGCTAGTTATAGATAATTTGGACCGGCTTGATGCTGCGGAAATTTCGAATATCTGGGCGCTGCTTCAGTCCTTTGTAGATATTCCGCAATTCTCTAATAGGCCTTGGTATCAAAAACTGTGGGTGGTTGTTCCGATTGATTCTCAGGCCGAAATTTCAGACGGCACAAAGGGACGGGCAAAATTTGAAGGTGCCTTTTTAGATAAAATATTTCAGGCGCGATTCAGGCTTCCTCCCCCAATACTCAAGAAATGGCGTCCGTTTCTTCGCAACATGATGTTATCTTCGCTCCCAGACCTGGGCGAGAGCGAGATTGAGCAAGTCGCGGATCTTTTGCTAGCCAAGATGGGGCCAGTCCAACTTCCAACTCCGCGAGAGTTGGTCCTTTTTGTAAATCAGCTTGCTGTTTTTGTGGAGCAATGGAGTGGGCAATATCCGATATATGTTGGTGCTGCGTATATATTAGATAATGTCGAGTCGAGGTTTTCCGACTTAGCGAGCAGCGAAATTCCTAGTGTTGTTGCGAAGCGATTATCCGCGTTCGATTTGAAGGCGGCATACGCCAGGATATACTTCAACACCGGTGATGAAGCGGATGCGCTTGAACTTCTACAACGGCCATTGGCCGTCCAGGCACTCGAGAAGAGGGATGTTGCTACGATCTCGCTCAATTTGTCGCGCCATCAAAGCTTTGCTCATATTTTACGGCAGATTATGGCAGATCGGAGTGACGCAATAGCTGAAGAGAGCATAGATGTAGCGATTGAAGAACTTCGTTGCATTATTGCGTCTCTCAGAGATGAAGAACTCATTTCGCTCGCTATAAAGGACGTCGAGATATCGACCGGTATTCGCCAGCTACAAGAATCACTGGAAAATTTTGTTTATATAATTCTTAACCGTGAGCCCTCTGAATCACTGGTCATAAATGGCTCTTCTGAGCTTCTTGAGGACGTGCTCTCTATGTTCCCGAGCGAGAGACTTGCTCAACTTGCGGCTCAAGTTATAGGTAATAAATTGTCGCCTTCCCAGGCAAAGCGCATTCAGGAAAGTGGTGTGACAGCCGCTGTCTACAGAGAAAATCTTTCAAGATTGCTGTTAAATGAGGGGGTAAGAGATAAATTTTTGTTTTACAAACGCGAGGCTACGGTCGCACTTACCGGTCTGGGATTCGCGAAGTTTCTCGATTTGTTTGATGGTACTGATGAGCAACTGTGGCAATTGCTGACACCTCTCGATGGAGTTGAAGGAACAAATAGGTATATTTCATCAGAAATATCTACGGGAAAATTTGCTGGCATTGATGATTTGCTAATAACGTGGTCATTTATTGCCAAGGGAGAGCCGGCGCAAATTATATTTGAAGCTTTAGCCGGTTATGAGCTTGTTGAGACAGACCAGTCCATTGAATATTTTGATGGGATATTAGATAAATTACTAGCGTGCCTTCGTGAGGGGGCGAGGCCGCCGTCTTTAAAAATTGACTCGGTTTCATATTCCGCTTCCCCCAAGCTAGTGGAGCGTTTAATTGCTAATCATAGATATCATGCTGCAGCCAAGCTGGCGATGGTATTTATGATCTCCTGGTCGTGCGAATCGGAATTCTCCGCTCGAGACATGTTCAAACACCTGGGCATTCTCGCGTTCAGTGAAAATCCAGCCAGTGTGCCTGCACTGAATAAGGCCTTGAAAGAGCTACTTTCAGACGACTATTGTGCGATCCAGGTATTCGAAAAGGCTGTTGCTGACGAGTCATTCAGGGGTATCTTGGTTCAATGGGCCAATGAATTAGCCGTATTTCCTGCTGGAATAATTATCGAAGGCGATGCTAGTTCGGCCGTGATTAATGTAGATAAGTTGTCCTCTGGAGGTTATCATGCAAACAAGGAATGGTCGCTGGCTTTCTTTGATAAATGTGTGAGAGCGTGTCTCCATACATATAATGAAGATGATTTAATCGATGCCATTTCTACCTCTGTCCAGGCGTGGAGATGGCGCACGAAAATTCTGGTTGCGTCTCGCAACATCTCGGTTGCTGAAGGCCTTGTAAATAGTATATACAACGCTCTCGAAGGCGTTACATCTAGGGAGTGGCTAGAAGATGTAACGAATTTTTCTTGGCGCGCTCGGTGCTGTATAGAAGCTCTAGACAACAAGCCGGCTTTCAATTTAACAAGCAACGCAGATTTAGTCCGCGCGGAACTGGAATTGAAGGCGGAAAAGAAAGCGACTACAGTTTGGAAGCCTGAGCTCGTCGCTGCATTCTCTAAGACCATCCGAAAAAGTGCCTCACTCAGTATTGGGCGTGACGAGTCCGATCGAATCAAATCCGCGTCAGCTTCTTTGGGTAAAGACTACTGGGTTGCGGCGTCCCCGGCGCTAAGTGCGTGGCTAGGCACGCCAACTGGTTCGTCGGATGTGCTTCCTCTGATCTTGGCGATCGTAAAGATTCCCGAC
Source organism: Pseudoxanthomonas sp. UC19_8 (assembly GCF_042700505.1). NCBI lineage: Bacteria > Pseudomonadati > Pseudomonadota > Gammaproteobacteria > Lysobacterales > Lysobacteraceae > Pseudoxanthomonas > Pseudoxanthomonas sp. UC19_8. Next base: position 265,863 of record NZ_CP170559.1, read on the forward strand.
ATTGATGGAATAAGGTGGTTTACCGGTGCGCTGGTAAATGTTCAGAGTATCGGTAAATCCATGACGCCTAAGTTGGCACGCGGCGAGTTGTATGCACAAATTAAATTGGCATCTGGATCGGGTCTTGCAGACACTGCGTTGGTGGGTGCCTTAAAAAGATTAAAAAATAAAGTTGTACAGGTAACGAGATCGGTGGGTAAAAAGAAATCGTAGGGCAATAATCTGGTAATTGAGTTGGCAAAACGAAATCGGGTCCGAAACAAAGGTCAGAGTGCAGCCTCAAGGAGGCAGCAGAGAGCAGAGTGCAGTTCCTTGGCTTTCGCTAAAGGACTGGTGAGGGGGCCGTAAAGCGACAATAGGGGTCAGAGTGCAGTTTTGCTCGTAAGCGACGGGATCTGGCTCGTGCTTTCGTGACAGCGAAATTGCACTTTGACTCCTCTTTTAGCAAGCGCTGTCGGCTGGATATCCTGCTACGGAAATTAGGGGTCAGAGTGCAGTTTAAGGATCGGCGGGCGCAGTGCATTTCCTTGTTTTTCGCCAACGACTAGTGAGGTGGCCGTAGTGCATCTATCTCGTCTTCTGCTCTTACTGTTCGCGCTCGCGATGCTCGCGGCTCCGGCGAGAGCGACGGAAGAGGGCATGCTTGGCTTCGCCAAGTTCGCTCTCAAGTCGGATGGGATCGGCGAGCCCGGTCCTGTGGATGTCACAGGGACTCAGGCACATACCGGCATTACGAGCTTGAGTATTCATGCCTTTGGAAAAAGCTTCGTCCTCAATCCTTCTCAGCTGAGTCAGCTGAAAGGCTTCTGGGTGAATGGTGTCCAGACGACGTATGCGGACGGTGACCCAGAGCTCGGCGGGAGCGCCGTCTATCTTGTGCTATCAGCGGGCTTCACGTCTGGTGTGGTCAAGCGCAAGTTTGTCGTTATAACGGAAAGCGGATCAGCAAAGGTGACGGACAAGCTCTATTGACCTCCGATGCTGGAGGCATGGGGGTTCCTAGGAAGAGGGAAACCGACAATATGGGTCAGAGTGCAGTTTTGCTCGTAAGCGAGGGGATCAGGCTCGTGCTTGCGTAACAGTGAACTGCACTCTGACCCCTTTTTTGTGGAGCGCTGTCGGCTGGATATCCTGCTACTGATCAATGCTCCAGTCGGCTTTGTCCCGTGGTTGGCCGGTCTGGGTTGCGAGGCCACCGGGATCGATCAATGGCGCTATCCAGCCAAACGGTGGGGCAAGCTGTACTCGACCCTGCAGTCCACTGACATTGAGCAAAGCTGAAGCCTTGCAGCTTGCGGAGTTGCTCAATGACGCCGCCGGACTGCCTTCCGAAAGAAAGCAACGCTACAGTGCCTGCCTTGGGATCCACGGGGTCGGGCGGGGCCTGGCCTTCCATCAACGCATCACATGCAAGGAGATCATCGTGGGCACTTGGGGCAATGGATCGTTTGAGAATGACGACGCGGCTGACTTCATGGCTGACCTCACTGATGTTGCTGATCTGAGCCTGGTCAGTGACGCACTGGCCGCCGTGCTCGCAGCCGAGGATTACCTGGAGGCGCCCGAGGCGTGCCTGGGCATCGCGGCGGCCGAAGTGGTCGCCGCCGCCGCCGGCCGGCCGACGGCCGCCGCTCAGGAGGAAGAAGAACTGACCGAGTGGCTGGCCCGGATCGCACCGGAGGTGAGCCCGGACCTCATCAAGCAGGCCAACCAGGCGCTCGACCGGATCGTCGGTGAGCAGTCCGAGCTGCGCGAGCTGTGGGAAGAGGCGGACGAAGCCGATGCATGGCAGGCCACCGTGATGGCGTTGAAGGCGAAGCTGCAGGGTTAAGCACGGCACGAAGGCTCGCGTACCACCTGCATCGGCGATTTTTCCAATCCACAACGTGACGGGAGTACCGCAGGGGCAGAGTGCTGTTTTCCCGCGCAGCCGGCAGGTGGGCTCTTGTTCTCGCGCACATGAAACTGCGCTCCGGCCCCGAATTTGATCCCTGAAAGGGGTGTGTTGCTCAGCCGATGCCCCAGAAGGCGTCCTTGACCGCATCCCAAAGCTTTTTGAGTGTTTCGCTCCTGCCGCGCGAGAAGGCAAGCCGGATGCACTGCACCAGTAGCGCAACAAGAAGCGCGGCGAACACCAGAAGACCCAGGGCATCTCCAAACAAGAACGCAGCGGCTGCCAAGGCTGCCAATAGCCCGAGAACTGCCAGGTCTGTCTTTGGCGTGCTTGGCAATGACGCTTCTCCCATGCCACCTCAGGCCTGAGTTATGCCGAGCCGCGGAGCGGCGTTAGCTTGGACGAATTTTCGGAATCTTGGTCAGAGTACGGCTTCCCACGCAGGCGATGGGCGGAACTCGTGTTTTCGCGAACATGAGCTGATCCCTGATGTTGTTCGTAGATCGGCTGATGCGAGGCGCTTGTAGGAGTAATGCCTGTTAAGTGCGTGACAGGTTGCGCCATTAGTGAACGGCATGCGCTTTCTGGATTGACTTGCAGTCTGCTTTCAAAAACGATGCTCCTTAGGAAGCTTTGACCACAAGGAGCACGTGAAATGACCAGAGCGCTCTGTCTCTTGGTGCTGCTTTATCTGTTCTCGCCCCTCGCGTCGGCTCAGACCATGAACACCGGCCTGGGCTACTGCATCGACGGGATCGGAGAGGCTTCTTCGACGCTCCGCTCCCAGGTGGCGGCCCATACCGCTGGCCGTTTTTACGGGAACCCTCCCAGGTACGACCCGGCGACGAAGATCATTTATGTGCCGCCATACTCATGCGACTCCTTCGATACCGTTGGCCTGTATCGCACCCTCGGCTATCTCTCCCATGAGCTTGGTCACCACGTGGCCGGCATTCCGGACATTTCGGCTCCGCTGACGCGCGACCAGTACATCACCAAAATGTGCGTCTGGGAGGCGAACGCGGTGTCGAACAATGGTGTGGTGAGGGGCGAGATTTCTGGCGCGACTTCGGGATCGATCGTCATTCCGCTGATCGCTCAGAACGAATCGACGATGCTGTCCATGCTCGCTAGCGGTAAGAGCCTCCAGGAGATCGGCCAGACATTCTGCGACAACAACACCAATTCGACGGGTAAGACATATACCCAAGCGAATGGGGACTACTACGATGCCAACTATCCGTGGTGAGATCATGAAGACATCCAAGCTTGTCCCGTTTGCTTGTGCGTTGGCGGTCGGCTCCCTCGCTTGCGCAGTGGTCAACGCCGCGACGCCGGTCGCCCAGGCGCCTGAGGCTTCACAGCAGGCCGTCCTGGCCCTGATCGACAACCTCGCCCAGAGTCGAGCGGCGGGCCGTGGCCTCTTGGAGGCCGATTTGCGTGCCAAGACGCAGGTCCGCAACGAAGCCGTGGTGGACGGCCGCACCCTCATGGGGGATACCAGCGTGGGCCCGGTGAAGGTGTCCTCCTCAATCGGCCCTGCGGGCGCGGAAGACACCGATCTGGTGATGCGTTTCAGCGGTGCGTGCGTGCATCGGGAATTCGTGCGCGAGCATCTTCAACTGAGGGACGTGGTCTGGACTTCGCCGCCGGACGACCCGGCACCGACGATCGGCTACGCCTACTTCACCGGCGGCTCTGCCGTGACGCTGTTCTTCGATGCCACCGGAACCCGATGCCTGACGGCTGTGCGGATGGAGCCTGAGGCCGTGCTTCGGCAGCAGCTTCAGAGATCCAGGTCGAGTTCCTCGCAGCCGCAGTGACTTGGATGGGTTTGAGCTCTTGCCGAATATGAGGAAGTGGACCTGTAGCAGGAAAACGGCGCGATAGCCCGCCCGTCTCAGAGGGGTGATGCGTGCGAGCCATGCCAGTGAAATGGGGTAGCTGAGGCGCGGAGCCGGTTGTAACGATGGTCGCCGTCTCCATCCTTGAAGCGCCGGCGCAGCGCGCGTGCGAGCGGGCTAGACTTCTGCCCCAATCACCAGGGGGAGCAGGATGACGATCTATACAACCTTGCGCATCGCGCTGCTGTCGGCCGCACTTGTCACGGGCATCGCCCAAGCCAAAGAACCCCAGCTGCCGCAGCCGCAGGCCAGCCTGCTCGCCAGCATCTCCGCCGACGCGATGCGCGGGGATCTGTCCTTCCTGGCGTCCGATGCGCTGGAGGGGCGGGGCACGCCGTCGCGGGGGCTGGATCTGGCGGCCGAGTACATCGCCGCGCAGTTCCGCGGGGCGGGGCTGGAACCGCTGGGGGATGACGGGTATTTCCAGACCGCGGACTGGCGCCAGATCGCGCCGGAGAAGGAGCGGGCCAGGTTCGCCGATGCGCCCGAGCGGTTGATCGTGCGCAACGTGGTGGGCGTGCTGCGCGGTTCGGATCCGGTGTTGAGCAAGACCTATGTGCTGGTCACGGCGCATTACGATCACCTGGGCATCCGCAAGGACAAGGGCGATGACCCGATCTTCAACGGGGCCAACGACGATGGCAGCGGCACGGTCTCGGTGATCGCGCTGGCGCGCGCCTTCGCCGCGCAGCAGGTGCGGCCCAAGCGCAGCATCGTGTTCATGACGGTGTTCGGCGAGGAGCACGGGCTGGTGGGCTCGCGCTATTACGGCGCGCATCCGCTGGTGCCGGTGGCCGACACGGTGGCCAATATCAACCTGGAGCAGGTCGGCCGCACCGACGACAGCGAGGGCCCGCAGGTGCGCGCGGCCGCGATCACCGGCGCGGACTACTCGCAAGTGGCCGATGTGCTGCGCAAGGCGGGCGAGGCCACCGGCATCCGCATGACCAAGCACCCGGTCAACAGCGACCGCTACTTCGCCTTCAGCGACAACCAGGCGCTGGCCGACCTGGGCGTGCCGGCGCACACCATCAGCGTGGCCTACGCCTTCCCCGACTACCACGGCCCGGCCGACACCTGGGACAAGATCGACTACGCCAACATGGCCGCCATCGACCGCACCGTCGCCCTGGCCGTGTGGACCATCGCCAACGACCCGAAGGCGCCGCGCTGGAACGCCGACAACCCCAAGGCCGCCAAGTACGTCGAGGCCGCGCGCAGGCTGCACGGCGAGCAAAACGCCGCGCCCTGAGCGTGGCTGGCTTCCGTCGGCTGCCGCCTGGATGGGTGCGACCGAGGCGCGCGCGGAAGCCGCCCCGCGTGGTGTTGACACCGGCCACGGGGCGGAGCAACGTCGGTTTCGAGGAGCCTGGAAACGCCTCAGCGCGCGCTGCCCGCCCTTGAACCTGGTGTCCCGGTGCCTGCAGTCCCGGCAGGGGCACCCGATGCGATGGCGGCATCGGCAGGGTGGCCATGACCGCCCCCGCAAGGCGCATGCGCCTGCCGGCGCGCTGCGGTGCTTGAGTCTCCTTTACCTCCGTCCGCCGGGCATGGCGGGCGGTCACCTCGCGATGCCAAGGAGCAATAACGATGACGGACCATCTCTTCGATGATCGGAACACGACGGGCGGCGCGCTGCCCGAGGACAGCCAGCACCTGCTGATGCAGGTCGGCCACCAGCTGCGGCTGCTGGCGCGGCTGGCGCAGCCCCGCCCCGGCCGCAAGCGGAAGCAGGCGCCCGGCGTGGGCGCGGCCGAGCTGGCCTGCAGCCTGGACCAGTTGGCCGGGCAGGTGGAGGCGGTGCTGCTGCGGATGTCGCGCCCGGCGCAGGCCGGCGCGGCGCTGGCGGCGGCCGAAGCCGCCGCGCCGTACGCAGCGGACGAGGCGACGCAGGCGCAGGGCCCGCGCCTGGCCTTCGGGGCGACGCTGGCGCAGCTGGACGCCCTGCAGCTGCTGGTCTCGGGCATCAAGGCCTTCGGCGATGCGGTGTTCGCCGAGCAGGCGGCCGACTATGCGGAGGGCAGCGTGTCGATGCTGGGCTTCGCGATCTTCAACCAGGCCAGCGAGATGGCGGACCTGCTCACGGAGATCGCGGCGCAGCCGCTGGCGCCGGGCGGCGGCCCCGCGTCGGTGCGGGAAGTCCGGCTCACGTATGGCGAGGGGTCCGTCCTGGCGTTGCGTCACGACGTGCAGGCCGCGCCGCGTCTGCCGCAGGCCGTTGGCCGGATGGCCGGGGCGATGCGCTTGCACTGACGCGCGCGCACCGCGATCGGTGGGAAGCAGCGGCGGCCTCGGCCGCCGCTGTTGTTTGCGGAATGAAAGGCGGCTTGCGGGGGCGTCGTCGCCTTGGGCGTGGTGCGAAGTGGGTTTGCGCGTTGCGTTCGCGCATGGTGCAGCGGCTGGGTTCCGAGCCGCGTGGTCAGCGCCCGTGCTTGCGGAAAGACGCGCCTGCCGACGTTTCGGCTGACACGGCGTGACCCGCTATGGGCCTACCGGGGGCAGCAGTACGCGCGTGCCGCGCGTGCTCGCCAGCTCGCTCTGCAGACATCGAGCACAGCCGGGCGGGTAGGCTAGTCTTCTATCGTTCGCACCAACCAAGGTTTTGCCATGCCCCTCCATCCCGACTTCCCTGTCGTTGAAGGCCGTTACCCGCTCACGCCGGACTGGGCGATCACGCTGGACGCGCCCTACAACCGGCGCATCGAGGACGGCGACCTGGTGCTGTGGAACGAGCGCGTCACGGTGTGGATGACGATCTGGCACAACGACGGCGGGGCCAGTATCGAGGCGCGCCTGGACGATGTGCGTCAGCATCAGTCGCCGGAGGCGCACGACATCGAGCAGGCGCAGATCGGCGATATCCGCTTCTACGCCTATCGCCTGGCCGAGGAAGTGGACGACCCGGACGATGCGCGCAGGCCGGGCTATTACGGCCATGCCTTCGCCGGGGACAGCCAGGTGCAGATGGCGGTGTACTTCGACGATGAGGAGGATCTGGCGGTGGCCCGTGCGCTGCACCAGAGTCTGGTGCATACCGGCGGTGGTGACGCTGCGGAGTGAAGGTGTTCGGAGTGCGGCTGGCGGTGGCTCGCGGTGGCCGAGGTCGGCACACAAAAGGCTCCGCTACTGGACATCGGCTGTCGCTGTCAGATCGCCGAAGCCTTTGAACCTGCAGCCACGCAAGTAACTCACCACCGTCGTTCCCGCAAAAGCGAGCCCAGCGACTCTCACGCGGAAGCGTCAAAGTCCATGGATTCCCACGTGCGCGGGAATGACGGACTTTTGGCTTACCGAAGGCGTTGAATTTGGAGCCACTCCCATCACGCACCACCGTCGTTCCCGCGAAAGCGGGAACCCAGGGACTTTCGCGGGAGAGCCTCCAAGGCGCTGGATTCCCGCGTGCGCGGGAATGACGGGCTTTTCTCTTACCGAAGGCGTTGAATCTGGAGCCACTCCCATCACGCACCACCGTCGTTCCCGCGAAAGCGGGAACCCAGGGACTTTCGCGGGGGAGCCACAAAGGCGCTGGATTCCCGCGTTCGCGGGAATGACGGATCTTCGAAAGCTGGTTGTCCGTTCGCGCTTCGGCGTCCTCGATGCGCCCTAAAACGTCGTCCGGACCTGCAGCCCCACCGCCAGCGCATCACCCGCGCGCCTGTAGCTGAAGGTGCCCGGATCGACGATGTACTGCAGGTCCGGGCGCAGCGTCAGCCAGAGCCTGAGCTGGGCGGTGTAGGCCAGCTCGTACAGGCGTTCGGCATCGGTGAGCTGATAGAGCGGTGAATCGCTGGGCACGCCGGTGTCGGCCAGTGCGACGCGCTGCGCCGCGCGCAGGGCGCCGTTGACCTTGGCGCTGGCGTAGCCCAGCGCCAGGCGGTCCTGGCTGCGGGTGCCGATGCCCTGGTAGTAGAGGCCCGCCACGCGCCAGTGCCGCAGGGGCGAAGTCGCCTGGTCGGTCTGCATGTACTCGCCGAAGACGGTGAGTCCGCGCGTGGGGTCGGCGGTCTCGGCGCTGAGCTTCTGCTCGCCAAGCAGCCACACGCCGTCGCGCCCGCTGACGCTGGCCGCGGTGCCCAGCCGTCTGGCGCGGGAGGTGTCGGCGTAGGCGCCGACCTGGTAGCTGCCGGCGTGGGGGCCGCCAGCACCCGGCGTCCAGGCCAGTTCGAGCACGAACAGCGAGCCGGTCGTGCCGCTGGCGAAGGGGCGGAAGGCGGTGTGCACGTTGTTGCCGCGCAGCTGCGGATTGACCTGGAACCAGCCGCCGCGCAGGACCACGCGCGCGGCCAGCGGCCAGCCGGCCTCGGCGCCCCAGCGCGCCACCGGGTAGTTGTACCAGCCGCTGTTGCCGGTCATCGACAGCGGGTGCGCGCACAACGCCGAGTTGAGGAAGCTGTTGCCCGCGGCCAGCAGCCCGAAGTGGCTGCCCATCGCGTAGAAGCCCAGCTTGAGATAGCCGCCGCCGGCGGAGCCGTAGTCGAAGCTGACCTCGCTCAGCCGCGTGTAGGTGCCGCCATAGACCTGCTGCAGGGCGAAGCGGTTGCCCACCAGATCGGCCGAGGCGCTGCGGCCGCGGCGATCGTTGAGCGTGAGGTGGAACGCCCCGCCGCGCCAGCCGGCCAGCCGATCCATGGCCAGGTCCAGGCCGACGCGCAGCTGCTGCGCATAGCGCGCGCCGCTGGCCCCGTCGCCGTTGTCGATGACGTCCACGGCCTCGCCGATGTAATCGCCGCGCGGCGCGACACCGCGCGTGGCCCAGTCCTGGCGCACGCCGCCCCAGTCGCCGGTCATGGCGGCGGCCTGGTCAGGGGTGGCGTGGGCCTGCGCGCAGATCAGCAGCGCGCACAGCAGGGCACAACAGGAACGGCCGGGGGAGTGCCGATGCATGGATGGGGTCCGCGGGGCGTGGCGTCGGGGAAACCGCGCGCGGTGACGGCGCATCGGTGCCGGGAGGCCTCTGGGGTTACGCCGTTCGGAGCGCGGCGCCGCCATGGCGCTGCGTTGGAGGGGCAATCGACGTTGAAGCTCCTGCGACGCCACCTTGGGAAAGGTGGTCCCGGCGTCGCCGCTCACCGGCGGCATCGCACCGATACGCCCCCGAAAGACCCGAATCGTCGTTCCCGCGAACGCGGGAACCCAGCGACTTCCGCAGGCAAGGGCCAACGATCGTGCGCCGACTTACAGGGAGGCTGCGGCTTTTCCGGCCATTCCCGTCGCGGAACCGTAAGCGTAAAAGCAGGACCCAATGCATCCGCCGCCGGCGTCGCGGCACACCGTGGCCTGGTTCGCGCACCGCAGCGGGCCATCGGCGCGCGGTTGAGGGAAGATGCTCCCTCTAGCGCGTCTGGGAGGCTGGCGATGTCGAAGGTCCGTGTCGAAGGTTTCACCCTGTCCCTGGACGGCTTCGCCGCGGGGCCGGGTCAGCGCCTGGAGGCGCCGATGGGCGAGGGCGCGCAGGATCTGCATCGGTGGCTGCGGGGGACGCGTACCTTCATGCAGACGCTGTTCGGCAAGGAAGGCGGCAGCACGGGGCTGGACGACGAGATCGCCGCGCGCGGGTTCGAAAACCTCGGCGCCTGGATCATCGGGCGCAACATGTTCGGGCCCATCCGTGGCGACTGGGGCGACGCGGACTGGCGCGGCTGGTGGGGCGACGATCCGCCGCACCACGTGCCGGTGTTCGTGCTGACTCACCACGCGCGGCCCAGCCTGCCGATGCAGGGCGGCACGGTCTTCCACTTCGTCACCGGCGGCATCCATGAGGCGCTGCGCCTGGCGCGCGAGGCGGCCGGCCCGCGCGATATCCGCATCGGCGGCGGCGCCGACACCGTTCGCCAGTATCTGCAGGCCGGCTTGATCGACCAGCTGCATCTGGCCATCGCGCCGACGCTGCTGGGCTCGGGCGAGCGCCTGTTCGACGGTGTGGACCTGACGGTGTCCGGTTATCGCTGCACCAGCTTCCGCGCCTCGGACGCGGCGCTGCATGTGGTGCTGGAGCGGGGCTGACATCAAGAGCGCGGCCCGGTCGGCGCGGTGATCCGTCGACAGGCGAAAGGTTGATCTTGCGGATCGGCAGCGCGCAGACTCCAGCGGCCACAGGAGCGTGGCATCGAAAGGGGACTCGCGTGAATCGATGGACGATGGTCGCCGTACTTGCGGTGGCGACGACGCTGGCCGGCTGTGCGACGCACAACCGCGTGGTGGTGAACCCAGGGCATCAGACCGTGGTCAGGTCGGCGTATGTGGTTCTGCATGGCGGCAACTCGGCGGATATGGATGCCCATGTCCAGCAGGAGCTCATGGCGCACGGGATCCAGGTCAAGGCCGGACCCGAAGTGCGCGAAGCGGGCACCGATGTCGTGGTCCGCTATACGGACAATTGGCGCTGGGACATGGCGATGTACCTGCGTTCGCTGGATATCCAGATCTACAACGCCTCCTCCGGCACGCTGATCGCGAGCGGGTCGTGGAAGAACTCGGCGCTGCACGGCTACCACTCGGCCGAGAAGGTCACCCGGCAGGTGATGGGCGAAGTGCTTGCCAAGCTCGATGCGGACTAGGGTTGCCCTCGCGATCCGGCGCTGCCGAGCATCGCCGGTCGTGACACGGCCTACGCCGCCGCACCGCTAGAGTGCCGCGCGATATCGATCGCGTACGAGGTGTGGGATGCAAGGGGTTTCCGGAAAGCGCCAGGCGCTGGGGCTGGTCGGCTGGCTGCTGCTGGTGTTGGTCGCCGGCGCCATCGGGGCTGCGGCGTCGGTGCAGGCGGCGACGTTCTACGCCACGCTGGCGCAGCCGTCCTGGGCGCCGCCGGCGGCGGTGTTCGGGCCGGTGTGGAGCGTGCTGTATGTGCTGATGGGCATCGCGGCGTGGCTGGTCTGGCGACGCGGCGGCTGGGCCGCGCAGCGGCGGGCGCTGACCGTGTTCGTGGCGCAGCTGGCGCTCAATGCGCTATGGAGCTGGCTGTTCTTCGGCTGGCACCTGGGCGCGGCGGCGATGCTGGACATCGTCGTGCTGTGGGTGCTGATCGTGGTCACGGTGGTGATGTTCTGGCGTGCGCGGCCGCTGGCAGGCTTGCTGCTGCTGCCGTATCTGGCGTGGGTCACTTTCGCCAGTGCGCTCAATTACGCGGTGTGGCAGCTCAACCCGCAGGCGCTGGGATGAGCGAAGCGGGCGGTCGGGAAACGAACGAGCGCAGCATCGGCCGTCATGCCGCCAGCCGCGCCGCGTGCGCGGCTGGTCGGTTCGACGCTGGCGTCAGAGGCCCTTCAACAGGCCGCGCAGCAGCTTCTTGCCGGTGCTCTCCTTCTCCGCGGGCTGGTTCGGGTCGCTGGCCGGCGACTGCGGGTCCTGGCCCGCGCCGCTGAGGTCCATGCCCAGCATGGCGCTGGCGGTGGACTTGGTGCGCACGCGCACGTTCCACTCCGGCGTCCAGGGCTGCTTGGGGTCGGCCGGCCTGGGCGGCCAGACCAGATTGGTTTCGGGGCCGTAGGCGATCATCGACAGCAGCCCCGCGCCGGTCTCGCCGCCGTCCTTGAGGATGCCCTTGGGGATCTGGCAGCGCGTGGTCTCCGCGCCCAGCAGCACCTTCTCCTTGACCCAGCGCTCCAGGCTGCCGCCGGGCAGGAAGTCCATCAGTCCGCTGCCCATGTCCGGCACTTCCGCGCTGCTCCACAGCACCATGTCGTTGCCCTGCTTGGCCATGACGTTGATGAAGTAGGCGCCGGCGCGCGCTACCGGCTGCCAGCTCAGGACGATGCCGTCGGCCGGCGCGCCCTGCTGCTGCAGGGCGATGTCGGGCATGAAGTCGGCCTGCGGGCCCAGGGTGAACTTCAGCGACTCCGGCACGCCCTGGCCGGTGATGCGGTGCTCGCCCTGCAGCGAGGCGCCACGCTCGGCGCGCTTGCGCGCCTTCTGGTTGGGCCATAGCGCATAGCTGGGGTCGGGCCGCACGTCGCGGTCGGGCGCGCGGCGCGCCTCGATCGTGCCGCTGGCCTCGGGCATGCCGTTGCGCATGCGCACCTGGATCACGCGCGGCTGGCCGGGGCGGATAGCCGCGCCGCAGCCCCAGTACACCAGCATGCGGACCTCGGCGCCTTCCACCTGCTGGCCGCCCTGCGACTCGGGCAGGGTGGCCCGCGTGGGCGGCAGCAGCGGCAGGGCATCGCCCAGGCCCAGGCCGGTCGGGATCGCCTGCTGCGCGGGCAGGCCGGGCGCCAGGGTGTTGTGCAGGGCGATGTCGAAGTACAGCCCACTCGCCCCGGCCGAACGCGCGTCGGGATAGCCCAGGTCCTGCTTGCCGCCCAGCATGCCGGCGAAGCGTCCGAGCGCGCCCATGTCGGGCATGCCGGCCATCCTGTGGGTGTCCACGTCGATGAAGACCTGGATCGGTGCGGCCGGCGCGGCGGCGCGGGTGGGCAGGGTCAGCAGCAGGCAGGCGGCGAGGGCGGCGGGCAGGAGGCGGTGGCTGGACATGGGCGTTCCGGTGGCGTGCGTGTCCCGGGAATGCGCAAAACGGCGCGGGGACAGGCCATGCGGCACGCATCACGCGCCGGTTCGCCGGGGGCGCACCAAAGGTGGGCGCGCCGCTCGTGATCAGGTCGGTGGATCCGGCCTTACTGCCAGGCCTGGCTGCGTAGGGGTCCGTCGCGCCGCCGGCATTGGGAGCGCGCTCAGCCGTCGACCGGCTGCGCGGGTGTTTCCAGCAGCAACTGGTAGAAGGCCAAATCCAGCCAGCGGCCGAACTTGAAGCCCACCTGAGGCAGCGTGCCGACATGGCGGAAGCCCGAGGCGTTCGTGCAGGGTCACGCTGGCGGTGTTGCTGGCGTCGATGCCGCCGATCATCGCGTGCAGGCCCTGCGCGCGTGCGGCCTCGATCAGCGCCTGCACCACCACCCGCCCGAGGCCCTGGCCGCGGTGGTCGGGATGCACGTACACCGAGTGCTCGACCGAATACTTGTAGGCCGGGAACGCGCGGAAGGTGCCGTAGCTGCCGAAGGCCAGCAGCTTGCCGTGCGCGTCCTCCACGCCGATCACCGGGAAACCGCCATCGCCCTTGGCCTTGAACCAGGCCGTCATCGTCGCCGGCGTGCGCACCGCGTACTCGTACAGCGCGGTGGAGTGGAGGATGGCATCGTTGAAGATGTCCAGGATCGCGGCGGCGTGCTGGTCGTGCGTGCAGCGCACGAGGGTGTGGGCGGACATGGGGCTCTCTGGGCGAGGGAACGGCGGCCGCGCGTGGCTTCGCGCAACGGCGGCGCAGGCAGGCAGAATAAGGCGTCGGCGTCATCGTGTCCCGGTGCCCGCCGCGAAGCCCGCCTTCCTTCCTGCCTTCAAGGAGCACGCCGTGTCGATCGCCTCCGTCCGCGCCTTCTTTCAGCAGCACGCGCCCGAGGTGGAGGTGATCGAACACGCGCAGAGCACGGCCACCGTGGCGATGGCCGCCGAAGCGCTGGGCGTGACGCCGGGGCAGATCGCCAAGACCCTCGCCTTGGGGCTGGACGATGCGCTGTTGCTGCTGGTCATGGCCGGCGATGCGCGGCTGGACAACCAGAAGTTCAAGGCCGCCTTCGGCACCAAGCCGCGCATGCTGCCGCCGGAGCAGACCCTGGCGCTGACCGGGCATCCGGTCGGCGGTGTGTGCCCGTTCGGCCTGGCCGGACCGGCGCGCATCTGCTGCGATGTCTCCCTGCAGGCGCATGCCTTGGTGTATCCGGCCGCCGGCTCGCCCAACAGCGCCGTCTGCCTGGCGCCGACGCGCCTGGCCGAACTGGTGCAGGCGCAGTGGGTGGATGTAGGCAAGGCCTGAGCGCGGCAGTCGCCACGGTGCGTTGAGGCGCGTTGGCGCGAACCGCGTCGTCGCCTCCCGAGCGCATGGCCATGGCATGCGCTTCCGGCGCTGGCTTCCCTTCGGACGCCAACCGTGGCACGGTCGCAGCATCCGCCAACGCCGCGTTTCGCGGCCTCCCAGGCGACGTCCGTTGCCACGCGGCGCCACATCGCGCCACGTCTGAATCCGTGCCCCCCGCGCGGTCGCATTCCGACAATTGCTTAACCCGCGTGCAAGACGCCAGGGCTAGGGTTTTCACGCGGCGCACATGGCCCGCAACGCCCGGAGGTGGTCGATGCACCCGCCTGCAACCCCGTCTGATGCTCTGCTCTCCCGTGCGCGTCGAAGCGCGTTGTCACTTGGCCTGTTGGCCGCGGCCGGCCTGTGCGCGCTGCCGGCCGCCGCGCGCGATGCCAGCCCGACCCCGGACCAGCTGCGCTGGCTGGAGCGGGTGCAGTTCGGCCTGGACAGCGCGAGCGTGGCCGCACTCGGCCAGCAGGGCCAGCGCGACTACCTGCGCGCGCAGCTGCATCCCGATGCGGGCGATACCAATCTGCCGACGGCGGTGCAGGCGCAGCTGCAGAGCTACGAAGGTCTGAACGTGTCGGCGCCGGCGGCGCTGACGCAGCTGGCGGCGCGGCAGAAGGAGATCAACGCCATGCCCGACGGCGACGCCAAGGCCGCCGCGAAGAAGGCGCTGCAGGAACAGAAGAACCAGAACGTGCAGCAGGTGCGCCAGGCCGAGCTGCTGCGTGCGGTCTACGACCCGGATCAGCTGCGCGAGCAGCTGGTGTGGTTCTGGCTCAACCACTTCAGCGTGCAGGCCGACAAGGCGCGCGTGGGTTGGGTGCTGGGCGACTACGTCGATCGGGCCATCCGCCCCAACGCGCTGGGTCACTTCTCCGACCTGGTGCTGGCCACGCTCAAGAGCCCGGCCATGCTGGACTACCTGGACAACGCGCAGAACGCCAAGGGCAAGGTCAACGAGAACTACGCGCGCGAGCTGATGGAGCTGCACACGCTCGGCGTGGACGCCGGCTATACCCAGCACGATGTGCAGCAGCTGGCGCTGGTGCTGACCGGCGTGGGCATCGCGCCGCCCGATCGCGACGGCCCTCCCAAGCTCAAGCCGGCCCAGCAGGCCCAGTACCTGCGCGAGGGCGCGTTCGAGTTCAACCCGGCGCGCCATCAGGAGGGCGACAAGACCCTGCTGGGCCAGCGCATCGCCGGCGGCGGCTTCGACGAGGTGCGCAGCGCGGTGGAGCTGATCACCCGCCAGCCGGCGTGCGCGCACTTCATCTCCAGCCAGCTGGCGCAGTACTTCGTCGCCGATACACCGCCGCCGGCGCTGGTGGACAGGATGGCCAAGGCCTTCCTGCGCAGCGATGGCGACATCGCCAAAGTGATGGAGGTGATGGTGAGCTCGCGCGAGTTCGCCGATGCCGGCCAGCGCAAGTTCAAGGATCCGTACCGCTACCTGGTGTCCTCGATCCGCTTCGCCTACGACGGCCAGGTGATCGCCAACCCGGCGCCGCTGGTGGGCTGGCTGGGGCAGCTGGGCGAGCAGAGCTTCGGCCGGATCACGCCCGACGGCTGGCCGCTGGCCTCCGACGCGTGGAACAGCTCGGGCCAGATGGCCAAGCGCTTCGAGATCGCCCGCGCCATCGGTGGTGGCGATGCGCGGCTGTTCACGCCGGCCAAGGCCGATGGCAAGGCCGAGCAGCAGGGCGGCTTCCCGATGCCGGCCTCGCGGCTGTTCTATGCCGCGATCGAGCCGACGCTGGCGCCGGCCACGCGCGAGGCGCTGGCCAAGGCACGTTCGCAGCAGGAGTGGAACGCCTTCCTGCTGGCGTCTCCCGACTTCAACTACCGCTGATCCCTACATCCCTGCACGAGGGTGTTCCCATGAAACGTCGTGATTTCCTCATCGCCAGCGCACTGACCGCCGCCGCCAGCGGCAGCCTGGGCTGGTCCGGGCGGCTGTTCGCCGCTCCGCCGAAGGATCGCAGCCGGATGCTGGTGGTCTTCCTGCGCGGCGGCTACGACTGCAACAACCTGCTGGTGCCGGTGGCCAGCGATTTCTACTACGACGCGCGTCCCACCCTGGCCATCGCCAGGCCCGACCCGGCCAACGACAAGAGCGCCATCGCGCTGGACGCGCACTGGGGCCTCAACCCGGTGCTGCGCGACAGCCTGCTGCCGCTGTGGCAGAGGAAGCAGCTGGCGTTCGTGCCGTTCGCCGGCACCGACGACCTGTCGCGCAGTCACTTCGAGACCCAGGACGACATCGAATCGGGCGAGGCCGGCGCCGACCGCCACGACTACCGCTCCGGCTTCCTGGCGCGGCTGTCGGCGGTGATGACCGGCGTGCCGGCGATCGCCTTCACCGACTCGCTGCCGCTGAGTTTCCAGGGCGCCGGCGAGATCCCCAACCTGTCGCTGCGCAACGATGCCAAGCCGGTGTTCGACCCGCGCCAGTCCGACATCCTGGCCGGCATGTACCAGGGCACGCAGTTGGCCAGCGCGGCGCGCGATGGCCTGGCCCTGCGCCAGCAGGTCAGCCAGGCGCTGCAGCAGGAGATGATGCAGGCCAGCCGCGGCGCCGCCAGCGCGCGCAGCTTCGCCGACGAGACCCGGCGCATGGCCGTGCTGATGCGCGACAAGTACCGGCTGGGCTTCGTCGATGTCGGCGGCTGGGACACGCACGTCAACCAGGGCAGCACCGATGGCCAGCTGGCCAACAACCTCAAGAACCTCGGCCAGGGCCTGGCGGCCTATGCCG
This sequence comes from Pseudoxanthomonas sp. UC19_8, assembly GCF_042700505.1. Classification (NCBI taxonomy): domain Bacteria; kingdom Pseudomonadati; phylum Pseudomonadota; class Gammaproteobacteria; order Lysobacterales; family Lysobacteraceae; genus Pseudoxanthomonas; species Pseudoxanthomonas sp. UC19_8. The sequence continues at coordinate 282,269 of NZ_CP170559.1, forward strand.
ATGCGCTGGGCGACGACTGGAACGACACGGTGGTGGTGGTGCTGAGCGAGTTCGGCCGCACCTTCCGCGAGAACGGCGACAAGGGCACCGACCATGGTCACGGCACCACGTACTGGGTGCTGGGCGGCGGCGTCAAAGGCGGGCGCATCGCCGGGCCGCAGGTGGACGTGGCGCAGGCCAACCTGCTGCAGAACCGCGACTATCCGGTGCTGACCAATTACCGCGAGCTGTTCGGCGGCCTGCTGCAGCGCATGTGGGGCTTGAGCGGCACCCAGCTCGAGCAGGTCTTCCCCGGCGCCAAGCCGAAGGATCTGCAGCTGGTGTGAGTTGCGACAAAGCGACAGGGCGCCACGCGGCGCCCTGTCGTGTCTTCAGTGTGTCGGATTGGACTCAGCCGCGGCGTCCGCCGTCGAAGGGCTCGTCGGACAGATAGGCATCGCGCACCGCGCCCTTGGCCTCGTCCCAGTCCAGGCGCGAGCTGCCGCGCGCGCTGTTCCAGCCCAGGCGCAGCTCGTCGGCGACGGTGTCGTCCCACATGCGCCCGCCGAAGTCGCTGCTGAAACGCGAGCGCGTGCCATAGCGGTAGGCCGGCACGAAGTCCTCGTACTGGTGCTCCGGGCCGCGATACGGCGCACGTTCGAAGTGCGTGCGGAAGCGCTCGTCGCTGTCGGCATAGGCCAAATGGCTGCGGTCGGCGCGCTCCCAGGCATCGCGCGCGGCGGGGCGGGCCTGCTCCCATTCCAGCGTGGAGGTGCCGCGGTTGCGCGGCCATTCGCGTTCCAGCTCGGCCTCGCGTTCCTCCCAGCTGCGGCCGGGCTCGGCCTCGCGCGCCTGCAGGCCGTAGCCGTAGACGCTGGCGTAGTCGCGATCGAAGTCCTTGGCCGGATCGTAGTAGGGGCGGTGCTTGTGCGCGGCGCGCCAGTAGTCTGCCTCGACGGTCGGGTCGAGCTTCTCGGCCACGCCCTTGCCGACGGCGCCACCGGCGACCACGCCCACCGCAGCGCCGATCAGGGTGCCGATCGGTCCCAAGACCGAACCGGCCGCCGCGCCGACCGCGGCGCCACCGACCACGCCACCAACGCCCACGCCGACCGGATGCGCGCCGGGCGTGCCGGTGATGGGATCGCGGTTCGGATTGGCGACGGTCTCATCGACGGTCGGGTCGTACTTGTCATTGGCCTTGCTCACTTGCATCTCCCGTGTCCGGCCGCGACGTGCGGCCGTTGCTGTGGGAACGACGGTGCAAGCCGCGCCGTTAACCACCCGTGGCACCGGCGTGAGCAAGTGTTTGGATGCGTTGGAGCGTTAGGTCTTGTGAGCAGACCTGCACAAGCGTGAGCAGGGCGGATTGCGGGCCTTGCTTACGGCAGCAGCTGGATCCCGAACGGCCGCACCACCAGGGCGAACAGCCAGAAGCACACCACGGTCAGCGCCGCGCTGGCGCCCAGCGTCCACCAGAAGCCCAGCCGCGGCAGCAGCAGGGGGAAGGCGAGGAACATCGGCAGCGTCGGCACCACGTACCAGAAGGTGTACCAGGCGTGGTTGGCGATCTTCTCCGCCGGCTGTCGCTCCAGCTGCAGCCAGACCAGAGCCAGCAGCGTGACCAGCGGCAGCGCGGCGAGCAGGCCGCCGAGCCGGTCGCTGCGCTTGGCCGCTTCGGACACGACCACGACGATCAGCGCGGTGACGGCGTACTTGGCGATGAGCCAGGGCATAAGCAGCGTTCGTTTGGGAGAGGGGCGAGGCAGTCTAAGGCGCGCTCCGGGCGCAGACGACGCGCGTCACCGACCGACGCTGAAATCCCTCCACCGTCATTCCCGCGAACGCGGGAATCCAGGGACTTTGGCCTTCCAGCGCGCCAGGCGCCGGCTTTCCGCTTCCGCAGAAACGACGAAGGCCTGCGGACCGTTCTAGACTAGCCCCCTGCGCCGGAGGCTGTCCGGCGCGCTCCGCAGTCCACGTTGACTGGGAAGCCTGGCGCCTTTGCGACCCCTCCCGGGGCGCCCGTGCCTACCGTTTGGGGAAACGCGTATGCAACTTCGAATCCTGATGCTCGTCCTGAGCGTCCTGCAGGGCCGTCTGCTGATGCCAGGGCTGCTGTGCCTGCTGGTGGCCAGCATGGCCTGGGTGGCCGTGGCCGAGCCCGAGCGCGGGCCGCTGATCCTCGACATGCACCTGCACGCCCTGCCGGCGCCGGGCGCCGCGCCTGCGCCCTGTCTCGAAACGGGCGGGAGCTGTGCGGCGCCCGATGCCGCCGCCGTGCACTGGCATACCCAGGCCCAGCTGCGCCGCTATAACGTGATCGGCCTGGCCGCCGTGCAGGACGGCGGCCAGGCCATGCCGGCGTCCGAAGCGCGCGCGCCCGGCCACCTGGCGCTGGACCCGCTGCGCATCGACGCGGCGACCGAGGCGCGGGTCCAGGCGCTGCGCGCCAGCGGCCAGCTGACCCTGCTCGGCCTGCGCCGCCCGGCGGCAGAGATGGCGCTGGACGATCCGCGCATGGAACCGCTGTGGCAGCTGGCCACGCGCGTGGACCTGCCAGTCGGTCTGCACCTGGGCCGCCAGGACGGCGCCGCGGCCAGCCACGCCGCGACCGGCGCCGAGTTGGAGGCCTTGCAGCGCCTGCTGGCGCGGCATCCGCAGCTGCGCCTGGACCCGGTGCACGGGGCGCAGCCGCTCTCCGAGGCCCTGCTGGCCGTGCTCGATGCCCATCCGCAGGTGTACCTGGACGTGGGCCAGCTGGTCGCCGGTCAGGAACGCCCGGCGTTCTATCGCGACCTGCAGGCGATCCTCGAGGCCGGCCTGGGCGACCAGGTGATGTTCGGCTCGGGCAGCCCGGCCTGGCCTGCCTCGATCGGCGCGTCCATCGACACCGTGCGCCGCGCGCCATTCCTGGACGACGGCCAGAAGCGCGACATCTTCTACAACAACGCCGCGCGCTTCCTGCGCCTGGAGCGCCAGCCGGCGCCGGCGTCGCGGACGATCTGAACGAAAAAACCGCGCGCCATCGCAGGGATGGCGCGCGGTTCGAGGCGTGCGAGGCCGCCCGCAGGCGGCCCGGTGCGGGATCAGTCTCTCAGCTCGGCCGGCACCTTGCCGCCGTTCTCGGCCAGCTTCTTCATCACCGCCTTGTGCAGGGCGATGTTCTGCTCGGCGCTGCCGGCCTCGCCGGCGTGGACGTTCAGCTCTTCGGCCAGCTCCTTGCGGGCGGTCAGGCTGGAGTCCAGGTCGAGCAGCTTGAGCAGGTCGACGATGGAGTGCTGCCAGTCGCTCTTGCCGCCCTTGCGCGCGGCGATGTCGGTCAACACGGCGGCGACATCGACCGGCTCGGCCGGCGTCGCGGGCGCAGGCGTCCGTGCGGGCGGGGCGATGCCGGCGGTGGCTTCGCTGCCGTCGACGATGACCACTTCGGGCTTGGCCGTGGCGCTCGGCGTGGCCGCGGTGGTGGCCTGCGGCGAGGCGTGGCCGAAGATCTTGTTGACGATGCTGGAGAAGAGGCCCATCGCGATGTCTCCTTGTATGACGGTGGAACGGGGAGGCTAGCGGCCCGGTCGCTCAGATCGGATGAAGCCGCCGCGTCGGCCGCGTTACGGGGCCAGCGAGATCGGCACGAAGGTGGCCTGGGTGAGCACCGGGGACTGCCATTCGTCCTTGCCACCATGGCCGGCGTACCAGGTGCTGCCATCGCGCTTGACCAGATAGGTGCCGTAATGCAGCGAGAACACCAGGGCGATGTCGCGCACGGTCAGGCGCTTGGGCTGCTTCACGTAGCCGGTCTTCTGGCCCAGGCCCAGGCTGCCCCAGTCGGTATTGCCCCAGCCCATCGCGCTGCCGTCCTCGAACTGGGCGATGGCGTTGTACATGGACAGCTGCACCGCCTTGGGTCCCCGCACGCCGGGCACCGGCAGTGGCGTCACGGAGAAGCGCTCCGGCGGATCGTCCCGGAGCCCGTCGCCGAGCATGTAGTTGCCGCGGCTGCCCCACGCGAGCAGCGTGCCGTCGCGCCGGATGGCCATCGAGGTGTAGGCGCCGGCGGCGATCGCGACCACCTCGTTCAGACCATCGACGGCGGCGGGCAGGTCCAGCGCGGGCTCCTGCACCGGCTGCCGGCCCAACTGCCCATAGCGGTTGCTGCCCCAGGACAGCACCGTGCCGTCGCGGCGCAGCGCCAGCGTGTGCGTCAAGCCCATTGCGACCTGGGTGATGTCGGTGGCGCCGGGTACGCGCACCGGCGTCAGCGCGGGCGGGCTGGCCTCGCCCCAGCGCTTGTTGGCCAGGCCGTCGCCGATCTTGCCTTCTTCGCGCCGGCCCCAGGCGCGCAGCGTGCCGTCTTCGAGCAGGGCGATGGCGGTGCCTTCCCGGCCATAGAGGTGGCGCACCGGAAGCAGCGATACCTGGACAACGCCGCTGCCGGTCCCGCCGCCCAGCCCCACGCCCGCGCCCCCCGGCCAGCGACACGGCCGTCCTCGGTCAGCGCATAGCCGTTCTCGCCGCCGCCGGCGATCTCACGGATGCGGGCCGGCAGCGCAATCGCCGTCGGACGCGCCCAGCGCGTGCTGCCGTACTGGTGCGGATTGGCCCCCAGTTGCCCGTCCTTGAACTCGCCCCAGCCCACGACCGTGCCGTCCTCGCGTAGCGCGAGCATGGTCCCGTCCGAGCCGCTGAGCTGGACGATCCGTGGCTCGGCCGCGGAGGCGGAGAGCAGGGGGAACAGGAGCAGGCACAGGACCAGGACCAGGAGGGCGCGCATGGCGGATTCCAGCAGGCAGGACATGCCAGAACACGCAAAAGGGGGCCTGCAGGGGACGTGGTCAGTACGGCGGCTTGTGTCTGGCGCGCTGGGTGCGCGCGGCCTCGGTCCACCAGGCCAGATCGTCGGCGAAGCGCGCGAAGCTCCTTTCCAGCGACTTGCCGGCCTCCTCGATCGGCTGGCCGTCCGCATCCAGCGTCTTGCCGATCGGACCGACGGTGACGGTGCTGGAGATCACCACCATGCCCATCTCCGTGAGCGTGCCGTGCCAGGCGAAACTGGCGTGCGCGCCGGACAGGCGGCCGGCCGAGTAGCTGACGATGCCGGCCGGGCGCCAGAACCATTCCTCGAGGAAATGGTCGGTGAGGTTCTTCAGCCCCGGCTGCAGGCCCCAGTTGTACTCGCCGGTGACGAACACGAAACCATCGGCCGTGCGGATCTTCTCGGCCAGCGCCTCCATCGCCGGCGGCGCCTCGCCCTTGGGATATTCCTTGTACATGCGGTCCAGCATCGGCAGATCGACCGCCTTGGCATCGATCAGCTCGGCCTGCGCACCACGCGCGTTGAGCGTGCGCACCGCGTACTCGGCCAGGCGGATGCCCATGCGGTCGCTGCGATAGGAACCATAGAACACGAGGATACGGTCGGACATGGGCGCGGCCTGCTGGCAATGGGGAGAGCGATCATCACCGCTCACGCGGCAATGTCCCGTGCACGCCATCGCCGGAGGACCGATGGCGCGCCGCGCGCCCGCGCCATCGTCTAGCGCTGGCGGCCTACTTGCCCGGCCGCGCCACCGCGTACATTTCCCTGGCGATCTGCTTCAGCAGGGCGTTGTTGTCCTCGCCCTGCTTGTACAGGTCGAAGTGGGTGCGGCCGTCCAGGAAACGGAAGTCGCTCCTGGCGTGCAGACCGTCGAGCACGGCCTGGAACTTGTGCGCCGCGCCGTCCAGATAGAACGTGTCGGCGGTGCCGACGATCACGTGGATCTTGCCGTCCAGGTCGGGCCTCAGTTGCGGCCACTGCGCGGCCACGCGTGCGGCGATGTCGTAATGCGCTTTCCAGTAGGCCACGACCTTGGGGTCGACCTGGCCGGTGTCGCGGTCGAACATCGGCATCGGTGCGCCGTCGACGCCGCGCGGCGAGAACACCCATTCGAACGAGGCCATCTGCCCGCCGTACGGACCCAGCACGCGTTCGAGCTTGATGAAGGTCTCCGCGGTGGCGATGACATTGCCCGCATCGCGCACCAGCGGCACGGCGCTGCCGTCGGGCCGGCGGTACATGTTGGCGTTCGGCGCGTAGAGATCCACGCCGGTGAAGTCGTGGAAGTCGCTCGGATCCGGCGAGGTCGACCAGGTGCCGCCGAACAGTTTCGGGTAGCGCGTCTGCAGCCACAGCGTGGCCCAGCCACCGGACGAGTGCCCGGTGAGGAAGCGGCCGGAGGGCTTGCCGTCCATGCGGTACTGCTTTTCCAGCGCCGGGATGAGTTCCTCGGTCAGGGCCGTGCCCCACGGGCCGTTGTTGACCGAGTCGGCGAACTCATGCGTGCCGGTCGGCGTGGCCTGATCCAGGAACACCCAGATCATCGCCGGCATCTGTTGGCGCGCCATGGCGTCCCAGGTGGTCACGATGCTACCGGCGAAGCTGTCGTAGTCGCCGGTGAAGCCATGGGTCACATACACGGTGGGATAGCGCGTGGCCGCCTTGGCGTCGTAGCCGGGGGGCACCAGTACGCGGGCGCGCAACTGGATGTCGCGGCCCCAGAAGGCGCTCAGCGCCGGGCTGGTCATCGAAGCGTCGAAGCTGTGCGCCTTGGCTTGCGGCAGCGCGGCGCGCACCGCCTCGGGAACGCGCGGCGACAGCGCCCACGGGTCGGACTTGGTCGGCAGCGTCTGCGTCAGCGACAGACTCGGCAGCGGCTTGCCCTTGCCCAGCGTCACCGGCGTGACGGCGCTGACCAGGTCGCCGCCGTTGCGGCCGGTGTAGTTGTAGCTGTGGTCGACATCCAGCACGGCCTGCACGAGGTAGTCGCCATCGGCCAGCGTGGAGAACGGCGCCGGGAAGGCGATCTGGTCCAGGTCCACCTGCACGCTTGCGCCCCCTTCCAGATGCGTCACCTCCTGCGCGGCGATGGACACCGACTTGGGCGAGAACGGGCTGGTGTCGATCGAGGTGACCTGCCCGTCCTTGGCGGCGGCTTGCGCCGCCTTGGCCTCGGTGGCGAACACCAACAGCCGCCCGGAGGTCGGCGCGGCACCGGCCGGCAGCGTCACCTGGACGAAGCGATGCGGCGCGGGCGTCGTCGCCGATGCAGCCTGCGCCTGCAGGGACGGCCCATAGGCACTGAAGGCCAGCGCCAGGGCGGTGGCGGTTACAAGACGGTGCAGCATGGAAGCCCCCAGGTTGGATGACGCGCGCTCGAGATGCGCAGTGTAGGTGTTTCGTCCATCGCTCAGCCCTGCGCCATCTCGGGACGATCGCGGCGTTCGGCGTTCGGCGTTCGGCGTGCGCGGCGACGTCGGCCCCGGTGCACCGCACTGGCCGCAGCCGGCCGGTGGCGTGCCATCGTCGCGCGCTGGCGGCCTACTGGCCCGGCCGGGCCACCGCGTACATTTCCCGGGTCATCTGCTTGAGCAGGGCGTCCTCGTCTTCGCCGTCCTGGTACAGGTCGAAGTGGGTGCGGCCTTCGCGGAAACGGACATCGCTCTTGGCGTGCAGGCGATCCAGCACCGCCTTGAGCCTGCGTGTCGGGCCGTCCAGGTAGAACGTGTCGGCGGTGCCGACGATCACGTGGATCTTGCCGTCCAGGTCGGGCGCCAGCTGCGGCCACTGCGCGGCCAGGCGCGCGGCGATGTCGTAGTGCGCCGTCCAGTACGCGGCGACCTTGGGATCGACCTGGCCGGTGTCGCGGTCGAACAGCGGCATCGGCGCGCCATCGACGCCACGCGGGGAGAACACCGATTCGTAAGAGGCCAGCTGCCCGCCGTAGGGACCCAGCACGCGCTCGATCTTGATCAGATCCTCGGCCGTCGCCACGACCTTGCCCGCCTCGCGCGCCATCGGGGCCACGCTGCCATTGGGCAGGCGATACATGTTGGCGTTCGGGGCATAGAGATCCACGCCGGTGAAGTCGTGGAAGTCGGTGGGGTCCGGCGAGGTCGACCAGGTGCCGCCGAACAGCTTCGGATAACGCGTCTGCAGCCACAGCGTGGCCCAGCCGCCGGACGAGTGACCGGTGAGGAAGCGGCCGGAGGGCTTGGCGTCCATGCGGTACTGCTTTTCCAGCGCGGGGATGAGTTCCTCGGTCAGCGCCGTGCCCCATGGACCGTTGTTGACCGAGTCGGCGAACTCGTGCGTGCCGCTGGGGACGGCTTCTTCCAGATAGACCCAGATCATCGCCGGCATCTGCTGGCGCGCCATCGCGTCCCAGGTGGTCACGATGCTGTCGGCGAAGGCGTCGTAGTTGCCGGTGAAGCCGTGGGTCACGTACACGGTGGGATAGCGCATGGCGGCGTCGGCGTCGTAGCCGGGCGGCACCAGTACGCGGGCGCGCAGCCGGATGTCGCGGCCCCAGAAGGCGCTCAGCACCGGGCTGGTCATCGAGGCGTCGAAGCTGTGCGCCCTGGCCTGCGGCAGCGCGGCGCGCGCGGCCTCGGGCAGGCGCGGCGACAGTGCCCAGGGGTCGGAAGTGTGCGGCACCGTCTGCGCCAGCGACAGGCTGGGCAAGGGCTTGCCCTGGGTCAGCTTCACCGGCGTGACCGCGCTGATCAGATCGCCGCCGCTGCGGCCGGTGTAGTTGTAGCTGTGGTCGACATCCAGCACGGCCTGCACGAGGTAGTCGCCGGACAGGGTGGAGAACGGCGCCGGGAAGGCGATCTGGTCCAGATCCATGTCCACGCTGCCGCCGCCTTCCAGGTGCGTCACTTCCTGCGCGGCGATGAACACCGAATGCGGCGCGGACGGATTGCCGTCGACCGCGGTGATCTGGCCGTTCCTGGACGCGGCTCGCACCGAGGCGGGGTCGCTGGCGAACACCAGCAGCCGGCCCGAGGTCGGCGCCGCGCCGGCCGGCAGGGTGATACGGACGAAGCGGTGCGGTGCCGGCGTGTCCGCCGACGCATCGCGCGCCTGTGTACCAGGCGCACAGGCACTGAAAGCCAGCGCCAGCGAGCCGGCGACTGCAAGACGGTGCAGCATGAAGATCCCCTAGGGTTGAAGGTGGCGAGCTTTCCAACGAAGGCAGTGCGGGCGTGCCGCGCGCAGCTCAGCCCTGCGGCACCTCGGGACGATAGCGGCGTTCGGCATGAGCGGCGACATCGGCCTCGGTGAACCACACCGGCCGCAGCCGGCCGGTGGTATGCAGCGGGGCCTGGTCGGCGAAGTGGGGCGAGGCCGGATCGCCGCTTTCCCCGCCCACGCTCACCGCCCAGGCCTGCGGCCCGTCGGCGCCGAAGGCCACCACCGCCACGAAGCTGTTGCCCGAGGTGGTGTAGCGCAGGCGCGTGCCGGGATAGGTGCGCGACTCGGCGCTGGCCAGCGAACCCCAGCGCGAGGTCGTGAACGGCACCGGCAGGCTCGGCTTGGCATCGTCGAAGGTCTGCACGATGGCGCCATCGTTGCGCTGGTAACGGTTGATCTCGCCCCAGGGCACCTGCCAGCGGCCGAAGTCGCGCTGCAGCTGGTCGACCACGGCCTGCAGCACCGCCAGGCGCTGTTCGGGCGTGGCCAGGGTGGCCATCGCATCGACGCCGCCGCGATCGCGTTCGCGCGCCAGCGGGGTGATCTCCTTGAGCAGCGCATCGGCCCAGGTCACCGCCAGCGTGGTCGGCACCGAGTCCAGTCCCCAGCGACGGTCCCAGCCGGCCAGCGCGGCCATGGGGCCGGCGAGGGCGGCCTTGCGCGCATCGCCGTCGGGCAGGCCGGCGTAGTCGTGCTGCAGCAGCGGCAGCAGCGTGTCGAAGGCCGGCAGCCACGGGTCGTAGGCCGCCTCGATCAGCTGCTGCGGGGTGAAGGTCGGCCGCGCGCTGAGCACGGCGATGGCATGCGGCGCGCGCGCGTTCTCGCCGGCCTGGTCCATGTAGCGCGGGAAATCGTTGGCGTTGGGGCTGTCGGCGCCGGCCGCGCTCCACGGCCAGTTGTTGGAGTTGTAGACCCAGCCGTTGCGCGGGTTGACCACCTGCGGCAGCGTGTCCAGCGCATGCAGGCCGTCCCAGGCGGTGGCCGGGTCGCTGCCGTCCACCGGCTTGCGGTAGTCCACGTGCGCATGGCGGATCGGCACGAACTGCGGATGCAGATAGGCCGTGGTGCCATCGGCATCGGCATAGAGCGTGTCGTTGGACGAGTTGGCCTGCAGCGCGGCGACCTTCATGAAGTCGGCGAAGCCGCCCGCCTTGGTGCGCAGGAACGACTGCTGCAGCGCCGCCACCGGCCGGTCCATCATGGCGAAGGCCACCCAGTGCGTGGCGTCCTGCGCGCGCACGATCGGCCCGTGGTGCGTGGCCCAGACGGTGAAGCTGCGCTGCGCCTGGCCGCCGGCCGCGGTGCGGTAGGACAGGGTGACCTGGCGCTGCTGCAGCGGCCGCAGCGTCTGGCCATCCCGGTAGCAGGGGCTGCCGTCGGCGCAGGGCGCCAGCGTCTCGACGAACTCGTCGACGTTGTCCACGCCGCTGCTGGTGTGCATCCAGCCGGCATGACGGTTGAAGCCCTGATAGACGAAGAACTGCCCCCAGGTCACCGCGCCATAGGCGTTCAGCCCCTCGTCGCTGCGCATCTGCAGCTCGGAGCGGAAGAAGTAGCTGGTGTGCGGATTGATCAGCAGCAGCGCGCGCCCGTCGGCGCTGTGCGAGGGCGCGATGGCGATGCCGTTGGAGCCGCTGGGCAGGCGCAGCTGCGGTTCGCGTTCCAGCAGCGTCATCGCCACCGGCTTGCGCTCGTGGAAGGCCTGCAGCTGGCTCAGCGCGATCCGCTCGATGTCGCCGCCGATGCTGCCTTCGCTGAAGCTCAGCGCCATCCACGGCTCGAAGTGGGTCAACAGCCGCGGCTTCACCTGCGGGTGCGCGGCCAGGTAGGCGTTGAGCCCGTCGGCCCAGGCTTGCATCAGCGTCTGCAGCCAGGCCGGGCTGGCCTGGTAGTCGGCCTGCAGTCGCGCCGGATCGTAGTAGAGCCGCTGGCGCAGGTCCTGCCACAGCATCGTCTCGCCTTCGACCTCAGCCAGCCGGCCCAGGTTGACCAGGTAGTTGGTCTCGATGCGGTTGAAGTCGTCCTCGGCCTGCGCGTAGATCATGCCGAACACCGCGTCGGCATCGGTCTTGCCGTGCACGTGGGCGATGCCCCAGGTGTCGCGGGTGATCTCCACCTGCGCGGCATGCTGCTGCCAGCGGGCGCGTTCGCCTGCATCGGGCGCGGCCAGGGCGGTGGACGCCGCCAGCCCTGAAGCGAGCAGGCTGGCGGTCAGGACGAGGGCGTATCGGGGCCTGCGGATCGAGCGGGGCAAGGGCATGGCGGCGGCGTGGTGGGGTGGCCCCGCATCCTAGCGCTCCCACCCCGCCCCGCGCCGCCGCAAACCTTGCGCCACGGACAAACTCCCTATCGTCGTTCCCGCGAACGCGGGAACCCATGGACGTTGACCGGAAGAGCCAGCACCCAGGCCGTCCCCCCAAGAACGACAGTCAGGTCCGCCCCCTACGGACTCCGATACACCACATCATCGATGGCGAAATCCACATCCGCCGGCGGCGGATCGGACACCACCATGAAGGGCTGCTTCACCGCGGTCAGGTCCAGGTCGTAGAAAGCGCTGAAGGGAATCGTCACCTGGTGCCAGTTGCCGTCGCGCACCAGCCCGTAGCTGTTGCCGCCGTTGACGAAGTCCACCCAGCTGTCGCCGAAGGAGGTGTTGATGCCGATCTTGAAGGTGCCGGTGGCGTTGGTCTTCATCTGGAACCTGAGCGAGCCGCCGGCGTAGTTGCTGAAGTTCTTGAAGCCGCTGCTGATCCCCAGCCCGTACCAGTTGTTGGCCGCGGCGTGATACGACATCACCTGGCTGCCCTCATAGGCCGCGCCGTTGTTGGGCGTCAGGTTGTTCCACAGGTACAGGTCGGTGCCGTTGCCGTAGTCCAGCTGGCCGCTCAGGCCCGCGCGCTCGGAGAACAGGCCGAAGGTGCCGGCCGGGGCGGCGTGGTCCGCGCCGATGTACAGCTCCGACCCGGGCGTGTCCTGGTACAGGCGGATGTAGTCCACTTCCATCTTGCCGGGGATGGGCGCGGTGATGCCGGCCACGTCGTGGATGCCCGGGTAGTTGCCGCCGACGGCCAGGTTGAGCAGCAGGAACTGCTGGGCGTGGAACTCCTGCAGCGAGGCGCCCTGGATGTCGGAGATCGCGAACTCGAAGTACTGCTGCCCGTCGATGGACATGCGGATGTAGTTCGCATCCCAGGTCAGCCGGTAGGTGTGGAAATCGTTCTGCAGATCGACCGGGCTGTTGTAGTCGCTGCCGTAGTCGGCCTGCGAGCCGTTGTAGTCCCAGTGCACCGCGGCGCCGACGCGGCGGTTGGCCATGCCGTCGGCGATGGCCTGGGCCGAGCCGGCCTCCATCATGTCGATCTCGCCGCGCGCCGGCCACACGCCGACCGCGCCCAGCATCCAGTAGGCCGGCCACAGGCCATTGCCCACCTGCGGGATCTTGATCCGCGCTTCCAGCGTGCCGTACTTGAAGTGCATGCGGCCCTCGGTCTTCAGCCGCGCCGAGGTGAAGGGCATGCCGCCGAAGTCCTCGCGCCGGGCCTCGATCACCAGATGGCCGTTCTCCACGCGCGCGTTCTCCGGACGGCTGGTGTAGTACTCCAGTTCGGCATTGCCCCAGCCGCAGTTGCCGATCTGGCAGCCGGTGCCGACGTCATAGGTCCATTTGTTGCCATCGATGGCGGTGCCGTCGAAGTTGTCTTCCCACACCAGCGTCTGGGCCTGCACCGCCGGTGTGTAGCTGGCACACGCGGCGCTGAGGATCACGGCGGACGACACCGCCAGGGCACGGAATGAGCGCATGGTCTATCTCCCTTTGGATGATGGCGCGACCGCCTCCGCGGCGGGGCCAGCGCCGACGCTCCTCCGCGTATGACAGCGCTGTCAAAGCCTGTTTTCAGCCATGTGCGAATCCGCGGGCTCTGTCACAGCCACGCGTTCGCAGCGCATGAAGAACGGCGTCGTTTTTGCCGGGTCTTGCTGCATGACAACAGCGATGACACATGCAAGTGTTTGAAGTGGAAGCGTTTACTGGCGCTTTGCCCTGGCCCGGCCATCGCGCAGAATAGGGTTGCGATGTCCGCATCGGGCGGACGTGCAAACGAAGACAGGGACGTCCTGCATGTTGAAGTCCATTTTCGCCGCCGCGCTGCTGTACGCGGTCGCTGTTGCCGCGCCCGCCGCAGAAACACCCGCAAGCGAAGCCTCGGTCAGGGAACTGCTGCAGGTCACCGATGTGCGCACGATGATGCGGTCCATGGAAGACCAGGTCCGGGCCACCATTGGGCAGAGCATGCAGCACGCAGTCCAGGGGCAGGTGCTCAACGACGCTCAGCGCGCCATCGTCGACAAGACCAGCAAGCAGATGGTCGATGTCATGCTGGAACAGATGCGCTATGACGTCATGGAGCCGGAGTACATCCGCCTCTACACCGAGAGCTTCAGCCAGGCCGATGTCGATGGGATGCTCGCTTTCTATCGCTCGCCCGCAGGGCAGAGCATGCTGAAGAAGATGCCAGGGCTGATGAAGAATTCGATGGTCCTGATCCAGCAGCGGATGCAGTTGCTGATGCCGCGGATCCAGAAACTGCAGTCCGAGATGATCGAGCAGCTGCGCGCCGCCAAGTCCGAGGACGCTTCCGGCAAGAAGTGAGGCAGGGGTCGCGGCTGCTCTGCCAGCGGCGGAGACGCCTGAGCTGTCGGGCGCTCTGGGTTGCGTAGCGGGACGGCTGGCCTATTCGATGTTGCACTGCACGCAGCGACTGCCCGCCGCCCGGCTTAGGCTTGCCGGTCCCGAAAAGATTCGCGAGCCATCCATGTCGCTGTCCCGTGCCCTCGTGCTGGCCGCCCTGCTGGCGCTGCTGGCCGCTCCTGCCGTCCACGCGCAGCCGCGCGGGTTCCTGCGCGCGCAGGGCACGCAGATCGTCGATGAGGACGGCAAGCCGGTGATCCTGCGCGGCATGGGCCTGGGCGGCTGGATGCTGCAGGAGGGCTACATGCTGGAGCTGCCCAAGTTCGGCGCCCAGCGCGTGATCCGCCAGCACATCGCCGAGGTGATCGGTCAGGACAAGACCCAGGCCTTCTACACCGCGTGGCTGGACCACCACACCACCAAGGCCGACATCGACGCGATGGGGGCGTTGGGCTTCAACTCGATCCGCCTGCCGATGCATTACGCGCTGTACACGCTGCCGGTCGAGGACGAGCCGGTCAAAGGCCGGCAGACCTGGATCGAGGACGGCTTCCGGCGCACCGACGCGCTGATCGCCTGGACCAAGGCCAATGGCATGGTGGTGATCCTGGACCTGCACGCCGCGCCGGGCGGGCAGGGCAACGACCTCAGCATCGCCGACCGCGACCCGTCCAAGCCCTCACTGTGGGAGGACCCGGCCGCGCAGGACAAGCTGGTCGCGCTCTGGGAGCAGCTGGCGCGCCGCTACAAGGACGAGCCGGCGGTCGCCGCCTACGACCTGATCAACGAGCCGAACTGGGGCTTCACCGATCGCGCCGACGTGCACGGCTGCAAGGAGACCGGCAACGCGCCGCTGCGCGCGCTGCTCGAACGCACCACGCGCGCGATCCGCCGCATCGATCCGCGCCACATGATCGTGCTGGAGGGCAACTGCTGGGGCAGCAACTACGCCGGCGTGCTCGATGCGGGCCTGTGGGACGACAACCTGGTGCTGAGCTTCCACAAGTACTGGGACACGCCCGACCGCGCCAGCATCGCCAGGATGCTGGCGTTGCGTGATCGGCATCGGATCCCGCTGTGGCTGGGCGAGACCGGCGAGAACTCCAACGACTGGTACACCCGCACCGTGGCGCTGGCCGAGGGCCAGGGCATCGGCTGGAGCTGGTGGCCGCTGAAGAAGATCCGCTACAACAACCCGCTGCAGATCGTGCCCAATCCCGGCTACGAGGCCCTGCTGGCCTACTGGAACGGCACGGGCCCCAAGCCCTCGGCGCAGGCGGCCGAGGCGGCGCTGATGCAGTTGGCCACGCACGATGTGGCCTTCGCCAACAACCTGCAGCATCCCGATGTGGTCGATGCGCTGCTGCGCGCGCCGCATTCGGACCGGGCGCGGCCGTTCAAACCGCACCTCGTCGAGGCCGCCGGCGGTGCCTGGTCCGCCGTGGACTTCGATCTGGGACCGGACGGGGTGGCCTATCACGGCCGCACGCCGGCCAACGAATCGAGCGAGCCCGGCGGCCTGGTCTGGAATGCGCTGATGGCCTACCGCAACGATGGCATCGACCTGGGCCGCGATCGCGACGGGCAGCTGCACGTGGCCGGCCTGCAGGCCGGCGAATGGCTGCAGTACACCTTCACCGTCGCCGTTGCCGGCCGCTACGACCTGGCGCTGGACATGCAGGGCGCCGGCAAGGTGGCGCTGGTGCTCAACGGCGATGCGCAGCCGGCCGCGCAGGCCGCCGGCGTGTTCCGGGGGCTGGCGCTGCAGCCGGGCACCAACACCTTGCGCATCCGCTCCGAAGGCAAGGCGTTCGACCTGAAGACACTGCGCTTCACGCCGGCGCGCTGAAGCCTCAGCGCGCTGGCACGCCGTCCTGCCACTGCGGCCAGTGCGCGACGATGTGGTCGACCACGCGCGCGCCGACGGCCTCGATGTTGCGCACGGTCTCGGGGAAGCCGCCGGCGGTCTCGCCCGGCGCGGGGTCCAGGTGCTGCAGCGTGGTCTCGCGCGGATTGCCCTGGTCGAAATTGACCGCGCCGCGCAGGCTGAGGATGCGATCGGTGCCGTGCGTGCGCTGGATCACCAGCGTCAGCGCGGCCGCCTCCATCTCGGTGATGACGTAGTCGTCGGCGCCGTAGAGTTTGGCGATGTACTGCGCCTGCCGCGACAGGCCGGGGCCATGGAAGAAGGTGTCGCCGGTCATGTGCGTGCCGGTGCCCACGAACGGCGCGCGCCGCGCGGCCGCGTCGGGATAGCGCAGGCGATACGCCCGCGCCGCATCGGAATCGGCCAGCGGCACGCCCTGCGACAGCTGCATTGCCCAGCCCACTAGCGCCGGGTTGAGATGGAATACGCGGTAGGCCTCGTAGCCCTTGCGCGGCATGAAGGTCGGCGCGCCGGGCGTGTTCTCCTCCGGCGCCCAGCGATGCCCCAGGTCGTAGTCCACCAGCCAGCTGGCCCAGTTGACCTCGCCGATGGTGCCGCGCTGCGGCGGCGTGCCGCCGACGCCGGTCAGCAGGTAATAGCTATGGGAGAAGTCGAACGCGGGATTGAGCAGGATCGCCTGCATCGAGGCGGCGCTGTTGACCTTGCCCATGCCCAGCACCGCGCCGCACACGCCCTCGGCATTGCAGTAGACCGGATTCAGGGCGCCGGGCACGGCGATGGGTTTGGCGTCGGCCCAGTAGCGTTCGTACCAGTGCTGGAACTCGCCGGCGCGGTCGCCGCTGTTGGCGCCGATCTCGAACATCGCCGCCACGAACACCTTGACCTGGATCGGCGCCGGCGCCGGAGCCGGCGTCGCGGCGCTCGCGCAGAGGCTGGTCAGACCTGCCAGGGCGGTCAGGCAGGGCAACACCACACGGGCGATCAGGGAACGTGGCATCGGCAGGCTCGGACAGGGGAAAGGCGCGCCGGCAGCCCCGGCGCGAGAGCACTCAGGCGCCGCGCAGGCGCAGCGTCAGGCCCTTGAGGAAGGCGCGCAGCAGCTGGTCGCCGCAGGGGCGGTAGTTCTTGTGGTCCGGCTGGCGGAACAGCGCCGAGAGCTCCGGCTTGGACACCGGGAAGCCGGCGGCCTCGAAGATCGCATGCATGTCCACGTCCTTGAGCTGGAAGGCCACGCGCAGCTTCTTCAGCACCAGGTTGTTGGTCACCCGCGTCTCCACCGGGCGCAGCGGCTGGCTCTCGTCGCGGCCGCGGAACTGCACGATCAGCCCGTCCAGCACGTGCGCCAGCAGCGCATCGCTACACGGCGCGAAGCCTTCCTCGTCCTCCTTCTTCAGCGCGGCCTGCAGCTGGGCGCGGTCGATGGAGAAGGCCGGGTCGGCCAGCTGTGCGATCTCGATGAGCTTGGGCTCGCTCAGATCCAGCATGTAGCGCACGCTGCGCAGGACGTCGTTGGTGATCATGGGTGGGGCTCGGCAGCAACGCCGCGTGTGCGGCAATCGCGCATTTTACGTCCTCGCGCGGACCCGCTCGTCACTCGCCTCGGCCGCAACAGCGAGGCCACCGGTCCAACCCCCGTCGTTCCCGCGAGCGCGGGAACCCATGGACGTTCGCACCGAGCGTGGGACCCACGAGCTCCCGGTTCCCCTGGACAACGGCGCCCGTCACCCCTGACCCACAGGCACAGGCCCCGAAAGCGGCCCCAGCGCCCGGAACGCCAGCCGATTGCGACCGGCACGCTTGGCGTCGTACAGCGCCGCATCGGTCGCTTCCAGCAGCGGCGCGGGATCCGGGCCCTCGACCTGCCATGCCGCGCCGACCCCGACGCTGACGGTGACGTAGGGCCCCGGCTCGGGCGCGTTCAATCTGCGCTGTTCGACCGCGGCGCGCAGCGCCTCGGCCATGGCCTGGGCGGCCTGCGCATCGGTGGACGGCAGGATCACCGCGAACTCCTCGCCGCCATAGCGCGCCACCACGTCCAGCGCGCGCGTGCAGCCGGCGGCCAGGGTCTGCGCGACCGCGCGCAGATGGGCATCGCCGACCTGGTGGCCGAAGGCATCGTTGAGGCGCTTGAAATGGTCGATGTCGATCATCAGCAGCGCCAGCGGCTCGCCGGAGCGGCGCGCGCGTTGCCATTCGCGGCTCAGGGCGGCATCGAACTCGCGGCGGTTGGCCAGCCCGGTCAGCGTGTCCACGCGCGCCAGCGCATGCAGCTCCTCGCGTTCGGTCATGGCGCGCAGCTGCAGCAGCACGCTGCGCGCGCCATAGCCCAGCAGTGCGAACACGAAGCCGCCGATCGCCCATTGCGGATGCCGGCCGAGGATCATCGCCGAGGTGGCCAGCACGCTGATCGGCAGCAGCAAGGGGCTGCCGGCGCGCACGATCGAGGCCAGCCGCGGCAGCTGCCAGCCGGGCCGCGCATCGGTCACCGGACGCAGCGCCAGCGACACCAGCAGCAGGAACGGCACGTCGATCAGCACGTCCCACCACACGCCGAAGCGGTCGTCCGGGGGCTCGCCGTGGTTGATGCAGGCCGCCACGCCCAGATAGACCCAGGCGTAGGCGGCCTGGCTGCCATGGAAGTGGCGCTGCGCGGCGGTGCCGCTGGCCAGCCAGCGCAGCACCGAGAAGACGGCGATGAAGGCGTTCTCCGCGTCGAGCATCAGCGCGAGCCGGTTCAGCCCGTCTTCGCTGGCGCCGCTCAGGGTGGCGAAGGTGAAGGTATGGACGAAGAACAGCAGTCCCAGCGCGATCGCCATCAGCGCATCGAGCAGGCGCACCGGCCACGCTTCGCCCTGATGACTGGCCAGGGCGAAGGTCAGCGGCACCCCGTAGAGCACGTACAGCAGGACGCTGGCGCCAGAGGTGGACGAGGTGCTGTCCAGCACCGCGGTCTGCAGCATGTTGACGGCCATGCCGCCGGCCCACAGCAGCAGCGCGATCGCCAGCGCGATCCATCCGCTGGCCGCCGCATTGCCGCGGCTGCGCCACAGGCAGATGGCCGCGGCCAGCAGCGGCGCGCCGAGCAGAAACGCGAACGACACGGTCTCGGCGTGGGCGGGCAGGGCCCACATCGCCGCCGCGTGGATCAACAGATATAGCCAGGGCAGCATGCGCACGCCGTCGGGTCCTCCCCGGGCCTCACCATACGCGGCCGCGAGCGCGGCTCACAAGCCGGTGCGCCAGACACGATGCAGCGTCCCATCGCGCAGACGCGCCCGTCGCCGCCGCGGGCTTAGCATGGCCGCCCCCCGATTCCGCACAGGTGCCTGCATGCCCGATTCCACGATGACCGCCATCGCCATTCGCGACGGCAAGGGCGCAGCCGACGCGCTGCATCCGGTGCAGGTGCCGCGCCCGGTGGCGGGCGAAGGCCAGGTGCTGATCCGTGTGCATGCCGCCGGCATCAACCGGCCGGATCTGCTGCAGCGTCAGGGCCACTATCCGCCGCCGCCCGGCGCGCCGGAGACGCTGGGGCTGGAAGTGGCCGGCGAGGTCGTCACCGGCGCCGGCCGCTGGCAGCCGGGGGACCGCGTCTGCGCGCTGCTGGCCGGCGGCGGCTATGCGCAGTACGTGGCGGTGGACGCGCGTCAGGTGCTGCCGCTGCCGGAAGGCTGCGACTTCGTCCATGCCGCGGCGCTGCCGGAGACGGTGTTCACCGTGTTCGCCAATGTGTTCGAGCATGGCCAGCTCAAGGCCGGCGAACGGCTGCTGCTGCACGGAGCCACCTCGGGCATCGGCGTGATGGCGATCCAGATGGCCAAGGCCGCCGGCGCGCAGGTGCTGGCCACCGCGCGCGGTGCGGACAAGGCCGCGCAGGCGCGCACGCTGGGCGCCGACATCGCGGTGGACACGCGCGCCGGTTCGTTCGTCGAGGCGGCCAAGGCGGCCGGCGGCATCGATGTGTCGCTGGACATGGTCGGCGCCAGCGTGTTCGCCGATACGCTGGCGGTGCTCAACCCGCGCGGCCGCATCGTCTACATCGCCGCCCAGGGCGGCGGCACGCTGGAAGTGCCGATCATGGAGCTGATGCGCCGTCAGGCCGTGCTGACCGGCTCGACCCTGCGCCCGCGCAGCGCGGAAGAGAAAGGCCGCCTGGCCACCGAGATCGAGCGCCGCGTCTGGCCGTGGATCGCGCAGGGCCAGGTGAAGGTGCTGGTCGACCGCACCTTCCCGCTGGAGCAGGCCGCGCAGGCGCATGCCTATCTCGAAGCCGGCCAGCATCTGGGCAAGGTCGTGCTGACGATGGCGTGATCCGATCGCCGCTTCGGCCCGCACCCGACGTGGCATCATCGCCATCCCCCACCGATTCGAATGCGCCCACGCCGCATGGCGTGCGGTGCCTGCACTGAGGAGCGGGGCATGCGGGTAGGCAGGGGGTGGGTGCTGGCGCTGTTGCTGGCGAGTGTGCCGCTGGCGCAGGCCCAGGCGCGGGCCGAACGGCCGGCGCAGGTGCGGATCGTCGAGCGGCCGGAAGGCTTCGTGTTGCTGGTGGATGGCCAACCGTTCTACGTCCGCGGCGCCGGCATGCGCGGCGACGCGCGCGAGCAGGATGCGCTGGCCGCGCGTGGCGGCAATGCCTTCCGCACCTGGCAGACCGGCGCCGACACCGCCCGGGTGAAGGCGATGCTGGACCACGCGCAGGCCAAGGGCCTGAGGGTGGCGATGGGCATCGAGGTCGCGCGCGAGCGGCATGGATTCGATTACGACGACGCCGGCGCCGTGGAGGCACAGCGCGCGCGCATCCGCGGCGAGGTGCTCGCCTGGAAGGACCATCCCGCCGTGCTGATGTGGGTGGTCGGCAACGAGCTGAACCTGGAATCGACCAACCCGCGCGTCTGGAACGCCGTGGGCGCGCTGGCCGACATGATTCACCGGCTCGATCCGAATCATCCGGTGATGACCACCGTGGCGGGCCTGGACAAGCCGCTGGTCGAGGCGATCAAGGCGCGCGCGCCCGCGCTGGACCTGATCGGCATCCAGCTCTACGGCGACCTCGACCGGCTGCCGGAGAAGCTTCGCCAGAGCCAGTGGACCGGCCCTTATCTCGTCACCGAATGGGGACCGACCGGCCATTGGGAGAGCCCGCTCACCGCCTGGGGCGCGCCGATCGAGGACACGTCCAGCGACAAGGCGCGGCTGCTGGCGCAGCGCTACCGCCGGGTCATCCAGGCCGACAAGCGCCAGGGGCTGGGGTCGTTCGTGTTCCTGTGGGGGCAGAAGCAGGAGCGCACGCCGACCTGGTATGGCCTGTTCCTGCCGGACGGCACCACCACGTCGGCGGTGGACACCTTGCAGTGGCTGTGGACCGGCCACTGGCCGCGCAACCGTGCGCCGTCGATCCAGGCGCCGACCATCGACGGGCAGGGCGCGCGCGCCAGCGTCACTCTGGCGCCGGGCAGCGCGCGTACCGCGTCGGCGCCCGCGCAGGATCCTGATGGCGATGCCCTGGACTATCGCTGGACCGTCCTGCGCGAGAGTCAGGCCACCAGCGTCGGCGGCGATCCGGAAACCGTCCCCGCCCAGGTCGATGTGGCCATCAGCGACACGGCCAATGGCGCGATGCGCCTGGTCGCACCGCAGGCGCCCGGCAACTACCGGCTGTTCGTCGAGGTCCGCGATGGCCAGGGACACGCGGCCACCGCCAACCTGCCGTTCCGGGTCGAGCTCATTGCGGAAAAGTGATCCGCACCGCCTCGGCGCTGCGTTCGGCCGGGCCGTGGAAGACCGCCTCGATGTTGTTGCCATCGGGGTCGAGGACGAAGGCCGCGTAATACCCCGGGTGATAAGGCCTCAGCCCGGGCGCGCCGTGGTCGCGGCCGCCGTGGGCCAGGGCGACCTTGTGGAAGGCATCGACCATGGCAGTATCGCGCGCCTGAAAGGCCAGGTGGTGGCGTCCGGTGTGTTCGCCGGTGGCCGCCGGGCTGTCGGCGCTGGAGACGAACAGCTCGTCCGCCCAGAAGAAGCCCGGCCCGGTGCCGCCGATGGGGATGCCCAGCGCGCCGAGCACGGCGCCGTAGAAGTCCTGGCTGGCATGCAGGTCGCGCACGACCAGATGCAGGTGGTCGATCAGGCGGCCGCGGAAGAGTTCCTGCGTTTCCATGGGAGCGCTCCGGCTGCGGTTGAAGTCGACCCAAGGTTTTAGCACCGCCACCGCGGCGGGCCCGTCACGCCGCTGACGGCCAGGACAGCACACGCCGTGTCGCGCTCATTCGTAGAACGCGTCGGATGCGTCGATCTCCAGCCCGTTGGCCTTGGCGTAGGCGACCGCGGCGCGGCACGCGGCCAGCGCGACCGGGTTGTCTTCCAGATGCGACACCGGCGCGCAGCGCATGGTCAGCAGGTCGGCGTCGTGGCACAGCGACGCCGTGCCATCGGCCGTCACGCAGATGGTGTCGTCGCCCGAGGTGACGAAGTACAGCCGTTCGGTATTGCGTCCATAGAGATGGAAAAAAGCCATTGCACTCTCCTTGTGTTGAGCGCTGGCGACCACGGTACAGACCGCGACCGACCAGCCTGTTCAGGAATTCTCACGAACCCCGCCGGAGCCCGAACCGTCATCCAGACTTCACTTCGACGCGACACCATCATGCGACGTTGGCCGACGTTCGCGACATAGGCGCTGAATCGCGTCCCACCCGCCGTTTTTTGCGTCGGTCGCTTCGCCACCCTCGATCTGCCCCTTCGGCACCTCCGCCAGCGGTCGCCATCCGGCCAGCGGGCGAGGCTCGGACGAGCACGCGAGCCTCACGGCAACCCGCGACCGCCGCCGCGCGACTGCCTGCCAGGTCAAGCGAGGCACGCCGCCGTGGCGGCGCAGTCGGCGGCGCCTAGCCGACCTCCGCCAGCGTCGCCCGATCGCGCCCGGCGCGCTTGGCGGCATACATGGCCGCGTCGGCGCGCTGCAGCAGGCCGCGCGTGTCGCGGTCCTGCGGCAGCAGCCCGGTGATGCCGGTGCTGAGCGTGACGCGCAGCTCGGGCAGTCCCAGATCCCGGGCGATCGCATCGAGCGGTTCGCGCAGCGCGTCGATGCGCCGCAGGGCATGCGCCGGCTCGGCGTCGGGCAGCATGACCAGGAACTCCTCGCCGCCCATCCGCGCGACATAGTCCTGGCCACGGAACACCGCGCGCAGGGTCGCGGCCACGCGCTCCAGCACGCGGTCGCCCACGTCATGGCCGTAGCGGTCGTTGATGTCCTTGAAGTGGTCGATGTCCAGGAAGCACACCGTCAGCAGCCGGCCCTCCTGCTGGGCGCCGGCGCGCGCCTGGGCCAGCCGTTCCAGCGCCGCCCGGCGGTTGGGCAGCCCGGTCAGCGCGTCGGTCTGCGCCAGCAGGCGCATCTGATCGCGTTGCTGGCGCAGGCTGCCCAGGCGCAGGGTCAAGGCCATGCTGGCGGTCAGGCCGAGCCAGACGCCGGTCACCATCAGCGTCTCCACTTCCCACAACGCCAGAAGGGTAGGCGCGAACAGCTCAAGCCCGGTGGCGAGCAGCAGTGGCGCCAGGCATGCCAGCGTGATCATCCCGCCGGGTTGTCGGCGGACCAGTGCCAGCACCGCGCGTGCGGCCAGCAGCACGCACAGCGCCACGAAGCCGACGCCATCGAGCAGCCAGATGGTCCGCAGGGCCGCCTCGGGCAGCACCAGCACCACCGCCGACAGCAGCAGGAACGCCACCGAGACCACGCCGGCGAGCCGATACACGCGCGAAGAGGCCTTGCCCGGATCGCGCAGCATGCGCAGGGTCAGGCCGATCATCGCCGTCGGCAGGGCGGCGATCAGCCGCAGCGCCAACGCCTCGTCCAGCGGCAGCCAGGGCCGCGGATAGGTCCACAGCCCGGACAGCAGGGAGATCCACAGCGCGAAGGTCACCGCGCCGATCGCCGCGGACAGGAAGGCGCGCTCGCGCGTGGCGATGAAGGTGAGCAGGCAGGACAGCACCAGCGACAGCACCACCGCCAGGCAGGCCACCCGCATCGAGAAGCGCAGCGTGTCCTGGCGCTGCACCACGGCCGGTTCGCCCAGCATCACGATCGGCCGCCACAGCGGCAGCGCCGCCTGGTCGAACTCGACCTCGATCGGCTGCAGGTTGCCGCGCGGCGGCACCAGCACCGTGCCCATGCCGGTGCGGAAGCGCGAGTCCAGCGTGCGCGCGTCCAGCGGCGTGCCGCAGCGCTCGCGCGTGCCGTGGCGGATCTCCACCTGGCCCTGGTAGATGTTCATCGCCAGCGCCGCCTGCGGCGTGCCCGGCCAGCCGCCGACCGGCGGCGCCAGCGGAATGCGCACATGGCCGGGGCGGTGCTGGTGGCGGCAGGGATCGATGTGTTCCTCGGCCAGCGCCGGCTGGCCGGACACCACGAAGGCCCGCGGCTGCGACGCCGGCGCGCAGGCGGCCAGCCCGAGGACCAACAGCAGGACCAGGCACAGCAGCCGGGGAAGACGCGACGCCAGGTCGGAGGTCATGGGCTTGGCAATAAGCGCCGCCACGCGGCGGACGACCATGGTATCGGCTGGCGCCAGCCGATCTGCAGTCCGGCGTGCGATCCGCATGCGAGCCGGCCCGGTCAGGCCGGCCGGGCTTCGCTCAGGGCTTGGCGGCGGCCCGCGCCGGGAAGGCGAAGGTCGCCACCACCGGGAAGTGATCGGACGGATAGCGGGCGCCGTCGTGGTCGGTCAGCGTGGCCACCGTCAGCGGCTGCAGGCCGCGGTAGAGGATCCAGTCGATGCGCTTGTCCGGCGTGCCGGTGAAGTCGTGGAACGTGCGGTCCGGCCCGCTGCGCGAGGGCGCCGTTTCCCAGCTGTCGTGCAGCAGCGCGGTCAGGGTGGCGTGCGGCGCGGAATCCGGGGTGGTGTTGAAGTCGCCGGTCAGCACGATCGGCTCGTCGGCCGGCAGCGCCTTGAGCCGCTGCGCGATCAGCTGCGCGCACTTCACCCGCGCGGCCTCGTCCTGGTCGCGGTAGGGGAAGTGGGTGTTGTAGAGCACGAAGGTGCGCCCATCGGCGATCCGCTCGAAGCGCGCCCAGGTCACCATGCGCGGCAGCGGATGGCCCCAGCTGATGCTGCCCGGCACCTCCGGCGTATCGGACAGCCAGAAGTTGCCCGAATCCAGCACCTTGAGCGCGTCCTTGCGATAGAACACGCCCATGTGCTCGTCTTCGTCGCCGCCGCGCCGGCCCTGGCCGAACCAGGCGTACTGCGGCAGGCGCGCGGCCAGATCGTCGGCCTGGCGCTTGACCAGCTCCTGGGTGCCCATCACGTCCGGCGCCTGCTCGGTGACCACGCGCGCGAGCAGGTCGCGGCGGTTCTCCCAGCGGTTCTCGTTGGTGTCCGCCGGCGTGCGCACGTTGAAACTCATCACCTTCAGCGTGGCCGGCGCGGCGGCGAAGGCCTGCGCCAGCGGCAGGCCGATGAGCAGCAGGAGCAGCATGCGCGCCTGGCGATGACGTGCAAGCAGCAGGCGGAAGGCGGGAGGCAACAGACGGGACAGGGGCATGGGACCGGAGCAGGCAGCGCGACGGGCGTCATGGTCCGGCAAACGCGCGCCGCGCGAAACGCGGCGAAAGTCGCAAGGCGAAGGCCTACCTCCGGCAGGCAGTCCGCGATTTATTGAACTGGATCACACATTTCCGGCCCGCCGCACCGGCGCGCCGATCACGCGCCCCAGCTGGCGTGGAAGCTGCCCGGCGCATCGACGCGCTCGAAGGTGTGCGCGCCGAAGAAGTCGCGCTGGGCCTGGATCAGGTTGGCCGGCAGGCGCGCGCTGCGGTAGCCGTCGTAGTAGGCGATGGCCGAGGCGAAGCACGGCACCGGGATGCCGGCCTTGACCGCCTTGGCCACCACCTCGCGCAGCGCGCCCTGATAGTCGGCGGCGATCTTCTGGAAGTACGGCGCCAGCAGCAGGTTGGCCAGCTTGGCGTCGGCCGCGTAGGCGTCGGTGATCTTCTGCAGGAAGCGCGCACGGATGATGCAGCCGGCGCGGAAGATGCTGGCGATCTGGCCGTACTGCAGGTCCCAGCCGTATTCGTCCGAGGCCGCGCGCATCTGCGCGAAGCCCTGCGCATAGGACACGATCTTGCTCAGGTACAGCGCCTTGCGCACCGCCTCGACGAAGGCCGCGCGATCGCCGTCGAACGCGGGCGCATCCGGCCCGGCCAGGATCCTGGCGGCGGCCACGCGCTCGTCCTTCAGCGCCGACAGCACGCGGGCGAACACCGACTCGGTGATCAACGGCAGCGGCGTGCCCAGGTCCAGCGCGCTCTGGCTGGTCCACTTGCCCGTGCCCTTCTGCGCGGCGCGGTCGAGCACCTTGTCGACCAGATCGCCCTCGCCGCGATCGTCGCGCTTGCGCAGGATCGTGGCGGTGATCTCGATCAGGTAGCTGTCCAGCTCGCCCTGGTTCCACTGCGCGTAGGTGTCGGCCAGCTCGGCGTTGGACAGGCCGAGCACGTGCTTGAGCACGGCATAGCTCTCGGCGATCAGCTGCATGTCGCCGTACTCGATGCCGTTGTGGACCATCTTGACGTAGTGGCCGGCGCCGTCCGGGCCGATGTAGGCCACGCACGGCGTGCCGTCCTCGGCCTTGGCCGCAATCTCGTTGAGAATCGGGGCGACCAGGTCGTAGGCGTCCTTCGGACCGCCGGGCATGATCGAGGGTCCCTTGAGCGCGCCTTCCTCGCCGCCGGACACGCCGGTGCCGATGAAGTGCAGGCCGGCCTGGGCCAGCTCCTCGTTGCGCCGGCGCGTGTCCTGGAAGAAGGTGTTGCCGCCGTCGATCAGCACGTCGCCCTTGGCCAGCAGCGGCTTGAGTTCGGCGATGACCGCATCGGTTCCGGCGCCGGCCTTGACCATCAGCAGGATGCGGCGCGGGGTTTCCAGCGATTCGACGAACTCGGCCAGCGTATAGCTCGGCACCAGGCCGGCGTCCGGATGTTCGGCCATCACCTCGTCGGTCTTCTCGCGGCTGCGGTTGAAGATCGAGACCTTGTGTCCGCGGCTGGCGATGTTCAGTGCCAGGTTGCGGCCCATGACCGCCATGCCGACCACGCCAATGGGTTGCTTGCTCATATGCGCTCCGATTGCCTGGACGGCACTGCAGGAAGGGGGGCGCGCATGATAACGAGCGCGTCAGGCGATGCATGTCTGCACCGCGCCGCGCGCAACCGCGGTGCCCGCCGAGGCCAAACCGACCGCGCGCTGTCGCGGCGGTGACCATGCGGACAGGCCGCGGCCGGTTTCAGCACGGCTTCAATCCGGCCCGCACAGGCTCCAGGTCACTCTCCCTAGCCGATGCCCACCATGGACTGCCCCGTCTGCAAGACCACCGCGCTGATGATGTCCGAACGTCAGGGCATCGAGATCGACTACTGCCCGCAGTGCCGCGGGATCTGGCTGGACCGGGGCGAGCTGGACAAGCTGATCGACCGGGCCAGCCCGGAGCCGCCCGCGCGCCAGGTCGCCGCGCCGCCTCCGCCGCCGGCCGCCGCCTACGGGGCGCGTGCCTACCCGCGGCATGACCACGATCGCCGCCACCGCGACACAGGCCACGATGGCTATGGTCGCAAGCGCAAAAAGGAGGGCTTTCTCTCCGACCTGTTCGACTTCTGAAGCCGTTTCCAGCCTCGCGCGTCCCGCCTGCGACGTTGGCATGAGGCGAAGCGACCTTCCGGCCTCTTGAACGGCGCGCTGACGGACCGCATGTCATGCTCTGACAGCGTCGCGAATGCTGTTGGATGCGCTAAGTGGTTGATGGCCAAGGACCTGGCGGCAGACGTGAACGGATTTCCAAAAATGAATGCAATGCAACAGATGTCGCGGTAATTGTTCCCTTGGTAGAACGAAGGGAACCATCCCGCGCCTTAGCAGTCCAACCCCCACATTGCTAAAATCGCTGCCATGACCCAGACCTCCGCTGCCACCGCCCTGGTGGCCAACAACCTCCCGATTCCCAGCCCGCTTGGCTCGCTGGACGCCTACATCGGCGCCGTGCACCAGATCCCGGTGCTCACGGTCGACGAGGAGCAGGCGCTGGCCCACCGTTTCCGCGACGAGGACGACCTCGACGCCGCGCGCGAACTGGTGCACTCGCACCTGCGCTTCGTCGTGCACGTCGCCCGCGGCTACAGCGGCTACGGCCTGCCGCTGGGCGACCTGATCCAGGAAGGCAACATCGGCCTGATGAAGGCCGTCAAGCGCTTCGATCCGGACATGGGCGTGCGCCTGGTGTCCTTCGCGGTGCACTGGATCCGTGCCGAGATGCACGAGTTCATCCTCAAGAACTGGCGCATCGTCAAGGTCGCCACGACCAAGGCGCAGCGCAAGCTGTTCTTCAACCTGCGCAAGTCCAAGACCCGCCTGGGCTGGATGAACGCGGCCGAAGTCAGCGCCGTGGCCAAGGACCTCAACGTCTCCGAGCGCGAAGTGGTGGAGATGGAGTCGCGCCTGTCCGGTCGTGACATCGGCTTCGATGCCCCGTCCGACGAGGACGACGATCACGCCCCGCCGTCGCCGGCCGCCTATCTGATGGCCAACGAGGAAGACCCCTCGCAGGCCTACGAGCGCGCCGACAGCGAGGACAACCAGCTTGAGCTGCTGCGCGAAGGCATGGCCAACCTCGACCAGCGCTCGCGCGACATCATCGCCCGCCGCTGGCTGGACGCCGACGCCAAGGTGACGCTGCAGGAGCTGGCCGACGAGTACGGCGTCTCGGCCGAGCGCATCCGCCAGATCGAAGCCAACGCGCTGAAGAAGATGAAGGCGCTGTTTACCGCCTGATTGAGGCCAACGCCTCGATGATCGAAGAGCCCCGCTCCTGGCGGGGCTTTTTTTGTGGTGCTTCGCCGAATCGGGCTCGCTCGGTGATTGAGGGTGCTGACTTCGGGTGGGCAGCGGTCCGGCGGGCGGCGTCCGCTTTTCCCTCAATCAGGGCATCCTGCCCTGACTTAAGGCGCTCGGCATCCTGCCTCGCTAGGCGCGGCCACCGCCCGCCGGCCCGCCGCCTCGCGCGTTGAGTCATAGAGCTTCGATTCAAAGGTGTAAGCGCTCTGCCCCCTCCCTTTCGCCGCAGGCGAAGGGGAGGGCGGGGTGGGGTGCTCTTGCTCTTCGCTTCTGTGGCTTGCCCCCCGAAGGCCCCGACCCCTCCCTATTCTTCCCCTGCGCTGCGTGCAAGAGAGGGAGATCTCGCACGACCGCGCAAACTGCTATCGGTCGGGTCGAGGCGGGTCGGCGGAGGAAGTGCATCGGCTGCGCGGCCAGCCGAAGGACTCGCTTGTTGTGTCGGCGGGCAACGGCCAGGATTAGGACGTCGCAGTCAGCCCTGACAATCGTGTAATCGCAATTTCAAGATTCATTCTCATTTGCTAAGCTGCCGCGCATCCGGTCGCCGCCGCGCGCGGCGACACGCCAAGTCCGTCCTCGTCCTGCACATGCCCGCCTCGCGGGCGTGATCGGTGGTGTGCGGCTTTGCCAGATTCGCCCCAGCCGTCGCCAGGGCATTACCCCTGACCGAGGCTGTTAGAGATGACTCCTGCTGCGCGTCGCACGCTCCGTGCGCCTGTTTTCCGTCCCCTGCGCCTGGCCCTGCTGGCCGCGCTGGCCAGTTCCCTGCCTGCCCATGCGCAGCAGGCCGAGACCGACCAGGACGCCGACACCACCCTGGACACGCTGCACGTCACCGCCGAGCAGATCGCCAAGCAGGCGCTGGGCACCTCGATCATCACCCGCGAGGACATCGAGCGCCGGCCGCCGGCCAACGACCTGTCCGACCTCCTGCGGACCATGCCGGGCGTCAACCTGACCGGCAACAGCGCCTCGGGCGCCTACGGCAACAACCGCCAGATCGACCTGCGCGGCATGGGGCCGGAGAATACGCTGATCCTGATCGACGGCCGCCGCGTGAGCGCGCGCGATTCGGTGCGGATGGGTGTGGCCGGCGAACGCAACAGCCGCGGCGATACCAACTGGGTGCCGGCCGAGGCGGTCGAGCGCATCGAAGTGCTGCGCGGCCCGGCCGCGGCGCGCTACGGCTCCGGTGCGGCCGGCGGCGTGGTCAACATCATCACCAAGCGTCCCACCGGCGACCTGTCGGGCAGCATGACGCTCTACGGCCTGGTGCCCGAGCACAGCGACGAGGGCGGCAGCCAGCGCGCCGGGTTCACCCTGAGCGGACCGCTGGCGCGCGATCTGTCCTTCCGCCTGTACGGCAACCTCAACAAGACCGATGCCGATGCGCCGGACATCAACAGCGCGCATTCCCGCAGCGGCGTCGCCGCCGCCGGCCGCGAGGGCGTGCGCAACAAGGACATCAACGGCCTGCTGCGCTGGGACGCCAGCGACGCGCAGGTGGTCGAGGTGGAGTCCGGCTACAGCCGCCAGGGCAACATCTTCGCCGGCGAATATCTCAACAACTCCAACGCCACCGTGGTCAGCAAGGTCGGCGACGAGACCAATGTGATGACCCGCCGCGATGCGGCGCTGACCCATCGCGGCAAGTGGGACTTCGGCACCTCGCGCCTGACGGTGTCCTATGCGCAGACCGACAACGACCGCATCGCCGAAGGCCTGGCCGGCGGACCGGAGGGTTCGCTGTCGACCACGCCGGTGTGGACCCGTTCGACCCTGCGCGACGTCGCCGCCGACGGCGAGATCAACGTGCCGACCCTGCTCGGCGGCGTGGACAACATCTGGACGGTGGGATTCGAGTACCGCAAGAGCCGGCTGGACGATCCGTACTCGGTCTCGCAGACGGCCCCCGGTGTGGTCGGCATCGACCCGAGCGGCCGCAACGGCAAGACCGCCGAGCAGGTCAGTGCGGTGTTCGTCGAGGACAACCTCTATGCCACCGAGCGGCTGACCCTGACGCCTGGCCTGCGTTTCGATCACCACAGCGCGTTCGGCAACGAACTCAGCCCCAGCCTCAATGTGCAGTACAGGCTGGCGCCGGACTGGCTGATCAAGGGCGGCGTGGCGCGCGCGTTCAAGGCGCCCAACCTGTACCAGGCCAACCCGAATTACCTCTACTACACGCGCGGCAACGGCTGCCCGAGCTACTACGTCGGCGTCGGCACCGGCGGCTGCTACATCCAGGGCAGCGCGGACCTGGATCCGGAGACCAGCATCAACAAGGAGATCGGCATCGAGTGGCTGCCCGACACCGGCTACCACGCCTCGCTGACCTACTTCCACAACGACTACGACAACAAGATCGTGGCCGGCTACAGCGACTACTACCAGACGCCGGGCCGGGCCTTCGTCTATCAGTGGGTCAATGCCTCCAAGGCGCTGGTGCAGGGCGTGGAGGGCAATCTGAAGCTGCCGCTGCTCGGCGATCGCGGCCAGACGCTGAGCTGGGACACCAACCTGACGTGGATGATCGACAACAAGAACGAGGCCACCGGCCAGCCGCTGTCGGTGATCCCCAAGTACACGCTCAACTCGACCCTGGACTGGCGCGCGACCCAGCGCCTGTCCTTCGCGCTGATGGCCACCTTCTACGGCAAGCAGGAGCAGGCGCGGCTGGACCGCAACAACGAGGCGATCTGCGGCGCGGCCGGGCTGCCGGTGTGCGACTCGCTCGGCGCCTACCAGCTGTGGAGCACCAGCCTGCGCTACCGGATCACGCGCGATGTCAGCCTCGGCCTGGGCGTGAACAACCTGGCCGACAAGCGCCTCTTCCGCGAAGGCAGCCGCGCCAGCAGCGCCGGCGCGCAGACCTATAACGAACCCGGTCGCGCGTACTGGGCCAGCCTGCGGTTCGGCTTCTGATGCGCGCGCTCGCTTCCTGCCTGGGCGGCCTGCTGCTGCTCATGTTCGCTGCCGCGCCGGCGCGGGCCCAGCCCGATCTGAGCCGCACCACCGGGCCGACGCTGGCCGACACCGGTTCGCGCGCGTACGCCTTCCATGTGCTCAGGTTCGTCTCGGCCGATGGTCAGCGCCATTACCGCGTGCGCGTGGCCGTGCCGAAGACGCCGGCGCCGGCCGGCGGCTTCCCCGCGCTGTATCTGCTCGACGGCAACGCGGCGCTGATGGAACTGGACGAGGCCGCGCTCGATCGGCAGCGGGTCGGCGGGCATGCGCCGGTGCTGGTCTTCATCGCCACCGACAACGACCTGCGCATCGACAGCGCCGCGCGTTCCTACGACTACACGCCGACGCCGGCCGATGGCGCGCAGGAGGACGCGCTGGGCCGGCGCAGCGGCGGCGCCGATGCGTTCCTCGCGCTGATCGTCGATCAGGTGCGTCCGGCCGTGGCCCGGCTAGTGGCGTTGGACCCGGCACGGCAGACGCTGTGGGGACATTCCTACGGCGGGCTGTTCGCGCTGCATGCGTTGTTCACCCGGCCGCAGGCGTTCGACCGCTATGTCGCGGTGGACGCCTCGCTGTGGTGGGGCAGCGGCCAGATTCTTGAGGAAGCCGCGCGCTTCCAGGCTAAGGCACTGCCGGCGCCGGCCGCCCTGCTGATGCTCAACGGCCGCGGCGCGCAGGAACGCGCCGCGCCGCGGGCCGCCGACGCGGCGCGCAGCCAGGCGATGCAGGCGGCGCGGATGCAGCTGCCCGCCGATGCGCCGGACACGCTGGCCGCGCAGCTGCGCAAGGTGCCCGGGCTCACGGTGGAGCAGAAGATCCTGCCGGGGCTCTCGCATGGGCAGACGCTGGGTGCTTCGCTGCAGCAGGCGATGGATTTTGCTGGCGCGCCGTAGGGAGGGGTGCGCCACTTCCAGCGCGCGTCGTTTCCGCAGAGGCGGGGATCTGGTGCGTGATCGCGTCGCATCCCGGCTTCAGCCGGCGCCCGCAAGCCGCACAGAACTCAACGTCGTCGTTCCCGCGAACGCGGGAACCCAGCGCCTTGGGGGCTTGCTGAGCGAACGTCCATAGGTTCCCGCTTTCGCGGGAACGACGATAGGTGGGTTCTTGCCGCGGAGTTGATGACACGCATCGGCCCGCGCTAAGCGGGCCGATGCGCAGCTCAGTCCGCCGCGCGGCGCGGTTCCGGCGCGAGGTCCTGCACGGCGTGGTCGGGCACGGTCTCGCGCGGGGCCTGGCCGAAGATGATGCGGGCCGCGCGCTGGTAGCTCCAGTACGCCATGGCCCAGTTGACCAGCACCACGAAGCGGTTGCGGAAGCCGATCAGGAAGTACACGTGCGCGGCCAGCCAGAACCACCAGGCCAGCGGCCCGGACAGCTTGAACCGGCCCACGTGCACGATCGCCGCCATGCGGCCGATCGTGGCCAGGTTGCCGTAGTCGCTGTACTTGAACGGCGTCACCGGCTTGCCGGCCAGGCGCAGGCGCAGGCTCTTGGCGATGTAGCGGCCCATCTGCTTGGCCGCCGGCGCCACGCCGGGCACGGGCTTGCCGTCGGTCTGGGTGACGGCGGCCAGGTCGCCGCCGACGAAGATGTCCGGATGGCCCGGCACGCTCAGGTCCGGCCGCACCAGCACGCGTCCGGCGCGGTCTAGCGGCACGCCCAGGCTGCGCGCCAGCGGCGAGGCGGCCACGCCGGCGGCCCACACCACCGTGCGCGCGGCGAAGGTCTGCCCGCCCAGCGTGTAGCCGTGTTCGTCGATGTGGGTCACCGGCGCGCCAGTGCAGACCTCCACGCCCAGCTTCTCCAGCTGCGCGCGCGCCTTGTCGGTGAGGTCCTCGGGGAAGGACGGCAGCACGCGCGGGCCGGCCTCGATCAGGCGCACCCGCGCCTGGGTCGGATCGATATGGCGGAACTCGTGCTTGAGCGTGTGCCGGGCGATCTCGGCCAGGGTGCCGGCCAACTCGACCCCGGTCGGGCCGCCGCCGACGATGGCGAAGTGCAGCCAGGCCGCGCGCTTGGCCGTGTCGGGCTCGGCCTCGGCACGTTCGAAGGCCACCAGCATCTCGCGGCGCAGGCGCAGGGCGTCGTCCAGCGTCTTCAGGCCCGGCGCGTGCTCGGCCCAGGCGTCGTTGCCGAAGTAGGCATGGCCGGCGCCGGTGGCCAGCACCAGCGTGTCGTAGCGCAGGCTGGTGCCGTCGGCCAGCTCGATGGTGTGCGCGTCGGGCAGCAGGCGGGTGACCTCGCCCAGCTGCACCTCGACGTTGCGCTGGTCGCGCAGGATGTGGCGCAGCGGCGCGGCGATGTCCGGCGCGGACAGGCCGGCGGTGGCCACCTGGTACAGCAGCGGCTGGAACAGGTGGTGGTTGTGACGGTCGATCAGGGTGATGCGCACGGGGGCGTCGTCGAGCGCGCGCGCGGCCCACAGGCCGGCGAACCCGCCGCCGACGATGACCAGATGGTGTGTTGAAACAGACATGAGCAACAGACTTGGAAACGGGGGAAGAGACGGGTGCCCATGAGGCACCGCACGCCCCATCCTGTCACAGCCGGGTCGGCCTGGCGCTGAAGTCAATTCAACTTCTTGCTAATACGGCGCCGGATACGCCGCCAGAGGCGGCGCGATCACCGAACCTCACAACAACCC
Organism: Pseudoxanthomonas sp. UC19_8; assembly: GCF_042700505.1. Lineage (NCBI taxonomy): Bacteria > Pseudomonadati > Pseudomonadota > Gammaproteobacteria > Lysobacterales > Lysobacteraceae > Pseudoxanthomonas > Pseudoxanthomonas sp. UC19_8. The sequence continues at coordinate 316,340 of NZ_CP170559.1, forward strand.
TCCCCACCGTCATTCCCGCGAACGCGGGAATCGGGGGCGTTTCGCCCCGAACGCCGGAAACCCCGACCTTTCGTCCTTGCAACCCAACGCCACCGCCCCACTCAATACAGATCCGTCGGATCCACATCCAGCGACCAGCGCACGCGCCGGGCTTCGGGCAGCGCCTCGACCTGCGCCAGCGCCGCCTGCAGCGCCGCGTGCAGGCGCGGGCGCTGGGCCGAGGAGAGCAGCAGCTGCATGCGCTGGAAGCCGGCCCGGCGCGGCATCGGCGCCGGCATCGGGCCGTGCAGCTCCAGGCCGGCATCGGCCTGCGCCAGCGCCGCGCGCACCGCGCGCAGGAAGGCCTGGACGTGCTCGATCTTCTTGGCCTCGGCGCGGAACATCGCCAGGTGCGCGAACGGCGGGAAGCCTGCCTCCTCGCGCTGGGCCAGCTCGGCCTGGGCGAAGGCGCGATAGCCGCCGGACAGCAGCGTCTCCAGCAGCGGATGACCGGGATGGTGGGTCTGCAGCCACACCTGGCCGGGGCGCGCGGCGCGCCCGGCACGGCCGGCGACCTGGATCAGCAACTGGGCGAGCTTCTCGCCGGCGCGGAAATCGGCCGAGAACAGGCCCTCGTCCACGCCGACCACCACCACCAGCGTCAGCAGCGGCAGGTCGTGGCCCTTGGCCAGGATCTGCGTGCCGACCAGGATGCCGGGCCCGTCGCCGAGCGTGGCGAAGGCCTGCTCCAGCGCGTCCTTGCGCTGGGTCGTGGAGCGGTCGATGCGCAGCACCGGCACCTGGGAAAAGGTATCGGCCAGCAGTTCCTCCAGCCGCTCGGTGCCCACGCCCTGCGGCTGCAGCGCCAGCCCGCCGCAGTCCGGGCAGGCCAGCGGCGCGCTCTGGCGATGGCCGCAGTGGTGGCACTGCAGGCGACGGCCGGCGGCGTGCACCGTCATCGGCGCGTCGCAGCGATGGCAGTGCGCGCTCCAGCCGCAGTCGTGGCACAGCAGCACCGGCGCGTAGCCGCGGCGGTTCTTGAACACCAGCACCTGGCCGCCGGCCTGCAGCTGCGTGGCGATGGCCGCAAGCGTGTCGGGCGACAGGCCCGCGGCCAGCGGGCGCTTGCGCACGTCGACCACGCGCACGCTGGGCGCCTTGGCCGCGCCGGCGCGCGTGGACAGGCGCAGATGCGCGTAGCGGCCGGCCTCGGCGTTGTGCAGGGTCTCCAGCGAGGGCGTGGCGCTGCCCAGGACCACCGGCACGTCCAGCGCCTTGCCGCGCACCAGGGCGAAGTCGCGGGCGTGGTAGCGGATGCCGTCCAGCTGCTTGTAGCTGCCGTCGTGCTCCTCGTCGATGACGATCAGCCCGGCCTCGGGCAGCGGCACGAACACCGCCGAGCGCGTGCCCACCACGACGCGGGCCTCGCCGCGCAGGCAGGCGGCCCATGTCAGCGCGCGTTCGCCGTCGGCCAGGCCCGAATGCAGCGCGTACACCTCCACGCCCAGCCGCGCGCGGAAGCGCGCCAGTGTCTGCGGGGTCAGGCCGATCTCCGGCACCAGCACCAGCGCCTGCCGGCCGCGCGCCAGGCAGGCGGCGATGGCGTGCAGATAGACCTCGGTCTTGCCCGAGCCGGTCACGCCCTCCAGCAGGATCGGGGCGAAGCCCTGCGCGGGGATGGCGGCTACCGCCGCCTGCTGTTCGTCATTGAGCACCGGGCCGGGCTGGGGATCGCGTGCGCGGCTGCGCGGCGGCTGGGCGACACGCTCGGCCAGGCCGCGCTGCTGCAGGCTGCGCGCGGCGGTGCGCCAGCCGGGGTGGAGGTCGTCGAGCTGCCATTCGGCCAGGCCTTCGCCGCGCAGGCGCTCGGCCAGCAGGCGCGGCTGGCTGCCGGCGCGCAGGCGGTCCAGCGCGGTCATGCCGGCCTCGGTCAGGCGCCAGCCCCAGGCCTCGCGCACCGGCAGCGGCTCGCCGTGGCGCAGAGGGCCGGGCAGGGCGGTGGCCAGCACCTCGCCCAGCGGGGCGTGGGTGTAGGCGGCCAGCCACTGCAACGAGCGCGCCAGCTCGCCGGCCAGCAGCGGAGCCGGATCCAGCACGGCCAGCGCGGTGCGCAGCTCGCCCGGGGCGGCGCCGGCGGCGACCACCTCGGCCACCACACCGACCAGTTCGCGATTGCCGAACGGCACGCGCACCCGCCGGCCGACATCGTCCTGGCCGACGGCGTGGCCGGGGGGCGGCAGGTAATCGAAGGCCTGCCGCAGGGGAACGGGCAAGGCGACGCGGAGCAACAGGGCGGACATCGCGGGCAAGTGTAGGGCACCGGTCACATCGCACCTCTGGTTGTGCAGTTGCGGCAGGAACCTGTCTGCCAGGTGACGAAACCCACGCAACTGGCCGACACACATGGGAAAACCGCCTTATCCACACCGCCTGTGGATAAGGCTGTGCATCACGCCGCTGCTCCACGCCAAATCAGCCGTCTTTTCTGGGCGGGCGTCATATTGGTGAAAAAAACGCCAAGGCCAATTAGTCAATTAAAATCAATCACTTGAGCGTGGAACAGGCGAAAAGTGGGCCATTGTGTAGGCGGCCGAAGGGCCCGGATGACGCCGCTTTGGATGCTGTGCACAACCATCGATTCGTCAAGCCCTGAAGAATCCCGGGAAATTTGAATGTTTGGCCAATGTCAAGGGTTTTGTTGACGAACCCAACCGGACCATCGCCGCCTATCATGCGTATGTCACACGCCGCCGCCGACCGATCCTGACTTGAATATGCCCGCCGATGTCCCCGCCGCGCTCTCAGCCTTCCTGCGCGGCGTCGAACGCCGCGGCATCGTCCTGGCCGAGCTGCAGTGCGGCCGCCGCGAGACCGGCGAGATCGCCATGGCCGCGGCCCTGCGCGCCTTCGGCCAGTACGCCAGCGAGCAGCCGATGGCCGAGTGGCCGCGCGGCTTCTGGTCGCTGCTGGCCTCGGCCCCGCCGCTGCGCCAGGCCCACCCCGAGGCGCGCTGGCCGCAGGAGATGGACTGGCTGGCCGACCTGTCCGACAGCGACCGCCTGGCCCTGCTGCTGCGCCTGGCCGCCGGCCTGGACGAGGAGGACGCGGCCGCCGTCATGGGGATCAACCAGGTCGGCTATCGCGGCGCGCTGACCCGCGCCTGCCCGCGCGACGAGGCCGGCCAGCCCGACGCGGCCGCCTGGCGCGCGCTGGCCGAGGCGATCCAGCAGCATCTGCGCGCGCTCTCGCCCGAGCGCCTGGCCCATCTGAGCCGGCTGCGCGAGGCCCTGGCACCGGACGTGCCCGAGCCGGCGCCGGCCAGGGTCGCGCCCGAGCCGGTCCAGGCGCCGTCTCCGTCGCCCGCGCCGCGCCGCCCGCGCGCGGCGGCCGCAAGGCGTCCTTTCCCCTGGCGCCAGGTGCTGATTGCCGCCGCCGTCCTGCTGGTGCTGGCCGCCATCGCCGGTGGCTGGTGGTACCTGCACCAAGGCCGGCTGGCCGCGCCGGCGACCGTCGGCGCCCAGGGCGGCGGGGACGGCGCCCAGCCGCTGCGCGACGAGGCCCAGGTGCAGGTCGAGCCGCTGTCGCGCGACGACGAGGCCGACAAGCGTTTCAGCCAGGCCGAGGCGGTGCTGACCCATCCGGATTTCGACGCGCTGATGGACCCGCAAGGGCTGGCGCTGGCGCAGCGGGCCGGGTTCCTGGCCTGGTACGCGGCCGCGCCACAGGACCGTCAGCGCGAGGCCGCCGAGGCCATGAACGCCCCTGCGGAGGCTCGCGATGCGGCGCAGTAAGCCCCTCGTGGCCCTGGCCGTGGCGGCCGTGCTGGGCCTGGCGACCTCGGTGCTGCTGGCCCAGGCGAGCGACGAGCAGGCGCTCACGCCGGCGATCCAGGCCGCGCGCGCCGCGCGCCTGGCGGCGCTGAGCACGCCGGCGCGGCACGCCTTCGCCGACCGCATGGTCGCCTGGGACCGTCTGCCGCCGCTGGAGCGCGCCAGGCGCCGGGCCGAGTACGCCGACTGGCTGGCCCTGGACCCGGCCACCCGCAGCCGGCTGCAGCAAGCCGCCGCGACCCTGGCCACGCTGCCGCCGGCGCAGCAGCAGGCGCTGCTGACCCGGTTCGGGCAACTGGACCAGAGCGAACAGGCCGGCTGGCGCCTCGGGCCCGACCTCGGCGCCGACTTCGCCCGCCTGCAGCCGCTGCTGGCCTACATGCCGCAGGCGGAGATCGCGCCGATGCGCGCGGTGCTGCGCCAGCTGACCGCGCCGCAGCGCGCCGATCTGGCCGTGCTGGCCCAGCGCACGCCGCCGCAGGACCGCGATGCCCTGCGCCAGGCGCTCATCGCCGCCGACCCCGCCGGTCGCGGGCAGTGGCTGCAGGAGCGGCTGCGCCACTAAAGCGGCGCGCCTGCCCCAAGGATGGATGGCAGGCCTCAGTGGGTGATGCTGGAGAACATCGGCACCAGCGAGAACATGCCCACCAGGATGAAATACAGCACGCCGATCACCCCGTACTTGAGCGTGGTCAGCCACCACGCTTCGCCGTAGACGCGGCGCTGGGTCAGCCACAGATAGACCGGCAGCCACAGCGCCAGCAGCACGCGCAGCACGCCCAGGGTCCGCGCCAGCCAGCCGGCGCTGGCGGGCAGGGCGTCGCCGATCAGCATCAGCACGAACATCGCCAGCAGCGCGAGCACCAGGAAGGCGTGGCTGTAGAGGCCGACCACCAGATGCTCCAGATAGCCGCGTCCGCTGCCCAGGTAGCACAGCTTCAGCAGCAGCGCGAAGGCCGGCACCAGCACGAACAGCGCACTGGGGATCGCGGCCAGGAAGACGTGCACGAACTCGCCCGGATCGTCGCTGTAGCGCTGCAGATTGAGCCGGGCGCGCTCGACCTTGGCATTGAGCCAGCGGTTGGCGAAGCCGGGCAGGGCGTCGATGTGGATCTGTTCGTTCGTGGTGCGGCTGGCCGGCTCGGGTGCTTCGGGCTCGCGGGTGCTTTGCGCGTGCTCCGCTGCGCCTGCCTCGGGCGCGAGCGTGGCCGGCTGGCTCGGGTCGAGCTGATGCAGGCGCGCCTGCGCATCGGCGCGCAGCTTGCGTTCGCCCATGGTCATGGCCCGGGCGGCGATGGAATCGGCGGCGACCTGGGTCCTGGCCTCGCGCAGGGCGGCGAGCTTCTCGTCGCGGCTGGCCTCCACCGCCGCGACCGTGGTCTGCGCGCCGAACTGGCCCGGATCGGCGATCAGCTCGGGCCGCTCCCAGGCGCCGTCCTGCACGCCGCGCAGCATCGAGCCGATCTCCTTGCCGCCGTCCACATGCACCGCGTACTGGGCCACGAAGAAGGTCAGCACGCTCAGCACCACGAACAGCCGCAGCGGAGGCACATACGGCGCGCGGTGGCCGCGCAGGAAGCGCACCGGCAAACGCCCCGGGACGATCAGCTCGCGCAGCGTGCGCACGATGCGCCCGTCCAGGTGCCAGAACGACTCGAACACCTCCTCCACCGCATGGCCGAAGCTGCGCAGCGGGTTGTGCGCCGGCTGGCCGCAGGCATGGCAGTAATGGCCGGCAAGCGGAGTGGCGCAGTTGTCGCAAGCGGCGGACGTGTGTCCGCCGGGCTGTGTGGTCATCGAAGCGGCGCCCCTTTCCCCAAGGTCGGCCGGTAAGATAGCGGCCCTTCCCGGCCCGATGCCAGCGCCCATCCCGCGCGCGATCGCAGCCGCTGTGCGTGTTTCCATGTCCGCCCCTTCCTTGCCCGCGCCGGGCCTTGCGCACGAGATGCGCAGCACCGGCCGCCTGGCGCTGCCGCTGGTCATCGGCCATGTCTCGGCCGGCCTGGTCGGCTTTGTCGACAACGTCATCGCCGGCCACCACGGCACCGCCACCCTGGCCGCCGTCACCACCGGCACCGCGCTGATGTGGCTGCCGCTGATGGTGCCGATCGGCACGCTGGTGGCGCTGGCCGCATCGGTGTCGCACCACGACGGCGCCGGCGAGCACGACCGCATCGGCCCGCTGTTCCGCCAGGCGCTGTGGCTGGCGGCGGGGCTGGGTCTGGCGATGTTCGTGTTCCTGAGCCTGATCCCGCACGCGCTGGCGCCGATGGGCATCGCGCCGGAGATCGTCCCGGGCGCGCGCGACTTCCTGCACGGCATCCGCTGGGGCATGCCGGCGATGGCCGCCTACCTGTGCATGCGCAACCTGAGCGAGGGCATGCACTGGACGCTGCCGACGATGGTGCTGGGCTTCGGCGGGCTGTTCCTGCTGGCGCCGCTGGGCTACGGGCTGGCCTTCGGTGCCTGGGGCCTGCCGGAACTGGGCGCCGGCGGGCTGGGCATCGCCTCGGCGGTGATGATGTGGGCGCAGTCGCTGCTGTTCCTCGCCTATCTGGCGCGCTCCAGGCGCTTCGCCCCGCTGGGGCTGTTCGCGCGTTTCGAACCGCCGCGCTGGGCGCAGATCGCCCCGCTGCTGCGCACCGGCCTGCCGATCGGGGTGACGGTGCTGATGGAGGGCGGGCTGTTCATCAGCACCGCGCTGCTGATCGCGCGCCTGGGCGCGGTGCCGGCGGCGGCGCACCAGATCGCGATCAACCTCTCGGCGATCTGCTTCATGGTGCCGATGGCGCTGGCCGAGGCGACCACGGTGCGCGTGGGCCATGCGCTGGGCCGGCGCGACGCGCACGGCGTGCGCCGCGCGGTGCGCGCCGGCTACGCCATCGTGCTGGGCACGCAGACCTGTTCGGCGCTGGTGCTGGCCCTGTTCCACAACCAGATCGTGGGCATTTATACCGACGATCTGGCCGTGGCCGCGCTGGCCGGCAGCCTGCTGGTGCTGGCGGCGATCTTCCAGTTCCCCGACGGCATCCAGGTGATGTCGGCCGGCGCGCTGCGCGGGCTCAAGGACACGCGCGTGCCGATGCTGCTGGCGGCGCTGGCCTATTGGGGCGTCGGCATGCCGGCCGGCGCGACGCTGGGCCTGGGGCTGGGCTACGGTCCGCGCGGGATGTGGGTCGGCCTGACCATCGGCCTGACGGCCGCGGCGGTGATGATGGCCCTGCGCCTGCGCCGGAGCACCGCGCGCCTGGTCTGAAGGCGGGGCCGGCCGGCTGAACAGCCGTGCCGTGACGTGTGGGGCATGCCGCGGCGGCGCGGCTGCGACTAAGCTGATGCACCGTTTGTCGAACGAGCCCCCAGCGCCCATGAACCAACCCGTCCGCCGCGATCCGATCAGCCGATTCTTCATCGGCCTGTGGGACGTGATGAATTTCACCCGACGGCTGATCTTCAACCTGGTCTTCTTCGGCCTGCTGTTCCTGATCGGGGTGCTGGTGATCGTGGCCCTGGCCAAGGGCGGTGGCCCCAAGCCGCTGCAGGACCGCACCACGCTGGTGATCGCCCCCGACGCGGCGCTGGTGGAGCAGTACTCGTCCGACCCGGCCAGCCGCGCGCTGTCCAAGGCCTTCGGCCAGGCCGGCGGCGAGGTGCAGCTGCGCGACCTGCTGCGCGCGCTGGAGGTGGCCAAGACCGACCGCAGGATCGAGCGGGTCTTCGTCGATTTCGACAAGCTGCGGGCCAGCGGCTATGCCTCGCTGCGCGAGGTCGCCGCCGCGCTGGCCGACCTGCGCGCCTCGGGCAAGCAGATCCTGGCCTTCAGCGAGAACATGAGCCAGGGCCAGTACCTGCTGGCCGCGCAGGCCAACGAGGTCTATCTGGACCCGATGGGCAGCGTGGAGATCACCGGCCTGGGCCGCTACCGCCAGTACTTCCGCGAAGGCCTGCAGGACAAGCTGGGCGTGGACGTGCACCTGTTCCGCGTGGGCGAGTACAAGTCCGCCGCCGAGCCCTACATCCTGGACGCGGCCTCGCCCGACGCCAAGGAAGCCGACCTGTTCTGGATGAACGATGTGTGGGGCCGCTACCTGGCCGACGTCGGCAAGGCGCGCAAGCTCTCGCCCGAGGCGGTGAGCGCCGGGGTGACCAACCTGCCGGCCGAGGTGACCGCCACCGGCGGCGACCTGGCCAAGGTCGCCCTGCAGCAGAAGCTGGTCGACGGGCTGAAGACCTGGCAGGACGTGCAGCAGCTGCTGATCGAACGCGGCGTGGCCGATGAGGACGACGCCGACAAGTCCGGCCTGGGCTTCCGCCACGTCACGCTGGAGCAGTACCTGGCGCAGCTGCCCGCCAAGCCGGCCGCGCTGGACGAGCGCCCGCAGGTGGCCGTGGTGGTGGCCTCCGGCGAGATCAGCTCCGGCGATCAGCCGGCCGGCCGAATCGGCGGGGAGAGCACCTCGGCCCTGCTGCGCACCGCGCGCGAGGACGACAAGGTCAAGGCCGTGGTGCTGCGCGTGGATTCGCCCGGCGGCGAGGTGTTCGCCTCCGAGCAGATCCGCCGCGAGGTGGTCGCGCTGCAGGCCGCCGGCAAGCCGGTGGTAGTGTCGATGGGCGACCTGGCTGCCTCGGGCGGCTACTGGATCAGCATGAATGCCGACCGCATCTATGCCGATCCTTCGACCATCAGCGGCTCGATCGGCATCTTCGGCCTGGTGCCCAACTTCACCCGTGCGCTGGGCAAGATCGGCGTGCATACCGATGGCGTGGGCACCACGCCCTTCGCCGGCGCGTTCGACCCGACCAAGCCGATGGATCCGCAGGTGAGCCAGATGATCCAGTCGGTCATCAACAAGGGCTATGCCGACTTCACCGGCCGGGTGGCCGCCGCGCGCCACAAGAGCGTAGAGCAGATCGACCAGATCGCCCGTGGCCGCGTGTGGACCGGCCAGCAGGCCATGGAACGCGGCCTGGTCGATCAGATGGGTGGGCTGAAGGACGCCATCGCCGATGCCGCCGCGCGCGCCAAGCTGGGCGCGGCCGACAAGTACCGGGTGCAGTACGTGGAGAAGGAGCTGTCGCCGTTCGAGCAGTTCCTGGCCAATGCGGCCGGCAGCCCGATGGGCCAGGCGCTGGTGGGCCGTTCGGACCTGGCCAGAGCCTGCTGCTCAAGGCTGCGCCGCACACCGCCGAGCAGCTGAAGTTCGTGCAGGACGCGCTGGAGCGCAAACCTGGCGGCAAGCCGGTCAGCGAGCTGGCGTATTGCTTCTGCGGGCTGTGAAAGGAGATGCCATGAAGACGACCGATTTCGACAGCCGCGACCTTGCCCAGGCCAATCACCGGATCGTGGCGGAGGGAGAATCCCTTCCCAGCGTCCGCCTGAAGGACGGCAGCCGGGTCCAGACCGGCACCGTGGGCGCGATGCTGCAGAACGTCGTGCGCTACAACGCCGGCGAGCGCGGCGAGGTCGAGCGGGAACTGGAGCTGGCGGTGCCCACGTTGATCAAGGTGGGGTTGTTCGACTTGTTCACGCCCGAGGAATGGATGGCCGGCGACAACCCCGGCCGTCGCCTGCTGGGCGAGTGGGCGCTGCAGGCGCTGCAGCGCGCCGAACAGGGCTGACGCGTCACTGGCCTTCGGCGGCCTCGATCTGCTTGTCCTGCGCGTCCTTGGCCTGCTGCAGCTGGCCCTCGACGGCCTTGGCCTGGTCCAGCGGCCGGTGCAGGGCCTGGACCGCGGCGGTGCTCTGCGGCGTGGGCGGTTTGTCCGGCTGCGGCGCGGCCGGCGGGCTGCAGGCCGCGAGCGCGCCCAGGCAGGCGGCGCACAGCAAGCGAAGGCACAGGGATGCGGACATGGCGGCTGCCTCGCGAGGGATGCGTGGCTATCCTACGCCGACGCCATCGCCGAGCGCGCCATGCCCCCTCGCTACACGCTGATCGAAGCCGTCCCGACCGTCGCGGTCTACCGCGCGCTGCGCGTCGGCGCGGGGCTGAGCGCGAAGACCGAAGAAGCCGCGGCCAAGGGGCTGCCCCAGTCCTGCTTCGCCGTGCAGGTGCTGTGCGACGGTGAGCCGGTGGGCATGGGGCGCGTGATCGGCGACGGCGGCTGCTTTTACCAGGTCGTCGACATCGCCGTGCTGCCGGCGCATCAGGGACAGGGCCTGGGTAAACGCATCATGGCCGCGATCGCTGACTACTTGCGCCTGCAGGTGCCGGCCAGTGCCTATGTCAGTCTGATCGCCGATGGCCAGGCGCATCGGCTCTATGCGCAGTTCGGGTTCGCACCGACCGCGCCGGCATCGATCGGCATGGCCCTGGTGCGCTGAAGGAGAACGCGATGTCCCATCCCCACCGCTGGCGCCTGGAAGGACAGCTCGCCCTGGTGACCGGCGCCAGCGCCGGCATCGGCCTGGCCGCCGCGGCCGAACTGCTCGCGCTCGGCGCCGACGTGCTGCTGGTCGCGCGTGACGCCGACGCGCTGGAGGCCGCGCGCGACGAGCTCACCGATGCCCACCCGGAGCGGATGATCGAGGGCTTCGCCGCCGACGTGGCCGACGACGAGGAGCGGCGTGCGCTGCTGGACTGGGTCGAGGACCAGGGCGAGGGGCTGCACATCCTGGTCAACGCCGTCGGCGCCGGGGCCAACGGCAGCCTGCTGGATCTGGACGAGGCGACCTGGCGGGCGGTGTTCGAAACCGGGCTGTTCTCCGCCTTCGAACTGTGCCGCTATGCGCAGCCGCTGCTGGCGCGGCACCCGGCCAGCAGCATCGTCAACGTGGGCGCGGCCAGCGGCCTGCGCGCGGTGCGCGGCGCCACGGTCGAGGGCATGGCCAAGGCTGCGCTGCACCAGATGACGCGCAGCCTGGCGGTGGAATGGGCGCAGGACGGCATCCGCGTCAACGCGGTCGCGCCCTGGGCCATCCGCACGCCCCGCACCGCCGCGCGCCTGGCTTCGCCGGCGCAGCACGAGCGCGTGCTGGCGCGCACGCCGCTGCAGCGCCTGGGCGAAGCGGAGGAGGTGGCCGGCGCGATCGCCTTCCTGTGCCTGCCGACGGCGGCCTACATCACCGGCGTCTGCCTGGACGTCGACGGCGGCTTCGGCTGCAGCGGCTTCTGACCAGCGCTCGCGAATCCCTACGTTCGCAGCGCTCAGCCCCCTCCCTTGCGAAGCAGGGGAGCTCGAAGTCGCGGCTAGCGACTGAGGGGGAGGGGTTGGCTTTTGTTGTTGCGTTTGCGGTTGCCTGCAGCGAGAAGCCACAGCAAACGCACCCCACCCCCTCAGTCGCTAGCCGCGACTTCGAGCTCCCCTTCGCTTCGCGAAAGGGAGGGGGCAGAAGCCAAAGCCAAGACGCACTCAGACAGAAGCTGGTGCAGGCACTGGCCGATCTGCGCAAAAGCCAAATCAAGACAAAAGCCTGGAGTTGAGCTGGCGGGCAAACCATTCCGTTCGCGCGAATCCGCCCCCTCCCTTGCGAAGCAGGGGAGGGCTGGGGAGGGGTTGGCTTTTGATGTTGCTGTTGTTTCTGCCGACGGCGAGAAGCAGCAGCAAAAGCACCCCACCCCTCAGTCGCTAGCCGCGACTTCGAGCTCCCCCTTCGCTGCGCGAAAGGGAGGGGGCAGAAGCCTAGGCGGGCTTTTTGCGGGCGCGGCTGCGAGAGGATTTGGGCGGCTTGGCGCCGCTGGGAAGGCGGGGGGTGTCGGCCTCGGGGTCGGTGCCGCCCTGCAGCTGGGCCATCCACGACAGCGCATCGACGTAGCCAAGGAAGTGCTGCAGATAGCCAGGCGCGGTGTCGTGCATCAGCGTCAGGGCGCGGTGCACCAGCAGGTGCGAGTTCAGCGGACCCGAATCTTCCGGCGCCGGCTCCAGCGACTGGCGCAGCTGGCGCGCCGTGCGCACCTCTTCCCACAGGCGCTGGAACTCGTCCAGCGCCGGCAGCTGCGGATAGGACGCCGCGGCAGGCCGCATTGCCCCCGTGGCCTCACGCGCGGTGGAGGCGTGTGCCCGGGACTGGCCTGGCTGGCGATGGTGGTGATCCTGCGCGGACGTCGGGCCGGAGGGCGCAAGCGGAGCAGGCGCAGCATGCGCCTCATCGCGCGCGTCGAATCGCTGCTGCGCGCCGGCATGCAAGGCATCGAGCAGTTCGGCCAGCGGGCTGGCCACGCTCACGGCCTGGCGGGACGTTCTGCGCTTGCGCGCCCGGGCCTGCTCGACGCGCGTGCGGTACTCGGCCAGCAGCGCAGCCAGGCGCGCTTCCAGCAATGCACGGGTCGCGCCGGTCTGCGCCTGGGTGCGCGCGGCCAGGGCGTCGAGCAGGGCGAAGCGCACCGGGTCGATGCGGTCGGCGCCCTGCGCGCGCCAGCGTTCCAGTTGGCCCAGCGCCGCCTGCACGTCAGGGCGTCGCGGCGGTCTTGGACGGGCGCGGCATCGGCGCGATCTCCACGCGGCGGTTGCGCGCGCGGCCCTCGGCGTCGTCGTTGGAGGCTACCGGCTGTTCGGAGCCGAACGCGGCGGCGAACACGGAGGACGCCGGCACGCCCTCGGCGATCAGCGTGCGCGTCACCGTCAGCGCGCGCTGGGCGGACAGCTCCCAGTTGTCGGCGTAGCGCAGGTTGTCGTCGTGGATCGGGCGGTCGTCGGTGAAGCCGCTGACCATCAGCACCTCGTCGCGCGCGTGCAGGTACTGGCGCAGCGGCGCGGCCAGGCTGTGCAGTACCTCGCGCCCCTCCGGTTGCAGCTGGTCGGAGTTGAGCGCGAACAGCACGTTGCCGCGGATGCCGATGCGGCCATCGACGAGGGTCACGCGGCCGGCAGCCAGCGGACCGGCCAGCGCCTGCTCCAGCGCCTGGCGCCGGTGCGCCTCTTCGTCCAGCTTGCTCGACAGCTGCAGCTGCACGGCGATCACGCCGACCAGGATCAGCACGAAGGCGCCCAGCAGCACCGACATCAGATCGCCGAACGCCGCCCACACCGGCGTGCCGGCGCCTTCGTCCAGCTCGATCTCCCCACTCATGCCGCCGCGCTCTTGGCGTCGCCCAGCTGGCGCAGGTCCTCGATGATCTGGCGCTGCGAGAGCAGGCTCAGGTCGATCACTTCGCGCGCCTGGGCCACGTAGTAGGCCAGCTGCTCATCGCTGCGCGCCAGCGACTTGTCCAGCGCCTGTTCGATGCCATGCAGGCGCTCGGTCAGTTCCGCGTTGGCCTGGCCGAACTGGGCCACCGCCGCGCCGAAGGCATCGCCCAGGCTGGCCACTTCGGTGGCGCTGGCGCCGACCTGCGCGGCGGCCTGTTCCAGCTTGCCGGTCTGCGCCTCGACGTGGTCGGTGAAGCGCGTGCCGACGCGTTCCAGCAGCTGCGCCGAGGTGGAGACCAGGGCGTCGATCGCGCCGCGCTGCTCGGTGGAGGCGTGGTTGACCGCGTCCAGCAGCGTGTCCAGCGTGGACATCAGCTGGTTGCGTTCGGCCAGCAGCTCGGTGTCGCGCACCATGGAATCGGAGAGCTTCTGGCGCAGTTCGGCGATGACCTCGGCCGCCGCGCGCGGCGCCTCGGCGGCGGCATCGACCAGGCGCGTGATCTGGGCGATGGTCTCCTGCGCATGCGTCTGCGCCTGGCCGGTGATCGCCTCGGCGGTCTGCGCCAGGGTGTCGCAGATGGCCTGCTGGCGCTGCGCGGTCTCGGCGCCGGCCTGTCGCCATTCCTCGCGCAGCGCCTGATGGGTCGAGGCGAGCGCCTCGGACCAGGCGGCCAGGCGCTGCTCGTCCTGGGCGGCCAGCGCGTCCTGCAGCGCGCTGTGCGAGCGGGTCAGCGTCTGCGCCACGGTGGCGGTGTGCTGGTCGAAGGCCGCGGCCGCCTCGCGCAGCTGATGCGCGTGCTGCTCGGCCTGCTGGGCCAGGGCCTCGCGCAGCTGCTGCTGAGTGTCCTCGGCGCTGCGCGCCACGGCGCCGGCGTGCGTGTCGAAGGCGCTGGCCGCCTGCGCGCTATGCCACGCGAACGCGGCGCTGGCCGCCTCGAGCTGCGCGCCGCCGCGTTCGGCCTGGGCGGTCAGCGTGTCGTGCAGCTGCGCCTGCGCCTGGCGGGCGTGGTCCAGCAGCGCGGCGGCGTGGGTCTGGAACGCGGCCCCGGCCTGCTCCAGCGCCTGCGCGTGCTGCGCGGCCTGGGCCGCGTGCAGCTCGCGCTGCTGGGCCAGGGCCTGGGTCCACTGTGTGTCGAGCTGCTGCGCGGTGCCGTCCAGGCGCGCGCCGATGGCCTCGACCGTGCGCGTGGCGTGCGTGGACAGGGCCTGGCCGGCGCCGTCCAACGCCTGCTGCAGGGCCTCGACCTGCGCGGCGTGGGCCTGGCGCTGCGCATCGAGCGCGGCGGTCCAGGCGTCGCGGGCCGCGCTGGTGGCGCCGGCGAAGCCCTTGTCCAGCGCGTCGAGCTGCTGCTGCACCGCCTCGCGCACGCTGGCCTGCAGCGTCTGCGCGTCGCGCGTCAGGCCGGTGAGGGTGCGTTCGACCACCGGCTGCAGCGCGGCGTTCACCGCCTGCGCGCTGTCGGCGACGCTGGCGGCCAGCGCGCGGGCCAGCACCTCGCTCAGCTGCACGTGCGCCGCCTCGGTCCGGGCATGCAGGACCTCGTGGCGTTCGACCAGCTGCGCGTGGGTGGTGCTGCTGTGGGTCTGGATGGTCTGCATCAGCGCGCCGAGCTGCTCGATCAGCTGCGGCATCAGCGCGGTCTGCGCCTGCTGCAGGCGGAAGGCCTCCTCCTGCCGATGCGCGCGCGAGTGCGGATGCAGCGTGGTGGCGATGGCCGCATCCAGCCGCTGCACGGCCTCCAGGCGCTCGCGCCGGCACAGCGCCGAGAGCAGGCCCAGCATCGCCGAGGTCGCCACGCCGGCGATCGAGGTGCCGAAGGCGAAGCCCAGGCCCTTCACCGGCGCGGCCAGCGAGCCGCGCATGGCCTGCAGGTCGATCGCGCTCTCCAGCGCCAGGCCGGTGCCGCGCAGCGTGGCCATCATGCCCAGCAGCGTGCCGAGCATGCCCAGCAGCACCAGCAGGCCGGTCAGGTACGGCGTCAGCGTCGGCGCCGGCAGGGCCACGCGCGCACCTTCGATGCGCAGCCGCACCGGCTGGCGCAGGCTGGGGGCGAGCCGTTCCAGCCAGGCCGCCACGCCGGAGGCCGCGGTGGGGTCCTCGGCCAGGGCCAGCTCCAGCGTGCGCGTGGCCTGGCGGTAGCGGTGGAGCTCGATCGCGCCGGCGATGTAACAGGCGGCGATCACCAGCGACACGGCCACGCCCAGCGCGTTGTTGCCGAGGTAGCCGGCGCCGACCCAGGCCACGGCGAGCAGGCCCAGGAGGAAGACGATCAGGTTCAGGACGGTTCTTGGCATGAAGGCATCAACGAAGGCGTGAGCGCCGCGAGCAGCGCATCGATCGGTTGGAAGCGCAGGTCCAGCTCGGCCAGCAGCGCGCGCTGCATGTCCTGGGCGAAGGTCTGCAGCCAGGCAGGCATCTGCCCGGCGTCGGTTGGGATGGCGCTGGCCGGGACGGCGTCGGCCTCGGCCGGGCGCAGGCGCAGGAAGTGCTGTTCCAGCAGCGCCGGGGCCGCGGCCAGCGCGGTCTGCTCACGCGGGCTCAGGGTCGATTCCATCACCGCGTCGACCTCGGCCAGCCGCGCCAGCGCCGCCGGGCCGTGGCCGAGCATGTCGCGCAGGCGGCCGCGCAGCAGGCCGGTGGTGGCCAGCATGGCCCGCTGGTGGGCCAGGTAGCGTTGGCGGAACACGGCGAAGTCCACGGCCAGGTCCAGGCTTATGCCTTCGCCGGCAGCCTTGTCCAGGCGCCGCTGGATGGCCGCGGCCAGCTCGCGGTCCTCGCGGATCGCCGCGGCCAGGGCCGCGCGCTGGGCATGGCAGGCGTCGGCCTCGGCGGCGTCGAAGCGCGGGCCGTCGGCGGCCGGCGGCGGCGCGCCGTCCAGCGCCCGCGACAGGGCGACCGCGCGGTTCCAGTCCACCCACTGCGCCAGCCGCTCGGGCAGCGCCGGCGGCGGGGCCGGCACGGCGACCTGGCCCAGCCGCGCGAGCAGGCGCACGAAGGCCGGGCCGGGGACAGGCCCGTGTTGTCGGGGTTTGGCCATGGAGGGGCGCGGTGGGCGCACTGAAAAAGACGGCGATTTTACACGGCCGGCCCGGCGGACCCGGACGGGCCCGCCTGGGAGGTGCCGGCGCACCGGGGAGGCGCGCCGGCAAGGCCTCATGGCCGCCGCGGCCTGTCCGCACCCTGCTGGACTCGCACAGCCGGGGGTCTTGGCCGCACTGGAGGGGGCAGGAGCTGATTCGAGCCAGCCCGTGCCAGCCTGCACTCCAACGCAATGACAGCTGTCACTGGAGGGCGTGCCGGCGCACGCGCACGATGGCGCCGCCCCTTTCGGAGAACACGCCCATGTCCGCATCGCTTCGCGCCGGTCGCTACGGCATCGACGCGCCCTATGCCCCGCTCGGCATGCTCGCAGGCGCCGTGGCCTGTGCGGCCGTCGCGGTGTTCGTGGCGCCGCAGTGGTGGGGGAGCGCCATCATCCTGACGCTGATGGCCGGGCTGTATCTGCACACCACGCGGCGCGGCAAGTTCCTGCGTCTGGCAGCGCCTGCTGGCCGCGCAGCCGTGGCGCGGCGACGAGCGGGTGCTGGACCTGGGCTGCGGCCGCGGCATGGTGCTGCTGGATGTCGCGCGCCACCTGCCGCGCGGTCGCGCGGTGGGCGTGGACATCTGGAGCAGCAAGGACCAGTCGGGCAACGCCATGGCGGCCGCGCTGGCCAATGCCGAAGCCGAGGGCGTGGCCGCGCGCGTGGAGCTGCACACCGCCGACATGCGCCGCCTGCCGTTCGCCGATGCCAGCTTCGATGCGGTGGTCTCCAATGTGGCCATCCACAACATCGCCACACGCGAGGGCCGCGCGCAGGCCATCGACGAGGCCTGGCGCGTGCTGCGCCTCGGCGGCGTGCTGCTGCTGGCCGACATCAACAAGACCGAGGACTACGTGGCCAGGCTCGCCACCCACGGCGTGACCGCCACGCGCCGCAGCCTGGGCTGGCGCATGTGGTGGGGCGGCCCGTGGGTGCCGACGCGCGTGGTCGAGGTGCGCAAGCCTGCTGCGGTGCGCGTGATCGGTAGAGCGGAGCTTGCTCCGCTGGGGCTTTCCCGATGATCCGGTCCAAAGGCAGGGGAGTCCCCAAGCGAGGATTGCCACAAGCTCCGCTCTACAAAAGGAGGCCGCGACGCGATCAGTAGAGCGGAGCTTGCTCCGCTAGGGCTTTCCCGCGAACTGAACGAAGGGCAGCGGAGCAAGCTCCGCTCTACAAAGGGGGGGTGCGACTTGATCGGAAGAGGCGGTGGCTCCCACCTAGGGGTCTTACTTGGCTAGCTTGCCGTCACGCTCAGTCCGCGCGGCGCGGTGACTTCCGGGGCGTGGCGATGCGGATCCAGCCGGGTGACGAAGACCTGCTCGACGCACCATTCGCCCTTGTATTCGTCCTCGCGCCGGTGCGAGGGCGTCATGCCTGCCCGCTGCAGCAGCGCCAGGCAGGGCAGATTGCGCAGGTCGCTGGCGGCATGGATCTCCACCAGGGACGGGAGGCAGGCGAGCCGTTCCAGCAGGCCGCGGACGCAGGCCGTGCCATGGCCCTGTCCCTGCGCGTCCGGCGTGATGCTCAGTCCGAACTCGGCCTGCGTGGCATCGGCCGACAGCCACACTCCGACATCGCCGATCAGCGCGTCGTCCTGCGCGCGCGCAAGCGCCAGCTGCCGCCAGCCATCGGGCACCAGGACGTCGTGTCCGGCCTGCTCGCGCAGGAAGGCCTCGCAGGCCGGGCGGTCCATCGGCGGCCAGCCCTGGAAGCGGGCCACCGCCGGATCGCGGCGATAGGCGTGGAAGGCGTCCAGATCGTCCAGGCGCAGCGCGCGCAGGCGCAGCCCGGCGAAGATGTAGGGAAACAGGTCGAAGGTGTGCATGGTCTGTGGGGCGCGGGCGCTCAGCGCGGCCCGGTCAGCTTGATCTCGAACAGCTTGGGCCAGCGCTTGCCGGTGACGAAGATGCGGTCGCCCTGCGCGTCGTAGGCGATGCCGTTGGGCACGTCGTCGTTCGGGTCGGGCAGCTTGCGGTAATCGAACAGGCCCTTGAGGTCGACCCAGCCCACCACCGCGCCGGTGGCCGGATCGATGCGCGCGATGCGATCGGTCATCCACACGTTGGCCCACAGCTGGCCCTTGATCCATTCCAGCTCGTTGACGCGCTGCAGCGGCTTGCCCTCGACGGTGACGGTGATGCTGCCGGTCTGCTGCAAGGTGTCCGGATCGAGCACGCGGATGACCGGCGTGCCGTCGCTCATGTACAGATGCGTCTCATCGCGGGTCAGCGCCCAGCCTTCGCCCGGATAGCGGAAGCTGCCGACGATGTCCAAGGTCGCCAGGTCGCGGATCGCGCCCACGCCGCTGCGCCAGGTCAGCTGCAGCAGCTTGCCGTCGTGCGCGACGATGCCCTCGCCGAAGTATTGCGGCGGCAGCGCCGCCTCCTGCAGCACCTTGCCGGTGGCCAGCTCCACCTTGCGCACCACCGACTCGCCCAGCTCGCCGGTGCTCTCGTACAGCGCGCCATCCAGATAGAACAGCCCCTCGGTGAAGGCCTGCGTGTCGTGCGGATACGTCTTGACCGCCTTGACGCCATACACCGGCACCCGCGCGCAGGCGGGCAGGGCGAAGAGCGCCAGCAGCAGCGCGAAAGCCGGGCGCAGGGTGGAGGCGGGCATTAACTGCATCGGATGGACGGTCGAGGAGCGAGGCGGCAGCTTAGCCCAGCGCAGGCGGTTGACGAGCGCTTTCAACTCATCCGGACGCCGCCCTTCAGCCGCGCGCTAACGCGCCGCGCCCGATGCGCTCAGCGCCTGAGCGTGGGCGAACAGCAGCTTGAGGATGGCCACATACGCCTTCTCGGTGTCCTGGCCGGCGGTGTTGGTGAAGAACACGATGCCGGTCCGCAGATCGGGCGTGGCCAGCATCTCGGTCTTCAGGCCGGGGTCGCTGCCGCCGTGGCCCACGTACCGGGTGTTGAACTTGGTCTGCCAGAACAGGCCGGAGTTCTTCTCGGCGATGTCGACATTGGCCGGCTTGTGTTCGGCCGTGAACTGCAGGCGCAGCATTTCATCCACCGAGGACGGCTTCAGGATGCGCGCACCGTTGGCCTGGCCGCCGCTGAGCAGGGCGATGAAGAACTTGGACAGGTCGTCGACCGAGGTGCGCAGGCCGCCATCGGGCCAGGTCGTGCCGGTGTAGGGCTGCAGCGCGACGGCGATGCCGTCCTGCGACAGGTACAGCGTGGCGCCCTCGCGCAGATCGCGCGGTTGGAGACGCCAGTGGGTGCTGTCCATGCCGAGCGGGCGGAAGATGCGGTCCTCGGTGTAGCGATCCAGCGGCTGGCCGGTGGTGCGCTCGATGATGTAACCGGCCAGCCCGGCGCCGATGTTGGAGTAGTCGCGCTCGGTGCCGGGCGCGGAGGCGTTGTAGTTCTCAGCGCTGTAGTCGGCGCCGCCCGGCACGAAGTAGCCGCGCAGGAAGTCGCCCAGCGGCTGCGGCGCATTGCGGCCGAAGTGGTAGCTCGCGGCATACACGTCCCAGCGATCGGTGATGCTGGAGGTGTGCGTGGCGATCTGGCGCAGCGTGATCGGGATGTCGGGATGGCGCGGGTTGCGCACCTGGAACGGCAGGTAGCCATCGATGTCCGCGTCGACGCTGAGCTTGCCCTCCTCCTGCGCGCGCATCATCGCCGCGCCCACGACGGTCTTGCTGATGGACGCGATGTTCATGACGGTCGCGGTGGTGAACGGACGCCCGCTCTCGCGGTCGGCCAGCCCGTAGGCGCCGCGCCAGGCCACCTTGCCGTCCACGATGACCGCGGCCCCCACGCCGACCAGCCCGCCGTCGCGCATCTGCTGCTCGATCGCCGCATCGATCGAGGTCGCCTGGGCGGCAGGTTCGGCGCTGCGCTCGGCGGCGCGCGCGTCGGCCAGACACAGCGGGCCGCCAGCAAGCGACACGGTCAGCAGCGTGAGCAGCGTCTTGCGCAAGTACATGCGGAACCTCCCTGTTGGAGCCGCGAGCGTCTCAGCCACGGCATCGCCGCCGCGTCTGCCGGAAGTCACTTCCGCGGGCATCCTGGCCGATCCGTCAGCAATGCGCTGCCCGTGCCCCGCGGCGGCACGCTCGGGCGGCCACCCTTCAGCGCGCCACCGCACCCAGCTGCGGCAGCGCGGGGAAGGCGCGCTGCAGGCAGTCGCTCCACTCGCAGGTGCGGCAGCCCGGGCCGATGGGCACGGCCGATTCGGGGCGGATGTCGATGCCGCGCGCGTAGACCAGGCGCTCGGCGTGGCGCAGGTCGCAGCCCACCGTAACGGCGAAGGTCTTGCGCGGCTGGCCGTAGCCGACCGGGCCGGTGCTGACCTGCCGGGCCAGCCAGAAGTGGCGGCGGCCATCGGGCAGGCGGGTGACCTGGGTCAGCACGCGTCCGGGCTGGTTGAAGGCCTCGTACACGATCCACAGCGGGCAGGAGCCGCCGACCTGGGAGAAGTGGAAGTCGGTGGACGAATGGCGCTTGGACACGTTGCCGGCGCGATCCACGCGCATGAAGAAGATCGGCAGGCCCGGCGCGCCCTCGCGCTGCAGCGTGGACAGGCGATGGCACACCGCCTCGAAGCCCACGCCGAAGCGGTGCGCCAGCCATTCGATGTCGTAGCGGCTCTGCTCGGCGCTGCGCAGGAACTCGCCGTAGGGCATCACCAGCGCGCCGGCGAAGTAGTTGGACAAGCCGATGCGCGCCAGCGCCACGCGCTCGGCGTCATCGAAACCGGCGCGCGCGGTCAGCGCGGCGATCAGGCCGGGGTGTTCCAGCAGCACCAGTTCGGCGGCCATCTGGAAGGCCTGCTGGCCCGGGCGCAGGTAGTCGGGCAGGTGCAGCACGCGCGCGGCCGTGTCCAGGCGGCGCTTGATCTGGCCGCCGCCGTGGACCTCGACCAGCACGCCGTGGCGGTCGGCCAGGCGCTGGCGCAGGCGCGGCGCGGTGTGGCCGGGCACCAGGCCCAGTTCGTCGAACAGGCCCTCGGCCAGCGTGTCCAGCTCGGGGATGTGGTTGCGCAGGCGGTTGAAGTAATCGCGCACCTGGTCGCCGGGCGGCAGCAGGGCCGGCGCGCCGGAGGTCGCATCGCCGATCTGCAGCTCCAGCGCCGCGGCGCGCTCGCGCAGCGCGCGATGCTCGCGGTGCAGGTCCAGCAGCGCATGGGCGACCTGGGGCAGGTTGCCGGCCAGGGCGCGCAGCTCGGCCGTGGTCACGCCAGGCCGGTCCAGCGCGACCAGGGTCTCGTGCAGCGGGTCGATCAGCGCGGCCGGGTCGTCGGCGTCGAACAGGCCGGCGGTGTCCTGCAGGACCTGGCGCAGGCGCTGCTGCACGGCCGGGGTCAGCGGGCGCTTGTTGCGCTCGATCTGGTTCAGATAGCTGGGTGACAGGCCCAGCGCCTGGGCCAGCTGGGCCTGGGACAGGCCGTGGCGCTGGCGCAGGCGCTGCAGGCGCAGGCCGAGTTCGAGGCGGCGGTGGGGGCTCATCTTCGCAATCTTCGCAGAAATCCGCCCGGTCATTGGCCGGATTAAGCAGAATTGGGGCTGAAATCGGCCCCGATCTTGCGAAAGATGCGAATCCTGTCATTCGCCATCGCCTGAAAGGCCGCCCCATGAACGCCGAGCTCCCACGCGTCGCCCTGCTGATCGACGGTGCCTTCGTCGAATCGCGCACTTCCACCTGGAAGGACATCGTCAATCCGGCCACGCAGGAAGTGCTGGGGCAGGTGCCCTTCGCCACCGTGGACGAGGTGGACCGCGCCGTGGCCGCCGCCAAGGAGGCCTTCAAGACCTGGCGCAGGACGCCCATCGGCACCCGCGCGCGCATCTTCCTCAAGTACCAGCAGCTGATCCGCGAGCACATGGGCGAGCTGGCGGCGATCCTCACCGCCGAGCAGGGCAAGACCCTGCCCGATGCCGAGGGCGACGTGTTCCGCGGCCTGGAGGTGGTCGAACACGCCGCGGCCATCGGCAACCTGCAGCTGGGCGAGCTGGCCAACAACGTGGCCAACGGCGTGGACACCTACACGCTCATGCAGCCGCTGGGCGTGTGCGCCGGCATCACCCCGTTCAACTTCCCGGCGATGATCCCGCTGTGGATGTTCCCGATGGCCATCGCCACCGGCAATACCTTCATCCTCAAGCCCTCCGAACAGGACCCGATGGTGACCATGCGCCTGGTCGAACTGGCGCTGGAGGCCGGCATCCCCAAGGGCGTGCTCAACGTCGTCCACGGCGGCGAGGAGGTGGTCAACGCCATCTGCGATCACCCCGACATCAAGGCGGTGTCCTTCGTCGGCTCGACCAGGGTCGGCACGCATGTCTACAACCGCGCCTCGCTGGCCGGCAAGCGCGTGCAGTGCATGATGGGCGCCAAGAACCACGCCGTCGTCCTGCCTGATGCCAACAAGGAGCAGACGCTCAATGCGATGGCGGGCGCTGCGTTCGGCGCGGCCGGCCAGCGCTGCATGGCCGCCTCGACGATGGTGGTGGTCGGCGCGGCGCGCGACTGGATCCCCGACCTGGTCGAGAAGGCCAAGACGCTGAAGGTGGGTCCGGGCAACGCCAGCGGCGTGGACGTGGGCCCGCTGATCTCCACTGCCGCGTGCTCGCGCGTGGAATCGCTGATCGAGTCGGGCATCGCACAGGGCGCCAAGCTCGAACTGGACGGCCGCAAGCCGCAGGTCGAGGGCCACGCGCAGGGCAACTTCGTCGGCCCGACCATCTTCTCCGGCGTCAAGCCGGGCATGCGCATCTACGACGAGGAGATCTTCGGGCCGGTGCTGGTGATCGTGGAGGTCGACACGCTCGATGAGGCCATCGCCTTCGTCAACGCCAACCCCAACGGCAACGGCACCGCGGTGTTCACCCAGTCCGGCGCGGCCGCGCGCCGCTTCCAGGAAGACATCGACGTGGGCCAGGTCGGCATCAACGTGCCGATCCCGGTGCCGGTGCCGCTGTTCTCCTTCACCGGTTCGCGCGCTTCCAAGCTGGGCGACCTGGGTCCGTACGGCAAGCAGGTGGTGCTGTTCTACACCCAGACCAAGACGGTGACCGCGCGCTGGTTCGACGACGACACGCTCAGCCACGGCGTCAACACCACGATCAGTCTCAAGTGAGCCTTCGCACAAGGGCGATGCCATGAACGCAGTCATGAAACTCCCGCACGACGCGGCCGAACTCACCGAGGAGCAGCAGGCCTTCCGCGAGGCCGCGCGCGACTTCGCCGACAAGGAATTCGCCCCGCACGCCGCGCACTGGGACGCCGAATGCATCTTCCCGCGCGAGGCCATCGCCAAGGCCGGCGAGCTGGGCTTCTGCGGCCTGTACTCGCCCGAGGCCGTCGGCGGGCTGGGGCTGTCGCGGCTGGATGCGGCGGTGGTGTTCGAGGAGCTGGCCAGCGTCGATCCCTCGACCTCCGCCTTCATCACCATCCACAACATGGCCACCTGGCTGATCGCCAGCAACGCCACCCCGGCCGTGCGCGATGCCTGGTGCCCGGGGCTGGTCGCCGGCGAGAAGCTGGCCTCCTACTGCCTGACCGAACCGGGCGCGGGCTCGGATGCGGCCTCGCTCAAGACCCGCGCCGTGCGCGAGGGCGACCACTACGTGCTCGACGGCGCCAAGGCCTTCATCTCCGGCGCCGGCGCCACCGACGTGCTGGTGGTGATGGCGCGCACCGGCGAGCCCGGCGCGCGCGGCATCAGCGCCTTCGTCGTGCCGGCCGATGCGGAAGGCATCAGCTACGGCCGCAAGGAAGAGAAGATGGGCTGGAACAGCCAGCCCACGCGCGGCATCACCTTCCAGGGCGTGCGCGTGCCGGCCGCCAACCTGCTGGGCCAGGAGGGCGACGGCTTCCGCCTGGCGATGAAGGCGCTGGACGGTGGGCGCATCAACATCGCCGCGTGCTCGCTGGGCGCGGCCCAGGGCGCGCTGGATGCGGCGCGCCGCTATCTGGGCGAGCGCAGCCAGTTCGGCAAGAAGCTGGGCGAGTTCCAGGCCCTGCAGTTCAAGCTGGCCGACATGGCCACCGAGCTGGTCGCCGCACGCCAGATGGTCCACACCGCCGCGCGCAAGCTCGACGCCGACGCGCCGGACAAGACCGTGTGGTGCGCGATGGCCAAGCGCTTCGCCACCGATGCGGGCTTCTCGGTCTGCAACGACGCGCTGCAGCTGCACGGCGGTTACGGCTACATCCGCGAGTACCCGGTCGAGCGCCTGCTGCGCGATTGCCGCGTGCACCAGATCCTGGAGGGCACCAACGAGATCATGCGCGTGATCATCTCGCGGCACCTGCTGAGCAGCGACGAGGCGCTACGATGAGCTGGCGCGACACCGAGCACACCGGGCTCAAGGTCCAGGCCGACGGCCATGTCGCCCTCGTCACCCTGTCCAACCCGCCGGCCAATACCTGGACCGTGCACAGCCTGGCCGCGCTGCGCGACCTCATCGCCGCGCTCAACGCCGACCGCGACATCTACGCGCTGGTGATCACCGGCGAGGGCGAGAAGTTCTTCTCGGCCGGCGCCGATCTGAAGCAGTTCGCCTCCGGTGACAAGGCGGCCGCGCGGGAGGCGGCGCGCCGCTTCGGCCAGGCCTTCGAGGCGCTGGCCGCGTTCCGGGGCGTGTCCATCGCCGCGATCAACGGCTATGCCATGGGCGGCGGGCTGGAGTGCGCGCTGGCCTGCGATCTGCGTATCGCCGAGGAGCACGCGCAGCTCGCCCTCCCCGAGGCGGCCGTCGGCCTGCTGCCGTGTGCGGGAGGCACACAGGCGCTGCCGCGGCTGGTCGGGGAGGGCTGGGCCAAGCGCATGATCCTGCTCGGCGAGCGCGTCGATGCGGCCACCGCGCTGCGCATCGGCCTGGTCGAAGAGGTGGTGCCGCGGGGAGAGGGCCGCGCACGTGCTCTGGACTGGGCGCGCAGCGCGGGCCGCCAGAGCCCGACCAGCGTGGCCGCATGCAAGGCGCTGGTGCAGGCCACGCGCAGCGGCAGCTTCGCCGCGGCGCTGGTGGCCGAACGCGAGGCCTTCGTCGATCTGTTCGACACCGCCGACCAGGCCGAGGGCGTCAACGCGTTCCTCGAGAAGCGCGCGCCGCAATGGACCAACGCATGAATCCGCACGACTCGGTGGTCGAGGCGCCGGTGCTGTTCGAGACCCGCGAGGGCGCAGGCGGCAAGCGCATCGGCATCGCCACGCTCAACGCGCCCAAGACGCTCAACGGCCTGTCGCTGGAGATGACGCGCCTGCTGGACGCGCAGCTGCGCGCCTGGGCCGAGGACGCCGCCATCGCCTGCGTGGTGCTGCAGGGCGCGGGCGAGAAGGCCTTCTGCGCCGGCGGCGACCTGCACGGCCTGTACCGCAGCATGCGCGAGTATCGCGATGGCGGCAGCGAGGACATCACCTCCAACGCGTACGCGGCGGCGTTCTTCGAAGAGGAATACCGCCTGGACTATTTCATCCACACCTATCCCAAGCCGCTGCTGTGCTGGGGCCATGGCATCGTGATGGGCGGCGGCATCGGCCTGATGTCGGGCGCCAGCCACCGCGTGGTCACCGAGCGCTCGCGGCTGGCCATGCCGGAGATCGGCATCGGCCTGTTCCCCGATGTTGGCGGCAGCTGGCTGCTGGCGCGCGTGCCGCGCGGGGCGGGCCTGTTCCTGGCGCTGACCGGCGCGCCGCTCAACGCCGGCGATGCGATCTACGCGGGCCTGGCCGATGTGTGCATCGACAGCGGCCGGCACGCCGCGCTGCTCGACGCGCTGGTCGCGCAGCCCTGGGACGAGGCGCCTGCGGCCAACCGCGCCGCGCTGACCAGGCTGCTGGCCGGCATGTCCATGGCGGCGCCGCCCGGGCCGCTGCAGTCGCATGCCGAACAGGTCGAGGCCCTGGTCGGCGCCGGTTCGCTGGAGCAGGTGGTGGCCGCCATCGGCGCCGCCTCCAGCGACGACGATCCGTGGCTGCAGACCGCGAAGGCCACGCTGGCCGCCGGTGCGCCGGGCTCGGCGCGCCTGGCCTGGGAACTGCAGCGCCGCGCCGCCGACCTGAGCCTGGCCGACACCTTCCGCCTGGAATGCATCGCCGCCCTGCATGTGGCCGCCCATGGCGACTTCGCCGAAGGCATCCGCGCGCTGCTGATCGACAAGGACCGCAAGCCGCGCTGGAACCCGGCCACCCTGGCCCAGGCCGACACGCAATGGGCGCAGGGCTTCCTCATCTCGCCCTGGCCCGCCGAGGCGCATCCGCTCGCCGACCTCGCATGAATACCCTGTAGAGCCGAGCTCGCTCGGCTGGGGCTCTACCGGGAGAGCACCAGCGAAGCTTGCCCGGCTCCGGCTCTGCCGGGAAAGCCCCAGCCGAGCGAGCTCGGCTCTACAACGCATCGTTATCACTACGCCCCGGGAGGGCCTCACCAATGTCACATATCGCCTTCATCGGTCTGGGCAACATGGGCGGGCCGATGGCCGCCAACCTGGTCAAGGCCGGGCACACGCTGTCGGTGTTCGACCTGGCGCCCGCGGCGCTGGAGGCGGCCAAGGCCGCCGGCGCCCACGCCGCCGCCTCGGCCCTCGACACGCTGGACGGGGCCGAGGTGGTGATCTCGATGCTGCCGGCCAGTCGGCATGTCGAAGGCCTGTACCTGGGCGACGGCGGGCTGCTCGAAAAGATCCCCGCTGGCGCACTGGTGATCGACTGCAGCACCATCGCCCCGGCAAGCGCGCGCAAGGTCGCCCAGGCCGCGGCCGCGCGCGGCCTGGCGATGCTCGACGCGCCGGTGTCCGGCGGCACCGCCGGCGCCCAGGCCGGCACGCTGACCTTCATCGTCGGCGGCGAGGCGCAGGTGCTCGAACGCGCCCGCCCCGTGCTGCAGGCGATGGGCAAGAACATTTTCCATGTCGGCGCCAGCGGCGCCGGCCAGGTCGCCAAGCTGTGCAACAACATGGCCCTGGGCGTGATCATGGCGGTGACCGGCGAGGCCATCGGCCTGGGCGTGGCGCACGGGCTGGACCCGAAGGTGCTCTCGCAGATGATGGCGGTCAGCACCGGGCGCAGCTGGGCCACCGAGGTCTGCAACCCGTGGCCGGGCGTGCTGGAGAACGCACCGGCCTCGCGCGGCTACAGCGGCGGCTTCGGCAACGACCTGATGCTCAAGGACCTGGGCCTGGCCGTGGAAGCGGCCATGGGCGTGGGCGCGACCATCCCGCTGGGCGAACTGGCGCGCAACCTCTACGCCATGAACAAACAGGCCGGCCGCGGCGGCCTGGACTTCTCCAGCGTGGTGCAGCTGATCAGCGACAAGGCGCAAGGCTGAGGCCTCGCTGCAAACAGTGGGCCGTGCCTTGAAGCGCGGTCCAATCGCCGAGCCTCCGCCAACCTTCCACCGTCATTCCCGCGAAAGCGGGAATCCATGGACGTCGGCCCTGCGCATGAAAGCCGCTGGATGGTCAGACATGCGCCTGCCGAAACGCACTTCCCGCTTTCGCGGAAATGACGGGTCTTCTTCGCCGTTCCGATCCGCGCTTGCCCGCTCTTC
This sequence comes from Pseudoxanthomonas sp. UC19_8, assembly GCF_042700505.1. Taxonomy (NCBI): domain Bacteria; kingdom Pseudomonadati; phylum Pseudomonadota; class Gammaproteobacteria; order Lysobacterales; family Lysobacteraceae; genus Pseudoxanthomonas; species Pseudoxanthomonas sp. UC19_8. The sequence goes on from NZ_CP170559.1 coordinate 343,802, forward strand.
CTCGCCCGCCGCGCGTCTCACCTGCAATGCGCGTCGGTGACGATGCGCTGCACGCGGTCGTAGTCGGCCTTCCTGTCGGCCTGGTTCTCGGGCTTGGCGTAGCGCCAGGCCACTTCGGCCTCGCCCAGGCGCTTGTTCCAGGCCGCGCACAGGCGCTGGTCGGGCACGCGGGCGCAGACGTCGTGGATCACCTCGCAGGCCCGGCCTGCGCCGCCGGCCGGGTTGCCGTCCAGGCCGACCGTGTTCAGCGGCGCGCAGCGCGACTGCGGATTGGCCTCCTCGGTCAGGTAGGTGCCGCTGTCGTAGGTGGTGCACTGGAACAGGATCGGCGGCGCCGAGCCGGTGACCAGCCCGGCCGCGGCCTGGTTGGCCTGCGGCGTCTGGCGACCGGCCAGCGCGTCGGCGGCTGCATCGTCCTTGTGCAGGGTCGGGTCCTGGATCAGCGTCATGCCGGGAATCGTCTGCAGCACCTGCGTGTCGTCGGCCGCCGGAACGATGGCCGAATCGCGTGCGCGCTCGCCGCCCTGGCGCGCCGCCGCCGGCGCAGCGAATGGAGCGGTCTGCGGCGCTGTTGGCGCCGCCGCCTGTGCCGCCGGCACCGCGGTCGCCGGCGTCGCTGCGGCGGCAGCGGGCCTGTTGCCGGGCAGCGGCATGCTGGCCACGCCCTGCACGGCGCGCTTGTCGGTCTTGCTGCCGGCTGGGCAGGGGCTGTTCTGGACGGTCAGCGCGCCGGTGGCATCGGTGCAGCGGTAGATCGTCGTCGCCGGCCCGGTCGGCGCGGGCGGCGTCACGGTCGGATCCGGGGTGGCGCTCAGGTGCAGCTGCGCAGGGGGGGGGCCGGAAGAAGCAGGCAACGCGGCCGGCGCGGCCTCGACGCTGCGCGCGGGCGGCACCGTCGATGCGGCCGCAGGCGCGGGCGCGTTGCGCAGCGAAGATGGCAGCGGTCGGCTCGCCACCTCGCCGACCTGGCGCTTGTCTTCCTTGGTCCCGGCCGGGCACGGCGCGTTCTGCACCGTCATCTCGCCCTTGGCATCGGTGCAGCGGTAGATCGTGGTCTGCGCCAGCAGCGGCCACGCCAGGCCCAGCGCCGTCGCCGCCAGGGCGACGCGCGCCCAGTTCCTCACTGCCATCAACCTGCTCCGCAATCGTTGTCCAGGCGCGCGTCGAGACCGCGCTGTTCTTTGTCCAGCGCGTGCCGCTCGCTCTGCAGCGCGCTGTGGTACTGGCGCTGGATCTCGTAGCGCCGGTCGCGCAGCCGGTCGCAGACCTCGGCCTGCGGCAGCTGGTGACAGGCGTCGCGCACCCAGGTGTTGCCGACCACCACCGGTCCGCCGGGTCGATGATGGCCGGGCGGGCCCCAGCCGCCGCCGGGGTAGCCCAGCGACCACAGCGGCACCAGGCGCGGATTTCCGTCGCCATTGTCGCTGGTGTAGGTGCGTCCATCGTCGCTGGTGCACAGGTACATCGGCCGCGGCGGGGTGCGATAGATCACCACCTGCGCCGGTGCCGGTGGGGCGGCGGGGCGGGCTGGCGAAGCCGGGGCCGTGGGCGAGGCCGGCACCGGCGGTGGATCCTGCGGGCGCAGCATCTCGCGCACTTCCTGGCGCTGGCCCGGCGGACACTTGGCGTCGCTCAGCGTCACCGTGCCGTCGCGGCCCACGCAGCGGTAGATCGTGACCGGATCGGCCGCGCGCGCCTCACTCGCCGCCAGGGCGGCGAGCACGAGCAACAGCGGCGGCAGCGGTGGGCGCGACATGCGCGCATCTTGCGCGCTGGCCTGCGGGGCGGGAAGCCTCGCCGGGGTGACGGTTCAGTCCCGCAGCACCTGGCCGGTACGCGCGTCGCGGATCACGCTGGGGCGATCCAGGCCGCCGGTGCGGCCTTCCAGCACGCCGTCCACGCGCGCCAGCAGGCGCAGGTCGAGATCCTCGAACCGGCGCACCGACGGCTCGCCGGCCAGGTTGGCGCTGGTGGACACCAGCGGCCCGCCGAAGGCGTTGCACAGCGCGATCACCTGCGGATGGGCGGTGACGCGCACGGCGATGCCGCTGTGCACGCCGGTGACCCAGCGCGGCGCCTGCGGCGAGGCCGGCACGATCCAGGTGTTGGCGCCGGGCCAGCTGTCGAGCACCGCGGCCTGGCGCGCGGCCGGCAGCGCGTCCCAGTCCAGCAGCGGGGCGAGCTGGTCGCGCTCGGCGGCGATCAGGATCAGGCCCTTGTCGACGCTGCGCTGCTTGATCGCCAGCAGGCGCATCACGGCCGGCTGCGACAGCGGGTCGCAGCCCAGGCCCCACACGCCTTCGGTGGGATAGGCCAGCACACCACCCTCGCGCAGCAGCGCGACGGCGGCGTCCAGGGACAGGGTCGAGACCGGCATGGCGTCAGAACGGTGCCGCGTCGTCGGCCGGCTTCTTCTTGATCACGGTCTTCTTGCCCGAGACCGGCATGGCCTTGGACGAGAGCATCGACACGGCCGGTTCGGGCTGGGCGGCGACCTTTTTCACCGCCTTTTTGGCGGCTTTCTTTGCAGGCGCCTTCTTGGCGGCTTTCTTCGCCGCAGGTTCCTTCGCGGCCTTGGCGCTCTTGGCGGGCGCCTTGGCCGCGGTCTTCTTCGCGCCGAAGCCCTTGCGCACCGGCTTGCCGGTCTCTTCCAGCAGCTTGACCACCTCGTCCAGCGTCAGCGACGCCGGCTCGCGATCCTTGGGGATCTTGCCGTTGAGCTTGCCGTCGGAGATGTACGGGCCGAAGCGGCCGTTGAGCACCTGGATGTCGCTGCCGTCGAACTCCTTGATGATCCGGTTGCGCGCGATCTCTTCCTTCTCCTCGATCAGGAACACCGCGCGGGCCAGGTCGATCGTGTACGGGTCGTCTTCCTTCTTCAGCGAGGCATAGGTGTTGCCGCGCCGGGCGAACGGGCCGAAGCGGCCGATGCCGACGCTGACGTCCTCGCCCTTGTCCTGGCCCAGCGCGCGCGGCATCAGGAACAGCTCCAGCGCCTCGTCCAGGGTGATGGTGTGCATCGACTGGCCCGGGCGCAGCGAGGCGAACTTGGGCTTCTCCTCGGCGTCCTCGGCGGTGCTGCCGATGGCCGCGTACGGCCCGAACCGGCCCAGCCGCACGCTGACCGGCTTGCCGGTCTTGGGATCGGTGCCCAGCTCGCGCGCGCCGCTGGCCTCGGCGCGGTCGACCGATTCCTTCTTCTCGTCCACCAGCTGGATGAAGGGCTCCCAGAAGCGCGTCATCAGCGGCACCCAGTCCTCCTCGCCGCGGCTGACCGCATCCAGCTCGTCTTCCATCTTGGCGGTGAAGTCGTAGTCCACGTAGCGGGTGAAGTGCCCGGACAGGAACTTGCTGACCGCGCGGCCGACGTCGGAAGGCCGGAAGCTGCGGCCTTCCATCTCCACGTACTTGCGGAAGATCAGGGTCTGGATGATCGAGGCATAGGTGGAGGGACGGCCGATGCCGTATTCCTCCAGCGCCTTGACCAGCGCCGCTTCGGTGAAGCGCGGCGGCGGCTGGGTGAAGTGCTGCTCGGCGTTGATGCGGTCCAGCGGCACTGTGTCGCCCGGCTTCATCGCCGGCAGCTTGCGGCCTTCGTCCTCGTCCTCGGCGCTCTTGGTGTCCTTGCCTTCCTCGTACACGGCCAGAAAGCCGGGCACCACCACGGTGGTGCCGCTGGCGCGGAAGGCGTGCTGGCTGCCGGCGGCCAGCTCGACGCTGACCGTGTTGAGCGTGGCCGGGATCATCTGGCAGGCCACCGCGCGCTTCCAGATCAGCTCGTACAGGCGGCGCTCGTCGTCGGACAGGTAGCGGGAGACCTGCGCGGGCGTGCGCAGGGCCGAGGTCGGGCGCACGGCTTCGTGCGCTTCCTGGGCGTTCTTGGACTTGGTCTGGTAGGTGTTGGGCTTGTCCGGCAGCGAGGCGGTGCCGTAGTCGCGGGCGATGACGTCGCGGATCTCGTCCAGCGCGTCCTGCGAGAGGTTCACCGAGTCGGTACGCATGTAGGAGATCAGGCCGACCGTGCCTTCCTCGCCGATGGCCACGCCCTCGTACAGCTTCTGCGCCACCTGCATGGTCTTGCGCGTGGTGAAGCCCAGCTTGCGCGAGGCCTCCTGCTGCAGGGTCGAGGTGGTGAACGGCGGGGCGGGGCGACGCTTGCGCTCCTTGCTCGCCACGTCGGTGACATGCAGCGAGCCCTGCGCGGCCTGCTGGATGCGCAGCCGCGCGGCCTCGGCCGTGTCGCCGTCGGTGACGGTGAACTGTTCGAACTTCTGCCCGTCCAGCTTCACCAGCTTGGCGCTGAAATGCTGGCTGGGATGCGCGCACTCGGCGGCGATGGACCAGTACTCGCGGGCGACGAAGGCTTCGATCTCCTCCTCGCGCTCGACGATCATGCGCAGCGCCGGGCTCTGCACGCGGCCGGCCGACAGGCCGCGCTGCACCTTGCGCCACAGCACCGGCGAGAGGTTGAAGCCCACCAGGTAGTCCAGCGCGCGGCGCGCCTGCTGCGCATCGACCAGGTCGGCGGCGATGCTGCGCGGCTTGGTCATGGCCTCCTTGATCGCGCGCGGCGTGATCTCGGTGAATACCACCCGGTGCATGGGCTTGCCCTGGACCAGGTTGCGTTCCTTCAGGATCTCGGCGATGTGCCAGCTGATCGCCTCGCCCTCGCGGTCCGGGTCGGTCGCCAGATAGATGTCGTCGGCCGTCTTGGCCGCCTTGGCGATCGCGTCGACGTGCTTCTCGTTCTTCTCGATCGTCTCGTAGCGCATGGCGAAGCCGTTGTCCGGATCGACCGCGCCCTCCTTGGGCACCAGGTCGCGCACGTGCCCGTAGCTGGCCAGGACGGTGAAGTCCTTGCCGAGGTATTTGTTGATCGTCTTGGCCTTGGCGGGCGACTCGACGATGAGCAGGTGCTTGGGCATTGGCTGGGGAGGTTCGATGCGGGCCGTGCGGGGCGGCGAGTGTGGGGCAGATCGGGGGAGGACAGAAGGCGACGCCCGGTCCTTTCGGCCCCGGGCGTTCAGCTTGTGGCTTTTTATAGTGGAATCACGGCCATGGTCCGGCTGTCAAGCCGGCCCGGTCGCGGCTCACCGGTGGCTCATGGCCGCACCGATGCCCGCGAACACCACGATGGCCACGTAGCCGAGCAGCACCAGACCGGCCAGGACCAGCATGGTGATGGTCACCGCGCCCAGCTCGCGGCGCTGGCGTTCGGGGTGGGCGGTGAAGGCCCAGCGGTCCACCACCAGGGTGTCGCTCATCATGTCGTGCAGGCCCTGCTTGCGCGCGGTGATGCCGCTCATGATGGCCGAGGCCAGCAGGGTCAGGTTGCAGGTCACCGCGCCCAGCAGCACCAGCCCGGCGAACCGGCCGAAGCTGCGCAGCACCGAAATGCGCTCGCCGTTGGAGCGCACCACCTTGATGCCCACCGCCAGCTTGCCCAGCGTGGCCTGGCTGCCGGAGGCGTGCATCAGGGTGAAATAGGCCGCCTGCACGAGGAAGGGCACCAGGTAGAACAGCAGGACGAAGGTCACGCCCAGCATCGGCGCGCGCCCGGCCTGCATGTCGGAGAACAGGTTGCCTCCGACGCCCATGGCCACCACCACGATCATCAGCACCGCGAACATCACCGCGCCGACGATCAGGCCGTCCAGCATCGAGGCGGCAAAGCGTTTGAGGAAGCCGGCGTAGACGATCTCGCCGCCGTCGACCACGTTCTGCTCGCGGGCGATGGTGGCGCGCGGGGCGGCGTAGGGCGAGGCCGGTTCGACCGTGGCGCCTGGTACGGCCGAGCGCCAGTCGGCGGCGGCGGGCGCGACCGATTCGGTGGCGAACGGGGCTGGATCCGCCGGCGGCGGCGCGACCGGCGCGTCGCCCAGCAGGCCCAGCTCGGCCGCGTGCCGGCCCAGCGGCTGCCAGTCGGGCAGCCCTTCGCGCCAGACCAGGGCGTCCTGGCCGATGCGGCCGGCGTTGAAGGCCTGGGCCAGCGCGGCCGCGTCCATCGGGCCGTGACGCTGGCGGTCACGGTCTGCGTAGTACCAGTTCGACATGCGATCCCCGTGTTGCTTCCAATTCCCCGGGCGCCACGTTAACCCAGGCGGGTGGGCGAACCCAGGCCCTGCCCGGGAGGGGCGCTAGCGCCCGCCGGCGCGGCACTGGGCCGGCAGCTGGCGGCCCGGCAGTTCCGAGCGGCAGCGCCAGCCGCCCGCGCCATCGGCTTCCAGCCAGATCCGTTTGCCGTCCAGGCGCGCCTGTCCGGGCCTGCGCAGGACGATCTCCAGCCCGCAGGCGCCGCTGGCGGGGAACTTGCCGATCGTGATCGCCGAGACCGCGCGCCCTGCGTAACCGCCAGGTGCGCGGAAAGGCGGCTGGCCATTGGCCGGACAGGACCCCGACGGCGCCTGGGCGATGGCCTGCTGGACCTGCGCCTGTACCGGTGCCGCCTCGCTCAGGGCCTGGGCGATCACCGATCGGGTGAGGTAGTCCTGATAAGCGGGGAACGCGATGGCGGCCAGGACGGCGATCGGCGCAAGGCAGGCCAGCGCGACGATCGCGGCGATCGCGCAGCCGGACAGGCCGCGCCGGGCGGGCGTGCGCTGGGCTGAGGACGCGGCCGCCAGCGGCGGAGGGGCGGGCGGAAGCGCAGGACCCAGGCCCAACTCGGGCCGCAGGGTCGACAGCGGCTGCCATTGGGCCAGACCTTCGCGCCATAGCAGCGATTGCTGGCCGAGCGTCCCGTCGCGCAGCAGACGCAGGATGTCCTCGGTCGGCACCGGACCCTCGGTCCGGGCCTCGTGCCGGTAATACCACTGACTCATCGATTCTCCCCGCGTCCCTGCGCGGCCTGCGCCTGGGCGCAGGCCGGTTGATCGGTCAGTGCACCGGCTCCGGCTCGTCGGCGAACATCTGGGTCTCCATCCAGGCGTAGGCCGCTTCCGACCCCGGCTGGTTGAACAGCACCATCAGCACGACCCACTTGAGGTCGTCCAGATCCAGTTCGTCCTGGTCCAGCGCCATGGCGCGGTCCAGCACCAGCTCGCGCTGGTCGGCGTCCAGGATGCCGTGCTGCTCGAGGAACATCAGGAAGCCGCGGCCTTCCACGTCCAGCTTCTCCAGCTCGAGGCCGTGGAAGATGCGGATCGGGCCGTCCACGCGCGGCTCGCCGGCGCTGGGCCGCTGCTCGGCCAGCGCATCGAGCCAGTCGAAGGCTTTATTGATTTCGGTGGGGCTGAAACCGGCCTGGATCAGGCCGTTCTGGAGGGAGTCGCGGTCGCGGACCGGATCGGCGTCTTCGGTGAAGTAATGTTCGAACAGGTATAGCAGGACGTCCAGGATGCTCTCTTTCATTGCCCTCGGCCTGTGCTCAAAAGCACTGTGGAGGTGGGAAAACTACGATCTGCGTGCGTAACGGCCATGTTCGACCGCCACCTGCCCATCCAGTTCCATGACCAGCAGCATGGAGGACACTTCAGCGGTCGTCAATCGGGTCCGCGCGACGAGTTGATCCATACCGGTTGGGTCGTGGCCAAGCGCTTCCCACAAGCGCTGGTAGTCGGGGTCTGGGTGCGTCCTGGCGGGATCGTCCCCTGGATGGGGGCGGCCGGCGGGTGCCGCAAGGCCCCTGGCCAGGTCGCCGGCGGCCTGGGCCAGGCCTTCGAGGATTTCCCGGGGGTGCTCGATCAGGGTCGCCCCGTCGCGGATCAGGCGATGGCAGCCGCGCGCCATCGGGTTGTGGATCGAGCCGGGCAGGGCGAAGACCTCGCGTCCGGCCTCGGCCGCCAGGCGGGCGGTGATCAGCGCGCCTGAACGCTCGGCCGCCTCGATCACCACGGTGCCCAGCGCCAGCCCGGCCAGGACCCGGTTGCGGCTGGGGAAGTGCGGCGCCCGTGCCCGCGTGCCGGGCGGGAACTCGCTGACCACCGCGCCGCGCTCGGCCAGGCGCGCGCGCAGGCGGGCGTGGCCAGCCGGATAGGCCAGGTCCGGCCCGGTGCCGACCACCGCCACCGTGCGCCCATCGGCCAGCGCCAGCGCGGCCTCGTGCGCGGCGGCGTCGATGCCGGCGGCCATGCCGCTGAGCACCGCCCAGCCGGCCGAGGCCAGCGCACGGGCGAAGTCGGCGGCGTTGTCGCGGCCTCCGGCGGTGGGCGCGCGGCTGCCGACCACCGCCACGCCGGGGTGCCAGAGCAGGTCCGCATCGCCCTCGACGAACAGTGCCAGCGGCGGCGAGGCCGTCTGCGCCAGCAGCGGCGGGTAGTCGGCATGCCCCCAGTGCAGCAGGCACCGCCGCGGCCCGGCCAGCCAGGCCAGGCAGCGCGCCAGGGCCGCGGCGCAGGGGGCGGCCAGGCGCGCGCAGCGCTTGGCCTCCAGCCCGGCCTGGCTCCAGGCCGCAGGCCCGGCGGCCAGCGCGGCGGCGGCGCTGCCATGGGTCTCGACCAGCTGCCGGCGTGGCGCGGTGGCGCCGCCGGCCAGCACCAGGGCCAGCCAGGCGCGGGTGTCTTCATCGTCCATGGCCGCCAGCGTGGCCCAGGAAACGACGACGGCGCCCTCGGGCGCCGTCGTGATGCTGCGTAGGAAAAGTCGGATCAGTCGACGCTGGCGGTGGCCGTGTTCGGCATGCCGGCGTCCGGGTCGCGCAGGAAGTAGCCCACGCGCGAGGGCGCCGAGCCTTCCATGATCAGGCCGTAGCTGACCTTCTCATAGGTCTTGAAGATCATCACGTGCGCGGTGTACTGGTCGGGCAGCTTGTTGCGGCCCTGGCCGGGCTTCTTGGTCTCGGCGATGCGCGAGGTCGAGCCCTTGAACGGGTCGAGCTTGTAGCTGCCCGGACGCCACACCGACAGCACCGTGCCGTTGTCCAGGCCTTCGCGGCTGCCGCCGGACAGGGCGACCACGTCGTGCGCGCCGCCGTAGGACAGCGTGTCGGAGATCGACATGATGCGCACCTTGCCGTCCACCAGCGGGGTGCGCGGCGGATGCGGGAAGAACTGCAGGTCGAAGGGCTGGGCCTCGACCGGGATCAGGCGATCGCCGGCGCGGACCTCGCGACCATTGCCTTCCAGATGCAGCGTGGTGGCGTTGCCCTCGGGATCGACCGCGGTGACGGTGCCGATGGCCATCTGCTCCAGCTCGTAGCCGAGGAAGTCGTCGTTGTCGTTGGGGGCCTGGAACTCCTTCCACAGGTTGCCCTCGCCGAGCGTGCGCTCGCCGCGGTAGTCCAGGTCGGTGCTGGGCTTGGGCTCGTCGTAGTACTTGGTCGGCCGCACCACGGCGTAGCGCTGGCCGACCTGCGGGGCTTCCAGGTCGACGGCGTAGACGTCCTGGCCGCCGAAGGCGCGCAGGCGGTCGTCCTGCAGACCGGCGATGTAGGGCAGATCGTCGATGCTGTCGACCACGCGCAGGTGGCGCAGGAAGGGCTCGATGTCCGACAGCGGCACGCCGGTGATCGGCGCGTCCTGGCGCGGCCCGGGCTTGACCTGGGCCTGGGCCACGCGGTCCAGATAGGCCAGGCTGATCACATCGCCCGGATAGATCAGGTGCGGGTTGGCGATCTGCGGGTTGGCCTGCCAGATCTCCGGCCAGAGCCAGGGCTTCTTGAGGAAGCGCGCCGAGATATCCCACAGCGTGTCGCCCTTGCGCACCACGTAGGTGTCGGGGTGGTTGCCGGCGAATTCTTGGGCCGTGGCGAAGGCGGCAAGGGTCAGGAACGCGACAGCCACAGCTGTGCGGCATTGTTTGAACATGGCGGTATGTACCTGATTCCCCTACAGGTGGTCGCCACTATAGTCCAGAAAAAGCCCGCCGACGCAAGCGATGGTGGGGGTCCGCTGCGCGGGGGCTTGTCCTCTGGCGGCGGGTGGGGCGCGCCGCCCTCGGGCGCGCCCGGGACAAGGAAGCGCGAGGAAGTGGACTTGGGTCCACGACCGAGCAATGACGTCGTCACAGGCCTGTCCAGGGGTGGCCCTTCGGGTTGAGTCGGCAGGACGGCCACGTTCGAGAGGCGCGCTGTGAAATGCGCAACGGTCCGTCCCGCGTCATGCGCTGCGCTCGACTGCCCTGCGGGCCCGACGCGGCCTATCCGGTGCCGGAGGACAAGCCCTACAATGTGCGGTCCGTCGCCGGACCGCATCCCGGCCTCCCCACCAGGTGCTCGCCATGGCCCAGTTGCCCATCCTCGAATTCCCCGATCCGCGCCTGCGCACCAAGGCGGTGCCCGTACGCGCGGAGCAGATCGCCGAACCGGCGTTCCAGACCCTGCTCGACGACATGTTCGAGACCATGTACGAGGCGCCGGGCATCGGCCTGGCCGCCAGTCAGGTGGACGTGCACCAGCGCTTCATGGTCATCGACGTGAGCGAGGAGAAGAACGCCCCGCAGGTGTTCATCAACCCGGAGATCCTGGACAAGGCCGGCGAGCAGGTCTACCAGGAGGGCTGCCTGTCGGTGCCCGGGATCTTCGCCGACGTGACCCGCGCCGATGCGATCACGGTGAAGTTCCTCGACCGCACCGGCGCGGCGCAGCAGCTGCGCGTGGACGGCCTGCTGGCGGTGTGCATCCAGCACGAGATGGACCACCTGGACGGCAAGCTGTTCGTCGATTACCTGTCCCCGCTCAAGCGCGAGATGGTCAAGAAGAAGCTGGCCAAGGCGCGACGGAATGCGGCATGAGGTGAGGCCGGGGCGCGGGTCTTCGGACCTGAGACCCGGCCGGTCGGCCCTGCCGACGCATCAGCCACGCAGGCGTCCCCCGTTTTTCGCTCCGAACCCAAAGTTGCGCCCCTCCGCATGAAAATCGTCTTTGCCGGCACGCCGGATTTCGCCGTGCCGTCGCTGCGCGCGGCCGTGCGCCACAACGAAGTGGTCGCCGTCTACACCCAGCCCGACCGTCCCCGCCGGGCGCGGGCGCGGGCTGACCGCCTCGCCGGTCAAGCTCGAGGCGATCAAGCGCGGCATCCCGGTGCTGCAGCCCGAGACGCTGCGCAACCCCGAGACCCAGGCCGCGCTGCGGCTGATGGCGCCGGATGTGATGGTGGTGGTCGCCTACGGCCTGATCCTGCCTAAGGCCGTGCTGGAGATCCCGCGCTACGGCTGCTGGAACGTGCACGCCTCGCTGCTGCCGCGCTGGCGCGGCGCCGCGCCGATCCAGCGCGCCATCGAGGCCGGCGACACCGAGAGCGGCGTGTGCCTGATGCAGATGGAGGCCGGCCTGGACACCGGGCCGGTGCTGCTGTCGCTGTCCACGCCGATCTCCGAGACCGACACCGGCGGCCAGCTGCACGACCGCCTGGCCGAGCTGGGCGGGCAGGTGCTGGCCGACGGCCTGGGCCTGCTGCGCGCCGATATGCGTCCGGTGCCGCGGCCGCAGCCCGCGGAAGGGGTCACCTACGCGCACAAGCTGGACAAGGCCGAGGCGCGGCTGGACTGGACCCAGCCGGCGCAGGTGCTGGCGCGCAAGGTGCGCGCCTTCGTGCCCTGGCCGATCGCGGAAGGCCAGGTGGCCGGCGAACGCCTGCGCATCCACGGCGCCATCGCCATCGACCTGGCCCATAACGCCGCGCCCGGCACGCTGCTGGCCGCCACCCGCCAGGGGCTGGACATCGCTTGTGGTCAGGGTGCGCTGCGCCTGCGCGTGGTCCAGCGCGAGGGCGGCAAGGCGATCACCGCCGCCGACTACCTCAACGCGCGCCGCGATCTGTCCGGCGCATGAGCAGTCAGGCCGGCGTGGTGGTGCGGGTCACGGCCGCCCGCGTGCTGGACGCGGTGCTGCATCGCGGCCGCTCGCTCAAGGCCGAGCTGGCCACCGCGCTGCCGCAGCTGGCCGATCCGCGCGATCGCGCGCTGCTCGAGGCGATCTGCTTCGCCGCGCTGCGCCGGCGCACGGCCTACAACGCGGCGCTGAGCGGCTGGATGCCCCGCCCGCTGCAGGCCAAGGACAACGAACTGCGCGCGCTGCTGCTGGCCGGCCTGGCCCAGCTCGACGCGCTGCAGCTGCCGGCGCACGCGGCGCTGTCGGCCACGGTCGAGGCGGCGCGCACGCTGGGCCGGCCGCACCAGGCCGGCATGGTCAACGCGCTGCTGCGCCGCGCCCAGCGCGAAGGCGTGCCGGCCGCCGATGCGTCGGCGGCCTGGCCGCAATGGCTGCAGCAGCGCATCCGCACCGATTGGCCGGCGCAGGCCGATGTGCTCTTCGCCGCCAGCGCGCAGGCCGCGCCGCTGTGGCTGCGGGTCAACCGGCGCGTGAGCGACCGCGACGCCTATCGCACGCAGCTGGCCGAGGCCGGGATCCAGGCCGAGACCGTCGCCGCCTTGTCCGACGGCCTGCGGCTGGCCGAATCGACCGCCGTCGGCGGCCTGCCGGGCTTCGACTCGGGCGTGGTGTCGGTCCAGGACGGCTCGGCCCAGCAGGTCGCCGATCTGTTCGCCCTGGCCGACCAGGCGCGGGTGCTGGACGCCTGCGCCGCGCCCGGCGGCAAGGCCGCGCATCTGCTCGAACGCCAGCCGGGCCTGCGGCTGACGGCGCTCGATGTGGATGCGCGCCGCCTGCGCCGGGTCGAACAGACCCTGCAGCGGGTCGGCGCGACGGCCACGCTCAAGGCGGCCGACGCCAGCGATCCGAGCGGCTGGTGGGACGGGGTGCCGTTCGATGCCGTGCTGCTGGACGCGCCGTGCTCGGCCACCGGCATCGTGCGCCGCCAACCCGACGTGCTGCTGCATCGCCGGCCCGAGGACCTCGCCGCGCTGACCGCGCTGCAGGCGCGCCTGCTGGACGCGGCCTGGGCGGTGCTCGCGCCGGGCGGCACGCTGGTGTATGCGACCTGCTCGCTGCTGGCCGCGGAGAACGCCGAGCAGATCGAGGCCTTCCTCGCGCGTCACGACGCCGCGCAGTTGGACGATCCGGGTGAAGCCTTGGGCCACCCCAGCGGCGGCGGGCGCCAGCGCCTGACCGGCGAGGACGGCATGGATGGCTTCTTCTATGCCCGTCTGCGCAAGGCCGCCGCCTGAGCCGACGGCGCGCGTCGCCTCACCACGGCGTTCCGACATCGCCTCGCTATCATCCCGCGCCATGCGTCCCATGACTTACGCCAAGACCCGCTCGCTCGATACCTGGTTGCTGTTCATCACCGCCTTGCTGGTCATCGGTGCGGGCATCGGCCTGCGCGATCCGTGGCCGGCCGACGAGCCGCGCTTCACGCTGGTCGCCAAGCACATGGTGGAGAGCGGCGACTGGCTGTTCCCGCATCGCGGCGTGGAGCTGTACTCGGACAAGCCGCCGATGCTGATGTGGCTGGAGGGGCTGTTCTTCCTGCTCACCGGCAACTGGCGCGTGGCCTTCCTGATGCCCTCGCTGCTGGCTACGCTGGGCGCGATCTGGTGCGTCAAGGACCTGGGCCAGCGGCTGTGGACGCGCAAGGTCGGGCTGTACGCGGGCTGGGCGCTGCTGTTCGCCTTCCAGTTCACCTATCAGGCCAAGCGCGCGCAGATCGACGCGCTGGTGCTGGGCATGATCACGCTGGCCAACTACGGCCTGCTGCGGCATCTGCTCAAGGGGCCGGACTGGAAGATGTGGGTGCTGGGCTGGTTCTTCGCCGGCCTGGGCACGATCACCAAGGGAGTGGGCTTCCTGGCGTTGCTGAGCATCGTGCCGGCGGCGGTGGTCTCGGCCCGCGGCTGGCCCGGGGTCAAGGTGTGGGCCGGCGACCGGCGCTTCTGGCTGGGACCGCTGGCCTTCCTGGTGGCGGTGTCGATCTGGCTGGTGCCGATGGTGGCCACGGTGCTGCTGTCGGGCGATCCGGAGCACCGCGCCTATCTCAACGACATCCTGCTGCGGCAGACCGCCAAGCGCTACGCGCGCTCCTGGGACCACCCGCAGCCGTGGTGGTACTTCCTGCAGGTGCTGCTGATGTGGGCGCCGACCATCCTGGCGCTGCCCTGGGCGATCGCGCCGTGGGCGCGGCGCCTGCGCCTGCGCCACGATCCGCGCTATCTGGTGCCGCTGGCGTGGTGGCTGATCGTGATGGTGTTCTTCTCCATCCCGCACGGCAAACGCGACGTCTACATCATGCCGGCGCTGCCGATGCTGTGCCTGGCGCTGGCGCCGCTGCTGCCGGGCCTGCTACGGCGGCGCGACGTGCGCGTGGTGCTGCATGCGTTCACCGCGGTGCTGGTGCTGGCCACGCTGGGGATGGGCATCGCGATGCTGACCGGCGAGCCCTCTTTCGAACGCGGCCTGCATCGCGACCGCGACCTGGACCAGGCCGCGACCCACGCCCTGGCCTGGGTCCTGGTGGCGATCGGCACCTGGGGCCTGGGCAGCCTGCTGGCGTTCTGGCGACGGCCGGCGGTGGCGATGTGCTCGACGCTGGGCGCGACCTGGGTGCTGTACGGGATGGTGGTGTGCCCGCTGCTCAACGATTCCAGCTCCGCGCGCGGAGTGATGCGCGAGGTGGCCCAGGCCATCGGTCCGCAGGCCGAGCTGGGCCTGGTGGCCTGGAAGGAGCAGAACCTGCTCATGAGCCAGTCCAACACCACCACCTTCGGCTTCCGCAGGCTGTGGAAGGACCAGCTGCGCGAGGGCCTGGCCTGGCAGGCGCAGGCGCCGCAGCGGCGCTGGCTGCTGGTTCAGGACATCGCCCTGCCGGCCTGCATCGACCGCGGCGTGGCCCGGCACGCGGGGCAGGCCGGTCGCCGCGGCTGGTGGCTGGTGCCGATGGCCGCGCGCACGGGCTGTCCGGCCTCGCCGGAGATTCCGTTCGACGATTCGGCGCGCAAGGCGCAGGTCGAGGCCCAGGGTGAGTAACGCGATGTTGTGGATGACTGGCGTACATGGGCCCGATGCCGAACGCGCCTGAGCGGACATCGCTGCGGTTCCAGCCCTTTCCCGCCTCGCCGCGGCTGCGGGCCGCGCGCGCGCTGTACACGCTGGCCCTGGTGCTGCTGCCGTTCTGCCTGATCGCCACGCCCCTCGGCCTGTTGCCGGCGGCGGTGTGCACGCTGCTGGCGGTGCTGCTGGCGCCGGACCGGATCTGGGCGGCGCGCCTGGATGCCGGCCGGCCGCTGCTGTGGATGCTCCTGGCCGTGGCGCTGGTCGCCCTGGTGGTGAGCACCTCGACGCTGATCCACCACGACCGTTGGAGCGAGGCCGGCAACCGCGGGCGCGTGCTGGTGATGCCGCTGGCCATGCTGCTGGTGATCGGCCTGGCGCCGCCGCGCGCGGCGCTGTGGAGCGGCGCGGTGCTGGGCCTGTTCGGCGCCTGCGCGGTGGCGCTGGTCCAGCTGTGGCAGGACGTGGCCCGATCCGATGGCTGGATCAACGCCATCACCTTCGGCGACCTGACGGTGCTGCTGATGGGGCTGGTGGTGTTCCTGCGGCCGTCCGGGCGGCTGCTGCTGACCATCGCGGCCACCTGCGCCGGCCTGGTGACGGTGGTGCTGAGCGGCACGCGCGGGGCCTGGCCGGCGGCGGTGCTGGTGCTGGTGATCGCGCTGATCTCGCGCGCCAACGGCGGCAAGGCGCGACGCTGGGAATTCCTGGCGCTGGCGGGGCTGGCGGTCGTGGCCCTGGCCGCGCTGCTGCCGCATGTCAGCGAGCGGGTGGAGGAACTGCGCGGCGACATCCAGCGCTATGCGGTGGGTGATGCGGATTCGTCCTCCGGGGCGCGCATCGAGCTGATCGGCATGGCCGTGGACGAGCTGCAGCGCCAGCCCTGGACCGGCGTGGGCGTGGGGCATTTCGAACGCGTGGTGCTGGCCTCGCCCGAGTGCCAGCCGCCCGAGCCGCTGAGCTGGTGCGACCTGGACCACGCGCACAGCGACTTCCCCGAATGGGGCGCGACCATGGGCATTCCCGGCATCGTCGCGCTGCTGGCGCTGTACGGCGTGCCGGCCTGGCTGTTCGTGCGCCAGCTGCGGGTGCGGCCGTTCCCGCGCCGCTCGCGCAGCGCCGCGCTGGCCGGGCTGATGACGGTGGTGTCCTTCGTGCTGTGCGGGCTGAGCCAGTCGATGTGGGCCCACCAGCTCAGCGGCGGCGCCTATCTGACGCTGGTCGGCATCCTGCTGGGATTCAGCCTGCGCGAGGATCCGCGGAAGGGCTAGGGGCGAGGCGTGCGTGGAGAGGAGTGAGAAGTGAGCGTTTGCCCTTCCTCACTGCTCTGCACTCACTTCTGCTTCCCCACCGGCTGCCCGTGCTGCAGCAGCCACAGCATGATCGCCTTCTGCCGCACGTAGTTGGCGCGCACGTAGGCGTAGACCAGGCCGCGCCAGCCGTCCAGGAAGCCGAGCCGGAACACATAGCCGCGCCAGAAGCGCCACGCCGGCGACACCACCAGCTTGGCCAGCGAGGCGCGCTTGCCTCGGGCGAACTCGTGCTCGGCCATCATCTGCGCGTAGCGCTGGGTCTTGGCCAGCTGCTGCTCCAGCGAGCGGTACGGGTAGTGGATCAGGTCGCCGGCCAGCGTGCGGACCGGGCCCTCGACGCTGGCGGCTTCGTGGATCTCGCGCTGACCGCGCCAGCCGCCGCGCCGGCGGTCGAACAGCCGCAGCACCCGGTCCGGATAGGCGTTGCCGTGACGCAGGAAGCGGCCGAAGTAATCGGACAGCCGGTTGAAGCGATAGCCCGTCGCGCCGGCGAAGCCGCCCTCGCGCGCGGCCTCGATCGCCGCGCGCAGCTTCGCGTCCACGCGCTCGTCCGCATCCAGGCACAGCACCCAGTCGTGCGCGGCGCTGCGCACCGCGAAGTCCTTCTGGCTGCGATAGCCCTCGAAGTCGCGCAGCAGCACGCGCGCGCCGCGGGCCTGGGCGATGGCGACCGTGGCATCGGTCGAATGCGAGTCCACCACCACGCACTCGTCGCAGAAGGCCAGCGAGTCCAGGCAGTCGCCGATGCGGTCGGCTTCGTTGAACGTGATAATGCAGGCCGAAATGCGCGGCCGCGGGTCGTGTAGCGACGTCAAGGACATAGCACGCTCATGGCCGACTTCCTGCTGTTTGCGACCGAACGGTACGCCCTGCCTATTCTGGCGCCTCTGGCCCAGGCGCTGCACGCGTCCGGCCAACAGGTCCACGCGTGGTTCGAGGGCAACGCGCGCGGGCTGGAGACGCAGGTGGCGGCGTACGTGCGCCCGGTCGATCTGAAGGCCGCCGTGGCGCTGCGCCCGCGCGCGGTGTTCAGCGCGGCCAACTGGGTGCCGCCGTTCGTGGCCGGCGCCAAGGTGCAGCTGTTCCATGGTTTCAACGTGGAGAAGCGGGCCGAGGGGCGCGGGCACTTCCGCGTGCGTGGGCTGTTCGACCTGTATTGCACGCAGGGGCCGGCCACCACCGCGCCGTTCCGCGCGCTGGCCGAGCGCGAAGGCCACTTCGCCGTGGCCCAGACCGGCTGGCCCAAGCTCGATCCGCTGTTCCGCGACGATGGCGGCGCCAGCGCCGCGCTGCGCGCGCCGGCGGGCGAGCGGCCGGTGATCCTGTTCGGCTCGACCTTCACCGAACGCCTGAGCGCCGCGCCGGTGCTGATCGAACAGATCGCCGCCGACATCGCGCGCGGGCAGCGCTACTGGCTGCTGACCCTGCATCCCAAGTGTCCGCCGGCGCTGTTCGATCGCTACCGCGCGCTGGCCGGGACCAACGCCGCCTTCGTCGAGCCCGAGCAGGTGATGGCGGCCCAGCGCGCGGCCGATGTGCTGGTGTCGGACACCTCCTCGATCGTCTCGGAGTTCGTCGTCCAGCACAAACCGGTGGTGACCCTGCGCAATCGCGCGCCCAAGCCGCACATGCTGGATTTCGACGATCCGGCGCAGCTGCCGGCGCAGCTGGAGCGCGCGCTGCAGCCGTCGCCGGCGCTGATGGAGGCGATCGTGCGCTATGCCGATTCGATCCATCCCGATCGCGATGGCTTCAGCGCCGAGCGGGTGATCGCCGCGACCGAGGACTTCATCGCCGGCGAGCTGGGCGTGCTCAGGCCCAAGCCCTTCGCCGCACGCCTGCGCGCCCTGCAGATCCGCAAGGACCTGGGCTACTGGGGCCCAGGCGCCCGGCCCTGACCCACCTGTAGAGCGGAGCTTGCTCCGCTGGGGCCTTCCTCCGCGAGCCGAACGAAGAGCAGCGGAGTCCCCAAAAGGGGATTGCCACAAGCTCCGCTCTACAGGCAGGCTGCTACGAGATTTGAGGAGACAGTTGCTCCCACCCTGCCAAGCGATGGCTTCCTTACCAGCGCAGCCGGCGCCGTGCCAGGGTGGCGGTGAGTTGATCGTGCAGGGCGCGGGCCTGGTGCAGCGGCATCAGGCGCAGCTCCAGGCGCGGTCCCTGGTGGGCGGCGCCGGCCGAATCGAGCAGCAGCGTGGCCGTGCCGCAGCGGCGGTCCAGCGGCGAGCGGCTCAGGCGCAGCGCCTGCAGCTTGTCGACCTCGGCGAAGCGCCACCAGCGCGTCCACCAGCCGCCGCGCACGGCCACCAGGCGGGTGTCCACGCTCCAGGCCATGCGCTGCATCTGCCGGCGCGCCTTGAACGCCGACCACGGCCACCACGCCAGCACCACCAGCGCCAGCACATCCAGTAGCGGCCACAGCGCCGCGGCCAGGACGATCAGCCAGAACGCCGGCCACAGGCACAGCCGCCACCATTGCCCGACCGGCATCGCATGCCACTGCACCGGTGGCCACTGCGCGTCGGGCAGCAGGTGCTGCAGCAGGGCGTCGCAGCGCTCCGGCGTGGCCAGCGGCACCAGTTCGCGGATCGCGCGATCCTGTTCGTTCGAGCTGCCGACCACGGCGGTGTCGATGTCCAGGCTGCGCCGCCCGAAGCAGCGATGCAGCACACCCTCGCGCAGCGTCCAGGACTGGATCCGGCGCCGCGCAGCGCTGGAGCGCACGCGCGCCAGCAGGCCGCGTTCGACGGTCAGGCGCTGCTGCGCTTCGCTCAGGCGGAAGCCGTGGTACTGCAGCGCCGCCAGCGCGATCGATAGCGCCCGCAGCAGCGCCAGCGCCAGCAGCAGCACGCTGGTCGCGGTCAGCAGCCAGGTCAGCCAGCCCAGGTGCAGATGGCTGGCGAAGCCGAACGCCTGCCGGCCGTAGCGTTCGATCGCATCGGCGACCACGCGCTGCGGGAACAGCTGGTACAGCGCGCCGGCCGTGGCCGCCATCGCGATCATGCCGCGGTTGGAGATCAGGCCCAGGCGCACGATCTCGCCCGCGCCCAGGGTCAGCAGGGTGTTGCCGTCCTGCGCCTCGGGCACGGCCTCGGCGCCGGCCTGGCCGCGATGGCGCACCAGCGACTCCAGCGCCAGCGCCTGGTCCAGCCGCAGCACGCGCATCTGCGCTTCCGGCTTGCTGCCGCCGGCCGACTCCAGGCGCAGCTCGGCCACGCCGAACAGCCGGTGCAGCAGGCTCTGATGCACCGCCACGTTGTGGATGCGGGCGAAGGGAATCTCGCGCCGGCTGCGGTTGAGCAGGCCGCTGCGGATGCTCAGGCCATCGGCGCCGATGCGGTAGCGGTAGGTCAGATAGCGCAGCAGCGAGGTGCCGACCAGGATCGCCATCACCACCAGCGTGGCGACATGGTTGTAGCGGTCCGAGTCGCCATCGCGCCCGCCCCCGAACACCACCAGCACGAGCAGCGGCAGCAGGAACTGCTTGAGCTGCTGGAGCAGCACGAACAGCCACGACCACGGATGCAGGCGCTGGTCGCGCGGACCGCGCTGCATGGCGTCAGGCGGCGCGCTCACAGCGCGTCGTCGTCGCGGTCGAGCTGGTGCGCCAGGCGCTCGCGCAGGCGTTCGGCATCGCGCTGGTCCAGCCCGGACACCGAGACCGCGTTCAGCCGCGTGCCGGCGGTGTGCACCACCAGCGTGGCCAGCCGCGCGGCGCGATCCAGCGGGCCGCGGCGCACATCCAGGTGCTGTACGCGCGAAATCGGCACATGGGTCTCGCTGCGCCACAGCCGGCCCTGCATCAGCGCGAAGCCCTGCGCGTCCAGCCGCCAGCGGATGAAGCGATGGCGGCGATAGGCGATCACCGCCGCGCCCAGCGCGATCACCGCGACCGCGATCGCGCCCTCGTCCAACCAGGGCGTCAGGCCCGGCGCGGACAGCCAGGCCACGCCCAGGGCGAAGGCGCCGGCCACCAGCGTGCCGATGAAGGCGCCGAGCGCGGCCAGCCCGGCGCCGCGCGGCGGCAGCGCCTGCCAGCCATCGGGCAGCGCGGTGGCGGGTGCGGGTGGCGGAACAGTTTCGGGAAGCGGAGGCGAGGACGACACGCGGAGCCTGGACGGGAAGGGCGGGAGCTAAGCGCCGCCGAGTCTAGAGCGTGCGGTGGCCCCGGAGGTGAGCGCGAGGCCGTCTCAGGACACCTCGAACCGGTGTCGCGCCCTCGGCCCCGGCGTCTTCGCCGCTTGCGCGACCCGCGCACTCCCCACCGTCGTTCCCGCGAAAGCGGGAACCCATGGACTTTACGCACAACTTCCCAAAGCACTGGATCCCCGCTTTTCGCGAGGATGACGATCCTGAAAGCCGCCAGCAATCAGGACAGCGAAGACAGCAGCGCGTCCACGTCCAGCGCGTGCCCGGCGCGCGCGGCCTTGGTGCGCAGGTACTGCTCGTTGTCGGTGGTGATGCGGCCGGTGACCGGCAGGCGTTCGACCACTTCCACGCCGACCCCCCGCAGGCGCTCGACCTTGGACGGGTTGTTGCTCAGCAGCCGCACCTGATGCACGCCCAGGCCGCGCAGCATGGCCGCCGCGGTGCCGTAGCGACGCTCGTCCGGGCCGAAGCCCAGCAGCGCGTCGGCATCGATGGTGTCCAGGCCCAGATGCTGATAGCCGTAGGCGCGCATCTTGGCGGCGATGCCGGTGCCGCGGCCTTCCTGGTCCAGGTACAGCAGCACGCCGCCGCCCAGCTCGGCCAGCTTGGCCAGGCCGTTGCGCAGCTGGTCGCCGCAGTCGCACTTGAGCGAGCCGAACAGGTCGCCGGTCAGGCACGAGGAATGCACCCGCACCGGCACCGGTCGGCTGAAGTCCGGGGTGCCGACGATGATCGCCACTTGGTCGCGCTGGGCCACCCCGCCGCGGAACACCACGAAGCGGGCATCGCCCAGCCCGCGCAGCGGCACGCGGGTGCTGGCGACTTCCTCCCAGTCCTGCCCGGCGTCGGCCTGGCCGGCCTCGACCTGGTCCAGGTTGATGGCCAGACAGGCGTCGAACGGACCGTCCTGCGTGTCCAGGTCGTGCACCACCAGCGCCGGCAGCAGCAGCCCCAGGCGCGCGAGCTGCAGCCCGGCGGCATCGCGCGCGTTGGCAGGTTGCCAGGCCTCGCCGTGCGGCTGGGCCGGCAGATAGCTCAGGTCGGCGAGCTGATCGAAGCGCCCGTCCAGCGCCAGGCGCGCCCCTTGCGGCGCGTCCAGGCCGAGCACGCCGGCGCGGATCGGCCCGATCGACAGCGTTGCCCGCCCGCCGCTGACCTCCAGGAAGCCGTGGAAGCTGTCCGGGGACGCGGTGTCCACCGCCAGCACGGCGGTCTGCCCGCCCTGCGCATCGACCACGCGCAGCGGCCGGCCCGCGCGCAGCTCGGCGGCCGCCCGCTCGCACGCCACGGCGGCGGGATGGCCGAACAGGGCGAGGTGGAGGTGGGAAGCGGTCATGGCGGTCGGAATCAGCGGCGGGGCGAGGAACGGGGGCGGCGTGCGATGGGGCGAAGGCGGCCCGGACAGGCATTTTCGCCGATCCGCCGCGCGGCGGCGGCCACGCCAGCGGAACGATGCGGGTCCGGGCCGTCAGTGCGGGTGCCTGGCGGTCCAGTACGGGTCGCTCTGCCCGCTGCCCGGCGGGCGCAGCGTGTAGCGCTTGTAGGTCCACTGGTACTGGGCCGGGTCGCGCCGGGCCACGCGCTCGATCTGCGCGTTGAGCAGCGCCGTGCCCGCCACCGGGTCCGCGTCGCCGATGCCCGGCGGGGTCGGCTCGACGTGCAGGGCGAAGTCCAGCCCGCTGCCCACGCGCTCGCACCAGCCCAGCAGCACGATCGCGCCGGTGCGCTCGGCCAGTCGGTTGACCAGGGTCATGGTCAGCGCCGGCACGCCGAAGAACGGCACGAACACGCCGTCGCCGGCCTTGGGCTGCTGGTCGGGCAGGATGCCGACCGCGCCGCCTTCCTTGAGGACCTTGAACAGCTGGCGCACGGCCGGGCCCTCGGCACGCACCTGGCGGATGTTCTCCGCCCCGCGCACGCGCTGCAGGAAGGCGTCGCCGGCGGCCGAGGCCGGCGGCTTGTAGACGATGGCGATGTCCCCGCGCGAGGCAAGCCACTGGTTCAGCAGCTCCCAGTTGCCGAAATGCGGCGCGGCCACGATCACCCCGCGGCCGGACTTGAGCGCCGCGTCGTACAGGTCCTGGCCGTGGCGCTGGCGCAGGTGCTCGTCCAGGTTCCGCGCGTGCGGCCGGGTCCAGAAGCGCAGCGTCTCCAGCGCCTGGCGCGCGGTGCCGCGCAGGATGCGCCGGTGCAGATCGGCGCGCTGGCTGGGCAGCAGCTCGGGATAGGCCAGCTCCAGGTTGCGGCGGGCCACCCGGCTCTCGCGCGCGTCCAGTCGGCCCCAGGTCGAGGCCAGGGCATCGGCGAGGCGGCGCAGCAGCGGCCAGGGCAGGGAGGTGAGGGCGGCGGCGGCGCGGTAGGTGCCAGCGGCCAGCAGGTGCGGCTTCATCGTCCCAGTCTATCGGCGGTGTCAACCGGGCGGGGATTGCAAAGCCCGGCCCCCGTCCGCACCTTGGGCGGCCGAGACCGGTGCCCCAAGGAGTCCCAAGCCGATGTTGTCGCTGATCCAGCGCGTGACCCGCGCCAGCGTGACGGTGGACGGCCAGACCGTCGGCGCGATCGGCCCCGGGCTGCTGGCCCTGGTCGGGCTGGAGCCGGGCGACGGCGAGGCGCAGATCCAGCGCATGGCCCAGCGCCTGCTGGGCTACCGGGTCTTCGCCGACGACGCCGGGCGGATGAACCGCTCGCTGACCGACACCGGCGGCGGCCTGCTGCTGGTCAGCCAGTTCACCCTGGCGGCCGATACGGCCTCGGGCATGCGGCCCAGCTTCACCACCGCCGCCCCGCCGGAAGAGGCTGAACGCGGCTTCAACCGGCTGGTGGAGGTCTGCCGGGCGCGGCACGGGGGGGTGGAAACCGGGCGTTTCGGCGCCCATATGGTGGTGGACCTGGTCAA
This sequence comes from Pseudoxanthomonas sp. UC19_8, assembly GCF_042700505.1. Classification (NCBI taxonomy): domain Bacteria; kingdom Pseudomonadati; phylum Pseudomonadota; class Gammaproteobacteria; order Lysobacterales; family Lysobacteraceae; genus Pseudoxanthomonas; species Pseudoxanthomonas sp. UC19_8. Next base: position 366,981 of record NZ_CP170559.1, read on the forward strand.
CGACGGCCCGGTGACTTTCCTGCTGCGGCCCTGAGCTGCTGCAAATGTTTCAAGACGCGAAAGCGTCAAATCTCGCGGCCCCGGGATAGGGGCGCGCGGCGGCGCGGTGACCTGGCTGGTGAACTATTTGCAGCCAGGCGCGGTATAATACGTGGTTCTCCAGACCTTTCTTTTAGGCGGCGCAAGCACTCATGGCCAACGAACGTCCTGCCCAGGCATCCGACATCAAGCTGCTGATCAGCAAGGGCCTTGAACAAGGCTACCTGACCTATGCCGAGGTCAACGATCACCTGCCTGACGACATGGTCGATCCGGAGCAGATCGAAGACATCATCGGCATGATCAACGGCATGGGCATCCAGGTCCATGAAGTGGCGCCGGATGCCGAGACCCTGCTGCTGGCCGGCGAGGCCAGCGGCAACCGCGAGGTCGACGAGACCGCCGCCGAGGAAGCCGCCGCCGCGCTGACCTCGCTGGACACCGAGGGTGGCCGCACCACCGACCCCGGTGCGCATGTACATGCGCGAGATGGGCACGGTCGAGCTGCTGACCCGCGAGGGCGAGATCGCCATCGCCAAGCGCATCGAGGAAGGCCTGGGCCAGGTGCAGGCCTCGCTGGGCCTGCTGCCGTCGATCGTGGACATGGTCCTGGAGGACTACGAGCTGCACAAGGCCGGCAAGAAGCGCCTGGCCGAGGTGGTCGTGGGCTTCAACGACATCGTCGAAGAGCCGGAGGCCCCCGCGGTCGAGGCGGCCGACGTCAGCGATGCCGATGCCGATGCCGACACCGACGACGAGGATGAGGACGAAGAGGGCGGCGCCGAAGAGGAAGCCGGCCCGACCGGTCCGGACCCGGAGGAAGTGGCGCGCCGCATGGAAGTGATGGCCGCCGCCATGGCCAAGTTCAAGAAGGGCTATGCCAAGAGCGGCGCCGACAGCAAGACCGGCGCCAAGCTGCGCGCCGAGATGGCCGAGGTGTTCGTCACCCTGAAGCTGCCGCTGGCCCTGACCGACAACCTGGTCAAGCACGTGCGCGACGTCCTGCAGCAGATCAAGGACCAGGAGCGCCGCGTGCTGCACCTGTCCACGGTCACCGCCAAGATGCCGCGCAAGGACTTCATCCGCTCCTGGGAAGGCAACCAGACCAACCTGGAGTGGGTCGACGAGGCGCTCAAGCGCAAGCAGAAGTGGTCCTCGGGCCTGCGTGAGGTCAAGGACCAGATCATCGCCCAGCAGCAGGCCACCATCGAGGTGGAGCAGGCGATGTACCTGACCCTGGCCGACCTGAAGGACATCAGCCGGCAGATGGCCTACGGCGAGGCCAAGGCGCGCAAGGCCAAGAAGGAAATGGTCGAGGCCAACCTGCGCCTGGTGATCTCCATCGCCAAGAAGTACACCAACCGCGGCCTGCAGTTCCTGGACCTGATTCAGGAGGGCAACATCGGCCTGATGAAGGCGGTGGACAAGTTCGAATACCGCCGCGGCTACAAGTTCTCGACCTACGCTACCTGGTGGATCCGCCAGGCGATCACCCGCTCGATCGCCGACCAGGCGCGCACCATCCGCATCCCGGTGCACATGATCGAGACGATCAACAAGCTCAACCGCATCTCGCGCCAGATGCTCCAGCAGTACGGCCGCGAGGCCACGCCGGAGGAGCTGGCCAAGGAGATGGACATGCCCGAGGACAAGATCCGCAAGGTCATGAAGATCGCCAAGGAGCCGATCTCCATGGAGACCCCGATCGGCGACGACGAGGACTCGCACCTGGGCGACTTCATCGAGGACACCAACGTGGAGTCCCCGATCGAGAACACCACCAACATCAACCTGATGGAAACGGTGCGCGACGTGCTGGCCGGGCTGACCCCGCGCGAGGCCAAGGTGCTGCGCATGCGCTTCGGCATCGACATGAACACCGACCACACCCTGGAAGAGGTCGGCAAGCAGTTCGACGTCACCCGCGAGCGCATCCGGCAGATCGAGGCCAAGGCGCTGCGCAAGCTGCGTCATCCCTCGCGTTCGGAGACGCTGCGCAGCTTCCTGGACATCGACTGATCCAGGCCAGGCGCGGGACCGTCCAGGCCCTGCGACGCGATCCACGACAGGCCCGCCATCTGCGGGCCTGTCGCGTTCTGCGGCGGCGGCGCGCGAGCCGTCCGCCAAAACCCTAACGTTCCATCGTCTAGCATCGGCATTCTTGTCCCCCCAACAAGGAGTCTGCGTGCGTGCCAACGCCGCCGACTGCGGTGTCTCCATCGCGGTCTTCCCGCAACGCCCCCCGTCCGCGCCGCGGCCTGAGTCGCTTTCGCCGGTGGATCGGATTCGCCAAGCGCGCCAGCGCCTGTATTCTTCTGCGCATGTCCCCGCGTCCGACCCTGTCGTGTTCCTTCCGCTGCGCCTGCACGCCAGCGTGGCGATCGCGCGCGTGATTCCCCTCCCGCAGCCAGGCCCCGCGCGTCGTACCGAATGAAGATCGCCGAACCCATCCGCGTGCCCTATCCCGAGCACGTCATCGACGAGCAGGCCTTCGCCTACGAACTGCTGCCGCCGCCGGCGCCTCTGGAGATGCCGCAGCAGTCGCTGCGCACCGGCAAGCTGCGCAGCCCGCCCATGCCCTCGGCGCCGCCGAACATGGCGCTGCGCCGCCTCTACATCTTCGGCGGGACCCTGGCGATCACCCTGGCCGGCCTGTACCAGATGTTCCGGGTGATGGCGACCGATGGCATCAACCTGCTCGAGGGGCTGTTCCTGACCCTGTTCGCGCTGCTGTTCGCCTGGGTGTCGCTGTCCTTCTGCAGCGCGCTGGCCGGCTTCCTGCTGATCGTCACGCGCCGCCGCCGCCGTCTGGGGCTGCGGCCGGAAGATCCGCTGCCCACGCCGACCGTGCGCACCGCGCTGCTGATGCCCACCTACAACGAGGAGCCGCAGCGGCTGATGGCCGGCCTGCAGGCGATCTACGAGTCGGTGCGCGAGACCGGGCATATCGACCGCTTCGATTTCTTCATCCTCTCCGACACCACACGCGGGCCGATCCGCATGGACGAGGTGGAGGAGTTCCATCGCCTGCGCGAGCGCCTGGGCGGCGCGCCCAACCTCTACTACCGCCACCGCGCCGACAACGCCGAGCGCAAGGCCGGCAACATCGCCGAGTGGGTGCGGCGCTTCGGCGCGGCTTATCCGCAGATGCTGATCCTGGACGCCGACAGCCTGATGACCGGCGACACCATCGTGCGCCTGGCCTGGGGCATGGAGACCCACCCGGACGTGGGGCTGATCCAGTCGCTGCCGCTGATCGTCAACGGCAGCACGCTGTTCGCGCGCATGCAGCAGTTCGCCGGGCGCGTCTACGGCCCGGTGATCGCGCACGGGGTGGCCTGGTGGCACGGCACCGAGAGCAACTACTGGGGCCACAACGCGGTCATCCGTACCCAGGCCTTCGCCGACCATGCCGGCCTGCCCAAGCTCGGCGGCGTGCGCCCGTTCAAGGGCCACGTGCTCAGCCACGACTTCGTCGAGGCGGCGCTGATCCGTCGCGGCGGCTGGGCCTGCCACATGACGCCGGCGCTGGGCGGCAGCTTCGAGGAGGGCCCGCCCTCGCTGACCGACCTGCTGGTGCGCGACCGGCGCTGGTGCCAGGGCAACCTGCAGCACGTGGGCATCCTGCCCACGCGCGGGCTGCACTGGATCAGCCGCACCCACTTCATGATCGGCATCGGCCATTACCTGACCGCGCCGATGTGGGCGATGATGATGCTGATCGGCATCGCCATCCCGCTGGAGCAGGCCGGCACGCTGCTGAGCCTGTCGGACCTGGCGCATTTTTCGCCGGTGAGCTACTGGCGCTCGCTCGACCCGGACCGGATCCTGTACGTGTTCGAGGCGACGATGTTCGCGCTGTTCGCGCCCAAGGTGATGGGATACCTGGCGGTGCTGGCCGACCGCAAGGTGCGGCGCGGCTGCGGCGGTTGGTTCCGCATGATCGTGAGCATCGTGATCGAGAGCGTGCTGGCCGCGCTGATGGCGCCGATCGTGATGTACGTGCAGTCGCGCGGCGTGGCCGAGGTGCTGGCCGGCAAGGACTCGGGCTGGGACGCGCAGCGCCGCGACGACGGCTCGATGCCGTGGGGCCTGCTGGTGCGCCGCTACGGCGGGCTGTCGGTGTTCGGCGTGCTGATGGGCGCGGCGGCGTACTTCGTCTCGCCTTCGCTGGCGCTGTGGATGTCGCCGGTGATCGCCGGCCTGGTGCTGTCGATCCCGATCGTGGCACTGACCTCGGCGCGTGGACCGGGGCAGGCGCTGCGCCGGCTCAAGCTGCTCAGCATCCCCGAAGAAACGCGGCCGCCCGCCATTCTGGTCCGCGCCGGCCGCCTGCGCCAGCGCATCGAGGCCGAAGCCGAGGCCGCTGCGGAAGCGAACTGATCGTTTCCGCAGCGATCGGGCCAGCGGCTGGCTGGCAGAACTCCGATCGCGTCTGAGACACGGCAGGGCCACCTCGTCGCTCGCCCATCGCCGGCAGCCGCGCGCAGGAGTGCGTGCAGCGCAAGGTGAGGCAGGCGAGCGTCGCGCCCACCGTCGGCGGTGATTGCCGCGTCTTTGAACAACAGCCCGGCGGGCCGCCAACGATGCGTTCCGGCGCGGAGCTGCGCTGCCTTTAATGCAAGAGCCTCCACCTGTTCTTGACGAAGCGGCGACGCCATCCGAACACGGCGGTTGTATCTAATGGGCCAGTAGATGCGGGTCCCCAAGCAGTGGCGGATCCCGAGGCAGTGCATGCCGACGAACGATCCACCGGACAGTGGCTTGCCTTCCCGTGACGCGCCCTGCCGAGCGCATTCGCGATAGCCGCCGGTCCCATCACATCCACCATCAGCGAGGAGACAAGCGTATGCCGACAGTCACGACCAAAGACGGCGTGGAGATCTTCTACAAGGACTGGGGCCCGCGCGACGGGCAGGTCATCTTCTTCCACCACGGCTGGCCGCTGTCCTCGGACGACTGGGACGCGCAGATGATGTTTTTCCTCGCCAAGGGCTTCCGCGTGGTCGCCCACGACCGGCGCGGCCACGGGCGCTCGGCGCAGGTCTGGGACGGACACGACATGGACCATTACGCCGACGATGTCGCGGCGGTGGTCGAGCATCTGGGCATCAGCAAGGCGACGCACGTGGGCCATTCCACGGGCGGCGGCGAGGTGGTGCGCTACATCGCGCGCCACGGCCAGGACAAGGTCGCCCATGCGGTGCTGATCAGCGCGGTGCCGCCGCTGATGGTCAAGACCGCGAGCAATCCGGGCGGCACGCCCAAGGAGGTCTTCGACGACTTCCAGAAGCAGGTCGCCACCAACCGCCCGCAGTTCTATCACGACGTGCCGGCCGGCCCGTTCTATGGCTACAACCGGCCGGGCGCCAAGCCCGTGGACGCGGTGATCCACAACTGGTGGCGCCAGGGCATGATGGGCGGCGCCAAGGCGCATTACGACGGCGTGGTCGCGTTCTCGCAGACCGATTTCACCGAGGATCTCAAGGCCATCACCGTGCCGGTGCTGGTGATCCACGGCGACGACGACCAGGTGGTGCCGTACGCCGATTCGGGCGTGTTGTCGGCCAAGCTGGTGCGCAACGGCACACTGAAGACCTACAAGGGCGCCCCGCACGGCGTGCCGACCACGCATGCCGATCCGGTCAACGCCGACCTGCTGGAGTTCATCCAGAAGGGCTGAGCGCGACGCGCGCGTTCACCCATCCCATCGGCCTGCTCCGGCAGGCCGGTGGCACTCGACCAGAACGCCTAGGCGTCCTGACTGGAAACGGCGGCTACCGCCTGCGCGATGACCTCGGCCACTGCGTCCGGCATGGACAGCAGCGACATGTGGCTGGCGAGCAGTTCGGTGGTGCGGGCCTGTAGACGCGTGGCCAACGCGCGCTGCAGATCGACGCTGACCGCCCGGTCCTGACTGGACACGACGTACCAGTTCGGTCGGTCGCGCCAGGCCGGATGGCCGATCCTGTCGTTGAAGGTCGTCAGCGCCAGCGGCGTCTGCACGACGGCGAGCGTGCGGGCTTCTTCCTCGGGCAGGTCCTGGGCGACGTTGGCGATCCAGCTGGTCTCGCCCATCTTGAGGAACCCGTCGCCGAACGGCACGACGCCGCCCAGCCCGGGCGGCGGCGGGTGCTGGCCCACCTGATCCCCGGTCGATTCGCCGGCATCGGGCGCGAAGGCCGCCACGTAGACCAGGGCGCGCACCTTGGGGGTCGTTGCCGGCCTCGGTGATGACCGTGCCGCCCCAGCTGTGCCCGACCAGGACGACCGGGCCGTCGATGGCCTGGAGCGTGCGGCGGGTGGCCGCGACGTCGTCGGCCAGCGATGTGGTGGGGTTCTGCACGGCGACCACGTTCAGCCGCGCGCGCAGCAGCCGCGCGATGACGACGCGCCAGCTGGAGGCGTCGGCCCAGGCGCCGTGTACCAGGACGACGGTGGGATTGGGAGCCTGTGCCATCGACGATTTCTCCTGATGAAGCGACGTGTCGCGTCGCGCGCTTGTGCGGGTGTGGGAAAGAGCGTGGGGGCAACTGTCTCCTCAAGTCTCGCAGCGACGTGCCTGTAGAGCGGAGCTTGCTCCGCTGCTTTTCGTTCGGTTCATGGGGAAGGCCCCAGCGGAGCAAGCTCCGCTCTACAGACGGGAGCCGCCATGGCGGAGAGGGGCTTTGCCGGGAAAGCTTCATCGCCGGCATGCCGGCTCACACCTCGACTCGCTCCGACTCCCGGCCCCACTCCCTCAGTTCCACTCTCCCACCTTCGTTTCTGCGCCGACGCTGCGCGCGTTGGCTCAGCTCTTGACGAAGTCCAGCAGGTCCGGATTGATGACGTCGGCGTGCGTGGTCAGCATGCCGTGCGGGTAGCCCTTGTAGACCTTGAGCGTGCCGTTCCTGAGCAGCTTGATCGACTTCAGCGCCGAGGCCTGGATCGGCACCACCTGGTCGTCGTCGCCGTGCAGGACCAGGGTCGGCACGGTGATGGCCTTGAGGTCCTCGGTCTGGTCGGTCTCGGAGAAGGCCTTGACGCCATCGACGTGGGCCTTGGCGCTGCCCATCATCCCCTGACGCCACCAGTTCTGGACCACGCCCGGATAAACCTTCGCATCGGGCCGGTTGAAGCCGTAGAACGGGCCTGCGGCCACGTCGAGGAAGAACTGGGCGCGGTTGCCGGCGGTGCTGTTGCGGAAGCCGTCGAACACCTCCAGCGGCAGGCCTTCCGGACTGGTCGGCGTCTTGAGCATCAGCGGCGGCACGGCGCTCACCAGCACGGCCTTGGCCACGCGGCCCTGCGGCTGGCCGAACCTGGCCACGTAGCGCGCCACCTCGCCGCCGCCGGTGGAGTGGCCGATATGCACGGCGTTGCGCAGGTCCAGGTGCTCGGCCACGGCCGAGGCGTCGGCGGCGTAGTGGTCCATGTCGTGGCCTTCGCTGACCTGGGCCGAGCGGCCGTGACCGCGCCGGTCATGGGCGACCACGCGGTAGCCGTGCTGGACGAAGAACATCATCTGTGCGTCCCAGTCGTCCGAGGACAACGGCCAACCGTGGTGGAACACGATGGGCTGGGCGTTCTTCGGGCCCCAGTCCTTGTAGAAGATCTGGACGCCGTCTTTGGTCTGGACGTAGCTGCTGGTCATGGGCGGATTTCCTTGTGCGGTCGAGGGCGTCGGTCGTGGCAGGGCCACGGCCGGCAGGACGGCGGTGGCGATCAGGGCGGCACCGGCCTGGAGGGTCTGGCGACGCGTGAACGTCATTGGATCGTGCGGGTCGTGCGACATGCGAAGGGCTCCTTCGGCGGGAATGCCGCCCGGTCAGGCGCGGTGGGGCGAAGGCCATCGTGTCGCCAGCGACACAGGGCCGCCTACCCTCATTGGTGGCGGCCGTCGCTCCCTCTTTCGGGGGACGCGGCGTCGTGGTAGACGACGCGGCGGCCGAAGCGCCGTGCGTCCAGCGAGTACGCGCCGGGGCCCAGCAAGGCCAGGCCGGCGATGAGCAGCAGGGTCGGCGCCTGATCGACGGCCAGGTGCGCCAGCGCGTGCACGCAGGCGAGCAGCAGCGCCAGCGGCGTGAGCCAGCCGCAGATCAGCAGCAGGCCGCCCGCCAGTGCCACACCGGTCCACGCCGTGCTGCCGACCGTGCGCGACTGCCACAGCGCCATCGCCAGCGCCACGCGCAGCATCAGCAGGCCCACGCCGGGGCCGCTGTCGGGGAACATCGAGAACAGTCGCTGCATGGCCACCTCCGCCGGCGATGGGCGCATGGCCCGGCGCGCTGCGCATCCCCCGAAAGAGGCGTCAGCGCGCCCCCCTGTCCTGACACAATCGATCCATGAGGGGCGCCGGCGTGCAGGGACACCGAGGGAGCTGGATCATCCGCGCGTGCTCGGCGTGGCTGGTCCTGGCCTGGCTGTGGCCGCGCGTCGCGCACGCCGAAGACGCGCTCCCGGACGCGGCGCTGTCCGGGTTCGACCACAGCAGCTGGACGCTCGAACGCGGCGCGCCGGCCGATATCTGGGACATGTTCCAGGGCAGCGACCGGGCCCTGTGGCTGGGCACCGGCAGCGGGCTCTACCGCTTCGATGGCCAGCGCTTCATGCGCACCCCGCCGCCGCCGGGGCAGGCCTTCCCCTCCAACAACCTCACGGTGCTCAAGGACGACGGCGCTGGCGGCGTCTGGGCGGGCACCTACGATGCCGGTGTCTTTCATCTGCACGGCCAGACGCTGCAGCGCTACGGCCCCGAGCAGGGCCTGCCGTCGGGGATCGCGTTCTCGATGGCGCGCGACGGGCAGGGGCGTTGGTGGGTGGCCAATGGCGATGGCCTGCGCTGGTTCGACGGCCAGCGCTGGCGCGCGCCGCAGGCCGGGCAGAGCTTCGCCGCGGCCGAGGCCTACTGGGTGCTGTGCGACGCGGGCGGCGCGCTGTGGGTGGCCACGGCCGATCGCCTGCTGTATCTGCCGCGCGCAGGGCAGCGGTTCCTCGACGCCGGCGTGCCGCTGAGCCGTTACGCGACCCTGGCGCAGGCGCCGGACGGCACGGTGTGGGTGGCCGATCGCCGGCACGGCCTATGGCCGGTGGCCGACCGCGCCGGGCTGCTGCCGGAAGACGCGCGGCAGCGGCGCGCCCTGCCGCAGCTGCGCCTGCAGCGCTTCGCCTTCCAGCGCGATGGCAGCCTGTGGGGCAGCGTGCTGGGCGGCGGCGGGATCGTGCGGCTGCGCTGGGAACGCGCCGGCGCCAGGCCGCGCATCGAACGCTTCGATATCGGCCAGGGCCTGCCCTCGACCTACGCCTCGCCGGTGCTGGAAGACCTGGAGGGCGATGTCTGGGTCGGCACCAATCTGGGCCTGTCGCGGTTTCGCCGGCATCTGATCCATCGCCTGGCCTGGCCGGGGCGCGATGCGCCGGACACGTTGATGACGCTGCCGGGGCAGCAGGTGCGCGCCTATGGCGAGGCCGGCACCGTCTGGCCGTTGGATCGCGCCCGTCTGGCGGCCCTGGGCGCGGGGCAGCGCCCGATGCCGGCGCAGGACGCCGCGTCGGTCTGGCGCTGGCAAGGCGGCCGGATCGTGCGTTCGCCGCATCCGGCCGCGATGGCCGCAGCGCCGTCCGACGCAGGGCCGGGCGAGGTCTCGGCCCTGATCCAGTCCGCGCAGGCCGTGTGGGTGTGCGCGACCGCGGGCGGCGTGCTGCGCAATGCCGGCGGCGGCTGGGTGCGCGAGACGCGCCTGCCGGAGCGGCGTTGTTCGACCCTGCAGGTGGACGCGCGCGGCGCGCTGCTGGTCGGCTACCCGGACGGCGGCGTCGCCGTGTTGGAGGACAAGGCGCAGGGCCCGGTGCCGGTGTCGCAGGCCGGCGTCGGGCCGATCACCGGGCTGTATCGCGACGACGCGCTGACCCTGGTCGCCGGCGAGGAAGGCCTGGCGCTGGCCGACGCGGCGGGCGGCCATGCCCGCGTGCGCGGATTGCGCGAGGACCTGCTGCTCGGCATCAGCGGCATCGTGCGCCAGGGCGAAGGCGATCTGTGGCTGTACGGCATCCGGGGGCTGGTGCGCGTCTGGCCCGACGACCTGCGGCGCAGCGCCGCCACCGGCCTGCCGCTGGATCAGGCCCGCGCCTTCGACGCGATCGACGGCCTGCCCGGCGTCGCGCTGCAGGCCAATGCCGTGCCGACCTTGGCGCTGGGCCAGGATGGGCTGCTGTGGATGGCGAGCAACCAGGGCCTGGCCTGGCTGGACGTGAACGCCATTGCGCGCAACCGCGTCGCGCCGCAGGTCCGCCTGGGCGAGGTGGTCTCGGGCCAGGGCCGGCAGCCGCTGGTCGACGGGCTGGTCCTGCCCAAGCGCACGCGCGAGCTGGAGCTGGACTACTCCGCCGCCAGCCTCGCGCGCCCGGACCGGGTGCGCTACCGGGTCCGCCTGGAGGGGGTGGATGCGCACTGGCGCGAGATGGGCGAGCTGGCGCAGGTGCGCTACGCCAACCTGCAGCCGGGGCGCTATCGCTTCGAGGTCATGGCCGCCAACGAGGACGGCGTGTGGAGCGTGCCGGTCCAGGCCGGCTTCGCCATCCGCCCCGCATGGACGCAGACCGGGCTGTTCCGCGTGGCGATGCTGGTGCTGCTGGCGCTGGCGATCGCCGCGGTCATCGTCCTGCGCAGCCGCGCCCTGGCCGCGCGCTGGCGCGCGCGCATGGAAGAACGCCATGGCGAGCGCGAACGCATCGCCCGCGACCTGCACGACACCTTGCTGCAGGGCATGCAGGGCCTGGTGCTGCGGCTGCATGCGGCCAACCAGCGGCTGCCGCACACCGAGCCGGTGCGGCACGAGGTCGAGCACGCCCTGGAGCTGGCCGAATCCACCCTGCGCGAGGGGCGCGAGCGGGTGGTCGGCCTGCGCGGCGAGGACACCCGCATCGAGCTGGGCGCGCGCCTGGCGGCGGTCGGCAAGCGCCTGGCCGACGGTCCGGCGCCCAGCCTGCGCCTGCTGATCGAAGGCCAGCCGCGCGCGCTGCCGACCTGCGTGGCCGAGGAGGCGTTCCTGATCGGGCGCGAGGCGCTGACCAATGCGCTGCGCCACGCCCAGGCCAAGGCCATCGAAGTGGAGATCGGCTACGGCCGCGAGGCGCTGCACCTGCGCGTGCGCGACGACGGCGTGGGCATGCCGGCCGACGCGCAGGCCAGGCGCGCGCACTTCGGCCTGCGCGGCATGCGCGAGCGCGCCGCCCGCATCGGCGGCACGCTGCAGGTGTGGTCGGCGCCGCGGATGGGCACGGAGATCGCCCTTTCTGTCCCGGCCGCGCGCGCCTACGCTGTGGCACGGACGCGCTGGTGGCAGCGCCTGCGCCGGGCTTCGCAGGAGGACGCGTGATGCAATCGCAGATCGGCGTGCTGGTGGTGGACGATCACCCGCTGTTGCGCGACGGCCTGCGCGCCATGCTCGAGGCGCAGCCGGACATGCACCTGCTGGGCGAGGCCGGCGACGGCCACCAGGCCCTGGAGCGTTACGCGCAGCTGGCGCCCGATGTGGTGCTGATGGATCTGCAGATGCCCGGCATGGACGGCGTGGAAGCCATCGAGCGGCTGCGCCGGCACGATCCGCGTGCGCGCATCCTGGTGCTGACCACCTACAGCGGCGATGCGCGTGCGGTGCGCGCGCTGCAGGCCGGCGCGGCCGGCTATCTGCTCAAGGACATGCTGCGCCACGATCTGCTGGACACCATCCGCGCGGTCTTCGCCGGCCAGCGCCCGCGCATGCCGATGCACATCGCCGAGGGCATCGCCTGCCACGTGGCCGACGACGGGCTGTCCCAGCGCGAGACTGTGGTCCTGTCGGCGGCCGCCAGCGGGCTGACCAACAAGGCCATCGGCCAGCGCCTGTCGATCTCCGAACAGACCGTCAAGGCGCACATGAAGAGCCTGATGGCCAAGCTCGGCGCGCGCGATCGCACGCATGCGGTCACCATCGCCCTGCAGCGCGGGATCATCTCGCTGGAGCGGATCGCGCTGTAGCCGCGCGGCGAGGATTCGTGTGCGCGTGATGGCGGGCCCGGCGCGTCGCTCATGCGTTCCGACGCGCCGGGCTTGCCTTGAACTGCGCTGAGGTCAGCGCAGCATCTTCAGGCCGGCGTCGTATTCGGCCGGGCTGAGCTTGCCGTCGCGGTCCATGTCGATCATGCCGAAATGCGGCGCCAGCGGATGGTCCTTGGGCAGCTCGGCCTTGTCGATGAAGCCGTCGTGGTTCCTGTCCAGCGCGGCGAACTCGCCCTGGGCCGGCGCGGCCGCGGCGTGGTCGCCGTGCGGGTGCGCCTGCGGACCGGCCCGGCGGCGCCGGAAAGCAGACCGGCGCAGACCAGGGAGACAGCGAAGAACGGATGTTTCATGGAGAGCCTCTTGGGGTGGGAGAAGAAAAGGAACCTCAGAACCACACGCGCACGCCGGCCACCAGCGCGGTCTCGCGCGGGTGGTCGGCCGCGTCGGCGCTGCCGCCGAAGTAGCGGGTGTGGTTCACGCCGATGTAGGGCGCGAAGCGGCGGGTGACCTCGTAGCGCAGGCGCAGGCCGGCCTCGACACTGTTGAGCCCGCTGCCCTGCCCGGTGCGCGGATCGTCCTTGGCCGACAGGTCGGCCTCGACGCGCGGCTGCAGGATCAGGCGGTTGGTGAGCAGCAGTTCGTACTCGGCCTCCAGGCGCGCGCCGAGCTGGCCCGAGCTGCCCAGATACGCCGTGGCGGCGACCTCGAACTTGTACGGCGCCAGACCCTGCACGCCGAGCGCGGCCCAGGTGCGCCCGTCGCGCGGGCGGAAGTCCTGGCGCACGCCGGCGACCAGATCCCACCAGGGCGTGATGCTGCGGCCGTAGAGCACTTCCAGGTCGGCCGATTCGGTGCGTCCCGCGCTGCGCTCGCCTTCGCTGCGCAGCCACAGGCGATTCACGTCGCCGCCGATCCAGCTGCTGGCCTCCCAGGCCTGGCCGTGCGCGTCGCTGGCGTTCCACGCTTCCAGACGATCCAGCTGCACCAGCCAGTTGAGCGTCGGGCCATGCGCCATGGAGGCGTACGAGAGCTGCGGGAAGGCGGCCGCGCGGTCTGCGTCGGTCAGGACCGGAATGGGCTCGCGCGGTTGCTGCGATCCGCCGTGATCCATCGCCGAATGGTCCATCGCCGAATGGTCCATCGTGGAGTGATCCATCGCGGATTGGTCCATCGCGGATTGGTCCATCGCCGAGTGGTCTATCGCGGAGTGATCCATCGCGGAGTGATCCATCGCAGCGCCTCCCATGGACGAGGCGTGCTGCTTCGGCCTGTGCGGGCATGGCGGGGACGAAGGCTGTCCATTGGCTTGCGCTTGCGCGGCCTTCTTGCAGGTGGCCTGCGGTGTCTCCGCGGCGGTCTGCCCGGCCAGCGCCGGCGACGAAACGAGCAGGCCCAGGGCAATGCCCACTGCGGTGCGGGGCAAGGTCTGCATGCTCATTCCTCCACCCGCACTTCGCGCATCATGCCGCCGTCCATGTGGTAGAGCAGGTGGCAGTGGTAGGCCCAGCGGCCCAGCGCGTCGGCGCGCACGCGATAGCTGCGGCGCGTGCCCGGCGGCATGTCCACGGTGTGCTTGCGCACCTGGAACCGGCCCTGCGCATCCTCCACATCGCTCCACATGCCATGCAGATGGATGGGGTGCTGCATCATGGTGTCGTTGACCAGCACGATGCGCACGCGCTCGCCGTAGTTGAGCCGCAGCGGCTCGGCGCTGGCGAACGGGATGCCGTTGAACGACCAGGCGAACTTCTCCATGTTGCCGGTCAGGTGCAGCTCGATCTCGCGGCCGGGGTCGCGCCCGTCGGGATCGTCGAACACGCTGCGCAGGTCGGCATAGGTCAGCACCTTGCGGCCGTTGTCGCGCAGGCCGATGCCGGGGTCGTCCAGCTTGGGCGCGGTGGCCATCGACTGCATGTCCACCAGCGGATTGCGGGTCTCGCTGGCCGGATGCGCGGGCATGCCGCCGGCGCCATGGCCCATCGCGCCGTGATCCATCCCGGCCATGCCGCCATGGCCCATGGCCGAGTGATCCATGCCGGCCATGTCGCCGTGCCCCATCGCCGCATGGTCCATGCCCGCCATGTCGTGTCCGGCCGCGCCATGGTCCATGCCGCCCATCGCGCCCATGTCGTGGCCCATGTCGCCCATGCTCAGCAGCGGGCGCGGATCGAGCGCGGGAATCGGCGCCTCCAGCCCGATGCGGGTGGTCAGCGTGCCGCGCGCATAGCCGGTGCGGCCCATGTCCTGGGCGAAGACGGTATAGGCGTCCTGGCCGCGCGGCTCGACGATCACGTCCACCGTCTCTGCCACGGCCATGCGGAACTCGTCCACGCTGACCGGATGGACGTACTGCCCGTCCACCGCGACCACGGTCATCTTCAGGCCCGGGATGCGGATGTCGAAATAGGTCATGTTGGCGGCGTTGATGAAGCGCAGCAGCACCTTCTCGCCCGGGCGGAACTCGCCGCTCCAGTTGGCCGCCGGCGTCGTGCCGTTCATCAGATAGGTGTAGGTGTGGCCGTTGACGTCGGACAGGTCGCTGGGCGTCATCCGCATCCGGCCCCACATGCCGCGGTCGGCCAGCGTGGCAGAGAGCCCGTCGCGCCGCGCATCGCGCACGAAGTCGCCCACCGTGCGCTGGTAGTAGTTGTCGTAGGACGGCATCTTCTTGAGCCGCCGGAACAGCGCGGCCGGATCCAGGTCGGTCCAGTCCGACAGCAGCAGCACGTGCTCGCGGTCGTAGTGGTAGGGCGGCGGCGTGGCCGGCTCGATGACGATCGGCCCGTACAGCCCGGCCTGTTCCTGATGCAGCGAATGGCTGTGGTACCAGTAGGTGCCCGACTGGCGCAGCTTGAAGCGGTACAGATAGGCCTCGCCAGGATAGATGCCGTCGAAGCTCAGGCCCGGCACGCCATCCATGTTGGCCGGCAGCAGCAGGCCATGCCAGTGCACCGAGGTCTGCGTGCCGGCGGCCAGGCGATTGCTGACGCGGATGGTGACCGTGTCGCCTTCGCGCCAGCGCAGCAGCGGGGCGGGCAGGCGGCCGTTGACGGTGATCGCCGGCCGCTCGCGGCCGGTGAAGTTGACGCGGCTCGCGCCGATGGCCAGGTCGAATTCGGTGCCGCGCAGTTCGTTGGCGGTCGCAAGGCGGTCCTGGGCGAAGGCGGGTACCCGCGCCAGCCCGAGGCCGAGCGTGGCGCCGCCCAGCGCCAGGCCGGTGACGAAGGTACGGCGGGAAGGGTCCGGGACCCGATCGGGCCCGGAGAAAAAGCGTGATGGCATAGACGCCTCGATCGAGAGCCGTGCCGATGCGGCACGAAGTGCAGGCGCAGCGCGCCAGGCCAGGGCCGGGCTGCGACTGCGATCCAGGCCGCGACTGACGCGGCCGAGCGGGGCGCTAGCGGATCGGGGGACGCATCAGCGGCGGCACGGCGGGCGCGCCGCGCGTGCTCGCGTCGAAGGCCAGCGTGCGGCTGGCGGGCGCGTGCGGGTGCACCAGGGTCGGCAGCGCCGGCACGATGACCTGCGAGGCCGCGGCGCAGTGGCATTCGGACGAGGCGCAGCAGTGCTCGCCATGCTTCTGGTGCGCGCCCTCCATCGCCTGCCCGCAGGCCGGCGCGGCGCGCGGGTGCATCTGGCAATCGGCCTGCGCGTGGCCGGGCCGATGCTGCATCGACGCGTGCGCCTCATGGCCGCGCGATGCCGACGATGCGGCCGGCCCGTGCGCATTCGCCGCCGCCTGCGCCCAGGCGCGCGCCGCGGCATCGCCTGCGCCATTCAGCAGCAGGATCGTGCACAGCAGCAGGCGCAGGAGGGCGGACGGCAGCGACAAGGCGGATGCGGAAGCAGCGAGGAATGGCTGCAGGATAACCAAGAGATCCGCACGGGCAAGCCAACCGCCGCGCGTGGCCCCAGATAGGACAGAACCCTGGAGCCCACTCCACAAGGCCGTGCACGACGCATCGTCGTTTGTGGAATGAACAAATAATGAATGTCCATCTCGCAATGCAACAATCACGTTGACTCTGGACTTAGGTCCAAGTCTTAGGGTCCACCTCATGAACTCCACACCGCCACGTTCCCACTTCACGATCGGCGTGCTGGCCCAGCAGTCCGGGGTGGCGATCGACACGATCCGCTACTACGAGCGCGAGGGGCTGCTCTCGCCCGCCTATCGCCGCGCCTCGGGCTATCGCGAATACGACACGCAGTCGGTCGAGCGCATGCGCTTCATCCTGCGCGCCAAGGAGCTGGGCTTCAGCCTGGAGGAGATCCGCGAGCTGCTGGCGCTCGAATCCGATCGGGTCAACGGCGTGGAAGGCGTCAAGCAGCGCGCCAGCCGGCGCCTGCAGGAGTTGAACGTGCGCATCGCCCAGCTCACCGAGATGCGCGACGCCCTGGCGCGGCTGATCGACGCCTGCCCCGGCTGCGGCGAGCCGGAAGGCTGCCCGATCCTCTCCAGCATCCACGGCGCGCCGCCCGAGGCGAACGATGCGGCGGCCGCGCCTTCGCCCGCGCCGGCCTCGTGCTGCGGCGCGGATCTCAAAGACAGGAAACACGATTCATGAGTCAGGCGGCAGCCACCACGTTGAACTTCCCGGTCCGCGGTATGACCTGCGCGGCGTGCGCGACCACGATCGAGAAGCTGCTCAACAAGCATCCGGGCGTCAAGGCGACGGTCAACTTCGCCAGCGAACGCGTGCAGCTGCAGTACGACCGCACCCAGGTCCAGCCGCAGGCCCTGGTGGAGACGCTGGACAAGGCCGGCTTCTCGGTGCCGCCGCAGACCGTGGCGCTGGAGATCACCGGCATGAGCTGCGCCGCCTGCGCGGCCGGCATCGAAGGCGTGCTGGCCAAGACGCCCGGCGTGATCGCCGACAACGTCAACTTCGCCTCGGCCAAGGCGCGGGTGGAATACACCCCGGGCGTGGTCGACGTGGCGCAGATCGTCGAGCGCATCGGCAAGGCGGGCTTCGGCGCGAGCGAGGTACGCGAGATCGGCGAGGCCGAGATGGCCGCGCGCGAGGCCGGCGAACGCGCGGCCTGGCGCCGCCAGGTCTGGATGTTCGTGGCCTCGGTGGTGCTGACCCTGCCGCTGTTCGCGCAGATGTTCACCATGTTCGACTTCGCCGACCTGGGCCACGCGCTGGGCGGCCACCACGCCGAACTGCTGCCGCGCTGGCTGCAGCTGGTGCTGGCCACGCCGGTGCAGTTCTGGATCGGCGCGCGCTTCTACAAGGCGGCCTTCAAGTCACTGCGCAGCGGCACGGCCAACATGGACGTGCTCGTGGCGCTGGGCACGTCCATGGCCTATCTCTACAGCGTGGTGGTGACGGTGCTGGATCTGCCGGGCCAGCATGTGTACTTCGAGGCCAGCGCCTCGATCATCACCCTGATCCTGCTCGGACGCCTGCTGGAGGCGCGCGCCAAGCGCAAGACCTCCTCGGCGATCCGCGCGCTGCTCAACCTCAAGCCCAAGACCGCCAAGGTCGAACGCGACGGCAAGCTGGTCGAGGTCGATGCCGGCAGCCTGGTGGTGGGCGATGTGTTCGTGGTCGCCGCGGGCGAGAGCGTGCCGGTGGACGGCGAAGTGCTCAGCGGCACCTCCAGCGTGGACGAGGCGATGCTCTCGGGCGAGTCGATGCCGGTGAACAAGGAGCCCGGCAGCCGGCTGTTCGCCGCCACGGTCAACCAGTACGGCATGCTGCGCGCGCGCGCCACCGGTATCGGCGCGGACACCATGCTGGCCCAGATCATCCGCATGGTCGACGAGGCGCAGGGCTCCAAGGCGCCGATCCAGCACCTAGTCGACCGGATCGCCGGCATCTTCGTGCCCGTCGTCGTGGCCATCGCCGCGCTGACCCTGGCCATCACCTGGCTGGTCACCGGCAGCTTCTCCGTCGCGTTGGTGCACGCTGTCGCGGTGCTGGTGATCGCCTGTCCGTGCTCGCTGGGTCTGGCCACGCCGACGGCGATCATGGTCGGCACCGGCATGGGCGCGCGCGCCGGCATCCTGATCCGCAACGCCGAGGTGCTCGAACGCGCCCGCGCGCTCAAGACCCTGGTGGTCGACAAGACCGGCACCCTGACCGAAGGCAAGCCGCAGGTGACCGACCTGCTGCCCAGCGCGGAGACCGAACGCGACGCGCTGCTGCGCCTGGCGGCCAGCCTGGAGGCCGGCTCGGAGCATCCGCTGGCCAGGGCGATCGTAAAGGCCGCCGAGGCGGCCGGCGTGCAGGCGGCGGGCGTGACCGACTTCGAGACGATCCCGGGCAAGGGCGTGCGCGGCGTGATCGACGGGCGCCAGGCGATCCTGGGCTCGCCGGCCTGGCTGGCCGCCGAGCAGGCCCGCACCAGCGCCGCGCTGGAAGCCCGCGCCCAGGCCGTGCAGGCGCAGGGCAAGACCGTGGTCGGCATCGCGGTGGACGGCGTGACCGCCGGCTTCATCGCCATCGCCGACCAGCTGCGCGACACCTCGCGCGAGGCCGTGCGCCGGCTGCAGGCCATGGGCGTGGACGTGGTGATGATGACCGGCGACAACCGCCACACCGCCGAGGCGATCGCGCGCCAGGCCGGGATCGCGCGCTACTTCGCCGAAGTGCTGCCGCAGCACAAGGCCGATGAGGTCAGGCGCCTGCAGCAGGCGCAGGGCGGGCACGTGGGCATGGTCGGCGACGGCATCAACGACGCGCCGGCGCTGGCGGCGGCCGATGTGAGCCTGGCCATCGGCGCCGGTTCGGACATCGCCATCGAGGCGGCCGACGTGGTGCTGGTCAAGGGCGACCTGCGCCACGTGGCCACCGCCATCGACCTGTCCGGCGCCACGCTGCGCAAGATCCGCCAGAACCTGTTCTTCGCCTTCTTCTACAACGTGCTCGGCATCCCGCTGGCCGCCTTCGGCCTGCTCAATCCGGTCATCGCCGGCGCGGCGATGGCGATGAGCTCGATCTCGGTGGTGAGCAACTCGCTGCTGCTCAACCGCTGGCGTCCGAAATGATCGGATCGCCCGGGCCGGCCCGCTTCGAAGTCCCACTTCCCACACCCAAGGAAAGCCCAAGATGCATATCGAACTGACCGTAGACGGCATGAAGTGCGGAGGCTGCTCCGGCCGCCTCAAGCGCGTGCTGGAAGGCACCGACGGCGTGCAGGCCACGCAGATCGTGCTGGAGACCAAGCAGGTCGCCGTCGATTTCGACGAGGCCGGCATCGACGTCGATGCGATCAAGCACGTGATCACCGACGCCGGCTTCACCGTGCTGGCCGCCTAAAGGCATGACCGGCCTGCGCAGCGGGATGACGGATGCCACGAAGCCTGATGGGTTACATGTGGACCGGCGCCCCGTGTGGTGGCCGTCCTTGAGGCCGCGCGGTCATGCGGACGCGTTTCACCGCGGTCCTGCCAGGGCGATGGCATCGGCGCCCGCGGGGAAATGGAGCTGGTCCGAGCCGTCGTGCACGGCCCGCCAGACGGCCTCGGCAACGTCCTCGGGGCGCGTGGTCGCCTGCGGCCGGGAGAAGGCCTCGAAGATCGGGCGCGCATAGTCCGCATAGGCGTCCGGAATGAGGCCGTGCATGCGCCCGGCGCCGTTCTCGGCGAACCGCGTGGTCGGGCCGTAGCCGGGCTCGACCAGCTTGACCCGGATGCCGAACGCGCCCAGTTCGTGCGCCAGCGAACCGGTGAAGCCTTCGACCGCGGTCTTGCTGCCCGTGTAGGCGGCGGCCAGCGGCATGCTGGCCAGGGTGACGCTCGAGGTGACGTTCACGATCGTGCCCGCACGGCGCGCACGCATCTGCGGAATCACCGCCTGCACCATCGCCATCGTGCCGAACGTATTGGTCTCGAACACTTCGCGCACCGTGCGCATGGACGTGGCCTCGAAGGCACCGACGACGCCGATACCCGCGTTGTTGACCAGCGCATCGATCGGGCCGGCCTCGGCGACCGCGCGCGCGATGCTGTCGGCGTCGGTGACATCCAGGGCGACCAGCCTGATGCGCTCGGACGCGGGCAGCAGGTCGGAACTCGGACGGCGCATGGTGGCCACGACCTGCCAGCCGTGGTCGTGGAAGTAGCGGGCGGTTTCCAGCCCGTAGCCGGAGGAACTGCCGGTGATCAGGACGGTCTTCATTGCGGGGAACTCCGTGGTGGTCAGGTGCGACCACGTTAGGCCCGCGCCGCACGACTGACGATGCCGTGAAATCCATGAAACATTGGCTATAGTCCTGTCATGACCGATCCCCTCGCCGAACTGATCACCCTGCTCAGGCCCGCGCGGGTCATGGGCAAGCGCATTTCCGGCGCCGGCCGCTGGGGCGTCCGCTACGCGCCCTTCGGGCACCCGGGCTTTTGTGTGGTGACCGATGGCGCGTGCCTGCTGACGGTCGATGGCGCCGATCCCTTGCATCTGCAGGCAGGCGATTTCGTGTTCCTGCCCGCGACGCCGGGGTTCATCCTGTCCGGCTTCGTGCCCGTCGAGCCGCAGCTGGTCGACCCCGCCGCCCTCGCGGCCCAGGACCTGGAGCTGCGCCATGGCGCCCTCGAAGGGGAGCCCGACGTGCGCATGCTGGGCGGCTACTTCGTCTTCGAGTCGCCCGACACGGCCCTGCTGGTGACGCTGCTGCCACCGGTCATCCACGTCCGCGGCGAGGATCGACTCGGCGTGCTGGTGCGGCTCGTCCGCGAGGAAGCCATGCAGACGAGGGCAGGGCGCGACCTCATCCTGACCCGGCTGGTCGAGGTGCTGCTGATCGAAGCCCTGCGCGCGGCGCCAGGCGCCGGCGCGCCGGCGGGGCTGCTCCGTGGCCTGGCGGACGAGCGTCTGGCCCGCTCGATCCGCGAGATGCACCGCGAGCCGGCGCGCGCCTGGACGGTGGAGCAGCTGGCCCAGGTCGCCGCCCTGTCCAGATCGGCCTATTTCCAGCGCTTCACACGCGCCGTGGGCATGCCGCCCATGGAATACCTGATCGCCTGGCGGATGGCGATCGCCAAGGACATGCTCGACCGTCAGGAGCTGGGAATGGAGCAGGTGGCCGAGCGCGTGGGCTATTCGTCGGCGAGTACGTTCAGCACCGCCTTCGCCCGCCATGTCGGGCGCCCGCCGAGCGGCTATGCCCGGGAGCGGCGCCGGCTGCGTTCCCCGGTGGCCTGAAGTCCGCTGTGGATCGCAGGCAGCAGCCAGCGAAACGGCGATGAAGCGCAAGGCATGAGCGCGCTGGACCTGGTCCCTTCTTCTTTGCGCGGTCACGCAACGCTGGCGTGCTGATGACTCCGCGGGCTGCCCGTGCCTGCCCCTGCCGCGCGGCGTCCCGCTACAAACCCTTTCTTCTGAACGAAGTCGGGGGCGGCTGCTCGTGTGCGGGGCGTCCAGCAGACTCGCCCATGGTTGGTCTGTCAGGGAATGAGCCCGGGATGCGGAGCAAGCTGTTCGTGCCGGGGGGGCGCCCGGAGCTGTTCGCCAAGGCGATGGCGGGCCAGGCCGATGCGGTCTCCTTCGATCTGGAGGATGCCGTGCCGGTGGAGGGCAAGGACCGGGCGCGGGAGGACCTGGCGGCGTATCTGCGCGGGCTGGCGCCGGGGCAGGCGGCGGGCAAGTGCATCATCGTGCGGATCAACGCCTACGATTCGCCGTACTTCTCCCAGGACCTGCAGGCGCTGGCGATCGCCGGCGTCGCGATGATCAACGTGCCCAAGCTCGAGCATGCCCAGACCGTCAGCGCCGTCGCCGAGCGCCTGGCCGCGGCCGAACAGGCCAACGGCGTCGCGGCGCCGATCGGCCTGCTGGTCAACATCGAGACGCCGGCCGGGCTGGCCAATGCCGCGGCGCTGGCCGCGGCGCATCCGCGGGTGGCCGGGCTGCAGCTGGGGCTGGGCGATCTGTTCGCGCCGTTCGCCATCGCCAGGACGCCGGCCAATGTCCATGCGGCGATGTTCGCCGTGCGCATGGCCGCGGCGCGGGCCGGCATCGCCGCGTACGACGGGGCCTGGCCCGATGTCGCCGATGAGGCGGGCTTCCTGGCCGAGGCCACACTGGCCCGCGCGCTGGGCTTCAGCGGCAAGAGCTGCATCCATCCGCGCCAGGTCGCCCTGGCGCACCAGGTCTTCTCGGTGGACCAGGACGCGCTGGCGCATGCGCGGCGCGTGGTCGAGGCCGCGGCCGCGGCGCAGGTGCGCGGGCATGGCGCCTTCCTCGTCGATGGACGCATGGTGGACGCGCCTTACCTGGCCAGGGCGCGGGCGCTGGTGGCCGCGGGTCGCGCCGAGGCGGAGGCATCCCGATGAGCCAGCGCCTCTCTCGATCACTGTCTGGTGCGCGCCCCATCCGATCTGTCGCGCTGGTCCTGCTGTGGCTGCTGTGCGTGTCGCTTCCGGCCGCCGCGTCCAATCTGGTCGGCCTGTCGGCCACGCACCTCCCGCCGCTGCCCGCAGCGAAGGAGACCCGGCTCGAAGCGGTCGGCGATTCGCTGCTGGCGTTCCAGGCCGGTCAAGTGTCGCGACTCGGGGCAGGCGCAAACGCGTGGCGCCCGCTGCGCTGGGCGCTGCCGATCGATGCCGCGCGGGTACAAGCCCTCGCCAGCGACGGGAACCGGGTCTGGCTGCTCTCGGATGCGGGGAACGGCGAGCTGACGCTGACCGCGGCGCGGCTGAGCAACGACGCGATCGTGGAAGCCACATCTCTTCCGCCCCCGCCCGTCGCGCTGCGCAGCGCACGCGTGGCCTTCGACAACGGGCTGCTGACCCTGGTCGGGCTCGACGCCTCCAACCAGCCGCACGTGCTCCAGGAGGACGACGGCGGTTGGCATCGCCTGCCCGCATGGCCCGGCGGCGGAGGCGTGCAGGGGCTGATGGCGCGCGGTTCCAGGCTGTATCTGGCCGCGGGCCAGCCGACGGCGCCGACGCTGTTCTCCTGGTCCTCGGAAGCCGGCTGGCAGTCGCTGGGCGCCTTGCCCGGCGCCCTCGTGCCGGGCTCGGCGCAGCCGCTGGGTCAGGCGCATCTGATGTTCCTGGTGAAGGGCCAGCCCGATCTGCGCACCTTCCACACCATCACCCACGCCTGGAACTCGATGCCCCTGCCCGGCGCGGACCGCCCGGTCCAGGCCGCCAGGCTGGGCAATGGCCTGGCCTCGGCTCGATGCCTCCGGCCGCATCGAAGCCGCCGCGATCGAATCTGGCAAGTACCTGCTCAAGTGGCAGGACTGGGCGGTGATCGTGTTCTACCTGGCGCTGGTCATCGGCATCGGCGGCTACTTCTATCTGCGCGAGCGGCGGCAGTCGACCTCGGACTTCTTCGTCGGCGGCCGCTCGATCCCGTTCTGGGCCGCGGGCATCAGCCTGTACGCGACCAACACCAGTTCGATCAGCTTCATCGCCATCCCGGCCAAGGCGTTCGAGACCAACTGGCAGTACATGACCAACAACCTGATCGCGGTGGTCGGGCTGATGTTCGTGGCGGTGTGGATCGTGCCGCTGCTGCGGCGGCTCAACCTGATGTCGGTGTTCTCCTATCTGGAGACGCGCTTCCATCCGGCGATCCGCATGCTGGCCAGCGCGCTGTGCATCGCCATGCAGGTCGGCGCGCGGATGAGCGTGATCCTGTTCCTGCCGGCGCTGGCCATCGCCACCATCACCGGCATCAGCGTGGCCCTGAGCGTGGTGCTGATGGGGGTGTTCACCATCATCTACACCGCCATGGGCGGCATGAAGGCGGTGATCTGGACCGACGTGGTCCAGGTCATCGTCAAGATGGGCGGGGCGATCTTCGCCATCGGCTTCATCATCTGGCACATCCCGGGCGGGGCGCCGGAGTTCTGGGATGTGGCCACCGCCAACCAGAAGATGAAGACCTTCGATTTCAGCTTCGACCTGACCAAGGCGACGGTGTGGGGCTTCATCTTCCTGGTGCTGTTCGACGTGGTGCTGACCTTCCCGAAGGATCAGGTGCTGATGCAGCGCACGCTGTCCACGCCCTCGGACAAGGAGGCGGGGCGTTCGATCTGGGCCTTCGCCGCGATCATGATCCCTGGCGGGCTGGTGTTCTATTCCATCGGCACCGCGCTGTTCGTCTATTACAAGGCGCATCCGGAGCGGCTCAACCCGACGCTGCCGATCGACGCCACCTTCCCCTTGTTCATCGCCGCCGAACTGCCGACCGGGGTGACCGGGCTGATCGTGGCCGGCATCTTCGCCGCCGCCATGGCCACGCTGTCCTCGATCATGAACTCGGTCGCCACGCTGGTCTCGGTGGACTTCTACGAGCGGCTGGTCAAGGCGCCCGATCAGCGCCGCAGCGTGCTGTTCGCCGAGATCACCACGGTGGTGGTGGGCCTGGTGGGCATCGGCCTGGCGCTGCTGATGTCGCGTTACGACATCCACTCGCTGTTCGATGTGTCCATCGAGCTGGCCGGGCTGCTGGGCGGCGGCTTCGCCGGCTCGTACACGCTGGGCATGTTCACGCGCCGGGCCAACTCGCCGGGCGTGGCGATCGGCATCGGTTGCAGCATCGTGCTCACCTTCGTGGCGTGGTGGCTCGACCTGGTTCATCCGTACTTCTACTTGGCCATCTCGATCCTGCTGAGCATCGTGATCGGCTACCTGGCCAGCCTGTGCTTCCCGGCGCCGCAGCGCTCGCTCAAGGGGCTGACGATCTACCGCGATGCAGAATGAGCCGGGCCGCGCCGCTGTGTAATCTCATGCCCCGGGCTGGGGGCTGATGTGGACACGCAATTCCTGAAGACGTTCGTCACGGTCGCCGACCGTGGCTCCATGGCGGCGGCCGCGCGCGATCTGGACATCAGCCCGGCCGCGGTGGCCCAGCAGCTGCGCACGCTGGAACGCGAACTCGGCACCGGCCTGCTGGCGCGGGCCGGACGCACCGTGACCCTGACCGAGGCCGGCGCGCGCATCCTGGAACGCGCCCGCGACCTGCTGCGCAACGTCTCGGACCTGCGCTCGGTGGCGCACGAGGGCGACATCAGCGGCGAGCTGCGACTGGGCGCCTGCCCGACCGCGCTGGCGGGCATGCTGCCGGACGTGCTGACCTGCATGGTCTCGGCCTTCCCGCAGATCAACGTCTTCATCAAGCCGGGCTATTCGGCCGACCTGTATCGCGCGGTCGAATCGGGCGAGCTGGACGCGGCCATGGTGCTGGAGGCGCCGTTCGAGCTGCCCAAGACCTGCGACTGGCTGCTGGTGCGCGAGGAGCCGCTGATCGTGCTGGCGCCGGCGCAGCTGGCCGACCAGGATCCGCATGCGCTGCTGGCCACCCAGCCGCTGATCCGTTACGACCGCCACCAGTGGGGCGGGCGCCAGGCCGACGACTACCTGCGCCGGCACGGCATCGTGCCCAAGGAGCGCTTCGAGCTCAACGCGCTCAACGCGATCGCGGTGATGGTCGATCGCGGCCTTGGCGTGTCGCTGGTGCCGGACTGGGCGCGCCCCTGGCCCGAAGGCCTGCGCCTGGCGCGCATCCCGCTGCCCGATGCCGACGTCTCGCGGCGCATCGGCGTGGTGTGGTCGCGCTCCTCGGTGCGCCTGCGCCTGGTCAACGCCCTGCTGCGCGAGTGCCGGTCCAGGGCGCAGGCGGCGCAGCCCGCCGAATGACGGGCGGCACGGCGGCGTTGCACGCGTAAGCAACAAAAGCTGCGGTTTGAACAAAGTCCGCTGCGCTTCCTTCCCCTCCAGGGCCCTTCTACGCTGATTGCATGGTCCGGCAGGCGCGTCTGGGAGGAACGCGCCACACGGGCAGTCTCGTCGCTGCCCAGCAAGCATCCGTTGCGGCCACCTGCGCGTGCGCCCGCTTTCGCCAAAGTCCATGAGATCGACACATGAAGAAGATGCCCGTGACACTCGGGGTGTTTGTGCTGGCCGCCGCCGTGAGCGCCAGCGTGCGCGCGCAGCAGGCCCAGGCCGCCGCCGCGCAAGGTGCAACCGAACAGAACCCGCAGGATGCGCGCGCGACCAAGGCCAAGGATCTGGACAGGATGATCGTGACCGGCACGCGGGCGCCCAAGGCGGTCGACAAGATCCCGGGTGCGATCTCGGTGATTTCCCCGCAGGAGGTCGCCCAGACGCTGGCGGTGACCGAGGATGCGACCGCGGTCCTGGCGCGGACCGTGCCCGGCTATTCCGAGTCCTCGCAGGCGATGAGCAATACCGGCGAGACGCTGCGCGGGCGCATTCCGCTGCGCCTGTTCGACGGCATCCCGCAGGGCTCGCCGCTGCGCGAGGGCACGCGCAACGGCACCTTCACCGACATGGGGATCGTGGGCCGGATCGAGGTGATCAACGGCCCGTCCGCCTCCGAGGGCATCGGCGCCACCGGTGGCGTGATCAACTACATCTCCAAGGTGCCCGACAAGATCGGCAGCGAGACCACCTTCACCGCGCGCTATCTGACCCAGGGGCATTCGGACAGCGATGGCTACAAGCTGGGGCTGACCTACGGCCTGAAGCAGGACAGCTACGACTTCATCGGCGCGGTGTCGTATCTGGATCGCGGCATCGCCTACGACGGCAAGGGCCGCACCGTGGGCATGAACACCAGCGGCTCGCTGGCCGATTCGGAGTCGCGCAATGTTTACCTCAAGGGCGGCTACAACTTCGGCGAGGACGGCGAGCAGCGCCTGCAGGCCACCTACAGCCGCTTCAAGATCGAGGGCAAGGGCGAGTGGATCCAGGTGCTGGGCTGCCGCGGCCCCACCGATTCGCCGCCGTGCGCCACGCCGTATCCCAACACCTCGGTGAAGGGGCAGATCTTCGGCTCCAAGGACGCCTTCAACGACTTCGAGCAGTACAGCCTGCAGTACACCCACCAGGACTTCTTCGGCGGCCGGCTGGATCTGGTGGGCTACAAGGCCGACCAGGCCATGCGCTATCTGCCGGAGAACGGCGACGACAAGCAGCTGGTCAAGGTCGGTCCGGGCTTCGACGAGTCCAAGCGCATCTACGACCAGTCCGAGATCGTGTCGAACAAGAAGGGCCTGCGCACCTCGTGGACGCGCTCTGCGCTGTTCGACGTCTCCGGGCTCGAGCTGCACACCGGCGTGGACCTGGTCGAGGACCGGGCCCAGCAGCGCCTGGCGCTGACCAATCGCGTGTGGGTGCCGCCGATGGACTACAAGAGCACCGCGCCCTATGCGCAGCTGTCCTGGGACATCGGCCCGCTGACCCTGAGCGGCGGCTACCGGCGCGAGGACGGCACGCTGAAGATCGACAGCTACACCACCACCGCCTATCGCAACAGCGTATTCGTGCAGGGCGGCAAGCTGGACTACACCGCCAGCCTGCCCAACTTCGGCGCGATCTGGCGCGTCAACGACCAGTGGTCGATCTTCAGCGCCTACAGCAAGGGCTTCACGCTGCCCAACGTCGGCATCCCGCTGCGCAACGTCAACTACCCGGGGCAGTCGGTCCAGGGCATCCTCGACCTGCAGGCGGTCATCGTCAGCAACGTCGATGTGGGCTTCAACTGGCGCGGGGAGCGCGGGGCGCTCAACGGCACCTGGTACCACTCCAAGTCCGACCTGGGCGTGTCGCTGCAGATCGATCCGAACACCAGCGATTTCATCATGAGTCGCGTGCCCACCGACATCAAGGGCATCGAGCTCAGCGGCGAATGGAACTTCACCGACACCTTCAAGCTGACCGGGCTGTATTCGCGGATCCGCGGCAAGACCGCGTTCTGGGGCTCCGATGCGCTGGGCCGCTACGGCGCCGGTCCGCTGACCAAGCCGATGGGCATCCTCGACCTCAGTCCCGACAAGATCGGCGCCTCGGCCGTTTGGAAGTTCCTGCCCAATGCCGACGCCACCCTGGGTGCGACCAAGCTGCTGGATCGGCACATCAGCGGCGAGGACACCCGGCCCTTCGACGGGCGCAGGTTCACCTACGACGAGCGCACCACCGGCTACACCCTGTGGGACCTGGGCGTGAACTACGACGCCGGCCGGATCGGCAAGTTCACACTGGGTGTGGAGAACCTGTTCAACAAGTACTACATCCTGAGCTGGTCGCAGCTGGCCGGTTACCAGAACTACTGGGCAGGCCGCGGACGCGTGGTCTCGCTGACCTACAACTACACCTTCTAAGCGGATGCGGGAACGTCGTTTCGTACAGGGAGCAAGGGCCATGGCCGGCCAGGCCGATAAGGTGCGACGTGCGCGACCCGCCGGTGTGCGGCGGCGGGGCGGACGGGCGCAACGCGCGCAGGATCGTGGTCGATTCTGGGCGCGATCGGTCCTGGCGGCCTGGCTGTGTCTGGTGCCGCTGGTGCTCCAGGCCGAGGATCGCTGGCAGCGGCTGGATGCGTTCCTGACGCAGTCCACGTCCGCTGCCGGCTATCCCGGCGCGGTGGCCATGGTCGAGGTCGATGGCAAGCCGGTGTTCCAGGGGGCGTACGGCCATCGCGATCTGGCGCGCACCCAGCCGATGCGGGCCGATGCGATCTTCCGCATCTATTCCATGACCAAGCCCGTGGCCGCGGTGGCGGTGCTGACCTTGATGGAGCAGGGCAAGCTGGCGTTGGACGATCCCGTGAGCCGCTATCTGCCCGCCTTCGCGCAGACGCAGGTGGTGGTCGGCGGCGACCTCGCTCAGCCGCGCCTGGCGCCGGCGCGCCGCGCGATCACGCTGCGCCATCTGCTGACCCATACCAGCGGACTTGCGGCCGATGCCACCCGTTATCCGGTGGCCACGGGCCTGCTCGAGCAGGCCGGGGTGGAGCAGGCGCGCGACCTGACCGATGTCGCCGACCGCTTGGCCAAAGTCCCGCTGGCCGCCCAGCCGGGAACCGAATTTCATTACGAAGGCGCCAACACCGAGCTGCTGGCGCGTGTGGTGGAAGTGGTCAGCGGCGAGACGTTCTCGCACTATCTCCAGGCGCATGTGCTCGGGCCGCTGGGCATGCGGGACACCGGGTTCGAGGTGCCAGCGGCGCAGCGCGGCCGGATCGTGGATCTGCCGACGCTGGACGATCATGGCGCGCTGCGCATCGCCGACACGCCGAGCGCACGCCAGCCCGGTGCGCGGCTTCGCGCCTACGACAGCGCGGCCGGTGGCCTGTATTCGACGGCGGGCGATTACCTGCGATTCGCGCGGATGCTGCTCAACGACGGCGCATCCGGCGGCGTGCGCGTGCTCTCGCGCAAGACGGTCGAGCTGATGATGCGCGATCAGCTGGGCGGCTTCGATCCACCGGTGAAGGGCCTCATCCCCGGTGAGGGCTTCGGGCTGGGCGGCTATGTGGTCACAGACCCGGCCGCGCGCGGGCGGCTGGGCAGCGTCGGCCAGTTCGGCTGGTCCGGCGCGGCCTCGACCTATTTCACGGTGGATCGCAAGGCGCATCTGGTCGCGGTGCTGCTGCTGCAATACCTGCCCGCCGATCGTCCGGGCGATCTGCCCAAGCTGGCGACGCCGTTCTACAACCTCGTCTATCAGGCGTTGCCATGAGACCCGTCGTGCTGGTGGCCGGCTCGGCCAATCTCGATTTCGTGGTGCAGGCCGATCACGTGCCCGTGCCCGGCGAGACCGTGCTCGGCCAGGACCTGCAGACCTTCCCCGGCGGCAAGGGAGCCAACCAGGCCGTCGCCTGCGCGCGCGCCGGTGGCGTGCGGACGCGCATGCTGCTGGCGCTGGGCGAGGACGGCTTCGCCGTGCCGGTGCGGGCCGCGCTGGAGCAGGCCGGCGTCGCCCTGCACGTGGTGCCGGCGCGCGATCGCGCCACCGGCACGGCGCTGGTGTGCCTGGCCGGCGATGGCGAGAACGCGATCATCGTCGCCCCTGGCGCCAATCACGTCTTGACCAGGGACGACCTGCCGCCGCTGGCGGACGTGGCCTTCCTGCTCATGCAGCTGGAAGTGCCCTTGGCGGCCGTGTGCGGCTGGGCCGAGGCGGCGCACGCGGCCGGCGTCAGGGTCGTGCTCAACGCCGCCCCGGCGTGCGCTTTGCCCGACGACCTGCTGCGCAGGCTGGACGTGCTGGTGGTCAACGAGGGCGAGCTCGACCTGCTGGCCGGGCATGCAGGCGTTCGCGCCGATGCGCCCACGGCCGACAAGCTCGCGGCGCTGCCGGTCGCCTGCGTGGTGGTGACGCTGGGCGCACGCGGCTGCTATGCCTGGTCCGGCGGACGGGTCGCGCTGCAGCCGGCCTTCGCCGTGCAGGCAGTGGACACGACCGGCGCGGGCGATGCGTTCTGCGGCGCGCTGACCGCCGGCCTGGCCGATGGCGCGACGCTCACTGCCGCGCTGCGCCGCGCCTGCGCGGTCTCGGCCCTGGCCTGCACGCGCGTGGGCGCCCAGTCCGGCGTCCCGACCTGCGCCGAGGTCGAGGCCTTCCTGCGCGATGCGCCCCCGGCCGCCGCCGCGGCCGTCTCTGCGCTGGCCGACTATGCTGGCCTGGCGCATTGTCCTCTTCTCCAACCGACCTGCTGATGTCCGACCAAGACGCCCCCCAGCGCGAGCCCGTGCGCACCGAGTTCAAGTTCTCCCACGTCACCACCGGGCGCTATCTGCCCTCGCCGGGCAAGGCGCCGGGCTGGCCCTTCGCCGATATCGGCCAGTGGAAGATCCAGACCGCGCCGGCCTGGCGCGACTGGCTGACCGAGCTGCGCGACTGGCGGCGCGAGCATCTGGTGCGCATCGGCTTCGATGATGCCAACTACCGCAGGCCGGAACTGCAATGGGCGCAGCGCAACTTCGTCCATGCGCAGATGATGGTCGAGGATCGCTACTTCTACGATCCGCAGCGCGGGTGCTACACGGTCGATCGCTACCTGGACGATCTGGAGGCGCGCTTCGGCGGCATCGACAGCGTCCTGGTCTGGTACATCTACCCCAACATCGGCATCGACGACCGCAACCAGTTCGACATGGCGGCCGATCTGCCGGGCGGGCTCGACGGGCTGCGCGCGGTGGTGGAGGCCTTCCACCGGCGCGGGGTGCGGGTCTTCCTGCCCACCATGCCCTGGGACCACGGCACCCGCGCGCCGGAGGGGCCGCACTGGGAGGCCATCGCGCGCATCGTCGATGCGGTCGGCGCCGACGGCATCAACGGCGATACCTACAACGGGGTGCCGCGCGCCTTCTTCGATGCCTGCCTGGCGCGGGGCCGTCCGGTGGTGCTGCAGCCCGAGTCCACCATCAGCGCCGAGGAGCAGCTGGTCTGGAACGTGCAGAGCTGGGGCAAGAAGGCGCCGAACGAATTCGTGCCGCCGCTGGCCAAGTTCAAGTGGCTCGAGCCGCGCCACATGATCAACTACGAGAACCGCTGGGGCCGCGATCGCCGCCACGACCTGCAGTACATCTTCTTCAACGGCATCGGCTACAACGCCTGGGAGAACGTG
This sequence comes from Pseudoxanthomonas sp. UC19_8, assembly GCF_042700505.1. Lineage (NCBI taxonomy): Bacteria > Pseudomonadati > Pseudomonadota > Gammaproteobacteria > Lysobacterales > Lysobacteraceae > Pseudoxanthomonas > Pseudoxanthomonas sp. UC19_8. The sequence continues at coordinate 398,373 of NZ_CP170559.1, forward strand.
TGGGGCATCTGGAACGGGCTGACCGAGCGCGATGCGCAGACGCTGCGCCGCATCGCCGCGATCCAGCGCCAGTTCGCGCCGCTGTTCGTGTCCATGGACTGGGAGCCGTACTGGCCCACGCTGCTGCGCGGCCTGTTCGCCAGCCGCTTCCCTGGCCAGGGGCGCGCGCTGTGGACGCTGGTCAACCGACTGGAGTCGCCGCTGCGCGGTGAGCTGCTGCGCATCGAGCATGCGCCGGGCACGCGCTACTTCGACCTGTGGAACGGCAGCGAGCTGACGCCGCTGCTGCGCGAGGGCGGCGCCTATCTCAACCTGGAGCTGGAGGCGCTGGGCTTCGGCGCGGTCCTGGCCCTGGATGAGGGGATGGACGAGCCGACGCTGGAAGACTTCCTCGCCCGGATGCGCCAGCACGCCGCCACGCCGCTGGGGCAGTGCTCGGCGCAGTGGCGCGCCCTGCCGCAGCAGTGCGTGGACGTGCCCGCGACGGCGCCCGCGGCGCAGCCGCCGGCCGGCATGGTGACCATCCCCGCGGGCGAGTTCGTCTTCGCCGTGGGCGGCATCGAGGTCGAAGGCGGGGTCTGGGACGGTGTGGACGTGCAGTATCCCTGGGAGGACAGCGCACGCCGCTTCCACCGCGAACGTCTGCGGATGCGCGCCTTCCATATCGATCGCACGCCGGTGACCAATGCGCAGTTCAAGGCGTTCATCGACGCCAGCGGCTATGCGCCGGCCGATGCGCATCGCTTCCTGCATCACTGGCACGAAGGTGCGCCGGTGGCCGGCAGCGAGCAGCAGCCGGTGGTGTGGATCTCGCTGGAGGACGCGCGCGCGTATGCGGCCTGGGCCGGCAAGCGCCTGCCGCGCGAGTGGGAGTGGCAGTACGCCGCGCAGGGCGACGATGGTCGCGCCTACCCGTGGGGCGAGACCTGGGACGATTCGGCCGTGCCGGCGCCGCAGTACGGGCCGCAGGCCGCCGGGCCGGCCGACGTGACCGCGCACCCCGCCGGCGCCAGCCCGTTCGGCGTGCTCGACCTGGTCGGCAACGTCTGGCAGTGGACCGACGAATACGTGGATGCGCACACGCGCGCGGCGGTGCTGCGCGGCGGCAGCCGCTACCGGCCGCAGACCTCGCACTGGTACTTCCCGCAGGCGCTGCGCCTGGACGAGCACGGCAAGTATCTGCTGATGGCGCCATGCCGGGATCGCTCGGCCTATATCGGCTTCCGCTGCGTGGTGGATGCCGCATGAGCGCCGTGCTGCGCTTTCCTTCGGCCGGGCGGGTGCGGCTGGGCGGTGTGCTCGGCGAGGCCATCGAGGCCAGCCGCAAGGGGCGGCTGTCACACTTCATCGTGGATGCGCACAGCCCGGCGATCGCGCTGTTCGATCCCGCCCGCGCCGAGGGCAACCACGAAGGCGACTGGTACGGCGAGCACGCCGGCAAATGGCTGATCGCCGCGGCCCGCGCGGCCGCCCACCAGGGCGACGACGTGCTGCGCGCGCGGGTGCTGGAGGTGGCCGATCATCTCGCCGCCATCCAGCGCGCCGATGGCTATCTGGGCACCTGCGCGCCCGAGCGGCGCTTCACCGTGCCGCAGCCGCCGCGCCCCTGGAGCTGGGACGGCGCGCCGGCGCTGCGCACCTGGGACGTGTGGACGCATGCCTATCTGGTGCTGGGCCTGATCGAAGCATGGCGGCTGGGCGGCAGGCCCGCGCATCTGGAGGCCGCACGGGCCATCGGCCGGCTCTGCCATGCCGCCTTCGTCGAGGGCGGGCTGGACATCACCACCTGCGGCAATCACTTCGGCATGTCGGCCACGGTGCTGCTGGATGGCGCAGTGGAGCTGTTCCTGGTCACCGACGACCCGCAGTTCCTCGAGCTGGCCCAGCGCATCGTCGAACAGGCCGACCACAACCCGCCGCTGGCCCTGGTCCAGCGCCTGCTGGCGGGCGTGGACGCGTCCGAGATCGGCACGGGCAAGGCCTACCAGCTGCTGTGGAATGCCGCGGCGCTGGCCAAGCTGGCGCGCGCCACCGGCGATGCGTCGTTGCTGCCTGCGCTGGAGCGGCTGTGGGCCAACGTGCACGACCATCATCTGAGCCTGGGCGGCGGGCCATGGGGCGGGGCAGGGCTACGCTCGCGCGAGTGCTTCAACCCGCCGTTCGTGTTCGATCCGCAGGGGTATGTCGAGACCTGTTCCACCCTGGCCTGGCTGCAGTTCACCCGCGAGCTGCTGGCCTGGACCGGCCACGCCGGCTATGCCGATGCGATCGAGCTCACCGCGCTCAACGACCTGCTCGGCGCGATGGCGGCCGACGGGCAGGACTGGTGCTACTACAGCTTCGGCAACGGCCGCCGGACGCACACCACTTACTGGCGCTGCTGCAAGTCCAGCGGCGCGATGGCGATGGAAGAGCTGCCGATGCTGGCGTACGCGACCAGTGCGCGGGACGTGCGCGTCAATCTCTTCGTCCCGGGCGAGGTCGTCTTCGAAGACGGGCCCGCGCCCGGCCTGCGCATCGCCCAGCAAGGGCAGGATGAGGTGCCGATGCAGGTCGAGCTGACGCTGCAGCCGGCCCACTCCTCGACCTTCGTGCTTGCCCTGCGACAGCCCGCGTGGAGTGCACCCATGCAGGTCCGCATCGATGGCGAACCCCATGACGCGCGCGCCGACGACGATGGCTACGTGCGGCTGCAACGTCAGTGGCGGATCGGCACGCGCATCGAGATCGCTTTCAGCGCACGGCCGCAGCTGCAGCGGCGCAGCAACCGCAACGTGCAGGAATCGCGTGCCCCCGACGGATCGCCCGTGGCGCAGGAGGTGCTGCGCCACGATTACGTGGCGGTGTCGTGGGGGCCGTTGGCCTATGCCACGGCCCTGGCCGAAGGCGACAGTCCTGCGCCCGACCTGCCGCTGTCGAACGCCTCGCTCGACACGCAGCTCGATCCGGCCGGCGCGCCAGGCGCGGAGATCGCGCTGGCGCTGCCCGGCGGCATCAGACGGCTGTCCCCCTTCTGGCGCGTCGGCGATCGCCGCGACGGCAGTTGGCATGCCACCTGGTTCCGCCTGCCGCTGACCGCGGAGGATGGGACGACTTCGCCAACAAATTGTCGGTCCAGAACCTAGGCTGACGGCCTGTATCGCATTGCCCTGGCGCCACACACTTCCCCCATGGGATCCATGCAAGCGCATTCATCGATGGCCACGACCTCGCTGTTCGACCAGATCCATCGCGATGGTCCGCCAGGACCGCTGACGGGCGTCAGGGTGCTCGACCTCAGCGCCTACATCGCCGGCCCCTACGGCTGCACCCTGCTCGCCGACCAGGGCGCGACCGTGCTCAAGGTCGAACCGCCGGCCGGCGACAACCTGCGGCAGTATCCCTCGACCCTGCCCAGCGAGAGCCGCGCCTTCCTCGGCGTCAATCGCAGCAAGCGCGGCATCGTGCTGGACCTCAAGGATCAGGCGCAGCACGCGCAACTGCTGCGTCTGGTGCGCGAGGCCGACGTGCTGGTCCACAACTTCCGCCCCAGCGTGCCGGCGCGCCTGGGCATCGATTTCGAACGGCTGTCGGCCTTCAACCCGCGGCTGGTGTACTGCGCGGTCTCCGGCTACGGCGAGCGCGGGCCGATGCGCGAGAAGGCCGGCTACGACCAGGTGCTGCAGGCCATGACCGGCATGTGCGCCCTGCAGGGCAAGCGCAGCGGTCCACCGGAGATCATCTACGGCTCGGTGGTGGACTACTACGCCGCGGCCCTGGTCGCCTCGGGCGTGACCGCCGCCTTGTACGAACGCGAGCGCAGCGGCGTGGGCCAGTTCGTCGGCGTCTCGCTGCTGCGCGCCGCGCTGACCATGCAGTCGGCCAGGCTGGTCTGGGTCGAGGGCGAGGCGCTGGATATCGGCCGCGACATGCGCTCCGGTGGCGTGACCGGCATCCATCCGGCCAAGGAGGGATACCTCTACCTCTCGGCCAATACCGCGCGCTTCTGGCAGGCCCTGTGCCGACTCACCGGCCTGGACGCCCTGGCCGACGATCCGCGCTATGCCAGCGTCAAGCTGCGCGCCCAGCACGCCGGCGAGATCCTGCCGCGCCTGCACGAAGCCCTGCAGACCCATACCGCCATGCAGTGGGAGGAGATCTTCGGCGACGCCGTGCCATGCGCGGCCGCCCGCAAGATCGAGGACATGTTCCAGCACCCGCAGGTGCATGCCGAGCAGATGATCGGCGAGGTCGCCCATCCCGTGGTTGGCAAGTACCAGAACGTCACCCGCCCCATCGTCTACGGCCGCACCCCCGGGCCCGAACCATTCGCCGCGCCGACGCTGGGGCAGGACAATGCGTTGCTCTGATTTGACGCGGGCCGGGAGCCGATTGTCTCGTTGAAAACCGCTCTGCGGACCGACGCATCCGGCGCCGCACGCCATCGCTTTGCGCCGCCCGCTCAACATATCAAGTCCGCTCGAATAGCGTGATGTCCGGAGGCGATCTTCGGGGGGCTGCGCATCGCGGCTCGCCAGCTCGCACGCGCATGAATGCGACGTGCGATTCTGCGCAAGCGCCCGCCGTTCATGCCGGGGCCGCCTCGTGGTGAACCTGTCTTGTCTTCCAAGGAATAGAGATCGATGCGCCTTCGCGTCCGCCGTGCGACTGTCGAGGATCTGGAAAAGCTTGTTGAGTTCACGATTGCGGAAGCCGCGGATGCGGAGGGATCGGAAATCGGCGGGAATGTCCGCGAGGGTGTCCTCAAGGCGTTGCAGGACAATGCCTATGCGACCTACTGGGTCATGGAGGACGCGGGCGCCGTGATAGGCAACGTTTCCGTCGTCAAGGAGTGGAGCGACTGGAACGCCGGACACTACTGGTGGATCCAGAGCATGTTCATCGAACCGAACTCCCGCGGGCGTGGACTCATCAGGCTCATGCTCGAGGAGGTGCGGAAGGAAGCCGTCAGCGCGAAGGCCCTTGAGCTCCGCCTGTATGTCCATCGAGAAAACTCGGCGGCGATCCGTGCTTACCAGAAGAACGGCTTCAGTCCTTCGGACTACGAAATCATGACCATGAGGATCGACAGCCCCACCGCGTGAAACGCGCGCTCGGCCTTCCTCCCAGGCTGATTCAAAGCGACGATGTCCGGCTATGGCGAGCCCTCGCTACGCAGAGGCTGAGGCAGGGCGACGTATTGCTTTGAGCTGCATGCGCGAGCGCCGCAGCCGTGCCGGAGTCGCCTTACACACCAGCCCTTCATGCATGACCCTGAAAAATGCACCACAGGAGAGGCAGGTGAGTCGGCTGCGCCGCCGCATGGTGTCGATGTCCTGCTAGGGCGTTGACCCTGCCGACCCGCAGGCGCTCGAAGATGGCGTCCAACGCCGCGCGGGCCCGCGACAGGCTGGGTGCTGCCGAAAGCGAAGCAAGGCTGGCCCAGGGCGTGACCGGGCTCGCGCTGGCTCCTCGCTCGATGGCGCACAGTCGCCAAGCCCGGCCCCTTGACCGACTCGGCTCGTAGTCGGCCCATCGCTCCCTCATGCACCACAGGATCAGGACATGCCAGGCTCTTCTCGCGTTGAACCCCCTCCTACGACCGCCGCCAGCGGCTTCGTCCAGGTACGCGGTGCGCGCGAGAACAACCTCAAGGATGTGGATGTTTCCATTCCGCGCAACGCGCTGGTGGTGTTCTCGGGGGTCTCCGGCTCCGGGAAGTCTTCGCTCGCCTTCGGCACCCTCTATGCCGAGGCCCAGCGACGCTACTTCGAGTCCGTGGCCCCCTATGCGCGGCGTCTGATCGATCAGGCAGGCGTGCCGGACGTCGATGCGATCGAAGGCCTGCCGCCCGCAGTGGCGCTGCAGCAGCAGCGAGGCGCCAGCAACGCGCGTTCCTCGGTGGGCAGTGTGACCACCCTGTCCAGTCTGGTGCGGATGATGTACTCGCGTGCAGGCGCCTATCCGGCCGGCCAGCCGATGCTGTATGCCGAGGACTTCTCGCCCAACACGCCGCAGGGGGCATGCCCCACCTGTCACGGCCTGGGCCACGTGTACGAGGTGACCGAGACGATCATGGTCCCCGATCCCTCGCTGTCCATCCGCGAGCGTGCGATCGCCTCGTGGCCACCGGCCTGGCAAGGCCAGAACCTGCGCGACATTTTGGTCAGCATGGGCTACGACGTCGACCGGCCGTGGAAGGACCTGCCGAAGAAGGACCGCGACTGGATCCTGTTCACCGAGGAAACGCCGACGGTGCCGGTGTATGCGGGCTTCACGCCTGCCGAGACCCGCGCCGCGCTCAAGCGCAAGCTGGAGCCGAGCTACATGGGCACTTTCACCGGCGCCCGGCGGTATGTGCTGCACACCTTCGCCAACACCCAGAGCGCGCTGATGCGAAAGCGCGTGTCCCGTTTCATGGAGGGCAAGCTGTGCCCCAGCTGCCACGGGAAGCGGCTCAAGCCCGAAGCGCTGTCGGTTACCTTTGCCGGCGTGGACATCGGTGCCTTCCTGCAGATGCCGCTGGACCACCTGGCGGCCCTGCTCGAACCGATTGCCCAAGGCGACTTCGGCGCCCATGCGGCCGGGGCGGGGACGGACAGGGAGGCGACCCGGCGCGACCGTGCCAGGCGCGCGGCTTCCGGCCGTGCGACGCATGCGGTATCGCCCGACGTGCGGCGCACCTCCGCGCTGTCGGCAGAAAAGCGCCTTGCCGCGCAGCGCCTGGCCGGCAGCGTGGTGGCACGCCTGCGCCAACTGCGCGGGCTGGGTCTCGGCTACCTGACGCTGGACCGCGCCACGCCGACGCTCTCGGCCGGCGAGTTGCAGCGATTGCGGCTGGCGACACAGCTGAGCTCACTGCTGTTCGGCGTCGTGTACGTGCTCGACGAGCCCTCGGCCGGGCTGCACCCCTCCGACAGCCAGGCCTTGTACGACGCGCTCGATCGGCTGCGTGACGCGGGCAACTCGGTGTTCGTGGTGGAGCACGACCTGGACCTGATGCGCCGTGCGCAATGGCTGGTGGATGTCGGGCCGGATGCCGGGGAGCAGGGCGGCCACGTGCTCTACAGCGGACAGCCGGATGGCCTGCGCAAGATCGCCCAGTCGCGCACCGCGCGCTACCTGTTCGGTGAAATTCCCACGCCGGCCAGCCAGGCACGCGAAGCGACCGGCTGGCTGGAGATGCAGGGCATCCACCGCCACAACCTGCGTGGCGTGGATGCGCGTGTTCCGCTGGGTGTGCTGACTGCCGTCACGGGGATCTCCGGCTCCGGCAAGTCCAGCCTCGTCGCGCAGGCCCTGCCGGAGCTGCTACTGCTGCACCTGGGCCACGAGCCGGAAGACGACGCCGACAGCGGCACCAGCGAAGGGCCTGCGGTGATCGAAGCGACCGGCGGCCATCTGGCGGGCGACGTGGACGCCCTGCAACGGCTGGTGCAGGTCGACCAGAAGCCGATCGGGCGCACGCCGCGCTCGAATCTGGCCACCTACACCGGCCTGTTCGACCATGTGCGCAAGCTGTTCGCCGCCACGCCCGATGCGCGGCGCCGCCGCTACGACGCCGGACGGTTCTCGTTCAACGTTGCCAAGGGGCGCTGCGAGACCTGCGAGGGCGAAGGCTTCGTCAGCGTGGAACTGCTGTTCATGCCCAGCGTGTATGCGCCGTGCCCGACGTGCCACGGCGCACGCTACAACGAGGCGACGCTGAAGGTGCGATGGAACGGACGCAACATCGCCGAGGTCCTGCAGATGACCGTGGACGAAGCTGGCGCGTTCTTCAGCGGGGAAGACGCCGTGGCGCGGCCCCTGCAACTGCTGCGCGACATCGGACTGGGCTATCTGCGCCTGGGGCAGCCGGCGACCGAGCTTTCCGGGGGCGAGGCGCAGCGCATCAAGCTGGCGACCGAGCTTCAGCGCAGCCAGCGCGGACGCAGCCTGTATGTGCTCGACGAGCCGACCACCGGGCTGCATGCGTCGGATGTCGACCGCTTGCTGGTGCAGCTGCAGCGCCTGGTCGACGCCGGCAATACCGTGGTGATGATCGAGCACGATATGCGTGCGGTGGCCCAGGCCGACTGGGTGATCGACGTGGGACCGGGTGCGGGCGCTGCCGGCGGCCGCATCGTGGTGGCAGGCTCCCCGCGCGCAGTGGCTGAAACGCCTGGCAGCCTGACCGCTCTGTTTCTTGCGCAGGCGTTGGTCGCCGGATCCGACGGTGAGCGTTGAAGGCGGTGTGGCCTGCGCCACGACATGCCTGCTTTCGGCGGCATGCAACGAACGCCACCACGGAGTTGATGCGAACGCTCGGGCATCCGCTGCTGCGTGACCTGTTGTCATGGTCGATAGCCGGCTGACCGGCGGGAGCGGGCGAAGCTCGGGCGACCGCGCTATGGGCGCTTGCGCACGAAATGCTGCTCCAACACCTCCCGCCCCCATTGGCTTCCCGGTCGCTGCTCCACGCAGGTAAAGCCGTGCGTTTCGTACAGGCGTCGCGCGGCCTGCAGGCCATCGAAGGTCCACAGGTGCGTTTCGGCGAAGGCCGGCCGGGCGTCCACGAACGTGAGCGCCTCGGTCAGCAGGCGGCGGCCGATACCGCCGCCGCGCACCCCGTCATCCACGATGAACCAGCGCAGGTGGGCGACGGTCGGCCCGAGATCTTCGCCGTCGATGGCCACCGCACCCACGATCCGTTCGTCCACGTCGGCCGTCCACACGGCGTTGGGCGACGGTGCCCGGGCGTCCAGGCGCCCGCAGAACTCCGCCAGTCCGCCCGCCACCATGGACTCGAACCGCTGGCCGAAGCCCGCCTCGCGCGCATAGAAGCGCGCATGCATTTCGGTAATGCGTGCGATCAGTCCGGGGCGGTAGCCGCAGTGCACGTTCACCTCGGGCCCCGGGCGCGGCGGTTGCGGGGCACCCGGAGGTGCGCCGTGGCCCGCGCGTGCCAGCGCAGCGGCATAGAGGCGCATGCCCTCGAGCACCGCGCGATCCTCGCCCGGTCCGAGGTGCTCCAGGGCGCCAGTCACCTGGGCCCGCGCGAACGCGTGGATGCCCGCCACCCGCCGCCGGCCGCGCGCGGTCAGGGCCAGCCGCTTGACGCGCCCGTCTTCCGCGCCGGTCGTTTCCCGCACCTCGCCCGAAGCCACCAGCTTGCGCAGCATACGGCTCACGCTGGACTTCTCCAGGCGCAGACGCTCGCCCAGATCGCGCGCCGTCAGCGTTCCGCCGTGCTGCTCGATCTCGATCAGGGCATGCACCGCGGAGGGAGACAGATCGGTCCCGGCGAAGTCGCCCCCCATGAAACCGAGCGTGCGGACCATGGCGCGGGACACGGCCCGCAGTTCTTCAACAAGGGGGTGAGGGGTGGGCATGGGCATCTCCATTCAGTTGTATAGTACAACTAAATTGAAGGGGTCGCCCGCTGATGCTCAAGGCTCGCCTGGCCTGGTCGAAAGCGCGCGTGCCTTTTCGTACAGCGCCTTGGCCATCTCCGCATCGCCCCTCGCCGCGTGCGCTTCGGCCAGACTGTCCCAGGCGTTCGCCGAATCGGGGAAGAGCACGGTGTTGAGCGCGAATACGCGCAGCGCAGGATCGATGCCCAGGTTTTCCCGGATGGTGTAGCCGGCGCTATTGATGGTTCGCTCCAGCGTCGCATCGTCGAGCGTGGTGCCTTCGCGGATCGACTTGGCTTGCGCCAGTGCATCGCCTTCCGCCTGTGGCCGCAATGCGTAGCGCACCATGGATTCGGACAAGGCCGCCACGGGAAACTTGTCCGGCGCCACCACTGCCATCGCGCTGTCCACCAGCATGCGCGACCAGACATTCTTCGCGCTGCCATTGGTCAGGTAGACGAAGGTGTAGACCTCGCCGTCCAGCGTACCCTCGAAGAGGATGCGGACGCGAACGCGCGTACCACCGTCATGGCCGACCTGTCGGTACGCGCCGCTCTCTCCGTATTCCCAACCGGCAGCGAACCAACCGCGCCGTCCGTCAGGCAGGATCCGAGGTTGCCAGAGCCGCTGCAGCGTAGCCTTGCTCACCAGCTTGCCCGAAGTCATGGCCTTCAGAAATCGGGCGAGGTCGTCCAGCGAGGTGTACAACGCGGCATGGCCGTAGGCGTAAGCGGGCCACGCGAGATCCTGCTCTGCTTCCAGACTTCCATCCCTGCCGACGTAGGACGTGACCACCCGCTGCTTCGGCGGCGCGGTCGTGCCGAGCCAGGTGTGCCGCAGATGGAGCCTGCGGATGATGCGTTCCTGCGCCACCTGCGGATAGGGTTTACCGTAATGCCTGGCCAGCAACGCCGCCAGTACGAGGTAGTTCGTCTGCGTGTAACGGGATTCGGTCCCGGGCGGAAACTGCAGTGGCATGTCGGCCAACGATGCGAACACCGTGCGCAGTTCGGGCGGAAACACCGTCTCCGCTGCGGCGCCCTTGCCTTGACGTGAGTCGAAGTAATCCGGCACGCCTGAAGTATGGTCGAGGAAGTCGCGCACCGGGATCGCCTTCCAGCGCGCCGGCAGGCCGGGCAGGTAGGCGCTCGCCGGGGCGTCCAGTTCCACTTTTCCCTGTTCCACCAGCTGCATGATCAGGGTGCTGACGAAGAGCTTGCTCAAGGAATAGACGGGGAACACGAAATCGCTCGTCAGGCGTTCGTGAGTTCGTACGTCGGACTCGCCCTGCGCACCCCGAAAGAGCACCTGGCCATCGTGCGCCACCAGCAACGCCTGACCAGGGATGCCGTAGCGTTCCCCGTTAACGGCCATCTGCCGCGCCAGCGCTTGGGGCAGCGCGTCCTCCGCAAACACGCAAAAAGGAACTGGCAGTACGGCTGCGAGCAGCATCACCGCCAGACGCTTGAACGACACCATGCATCGCATGCAGAAACTGCCTCTGTTATCGGTCCGGGATAGTGGCGTCCGTGAACTGGAAGGACGGTCAGTGGACAAAGAAGGCGGTCCGCGCAACGCCCGCATTGTTGCGCTTGCCCATCCAGGCGCGCACTTCCACTTCGTACAGGCCAGGCGCGGTAGCGGGAAGCTTCGCGTCGAACATCGCGCTCTCGGGATCGAACCGAAGCCCCACCTTGTCGAGCGTTGCGCCGTCGACTGTGACGTAGGCTTCGACCTCAACGTCGCTCGCGGGCCAGGGGCCGTTCTCGGAGAGCGCGCAGCCGCAGAGCATCGTGACGCCCGCCCGCAAGGGGACGGTCGTCCCCGCCTTGATCCTCTGGTAGGCGACGGGCTGGGTCAGGTTGACGATCAGGCCGGGCAGTTCCATCAGCCATCCGTCGCCGGCGGTGAGGTCGTGTCCCGGGAGAATCCATTGGGTGCTGGTGGCCGTGGTGGTGGCCTGGGGCTGGCCAAGCGGGCCGGTCACGCTCAGGGTCACGCGGCGGGGACGATCAATGTCGAGCGTGGCGCGAAAGGCGGCCGAGTCCTTGGTGGAGCGCTCCCCGTCCGGAGGACTCGACCCGCCCATGATCCGCTGGGTATCGCCGGTCGTCCCCGACGTCTGGCCTTGCGCCAGGACCTGACCGGTCTCGGCGTCGGTCAGGACGACGCGGGTGGAGGCGGCGTAGCCGCCGAGGAACTTGGCGCCGCGCGCGAGCACCCTGACCTCCACCCTTGTCGGTTCGGCCCTGCGCCTGGACACTCATCCCGGCAAGGATCGCGACCAGGCATAAGAAGAGGGGAAGGGATGAGCGCATGCGAGCATTCCTGAACATGGATGGGAGTACGGGAGGCGGGTCTGCGAAGGGGTTAGGGTTGTCGCCCCGACAGGCCCGCAGAGATCCCGGACAAGCGTGCGGCGCTCTGCGAGAATGGTCGAATGACATGTCATGACTTCTGCTGACATGACGTAACGGCGGGGATTTCGAAGGGTTCGGGGAGATTGGGATGTCGCTGCGTTTCGACCATTTCAGGCTGGACCCGACCGCCCTGCAGATCTTCCGGGAGGATGTGCAGCTGGACGCTCCACCTCAGGTGGTCGAGGTCCTCTGTCATCTCATTCAGAACGCGGACCGGGTAGTGCCGCGACAGGAACTGCTGGACCGGTTCTGGCCGCGTGCGGGAACCGGCGGAGACGCGGCCCTCAATACCTGCATTCGCCGCATCCGCACGCTGCTGGAGGACGATGCCGACGCGCCGCGCTACATCCAGACGCGGCCCCGCGCCGGCTATCGTTTCGTCGGCGCGCTCATCGACGGTATGCAACCGCCGCCTCCGGCGCGCCGCCTCTTCAGGCCGGTGTTGGCCATCGGCCTGACCGCAGCGCTGGCGGTCGGCGGGGCGGCCTGGGCATGGGCCTCCGGCCTGCTCTCGCGGCCGGAGCAGCGCATCGCCATCGAGCCCGCGCAGGGCCTATGCGAGTACGTGCTGTTCCCGCACTTCAATACTGGCCTGCGCGAGAGTCTCCTGGCCCAAGTCAGTCACAGCCTGCCCGCCGGCTACAGCGTGGTCTCGGACAGCCAGCATGCCGAACTGCATGCTCGCGTCAGCGTGCGGCAGACAGCTCAGCAGACCGTGGTCGTCCTGACCCTGCTCGACGAAGGGGAGGGGCGCCTGCTGTGGTCGGGCGAATTCTCCGAGGCCACGGACATGGAGAACTACGTGCCGCTGCAGCGCTCGCTCGCCAAGCGCATGGCTGAAGGTTTGGCCCAGGCTCTGGATCGACATTCCTGAGACCGGATCGCTCGCGTCAGGCACTTGCGGGTGGTTGCTCGGCTCACCGTCCGGCTGTTCGCGCAAGCGCCGAAACTCATTCGCCCGAAGCGTAGTGCCAAGGTCCGGACGTGTGGCCGTCGTAGCGGTCATCGATCCGTTTAAACCACCGCTTCAGATCGCGCAGGAAGCGCTTGTAATCGAAATCCTTGAATGTCCGGCCGCTCAACTGCCCGAACAACTGTTCAAGGATCTCGCGGGACACATAGCGCATCTTGTCCTTCATCGAGAGCGGGATGATGACCGACAGATCCAGCATGATGTCGGTGTAGAACACGGCGTCCTTACGCCGGAAGCGCACCCTTCGCTTGAGGTCCGCCGAGTCGCCGCTGCACATCAGGAGCAGGGCGACGCCGGTGACTTCGGTGCCATAGGAAAGGCGCGCGGACCTGGCGATCGCGTAGTCATAGTGGTGCGTGATTCTCCCCAGCCGTGCCCGCCAGTCGGAAACCGACGTGATACTCAGCCTCATGCCGGCTTTCCCTCTGAGCTTGCTTCCTTGCCCCCCGGTTGGTGGCTGGACTTGCTTCGGACAAATGGGATCGCCTCCGCGGCACACATTTGCTCGAGCGCTTGCTCAAGCCGTCCACGCTGCTCCCGCGTCGCCAGCAGGATCTCGATGCCCTCCGTGATGCCGAGCCTGCCTCGCGTCTCGGCAGAAAGCGAAAGCGCAAGGACGTCGCCAAGCAGGGACACCTGCTCCAAGCCCCCGTAGCAGGATTCGGATCCTCCGCCGATTTCCAGGTGGACATGATCCATCTGCAGATGCCTGTCCTGTTCGTCGTAGGCCTTTGCGTTCTGCAGGATCAGGTGACGCGAGGGCGCAGCGGCGTCATCGGCCAGCCCAACCACCACGCAGTCGTCGTCTTCCTCGACCGAAACGACTTCCGCCGTGAACTTGTAGATCATTCGAACTCCCTTTGCCGGTCCGGCCCATCAACGTCGATCGGTCTGCTTTTCAGGTCCCAGGCGTGAGGGGCGGAAAAGGAGAAGCCACCCACGCCGGGTGGTAGCGCTCCCTGTACTCGTCTTGGACGACCCCTCGATTCACGTAGCGGTTGTGGCTGGCGCCAAGCGCGTCCCTCGCGAACGCCATGGCGCGCTCGATGGAGTCGAATGTCCATTCGTCTCCGAACGGAAGATCCGGGTCGGCCGCCTCGAACTCATAGAGATCGATGAAGTCAGGGGTGCCGTTGTCGAACACCTCGCAGAGGCGGACCTTCCAGCAATCCGGGCCAGGGCGTTCGATGGAGATATAGCGGATCACGCGTTGATCCCGCTCATGGCGCTCAGGCAGCAACTGCTCGACCTCGCGGCCAGCGGCAAGATTGGTTCTGACGTCCAGGTCGTTGAGATGGCGCATCGGTCCTCCAGGAAGGGCTTCCAGTCCTTACTTTTCCACGCTGCCGGATTGCCACTGGGCTCTGGCCTGATGGAGGCTCAATTTGTTGGCACCGCCGGCGAGGTCCGGATGCTCCGACTGAACCGGGTCATCCTCCCAATTGCACACATCACAAATCTCATATCCGCCCGACTCGCCAATCGTCCGATGTCCACAGCAGGGACAGGGCATCAAGGTATCGTTGATCTCGTTTGTGCTCATGGCTTGTCCTGGTCGTCCTTGCTCCCCCGAAAATCCCGCCCCTGCGTGAATCTCCGCGGTGCATGACAGCATCGGATCCGCCGATCCCGCCAGGACAGGCGGACGCTCGTCGCAGAAAGGCCTGCCTGATAAGCATTGGCTGATTCTGGTATCTACAACATCGTCTGTCTGGGCATTGTGCCGCCTTGCTGACCATCCCCGTAATGACGTTGACGACAGCATGCGCGCTTCGAGCTGCGCGGTTCCACCTTGGCACAGAACTCGCTCGTTCTATCAGCGATCCTGGCCTCGTGCAGCCATTTGTCAGGGGATGAGTGGCGCGGCCCGGGACAATGCGGGCTTGGCCCCGTGCTGACGCATTGCGATACCCCGCTTCACGGGGTTCCTTTGACCGGCCAAGAGCCAAAGCCATTACTGTGGGCGGTCTCGGCAGCAGACAGGACTTCCTGTCACTTGAACCTGGTGGGCCCACCAGGATTCGAACCTGGAACCAAAGGATTATGAGTCCTCTGCTCTAACCGTTGAGCTATAGGCCCGCTGCGGGGCGGGCATTGTAGCGTCCGGGGCGCTCGCGTCGATGCGGTTGGGGGAAGTGAGGTAGACCGCGTCTGGGCGAGCTGCGTTCTGGCGCAGGTTGCGATCGAGCGCTGTGTGGAGCACGAGTGTCGGCAGGCGGGACGGGTCCTTTGCATGGATTACGTCTCCGTGTGCGGTGCTCAAGTGCGTCAGATGCTGTAGGAAAAGCGAAGACGCCGGAGGTCCAGCGTCCCAGTCGCCGCCCGGCTTCTTTGTCACATCTGACACATCCAGTCGATGTCCGGCACTTGCGCTGCGGCAGGCCGGGCCGGGCCGCTTTGCGCATCGTCATTGCTGCTGCGCAACACGCGCGAATGCGGGTTTGCAGCTTGCAATCAGCACCGCGGCTGCTATCGTGCAATCGATTGCATGGGGAGGCTCATGCGGCGTCATGTCCGGTTGGGAGGCCGAGGCGATGGCACGAAGCGACAGTGCGCAGGGCTTGGGTTGGATCTACGCGGAGGGTGAACCTTCTCCGTGGCAGGGATGCTTTTTTTCTCGTTCCAGTGCCCAGCCCGCTGTGTCAACACACAGGCTGAGGCCTGTGGCCGTTGCCCTCTCGCTGCTGCATGGCCGGGGCTCGCCCCAGGCGCGCGCGATGACGCAGGAGCGCCCCGCATGAACACCGGTCCCACCCGCCGCGATCTGCTGCGCATGGGCGTGCTGGGCAGCGTCGGGCTCGCCTCCTCCGCGTTGCTTCCTGCGTGGGCCGCGGCCCCTGCGACGGCGCCGTCCGCGCCCAAGGGCCGGCTGAAGCAGTCGGTGGCGCGCTGGCTGTTCCAGCAGCCCATCGACCAGCTGTGCGTAACGGTGAAGCAGGTGGGCCTGTCGGCCATCGATCTGGTCGGGCCGGAGGAGTGGCCGGTGCTGAAGGCGCACGGCATCGACAGCCCGATGTGCAATGGGGCGGAGATCAGCCTGAAGCAGGGCTTCGCCGGCACCGAGTTCCATGACGAGCTGGTCGCGCGCTACACGCGCCATATCGACCTGGTCGCCGACGCGGGCTATCGCAACCTGATCTGTTTCTCCGGCAACCGCAACGGCATGGACCCACTGCAGGGCATGCGCAATGCCGAAGTCGGGCTCAAGCGGGTGCTGGGCCATGCCGAGAAGCGCGGGGTGGTGCTGGTGATGGAATTGCTGAACTCGCGCGTGGACCACGCCGACTATCTGTGCGACCACTCGGCCTGGGGCGTGGAGCTGTGCAAGCGCATCGGCTCGCCCAATTTCGGCCTGCTGTTCGACATCTATCACATGCAGATCATGGAAGGCGACATCATCGCGAGCATCCGTCGCAACCATGAATACTTCGTCCACTACCATACCGCCGGCGTGCCCGGACGGCATGAGCTGGACGACACCCAGGAGCTCAACTACGCCGCCATCTGCCGCGCCATCCGCGACACCGGCTTTGGCGGCTACGTGGCGCACGAATTCAGCGCCGCCCATACCGACCCGATCGACGCGCTGCGCCAGGCCATCGCCCTGTGCGACGTGTGAGAGACCCACTATCCACCGAGGGAAGCAGTCACCCATGGCAGACAACCACTACGACGCGATCGTCGTCGGCTCCGGCATCAGCGGCGGCTGGGCCGCCAAGGAGCTGACCGAGCGCGGCCTGAAGGTCCTGATGCTCGAGCGCGGCCGCAACATCGAGCACATCAAGGACTACGTCAACGCGGGCAAGGAGGCCTGGGACTATCCGCATCATGACACGCCGACCCAGCAGATGAAGGCCGATCATCCGGTCCTCAAGCGCGACTATCCGCTCTCGGAAAGCACCTACGGCATGTGGGCCGACGAGAAGGACTGCCCCTACACCGAGACCAAGCGCTTCGACTGGTTCCGCGGTTACCACGTGGGCGGACGCTCGCTGATGTGGGGACGGCAGAGCTATCGCCTGTCCGACATCGACTTCGGCGCCAACGCGAAGGAGGGCATCGCGGTGGACTGGCCGATCCGCTACGCCGACATCGCGCCTTGGTACGACCATGTCGAGCGCTTCGCCGGCATCGCCGGCACGACCGAGGGGCTGGACGTGCTGCCCGACGGGCAGTTCCTGCCGCCGATCCCGCTGAACATCGTCGAGCAGGACGTGGCCGCGCGCCTGAAGAAGGCCTTTGGCGGCACGCGCCACATGATCCACTCGCGCACGGCCAACATCACCCAGCCCAAGCCCGAGCAGGGCCGGGTCAACTGCCAGTACCGCAACAAGTGCATCCTGGGCTGTCCGTTCGGCGCGTATTTCTCCACGCAGTCGGCCACGCTGCCGGCGGCGATGGCCACCGGCAACCTGACGCTGCGGCCGTTCTCCATCGTCAAGGAAGTGCTGTACGACAAGGACCGCAAGCGCGCCAAGGGCGTGGAGATCATCGACGCGGAGACCGGGCAGACCTATGTCTACACGGCCAAGGTGGTGTTCCTCAACGCCTCGGCGTTCAACTCGACCTGGCTGCTGATGAACTCGGCCACCGATGTGTGGGAAGGCGGGCTGGGCTCGTCCTCCGGCGAGCTGGGCCACAACGTCATGGACCATCACTTCCGCGTCGGCGCTTCGGGCCGGGTGGATGGCTATGAGGACAAGTACTACTACGGGCGCCGGCCGTGCGGCTTCTACATCCCGCGCTTCCGCAATCTGGGCGAGGAGCGGCGCGACTACGTGCGCGGCTTCGGCTACCAGGGCGGCGCCAGCCGCACCGGCTGGTCGCGCGACATCGCCGAGCTCAACATCGGCGCCGACCTCAAGCAGGCGCTGACCGTGCCGGGCGAATGGCGCATCGGCATGACCGCCTTCGGCGAGATCCTGCCCTACCACGACAACACCATCAGCCTGAACCGCAACGTCAAGGACAAGTGGGGCCTGCCGGTGCTGGCGATGGACGTGTCCCTGCGCGAGAACGAGCACGCCATGCGCAAGGACATGGGCGCCGACGCGGCCGAGATGCTCGAGGCCGCCGGCGTCAAGGACGTGGAGGTCTACGAGAGCGACTACGCGCCGGGCATGGGCATCCACGAGATGGGCACCGCGCGCATGGGCCGCGACCGCAAGACCTCGGTGCTGAACATGCACAACCAGGTCTGGGATGCGCCCAACGTGTTCGTGACCGACGGGGCGTGCATGACCTCGGCGGCCTGCGTGAATCCATCGCTGACCTACATGGCGCTGACCGCACGCGCGGCCGACCATGCCGTGCGCGAACTCAAGGCGGGGAACCTGTAATGCAACGACGCGAACTGCTCAAGATGATCACCGCCGCCACCGGCATGGCCATGATCGGCCTGCCCTCGGTGGTGTTCGGCCAGGCCCAGCTGCCGGTGCCGCCGGCCAACAACGCCTTCTCCAAGACGCAGGTGGCGCTGCTGGACGAGATCGCCGAGACCATCCTGCCGCGCACCGACACGCCCGGCGCCAAGGATGCGGGCGTGGGGGTGTTCATGGCCCGCTTCGTGACCGATTGCTACGACCCGCAGCAGCAGGCGGTGTTCCGCGCCGGCCTGGCCGATCTGGACAAGCGGGCCAAGGGCGGCTTCCTGGCGCTCAAGCCGGCCCAGCGCGCCGAGCTGCTGGACAAGCTCGCCGCCGAGGCCCGGGCCGCCAGCCCCGATCCGAAAAAGGCCGACGACGAGGGCGCCGACAGCGCGGCGATCCCGCCGCATTACTTCACCATGATCAAGCAGCTGGTGCTGTTCGGCTTCTTCACCTCCGAGGTGGGCGCGACCAAGGTGCTGCGCTACGTGCCGGTGCCGGGCCGCTTCGACGGCGATCTGCCCTACGAGCCGGGCACCCCGGCCTGGGCGACCTGAAGGCCAACAACGCGCGATGCCACGGCATCGCCCAAGGGAGAACAAGATGAGCAAGCAAGCGATCGCGATGCTGGCCTGTGCGCTGGCCGCCGTGCCGGCGTGTGCGCAGCAGACGCAGGGCGACCCGGCCAAGACCGAGGTGTGGAAGCCGGTGCCGGCGGCTGTGGCCACGCCGGTAGGCGCGGCACCGTCGGATGCGGTGGTGCTGTTCGACGGCAGGGACCTGTCGGCCTGGGAGGGCGAGGACGGCGGCAAGCCGGGCTGGAGCGTGGCCGATGGCGCGGTCACCGTGGTGCCGGGCAGCAAGGGCATCCGCAGCAAGAAGAGTTTCTGCGATGTGCAGCTGCATGTGGAATGGCGTACGCCGACCGAGACCAAGGGCCTGGAAGGGCAGAACCGCGGCAACAGCGGCGTCTTCCTGCAGGACCGCTACGAGCTGCAGGTGCTGGACAGCTACCAGAGCGCGACGTATTCCAACGGCCAGGCCGGTTCGATCTACAAGCAGGCCATCCCGCTGGTCAACGCCTCGCGCGCGCCGGGCCAGTGGCAGACCTACGACGTGATCTGGACCGCGCCGCGCTTCTCGCAGGGCGGCGGCCTGACCGCGCCGGCGCGCATCACCGTGCTGCATAACGGCGTGCTGGTGCAGAACGACACGGTGATCGCGGGCAAGACCGAGTACATCGGCGCTCCGTCCTACGCACCGCATGGCTGCGCGCCGATCTTCCTGCAGGACCACAACGCCAAGGTGAGCTACCGCAACATCTGGGTGCGGGAGCTGTAGCCGGTTTGACTCGCCAGCGGCGGCATTGCACTCATCCGTAGAGCGGAGCTTGCTCCGCTGGGGCTTTCCCGACGATCCGGGCGAAGAGCAGCGGAGCGAGCTCCGCTCTACAGGGAGGGAGCGACTCGATCTGAGACAGTTGCTCCAATAGAGGCATCGCTTCAGAAGCCGATCGCCGCAATGCCAGCCAGGACGACGACCGCGCCGGCGACGCGGCGCGCGAGATGGTCTTCGCCGAACAGCCAGCAGGCGAGCAGGGCGCCGATGACGATGGATGACTCGCGCAGCGGCGCGACCAGCGCCACCGGTGCGCGCTGCATGGCGGTGAGCACCAGCAGGTAGGCCAGCGGCGAGAACAGCGCCACCACCAGGATCGGCCTGGCGTCGCTGCGCAGGGTCGCCGCCAGCCGCTGCCTGCGGCGCAGCGCCAGCGGCGTCATGATCAGGCCCTGCAGCAGGAGGGTGCCGGCGTAGTAGCTCGCCGGCGCCAGGCGCCAGGTGGTGACCGCGTAGCTGTCCCAGAGCGTGTAGGCCGCGATCGCGGCCCCGGTCGCGGCGCCCCAGAGCATCCCCGGCAGCGCATGCCGGCTCCCTGTGCGGAAGGGATTGCCGATGACGACGAGGATGCCGGCGACGATGAGCAGCGCGCCCAGCACCGCCACCGGCGTCAGGCGTTCGCCCAGCACCAATACTGCGAAGCCCATCGTCAGCATGGGCCCGGTCGCGCGCGCCACCGGATACACCACGCCCAGCGCGGCGCGGTCGTAGCCGGCCTGCAGCGTCAGCGAATACGCCGTGTGCAGGCCTGCCGAGAGGACGGATGCCACGACCAGCCGCGTATCGAAGGGCTGCTGCTCGCGGATCGCCATCGCAATGCCGAACGGGACGAACAGCAACGTGGATGCCCAGGTATAGGCCCACACGAACAGGAAGGCGTCACCGCGCTTGGACTTGGAGGCGAGGTTCCATACCGCGTGCGCCCCGGCCGCGCCGAGGACCATCGCGACCGTGCCGGGCGACATCAGGACAGGTCGGGCAGATCGATCCCCGCCCGCTCCGCGCGGCGCGTGCGCGCCGGATCGCGCAGCGCGAGCGCGGCGACAAGCGCATCGATGACGACCAGCTGGGCCAGCCGGCTGCCCGCCGCGGCCATCTGCGCCGGTAGTGGTGGCCCGCCGACGACCAGCGCGATATCGGCCAGCGTCGCCAGCGGCGTGCCGTACTGGTTGCTGATGGCGATGAGCGAGGCGCCCGCGGAGGCGGCCGCATCGGCGATGGCGAGCGTGGTGGCGGTGCGCCCCGTCGAGCTCACGGCGATCACGGCATCGCCCGAGCCGAGCAGGCGCACCGCGATCATCGCCGACAGATGATCCGCGATGCCGATGGTGGTGACGCCGATCGCGCGCAGGCGGAAGACCGCATCGGCGGCCACCGTCGCCGAAGGCCCGGCGCCGAAGACGATGACCTGGCGCGCGGCGTGCAGGACGCCGACCGCCTGGCTCAGCGCCGCCGGCTCCACCGCGCCGCCGAGCGCGGTCAGCGCATCGGTGCCCGCGCGGATGGAGGCCTCCAGCACGGCGGCCAGCGGCGCATCGGCGGCGAGCGCGGCGGGAGGCGCGAAGAAGCCGGCGGTGCCGCGGGCGCGCGCGATCTCGAGCTTGAGCTCGGTGAAGCCGGCAAAGCCGATCGCCCGCGCGGCGCGCACCACGCTCGGCGGCGACACGCCGGCGCGTGCGGCGACCTCCGCGGTGGTGCTGGCGCCCACGAACAGCGGATCGGCCAGCAGCAGCGCGGCGACCTTGGCCTCGCTCGCGGCGAGATCGCCGCAGCGCGCCTGGATGCTGCCGAGCCATTGGCCGAGCCGACCTTCGGCTTGCGTAACGGAGTTACCTTTCTTCTTGCTAATTTGGAATATGTTACATATCCGACTCGGCCCGCGCGACTGGCGCGTAGGCAAGCCCTTCCCACCAAGCAACAGGTGCGCGATGTACAGGCAGTCCAATCCTTCCGACATTACCGTCGCAGTCGTCGGCCCCGGCGCCATCGGCACCACGGTCGCGGCGATGCTGCACGAGGTCGGCCGCACGCCCCTGCTGTGCGGCCGCACGGCCCGCGATCAGCTCTGGCTGCAGGACGGCGATCGCCGCATCGGCGTTCCTGGGCCGGTGCTGACCGACCCCGCGCGGTGCGATCGCAGGGTCGACCTGGTCTTCCTGGCGTTGAAGGCGACGCAGAACGCGGCAGCGGCGCCGTGGCTCGCGGCGCTGGGCGGCCCGCGCACGGTGGTGTGCGCGCTGCAGAACGGTGTCGAGCAGGTCGACTCGCTCGCGCCGTACTGCCCGCAGGGACGGATCGTGCCCGCGGTCGTGTGGTTTCCCGCACAGGCGCAGGCCGATGGCAGCGTCCGCCTGCGTGCGCCGGCGCGCCTCACCCTGCCGGACACGCCCGATGCCGGCGTCGTCGCCGAGGCGCTGCGCGGCACCCGTTGCGCCATCGAGCTGGTCGCCGACTTTCCTACCGTGGCCTGGCGCAAGCTGCTGCAGAACGCGGTGGCCGGCCTCATGGCGCTGGCGCAGCGCCGCTCCGGCATGTTCGCCCGCCCGGACATCGCCGGACTCGCGCTGGCGTATCTGCGCGAAGGCCTCGCCGTGGCGCGGGCCGAGGGCGCTGCGCTTGGCGACGAGGTGCCGCAGGCGATCCTGGACCAGTTCCAGTCCTCGCCGCCCGATCTGGGGACCTCCATCCTCAGGGACCGCCAGGCCGGCAGGCCGCTGGAATGGGACATCCGCAACGGCGTCATCGCCCGCCGCGGCCGCGCCCACGGCATCCCGACCCCCGTCAGCGACATCGTGGTGCCGCTCCTGGCCGCGGCCAGTGACGGCCTAGGCTGATCTGCTCGGCGGCCTGCTCCCACCTGTAGAGCGGAGCTTGCTCCGCTGGGGCTTTCCCGATGACGGCCGAAGCGCAGCGGAGCAAGCTCCGCTCTACAGAAATGGCGCGAGGTGAAAGGCATCAGAGGCCGTGATGAACACGACCTGCAAAGAACGACGGCGCCCGAAGGCGCCGTCGTTCCGGTCCTGTGCCTGCGTACCGCGCCTCAGCGCTTCACATCCGCCGGCAGATGTTCGACCAGATAGGCCGCGCCGGCCTTGACCACGGCGGCCGGGTCGCGCGGGTTGTCGTGCTCGATGATGTACCACTTGACCCCGGCGCGATCGGCGGCGGGCAGGATCGCCTTCCAGTTCAGCACGCCGTGGCCGACCGCGGCGAAGCCGCTCTCGTCGGCGGCCTGGCCTTCCGGCGCATTGTCCTTGGCGTGCACCGCGTACAGACGGCCCTTGAGCTTGCCCAGGTAGACCACCGGATCGTTGCCCGAACGCGCCACCCAGGCCAGGTCCAGCTCGGACTTCAGCGCCGGGCCGGCGCCCTCGAGCAGCAGCTCCAGGCCGGTCTTGTCGCCGAAGCGGACGAACTCGAAGTTGTGGTTGTGATAGGCCAGGGTCATGCCCTGTGCCTTGAGCGTGGTCGCCAGCTGGCCCAGCGACTTGCCCAGCGCGGTCCAGCCCGCGGCGTCCTTGGGCCGGTCGGCATCGTCCAGATAAGGCACCACCAGCACGCGGTTGCCGATGGCCTTGTTGAAGGCGACCACGCCGGGCAGATCCTTGCGCAGCTCGGCCAGCGGCACGTGCGAGGAGGTGACGATGATCCCGTACTTGTTCAGCAGCGCCTTGAGCTGCGGCGCGGTGGTGTCCTGCGTGCCCACGGTTTCCACCGCGGTGATGCCGGCGTCGTGGACCAGCTTGAGGCGGTCTTCCAGCGAGGGGATGTTGCGCAGCGAGTACATCTGCACGGCGATGGGCAGCTGCGCGGCGGTGCGCTCCTTGGCCAGCGCGGGAAGCGCTGCGCAGAGCAGCAGGGCGGTGGCGGCAAGGCGGCGGGGCAGGGTGAGCGTCATAGGTCCTCCCGGAGATTCGACGATCGAGGATGGCGGCGCGTGGTCACGCGTCGATGGATGTCCAGGCGCGCGTGCGCGCCGAGGCGATCACGCCCTCGACGATGCGCGCCGAGCGCAGGCCGTCGGCGAAGGTCGGCAGGCCTTCGGGCGTCTGCCCGGCGATGGCGCGGTAGGTGTCGGCGACGAAGGCCTCGAAACACTGCGCATAGCCCTGCGCATGGCCGGGCGGCAGCGAGGAGAGCCGGCGCTGCTCGGCGCTGCCCGCGCCCGGGCCGCGCACGAAGATCTCCTCGCGCTGGTCGGGTCGGCCGATCCACAGGCGCTCGCAGTCTTCCTGGTCGAAGGCCACGGCGGCCTTGGCGCCGTCGATCTCGAACCACAGCCGGTTGTGCCGCCCGGCCGAGACCTGGCTCACTGTCAGCGTGGCCAGCGTGCCGCGCGTGGTCTTGAACAGGGCCGCAGCCACGTCCTCACTGGACACCGCCTGCAGCGCACCGCCGGCGGCCGGCGTGGCGAAGCTCTCGCCGGTGCTCGCTCCGCGCTCGGCGATGACGGTCTCGAAGGCCGCGCTGACCTCGGCGAAGCGCTCGCCGCCGACCCATTCCACCAGGTCGCACCAGTGCGAGCCGATGTCGGCGAAGGCGCGCGATGCGCCGCCCAGCTTAGGGTCCACGCGCCAGTTGTTGCTGGCCGGATCCAGCAGCCAGTCCTGCAGATAGCTGCCGTGGATCAGGCGCAGCGGGCCCAGCTCGCCGTCGGCGATGCGGGCGCGCGCCTCGCGCACCACCGGGTGGTAGCGATAGACGAAGGGCACGGTGGCCACCAGGCCCGTGGCAGCGGCCAGATCGGCCAGCGCCTCGGCGTCGTCCAGCGTGGTGGCCAGCGGCTTTTCGCAGATCACGTGGCGGCCGGATTCCAGTGCGGCCTGCGCCATCGGCCGGTGCAGGTGGTTGGGCGTACAGACGTGCACCACCTGCACCTGCGGATCGGCCAGGGCCTCGTCCAGGTCGCGGTACGCGCGCGGCAGATTCCAGGCGCGCGCGGCCTCCCCGCCGCGGGCGGGCGAGGAGCCGACCACGCCGCGGACCTGCGCGCCGGCCAGCAGCGCGGCGCGGCGATGTACCGCGCCGATCATGCCGGTGCCGACGATGACGATGCCAAGCGGGCTCATGCGGTGGCGCTCCTCAATGCGTGGCCGAGGCGACGGCGGCCTTGGCCGGCCGATCGCGGAACAGCAGTAGGAAGGCGATCAGCACCACCAGCGCCACGCCGGCCGGGAACAGCCAGATGCTCTGCCAGTCGCGCCCCGCGGCGGTGGTGTAGTGCTCGACCACCGCGCCGGACAGGAAGGTGCCGATCAGCATGCCCACGCCATAGGTGGCCAGGGTGATGAAGCCCTGCGCGCTGCTGCGGAAAGCCGGACCGGCATGGGCGTCGGTGTAGATCTGCCCGGTGACGAAGAAGAAGTCGTAGCAGATGCCGTGCAGCACGATGCCGATCACCAGCAGCGCGAAGCCGCCGCCGGCATCGCCGTAGGCGAACAGCGCATAGCGTGCCACCCAGGCGGCCATGCCCAGCGCCAGCATGGTCTTGACCCCCAGCCGCGCGAACAGGAACGGCATGGCCAGCATCAGCAGCACTTCGGACACCTGGCCCAGCGACTGCAGCCCGGCCGCGCCGCGCACGCCCAGGTCGTTGAGATAGGGATTGGTGAAGTTGTAGTAGAACGACAGCGGGATGCAGATGGCGATCGAGGCCAGGAAGAACACCAGGTACGAGCGCGACTTCAGCAGCCCCAGCGCATCCAGGCCGATCATCTTGCCCAGGCTGGCGTTGCGCTGCTGCTCCAGCGGCGGGGTGTGGGGCAGGGTGAAGGCATACAGGCCCAGCAGCGCCGAGGCCAGCGCGGCCATGCGGAAGGTCAGCTCCAGGCGATGGGCCTGTTCCCAGCCCAGCCAGCCGATCAGCACGCCGGCCACGATCCAGCCGACGCTGCCGGCCACGCGCACCGGCGGGAACTGCTTCTCCGGCACCTGCATGTGGCGCATGGCGATGCTGTTGGCCAGCGCCAGGGTGGGCATGAACAGCAGCATGTAGCCCATCACGCAGGCGGCGAAGGTGTCGAACGTGGTGGCCACCGAGGCGCCCCACATCAGCGCCGCCCCGGCCAGGTGCAGCACGGCCAGGATGCGCTGGGCGGCGAAGTAGCGGTCGGCGATCAGGCCCACCAGGAAGGGCGCCACGATCGCGCCGATGGACTGGCTCAGGAAGGCCGTGGCGACCTGGCCCGCGCTGGCCTGCAGCGGGCCCTGCACCAGATAGGTGCCCAGGGTCACGAACCACGCGCCCCAGATGAAGAACTGCAGGAACATCATCGCGCCGAGGCGCGACAGGATGGACGTCATGACTTCCCCTCCCAGGTCAGTGGTGTCTTAGAGCCCCAGCAAACCGCGCAGCGCTTCCGGGCTGGCGCCGCTGTCGGCGAAATCGTCGAAGGCGTGTTCGGTCACGCGGATGATGTGGTCGCGGATGAAGGGTGCGCCTTCGCGCGCGCCGTCCTCGGGGTGCTTGAGGCAGCACTCCCATTCCAGCACCGCCCATCCGGGGAAATCGTACTGGGCGAACTTGGAGAAGATCGCCTTGAAGTCGATCTGCCCATCGCCCAGCGAGCGGAACCGCCCGGGCCGGTCGATCCAGTCCTGGTAGCCGGCGTACACGCCGCTGCGCGCGCTGGGGCGGAACTCGGCGTCCTTGACGTGGAAGATGCCGATGCGCGCGTGGTAGCGGTCGATGAAGCCCAGGTAGTCCATCTGCTGCAGCAGCAGGTGGCTGGGGTCGTAGAGGATCTTGGCGCGCGGGTGATGGTCGACCACCTCGAGGAAGCGCTCGAAGGTGGCGCCGTCGTGCAGATCCTCGCCCGGGTGGATCTCGAAGCACAGGTCCACATCGCAGGCGTCGAACGCATCCAGGATCGGCCGCCAGCGGCGACCGAGTTCGGCGAAGGCCTCATCGACCAGACCGGCCGGACGCTGCGGCCAGGGGTAGAAGTACGGCCAGGCCAGGGCGCCGGAGAAGCTGGCGTGCGCCTTCAGGCCCAGGCGCTGGCTGGCCTTGGCCGCCAGCTTGAGTTGTTCGACCGCCCAGGCCTGGCGCGCGGGCGGGTTGCCGCGCAGCGATTCCGGCGCGAAGCCGTCGAACAGCGTGTCGTAGGCCGGATGCACCGCGACCAGCTGGCCCTGCAGATGGGTCGACAGCTCGGTGATCTGCACGCCGTGGCCGGCCAGCATGCCGGCCAGATCGTCGCAGTAGTCCTGGCTCTCGGCGGCCTTGGCCAGGTCGAAGATGTGTGGTGCGCTGGTCGGCACCTGCACGCCGCGGTACCCCAGGCCTGCGGCCCATTGCGCCAGCGTGTCCAACCGGTTGAATGGCGCGGTGTCGCCAATGAACTGCGCCAGGAACAGCGCCGGGCCCTTGAGCGTTCGCATGCTTTGCGTTCTTGATGCAATCGATTGCACGATCCTAGCATGGCGTCGTGGCCGCGCACGTTGTGCATTGCACCGCAAGGCCGCGCCTGCCTGGGCGCCGCTGCCCGCGGCATAGCCATGGCCACCAAGGACGTGACACGCTTGCCCCATGCCGACCATCTACGACATTGCCAAGCACGCGGGCGTTTCGGCCGGCACGGTCTCGCGCGCGCTGTCGCGGCCGGAGAAGGTGCTGCCGGAAACGCGTGCGCGCATCGAGCGCGCCGTGGCCACGCTGGGCTATGTGCCCAACGCGGCCGCGCGCACGCTCAAGACCCAGCGCACCGGCAAGATCCTGGTCACCGTGCCGGACATCGCCAACCCGTTCTTCGCCCAGATCCTGCAGGGCGCCGAGGACGCCGCGCAGGCGGCCGGCTATGCGGTGCTGCTGGGCGATACCCAGCAGCAGCCGGCGCGCGAGGAACGCTACGCGCAGATGCTGCGCCGGAACGAGGCCGATGGGCTGATCGTGCTCGGCCACCGGCTGCCGCCGACCGCGCGGCAGATCGTCAAGCAGCTGGGCGCCGCGGCACCGGTGGTCAACGGCTGCGAGTTCGATCCGGCGCTGGGCATCCCCAGCGTGCACATCGACAACGCCGCGGCCGCGCGCGCGGCGATGGAGCATCTCTATGCGCTGGGCCACGCGCGCATCGCCGTGGTCGGCGGTCCGCCGGACAATCCGCTGCACCAGCAGCGCCTGCAGGGCGTGCGCGCGGCGGCCAAGGCGCGTGGCCGGGTGCGCCAGCTGCGCCTGGTGCCGGGGGACTTCTCGGTGGAATCGGGGCATGCCGCGGCCAGCGCCTGGCTGGGCACCGACGATGCGCCGACCGCGGCGTTCTGCTTCAGCGACCAGTCGGCGCTGGGCGTGCTGGCGGCCTGCCGCGAACGCGGCCTGCGCGTGCCGCGCGACCTCTCGGTGGTCGGTTTCGACGACCTGGCCTCTTCGCGCTATCTCACCCCGCCGCTGACCACCGTGGCCCAGCCCATGCGCGAGATCGGCGTGCGCGCGGTACAGCTGCTGCTGGACATCCTGGCCGCGGCCGACGTACCGCTGCAGCAGACGCTGACCTTCGAACTGATGCTGCGCGGCTCGACCGCCCCGCCTAAGGCGTAAGCGCTGCGGTGTCCAAGGGCCGCTAACCGCAGCCGCTAAAAATCTCTAGCGTTATCCCCGCGAAGGCGAAATCCGCCCCTCCCCTTTCGCGCAGCGAAGGGGGAGGTTGGGAGGGGGTTGCTCTTGCCTTTGCCTTTGCCGCGAAGAGCAACCCCTCCCCATCCCTCCCCTTGGCCTTCGGCCAAAGGGAGGGGGCAAAACGCGCGCCGCTTCGAGACGGCCAGCGCTCTTAGACCGGGCAGGCCGCCGCCGGCGCGGCGTCGGCCGCGGTGCCCCAGCCCTGCGGGTCGGGCTGCGTGCCCAGGGTGTAGTCCAACGTGCCGCCCTGCTTGAGCGCGTCCACGTCCATCCACACCGCCGACTGCGGCTTGCCGTTGAAGCGCACGCCCTGCACGTAGCGCGGGCCGGCCTGCGGTGCGGCATTGCCGCGCACGGTCAGGGTGCGGCCGTTGCCCAGGTCGATGCGCGCGCGGATGAAGCGCGGCGGATGCAGCAGCATCTGGCCGGTGCCCGGCATCAGCGGCGAGAAGCCCAGCGTGCTGAACAGATAGAACGCCGACATCGTGCCCAGATCGTCGTTGCCGGTCACGCCGTTGGGCGCGTTGGTGAACAAGGTCTGCACCGAGGACAGCACCGTGGCCGTCTTCCACGGCTGGCCGATCAGGCTGTACAGCGCCGGCACGTGCATGGTCGGCTCGTTGTTGGGGTTGTAGCGGTACTGGCCGTAGTAGCTATAGGGCCCGCCGACCCAGGCCTTGCGCGCCGCGCCCTGCGGATCGGCCACGAGCTGGTCGTAGGCGAAGAAGTCGTCCAGCCGCTTGCCCATCGCCTCGCGTCCGCCCATCGCCGTGGCCAGGCCCGGGATGTCCTGCGGCACCAGCCACTGGTACTGCCACGCCGTGCCTTCATGGAAGCCGTAGTGCGAGCGCGGGTCGTAGGTGCCGGTGGGTGGGGTGAACCACTGGCCATCGGCCAGGCGCGGACGCGGGAAGCCCTGGTAGCCCGAGGCCCGCTCGTGCAGGTCCGCATCCCAGACCTTGTGCCAGTTGCCGCCGCGCGTGCGCAGCGCGGCCGCGTCGTCGCCATGGCCCAGCCTGTCAGCCATCAGCGACAGCGCGCAGTCGCCCAGCGCGTACTCCAGCGTGGCCGAGCCGCCGTTCTGCGGATCCACGTCCATGCCCTTGGCCGGGAAGGTGCGGTCGAAGAACACGAAGCCGTTGCGCAAATAGTTCACATTGCCCGCGCGGCCCTCGTGGCGCGAGGCCAGCGGCGGCACGCCCCAGGCGTTCTTGCGCAGCGCGGCCCAGGCCTGCGGCTCCAGGCCCTTGAGCGCGCCGTAGCGCCACAGGTCCACCAGGAAGGGCGTGACCGGATCGCCGGTCATGGTGTTGGTGTCGAAGTTGGCGTAGCCCCAGCGCGGCAGCCAGCCGCCCTGCGCGTCGATGGCCAGCAGCGAACGGCCGATGTCGCGCGCGCGCTGCGGCTCGATCAGCGCCAGCAGCTGGTTCTGCGAGCGGTAGGTGTCCCATAGCGAGAAGAACTCGTAATAGGTCCAGTCCTTGGCCTCGTGGATGGCGTCGTCGTAGCCGCGGTAGCGGCCGTCGGCGTCGTTGCCGGTCATCGGCTGCAGCAGCGCGTGGTAAAGCGCGGTGTAGAACACGGCGCGGTCGTCCTTGCTGCCGCCGTCGATGCGGATCTTAGACAGCGCCTGCTGCCACAGCGCACGCGCGTCGCGGCGCATCGGCTCGAAGGCGCGCAGCTTGCCGCCCTGCATGCCCTCGCTGCGCAGGTTGACGCGCGCGCCCTCGGCATCGACGTGCGAGATCGAGGTGATCGCGGTGACCTGCTTGTTCTTGCTGGTGTCGAAGCTGACCCAGGCGCCGTTGAGCGGCTCGTACTCGCTTTCCATGCTGTCGCGCGCGCCCGGCGTGCCGCCGGCCTGGCCCCACACGCCGAAGGCCTTGAACGGGCGGTCGTACTCGATGCGGAACCAGGTCGCGTACTGATGCCCTCCGCAGAAGCTCAGCGTGGTGATCTTGCCCTCGACCACGCGATCGCCGACCACATGCACCTGGCTGCCGATCACCCGATGCTTCTGGTTGGCCTGGCCGACGTTGATCAGCACGTGGCCTTCGCCGGCGGAGGCCGGGTAGGTGTAGCGCTCGCCCGAGGCGCGGGTCAGGGCGGTGGTCTCTACCTCGATGCCGCCGTAGTCGGTCAGGCGCACGCGGTAGTCGC
This sequence comes from Pseudoxanthomonas sp. UC19_8, assembly GCF_042700505.1. Taxonomy (NCBI): domain Bacteria; kingdom Pseudomonadati; phylum Pseudomonadota; class Gammaproteobacteria; order Lysobacterales; family Lysobacteraceae; genus Pseudoxanthomonas; species Pseudoxanthomonas sp. UC19_8. The sequence goes on from NZ_CP170559.1 coordinate 428,675, forward strand.
CGGCCTGGCCGGTCGAACCGGCCTGCGTGTAGCGCGCGCCGTACTTGGTCTGGTCGAAGACGTCGTTCTTGGACGTATCGAAGTCACCGCCGGGGCCGATGCGGCCGGTCACCGGCAGCACCGAGACCTGGCCGCCCTGTTCCCAGCAGCCGGCGCCGGAGATGAAGGAATGGCCGAAGCCGCGGATGCGCTCGTCGCCATCGCGCCAGCCGGCGTAGTGCGAGCCGATCGGGCTGACCTGGATCATGCCGAACGGCGCGGCGGCGCCGGGGAAGGTGTTGCCCTCATCGCGCGTGCCGATGAAGGTGTTGACCTGCGCGGCCAGGTCGTCGTCGGCGGCGCGCGCCAGCGTGCCGGTGACCGGCAGCGCCAGCAGCAGGGCCACGCAGACGGCGCGGCGGCCATGGCGCAGCAGGGCGCGGCGGCGCGCGTGGGGGGTGGCGGCCGACAGCGGCGCGCGGGCGGGGTGGTCCATCGTGCTTCCCTCGTGATCGGTGCAATGGCGGCGCGCCGCGGCGGCGGAGCCAGCCAGGCGTCGACCCGATTTAGAACGATCCAAATCGACATTTCAAGCCGATTCGGCCATAGGCGACGCAAATGTCAGCCACGCCTGCGAAAACCGGCGATCGCGTCGAAGGATGCACCGCGTCGATGCTGCGGACGCACATGGATCCAGCGCGCGGCATGCCGTAGGGCCGCCATGGCGACGACACCATCGCCATGCCTGACGCCGCGCCACCGACGCGGCGACTTGCGGCCGGCACCGGCCATCGCGCAGCATGGCCGGTGCTGGGCCGTTCCAGCCAGGCCCAGGGCATGCGACACATGGCCGATACCCCCCGCAGGATCACGCTCAACGACATCGCCCATGCCTGCGGGGTGTCGCGCGCCACCGTGTCGCTCGTCCTGCGCAGCAGTCCACTGGTGCATGCCGACACGCGCGAGCGCGTCGAGGCCGAGATGCGCCGCCAGGGCTACGTCTACAACCGCGCGGCGGCCAACCTGCGCCAGCGCGTGTCCACCGCGGTGGCGCTGGTGGTCAACGACCTGGCCAACCCGTTCTTCGCCGAGTTCGCCGCGGGCGTGGACGAGGCGCTGGGCGCCAAGGGCTATGTCACCCTGCTGGGCAGCAGCGGCGAATCGGCGCAGCGCCAGCGCCAGGTGCTGGGCTCGCTGATGGAGCACAACCCGGCCGGGGTGATCCTCTCGCCGGCCGAGGGCAGCGCCTTCGCCGACCTGGAGACGGTGATCGGCCGGCACACGCCGCTGCTGGTGTTCAACCGCGAGGTGGCCGGCAGCGCGTCCAAGGGCTTCCTCTACGATTTCATCGGCCTGGACAACCGCGCCGGCGCGCGCGCGGCGACCGAACTGCTGCTGGCGCAGGGGCACCGCCGCATCGCCTTCTATGGCGGGCATGCCGACTCGAGCTCGTGCCGCCAGCGCCGCGCCGGCTATCGCGAGGCCATGGCGGCGGCGGGGCTGGAGGTGCCCGATGCCTGGATGATCGAGACCGCGCCCACGCGTCTGGAAGGCAACGCCCGCGCCGGCCTGCTGTTCGCCGATGGCGCCACGCCCACCGCGGCGGTCTGCTACAACGACGCGGTCGCGCTGGGGCTGATGCTCGGCCTGGTGCGCGAGGGGCGCCAGCCGGGCGTGGACTTCGCGGTGACCGGCTTCGACGATATTCCCGAGGCGGCGGTGGGCGTGCCGCCGCTGACCACCATCAGCACCGATCCGCGCGAGCGCGGCCGCCAGGCCGCGGCGATGGTGGTCGAACGCGCCGCCCACCCGGGCATGGCCCGCCGCACCAGTGTCGTGCCAGCGTTGCTGACCCAGCGTGCGAGTACCTACGGCAAGGCGAAGGCGCGGCGCTGAAGCGGGGTGTACGGGATCGCCATTGGCGATGTGCGTTGCCTACAACGATCGCAATGCGCGCGAAGTGGTTTCTTCGCGCCGACGGCAGCCGTGCCCGCGCGCTGCGCATCCACCCGTAGCGGATGCACTTGCACAGCGTTCCGCACTTGTGGAGAGGACAATCGCTGCGCGATGCGCTTGGTGGGAGCCGCCATGGCGGCGATGAGGCTCTACCTGTAGAACCCCGTCGCCGCCATTGGCCAAAAGGCCACAAGGACGGCTCCCACTTGTAGAGCGGAGCTTGCTCCGCTGCGTTTCGGTCGGATCGTCGGGAAGCCCCCAGCGGAGCAAGCTCCGCTCTACAAGGTGGCTGCGATTCGATCTGAGGGACGGTTGCTCCCACAGGGAACTTCGGCGCCACCGCCGGGCTTGCGCGACATGCGCGCGATGCACGCCTCTCAGGCGAAACCCACGCGCCACGGACGTGGCAGCGTTTTCAGATCGCGCGCCTGTCCGGTGTTCGCTGCAGGGCAGCATGCCTTTTCGGAAGCGGCGTGATATTTCTACGCCGCGCCAGTTAGATCGATCCAAATGCGGGTTTCATGAACGGGCCATCGCCAGGCCTGGCTGCCCCGTCGTGGATGCGACCGCCTGGTACACGCCACCGCATCGTCGTGAAGTTCATTCAACGAGAGAGAGACGCAATGAACGACAGCTCATTCCCCAAGCGCCAGCTGCTGGCGCTTGCCATCGCCGCCAGCTGCGCGGCGGCATCCGCGCCGGGCTGGGCCCAGCAGGCCGCCACGCCCGCGCCCGCCAATGCCGCCCCGGCCAACGTGCCGCAGACCGATGCGTCCCAGACCGGCGCACCGCAGCAGGCGACCGACCTGGACAAGGTCACCGTCACCGGCTACCGCTATTCGATCGAGCAGAGCCTGGATCAGAAGCGTGAGGCCAATGCGGTGGTCGAAGTGGTCACCGCCGAGGACGTGGGCAAGTTCCCCGACAAGAACGTGGCCGACGCGCTGCAGCGCGTGCCCGGCGTGATCATCACCCGCGACGGTGGCGAGGGTAAGAACGTCAGCGTGCGCGGCCTGTCCTCCGAGCTGACCCTGACCGAGCTCAACGGCAACTACGTGGCCAGCGCCGAGACCAACGGCGATCCCACGCGCTCGTTCAACTACACGCTGCTGCCGTCGAACATGCTCTCCAGCGCCGAGCTGTTCAAGACGCCCGAGGCGCGCCTGGACGAGGGCGGCATCGGCGGCACGGTGATCCTGCACACGCGCCGTCCGCTGGAGCAGGAAGCCAACAGCGGCTTCGTCTCGGCCGAAGGCACCTGGGCCGACACGACCAAGAAGACCGACGGTCAGTTCTCCGGCTCCTACTCCTGGCACGACAAGGACGACCGCTTCGGCGTGTTCGTCGGCTACACCCAGCAGAAGCGCACCGTGCGCACCCTGGGCGTGGATACCAGCGCCTGGAACTGGTACAGCGACGACAACGAGGCCCACCCGGCCACCGACGTCAACGGCAAGCCCTCCAACTTCGACAGCTACTGGTGGGGCGAGTCGGGCTTCTACGACCAGAACGGCAAGTACTACACGAATTTCATGATGCCCAACGTCGTGAACTTCAAGTCGGAGAAGGAGGAGCGCGAGCGCAAGGGCGGGCAGATCACCCTGCAGTTCAAGCCGACCGACGATCTGACCTTCACCGCCAACTACTTCCGGTTCGACATGGACCGGAACTCGCAGACCAACACCTTGTCGGTGCCGGAGTGGAACCTGGCCCGCTATTCGGGCGACGGCAATTGGCCGGGCGGGCGCCTGCTGGACGGGCTGACCATGGATCCGAGCGGCACCGTGGTCACCGGCGCCCAGTACAGCGTGCACCCGAACAAGACCTACTACTGCAGCGAGGCGGCCGCCGCGGCCGGCGGCATGCGGCCCGGCGGCTGGGGCCCTGACGATTGCACCATCCCCACGCCGTGGCTGACCGGTTCGTACAACCGCGAGAAGGCGCGTTCGCAGATGGCCGACTTCGAGCTGGCCTGGACCAGCGAGCGGCTGGACATCGCGGTCAAGGCCGGCCGCACCTGGGCCGATGGCGGCCCGCAGGTGCAGATGACCATGCCGGTCAAGCCGCGCCTGCCCACCACGGCCGGCAGCAACGGCACCACGGTCAACGGCACCGGCGCCTACACGCTGGGCAACTACTACACCGCCTGGGATCTGACCGGCACGCCCTCGCTGCAGGTCTCGCCCGAGCTGATGAACAACCTGCGCAACGGCATCGGCGAGATCGACCTGGGCTCGACCGGCTCGTCGTGGACGCGCAACAGCACCTGGCAGAAGTTCGCGCAGAGCGACTTCACCTGGCGCGGCGAGACCGGCAGCGTGCTCGATTCGATCCAGTTCGGCATGAAGTACCGCGACGGCGGCACGCGTCGCAGCACAGGCAACAACTACTGGGTCTGCCAGGGCGCCGATCCGTCCGACTACGACAGCCGCTTCCAGAACGGCTGCGATCCGGCCGCCTCGGTGTTCCAGTCGCAGTTCCTGTATCCGGAGCAGATCGGCAACATCGCCGGTGCGTTCAACACCAACGCCTTCCCGGCGATCAACTACCCGGCCTACATCGACTATCTCAACAAGACCTACGGGCCGATGCAGACCCGGCAGGAAGACAACTTCGTCTTCAACGTCGGCGAGAAGATCTATTCGGCCTATCTGCAGGCCAACTTCCGCACCGAGCGCCTGCGCGGCAACATCGGCCTGCGCCTGGTGCACACCGACCAGCATGCCGACTCCACCGACCGGGTCGATTACTACAACGACTACTTCTTCGACGATGCGGCCGGCAATCCCGCACCCTGCCTGCCGGGCAACCTGCCGGCGGCCGGCGCACCGGCGGGTTCGGGCTGCGTCAGCGGCTTCACCACGCTGCCGGACAGCCAGACCAACCCGGCCAGCGGCCACATCTCCTCGTTCGTGGTCAGCTCGCTGGACCGCAGCTACGTGGACCGCCTGCCGAGCTTCAACATCGCCTACGACCTGACCGACAACCTGGTGTTGCGCGGCGCGGCGTCCAAGGTGATGGCACGCCCGAGCTACGGCGACATCGCCGCGCCTGGCGGCCTGCAGTACTACAGCCAGGAATACGTCAACGACCGGCGCCTGATCGGCGGCGGCGACGTGACCGGCTGGTACGGCTCGGGCAGCAACAAGGCGCTGGAGCCCTACAAGGCCAACCAGTACGACTTAGGGCTGGAGTGGTACTTCCATCCGGGTTCGGTCGCCGGCGTCGGCCTGTTCCGCAAGGACGTGAGCAACTTCCTGCTGCCGGTGGTCCAGGACGTCACCCAGAACATCGGCGGGCAGAGCGTGGTGGTGCAGAACTACTCCACCACCGCCAGCGGCCGCGACGCGGTGTCCGAGGGCGTGGAGGTCTATGCGCAGCACACCTTTGATTTCGGCCTGGGTCTGCAGTTCAACTACACCTACAACAAGACCAACGAGGCACCGGTCACGCTGGAGGACGGCACCGAGATCGGCAAGTCGCCGCTGGTGGGCAGCGCCAAGAACCAGACCAACCTGACGGTGTTCTACGAAACCGAGAAGCTGCTGCTGCGCGCGTCCTACAACCGGCGCGGCCAGGTGGTCGACGGGCTGGTCAGCGGTCTGAACGTGTACGAGGAGCCGTATCAGCAGATCGACCTCAACGCGGCCTACAACTTCACGCCGGCCTTCAGCCTGACCGCTTCGATCCTCAACCTGACCAAGGAAGAGACGCGCACCTACCTGGGCAACGACACCAAGGCGCGCTTCAACTCCAACGGCTATGCCGGTCGGATCGCGTTCCTGGGCCTGACCTACAAGTTCTGATGCGGGACTCCCCGCGCCTCTCCCCGGGGCGCGGGGCTTTTTTTGGTTTTCTCCGGATTGAGGCATCTTGGTTGGGGGCGGTGCGGCTTCCTTCGGAGGGCGGATTCTCCGGCTTCGGAAGGGCAGCGGTCCGGCGGGCGGTGTCCGCTTTTCCCTCAATCAGGGCATCCTGCCCTGATTCGGGCGCTCGGCTCCTGCCTCGCTCGTCGCTGCCACCGCCCGCCGGCCCGCTGCCTCGTGCGTCGGGTTAGAGGGCTTCGGTTTGAGCGCCCTCCCTTGCGCGCAGCGCAGGGGAGGGATGGGGAGGGGTTGGGGCTTTACCGGGCAAGCCACAGAAACAAAAGCAACAGCAACAGCACCCCACCCCGCCGACCCTCCCCTTCGCCTGCGGCGAAAGGGAGGGGGCAGAGCGCTTGCTCGATGCCTTCGAGTTTTAAGAAGTCCTGATCTATTCGTTGCAGAGCCTCGACCCGGTCGGGCGCGCGGAGAGCGGGCCAGGATGGAACGCGGCGGCGAGTCCGCCGTAGATTGCGGACCGAGCCGAGGAGCCGCGCCTGACCGGGGCGAGACTGGTCGGCGAAGTCCGCTCACCGGCCCGCGCATGTCGTCAGCAAGCGCATGTCGCCGTACTCCGGCGAAGAAACCTCTTCTTCGAGCATGATGCGGAACAGTGTCTACAGCATCACCAACGGATACATGCATGGGTGACAACCGCATCGGCAGCGTGGTGGTGGTCGGCGGCGGCAGCGCCGGCTGGATGGCCGCCGCGGCGCTGGCCACGTACCTGGGCCGGCAGGCGCGCGTGCGCCTGGTGGAGTCCGAACAGATCGGCATCGTCGGCGTGGGCGAGGCCAGCGTGCCGCATATGCGCACCTTCAACGCGCAGGTGTTGGGCCTGGACGAGCGCGAGTTCGCCCAGCGCACGCAGGCCACGGCCAAGCTGGGCATCGCCTTCGAGGACTGGGGGCGGATCGGCGAGCGCTATGTGCACGGCTTCGGCACGATCGGCCAGTCCAAGGGGCCGCTGCCGTTCCACCAGTTCTGGCTCAAGCAGTTCCTGGCCGGGCGCGCGGAACCGATCGGGGCGTATTCGCTGCAGACGGTGATGGCGCCGCTGGAGCGCTTCGTGCCGGGCGTGGCGAATGCGCCGGCCGGTTCGCCGCTGGCCGATATCGCCTACGCCTATCACTTCGATGCCGGGCTCTACGCGCAGTACCTGCGCCAGGTGTCCGAGGCGCGTGGCGTGGAGCGCATCGAAGGCCGCATCGTGCAGGTGCACCAGCATCCCGAGACCGGCCACGTGACCTCGCTCACGCTGGACGGCGGGCAGCAGGTGGAGGGGGAGCTGTTCGTCGATTGTTCGGGCTTCGTTGGCCTGTTGATCGAGCAGACCCTGCAGGCCGGCTACATCGATTGGTCGCAGTGGCTGCGCTGCGATCGCGCGCTGGCCGTGCCGTGTGCGCGCAGCGGGCCGATCGCGCCGTACACGCGCGCCACCGCGCGCGGCGCCGGCTGGCAGTGGCGCATCCCGCTGCAGCACCGCACCGGCAACGGCTACGTGTATTCCAGCGCGTATGTGGACGACGACCAGGCCGCCGCCACGCTGCTGGGACATCTGGATGGCGCGCCGCAGGGACAGCCGCGCCAGCTGCGCTTCACCACCGGCATGCGCCGCAGGTTCTGGCAAGGCAATGTGGTGGCGCTGGGGCTGGCGGCCGGGTTCCTGGAGCCGCTGGAATCGACCAGCCTGTACCTGGCCCAGTCCGGCATCAGCCGGCTGCTGGCGTTATTCCCTACGCGCGACTTCGATCCGCTGCTGGCGCAGCGCTACAACCGCGAGTCGGCGTTCGAATACGAACGCGTGCGCGATTTCCTGATCCTGCACTACCACGCCACCACGCGCGAGGACACGCCATTCTGGCGCGACTGCCGGACGATGCAGGTCCCGGAGAGCCTGCGCGAGGCGATGGAGCTGTTCGCCGCCGACGGGCGCTACTTCCGCAACGGCGAGGATTTCTTCGCGCTGCCCAGCTGGGTGCAGGTGATGCTGGGCCAGGGCATCGTGCCGCGTGGCTACCATCCGATCGTGGACGACATGCCGCAGGAGGCGCTGGCCCGCTACGTCGAAGGCACGCGCGAGCGTTTGGCCGAAGCGGTGGCGGCGATGCCGACCCACCAACAGTTCTTGGATCGTTACTGGAAGGCGGAAGCACCATGATCGAACGTGTGATGGCGAGCGCCCGGCCCGGGCTGCGGTGGTCGCGTGCCTGGCTGGCCGTGTTGCTGTGGCTGGTCGTCGCGCCCCTGCAGGCCATGAACGTGCAGGACCTGGGCGCCACGGGCCACTGGCAGCTGCGCCTGTTGCCTGGCAGCGCGCAGGCCGCGGCGCATCCGCGGTTCACCGCGTGGCAGGCGGCGCAGGTGCCGGGCACGGTGCATACCGATCTGTTCAAGGCCGGCCTGATCGCCGACCCGTACGTCGGCGCGCCGGAGGCCGGGCTGCAGTGGATCGGCCTGGGCGACTGGGAATACCGCCTGGTGTTCGACGCCGATGCGGCCGCGCGCCAGGCCGGGCACACCGAGCTGGTGTTCGACGGGCTGGACACCTTCGCCGAGGTGACGCTCAACGGCACGCGCGTGCTGCAGGCCGACAACGCCTTCCGCCAGTGGCGGGTGCCGGTCACCGGCCGGCTGCGCGCCGCCGGCAACGAGCTGCGCGTGGTGCTGCGCTCGCCGATCGCCACGCTGCTGCCCAAGGTGCAGGCGATGCCGGTCAAGATCGCCGGCAACTATCCCTCGCCCTACGGCGATGAGCCGCGCGATGCGATGACGGCCAACTTCGTGCGCAAGCCCGGTTACCACTACGGTTGGGACTGGGGTCCGCGCTATGTCACCGCCGGCGTGTGGCAGCCGGTGCGGCTGGAGAGCTGGGACACGCTGCGGGTGGCCGACCTGCACCTGCGCCAGGACCAGGTCAGCGAGCAGGTCGCCAGGCTCACCGCGCAGGCCACGCTGGAGGTGCAGCGCGCCGGCGACTACCAGGCGAGGCTGTGGCAGACCGCGCCGGACGGCACGCGCACGCTGGCCGCGCAGCAGCGCGTCGCGCTGGCGGCAGGCCAGGCGCAGCTCGCCCTGCCGGTGCAGGTGGCGCGGCCGGCGCGCTGGTACCCGGCCGGCTACGGCGCACAGCCGCTGTACCGCTATACGCTCGAGCTGCTCGATGACCAGGGCCATGGCGTGGCGCAGGTCACGCGCCGCACCGGCCTGCGCAGCGTCGAGCTGCGCCGCGAGGCAGACGCCGGCGGCCGCAGCTTCGAATTCGTGATCAACGGCATCCCGGTGTTCGCCAAGGGCGCCAACGTCATTCCCTTCGACATGTTCGTGCCCAGGGTGAAGCATGCGCAGCTGCGGCGCGTGCTGCAGGCGGCGGTGGACGCCAACATGAACATGGTCCGCAACTGGGGCGGCGGTTACTACGAGAGCGACGATTTCTTCGACATCGCCGACGAGCTGGGCCTGCTGGTGTGGCAGGACTTCATGTTCGGCGGCGGCATGCAGCCGGCCTACGATCCGGCCTTCCGCGCCAACGTGGTCGAGGAGGCGCGCCAGCAGGTGATCCGCCTGCGCAACCATCCCTCGCTGGTGCTGTGGTGCGGCAACAACGAGGAGGAGACCGCGTGGAAGTCCTGGGCCAGGGCAAGACGCTGAAGGAGGCCGATCCGGCCTTCGCCCAGCGCGTCTGGGAGGGCTATGTGCAGCTGTTCGGCACCGACCTGCGCGAGGTCGTGGCGCGCGAAGGCGGCGGCATCGCCTACTGGGCCAGCTCGCCCAGCGACGACCTGGCCGAGCAGGCCAACATCCCCTCCAGCGGCGACATGCACTACTGGGAGGTGTGGGGCAACCCGGCCCGGCCGCCGACCGCCTATCTCGACATCACCCCGCGCTTCATGTCCGAGTACGGGCTGCAGGCCTGGCCCGCGCTGCGCACCATCGACGCGTTCGCCACCAAGGCCGAGCAGGGCGTCGACACGCCGGTGATCCGTGCGCACCAGAAGTTCATGGCCGGCGAGGGCAATACCCGCCTGCTGCACTACATCGCGATGGAGTTCGGCCAGCCGCGCGACTTCCCCAGCTTCGTCCAGGCCAGCCAGGCGATGCAGGCCGAGGGCATCGCGCTGGCCGCGCTGCATCACCGCGCCAGTCGGCCGCACACGATGGGTTCGCTGTACTGGCAGCTCAACGATGTCTGGCCGGGCGCGTCATGGTCCTCGGTCGATTGGTTCGGGCGCTGGAAGGCGCTGCAGTTCCAGGCGCGGCGCTTCTTCGCACCGGTGACGGTGGCGGCGCTGCGCGCGCAGGGCGAGACCGAAGTGAGCGCGATCTCCGACCGCACCACGCCGCGCACCGGCACCCTGCGCCTGCGGGTGATGGATCTGGATGGCAAGGTGCTGCGCGAGGAGCGCCGCACGCTGACGCTGGCGCCGCTGTCGGCCACGCAGGTGGCCCGCTACAGCGACGCGCAGCTGCTGGGGCAGGCCGATCCGGCGCGCACGGTGGCGGTGTTCGAGCTGCAGGTTGCCGGCGAACCGGACGCACGCCAGGTGGTGTACTTCAAGCCGGCCTATGCGCTGGCCTGGCCGCGGGCGAAGGTGCAGGCGCGCTGGATGCAGGACGATAGCGGCCTGCGGCTGGAGCTGTCCTCGCCGCAGCTGGCGCGCATGGCCTGGATCGACTTCGGCGCGCTGGATGCGCAGGTCTCGGACAACGCGCTGACCCTGCTGCCGGGCGAGCCGGTGGTGGTGCGGGTCGCTTCCAGCGTGGACCCTGCCGCGCTCAAGGCGGCGCTGCGCGTGAGCAGCGTCGCCGATGTGGTGGGGCCGGCGCCGGCGAGCCCGAACTGATCGGCTCGGTGGGCTCCTCCCTGTAGAGCGGAGCTTGCTCCGCTGGGGCCTTTCCCGCGAACTGAACGAAGAGCAGCGGAGCAAGCTCCGCTCTACAGGCAGGCTGCTGCAAGACCTTGCTTCTATGCATCAAGGCGCATGCAGCCGGTTGTAGGACACATCCAGCCAGGCGGGCTTCTCGGCGTACATCTCGCGGATCAGGCGCTTGAGCAGGCCGATCAGCGCCTCATCCTCGTGGTGGCGGTAGCTGAGGATGATGGGCGAGGTCGCGCGCTCGTCGTCGACCAGCCGGTAGTGCAGGTCCGAGCGCTGCAGCCGCGCCGAGGCGGGGATCAGGCAGATGCCGGTCTCGGCCGCGACCAAGCCCAGGGCGGTCTGCAGCTCGCGCACCTCCTGCACCTCGGGCGGGCGCACGCCGTGGTCGCGCAGCAGCGAGAGCACGTGGTCGGCGAAGCTGGGGCGCGGATCGCTGGGGTAGACGATCAGCTTCTGCCCCTTCAGCTCGGCCGGCGACAGCGGCGCGTCGTCGCCTGCCAGGGGAAAGGCGGGCGGGATCGCCACCACCAGCCGCTCCTCGCGCAGCACCAGGCGCTCGACGCTGGTGTCGCTGGTGCGCAGGCGGCCGAAGCCGATGTCGATGCGGCCGCTCTTGAGCGCCTCGACCTGCTGGCCGGACATCAGCTCCACCAGCCGCACGTCGGTGTCGGGCAGCGCCTGGCGCAGGCGGCGCACCACGGTGGGCAGGCCGCCGTAGAGCGTGGAGGCGACGAAGCCGATGTTGATCACCCGGCGCTGGCCATGGCCGACGCGGCGCGCGGCGTCCTTCATCTGCTCCACGCGGCCCAGCACCTGCTGGGCCTCCTCGTAGAACAGCCGGCCGGCGTCGGTGAGGCGGATGGGGCGGCTGCTGCGCACGATCAGGGTCACGCCCAGGTCCTCTTCCAGCTGCTGGATCTGGCGGCTCAGCGGCGGCTGGGCGATATGCAGCAGTTCGGCGGCGCGGGTGAAGTTGCGCTCGCGGGCGACGGTCACGAAGTACTTGAGCTGGCGCAGGTCCATGGGCATTCGACCAAAGTTTGGCCATGACGGAAAGGTAATGATGCGGCGCAATAAAGCAGAAGAATCGCGGCTCTAGGCCTAGATCATACCTTCAGGGTATCGATCCAGATCAAACATGTCTTGGACGCGGCGCGCGGTCGGTCCCAAGAATCCACCCCATGGAACCGCGCACCCTGTCTCCCGTCCCCACCTCCGCCGCGACGATCGAGCGGGTGGAGACGCTGCTGATCGATCTGCCCACCATCCGGCCGCACCGCCTGTCGGTGGCGACCATGAGCGGCCAGACGCTGATGCTGGTCCGCCTGCACTGCAGCGACGGCGTGGTCGGGCTGGGCGAGGGCACCACCATCGCCGGCCTGGCCTATGGCGCCGAGAGCCCCGAAGGCATGAAGCTGGCCATCGACACCTATGTCGCGCCGGTCCTGCTGGGCAGCGATGCGCGCCGCGTGCAGGCGCTGATGGCGCGCGTGGGCAAGCTGGTCAAGGGCAACCACTTCGCCAAGTGCGCCGTCGAGACCGCGCTGCTGGACGCGCAGGGCAAGCGCGTGGGTCTGCCGCTGTCCGAGCTGCTGGGCGGACGCGTGCGCGACCGCCTGGGCGTGGCCTGGACGCTGGCCTCGGGCGACACCGCCCGGGACATCGCCGAGGCCGAGGCGATGCTGGCCGCGCGCCGGCACAACGTGTTCAAGCTCAAGATCGGGCGCAAGCCGGTGGCCGAGGACGTGGCGCACGTGGCCGCGATCAAGCGCGCCCTGGGCGATGCCGCCAGCGTGCGCGTGGACGTCAACATGGCCTGGAGCGAGACCGAGGCGGTGCGCGCGCTGCCGGCGCTGGCCGATGCCGGCTGCGAGCTGGTCGAACAGCCGGTGGCCTCGGCCGCGGCCCTGACCCGGCTGATGCGCCGCTTCCCCATCGCGCTGATGGCCGACGAGGTGCTGACCGGCCCGGACAGCGCGTTCGAACTGGCCAGGATGGGCGGTGCGGACGTGTTCGCGGTCAAGACCGAGCAGTCCGGCGGCCTGCTCGCCGCGCAGAAGGTCGGCGCCATCGCCGATGCGGCCGGCATCGAGCTCTACGGCGGCACCATGCTCGAAGGCGGCGTGGGCACGATCGCCGCCGCGCACGTGTTCGCCACCTTCCCGCGCCTGCAATGGGGCACCGAGCTGTTCGGGCCGCTGCTGCTGACCGAGGAGATCCTGGCCGCGCCGCTGGTCTACCGCGACTTCCATCTGGAGGTGCCCAGCGCGCCGGGCTTAGGGATCGCCCTGGATGAGGAGCGCATCGCCGCATTCCGCCGCGACCGCAGCCGCACCACGGTCGCGCCCACCGGTACGGAGGGCTGAGCCATGCTCTTCCACGTACGCATGGACGTGAAGCTGCCGCTGGACATGGACCCGGCCCGCGCGGCCGAGCTCAAGGCGACCGAGAAGGCACGCTTCCAGGAGCTGCAGCGCAGCGGCCAGTGGCCCCACATCTGGCGCATCGTCGGCCAGTACTCGAACGTGTCGATCTTCGATGTGGACAGCCCGGCGCAGCTGCACGAGCTGCTGCTGTCCCTGCCGCTGTTCCCCTACATGGACATTGCGGTGATGCCGCTGTGCCGCCATCCGTCCTCGCTGCACGAGGACGACCGCTAGAAATTTCGCATTCCCGCGTGCGCTCCCTGGGAGGGAACGTCACAAGGCAGCCTTCGCCACCAAGAGGAGACATCGCATGAGCGTCAGCATCTTCGCCAGCCAGGACGTGCAGGATTTCCTGCGCACTGTGGCCAATCTGGACGGCCAGGACGGCGATGCCCGGACCAAGCAGGTCCTGCACCGCATCCTGTCGGACCTGTTCAAGGCCATCGAGGACCTGGACCTGACCCCGGACGAGATCTGGGCCGGCATCAACTATCTCAACAAGCTCGGCCAGGACAACGAGGCGGCGCTGCTGGCCGCCGGCATCGGCCTGGAGCACTACATCGACATGCGCCTGGACGAGGAGGATCGCCTGGCCGGGATCAGCGGCGGCACGCCGCGCACGATCGAGGGCCCGCTGTACGTGGCCGGCGCCCCGGTCACGGTGCGCAGCGCGCGCATCGACCGCGATCCCGATCCGGACGCCGGCCCACTGCGCATCCACGGCGTGGTGCGCGGCCAGGACGGCGCGCCGCTGGCCGGGGCGCTGGTGGAGTGCTGGCATGCCAATTCCAAAGGCTTCTATTCGCACTTCGATCCGACCGGGGCGCAGACCGAGTTCAACCTGCGCGGCACGGTCAAGACCGGGCCGGACGGGCGCTACGAGTTCCTGACCCGCATGCCGGTGGGCTACGGCTGCCCGCCGCAGGGCGCGACCCAGCAGCTGCTCAACCGTCTGGCGCGGCACGGCAACCGTCCCGCGCACGTGCACTTCTTCGTCAGCGGCGACGATCACCGCAGGCTGACCACGCAGTTCAACATCGACGGCGATCCGCTGCTGTGGGACGACTTCGCCTTCGCCACGCGCGATGGCCTGGTGCCGCCGGTGAAGACCGGCGAGGGCGGCAAGGCGCTGGGCTTCGAGGTCGAGACCTACCAGGACATCGAGTTCGACTTCGACCTGCTGCCGCTGGAAGCGGGCAAGGACGTCCAGGCCGTCCACCGGCTGCGCGCCGCCGCCTGAGCACCACCCGCGGGCGCCGCCGGACGCGCCGCCCGCGCGCCTTTCAAGCCTTCGGCCCCGCGCGCATGCGCGCGGCGCCCTTGCCATCCTCGAACGGGAGGACCCTGCATGTCCGCGATCATCGAACCCACCCACGACGTCGAGCAGCTGCTGGCCACCGCGCTGCAGGACGATCCGCAGGCCGGCGTCTTCCGCTGCCGGCGCGACATCTTCACCGACCCGGAGCTGTTCGAGCTGGAGATGAAGGCCCTGTTCGAGTCGAACTGGGTGTATCTGGCGCACGAGAGCCAGATCCCGAACAACAACGACTACTTCACCACCTACATCGGCCGCCAGCCGGTGGTGATCACCCGCGACAAGACCGGCGAGCTGCACGCGGTGATCAACGCCTGCGCGCACCGCGGCGCGATGCTGTGCCGGCGCAAGCACGGCAACAAGGGCAGCTTCACCTGTCCCTTCCACGGCTGGACCTTCAGCAACACCGGCAAGCTGCTCAAGGTCAAGGACGAGAAGACCACCCAGTATCCACCGCAGTTCGGCGAGGGCGGCTCGCACGATCTCAAGCGCGTGCCGCGCTTCGCCAGCTATCGCGGCTTCCTGTTCGGCAGCCTGTCCGAGGACGTGCTGCCGCTGGAGGAGCATCTGGGCCAGACGCGGGTGATCATCGACCAGATCGTCGATCAGGCGCCCGAGGGCCTGGAGGTGCTGCGCGGCAGCTCGTCCTACATCTACGACGGCAACTGGAAGCTGCAGATGGAGAACGGCGCCGACGGCTATCACGTCAGCTCGGTGCACTGGAACTACTCGGCCACCATGGGCCGGCGCAAGGAGACCGGCACCAAGGCGGTGGACGCCAACGGCTGGAGCAAGAGCATCGGCGGCGTCTACGGTTTCGAGCACGGCCACATCCTGCTGTGGACCCAGTCGCTCAACCCCGAGGTGCGGCCGGTGTGGGCGCACCGCGAGGAGATCGCCCGGCGCGTGGGCGCCGAGCGCGCCGAGTTCATCACCCGGCAGACGCGCAACCTGTGCCTGTATCCCAACGTCTATCTGATGGACCAGTTCTCCACGCAGATCCGCGTGGCCCGCCCGATCAGCGTGGACAAGACCGAGATCACCATCTACTGCTTCGGCGTCAAGGGCGAGAGCGCCGAAGAACGCGCCACACGCATCCGCCAGTACGAGGATTTCTTCAACGTCTCGGGCATGGGCACGGCCGACGACCTGGAGGAATTCCGCGCCTGCCAGCAGGGCTATGCCGGTACGGCGGCCCTGTGGAACGACCTCAGCCGCGGCGCGCCGCTGTGGGTGGAGGGGCCGGACGAGAACGCCAGGAAGATGGGCATGCAGCCGCTGCTGTCCGGCGGCCGCAGCGAGGACGAGGGCCTGTTCGTGCGTCAGCACGCGTACTGGGCGCAGGCCATGCGCCGCGCGCTGGCGCGCCAGGATGATGGAGCGGCCGCGTGAGTCATGACATCGCCACCATCGCGGCCTTCCTGTATCGCGAGGCGCGCCTGCTCGACGATCGCCAGTGGGACGAGTGGCTGACGCTGTACGCCGAGGACGTCACCTACTGGATGCCGGCCTGGGACGACGACGACCGGCTGACCGAGGACCCGCAGTCGCAGATCTCGCTGATCTATTACCCCAGCCGCGACGGCCTGGAAGACCGCGTGTTCCGCATCAAGACCGAGCGCTCCAGCGCGTCCACGCCCGAGCCGCGCACCGGTCACAACACGACCAACATCGAGGTGCTCGCCGAGCGCGGCGACGAGGTGGACGTGCGCTACAACTTCCACACGCTCAACCACCGCTACAAGGTCACCGACCACTTCTTCGGCACCTGCTACGCGACGCTGCGCCGCGAAGGCGGCGGCTATCTGATCGCCGACAAGAAGATCGTGCTGAAGAACGACTACATCCGCCAGGTCATCGACATCTACCACGTCTGAGCCGGGCGCGAAGGAGGACACCATGAGCTACCGCATCGCGTTGAACTTCGAGGACGGCGTCACCCGCTTCATCGACTGCAATCCCGGCGAGAAGGTGCTGGACGCCGCGTTCCGCGCCAAGGTCAACCTGCCGATGGACTGCTCGGACGGCGTGTGCGGCACCTGCAAGTGCCGCGCCGAGGCCGGCGCCTACGACCTGGGCGAGGACTACATCGACGATGCGCTGAGCGCCGACGAGGCCGCCGCCGGCCTGGTGCTGACCTGCCAGATGGTGCCGTCCAGCGACTGCACGATCGCCGTGCCGACGACCTCGGCGGCCTGCAAGACCGGCACCTCCCGCTTCAAGGCTGCGGTGGTGGACGTGGTGCCGCATGCGGACGCCGCGCTGGAACTGAAGCTGGAGGCGCTGGAGGGTGCACCGGCGTTCCTGCCCGGCCAGTACGTCAACATCGCCGTGCCCGGCAGCGGCGGGCAGACGCGCTCGTATTCCTTCAGCTCGCCGCCGGGCTCGGACACGCCGTCGTTCCTGATCAAGCGCGTGCCCGGCGGGCTGATGAGCGGCTACCTGGACAGCGCCAGCCCGGGCAAGGTGCTGGAGCTGACCGGCCCGCTGGGCAGCTTCTACCTGCGCGCGGTGACGCGGCCGGTGCTGATGCTGGCCGGCGGCACCGGCCTGGCGCCCTTCCTGTCGATGCTGGCCCAGCTCGCGCAGACCGGCAGCGCGCATCCTGTGCATCTGATGTATGGCGTCACCCGCGGCGCGGACCTGGTGCTGGTGGAGCAGCTGCAGCGCTTCGCCGAGCGGCTGGACTTCTTCAGCTTCACCACTTGCGTGGTCGATCCCGCCTCGCACCATCCCAAGCTGGGCTACGTCACCGACCATTTGCCGCCCGAGGCGCTGCACGCCGGCGAGGTGGACGTCTACCTGTGCGGCCCGCCGCCGATGGTCGATGCGGTGCGCAACCACTTCAGCGCGGTCGCGCTGACGCCTGCCAACTTCTACTACGAGAAATTCACGCCCAACGCGCCGGCCAGCGCGCCGCAGGACCTGGCCGCGTGAGCGGACGCTTCGCCGGGCAGGTGATGGTGGTGACCGGGGCCGCGCAGGGCATCGGCCAGGGCGTGGCGCAGCGCGCCGCGGCCGAGGGCGCGCAGGTGGTGCTGGTGGACCGCGCGGACTTCGTGGACGAGGTCGCCGCGGCGATCGGGCCGCAGGCGGTGGGCTTCAACGCCGACCTGGAGACCCATGCGGGCGCGCAGGCGGCGATGGACTTCGCCGCGCGCCACTTCGGCGGCATCGACATCCTGGTCAACAACGTCGGCGGCGCGATCCGCATGCGGCCGTACGCGGCCTTCGAGCCGGCGCAGATCGACGCGGAGATCCGCCGCTCGCTGATGCCCACGCTGTACGGCTGCCACGCGGTGCTGCCGCACCTGCTGGCGCGCGGCGGCGGCACCATCGTCAACGTCTCCTCCAACGCCACCCGCGGCATCCACCGCGTGCCGTACTCGGCGGCCAAGGGCGGCATCAATGCGCTGACCCAGTCGCTGGCCATGGAACTGGGGGAACACCACATCCGCGTGGTCGCCACCGCGCCGGGCGGCACCGCCGCGCCGCCGCGCCGGGTGCCGCGCAATGCCGAAGGCGACAGCGCGCAGGAGCAGGCGTGGATGGCGCAGGCGGTCGAGCAGGTCACCGCCTCCACCTTCCTCAAGCGCTACGCGACCGTGGACGAGCAGGTCGCGCCGATCCTGTTCCTGGCCTCGCGCGAGGCCTCCTACATCACCGGCTCGATCCTGCCGGTGGCCGGTGGCGACACCGGCTGAAGCATCGCACGCCAACGACCGCATCCACGCCACGCACGACCTGGGAGGGAACATGCACGCGCACCACACGTACACCACCGGATACCTCATGCCGCCGATCGAGCCCGCGCACGGAGGCCGGCCATGAGCGCATCGGCGCCGCTGCGCATCGGCATTGTCGGCGGTGGCATCGCCGGCGTGGGCCTGGCGCTGGGGCTGGCGCGCCGGTCGCATCTGGAGGTGCGCCTGTTCGAGTCGGCGCGCGCCTTCGGCGAGATCGGCGCCGGCGTGTCCTTCGGCCCCAACGCGGTGCGCGCGATCCAGGGCCTGGGCATGGGCGAGGCCTACGCCGAGCTGGCCGACCGCACGCCGGCGCCGCATGGCGATGTGTGGTTCGAATGGCGGCGCGGCGAGGATGCGCGCCTGCTCGGCGCCACGCGCGCGCCCGGGGTCGGGCAGTCGTCGGTGCATCGCGCCGATTTCCTGGACGCGCTGGCCACGCGCCTGCCGCTGGGGATGACCGCCTTCGACAAGCGCGCGGTCGGCGTGGAGCAGGGCGACGACGCAGCCCGCGTGCACTTCGCCGACGGCAGCCATTACGAGGGCGATCTGCTGATCGCCGCCGACGGCATCAAGTCGGCGCTGCGCGCCGAGGTGCTGCGGCCGCTGGGGCAGGCGCCGGTGGCGCCGCGCTTCACCGGCACCTGCGCCTACCGCGGCATGATCGAGAGCGAGCGGCTGCGCCGGGCCTTCATCGCCGCCGGTGTGGACACGCATCTGGTCGATGTGCCGCAGATGATCCTGGGGCTGGACGCCCACATCCTGACCTTCCCGGTCAAGCAGGGGCGGCTGATCAACGTGGTGGCCTTCGTGTCCGACCGCAGCGATCCGGACCCGCAGTGGCCGCAGGGCCAGCCCTGGGTACGCGAGGCCAGTCGCCGCGAGATGCTCGAGGCCTATGCGCACTGGGGCATCGCCGCGCGCACGCTGCTCGAATGCATCGACGCGCCCACGCATTGGGCGCTGCACGAGGGGGCGCAGCTGTCGCGCTACGTGCACGGCCGCCTGGCGCTGATCGGCGATGCCGCCCACGCCATGCTGCCGCACCAGGGCGCCGGCGCTGGCCAGGGGCTGGAAGACGCCTACTTCTTCGCCCGGCTGCTGTCCGACCCCGCGCTGATGCGGGCGCAGCTGCCGGCGCTGCTGGAGGCCTACAACACGATCCGCAGGCCGCGCGCATGCCGGGTGCAGCGCACCTCGTGGGAGGCCGGCGAGCTCTACGAACTGCGCGATCCCAGGGTCGGCAGCGACGACGCGGCGCTGGGCGCCACGCTGGCCTCGCGCTTCGACTGGATCTGGAACCACGACCTGGACGCCGAGGTGGAACAGGCGCGCCAGGCCATCAACACCGTCGCGGCCTGAGGGGACGCAGGCCGCGACGCCATCAACGCCGCGACGCGCCTGCCCATCGGCAGGCCAGCGCGGTCAACCAGCAGTGTCATCGGTCTTCGCAAGGGAGGAGACATGCACAGCGTCGACGTGAACCAGGCAATCGAACGCGGCCGCTTCGGCCGGCTGCAGTGGACGGTGGTGGCCCTGTGCGGGCTGCTGCTGGTGGTGGATGGCTACGACGTGTTCATCGCCGGCACGGTGCTGCCGACGCTGATCAAGGAATGGGGACTGACCAAGCCCGAGGCCGGCGTGCTGCAGGCCTGGGCGCTGTTCGGGATGATGTTCGGCGCGCTGATCTTCGGCTCGCTGGCCGACCGCTTCGGCCGCAAGAAGGGGGTGGTGATCAGCTTCCTGCTGTTCACCGTGGCCACGCTGCTGACCGGCTTCGCCCAAGACCCGACCCAGTTCAAGGTGGCGCGCTTCTTCGCCGGCATGGGCTGCGGCGGGCTGATGCCCAACGCGGTGGCGCTGGTCAACGAGTACTCGCCCAAGCGGCTGCGCGGCACGATGGTGGCGCTGATGTTCAGCGGCTACTCGGTCGGCGGCATGGTCTCGGCCGGGCTGGGCATCTGGATGATTCCCAACCTGGGCTGGCGCCCGATGTTCTGGATCGCGGTGCTGCCGCTGCTGTTCCTGCCGCTGGTGTGGTGGAAGCTGCCCGAGTCGCTGGGCTTCCTGATCCGGCGGGGCGAGCAGGCGCAGGCGCGCGCCATCCACGCGCGTCTGCCCGGCGCCACGCCGCTGGGGCCACAGGACGTGCTGGTCTACGACGCACCGAGCGGTGCGACGGCGTCGGTGGCCGAGCTGTTCCGCGGCGGCCGCGCGCTGCGCACGCTGATGCTGTGGACGGCGTTCTTCTGCTGCCTGCTGTTGGTCTTCCTGCTCAGCTCGTGGCTGCCCAAGGTCATGCAGGAGGCCGGCTACGCGGAGAAGGCCAGCCTGCTGACGCTGTTCTCGCTCAACTTCGGCGGCATGGTCGGCGCGATCCTGGGCGGGCGCCTGGGCGACCGCTTCGGCCTGCCGCGGGTGGTGGTGGCGTTCTTCGTCGCGGCCACGCTGTCCATCGCGCTGATCGGCTTCAACCTGCCGGTGGTGGCGCTGTTCACGCTGGTCTTCGTCGCCGGCGCGGCCACCATCGGCACGCAGATCCTGCTCTATGCCAGCGTGGCCCAGCTCTACGAGCTGTCGATCCGCTCCACCGGCCTGGGCTGGGCCTCGGGCGTGGGCCGCATCGGCGCGATCGTCGGGCCGACGCTGGGCGGCGTACTGCTAGCCAGGGAGCTGCCGCTGCAGCAGAACTTCCTGATCTTCGCCATCCCTGCGGCGGTGGCCACGCTGGCGACCCTGGTCTACGCGCTGGCCAGCCAGCCGGCGGCCGCCGCGCCCCGCGTGGCCGTGGCCGACGCGCCCTGACCATGCGCGCGGCGCTGCGCCAGCTCGGTCGCGATGCCTCCCTGTCGGCGGTCCTGGCCGGGATGGTGGCCACGCTGATCTCCTTCGCCGGGCCGCTGGTGATCGTGGTCCAGGCCGCGGCCGGGCTGCCGGCGCCGCTGCTGGCCTCGTGGGTCTGGGCCATCTGCATCGGCAGCGGCGTGCTGGGGATCGTGCTGAGCCTGCGCCATCGCGTGCCGGTGGTGATCGCCTGGTCGATTCCCGGCTCGGTGCTGCTGGTCAGCCTGTTGCCCACGGTCGACTACGCGGTGGCGATCGGCGCCTACCTGGTGGCCAGCGCGCTGCTGCTGGTCATCGGGCTGTCCGGCGCCTTCGACCGGATCGTGGCGCG
The DNA here is from genome assembly GCF_042700505.1 of Pseudoxanthomonas sp. UC19_8. Taxonomy (NCBI): domain Bacteria; kingdom Pseudomonadati; phylum Pseudomonadota; class Gammaproteobacteria; order Lysobacterales; family Lysobacteraceae; genus Pseudoxanthomonas; species Pseudoxanthomonas sp. UC19_8. Next base: position 450,012 of record NZ_CP170559.1, read on the forward strand.
GCTGCCGCCGGCGATCACCGCGGCGATGCTGGCCGGGGTGCTGTTCGGCTTCGCCACCAAGGCCTTCGTCGGCATGGCCGCGCAGGTGTGGCTGGTGCTGGCGATGTTCGCGGCGTTCTTCATCGGCCGGCGCTGGTTCGCGCCTTATGCGGTGATGGCGGTGCTGGTCACCGGCGTGCTGGTGGCGGCGCTGTGCGGGCAGCTGCAGGGGCCACTGCCGACGCTGACGTTGACCGCGCCGGTGTGGGTCGCGCCGCGCTTCGAGTGGCAGGCCATCGTCGGCCTGGGCCTGCCGCTGCTGGTGGTGGCGCTGACCGGGCAGTTCCTGCCGGGTATCGCCGTGCTGCGCACGGCCGGCTATGCGCGGCCGGCGGCCAGCACGCTGCTGGTGTGGTCGGGCGCGGCCTCGGCGCTGCTGGCGCCGTTCGGCTGCCATGGCCTCAACCCCGGCGCGGTCACCGCCGCGCTGTGCACCGGACCGGAGGCGCATCCGCGCGCCGAGCGGCGCTACGTGGCCGGGGTCTCGGGCGCGCTGGCCTACCTGCTGCTGGGCAGCGTCGCCGGCACCGTGGTGGCGCTGTTCTCCACCTTGCCCAAGGAGCTGGTCGCCACGCTGGCCGGGCTGGCGCTGTTTCCGAGCATCGCCCACGCGCTCAGCACCGCGCTGGCCGCGCCGCGCGAGCGCGACGCGGCGCTGGTGACCTTCATCGTCGGCGCCTCGGGCATGTCGCTGCTGGGGCTGGGCGCGGCCTTCTGGAGCCTGGTGTTCGGCCTGGCCGCGCATCTGCTGCTGGCGTGGCGGCGCCCGCGTCTGCTGGTGGGCGTCGAACAGCCGCGCTGAGCCCACCGCACGTTGTCTTGGCCCGTCCCGTTCCGTGCGCGGCGCGACGGGGACGTCTTGCCGCACGCCTGTCATCGCGCGTCCGCTGCCGGGTCGCGCCCGTGCTTCATCACACCTGGTTTGGGGAGAACCACATGCCGTCATCCATCGTCACGCCGCGTCGCGCCACTCTGGCCTGCGCGCTCGCTCTTGCCCTCTGCGCGCCGGGCCTGGCCAGGCGCAGGACACCACCGATGCGCGCCAGGACGCGCGCATCGCCCAGCTGGAAAGCGAAGTCCTCGCGCTCAAGCAGATGGTCGAGCAGCAGCAGACCCAGTTGGTCGATGCCCGCACCCGCCTGGCGGAGGCCACCGCGCCAGGCGCACCGCCGCTCAAGGGGCCAGGCGTGCAGGCCAGCGGCGCGCTGCCGCCGGCGCTGACCTCGGCCACCGCGGCCGGCACCGTGGCCCCGGCCACCGCGCCGGGCAAGGCGCCGATCCAGAACACCGCCCTCGTCGCCGGCGGCGACAGCCACTTCAGCTTCGGCGGCTTCATCAAGCTGGACATGCTCTCGACCTGGACCAGCGATGGCCCGATCGCCGACAGCACGCCGGGGCGGCTGTTCTACTTCCCGGCGGCCACGCCGGTGGATGCCGGCCCCGGCAAGCAGTACGCCGACTTCCATGCGCAGTTCTCGCGGGTGTGGTTCGGCGTGGACCGCGTCACCGACGCCGGCGACAAGCTCAAGGGCTATGTCGAGTTCGACTTCTTCGGCGGCGGCAACAACAACGTGGGCAACGAGAAGTTCTCCAACGGCTATCCGCCCACGCTGCGCCACGCCTACGTGCAGTGGAACCACTGGCTGGCCGGCCAGACCTGGACCAATCTGATGGACCTGGGCTCGCTGCCGGAGACGGTGGACTTCGTCGGCATCGTCGACGGCACGCTGTTCGCGCGCCAGGCGCAGATCCGCTACACCACCGGCAACTGGTCCTTCTCGCTGGAGAACCCGCAGACCTGGTACCAGAACCGCAGCCCGACCCAGGTCAGCTCCGGCGAGAACGATCTGCCCGACCTCACCGCGCGCTGGACGACCAAGGGCGACTGGGGCCACTTCACCGTGGCGGCGCTGGCCCGGCAGCTGCGCACGGCCGACGACAGCACCTCCGGCTTCGGCCTGAGCGTGGCCGGCTCGATCAAGGCCGGGCCGAAGGACCTGCTGCAGTACACGGTCAGCGGCGGGCCCGGGCTGGGGCGTTACATCGGCTTCGGCCTGATCCCCGATGGCTACATCGACACCGCCGGCCGGATCAAGGCGCAGGACGGCTATGCGGGCTTCGCCGCGTGGCGCCACAACTGGACCGCCAACCTGCGCAGCACGCTGGCCTATTCGGCCGCCTACATCGCCGTGGACGAGCGGGCGGTCGGCGTGCAGGCCACCGAGCGCACCCAGTCCTGGCGCGTGAACCTGATCTACTCGCCGTTCCCGCGGCTGGACGTGGGCGCCGAGCTGAGCTGGGCGCGGCGCGATCTGGGCAACGATGCCGAGGGCGAACTGGGCCGCGTGCAGACCACGGTCAAGTACACGTTCTGAGCACGCGCGGGCCGGTGGTGGCCGATGCCGCGAACAGGGTGGCGCGCCGCTATCACAGCGCGCCACCGATGCTTACCTGCACATCGAACGAGGCGCCGCCGTCATGGCGGTCGCCGCGTCGATGGCGCCGGCTTAGCGCGGTCGATGCTTGCCGCGCGGCTTGGCAGGCCCGGGCAGGGTGAGCCGGTAGACCAGCACGCGGTTGTCGTTGTCGAAGGCCGAATCGCAGCCGTGGCCCTGCATCACGCAGCGGCGGGCGATGAAGTCGTTGTCGTTGCCGACCAGCAGCAGCCAGTCGTCCGGTCGCGCCGGGTCCAGCGCCGGCAGCAGCGCCATGGATTCCCACTTCTCCGACATCAGGCCGGGGTGTGGGCCCGCGGCGACGTCGAGGTCCAGGCCGACCTGCGCCAGCCGGTCCGGGTCGAGCAGGTTGATCAGCTCGGTCCAGCGCATGGGCTTGATGCCGGGCTTGAGCGCCGTGGACGCGGGCGAGGCCAGCAGCGAGGTGTCGCCGCGCTCGTAGCGCGAGCCGGCCAGATTGCTGGCCCCGGCGGTATCGACCAGCAGGATCGACTTGTAGACGACCGGCTCGGGCTTGTCCGCGCCCAGCCCGGCGCCGTCGCGGGCCAGCAGCAGGAAGCGGCTGTCGTCCAGCACGCGCAGTTCGCTCTGCGCCGCGGTGCGGTCGGCGGGCTTGCCGTTGCCCTTGTGCGTGTAGATCGGCAGCTGCACCACGTAGTGGCCGATCGGCCGCTTCGGCAGTGCGTGCCCGGAGACGTCGTAGACCAGCACGCGCGTGTCGCGGCGGCCGGCGTGTTCGCCTGCGGCGGTGTCCTGCACCAGCGCGCTCTGCAGCGCCACGAACAGGCGCGTGCCATCGGGCGACAGGCCCAGGCCCTCGATGCCCTGGTTGTTGCGACGCCCGTGCTGCGGCGCCTGCAGCGAGCCGAACGCGGGCAGCCCGTCGCGGCGCGGCGCGATCGCCGGCGGCGGCTCGATCACCCCGCGCAGGCGGCCGGCCGGGTCGAAGTAATAGACGTTGGCCGTGTACTCGTCGCCGATGTAGAAGTGCCCGTCGGCGGTGAACTGCAGCGACTCGGCATCGAGCGAGATCCTGCCCGCGCCCGGTCCGCTGGCCGGTGAGGGCAGGGTGAAGCCACCCTGCACCACGGTGTGCGCGCCGGGGTCGGCACCGGTGAAGGGCTGGCCTTCGAAGTCGCGCAGCGTCAGCCCGCCATCGGGCACCAGGGTCAGCGTCTCGCCGGCTGGCTGGCCCGCGCGCGGCAGGCGCAGCGTCATGCGCAGGCGTTCGAGCCGGCTGGCGTAGTCGTAGAACAGGCCGGCGTCCGGATCGTTGCGGCCGCGGTCGGGCAGGGTCCACAGCACGCCCTCGTAGCCATCGCGCGTATGCCGCCACTGGCCGGCCTGCACGCCCAGCGAGGAGAACGACCCCAGCGTGTCGCCCATGAAGTCCAGGGTGCCGGCCGGCACGCGCCCGGCGGCAACCAGGCCTTGATCGACATACGTCCTGCCGTCGAACTGCACCGCATGCGGCGGCGGTGTGGTGGCCAGGTGCGGCGTGGTGAAGCCCGCCGTGCTGGCCGCGGCCGCCAGCAGCCAGGGCGCCAGACTCATGCGCGCACCCGCGTGCGGGAGCAGGACGTTGCGTGGACTGCGGAACAACAGCGGAATGCAGGCATGGCAGGATCGGAAGAAGAAGAGGGCAGCGAGGCGGCCACGGCCGCACGGCGCGAGCGTAGCAGCCGCCCGCGCCGTGCCGCATGACCGCAGCGCCCTGGCCGCGACGCGTCGGCGCACAGTAAAACGCCCCGGCAGAGAGAGGGGCCGGGGCGTCTTGGGGATTGGCTCGCGCGATCTTGGGAGCCTTGCGGCTTCCGCGACGCGGAAAGGATCGCGCACCAACTGCCGGAGTTTTGCTCTGGACGGCACTCCCGGCTAATCCGTCTGTCGCCTCGCTCAGGTCCTGGCCGTCGATCACGCACCGCGCCGGACCTGCGGGCACAGGATGGCGAGCGCGTGCGTCGCCGATGTGACGGTCGGACGATGGTTTGGTTGCAGCCGGCCGCGCGCGCTGATGGCGCGCTCACGGCCGCGCGTGCAGGCTGGCCGTACTGAAGTCCCCCAAGGTGTGCTCCGATGGAAGAACCCCGCAAGCACTGGCGGTCCGGCACGGTCGAGGACACGCCGTTCCGCGTGGAGATCTGGAGCCACGACGGCAAGACCATGATCAAGTCATTGCAGATCGACGATCTGCCGCCCGAGCTGTACGGCGACGACGAGCTGCACGTGGCCGATGCCGAGGCCGCCTTCGCCAAGGCCGAGCGCATGGTCGCCGAGCAGCTGCAGCAGCGGCGCCAGATCGAGCAGGACCAAGCCGACCTGGGCCGGGCCCCGGACGCCGACTGACGCCCGAGTCGCGATCGCCGCGCGCCTCCGCAGGTGCGGCAGAACCTGCCGAGACGGCACAATGGGCGCCCTCCGTCCGCGGGACGTGGCGCTGCCTCGGCGTCGCCGTGCCGGACGCCCTTCCTCCCCGGGATCCACGCCGGCCATGCGCCTGACCGACTCCGCCGTGCTGCGCTTCGACTGTGACGACCCCCCGGTCGACTCGCACGGCCCCTGTCTTCGACTCGATGGCCGAGCTGGGGCAGGCGTGCAGCGGGTGCGCGCGTGATCGATCGCCTGCCGCGGCTGGACCGCATCGATCTGAACATCCTGGCCGAGCTGCAGCGCCAGGGCCGGATCACCAACGCCGACCTGGCCGACCGGGTTGGCCTGTCGCCCAGCCCGTGCCTGGCGCGGGTCAAGCGCCTGGAGCGCGCCGGCTACATCGCCGGCTACGGCGCGCGGCTCGATCTGGCCAAGCTGTTCCGCGTGCAGGTGGTCTATACCTCGGTGACCCTGGACAACCATCGGCGCGAGGACTTCGACACCTTCGAGGCCGGCCTGCGCAGCGTGGAGGAGCTGACCGAATGCCACCTGGTCAGCGGCGGCTTCGACTACCTGCTCAAGTTCGTGGTGCGCGATGTGGCCCACTACCAGTCGCTGGTCGAAGGCCTGCTGGATCGGCACATCGGCATCAGCAAGTACTTCTCCTACATCGTGATCAAGTCGCCGATCCTGCGTGGCGAGGTGTCGGTGAAGTCCTTGGCCTGAGCGCCGCGTTGAGCCGCGGTTGGGGTGGGGGTCGGCAGGATCTGCTGCACGGTAGATGCGGAAATTCTTCGGAAAATCGTCGATAATTCTCGCGCCAAGAGCTTCCTTCCCGAATGAGCGCGGCAGCATGTGCCGCGCAACCGCGCCAGACCTCAAGCTTTCACCGCGCAGGGGTGGCGAACGCGGCCAATCTGCCGGAGGGGTTCGGGTAAGGTTTTCTCCGCTGGCCGCGATGGGCCTGACGAACGACAAGGTGAGGCCATGCGTGTGCTGGTGATGGGAAGTGGCGTGATCGGCACGACCACCGCGTGGTACCTGGCCCAGGCCGGGTTCGAGGTGTGCGTGGTCGATCGCCAGCTCGGCCCGGCCCTGGAGACCAGCTTCGCCAATGCCGGGCAGATCTCGCCGGGCTATGCCTCGCCGTGGGCCGCGCCGGGCGTGCCGGCCAAGGCCTTCAAGTGGCTGTTCCAGAAGCATGCGCCGCTGGCGATCAAGCCCGGCCTGGACCCGCGCCAGTACAGCTGGCTGCTGCAGATGATGGCCAACTGCACGAGCGCGCACTACGCGCGCAACAAGGCGCGCATGGTGCGCCTGTCCGAATACAGCCGCGACTGCCTGGACGAACTGGTCGCCGCCACCGGCATCGCCTACGAGGGTCGGCGTCTGGGCACCCTCCAGCTGTTCCGCACCCAGGCCCAGCTGGACGGCGCGGCCAAGGACGTGGCGGTGCTGGACGAGTACGGCGTGCCTTATGAACTGCTCGACCCGGCCGGCATCGCCCGCTACGAGCCGGCGCTGGCCGCCGCGCCGGTGGCCCTGGTCGGCGCGCTGCGCCTGCCCAACGACCAGACCGGCGACTGTCACCTGTTCACCCGGCGGCTGGAGGCGATGGCGCGCGAGGCCGGGGTGGAGTTCCGCTACGACACGCGCATCGAGGCGATCGAGGCCGACGGCCGCCGCATCACCGGCGTGCGCCTGGACGGCCGGCTGGAGACCGCCGACCGCTACGTGCTGGCCCTGGGCAGCGAGTCGCCGCGGCTGCTGGCGCCGCTGGGCCTGGACCTGCCGGTGTACCCGCTCAAGGGCTATTCGCTGACCCTGCCGATCCTTGAGCCGGCGATGTCGCCGGTGTCCACGATCCTGGACGAGAGCTACAAGGTCGCCGTGACCCGCTTCGATGCGCGCATCCGCGTGGGCGGCATGGCCGAGGTGGCCGGCTACGACCACGTGCTCAATCCGCAGCGCCGCGAGACGCTGGAGCTGGTCGTGCGCGACCTGTATCCGCAGGGCGGCGCGCTGGAGCAGGCGCAGTTCTGGACCGGGCTGCGCCCGGCCACGCCGGACGGCACGCCCGTGGTCGGGGCCACGCCGCTGGACAATCTCTACACCAACACCGGGCACGGCACGCTGGGGTGGACCATGGCGTGCGGCTCGGGCCGCTACCTGGCCGACCTGATGGCGGGCCACGCGCCGGCGATCGACACCGAAGGCCTGGACATGTCCCGTTACCGCAACAGCGCCGCCTGCGGCGCGGCCGCCTGATGCGCCCGGCCCGTGCACTGATCGACCTGGGCGCGCTGCAGGACAACTACCTGCTGGCCAAGCGTCTGGGCGGCGGCAAGGCGGTGGCGGTGGTCAAGGCCGACGCCTACGGCCACGGCGCGGTGCGCTGCGCACGCGCGCTGACCGGCATCGCCGACGCCTTCGGCGTGGCCTGCCTGGAGGAGGCCATCGAGCTGCGCGAGGCCGGCATCGAGACGCCGATCCTGCTGCTGGAAGGCGTCCTAGAGGCGGACGAGCTGCCGCTGATCGATCGCCACCGGCTGTGGACCGCGGTGGCCTCGCCCTGGCAGCTGCAGGCGCTGGCGCGCTACAGCCCGCGGCAGCCGCTGCACGTGTGGCTGAAGCTGGACAGCGGCATGCACCGCCTCGGCCTGTCGCCGGCGCAGTTCGCCGAGGCGCTGGCCGCGCTGCAGCGCGATCCGAAGATCGCCTCGGTGGTGGCGATGAGCCACCTGGCGCGCGCCGACGAGCTGGACAGCGACTTCAGCGAAGTCCAGCGGCGCGTGTTCGAACAGGCCACGGCCGATTTCGCCGGGCCGACCAGCTTCAACAACTCACCGGCGCTGCTGGGCTGGCCCGGCATCCGCAGCGACTGGGTGCGCCCCGGGCTGATGCTTTATGGCGCCAGCCCGTTCGCGCTGGACGCGGGGCCGGCGCATCCGTTGCGGCCGGTGATGCAGCTGGAATCGGCGCTGATCGCCGTGCGCGACCTGCCGGCCGGCGAGTCGGTCGGCTATGGCGCGCGCTTCACCGCCCCTGCGCCGATGCGCATCGGCGTGGCCGCGATGGGCTACGCCGACGGTTATCCGCAGCGGGCGCCCAACGGCACGCCGGTGCTGGTCGATGGCCAGCGCACGCGCGTGATCGGGCGCGTGTCGATGGACATGCTGACCGTGGACATCACCGATCTGCCCGGCGCCGATGTCGGCAGCCGCGTGACCTTCTGGGGCGCATCGCCCACCGCGGCCCGGATCGCCGAGACCTGCAGCACCAGTCCCTATGCGCTGCTGTGCGGCCTCAAGCGTGTGCGTCGCGAATATCTCGATGCCCCGGCCGGATCCGCCGCGCGCGTGGCGTCTACGGCGTCGGCGTCTGACTGAGCGCGGCGCACGCTTCGGCGGTTCGGCGCGCGTCACGTCTTGCGGTCTTTCGCGCTTCGAACCTCGCCATAGTCCAGGTCCCGAAGCTCGTCATCTCCAAGCTTCAAATATCACCCTCTTCCAAGCCTCGAAGCTCGCCACCTTTCAGGCCTCCACGTCGTCATCCCCGCGAACGCGGGGATCCAGTGCCTTGCGCACAGGACGAATGAAGTCGCTGGATCCTCGCGTTCGCGGGATGACGAGATAGGTCTGCCATATCGAGCGCGCTCTTCGGCGCACGGCGGATCATCGGAATCGTCGCTCCCGCGAAGGCGGGAGCCCGTGGACGTCGCGCGATCCGGACGAACGTCCCTGAATCCCCGCGTTCGCGGGGATGACATCGTCAAGTCCAGTTGCTGAGCGCGGGTCTCTCTCTATGCCCGCGCGGACTTCCATCGCCCGGCTACCGCCAGGGCAGGCAGACCGGCTATCGCGTCTCGGCCAGCTCGAACATCCGCATGACCTCGCAGAAGCCGGCCTGCACGGCGGCGCGTTCGCCCGGCGGCAGGTCGCGGGTGGCGGCAGCCAGCAGCTTGATCGCCCAGGTGCGCTGATCGTCGCGGCTGCTGCGCGCGAAGCCAGCCAGCTGCGTGGCGGCCGTGGACACACGTTCCTGTACGAGTTCGCGTTGGATCGGCATGGTTCCCCCTGCAGGGCCGCTCCCCAGCGGCCCGGCCATCCTAGCGCGGCCGCGCCGATGATCAAGCCGGCGGACCCCAGGGCCGGCGCGATGTCGCGCCCGATGGCGCCCGGATGACCGCGTCAGGGCCAAAAAGGGACATGCACTGTCCGCTGGCGACCCCCGATTTTTTGCGCAGTTGGCGAGGACGGCGCGGCACAGCCACAGGGTCCACTCCGGCAACTGCGCAAAACCCCAGACCGGCCTCCGACCCGAAACCCTTAAGAATCCGTTATTTGGTGCATGCGCACCCGTGTGGTGCGCAATGACACATCCGGGCCCGGATGTGCATCTTGCGGCGCAGCATGTAAGCGGTTGCAACTCCTGATACGGTGCCGCCCGCCAACGAACCTGAGGCCCGGAAGAGGAGAGCTTCCAGTGCCAAACGCCACAGCCAATCCGCACGCCACGCACCAAGTTGATGCTGCACTGCAGCGGGCCGCCGGGTCCCGGACGGGCGGTCGTTCCCTGTGTGTCACCGCCGGCACGTCGCGTCGATGAACGTCACGATCAAGGACGTCGCCCGCGCCGCCGAGGTGTCCGTGGCCACCGTGTCGCGTGCCCTCAACGGGCGCCAGTACGTCGCCGACGAGGTGCGGGCCCGCATCCTGCAGGTCGCCAGTGAGCTGCGCTACAGCCCGCACCATGCCGCCCGCGCGCTGAGCAGCCGCCGCACCCACACCATCGGCGTGGTCCTGCCCGACCTGTACGGCGAGTTCTTCTCCGAGCTGATGCGCGGCATCGATCACGCCGCGCGCGAACGCGGCCTGCACCTGCTGGTCTCCAGCTGCCACGGCAGCCTGGCCGAGCAGCGCGATGCGCTGCGCGCCACGCCCGGGCGGGTGGACGGCGTGCTGGTGATGTCGCCGTTCCTGGGCAGCGTCGAATCCCTGGACGAGGCCCTGGCGCCGGACGTGCCGGCGGTGCTGATGAACTGCGCCGGCAGCCCGCGCGCGGCCGTGCTCAACGTGGACAACCACGGCGGCGCCTTCGCCATGACCCGGCACTTGCTGGACGTCGGCCATCGCCGCATCGCCTTCATCGCCGGGCCGGAGGACAACTTCGATGCCCGCGAGCGCCTGCGCGGCTACTGCGAGGCACTGGCCACGGTCGCCGATGCGGCCGAACCCTGGGTGGTGCAGGGCAACTTCGACGAGGCCTCCGGCTATGCCGCGGGCGAGGCCTTCGCCGCCGGCGAGCGCCCCGATGCGGTGTTCGCGGCCAACGACATGACCGCGCTGGGCTGCCTGTTCGCCCTGCGCAAGGCCGGCCTGCGCGTGCCCGAGGACATCGCGGTGGCCGGCTTCGACGACGTGCCGATGGCGCGCTACGTCAACCCGGCGCTGACCACCATGCGCGTGGACATCGCCAGCCTGGGCGCGCGCGCCCTGCATCTGCTGCTGCAGCACCCGGCCCTGGGCGGCGAGTCCGGCACGCCGGTCGATACTGCCCCGCTGATCCCGCACCTGGTCGTGCGCGACTCCAGTGCCACCCCGGAGCGCCGCATGGCCTGACCCCTCCGTCCAGCCGCTGTCTTCTTCCCGCTTTCCCGCACGACACGTCCCACAAGAAAAACACGCGATCCGACTGCCCTAAGGAGGGCAACGTCATGAAGAATAAGCACGCCATCTCCCGCTCCCCATCCCGCAGCATCCTGGCCATCGCGCTGGCCGGCTGCATGGTCGCCTCGGTACCTGCGTTCGCGCAGTCGTCCAACGCCACGCTGCGCGGCAAGGCCGAAAGCGGCGCGGACGTCACCGCCACCAACACCGCCACCGGCCTGAGCCGTCGCGTGACCGCCAGCGCCGACGGTAGCTACGCCCTGGTCGGCCTGCCGCCGGGCACCTACAAGATCCAGGCCGGCGGCGTTGAAAGAACCGTCACCCTGGCCGTGGCCACCTCGGTCAGCCTGGACATGCAGGCCGCGGACGCGGCGCCGGCCGGCGACGCCAAGGAGCTGGACACGGTGCGCGTCAAGGCGCCGCCGCTGCAGGAGGTCAAGACCTCCGAGGTCGGCACCAACGTGTCGCTGCAGCAGATCAACTCGGTCCCGCAGCTGACGCGCAACTTCCTCGAGTTCGCCGACACCGTGCCGGGCATGCAGTTCACCACCGACTCCTCGGGCCATAGCGATATCCGCGGCGGCGCGCAGCAGACCTCGGCGGTCAACGTCTACATCGACGGCGTGGGCCAGAAGAGCTACCTGTTCGGCGGCGTGTCCGGTCAGCAGCAGAGCGCGGGCAACCCGTTCCCGCAGCTGGCCATCGGCGAGTACAAGGTCATCACGTCCAACTACAAGGCCGAATTCGACCAGGTCGGTTCGGCGGCGATCGTGGCGGCGACCAAGTCGGGCACCAACGAGTTCCACGGCGAAGTGTTCGGTCGCATGACCAACTCCGACTGGCGCAAGCCGACCCCGGCCGAGGAGCAGTCCACCGGCGGCAAGCAGAAGACCCACCAGAACGAGTACGGCTTCGCGCTGGGCGGTCCGATCATCCAGGACAAGATGCACTTCTTCGTTTCCTACGAAGGCAAGGGCTTCGAGATCCCGGCCGACCCGGTCGCGGTGGTCGACAACAACTTGTTGAACTATTCCGATGACCTGCCGGCGTCGGTGCAGGCCAAGTACGGCCCGATCACGCGTCCGTTCAAGGAAGACCTGTACTTCGGCAAGATCGACTGGGAGATCGGCGACAACGATCGCCTGGAGCTGACCGCCAAGGTGCGTCGTGAGGACAGCATCGACACGATCGGCGGCAACACCACCGCGCTGGCGGCCAAGATCAACAACAACAAGGAAGACCGCTACGACCTGAAGTGGGAGCACTACGGCGAGGGCTTCTTCAACGAAGCGCGCGTGACCTACGAGGACGTGCTGTTCAACCCCACCGCCAAGACCATCGGCAGGCAGAGCGTCTACACGGCCGGGCAGAATCAGGACCGCGTGCTGATCTTCGACGACGCGACCTCGGGTCTGTCGATCCAGCGCAAGGGCCAGAAGGGACCGGCGTTCCAGGACGACCTGACGTTCAACAGCTTCAGCTGGAACGGCGACCATGTCATCAAGATGGGCGTCAAGTACAAGGACGTAGAGCTGACCCAGAGCGAGAACTCGGTCGTCAATCCGGCGTTCTATTACGCGGTGACCGATGGGGCCGGCACTGCCGCGATCCCGTATCAGGTCATCTTCAACCAGCCTTACGAGGGCTTCTCGCCGTCGGTCACGACCAAGGACAAGCAGATCGGCCTGTACATCCAGGACGACTGGGACGTCAACGACAAGCTGCAGCTGAACCTGGGCGTGCGCTGGGATTACGAGAAGGTGCCCTCGTATACGGATTTCCAGACGCCGCAGGCCGTCATCGACGCGATCAATTCGCAGGATCCCAATGCACCGGCCGGCCAGACCTTCGCCCAGACGATGGCCAAGGGCGGCGTGGACATGAACGACTACATCAGCACCGGCAAGAACCGCAAGGCGCAGAAGGGCGACATCGCCCCGCGCCTGGGCTTCTCGTATGACTTCAACGCCGACCAGCGCTGGGTCATGTTCGGTGGCGCCGGCCGCAGCTACGACCGCAACCTCTACGACTACCTGGGCCTGGAGCAGGTCAAGGGCGCGCTGTCGCAGTACACGGTCAAGTTCATCGAGTCCGGGGCATGCACCACCCTGGTACCGCAGCAGTGCGTGAACTGGAATCCGTCCTACCTGTCCGGCATCGATGCCGTCTCGGCCTGGTGGTCGACCCGACCTCGCGCACCGGCACCGAGGTCGACATGCTCAACAACGACCTCAAGACGCCGTATTCGGACCAGTTCTCGCTGGGTCTGCGCCACCAGATGGGCGACTGGAACACCTCGGCCACGCTGGCCTATGTGCACAGCAAGGACGGTTTCGCCTTCACCCTGGGCTCGCGCTACCCGGACGGCAGCTTCTGGCAGAACGGCAGCCAGCCCTGGGGCCACAACGCCGAAGGCCTGGGCACGATCATCCTGGGCGACAACGGCATCGAGACCAAGACCAAGCAGGTGCTGCTGTCGGCCGACAAGCCGTATACCAAGGAATCGGGCTGGGCCTTCTCGGCGGCGTACACGTTCTCCGATGCCAAGGGCAACCGCGGCGGCGACGAGCACTACTCGTTCGACGCGGCGACCATCCACGACTACCCGTACATCAGCCTGCAGTCGGTGCCCAAGCACCGCCTGGTGCTGACCGGCACCTACGACCTGCCGTGGGAAATCAGCCTGTCCGGCAAGCTGACCCTGGCCACGACCCAGCCCCTCAATGTCGCGGTCACGCCCGACGCCTGGGGTGCGGCGCCCGGGCCGGCTTATGTGTCGGCGCTGAAGGATCTGCCTGGCCAGAAGTTCCTGGTGGGCGGCCCGATCTTCGGCACCCGCCAGTTCGACCTGTCCGCGTCGAAGGACATGCACGTCACCGAGAACGTCACCGTGCAGGTGCGCGCCGACGTGATCAATGTCTTCAACTGGGACAACCTGAGCAGCTACTTCATCAACTACGGCTCGGGCGGCGTGTATTCGCCGGTGGTCACCTACAACGACACCAACACCGCGGTCAGCTACACCTCGCCGCGGACGGTGTTCCTGAGTGCGCGCGTGATCTGGTAAGTGCGCTAGTGTTGGCATCGAAGTAAGGACGGGCCCGCGCAAGCGGGCCTTGTCTTGTGAGGACATGGGGAGCGCGCACGTGGTATCAGAGAGCATCGCCAGCATCGTGGTGGTCGGCGGCGGCGCGGCCGGTTGGTCGGCCGCCGCGGCCTTGATCCGCCATCTGCCCCATTGCCGGGTCCAGCTGGTGGAATCTGAGGAGATCGGCATCGTCGGCGTGGGCGAGGCCACCGTGCCGAACGTGCGCTACTTCAACCGGCAGGTCCTGGGGCTGGAGGAGGGCGAGTTCGTCCGGCGCACGCAGGGCACGTTCAAGCTCGGGATCGAGTTCCGCGACTGGCGCCGGCATGGAGATGCCTACATGCACGGCTTCGGGGCGGTCGGCTACGACATGGGGCCGCTGGCCTTCCATCAGCTCTGGCTGCACGAAGTCCGCGCGGGGCGGGCCGACGCCGATATCGGGCGCTACGTCCTGCAGAACCTGGCGGCCCGGCAGGGGCGCTTCATGACCGCGCCCGCCGATGCGCCGGCGGGCTCTCCGCTGGCCGAGATCGCCTATGCCTACCACTTCGACGCCACGCTCTATGCCGGCTATCTGCGCGAGCGGGCCGAGCGCCAGGGCGTGGTCCGCGTGGAGGGACGCGTGGTCGAGGCGACGCTGCGCGCGCAGGATGGATTCGTCGAGGCCATCGTGCTGGCCGATGGTCGCCGTATCGAGGGCGACCTGTTCATCGATTGCTCCGGCTTCCGCAGCCTGCTGTTGGGTGAGGCCCTGCAGGTGCCGTGGGTGGACTGGAGCCACTGGCTTCCCTGCGATCGCGCCGTGGCCGTGCCCTGCGCGCCGGCCGGGCCGCCCGAGCCTTTCACCCGCTCGACCGCACGGACGGCGGGTTGGCAGTGGCATATTCCGCTGCAGCATCGCGTCGGCAACGGCCATGTCTACAGCAGCGCCTTCATGGACGACGCGACCGCCACCGAACAGCTGATGTCCAGCCTGGAAGGTCCGGCGCGGGCCGAGCCGCGCCTGCTGCGCTTCGCGACCGGGCGGCGCGCGCGCTTCTGGGAGCGCAACGTGGTGGCGATGGGGCTGGCCAGCGGCTTCATGGAGCCGCTGGAGTCCACCAGCATCCTGCTGGTCCACAACGCGGTGCTGCGCCTGCTCGATGTCTTCCCCGACAAGACCTTCGATCCGGCCCTGCTGCAGCGCTACAACGAGACGACCGTGTTCGAATGGGACCGCATCCGCGACTTCCTGATCCTGCACTACAAGGCCACCGAGCGCGACGACAGCGCCTTCTGGCGGCATTGCGCCTCCATGGCGATTCCCGATTCGCTGCAGCAGGTCATAGAACTGTTCGCCGGCAGCGGGCGCTATCACCGCAATGGCGAGGAGTTCTTCTCCACCAGCAGCTGGGTCCAGGTACTGCTCGGGCAGGGCATCGTGCCGCAGCGGGAGCATCCCCTGCTGGCGGCCATCCCCGAGCCGCAGATCCAGCAGTTCGTCGGTCGCGTCGCCCAGGTCCTGGACAACTGCGTCGCCGCGATGCCGCCGCACGAGCAGTTCATTGCGCGGACCTGCGCCGCACCGCCGCCATAGGGGTATTCAGTTGGCTGGCCGCTTGCGCATGACGGCCAGGCTAAAAGCCAAAGGAGAAAGTGGCGCAATGAAAGTGAGGAGACAGCTGATTGCTCTGCTTTCTGCAGCCATGGCATTGCTATTCGTCGGCTTGGTCGCGTCAAACCATCGCGATGAACGGGCATCCATCACACGTGATTTTTCCGAGGTCTCGCGAGATCAGGGCGTCTCGTTGGCTATCGGGAAGTCTGTGATGCCGACACAAGGGGCGCTGCCGTCGGCAGACCTTCATGGCAGGTACGATCTCGTACGCAGGTGTATCACCTACTTCCAGTTCGGGGCCCTCATGGAGCGGAGGAAAAACGATCCCGATTTTGGATTGAACAACCCCGCCGCGATGGAGATGCTTCCGGTAAGCGAGCAGGAGCGTCTGATCAGGAACAAGGCGATCGTGGAAGAAGGTGATCAAGCATGCGAGAAATATAGAGGACCAGCCTACGCTGAGCTTTTGCGTGCCGTGTATGACGTGTCTGCGAAGCTGGCCGATGCCGGAGATCTTCGTGCCGCAACCTGCTTTATTGAGGCGTCATGGGGCACCCCGGTCGATCCTTCGGCTGAGTATGTGGCGCTCGCGCGAGCGTACAAGGCGAATGCGAAAAGATACGCGGATCAAGGCATCATGCGCGGCGACTGGCGTAGCGCCATAGCAGCTTTCGATGCTGGGCAGTCAGAGCATGGAATAACAATGCTGATTGGATACTCGATCGCTGAGAAATATGCACTGGCGCGCTTGCTTCAGATGGGATCATTGGATCCTGACCAGAGCGCGCGTTACGCGTATGACGCTGAAGTGTTGGCGATCACGATGACTGCGGCCGATCTTGCACGAGAGGACGTTCGCGCGCGCCAGATGTACGGCACTCGTTTTCGTGGGAAGCCAATGCCCGATAGCGCTCTTTCAAAGGGTTGCGAAATTTGATGACGGTAAGAAGGCCTGTGGTGAGTTGTTGATCTCTTGAAGCTGCGGCCGGTGGCTGAGAGACATCGAGGTGGCCTTCGCGTCCCGCATCCTGTGTGCTTGCGGAACTTCCTTGATACACGGCTGTCCGGATGTCGCTTCCATTGTGCCGGCGCCATGCAGGTTCGCTTCGCTCCTTGCATCTGGACGCATTCGTAAATTGGTCCGGCCATCCGACGCGGTAGAGGCTTGGTAGAGAGGCAGGCTGGCAGGTGTTTGGCGTCAACTGAACCGGCATTGGCATCTGCACGCAACGTGCAGTGCGTTAGAGGCATCATGAGCGCCCGACCCAAAGCGGCAGGTGTGCGTCATGGCCAGCGATGAACCGAACGTCCCCGGCGTCGAGGACTACGAGGCCGCCGCGGGCGGCTGGGGCGCGCTGCGCGCGGTGGCCAAGGCGCTGAAGGATCAGATGGACGTGCCGCGCGAGACCTCGGCGCTGCGCCGGGTCAACCAGCCCGATGGCTTCGACTGTCCGGGCTGCGCCTGGCCCGATCCGGCGCATACCTCGTCCTTCGAGTTCTGCGAGAACGGCGCCAAGGCGGTCAGCTGGGAGGCCACCGCCAAGCGCGCGACCCCCGAGTTCTTCGCCCGGCACCGTGTCAGCGAGCTATGGGCGTGGAACGACCACCAGCTCGAGGACGCCGGTCGCCTGACCGAGCCGATGGTCTACGACCAACGGAGCGACCGCTACGTGCCGATCGGCTGGGACGAGGCGTTCGAGCGCATCGGTCGCGCGCTGCGTGCGCTGCCTTCGCCGGACATGGCCGAGTTCTATACCTCGGGGCGCGCGTCGAACGAAGCCGCGTTCCTGTACCAGCTGATGGTGCGCGAGTTCGGCACCAACAACTTCCCCGACTGCTCCAACATGTGCCACGAGGCCACCAGCGTGGGCCTGCCGCAGTCCATCGGCGTGGGCAAGGGCACGGTGACGCTGGAGGACTTCGATCACTGCGACGCGCTCTTCAGCTTCGGACACAACCCGGGCACCAATCATCCGCGCATGCTCACCACGCTGCGGGCGCTGGCCAAGCGCGGCGTGCCGATCGTCGCGGTCAATCCGCTCAAGGAGCGCGGCCTAGAGCGCTTCGTCTCGCCGCAGCATCCGACCGAGATGCTGACCAACCACGGCACGCAGATCGCCCAGGCTTACTACCAGGTCAAGGTCGGCGGCGACGCGGCCATGCTCAAGGGCATGATGAAGTGGCTGCTGCAGGCTGATGCGGACGATCTCGCCGCCGGCGGCACGGGCCTGCTCGACCGCGCCTTCATCGCCGAGCACACCGAGGGCTTCGAGGCGCTGCGCGCGGACATCGAGGCCACGCGCTGGGAGGACATCGTGCAGGCCTCGGGCCTGCCGCGCGCCGACATCGAGGCCGCGGCCCAGGTCTATGCCAAGGCCGAGCGCGTGATCCTGTGCTACGGCATGGGCATGACCCAGCACCTGCGGGGCACGCAGAACGTGCATCTGATGGCCGACCTGCTGCTCCTGCGCGGCAACATGGGCAAGCCCGGCGCCGGCATCGCGCCGATCCGTGGCCACTCCAACGTGCAGGGCGACCGCACGGTCGGCATCACCGAGAAGCCCACCCAGGCGCTGCTCGACGGCATCCAGGCCAAGTACGGGTTCTCCTTCCCGCTGCGCCATGGGCACGATGCGGTAGAGGCGATGAAGGCCATCCGCGACGGCCGCTCCAAGGCCTTCGTCGCGCTGGGCGGCAACCTGGCCGTGGCCATGCCCGATCCGCAGGCCTGCTTCGCCGCGATGCGTTCGCTGGACCTGGCGGTGCATATCGCCACCAAGCCCAACCGCTCGCATCTGATCCCGGCCAGGGAGACCTTCCTGCTGCCGTGCCTGGGCCGCACCGAGCGCGACGAGCAGGCCAGCGGCCCGCAGTCGGTGACGGTGGAGGATTCGATGTCGATGGTGCATGCCTCGCAGGGCAGCCTGACGCCGGCGTCGCAGCAGCTGCGCTCGGAGCCGGCGATCATCGCCGGCATGGCCCGTGCGCTGCTGCCGCAGAGCCAGGTCGACTGGGCGTGGCTGGTCGAGGACTACGACCGCATCCGCGACGGGATCGAGGCGGTGTTCCCGATCTTCCGCGACTACAACCAGCGCATCCGCACCCCGGGGTGGGTTCCGCCTGCCCGTCGGCGCCTCGGTGCGTGACTGGGGCGGGCCGGGCAAGAAGGCGCAGTTCCTGGTCGTCGAAGGGCTGGCCGAGGACGCGCCGGTGGCGCAGCCAGGCCTGCTGACCCTGACGACGCTGCGCGCGCACGACCAGTACAACACCACCCTCTACGGCCTGAGCGATCGCTACCGCGGCGTGCACGGGCGGCGCGACGTGGTGTTCCTCAACGCCGAAGACCTGGCCATGCTGGGGCTGGAACAGGGCGATCTGATCGACGTGGCCTCGCGCCTGCCCGGCGCGAACGGCGAGGACCACACCGTGCGTGGCTTCACTGCGGTGGCCTATGACATCCCGCGCGGCTGCGCGGCGATGTACTACCCGGAAGGCAATTGCCTGGTGCCGCTGGAGAGCTACGACCGGCAGTCCGGCACGCCGACCTACAAGTCGGTGCCGGTCAAGGTCAGCGCCGCGGCCTGAGGGCGGGTGCTGCGCACCGCCGGAGCGGTGCTCAGTCGAAGCGCCAGCCGCCGTCGGGATCGCGCGGATAGACCTCCACGCGTGCGCCGGCGGGTAGCGCGTCGGCGCCGGGCGCCAGCGTCGCCCAGGCGTTGGCCTGTAGCAACGAGGCGATGCGGAAGGACTCCTGGCCTGCCAGGACGCGCACGCGCAGCGTGCCGTCCTCGTCGTGGCTGACGCGCGCCTTGAGAAAGCCGCGCAACGCCCCGCGCCCGCGCACCGGTTCGGCAAGGCGGGCCAGCAGCGGTCGTTCGGGCGGCCTACCCAGCCAGTGCCGCAGCAGAGGCACGGCGAAGAAGCGAAATCCCAGCACGGTGGCGACCGGATTGCCCGGCAGCCCCAGCAGGAGCGGGCCCTGCGCCAGGCGCGCGGCCAGCAGCGGTTTGCCCGGACGGATGGCCACGCCCTGGAACAGCAGTTGCGCACCGGCCTTGCCCAGCGCGGCCGGAACGAAGTCGTGCACGCCGGCCGAGACCGCGCCGGTGGTCAGCACCAGATCGGCCTCGACCGTGACCTCGGCCAGCGCGGCGGCGAACTGCGCCGGGTCGTCGCCCAGGGTGCGGCAGGCCAGCACGCGCGCGCCGAGCTCGGTCAGCGCGGTCTGCAGGAAGGGGCCGTTGCTGGCGCGGATCTGGCCCGGCCGCAGCGGGGCGTCCGCATCGGTGATCAGTTCGTCGCCCGTAGACAGGATCGCCACGCGCGGCGCGCGCCTGACCTGGACCTGCCCGATCCCCGCCGCGGTCAGCAACATCCGCAGCGTGGCATCGACCGGCGTGCCGGCCGTGGCGATCGGGTCGCCGGGCTGCAGGTCGCTGCCGGCGCGGCGGATGTGGCGCGCCGGTGCGAGGTCTTCCAGGACGCGCATGCGCGCCGCGTCCAGGCGTTCGGTGCGCTCGTAGGGCACCACGCTGTCCGCGCCGGGCGGTAGCGCCGCGCCGGTCATGATCTCCCAGGCCGCGGCCGGCGCCTGCGGCGGCGCGTCGCCGGCGACCACGCGCCCGGCGATCGGCCACACGCTGCCGGCGGCGATGGCCTGGCCATCGCTATGCAGCGCGTAACCGTCCATGGCGGCGTTGTCGAACGGCGGCAGCGCCGCCTGCGCGCGCACCGCTTCGGCCAGCACGCGCCCGGCCGCCTGGTCGGTGGCGCAGGCTTCGGCCGGCAGCGCGCCGGCCGAGGCGATCAGCCGGGCAAGCGCGGCTTCGTAGGACAGCAGGCCTTCGCCCGCGCAGGGATCAGCCATGCCGCACCTCGCCGCGCAGCCGCGCCAGGTCCTCGGGCGTGTTGGCGTTGTCCAGCACCTGCGCCGCCTGCGGCGCGAGCAGGCGCACGTCGTCGGCATCCAGTGCGCGGCGCACACCGAAGTGTCCGCCCTCGACCTGGCGGCGCAGGCGCTGCAGCGCGGGCGGTGCCCAGAGCGCGCACAGCGGCTCGGGCAGGCCGTCGCCGGCGCTGCGGAAGGCCACCGCACCGTCGCCCGGGACGAAGGCCGCGGTCAGCCGCTGCAGCGTGGCCGCCTCGAGCCCCGGCAGGTCGCAGGCGATGACCAGCCACGGGGCCTGGGGCGCTGACGCGTGCGCGGCGAGCAGGCCGGCGGCCGGGCCGATGGCGTGATGCCGATCGAGCAGCTGCGGGAAGCGCGCCCGCAGCGGGTCGTCCTGCTGGTCGGCGCGCACCGATACCAGACAGCGCTGTACCTGCGCCTGCAGCAGGGAGAAGGCGACCTCAAGCTGTGGCCGTGTCTCGTAGACCAGCGCCGCCTTGTCGCGGCCCATACGCCGGCTCGCGCCGCCGGCCAGGACCAGGCCGTGCAGTGCGAGGGGGGCGTCGGTCGAGGCAGGCCGAGGCGTGGTCATCGCGGCCGATGTTAGCGCCGGCCGCCCGGCGCGCCTGTGGCCCGTGCTTGTGTTCGCGATGTCGCTTCCACGCGCCGGCTCATGAGCGCATCACCATGCGATTGCGGCCGCCGGCCTTGGCGTCGTAAAGGGCCAGGTCGGCCAGATGGATCAAGGTGGCCGGGCCTTCGTCCTCGCCCATGCGGCTCGGCCACAGCGCCACCGCGCCGACGCTGATGGTGACCACGCTGGCGCTGTAGCTCTCGGCGTGCGGAATCTTCAGCGCGCGCACGTTGCGGCACACGGCCTCGCCCATCGCGCGCAGGGCGTCGGCATCGCAGCCGGGCAGGACCAGGGCCAGCTCCTCGCCGCCATAGCGCGCGGCCAGATCGCCCTGTCGCCGCGCGCTCTGCTTGAGCACCTGCGCCACCCGGGTGAGACAGACGTCGCCGGCCTGGTGGCCATAGGTGTCGTTGAAGTTCTTGAAGTGGTCCAGATCGGCCAGCAGCAGCCCCAGCGGCGTGCCCTCGCGGCGCGCGCGGGCCCATGCGTCGGCCAGCGTCTCGTCCAGGGCGCGGCGGTTGGCCAGGCCGGTCAGGGCGTCGGTACGCACCAGCGTCTCGAGCTGGTCCTGCGCCGCCTGGCGCGCCAGCAGCTGGCGACGCAGCCACTCGCCCAGGCCGGCCAGCAGCACCACGGTGAACAGCGTCAGCAGCGCGTGGGTGCGCACCGAGCCGCGCCAGGCGGCCAGGGCCTCGTCCTCGGACAGCGCCGCCACGGCGATCA
The DNA here is from genome assembly GCF_042700505.1 of Pseudoxanthomonas sp. UC19_8. Lineage (NCBI taxonomy): Bacteria > Pseudomonadati > Pseudomonadota > Gammaproteobacteria > Lysobacterales > Lysobacteraceae > Pseudoxanthomonas > Pseudoxanthomonas sp. UC19_8. The sequence continues at coordinate 471,476 of NZ_CP170559.1, forward strand.
GCGGGAAGCCCTCGACGTGCTGGAAGCCGCTGATCCGCCGGGTGTGGTCCAACGGCGACACGTAGGCCAGCGAACCGGCCGGCGCGCCGCGCAGCCGCGCGAACAGGTCGCTGTGCGAGAAGTCCTGACCGACGGCATTGAGTTCGGGCGAGCGCGCGCAGACCAGCCCCGCATCGTCGAGCAGGGTGATGGCGCCATGTCGGCCGACGTCGAAGCCGCGGTAGTGCTCGGCGAAATACGCCGAGCGGATGCTCGCCAGCACCACGCCGGCGAACTGCCCGCGCGCATCGTTGTAGCGGCGGCTGACGGTGAGGATCCACTGGTTGTCCGAGCGGCTGCGCACCGGCGGGCCCACCCACGGCAAGGTGTCGTCCACCGCCTGGTGATGCTTGAAGTAGGCCCGGTCGGAGTTGTTCATGTTGGGCGGCAGGTGGTCCAGCGACGAGGCGATCCAGCGGCCCTGCGCGTCGTAGACGAACAGGCCATGGATGCGGCCCGAGCGGCTGGCCTCTTCGCGCAGATAATCGTCCAGCCGGGCCAGGTCGCGCGGCGTGGCCCCCTCGATGCGCAGGTTCTCGACGATGCCGGACAGCACGCCGTCGGCCACCAGCATCGAATCCCCGGCATGCTGGCTGACCGAACGCGCCAGGTTGCCCGCGTCCGAATAGATCTGTTCGGTCGCCTCGCGCCGGGTCTCCAGCCCATGCCAGTACTCGGCCCCGGCGAACAACAGGCACACGGCCAGCACGAATGCGCGCAGCAACTCGGGCAGCCATCGCCGGCGTGGTGGGTCGGACATGCTCATTCCCGGTGGCCCCCCTCCCGGGCGCGCGCGGTGGTGTGATTGCGACTCACGCCGTCCCGGCGCCAACGTCTTCTCTAGCGAATCTTGCCCCAGACCTGGCGGAGATTGGATGAAGGGCGCCCGGCGGGCTAGCGCGCCAGCTGCTGGCGCAGCATGCCCAGCAAGGCCTGCCGGTTGTACGGCTTGGGCAGGAACCGGGCGTTGGTCGGGAAGTCGCGGAACGAGCCCTCGGCATGGCCGGAGGTCAGCACTACCGGGATCTGCGCATCCAGATCGGCCACGCGCCGGGCCAGCTGGATGCCGTCCATGCCGCCGGGCATGTTGATGTCGCTGAAGACCAGATCGAAGGCGGCGCCGCTCTCCAGCAGCTGCAGCGCCTGGTTGCCGCCGTTGGCTTGCGTGACCTGATAGCCCTCGGCTTCGAGGATCAGGGCCGCGATCTCGCGCGCACCCGCGTCATCCTCGACGATGAGGATCATTGGGATAGGAGCCATGTGACGCGGAGAACCTAAAGACACAAGTAGGGCGAATCATCGTCACAGCGCTGTGAAAGGGGGGTGACCTCGGCTAGGCTGGGGTCGTGCCCGCCGCAGCAGTTACGGCGGGAAGCGTTGCGGAGTTCCCATGCCAGCTTTTTCGCGAGACCACTACCGTCAGATCGTCGAGCTGTCCGGCGACAGCATTTTCGAACTCGATGGCGGCGGCCGCGTGGTCTCGGTCAACCAGCGCGGGCTGGAGCTGCTGGAGGCCTACGGCCGTCACGATGTGGTCGGCCGGCACTGGCACGACCTGTGGACGCCGGCGATGCGGGCGATCGCCCGCGAGGCCGTGCGCCTGGCCTGCGTGGGCCAGCGAAACGAGTTCCAGGGCGCCATCCAGACCCTGCGCGACCAGGAACGGGTCTGGTCGGTGATCCTCAGCCCGCTGGCCCTGGACCGCGGCCAGCCGGTGCTGCTGCTGGCCATGTGCCGCGACGTCACCGATCGCCTGCGCTCCGAGCACGCGCTGCGCCTGATCAACGAGAGCCTGACCTCGCAGCTGCAGGGCGCCGAGCTGCGCGAGCTGGTGACCGCGCGCCACGCCGACTTCCTGGAATCCTCGCTCACCCAGACCCAGGAGCAGGCCGAGGCCGAGCGCCATGCGGCCGAGGCGCTGCGCGGGCAGGTGGACATCGCCGAGGCCGCGCGCAGCCTGGCCGAGCGCGCGCGCGATTCGGCCGAGCTGGCCTCGCTGCAGGCGCAGAAGGGCGAGGCGGTCGGCCAGCTGGTGGCCGGCATCGCCCACGACTTCAACAACATGCTGCAGACCGCCGTGGCGGCCATCAGCGTGGTCACCGACACGCCCGAACAGCTGACCCCGCTGCAGCGCAAGCTGCTCGGGCGCGGGCAGGAGGCGCTGCACCATGCCTCGATGCTGGCGCGCCGGCTGCTGGCGTTCTCGCGCCGGCATCCGCCGCGCTTCGAGGCGCTGGACCTGCGCGAGGTGGCCACCTCCATGGCCGAGCTGATGCGCCAGTCGCTGGGCCCGGACATGGTGCTGGTGGTCGAACCGGCGCCGCAGGCGTTGATCACCCAGGGCGATCCGCACGCTATCGGCCAGGCGGTGATGAACCTGTGCATCAACGCCCGCGACGCCTGCCAGAACCGCGGCCAGATCACCGTGTCGTTCTCGCACCAGTCCATCGCCAGCGATGGCGCCACGCCCTCGCGCGCCAGCGGCCAGTACGTGGTGCTGTCGGTGGCCGACACCGGCACGGGCATGGACCAGGCCACGCTGTCGCGGCTGTTCGAGCCCTACTTCACCACCAAGCCCGAGGGGCAGGGCACCGGCCTGGGCCTGGCGCAGGTCTATGCGCTGATGCGCCACAGCGGCGGCTTCATCGATGTCGATACAGCGCTTGGGCGTGGCACGGTCATGAGCCTGTGGTTTCCGCAGGCCGAGGGCGCCAGCGCCCACGTGCAGGCGGCCACACACGCGGCCTGAGCCCGTAAAGCACGACGGCCGCTTGCGCGGCCGTCCTTGCTTGCGTCGATGCGGGACGCTTACTGCGCCTTGGGCACGCCGATCGCCTTGACGTCGTCGTCGCTCAGGCGGGTATTGGCATCGGCGCTGAGCAGGGCGTTGACGTCCTGCAGGTCGGCCGCGTCCAGCGTGCCGGCGGCGGCCTCCAGCAGCAGGCGGTTCTGCAGGAAGTTGTACTTGGCCAGCGAGTACTGCTGCTGTGCGGAGACCAGGTTGTTCTGGTTGGTCAGCACGTCCAGCACGGTGCGGGTGCCCACTTCCAGGCCGACCTGCGAGGCGTCGTAGGCGCTGCGCGCGGAGACCACGGCCGAGCGGCGGGCCTCGATCTCGCTGATGCCCGCTTCCAGCACCTGGTAGGCGTTGCGCGTGTTGCGCACCACCGCGCGGCGCTGCTGTTCGAAGGCATCCTGGGCCGAATCCCGCTGGGCGACGGCCTGGCGCACCTGGGACTGGGTCGCGCCACCGGAGAAGATCGGCACGTTCAGGGTCAGGCCGATCGAGCGCGAATCGTACTCGCCGCGGCGCGAACCGTCCGTGCCGGTGTCCGAGTCGCCGCCCCAGTTGGCGCTGCGGCCGTAGCTGCCGCTCAGGCTCAGGGTCGGCAGATGGCCGGCGCGCGCGGCGCTGATGCCGGAGTCGGCCGACTGCACCTGCAGCTGCAGCGACTTCAGCTGCGGATTCTGCGCCAGCGCGGTGTCGACCCAGCCATCGGCGCTGTACTGCGAGGGCAGCTGCGGCTTGAAGTCGTCCGGCAGGCCGCGCAGGTTGGTCACCGGCTGGCCGGTGATCTCGGTCAGGGCCTCGTAGGCGTCCTTGAGCGCGTTGCGCTGGGTGATGACCGTGGCGCGCGCGCTGTCGTAGGAGGCGCGGGCTTCGTGCACGTCGGTGATCGGGGCCAAACCCACGTCCAGACGCTTCTGCGCGTAGTCGAACTGCTTCTGGAACGCGGCCTGCGCGGCCTCGGCCGAGGCCAGCGTCTCGATCGCGATCAGCACGTTGAAGTAGGCCGCCGAGGTGCGCGTGATCAGCGAGTCGTTGGCCGAATCCAGGTCGAAATCCGCCGCCTGGCTCAGCGCGCGCTGCGAGTTGACCCGGGCGTAGTCGCCGAAGTTGATCAGGCTCTGGTTCACCGTCACGGCGTAGTCGCGCGAGCGCGGGCTGTCGATCCACTCGCCGCCATGGGTGACCTTGGAACTGGAGCGCCCGAGCGAGGCGGTGCCGTTGACCTGCGGCAGCAGCGTGGCGCGGGCCTGGACCACCCCCTCCTTCTGCGACAGGCGCGCGGCTTCGGCCTGGGCCAGGGTCGGGTCGCCGTTGCGGGCCATTTCATAGGTCTGCATCAGGTCGGTGGCCGAGGCGGCCGAGGGCAGCGCCAGCGCGACGGCGAGAACGAGGGGGAGACGGCTCATCGTGGGAATTCCTTGAAAGTTTGTGCCAAGCGCTTAGAAGACGAACGCAGGGACCGGCGCGGCGCCGACCAGATAACCCAGCGCATCGGTCTCGAACAACGATTCGATGCGGGCGCCGCTGGTGTCGTTGTGCACCAGCACCGCTTCCATGGCCGGCGAGCGGCCGCGCACCACGAACAGGCGTCCGCCCGGACGCACCAGTTCCATGAAGCCCAGCGGCAGGGTGTCCACCGCGGCGGTGATGCAGACCGCGTCGAACTTGCGGTCGGTGGTCCAGGCCAGCGCGTCGGCGGTCTCGATGCGCACGTTGCTGCCCAGCCCCGCGGCCTGCAGGTTGGCCTGGGCGAAGGCGGCCAGCTCGGGGTGCAGCTCCAGGCTGACCACTTCGCGGCCCAGCGCGGCCAGGCAGGCGGTGAGGAAGCCGCTGCCTGTGCCGATTTCCAGCACGTCCTCGCCGGGCTGCACGTCCAGCGCCTGCAGGACGCGGCCTTCGACCACCGGCTTCATCATGCGCTGGCCGTGGCCCAGCGGCAGTTCCAGATCGGCATAGGCCACCGCGCGGTGCGCCGGCGGCACGAAGGCCTCGCGCGGCAGGGTGGCCAGCGTGTCCAGGACGCGGGGTTCCAGCACGTCCCAGGGACGGATCTGCTGTTCCACCATGTTTTCGCGGGCTTGGGCGTAGTTGATCGTCATGGGCGTGCTCGGGGGGCGTGTCGTTGTGCCGGGGCGGGCATTCTAGCGGCGCGCGGCACGGCAGGCGTGCTGAGCATCGCCGCCGCACCCGGGGTGGGCGCAGTGCCGGAAGTCACCGGACCGGAAGTCATGGCCGGGCCGTGGCGGCTCGGGTTCAGCGGCGGGCATAGGCGCGCAGGAACATGTCCACCGTGTTATCCAGGTGTCGGTCGATCTCGCCCGCTTCCAGCCGACCCAGCAGGCCGCACATCATGCGGCCGTAGATCTCGCCCTTGAGCAGGGTGAAGAACTGGCGGGCGGCCACGTCGATGTCCTCGATGTCCAGGGTGCCCCTGCGCGACCTGTTCGCGCAGCAGCCCGGCGAAGATGTCGTGGGTGCGCTTGGGGCCGGACTCCCAGAAGATCTGGCGCAGGTGCTCGTCGGCCTGGGTGCTGGCCAGCAGCATGCGGTGGGTGTTGATCGCCTGCTCGCTGGTGACCATGGCGAAGAAGCCTTCGGCGATCTGCCGCAGCTGCGCGCGCACGCCGACATCGCCCTGCACCTTGAAGGTGGCATCGGGTAGCAGCTCTTCGCACAGGTTGCGGATCGCCTCGGAGAACAGCGACTCCTTGTCGCCGAAATGGCTGTAGACGGTCAGCTTGGACACGCCGGCCTCGGCCGCGATGCGGTCCATGCTGACGCCGGCGAAGCCCTCGCGCGCGAACAGCGCCTTGGCCGCCTCGAGGATCGCCGCGCGCTTGGCCAGGTCCTTGGGACGGCCCGGGCCTGACGGCGTCGTGCTGCGGGAGGAGTCGGAAGACACGGGGAGCGGAGCCTGCGGGACCATCGCGCAATACTAGACTAGACGGTTCGATATTTACAGTCCGGGCGCGCCGTCGCGGCCGCGCCCGTCATCGTTGCGTCAGCTTGCCCGACTGCCCCGGGGTCCTGCGGGACCGGCCCCGGGACGGGGATCAGGCGCGCAGGCCGGCCGGCTGGCGTTCGAGCTGGGCCAGCACGGCCTCGGTCGCCTGCGCGGTGCTCAGCGCCTGGCCGGGGCCGGCCAGGTCGGCGGTGAAGGCGCGCGCGTCCAGGGCGGCGTCCACGGCCTGCTCGATGCGCTGGGCCTCGGCTTCCAGCCCGAGCGAATGGCGCAGCAGCAGCGCGGCCGAGAGGATGGTGGCGTAGGGGTTGGCGATGCCCTTGCCGGCGATGTCCGGGGCCGAGCCATGGATCGGCTCGTACAGGCCGACCCGGCTCTGGCCGAGCGAGGCCGACGGCAGCAGGCCCAGCGAGCCGGCCAGCATCGAGGCCTCGTCGGTGAGGATGTCGCCGAACATGTTCTCGGTGACGATCACGTCGTACTCGCGCGGCTTGGACAGCAGGTGCATGGCCATCGAATCGACCAGCTGGTGCTCCAGGGCGATGTCCGGGAACTCCTCGCGGCCGACCCGCGCGGCCACCTCGCGCCACAGGCGCGAGGTCTCCAGCACGTTGGCCTTGTCCACCGAGGTGACCTTGCCGCGGCGCGCGCGGGCCAGGCCGAAGGCGCTGCGCAGCACCCGCTCCACCTCGGCCACCGAATAGCTGCACAGATCGCTGGCCGCTTCGGCGGTGCGGGTCTTGTCGCCGAAATAGATGCCGCCGGTCAGCTCGCGCACCACCACGATGTCCACGCCGGCCAGCAGGTGCGGCTTGATCGGCGAGGCGTCCAGCGCGGCCGGATGCGGCCGCACCGGGCGCAGGTTGGCGAACAGGCCCAGCGCCTTGCGGATCGCCAGCAGGCCCTGTTCGGGCCGGATCTTGGCGTTGGGGTCGGACCACTTGGGCCCGCCGACCGCGCCCAGCAGCACCGCGTCGGCCTGCTGGCAGGCGAGGGTGGTGGCCTCGGGCAGCGGCACCCCGTGGCGGTCGATGGCGATGCCGCCGATGTCGTGCTCGGCGAAGCTGAAGTCGTGGCCGTGCTGTTGGGCCACGGCCTTGAGGACGGCGACGGCCGCGGCGGCCACTTCCGGGCCGATGCCGTCGCCGGGCAGGACGACGATGTCAGCGTGCATGGGCGGCCTCGTAGCGGGCGATGTCGGGGGCGCGGGCCAGCAGATAGCCCAGCTGGTCGACGCCTTCGAGCAGGCAGGTCTGCGAGAAGCCGTCCAGCGGGAACGCATAGACGCGCCCGTCGGGCGTGCGCAGCTCGCGCGCGGCCACATCGATGGTCAGCTCGTCGTCGGGACGCTCCATCAGCGTCTGCACGTCGGCCTCGGCCAGCACCACCGGCAGCAGGCCGTTCTTGAGGCTGTTGCCGCGGAAGATGTCGGCGATCTCGCTGGACACCACGGCCTGCAGGCCTAAGTCGGTCAGCGCCCAGGGCGCGTGCTCGCGCGAGGAGCCGCAGCCGAAGTTGCGCCCGGCCAGCAGGATCGAACGCCCGGCGTTGTGCGGCTGGTTGAAGGCGAAGTCCGGATTGGGCGTGCCGTCGGCCTTCCAGCGCCAGTCGTTGAAGGCGTTGCGGCCCAGGCCGGCGCGCTCTGTGGTGGACAAGAAGCGCGCCGGAATGATCTGGTCGGTGTCGATGTTGGTCGAACGCAGCACGACGGCCCTAGAGGTGATGGTGCGGATACCTGCCATCACGCGGCCTCCTCGCTGCCGCCCAGCGCGAAATCGGCCGGCACGTCGGTGACCTCGGCGGCGGGCAGCGCCTCGGGCGCGGGCGCGTCCTGGCGCGGGCGCAGCGGCGTGTCGCGCACGCTGCGGGCCAGCGCGCTGGCCACCGTGGCGGTGAAGGCCACGTGCGCGGCCTGGTTGGATTCGGGACTGGGCATCAGGCCACTTCCTTGGATTTGGTTGCTGCGAACAGATCACGCACATCGCTGACCCGGCCGTTGACCGCGGCCCAGGCCGCGCTCAGCGGCGAGGCGAGCAGGGTACGCGAGCCGGGGCCCTGGCGGCCCTCGAAATTGCGGTTGGAGGTGGACACGGCCAGCTCGCCCGGCGCCACCAGATCGCCGTTCATGGCGATGCACATCGAGCAGCCCGGCTCGCGCCACTGCGCACCGGCGGCGCGCACGATGGCGTCGATGCCCTCGGCCTCGGCCTGGCGCTTGACGATCTCCGAGCCCGGCACCACCAGCATGCGCACGCCCTCGGCGACCTTGCGCCCGGCCAGCACGCGGGCGACCTCGCGCATGTCGCGCAGGCGGCCGTTGGTGCACGAGCCGACGAACACCACGTCGACCTTGGCGCCTTCCACGCGCTCGCCCGCATGGAAGCCCATGTAGTCCAGGCCCTTCTGCGCGGCCGCGTCGTTGGCGGCGGGGATGGCCGCATCGACCGCGATCGCCGTGCCCGGGTGCGTGCCCCAGGTCAGGGTCGGGCGGATGTCGGCCGCGTCGATCACCACTTCGGCATCGAAACGCGCGCCCGCATCGCTGCGCAGGGTCTTCCAGTAGGCGACCGCGGCGTCCAAGTCGGCGCCCTTGGGCCCACGCGGGGTGGCCGCGACATAGTCGAAGGTGATCTGGTCGGGCGCGACCATGCCGGCGCGCGCGCCGGCCTCGATGGACATGTTGCACAGGGTCATGCGCTGCTCCATGTCCATCGCCTCGATGGTCGAGCCGCGGAACTCCAGCACGTGGCCGGTGCCGCCGTTGACCCCGATCACCCCGATGATGTGCAGCACCACGTCCTTGGCGCCCACGCCCGGGGCCAGCGGCCCGTCGACGGTGATCGACATGGTGCGCGGCTTGCGCTGCAGCAGGCACTGGGTGGCCAGCACGTGGCCGACCTCGCTGGTGCCGATGCCGAAGGCCAGCGCGCCGAACGCGCCGTGCGTGGAGGTGTGGCTGTCGCCGCAGACGATGGTCATGCCGGGCTGGGTGAAGCCCTGCTCGGGGGCGATGACGTGGACGATGCCGCGGTTGGCCGAACCCATGTCGAACAGCTCGATGCCGTACTGCGCGCAGTTGGCTTCCAGCGTCTGTACCTGCTTCTCGGCCGCGGCGGTGTAGTAGGGCAGGCGGCCGTCGGCGCCGGCCGGCAGGGTCGGCGTGGAATGGTCCATCGTGGCCTTGGTCCGGTCCGGGCGGCGCGGCGCCAGGCCGCGCGCGCGCAGCTCGGTGAAGGCCTGCGGCGAGGTGACCTCGTGGATCAGGTGCAGGTCGATGTACAGCACGGCGGGCGCGGTGTCGCTTTCGGGGACCACGACATGCGCGTCCCACAGCTTGTCGAACAACGTACGGGGGGCGGAACTCATTGCGGATGGCCTTGCGTTGAATGCGGGGTCGGGGAGCGGCGCGCGCTGAAGCGCAGGCGCACGTAATCGGCGTGCCACTGGCCGGCGGCATCGCACAGCGCCGGGCGCAGCAGCGCCTCGGTGTCGGCCAGCACGCGGCTGCGGGTGTCGGCGTCGAGGCCGCCCAGGAAGGGATCGGCGAAGGTCTGCAGCCAGCCGGCGATGCCGGTGGGCAGCGGCGTCGGGCGCGGGATCAGCGCGATCTGCACGACCTCGAAGCCATGCTGGGCCAGCCGCGCGGCGTACTCCTCGGCCGTGGGGAAGAACCAGGCGAAGGCCGGCGCGCCGGCGCCGTTGGCCCGCAGCGCCGCGCGCAGCGCGGTGGTGATCGCCGCCACGTTGCCATGGCCGCCGAACTCGGCGACGAAGCGCCCGCCGGGCTTGAGCGCGCGCCGCACGCCGGCCAGCACCGCGTCGGGCTGGCGCATCCAGTGCAGCGCGGCGTTGCTGAAGACCGCATCGAAGTTGCCCTCGAAGGTCAGGGCATGCCCGTCCATCACGTGCGCATCGATGCCGCGTTCGAGGGCGGCGGCGACCAGCTCGGGCGAGGCATCCACACCCACCACGTCCGCACCGGCCTGGACCAGCTGCGCGGTCAGCACGCCGTCGCCGCAGCCCAGGTCGAGGATGCGCTCGCCGGGCCGGGCATCGAGCAGCGCCGACACCGAGGCGCCCAGCGCCGGGACGAAGCCGGCGTTGCGCGCGTAGCGGGCCGCATCCGGCGGCCTGCCTGCCGCGGCGGCGGCGGGGTGGGTGGCCGGGTTCATGCCGCGGCGGCTTCGCTCGGCGCCGGGGCGTGCTGGCGCTGGCGCAGCAGGCGGTTGGCCACGTCCAGCCAGGCCAGCGCGCTGGCCTCGATGATGTCCTTGGACGTGCCGGTGCCTTCGTATTCCAGGCCGTCGGCGCGGACCGACAGGCTGGCCTCGCCGCGCGCGTCGGCGCCGATGCCCACGCTGTGCACCTGGTAGCTGTCCAGCTCCAGCTTGACGCCGGTGGCGGCCGAGAGCGCGCCGAACAGCGCGTCGACCGGGCCATTGCCCTGCGCCGTCTCGGCCACGCGGTTGCCTTCCGGATCGGACAGTTCGACCAGCGCGTTGGCGCGGCCGCCGACATCGGAGATGGTCATCGAGGCCAGGCGATAGCCGTCGCTGACCGCGGCGTCCTGCATCAGCATCTGCAGGTCGGCATCGCCGACCACGCGCTGACGCTCGCACAGGCCCTTGAACTGCTCGAACACCAGCTTCAGCTCGTCCTCTTCCAGCAGATAGCCCAGCGCGCGCAGGCGCGCATCGACCGCGGCGCGGCCGCTGTGGCGGCCCAGCACCATCTGCGTGTCCGGCCAGCCCACGTCCTGCGGCCGCATGATCTCGTAGGTGCCGCGGTGGCGCAGCATGCCGTGCTGATGGATGCCCGACTCGTGGGCGAAGGCATTGGTGCCGACCACCGCCTTGTTGCGCTGGACCGGCATGCCGATCAGGCGCTGCAGCAGCTGCGAGGTCGGCACGATGCGCGGGGTCTGGATGCCGGTGTCCAAGCCATAGAACGCGTTGCGGACCTTCAGCGCCATGGCGATCTCCTCGATGGCGCAGTTGCCCGCGCGCTCGCCGATGCCGTTGATGCTGCCCTCGATCTGGCGCGCGCCGGCCTCGGCGGCGGCCAACGAGTTGGCCACGGCCAGGCCCAGGTCGTTGTGGCAGTGCGCGCTGAAGATCACCTTGTCGGCGCCGCTGATGTCGGCCACGCCGGCGATCACGCGGCGGAACATGTCGCCGATCTCCTCCGGGGTGGTGAAGCCGACGGTATCGGGCAGGTTGATGGTCCGCGCGCCGGCGGCGATGGCGGTGCGCGCGACCTCGATCAGGTAGTCGATCTCAGTGCGGGTGGCGTCTTCGGCGGAGAACTCCACGTCATCGATATAGCCGCGCGCCAGGGTCACGTGCCGGTGCACCGACTCGAGCACCTGCTCCTTGCTCATGCGCAGCTTGTGCTCGCGGTGCAGCGGGCTGGTGGACAAAAAGACGTGCAGGCGCGGGTTGGCGGCCGCTTCCAGCGCGCGGGCGGAGATCTCGATGTCGCCGGCCAGGCAGCGCGACAGCACCGCCAGGGTCGGCGTGCGCACCTCGCGGCCGATCAGCGCCATGGCCTGGCGGTCGGATTCGGAGCTGGCCGGGAAGCCGGTCTCGATGATGTCCACGCCCAGCTCGGCCAGGGCGCGGGCCATGACCACCTTCTGCTGCGGGGACATGCTGCAGCCCGGGGACTGCTCGCCATCGCGCAGGGTGGTGTCGAAAATTCGGACGGTGTCGGTGGATACGGCGGTGTTCATACGAAGGGATCCTCTACGGCGACGGCCGTGCGGATGGCCGTGGGACGGCGCGGGGTCTGGAAGGCGATGCGGCGTGCGGCGCGGCGTGCGGGGCGCGGCGCCAACGGGACGGAAAGGGCGAGGGCGAGGATCATGCCGCCACCCCGGTCACGGCCGTGGCCGGCGGGTCGATGCAGATGGCGACCGACTCGCAGTCGTACACCTTCTCCAACTGATGGCGCAGGGTCTCCATCGGACGGGTGCCCTCGATGTGCATGCCCAGCTCCCAGCGGCCATCGGCGCGCGGCACGGCATGCACCGCGCGCGGGGCGAAGCCGCGGCGCTCGACCATGCCGATCACGCGCACCAGGGCGCCCTCGGCCGGGCTCACGATCAGATCAAGCCGGTATTGCATGGGACTTGGGCTCCGGTGCGGCTTTGGCGGGGTTGGATTCCAGCATCGAGCTGTTGGCGTGGTTGGGCGGCACCAGCGGCCAGACGTTGGCCTTGATGTCGATGCTCACGTGCAGCAGCGCCGGGCCGGGCGTGGCCAGCAGCTCGGCCAGGGCGTCGTCGACCTGCTCGCGCGCGGCGATGTGCCGGGCCGGGATGCCGAACACGCGGGCCAGCGCGGCGAAGTCCGGGTTGTCGGAGAGGTCGATCTCGCTATAGCGCTCGGCGAAGAACAGCTCCTGCCACTGGCGCACCATGCCCAGCGCGGAGTTGTCCAGCAGCACGATCTTCACCGGCAGCTTGCAGCGCGCGATGGTGACCAGCTCCTGCACGTTCATCATGAAGCCGCCATCGCCGTTGACCAGGACGACGGTCCGCTCCGGGCAGGCGAACTGCGCGCCCATCGCCGCCGGCAGGCCGAAGCCCATCGTGCCCAGCGCGCCGCTGGTCAGATGGTGGCGCGGATGGTTGAACTTGCAGTGCTGCGCCACCCACATCTGGTGCTGGCCGACATCGCTGGTGATGATCGCGTCGGCCGGGGCGACCTCGCTCAGCCGCTTCAGCAGCGCCGGGGCGTAGATGTCCGTGCCCGGGGCGTCGTAGCGGAAGCCGAAGCGCTCGCGGTTGGCCGCGCACTTGGCCTTCCATGCGTAGCAGGCGCTGCGTGCGCCGCTCAGCGCGCGCAGGCCGCTGGCCAGATCGCCGGGAATGGCGATGTCGGCCGTGCGCAGCTTGGAGATCTCGTAGGCGTCGGCGTCCAGGTGGATGACGCGGGCGAACGGGGCGAACTCGGCCAGCTTGCCGGTGGCGCGGTCGTCGAAGCGCGCGCCGACCACGATCAGCAGATCGCTTTCCTGCACGGCCATGTTGGCCGCGCGGGTGCCGTGCATGCCCAGCATGCCCAGGTAGTTGCCGTGGTTGGCCGGCAGCGCGCCCAGGCCGCGCAGGGTCAGCACGGTCGGGATGCCGCTGGCCTCGACGAACTGGCGGAACGCCTCGACCGCATTGCCCAGCGCGATGCCGCCGCCGCCGTAGACCACCGGCTTCTCGGCGCCGGCGATGGCCGCCAGCGCCTCGGCGATGGCTGCTTCGGACGGCGCCGGGGGCGGCGCGACCGCCGCTGGCACGTGGTCGGGCAGGTGCGAGGCGTCGTTGATCTGCACGTCCTTGGGCAGGTCGATCAGGACCGGACCGGGGCGGCCCTCACGCGCGATGCGGAAGGCCTCGGCGAACACCCGCGGCAGATCCTCGACCCGACGCACCAGGAAGCTGTGCTTGACGATCGGCATGGTCATGCCGAACACGTCCAGCTCCTGGAAGGCGTCGGTGCCGATCAGCGGCGTGGCGACCTGGCCGGTCAGGCACACCATCGGCACCGAATCGAGCATCGCATCGGCGATGCCGGTGATCAGGTTCGACGCGCCCGGGCCGGAGGTGGCCACGCACACGCCGACCTTGCCGGAGGCGCGCGCGTAGCCGTTGGCGGCCAGCGCCGCGCCCTGCTCGTGGCGCACCAGGATGTGCTTGAGCGCCGAGTCCACCAGCGCGTCGTAGAACGGCATGATGGTCCCGCCGGGATAGCCGAAGATCGTGTCCACGCCCTCGGTTTCCAGGGCGTGGGCGATCCAGCGGGCGCCATTGCGTGGGGCAGTGGCGGTCGGTGCGTTCATGCGGCGGCGGCCTGTGGTTGCGCTGCGGGCTTGGGGGCGTTGTCGGCCAGCCACACCATCTTGGCGCGCAGCTGCTTGCCGACCACTTCGATCGGGTGCTCCAGGTCGGCCTGCTTGAACTTCTTGTAGTTCGGCAGGCCCGCTTCGTACTCGGCCACCCAGTTCTTGGTGAAGGTGCCGTCCTGGATGTCGGTCAGGACCTCCTTCATGCGCGCCTTGGTCGAGCCATCGATCACGCGCGGGCCGCTGACGTAGTCGCCGTACTGCGCGGTCTCGGAAATGAACTCCAGCATGCGGGTAATGCCGCCTTCGTAGAACAGGTCCACGATCAGCTTCAGCTCGTGCAGCACTTCGTAGTAGGCGATCTCCGGCTGGTAGCCGGCTTCCACCAGCGTCTCGAAGCCGGCCTGCACCAGCGAGGACGCGCCGCCGCACAGCACGGCCTGCTCGCCGAACAGATCGGTCTCGGTCTCTTCCTTGAAGGTGGTCTTGATGATGTTGGCGCGCGCGCCGCCCAGGCCGGCGGCGTAGGCCAGCGCGTACTGCTCGGCCTTGCCCGACTTATCCTGGTAGACCGCGTAGATGCACGGTACGCCGCGGCCGATCTCGTATTCGCGGCGCACCAGCGCGCCCGGGCCCTTGGGCGCGACCAGGACCACGTCCAGGTCCTCGCGCGGGGCGATCATGCCGAAGTGCACGTTCAGGCCGTGGGCGAACAGCAGCACCGCGCCGGGCTTCATGTTCGGCGCCAGCACCTCGTTGTACAGCTGCTTCTGCACCATGTCCGGGGTCAGCACGGCGACCAGGTCGGCGTCCTTGACCGCCTCGGCCGGCGACTTGACCAGGAAGCCGTCGGCCTTGGCCTTGGCTTCGGTTGGGCCGCCCGGACGCAGGCCGACCGTCACATCGAAGCCCGACTCGCGCAGGTTCATCGCATGGGCGCGGCCCTGGCTGCCGTAGCCGACGATGGCGATGGTGGGCTGGGGGAGGTTGGAGGTCGAAGCGGTCATGGGCGGCGTTCCTGTCTGGCTGAAAGTTGGGGTTGAAACTTTTGAAAGGGCTGAAAGCACGAAACCCCGCACTTCGCAGTGCGGGGTTTCGTCAGGGTTTCGTGTGCTTGCTGCTTACACGACCGTCCGTCCCGCACCGTGAGGCGAGTGAATAAGTACGAGCACGAGGAGCGAGGCCGCGGCGTGCGCGGTCTGCTGGGCGGTCGTGATCGGACGGAAGGCGTTCATCAGGCCGGCAGAAAACCATGCCCGGCGCGGGGCTGTCAAGCGCGGATTTCGTTGCGCCAGAAACCGTGACGCAGCACCGGCGGGCCTCACCGCTCCCGCTCGCGCTCCAGCCACTGCGCGATGGCCCGGCGGTCGCGCTGCAGGCGGCGCTGCTGGTCCTGGTACTCCTGGTCCAGCGCACGGTACAGCGCGACGATCACCAGCACCATCAGCAGGGCGAAGGGCAGGGCGGCCACGGTGATCATCGCCTGCAGCGCCTCCAGGCCGCCGACCAGCAGCAAGGTCGCGGCGATCAGGGCGATGGCCGAGCCCCAGACGATCTTGCGCGACAGCGGCGGGTCCTGCGCCTTGTCGTAGGACATGCTGGCCAGCACCAGTACGGCCGAGTCGGCCGAGGTGACGAAGAAGATCGACAACAGCAGCAGCGCCAGGCCGGACAGCAGCCAGGACAGCGGCAGGCTGTCGAACATCGCGAACAGGACCGTCTCGTAGCCCTGCGCCAGCGCCGCGGCCAGATCGACATGGCCGAACAGCTGCGCCCACAGCGCCGCGCCGCCGAAGGTGGAGAACCACAGGAAGCCCAGCAGGCTCGGCGCCAGCACCACGCCGAACACGAACTCGCGGATGCGCCGGCCGTAGGACACCCGCGCGATGAACGCGCCCACGAACGGCGCCCAGGCGATCCACCAGGCCCAGTAGAAGATCGTCCAGGTCGCCACCCAGGTCGAACGCGAGAACGGCGACATGCGCAGGCTCATGTTGACCAGGCTGTTGAGATAGCTGCCCAGGGTGGTGGTGAAGGTGTCGAAGATGAAGCTGGTCGGCCCCAGCACCAGCACGAAGGCCAGCAGCAGCGCGGCCAGGCCGACGTTGAAGTTGGACAGCCATTTGATGCCGCGCTCCACGCCGGTGACGCTGGAGGCCATGTACAGCACGAAGGACACCGCGATGACGGTCAGCTGCACCGGCGCGGAGGCGTGGATGCCGAACACCCGCTCCAGGCCCGCGGCGATCTGGATGGTGCCGAAGCCCAGCGTGGTGGCCACGCCGATGGTGGTGGCCACCACCGCGGCGATATTGACCGCGTGGCCGATCCAGCCCTCATGCCGGCGGCCGAGCACCGGTTCGAGCAGGTCGCTGATCAGCCCACGTCCGCCGCGGTTGAACTGGAACCAGGCCATCGCCAGGCCGATCAGCGCGTACACCGACCACGGATGCAGCCCCCAGTGGAAGAAGGCGTAGCGCATCGCCGCGCGCGCGGCGTCCATGCTGCGCGGCTGCAGCCCCTCGGGCGGGGTGATGAAATGCGACAGCGGCTCGGCCGCGCCCCAGAACACCAGGCCGATGCCCATGCCCGCGGCGAACAGCATCGACAGCCAGCTGGCGTTGGAGAACTGCGGCTGCGCATCCTCGCCGCCGATGCGCAGGTCGGCGAAGCGGCCCACGCACAGGAACAGCAGGAACACCAGCGCGGCGAACACCACCAGCAGATACAGCGAGCCGGCCGCGCCGATGGTCTGCTTCAACGCCGCCTGCATCACCGCATTGAACGCATCGGGCGCGACGCCGGCGGCGAGCACCAGCGCGATGACGATGAACAGCGAAATCCTGTAGACCACGGCCAGCTCCGTTCATGCGGCGCGCCCGGCGGCCGCCGCGAAAAGCGGTGCACGGTACAGCCGCGGCGGTGATCGGCACGTAGCGATGCACTGCACCGTGCATTGCGGTCGCCGCACCGACCCGCCTGGCGTGCCTCACGGCCCAGGCAGGCTTCAGGGCAGACAACCCCCTCCGTCATTCCCGCGAAAGCGGGAATCCATGGACGTCGCGCCCGCGCATGGGCGCCACCCACCTCGCGCCCTCTAAACCACGACGGAAGCCTTCTCCCAGCGTCGCTTAGTGCGCCCCATCCCCGATATGCGCATCCAGGAAGGCCTGCAGCTGATTGAAGAAGGCGATCGAATTGGCCTCGTTGTAGAAGCCATGGCCCTCGTTGGGCACCGCCATCCACTGCGGCGGATGGCCGGCGGCGGTGAGCGCGGCGCGCATCGCCTTGGCCTGGGCGAAGGGCGCACGCTCGTCGTCCTCGCCATGCGCCAGCAGCACCGGCACGGTGATCTTGCCGGCCAGGGTGACCGGCGAGTTGGCGGCCAGCTCGGCCGCATCGCGCCCGATCACCCGCTGCAGGTAGTGACGGCCCGAATCGGTGCGCTTGATGTCGCCCTTGCTGTACATCATGTCCAGGTCGTAGATGCCGGCCAAGCCGACCGCGCACTGGAACATCCCGGGCGCGCGCGCCACCGTCATCATCGCCGAGTAGCCGCCGAAGCTGCCGCCGTAGACGCATACGCGCTTGGGATCGGCCATGCCCTGGGCGATGGCCCAGCGCACGCCGTCGAGCAGATCGTCCTGGATGCGCGTGCCCCACTTCAGATAACCGGCCTCCATGAAAGCCGCGCCGCGCCCGCCGCTGCCGCGATAGTTGACCTGCAGCACCAGGTAGCCGCGGCTGGCCAGGAACTGCGCGTCGGTATCGAACTCCCAGTCGTCGCGGATGCCGTGCGGGCCGCCGTGCGGCAGCAGCACCATCGGCAGCGCCTTGGGATCGCGCACGCCCGCGGGCACGGTGACGATCGCCTCCAGGGGCAGGCCGTCGCTGGCGGTGAAGCGCTGCACGCGCCGCTCGCCCATCCGCGCCGGGTCGATGCCCTCGCGCGGGGTCAGCAGGCGGCGCAGCTTGTTGTCGCTGCGATTGAGCAGATACCACGCGCCGGGGTCGCGGTCGCTGTCGATGAACAGCAGCACGACCTGGCCGTCCTGGCTCTGGTTGACGAACTCCACATGCTTGCCCGGCAGCGCCGTGGTCAGCGCCTGATGCAACTGCGCGTCGGGCGAGTCGGTGTCGAAATAGGTGAAGTGGCTCGGCCCGCGCCCGGCCTGCGCGGCGAACGGCACCGACGGCGCATGGGTCCACTGCAGATCGCTGACGCTGGCGAAGCTGTCGCGCGCCAGGACCTGCAGGTTGCCGCCCTGGGCATCGCTGCGCACCAGTTCGGCCGGCCCACCCTTGCGGCTGCGCAAGGCATAGAGCTGACGATCGTCGGGGCTGAAGGCGAACGGCTGCCACAGCTCGGCCTCGCTGGTGGGCATGGGCAGCCACGCGCCGTCGTCGCCGGCCCGGTACAGCAGCGGCTTGTCGTCATCGTCGGTGCCGATGGCGAAGCGCGGCTTGCCGGTGTGGTCGAGCACGAAGTCCAGGTCCGGCACGCCGATGTCGGCGATCAGGCGGAAGGTGACCTTCTCGGTGTCCACGTCGTAGAGCATCGAGCGCCGCGCTTCGAGCGAGAGCTGGCGCAAGTAGAAATGGCCGTTGGGGATCTCCGGCACGCCTTCGATGTAGCCGAAGCCGCGGTCGAGCGTCGACCTGGCTGCGCGCTGCTCGTAGCCGTAGATGTACTTCTGCCCGCTGCCGTCGAAATTGCTGGCGATCACCTCGCCGTTGGGTCGCGGCTTCTCCAGGGTGCCGACCTTGCGGCCCTTGGCGATCACCAGCCGCGTGTTGCTGACCCATTGCACCTGGGTGGCCAGCTCATAGCGCGGAAACTTCAGCAGCGCCGTCTGCACCATGTCCGACAGACGGTACACCGCCAGCGCCGACATGCCATGGTCCAGATCGACCGAGGCCGCCAGATACTTGCCGTCCGGCGAGAGCATCGGGCCGGACAGCTTGCTCGCCTGCGCGAACGCCTCCACCGGCACCGGCGCCTCCGCCCCGGCCTGCGCACATGCACAGGCCACCACCGCGGCCACCATGGCCCGCTTCCATGCCTTCATCGTCGCCCCTTGTCGTGTTGTCGCCCATGCCGGGCGTCTATCCCCGCCAAAACGATAGCGCAAACCCGCAGGCGCGTGAATGCGGCCGCGCCCGCTCTAGCTTCTGCGGGAGCAGCTGTCTCTTCCGATCACGTCGCGTCCTCCTTGTAGAGCGGAGCTTGCTCCGCTGGGGCTTGCCGATGATCTGATCGAAACGCAGCGGAGCAAGCTCCGCTCTACAGCCATTTCGGCGCCATGGCGTCTCCCACAGCGGATCGGGTTGGCATTCCCCATGGATTGAATCGCACCCGTGCGCACCCCGGACCATCCCAGACCGCTCTCCGCCGCACTTGGCCAGTTCGAGGCGCTGCGGTAGATGGGCCAACACCTCTTTTGATTCTCGAGCCGAAGCCTCAAGACGTGACGCGCGCGGTAGCGGGCCGGCGGGTGGAGGCCGCGCCTGGCGAGGCAGGAAGCCGAGCGCCCGAATCAGGGCGCGATGCCCTGATTGAGGGGAAAGCGCCCCCGCCCCCCCGGACCGCTGTCCCTCCGAAGCCGCAAGGCGTCCCCCTCGTGCACCTGAAGAAAGCACAAAACAAAAGACCCCGCCGGTCGCCCGGCGGGGTCTGTCTTGCAACTTCTAGACGGGCTCAGACCGACGCCCGATCAAACCGCTTAGAAGTCGTACTGCACCTGGAAGCGCACATAGCGCGGAGTGGTGTAGTACTTGCCCAGCTTGTAGCTGTTGTAGGTCTCGCCGTACTGGGTGTCTTCCTTGGTCTCGTACACCTGCAGCGGCTTGACCGAGTTGAACAGATTCAGCACCGACATCTGCAGGCTCAGGCCATTGGCCCACTGCGGCTTGTAGACCACGTTCGGGTTGACGGCCCAGGTCCACGGCGTGCGGCCAGCGGTGCCCTGCTTGGCGATCTCGCCGTTGCAGTAGTGGAACACGCCGCCGTAGCCGTACTCGGTGCCGAAGGTGCCGGTACCGCCACCCAGGCAGCTGATTGGCGCGCCCGACTGGACCTGCAGATCAACACCCATCGACCACTCGTCGGTGAAGTTGTACGCACCGTACGCCTTCAGCGTGTGGCGATGGTCGTTGAACAGATAGCCATCGGCGCCGTACATGATCTCGGCGAAGTCGAAGTCCGAGGTCGTGCCGGTGTCGGACTGGCCGTTGGTGCTCTTGACCAGACCCTCGTAGTTGCCGCTGAGCTTGGACCAGGTGTAGTTGATGCTGGCGTACCACTTGTCGGTGGCCTTCTCCGCGCTCAGGGTCAACGCCTTGTAGTAACGCTTGGCCTTGGGACCCAAGGCGCTGCCATCGACGTGGATGTTGTCGGCCTTGCCGTCGCCATCGACATCCAGCGTGATGTTCAGGTCTTCGCCCGGGTTGTACAGGTAGCAGCCCGGCAGACCGTCCGGAATCGTCCACTGGTCAGCCCAGTGACCGGCCACGTCGTAGCCCTGCGCCTGGGCGGCGTTGTAGATCGCACGCACATCGCAGGTGTCGTCGATGGCCTGATTGATGCGACGGTAGGTGGCCTTGGCCCCCAGCGTCCAGCCGTCGACGAAGCTGTTGTCCGAGTGCAGCAGCTGCTGGTAACCCAGGATGGCCTCGTCCTGCGTGTAGGGCTTCAGGCCCTTGCTGGCCACGGCCTTCGGATCCGGCGCGACACCGTTCTCGCCGTTGATGACGTAGTCGGCCGAGCCGCCGCGGAAGGGCGCGGTGTTCAGCGGCGCGCCGCTGACCGGATCGATGCCGTCATAGGTGTAGTAGTTGACGGTATAGAACGAGGCGCTGGCGGCGCGCAGGGCGACGTTGGCCGCGATCGGCAGCGAGTAGCGGCCCAGCGAACCGAACAGCTTGCTGTCGCCGTTGCCGGCCACATCCCACGAGAAGCCCAGACGCGGCTGCCAGATGTCGTCCTGCTTGACGAAGGTGGTGCCCGAGCTGTTCTTGTTGTCGAACGAGTCGTTGCGGATACCGCCGTACAGCATGAAGTTGTCGGTGATCTGCCAGTTGTCCTGCAGGTACCAGGACTTCTGGTCGATCTTGACGCCGCCGCCGGTGCGGAAGTTGATCAGGCGCGCATAGCCGTCGTACAGGCGCCAGTAGCCGCCCGAGGAGTAGGCCGTGCCCGAGGTCGACTTCCACTGCTCATCGCTGTAGCCGAAGGCCACCTTGTGGTCGCCCAGCTGCCACTCGAAGTCGGCCTTGTAGCTGTCGCGGGAGTTCTTGCCGCCTTCCATGCCCACGCTCTGGGCCACGGCGCAGCCGATCTTCGTGCCGGTCTGGTCGATCACGTACGGGCAGTCGCCGATGGGGCCGAAGACGTTGCCGTCGTACGAGCTGTGCTTGCCGTCAGGGCTGATGGTGAACTGCGAATCCTTGTTGCGCATCTGACCGTACTGCAGCGCCATGGTCAGGTTGTCGGTCAAGTAGCTGGTCCACTTGAAGATGTCGGTCTGGCCGCCGCTCTTGCCGACCAGCTGGCCGTTGTAGTCGGTCTTGGCCGGATGATCGTCGGCGCCGTAGGCGGCGTTGTAGTAGTCGTAGGTGTAGCGGCTGCCGTTGTCGAAGCCGGTGTACTCGAGGTGGTTGGCGTCGTTGAGGTACCAGTCCAGCTTGACCAGCCAGTACGGCGTCTTGGACTCATAGTCCTGCGCGGTGGTGGAGCGCGAGGCCGTGGAGGGCGACAGGGTCGGATTGCCGTCGGCGTCCAGCTCGGTCTGCACGTCCGAGCGCGCACCGTAGGAGGTGGTGTTGCTCTTGTCGAACTCGGCCAGCGCGAACACGAACAGCTTGTCCTTGATCAGCGGACCACCGATCCAGCCGGTGTAGGTGTTGGAGGCGTTGTAGTTGTTGTGGTAGCTGCGGAAGATCTGGTCGTCGCTGTTGCGATAGACGTTGGGCACGCTGGCGCGCAGGCTGTCGGGCACGCTGGTCCAGCTCAGGCCGCCGTGCCATTCGTTGGTGCCGCGCTTGACGTTGACGCTGGTCACGCCGCCGGTGGAGAAGCCGTACTGCGCGCCGTAGCCGCCGGTCTGCACGTCCAGCTGGTCGATCGCCTGGAAGGGGACTTCCGAGAAGGACAGGCTGTCGTAGAGGTTGGTGATGTTGAAGCCGTTGACGTAGTAGCTGTTCTCGGCCGCCGAGGCGCCGCCGAAGGAGGCGTTGCCGAAGTAGCCCGAGCTCTTGACCGTGCCCGGAGTCAGCAGCGAGACGCTGGTGATGTCACGCGGCACCGGCAGCGCGTTGAGCTGCTCGGCGGTGAAGGTGGTGCGCGACTCGACGCTGGATAGGTCGATGCCGTTGACGTTCTTCATGCCGCGCACGACGACCGTGTCCAGGCTCTTGGCCGCGCCGCCGCTGCTCGCATCGGCGAACTCGGCGTTGACCGTCTGGCCGGCCACGACGGTGACGGTCTGGCTGGAGGCGGTGCCGTCGGCGCCGGTCAGGGTGACCGTGTAGGTGCCGGTGGGCAGGGCGGGAATGCGGAAGCGGCCGTTGGCATCGACCGGCACCTGACGCGACACGCCGGAGGCGGAACTGGTGATCTGCACGGTCTGGCCGGCGACGGCCGGCGCGGTACCGGCGATGTTGCCGGCGGTGCTCTGCGCGTAGGCAGCGCCCTGCGCCAGCGCGGCGCCGAGCACGAGGGCCAGGGCGGTGCGGCGCAAGCCGTGGTGACGATTTCTGTGGCTCATGTGAATGTGGCTTCCCAATAAATGCATCAAGGCAAAAGCGCCCCTCCGGACCGGCCCGCGGGATGCGGAGACGGGGGTAGGGCGCGGGCAATGCGCGCGGCCGCGTAACGGACGTCCAACGGCGCGCGAACGGGAACTTAACGAGCTAGTTCGTCCCAAGCGTGGCGATGTGTGTCGCAATTCACGTAATTTGTCACGGATCGTCAGAAATTAATGGCATCAAAACTAAAAGCCAGCTAATCAGTGACGTGTTTGTTATTTTTCAGACCTGTTAAGGGGGATTTCATCTTTTTGACGGCCCCGACAGGGAGGTGATTACGATGCGATCCCGCACTGCAAGATCGCCCCATGCGCCTGGACCTCCATTTCCTGCGTCGACACCCCTCGGCCATGCTGCTGGTCGTCCAGCTGGCCGGGGTGCTGCTCTACCCGGCCATGAACGACACCCGCACCGGCCAGGCGCTGCTGGGGGCGTTCGGCATCCTGGTGCTGGCCCTGGCGCTGTGGGTCGTCAACCGCAGCCCGGCGGTCAACTGGATCGCCTGGCTGCTGGCGCTGCCTTCGGTGGCCTGCTCGCTGCTCGGGGTGACCCGGCAGCTGCCGGGGCTGGTGACCTTCGCCCAGGCCATGGAATGCCTGCTGTACTTCTATACGGCCGCCAGCCTGATCGGCTACATGCTGGACGACCACCGCGTCACCAGCGACGAGCTGTTCGCCGCCGGCGCCACCTTCACCCTGCTGGCGTGGGCGTTCGCCTTCGCCTTCTCGGTGTGCCAGCAGTGGTACCCGGGCAGCTTCAGCGCCAACGGCGTGACCAGCGGTGCGCGCAGCTGGATGGAGCTGCTGTATCTGAGCTTCAGTGTGCTCTCGGCGGTGGGCCTGAGCGACATCGTGCCGGTGCTGCCGCAGGCGCGCGCGCTGGTCATGCTCGAGCAGTTCGCCGGGGTGATGTACATCGCGCTGGTGGTCTCGCGCCTGATCGCGCTGACCACCCTGCGCGTGCGCGCGCAGCGCGACGACCGGCCCGAGGGTTGACCCACGCGCTACGATGCGCGGCTTTGGCCAGGCCTCGTCCGCGCACCGCATGAAACTGCAGGTTCCCTTCATCCAGCTCCCGGTCCTGTTCGATCCCGGGCCGCTGCTGCACGAGGCGACGGCCGTGGCGGACAGGCACTGGCAGCGCTGCGCCGACGGCGGCGAGCGGCTGCGGCTGGTCAGCAGCGGCGGCGATGCGGCCAGCGGGTCGCTGTCCGGCCCGATGCGTGCCACGCCGTTCCTGCGGCAGATGCCGCTGCTGCAGCAGACGCTGGCCGGGCTGGGCGCGACCTGGGCCAGGTGTTCCTGCAGCGCATCGCGGTCGGGCGGCAGTACGCGGCCGAGGTCGCGGTGGACTACTACCACCGCGAGCGCCTGCGCCTCCACCTGCCGCTGGCGAGTCCGCCGGACGTGCTGCTCGAGTGCGGCGACGAGGTCGCGCACCTGGCGCCGGGCACGGCCTGGGTGTTCGATACCTGGCGTCCGCATCGCTTCGCCGGCCCGGCGCAGGGGCCGTGCCTGCATCTGGTAGCCGACACCGTCGGAGGCGAGCGCTTATGGGAGCTGCTGACCCGCGGCCGCACGCCGGGCCGCGCCGAGCGCGAGCCCTGGCAGCCGCTGCAGCTGACCCCGGCGCCCGACCAGCGTGTGGCGCTGGCGCTGGAGGCGCATGGCGCGCCGCAGGTGATGACGCCCTGGGAGCTGCGCGAGCATCTGATGTTCCTGTTGAACGAGGCCGTGCCGCATCCGCGTCTGGCCGGCCTGCAGGCCTTGCTGCTGCGCCTGTCGCGGCACTGGCATGCGCTGTGGGCGCGGCATGGAGCCGAGGCGGCCGGCAGGCCGGCGTATCGGGCGCTGCTGGCCTCCACCGCGCAGGCCTGCCAGCAGCTGGGCGTCGAACAGTTGGTGCTGCGCAACGGCATCGGCCTGTGGCCGGCGCTGCAGGCGCAGGTGCTGGACGTGGCGGTGGCGGAGGAGGATGGGCTGCGCCGGGGAGGCGCGCGGAAATCCGAGGCGCCGCCGACCGGGGCGCCCGCGGTCGCCACGCCGAAGCCGCGCTCGCCGCCCACGCGCCTGCGGCAGCCGTTGTTCGTGGTGGCGGCGCCGTGTTCGGGCGCGGGTCTGGTGGCGCGCACGCTGGCGCGGGCGCCGGGTCTGTATGCCGCTGGCGACGAGGCGCGTCGGGCGATCGACGGCATCCAGCGCCTGGCGGCGCCGCAGCGGGCCGACTTCAGTCATCGCCTGCTGGCGGGCGATGCGGTCGAGGACACGGTGCGCCGGGTGCGCGAGCGTCTGGCGCGCGGCTTGCGCGGTCACGATGGCAAGCCGGTGCCGGCCGCCGGCGGCACGGTGCGCCTGCTGCGTGCGGACGCGCGCGATGCGCTGCGGGTGCCGTTCCTGGCGCAGGCGTTCCCCGATGCGCGCTTCGTGTTCGTCCATCGCGAGCCGCATGACGCGCTGGGCAGTCTGTTGCGCGCTTGGGAGGAGGGCCGCATGCAGGACGCGGGTGTGCTGCCGGGCTGGGAGGGGCCGGCGTGGACGCTGGCGCGGCCGCCGGGCTGGCAGGCGCTGTCAGGTCTGCCGCTGGAGGCTGTGGTCGCGGGTCAGTGGTCGGGGATCATGCGGGTGCTGCTCGACGATCTGGCGCAGCTTCCGCCCGAGCGCTGGCTGGGGCTGGACCTGGACCGGCTGCTGGCAGATCCCGACGGGGAGATGCAGCGCGTGGTGGGCTTCGCCGGGCTGGAATGGAACCTCGAACTAGGCCAGACCCTGCCGCGCGCGCAGCCGCCGGCCAGCCCGTCCTCGGCGGAGCGCTGGCGTCCGCATGCCGCGCGTCTGCAGCCTGTCCTGGGCGATATACCGCAGCGCGCGCTGGAAGCTTCCTTCCACGGCTGAGCCGTTCTTCCGTTCTAGGTTGCGGCGGGTGTGCGTCGCGGCTTCGGCAGAGCAGTGCTTCCGGCTTCGGAAGGGCAGCGGTCCGGCGGGCGGGGGTCGCTTTTCCCTCAATCAGGGCATCCTGCCCTGATTCGGGCGCTCGGCGTCCTGCCTCGCTAGGCGCGGCCCCCGCCCGCCGGCCCGCTGCCGCGCGCGTCAGGTAATAGGGCTTCGGTTTGTGCCCCCTCCCTTGCGCGCAGCGCAGGGGAGGGATGGGGAGGGGTCGGGGCTTTCCCGGTCAAGCCACCGAAGCAAGAGCAAAAGCATCCCTCCTCTCAGTCGCTGGTTCGCGACTTCGAGCTCCCCTTCGCCTGCGGCGAAAGGGAGGGGCGAGGCGGCTTGGCGAAGTCCACTCGACGGCCTCGCGCTAGGGCGAGGGACACACAAAAAAGGCGCCCTAGCGGGCGCCTTTCGTGACGACGGCTGGCCTGGATCAGGCCTTGTCGTGGCCTGCGTCGCGCGCGATGGCGTCCAGCAGGATCTTCTTGGCCTCGTCGGCGCCGCCCCACCCGTCGATCTTGACCCACTTGCCCTTCTCCAGGTCCTTGTAGTGCTCGAAGAAGTGGCCGATGCGCTCCAGCCAGTGGCCGCTGACCTGGGCGATGTCGTTGATGTGCGAGTAGCCGCTGAAGACCTTCTCCACCGGGACGGCCAGCAGCTTCTCGTCGCTGCCGGCCTCGTCGCTCATGCGCAGCACGCCGACCGGGCGGCAGCGGATGACCGAGCCGGGCACCAGCGGCAGGGGCAGCACCACCAGCACGTCGGCCGGGTCGCCGTCGCCGCACAGGGTGTGCGGCACGTAGCCGTAGTTGCAGGGGTAGCGCATCGGCGTGGACAGGATGCGGTCGACGAAGATCGCGCCGGATTCCTTGTCCACTTCGTACTTCACCGGCTCGGAATCCTTGGGGATCTCGATGATGACGTTGATCTCGTCCGGCGGATTCTTGCCGGTGGGGACGCTGCCCAGGCCCATGCGCTGCTCCAATGCTTTGAGGTGATCGAAAGTGGGCCGCATTCTAGCGCAGCGGTGCTGCAACGCAGCGCCAACGCCCGGCAAGGGGCTGCCAAGGCGTCGGCGCCATCGGGGCGCGGGCTCAGCCCAGCAGCGGGATGATGAGCAGTGCGACGATGTTGATGATCTTGATCAGCGGATTGATCGCCGGGCCCGCGGTGTCCTTGTAGGGGTCGCCGACGGTGTCGCCGGTGACCGCGGCCTTGTGCGCCTCGCTGCCCTTGCCGCCGAAGTGCCCGTCCTCGATGTACTTCTTGGCGTTGTCCCAGGCGCCGCCGCCGGTGGTCATCGAGATGGCCACGAACAGGCCGGTGACGATGGTGCCGATCAGCAGGCCGCCCAGCGCCTGCGCGCCCAGCACCAGGCCGACGATGATCGGCACCACCACCGGCAGCAGCGAGGGCACGATCATCTCGCGGATGGCCGCGCGGGTGAGCAGGTCGACCGCGGCGTGGTACTGCGGCTTGCCGCTGCCGTCCATGATCCCGGGGATCTCGCGGAACTGGCGCCGCACTTCCTCCACCACGCTGCCGGCGGCGCGGCCCACCGCTTCCATGGCCATGGCGCCGAACAGATAGGGAATCAGGCCGCCGATCAGCAGGCCGATGATCACGCGGTGATCGGACAGGTCGAAGCTGTAGGCCGATCCGGGGTGCGCGGCGGCCAGGTTGTGGGTGTAGTCGGCGAACAGCACCAGCGCGGCCAGCGCCGCCGAGCCGATCGCATAGCCCTTGGTCACCGCCTTGGTGGTGTTGCCGACCGCGTCGAGCGGGTCGGTGACCGCACGGACCTCGGCCGGCAGCTCGGCCATCTCGGCGATGCCGCCGGCGTTGTCGGTGATCGGGCCGTAGGCGTCGAGGGCGACGATCATGCCGGCCATCGACAGCATCGCCGTGGCGGCGATGGCGATGCCGTACAGGCCGCCGAGCGCGTGCGCGCCCCAGATCGCCAGGCACACGGCGACCACGGGCAGGGCGGTGGATTTCATCGACACGCCCAGGCCGGCGATGATGTTGGTGCCATGGCCGGTGGTGGAGGCCTGCGCGACGTGCTGCACCGGCTTGTACTGGGTGCCGGTGTAGTACTCGGTGATCCACACGATCGCGCCGGTCAGGACCAGCCCGATCAGGGCGCAGCCGTACAGCGGCAGGGCGCCGATGGCCGAGTCGCGCATCAGGGCGGTGGTGATGGGGTAGAAGGCGATCGCCGCCAGCACCGCCGAGACGATCACGCCCTTGTACAGCGCGCCCATGATCGAGCCGCCGGCCTTCACCCGCACGAACAGCGCGCCGATGATCGAGGCGATGATCGACACCCCGCCCAGCACCAGCGGGTAGAGGATTGCGTTCGCGCCGGCCTGCGCGGCCATCAGCCCGCCCAGCAGCATGGTCGCGATCACCGTGACCGCGTAGGTCTCGAACAGGTCGGCGGCCATGCCGGCGCAGTCGCCCACGTTGTCGCCGACGTTGTCGGCGATCACCGCCGGGTTGCGCGGATCGTCCTCGGGGATGCCGGCCTCGACCTTGCCCACCAGGTCGGCGCCCACGTCCGCGCCCTTGGTGAAGATGCCGCCGCCCAGGCGCGCGAAGATCGAGATCAGCGACGAGCCGAAGGCCAGCCCGACCAGCGCATGCAGCGCCTGTTCGGTCGGCACCCGCAGCACCTGGGTCAGCAGCGCCCAGTAGCCGGCCACGCCCAGCAGGCCCAGGCCCACCACCAGCATCCCGGTGATCGCCCCGCCGCGGAAGGCCACGTCCATCGCCGGGCCCATGCCGTGGCGCGCGGCCTCCGCGGTGCGCACGTTGGCCCGCACCGAGACATTCATGCCGATGTAGCCGGCCGCGCCCGACAGCACCGCGCCCAGGGCGAAGCCGATCGCGGTCGGCCAGCTGAGGAAGACGCCGACCAGCACGAACAGGACCGCGCCGGCGATGGCGATGGTCAGGTACTGGCGGTTGAGATAGGCGCGCGCGCCCTCCTGCACGGCCGCAGCGATCTGCTGCATGCGCGCGTTGCCGGCCGGGCGCGAGAGCACCCAGCGCGACGAGACGATTCCGTACAGGATGGCGATTGCCGCGCATGCCAGCGCCAGCGCAAGACCGTAGTGTTCCAACATGACCCCTCCCAAGGCAGATGGACGGTTCGCCGCGCGCATCGACACGCCCGGCGCCGAGGACGGGCGTCGATCGACCGGTGCCCGTTGTGGGGCAGTGTAGGCCTGCGCGCGCTCGGCGCGATGATGCAGTGCCGCGCGATGCGTGATGGCGCGCTCAGGCGTCGGCGCGCCGCTGGGCAGTGGAGTGCGATCGGGCCGGTGCCGGCGGCGTGGCGCCGGCCTCGGCGGTCGATGCCAGGCCCAGGGCCAGCATGCGTCCGGTCACCCCGTCCCAGTCCAGCACGCCGCTGTTGTCGATGCCGGCGCGATCGTAGGCCAGGGCGCGGCGCAGCGCCGCCACGATGCTGCCCTCCACGCCGGGCGTGTAGGCCGAGGTGTGCACGCCGCGCGCGGCGAAGTCCGGCGCCACGATCGGTACCCGGCAATAGGTGTACTGCAGCATCTTCATGCTCGACTGGCTCAGGTAGTCGGCATTGAGCGCCGGCCGGTACGGCGCCAGTCCGGCATCGGCATGCTGCAGGTAGGGCACGATCGCATCGAAGGGCTGCTCGCCGTGCTCGACCACGTTGGGCGGCGGCGCCTGCAGCCGCGCGCCCTTGCCGAACAGGTGGAAGCGCACCTGCGGCTCGGCGCGCGCCATGCAGTCCACGGCGTGGTCGTCGAACAGCATGTCGCCCACGCTGACCACGTTGCGCGTGCCGGCCGGGTAGGGCGAGGGCCGCGGGGTGTCGAACAGCGCCTTGTCGATGCCGTGCGGGATGTAGTGCACGTGGGGCACGTGCGGGTAGTCGGCCACCATCACCTCGGCCGGCACGCGCACCAGGCTGAAGTGCGGCAGCGCCTCGCGCTCGGCGTCCAGGATCAGCGGGTGGTACTTGAGCGTGGCGATGCGATCGCACACGCTGTAGATGAAGCGCGCCTGCGGGAACCGCCGCGCCAGGGCCGGCACCAGGCACAGGCCGGCGCCGTTCTCCACGACGAACACCTCGGCATCGGCGATGCCCCGCAACAGCGTGCGCGTGAGCATGGCCGGGTAGAGCGAGAACAGCGGCCGGGTGATCGCGTCCAACGCCGGGCGCCCCAGCGACAGCGGATGCAGCACCGGCCGCCACAGGTACTTGCGCACGCCGGGCCCGACCTGGCGCCAGGCGTTGAACGGCCCCTGGAACCGGCGCGCCTGCGGCTTGAGCCGGGTCAGCGGGCTCAGGCCCACGGTCACGAAGTCCACCGCATGCCCCTGCCGCGCCAGCGACTCGGTCCAGAAGTGAAAGTCCACCTTGCGCGCCGAAGTGGCCTCGTGGACGGTCAGCATCACAATCTTCAAAACGCGAATACCCTCAAACACGCACGGCGGGAACGTTGCGCGTCCTCCATCTCGCCGGGATGACATAACGTGACGGAGTCCGCGCGCCTAGTGGAACGCGAGCCCGCCATGACACAGGTCACGCCTTGGCGCATTCGGTTCAGCACGGTATGGACACGGTGACGGGCGAAGCGATCCGGTGTTCAGCCAGCGCGTGCCAGCCTGCCCGCCGTTTCCCTCCCCTTAGAAAGGACCTGCCCATGTCCGCATCCGCTTCCCGCCTGGTCCTGGCCGGCCTGCTGTGCCTGCCGCTGACGGCGCTGGCCCAGCAGGCGCCGGAGATCCAGCGCCCGGTCGGCACCCCCCAGGCCAACGGCGTGCTGCATACGCTGCGCCAGATCCCCGAGGCCTGTACCCGCATCGAAGGCCGCTTCACCGGCGAGGCCGCCCAGCCCTATGCGATGAACCTGGTGCGCACCAGCAGCGTCTGCCAGGCGCGCGCGATGTTCATGGACTACGACAAGGTCCAGCCCAGCGAGGTCAAGGGCTGGAAGCTCAACGACATCATCAAGGTGCCCTCGGCCAGCTGCGCCGGCCAGCAGGCGGTGGTGCAGGTGTGGCGCAAGCCGGCCGGGCAGGCGCTCAAGCTCGACGGCCAGGAGCGCGCCCGCCTCTACCTGCAGGACGCCAAGGCCCAGGCCCAGGCCGGCAAGCTGGCCGCGCTGCCGGCCTACGCGGCCAAGCTGGAGATCGAGGGCAAGCCCTGCCGGTAAGCGCGATGCTCTGGCCTCCGCCGGGAATGCGCGGCCTCAGCCTTCCCAGGCGGGCAGTTTCTGCTTCACCGCCACGTTCTTGAGTTCCACGTACTTGGGCAGGCCGTCGCGGCCGTAGGGCAGCGGCGCCTCGCCCTGGATCAGCGGCGAGAGGTAGCGGCGCGCGCGCTCGGTGATGCCGAAGCCGTCCTTGCGGATGAAGCCGGCCGGCATGGTCTTCTCGTGGTTGGCGACCTTGGACAGCGGCGCCGGGGCGATCTTCCAGCGGTAGGGCGCATCGGCGCCGCGCACGATCACCGGCATGACCGCGTTGTGCCCGGCCAGGGCGTACTGCACCGCCGCCTTGCCCACGGCCTGGGCCTGATCCCAGTCGGTCTTGGAGGCGATGTGGCGGGCCGAGCGCTGCAGGTAGTCCGGCAGTGCCCAGTGCACTTTGTAGCCCAGCGCGGCCTTGACCTTGCCGGCCAGATACGAGGCCACGCCGCCCAGCTGGGCATGGCCGAAGGCATCGGTGCCGCCGCCGGCGTCGGCGACGAAACGGCCGTCGGCGCTGCGGATGCCTTCGCTGGCCACGACCACGCAATAGCCGACGCGCTTGACCACCTTGTCCACCTGGGCCAGGAAGGCGGCCTCGTCGTAGGCGCGCTCGGGGAACAGGATCAGGTGCGGCGCCTGGTCCGGGCCGGTGCCGGCCAGGCCCGCGGCCGCCGCCAGCCAGCCGGCGTGGCGGCCCATGGCCTCGTAGACGAAGACCTTGGTCGAGGTCTCGGCCATCGCCGCCACGTCCAGCGCGCATTCGCGCACCGACACGGCGGTGTACTTGGCCGCCGAGCCGAAGCCGGGGCAGGTGTCGGTGACCGCCAGGTCGTTGTCGATGGTCTTGGGCACGCCCACGCAGGTCAACGGATAGCCGAAGGCCTGGGCCAGCTGGGAGACCTTCCACGCGGTATCGGCCGAGTCGTTGCCGCCGTTGTAGAGGAACCAGCGCACGCCATGGGCCTTGAGCACCTCCAGCAGGCGCTCGTATCGGGCGCGGTCGGCCTCCAGCGACTTGAGCTTGACCCGGCACGAGCCGAACGCGCCGCCCGGCGTATGCGCCAGCGCGGCGATCGCCGCGGCCGATTCCTTCGAGGTGTCGATCAGCTCCTCGCGCAGGGCGCCGAGGATGCCGTTGCGCGCCGCCAGGACCTTGACCTTGTGCCGCCTGGCCTCGCCGATGACGCCGGCGGCGGTGGCATTGATCACGGCGGTCACACCGCCGGACTGCGCGTACAACAGGGTGGAAGCCGCCATCGTCTTTCCTGGGGTCTGGACCGGATGGGGTAAGCTTCCCATATCGATGCGCCGGTCGCGTCGGCGCCGCCGCCGTGCTGGCTGCCCGCTCCGGCCTCACAGGTTTCCTCATTGAATGCTGGAGTGACACGATGCGACTGGTTCTTCTGGGACCGCCCGGTTCGGGCAAGGGCACGCAGGCCACGCGCCTGAAGGACCACTTCAAGGTCCCGCACATCTCCACCGGCGACCTGCTGCGTGCGCAGGTGGCGGCCGGCACCGAGCTCGGCAAGCAGGCCAAGGCGGTGATGGATGCCGGCAACCTGGTCTCCGACGAGATCCTGCTGGGCATGCTCGAATCGCGCCTGTCCCAGCCCGACGTCGCCAACGGTTTCATCCTGGACGGCTATCCGCGCAACCTGGCCCAGGCCGACGCGCTGAACCAGCTGCTGGCCCGCATCGGCCAGCCGATGGACGCTGCCGTGCAGCTGGACGTGCCGACCGAGCTGCTGGTCGAGCGCATCGCCGGCCGCGCCCAGGCCGAGGGCCGCGCGGACGACAACCCCGAGTCGGTACGCAAGCGCCTGCAGGTCTACGCGGACAGCACCGCGCCGGTGATCGACTTCTACAAGCAGCAGGGCCGCCTGACCGTGGTCGACGGCGTGGGCGAGCTGGACGAAGTTACCCAGCGGCTGACCGAGGCGCTGGCCAAGCGATAGTCGAAAGCCAGGAGTGAGCGCGCAGGAGTGAAGACCGAGCAGAGGCAACCGCCGCCGGATTGGCTCGCTTCTCGCTTCTTGCTCCTCCCGCTCACTCCTCGCTCTTTCCCCTCACTCCTGCTGCAACGATGAGCAAACTGCACATCCTCGGCATCGCCGGCACCTTCATGGGCGGCGTGGCGGCGCTGGCGCGCGAGCTGGGCCACACCGTCGAAGGCAGCGACCAGGCGATCTATCCGCCCATGTCCACGCAGCTGGAGCGGCTGGGCATCGCGCTGGCGCAGGGCTATCTGCCTGCCAACATCTCGCCGGACTGCGATGCGGTGATCATCGGCAACGCGCTTTCGCGCGGCAACGCCGCGGTGGAGGCGGTGCTCGACGCCGGCCTCGCCTACACCTCCGGCGCGCAGTGGCTGAGCGAGGCGGTGCTGCCGGGGCGCACCACGCTGGCCGTGGCCGGCACGCATGGCAAGACCACCACCACCACCATCCTGGCCTATCTGCTGGAGGCCGCCGGGCGCGCGCCGGGCTTCCTGATCGGCGGGGTGGCCGAGGACTTCGGCGTGTCGGCGCGGCTGGGAGGCTCGCTCGCCGCGCGCGCATCCGGCGCCGCGCCGGACCACGGCGATCCGGCGCCGGATGCCGACGCGCCGCTCTTCGTGGTCGAAGCCGACGAGTACGACACCGCCTTCTTCGACAAGCGCAGCAAGTTCGTGCATTACCGGCCACGCGTGGCGATCCTCAACAACCTCGAGTACGACCACGCCGACATCTTCCCCGACGTGGCCGCGATCCAGCGCCAGTTCCATCATCTGGTGCGCACCGTGCCGGGCAACGGCCGGCTGATCGTCAACGGCGCCGATGCGCGCCTGGACGAGGTGCTGGCGATGGGCTGCTGGACGCCGGTGGAACGCTTCGGCTTCGATGCTTCGCTGGACTGGAGCGCGCGCCTGATCGAGGCCGACGGCAGCGCCTTCGCCGTGTTGCGGCATGGGGTGGAAGTGGGCCAGGTGCATTGGCCGCTGGTCGGCCGGCACAACGTGCTCAACGGCCTGGCGGCGCTGGCCGCCGCCAACGCCGTGGGTGTGGACATCGCCGGCGTGATGCCGGCCCTGGCCGCGTTCCGCAGCGTCAAGCGCCGGCTGGAGGTGATCGGCCAGTCGCGCGGCGTCACCGTGTACGACGATTTCGCCCATCACCCCACGGCCATCGCCACCACGCTCGAGGGCCTGCGTGCGAAGGTCGGCGCGGCGCGCATCGTGGTGGCGATGGAGCCGCGCAGCAATTCGATGCGGCTGGGCGCGCATGCGCAGGCGCTGGCGCCGTCGCTGGATGGCGCCGATGCGGTGGTGTTCCTGCACCGGCCCGAGCTGGCCTGGGACGCCGGCAAGGTGATCGCCGCCGTCCGCGGCCAGGCGCGTGCGGTGCCCGACAGCGATGCGCTGATCGCCGCGCTGGGCACGCTGGTGCGCGAGGGCGACCATGTGGTGTTCATGTCCAACGGCGGCTTCGACGGGGCGCCGCGGCGCTTCCTGGCGTCCTTGCAGCAGGAGTGAGCGAAAGCCGGGCCTGTACACCCTGGCCGTTGCGCACTTCGCTTCGCTCACCGCTCTTCACCTCCGCTCTGCCTACACTCCCGGCCATGCCCGCGACCGAGACGCTTCCCCTGTTCCCGCTCAACACCGTGCTGCTGCCCGGGGCGGGGCTGGGGCTGCGGGTGTTCGAGCGTCGCTACCTGGACCTGATCCGGGAATGCGGGCGCAGCGGGCGCGGCTTCGGCGTGTGCCTGATCCTGCAGGGCGGCGAGGCCGGCGCCCCCGCGACGCCGGCGGCCTATGGCACCGAGGCGACCATCGAGGACTTCGGCACCGGCAGCGACGGCCTGCTGACCCTGCGCCTGCGCGGCGGCCGGCGCTTCCACGTGCAGCGCACGCGGGTGCGCGACAACGGGCTGGTGGTGGGCGAGGTGGACTGGTGCCCGCCCGAGGACGACGACGAACTGCGCCCCGAGCACGGCCTGCTGGCCACGGTGCTGGAGAAGATCTTCGAGAAGGCCGGCGCGACCCCGCCCGGCATGACCGCCGCCGACCTGGACAGCGCCGCCTGGGTGGGCTGGCGCCTGGCCGAACTGCTGCCGCTCAGCGACGCCCAGCGCCTGGCCGTGCTGCAGGAAGACGATCCGCATGCGCGCCTGGATCATCTGCTGGCGCTGATGGCCTAGCGCCTTCGTCGGCTAACGCCGCGACACACGCTCCGCCGTCGTTAGCCGCGACAAACGCTCTACCGTCGTTCCCGCGCAGGCGGGAACCCAGTGGCTTTCCCGACGACAACCAAGGCACTGGAACCCCGCTTTCGCGGGAACGACGGGTGATGGACGGCGACCGTCCGAACGGCCGGTCACCCGCAGCGGGCATCGCACCCGCGCCGCGAGCCTCAGCGCGCCCGCACCGGCGGCAGCTGCGCGGGCGGGGCGTGTTCCAGCGGCAGCTGATCGGTGCGCAGGCGCAGCACCGGCAGGCCG
Source organism: Pseudoxanthomonas sp. UC19_8 (assembly GCF_042700505.1). Lineage (NCBI taxonomy): Bacteria > Pseudomonadati > Pseudomonadota > Gammaproteobacteria > Lysobacterales > Lysobacteraceae > Pseudoxanthomonas > Pseudoxanthomonas sp. UC19_8. The sequence continues at coordinate 506,555 of NZ_CP170559.1, forward strand.
GAGGACGGATGCGGCGCCATCGCCTGCGGCAGGCCGCGCACCGAATCGCGCACCTGGTCCAGCGAGGCGTCGGCGTCGGGCAGCGGCCGCCACATGCCGACCAGCCCGAACAGGGTCTGGTGGCGCAGCGTCTGCGCGCCGCCTATCCACAGCGGCACCTGGCCTGGCTGCAGCGCGATCGGGCTGGCCCACAGGCGCAGCGCGTACTGCTGGTCGGCGCGCGGGCCGGGCTTGAGCATCAGCAGGCTCTCGGCGCGCGTGTCCAGCGTCGCCGGCAACACCGGATGGCGTTCCGGCGGCAGGTCGCTGTCCAGCAGCTGCAGCGCGCGCTCCCAGCCGGCCTGCGGCTGCAGGCGCCAGCCCTGGTCTTCCAGATGGCGCACCAGCGGCTGCAGCGGGCCGGCGACCTGCACGTCCAGCGGCCAGCGCTGGGCGTCATCGAACTCGTTGCGCGTGGCCGGCAGCTTGCGCCAGTCGTCCTTCCACCAGTCCGGCAAGGGCCGGGCGACCGAGGCGATGGGCGCATCGAACAGCGCCAGCATGCGATCCACCGCGCGCGGCCCGTGCCACAGCGCGGCCAGCACGAACACGCCGTAGAACAGCCAGGCCAGCGGCTTGACCCACAGCGAGCGCCGCACCCGGCTGCGGTAAGCCACGCCCAGGATCAGCACCCACACCACGCCCAGCAGGGTGCCGCCGACCACATCGCTGAGCCAGTGCGCGCCAAGGTAGATGCGGGCGAAGCCGATCGTGCTGACCACCACGCCGGCGACCACGTACGGCCAGGCGCGGTCGCGGCCCGGCAGCTCGCGCGAGATCAGCACGGCGAAGAAGCCGAAGATGATCGTGCTCATGGTCACCGCCTTGGACGGGAAGCCGAAGCCCCCTGCCACCACCGGCGGCTTGGGAATGTCCACCACCACGCCCAGCCAGCCGGTCAGGGCCACGCCGAAGACGATCGCCGCCACCCAGTGGCCCACCGCCAGCCAGCGCTTGCGCCAGGCCAGGTAGCCCAGCACCGCCAGCCAGGCCGGCGCCAGCACGTCGGCATCGCCGATCGCCGCGATCGCCGCCAGCGGGCGGTCGGCCAGCGGGTTGCGCAGGCTGTGCATGAGTTCGTACAGCGCCAGGTCCACGCCCAGCGGCTCGCCATGGCCCAGCACCACCACCAGGAAGGCGAACAGCACCCGAGGCCAGGGCCAGCAGCGCCACCGCCAGCACCGCCAGCGACACCGTCTCGCGGCGCCGGGGGATCGAACAGCGCCACCGAATGGCGCCCCAGCACCGGATGCGCGCGCGACCAGGCCAGGCCGCGCGCGAGTAGCGCATCGGCATGCGCGGCGAACCAGCGGTAGCTGTACAGCACCGCCGCCCAGATCACGCCCAGCACCACCAGCAGCAGGCCCACCACCACCGCCAGGCGACCGGCGACCGCGGCGACCGCGTCGTAGGCCTGGCCCAGCATCCAGCCCGGCAGCAGGAACAGCACCGCCCAGGACAGGCCGGCGGCGGCGCTGGCCGGCAGATAGCGCTTGAGCGGCATGTGCAGCATGCCGGCCACCGCCGGCACGAACGGCCGGATCGGCCCGACATAGCGCGCGATGAAGATCGCCTTGAGGCTGTTGCGGTGGAACAGGCGCTCGCCGCGCTCGAGCAGCTGCGGGTACTTGCTGAAGGGCCAGTGCGCGCGCAGCTGCGTGCCCCAGCGCCGGCCCACCCAGAAGCTCACCCCGTCGCCGACGAAGGCGCCCAGCGCCGCGCACACCACCGCATAGGGGCCGGACAGTTCTCCCAGCCCGATCACCACGCCCACGCCGATCAGCAGCGGCAGCGCGGGCACGATCGCGCCCAGCACGATCAGCGAATCGCACAGGGCAATGAGGAAGACCACCGCGCCGGCGGCGACCGGATGCGCGGCGATCCAGTCGAGCAGGCCGTCGAACCAGGAGTCCATCGGCGAAATTATAGGTGCCCGGCGCGGGCGCGCAGGAGCGCGAAGTGAACGGCGCCCGCGTGCGGCGCCCGGTCCTCGCCTGCCGCGCATGCCGCCCTGTGCGGGCCTGGCACTTAAACTTGCGCGGCGACCGGCCCGGTCGCGCCATTGGCGCTCGCGCATGACGACTCTGTCAGGCAAGACTCTTTTCATCACCGGCGGCTCGCGCGGCATCGGCCTGGCCATCGCGCTGCGCGCCGCGCGCGACGGCGCCAACGTGGCCATCGCCGCCAAGTCCTCGGTGCCCAATCCCAAGCTGCCCGGCACCATCCACAGCGCGGCCCAGGCGGTGAACGAGGCCGGCGGAAGCGGCCTGGCCCTGCAGTGCGACATCCGCGAGGAGGATCAGGTGCGCGCGGCGGTGGCGGCCACGGTCGACACCTTCGGCGGCATCGACATCCTCGTCAACAACGCCAGTGCGATCTGGCTGCGCGGCACGCTGGAGACGCCGATGAAGCGTTTCGACCTGATGCAGCAGGTCAACGCGCGCGGCAGCTTCCTGTGCGCGCAGGCCTGCCTGCCGCACCTGCTGCAGGCGCCCAATCCGCACATCCTCACCCTGTGTCCGCCGCCGTCGCTGGATCCCAAGTGGTGGGGCCCGCACACCGGCTACACGCTGGCCAAGATGGGCATGAGTCTGGTCACGCTGGGTCTGGCGGCCGAGTTCGGCCCGCAGGGCGTGGCGGTCAACGGCCTGTGGCCGCGCACGCTGATCGCCACCGACGCGTTGAACATGATCCCCGGCGTGTCGCTGGCCAACGGGCGCTCGCCTGCGATCATGGGCGACGCCGCCCATGCCGTGCTGACCCGCCGCGCGACGGACTGCACCGGCCAGTTCCTGATCGACGATCAGGTGCTGGCCCAGGCCGGCATCCACGACTTGTCCGGCTACGCCATCGACCCCACCCAGCCGTTGCTGCCGGACCTGTTCCTGGACTGACCGGCCCTCAGGCCCGCTGGCGCCTCTTTCCCCCTCTCGAGTTGTTCAACACCATGAAATATCTGCACGCCATGCTCCGCGTCCGCGACCTGGACGCCACCGCCAAGTTCTTCACCGAAGGGCTGGGCCTGCGCGAGACCCGCCGCAAGGACAGCCCTGAAGGGCGCTACACGCTGGTCTACTTCGGCGCCCCGGAGAACCCGGAGGCCGAGGTCGAGCTGACCTACAACTGGCCGGCCGAGGATGGCAGCGTCGAGGACTACGGCAGCGCCCGCAACTTCGGCCACCTGGCCTTCGAGGTGGATGACATCTACGCCGCCTGCGCCCACCTGCAGTCGCTGGGCGTCACCATCAACCGCCCGCCGCGCGATGGCTACATGGCGTTCGTGCGCAGCCCGGACCTGATCTCCATCGAGCTGCTGCAGAAGGGCAAGCCCCTGGCCCCGGCCGAGCCCTGGGCCTCGATGGCCAATACCGGCACCTGGTAAGCCGGCTTCTCCCGCGGCGCCGGCCAGCGTCGCGGGCTTCGGCCCGCAGTGCCTGCGCCGTGTGCGCTGGCAGGACGCGCGCCGTCCAGTTGGAGGCACAGATCCGCCGTTGCCGCGAAAGGGGACCTTTGCAGAACTCCCCTCGACTGCGTTCGAGTTGCTTTCATCGGCTGAACGTACCGATCTAGAGCAAAGCCAGAAGCAAAAGCACCCCACCCCAACCCTCCCCTTCGCCTTCGGCGAAAGGGAGGGGGCCAAGACCAGTAGGCGGTGGCACAGCAAGCAACCTACTGCCCCCTCCCTTGCGCACAGCGCAGGGGAGCTCGAAATCGCGGGTAGCGATTGAGGGGGAGGGGTCGAGGCTTTCCCGATCAACTGGCAGCCACCAAGGCGCAATCGTCGTGACCTCCACGGCGCCTTTATCAGTCCAACGCGGCAATCAGCAATGTTTTTCAAAGGCCCCGCGAAAGCGGGAACCTGGTGCCTTGGCGTGTCCTTGTGGAGGTCGCTGGGCTCTTTCGCGTGCCGCGCGGGGCTCGGCGCCGCGCCGGGCTGGCCGTATCATCGCCGCCGGCCGACGCGCGCTGGCCCGGGTCGAGGGCGCGGGCGGGCCGTGTCTTTCGTCCTTTGCCGGTATCGCCGAATGATGTCTTCTTCCGTGGCGCAGCGTCGCCTGCGCTGGCCGGCACCGGCCTATGCCGCCATCGCGCTGGTGGCCTGCGTGTTCGCCTTCGTTGGGCTGGCGCGCAGCAACTACTGGGCCGATGAGCTGTTCACCGTCTACGTGATCGGCGGAGGCGACGGCCTGGCCGGCGTCTGGCGGCGCGCGCTGACCGACGTGCATCCGCCGCTGTACTACATGCTGCTGTATGGCTGGAGCCGGCTGGGCGGGCTGTCGGAGGTCTGGCTGCGCCTGTCCAGCGCGCTGTGCGCGGTGCTGGCGCTGGCGCTGACCGCGCGCGTGCTGTGGCGGCGCTTCAGTCCGGCGGCGCTGGGCTTCGCCCTGGCGCTGGCGGCGGTGTCCACGTTCTGGTTCGAACAGTCGCAGAACGCACGCAGCTATGGCGCGGCGATCCTGATCGCCGCCGCGCTGATGGGCCTGACGCTGCGCCTGCGCGAACGCACGCCGGCGACCGGCGCCTTCCCGTGGGGCGCGTTCGCCGCGCTGTTCGCGCTGGGCCTGGCCGGCAGCCTGATGCATTTCTACCTGCTGCTGCTCACCGGCATGGTGCTGGTCTGGCTGCTGCCGGTGCCGCGCCTGCGCGTGCCGGTGATCCTGGCCGGGCTGCTGATCCTGGCCGTGGTCGGTGGCTACACCTGGCTGCTGCTGCATACCACGCAGCAGGACGTGGACAAGACCTGGTACCGCGCCGATGTGCACTTCTTCTGGTCGCAGACGCGCATCGCGCGCAAGCACCTGGCCGCGGCCGGCGCGAGCTGGGCGCTGACCGCGCTGATCGTGGCCGCGCTGTGGCAGCGCTGGCGCGGCGGCCGCGGCAGCCTGGGCGCGCGCGTGCCGGACGGAGGCCGCCACGCGGCGCGGCTGGCGCTGTTCGTGCTGCTCGGCGTGATCGCCAGCGGCGTGCTGGTCAGCTGCCTGGTCGCCCCGTCGTACTCGGCGCGCAATGTGCTGATCACCCTGCCGTTCCTGTGCGCGCTGCTGGCCTGGCTGTACGAGGCGGCCGGCCCGCGCCTGTCCGGGCGCGGCGGCCAGCTCGCCGCCGCGCTGCTGGTGGTGGCCGTGGCCAGCGGGCTGTGGATGTGCAGCGGGCGCTTCGTCGAACGCAACGAGCCCTGGCGCAGCGGCGCGCAGTTCGTCGCGGGCATGCCCGGCTGCGCGGGGCAGCAGATCCCGGTGATGCATCCCTACAAGTTCGGTCCGCCCACGCCGCAGTACCGGGCCTTCGCCGAGCGCCAGTTCTTCGGCCACTACGCACCGGCCGGGATGCAGCTGCGCGCGTGGATGCCCAACGAGCTGGTCGGCCGCCACCGCGTGCCGGAGCTGACGGCGTTGCTGGCGGCGCGCGCGCAGCAGGCCGGCAGCGGCGCCTGCCCGCTGCTGGCCTGGGCCGTGCACGACCTGGACAAGAAGTCCGCACCGCTGCTGGCGCAGGACCTGGCGCGCGCGCCGGGCATCGCGCCGGCGCGGGTGGTGATGCAGACCTTCGAGCGCGCGCGGCGTCGCTCGACCGGCTGGCAACCGGTGGAGGATGGCTTCGTGTTCTACGTGGTGCCGGCGGCCGCGCCCGGCGCCACGCCGGCCGACCCCGGGCCGCTGGTGGCGATGCCCGCGGGCACGCTGGGCAAGCGCGAGGTGGTGACGCTGCTGCCGGCCGCGCCGGGGCAGGGCGCGGTGGACCGCTTCGGCGTCCAGGACTGGCGCGACGGGACGCTGCAGCGCCAGGACACGGTCAGCACGCCGCAGCTGTTCTGCGATCCGCCGATGCGCGCGGACAGCGAGATCCGGCCCAATGCCAAGCGGCCTGGGTGTTCGGCGCCGGTGGGCGCTTCCCGGTAAAGCCGCTCGCCGCCATTGGCCGAAAAGGCCACAAGGGCGGCTCCCCCCTGTAGAGCGGAGCTTGCTCCGCTGGGGCCGTCCCGACGAACCGAACGAAAGGCAGCGGAGCAAGCTCCGCTCTACAGTGCGCCCTTGTGGCCTTTTCGGCCAATGGCGGCGATGGGCTTTACCGATGCAACGCCAGTCATCGCAGTGACCCTACACGCACCACCAGGCGATCGGCGACAATGCCCCGCTCATCCCCTCCGCACGCAGGACCGATCGCCATGACCGCCGCTTCTGACCTCATCGCCTCCGCCAAGCAGTACACGCTCAGCGTGTACCGCCAGCGCGAACTGGTGCTGGAGCGAGGCCAGGGTGCGCACGTGTGGGACACCGAAGGCCGCGAGTACATCGACCTGGCGGCCGGCATCGCCGTGTGCGGCCTGGGCCACCACGACCCGGACCTCACCGCCGCGCTGATCGAACAGGCCGGCAAGCTCTGGCACACCAGCAACATCTTCTACAGCGAGCCGCCGCTGCGCCTGGCGCAGGAGCTGGTGGAGGCCTCGCGCTTCGCCACCCGCGCCTTCCTGTGCAACTCCGGCGCCGAGGCCAACGAGGCGGCGATCAAGCTGGTGCGCAAGTGGGCGGCCGGGCAGGGGCGCGCGCCCGAGCGGCGCGTGATCGTCACCTTCCGCGGCAGCTTCCACGGCCGCACGCTGGCCACGGTCACCGCCACCGCCCAGCCCAAGTACCAGGAAGGCTACGAGCCGCTGCCCGGCGGCTTCCGCTACGTGGACTTCAACGACCTGGCCCAGCTGGAAGCGGCGATGGCCGGCGGTGACGTGGCCGCGGTGATGCTCGAGCCGGTGCAGGGCGAGGGCGGCGTGCTGCCGGCCGCGCCGGGCTATCTGAAGGGCGCCGAGGCGCTGTGCCGCCAGCACGACGCCCTGCTGGTGCTGGACGAGATCCAGTGCGGCATGGGCCGCACCGGTGAGCTGTTCGCGCACTGGCAGGATGGGGTGACGCCGGACATCGTGACCCTGGCCAAGGCCCTGGGCGGCGGCTTCCCGATCGGCGCGATGCTGGTGGGGCCGAAGGTGGCCGAGGTGATGCAGTTCGGCGCGCACGGCACCACCTTCGGCGGCAATCCGCTGGGCGCGGCGGTGGCGCGCGTGGCGTTGGCCAAGCTGGGCTCGCCGCAGATCGCGGCCAATGTCGTGCGCCAGTCGCAGGCGCTGCAGGCGGCGCTGGCCCGCCTGGACGGCGAGCTGCAGCTGTTCGCCGAGGTGCGCGGCCGCGGGCTGATGCTGGGCGCGGTGCTGCGCCCGCAGTACGCCGGCCAGGCCGCGGCCATCCTCGACGCCTGCGCCGCGCACGGCCTGTTGCTGCTGCAGGCCGGCCCGGACGTGCTGCGCTTCGTGCCGGCGCTCAACCTCACCGACGAGGAACTGGCCGAAGGCCTCACCCGCCTGGAAGCCGCCCTGCGCGACTGGCTGGCCGCGCGCTGAGAGGCCGGCCAAGCCTGTGGGAACAACGCGCTTTTCCGATCAAGTCGCCACCGCCCTGTAGAGCGGAGCTTGCTCCGCTGGGGCTTTCCCGATGATCCGGCCGAAATGCAGCTGAGCAAGCTCCGCTCTACAGGGGGAGCGGGCCCTGTGGCCTTTTGGTCTACGGCGGCGAGGGGGCTTTGCAAGTGAAAGCCATCGCCGCCTGGGCGGCTCCCACAAAGACGGGGCAAGCCCCCTGCTAGAATCCTCGCCCTTCACGGTCTGCGTTCGAGTACCCCGCCATGAGCCAACCCGCCACCGCGCCGGCCAATGCCGAAAAGCGCTACACCGTCACCCGCGCGGACCTGCCGCTGAGCTGCCCGCTGCCGTCGATGGCGCTGTGGAACTCGCATCCGCGCGTCTACCTGCCCATCGAGGACGCGCCCAACCGCGAGGCCGACTGCCCGTACTGCGGTTCGCACTTCGTCCTTGCCGACTGAGCCGGGCACGCGCCGGCTGACGGTGGTGCAGCTGCTGCCGGCACTGCACGCCGGCGGCGTCGAGCGCTCCACCCTGGAAATCGCCGCCGCGCTGGTCGCGGCCGGCCATCGCGCCCTCGTGGTCTCCGCCGGCGGGCGCCTGGTGCCGGCGCTGGAAGCCAGCGGCGCCACCCATGTCACGCTGGACATCGGCCGCAAGGCGCTGGGCACGCTGCGCCATGTGCGCACGCTGCGCGCGCTGTTCGAGCGCGAGCGCCCCGACATCGTCCACGCGCGCTCGCGTCTGCCGGCCTGGATCGGCTGGGGCGCGCTGCGCGGCATGCCGCGCGCCGCGCGCCCGCACCTGGTCACCACGGTGCACGGGCTCAATTCGCCCGGCGCCTACAGCGCCATCATGACCCGCGGCGAACGCGTGATCTGCGTGTCCGACACCGTGCGCCGCTACGTGCTGCAGCACTACCCCAGGACCGATCCGGCGCGCCTGCGGGTGATCCCGCGCGGCCTGGATCCGACGCAATTCCCACGCGCGCCGTGGCCTGATGCGCCGATGCGCGCCTGGGCCGCCGAGCAGTTCCCGCAGCTGGCCGGCGACGGCCCGCTGCTGCTGCTGCCCGGGCGCGGCACGCGGCTCAAGGGCCATGGCGACGGCCTGCAATTGCTGGCCGCGCTGCGCGCCGACGGCCTGGACGCGCGCCTGTGGCTGCCCGGCGCGCGCGAGCCCGGCCGCGAGGACTACGTGGCCGAGCTGGAAGCCCTGGCGGCGCAGCTGGGCATCGCCCAGGCGGTCGCCTTCACCGAGGTCACCGCGCGCATCGCCGACGCCTATGCCGCCAGCGACCTGGTGCTGCAGCTCTCGCGCAAGCCCGAGTCGTTCGGCCGCACCGTGATCGAGGCCCTCTCGGTCGGGCGCCCGGTGCTGGGCTGGGCGCACGGCGGGGTGGGCGAACTGCTGGGCGAACTGCAGCCCTCCGGCGCCGTGGCACCGTTCGATGCGCAGGCGCTGGCCGCCGCCGCGCGCGCGCTGCTGGCCGCACCGCCGGCGCCGCCGGCTACCATGCCCTACACGCTGGCCGCGATGCAGCGCGCCACGCTGGCGCTCTACCAGGAACTCACCGCCCCATGACCACCCCCGCCCCGACGCCCCGACTTGCCCCGCGCGCGGACGGCTGGCGCTGGGCGCCGGCCTGGATCCTGCTGTTCGTCGCGCTGTGGCCGGCGCCGGGCTATGCCGAAGCGGTGCTGGCGCTGGGCGCGCTGGCCGCGCTGGTGCAGCTGGCCCTGCACCGCTTCCGCGGCGGCGATCGCCTGCTCAGCAACGAGGCCTGGGCGCTGACCAGCGTGATGTTCTGCGCCTACTGGGTGCCGGAATTCATCTCCGCCTTCGACGCGGTCGACCATGGCCGCGCCTGGGGCGAGGCCGCCACCGACCTGCGCTATCTGCCCTTCCTGTGGCTGGTGGCCTCGGCGGTGGCCAACGAGCGCGGCCGGCGGATCACCTTCGGCGGGCTGGCCATCATCGTGGCGATCTGGACGCTGGATGCGCTGGTGCAGGTGGCGGTGGGCACCAGTCCGCTGTTCTTCGGCATCGATGCGCTCAAGCAGGCCTTCAGCGGCCATCCGATGTGTTCGGCGGCCGAGGTCGAGGCGGTGGACCGGCTCAGCGGGTTCCTGGGGCCGTGCAACCTCAAGCTCGGCCTGGTGCTGGCCAGCCTGTCGCCGTTCGGCCTGTTCGCGGCCGGGCGTCGCTTCGGCATGGGCGGCTGGCTGCTGGCCGCGGCGGCCATCGGCGTGGTGGTCCTGCTGGCCGGCGCGCGCGCGGCCTGGATCACCTATGCGCTGGTGCTGGTGTTCTCCGGCTGGCGGCTGCTGGGCTGGAAGCCGCTGCTGGGCGTGTTCGCCACCGCCGCGGTGCTGCTGGCGGTGATGGCAGTGGCCTCGCCCAAGCTGGCCAAGCGCGTGCAGCTGACCACCGCGGCCTTCGCCGGCGACGAGGCCGGCGTGGACACCGCGCTGTCAGGGCGCGGGCGCATCTGGCAGGCCGCCGGCTGCATGATCGGCGAGCACCCGATCAACGGCGTGGGCGTGCGCAACTTCCGCGATGTCTTCCCGGCCTGCGATCCCACGCCGAGCGTGGCGCCGGCCTGGGGCCACGGCCCTGCGCTGCACGCGCACCAGATCGTGCTGGAGATCCTGGCCGAGACCGGCGTGATCGGCCTGCTGCTGTGGCTGTCCGGCGCGGCGCTGGCCTGGCGCGCCTGGCGCTTCGCCACGCCGGAGGCGCGCGATCGCGCGCGGCCGGCGATGCTGGCGCTGGCGGTGACGGTGTTCCCGTTGAACACGCACCTGGCCTTCTACTCGACCTTCTGGGGCGGGCTGACGCTGCTGCTGGCCGCGCTGTACGCCGGCAGCCTGCTGGCGCGCCACGATGCCGCCGCGGCCTGAGCCGCGCTGCCCCGGCCTGGGTCCGCTGCGCTGGCTGTGCCGGCGCGTGGCGGCCTGGCCGCAGCGGCGCGTGCTGGCGCTGGGCCGCGCGCTGGCCTGGCTGCTGACGCCGCTGCTGGCCTCGCGCCGGCGCATCGCGCGGATCAATCTGGCGCTGTGCTTCCCGCAGCTGGACGCAGCCGCGCGCGAGGCGCTGGTGCGCGCCAATACGCGCGACAGCGTGATCGGCCTGCTGGAGATGATCCGCGCCTGGTACGCGCCCTCCAGCGCCTTGGCCGGGCTGTTCGAGGTCGAGGGCCTGGAGCACTTGCGCGCCGCGCAGGCGCAGGGCCGCGGCGTGCTGCTGCTGACCGCGCACTTCCCCAATGTCGACCTGGGCGCGCGCCTGCTGGGCGAGGCGCTGGGCGCGCCGATGTCGTGCATGGTCCGGCGCACCGGCGGTTCCTGCGGCGAGCGGCTGATGCAGGACGGGCGCCGGCGGGTGTTCGCCCATGTGGTCGGCAAGAAGGACGTGCGCGGTCTGCTGCGCGCGCTGTCCGGCGGCGCGCGCATGGTCTACCTGGCCGACCAGAACTTCACCTACAACAGCGCCTTCGTGCCGTTCTTCGGCGTGCAGGCCGCCACGCTCACCACCACCCCCGAGCTGGCGCGCCGCGCCGGCGTGGCGATCGTGCCGTACTGGTGCCAGCGCCTGGCCGATGGCCGCTACCGCGTGCGCGTGGATGCGCCCTGGCCGCAGGCCGACGCATCCGACCCGAGCGCCTTCGCCGCGCGCTACATGCGCGAGCTGGAAGCGGTGATCCGCGCGCATCCGGCGCAGTATCTGTGGTGGCACCGGCGCTTCAAGACGCGCCCGGCGGGGGAGGCTTCGCCTTACTGACGAGGAGTGAGCGAGCGCCGCCTTTACTCATTCCTCACTCCTCTGCGCTCACGCCTGCCCAATGATGCGGCGCGGCGGGCGTCACACCTGGCGGCCGGGCCACAATCGCGCGTCGCTCCCGGGGGTCGAGCATGGCGCTGCGCAGCGTGTCCGCGGTTGTGTTGAGCATGGCCGCGACGGTCTGCCTGCTGGCAGAGGGGAGCAGGGCGGCGACGCAGGCAGACGCCGCGGCGCCGCGCGACGACGCAGGCGTGCCGTCCTGGACCGTCACGGCGCCCGTGCAGGAGCGCTACCTGGCCGCGCACGGCCTGCGCGGCTTCGCCGGCGGCTACGGCAGCGATGGGCTGGAGGTGTGGAGTTTCCCGGTGCAGATCGCATCGGGCTATCGGCTGGAATTCCTGCGCGGCGACGGCACGCGCTGGGAGGCCGCCGACGCGCCGGCCGCGGCCACGGTCGATCCCTTCGGCCTGACCCGCGTCTACGCGGCGCCGGGGCTGCGCGTGTCCGAGCGGATCGAGGCGCGCGACACGCTGCCCGGCGTGCGCGTGCGGCTGCGGGTGGAGCAGGCGCCACCCACGCTGCGCATCCGCGTGCACCTGGTGCCCTCGCTCAACCTGATGTGGCCGGCGGGCATCGGCGGGCAGGAATTCGGCTGGGACGATGCCGCCAAGGGGCTGCTCCTGCAGGAGCCCAGCGGCGCCTTCCGCGCGCTGGTGGCCTCGCCGCAGGCCGGCGCGCACAGCGTGCCCAACAACGACCGCCGCGGCAGCGCCTTCGGCCAGCCGCTGTTCCTGGACCTGCTGCCGACCGCCTGCGGTCGCGCCCGCTGCGCCACGCTGGCCCTCGCCGCGCAGGGCGAGCGCGACGAAGACTTGTACGGCACGGCGGCCGCGCTGCTCGAGGCGCCCGAGGCGCCGTCCGCGGCGGATGCGGCGCGCTACGCGCAGGCCACGCGCCTGCGCATCGCCACGCCCGATGCCCAGGCCGACCGCGCGCTGCGCTGGGCGCAGGTGGCGCTGGAACAGGCCTGGTCGTGCAACCCGCGGCTGGGCTGCGGCCTGGTCGCCGGCTACGGGCCCTCGCACGGCGCGCGGCGGCCGCAGTACGCCTGGTACTTCGGCGGCGACGGGCTGGTGACCACGCGCGCCCTGATCGCCAGCGGGCAGTTCGAGCGCGCGGCGGCGCAGCTGGCGTTCGAGCTGCGCTACCAGCATCCGGACAACGGCATGCTGTGGCACGAACTGTCGCAGAGCGCGGGCTTCCTGCAGTGGGTGCGCGACTACCCGCACATGTACGCGCACGTGGACATCGCCTTCGACTTCCTGAGCGTCACCGCCGAGTACGCGCGGGCCAGTGGCGATGACGCCTTCCTGCGCGCGCACTGGCCGCAGCTGCTGGCGGCGTGGCGCTACTGCCGGGGGCTGGTCGATGCCGGCGACGGCCTGCCGCGCGTGCCGGCCGGCAAGATGAGCGGCAACGAGCAGGACGCCCTGACCGACGAGCTGACCCTCTCGGCGGCCTGGGTGGACGCGGCGCAGGCGATGGCGGCGATGGCCGACACGCAGGGCGAGGCGGCCCTGGCCGCGCAGGCGCGCGCCGACGCCGTGCGCGCCCGCGCTGCCATCCGCGCGCGCTACCGCGACCCGGCGGGGCAGTGGATCAGCGGCTTCCACCGCGACGGGCGCCCGGGCGAGCGCTTCAGCGGCGCGGACCTGGCCGCCATCGGCAGCGGCGCGGCCACTCCCCAGGAGGCCGCGGCCATCTTCGCGCAGCTGGCCACGCCGGACGTGCTCACCGACTGGGGCCTGCGCAGCAAGCCGGCGAGCGCGCCGGACTACGAGCCGCAAGCCTATTCGCGCGGCAGCGTCTGGGGCCTGGGCAGCGCTGGCGCGGCCGAGGCGATGTGGCGCGCCGGCCGCGGCGCGCAGGCGGCGGACCTGTGGCAGCGGCTGGTGCCCTGGGCGGCGCAGGACGCGCCCGGGCACATGCACGAGGTGCAGTCGGGCGCGGCCTTCGTGCCGCAGCGCGAGTCGGTGCCCGAGCAGACCTGGTCCTCGGCCTCCTTCCTGTCGGCCGCCATCGGCGGGCTACTGGGCCTGGAAGTGGACGGCGCGCGGCGGCGGCTCGCCTTCGCGCCGCAGCCGCCGGCCGAATGGGACTGGCTGCGCGTGCAGGGCGTGCGCGTGGGCGCCGACGGCGGCACGGTCGACCTGGCCTGGCGGCGCGAAGCGCACCGCGCCGTGCTGGAGCTGGACAACCATGGCCAGGCCTTCGACCTGACCTGGCGCCAGCTGGGCGGCAATGCCCCACCGCCCACGCTCGAACGCCGCATCGGCCCCGGACGCACGCGCCTGGTCCTGCCTTGGAGCGAGGAGTGAGCGCAGAGGCGTGAGGCATGAGGCGTGAGCAGGAGCGGCTTTCGCTCACGCCTCACGCCTCTCCACTCACTCCCGCCTCACCGATACAGCGCGCCGCGCCCCTCAGGCTGGCGCTTGAAGCGCCGATGGATCCACAGGTACTGCGCCGGCACCACGCGGATCATCGCCTCGATCGCCGCCATCACCCGCGCCGTGTCGGCGGTGGCGTCCTTGGACGGGAAGTCCTCGAACGCCGGCGACAGCCGCAGCGTATAGCCGCCATCGGGCCGGCGCTCATGGGCGAAGGCGATCACCGCCGCGCCCGACAGCCGCGCCAGCTGATGCGTCGAAGTCAGGCTATAGGCCGGCCGGCCGAAGAACGGCACGAACACGCTCTCGCCCCGGCGCGTGTCCTGGTCCGGCGCGAACCACAGCAGCCCGCCCTGCTTGAGGTGCTTGAGCGCCGGGCGCAGCTCCTCGCGGCCGAACATCGCCGTGGCATAGCGCAGCCGGCCGCGCTTGACCGCCCATTCCATCGCCCCGGTGGCGTGCGGGCGATACATGCCGGCCAGCGGCGCGTAGTCGCACATCAGCCGCGCGGAGAGCTCCAGCGTGGTGAAGTGGCCGGAGATCACGATCACCCCGCGCCCGCCGGCCTGCGCGGCCTGCAGATGCTCCAGACCTTCCACGCGCAGGTCGCGGCGCATCGGCGCCACATCGCCCCACCAGGCGCGCGCGAACTCGAACAGGCCCACGCCCAGCGCGGTGAACACCTCGTCCAGCAGCCGCGCGCGCGCCGCCGCATCCAGCTCGGGGAAGCACAGCTCCAGGTTGCGCGCGGCGACCTTGCGGCGCGCGCCCAGGACGACTTTGAGCAGCCGCCCCAGCGGCTTGCCGAGCCTGCGCTGCAGGCCCCAGGGCAGGCGCGCGGCCAGCGCGGCCAGGCCGATCCCCAGCCAGGTGGGCCAGGTGGAGGGCGCCAGCGGCGCCGGGCCGGGGTCGAAGGGCGTGGCCTGGCGCGGTGCGGCCTGCGCGGAACGGTCGGTCATGGCCGCCATTGTAGGCCGGGCGGCGCTGGATCCCCGTGCCGCGTCCTTTCTCGTATCCTTGCGCCCGATGCGTCGTGACCTGACCGAAACATGGTTGCGTGCCCTGTATTCGGCCGTGCTCTACGTGCTGACGCCGGCCACGGTCTACCACCTGATCTGGCGCGGGTTCCGCGTGCCGGGCTATTTCCAACGCTGGGGCGAACGCTACGCCGCCTGGAGCGGGGCGCCGCACGACGTGGACGTGTGGGTGCACGCGGTCTCGGTGGGCGAGGTCAACGCCGCCGCGCCGGTGGTCGACGCCCTGCGCCGCGACCATCCGCATCTGAAGCTGCTGATCACCACCATCACCCCGACCGGCTCGGACCGTGTGCGCGCGCTATGGGGCGATGCGGTGCTGCACGTCTACGCGCCCTACGACCTGCCCGGCGCGGTCGGCCGCTTCCTGGCGCACTTCCAGCCCGGCGTGGCCCTGGTGATGGAAACCGAACTGTGGCCCAACCTGCTGCTGGGCTGCCGCGACCGCGGCATCCGCAGCTACATCCTCAACGCGCGGCTGTCGGCGCGCTCGCTGCGCGGCTACCGCGTGCTGGCGCCGCTGATCCGCCGCGTGGTGGCCAGCGTGCACCGCATCGGCGCCCAGTCCGTCGCCGACGGCAAGCGCTTCGTGCGCCTGGGCGCGCCGCCCGAGGCCATCGTCGACACCGGCAACCTCAAGTTCGACATCGCCGTGCCGCAGGGCCTGGACGCGCTGGTGGCGCAGTTCGGCCGCCAGGTCGGCGCGCGGCCTGTGTGGATCGCCGCCAGCACCCATCCGGACGAGGAAGCCCAGGTGGTGGCCATCCACCGCCGGCTGCTGGCGCGCTTCCCCGACCTGCTGCTGCTGTGGGCGCCGCGCCATCCCGAGCGCTTCGGGCGCGTGGCCGAGCTGGCCCAGGCCGCCGGCTGGCGGGTCGGCCGGCGCAGCCTCGCCGGCTGGCCGCGTGCGGGCGATGCGGTGTTCGTGCTCGACACGCTGGGCGAGCTGATGGGCTTCTACGCCTGCGCGCAGGTGGCCTTCGTCGGCGGCAGCCTGCAGGCCATCGGCGGCCACAACCTGCTCGAGCCGGCCGCGGTCGGCACCGCGATGGTCACCGGCCCGCACCTGCACAACTTCGTGGAGATCTCGCGCCGCCTGCAGGAGGCCGGCGCGCTGGAGATCGGCCGCAATGCCGAGGAGGTCGGCACGCTGCTGGAAGCCCTGCTGGCCGACGCGCCGCGGCGCGCGCAGATGGCCCAGGCCGGCCGCCTGCTGGTCGAGCGCGGCCGCGGCGCCCTGGCCCGCACGATGGAGATGGTCGCGCCGGACCTGCGCCCGCGCTAACCGCGCCAGAAGACATCAGCCGCCTTCGGCGGACGCCCTGTAGAGCGGAGCTTGCTCCGCTGGGGCCTTGCCCACGAACCCAACGAAGCGCAGCGGAGCGAGCTCCGCTCTACGGGTGGTTTGCCAATGATCCGATCAAGCGCAGCGGAGCAAGCTCCGCTCTACGGGGGGGCTTGCCAATGATCCGGCTAAGCGCAGCGGAGCAAGCTCCGCTCTACGGGGCTTGCCAATGATCCGGCCAAGCGCAGCGGAGCAAGCTCCGCTCTACAAGGAGGGCGCGGCGTGAGCGGAGGAGGCCGCGACTCCGGCAGCGCCATCCCATGGCTGCCGGCGCTCGGGGCGAGGCCAGATCCGGCTTGCCTCGAACCGGCAGCCTCAAGCCTCAATGCGTCCGCGAACGCCCGGCATGGAGCTCGATCAGCCGCTCGCGGATCGCGTCGGCATCCTGCGCCTTCGGCGCCACCTGCAGATAGCGCGACAGGTCGGCCTGCGCGCCGCGGGCGTAGTCGAGCCTGAGATAGGCCAGGCCGCGATCGCGCAGGGCGTCGGGCTGGTCGGGCACCAGCTTGAGCACGCGGTCGGCGCTGCGCGCGGCGCGGTCCCATTGGTCGCGCTCGGCGTAGACCCCGTGCAGGTTGCGCAGCACGCGCACCAGGATCGCCCGGTGCGAGGCCGGGTCCAGGATCTGCAGCAGCGCATTGTCGTCGGGCACATCGCCGCCCAGGTGCGGCTTGGCGCGCTCGCGCAGCTCGTCGGCGCCCAGCGGCCGGCCGCCGTTGAACGGGTCCATCACCAGGATGCCGTCGTCCACCGGCAGGCGCACCAGGAAGTGCCCGGGGAAGGACACCCCGTCCAGCGGCACGCCCAGCCGGCGCGCCACCTCGATCTGCACCACCGCCAGCGAGATCGGATTGCCCAGGCGCCGCTCGAACACCTCGTTGAGGTAGCTGTTGCGCGGGTCGTAGTACTCGTCGTGGTCGCCGGCGTAGCCCAGCTCCTCGAACAGGTGCCGATTGATCGCCGCCATCTTCAGCGGCCAGGAGGCGATCAGGTCGATCTCCCGGCGCAGATGCTCGGCGTGGCTCTGCACCAGAGTGTCGTAGAGGTCGGCGTCCAGCTGCGGGTATTCATCGCGCGCGATCAGCAGCGCGGTGCCCAGCAGCGGCAGCGCATCGTCGGCCTGGCTGGCCAACGAACCCCATTCCGGCAGTGTCAGTCGATCCCCCATGCCCACAGACTGCAGGCATTCGCGCGGCTTATCAAGCCCGTCCGCGTGGCGCGATGTCGCCTAGTTGGGCTGGGCTTTCAGCTCGACCTTGGGGTCCACTTTCAGCGTATCGCCGTCCTTGACGCCGAGCTTGGCCGCCTGGCCCGCGTTGAGCTCCAGCACGTACAGCGCCGGGGCCTTGCTGGGGTAGGACGGGCAGGCGTTGCCGGCGCTGCACGGCGGCACGTCGCGCTGCTGGCCGACCAGCTTGAGGTCGTGGTCGAAATAGAGGATGTCCAGCGGGATGTGGGTGTTCTTCATCCAGTACGACAGCGGCTGCTCGTCGTCGTGGATGAACAGCATGCCGTGATCGGCGGCCAGCTCGTCGCGGAACATCAGCCCGCGCTGGCGCTCGCCTTCCTGATCGGCGATCTCGACCTGGTAGCGCTGTCCGGCCAGCTCCACCCAGGGCGTGCGCGCGCAGCCGGTGGTGCAGATCAGCAGGAGCGCGGTGAGCAGGACGAGGCGAAGAGACATGCGGACAGCCGTGGCGTGTTCGGGAGCGCGCACCTTCGTGCAAGGCCCCGGGCAGGTCAAGTGCGCCGCGGCCGGCGGCCGTCACCGCGCGTCCGGTCGCTCCGCGTCGTAGGCCTGGGCGATGCCGGCGTACTGGCCGCGCGCACGGCGCGCCAGCGCATCGACGACGGACGGGTCGGGCTGGCCGAAGAGCTGGCCGGCCAGCGTGGCAGCCGCGGCCTCCAGGCCGAGCGGATCGTCCGGCGTCCCGGCGCGCGCAGCGGCGTCGTACTGGCCGAAGCGCTGCTCCAGCAGCGCGGCCAGCCCCGCGTGCGCCGCGTCCCGGGTGACCCCGGTGGCCTCGGCCTGCTTGGACAGCAGCCACCACGGCGGCCGCGGCGTGGCCTGGCGCGCGGGCGGCGCGCCGCCCAGCACCCGCAGCAGCGCGAACTGCGCCAGCCAGACGCGGAACACGAACAGCTCCAGCAGGCAGGCCGGCGGATCGCCGTGCCGTTCCAGCACCTGCGCGTAGGCCAGGCGATAGTCGATCCAGCGATAGGAGGCTTCGACGGCGGCGTAGGGCGAGCTGTGGTGCATGCGACATCCTGTCGGTGCGGTTCCGCGCGCATCGGGGCCTGGATGAAGCACAGGCCCGTGCGGGGCGGGGAGTCTGGCTTGTCTAAAGCATAACTTTACTTTATTTGAAAGTCAGATGCGCAAGTTGCAGACTCCGGCCTCGCTACCGTCGTGGCATGGATATCGCGCGCAGACGGCAAGGCTTCGCCAGCCGTTTCAACAAGGCCCTGGAGACCTCGGGTCGTTCGGGGCTCAGCGACGGCGAGCTGCTCAAGCTGTTCGGCCGTCACGGCATCGCGGTGACCACCCAGACCGTCTCCAACTGGCGCAACGGCAAGCACATGCCCCGGCTGGAGCAGATCGAGGGCCTGGCCGAGGCGCTGAACATGGAGGCCGCCGAGCTGGCCTTCGGCGGCAAGGGCGGCAAGCTGCGCGTGCAGGAGCCGCGTGCGGCCTGGCACGTGGGCAGCCCGGAGGAGCGCACCCTGGTCGAGGGCCTGGCGCTGCTGGAGCCGGAGGAGAAGGCGCTGGTGCAGGAACTGGTGCGCGTGCTGGGCCAGCGCCACGCCGCCAAGCGCCGCGGCCGCCGCAAGCGCGTCTGACGAAGCCTCGGGGAGCCACCGGCGCTTCCGATCAGTCCGCGCCCCCTTGTAGAGCGGAGCTCGCTCCGCTGCTCTTCATTCGGTTCGCGGGGGAAAAGGCCCGCAACGTAGAGCGGAGCTTGCTCCGCTGCTCTTCGTTTGGTTCGCGGGAAAGCCCCAGCGGAGCAAGCTCCGCTCTACACGGAGGAGTGGCCTGGCTTTACAGCACCTGCGGCGGCTCGCCGCCGACGATGACCACATCGGCGCGGCGGCGCGCGAACAGGCCGACGCTGACCACACCCGGGATCTGGTTGAGCGCGGTCTCCATCGCCACCGGGTCGGTGATCGACAGGTTGTGCACGTCCAGCACCACGTTGCCGTTGTCGGTGACCACCCCGTCGCGCCAGACCGGCTGGCCGCCGGTCAGGGCCAGGATCTCGCGCGCCACCAGGCTACGCGCCATCGGGATCACTTCCACCGGCAGCGGGAAGCGGCCCAGCACCGGCACCTGCTTGGACGGGTCGACGATGCACACGAAGCGCGCGCTGGCCTGGGCGATGATCTTCTCGCGCGTCAGCGCCGCGCCGCCGCCCTTGATCAGGCACTTGTGCGGATCGCACTCGTCGGCGCCGTCCACATACAGCGACAGCGTGCCGGTGTGGTTGAGGTCCAGCACCTCGATGCCGTGCGCCTTCAGCCGCGCGGTGCTCTGCTCGGAGCTGGACACCGCGCCCTTGATGCGCGACGGGTCGCGGCCGAGCGCGTCGATGAAGTAGGCCACGGTCGAACCGGTGCCGACACCGACGATCATGCCGTCTTCGAGGTAATCCATGGCTTTTTCGGCGGCCAGGCGCTTGGCTTCGGTCATGAGGGCAGATGTGAGTGGAGAGGAGTGAGGAGTGAGAAAAGGCAGGAGCGGAGGCGATGAGCGTGAGAGGCGAGCTTTCGCTCATGCCTCACTTCTTGGCGCTCACTCCTGCTCCAACGACAGCAGCAGCTTCCACTGCGCCGCCGTCACCGGCAGCACCGACAGGCGCGTGCCCTTGCGGATCAGGGCGAAGTCCTCGCCCAGCGCATCGGCGTGTTCGCGGATCTGCGCCAGGCTGACGCCGTGCTTGAGATGGCGCACGTACTTGACGTCCACCAGCTCCCAGCGCGGCTGCGCCGGATCGGACTTGGGGTCGTAGTACTTGGACTTTCTGTCGAACTGGGTCGGATCGGGATAGGCCGGGGTCGCCACCTCGGCCACGCCGTAGATGCCCGGCACCTCGGCGTTGGAGTGGTAGAACAGCACGCCGTCGCCGACCTGCATGGCCTTCATGAAGTTGCGCGCCTGGTAGTTGCGCACGCCGGTCCACGGCTCGGTGCCCACGCGCCCCAGGTCATCGATGGAGAAGTCGTCCGGTTCGGACTTCATCAGCCAGTAGCGGCGGCGGGCGGTCATCGCGGTTCCAGGAGGAGCGTGGAGGATTCGGTGCAGATCGCGTCGGGACGCACGTCCCAGGCGCGCGGCGGCGGCAGGGACGTGCGCTGGGTCTCGAAGCCCACGCCCACCAGCCACGGCGGCGGCGCGCTCGCGGTGCGCATGGCGAAGCTGCGGTCGTACCAGCCCCCGCCCATGCCCAGCCGGTGGCCGCTGGCGTCGAAGCCCACCAGCGGCATCACCACCAGCGCCATCTGTTCGGGTTCCAGCGCCGAGGACGGCGCCACGTCGGGTTCGGGAATGCCGAAGCGGTTGGTCACCAGGCCATCGCCCGCGCGCCACGGCGCGAAGCGCAGCTCCTCGCCATGCAGCACCGGCAGGCAGTACACCAGGCCGGCGGGCAGCTTGAGCTGGAAGGCGTGCAGGCCGATCTCGCCATCGGTGGCCCAGTAGCCGGCGACATAGCCGCGCTCGGGCAGGAACGGCAGCGCCAGCAGCCGCGCGGCCAGGGCCTCGGCGCCGGCGATGCGCGTGGCGGCGGGCAAGGCGCGGCGGCGTTCGCGCAGGCGCGCGCGCAGGGCGGGCAGGGCGTCGCTATCGCTCATGAAAAAAGAATGCCGCGTCCTGGTGCAGGGCGCGGCATTCTAGAAGATTGAAGACATCCTCCGCCAATGGCGATGCGGCGAAACGACCTTGAACCCGGGGTTCAAGTGGGACAGCTTGGGGGCCATCGGGCTTCCCGCTACAAGGCGGACTTGCGCTCCCGGCTTCCGTTGCTGCCCCGCGGTCGTCATTAAGGGACAAGGCGAATGTTTTGCACGCTGTCGATCACAGCAGAGGATGCGTGGCCAGTATAGCGATGCGTCGAGGTTTGCCTAGGCCGTTCGTCGGCGCGGTTCAGTGCGCGGTGGTGGAGGTGCAGCGGATGTGTGGATGACGCATGGCATCGTGCGCGCTGCGATGCAGAGGTGAATGCTGATTGCGAAGGCCTCATCGCCCCAAGAGCGGCTCCCAGTCCTGCGTGGAAATGACGAGGACGACAGACAGAACTGCGTCTGGCGATGGCTCTCACCTGTAGAGCGGAGCTTGCTCCGCTGCTCTTCGTTCCGTTCGTGGGGAAGGCCCCAGCGGAGCAAGCTCCGCTCTACAGACAGGCGGCCGCTAGAGTTGAGGAGACAGTTGCTCCCACAAGAGCGGGATGGAATGACGAGGACGACAGGCCGAACTGCGGAGGGCAGGAACTATCACTGCGTCACCGGGCTACTGACGACTTTTTGCGAGAGCCGCCATGGCTTCTCCCACCTGGCACCCGCGTCAGCGCGGTTCGAGCCAGCCGTCCAGGCGGCGGTGCAGGTCGGCCAGGGTGCGCGTGAGTTCGCTGTCCTGCGCGGCCTGCTGGTCGCGCAGCTGCTGCAGTTCGTGCGCCAGGTTCAGCGCGGCCAGCACCGCGATGCGATCGGCCGAGGCCATGCGGTGCGCGCCGCGCACCTCGCGCATGCGCGTGTCCAGCAGCTTGGCCGCGGCCATCAGGCTGCCGCGCTCGCCCGGCTCGACGCCGATGGTGTATTCGCGATCCAGGATATGGACGTTGACCGGCTCGCTGCTGCTCACGTGTGCTGCTCCAGCGAGCGCAGGCGGGTGATCATCGCCTCCACGCGCGAACGCGCCAGTTCGTTCTTGGCCAGCAGCTGCGAGCGCTCGCTGCTCAGCTGCTCCTGCTGCACGCGCAGGCTGCGGTTCTCCTCCGTCAGCCGCTGGCAGCGCTCGCCCAGCTCCTGCAGGCGCGAGGCCAGGGCGCGCAGCTGTTCGATGGCATCGGGCGGATTCATGCCGGCACCTTAGGCACGGGGCCGGCGGCCGGTCAAGCTGCAAACGGGCGCGCGATGCAGGCCTGGGTTCAGGCGCTGGCGCGCAGGTCCGGATCGGGGGCGTAGTCGCGCAGGAATTCCAGGCACTGCAGGCGTTCCATCGCCCGGGCGACGTAGTGGCCCTGGACCTCGTCGCAGCCGCGCTGGCGCAGGAAGGCCAGCTGCGCTGCGGTCTCCACCCCCTCGGCCACCACCTTGAGCGAGAGCGACTGGGCCAGGGCGATGATGGCGCTGGTGATGGCCTCGTCCTCGAGGTTCTGGTCCAGGTCGCGCACGAAGGTCTGGTCGATCTTCAGCGTGGTCAGCGGCAGGCGCTTGAGATAGGCCAGCGAGGAATAGCCGGTGCCGAAATCGTCGATCGCGATCGACACGCCCAGTGCGCGGCAGGCCTCCAGCACGCTGCTGCTCTGCTCGGGGTTGGCCATCAGCACGCTTTCGGTCAGTTCCAGCTCCAGCC
This sequence comes from Pseudoxanthomonas sp. UC19_8, assembly GCF_042700505.1. NCBI lineage: Bacteria > Pseudomonadati > Pseudomonadota > Gammaproteobacteria > Lysobacterales > Lysobacteraceae > Pseudoxanthomonas > Pseudoxanthomonas sp. UC19_8. The sequence continues at coordinate 529,182 of NZ_CP170559.1, forward strand.
GCGAGGGGTTGACGCCGGCCTCGGCCAGCACGCGGGCGACCACATCGGCCAGGTCGCCGCGCTGCAGCTGCAGGGCCGAGACGTTGACCGCCACGCTCAGATGGGTCAGGCCGGCCTCGTGCCAGGCGCGCAGGGTCTGGCAGGCCTGGCGCAGCGCCCAGATGCCGATCTCCACGATCAGGCCGCTCTCCTCGGCCAGCGGGATGAACAGGCTGGGCGAGATCTCGCCCAGTTCGCGGCTTTCCCAGCGCAGCAGCGCCTCGGTGCCGGTGATGCGCTCGCGATGCAGCGACAGGCGCGGCTGGTAGACCACGCGCAGCTCGTGGCGCTCCAGCGCCCGGCGCAGCGCGCTGGACAGGATGGCGCGGTGGCGGGTCTTCTCGTCCATCACCTCCGAATACACCGCCCAGGTGTGGCGGCCGGCGGCCTTGGCCTGGTACATGGCCGTGTCGGCGTGCTTGAGCAGCTCGGTCGGGACCTGGGCGTGCTCGGGGTAGAGGCTGATGCCGATCGAGGGCGAGACCGCCAGCTCCAGCCGGTCGCCGAAGGACAGCGGCTGGGTGAAGGCCTGGATGATGCGCTCGGCCACGCGCTCGGCATCGACCGGGGCGGCGATGCCTTCCAGTACCACGGTGAACTCATCGCCGCTGAGCCGGGCCACGGTGTGCTGGGCGCCGACGGTCTGCTGCACGCGCGCGGCGGCCGCGCGCAGGATGCGATCGCCGGTGGCGTGGCCCAGCGAGTCGTTGATGTCCTTGAAGCGGTCCAGGTCGATGAACAGCACCGCCACGCGGCCCTTCTCGCGGCGCGCGCGCACCACCGCGCGCGAGAGCCGCTCGGACAGCAGCGAGCGGTTGGGCAGGCTGGTCAGGGTGTCGTAGTTGGCCAGGTAGCGCAGCTCCTGCTCGGCGCGCTTCTGCTCGGTGATGTCGCCCAGCACCAGCACCACCATCGGGCGCTGCCCGCTGCCGTCGGGCACCACGTTGGTCTCGATGCGGCACAGGATCTCCTCGCCGTCCTTGCGCACCTTCCAGGCCTCGCCGGACCAGCGGCCCTCGCGCGCCAGCTGCTGGCTCATGCGCGAGGCGCTGTCGCCCAGCTTCTGCCGGCTGTCCAGCAGCGACAGCGGCTGTCCGGCCACTTCGGCGCCGTCGTAGCCGGTCATGCGGCTGAAGGACGGGTTGACGGTGATGAAGCGGTAGTCGGCATCGAGCACGGCCACCGCCTCGCTCATGCTGCGCATCACCTCGCTGGCCACGCGATGCTCGTATTCGGCGCGGCGGCTGGCGGTGATGTCGCGCGCGGTGCCGGCCAGGCGCAGGGCGCGGCCATGGGCATCGCGCTCGACCACCCGGCCGCGCGCGCGGACCCAGATCCAGTCGCCGTCGCCGCGCAGGTCCATGCGGTGTTCGGACATGAACAACGGTTCCTGCCCGCGCAGGTGGCTGCGCAGGCGCTGGGTCACCAGCGGCAGGTCGTGCGGATGCACCGCGGGCATCTCGCCGATGCGGGTGAGCATGACGATGGTGTGGCTGGCGGGAGACTGCTCGTCGGCGCGCATGCGATGCAGGCGGCGGCCGATCAGGTCGTAGTCCCAGAACACCTCGCCCGAGGCCCACAGCGCCAGCTTGAGCGGATCCTCGCTCTCCGGCGCGGTCGATACGTGCGCACGGCGGCCGGGCAGGTACGGCCGCCACAGCGCGCGCGTGCCGACCGCGATCACGCCCAGCAGCACCAGCGCCGCCAGCGCTATCCACATCGATGACAACGATGTCGAAGCGGCGCCAGCGCCAAGCAGGAAGGGCAGGGAGGACGGTGGCATCACGTGGGAACGGCTCCGCCGCGGCGGCCAGGACAGGCGCTGCCCGGCAGTGTAGGCGTGAGCGCCGTCACACAACAAGCGGCGCTGCGGGCTTTCGATTTACACTTGTTCGATGCATCCGTTTTTCAAGTCAGACCGTGCGCAGGTGACCCCATGAGCCTGCCCACTCCCGAGGACGTCGGCCAGGCCGCGCGCGCGCTGGCCCTCGGCGCCAGCCCTTACGAACTCCACGGCGCGCTGTGCGGCTGGCTGGCCGGCGGCGGCGCCAATGCGCAGGACTGGCCGGCCCGCGTACTGGCCGACCCGGCGCTGCCGACGCCGCCGGCCGACAGCGCGCTGGACACGCTGCGCACCACCACCGCCACCCAGTTGGAGGACCGCGGCTTCGGCTTTGACCTGCTGCTGCCCGATCCCGCCGCCGGCCTGGAGGAACGCGCGCAGGCGCTGTTCGACTGGTGCCGGGCGTTCCTGGGCGGCTTCGGCCTGGCCGCGGTCGGCGATGCGCCGCTGTCCGACGACGGCGCCGAGGCGCTGGCCGACCTGGGCAAGCTGGCCCAGGCCAGCCCCGAGCTGGGCGAGGGCGAAGAGGACGAGGACGCGCTGGCCGAGATCGAGGAATTCGTGCGCGTGGCCGTGCTGCTGCTGCACGGCGACTGCGTGCTGGCGCCGCGCCATCGCAAAAGCCTGAACTGATGCGCGCGGCCACCGGCATCGGCGCGGCCGAATTCGCGCGCCGGCGCAAGGCCCTCATGCGCATGGCCGGCGAGGACGCCATCCTGGTGCTGCCGGCCGCGCCCGAGCGCGTGCGCAGCCACGACACGCACTATCCGTACCGGCAGGATTCGGATTTCTGGTATCTCACCGGCTACCCCGAGCCGGGGGGCGGTGCTGGTGCTGATCCCCGGCCGCCGCCACGGCGAGGTGATCCTGTTCAACCGCGACCGCGACCCGGCGCGCGAGGTCTACGACGGCCCGCGCATCGGCCAGCAGGGCGCGGTGGACGGCTACGGCATGGACGATGCCTATCCGATCGAGGACATGGACGAGATCCTGCCGGGCATGCTGGAAGGCCGCTCGCGGGTGTACTACCACTTCGGCCGCGACACCGAGTTCGACCTCAAGCTGATCGGCTGGGTCAACCAGGTGCGCGCCCAGGCGCGCGGCGGCGCGCAGCCGCCGCACGAGTTCCTCGAGCTGGGCCATCTGCTGCACGAGCAGCGGCTGTTCAAGTCCGCCGACGAACTCAAGCTGATGCAGCGCGCCGCCGAGATCAGCATCGACGCGCACCTGGCCGCCATGCGCGGCGCCCATGCCGGCGTGCGCGAGTACCAGCTGCAGGCGGTGATCGAATGCGTGTTCCGCGCCAGCGACGCCTGGCCGGCCTACGGCAGCATCGTCGGCGCCGGCGCCAATGCCTGCATCCTGCATTACGTGGCCAACAACGCGCAGGTCAGGGCGGGCGAGCTGGTGCTGATCGACGCCGGTGCCGAGTACCGCAACTACGCCGCCGACATCACCCGCACCTTCCCGGTGGACGGGCGCTTCAGCAAGCCGCAGCGTCAGCTGCACGACCTGGTCGGCGCCGCGCAGGCCGCCGCGCTGGCGCAGGCGCGCCCGGGCGTGCCCTACGAGGCCGGCCACGAGGCGGCGGTGGAAGTGCTGACCGAGGGGCTGCTGCAGCTGGGCCTGCTCAAGGGCAAGCTGGAGACGTGCATCGCCGAGGGCAGCTACAAGCGTTTCTACCGGCACAAGACCGGCCACTGGCTGGGCCTGGACGTGCACGACGTGGGCGACTACCGCCTGCAGGGCGAGTCGCGCCTGCTCGAGCCGGGCATGGTGTTCACCATCGAGCCGGGGCTGTACATCTCGCCCGACGACACCAGCGTGGAGGCCAAGTGGCGCGGCATCGGCATCCGCACCGAGGACAACGTGGCCATCACCGCCGACGGCCACCGCGTGCTCACCGCCGCGCTGGCGCGCAGCGCCGACGAGATCGAAGCGGTGATGGCCAGCGGCGGTTGAGATTCGGGGAAGCCACTGCCTCCTCAATCTCGCAGCGGCCTATCTGTAGAGCGGAGCTTGCTCCGCTGGGGCCTTTCTCATGAACTGACCGAAGAGCAGCGAAGTCCCCAAGAGGGGATTGCCACAAGCTCCGCGCTACAGGTGGAATCCGCCACGGCGGCGAAGGGCGCTCCACGTAAAGCCTCATTGCCACGCTGGCGCGCAGCGCCGATGAGGTTGAAGCGGCTCAAATCTCACAGCGGCCTATCTGTAGAGCGAAGCTTGCTCCGCCGGGGCCTTTCTCACGAACTGACCGAAGAGCAGCGGAGCAAGCTCCGCTCTACACGTGGGAGCCGCCATGGAGGCGAGGGGCTCTACCGGGAAAGCTCCATCGCCGCCATGGCGGCTCCCATCCACATCAGCGCTCCGCAAATGCCGGGCGGGTGAGGTTGTCGGCGCCGGTGTCGGTGCACAGCACCTCATCCTCGATGCGGATGCCGCCATAGGGCTTGAACTGCGCCACGCGGTCCCAGTCGATCGCCTCGCCGTGGCCGGCGGCCCTGGCGTCGTCCAGCAGCATGTCGATGAAGTACAGGCCCGGCTCGATGGTGACCACCATGCCCGGCTCCAGCACGCGGGTCAGGCGCAGGTAAGGGTGACCTTCCGGACGCTCGATGCGCCCGCCGCGGTCGGAGGCCGCGAAGCCGGCCACGTCGTGCACCTGCAGGCCGATCGCGTGGCCCAGGCCATGCGGGAAGAAGGTCGCCGACAGCCCGCTGGCAACCGCCGCCTCGGGCGAGACGGTGATGACGCCGAAGTCCTTGAGGATGCCCATCAGCGCCAGGTGCGCGTCCAGGTGCAGCTGCCTGTAGTCCACGCCCGGCGCCACGGCCTGGCCCATGCGGATCTGGGCCGCGTCCAGCGCCTGGATCATGGCGTGGAACTCGCTGCCCGGGTCGGCCGCGTAGGTGCGGGTGATGTCGCTGGCGTAGCCGGCGGCGCTGGCGCCGGCGTCGATCAGGAAGCTGCGCGACTGCGCGGGCGCCACGCGCTCCAACTCGGTGTAGTGCAGCACGGCGGCGTGTTCGTTGAGGCCGATGATGTTGCCGTAGGGCAGCTCGGTCGCGTCCTGGCCGACCGCGGCGCAATAGGCCATGTGGATGTCGAACTCGCTGGCGCCGGCGCGGAAGGCCGCCTCGGCCGCGCGATGCCCGCGCACGGCCAGCGTCTGCGCCTGGCGCATCAGCGCGATCTCGTACGGCGTCTTGTAGGCGCGGTGATAGGCCAGGTAGTCGACCACTGCCTCGGGATTGTTGGGCACATAGGCGCCCAGCGCGCTGTGCGCCTCGCCCAGGATCGCGCAGCGCGCGGTGTCCTTGGGCAGCAGCGCGGCGGCCTGGTCGGCGGTGCGGATGATGTCGATGTCGAAGTGCGCGACCCACCAGCCGCTCGGCGCGGCCGGCACCACGTGCCAGTAGTCGCGCGGCTGCAGGAAGGTCAGGCGCGGGCGCTGGCCAGGCGTGTACACGATCCAGCTGTCGGGCACGCGCGTCAGCGGCAGCCAGGCCTTGAACTGCGGATTGACGTAGAAGGGGTAGTTCAGATCGTCGGCGTGCTGGTAGTGCAGGCGGCCGCTGGGAATGACCAGATGGTCCAGGCCGCCGCGCGCCAGCGCCTCGTCCGCGCGCGCCTTGAGCGTGTCCAGATGGGCGGCGTAGCGCGGGGCGGGATCGGGCAGGGACATGGCGGCGGCTCGTTGCGGTGAAGAGTCGCGAAGTTTACCCGCCGCCTGGTGCGGGGCTCTTGTCGCGGTGTGTTGCACGCGGGGCTGTGCGTCCGCAGCGCCTGATGGCGCTTGGCGTCGAAACGCCTAGCCCAAAAACCGTCGTTCCCGAGTTCGCGGGGATGACGTGCTTTGCGTGCATCGCGCGCCGCGGGATTGGCCTTCGGCGAACCGGTGGGCTCCAGGCCCGCGCCTCACCAGCAGCAGGACCTCTCTACCGTCATTTCCGCGAAAGCGGGAATCCATGGACGTTGCGCGATCTGCTCGGAAGTCCCTGGATCCCCGCGTTCGCGGGGATGACGAACTTTGAGTGCATCGCGCGGAGCGGGGATTGGTCTTTGGCGAGTTGGTAGGCTCGCCGTAGCAGCAACAAGTCCTCCGTATCGTCGTTCCCGCGAAAGCGGGAACGACGATGAAGCGGCGTAGTACTGCCAATCCAACGGCCGCGCGTCGGCGTGCGAGTGCGCTAGCGTTCGATCCAGTCGCGCAGCGCGGACAGGTGCTCGGCCGAGACGGTGAGGAAGCGCAGGCCGGCCAGCGACTGGCCGGGGGTGTGCGCCGCGCCGGTCCACAGCAGGTGCGCGCCGACGTCGATATCGGTCTCCCGGCCGGTAGAGCCGACCGGCAGCGAGAACTGCAGCTGGTACAGCGCGTCCTCGCGCACCGGCGTGTCGGCCACCAGCAGCATGCCGGCCTCGGACAGGTTGCCGACGCGGCCGACCAGCTGGCCGGTCATGGTGTCGGTGACGGCGATGGCGCCGTCGGGGCTGCGGCGCTGGGCGCGGCGCGCTTCGGTGATGCTCATGCGGCCTCCATGCCGGCCAGGTCGCGCAGCTTGGCCAGGGCGGCCTGCCAGGCCCGGTCGAGCAGGCTGCCGTGCTCTTCGCTGACCGGGCGCGCCTGGTCGATGGCCATCAGCCGCGCGACGCTGTCCAGCGTGTGCTCGCCGACCTTCTGCCCGCGCGCGCTGACGAACAGCGCGTGGCCGCTGGTCGGGTTGTACCAGGACAGGCGCAGCCGGCGCAGGTCGCCCTGCTGGTTCTGCACGAATTCGAACCAGGTGCCGAACGGCAGCCGCCGCAGCGATTCGTAGCTGGCCTGTTCGGCCGGCGAGCGCGGCAGCGGCGCGGGCCGGCGCGGGGCGACCTGCGCGGCGGCGGCGACCTTGGCCTGCAGCTTCAGCGCCGGCTCGCCGGGCAGCTCGGGCTCGGGCGCGTTGGCCAGGCGCCGGGCGATCACCGCGGCCTCGTCGCTGTGGTAGCCGACCTTGACCAGGGCCTGCTCGATCTGCGTCGGCAGCGCGGGCTCGGGCGTGTCCTGCCCGGTCACCGCATCGGCGATGCGCGTGGTCAGCGCTGAGACTTCCTGCCATTCGTCCGAGTCATCGCCGTGGCGCAGGCGGATCAGGGTCAGCACGTCGGCCCAGGCCTGCGACAGCAGGGCCTGCACGAAGGGCGGGATCGGCCGCGCGCCCAGGGCCTGGTCGATGCTGTCGGCGGCGGCGGTCTTGGCGTTCTCCAGGCGGTCGCGCCCGCGCGCGGCCTCCACCAGCCGGCGTTCGGCCACCTCGGCCTTGCGCGCGGCCGTCTGGAAGTGGTCCTGCACGTCGCGGTGGGCCTGGGCGAACACGGCCTCGTCGCCGGTGTATTCGGTCAGCACCTTGGACACGGCCGCCTTGAGCTTGGCCAGCAGGACCGGGTCGGTGTCGTCCTCGCCCAGCCAGTTGGCGCCGGACTCGGCCACGGCATTGAGCAGTTCGCGCGCCGGATGCTGCGGGCTCAGGAAGAAGGCGCGGTCGTTCAGCGCGGCCTGCACCACCGGCACCTGCAGCTGGCCGAGCATGTCCGAGGCCGGGCCGCGGCGGACCTCGCGGCCGATCTGCCGATACAGCAGGTCCAGCAGTTCGAAGGTGTCGGCATCCTCGCGCGCCAGCTCGGCCTGCGGGCCGTGCAGGCGGCGCAGGCCGGCCAGGACGCGCTCGCGGATGTCCTCCAGCGCCAGCGGCGTGCTCGGCACCTGGCCCTGCGCGACCTGCAGCTGCAGGGTCTGCAGCGTGCTGAGCACGTGCGCGGTGGGCAGCGACGCCTCGCTGGCCGCGCCGAAGCCGCCCGTGTGCGGTGCACCGGCCGAGGGCGGGGTGGTGTTGGCGCCGCCCGCAGCCGGGCCCGGCGAGGTGAGCGACGGGGGCGCGGGGTGCGAGGCGCCGGGCTTCATCCAGGCAGGCAGCAGGCCGGCGTCCTTGGCCGCCGGCGGGGGCGCGCTGGCGCGGGCGTGGCTGGCCGACAGCAGCCGCTGCAGCGAGGCGAAGCTCACCACCGGCGCGGTCGAACGCCGGGCCTGACCGGGGCGGACCCAGCCGGGCAGCTCCACCGGCGGCAGGCCGGTCTTGGATGCCGGCGGGGCCGGTGCGGGGTCGGACGCGCTGCGTGCGGCCGGCGTGCGGGCGCGCTGCGGGGCGAACCCCAGCCCCGGCAGCACGCCCTGGCGGCCCAGGGTCTGGGCGATCTGTTCGAGCAGCTCGCCATAGCCGGACATCACGTGCTGCTCGAACAGGCGGTACAGCTGCAGCTGAGAGGTCAGGTCCACCTCCAGCGTGGCCGCGCCCACGCGCAGGGCCTGGCACAGCGAGTGCGGCGACAGCGGCTGGCGCGCCTCGTCCAGCGCCGGGCTGCCGGCCAGCACCCCGAAGCGCTGGGACAGCAGGTGCAGCGCCTGCTGGTGGCGATGGCTGTGGCGGCGCGCGATCTCCTCCAGGACGATGTTCTGGTCGATGACCGCGTCCTCGACCAGGGTCAACAGCGCGGGCGGTTGTTCGACGGCCTGAGGGAGCTGGGGCGGGCTGCGCAGGGCGGCCAGCTCGGCCTCCAGCCGCGCCAGCAGCGCCGGCAGGACCTTGGCGCGGTCGCGGCGCAGGTGCTGCAGGTGCGACAGGTAGCTGGTCTGCGTCTCGTTGCTGCGGGCGCGGTTGGCGCTGAGGAACAGCTCCTGCTCCAGCGCGTCCAGGCTGGATTCCACGCCCAGGAACAGCGCCTGCTGCAGCTGGGCCAGCAAGGCCTCCAGGATCCGGCGCACGCGCACGGGCAACGCGGCCGAAGCCAGCGTGTCGGTGGCGGTCAAGATCGGTGAAGCAGCCCCTGGAGCGACCATCGGGTTCCCGTGCGGTCATGCGCTTTGCGGCGGTTTTGTAACACAACGCCATCGAAGGCCGACAATGGCCGCACCGCGAGGGGTCTTGGCCTGGCCGGCGGGATGCGCCGCAGCCGGTCATCGCGGCGCTGAGTTCTGCGCCTCGTGGGAGCCGCCATGGCGGCTCCCACCTGTAGAGCGGAGCTCGCTCCGCTGCTCTTCGTTCGGTTGGTGGGGAAGGCCCCAGCGGAGCAAGCTCCGCTCTACAAGGAGGCCGCGGCTTGATCCGAGAGACAGGTGCTCCCACCAAGCGACAGCGCGCGCGATGGGGACGCGCGAAAGCGGTGCGCCTAGCCTTCCAGGAACAGCGCCATCACGTCGTTGGCAAAGCGCAGCCCCAGCGGCGTGGGCACCACGCGCCCGTCCTCGACCCGCAGCCAGCCGTTGGCCTGCGCCTGGGCCAGTGGCGTGGCCAGATGCGCGGCCGGCAGCCCGGTGCGCACCTGGAAGTCGCGCAGGGCGAAGCCTTCCTTGAGCCGCAGCAGGTTGAGCATGTACTCGAACGGGCGCCGCGCCGGGGCGATCTCGTCGTCGCCGCCGATGCCGGCCGGCGTGCCTGCGCTGGCCAGATACGTGGCCGGATGCTTGACCTTCCAGCGGCGCAGGATGCGCTGCCCCGCGCCGGAACCGATCTTGCCGTGCGCGCCGGCGCCGATGCCCACATAGTCGCCGTAGCGCCAGTAGTTGAGGTTGTGCGCGCACTGCCGTCCCGGGCGGGCGTAGGCGCTGACCTCGTAGTGCGCATAGCCGGCGTCGGCCAGCGCCGCCTGGCAGGCCTCCTGCATGTCGTAGGCGTCGTCCTCCTCCGGGATGCCCTGCGGCGGCCTGGCGAAGAACATCGTGTTGGGCTCCAGCGTGAGCTGGTAGTGCGACACGTGCGCCGGCTGCAGGGCGAAGGCGCGCTCCAGATCGTGCAGCGCCATCGCCAGCGACTGGCCGGGCAGGGCGTACATCAGGTCCAGGTTGAGATTGTCCAGACCGGCGTCCTGGGCCAGCTTGACCGCGGCTTCCGCTTGGGCGCTGTCGTGGATGCGGCCCAACCGCTGCAGGCAGCCATCGTCGAAGCTCTGGATGCCGAAGCTCAGCCGGTTCACGCCCGCGGCGCGATAGGCGCCGAAGCGGTCGTGCTCGGCCGTGCCCGGGTTGGTCTCCAGGGTCACCTCGCACTCGGGCGCGAAGCGCAGCCGGGCGCTGGCCGCCTGCAGGAAGCGGTCGATGTGCTCGGCCGGGAACAGGCTGGGCGTGCCGCCGCCGAAGAACACGCTGTGGATCGTGCGGCCCCAGACCAGCGGCAGGTCCTGGTCCAGGTCGCGGATCAGCGCGTCGATGTAGGCATCGAAGGGCAGCGCGCCGCTGCCCTGGTGCGAGTTGAAGTCGCAGTACGGGCACTTGCGCACGCACCAGGGCAGATGCACATAGAGCGACAGCGGCGGCGGGATCAGCTTCACGTCCGCGGGCTGGGCCGCGTGCAGCGGATCGAACAGCCGCGCGTCATCGGGCCGGGCGTCGGCAGCATCGACAGGGGGTGCCACGGGAAGCATCGGGTCGGGCCAGGCTTGGCGGTGTCAGAACAGCGTGGTCAAACGCTGGCCGAGCGCTTCCAGCGCGCGGGCGCGATGGCTCAGCCGGTTCTTCAACGCGGTGTCCATCTCGGCCGCGGTCAGGCCGTGGTCCGGATCCAGGAACAGCGGGTTGTAGCCGAAGCCGCCGTTGCCGCGCAGCTCGCGGGTGATCTGGCCTTCCCACGCGCCCTCGGCGATCAGCGGCTGCGGATCCTCGGGATGACGCAGCAGCACGATCACCGCGTAGAAGCGCGCGCGACGCTGATCGTCGGGCACGTCGCGCATCGCCTCCAGCAGCTTGGCGTTATTGGCTGCGTCGCTGGTGGGCTGGCCGGCGTAGCGCGCGCTGTACAGGCCGGGCGCGCCGCCCAGCGCATCGACGATCAGACCGGAGTCGTCGGCCAGCGCCGGCAGCCCGGTGACCGCGGCGGCGTGGCGCGCCTTGATCAGAGCGTTCTCGACGAAGGTCAGGCCGGTCTCGGGCACGTCCTCCACGCCGAGCTGCTTCTGCGGCACCACCTCGTAGGGCAGGTGCGCCAGCATCGCGGCGAATTCGTCCAGCTTGCCGGCATTGCCGCTGGCCAGGACAAGGCGCTTGATCATTTCGGCTCCAGCAGATCCCAGGTGTTGCCATACAGGTCGCGGAACACCGCGACGGTGGCATAGGCCTCCTCGCGCGGGCGTTCCAGGAATTCCACGCCGGCCGCGGTCATGGCGGCGTGGTCGCGCCAGAAGTCGTCGGTGTGCAGGAAGAAGCCCACGCGCCCGCCGGTCTGGTCGCCGATGCGCTGGCGCTGTTGCTCGTCGCTCGCGCGGGCCAGCAGCAGGGCCGCGGCGCGCTGGTCGCTTGGGCCAACCACCACCCAGCGCTTGTGGCCCTGGTTGAGGTCTTCGAGCAGGGCGAAGCCCAGCTTGCCGGTGTACCAGGCGATCGCCTCGTCGTAGTCGGCCACCACCAGCGTGGTCAGGGCGATGCGTCGGGTCACGGCTGGGCGAGCGCGTCGCGCTGGGCCTGCACCAGCTGGGCGATGCCGGCCTGGGCCAGGCCGAGCAGCGCGTCCATCTCCTCGCGGCGGAAGGCATGGCCCTCGGCCGTGCCCTGCACCTCGATGAAGCCGCCGCCGTCGTTCATCACCACGTTCATGTCGGTGTCGCAGTCGCTGTCCTCGGCATAGTCCAGGTCCAGCACCGGCACGCCCTTGTAGATGCCCACCGACACCGCGGCGATCGCGCCGAAGATCGGGTCGCGCTTGATCTCGCGCCGTGCCTTGAGCCCGTTGATCGCATCGACCAGGGCCACGTAGGCGCCGGTGATGGCCGCCGTGCGCGTGCCGCCATCGGCCTGCAGCACGTCGCAGTCCAGGGTGATGGTGCGTTCGCCCAGCGCGCCGCGGTCCACGCAGGCGCGCAGCGCACGGCCGATCAGGCGCTGGATCTCCAGCGTGCGCCCGCCCTGCTTGCCGCGCGCGGCCTCGCGGTCCGAGCGGGTATGCGTGGAGCGCGGCAGCATGCCGTATTCGGCCGTCACCCAGCCCTCGCCCTTGCCGCGCAGGAAGGCCGGCACCTTGTTGTCCACCGAGGCGGTGCACAGCACGCGCGTGTCGCCGAAGGACACCAGCACCGAGCCCTCGGCATGGCGGGTGAAACCGCGCTGGATGGACACGGGGCGGAGCTGGTCGGCGGTGCGACCACTGGGGCGGGAAAACGTCATGCGTGGGATGCCTGCTTGAGGAGGGGCGGCGATCTGGAGACCGGCCGGCCAGGCACCCTAGGGTACCATCCACGCCCTCTTCGCCCTCCGGAAAAGCCCCGCCGTGATCCGTTCCATGACCGCCTACGCCACCGTCGAACAGCCCGTGGACGGCGGCGCGCTCAGCGCCGAACTGCGTGCGGTCAACCACCGGTTCCTGGAACTGAGCCTGCGCCTGCCCGACGAGCTGCGCGCGCTCGAACCGGCGCTGCGCGAGCGCGTGGCCGCGCGGGTGGCCCGCGGCAAGCTCGACCTGGTGCTGCGCCTGCGCACGGCCGAAGGCGAGGGCGGCCTGCACCTGGACCAGACCATGGTCGACGAACTGGTGGCGGTGAACACGCAGCTGGCCATCCGCTTTCCCGGCCTGCGCACCAGCCTGACCGAGCTGCTGCAGTTCCCCGGCGTGCTGCGCAGCCGGGCGCTGGATGCCGAGGCGCTGCAGGGCGCGGCGCTGGCGCTGCTGGAGCGGTTGCTGGACCAGTTCGTGGCCGCGCGCGAGCGCGAAGGCCATCAGCTGGCCCAGACCATCGCCGAGCGCGTGGACGCCATCGCCGCGCTCGCCGCGCAGGCGCGCACGCTGATGCCGCAGATCCGCGCCGGCCAGCGCCAGAAGCTCGAGGCGCGCCTGGCCGACCTGGCCCAGCCGGCCGACCCCGGGCGCCTGGAGCAGGAGCTGGTGCTGTCCCTGCAAAAGCTGGACGTGGACGAGGAGCTGGATCGCCTGGACAGCCACATCAAGGAGATCCGCCGCGTGCTGAAGGGCGAGGCCGCCGTCGGCCGGCGCCTGGATTTCCTGCTGCAGGAGTTCAACCGCGAGGCCAACACCCTGGGCTCCAAGTCGGTGGATGTGCGCACCACCAACATCGCCGTCGAACTGAAGGTGCTGATCGACCAGATCCGCGAGCAGGTGCAGAACCTGGAGTAGCTTCACCAAGACGGCACCGTCCGTAGCGCCCCCCGCGGAACGCCGGGGGCGCGTCAACACCGCAAAGCGGTGACCTGCGCACGCTCAGCCTGTCCTCACCAGGCCGGCTTGTGCGGCTGCCGCCCTCCATGGCGAACAACGTCTTCGCTGATGCCCGTGCGGCGACGGTCGCGACCGTCGCCGCACGGGCCGGCCTTACTGCCGCCCGACCAGGGTCAGGCCGCTGTAGCTGCCGCTCAGGCGCACGTAGTAGGTCGTGGTGCCGGAAGGGGTGACGCGCACGGTCTGGGTGGTGCTGCCGGCGCGGGTGGAACGGGCGTCGTAGCTGCTGGCAGTCGGCGTCCTGCCCGCCGCCACGTACATCGCCACGTTGCCGGTGCCGCCGAAGGTCATGAAGCTGACCGACGTGCCGGCCGCGGCCTGGAAGCTGTACAGCGCATCGCCGCCCTGGCTGCTGAGGCCGCGCATCTCCACCTTGTTGGTCAGCGTCTTGGTCGGCGGCACGCAGCTGCTGTCCGAGGGCTGGCACGGCGGCGTGGTGGCCATCTGCAGCAGCATGTCCACATCCAGGATGCCCGCGCCGATCGGGGTGCTGCTGGGGATCGCCACCGGGAACGGCCGCGCGCTGGCGCGCAGCAGGTCGCGCATGCCGCTCCAGGTGAACGGGGTGGTGGCCACGCTCTGCACCATCGCCACCGCCGCGGCCACGTGCGGAGAGGCCATCGAGGTGCCGGCCATGCCGCCGATCTGCCAGTCGCCGGTCGGACCCTGTGTGCCGCCGTTGATCACCTGGAAGATGTAGCCGCCAGGATTGCCGTCGATGTCGCCGCCGCCTCCCGGCGCGGCGAGGTCCACGCGGGTGCCGTAGTTGGAATAGCTGGCGCGGCCGCCGTTGATGCGCGAGGCGCCGACGCTGATGACGCCGTTGCACGAGGACATGGTGTAGGTGCCGGCATCGGCGTCGGAGTTGCCTGCGGCGACCACGACGATGGTGCCCTTGGCGTTGATCTGGTCGATCGCGTCCTGGTAGAGCGCCGGGCAGCTGTCCGGGCCGCTGCTGCCCAGGCTCATGTTGATGACTTCGGCCGGATTCGGATTGGTCGGCAGGCCATCCACCGGCAGGCCCGCGGCCCACAGCATGCCGTCGGCGATGTCGCTGCCGAACCCGCCGCAGGAACCGAGCACGCGCACCGGCAGGATCCTGGCGTCGTAGGCCAGGCCGGCGGTGGCCAGGTTGTTGTTGGTGACCTGGGCGATGGTGCCGGAGACATGGCTGCCGTGCCACGAACTGGGTTCGGGCGCGTTGCCGGATGCGCCGAGCGCGGTGCAGTAGTTGGCTTCCACCCAGTCGCCCAGGTCGTAGCCGCCCGGCACGCGGCCGTCGCTGTCGCGGCGCGAGACGCGGCGGTCGGTGATCATGTCGTAGCCGGGCAGGACGTTGGCGGCCAGGTCGGGGTTGTCCCGGACCACGCCGGTATCGACCACCGCCACCACCACGCCCTGGCCGGTGGAGCGGGTCCAGCCCTGCTCGGCGTTGACCCCGCCGACCGCGTCGTGGAAGTTCCACTGCAGCCGGCCGTAGGCCGGATCGTTGGGCGTGGTGGAGGCGGCGGCCGCCGTGAACGCGGGCCCGCGCACGCTGGCCTCGTCCAGGCGCTGGTACAGGCGGTCGACCTGCACCGACAGCACCGACGGATCGGCCTTGAGTTCGGCGACGAAGGCGGCGCGCTCGCTGTCGCTCAAGGCGCGCGAAGTCTGCACCACGTGCCAGCCCGGCACCGCCATGTCGCGCAGCACCCTGGCGCTGACCGCGCTGCGCAGGGTCAGTCCGCTGTTGGTGATCAGGGCGCGCTGCATGCCGCTGCGCGCCACCGCGCTGCTCAGGGTGGTGGCCAGCAGGCTGCGCGCCTGCGTGCCGCTGGCACGGGTCTTGACGATGAAGCGCTGGCCCAGCTCGGTGGCCGGGGCCGATTGCGGCGCCGGGCCGCGCACGCCGCCCAGGCCGATGGTGGGGGAGGCCGCCTGCGCGCCACCGGCGAACAGCACGGCGGCGAGGGCGGCGGCGAGCGTATTGGAAGACATCATCTGCGGATCCTGGAAAGAGAAGTGAGAGGGGAGAAGGCGACGGCGCACGCGCCGCCGCGGGACGTCACAGGTCCATGCCCAGGCCGATGCCGGCCGAGGACTCGCCGCTGCTGAAGGCGCCGCCCAGGCTCAACGAGGCGCGCTCGCCGATCTTGCGGGCGTAGCCGACCGACAGCGCCTGCTGCCCGCCCTGGAAGCCGGCGCCGACCGAGACGCGCCCGCGCGGGCTCTGCGTGCCGGCGGCGTTGACCGCCATGTTGAGCATCGCCGCGCTCATCGCGCCGAGCTTGTCCATGCGCCGGTCCATGCCGTCCAGGCGATGCTCGGTTTCGGTGCGCAGCTGGTTGAAGTTGTCGTCCAGCGCGGTGATGCGGGTGTTGGTGTAGGCGTTGGCGCTGCTCAGGGTGGCGCTGTCGCCGGCGCGCATCTGCGTCACGTTGACCGCGTCGGTGCCGGCGCTGCCGGCGGCGACGTTGGCGATCTGGCGCTCGTTGCCGGCGCTGCCCACCGAGACCGTGTTGGCGCGGTCGGCGACCGCGCCCTGGCCCAGCGCGACCGCGTTGGCGGCGCTGGCCGAGGCGCCCTGGCCGAGCGCGGTGGCGGACGCGGCCGAGGCGCTGGCGCTTTCGCCCACCGCCACCGCGTTGGTCGCTACCGCCGCGACGCTGGCGTTGGCGCCGACCGCGGTGCTGCCGTCGGCGTTGACGCGCGCATTGGCGCCGACGGCGGTGTCGTTGGGGCCGTAGGCCAGCGCCTGCGCGCCCAGCGCCAGCCCGTTGTCGCCATTGGCGGTGGCACCGGCGCCCACGGCCACCGCGTTGGTGCCGGCGCCGGTGCTGGGCGAGGTCGTGTCGCCGCTGCCGACGCTGACGCCACGCCCGCCACCGGAAGTGGCGATGGTGTTGATGCGGCTGTCGAACCCGGTCAGGGCGGTGTCGATGGCGCCCATCGCCGAGCCCAGGTCGCCGTAGTGCGCGCCCTGCACCAGATAGTCGCCGCCGATCAGGTTGCCGTCGGCGTCGATCGTGCTGCCGCCGCCGAACGCCGCGGCGACCTTGCGCAGCTGCGCCAGGTTGACCGCATCGGTGTCCATGGTGCCGGCGGCCAGGTTGGTGAGCTGGCGTTCGGCGCCGGCCGCGCCGATGGACACGGTGTTGTCGCGTTCGTTGACCGAGCCGGCGCCCAGCGCCACGCTGTTGTTGGTGATGATCTGCTGGTCGTTGACGAACTGCGAGTTGCCGACCCGCGCATCCGGGCCGATCGCGACCGAACGGTCGCCGAACACATCGGCGAGGGTGCCCATGGCGATGCTGTCGTAGAACATCACCGGGGTGTCGAGGAAGAAGTTGCCGTTCCACACCATCGCCGCGCCGATGGCCAGGCTGCGGGTGCCGCCGGCCCAGGAGCCGTTGCCCAGCGCGGTGGCGCCGACGCCGCCGGCGAAGGCGGCATTGCCGAGCGCGGTGCCATCGTCGCTCTGCACGTAGGCCTGAGGGCCGATGGCCACCGCGTGGGTGCCCCAGGCGCGCGCACCGTTGCCGAAGGCGGTCGCCCACTCGGCGATGGCCTGGCTCTGCGCGCCCACCGCCACGGCGGCGTACTGGTTGGCCACCGCGGTGGTGCCCACGGCCACGGTGCGGTTGGCACTGGCCTCGGCCAGGGCGCCCACTGCGGTCGAGCTGTAGGCGGTGGCCAGCGCCCCGCCGCCCAGCGCGGTGGACAGCGGGCCGGTGGCCTGGGTGGCCTGCAGCTGGATGCCTTCCACGCCGAAACCGGGATTCATTTCCTCGCCCACATCGACGATGCCGCCGACGGCGACGCTGGAGCGGTCGCTGGCGATCGCGCCGGCACCGGCGGCCACGTTGTACTCGCCGCTGGCCTGCGCACCGGCGCCCAGCGCGGTCGCGGCCAGGCCGGTGGCCGAGGTCTGCTGCAGCACCACCACGCCGTTGGGCTGATAGGAGAAGTCCAGGTCGAGCATGCCGCCGACGGCGGTGGTGGAGACCTCGGTAGCCAGGCTGTTATGGCCAGTGGCCAGGGCCTGGTTGGCGTAGCCGACGGCGCCGGCACCAAGCGCGATGGCGCCGGTGCCGACCGCCGAGGCGGCTTCGCCGGCGGCCAGCGCCTCTTCGCCCTCGGCATAGGCGCCGGCGTCGCTCTGGTCGCTGCCGGTGGCCTGGAAGTAGAAGCTGGGGTCATAAGGGACCGCGGTCGGACCGACGCCGACGGCGCTGGCCGTGGCGTTGCTGCCGGCGGCGGGTTGGACCGTGCCGGCCGGCACGGTCGCCGTGGCGGCGGGGGTCCGCGCCATGGCCGTCGATGCCAGGCCCAGCGCGCAGGCCAGGGCCAGGGTGCTGCAGGTGCGGAGAGTCGGATGGCGGGCGGCGGCGCCGCGCAGACAGGTGCATTCGTTCATGGCGATCTCGGGCTGGAAAACGTCGGGGCAGAAGGCGACATCGGCGGCGCGTGTGCGCCTCCGCATCGGTTGGCAGTGGTCTGGAAGCCGCGCCGTCGTCCCCAGGCGCGCTCCGTGAGGCGAACTTAGGCGGGCCGTCACCGGCTTGTCACCCGCAAGTTCTCGCACGATCATCATCGGATTCTCACTGAACGGGTTCGGCACCGCGGCATGAAGGCGTTCTGGGAATGGCTGGGCCGCGCGCCGCTGCTGGACGAGGTCGATCGGCGCAATGCGCGCGTGATCCAGCTGCTGCTGCTGTTCCTGGCGGTGACCATTCCCGCCACGATCGTGATCGCGCTGGTGCTGGCCTGGCCGCAGCTGCGCGGGCAGGCGGTGCCGCCGGGCATGGTCGTTTCGCTGGGGATGAGCCTGCTGATCGGGGTATGCGCGGGGATCGGTTTCGTGCGCGTGCGCCAGGGCGCGTTGCGCGGCGGCGTGCGCCTGCTGCTCGGGGCGATGCTCGGCTCGCTGCTGGTCAACGCCGCGATCCACGGCTTCCAGCGGCAGTTGCCGGACCAGTTGGCGCAGATCCTGGCGCTGATCCTGGCCGGCCTGGTCCTGGGGCGCCGCGCGCTGTGGATGACCCTGGTGGGCCTGCTGCTGACGCTCTGCGTCGGTGTGGCCCGCGACGCGCTGCTCCTGCCCGCCGATGCGCGCTCGTTCTTCAATGTGCTGCCGGTGCTGTTCAGTTACCTGCTGGTGGCGCTACTGCTTGACCGCACCACCGAGGCTTTGCGCGAGAGCCTGCGCGAATCCAATGCGCGCGGCCAGCGCCTGCAGCAGGAGATGCACGAACGCGAACGCGCGCAGACCCAGTTGATCCACGCGCAGAAGCGCGAGATCACCGAGCGCATGGCCAGCGGCCTGGCCCACGACTTCAACAACATCCTGGCGGTGATGTCCGGCTTCGCGGCCGCGCGCCACGACGACGAGCCCGTCAGCGACGCCCAGCGCATCGCGCAGCTGGAGGACAGCCTGGCGGCGGTGGAGCAGTCCTCCGAGCGCGGCATGACCATCGTGCGCCGTCTGCTGCGCTTCAGCCGCCGCGAGGCCGAGCACGTCGAACGCTTCGACGCCGCGGCCGCGGTGGACGCGCTGCAGCCGATGCTGCGGCAGCTGCTGGAAGCGCGGATCGTGCTGCGCTGCACGCTGCCGGCGGCGCCGGCGCCGATCCGTTTCGAGCGCAGCCAGTTCGACCTGATGCTGTTGAACCTGGCGTCCAACAGCCGCGACGCGATCGCCGACCGCGGCCACTTCGACATCGCCGTGTCCAGCGAGGAGGACAGCGTCGTGATCGAGGTTGCCGACGATGGCCACGGCATGCCGGAGGAGGTGGCCGCGCAGGTGTTCGAACCGTTCTACAGCACCAAGCCCGCCGACCGCGGCACCGGCCTGGGCCTGGCGGTGGTGCGCGACCTGGTGATGCGCGCCGGTGGCCGGATCCAGGTGCACAGCGCCGTGGGCATGGGCACTCGCTTCCGCATCGTGCTGCCGGCCGCCGAAGCGCCGGCGGATGCTCAGCCGGACGGATCGAGGATGTAGCCATGGCCGTGCACGGCGGCCAGCGGCAACGGCTCGCCGCAGCGGCGCTGCACCTTGCTGCGCAGGCGGTGCACCATCGAATCCAGGCGATGCGCGTCGAAGTCGTGGACGCGGTCGGTGAGGGCGCCGATCAGCGCCTCGCGCGCCACCAGCAGGCCCGGCTGTTCCAGCAGGCGCAGGCACAGGCGGCGTTCGCTGCCGGTCAGCGCCGCGGCGGCGCCGGACGGGGACAGCAGGCACCAGCCGTCCTCGCTCACCTGCCAGCGCCCGCGCGCCGGGGCCGCGGGCGGGCGCCCGCTCACCCGTCGGGCCAGGCTGTGCAGGGTCGCGGCCAGCAGGTCCAGTTCCACCGGTTTGGACAGATACGCGTCAGCGCCCCCGGTCAGCCCGCGGATGCGGTCCTCGGTCTGGCCCAGGCTGGTCAGCATGACGATGCCCAGGTCCGGAGACTGCTGGCGCAGGGTGCCGGCCAGGGTGAAGCCGTCGGTGTCGGGCAGGCCGACGTCCAGCACCACAATCTCCGCGCCCTCGCGTTCAAGCCGCTGTTGCAGTTCCGCGCCGGTGCCGCAGCCGTCGACGACGAAGCCGAAACGGCGCAGGCCGGGGACCAGGATGCGCTCGCGCAGGATCGGATCGTCCTCCAGCAACACAATGCGCAGGGCGGCGGCAGCGGAATCGGAAGTCATGCGCAGGCGCAGTGTAGCCGCAGCCGGTCGCCGGCGCGTGCCGGGATGTACGCGTCCTGGCGCCGTGCAGCGATCGCCCCGGCCGCCCGCCCCGGACCTCCTTGCGCGACGGGGTTCCGCCGGTCCGGTGGAGGCTTTCCCATGCCTTCGTCCGCGGCGTCGGGAAGAAGAGGACGAAGACGGGAGCTTCCATCGGCGGGACGGGGAAGGAGCACAGGATGGGTTTCGATGAGGGTGGTGCTCGATCAAGCGGCGATGCCGGGCCAAGCGCCGACATCCGCTGGTGGAGCAGGCGCCCTGCGCGGGAGTGGCTGCGCCGCGCGGCGTCTTTGCTAGACTTGCGCGCCTTTTCCGACCGTCGCGCCTCGTCGCGGCAGCTAAGGCCATCGCCATGCGCGGCACCCTGTACATCGTCGCGGCCCCGTCGGGCGCCGGAAAGAGCAGCATCGTCAACGCCACGCTGGCGCGCGACCCGCGCATCAGCCTGTCGATCTCGTTCACCTCGCGCGCGCCGCGCCCGGGCGAGCGCCATGCCCAGCACTACCACTTCGTCAGCGAGGCGCAGTTCCAGGCGATGATCGATGCCGGCGAGTTCTTCGAGTACGCCCGCGTGCACGGCGACTGGAAGGGCAGCGCGCGCCAGTCGGTCGAGCCACAGCTGGCTGCCGGCCAAGACGTGCTGCTGGAGATCGACTGGCAGGGCGCGCGCCAGGTGCGCGAGAAGGTACCCGAGGCGGTGAGCGTGTTCATCCTGCCGCCCTCGCGCGACGCGCTGGAGGAGCGCATGCGCAAGCGCGGGCAGGACAGCGAGGACGTCATCGCCCAGCGCCTGGCTGCCGCGCGCGAGGAGATGTCGCACTACGGCGAGTTCGACTACGTGATCGTCAACGAAGTCTTCGACACCGCGGTGGAGGAGATGTGCGCCATCTTCACCGCCAGCCGCCTGCGCCGCGAGCGCCAGGCCGCCGAACATCGTGCCTTGATCGAGGCGCTGCTGGCGCAGTGATCGCGCACGCTTGAACGTCCTGTTCGTCTGCAGCCAGAACCGCCTGCGCAGCCCGACGGCCGAGCAGGTGTTCGCCGGCTGGCCGGGCATCGAGGTCGCCTCGGCCGGCCTGAACCACGACGCTGAGAACCCGCTGACGCTGGAGCTGCTGGCCTGGGCCGATCTGGTGCTGGTGATGGAAAAGGCGCAGCGCGCACGCCTGTCGCAGAAGTTCCGCCCGCATCTGGGAGACGTCCGCGTGGCCTGCCTGGACATCCCGGACGACTACGATTTCATGGATCCGATGTTGATCGCGCTGCTGCAGGCACGGGTTCCGCGGCACCTGCCGAGGCGCTGAACGCCCGGTTCAGTGGCCTAACCAGTTGATTTGAAAGGCGTGGATTGCAATTGGGGTCGGCGATCCCTAGAATTCCCGGTCCCTTTCCGCTAGTCGCGCGGCCCACCTGTCCGGTGGATGGCCGCCAGGAGCCCACATGGCCCGCATCACCGTAGAAGATTGCCTGGAAGTCGTCGACAACCGTTTCGAGCTGGTCATGATGGCCGCCAAGCGCGCCCGCCAGCTGGCCAACGGCGTCGAGGCCACCATCGACAACGAGACCGACGACAAGCCGACCGTGCTGGCGCTGCGCGAGATCGCCGCGCGCAAGGTCGACAACGACCTGATCGACCGCGTCGAGAAGGCCGAGCGCGAGCGCGCCGAGCGCGAGGCGCTGGAGTGGGCCGCCGCCGAAGTGGTCGCCGACGACGACATGTCCAAGGGCGACGACTAAAAGCCCATCGGCGTTCTGGCCTGATGCAGCGGCCCGCCCATGGCGGGCCGTTGTCGTTTCCGGTGCCGGTTCGCGCGCAGGCGCGAGCGGGTGCCGTTGGCTGGAACGCGCGCTGCATGAACCCGTGTGATGCAGCGCATGCGCGCCCATGGTGCATTGCTGCGACCGGGCCGCTGGCATAGGCTTCGCGCATGACTCCCGGGCGTTCCAGCAAAGCCATCCAACCCGCACCGCCGCACGAGGACGACGTACCCGAGTACGTGCGTCGCTTCGAGGCGGCCGCCAGCTATCTGCCCGCCGATCAGTTGCCGCTGCTGCGCCGGGCCTGGCAGGTCGGCGCGGCCGCGCACGAGGGCCAGACGCGCAAGTCCGGCGAGCCCTACATCACCCATCCGGTGGCCGTGGCCCAGGTGCTGGCCGAGCTGGGCATGGACGTGGAGACGCTGATCGCCGCGGTCCTGCACGACACCATCGAGGACACGCCGCTGACCCGCGAGGAGATCGCCGGCGAGTTCGGCGAGGCGGTGGCCGAGCTGGTCGATGGCGTGACCAAGCTGGACAAGCTCAAGTTCCGCGACCGCAAGGAAGCGGCGGCCGAGTCGTTCCGCAAGATGCTGCTGGCCATGTCGCGCGACCTGCGCGTGATCATGATCAAGCTCGCCGACCGCCTGCACAACATGCGCACGCTGGGCGCGCAGAGCGCCGAGGCGCGCAGCCGCATCGCGCGCGAGACGCTGGACATCTACGCGCCCATCGCCCAGCGCCTGGGCATGAGCCTGGTCAAATCGGAGCTGCAGGACCTGAGCTTCGCCGCCATGTATCCCTGGCGCCACGCGATCATCCGCAAGCACATCCAGAGCCAGCCGGTGATGCGCCGCGAGGCGCTGGCGCAGATCGAGACCCAGCTGACCCAGAGCCTGACCCGCGAGGGCATCGCCCATCGCCTGGTGAGCCGGGTCAAGACCGCCTGGAGCATCTACACCAAGATGCGCAGCGAGGGCAAAAGCTTCGACCAGGTGATGGACGTGTTCGGCTTCCGCGTGGTGGTGACCAGCGTGCCGGACGTGTACCACGCCCTCGGCGCGGCGCATGGGCAGTTCAAGCCGCTGGACGGGCGCTTCCGCGACTTCATCGCGATCCCCAAGGCCAATGGCTACCAGTCGCTGCACACGGTGCTGTTCGGTCCGTACGGCTCGCCGATCGAGGTGCAGATCCGGACCGAGGAGATGGACCTGGTGGCCGAGCGCGGCATCGCCGCGCACTGGACCTACAAGTTCGGCACGCAGATGCCCAACAGCGCGCAGAGCCGCGCCCATGCCTGGATTTCCGAGCTGATCGAGAACCAGCGCTCGGCCGGCTCGTCGCTGGAGTTCCTGGACAACGTCAAGGTCGACCTGTTCCCCGACGAGGTCTATCTGTTTACGCCCAAGGGCAAGATCCTGTCGCTGCCGCGCAATTCCACCGCGCTGGATTTCGCCTATGCGGTGCACACCGACGTGGGCAACGCGGCGGTGGCCTCGCGCGTTGACAAGAAGCTGGTGCCGCTGCGCACCAAACTCACCAGCGGCCAGAGCGTGGAGATCATCACCGCCAAGTCGGCCGCGCCCAAGCCGCAGTGGCTGGAGTTCGTGGTGACCTCCAAGGCGCGCACCGCCATCCGCCACCAGCTCAAGCAGCTCGGCCACGAGGATGCGGTGCAGCTGGGCCACCGCATGCTCGATCGCGCGCTGGAGGACCTGGACAGCTCGCTGGACCGCCTGCCGGCGCAGCGGCTGGAGAGCTTCCTGATCGAGCACAAGTACCCGCGACTGGAGGCGCTGCTGGAGGACGTGGCGCTGGGCAACTGGATGCCGGCCCAGGCCGCGCAGGCGATGATGGCCTTCGCCGACCTGCGCAGCGGCGGGCATTCCAAGCATTCGCAGGAGAAGATCCTGATCACCGGCGGCGAGCGCGGCGTGATCAGCTTCGCCAACTGCTGCCAGCCGATCCCGGGCGACGAGATCATGGGCTTCCACACCGCCGGCAAGGGCATCGTGGTGCACCGCCTGGACTGTCCCAACGTGGCCGAGTTCCGCAAGTCGCCGGATCGCTGGGTGGCGATCGACTCGGGACCCGGGCGTGAGCGGCGACTACGACGCCAGCCTGCTGATCGAAGTGGAGAACCGCACCGGCGTGCTGGCCCAGGTGGCCGCCGCGGTGGCGCAGAGCCAGTCCAACATCGAGCGCGTGGAGTACCTGGAACGCGACATCAACGCCGCGGTACTGCGCTTCAACATCCAGGTGCGCGATCGCAACCATCTGGCTGAAGTGATGCGGCGCCTGCGGCGGCTGCAGACGGTGCTGGGGGTTCGGCGGGCGTAGTGGGTGGGGCGGGGATTCGGGATTCGGGATGCGCGTCCCCTGTCGATGCGAAGGTGCGGCGCTTGTGCCTGCAAACAAAGCTGCGGAGGAGCTGCCGACTCACGTTCTTCGAGCCCCAGGCTTTTCGCCCCTCCCCTGCTTCGCAAGGGAGGGGGCGTTCAATGGTTCCGGTGATGCTGCTTCCGGCTCACGGCTCACGGCTCACGGCTCACGGCTCACGGCTCACGGCGCGGCCGGCATCCCGAATCCCGAATCCCCGCAGCTAAAATACGCAGCCATTTCCCCGGAACCACTCCCCATGACCAAGCAGATCATCCACACCGACCACGCGCCGGCCGCGATCGGCCCGTATTCGCAGGCCGTGCGTGCCGGCGACACGGTGTACTTCTCCGGCCAGATTCCGCTGGATCCGGCCACCGGCAACCTGGTCGAGGGCGACATCACCGCGCAGGCGCGGCGTTCGTTCGACAACCTCAAGGCCGTGGCCGAGGCCGCGGGCGGCTCGCTGGGCGACATGGTGCGCCTGGGCCTGTACCTGACCGACCTGAGCCAGTTCGCCGCGGTCAATGCGGTGATGCAGGAGTACTTCAGCGCGCCGTTCCCGGCCCGTTCGACCATCGAGGTCTCCGGCCTGCCCAAGGGCGCGCTGTTCGAGGTCGACGCGGTGATGGTGCTTGGCGCGTGATCGGGCCTGCATGCGGCGTTGTCCGACGTGCGCATGCGTCGATCTGAAGTAGCAATCGCGCAGGACGGCCGGCATCCTAGCGGCCTATGACCGGCCCCACGATGCCCGCCGTCCGCAGCCTGGAGCCTGCCTTCCACCAGCCCATCGTCGGGCTCAGCGGCGCCGGCCCCAAGCTGGCCGAAAAACTCGCCGCGCGCGGCCTGCTGACGCTGCAGGACCTGTGGCTGCTGCTGCCGCTGCGCTATGAGGACCGCACCTGCCTGACGCCGATCGCGCGCCTGCAGCCCGGCGTGGCGGCGCAGGTGGAGGGCACCATCGAGGCGGTCGAACGCGGCTTCCGCTACCGCCCGGTGCTGCGGGTGGCGATCGGCGATGCGTCGCGCGCCACGCTGGTGCTGCGCTTCTTCCATTTCCGCGCGGCGCAGGTGGCACAGTTCGCCGTCGGTGCGCGGCTGCGCGTGTATGGCGTTCCGCGCCAGGGCCAGCAGGGCCTGGAGATCATCCATCCCAGCTACCGGCTGCTGGACGCGCAGGGCGATACGCCGCTGGGCGAGACGCTGGAGCCGGTGTATCCGGCCATCGAAGGCGTCGGGCCGGCGGTGCTGCGCAAGCTGATCTCCCAGGCGCTGGATCGCCTGCCGGACCAGGCCGCGCTGGAACTGCTGCCCGAACCGCTGCTGCGCCAGCAGCGCCTGCCCGACGGACAGGCCCTGCCATCCCTGCGCGAGGCGCTGCTGACCATGCACCGCCCGGCGCGCGATGCCGATGTGGCGGCGCTGTCGGCCGGCACGCATCCCGCGCAGCGGCGTCTGGCGCTGGAGGAATTGCTGGCCCATCACCTCAGCCTGCGGCGCCAGCGCATCGCCCTGCAGCAGCATGGCGCGCATGCGTTGGCGGGCAAGGGCGCGCTGGTGGCCAAGCTGCTCAAGACCCTGCCGTTCAAACTGACCCGTGCGCAGCAGCGGGTGTTCGCGCAGATCCGCGCCGACCTGGCCCAGCCGCGGCCGATGCTGCGCCTGGTGCAAGGCGATGTCGGGAGCGGCAAGACGGTGGTCGCGGCGCTGGCGGCGATGCTGGCGGTCGAATCCGGCAAGCAGGTCGCGCTGGCCGCGCCGACCGAGCTGCTGGCCGAACAGCACCTGGCCAACCTGCGCGGCTGGCTCGAGCCGCTGGGCGTGCGCGTGGCCTGGCTGGCCGGCAAGGTCACCGGCAAGGCGCGCGCCAAGGTGCTCGAAGACGTCGCCAGCGGCGCGGCCCAGGTCGTGGTCGGCACGCATGCGCTGATGCAGGAAGCGGTGGCCTTCCACGACCTGGCCCTGGCCATCGTCGACGAGCAGCACCGCTTCGGCGTGCACCAGCGCCTGGCGCTGCGCGACAAGGGGCGGGCGGCGCCGCAGGTGCCGTCCGGGCGAGCCAGGGATGGCGAGCGGCAAGGCACCAGGGAGGGTGATCAGGCGATCGATCGGCGTCTGTCTCCACACCAGCTGGTCATGACCGCCACGCCGATCCCGCGCACGCTGGCCATGGCCGCCTATGCCGATCTGGACGTCTCGGCCATCGACGAACTGCCGCCGGGCCGCACGCCGGTGCAGACCATCGTGCTCAGCGCCGAGCGTCGCCCCGAGCTGATCGAGCGCATCCGCGTGGCCTGCGCCGAAGGCCGGCAGGTCTACTGGGTGTGTACGCTGATCGAAGAGGCCGACGACGACGCCAAGGCGCAGGCCGGCAGCGCCGGCCCGGGGCTGCGCTTCGAGGCGCAGGCCGCGCAGACCACTTTCGAGCAGCTGACCGCGGCGCTGCCGCAGGCGCGCGTGGCGCTGGTGCACGGCCGCATGAAGCCGGCCGAGAAGCAGGCGGTCATGCGCGCCTTCAAGCAGGGCGAGTGCGACCTGCTGGTGGCCACCACGGTGATCGAAGTGGGCGTGGACGTGCCCAACGCCTCGCTGATGGTGATCGAGAACGCCGAGCGCCTGGGCCTGGCGCAGCTGCACCAGCTGCGCGGGCGCGTCGGCCGCGGTGCGACGGCCTCCTCGTGCGTACTGCTCTATCAGGCGCCGCTGTCGCAGATGGCGCGCGAGCGCCTGGACACGATGCGCCAGACCAACGATGGCTTCCTCATCGCCGAGAAGGACCTGGAGCTGCGCGGCCCGGGCGAACTGCTCGGCACGCGCCAGACCGGCCTGGCCGCCTTCCGCGTGGCCGACCTGGCGCGCGATGCGGGCCTGCTGCCGCAGGTGCACGCGCTGGCCGACCGCCTGCTCGACACCGACCCGGCGCTGGCCGATCGGCTGATCGCACGCTGGATCGGCGGCGCCGCGCGTTACGCCAGCGCCTGAGGCGCTGGCAGGCGTGAGCGCGGAGGAGTGAGGCGCGAGCGGGCGCCGCTTTTGCTCGCTCATCACTCCTCTCCACTCACCGCTGGCTTCTCTCCCCCGGCTCCCCGCTATGTCAGACTTGGCGACCGTTCCATGAGAGCTCCCGGAGCATGACCGCGAAGATTCCGCTTCTCATCGATACCGACCCGGGCGTGGATGACGCGCTCGCGCTGTTGATGGCCTTCAACGACACCGCCCACGACGTGGTCGGCCTGACCATCGCCGCCGGCAACGTCGGCCTGCAGCACACCGTGCGCAATGCGCTCAAGCTGTGCGAGGTCGCCGGCCGCAGCGAGGTGCCGGTGTTCGCCGGCTGCGCCGCACCGCTGCTGCATCCCTCGCCCGACGCGGCCGATGTGCATGGCCTGGATGGCTTCGGCGATACCGGCTATACGCCGGCGGCGCATGGCGCCCAGGCCGAGCACGCCGCGCTGGCGATCCTGCGCCTGTCGCACGAGTACGCCGGCCGCCTGCTGCTGGTCACCCTGGGCCCGCTGACCAACGTGGCGGTGGCGCTGAAACTCGATCCGTCCCTGCCGCAGCGTGTGGCGCGGTTGGTGGTGATGGGCGGGGCTGCGTCGGCGCACGGCAACCTGACCCCGGCGGCGGAGTTCAACGTGGCCTTCGACCCGGAGGCGGCGCACCTGGTGTTCCAGGCCTTCCCGCAATTCGACGTGGCCGACTGGGAGGCCACGCTGGCCCACGGGCTGCACCACCGCCGGGTGGAGCAGTGGCTGGCCGCGCCGTCGCCGCGCGCGGCCTTCTACGAGACCATCTCGCGCCAGACGCGGCTTTGGTCGGCCGATCGCCGCGGCGATCACTGGCATAGCGCCGATGCGCTGGCCATGGCCCTGGCCCTGCATCCGGACGGCGCCACCGAGCTGGTCGAGCGCCCGCTGGCGGTCGAACTGGCCGGCACCCTAACCCGGGGCGCCACCGTCACCGACTGGAACCGCCAGACCGGCCGGCCGGACAACGCCCGGCTGCTGCTGCGCTACGACCAGGCGCGGTTCGAGGCGCTGGTCGAGGCGGCCCTGGCCGCCGTGTAAGCCAGGTCTTGCACGGGGTGGGGTGGGCCGCTACAATGCGCGGCTCACCTTTTCGACATCTGGTGCCCGCCATGAAGGCCGACATCCATCCGCAGTACCGCGACGTCGTCTTCCACGATGTCACCTCCGACTTCAAGATCCTGACCCGCTCGACCCTTGCCAGCAAGGAAACGATCAAGTGGGAAGACGGCAACGAATACCCGCTGGTCAAGGTCGAAGTGTCCTCCGCCTCGCACCCGTTCTACACGGGCAAGCACAAGGTCATGGACACCGGCGGCCGCATCGACAAGTTCCAGAAGCGCTACGCGCGCTGATCGAACGCGATTCCTGAGCGGTTCGAATGACGGCTGTGTCCCTCGCGGGACACGGCCGTTTTCGCGTGTGCGCCCCGGCGCCGGGCGGCATCATCCTTTGGTCTGACGGGAACGGTCCGTCACGGCCCTCGATACCGGGCCGTATGCGATAATCCTCGGACTGCGCGGCTAGGTTTCCAGTCGTCGCGGATCCTGTCTACGCGCCACGGCCGACAGGCTTTGGCGCTTCCCCACGAAGGAGTGCACTGTGTCCGAACTTGACCAGGCCACGCTGAGCGCCGCCGACAAATCGGCGACTCTGCCTGTACTGAAACCCACGCTTGGCAACGATTGCGTCGACATCTCCAAGCTGACCAAGGAAACGGGTCTCTTCACCTACGATCCCGGCTTCGGCGCCACCGCCGCCTGCAAGTCGGCCATCACCTACATCGATGGCGACAAGGGCGTGCTGCTGTACCGCGGCTACCCGATCGAGCAGCTGGCCGCCCATTCCAGCTTCACCGAGGTCTCCTACCTGCTCATGAACGGTGAGCTGCCGTCCAAGGACGAACTGGCCAAGTTCGAGCACGAAGTGACGCATCACACGATGATGCACGAGTCGCTCAAGAGCTTCCTCAAGGGCTTCCACTACGACGCCCATCCGATGGCCATGCTGGCCGCCTCGGTGGCTTCGCTGTCGGCGTTCTATCACGACACCCTGGATCTCAACGATCCCGAGCAGCGCCGTCTGGCGGCGATCCGCCTGATCGCCAAGATGCCGACCCTGGCCGCCGCGGCGCACCGCTACGCGCTGGGTCAGCCGATCCGCTATCCGCGCAACAACCTGGGCTACGTCGAGCGCTTCCTGCACATGATGTTCGAGGTGCCGAGCGAGGACCTGGAGCTCAGCCCGGTCGTGGCCAAGGCGATGGATCTGCTGTTCATCCTGCACGCCGACCACGAGCAGAACGCTTCGACCTCGACCGTGCGTCTGGTCGGCTCCACCGGCGCCAATCCCTACGCCTCGGTCGCCGCGGGCATCACCGCGCTGTGGGGCCCGGCGCACGGCGGCGCCAACGAGGCGGTGCTCAAGCAGCTGGCCGAGATCGGCGATGCCAAGAATGTCGCCAAGGCGGTCGAGCGCGCCAAGGACAAGAACGACCCGTTCCGCCTGATGGGCTTCGGCCATCGCGTGTACAAGAACTTCGACCCGCGCGCCAAGATCATCCGCGAGATGACCCACAAGGTGCTGGGCGAGTTGGGCGTCAACGATCCGCTGCTGGAAGTGGCGATGAAGCTGGAAGAGGCCGCGCTGAAGGACGATTACTTCGTCGAGCGCAAGCTGTATCCCAACGTGGACTTCTACAGCGGCATCATCTACAAGGCGCTGAACATCCCCACCGAGATGTTCACCGTGCTGTTCGCCATCGGCCGCACGCCGGGCTGGGTGTCGCACTGGCTGGAACAGCAGGTCGACCCGGACGCGCGCATCGGCCGTCCGCGCCAGATCTACGTCGGTTCGCCGAGCCGCGACTACCCGAAGGCCTGATCGGTCTTTGGGATCGTGTGAGAAGAAGCCCCGCGGTTGCGGGGCTTTTTTTTGCCTCGGGGCGCTGCGACGAATAGCGCAGGACTCCTTCCAGCTCGAAGGCACTGAGCCAAGCGCTCTGCACCCTCTCCTTCGCCTGCGGCGGAAGGGAGCGGGCTCAGACCGAAGCCTTCTGACCTGACGCGCGAGGCAGCGGGCCGGCGGGCGGTGCCCGCGCCTAGCGAGCAGGAGCCTGTAGAGCGGAGCTTGCTCCGCTGGGGCCTTCCCATACGAACCGAACGAAGAGCAGCGGAGCAAGCTCCGCTCTACAGGCAGGCTGCCGCAAGATTTGAGGAGACGGTTGCTCCTGCCGAGCCCGGATTGCGATGTGCTGCGAACGCATTGACGCGTGAGGTGGGCGTTGCAGGAGCCGCCATGGCGTCGTTGGCGCTTCAGACGTGCCTCGCGGGCGCGGTGCCGGCGCGGCTCAGTCCCGCGCGTGCGTGCCCGGATGCACGGTGACCGAGGCGGTCATGCCGGCGGCCAGGAGGGTGTCCTTCGGCACACTGGCCGGGTCGATGCGCACGCGCACCGGCACGCGCTGGGCCAGGCGGATCCAGTTGAAGGTCGGGCTGACGGTGGCCAGCAGGTCGCTGCTGCTGGTGGGGTTGTCGGCGTCGGTGATGCCGCGGGCGATGCCTTCGACGGTGCCGCGCAAGGCGTGGCCGCCGCTCATCAGGCGGATGTCGGCGCGGTCGCCCGGGCGGATGTGCGGCAGCTTGGTTTCCTCGAAGTAGCCGTAGACCCACATCGTGTCGCTGCGCACCAGCGCCATGCGCGCCGCGCCGGCGCTGGCGTAGTCGCCCACGCGCACGTTGAGGTTGGTGATGTAGCCGTTGGCGGCGGCGCGCACGGTGGCGCGCTCCAGGTTGAGCTGGGCCAGGTCCAGTGCGGCCTGGGCCTGTTCGACCGCGGCAAGTGCCTTGGACTGGGAGGCGGTGGCGGCGTTGCGGTTGGCGCGGGCCTGCTCGACCGCGGCCTGCGCGGCGCGCGCGGTGGCGCTGGCGTCGGCGCGGGCCTCGGCCGAGATCACCGCGGCGGCGGCCTCGCGGCGCTGGGCCTGGGCCGCGTACTTCTGGTAGTCGGCCTGGCTGGCGGCGGTGCTGGCCGCGGCGGCGGAGATGTTGGCGCCGGCGGCGCGCGCGGCGGCCTGCGCGGCGGCCAGGTCGGCCTGGGCCTGGGCGACGGCCAGTTCGAAGCGGCGCGGGTCGATGCGGAACAGGACATCGCCGGCCTTCACGGCCTGGTTGTCCTGCACGTCGACCTCGGCCACCAGGCCGGACACGTCCGGGGCGATGCGCACGATCTCGGCGCGGATGCGGCCGTCGCGCGTCCACGGCGAATACATGTAGTGCTTCCACAGCGCGTAGCCGACCAGGGCGGCGGCCAGCACGACGAGAGTGGTCAGCGCGGTGCGGATCAGGGATTGGGTGTTCATGGCGGTTGGGGTTGAAGGGGGTTGGATAGGGGGCGTGGCGCTTGCTGCGCGGGTCCGGGCGTTGGCGGGTTCAGTTCAGCAACAGCAGGCCGAGCAGCCCGAACACGCACACGTACACGGCCAGGCGGAACAGCGGCGGATGCCAGGCGTAGCGATACAGGCCGGCGCGGGCGGCCAGACCGTCGAGCAGCCAGAACACCACGAACAGGGCGGAGGCCAGCACCAGCAGGCCGGGGACGTAGACGCCGCCGATGGAGATTTCAGGAGGTAGCACGGGCAGGCTCCGGGGCAGGGGTGCGGCCGGCGGCGCCGGCCAGCACCGAGTCGGCATCGCGCAGCGCGCTGCGCAGCAGGTGCAGGTGCTCGCGCACCGGCTGCAGCGACGGCGGCACGGCGCCTTCGATGAGGGTCTGGTTCAGCGCGGCGTCCAGGTGCGCCAGCGCGGCGTCGTGGTCGGCCGGCGAGAGGTGTTCGTACAGGCGGCCGATGGCGGCAACGGCGGCGTCGATATGCGCCTCGATGGACGGCGGCACGGCGGCGTCGATGCTGTCGTGGCGCAGCTCGATCAGGGTGCGGCCGGTCTCATGCACCGACAGCGCCCAGGCCAGCAGGGTGCGCGATTCGTCGCTGCCCTGCTGGGTGTGGTTGACCACCTGTAGGAACAGGTCGCGGCTGACGCTCTCGAAGCGCGGCGCCAGTCCGCTCAGCGGTGCGCGCGCGGCCAGCGTGACCTGGCGGCGCAGTTCGATCAGCAGGCGGCGGCGCTGCCCCGGTGTGCCGATCACCGAGGGGATCAGCTGGAAGGCCAGCATCGCCAGCAGGGCGCCGATCCCCAAGGCCACCGCGCCGTTGATGAAACTGGAGGTATCCAGGTTGGGCGCAAGGCCCAGGCCCAGACCCACGACGCTGCCCAGGCACATGCCCAGACTGAGGCCGAACAGCGTGGGCCGGGTCGACAGGTAGACGGCCACCATGAAGAACGGCGCGCTGCCCAGCACCAGCATGCCGAAGCTGTCGATGCGCGGCAGCACCAGGGTGAAGCAGAGGAAGGCCGACAGCAGGCCCAGGAAGATGCCCTTGGTGGTCTGCGCCGCCGCGATATGCGCATTGGCGCCGGAGGCCAGGATCGCGGTGAAGGCGATCACGTTGGCCATGGCGCCGGCGCCGCTGGTCCAGCCGCTCTGCATCCAGGCCAGGCCCAGCACGAAGGTGACCAGGAAGCTGCGCGCCACGGTCACCGCCACCGCGACCCGGTCGGTGGCGTAGTGGAAGCGTATCTGCTCGTTGGCGCGGCGCAGCGGCGCGCTCACGCCCGGCTGTTGCAGGGCGGCGGCGGTGTGGGTGAGGTCGCGCAGTTCGCCGGTCAGGCGCCGCAGCAGCGAGGCGCCGGTGTCGAAGTCGTCCAGCAGCGGCGCGGCCAGGCTGGCGCGCAGCGCGGTCGCGCGCGCCGGCTGCGCCTCGTACGCCGCCTCCAGGCGATCGCTGAGCCGCGCGTAGTCGGCGCCGGCGGCGCGCTCGGCCAGCGCATCGCCGAGCGGGCGATACAGCTGCAGCAGCGCGGCGAAGACCGGGTCGTCGCGATCGCGCTGCTGCAGCCGGTTCATCAAATGATGCAGCGACTGGAAGCGCGTGGAAGCGGCCATGAAGCGCTGGTTGAGCAGACGCATGCGCCGGCTGCGCACGCGCGCCTCCGGGTCCTCGAACACCACCGAGGCGCGCAGGTCCTCCAGCGCCATGCTCTGGCGCACGAAGCGCAGATGCGCCTGCTCGATCTGCGCGCGCGGGATCGTCCCGCGCGTGCCGTCGCGGACGAAGTCCAGGAAGCTGTCCATCAGCGTGGTCGCCGTGGTGCGCAAGCTGTTGCGCAGACGCACCGGGAACACCACGTCGAACACCACCGCGCTGACCAGGATGCCGAGCAGCACCTCGGTCAGGCGCGCGATGGCCAGGTCGAACACGTGCATCGGCGTATTGACCGCCGGCAGGGCGATGATCGCCACGGTATAGCCGGACAGCACGAAGCCGTACGAGCGGAAGTTGCGGAACGCGAGCGCGCCGCCGGCGCACATCCCCACCCACAGCGACAGCGCCAGCAGGAACAGCACCGGCTGCTGCGGGAACAGCGCGGTGATGGTCACCGCCGCGATGCTGCCCACGATCGTGCCCAGCGCGCGGTAGAACGACTTGGCCAGGACCATGCCGCTCTGCCGGTTCATCAGCACGATCACGGTGACCATCGAGGTCGAGGGCGAGGCGAAGCCCATGCGCATGGCGATCCACGCCGCCAGATACATCGACAGCAGCACCTTGAACACGAACAGCCAGGCCGGGCCCTCGCCGCGCAGCACCTCGCGCACCTGCGTGAACAGCGGCACCTTTGCGGGGCTCGCGGCGGCGGGC
Organism: Pseudoxanthomonas sp. UC19_8; assembly: GCF_042700505.1. Lineage (NCBI taxonomy): Bacteria > Pseudomonadati > Pseudomonadota > Gammaproteobacteria > Lysobacterales > Lysobacteraceae > Pseudoxanthomonas > Pseudoxanthomonas sp. UC19_8. The sequence goes on from NZ_CP170559.1 coordinate 562,947, forward strand.
GTGGCGCTCACTGGGCCTCCTCCACGCCACGCAGCAGCTTGGCCAGCAGCAGCTTGAGCTGCTCCAGCTGATCGGCCTGGAGATGCCGCGTATAGGCCAGCAGCACGGCGCTGATGTCGGGGATGAGGGCGGTCACGCGTGCGCGCCCGGCCTCGGTCAGGCGCAGCAGCCACATGCGCCGGTCGTGCGGGCTGGGCTCGCGTTCGACCAGGCCCTTGTCGACCAGCTGCTGGGTCAGGCGGGTGATGTTGGCCGACTTCTCGCTGGTCGCATCGGCGATCTGCGAGGGGTTGATCGCACCGTCCGGGCTGGCCTCGATCATCATCAGCACGTTGTACTCGGCGTAGGTGAGGCCGTGCTCACGCATGGACTCGTTGCCGTGATCGGTGGTGAGCTTGTAGAGCAGCTTGACCAGGCGCACCACCGTGGCGGCGGGGCGCGGAAAGCCGGGGTGGCGGCGGCTGGTGGCGGCCAGCCCCTGTTCGGTCGCATCGAAGCGGCTGGTGGCGGGAGGGATTCTGTTCACAAGCTAATATTACACTTATGTAGTAAATCCTGCAGTCAACGCCACCTGAACGGGTCAATGGGCCAGGTGCAGTTCTCCCAAGGGTCCAACCAGGCGCGCCGGCACCGAGACCAGGCGCATGCCGGCGTTGATCTGGACCACGAAGTGCAGGTGCGGGGCGGAGGAAAAGCCGGTGTTGCCGGACAGCCCGATACGCTGACCGGCGGCGACCGACTCGCCTGGACGCACCAGGATGCCTTCGGGCTTGAGGTGGGCGTAGAGGGCCATGCTGCCGTCGGCGTGCAGGATGCGGATGAAGTTGCTGCGCCCGCGCAAGGCCTCGCGCTGCGGCCCGCCGTGTTCGAACCCGTCCTGCACCTGCAGCACCACGCCCGCGCGCGCGGCCAGGATCGGCGTGCCCTCGGGCAGGGCGAAGTCCAGCGCGTCGGCGTTCTCCGCATCGTCGTGACTGAAGTGCCCGCCGGGCCCCTGGTCCACGCGCACCGGCGCGTCGAACGGCAGCCGATACGTCGCCTGCAGCGGCCGCGCCTGCGGATCGCCGGGGACCGCGTCGAGCTTGAGCTGGAAATCGCTGCCGGCCTGGGGATCGGCCACGATCAGCGTGGCGACCAGGGCGCGTCCGTGCGCGGGCAGCAGCTTGCGTACCGGCAGCGCGGGCGAGGCGACCACGCCGCGCAGGCGCAGCGCGTCCAGCTGCACCTGGACCGGCCCGGGCAGCGGGTTCTCGACCCAGGCCAGGGTGCGCGTGGGCGTGCGTTCGAGGTGCACGCGGGCGAGGGGGCCATCCGCGGGGTCACGGCTCGCGGCGGGCGCTTGCGGGTTTCCGTCTACAGCGGACGTCGTACGCGCCTGCGCGGCGGCCTGAGGCGCGGGGCGGACCGTGTTCCACCACGGCAGCGCGGCGCGCGTCGGGCCCGGCAGGAGCAGGGCCAGCGCGACGCCGCACGCCGCGCGCCGGATCACGGCAGGCAGCTGCCGCGCAGGCGCAGGGCGCGGGCGATATCGCGCAGGTCGAAGGCGGCGATGGCCTGGTTGTCGTGCTGCACAAACAGCGCGCCGTCCGGGAAGCGCGTCGTGCCCGCCGCGTAGAGCGCCTCGCCATCGGTCTGCGCCACGACCTTGCCGGTGAAGGTGCCCACCGGCGCCAGCGTGTCGCGGCGATAGACCCGGAACAGCGTCGGGGTGAGCTGGTCGGCCGCGATCCACCAGCCGTCGTCCAGATCGCAGTCCCACAGCGCGATGCCCTCGGCATCGGCCAGGAACACCGGCAGGCTGGCGCCGCGGAACCGGCCTTCGAGCGTGTAATCGCGGAAGGTCGAGCCCACGCGCCGGTCCTCGTCGGCGATCAGCAGGCGGTCGTGCGCCGGATCGCCGGCGATCGATTCGACCATGCGCAGCATGCCGGCCTGGCCGGTATCGCCGAAGCTGCCGGCCGCACGCACCTGCAGGCCGCCGTCGGGCTGCAGGTCCACCTCGAAGCGGCGCACGCGCTGGTCCATCTGCTCGCGCGGCGGCAGCTGCCCGGTGCGGAAATCGGCCATGAAGCTGTCGGTGACCAGCAGCTCGAGCAGGTCCGGCGCGGTCTCGCGCAGCCACAGCCCGTAGGGCACCTTGAGCGTGTCGGCGCCGATGAAGCCGCGCGTCTTCAAATCCGGCAGCGACAGCGCCTGCACGCGGTGGTTGTCGCGCTCGGCCACGAACACCGTATCGCCCCACACCGCGATGCCGTTAGGCCGCCCGAACTGGCTTGGCCCCGCGCCCGGCCCGCCGACCGTGCGCAGGCGCTTGCCGCTGTCGGCATCGAACACGATCAGCTGGTTGCTGGCCTTGGCGGTGACGATCACCCAGGCGCCGCCGTCCTCGGTCGGCCAGACCGCCAGCGAGTCCAGCTCTGCCTGGGGCAGCGGTTCGGAGATCCAGGCCTCGCTCACCACCGCGTCGGGCGCGGGCGCCTTCAGCACGGTCTCCGGGGTCGGGCCAGGGGCGGGGCGGGGCAGGCTGGTGCAGCCGGCCAGCAGCAGGCCGGCGAGCAGGAGCAGGGGGGCGCGGTTCATGGGCGGCGATTATGCGCGAGCGCTCCGCGCAGACCGCGTCCATGCGGCAGGCGGAAGGCGGTTTCAGGTGGAAGCATCGCTCCATCGCGATGGAGCGATTGACAACCGCTTCCGGCGCTGGCAACCTGCGCCCACCATCGAGACCGGCAGAGGGACAGGCCCTTTGAAGCCGGGGCAGCCAGCGGGCCGCGCAAGCGCCTCGTGGTCGGTGCCAAATCCTGCGGCGACGCCTACGCGTTTAGACCGAAAGATGGTTCGTACGATGCATCGACGGCATGGCCGTTCGACGCGCACGACGAACGCGAGCTTCCCCGCGAAAGCTCGATGGCCGCTCCTTCCCGGATCCGCCATGAGCCTCGTGAACGCCGCCGCCCTCCCCGAATCCCCCGACGTCGATGCCTGTTGTGCCGGTGCGCAGGTCAGCGCCGTGGCCGCGATCCGCGGCGAACTGCCGGTGGCCCTGGCCCTGCGCCACGCCGGCGCGCGCACGCTGAGCCTGCGCTACGAACTGCACGGCCCGGCCGGCGCGCCGGTGGTGTTCGTGGCCGGCGGCATCTCCGCGCACCGCCACGTCGCCGCCAGCGCGCAGTTCCCCGAGAACGGCTGGGCCAACGATCTGGTCCGCGCCGGCCGCACGCTGGATCCGGCGCGCGTGCGCATCCTGTCCTTCGACTTCATCGGCGCCGACGGCCAGCTCGACGCGCCGATCGATCCGGCCGACCAGGCCGATGCCATCGTCGCGCTGCTCGATGCGCTGGACATCGCCGCGCTGCGCGCCTTCGTCGGCTACTCCTACGGCGCGCTGGTCGGCCAGCACCTGGCCGCGCGGCATCCGCAGCGCGTCGAGCGCCTGGTCGCGGTCAGCGGCGCGCATCGCCCGCATCCGTTCGCCTCGGCCTGGCGCGCGCTGCAGCGCCACGCGGTGGCGCTGGGCCAGCTGCAGTGCGCCGACCAGCAGGGCCTGTCGCTGGCGCGCCAGTTCGCGATGCTGAGCTACCGCACGCCCGAGGAGTTCGGCGAGCGCTTCGACGCCGCGCCCGAGCTGGTCAACGGCCGCGTGCGCGTGGCGGCCGAGGACTACCTGGACGCCGCCGGCGCGACCTACGTCGCGCGCACGCCGGTCACCGCCTTCCTGCGCCTGTCCGAATCCATCGACCTGCACCGCATCGACCCCTCGACCATCGCCGTGCCCACCCTGGTGGTGGCCGTCGAGGGCGACCGCCTGGTGCCGCTGGCCGACCTGGTCACCCTGGTCGAAGGGCTGGGCAAGCGCGGCAGCCTGCGCGTGCTGCGCTCGCCCTACGGCCACGACGCCTTCCTGAAAGAAACCGACCGCATCGACGCGATCCTCGCCACCGCCCTTCGCCCCACCGGAGACACCCCGTGAGCCATTCCTCCCACGACGCCATTCCCTGCAGCGCCGCCACCGCCGCCGTGCGCGCCGGCATCGATCGCGACACCGCCTACGGCGCGGTGACCCCGCCGATCGTGCTGTCGTCCAACTTCTCCTTCGACGGCTTCGGCAACAAGCGCCAGTACGACTACACGCGCAGCGGCAATCCCACGCGCGACCTGCTGGGCGAGGCGCTGGCCGAGCTGGAAGGCGGCGCGGGCGGGGTGATCACCTCCACCGGCATGGGCGCGATCAACCTGGTGCTCAACGCGCTGCTGCAGCCGGGCGACAAGCTGGTGGTGCCGCACGATGCCTACGGCGGCAGCTGGCGCCTGTTCAACGCGCTGGCGGCCAAAGGCCACTTCGAGCTGATCACCGCCGACCTGACCAATCCGGTGTCGCTGGGCGAGGCGCTGGCGGCCTCGCCCAAGCTGGTGCTGATCGAGACCCCGTCCAACCCGCTGCTGCGCATCACCGACCTGCGCCTGGTCATCGAGGCCGCGCACAAGGCCGGGGCCAAGGTGGTGGTGGACAACACCTTCCTGTCGCCGGCGCTGCAGCGGCCGATCGAGTTCGGCGCCGACCTGGTGCTGCATTCGACCACCAAGTACGTCAACGGCCACAGCGATGTGGTCGGCGGCGCGGTGATCGCGCGCGAGGCCGAGCTGCACCAGCAGCTGGTGTGGTGGGCCAATGCGCTGGGGCTGACCGGCTCGCCGTTCGACGCCTTCCTGACCCTGCGCGGCCTGCGCACGCTGGACGCGCGCCTGCGCGTGCACCAGGAGAACGCGTCGGCCATCGTCGCCGCGCTCGACGGCCATGCGGCCGTGGCCAAGGTCTACTACCCGGGCCTGGCCTCGCATCCGGGCCATGCGCTGGCCGCACGCCAGCAGAAGGGCTTCGGCGCGATGATCTCCTTCGAGCTGGACGGCGGCGAGGCGGCGGTGCGCGCCTTCGTCGACGGCCTGCGCTACTTCACCCTGGCCGAGTCGCTGGGCGGCGTGGAGAGCCTGGTCGCGCACCCGGCCACCATGACCCACGCGGCGATGACCCCGGAAGCGCGCGCCAAGGCCGGCATCTCCGACGGCCTGCTGCGCCTGTCGGTGGGCATCGAGCTGGCCGAGGACCTGGTCGCCGACCTGCGCGCCGGCCTGGCCCGCGCCCAGGCGGTGATCGCCCAGGCAAGCCGGAAAACGGTCGACGCATGAGCGCGGTGATCCGCCTGGGCACGCGCCGCGCGCCGCGTCTGGCGCTGCTGGGCACCGGGGTGGTCGGCAGTGCCCTGGTGGGCCGCTATCAGCGCCTGCAGGCGCGCGGCGTGGCGCTGCCGGCGTTCGCCTGGATCGCCAACTCGCGCGGCGTGGTCGAAGGCGAGGGCGATCTGCACGAGGGCCTGGCGCAGCTGCGCGCCGCACCGGCCAATGCGCGCATCGTGCCGCCCTGGGCCGAGGCCGATGCGCTGGACGCCGGCGACATCGTCATCGACGCCACCGCCAGCGATGCCATCGCGCTGCGCCACGCCGAATGGCTGGGCCGCGGCGTGCACGTGGTGACCGCCAACAAGCTCGGCCGCGGCGCCGATCTGCTGCGCGCCCAGGCGATCGCCGAGGCCGCGCGCGAGGGCGCGGCGTGCTACGGCGACAGCGCCACGGTCGGCGCCGGGCTGCCGCTGCTGCGCAGCCTGCGCGCGCTGGTCGCCGGGGGCGATGCGATCGCCTCGGTCGAGGGCGTGCTGTCGGGCTCGCTGGCCTTCCTGTTCCACAGCTTCGACGGCCGCACGCCGTTCTCGGCCTGCGTGCGCCAGGCGCGCGAGGCCGGTTTCACCGAACCGGATCCGCGCATCGACCTGTCCGGCGAGGACGTGCGCCGCAAGCTGCTGATCCTGGCGCGCGCGGCCGGCGTGCCGCTGCAGGTCGGCGATGTGCGGGTCGAGTCATTGGTGCCGCAGGTGCTGGCCAGCGCGTCCGACGCGCAGGTCGATGCGCTGCTGGACACGCTGGATGCGCCGCTGGAAGAGCGCCTACACGCTGCACGTGCAGAAGGCGCGCAGCTGCGGTTCGTCGGACGTTTCGATGCGCGCGGCGCCAGCGTGTCGCTGCAGGCCCTGCCCGCGGGACATGCGCTGTGCGGTGGTGCCGGGACCGATAATCGCGTGGCGATCCACAGTGATCGCTATGCGCAGCAGCCGCTGTTGATCCAGGGGCCGGGCGCCGGCGCCGAGGTCACCGCCGCGGCGCTGCTGGACGATGTGTTGGCCGTGTTGCCGGGTCGGGCCTCACTGGCCGCGTGACGTTGGTGCCGGCGGCCTCAGGCGGTCAGCGATTGCATGCTGTCCGTTGTTCGTTGGCGTATCGGGCGGACAGGGACGGCATGCGCGCGATACCGCGCTTCGGCGCGAACGTTCCGCGCATCGCCGCCTTCCTTGCGCCTTCGCGATGCGTCATGGCTGCGCGCGTCAGTCGCGCGGCAGCAGCCCGTGGGCGTTGCGCGCCGGCGGCGCCAGGCGGCTGAGCTGCAGCTGCTGCAGCACGCGGGGCTCGTGCTCGGCGCTCCAGCCGCTGGCGCTGCTTTCGAAGCACGTGGCGCACACCACGATGCCGTAGCGTTCGATCACACGGCCCGCGTCAGAATCTGGCGCGAAATACAGTTTTTGGTCGCAGCAGAAGCATCTTGCGGTCATGGAATCGGGTAGCACGGCCTGTCCCCTGGCATTGGTTGGAATGCATGGGGAGGGATCGCGCATGGGGCGTGCCAACTTCGCGGGCGAAACTGTGACTTCGCTTCGGATTCGCGCCCAGACATCGAGAAATGCGACGCGGCGCACGCTCGTCATGGCGCCAGCGCCTTCAGCAGCGCCGCATTGAACCGCGCCGGATCCTGCACCTGCGGCGAGTGCCCCAGGTCGTCGAACTCGATCAGCTTCGCGCCCGGGATCGCCGCGGCCGCGCGCTTGCCCAGCACCGGATAGTTGCCCAGCGTGGCGCGGATCTGCGGCGGCGCCTTGCCCTTGCCGATCGCGGTGCGGTCCTTGAGGCCGATGAACAAGGTGGTAGGCACGGCGATCCTGGGCAGCTCGTAGACCACCGGCTGGTTGTAGACCATGTCGTAGGTCAGCGCCTGGTCCCAGGCGTTGATCTCCTTGCCGGCGCCGGCGTAGAGGCCGGCCTGCATGCGTGCCCAACGCTCGAAGGCTGGCTTCCAGGTGCCAGCGTAGTACACGTCCAGCTGGTACTGCTTGATGCTCTCGAAGCTGGTCTTCAGCTCGCCGGCATACCACTGGTCCACGCTCTGGTAGGGCACGCCGACGGCCTTCCAGTCCTCCAGGCCGAGCGGGTCGACCAGCGCCAGGTGGCTGACCTCGCCAGGGAACATCAGCGCATAGCGGATCGCCAGCATGCCGCCCATCGAGTGACCGACGATCACCGCCTTGTCGATGCCCAGACTGGTCAGCAATGCATGGGTGTTGTCGGCCAGCCCGGCCAGCGAGAACTGGTAATGGCGCGGCTTGGACGACTTGCAGAAGCCCACCTGGTCCGGCGCGATCACCCGATAGCCGGACCTAGCCAGGGCCACGATGGTGTCCTCCCAGGTGGCGGCGCAGAAGTTCTTGCCATGCAGCAGCACGGCGGTCTGGCCGTTGGCCTGGCCGGTCGGCGCCACGTCCATGTAGACCATTTCCAGGTCCTGCTGCTGCGCGCTGAAGGCGTAGCGCTGGACCGGATGCGGATAGTCGAAGCCTTCCAGGCGCGGGCCGTAGGCGGGCTGCTGCTGGGCGAGGGCGGGCGCGGCCAGGGCGGCCAGGCACAGGGCCAGGAACGAACGCGGCATGCGCGACTCCAGTGGAGGGACGAGAGGCGCAGCGTAGGCAGGCCCGGGCGAGGCCGCAGTGAGGACCTCGCGCAGGCGTGCCGGCGTGTCCCAGTCCGCGGGACGCACTGGATGACAGGCGCGAGCGCCAGCCGGGAACGCATCAGCGACGGCGCGTCCCCGCGCCGGTCAGCACTCGATGACGTTCACCGCCAGGCCGCCGCGGCTGGTTTCCTTGTACTTGTCGCGCATGTCGCGCCCGGTGTCGCGCATGGTGCGGATCACCTTGTCCAGGCTGACCTTGTGCTTGCCGTCGCCGCGCATGGCCATGCGGCTGGCGTTGATCGCCTTGACCGCGCCCATCGCGTTGCGCTCGATGCAGGGGATCTGCACCAGGCCGCCGATCGGGTCGCAGGTCAGGCCCAGGTTGTGTTCCATGCCGATCTCGGCGGCGTTCTCGATCTGGCTGGTGTTGCCGCCCAGCGCCGCGGTCAGGCCGGCGGCGGCCATCGAACAGGCCACGCCGACCTCGCCCTGGCAGCCGACCTCGGCGCCGGAGATCGAGGCGTTCTCCTTGTAGAGGATGCCCACCGCCGCGGCGGTCAGCAGGAAGTCGAACACGCGCGCCTCGTCGGCCCCGGCGCAGAAGCGGTCGAAGTAATGCAGCACCGCCGGGATGATGCCGGCCGCGCCGTTGGTGGGCGCGGTGACCACGCGCCCGCCGGCGGCGTTCTCCTCGTTGACCGCCAGGGCGTACAGGTTGACCCAGTCCAGCGTGGTCAGCGGATCGCGCATGGCCGCCTCGGGCTTGGAGGACAGCTCGCGGTACAGCGCCGGCGCGCGCCGGCCCACGTGCAGGCCGCCGGGCAGGGTGCCTTCCTGGCGGATGCCGCGCGCCACGCAGGACTGCATGGCGCTCCAGAGCTCGCGCAGGCCCTCGCGGATCTCCTCCGGGCTGCGCCAGACCTGCTCGTTCTCGAACATCAGCTGGGCGATGGACAGGCCGGTCTCGTTGCTGCGCGCGATCAGCGCATCGCCGCTGGCGAAGGGATGCGGCAGGGCGGTCTCGTCGGCGACGATGCGGTCCTCGGCGGCCTCGTCGGCATTGACCACGAAGCCGCCGCCGACCGAGTAGTAGTCGCGCGTGGCGATCACGTTGTCGGCGGCATCGAAGGCGGAGAAGCGCATGCCATTGGTGTGGAACGGCAGCTTCTGGCGCTTGTTCATCACCAGGTCGCGCTTCTCGTCGAAGTCGATGGCGTGCTCGCCCATCAGCCGGATGCGCTTCTCGCCGCGGATGCGCGCCAGGGTGGCGGGGATGATGTCCGGGTCGATCAGGTTCGGGCGGTGGCCTTCCAGGCCCAGCAGCACGGCCTTGTCGGTGCCGTGGCCGCGGCCGGTCAGCGCCAGCGAGCCGAACACCTCGGCGCGCAGCCGCGCGGTACGCGCCAGCTGGCCCGGATCGAGCAGCCAGCGGTGCACGAAGCGCTCGGCCGCGCGCATCGGCCCGACGGTGTGGGAGGAGCTCGGCCCGATGCCGATCTTGAACAGGTCGAAGGTACTGACGGCCACGGTGGATTCCAGGCAGGGGTTGCGTTGATGAGGTCAGCGCGAGGCGCGCGCCTGCGGCGCTGGCGCATCGGGCTGCAGGTGGCGGGCCAGCGCCGCGCGCACGCTGGCGTGGGTGCGGGCCATGTGTTCGTCGTGCAGGCGGCAGGCCTTGATCACGTTGCGCGCCAGGGCCGCATCGGCGATGGCCATGTGCTCGTCCAGCGAGAAGCGCTTGTCGCGCGCGCGCGGCAGCGCGGCGTACCGGTAGCGCTCGGCCTGGTGATAGAACATGTCCTGCAGGCGCAGCAGCCAGGGCGAGCGGCAGGCGCCGAGCAGGGCGCGGTGGAAGGCGAAGTTGCGCGCCTCCAGTTCGTCCAGCACATCGCCCGGCGGCTGGGTGGTGCTGCCGGAGAGGTCGCGTTCGATCGCCGCCAGCGCGTCCAGCGCTTGGACCACCTGCGCCTCCCAGGCCGCATCGCCGTGCAGGATGGAGTCGTTCATCGCCTCGTCCACCACCAGCACGCGCACCTTGGCGATGTCGTCCAGCTCCTGCAGCGACAGCGGCGCCACCCAGAAGCCGCGCTGGTCCGCGCTGACCACCAGCTGCTCGCCGCACAGGCGCGCAAGCGCCTCGCGCAGGGGCGCCAGGCCGATGCCGTAGCGCTGCTGCAGCTCGGCCAGCTTCAGCTTGGCGGCGGCCTTGAGCCGGCCGCGCACGATGTCGTGCCGCAGCTGCTGGTGGATGCGGCTGGCCAGGGTGCCGGTAACGGCGGCGTCCATAAAATCGAAATTATCGGCAGGGATGCGGGCTCGAAATGCATTGTAGGCCAGCCTTACTGCACTTAATTTCGATATTCACGCCCGTCGCCGGATGCGCCCAGGAACCACGCCGCGGCCGACACTCGACGCGGCATCTTCGCGCGGGTTAACTCAGCCGCTCGCCTGCCCGCCACGCCCGCATGACCGACCTGCTGCTCTACCAGCGCGACGACTGCCACCTGTGCGATGCGGCCCTGGCCGTGCTGGCCGCCGCGCGCGTGCCGGAGCCGGCCAGCGTGTTCATCGACGACGATGCCGCGCTGGAGGCGCGCTACGGCCTGCGCGTGCCGGTGCTGCGCGACGCGCGCTCGCAGGCCGAACTGGACTGGCCCTTCACCATCGAAGCGGTGCGCGCCTTCCTGGCGCGCTGAGGGCCCGGCAAACTCAGTGCACTGGCGGCGGCGTATTCGCCTTGATCGGCGTGTACTGCGCGGACACCAGCACCCAGCCCTGCGGCGTGCGTTTGGCGGTGGCGCCCAGGCGCATCGCCATCGCGCGCTCGCCGACCACGTAGTGCAGCTGTGCCGAGAGCACCGCGGCGTCGCCATGCGCGCGCACGACCACCTCGTCCATTGTCACCGGCGGCGCGGCGACCTTCTTGTCCGGCGCGTAGAACGAGAGCACGGCGTCGTGCTCGTCCACCTGGCCCAGCGGACTGATCTCGACGAACGAGGCATCCAGCACCTGGCGCAGTCGGTCCAGGTCGAAGTCGAGTTCGGCCTGCTGGTACTGGCGCAGGGCGTCTTCCGGCGTGGCCGGCAGGGCGGACGGCGCGGCGGCCGTGGGCAGGGACAGCGCGGCGGACAGCAACATCGCGATCAGGGGCGCACGCATGCTCGAAGGCCTGGCAAGGAAAGTGCCGGCACGATGCGCCGCGCGCGCCGGCCCCGCATGGCCGGGAAGTCATGCGCACCTCTGGCCTAGTGCTTCCCCGCATTGTGGGAGCCACAGTCTCTTCAAATCTTGCAGCGGCCTGCCTGTAGCGCGGAGCTTGCGGCGATCTCCTCTTGGGGACTTCGCTGCGCTTCGTTCGGTTCGTGGGGAAGGCCCCAGCGGAGCGAGCTCCGCTCTACAGGTGGGAGCCGCCACGGCGGCGATAGGGCTTTAACGGGAAAGCTTCATCGCCGCCGTGGCTGCTCCCACCAATCCCTCGCCGCTCAGCTGCCGGGCTTGAGCACGACCTTGGTGCTGATGGCCACCGCGTCGGGGATGGTCTTGGTGTCTTTCCAGTCGCCGCCGCCGACGCCGAAGTCCAGGCGCTTGACCGTGGCCTTGCCGGCCAGCGTGGGCTGCGCGCCCGGCGTCCACACGAAGGTCAGCGTCACCGGCTTGGAGACCCCACGCAGGGTCAGCACGCCGTCGGTGCTGTAGCGATCGCCGCCCAGCGACTTGAAGCCCTTGGCCTTGTAGGTGGCCTGGGCGAACTTGCCCACGTCGAAGAAGTCCGCGCTGGCCAGGGTCGAGTCGCGGTCGCCGTTGCCGCTGCTGGTGCCGGCCAGGCCGATGGTGACGTCGATCGTGCCCAACTCCGGGTGTGCCGGATCGAAGCTGACCTTGGTGTCGAACTTGCCGAACTTGCCGGTGAAGGTCTCCCCGTCGTAGCTGCTGGCGAACACCAGCGTCGAGCCGGGCGCCTGCACGTAGGTGGCGGCGCGGGCCGGGGCGGCGACGAAGGCGGCCACCAGGGCGGCGGCGGTCAGGGCGGGGCTGAGGAAATGGCGGGACATGTCATGCATCCTTCGGTTGGGCCGACACGCGCAACCAGCCGCGCGGCAGCATGCGGGCGAGCGTGGCGTCGCCCTGGAACAGGTGGTGGTAGAACGCCGCGCCGGCGTGCAGCGCCACCAGCACGATCAGCACGTACAGGCCCCATTCGTGCGCCGAATGGGCCAGGTGGCGCAGGTGTTCGTCGGGCGCGACCAGCTTGGGCATCTCGAACAGGCCGAAGAACTTGAACGGCCGCAGCCCGCTGGCCGAGTCGTACAGCCAGCCCGACAGCGGCATGGCGAACATCACCCCATACAGCAGCACGTGGGTCAGCGTGGCGATGGCGTGCTGCCAGCGCGGCGTGCCCGGCACCGGCGGCGGCGCGCCGGCGTACAGGCGCCAGGCCAGGCGCAGCGCCACCAGCACCAGCACGGTGATGCCCAGCGACTTGTGCGCGGTATAGACCCAGAAGTACTTGGGCGTGCGCGGCAGGTCGCCCATGGTCAGGCCGACCACGCAAAGCACCAGCAGCAACAGCAGGATCAGCCAGTGCAGGGTCTGGCTGACGGCGCCCCAGCGTTGGGCGTTGGCTCGGGTCATGGCGTGGCGGGTTCCTGGGCGGGCGTGGACGGGGAGGTGGGGTCGGCGGGCGTGGCGGCGGCGGGTTCGAGCGCCTCGCGCGTGCGCGTGGCCTCCACCTGCAGGTTCAGCTGCACCGCATCGCCGATCACCGAGGGCCAGGCATCGATGCCGAAGGCCGCGCGGCTGAGCGTGGTGGTGGCCGAGAAGCCCACCGTGCGCCGGAACGGCGGCAGCGGATGGCGCTTGAGCTGGTTGAAGGTCACCGCCAGGGTGACCTCGCGGGTGACGCCGTGCAGGGTCAGCTGGCCGACCACGTCGAAGTGGTCGCCGCCGCGCGGCATGACCCGGGTGGAGACGAACTCGGCGCGCGGATGGTCCTTGACGTCGAGCAGGTTGGAGGCGGCCACGGCCTTGTTCCAGGCCGCATCGCCCAGATCGGCGCGCTCCAGCGGCACGCTGACCTGCACGCGCGCGCGGCTCCAGTCGTCGGGGTCGACTTCGATCAGCCCGGTGCTGCCCGAGACCGTGCCCATCGCCTGCGAGAAGCCGGCGTGCGAGACGGAGAACAGCACCCGGGTGTGGACCGGATCGAGCTGGTAGGTCTCGCTGGTGGCCCAGGCGGCGCCCGGCATGGCCAGGGCGGCGAGCAGGCAGAGGCGCGAGCGCAGCGTGCGGAGGCGGGATGGGTTGGGCATGGGGGGATTCTAGGCATGCCGCCGGTCGCGCGCTTCGGGCCCTGCGGCAACATTCCATTGCGCGGCGCGCAATGGCGTTCAGGCCGGACCCGCGGCGCGCGCAGTTGCCAGCGCCGGCCACGGGCCTGCACGATGGCCCGCAGGCGGGTCGTGATGGCGCGCGCAGGCGGGTGAAGGAAGAGATCCGGATGTGGGGACGCGCGATCGTGTTGTGGAGCCTGCTGGCCTGGAGCGGGCTGGCGGGCGCGCTTGTCCCGCTGACCCCGCAGCCGCGGCAGATGGGCGTGGCCGACGGCCTGCCCAGCGCCACCATCACCGCCTTCGCCGAGGACCACCTAGGCTATCTGTGGATGGCCAGCAGCGACGGCCTGGCGCGCTATGACGGGCGCGGCTTCCGCATCTGGCGGATGGAGCACGGGCTCAGGGACAACCAGCTGTGGGCGCTGTACGTCGATGCGCGCAACCAGCTGTGGATCGGCACCGAGAACGAGGGCGTGGCGGTCTTCGACGCCGATCGCCGCAACTTCCGCTTCTACAACCGCGCCAACACCCCGCAGCTGCGCAGCAATTCCATCTGGTGCATCTCGGCCACGCCGGATGGCAGCCTGTGGTTCGGCACCTCGGCCGGCGGGCTGACCCGGCGCCTGCCGGACGGGCGCTTCGAGCTCTACCGGGCCAGGCCCGACGACCCGCGCGCGCTGTCCGGGCGCGATGTGGTGCACATGGCGGTGACGCCGGACGGCAGCCTGTGGGTGGGCACGCGCAGCGGCCTGGCGCGCTGGACCGGGCACGACTTCGAACGCGTGCCATCGACGGCGCTGCCTTCGCCCACGATCAACCGCCTCACGGTCGAGGCCGACGGCAGCCTGTGGGTGGCGACCAGCCGCGGCGTGTCGCTGCGCAAGCCCGACGGCAGCTGGGTGCGCGACCCGTGGCGGCCGGTCACCCACATCCCGATCCTGCAGACCATGCTGCGCGACATCGCCGGCACCTACTGGCTCGATACCGCCGCCGGCATGGGCTACAAGGCCGCCGACGGCACGGTGCGCAACGTGCCGCTGTACAGCGTCTCGGCGCGCGGCGTGGTCAAGCCCAACTGGATGGGCGGCTACGAGGACCGCGACGGCGGCCTGTGGTTCGCCAGCCTCAACGCGGGGCTGTGGCATCTGCCGGCCAACTGGCGCCAGTTCGCCGTGCTCACCAACGACGCCAGCGACCCGAGCACCATGACCAACCCGTTCGTGCTGGCGCAGGCGCCGTCCAGACGCGGCGGGCTGTGGCTGGTCGGCACCCGCGGCGCGCTGGACTGGCTGGATCCGGCGACCGGCCGGGTGGAGCAGCACATCCAGCCGCTGGATCCGGTCAACTGGCCGCAGTCGGTGGAGGAGGACAGCCAGGGTCGGGTCTGGGTCGGGCTGATCGACAAGCTGCTGCGCTACGACCCGGCCACCCGCCAGCGGCGCGAGTGGACCGTGGACGATGCCCGCGACAAGCCGCTGCCCGGCGGCATCGTCGAACTGCGCCGCTGCGGCGCGCAGCTGTGGATCAGCACCAACTCGGCCGGCCTGCAGCTGCGCGACGAGCAGGGCCATGTGCTGCGCAATCTGGAACGCGGCACCGCCGACTATCCCTCCGGCCTGGTCGTGCAGCAGATGCGCTGCGACGCCGACCAGCGCCTGTGGCTGGCCACCAACCAGGGCGTGCTGACCTGGATGCCGCGCGTGGGCGCCTGGCCGCCGTGCCCGGCGCGCCGGATCAGCCCGTGTTCTCGCTGGACCTGGCCGCCGACGGCAGCCTGTGGACCGGGCGCATGGGCCAGCTGGACCATTACGCCTGGGATGGCCATCGCCTGCGCTGGCGGCAGTCGATCGGCATCGCGCAGGATTTCCCGTCCATCGCCCCGACCGGGATGCGCGTGGACGCGCGCGGCGTGGTGTGGACCATCTCCAGCCGCGGCCTGGCGCGGGTCGATCCGATCCAGGGCACGGTGCGCACCTACAGCGTGCGCGACGGCCTGCCGAACCCCGAGATCCGCCACGGCACCCTGGTCCAGGCCGTCAGTGGCCAGCTGTCGATGGCCACGCCCGATGGCCTGGTGCTGTTCGACCCGGCGCGGCTGGTGCCCTCGGCGCGGCGGCCGGACCTGCAGTTCGAATTCGTCGGCGTGCGCCGCGGCGATCGCGGCCTCGACCTGACCCATGTCGGCCATCCGCTGCTGGACAGCGAGGACCGCGACCTGCACGTGATCGCGCGTCTGCTGTCCTTCACCGGCGCCGAGGGCACTACCTATCGCTTCCGCCTCAGCGGCTACGACCCGGGTTGGGTCGAGGTGGGCAACACCGGCGAGCGCATCTTCTCGCGCCTGCCGCCGGGCCGCTACGCGCTGGAAGTGCAGGGCCGCAGCAGCGACAGCGTGTGGTCGCAGGTCAAGACACTGCGTTTCCGCGTGGCCCCGCCGTGGTGGCAGAGCCCGTGGGGCGTGGCCTGCATGGTCGGCCTGCTGATCGTGCTGATCGCCTGGTGGATGCACGCCTACCGCCGGCGCCTGCGCCGCCGCACCGAATGGCAGATGGCCCAGCACCGGCGCAGCGTGGCCGAGCAGGCTTCGCAGGCCAAGACCCAGTTCCTGGCCACGCTCGGCCACGAGGTGCGCACGCCGATGACCGGCGTGCTGGGCATGAGCGAACTGCTGCTGGCCACCAAGCTGGACGAGCGCCAGCACCGCTACATCCGCTCGATCCAGAACGCCGGTCGCCACCTGCTGCGGCTGGTCAACGACGCGCTGGACCTGGCGCGCATCGAGGCCGGCCGCCTGGAGCTGGATCAGCAGGACTTCGACCTGCGCGAACTGCTGGACGAAGTGGTCGCGCTGACCGCGCCGATGGCCGAACGGCGCGGCCTGACCTTCACCAGCGAGATCGATCCGCGGCTGCCGGCCGCGCTGCGCGGCGATGCGGTGCGCGTGCGCCAGATCCTGCTCAACCTGCTGAGCAACGCGGTCAAGTTCACCGAGCGCGGGCAGGTCCGCCTGCAGGCGCTGCCGCTGGACGGGCAGGGCCTGCGCCTGGTGGTCAGCGACACCGGACCGGGCATCAACGCCGAGCAGCAGGCGCGGCTGTTCCGGCGCTTCGAGCAGGGCGACGGTGCGCACACGCGCTACGGCGGCAGCGGCCTGGGGCTGGCGATCAGCCAGGAGCTGGCCGCGGCGATGGGCGGCGGCATCGCGGTGGAGAGCACCCCGGGCGAGGGCACGCGCTTCGTGGTCGACCTGCCGCTACCGGTGGCGCAGGGCGATGCGACCGGCGTGGTCCAGGCCGACGCCGGCGACGTGCCGCTGTCGGTGCTGCTGGTCGAGGACGACGCCACCATCGCCGAGGTGATCGTCGGCCTGCTGCAGGCCCGCGGCCACCGCGTGCGCGCCGTGCCGCATGGCCTGGCCGCGCTGACCGAACTGGCGCTGGCGCCGGTCGATATCGCCCTGCTCGATCTGGACCTGCCCGGCATGGACGGACTGGCGCTGGCGCGCGAACTGCGCCGCCAGGGCTTCGCCCAGCCGCTGCTGGCGGTGACCGCACGCGCCGATGCGCAGGCCGAAGTGCAGGCGCGTGAGGCCGGCTTCGACGCCTTCCTGCGCAAGCCGGTGACCGGCGAACTGCTGGCCGCCGCGATGACTGCCGCGCGCGCGGCAGCCAATCTGCGCAAGGAGTAGCGCTGGCCGCGGGTCGTGGTTCCCGCGAACGCGGGAACCCAGCGACTTCCGCGATGCGAAAAGATCGGCCGCGCCTCACGGCTTGGTGGGAGCAACTGTCTCCTCAAATCTCGCAGCGGCCTATCTGTAGAGCGGAGCTTGCTCCGCTGGGGCCTTGCTCATGAACTGAACGAAGAGCAGCGGAGCAAGCTCCGCTCTACGGATGGGAGCCGCCATGGCGGCGATGAGGCCTTCCCGGTAAAGCCCCATCGCCGCCATGGCGGCTCCCACAGGGGGGCGGCGCTCTGCGCCAAGAAAGATCAGGACTTCTTCGACCCGGAGTCCTTTGAGTTGACGCGCGCGGCAGCGGGCCGGCGGGCGGTGGCCGCGATGAGCGAGGCAGGAAGCCGAGCGCCCGAATCAGGGCAGGATGCCCTGATTGAGGGAAAAGCGGACATCGCCCGCCGGACCGCCGCCCTTCCGAAGCCAGACCGCCCAAGGCGCCGCGATCCAGCGCACAGGCACCGCTGTCCCCTAATCGAGAGAAAACACATTTTTGGCCACATCCGAATCGCACCGGCGCTTGCACACGCCGATGCGCGTTGCGAGGATGAACCGGGGACATCGATGGAGTGAGCCGAAGCATGGAATGCCGGTGCGAGGGGCTGCGCCGTGTGCTCTGGACGCTGGCGCTGTGCTGCGCCGTGGCGAAGGCCCACGCGCAGGTGCCGCAGCGGCCCGCGTTCCGCCTGACTGCCACCGCTGAAGGCTTGCCCTCGACCTCGATCACCGCCCTGGCCACCGATCGCACCGGCTATCTGTGGCTGACCACCTACGACGGACTGGCGCGCTTCGACGGCACCGAGTTCACCGTCTGGCAGCACGACCCGCGCGACCCCGCCTCGGTGGCCGGTAACTTGCAGCAGGCGCTGTATGTCGATCCGCATGACCAGGTCTGGGTGGCCAGCGCCGGCCTGAGCGTGCTCGACGCCGGACGCCGCGGCTTCCGCCACTACCGCCGCGCGCAGTACCCGCAGATGCGCAGCGACGACGTGTACGCGATCGCCGGCCTGGACGATCACGTCTGGTTCGGCACCAACGGCGGCGGCCTGTACCGCATCGACGCCGACGGCGCGCTGACCCGCTTCGACCACGCCAACACCGGCGGCGTGCTGCCCTCGGATGTGGTCACCAGCCTGGCCGTCGATGCGCGCGGCCGGCTCTGGGTCGGCACCGAAGCCGGGCTGGCCTACGTGCAGGCCGGCCGACTCCACGCGCTGCCCGCAGGCGGCCCCGGCGCGCTGGCCGTGCTCTCGCTGACCCGCGTCGGCGACACGCTGTGGGCCGGCACCCGCGCCGGGCCGCGCGTCCTGGGCCGCGACGAGGTCTGGCGCACGCCGGCGTGGTCGGCGATGTTCGAGGGCGCCAATCAGATCCTCGCCGTCGCCGATGCGGGCGACGGCGAGTCCTGGCTCGGCACCGCCAACGGCCTGTGGCTGACGCATGGCGCGCGGGCGCCGCAGTGGGTGCGCGATCGCGACGGACTGTTCGACCGCCACTTCGTCACCAGCTTCCAGGCGGTGGCCGGCGGTGGACTGTGGATGGGCGTGGTCGGCAAGGGCCTGGCGTATCTGCGCCCGGACTGGCGGCGCATGGCCGTGCTGCCGGCGGCCAAGGGCACCTCGATCAGTCCCTACTGCAGCGTGGCTCCCGGCCGCCACGGCGTGCTGTGGCAGACCGACGCGGCCGGCACCCTGGAGCAGGTCGACAGCCGCAGCGGCGCGGTGACGGTGACCGCCTTCCGCGGCATCGACCCGCTGCATCTGGGCCTGACCAGCGCGGTGCAGGACCGGCGCGGCGCGCTGTGGCTGGGCGTGCGCCCGGCCGTCCTGGTGCGGCTGGATCTGGCCACCGGCGCGCGCCGCGACTGGCCGCTGCACAGCGCCGGGCAGGTGGCGTTCGCGCCCGAGACCCTGCTGGAGGATGCGCGCGGCGATCTGTGGCTGGGCACGCCGGGCGCGGTGCAGCGTCGCGATGGCCGCAGCGGCGAGGTCCTGGATGCATTCGCCCGGCATCCCGTCACCGGCCACGAACTGGCCTTCCAGCAGCTGCGCCTGGGGCCCGATGGCGAACCCTGGATCGCCAGCGGCACCGGCCTGCTGCGCTGGGAGTCGGCCACGCGGCGCCTGCTGCCGGTGGACGGGCCGGACGGCGCGCTGGAGGTATCCGGCTTCGTGCCCGAATCGGCGCAGGCGCTGTGGGTGTTCCGCATCGGGGAACTGGAACGCTGGCAATGGCACGAGGGACGCTGGCAGCTGTCGCGCCGCATCGAGGCCGGTCTGCCCAACGTGACCGCCAACGGCATGCAGCGCGACGGCCAGGGCCGGCTGTGGCTGGCCACCCAGCGCGGCCTGCTGCGCGTGGACGTGTCCGATCCGCAGCGCGTCGTGGTGCGCACCTTCGGCGTGCGCGACGGACTGAGCAGCCAGGAGTTCCTCGAAAAATGCCTGTACCGCCTCGAAAGCGGCGTGCTGGCCTCGACCACCAGCGATGGCGCGCTGGTGCTGATCGACCCGGCCACACCCGACCGCACCGCGATCTCGCCGCCGCTGCTGCTGCGGCCGCCCACGGTCGTGCGCGAGGGCCGCATCGAAGCGCTGCCCGCGTCGACGCCGCGCCTGCGGCCGGACGATCGCGAGCTGCGCGTGGGCGTGCGGCTGCTGGCCTTCGACGATGTGGCCGGCAGCCGCTACCGCTCGCGCCTGCTCGGCCTGGATCCGGACTGGGTCGATCAGGGCGCCAGCGGCGATCGCGTGCTCTCCGCGCTGGCGCCGGGCGACTACACGCTGGCGCTGCAGGGCTTCGACGCCAGCGGCAACGCCTCGGCCGTGCATCGCTTGCATTTCAGCGTGGCCCCGCCGTGGTGGCGCAGCGTGCCCGGCCTGCTCGCGCTCTCGCTGCTGGGGCTGTGCCTGCTGCTGGCCGGCGCCTGGGCGTATCGGCGTCGCGTGCAGCGGCGCAGCGCATGGCAGATGGCCCAGCACAGGCGCGTGCTGGCCGAACAGGCCTCGCAGGCCAAGACCCACTTCCTGGCCACGCTGGGCCATGAGGTGCGCACGCCGATGACCGGCGTGCTGGGCATGAGCGAACTGCTCGCCGCCACGCCGCTGGACGCCAACCAACGCGGCTATGTGGCGGCGATCCAGAAGGCCGGCACGCATCTGCTGCGTCTGGTCAACGACGCGCTGGACCTGGCCCGCATCGAGGCCGGACGGCTGGCGCTGGACGTGCAGGACTTCGACCTGCGCGAACTGCTCGGCGAGGTCGCCGCCCTCATCGCACCCAACGCCGAGCGCAAGGGCCTGGCCTTCGACTGGCAGGTGGACGCGGACGTGCCGCGCGCGCTGCGCGGCGATCCGCTGCGCGTGCGCCAGATCGCGATGAACCTGCTGGGCAATGCGGTCAAGTTCACCGCGCGCGGCCGCGTCGCGCTGCACGTGCAGGCGGCGGAGGCGGGTGTGGTGCTTATCGTCAGCGATACCGGGCCGGGCATGAGCGCCGAACAGCAGACGCGGCTGTTCCAGCGCTTCGAGCAGGCCGAAGGCGCACGCACCACCGCGCGCTACGGTGGCAGCGGCCTGGGCCTGGCGATCTGCCAGGAGCTGGCCCAGGCCATGGGCGGGCGGATCACGGTGGACAGCGCGCCGGGGCAGGGCACGCGGTTCCTGGCGTACCTGCCGCTGCCGGCCGCGGCGGATACACTCGTGCCGGCGGTGCGCGATCGCCACGCGCGGCAGGTGCAGCCGCTGTCCGTGCTGCTGGTCGAGGACGACCCCACCGTCGCCGCGGTCATCAGCGGCCTGCTGCAGACACGCGGCCACCGCGTGCGTGCGGTGGCGCACGGGCTGGCGGCCCTGACCGAGGCGCGCGTGGAGCGCTTCGACATCGCCCTGCTCGACCTCGACCTGCCCGGCCTGGATGGCCTGGCCCTGGCCACCCAGCTGCGCGCCCAGGGCCTGGACCTGCCGCTGCTGGCAGTCACGGCCCGCGCCGACGCCGAGGCAGAACCGCTGGCGCGCGCCGCCGGCTTCGACGGCTTCCTGCGCAAGCCGGTCACCGGCGACCTGCTCGAGGAGGCGATCGCGGCGCTGTGCCGGTGAGCTGTGCTGGTGAGCATTCCGTCTAGGTTTGCGCGTGCTTCGGCGAGGACCCGGTACAGCGCTTGGTAGCATCGCGCCCCCGATCCGCTGCCGAGCCCTCGTCATGGATGAGTCCTCCACGCCGCCCGTGTCTGCTGTCCGTGCCGATCCGCCGCCGACTGCGCTCACCGGCAAACTCGATGGCCGGCTGACCGAACACGGTGCGCAGGCCGAAGGCCAGCTGCGCGCCGGCGGCGAACACCTCAAGGCCGGGCTCGATGCCAGGGTCGAAGGCGCGATCACCCACGCCGAGGGCCAGGTGCGCTACACGCTGGAAGGCCGCCTGAGCGGTTTCGTCCAAGGCAACGCGGCGGCGCGCGGCTTCGGCGTCGACGCCCGCGTGCAGGAGGGCGGCACGGTCAGGTTCGAGGCCGCGGTGCCCGAGCGTGCCGCGCGCGAGATCGACCCGCGTTCGATCAATCCCTTCGACCCGGCGTCGATGCCGGTGGGCACGCGCATCAGCATGGACGCGGCGCACACCGGCAGCGTCGAGGTCGGCACCCGGCTGCGGCAGCTGGCCACCCGGGATCGTGTGGGGCAGGAGCAGGGCGTCCAGGTCTCGATCGAGGCGCTGGAAGGCCAGCGCGTGCGCGTCGTGGCCGGTCCGCGCGAGGCGGTGGAGGCCTACCACGGCGTCGGCCTGAAGCTCGGCCCGGCCAGCGCCATGCTCGGACGGGAGGATCATGTGTCCGGTGGCACGCTGCACACCGCGCAGTTCGATCTGTCCAATCCGCAGGGCCGCCAGGCCTACGACGCCTTCATGCGCTCCGGCGTCATGCCCGAACGCGATGCGCCCGGGCTGTCCGAGGTCAGCACGGTCTCGCGCCTGGACCTGCGTTCGGAAGGCAAGGTCGATCTTGGCCTGGGCGCACGCTCGACCTCGCTATCGACCGGCGTCAACAGCGGCCAGGCCGTGCGCACCGTGCACGGCGACGGCAGCGCCGAGGTCTCGCGCACGCTGCGCTACCGCGAGCACGATGTCAGCCTTCGGATCGACCAGTCCTTCGCCGCCGACGGCACGCCGGGCGAGCGCAGCTATCGCTATCGCTTCACCCCGGACGCCACCCAGGCCGGTCAGCTCAACGCGGTCTACGGACGCGAGGGCGCGACGCCGTTCAAGGCCGGCCAGGAGGCCACCTTGCGCTTCACCGAGCAGGAGATGGCGGGGCTGCAGGCGCAGACCCAGCGTGCCAACCAGAACATCGCGCGCACCGGCGGCAACGATGTGATCCGCCTGCTGGCCGAGCCGACGCCCCAGGGCGGCCAGCGCACGCCGGAACGCTTCGCCGTCGACCTGATCCACAACCCCAGCACGCTGGCCGGCCTGCCTTCGACCCTGTACACCGTCGCGCTGCGCTCGGGCGAAGAGGCGCGCGGACGGCCGCTGTCGTTCTCGCCGCTGCCCGGGCAGCTGGAAGGCGCCGCGGTGCAGGGACCGCGGGCGCCCGCCCCGGGCGCGCCATCGCCGGCCGCACCGAAGGTCGACTTCAACACCGCGGCGGCCTCGCCGCCGCAGCTGGGCCATGCCGGCCATCCCGATACGCCGCTCTTCGCCGCGATCCGGGACCGCGCCCCGGCCGGCGTGAGCGAAGACCATCTCGCCCGCGCCACGCTGCTGGCGCGCCAGGAAGGCATCACGGTCGAGCGCTTGCGGCAGGTCGGCGTCCACGACCAGACCCTGTGGCTGGCGGGCGATCAGCCGGGCCAGCGCGCCGGCGTGGATCTGCGTCAGCCGGCGCCGCAGGCGCAGCAGACCGGCGCCCAGTTGCTGACGATGACGCAGCCGCAGGATCCGGCGCAGCAGCAGGAGCGCCAGGCGACGATGGCCCGCGGCTGAAACCTGGCGCGCGAAGTCGCGCGCCAGGCTGTCGCGCGTCAGCGCGCGCTGTGCCGATGCACGGCCTGGACCAGTGCGGTGACGTGATCGGGGTTCATGTCCGGCGACATGCCGTGGCCGAGGTTGAAGACGTGGCCATCGCGCGACCCGCCGTTGCCGGCGGCGTAGCTGTCCAGCACGCGCTTGACCTGCACGTCGATCGCCGCGGGCGAGCCGTACAGCACCGCCGGGTCGAGGTTGCCCTGCAGCGCCACCGTGCCGGCGGTGCGGCGCGCGGCTTCCTCCAGTTCCACCAGCCAGTCCACGCCGACCGCCTCGGTGCCGCTGGCGGCCAGCGCCTCCAGGTGCGCGGCGTTGCCCTTGCCGAACAGGATCAGCGGCGCGCGCTCGGCGCCGTGTCCGCGCTCCAGCTCGGCGGCGATGCGCTGCAGGTAGGGCAGGGAGAACTCGCGGTACATGGCCGGGCTCAGCACGCCCCCCCAGGTGTCGAACACCTGCAGCGCCTGCGCGCCGGCCGCGTGCTGGGCGGCCAGGTAGGCGATCACCGCATCGGTGTTGACCTTGAGCAGGGCGTGCAGCGTGTCCGGGTCGTTGAGCGCCATCGCCTTGATCCGGGCGAAGTCCTTGCTGCCGCCGCCTTCGACCATGTAGCAGGCCAGCGTCCACGGGCTGCCGGAAAAGCCGATCAGCGGCACGCGGCCGTCCAGCTCGCGGCGGATCAGGCGCACCGCGTCCATGACGTAGCGCAGCTCGGTCTCCATGTCCGGCACGCCCAGGCGCGCGACCTCGTCGGCGCTGCGCACGGTATGGCGGAACTTGGGGCCTTCGCCTTCGACGAAGTACAGCTCCAGCCCCATCGCATCGGGGATGGTGAGGATGTCGGAGAACAGGATCGCCGCGTCCAGCTCGAAGCGCGCCAGCGGCTGCAGCGTGACCTCGCAGGCGATCTCCGGGTGCTTGGCCATCCCTAAGAAACTGCCGGCGCGCGCCCGCGTGGCGCGGTACTCGGGCAGGTAGCGCCCGGCCTGGCGCATCAGCCACACGGGCGTGCGATCGGTGGGCTGGCGGCGCAGGGCGCGCAGCAGGCGGTCGTTCTTGAGCGGCGGCAGGGACAAGGCAGGTCTTCCGTAAAGAGAGGGAATCAGGCGGGTGAGGGCGCGGGGACGCGGCCGGGCAGGATCAGGCCGTACAGCAGCAGGTCCTCGAAGACCCCATGCTTGCATTCGTGTGCCACCAGGCGGCCTTCCAGGCGCAGGCCGGCCTTCTCCATGACCCGCGCCGAGGCCGGATTGCGCGCCAGGCAGGCGCCGCCGATGCGGCTGATGCCGTGCGCGGCGTGGCCATGATCGATCAGGCGGCGCGTCGCTTCGGTGGCATAGCCCTGGCCCCAGTACGGCACGCCGATCCAGTAGCCCAGCATCGCCCGCGCGTGGGTGCGGGACATCTCGTGCAGATCGACCGTGCCGATCAGGGCACCGTCCTGGCGCAGCGTGATCGCGTAGGCGATGCGCGTGCCGGCGGCCAGCGCCGGCGCCAGCCCGGCGATCCAGGCCTGCGCCGCGCCGTCGGGGTAGGGGTGAGGAATATTGGCCGTGGTGTCGGCCACGCGCGCGTCGCCGGCCAGGCGCTGCACGTCGGCCGCGTCCGAAGGCCGGTACGGACGCAGCCGCAGGCGCTCCGTGTCGAGGACCGGCTGCATGGCTAGGCGCGCGGCGCCTCGAAGCCGTGCACGAACATCACCTGATAGCCGCGCTTGATGTGCGTGTCGCGCAGCTTCTCGAACGCGGCGGTGGCCTCGGCCTGGGCCATGAACTGCTCGCGTCGCAGCTGCCCACGCCCCCCGACCTGGCCGGCCTCGCGCAGCAGCTCCCAGCCGCCGAACAGGTCCGGCTGCAGGGTCAGCTGCAGGTAGCGGGGCGTCTGGCCCACGCTGGGGTGTTGCTGGAGAAGGACGCGCATGAAGCGAGTTTATCGCAGCGCGGGGGAAGGCCCGCGTCGCGGCTCCCACCTGTAGAGCGGAGCTTGCTCCGCCGCGTTTCGGCCGGATCATGGAAAAGCCCCAGCGGAGCAAGCTCCGCTCTACAGGGAGGCCGCAGCTTGATCTGAGACCGTTGCTCCGGCCTCAGCCGCCCAGCACCTGCGCCATGGTGCCGGCCAGCATGGCGCGCACGGTGTCCGGCGCGATGTCCGGGTCGCGCGCCGCGCGCATCGCCAGGCCTTCGACCACGGTGCGCATCAGCAGGGTGCGCCGCTGCAGGTCGGCTTCGTCGATCGGCGCGCCGCGCGACAGATCGTGCTGGCGCAGCCAGTCGCAGACGGTCTGGGTGGTGAGGCGGTCGTGGCGTTGCAGGACCTGGGCCACCACCGGGTCGCGCTGCGCCTCGGCGGTGATCTCCACGTACAGCGCCACGCTGGCGATGCTCGCGTCCCCGCCGGCGATCGCCTCGCCGCGCGTCCACAGCCGGTGGATCTCCAGCAGCTCCTCGACGATGTTGGCCGACAGCGGCGTGGCCCGCATGCCCTCCTGGTCCGAACGCAGCTGGCGCTCGATCAGCGCCAGGATCATCGCCCGCTTGTTGTCGAAGTAGCGGTACATCAGCCCCTGACTGATGCCGGCCTCGGTGGCGATGTCGCTGACCGAGGCGGCGTGGAAGCCGCGGGCGATGAAGCAGCGCTGGGCGGCGTCGAGGATGCGTTCGCGCTGGGCTTGGGCGCGCGCGTTGAGCGGGACGGTGGGGTCGAGCGCGGCGGAGCGTTGCGGAGGCATCGGGCTGGTCGGGGGTGCCACAAGGCCGCGATGTTAGTCCATTCGAAACGGAATGAACGGTCATTCATTTGTCATCGCCGGCACACAGACTGCGTCCGCTTCCCGCCACCCCATCCCCACCCTCATGCCTCCCACGCCACGTTCCCGTGCCCTGCGTCCGCAGGCGCTCGCGCTCTCTCTTGCCGCCTTGTTGCCTTCGCTGTCGCTGGCCCAGCATCAGGATGCCTCCACCCAGGGCCCGGCTCCCGGCGCCTCCGGCGATAGCCGCGAGGCGGTCGAGCTGGACCAGGTGGTGGTCACCGCGCAGAAGCGCGTCACCAACCTGCAGCAGACGCCGATCTCGGTCTCGGTCGCCGATGCCGAGGCCCTGAAGGACCGCAAGATCATCTCGCTGGGCAACCTGGCCGACGGCGCGATTCCCTCGTTGCGGGTCACGCCCTTCGCCACGCGCAGCTCGGCGCTGAACATCGGCATCCGCGGCATCGGCGCGGCCGCCGATGCCAACCAGCCGGCGCGCGACGCGGGCGTGGGCGTCTATGTCGATGGCGTGTTCCTCGGCCGCTCGCAGGGCCTGGGCGCCATGCTCTACGACGTGGAGCGCATCGAGGTGCTCAAGGGCCCGCAGGGCACGCTGTTCGGCCGCAACACCGAGGGCGGCGCGATCAGCATCGTGACCCGCCAGCCCACCGGCGAGCTTGGCGGCAACGTCACCGCCGGGGTGTCCAACTACGGCGGCTACAACACCGGGCTGCACCTGGACCTGCCCAAGGTCGGCGAGGTGAGCTTCAAGCTCGACGCGGTGCAGGCCAAGCGCGACGGCACCACCGACAATCCGATGCCGGGCCAGAAGGATTTCAACGCCTACTCCAAGCGCGGTGGGCGGTTGAGCGCGCTGTGGCAGCCCAGTGCGGGATTCTCCGCGCTCTACGCCTACGACAATGCGTACGACGCCACCACGCCGTACCACACCCAACTGCTGGTCGCCGGCCCCTATGCCAGCCCGCTGCAGAAGGCCGGCGCCAGCACCGACCGGCGCGACAGCGCGATCCTCGGCGGCCCGCAGCGGCCCAATGTCGGCCGCACCGATGGCCACCTGCTCAACCTCAGCTGGGACCTGAGCGACGCGCTGACGCTGAAGTCGATCAGCTCCTACCGGGAGCTGGAGCAGGGCCAGTTCGACATGGGCCTGATCGACGCGATCTCCACCTATTCGGGCGCGGGCCGGCCGTTCGCGCGCTACAGCCTGGCGCAGGTCTACCAGCACCAGTACAGCCAAGAGTTCCAGCTGATCGGCAATACCGCGCAGGTGGAGTATCTGGCCGGCGCGTTCTACTACCACGAGGCCGCCGGCGACAACGCGCAGACCCCGAACATGCTGGTGTGGGGACCCGGCGGCAACAGCTACACGCTCAATCCGGCGACCAATCCGCTGGACCTGCGCAAGGTGACCATCGACCGCGCGAGCAAGGCCTGGACCGACAGCCTGGGCCTGTTCGGCCAGGCGACCTGGACGCCCGCGTCGCTGGAGCGCCTGCATCTGACCGCCGGTGGCCGTTTCACCCGCGACGACAAGAACGGCCGGCTGTACATCGTCAACGGCGCCAGCACGGGGCTGCGCTTCGACGATGCCTGGAGCCGGTTCGATCCGATGGTCAACATCGCCTACGACCTTGGCGCGCAGGCGATGGTCTACGCCAAGTACAGCACCGGCTTCAAGGCCGGCGGCGCCAATTCGCGCTCGACCAATTACACCGCCTTCGATCCGGAAGAAGTCACCGCCTACGAGCTGGGCCTGAAGTCGCAGTTCTGGGACAGCCGCGCCCGGTTCAACCTGGCGCTGTTCGATGCCACGGTCGAGCACAAGCAGGTGGACTTCACCCTGCCGTTCGATCCCAACAGCGGTGTCACGCGCACGACCGCAGTGACCACCAACGCGCTGGGCAAGGTCCAGTCGCGCGGCGCGGAGCTGGAGTTCTCGCTGATGCCGGTGGAGAACCTGACCCTGCGCCTGAGCCATGCCTATACCGACATCGACGCGCTGCGCACCGTCGACCCGTTCGGCGCCGGCGTGCAGGTGACGGTGCAGCCGCTGCTGGCGCCGAAGAACGCCAGCAGCCTGGCGGTGGACTACCTGGTGCCGCTGGCCAACGCCTCGGCGCTGAAGTTCCACCTGGACGGCAACTGGTCCGACGGCTTCTACACCTCCGAGTACGACCAGACGCTCACCGACCGCTCCACCGTGGTCAACGCGCGCGTCGCGCTGGTGGACGTGCCGATGGGCTCGGGTGGCGCGACGGCGGAGTTCTCGCTGTGGTCGCGCAACCTGCTCGACGAGCAGCACCTGTTCTACAAGCTCAACAGCGCCGCGCTCGGCCAGACCGGCATCTTCAACGATCCGCGCACGTTCGGCCTCGACGTGACCGTCCACTTCTGATCCATCGGAGTTTCGCAGATGAAGCCTTCCCATTTCCCGCTGGTCCTGGCGCTGGCGCTGCTGTGCGCCTGCGCGAGCCAGCAACCGGCCCGTTCCACTGCCGCCGCACCGGCCCCGCCGGCGCCGACTCCGTCCGTGGCGGCCAAGACCGGCAACGTGCAGCCGCTGCCCGACGACGCGCGGCGCGTGGTGCCGCTGCAGGGCGTCTGGAACGCCCGCAGCTTCGCCGGCCTGCAGGGGCGCGACGGCCCGATCCCGGCGGACGCGTTCCTGCGCACCGCCGACCTGGGGCGCGCGACGGCCGCCGACCGCGACGCGCTGGCCAAGGCTGGCGTGCGCCTGGATATCGACCTGCGCACCGCCGACGAGCAGGCGCAGTCGCCCGACCTGCTCGCCAACGATCCGCGCTTCGACTATCAGCGCATCTCGCTGATGGGCGTGGAGAAGATCGACCTGGCCCAGTTGATGAGCAGCTTCCCCGATTCGCTGGGCGAGGCCTATGTGCAGTGGTTGGGCCGCAATCAGCCGCAGTTCCGCCAGGTCTTCACCCGGATCGCCGCGCAGGAGCAGGGCACGGTGCTGTTCCACTGCACCGCCGGCAAGGACCGCACCGGAGTGATCGCGGCCCTGTTGCTGGACTTGGCCAGGGTGCCGCACGACGACATCGTGCACAACTACGCCATCTCGGCCCATTACCTGGAGGGCCAGCCGAAGGACAGCGCGATGAATGCGCAGCTCATGAGCGCGATCCAGGCCCATCCCGAGCTGGGTCGCAAGCTGGCCGGCATGGCCGGGACCGCGCCGCAGAACATGGCGCTGTTCCTGGCGACCCTGACGCGCCAGTACGGCGGTGCGGAGGGCTATCTGAAGACCATCGGCCTGAGCCAGGGCCAGATCGCGCGCCTGCGCGCGCGCCTGGGTCAGGCCGGCTGATCCGGAGGTCGCCGGCCAGCCTTGGCTGCGGCCGGCCCAACCGCATGAAGCGTCTGGGCTCACCGGCAGCGATGGTTCAACCGCGAAAGCTGCGCCGATAGGCCGAGGGCGACGTGCCGAGCGTCGCGGCGAAGCGCTGGCGCAGCGAGATGGCGCTGCCGAATCCCGCCTCGGCCGCGACGCGATCCAGCGCCAGGTCGCTGGTTTCCAGCAGCCGCTGCGCGCGCGCCAGGCGCTGGTGCGCCAGCCAGTCGCCGAGGCTGGCGCCGGTCGCCTGGCGGAATCGCCGGGTGAAGGTGCGCCGGCTCATCAGCGCGCGCGCGGCCAGCGCGTCCACGTCCAGGCGCTGGTCCAGGTGGGTCATGGCCCATTCGAGCACCTGCGCCAGCCGTGCATCGCCCGGGTCGGTGGGCAACGGCTGCTCGATGTACTGGGTCTGCCCGCCCTGGCGATGCGGCGCGACCACCAGCCGCCGCGCGATGCGGTTGGCGACCTCGGCGCCGTGCAGGCGGCGCACCAGATGCAGGCAGCAGTCGATGCCGGCCACGGTGCCGGCCGAGGTCAGCACGTCGCCTTCATCCACGTACAGCACATCCGGCTGCAGCCGCACCTGCGGATGGCGCCGGGCGAAGGTCTCCAGCGCGGCCCAGTGCGTGGTGGCCGGGCGGCCGTCGAGCAGCCCGGCATCGGCCAGCACGAAGGTGCCCAGGCACAGCCCCACCAGCTGCGCACCGGCGGCGTGAGCGCGGCACAGCGCGTCGGTCAGCACCGCCGGCGCCGGTTCGTCCCGATCGCGCCAGGAGGGGACGATCACCGTGTCCGCGCCGTCCAGTCCCTCCAGTCCGTGGGCCGGCTGCACGCTGAAGCCGGCATCGGTGCGCAGCGGACCGGGCTCGGCCGCACAGACGCGCAGTTCGAAGGCGGGCAGGTCCGGCTCCGCGCGCGACTCGAACACCTGGCACGGCACGGCCAGGTGGAAGGGACTGATGCGGTCGAAGGCGACCACGGCGATGCGATGCGGCGACATGGCCCGATTCTATCGAAAGTCGCACATCGGGCCACTCGTCGACCCCGCGACCGATGCCCAGACTGGCCGCCTTCTTCAACGAAAGGCTGCCGCCATGCCTGCTCCCCGTCGCGCCCTACTGGTCATCGACGTCCAGAACGAATACTTCACCGGCCCGCTGCGCATCGCCCACCCGCCGGTGTCCGCATCGCTGCCCAACATCGTCCGCGCCATCGATGTCGCCCGCGCGCAGGGGGTGCCGGTGGTCGTGTTCCAGCACACCATGGCGGCCGAAGCGCCGGTGTTCGCCGATGGCAGCGATACCTGGGCGCTGCATCCGGACGTGGCGGCACGCCCGCGCGATCACCACCTCCTCAAGGCGCATCCCAGCGTGTTTACCGGCACCGACCTGGCCGCGTGGCTGGCCGCGCGCGACATCGATACCGTGACGGTGGTCGGCTACATGACCCACAACTGCAACGCGTCCAGCGTCTTCGAGGCCTTCCATCGCGGCCTGCGCGTGGAAGTGCTCGGCGATGCCAGCGGCGCGCTGGCGTACGCCAACGCCGCCGGTCAGGCCAGCGCCGAGGAGATCCATCGCGTCTTCAGCGTGGTCTTCCACAGCAACTTCGCCGCCGTGGTGAGCACCGACGCCTGGATCGCGGCGCTGCAGGCCGGCCAGGCGCTGCAGCCGGACAATGTGCTGAGCTCCCATCAGCGCGCGCGGGCCGGTACGTCCCAGCCGACGCCGACGGTGATCCGCAGCCGCGACTTCACCGGAACGCGCGCCTGGGAGGCCTTGCCGATCGCGCGGCTCGACGGTGTCGGCGTGCGCCTGCACTGGACCGACCAGCCCTATGTCTGGCACGTCAACGACGGGCAGGAGGTCTTCGCCGTGCTCGACGGACGCGTGCGGATGCACTGGCGCCAGGACGGCGCCGAGCGGACCGCGCTGCTGGAAGCCGGCGATGTCTTCCACGCGCCGGAAGGCACCGAGCACGTCGCCCATCCGCAGGGCGCGGCGCGGATCCTGGTGATCGAGCGCGAGGGCAGTGTCTAGCGGCGCGGCCTAGCTTCAGCCCATGCCGGCCA
Source organism: Pseudoxanthomonas sp. UC19_8 (assembly GCF_042700505.1). Classification (NCBI taxonomy): domain Bacteria; kingdom Pseudomonadati; phylum Pseudomonadota; class Gammaproteobacteria; order Lysobacterales; family Lysobacteraceae; genus Pseudoxanthomonas; species Pseudoxanthomonas sp. UC19_8. Next base: position 594,037 of record NZ_CP170559.1, read on the forward strand.
GCACCGGTAGCACCTGGGCCTCGTCCACGTCGGGCACCACCTCGGCCTTGCCGATGCCGCGCCACAGCACCAGGCGCAGGCGGCCGGCGATGTTCTTCTTGTCCAGGCGCATGCGCGCCAGCAGGGCCTGCGGCGACAGGCCGGGCGGGATCTCGGTGGGCAGGCCGCAGGCGGTGAGCAGCGCGATCAGGCGCTCGGTGTCGGCGGCCTCGCTCATGCCCAGCCTGGCCGAGAGCCGCGCGGCCAGCACCATGCCCACGGCCACCGCCTCGCCGTGGTTGAGGTTGTCGTTGGCTACGCCGCCGTAGCCCTGTTCGGTCTCGATCGCATGGCCGAAGGTGTGGCCCAGGTTGAGCAGGGCGCGCTCGCCCTTTTCCAGCGGATCGCGCGCCACGATCGCGGCCTTGGCCTCGCAGCTGCGTGCGATGGCGGTGGCTAGCGCACCGGCATCGCCATCGAGCAGCGCGGTGTGCTCGGCCTCCAGCCATTCGAAGAACAGCGGATCGCCCAGCGCGCCGTACTTGACCACCTCGGCCAGGCCGGCACGCAGTTCGCGCGGCGGCAGCGTGGTCAGCGCCGTGGTGTCGGCGAACACCGCGCGCGGCGGATGGAAGGCGCCGACCAGGTTCTTGCCCTGCGGGATGTCCACCGCGGTCTTGCCGCCCACCGAGGAATCGACCATCGACAGCAGCGTGGTCGGCAGCTGGACCACGTCCACCCCGCGCATCCAGCAGGCCGCGGCGAAGCCAGCCAGGTCGCCGACCACGCCGCCGCCGAGGGCGAACACGCAGGCATCGCGGGTGGCCCCCAGTTCGGCCAGCGCCTCGATGGCCGCGCCGAAGTGGGTCAGCGTCTTGGACTCCTCGCCGGCCGGCAGCACGAAGCGCGCCAACTGCAGGTCCGGGCGCGCCTCGCTCAGCGCCTGCGCCACCGCGTCGGCGTACAGCGGCGCCACGTGGGTATCGCTGACCAGCAGCGCATGGCGGCCGCGCACGTGCTGGGCCAGCGCCTTGCCCGCGCGCAGCAGGCTGGGGCCGATGTGGATGGCGTAGGGCGCGTCGCCGCCGACGTGGACGGTCTGGGTGGCGGGGGTCATGCGGTGGAAGCTCCGGTGGGTTGCCAGTCGCGCGCCAGCCGCCCGACCAGGGCGGCGGTGGCTTCGCCCGGCGTGAGGCGGTCTGCGTCGAGCACCAGGTCGGCGACCTGGCGGTAGAGGGGATCGCGCACGGCGATCAGGTCGGTGAGCACCTGGCGGCGGTCGACGTTCTGCAGCAGCGGGCGGTTGCGGTCGCGGGCCACGCGCCGCAGCTGGGTCTCCACGTCGACGCGCAGGTAGATGACGAAGCCGCGCGCCTGCATCAGCGCGCGGTTGCCCGCATCGAGTACCGCCCCGCCGCCGCTGGCCACGACCTGGCCTTCGCCGGCCAGCAGCTGCGCCAGCGCCGCGCGTTCGCGGGCGCGGAATCCGGCCTCGCCCTCGTGCTCGAAGATCTCCGGGATGCTCGACCCGGCGGCCTCGACCACGGCGTGGTCGGCATCGACGAAGCGCAGGCCGAAGCGTTCGGCGATGCGGCGGCCGATCGAGGTCTTGCCGGCGCCCATCGGGCCGACCATCACGAGGTTGGGGGCGGGATTCATCGCTCCGGATGATACTGGCGCCTCGCGCGCGCCGGCCACGGCCGTTGCAGGCGAAACTGCGGCTTCAGCCGGCGATCACCCGCCGCTGCGCGTCCACGCGGACCACGTGGTCGGCCAGCGTCGGCAGGGTGCGCAGCGCCTGGCGGCTGACGCGCTCGTAGTGCTGGACGAAGCGCTCCAGCTGCGGGCGGGTCATGGCGCTGCGCTCGGGATGCTCGGCCTGCAGGCCCTCTTCGGCCTTTAGGCCTTCCTCGGCCTGCCAGCGCCAGTCCACGACATGCTCGAAGCCCGGCGGCTGCAGGAACCACAGCGTGTCGCAGGTCCGCCACAGCGCCGGGTAGTCGCGCGCCAGCGCGGCGTTGCAGTGGCTGCGCCAGGTGGCGTCGCGGTCCTCGTCGCGCTCCAGCGCGTTGATCGGCGCCACCAGGGCGGCCTGCGCCTGGGCCGGTGTGCCCAGGCACCAGCCCTCGAAGATCACCAGATCCACCGGCCCGTCCAGCCGCGGCCAGGTCGATTCGGCCGCGCGGTCGTCGGCCAGCTTGTCGAAGCGTGGCAGCGCCACCGGGCGGCCTTCGCGCAGGGCCTGCAGCGTGTGCAGGGCCAGCGGCAGGTCGTGGGTGCCCGGCGGGCCGCGGGTGACCAGCAGCGGGTGCACCTGGCGCGCCAGGGCCTGGCGCGCGGCGCGGGTCAGGTAGAAGTCGTCCAGCGACAGCACCGCGCTGCGCAGGCCTTCGCGCTGCGCGGCCTGCGCTAACTGCGCGGCGAGCGTGGACTTGCCGGTGCCCTGCAGCGCCGACAGGCCCCAGACCGGCACCGCCTGCGGCAGCGCGCGCGCGCTGCGCAGCGCCGCGGACACCAGCGAATCGGGGAAGCCGTGCGTGGGATGCGTCATCGGGCGACAATAGCGCACCGCCCGCGGGCCGCTGCCGTATCCAACCAGATGAGCGAAGTGCAAGTCGATCTGTACGCCGAAGCCCTGAATACCTTTTCGGCCCTGTACGAAGAAGCCCGCCAGAGCGGCACCGAGCCCGAGTACAACGCCATGAGCGTGGCCACCGCCACGCTGGACGGCCAGCCCTCGCTGCGCACCGTGCTGCTCAAGGCGCACGACGCGCGCGGCCTGGTGTTCTACAGCCACCTGGACAGCCAGAAGGGCCGCGAGCTGCAGGCCAATCCGCGCGCGGCGCTGCTGCTGCTGTGGCGCACGCTGCGCGAGGCCGGCATCCAGGTGCGCATCGAAGGCGCGGTGCAGCTGGTCACCGATGCCGAGGCCGATGCCTACTTCGCCACGCGTCCGCGCGAGAGCCAGCTCGGCGCCTGGGCCTCGGCGCAGTCGCACACGCTGAAGGACGCGGCCGAATTCCACGATCGCCTGGCCCAGGTCGAGGCCGAGTTCGAAGGCGGCCCGGTGCCGCGTCCGGACGGCTGGACCGGGTTTCGCGTGGTGCCGGACAGCTTCGAGTTCTGGTACGGCGCCAGGTTCCGCCTGCACGAGCGCTGGCGCTACGAGCGCGCGCCGGACGGCCACTGGTCCAAGCGGATGCTGTTTCCTTGATCGCCCGCCTGCGGCGCCTGCCGGTGCGCCGGCCGACCGTCCTGTTGCCGCTGCCTTGAGCGCCGCGTTCTCGATCCGCGCGGCCGGCGCGCAGGACCTGCGCGCCTGGGCCAGCCTGCAGGGCGAGCTGTGGCCCGACCAGGACCCTGGACGCCCGCGCGCACGTGGCCGAGGCGCTGCAGCGCGCCGAGGCCGGCAACTTCCTGGCCTTCGCCGCGGACGGCACGGCGGTCGGCTTCGCCGAGGCCGCGCTGCGCAACGACTACGTCAACGGCACCGACAGCTCGCCGGTGGCCTTCCTGGAGGGCTGGTACGTCAATGCGGACTGGCGCGGCCAGGGCGTCGGGCGCGCGCTGCTGTCGGCGGTGCGGCACTGGGCGCAGGCGCAGGGCTGTACCGAGCTGGCCTCCGACACCGCGCTGGACAATGTGGCCGCGCAGCGCGCGCATGCCGCGTGCGGCTTCGCCGAGACCGAGCGCGTGGTGTACTTCCGCATGGCGCTGGACGACGAGGCCTGATGGCGATCGGCCCGCGCCGCATCGTCTGCCTCACCGAGGAGCCCTGCGAGACGCTGTACGCGCTGGGCGAATCGGCGCGCATCGTCGGCATCAGCGGCTTCACCGTGCGCCCGCCGCAGGCGCGGCGCGAGAAGCCCAAGGTCGCCGCGTTCACCAGCGCCAACCTCGACAAGATCCTGGCGCTCAAGCCGGACCTGGCGATCGGCTTCTCCGACATCCAGGCCGAGATCGCCGCTGCCCTGGTCAAGGCCGGCGTGGAGGTGTGGATCGCCAACCATCGCAGCGTGGCGGGCATCGTCGATTACGTGCGCCGGCTGGGCGCGCTGGTCGGCTGCGCGGCGCGCGCCGAGGCGTATGCCGACGCGCTCGAGCGCGGCCTCGATGACATCCGGGCGCTGGCCGCGTCGCTGCCGCAGCAGCCGATTGTGTACTTCGAGGAATGGGACCAGCCCCTGATCACCGGCATCCAGTGGGTGGCCGAGCTGATCGAGATCGCCGGCGGCCGCGACGCCTTCCCGGCGCTGTCGCGCGAGCCGCTGGCCAAGGGCCGCATCCTGGCCGATGGCGCGCCGGTGATCGCCGCGGCGCCGGACCTCATCCTGGGCTCTTGGTGCGGCAAGCGCTTTCGCCCCGAGCAGGTGGCCGCGCGGCCCGGCTGGGAGGCGATCCCGGCGGTGCGCGAGGGCCAGCTGCACGAGATCAAGTCGCCGCTGATCCTGCAGCCCGGCCCGGCCGCGCTGACCGATGGCGTGCAGGCGATCGCCGCGATCATCCAGGCCTGGAGCCGCCGAACGCGCTGACGCTCAGGCGGCGGTGCGGCGCGCCAGCCACAGCGCCAGGCCCGCGCAACCCAGCGACAGCGCGAACGGCGTCGCATGCGCCAGCAGCGGCGCGCGCGCCAGCAGGGCGGCGAACACCGCTCCGCCGATGGTCAGCGTGGTGGCCACCGTCACCGCTTCGCACAGCTGCAGCGCGGCGCTGTTGCGGCCCTGTTCGGCCGGCGGCGACAGCGCCAGGGTCAGCACCGACAGGCTGGCGTAGAGCAGGCCCATGCCCAGTCCGGTGCAGGCCCAGCCGAGGATCGGCACCAGGACCGGCAGCGCCGGCCAGGCCACGGCGACGGTGGTGGCCACGCCGATCGCCAGCAGCGCGCAGCCGGCGCGCACCAGGGTCTGGCGACGCAGGCGCGTCTGGTGACCCTGGAACCACGAACCGCAGAACCAGCCCAGCGCGCCCACGCTCAGCGCGATGCCGGCCCGGCTGGGCGACAGGCCGTGGGCCTGGCCCAGCACCAGCGGCAGGAAGGCCTCGCTGCCGAAGAACGCCGCCGCGGCCACGCCGCGCAGGCCGATCACGCTGGCCAGCCCGCGCGCCCCGCGCAGCGTGCCGCGCGGCAGCAGCCGCCAGACGCTGACCAGCAGCAGCGCCAGGGCGGGCAGCAGCACCAGCGCGGCGCGCGCGCCCGGCAGGTGGGCGGCCACGGACAGCGCGCATACGCCGATCGCCGCGCCGATGGCCCAGACGATCGCATGTCCCGGCGCGCTCGCCTGCGTCGGCGCGGGCAGGGCCGCCAGCGCGGGCCGCAGCAGCCAGGCCGCCGGAAGCGCCAGCACCGGTACCGCCAGGAACACCCAGCGCCAGCCCAGGTGCTCGACCACCAGCCCGCTCAAGGCCGGACCGATCAGCGAGGGCACCACCCAGCCCGCGGAGAACGCCGCGAAGATCTTCGGCCGCAGCGCCTGCGGATACTGCCGGCCGACCAGCACGTACAGCGATACCGACAGCGCGCCGGCGCCCAGGCCCTGCACCAGGCGCCCGGCGATCAGCATCGGCATGCCGATCGCCAACCCGGCCAGCAGCAGGCCCACGACGAAGCAGGCCAGCCCGCCCCACAGCGCACCGGCCGGGCCGCGCCGGTCGCACCAGCGCCCGGCCACGGTCATGCCGACCACGCTGGTGGCCAGCGTGCTGCCGAAGGCGAAGGCATACAGCGGCAGGCCGTTCAGCGCCGTGGCCACCGTCGGCATCGCCGCGGCGATGGCCAGGGCCTCGAAGGCGCTGAGCGAGACCAGCGCGACCATGCCCAGCGTGGTGGCCCGGTAGCGCGGCGCCAGGACCGAAGTGACGGCGATGCCCTGCTCGGGCGTGGAAGTCGAAACGGAAGCATTCATGCGAACTTTGCTCTTCAGGCGCCGCGGCGGACACGCTTGCCTGGCGGCGGCGGGGACGGCAGCATGCAACCTCAACTTTGCTTGAGGTCAAGCCATGCAGGAACTGGCGGTTGGCGAGGTGGCCCAGCGCAGCGGCATGGCGGTGTCGGCGCTGCACTTCTACGAGAAGAAGGGATTGATCCGCAGCCTGCGCACCGCCGGCAACCAGCGGCGCTACCGGCGCGATGTGCTGCGGCGTCTGGCGGTGATCCGCGTGGCCCAGCGCGTGGGCGTGCCGCTGGAATCGGTGCGGCGCGCCTTCGACGCGTTGCCCGAATCGCGCACGCCGACCCGGGCCGAGTGGGCGCGCATGTCGGCCGCCTGGAAGCACGAGCTGGATCAGCGCATCCTCGCCCTGCACCAGCTGCGCGACCAGCTTACCGACTGCATCGGCTGCGGCTGCCTGTCCCTGCGTCGCTGCCGGCTGAGCAATCCGGGCGATGCGCTGGGCGCCCAGGGCGCTGGCCCGCAGCGGTGGCAGGTGGAGTAGGGCCGCCTTCGAGGGCGCTTCAGAAACTGCGTTCGAAGCGCAGCGGGCCGCCGCCGATGTCGCTGGCCACGTCCAGTTCGAAGCGCAGCGTGTCGCGCGGGCTGATCTCCACGCTGCCGACCTGATCGACCGCATCGCCGGTCCGCACCGGCTTGAAGGTGATCGGCTGGCGACGGCCGGACAGATCCACCGCCACGCCGCGCACGCGGCCCTGGACCGGCACCTCGTCGTCGCCCTGTCGCTGCCGCAGCGCCACGATCACCAGCGCCCGGCCGGCGCCGCGGTCCAGCCCGTAGGCCTGGGCCGCCGATTCGGGCAAGGCCAGGCTGGGCAGGGCGTTGTAGCGCACCTGCAGCGCGCCCAGCGTGCGCACGCTGTCCACCGGCGCCACCGGCTGCACCCGCTGTGGCGCCTGCCCGCCCGAACACGCGGCCAGCGCCAGCAGGCTCGCCAGCTGCAGGACCAAGCGCGAGGGCAGACGCGCCGGCATGGCGATCAGTCGTTGGCCGCCGACAGTTCGCCGCCGCGCTGCGCGGCCGCGGCGATGGCCTGCGCGGTCAGCGCCTCGAAGCCACCGGCCTGGAAGGTCTCGATCGCGGCCTGGGTGGTGCCGTTGGGCGAGGTCACGCGCCGGCGCAGTTCGGCCGGCGGTTCGCCTGCCTCGGTCAGCATGCGCGCCGCGCCGAGCACGGTCTGCAGCGTCAGCGCACGCGCCGCTTCGGCCGGCAAACCCTGGGCGATGCCCGCCGCCTCCATCGCCTCGGCCAGCAGGAACACATAGGCCGGCCCGCTGCCGGACACGGCGGTGACCGCATCCATCTGCGCCTCGGTGTCGATCCACACGGTCGGGCCGGCGCTGGAGAGCAGGGCATCGGTGCGCGCACGTCCGGCGTCGTCGACCTGCGGCGTGGCGAACAGGCCGGTCACGCCCGCCCCCAGCATCGCCGGCGTGTTGGGCATGGCGCGCACCACCGCGACCTCGCCACCCAGCCAGCGCGAGAGCTGCGCGGCGGTGATGCCGGCGGCGATCGAGACCACCAGCGGCCTGGCCGACTGCGCCGCAGCGGCCAGGCCTTCGCACACCCCGCGCATCACCTGCGGCTTGACCGCGAACAGCCACAGCGAGGCGCCCTGCACGGCCTCGCCGGCCTCCGCGAACACCTGCACGCCGAACTGCCGGGCCAGGCCCTCGCGCAGCTCGGCCACCGGCTCGGCCACGCGGATGCTGGCCGGCGCCGCCCCGCGCGCGATCAGCCCGCCGATCAGACTGCGCGCCATGTTGCCGCCACCGATGAAGGCGACCGTGTCGACGGCCGGCGCTGCGGATTCGGAACTCGATACGGTCATGGCGGCCTGATGCCCGGTGCGGTGAAGGATCGCCCGGATTATCGCCGTTCCCGGCGCACCGATGTGGAGGCTCCTTTTAGGAGTCTCTTTCCTCTTTGAAGCCTCTTCCCCCCCGTGGGAGCCGCCATGGCGGCGATGGGGCTTTCCCGGTAGAGCCTCGCGCCGTCATTGGCCAAAAAGGCCACGAGGGCGGCCCCCACCTGTAGAGCGGAGCTTGCTCCGCTGCTCTTCGCTCGGTTCGTGGGAAGGCCCCAGCGGAGCAAGCTCCGCTCTACACGCAGGCCGCTGCGAGAACTGCGGCAAGGCGTGGCGCATTCATGTAGTCGCTTCGCCTTGCTCCTGTGGGAGCCGCCATGGCGGCGATGAGGCTTTCCCGGTAGAGCCTCGCGCCGCCATTGGCCAAAAAGGCCACGAGGGCGGCTCCTACCTGTAGAGCGGAGCTCGCTCCGCTGCTCTTCGTTCGGTTCGTGGGAAGGCCCCAGCGGAGCAAGCTCCGCTCTACAGGCAGGCCGCTGCGAGACGTGAGAGACAGTGGCTCCCACCAAGCGTCAGGCTTTGACCGGCCGCGCGCCGAACAGGGCGGTGCCTACCCGCACCATGGTCGCGCCCTCGGCCACGGCCAGCGCGCAGTCCTCGCTCATCCCCATCGACAGCGTATCCACGCCGACGTGGCGCGCCGCCAGCGCATCGAACAGCTGCTTCATGCGCACGAACGCGGCCCGCCGCAGCGCCGGATCCTCGTGCGGCGCCGGGATCGCCATCAGCCCGCGCAGCGCCAGCCGCGGCTGCGCGGCGATCGCCTCGGCCAGCGACTCGACTGCTTCGGGCGCACAGCCATGCTTGCTGGATTCATCGTCGATGTTGACCTGGATCAGCACGTTGAGCGGCCCGCGCTGCGGCGACCGCGCCGCCGCCAGGGCCGCGACCAGCTTGGGCCGGTCCACCGTCTGCACCCAGTCGAACAGCTCGGCCGCCAGGGCCGCCTTGTTGGACTGCAGATGGCCGATCAGATGCCACTCCAGCGCCAGCGCGGACAGCTCGGCCCGCTTGGCCTGCGCCTCCTGCACATAGTTCTCGCCGAACACGCGCTGGCCCGCGGCGGCCAACTCGGCCACCGCCTGCGCCGGATGAAACTTGGACACGGCCACCAGCGTGGGCATGGGCCGCTTGGCCGCGTCTGCTGCGTTCCGCAGCCTGTTCAGGGTGTCGCTCAGACGCTCGGAAAGCACGGTAAACAGGCCCGTTGGCAGTGTCGGGAAGGGCGCTATACTGCCTTTCGGGGATGTAGGGTTCCAGTTCGCAACACTTTCCACAGGGGCAAACCAGACGCATGGATATCGCCGAACTACTGGCCTTCTCGGTCAAGAACAAGGCCTCGGACCTGCATCTGTCCGCCGGGCTGCCGCCGATGATCCGCGTGGATGGCGACGTGCGCCGCATCAACATCCCCGCCCTGGACCACAAGCAGGTCCACGCGCTGGTCTACGACATCATGTCGGACAAGCAGCGCCGCGATTACGAGGAATTCCTTGAGGTCGACTTCTCCTTCGAGATCCCCTCGCTGGCGCGCTTCCGCGTCAACGCCTTCAACCAGAACCGCGGCGCCGGCGCGGTGTTCCGCACCATCCCGTCCGAGGTGCTGACCCTGGAGGACCTGGCCTGCCCGCCGCTGTTCCGCGAGATGGTGCAGCAGCCGCAGGGCCTGATCCTGGTGACCGGGCCGACCGGCTCGGGCAAGTCGACCACGCTGGCGGCGATGATCGACTACATCAACAAGAGCGAATACGGCCATATCCTCACCGTCGAGGACCCGATCGAATTCGTCCACACCTCGCAGAAGTGCCTGATCAACCAGCGCGAGGTGCACCGCGACACGCACGGCTTCAACGAAGCGCTGCGCTCGGCGCTGCGCGAGGACCCCGACTACATCCTGGTCGGCGAGTTGCGCGACCTGGAGACCATCCGCCTGGCGCTGACCGCCGCGGAAACCGGCCACCTGGTGTTCGGCACCCTGCACACCAGCTCGGCGGCCAAGACCATCGACCGCATCATCGACGTGTTCCCCGCCGGCGAGAAGCCGATGGTGCGCTCGATGCTGTCCGAATCGCTGCGCGCGGTAATCAGCCAGGCGCTGCTGAAGAAGGTCGGCGGCGGCCGCACCGCCGCCTGGGAAATCATGGTCGGCACCCCGGCCATCCGCAACCTGATCCGCGAGGACAAGGTCGCGCAGATGTACTCGGCCATCCAGACCGGCCAGCAGTACGGCATGATGACCCTGGACCAGCACCTGCAGGACCTGGTCAAGCGCAGCCAGATCACGCGCCACCAGGCCAAGGAATACGCCAAGGACAAGCGGTTGTTCGAGTAAGGCCGGGAATCGGGAGTAGGGAATCGGGAATGGGGCAGGCCGCCATCCCGCGCTTTCCGCTCCCGTGGTGCCCGCAGCCGCGATTCCCGATTCTCCATTCCCGATTCCCAGCTCCGAAGGAGCACGCATGAGCGCCATCGACTTCACCTCGTTCCTCAAGCTGATGGCGCATCAGAAGGCGTCGGATCTGTTCATCACCTCGGGCATGCCGCCGTCGATCAAGGTGCATGGCAAGCTCACTCCGATCACGCAGACGCCGCTGACGCCGCAGCAGTCGCGCGACCTGGTGCTCAACGTCATGACCCCCGCCCAGCGCGAGGAGTTCGAGAAGACCCACGAGTGCAACTTCGCCATCGGCGTGGCCGGCGTGGGCCGCTTCCGCGTGAGCTGCTTCTACCAGCGCAACCAGGTGGGTATGGTGCTGCGCCGGATCGAGACCAAGATCCCCAGCGTCGATGAGCTCAACCTGCCGCCGGTCATCAAGACCCTGGCGATGACCAAGCGCGGCATCATCATCTTCGTCGGCGCCACCGGCACCGGCAAGTCGACCTCGCTGGCGGCGATGATCGGCTACCGCAACCAGAACTCGACCGGTCACATCATTACCATCGAGGACCCGATCGAATTCGTGCACAAGCACGAGGGCTGCATCATCACCCAGCGCGAGGTTGGCATCGACACCGACAGCTGGGAGAACGCGCTGAAGAACACGCTGCGCCAGGCGCCGGACGTGATCATGATCGGTGAGGTGCGCACCCGCGAGGGCATGGACCACGCCATCTCCTTCGCCGAGACCGGCCACCTGGTGCTGTGCACCCTGCACGCCAACAACGCCAACCAGGCGATGGACCGCATCATCAACTTCTTCCCCGAGGACCGCCGCAGCCAGCTGCTGATGGACCTCTCGCTCAACCTCAAGGGCGTGGTCGCCCAGCAGCTGGTGCCGACCCCCGACGGCAAGGCGCGCCGGGTGGCGATGGAGATCATGCTGGGCACGCCGCTGATCCAGGACTACATCCGCGACGGCGAGATCCACAAGCTCAAGGAAGTGATGAAGGAGTCCACCAACCTGGGCATGAAGACCTTCGACCAGAGCCTGTTCGAGCTGTACCAGGCCGGCGAGATCTCCTACGAGGACGCCCTGCGCTACGCCGACTCGCAGAACGAGGTGCGCCTGCGCATCAAGCTGGCCCAGGGCGGCGACGCCCGCACCCTGGCCCAGGGCCTGGACGGCGTCGAGGTCGCCGAGGCGCGCTGAGCTATTACTACAAGGAGGTTTTATGAAGACCGGCGTCAGAGTTTTCCTCGCGATCTGGTTCTGGATTCAGCTGTCCGGTATCGCCAGCGCACAGACAGTTGAGTACATTCACACCGATGCGTTGGGCACGCCCATAGCCGTTACTGATGCGAGCGGCAATGTTGTCGAGCGTAGTGAGTACGCGCCCTACGGGGCATTGCTGAACCGACCGGCACAGGATGGTCCAGGATTCACAGGGCATGTTCAGGATTCTAATACCGGCTTGAATTATATGCAGCAGCGGTATTACGACCCGATGCTCGGGATCTTCTACTCGCGCGATCCAATAACGGCGCTGAAGGAGCCGTTCGAGCAGTTCAATGCATACCGATACGCAAACAATAATCCCTATAAGTTCACTGATCCAGATGGGCGTTCAGTAACGTGCGACGAGACTCGTTGTGTGGGAGTCAGTCATTCGCTTGGGGAGGCGATTATAGACACAATCCATGTTCAGGCAGTATATTTTTCGCGTTTGATGTAGTATGCAGTTAATCGCAGCCAAAAAAACGAGGCCTCGGACGAGAATAATAAAGTAGAACCTGGCACTGCGGAAAGTGACGAGGGGTGTATTTACTGTGTCAGTGGTGCGAAGACAGGGTCGGGTAAGGATTATGTCGGGTCTGCTGATGATCTAGACAAGCGTGCTGCCACAGCTAAGGACGGACGCGATAGAGTCGGAGCGGAGAAGGTTGATCGGTACAAAAAGGGCGATCGTACCGATAGGCAGAATAAAGAGCAGAAGGCCATGAATGAGCGTGGTGGAAAAGACAATCTAGACAACAAACGTAACGAAGTGGCGCCGGATAAATGGAAGGATCGTGATATCCCGCCACCCATCATGTGAGGTAAAACATCTATGAACGAGCGTCCTATTCCAGAAGCGGCCTTGTTAGACGAAGATTCTGTTGAAATGATGAGGGTTTGGATAGCTAACAAGGGTCTCCACACTTCGCTAAAGATTGGAATGTATCGTGAAGCCGGAAATGTTCAAGAAGAGAAAGCTTGGGGGCGAATTCTGGCGGATGCAGCGCGACACATCGCTAATGCTTTAGAGGAGGGATACTCTTCTAACAGGGAAGAGTCGCTCGAACTGATCCGCAAGGCCTTCAACGATCAGCTAAGCGAGCCGTCTACCGCTCTGAAAGGCAGCTTTGTCCAGCGCCATTAGGTTTTTGATAACCTGGAAGAACATGTGGAAAATTATGTTTGATTAAATCTTTTTGGGTCATGTCGGCGCTTCAACGGCGCTTGCTTTATCGGCTTGCCTTTCGTAACAAGATTTACAGCGAACTAGGGCAGGTAAGTCGGCGCCGCAGGATATGAGCTAAGAGGTTTCGGCGTAACGAAAGTTGGGGCTGGGCCCGTTAAACTACACGCGCCCCCCTCCCTGCTGCCGCCCGCCGTGACACCTGCCAAGCCGCCTTCCGAAGCTTCTGCCCTCGATACGCCTGCGCAGGAGATCGGCCTGGACGATGGCGGCGCCGATCATTCGCCGCCGGGCGTGGTGGTCACCTCGGGGCCGCTGACGCCTCCGCCGGATTCGGAAGGCACGGTGGTCGACGATCGGGCGTTCCACCACTCCGTGGCCGAAGACGTGCAGGGCATGGTGCTGGCCACGCTGACCGCGTCGCTGGGGCTGGCGGTGTTCGCCAAGGGTGGGCTGATGATCGGCGGCATGGCGGGCGTGGCCTTCCTGGCGCATTACGCCTTCGGCTGGAACTTCGGTCTGATGTTCGTGCTGGTGAACCTGCCGTTCTACTGGCTCTCGGTGCGGCGCATGGGCTGGGAGTTCACCCTCAAGACCTTCGTGGCGGTCGGCGCCTGCGGCGTGCTCACCGACCTGCTGCCGCACTGGGCGCCGTACGAGCAGATGACGCCGCTGTACTCGGCGCTGGTCGGTGGCGCGCTGGTCGGCATGGGCATCCTGTTCTTCATCCGCCACCACGCCAGCCTGGGCGGCGTGGGCATCCTGGCCGTCTACCTGCAGCGCACGCGCGGCATCAGCGCGGGCAAGGTGCAGATGACCTTCGATGCGGTGCTGATGGGCGTGGCCTGCTTTACGCTGGCGCCGTCTAAGGTGCTGTATTCGGCGCTGGGCGCGGTGGTGCTGAGCCTGGTGCTGATGTTCAACCATCGGCCGCATCGGTACATGGGCGTTTGACGCGGGGCTTGAGCGAGCGCCGGATGTGCAGCTCAGTGATAGGTTGCTTGAATCTCTGAGTCGTCATTCCCGCGAACGCGGGAATCCAGGGACGTTGCTTTTCAGGTTTTTGATCGAGTGACTTAGCCGGTCCCCGGGCGCCATGCGCTGCCCTCGAGACGGCTTACCACGCGCCGTGGGATTTGCAGGGGTTCATGTCCATTCCCCGGCACACAACGTATCGATGCGCGGGCCGTCGCGTCAGCGATATCGGTCGGCTCCGCGTGTTCCGTCCTGTCTCTTCGTCCTGCCTTAAGCGGCTGGAAAAGCAGCAGCAAAAGCGAAAAGCGCAAAGTCCCTGGAGTCCCGCTTTCGCGGGAATGACGGAATGGAGTGAACGAAGAGGTTCAAGTGCTCGCGGGAATGACGGAGTAGCAAGGGCGACGACGTCCCGCATCCGTGAGAGCGACGGAGTAGCGCGAACCGCGAGATTCGCGCATTTGCAGGGAGTAGAGCGAACGATGAAGTGCCCGTGTCCGCGGGGAGTGGGGCTAGGGACAAGTGAGGAGGCGCTGGCGCTACTTCTTCGTCTTCGCCGACCTCAGTGGCTTGCTCGCCTGCATCCACGCCGGCTTGTGCCTGGCCGCCGCGGCGAACGCCGGGCAGCCTTCGTGGTGTGCGCCGGGCAGGTAGCCCAGGCTCATCAGGAATTCGCCGGTGATCTCGCCGCCGGTGAAGCGGAAGGTCCGCTTGAACAGCTTCACCCAGTCCGCCTTCTCCAGCGGGTGGTGCGCGTCCAGCCAGGCGGCGAAGCTGCCGTGCGAGGCGCGCAGGGTCTGGATGACCTGGGCGTTGTGGATCGCGGCCAGCACCTTGAGGCGGTTGCGGATGATGCCGGCGTCGGCGAGCAGCCGCGCGATGTCGGCCTCGCCGTAGGCGGCGACCCGGTCCACGTCGAAGTCGCTGTAGGCGGCGCGGAACGCCGCGCGCTTGCGCAGGATGGTCTCCCAGCTCAGGCCGGCCTGGTTGATCTCCAGCAGCAGGCGCTCGAACAGCACCGACTCCTCGCGCTGCGGAAAGCCGTATTCGGTGTCGTGGTAGTTGCCGTGGATCGGGTGGCCGGGGGCGATGGCGCAGTAGCCGCTCATGGGGGCAGTCCGGGTCGGTGAAGGGAGGGGCGGGCGTCAGCCCGCCTCGCGGACCACGTCGATCAGCGCCGGGCCATAGCGGTCCAGCTTGCTGCCGCCCACGCCGCCCACGCGCGCCAGGGCGCGCAGGTCGGTCGGGCGCTGCTGGGCGATGTTGCGCAGCGTGGCGTCGTGGAAGATGACGTAGGCCGGCACGTTCTGCTCCTTGGCCAGCTGCGCGCGCAGGCGGCGCAGGGCCTGGAACAGCGGCTGGTCGGTCTCGGGGACCTCGGCGGCGGCCGGGCTGGTGCCGCCGCTGCGCTGGCGCAGCTTGGGCGAATCCTTGCGCAGCAGCAGGGTCTGCTGGCCTTGCAGGACCGGCTTGGCCGAGGGCGTCAGGCGCAGGCTGCCGTGGCCTTCGGCGTCGACCTCCAGCACGCTGGCGGCCACCAGCTGGCGGAACACGCCGCGCCAGGTCGCCGCATCGAGATCGCTGCCGATGCCATAGGTGGTGAGCTGATCGTGGCCGAGCTGGCGGATGCGCTCGGTGTCGGCGCCGCGCAGCACGTCGATCAGATGCGCCGCGCCGAAGCGCTGGCCGGTGCGGTACACGCAGCTCAGCGCCTTGCGCGCGGCCTCGGTCGCGTCCCAGGTCGCGGCCGGGGTCAGGCAGTTGTCGCAGTTGCCGCAGGGCTGCGGATAGGTCTCGCCGAAGCCGGCCAGCAGCACCTGGCGCCGGCACTGCATCGATTCGCAGTAGCCCAGCAGCTGGTCGAGCTTGCGCCGCTCCAGGCGCTTGCGCTCCTCGGCGGCCTCGCCCTGTTCGATCATCTGCTTGAGCAGCACCACATCGCCCAGGCCATAGGCCAGCCAGGCCTGGGCGGGCTCGCCGTCGCGGCCGGCGCGGCCGGTTTCCTGGTAGTAGCCCTCCAGCGACTTGGGCAGGTCGGTGTGGGCGACGAAGCGTACGTCCGGCTTGTCGATGCCCATGCCGAAGGCGATGGTCGCGCACATGACGATGCCGTCCTCGCGCAGAAAGCGGCGCTGGTTCTCGGCGCGCAGCCGCGCATCCAGGCCGGCGTGGTAGGGCAGGGCGTCGAAGCCCTTCTCGCGCAGGAACTCGGCGGTCTGCTCGACCTTCTTGCGCGACATGCAGTAGACGATGCCGGCCTGGCCCTTGTGGTCCTCCAGGAAGTCCAGCAGCTGGCGGCGGCCGTTGTCCTTCTGCACCACGGTGTAGCGGATGTTGGGCCGGTCGAAGGAGCTGACGAAGCGGCACGCGTCCTCCAGCTGCAGGCGCTCGGCGATCTCGGCCTGGGTCGGCGGATCGGCCGTGGCGGTCAGCGCGATGCGCGGCACCTGCGGCCAGCGCTCGTGCAGCACGGTGAGCTGGCGGTACTCGGGGCGGAAGTCGTGGCCCCACTGCGACACGCAGTGCGCCTCGTCGATGGCGAACAGGCTCACCCGCGCGCGATCGAGCAGCGACAGGAAGCGCGGGGTCAGCAGCCGCTCGGGTGCCACGTACAGCAGATCCAACTCGCCGGACAGCAGGTCGCGCTCGACCTGCTGGGCGGCCTGGGCCTCGAGCGAGGAGTTGAGGAACTCGGCGCGCACGCCCAGCTGGCGCAGCGCCTCGACCTGGTCCTGCATCAGCGCGATCAGCGGCGAGACCACGATCGCCGTGCCCTCGCGCAGCAGCGCCGGCACCTGGTAGCACAGCGACTTGCCGCCGCCGGTGGGCATCAGCACCAGGGCGTCGTGGCCGCTGGCCAGGTGCTCGACGATGGCGGCCTGCTCGCCGCGGAAAACGAGGGTGTCCGAACACCCGGTGGAGGATTTCTAGCGCACGTTCCTGCATGCGTACAGGATACCGGGCCGCGGTCTCATCCCCCAGATGCGCAATGCCCGGCGCAGGGCCGGGCATCGACTACAAATCACGTCGGAAATCTCCGATGCTCCCCCGGACGCCGCCTTGCTTCAGTGCCCAGCCGACCCCCCTGGTGGAGAGCCCCCTTGAGTCAAGGGGGCGCGCCGAAGGCGCGGGGATCTGGCCGACGAGTGAGCAGGGGCCCAAGGTTTCGCCAAAGGCGAAACCTTGGGATAAGCCCGCAGGGACGAAGTCCCGAAGGGATTACTGCAGCAGCGACCGCAGCATCCACGCATACTTCTCGTGGGTGTTCAGGCGCTGGGTCATCAGGTCCACGGTCGGGTCGTCGCTGCCGTTCTCGGCGGTCTTCAGCGTCTGGCGCGCGGTGCGGCAGACCGCCTCGTTGCCGACCACCAGCTGGCGCACCATCTCCTTCCAGTCGGCGCTGTCGGACAGGCCGGCCTCCTCGGGGATGGAGCTGAGCGCGACGAACTCGCGGTACGAACCCGGCGCGTTGTAGCCCAGGGCGCGGATGCGCTCGGCGACTTCGTCCAGCGCGCCCCACTGTTCGGTGTACTGGGTCTCGAACATCAGGTGCAGCGAGTTGAACATCGGCCCGGTCACGTTCCAGTGGAAGTTATGGGTCTTCAGGTACAGCGTGTACGCGTCGGCCAGGTAGTGCGACAGGGCGGCGGCGATGTCCTTGCGATCGGCCGGACTGATCCCGATATCCACACGCGGGGCGCTCGGCGCGGCGGCGGCCAGCGGCGTGCCCTTCTTCTTGGTGGCGGGTTTGGTCTTGGTCTTGGCCATGTGCAACTCCTCATCAGTGGCGATGCGTCACAATAAACGCCGCAGATGAAGATTGGTAATCAAAAGATTCACGCAGAACGATTCATGGCTTCAATCGCCCCGCTTCCCACCCAGCCCGACGCCGCGCGGCGCGCCATCGATGGCGCGCTGAGCCGCGACCGTGGCCGCCTGCACGGCCTGTGGTCGCGCTGGAAGGCCGCGCCGGAGGACGCGCAGCTGCGCGCGCGCTTCGGCCAGGCGCTGGCCGAGTCGGTGGCCGCCTGCCAGGCGCGTGCGGCCAACCTGCCGGCGGTGACGCTGGACCAGGCGCTGCCGATCGCGCGCGAGGGCGAGCGGATCGTCGAGCTGATCCGCCAGCACCAGGTCGTGGTGATCGCCGGCGAGACCGGCTCGGGCAAGACCACCCAGCTGCCCAAGCTGTGCCTGGCGGCCGGGCGCGGCGCGGCCGGGATGATCGGCTGCACCCAGCCGCGCCGCATCGCCGCGCGCGCGGTGGCCCGGCGCGTGGCCGAGGAGCTGCAGGTGCCCATGGGCGGCGCGGTCGGCTACCAGGTGCGCTTCAACGACAACGTCGGCGACGACACGCGCATCAAGTTCATGACCGACGGCATCCTGTTGGCGGAGATCGCCAGCGACCGCTGGCTGTCGAACTACGACACGATCATCGTCGACGAGGCGCATGAGCGCAGCCTCAATATCGACTTCCTGCTGGGGTATCTGAAGCAGCTGCTGCGCAAGCGCCGCGACCTGAAGGTCATCGTCACCTCCGCGACCATCGACACGGCGCGCTTCGCCGCGCACTTCGACGACGCGCCAGTGGTCAGCGTGGAAGGGCGCACCTTCCCGGTGGAAGTGCGCTATCGGCCGCTGGAGGAGCCGGGAGTGGAGCGCGGGGATTCGGGATTGGAGACCGCGGATGGCCGCGAGCGCTCGACATCCCGTGCTTCCGCCAATCCCGACTCCCGAATCCCCACTCCCGACCTCACCGTCAACGAGGCGATCGTCGCGGCGGTCGACGAGATCACCCGCGAGGACGCGCGCGGCGACGTGTTGATCTTCCTGCCGGGCGAGCGCGAGATCCGCGATGCGCACCAGGCGCTGGAGCGGCGCAAGTACCGCCACACCGAGGTGCTGCCGCTGTACGCGCGGCTGTCGGCTAAGGACCAGGACGCGGTGTTCAATCCCGGCGCGCAGCGGCGCATCGTGCTGGCCACCAACGTGGCCGAGACCTCGCTGACCGTGCCGCGCATCCGCTACGTGGTCGATCCCGGCCTGGCGCGGGTCAAGCGCTACAGCCCGCGGCAGAAGCTGGACCGCCTGCACATCGAGCCGGTCAGCCAGGCCAGCGCCAACCAGCGCATGGGCCGCTGCGGGCGCGTGGCCGAAGGCATCTGCGTGCGCCTGTACGCGCAGGCCGATTTCGAGGCGCGTCCGCGCTATACCGACCCGGAGATCCGGCGTTCCTCGCTGGCCGGCGTGATCCTGCGCATGCTGCAGCTGGGCTTGGGTCGGATCGAGGATTTCCCGTTCCTGGAGGCGCCGGACGAGCGCGCCATCGCCGATGGCTGGCAGCAGCTGGTCGAGCTGGGCGCGGTCACCGAGGCCGACCGCCACGGCCTGCGCAAGCTGACCGAGGTCGGCCGGCGCATGGCGCGCCTGCCGGTGGACGTGAAGCTGGCGCGCATGCTGGTCGCCGCGCAGGCGCACGGCTGCCTGCGGCCGATGCTGGTGATCGCCGCGTTCCTGGGGATCCAGGATCCGCGCGAGCGCCCGCCCGAGGCGCGCGAGGCGGCCGACAACGCGCATGCCAAGTTCGCCGATGCGCGCTCGGAGTTCGTCGGCATCCTGCGGCTGTGGGACGGCTATGCGCAGGCGCACGGGGAGCTGACCCAGTCCAAGCTGCGCGACTGGTGCGGGCGCCACTTCCTGGGCTTCCTGCGCATGCGCGAGTGGCGCGAGCTGCATCGTCAGCTGCGGGTGCTGTGCGAGGAACTGGGCTGGGTGAGCCAGCGCGCTGACGCGCCACTGGCGCGTGCGCTGGCGAACGCCCGTCCAGGGATGGACGGGCCGGACGTTCCGGGTGCAGTGATGTCGCGCCAGGGAGGGCCGCAGCAGAGCGACGATGCGCGGTTAATGCAGGCGCTGCTTGCCGGCTCGCCCGCCGCGCCGGTCGGGCAGGACGGCAAGTCCGCCTCGCGCCCCACGCGCGGCGAACTGCATCGCGCCGCGCGCCTGGCGCGCGAGGGCAAGGCCTCGCCGCCGGGCGCAGCGCCGGCCCAGGCCGCGCCTTCGCCCGCGGCACAGGACGACAGCGCGCCGCGGATCAGCGAGCGTGAGCGCAGCGCGGCCTACCAGTCGCTGCACCGCGCGCTGATCGCCGGCCTGCCGACCCAGGTCGGGCATCGCACCGAGAAGGGCGATTTCCTGGCCCCGCGCCAGCGCCGGTTCCATCTGTTCCCCGGCTCGGCCCTGGCCAAGAAGCCGCCGGCCTGGGTGCTGACCGCCACGCTGCTGGACACCCAGCGCGTGTGGGGCCTGACCAACGCGGCGATCGAGCCGGACTGGGTCATCGCCGAGGTGCCCCAGCTGCTTGCGCGCAAGCATTTCGACCCGCACTGGTCGCGCGCGCAGGGGCAGGTGCTGGCCTCCGAGCAGATCAGCCTGTTCGGCCTGGTGCTGGCGCCGAAGAAGCCTGTGCACTACGGCCGCATCGCGCCGCAGGAGGCGCATGAACTGTTCGTGCGCCAGGGCCTGGTGCCGGGCGAGATCAACACGCGCGCCTCGTTCGTCGCCGACAACGGCAAGGTGCTGGCCGCCGCGCACGAGGAAGAGGCCAAGCTGCGCCGCGCCGGCATCGTCGCCGACGAGGACTGGCAGGCGCGCTGGTATCTGGACCGCATCCCGGGCGAACTGCATTCGGCCGCAGGCCTGGACGCCTGGTGGAAGACGCTGCCCGACGACAAGCGCGGCGGCCTGCGCTGGTCGCTGGCCGACCTGCTGCCGGGCGAGGGCAGCGAGGCCGATCGCTATCCGAAGTACTTCGCGCTGGGCGATGCGCGCCTGCCGCTGCACTACACCTTCGAGCCGGGCGCGGAGGACGACGGCGTCACCCTCGAGGTGCCGCTGCACCTGTTGAACGCCCTGGATGCGGCGCGGCTGTCGTGGCTGGCGCCGGGCTTCGTCGCGGAGAAGGCGGCCGCGCTGATCCGCACGCTGCCCAAGGCGCAGCGGCGCAACTTCGTGCCGGCGCCGGACTTCGGCCGCGCGTTCTTCGAGGCGCATCGCAAGCCCTCCGGCGACGACCTGCGCGGTGAGCTGGCGCGCTTCCTGGCCAAGGCCACCGGCGTGGCGGTGAGCGCGCTGGATTTCGACGAGGCCGCGCTGGAGCCGCATCTGCGCATGCACCTGCGGCTGCGCGACGAGCAGGGCAAGGTCCTGGCGTCTTCGCGCGATCTGGAGGCGCTGCGCGAGCGCTTCGGCACGCAGGCCGGCCATGCCTTCGCCGCGCGCGCCGGGCGTGCGCTGGCCAGCGAGGGCCTGCACGCCTTCCCGCACGACCCGATCCCGCTGCAGGTGCCCGGCGAAGCCGGCGTGCCGGCGTATCCGGCGCTGGTGGACGAGGGCGACAGCGCCGCGCTGCGCATCTTCGCCGACCGCGCGCAGGCGGCCGCGGCGCATCCGCGCGGCGTGCGGCGCCTGCTGGAGTTGGCGCTGGCCGACAAGGTCAAGCAGGCGCGCAAGCAGCTGCCGGTCTCGCCCAAGACCGGGCTGCTGTATGCGGCCATCGAATCCCAGGAGCGCCTGCGCGGCGACATCGTCGATGCGGCCCTGAACGCGGTGCTGGCCGAGGGCCTGGGCGAGATCCGCGACCCGGGCAGCTTCGCCCAGCGCCGCGATGCGGCCGGCAAGGCGCTGTTCGGCGAGGCGATGGAGCGGCTCAAGCTGGCCGAGGCGATCCTGGCCGGCGTGGCCGAGCTCAAGCCCGAGCTGGAGGCGCCGCTGATGGGCTGGGCGCGCGGCAACCTGGACGATCTGACCGCCCAGCTGGCCGCGCTGGTGCATCCGGGCTTCCTGCGCGACACGCCGGCGCCGGCGCTGGCCCAGTTCCCGCGCTATCTCAAGGCGATGAAGCTGCGCGCCGAGCGGGCCAAGCGCGATCCGACCCGCGACCAGCAGCGCATGCTGGAGCTGGTGCCGTTCATGCAGGCGCTCGAGGATGCCGCCGCGCTGGGCCGCGCCGCCTCGGACGACTGGCAGGCGCTGCGCTGGGACCTGGAGGAACTGCGCGTGTCGCTCTTCGCCCAGGAGCTGGGCGCCCGCAGCGGCGTCAGCCCGAAGAAACTGGCCCAGCGCGTGGCCGCCCTCCAGGGGCGCTGACTCGCTCCCTCCCTTTCGCGTAGCGAAGGGGAGGGCTGGGGAGGGGTGCTGTTGCTTTGGCTTTTCAGGCGCTCCGCGAAAGGCCCCCCTCCCAGCCTCCCCCTGCCCGCTGCGCGGGCAAGGGGAGGGGCAGAGGCGCGGCAGCGCCCAGGGATCACTCATCTCCGCTGACGCGCTCGCCCATCAGCTCGCGCTGCCGCTTCTCCAGCTCCTCGGCGTAGCGCTTGCGCACGAAATTCTCGGACAGCACGCCGAGCACCTTGCGCTCGTCGTCGACCACGGCCAGTTCGTCGGCCTGGGTGGCGTCGAAGACCTTCATGATCGAGACGATGTCGGTGTCGGCGGTCAGCGCGGTGTCGCGGTGCTGGGCGTACTGCGCCACGGTGGCGTCCTCGCGCACGCGGTCGGCGTAGACCGTCGACAGGGGCACCAGCCCGGCGTAGTGGCCGCGCTCGTCCTCCAGCACCACGCGCTGGGTCGAACCCAGCGGGAAGCGGCGGCGGAACTCGGCCACGCTGGTGTCCTGCAAGGTGTGGTTGGCGTCCTTGCGCATCATCTTGCCGGCCGACAGGTTGCGCACCCAGCCCACGTCGCGCGCGCTGCGGATGCTTTCCCCGCGCAGGTGCAGGCGCCAGGTCGAGAACGAATAGCCGAAGGCCTGGCGCACCACCGTGTTGGCCACCAGCACCGCCACCATCACCGCGGTGGTCAGCACGAAATCGTGGGTGCCCTCCAGGATCAGCATGGCCATGGTCATCGGCGCGCCGACGATGGCCGCGGCCAGGGCCGCCATGCCCACCAGCGCCGCGCCGGTGACGTCCACCACCGAGGCCTGGACCAGCTGGTTCATGCCCACCGCGAAGAACGCGCCGACCAGCGAGCCCATGAACAGCGAGGCGAAGAACAGGCCGCCGCGGAAGCCGAAACCCAGGCAGATGCCCGAGGCCAGGCACTTGAGCACCAGCAGCGTGGCCAGCAGCTGCAAGGTGTTGTCCCCGCCGATGTCCAGGTGCAGCGCGCCGTGACCGGAGGACAGTACCTGCGGCGAGACCAGCGCCAGCGGGATCAGCAGCAGGCCGCCGATCACCGGCCGGCCCCAGATCGGCAGCTGGATCTTGCCGACGCCGCGTTCGATCCCGGCCACCAGCCGCATCACCGCGATGCCGATCAGCGCGCAGGTCAGCCCCAGGGCGATGTAGATGGCGTAGTCGCGCGGCTCGAGCTGGTAGGCGGTGGCCGCCGGCAGCGTATAGGCCGACGCGCCCAGCGTGTCGGCCATGAACGCCCCGGCCAGCGCGGCGGCGGCCACCGGCGCCAGCGCCGAGGGCACGTAGGCGCCGATGACGATCTCGAAGGCGTAGAACGCCCCGGCCAGCGGCGCGCCGAAGGCCGCGGCGATCGCCCCGGCCGCGCCGGCGCCGACCAGGGTGCGCATGTCGGTGCGGCGCACGCGCAGGATGCGGCCCAGCTGCGAACCGGCGCCCGAGCCCATCTGGGTGTAGGTGGCCTCCAGCCCGACCGAGGCGCCGAAGCCGTTGGACAGCAGCGTCTGCGCGGCGACGATCAGGTTGTCGCGCATCGACATGCGGCCGCCGTGCAGGGCGTTGGCTTCGACCGAGTCGATCAGCGCGCGCTTGCGTCGCCGCGCGATGAGCGTCACCAGCCCGACCAGCAGGCCGCCCAGCGGCAGCACCAGCAGCTGGCTGAGGCTGACATGGTCGAGCATGCTCAGGCGCTGGTCCGGCGCCAGGCCGTACAGCCAGGCCTGCAGGCGATGGGCCATGCCGCTCTGCAGGACGGTCAGCGCCGCGGCGATCAGCCCGACCAGCGCGGCCAGGCCGATGAACCACAGGTCGCTGGCGCGGAACTGGCGGCGCAGCCAGTCCAGCGGACGGTGCGCCTGCACGCCGCACCAGCGCGCCAGCGGCTGCAGCCTATCGGCGAGGCCTTGCATCAATACGCACGCGAACGTTCCCTGCCTGTGTACGCGCAGACCGGCGCGGCGCAGGGATGCGCGGTGCGCCGGGGGCGGATCGCACGGTGTGTGCGCGGCATGGGTGTTCTTCAACGAGGGGCAGGCCGTTAGTGTAGTCGTACCCTTCGATCCCCACCGTGTGATGGTGCACGCCTGATGTCCGCTTCACCGACGCTGCCGCTGTCCGCCTCCGACGCCGCCCTGTCCGTGCTGCCCGCCGGCCTGCGCGACCAGGTCGAGCCCGCCCTGGCCCAGCCCGGCGCGCAGGACGGCATGCCCGATCCGTGGCCGGTGCTGGCCAACACCCTGGCCACCCTGGCCGGGCTGTCCGCCGACGCCGAGGTGCTGGGCGCGGCCCTGCTGTTCGGCCTGCCGGGCCTGCAGCCGGCGCTGCTGGGGACGCTGCGCACGCGCCATCCCGGCCTGCCGGCGCTGCTGGATGGCCAGGCCGCCGCCGCGCAGGTCTGGGCGCTGCATGCCGAGCCGGCCTCGGCGCGCAATACCGAAGGCCTGCGCCGGCTGCTGCTGGCCATGGTCCACGACCTGCGCGTGGTGCCGATCCTGCTGGCGCGGCAGCTGGCGCGCATGCGCGCGGCCGCGACGCTGCCGGCCGACCAGCGCCGCGAGCTGGCCCTGCTGACCCGCGACATCCATGCGCCGCTGGCCAACCGACTCGGCATCTGGCAGCTGAAGTGGGAGCTGGAAGATCTCTCCTTCCGCTACCTGCAGCCGGACACCTACCGCTCCATCGCCGCGCAGCTGGACGACAAGCGCGGCGGGCGCGAGCGCTACATCGAGCAGGTCAAGGCGACCCTGCGGCAGACCCTGGCCGCGCACCACATCGCCGCCGAGGTCAGCGGCCGGCCCAAGCACATCTACAGCATCTGGAAGAAGATGCAGCGCAAGCAGGTGGCGCTGGACGAGCTGTTCGACCTGCGTGCGGTGCGCATCGCGGTCAGCGACGTGGCCCAGTGCTACGCGGCGCTGGGCGTGGTGCATGCGCTGTGGACGCCGATCCCGTCGGAGTTCGACGACTACATCGCCCGGCCCAAGGCCAACGACTACCGCTCGCTGCACACCGCCGTGATCGGCCCGGAAGGGCGCGCGCTGGAGGTGCAGATCCGCACCCACGAGATGCACGCCCAGGCCGAGCTGGGCGTGGCCGCGCACTGGCGCTACAAGGAGGGCGGCGGCGATGCCGCCTTCGACCGCAAGATCGCCTGGATGCGCCGGCTGCTGGAGCATGCCGGCGACAGCGAGGCGGGCGATACGGCCAAGGCGGAGGCCGCGCTGGGCGGGGAGTTCGCCGCCGAGCTGGCCGAGGACCGCATCTATACGCTCACGCCCAAGGGCGAGGTGATCGACCTGCCGCGCGGCGGCACGGTGCTGGATTTCGCCTACCACGTGCACACCATGGTCGGGCACCGCACGCGCGGGGCCAAGGTCAACGGCCGCATCGTGCCGCTGGGCCACGTGCTGCGCAGCGGCGACCGCGTGGAGATCATGACCGCCAAGACCGGCGAGCCCAAGCGCGACTGGCTGTTGCCGGCCAACGGCTTTCTGGCCAGCGCGCGTTCGCGCGACAAGGTGCGCGCGTATTTCCACAAGCTCGACCGCGCCGGCAACATCGCCGCCGGCAAGGAGCTGCTGGAGCGCGAGCTCAAGCGCCTGCATCTGCACCAGCTGGACCTGGGGCCGGCGCTGCGCAAGTTCCGCGCCGAGAGCGCCGAGGAGCTGTACATCCAGGTGGCCCTGGGCGACACCGGCCCCAGCCAGGTCGCCCGTGCGCTGCAGGAAGAGCAGCGTGCGCAGGCCGGCGACGGCCCGCTGCCGCCGCAGAATCCGATCCGCCGCCCGGTGCAGCGCGCGCCCGGCGCGGACAAGTCGCGCTTCACCGTGCAGGGCGTGGGCAATCTGCTGGTGCAGCTGGCCAAGTGCTGCCAGCCGGTGGCCGGCGAACCCATCGTTGGCTACCTCACCCGCGGCCGCGGTGTCACCGTGCATCGGCGCGACTGCGCCGCGCTGCGCCGGCTGGCCGCCCAGCATCCGCAGCGCGTGCTGCCGGTGGAGTGGGGCGTGGCCGGTGGCGGCTACGAGGTCGATGCGCTGATCAGCGCCATCGACCGCAAGTGGCTGCTCAAGGACATCACCACGCTGATCGCCCAGGAGGATGCGCACGTGCTGGATATCCACAGCGACAGCGCCGGCGGCGCCGGCAGGATCCGCTTCCGGCTGCGGCTGAAGGTCTCCGACTACGGGCAGCTGTCCACCCTGCTCGGCAAGCTGGACGCGTTGCCCGGTGTGCAGGACGCGCGCCGGGCCGGTTGAGCGCGGCTTTCAAAGCGCGTTCTTGCCACACAGCAAAGCGCGTCTTCGGTTGTCCGCGCCGCGCAGTGGCCTCCGCCGCAGCTTTTGGCCCCCTCCCTTTCGTGCGCAGCACGAAGGGGAGCTCGAAGTCGCGGCGAGCGACTGAGGGGGAGGGGTGCTCTTGCTTCTGCACTTCAGGCACCGCGCGAAAAGCACCCCCTCCCAGCCTCCCCTGCCCGCTGTGCGGGCAAGGGGAGGGGCAGATCACGCTTCAATCGTCGTTCCCGTGGACGCCGGAACCCCAGCCTTGTGCACGCAGCGCGAGAGGCATTGGATCCAGCGCGCTCGCGGAAATGACAGTGGATCCCGGTGCCCCGGTTTCTCCTGCAAATCTGCCGTTCAGCATAGGGAACGGCTTGTCACGTTGGCTGGCGGATACTGCCGCGCGTGATGGAGCCGCACGACCGATTGCCTGACGGCAGGATCGAACCGCGCATCGACTGGCAGGCCACGCCAGGCGAGCCAGATCGCGTGCGCCCGCTGCCGGTGCAGCGCCAGACGCGGCGCTGGCCGTGGATCCTCGGTGCGGCCGTGCTCGCGCTGCTGGTCGCGGCGGTGGCGCTGCGCCAGCCGATCGCCGATCGGCTCTGGCAAGGCACGCGCGTGCAGGCCTTGCTCGACCAGGGCGAAGCGGCGCTCAAGCAGGGCCGGCTGAGCGCGCCGGACGGCAGCGGCGCGCGCCAGCGCTTCGAGGCCGCGCTGGCGCTGGACAACGACCGCAGCGAGGCGCGCGACGGCCTGGCCCGCGTCGGTCGCGCCGCGATCGGCCAGGCGCGTGCCGCGCTGGCCGCAGTCGACCTCGCAGGTGCGGGCGCGGCGCTGGACTTGGCCCGCCAGCTGCAGGTGCCGCGCGCCGACGCCGACGCGATCGCGGCCGAACTGCGCCAGCGCGAGGCCCGCGCCGCCGGCATCGGCACGCTGCTGGCCCAGGCCGTGGCCGCGCGTGCGGCCGGGCGCATCGTCGGTGGCGACGATGCCGCGCTGCCGCTGTTCCAGCGCGTGCTGGCGCTGCAGCCGGACAACACCACCGCGCTGGAGGGCCGCGAGGATCTGCTGTCCGACCAGCTGCAGCAGGCGCGCCGTGAACTAGCGGCCGGGGAACTGGCCCAGGGCGCGCAGCTGATCGAGCAGGTGCGCGGCTTCGACGCCGGCCACTTCGACCTGCCGGCCGCGCGCGCGCAGCTGGCGCGCGCGCTGGACGATCAGCGTCGCCAAGCCGAGGCCGATCTGCGCCGCGGCCGCTTGGACGCGGCGCTGGAGCGCTACCGCGCCGTCCTCGCCGCCGCGCCCGGCGATGCCGCCGCCACGAGCGGCGTGCAGCAGGTCGCCCGGGCCTACGCCGAGGACGCAGAGCGGCAGGCGGCGGATTTCGATTTCGAGCAGGCGCGCGCCGCGCTGGCCCAGGCCCGCGCGCTGGCGCCGCAGTCGGCGGCCGTGGCCGAGGCCACGCGCGCGATCGAGCGCGCCCAGCGCAGCCAGGCGCGGATGGAGCACGCCGCGCCGCCCTCGCCGCAGCGCCAGCGCCGCGTGATCGCCCTGCTGGAAGAGGCCGAGCGCGCCCAGGCCCGCGGCGACTGGGTCGACCCGCCGGGCGAAAGCGCCTACGACAAGCTGCGCGCCGCCCAGGCGCTGGCGCCGGACGACGCGGCCGTGCGCCGCGCCGCGCAACGCCTGCTGCCCAACGTGCAGGGCTGCGTGAGCCGCGCGCTGGCCGCCAACCGCGTGCGCGCCGCGCAGACCTGCCTGGATGCATGGCAGGCCATGGCGCCGGGCGATGCCAGCCTGGCGGCGGCGCGCCGGCAGCTGGCGATGCGCTGGATCGACATCGGCAGCGAGCGCCTGGGCGCCGGCGAGCTGGGCGTGGCCAGCGAGGCCCTGCAGCGCGCCCGCGGCCTGGACCGCAGCGCGCCGGGGCTGGCCGACTTCGCCGCGCGCATTGCCCACGCCCGCGCCGGAGGCGGCTGAGCATGGCCCGCGCACAGCCGCTGGTCGGCGAACTCATCCCGGCAGGCCAGGCCGGCACGCTCGGCCCGCATGAGCTCGAACAGCTGCGCCAGGCCGTGCGCAGGCTCGAGCACCCCAGCTTCGGCGCGCGCGTGGCCAATCTGGTCGGCGCGCCGGTGGAGCGGCTGGTCGGCTTCCTGCCGCGCCGGGCCCATGCGCTGATCGCCGCGGCCACGCGCAAAGCCATCGGCGCGGCCCTGCGCCTGTCGCTGACCACGCTGGACACGCGCGTGCCGGCCGAGGGCGCGCGCAAGTCCTCGGACTGGTGGCACCTGGGCGCGACCTCGGCCACCGGCGCCTTCGGCGGCGCGTTCGGCCTGACCGCGCTGGCGATCGAGCTGCCGCTGACCACCACGATCATGCTGCGCTCCATCGCCGATATCGCCCGCAGCGAGGGCGCCGACCTCAACGACCCGGCCGTGCGCCTGGAATGCGTGCGCGTGCTGGCGATGGGCGGCCCGTCCTCGGCCGACGACGCGGCCGAGGTCGGCTATTACGCCGCGCGCGAGGCGATGAGCCGCATGGTCGCCGACGCGGCCACGCACGTGGCCCGCCACGGCCTGCAGAAGGAAGGCGCGCCGGTGCTGGTCGGCCTGGTCAAGGCCATCGCCGAGCGCTACTCGATCCAGGTCAGCGAGAAGGCCGCCGCGCAGTGGATGCCGGTGCTGGGCGCGCTGGGCGGGGCGACGGTCAACGCCGTGTTCACCGACCACTTCCAGAGCATGGCCCGCGGTCACTTCGTCGTCCGCCGTCTCGAACGCCTGCACGGCCCGGAGACGGTGCGCGTGGCGTATGAGGCGCTGGCGCGGCTGATGGAGGAGTGAGCGAAGAGGAGTGAGCGAAGAGGAGTGAGGCGTGAGCGGAAGCGAGCGCCTGCATTCGCTCACTCACTCATCTCCCCTCACTCCTGCTCCAGGAACAGCCGCCTCACCGTCGCGCGTGCCGCGTCGAGCGAGAAGTGCCGGCGCACATTGTCCAGGCCGTTTTCGGAGAGCTGGCGCCATAGCGCGGCGTCGCTGTCCAGGCGCAGCACGGCGTCGGCGAAGGCCTGGGGCGTGTCGGCCACCAGCACATCCAGCCCGTCGCGCAGGTGCATGCCTTCGACCGCGATCGACGTCGCCACCACCGGCAGGCCGTGGGCCATGGCCTGGTTGACCTTGCCCTTGACCCCGGCGCCGAAGCGCAGCGGCGCCAGCGCGATGCGGCTGGCGTCCAGCAGCGGCTGCAGGTCGGGCACGTGGCCGTGGACGATGAGATGGGCGCCGGCCAGGCGCCGCACCTGCGGCGGCGGGTCCATGCCCACCACGTGCAGGCGCAGGCGTGGGGCGCGCGCCAGGATCAGCGGCAGCACCTGCTCGCCGAACCACACCACCGCATCGACATTGGGCGGGTGGTGGAAGCCGCCGACGAACAGCAGATCGGCGCGGTCCTCGAACGCACCGCCGGGCGTGGCCGGGCGATGCAGGTTGGACAGGATCTCCACGCGCACCTGCGGCGCCACGCGCGCCAGTTCCTCGGCCTCGACCGGGCTGACCACCACGGTGGTGTCGGCCGCGGCCATCACCGCCAGTTCGCGCGTTCTGGGTGGCCTGCGCCTGGCGCAGCATGGCCGCATCGCCGCCGGTCTGCGCGCCGCGCTGCTCGCGCAGGTAGTGCAGGTCCACGGTGTCGAACACCACCTTGGCCTGCGGCGCATGCGTGCGCAGCAGCGGTACCACCGCGTCGGCCACGTAGTGACGGCAGACCATCGCCGTGGCGAAGCGCGCGCCGTGCTGGCGCAGGAAACGCGGCAGGGCAGTGGCGAACGGCGCGTACCAGACCTCCACGCCCATGGCCTGCAGCGCCTGCGTATAACCCGGCACATGGGCCAGGTCGGCGGCGACGAACACCACGTGCGCGCCTTCCTCCTGCAGCAGCGCGATCAGGTTGACCAGGCGCAGCGAGGCCGAGTCGCGGTCCGGCCGCGGCGTCATCGAATCGATCAGCAGCACCTGGCGCTGGTGCGCGTGCAGGCTGGCCGGAGAGGGTTCGCTGCGCTGGGTCGGATGGGCCTGCAGCGTGGCCTGCCACTTGTCGGCGAACACGGCGGCGTTGCGCACCTGGTAGGCCTTGATGCCGCTGCCGGTGTCGTTGCCGGCGGTCGCGCCTTCGCGGTGCACGACCACCGAGGCCGGCTGGTACAGCACGCGTCGGCCGGCCGCGCGCACGGCGAAGGCCAGGTCGGTGTCCTCGTAATAGGCCGGCGCGTAGCGGGTGTCGAAGCCGCCGACCTGTTCGAACAGCGCGCGCGGGATCGCCACTGCGGCGCCGGAGAGGTAATCGGCTTCGCGAACATAGTCATAGCGCGGGTCGTCGGGCGAGTCGAAGCGGCCGTAGTTCCAGGCCGAGCCATCGGCGAACACCACGCCGCCGGCCTCCTGCAGGCGGCCGTCCGGATAGACCAGCTTCGCCCCGGCCAGCCCGGTGCCCGGATGGGTATCGAAGGTGCCCAGCAGCGCCTCCAGCCAGCCGGGCTGGGGCAGGGTGTCGTTGTTGAGGAAGACCAGGTAGCGCCCGCGCGCCAGCGCCGCGCCGTCGTTGCAGGCGGCGATGAAGCCGCCGTTGCGCGGGCGCAGGTGGTAGCGCAGGCCCTGCACCCGCGGCAGGCAGGCGGCGGTGTCGTCGGGCGAGCCGTCGTCGACCACGATGATCTCCACCGGCAGCGCCGGCGGCCGGGCGGCCAGCGCGCGCAGGCAGTCCAGGGTCATCTGCAGCTGGCCGTAGACCGGGATGATCAGGCTGGCCAGCGGCGCCTCGGAGGCCGGCACGGCGAAGGGCGAGAACGGCTGCGAGGCCGGCAGCCACAGCGGCCGGGCGGGGGCGGGGCGGTTCAGGGCGCCGGTCAGGCGCTGCCAGGCGCGGCGGGCGGTCGGGGCCAGGCCGCGGCTGCGCGCGCTGGCGATGACGCGCCGCAGGGTGGAGGCCGCGCGCGTCCAGGCAAAGCGCGCCTCATCCCACAACATCCTCATCAGAACTCAACTCCGGCTGATCGGGCGGAAGGCCGCGCGGCCGGCCGCGTGCGGGCCTGCGCTAGACTCTCCTGTCCTTTTCATTGTCGCACCACCTGTGGCCCGCAACGATTACGACGCCGACGAGGCGTACGACGACGAGCACGACGAGGCCACGACGGCCCCCCCGGCCTGGCGCAACCGCCTGATCACCGCCGTGTTGGCGCTGCTGGGGCTGGGGCTGGGCTTCATGATTCCGTACGTGGCCTACCTGAACCACCAGGTCAGCCAGCGCTTCGGCGCGCTGCAGTGGCAGATCCCCACCCGCGTCTACGGCCGCCCGTTGCCGCTGGCCGAGGGCGAGGCGCTGGACGCGGCCACGCTCAAGACCGAGCTGGACGCGGCCTCCTACCAGGATGACGGCAAGGGCCAGCTGCCCGGCACCTATGCGCGCGACGGCAACCGCTTCACCATCGCCAGCCGCGGCTTCACCGACGTGGACTACATCATCCCGGCCACGCGCATCCAGGTGACGCTGTCGGCGGGCGAGGTGCAGGGCCTGCGCGACCTGGCCCGCGGCCGCAATATCCGCTCGGCGCGGCTGGACCCGGCGCGCATCGCCACCCTCTACGGCCAGCAGCAGGAAGAGCGCCGGCTGGTGCGGCTGGAGGACGTGCCCGAACTGCTGGTCACCGGCCTGCAGGCGGTCGAGGACCGCGACTTCGCCACCCACCATGGCATCGACCTGTCCGGCATCGCGCGCGCGGGCTGGGAGTTCGTCAGCAGCGGCGGCCAGGTGCGCCAGGGCGCCAGCACGCTGACCCAGCAGCTGGCCCGCAGCGGCCTGCTCGGCATCGGCCGCGAGCAGACCGTGGGCCGCAAGTTCAACGAGATCCTGTACGCGCTGATCCTGGAGGCGCGCTACGACAAGCGCACCATCCTGGAGGCCTACTTCAACCAGGTGTATTGGGGCCAGCGCGGCAGCCAGGCGATCCACGGCGTGTCGGCGGCCTCGGAGTTCTGGTTCGGCCGCGATCTGGACAGCCTGTCCACCGAGCAGATGGCGCTGCTGATCGGCATCGTCAAAGGCCCGTCCTACTACGATCCGCGCCGCCATCCCGAGCGCGCCCGCGAGCGCCGCGACCTGGCCCTGCGCCGCATGCTGGCGACCAGGCTGATCGACCAGAAGGAATTCGACCGCGCGGTGAAGGCCCCGCTGGGCGTGACCACCGACCCGGGCATCACCGCGGCCAACCGCTTCCCGGCCTATGTGGACCTGGTGCGCCGCCAGCTGGCCCACGACTATCCGTCCGACGCCCTGCAGGGCGCCGGCCTGACCGTGATGACCGGCATGTCGCCCTCGGCCCAGGCCTACGCCGAAGGCGCGGTCAAGCGCACCATCGACCAGCTGCAGAAGGGCAAGCGCCCGCCGCTGCAGGCCGGCCTGGTGCTGACCGACACGCACAACGGCGACGTGCTGGCGGTGATCGGCAACCGCGACGTGGCCGTGCCGGGCTTCAATCGCGCGGTCGAGGCCCAGCGCCAGGTCGGCTCGATCATCAAGCCCTTCGTCTACCTGCTGGCGCTCTCGCAGCCGGACACCTGGTCGCTGGCCAGCTGGGTGGACGATGAGCCGATCACCGTGCCGCTGGGCCGTGGCCGGAGCTGGAGCCCGTCCAACTCCGACAACCGCAGCCACGGCCGGGTGCGGCTGATCGATGCGCTGGCCCATTCCTACAATCAGGCGACCGTGCGCGTGGGCCTGAAGGTCGACCCGCAGCGCGTGGCCGACCTGCTCAAGGTGCTGGCCGGCGTCGAGGCCGAGCCCAACCCCTCGCTGATCCTGGGCGCGACCGACCAGAGCCCGTATGCGATGGCGCAGGCCTACCAGTTCCTGGCCTCCGGCGGGCAGATCCAGCCACTGCACGCCGTGCGCGGCGTGATCGACGCCCAGGGCCGGGTGCTCAACCGCTACGACAAGACCCCGGCCAAGGCGCAGGAGGGCGATTCGATCGCCGCCCACCTGGTCACCGTGGCGCTGCAGGCGGTGGTCACCGACGGCACCGGCCGCCAGCTGCTCAGCGACGGCCTGGGCCGGCTGTCGCCGGCCGGCAAGACCGGCACCAGCAACGACGGCCGCGACAGCTGGTTCGCCGGCTACACCGGCGATCACCTGGCCGTGGTGTGGATGGGCAACGACCAGAACCTGGAGACCGGCCTGTATGGCGCCACCGGCGCGATGAAGGTCTGGTCGGGCATCTTCTCGCGCCTGCCCAGCGCCCCGCTGCAGGTCTCCAGCCAGGGCCTGGACTGGCAGTGGGTGGCCGATTCGGCCGCCACCGACGCCAGCTGCCCGGGCGCGCGCCGCTTCCCGTTCGTGGCCGGCCATGCGCCGCCGTACCAGGCCTGCCAGCAGTTCTCCACGCCGGAGGAACAGTCCGGCGGCTGGCGCCGCTGGTTCGGCCTGCCGCCCAAGGAGGAGCCAGAAGCCCCGGCCCGCGAACTGCCGACCCCGACCCCGCCGCCGCCGTCCACGAGCCCGCTATGACCCGTCCCTGCCGTCTTGCCCTGGCCTGCGCGCTGCTGCTGCCGCTGGCCGCCTGCGTGACCGAACCGCCGCCGCCGCCGGCCGCCCCGGCGCCGCCGCGCCTGACCCCGACCCAGGCGCTGAACGCCGTGCTGGCCGTGGCCAAGACCGACGACCGCGAGCTGGACGTGCAGCCGATCCGCGACCCGCAGGTCGAGGACCTGCGCGAGGCCTCGGTCGCCGCCCAGCGCCGCCGCGACTGGCAGGCCTCGGCCGAGGCGCTCAACCAGGCCCTGCTGATCAGCCCGGACGACCCGGCCGTGCTGCAGGAGCGGGCCGAGGTGGCCCTGGCCCTGGGCGACTGGGAGCGTGCCGAGACCCTGGCGCGCAAGGCCTTGTCGCTGGGCTCGAAGACCGGCCCGCTGTGCCGGCGCCACTGGTCGACCATCGAGCAGTCGCAGATCGCCCGCGGGCAGACGCAGAACGCCGCCTCGGCGCACGCCCAGATCGCGGCCTGCACCGTGGCCGGCTTCGACCGGATGTGAGCGGCGCCGGTCGCCGCCGCGCGGCGCGCTGATGGCGCAGCTGTCGCAGGCCAGCTGCGAGGCGCTGGGCGAGGGCGGCGCCCTGGCCCAGCGCCTCGAGAACTTCGTCCCGCGCCAGGCGCAGCTGGCCCTCACCGGGGCCATCGCCGATACGCTGGATGCGCGCGAGACCCTGCTGGCCGAGGCCGGCACCGGCACCGGCAAGACCTACGCCTACCTGGTGCCGGTGCTGCTGTCCGGTCTGAAGGCGATCCTGTCCACCGGCACCCGCGCGCTGCAGGACCAGCTGTTCCACCGCGACCTGCCGCGCGTGCGCGCCGCGCTGGGCGTGGGCCACAGCGCGGCGCTGCTCAAGGGGCGCGCCAACTATCTGTGCCGCTACCGGCTGGCGCAGGCGCGCGGCGAGCCGCGCTTCGTCTCGCGCGAGCAGGCCGACCAGTTTCAGCGCATCGTGGTGTGGAGCGGGCGCACCCGCTACGGCGACATGGCCGAGCTCGAATCGCTGCCCGAGGATTCGCCGCTGCTGCCCATGGTCACCTCGACCGTGGACAACTGCCTGGGCACCGAATGCCCGTTCTGGGACGACTGCTTCGTGGTCCAGGCGCGCCAGCGCGCGCAGGCGGCCGACGTGGTGGTGGTCAACCATCACCTGCTGCTGGCCGACCTGGCGCTCAAGCAGGAGGGCTTCGGCGAGATCCTGCCGGGCGCGCAGGCCTTCGTGATCCACGAGGCGCATCAGCTGCCGGAGCTGGCGGCGAACTTCTTCGGCGAAGGCTTCGGCCTGCGCCCGCTGCAGGAGCTGCTGCGCGATGTCCTGATCGAGGCGCGCCAGGCGCCCGGCGCGCTGGCGCCGCTGCAGCCGCCGGTGGCCGCGGCGGAGCAGACCCTGCGCGAGCTGCGTGCGGCGATGGAGTTCCTGCCGCCGCGCGGCACGCGCGAGCGCGCGCTGGGCAGCGCGCCGGTGCGCGAGGGCTTCGACGCCCTGGTCGTGGCGCTGGAGGACCTGGCCCGCGCGCTGGCGCCGCTGGCCGACACCACGCCCGGCCTGGACGCCTGCAACGCGCGCTGCCACGATATCGAGGGGCGGCTGTTGCGCTGGCTCGGCGATCCCTCGGCGAACGGGCCGCAAGCCCAGCTGCGCCATGCCGATGTGCCCCCGGCGGACCTCGACGACCTGTCGCTGGCGCCGGACGACGCGCCGCATGACGCCTCGACCGATGTGTTCTGGTACGAACTGACCCCGCGCGGCTTCCGCTGTCAGCGCACGCCGCTGGATGTATCAGGGCCACTGCGCCAGCACCGGCAGGCCTCGCATGCGGCGTGGGTGTTCACCTCGGCCACGCTGACGGTGGGCGGTGGCTTCGACCACATCGCCCTGCGCCTGGGCCTGGACGATCCGCACACGCTGCTGCAGCCCAGCCCGTTCGACTGGCCGCGCCAGGCGCTGTGCTATCAGCCGCCGAGGCTGCCCGATCCCAATGCGCGCGGCTATGGCACGGCGCTGGTCGCCGCGCTGCTGCCGGTGCTGCATGCCTCGGACGGGCGCGCCTTCCTGCTGTTCGCCTCGCATCGCGCGCTGCGCGAGGCCGCCGAGGCGCTGCGCGACGCGCCCTGGCCGTTGTTCGTGCAGGGCCAGGCGCCGCGCGCCACGCTGCTGCAGCGCTTCCGCGAATCGGGCAATGGCGTGCTGCTGGGCTCGGCCAGCTTCCGCGAAGGCGTGGATGTGGTCGGCGAGGCCTTGAGCGTGGTCGCCATCGACAAGCTGCCCTTCGCCGCGCCGGACGACCCGGTGTTCGAGGCGCGGCTGGAGGCGATCCGCAACGCCGGCGGCAATCCCTTCCGCGACGAACAGCTGCCGCAGGCGGTGATCGCGCTCAAGCAGGGCGTGGGCCGGCTGATCCGCAGCGAGACCGACCGCGGCGTGCTGGTGCTGTGCGACCCGCGCCTGTCCGGCAAGGCCTATGGCCGGGTGTTCATGCAATCGCTGCCGCCGTTCGCGCGGACCCGCGAAGTGGCCGATGTGGCGGCGTTCTTCGGCAAGTGAGCGAAGCGCTGGTTGGGGAGCCGGTGCGGAATTTGAGGGAGGAGGCTCGGGAAAGCCCATCGCCGGCATGCCGGCTCCCACCGAGCAAAGGCACGGCAGTGGATTGATCAAGCCGCCGCCTCCTCGTAGAGCGGAGCTTGCTCCGCTGCGTTTCGATCGGGTCTTCGGGAAAGCCCCAGCGGAGCAAGCTCCGCTCTACACAGCGTGATCCGCCTGGGCGACGATGAGGCTTGACCGACGAGGTCCGACTTCACCGACGGTCGCACCCGGTGCGTCGTTCGCATAGGCCGACCGGGCGCTTCTGAAATAATGCGCGGGTCTGTCCCGCATCGCATCAGGTGACCCATGCCCGCAACGCTTCGCATCGCCATGGCCCAGTTCGACTATCCGGTCGGCGACGTGGCGGGCAATACCCGGCGCATCATCGAGCAGATCGCCATCGCCCGCGACGAATACGGCGCCGACGTGGTGCTGTTCCCCGAGCTGGCGCTGAGCGGCTATCCGCCGGAGGACCTGCTGATGCGGCCCTCGTTCCTGGCCGACTGCCACCGCGCGCTGGCCCAGGTCGCCCAGGCCGCGACCGGCATCGTCGCGGTGGTGGGCTGGCCCGAGAGCGCCGGCAGCGTGCTCTACAACGCCGCCAGCGTGCTGCGCGATGGCCGCATCGAGGCGACGTATCGCAAGCGCGAGCTGCCCAACTACAACGTCTTCGACGAGCGCCGCTACTTCCACGTCGATCCCGACGGCGGCAGCTGCGTGTTCGAGGTCAAGGGCGTGCCGGTGGGCGTGGTGATCTGCGAGGACCTGTGGTTCGCCGAACCGCTGGCCGACACCGCGCGCGCCGGCGCGCAGCTGGTGCTGGTGCCCAACGCTTCGCCGTTCGAGCACGGCAAGCACGCCCAGCGCGATGCGCTGCTGGCCCAGCGCGTGGCCGAGACCGGCGTGGCGCTGGCCTATCTCAACGTGGTCGGCGGCCAGGACGCGCTGGTGTTCGACGGCGCCTCGGTGGTGGCCAGCGGCAACGGCGAGATCTCGCCGGCGGCGGTGGCCTTCGCCGAGCAGTGGCTGGTGGCCGATTACGACGCCGCCTCGCGCGTGTTCTCGCCGGTGCTGTGGCGCGACGAGGGCGACGAGAGCCGCGATGGGCTGGCCTGGCGCGCGGTGGTGCGCGGCATCGCCGACTACTGTGGCAAGAACGGCTTCAGCAAGGTCTGGGTGGGGCTGTCCGGCGGCATCGACTCGGCGATGGTGCTGGCGCTGGCGGTCGATGCGCTGGGCGCCGGCAACGTCACCGCCGTGCGCATGCCCTCGCGCTACACCGCCGGGCTGTCCAACTCGCTGGCCGAGGAACAGTGCCGCGCGCTGGGCGTGCGCATGGAGACCGTGGCGATCGAGGCGCCGTTCAAGGGCTACCTGGAGGCGCTGGGTCCGTTGTTCGAAGGCCACCCGGTCGACACCACCGAGGAGAACCTGCAGTCGCGCGCGCGTGGGGCGATCATGATGGCCCTGTCCAACAAGTTCGGCGGGCTGCTGCTGACCACCGGCAACAAGAGCGAGTACGCGGTCGGCTACGCCACCATCTACGGCGACATGTGCGGCGGCTATGCGCCGATCAAGGACCTGTACAAGACCGAGGTCTTCGCGCTGTCGCGCTGGCGCAACACCGTGGGCGGCGCGCCGGTGATCCCGCCGGCGGTGATCGACCGCCCGCCCTCGGCCGAGCTGCGCGAGAACCAGCTCGACCAGGACTCGCTGCCGCCCTACGACGTGCTCGACGCGATCCTGCTGCGCTATGTCGATCTGGAGCAGTCGCGCGAGGAGATCATCGCCGCCGGCTTCGACGCCGACACCGTCCACCGCATGCTGCGTCTGGTGCGGGTCAACGAATGGAAGCGCCAGCAGGCCGCCCCCGGCCCCAAGGTCTCCCTGCGCGCCTTCGGCCGCGAGCGCCGCTACCCGATCAGCAACCGCTACCCGGCCTGAGCCGGCGCCGGAATCGGCACGGCGCGGCCGCTCACCCGGATCGGACCCGCCGCCGGGATGTGCACCCGCAGCTGGCTCGGTCGGCCCATGTCCTCGCCCTGCACGATGTGGAGGTCGGTCGGCGCCTGGACCGCGCCGAGCGCGCGCAGGTAGGCGCCGAAGGCCGCCGCGGCCGCGCCGGTGGCCGGATCCTCGACCACGCCGCCGCTGGGGAAGGGATTGCGCGCGGCGAATTCGCACTCCGAGACGCGCCAGACCAGCGCCAGCGTGGTCAGTTCGTGCGCCTGCGTCAGCGCCTTGAGCCCGGCGAAGTCGTAGTCCAGCCGCGCCAGCCGCTCGCGCGTGGCGGCGGCCAGGATCAGGTGGCGCGCGCCGGCGTAGGCGATGGCCGGCGGCAGCGCCGGGTCCAGCTCGTCGGCGCTCCAGCGCAGCCGGGTCAGGGCCTGGTCGAGCAGGCCCGGCGGCAGCGCGGGCAGCACGTGCGGGGCGACGCTGGTCAGGGTCGCGCCGATGCCGGCGTCCTCGCGTGCGGTGACCACCTCGACCAGGCCGGCGCGGGTGCGGAAGCGCAGCGTGCCCGGGCCATCGCGCTCGGCCAGCGCGACCGCGCCGGCGATGGTGGCGTGGCCGCAGAACGGCACCTCGTCCAGCGGACTGAAGTAGCGCACGTCGAACGCGCCCGCCTCGCCCGGCTGGACGAAGATCGATTCGGAATAGCCCAGCCGCGTGGCCAGCGCCTGCATGTCCGCCGTCGCCATGCCCGAGGCATCGAGCACGACACCGGCAGGATTGCCGCCCTCGGGCCGATCGGTGAACGCGCTGTAATGCAGGACATGAGGTGAGGACACGTACGGACCTTGGGAGCGGAAGAGTCGCCTCAGCTTAGGGCGTGGCGCGCACGCGGCCCAGCACCGCGGCGCGATGCTGGATTCCACACGCGGTCGTAGCGCTGAGGTGTTGGGGGCGCGTCGATCATCACTCTCGCTCCCCTGTCCATCGTCGCTCCCGCGAAAGCGGGAGCCCAGGGACTTTGGTGCCGAACGCCAGAGAAGCCGGCTCAGCGCCTTCTGTCGGACTCCCGTTCCTGTCGGCGCCTCCTGCCACCCACAAAGAGAAGGGGCCTCAAAGGCCCCTTTCATCCCGCAGCGATCCGCTTCGCTCAGTGCGCATCTTCGCGCTCGTTGTCCAGCGCCGACTTCTCGCCGGCGAAGGGGTTGAGCTTGCGCATGGTGCTCGGGAAGTCCGGCCACTTGCCGGCCAGCCAGGGGTGCTGCGGGTCGTTCATCTGCAGCACGCGGCGGGCGTCGTCGGCCAGCTGCTTGTTGCCCAGGCGGGTATAGG
Source organism: Pseudoxanthomonas sp. UC19_8 (assembly GCF_042700505.1). Lineage (NCBI taxonomy): Bacteria > Pseudomonadati > Pseudomonadota > Gammaproteobacteria > Lysobacterales > Lysobacteraceae > Pseudoxanthomonas > Pseudoxanthomonas sp. UC19_8. Next base: position 633,560 of record NZ_CP170559.1, read on the forward strand.
CCTCGCCCAGCAGAGCGACGGCGTCGTACTGGTACTCGCTCTGCGGCAGGGTCTCCAGGATGTACTTGGCGCGGCCCACGGCGGCGGTGTACGCGCCGCGGTGCAGGTAGTACAGCCCGGCGTCCATCTCGTGGCGGGCGAAGGTGTTGCGCAGCTCGAGCATGCGCACGCGCGCGTCGGCGGCGTAGCGGCTGTTGGGGTAGCGCTCGGAGACCAGATTGAAATCGCTGTAAGCCTGCATTGGGGTGGACAGGTCGCGGCGGCTGGAGTCCAGGCTCCAGACCTTCTGCAGGAACACCGTGTCGCGGTTGGAATTAACCAGACCGCGCAGGTAGCGCACATAAGGCACATTGCGCTGGGTTGGATAAGTGGTCAGGAACCGGTCGATGCTCGATACGGCTTCCTCCAGTTTGCCCGATTTGTACTGCGCATAGGCCAGTTCCATCTGCGCCTGCTCGGTGTATGGACCGTAGGGATACTGAGCTATGAGCGCCTTAAACTGCTTCTCCGCACCAGACCAATTGCCGCGGGTCATGTCGGTGTGGGCTTCGGTGTAGATGGCCTCGACCGGGCGGGAGTCGATCGCCTTGTCCTTCTTGTTGTGGCCGCAGCCTGTGGCCGTGAGGGCCACCACCAGGAGCAGGAGCAGGACGCGGACGGTGGCGCGGGCGGACGGGGCTGCGAAACGCTGGGACATGGGCTGGCGGACGGGCCGCATCGGGGAAACGAGGAGGCGATGATAGCCTAGGCGGCTGCCGGGCCATGAATTCCGGCCAACTTCTTCACTGGAACCGCTTGACCGGATGACTGCCGTAGCCGACGACGACGCCCCCCTGGACGCCACCGCCACACAGGGCCCGCGCAGCGCCCAGGTGCCCACGCACGCGGCCGGGCGCCGCTTCGACGCGGTGCTGGCCGAGCTGTTCCCCGAGTTTTCCCGCTCGCGCCTGTCCGAATGGATCAAGTCCGGCGACGCGCGCCTGGATGGGGAGGTGGTGCGCCCGCGCGACCCGGTCACCCCCGGCCAGGTCGCCACGCTGGACGCCGTGCTGGACACCCAGACCCACGCCCAGCCCGAGGACATCCCCCTGCAGGTGCTGTACGAGGACAGCGAGGTCCTGGTGCTGGACAAGCCGGCCGGGCTGGTGGTCCACCCCGGCGCCGGCAACCCGACCGGCACTCTGGTCAATGCCCTGCTGTTCCGCGACCCGTCGCTGGCCGCGCTGCCGCGCGCCGGCATCGTCCATCGCCTGGACAAGGACACCTCCGGGGTCATGGTCGTGGCCAAGACCCTGCCGGCGCACACCTCGCTGGTGGCGCAGCTTTCGGCGCGGCAGGTGCATCGGCAGTACCTGGCGGTGGTGGTCGGCGCGATGGTGTCCGGCGCGACCGTCGATGCGCCGATCGACCGCCATCCGCGCGACCGGCTGAAGATGGCCGTGCGCGAGGACGGGCGCGATGCGGTCACTCACGTGCGCCTGCGCGAACGCTTCCGCGGCCATACCGCGGTCGAGTGCCGGCTGGAGACCGGCCGTACCCACCAGATCCGTGTGCACATGGCGCATCTGCGCTTTCCCATCGTCGGCGATCCGCTCTACGGCGGCCCGCTGCGCCTGCCGCGCGGGGCCAGCGAGGCACTCAACGCGCAGCTGCGCGGCTTCCGCCGCCAGGCGCTGCACGCCGAGACGCTGGAGTTCAGCCACCCGACCAGCGGCGAGCCGGTGCGCACCAGCGCGCCGGTCCCGGCCGACCTGCTGGCGCTGATGGCGGCCCTGCGCGACGACGTGGCCGCGCACAAAGGCAAGTGAGCGCCCTGCTGCCCGCGCACTGGCCCGCGCCGCCCGGCGTGCGCGCGCTGGTGACGCTGCGCTTCGGCGCCGGCGGCTCGGCTGCGCCGTTCAACACCTTCAACCTGGGCAACCGCAGCGCCGCCGCGGGCGACGATCCCGCGCAGGTGGAGGCCAACCGCGCCGAGCTGGCGACCCTGGCCGGCCTGCCGTCGCTGCCTCACTGGCTGCGTCAGGTGCACGGCACCGGCGTGGCGCGCTTCGAGACACCGCTCGGCGCGCCGCGCGCGCAGGGCGATGAACCGGAAGGCGACGCCGCCGTCACCGACGCTCCCGGCGTCGTGCTGGCCATCCTCACCGCCGACTGCCTGCCAGTGGTGTTCGCCGCGGCCGACGGCAGCGAAGTGGCCGCCGCCCACGCCGGCTGGCGCGGGCTGGCCGACGGCGTGCTGGAGCGCACCGTCGCCGCAATGCGCACCCCGGCCGGCCGCATGCGCGCTTGGCTGGGGCCGGCGGCGGGGCCGGAGGCCTATGAGATCGGCCAGGACGTGTTCGACGCGTTCACCGCGACCGACCCCGGCGCCGCCGCGGCCTTCGTCGCGACCCGCCCCGGCCACTGGCGCGTGGACCTGTACGCGCTGGCGCGCCGCCGCCTGGCCGCGGTCGGCGTGACCGACGTGCACGGCGGCACGCTGTGCACCATTGGCGATCCGCAGCGCTTCTTCTCGCATCGCCGCGACCGCCGCAGCGGACGCATGGCCACCTTGGTGTGGCGGGCGCCGACATGAGCGCGGCTGTGCCCCCCGGCGGCGATCCCGCCGCCGAGACGCGGGGCGCGGCGATCATCGTGTTCGACGGCGCATGCGCCATGTGCAACGGCTGGGTGCGTTTCCTGCTGCGCCACGATCGCGACGCGCGCTATCGCTTCGCCGCCATGCAGGGCCGCACCGGCGCGGCCCTGCTGGCCGAGCACGGCCTGGACCCGCACGACCCGTCCTCGTTCCTGCTGGTCGACCGCGACGGCGCCCACGTCGAGACCGACGCCATCGCGCGCGTGCTCGGTGGCCTCGGCGGCGGCTGGCCGTTACTGGCCACGGCCATGCGCGCCGTACCGCGCGGCGCGCGCGACCGCGTCTATCGCTGGGTCGCCCGCAACCGCCGGCGCTGGGCCGGCGCCACCTGCACCGTGCCCAGCCCCGAGCAGCGCGACCGCTTCCTGGATTGAAAGCGGCTTCAGAAGGTGAAGCGCACCCGCCCGTAGTAGTACGCGCCGTTGCTGCCGATCGGCGAGAGCACGTCGTAGGGCAGGTTGCCGAAGTAGGCGATATCCGGGATCGAGCGGTCCGGATACTGGTCGAGCAGATTCTGCCCGCCCAGGGCGATGCTCCACTGCGGCGTAATGCGGTATTCGACTTCCGCATCCAGCTGGTACTCGGCGCTGTAGGTCTGGCGCGGAACAAAGCCGTCGCCGAAGTCGAAAACCCGCGTGGCCTTGCCGTAACGGCTCAGGCGCGAGGTGAGCGACCACTTGTCGTCGGTCCAGCTCGCCGCCAGGGCGGCGCGCGTGCGCGGCGTGGCCTCGGTCAGCGTATTGCTCTCTTCCACGCCGAACAGCACGTAGTCCGGGTCCAGCGCGAGCAGCTGGCCCGGCGTGGCGACCAGATGCTTCAACTCGGTCTTGGCGTAGCTCCAGGTGCCGGTCAGCAGCAGCTGGCCATCGCCGATGGACTGGCGCCAGTTGCTGACCAGTTCGGCGCCGCGGGTGCGGGTGTCGGCGGCGTTGACGAAGAAGCTGGCGCTCTGCACGCCGCCCACGCCGAAGCGGTCCTGCACGAAATCGGTCAGCGCATCGCCGGTGATGTCCTCGGACAGCGCGACGCGGTCGTCGATGTCGATCTGGAAGAAGTCCAGCGATACATCGAACTGGCTGCCGATGCGGCTGGTGAAGCCCAGGCTGTAGTTGTGCGACTTCTCCGGCTTGAGCGGCTGGGCGCCCAGCGCCTGGGCGATGGGGTTGTTGACCGACAGCAGCCGGCCCTGCACCAGGCGGCCGGCGGCGTCGTAGCCGGTGGAGGTGGCCTCGTAGCCGATCTGGCTCAGCGAGGGCGCGCGGAAGTTGTTGGACACCGCCGCGCGCACGGCGAAGGCGGGCACGAACTCGTAGCGCGCGGCCAGCTTGCCGGTCCACTGGCCGCCGAAGTCCTGGTAGTGCTCGTAGCGGCCGGCGATGTCGGTGGAGAAGTGCTCGCCGAACTGGCTGGACAGCGAGGCATAGGCGCTGGCGACGTTGCGCGACAGGTCGGCCACGTCCTGCGGGGTCAGGCCGCCGCCGGCCTGCGAGCCGGTCGGGCGGTCGGTATAGGGGCCGGCCGCGTAGCTGGCCGGGTCGCCGGCGCCGGTCTCGTAGCGCTCGCGGCGGAACTCCACGCCCGTGCCGAGCGTATGCGTGGCCGTGCCGGCCTCGAACACCCGGCTCAGGTCCAGGTTGGCCACGGTCTGGTCGAAGGCGTAGTCGCCGGTCTTGAAGCGCGTGGGGCTGCCCGGGCCGAGCGAGGCGTTGAGCGAATCCTTCAGCCGGTAGGTGAAGTCGTTATGCCCGTAGTCCAGGCTGGCGTCGTAGGCCCAGTCTCCCCACTGGCCGCGCGCGCCGGCCACGGCCTGCGCGTCGCGGTTTTCGCCCAGCGACACCGGCCGGTAGCCGCGCGGGTAGACCTGCTTCCAGTTGGCCACGCTGTCGGGATAGCGGAAGTAGTTGGCGCCCTGCGTGTCGCGCTGGTTGAAGGTGCCGAAGGCGTAGAACTCGGAGGTGGCGCCGAACGGCACCGCCGCGTTGATCCAGGCGTTGAGGTCCTTGGACTTGCCGTCGCCCAGCACGTAGTTGCGCTTGCCGGCCAGGGCCAGGTTGTCCGGCGTCTGCTCCTCGAAGAAGGGAATCTGGTCGAAGCCGGCGCGGTTGGTGCCTTCGCGGTTCTTCAGTTCCACGCCCAGCTTGAAGAAGCCGTCCTCGCCGATGCGATCGCCGACCTTGGCGCTGAAGAAGCTGGTCTGGCCATCGGTGATCTCGCGATGGATCGGTTCGACATCGGTGTGGTTGGCGCCGAAGCTGGCCTCGATCGCGCCAGCGTCCGGATCGTCGTCCAGGATCACGTTGATCACCCCGGCCACCGCGTCCGAGCCGTATTGCGCGCCGGCGCCGTCGCGCAGCACCTCGATGCGCTTGATCGCGCTGATCGCGATGGCATTGAAATCGACCGGCGTGGTGCCCTTGCCGATCTTGCTGTCGGTGTTGACCAGGGCCGAGGTATGGCGGCGCTTGCCGTTGACCAGCACCAGCACCTGGTCGGGCGAGAGCCCGCGCAGCTGCGCGGCGCGCACGTGGTCGGCGCCGCCGGAGTTGGACTGACGCGGAAAGTTGAACGAGGGCAGCAGCGCCTGCAGCGCGCTGCCCAGTTCGCCATTGACCACGCCGGCCTTGCGGATGTCCTCGGCGGTGAGCACATCCACCGGCGCGGTGGACTCGAGCACCGTGCGGTTGCTGGCGCGGGTGCCGGTGACGATCACCGTGTCCAGGTTGGTGGCGGTGGCCGGGGCGGCGTCCTGGGCGAAGGCGGGGGCCGACAGGGCCAGGGCGATGGCCAGGCTCAGCGGCCTGACGAACGGGGACGACATGGCGGTTCTCTCCTGAAGCGATAACGGTCGCGACCGGTCGCGCCGGCCGTGGCGGCGACTGGGGTCGGCAAGGATTGCTGCATCCATCCGGATGAAGCGATATATTAACTTGACGTAAAGGCGGCGCGCGAGCCGTGGCTCGGTGCCGTGCGGCATGAGCTCATGCCCGGCGGTTATCCGCCACCGGGTCACGTCGGCCCCTCGATCGTGTTCTCCTTGCCTGTTTCCGCCCCTACCGAGACCTTGCCGATGCCGCTGCGTGCCCCGTTGATCGCCGTTCTGTTCACCTTGAGCGCCTGTGCCAGCGTCGCGCCTTCGCACCCCGCGCCCGCCGCCGTCAGCGCCACCCTGCAGGGCGATGCCTTGCGGCCGGCGCAGGCCAGCGGCTGGGTGCGCAGCGAGCTGTACTTCGGCGTGGGCGTAGAGGAAGGGCCGGGCGGGCGGCACGAGGATCAGCCGATCAGCGAGGCGCAGTGGCGCGCCTTCCTCGACAAGGAGGTCACCGCGCGCTTCCCGGATGGCTTGACCGTGCTGGATGGCTACGGCCAGTGGCTGTTCCGCGGCGCCGCGGCGCCGGAGCGGCTGAAGACCAAGGTGCTGGTGATCCTGCACGAGGACACGCCGCAGCGCCGTGCCGACATCGAGGCCATCCGCCTGGCGTGGAAGCAGGCCACCGGCCACCAGTCGGTGCTGTGGTCGCGTCAGCCGGTGGAGGTGTCGTTCTGAGCGCGTCGCCTTTCCAGATCCGCATCGACGATCTGAGCGGCGCACAGATCCGCGCGCTGCTGGAGTACCACCTGCGCCAGATGCACGCCAATTCGCCGCCGGGCAGCGTGTTCGCGCTGGATCTGAGCGGCCTGCAGGCGCCGGGCATGACGGTGTGGAGCGCCTGGCGTGGGCAGGCGCTGGTCGCCATCGGCGCGCTCAAGGACTGGGGCGAGGGCACCGGCGAGCTCAAGTCCATGCGCACCCATCCGGACCATCTGCGCCAGGGCGCGGCGGCCGCCGTGGTGGACCACATCATCGAGGTGGCGAAGGCCCGCGGCCTGCGCCGGCTGAGCCTGGAAACCGGGTCGGGCGAGGCCTTCGAGCCGGCGCTGGCCCTGTATCGCAAGCGTGGTTTCAGCAAAGGGCCGGCGTTTGGCGACTATGTCGCCAGCGATTTCAACCAGTTCCTGCACTTGCCGCTTTGAAGCATCGGTGCAGGCGGGCGAGGACATCGCCCGCCTGCACCAGGCCCCACGTCAGAAGTCGTAGGACACCGACAGCCGGATCGAGCGCGGTGGCTGGCGGATGGTGACGGTCTGGAACAGCGGGTTGTTGGGACTGGCGTCGGTGCTGGGCGTGGTCTGGGCGAAGGCGTAGCGCTGCAGCGCGACCTGGCTGTCGAGCACGTTGAAGATGCTGCCGGTGAAGGCCAGGCGGTGATCGCCGAAGTCCGGCGTCCAGGTCACGCCCAGGTCCAGCTGGGTCATCCACGGCATGCGGCCCTGCTTGCCCGGAGGCGAGGGTTCACCGTTGCAGAAGTGGTAGACGCTGCCATAGCCCAGTGGATCGAGCTGCTGCTGACCGTAGAAGCTCAGGCAGTGGCGCGGCGTGCCCGACACGGCCGCGAAGTTGGCCGACACCAGCCACTCCGGCGAGAAGGTGTAGTAGCCGTAGAGCTTGAGCTGGTGGGTGTGGTCGTTGTTCTGCGGCCCGTTGGCGTTCTCCATGATCGTCCAGTTGTCCCAGTCGTAGCTGGTGGAGGTGCCGCCCTGGCTGGCATCCGAACGCACCTGGCCCTCGGTGTTGCCGTAGCTGCGCGAGAACACATAGCTGGCCTTGCCGTACCAGTTGTCGGCGACCGGATGCTCGAGCACCGCCTCCAGGCCGTAGTACTTGCGGATCAGCTTCTGCTTGAAGCCCAGGTCCTGCATGCTCATCGGGAAGTCGAAGTACGAGCCGTCGCCATCGATCATGGTGAAGACGTTGGTGCGGCCGGGATTGATCAGGTAGCAGGTGTTGAAGTTGGCCACATCGTGCCCGGCCGCATTGGCCGCGGCGGCGACCTGCGACATCGAGCAGAAGTCGTCGATCGCGTTGCGCAGATTGCGGTAGGTGCTCTTCAGGCCCCACACCCAGGCATCGCCCAGCGTGTGTTCGAAGCCGAGGATGAACTCGTCCTGGTATTCCGGCTCCAGCGTGCGCGCGGTGGCGGTCTTGGGATCGGGCGCCTGTCCGAACTGGTTGAGCGCCGAGTACTCGCCGGAGATATCGGTCAGCCCGGTGGGCGAGCCATCGGCGGCGATGCCCGAGTAGGTGTACAGGTGGGTGGTGTTGTAGAAGCCGGCGGCGACGATCAGGCCGGGGTTGAGCGGCAGGCCCAGGTAGTAGCGTCCGGCGTTGGCGTAGACCTTGAAGCTCGAATCGCCGTGCACGTCCCAGGCCGCGCCCAGGCGCGGCGCCCACTGCGGCTTGGTCTGACGGATGTACGGCACGCCGTCGGAGTTGAAGTTGGTGAACTGGTCGTTGCGCAGGCCGATGCTCAGCAGCAGGTTGTCGGCCACCTGCCACTTGTCCTCGATGTACTGCGCCTTCTGCGAGGAGCTGATGGTGGTGATGCCGCTCCAGGTGTTGCGCTGCACGTAGTAGCCCGCCGCGCCGTTGGGGAAGCCGGCGACCGGGCCGATGCCGTGCGAGGCGTCCAGCGGCAGGCTGGGATCGTCGGCGCGCTGGTAGGACCAGACATATCCCGGGCCCGGCGCATGGCCACCCTGGTCCAGGGCCTGCGAACGGATGTTGTCGATACCCGCGCTGAGGGTGTGGTTGCCCAGGGTCCAGGCCAGGTCCACGCGCAGGTTGCTGGAGTGGTTGCCGCGGTCCGGCTCGCTGATGTCGCCCTGGATCTGGTTGTTGTAGCGCGGCGTGCCGCCGTTGAGCGCCGGGTTCTGGTAGGTCCAGTTGTCCACGCGCACCAGGGTGGGGTCGTAGTTGGGCGGCTGCGCGTTGTACATCTTGGTGTCCATCTCGCCGTAGGTGGCCGAGAGGGTGAGCGTGTCGGTCAGGTAGCCGGTGTAGCGGGCCACCCACATGTCGCCGCCGTACTGGCTGTCGCCATTGGCGTACAGAAAGCCGCTGCGCGTCAGGGTCTTGTAGTCGTAGCCGTAGACGTTGCTGGAGCTATCCAGCCGATCACGCACGCCGGTCAGCTCCAGCAGGTTGTTGTCGTTGATGTTCCAGTTGAGCTTGACGTAGGCGCGCGGCATCTTGCTGGTCTGGCTGACGTAGTTGCCGCCGCTGTCCAGCGTGTTGGTGGAATCGGTCCAGTCGCGCTGGAACTCGCCGGCGGCGAAGAAGAACAGCCGGTCGCGGATGATCGGGCCGCCGGCGTAGGCCGAGACGGTGTAACTGTCGGTGCGGTTGGCGCCGTTGTAGTGATACAGGTCGCCGGCCAGCGGCGAATCGGGCAGGCCGTTGGCGTAGTGGGAATTCTTGGCCTCGGCCCGGCCCCAGTCGGGCTGCCACAGCACCTGCGCGCCGTAGTGCCACTGGTTGGTGCCGTGCTTGCCGACCGCGTTGATCACGCCGCCGTCGGAGCGGCCGAACTGCGCGCTGTAGCCGCCGGTGTAGATCTCCTGCTGGTCGATGGCGCCGTAGGGCAGGGTCAGGCCGCCGGCGGTGTTGAGCGGGTCGGTCGTGTTGAAGCCGTTGATGTAGTAGGCGTTCTCGGTCGGCGAGGAGCCGCCGAAGCTCACCAGCTCCTTGCCCGTGTCGCTGTGGAAGCCGCCGCTGTTGGCGACCACGCCCGGCGCCAGCTTGGCGATGTCCTCGGCGTTGCGGGCCAGCGGCAGGCGCGCCAGCTGGCTGGCGGTGATGACCGTGCGCGAGTCCACCGCCGAGGCGTCGATGCTCGGCACCGCCGAGGCCGACACCTTGACGGCGCCCAGGTTGGTGGCGCCTGCCGCCGCCGCGGGCGCGGCGAAGGACACTTCCGAGGCCACGCCGACCTTTACCAGCACGTGGGCGTCGGCGCCGAGCGGCTGGCCGTCGCGGACCGCGCTCAGGGTGTATTCGCCTACCGGCAGGGCCGGGCTGCGGTACTGGCCATCGGCACCGACCTGGATCTCGCGGGTGGTGCCGGTGGCGCTCTGGATGCGGATGGTGCTGCCGGCCTCGGCCTGGCCGTACAGCGTGCCGGTCGTGGATTGGGCGAAGGCCGAGGGGCTGGCCGACAGCGCGAGCGCGGCCGCCAGGGCGTGGAACAGGAGGGAGCGGGAAAACGACATGGATCGGGTCTCCGGGGCGTGGTTGAGCGCGTCCGCACCGGCCGGGAGGACCAATGAGACATGCGGATCGCGGATGGCAAGAACTGCGGCCACGGCAACGCGTCCTGTGCGGACGTGGCGAACGGGCACTGCGACTACGAGGAATCCCCTGGCGGAGCGCGTCCGCCAAGCGTTTTTTACCATTCTGTAATCGGTTTCACAACCCACTGACAAAATCGACAGAAAGACCGTCTCGTCTACGTTTCAGCGCGATTGACGGTGGTTGCGGCCGAAACCGTCGGTGCGGTGAGTTGAAGCCGTCGGAAGCGGGCCGTGCGTGTCCGACTTTTCGCTTTGGCGCAGGTCTTGTGCGTCGTGTGGAGGCGCGCCGTAGCAACGCGGGGCCTGCATGGATGTCCATGGATCCCCGCGTTCGCGGGGATGACGAGCGTTGAGTTCGCAGCGCCAAGCCGCGGGAAAACCTTTCCTTGTCGTGCCCGCGAAAGCGGGAAAGCAGCGCCTCTCATGCGGAGGGCGAAAGCCCCTGGCGCCTGCATCGATCACCAGCGCGCACCAACGCACGCGAGGCGTACCTTCGCGGCGCGCGACGCCGCGCTGCAATCGAACGTCGCACGAAGCGCACGTGAGCCTCACCGCGCGCTGGCTAGCCTCCAGGACCCCACGTTCGAAGGTCATCCCCATGAGCAAGCGCGTTGCAGAGATCGTCGTCGAGACCCTGGAGGCGGCGGGCGTTCGGCATTGCTACGGCATCGTCGGCGACACCCTCAACCATGTCACCGACGCCATCCACCGCAGTTCGATCCAGTGGGTGCACATGCGCCACGAGGAGGCCGGCGCCTTCGCCGCCGGTGCCGACTCACTGATCAGCGGCCAGCTGACCGCCTGCGCGGGCTCGTGCGGGCCGGGCAGCCTGCACTTCATCAACGGGGTGTTCGAGAGCAACCGCAACCGCGCGCCGATGGTGCTGATCGCCAGCCAGATCGTCACGCCCGAGTTGGGCATGGAGTTCCCGCAGGAGGTGGACTTCAAGGCGGTCTACGGCAGCTGCAGCGTGTTCTGCGAGCAGGTGCACAGCCCGGAGCAGGCGCGGCGCGTGGTCGCGCTGGCCTGCCAGGCGGCGATCAGCCGACGCGGCGTGGCGGTGGTGATCCTGCCGGCCGACATCAGCCAGGCGCAGGTCAAGCACGACGTGCCCTTCGCCGTGCATCACGCCGCGCCGGTGCTGCGGCCCAACGAAGGCGAGTTGCATCGCATGGCGGAGCTGCTCGACCGCGGCACCAGGATCGGCATCTACGCCGGCGCCGGCTGTGAGGGCGCACACGATGCGCTGGTCGCGCTGGGCGCACGGCTCAAGGCGCCGATCGCGCACACCTCGCGCGCCAAGGACTTCGTCGAATACGACAACCCCTACAACATGGGCATGACCGGCATCTTCGGCATCGAGTCCGGTTATCACACGCTGATGGCCTGCGACACGCTGCTGCTGCTCGGCGCGGACTTCGCTTGGGGCCAGTTCTATCCGGACAAGGCCACGATCGTGCAGGTGGATCGGGACGGCAGCCATCTGGGCCGGCGCCATCCGATCGATCTGGGCGTGGTCGGCGACATCGGCCCGACCCTGGAGGCGCTGCTGCCGTTGCTGGCCCAGCGCGAGGACAGCGGCTTCCTGGACGAGTGCATCGCCCACCGCGACAAGGCCATGGCCAAGCGCGCCGAGGAGGAGCAGCCGGGCGAGGGCGAGCTTATCCATCCCCAGCACCTGACCGCGCTGCTGGACCGGTACGCCAATGACGATGCGCTGTTCACCGCCGACGGCGGCTCGCCGATGGTGTGGGTGCTGCGCCATATCCGCGTCAACGGCCGGCGCCGCACGCTGCCCAGCCTGCTACACGGCACGATGGCCAATGCGATGCCGCAGGCGCTGGGCCTGCAGAAGGCCTTCCCGCAGCGGCAGGTGATCTCGCTGTCCGGCGATGGCGGGATCGCGATGCTGCTGGGCGATCTGCTCACCGCCATCCAGGAAGACCTGCCGATCAAGGTGGTGGTCTACAACAACAGCTCGCTCAATTTCGTCGAGCTGGAGCAGAAGGTCGAAGGGCTGCTGGACAACTACACCGATCTGAAGAACCCGGACTTCGGCCGCCTGGCCGAGGTGATCGGCTACTACGGCCGCACCGTGACCCGCAGCGCCGACCTGGAGCAGGCGGTGCGCGACTTCCTGGCCCATCCCGGCCCGGCGCTGCTGGACGTCCACACCAGCCCGACCGAGCTGGTCATGCCGCCGCAGATCGAGGCCGGGCAGGTGGCCGGCACCGCGCTGTATGCGGCCAAGGCCGTGCTGAGCGGGCGCCTGGGCGACGTCAAGGAACTGCTGACCACCAACTTCCTCAACAAGAAGTAGTCGCCCCGCACGGGGCCGACCTGTAGAGCGGAGCTTGCTCCGCTGAGGCTTCCCCACGAACCGAACGAAGAGCAGCGAAGTCCCCAAGAGGGGATTGCCACAAGCTCCGCTCTACAAGGAGGTCGCGACTTGGTCTGGTAGACAGTTGCTCCCACCGACTCGGGCAGGACGCTTTGTGCATGGCATCGCGCTGTCAGGGGCGCGCGGGCGTCGTACCATCGCGCGGTCCCCACGCTTGGCCCTCCCGCATGTCCTCATCCGCTTCGCCGGCGCAGGTGCGCCCGCGCTGGTTCGTCGCCGGCGATCTCAACGGCTTCTTCGGCCTGGTCGTCGACAACCTGTCGATCCTGGGCTTCATCGCCATGGCACTGGTGGGGATCTTCCAGTTCCCGGCCGAGGTGGTGTTCGGGCGCATGTTCCCCGGCACCGCCTTCGGCGTGCTGGTCGGCAACCTGGCCTATACGGTGATGGCGCGCCGGCTGGCGCAGCGCACCGGGCGCGAGGACGTCACCGCCATGCCGCTGGGCCTGGATGCGCCGACCAGCATCGGCATGGCGCTGCTGGTGCTGGGCCCGGCCTTCGTCGGCTTCAAGAGCGGTGGCATGGCGCCGGACGCCGCGGCGATCGCCACCTGGCAGCTGGGCATGGGCGCGCTGGTGGTGATGGGGCTGTTCAAGCTGGTGCTGTCCTTCTTCGGCGAGGCGGTCACGCGCGCGCTGCCGCGTGCGGCGCTGCTTGGCTCGATCGCCGGCATCGCGCTGGTGCTGATGGGCCTGCTGCCGCTGCTGGAGACGCTCAAGTCGCCCGTGGTCGGCCTGCTCACCCTCGGCCTGCTGCTGTACGTGCTGATCGCCAAGGGTCGGCTGCCGATCCGCCTGCCCGGGGTGCTGGTGGCCTTCGTCGTCGGCACGGTGCTGTATTACGCGCTCGGCCTGGCGGGGCTGGGGGCGCCGGGCTTCCAGCTGCCGGCGCTGGTGGCGCCGCACATCGCGCTGCCGTGGCCGTCGCTGGGCTTCGTGCAGGGGCTCTCCTACGCGGTGCCGTATCTGCCGCTGCTGCTGCCGTTCGGCCTGCTGATGGTGGTCGGCGGCATCAACGTGTCCGAGAGCGCGCGCGCGGCGGGCGACGACTACCGCACCCGCGACATCCTGCTGGTCGAGGCCATCGCCACGCTGGTGGCGGGCGTGTGCGGCGGCGTGGCGCAGACCACGCCCTACATCGGCCAGCCGGCCTACAAGCACATGGGCGCGCGCAGCGGCTACACGCTGCTCACCGGCTTGTTCATCGGCATCGGCGGCATGCTGGGCATCGTCTCGATGCTGGTGCAGTGGCTGCCGCTGGCGGTGCTCTCGCCGATCATCGTGTATGTGGCCATCGACATCACCACCCAGGCCTTCCAGGCCACGCCGCAGCGGCATGCCGGCGCGATGGTGCTGGGCTTCCTGCCGTCGGTGGCCTATCTGCTGCTGATCAAGGCGCATGGCTGGATCGCGCCGGATGCCTTTGCCGCGATGGCCAGCACGCTCGATGGCCACGGCCTGCCGGAGATGGCGGTGATCGCGGTGCTGGGTAACGGCTTCATCATCACCGCGATGCTGTGGACCGGCGCGGTGGTGGCGATGATCGACGGCGTGCTGCGGCGCGCGGCGGCGTTCTGGCTGGTGGCGGCGGTGTTCACGCTGTTCGGCGTGATCCACTCGGTGATTCCCAGCGGCGGCATCTATGTGCCCTGGCAACTCGAGGGCCTGGCCGCGACGATCTGCTGGCAGTTCACCGGTGCCTACCTGGCGCTGGCGGCGTTGATGGGCTTGCTGGCGCTGCAGCGGCGTCCGGCGCCCTGAAGGGAAGGGCACGGCGGCGGCCCTTGACGGGCGTTCGCGGCGCCTTCGACCATCGCCGCTTCTCCCCCCGTGCCGTGAGCTCCCGATGACGCCCGCCTCCCCGATGGTCCGCTGCCTGCAGCGTGTGACCCTGCTTGCCCTGCTGTGCCTGGTCACCGCCGCGACCGCGCAGGCCGCGCCGCCGGACCCCGCGCCGTGGTGGACCGGCCTGCCGCCGATGAAGCACACCACGGTCTATGGCCAGACCCTCCGCTACTACGACGTGGGCAGCGGCCCGACCCTGGTGCTGCTGCACGGTCTGGGCAGCAACGCCGGCTTTGACTGGGGCGCGGTAATCCTCGAACTGGCCAAGCACTACCGCGTGCTGGCGCCGGATCAGCTCGGCTTCGGCCAGTCGGCCAAGCCGTCGATCGCCTATGGCGTGACCACCTGGGTGGACATGCTGGGCGGGTTCCTGCGCGACCGCGACGTGCAGGAGTTTTCCCTGGCCGGCGAATCGCTCGGCGGCTGGATCGCCGGCCTCTACACCGTGCGCGCCAGCGAGTCCGGCCTGCCCATGCCCACGCGCCTGATCCTGGTCGACGCCGGCGGCCATCCCTCGATGAAGCCCATCCCCGGCAAGTCCGGCGGGCCGGCGTCGTGGCCGCCGCTGTCCATCGCCGGCACGCGCGAGGGCCTGGCGCGGTTCGTCTTCCACGACCCGAACAAGGTCACCGCGCAGATCGCCGAACAGGCCTTCGCCATGCGCCTGGCCGAGGGCAGCCAGTACACCCAGGACAGCTTCCGCCAGGGCCTGGGCGCCGATGCCAGCGTGTTCCTCGACCAGGCCGCGCTGGCGCGGCTCGACCTGCCGGTGCTGGTGGTCTGGGGCGCGCAGGATCGGCTGGTGCCTCCGGCCAACGGCAAGGACTTTGCGGCCTGGATCCCGCATGCGCGCTTGGTGACGATCGATCAGGCCGGCCACGCGCCGGCGGTCGAACAGCCGCAGCGCTTCCTCGAAGCGGCCCTGCCGTTCCTGCAGGGGCGTTGAGCTTCAACAGCCCGGCACTCCTGCCGGGCGGCATGGCCGGATTCGGACCAGATCCCCTTCGAGCGGAAGCAGGGTTACACTCCAATCGCTACGGCAGCCGCCGCCACCGTAGCGACCCGGAAGAGGACTGGCGGCTGTCTTCATTGCGGGATCGGCGATGTTGAAGCGACTTGCCCTGGGTGTGCTGGGATTGCTGGTCCTGGCGGTGGTCGGCCTCTGGCTGCTGGCCTGGCGACCTTCCATCGACCCCATCGCGCCGCCGGCCGCGGCCAGCTTCCCGGCCGAGCTGGTGCAGCGTGGCCAGGTGCTGGCCGGCGCCGGCTACTGCGCCACCTGCCATACCGCCAAGGGCGGCGCGCCGTACGCGGGCAACTACCCGATGGAGACCGCGTTCGGCACGCTCTACTCCAGCAACATCACGCCCGATCCGGACACCGGCATCGGGCGCTGGTCGCAGGCGGCCTTCGTGCGGGCCATGCGCCAGGGCTTGGCCCGGGATGGCGCGCAGCTGTTCCCGGCCTTCCCTTACCAGCATTTCGAGCTGGTCAGCGACGAGGACCTGCATGCGCTGTATGCCTTCCTGATGACCCGCCCGCCGGTGCACCAGGAGAAGCGCGAGAACGAGCTGCCCTTCCCCTTGAACTGGCGCGCGCTGCAGGCCGGCTGGAAGCTGCTGTTCTTCCGCCACGGCCAGTACGGCCCGGTCACCGGCAAGGACGCGCAGTGGAATCGTGGCGCTTATCTGGCCGAGGGGCTGGCGCATTGTTCGGCCTGCCACAGCCCGCGCAATGCGCTGGGTGCGGAGAAGACCGGCGCTGCGCGTTACGACGGCGCGCGCATCGACGGCTGGTACGCGCCGCCGCTCAATGCGACCAACCACGCGCCGGTGCCCTGGACGCAGGACGAGCTGTACACCTACCTGCGCACCGGCGCCACCGCGCTGCACGGCAGCGCCGCCGGGCCGATGTCGCCGGTCGTGCATCACGGGCTGTCGGCGCTGTCCGACGAGGACGTGCAGGCCATCGCTGCCTACTATGCCGAGCGCTTCGGCACCCGCGGCCAGACCGCCGCACCGTCCGTCGGCGTGCTGGAGAAAGCCATGGCCGGCGACGCGCTCAGCCCCGCGCACCAGCTGGATCAGGCCGCCAACCTGTACAACGCCGCCTGCGCCTCGTGCCACTACAACACCGCGCCCCATCCGCAGCTGGCGCGGCCCGAGCTGGGCTTCAACAACGCGCTCACCGCCGACGAGCCCGACACCTTGATCCAGGTGTTGCTGCATGGCATCGGCACGCAGGAGGGGCAGGCCGGCGTGCTGATGCCCGGGTTCGCGCACACCTTCAGCGATGCGCAGATCGTCGCGCTGGCGGCGTGGCTGCGCCGCACCCGCACCGACCGTCCGCCGTGGCCGGACCTGGAGCAACGCGTCGCCGAACTGCACGCCAAGACACCGCCCGGCCCGCAGGCCGGCACCACCGGAGACCAGTGAGATGACCCAGCTCTTCGTCAACGGTGCGCCGGTCGAAGTGGATGCCCAGGACGACACCCCGCTGCTGTGGGTGATCCGCGATCAGCTGCATCTGACCGGTGCCAAGTTCGGCTGCGGCATCGGCATGTGCGGCGCCTGCACGGTGCACGTCAACGGCCGCGCCATCCGCTCGTGCATCACCCCGGTCGGGGCGGTCGCCGGGCAGCAGGTGACCACCATCGAGGGCCTGTCGCCGGACGGTCAGCACGTGCTGCAGCAGGCCTGGGTGGAGGCCCAGGCGCCGCAGTGCGGCTACTGCCAGCCCGGCCAGATCATGCAGGCCGCGACCCTGCTGGCCGACTTCCCCGATCCCACCGACGCGCAGATCAACGCGGTGATGGCCGGCAGCCTGTGCCGGTGCATGGCCTACGTGCGCATCCGCAAGGCGATCAAGCTGGCCGCCGGCCAGCTGCAGGCCGCGCAGGCCCAGGCCGCTCCCGCCAGCGAGGCCGGCCATGAA
Organism: Pseudoxanthomonas sp. UC19_8; assembly: GCF_042700505.1. Lineage (NCBI taxonomy): Bacteria > Pseudomonadati > Pseudomonadota > Gammaproteobacteria > Lysobacterales > Lysobacteraceae > Pseudoxanthomonas > Pseudoxanthomonas sp. UC19_8. The sequence continues at coordinate 650,544 of NZ_CP170559.1, forward strand.
TGAGATGACCCCGCCGCGCGGGCTGCGCCTGAGCCGCCGCAGTTTCCTGATCGGCGCGGCCGGCACCGGCTTTGTCATGGCCTTCGCGCGCGCCGCGGTGTGCCTGCCCGAACAGGCGCAGCAGGTGGTCGCCGAAGGCGGCTACGACCCGGACCTGTGGTTCCACCTGGCGCCCGACGGCACGGTGACGGTGCATGTGATCCGCGCCGAGATGGGGCAGCACGTCGGCACCGCGCTGGCCCGCATCCTGGCCGACGAGCTGGAGGCGGACTGGGCCAAGGTCCAGGTCGAGCACGTGGACAGCGATCCCAAGTGGGGCCTGATGGTCACCGGCGGCAGCTGGTCGGTGTGGCAGAGCTTTCCGCAGCTCAGCCAGGCCGGCGCGGCCGGGCGCATCACCCTAATCGAGGAGGCGTCCAAGCTGCTGCACGTGCCCGTCGCGCAACTGAGCGCACGCAACAGCGTGGTCAGCGGCGGCGGACGATCGATCGGCTATGCCGAGATCGTCCAGCGCGGCGATCTGCGGCGCAGCTGGAGCGCCGAGGCGCTCAAGGCCCTGCCGATCAAGCCGCCGGACCAGCGCCGGCTGGTCGGTGTGGACACCCGGGCGCTGGACATCCCCGGCAAGACCGATGGCAAGGGGGTGTACGGCATCGATGCGCGCATCGAGGGCATGGTCCATGCCGCGCCGGTCGTGCCGCCCACGCGCAACGGCTCCAAGGTCGCCTCGGTGGACGATTCGGCCGCCAAGCAGCTCAAGGGCTACCAGGGCCATCTGGTCCTGGACGACCCCTCGGGCACGGTGCCTGGCTGGGTGCTGGCGGTGGCCGATTCCACCTGGACCGCCTTTCAGGCGGCGGCGCTGTTGAAGGTGCAGTGGACCAGCGACGACACCGCCAAGGTGTCCGAGCAGGACCTGCAGGCCCATGCCGCCGGCCTGATCGACGATGCCAAGGCCGGCGCGTGGGTCGTGGAAGGGCCGGTCGAGGACGCCTTCGCCAAGGCCGTGCGGACGGTCCAGGCCGATTACACCACCGCCAGCGTGCTGCACTTCCAGCTCGAACCGCTCAATGCCACGGCGCTGCTCAAGGACGGCGTGTGGGAGATCCACACCGGCAATCAGTGGCAGTCGCTGATCCTGCCCACCCTGGCCAAGGCGCTGGGCGTGGGCGAGGACAAGGTGGTCCTGCGCACCTATCTGCTGGGCGGCGGCTTCGGCCGTCGCCTCAACGGCGACTACGCGGTGCCCGCGGCGCTGGCGGCCAAGGCGCTGGGCAAGCCGGTCAAGCTGACCTTCGCCCGGCCCGACGATGCGCGCTTCGATTCGTTCCGCTCGCCTTCGCTGCAGCGCCTGCGCATGGGCTTCGATGCGCAGGGCAAGGTGCTGGCGATGCAGCACGATGCCTGCGCGGGCTGGCCGACCCAGGTAATGGCGCCGGCGCTGATGCCCAAGGCCAAGAACGGCGTGGCCTACGATCCGTTCGCCATCTCCGGGGCCGACCACTGGTACACGGTCGGCGCGCACCGGGTGCGGGCGATCACCAACGATCTGGCCAATCGCGCCTTCCGCCCTGGCTGGCTGCGGTCGGTCGGACCGGGCTGGACCAACTGGGCGCTGGAGAGCTTCATGGACGAGGCGGCGCACGCGCTGGGCACCGATCCGCTGCAGTTCCGCCTGGGCCTGCTCGACGGCGCCGGCGACAACGCCGGCAGCGCGCCCAACGCGGTCGGCGGCGCCAGCCGCCAGGCCGGCGTGCTGCGTCACCTGGCCGGCCTCTGCGGCTGGGGACAGGCCTTGCCGACGGACACCGGGCTGGGCCTGGCCACCTCGTTCGGCCAGGAGCGCGACATGCCCACCTGGGTGGCGTGCGCCGCGCGGGTCCATGTCGATCGCGCCAGCGGCGAGGTCAAGGTGGAGAAGCTTTGGGTGGTGACCGACTGCGGCACCGTGGTCCATCCCGACGGCGCGCTCGCCCAGACCGAGGGCGCCTGCCTGTGGGGCCTGAGCATGGCGCTGTACGAGGGCACGACCTTCGAGAACGGCCAGGTGCGCGACCACAACCTCAACGCCTACACGCCGCTGCGCATGGCCGACGTGCCGGAGCTGCAGATCGAGTTCGTCGCCAGCACCCAGGCCGCCGTCGGCCTGGGCGAGCCGGCCACCACGGTGGTGGCGCCGGCGATCGGCAACGCCATCTTCCGTGCGGTCGGCGCGCGGGTGCGGCATCTGCCGATCACGCCGGCGCAGGTGCTGGCGGCGTTGCCGGCGGCCCAGGCCAAGGCGCCGGCCTGACCTGGCGCCTGCCGCGGCGCAGGCCATCGCGGCAGGCCTGGACCTGACTCGTGGCCAAGCGGCAGATGCCGATGGGGAACCGCTTCCGCAGGCAGGCGGTCACACCGGTCTCCCTTCGCAACAGAGGCGTCGCGCCTGATGCCGTCACCTCCTTCTTCGACGCCGCGCTGGCCCTGGGTCATCGTCGTGGTCCTGGTCGCCGCCGCGGGCTGGTGGCTGTTCGGCCAGCGCGAGGCGCCGCAGTCAGCCCCTGACACCGACGCGGCGACCGCAGCGCAGCCGCAAGGCCCGGCCGCCTCGACGCCGCCCGCCGGATCCCAGCCCCAGGCCGCCCCGGCCATCCAGCATCCGGTGCCCGGCGATGCGGCCGATGCCGCGCTGCCGGCGCTGGCCGCCAGCGACGACGCGGCTTGGCAGGCCTTGTCCGGCGCGTTCGGCAACGACGCGGCGCTCGGCGTCGTGCTGCGCGAGCATCTGATCCAGCGCCTGGTGGTGATGATCGACAACCTCACCCAGCCCAGCCTCACGCGCAATGCGCTGGCGGTGAAGCCGGTCGAAGGCACGCTGCAGGTCAGGGAAGGCGAGACGGCGATGGAGATCGATCCGGCCAATGCGCAGCGCTATGCGCCGTATGTCGCGGCCTTCACCCATGCCGACCCTGCCACGCTGGTGCAGGCGTATCGGCGCTTTTATCCGCTGTTCCAGCAGGCCTACCTGGAACTGGGCAAACCCAATGCCTACTTCAACGACCGCCTGGTGGAGGTGATCGACCATCTGCTGCAGGCGCCGGATCCCAGCGGGCCGCTGAGCGTCGAACCCGACGGCAAGGGCCGCCTGCGCTTCACCGATCCGGCGCTGGAACGCCTGTCGGTGGGGCAGAAGGCGCTGGTGCGTCTGGGCCCGCAGCAGGAGGCCGCGGTGAAGCAACAGTTGCGGGCCATCCGCACCGCGCTGACGCGCATGGACTAGGCCTGCCCGAAAACGAAGGGCAGGGCGTCTCAGGCCGCGTCCAGCTCCGGGTAGTGGCGGAAGATGCCGTTGGTGTTGAACGGCAGCCGCCGCTCGGAGGCCAGATAGGCCGCGATGCGCGGGCGCTGCGCCACGCGCTCCTGCAGGCCGTGCAGCAGCGGCAGCTCCGGCGCCAGCGCGGCCATGCGCCGCGGGAACATGTACTGCAGCCCGCTCATCAGCTGGAACAGCGACAGGTCGACGTAGGAATGCTGGCGCAGCGCATGCCGGCCATCGGCCTGCGCGAGCACCTGTTCGAAGTAGCCCAGGAACTTGGGCAGGCGCTGCGCGCGCAGGTCCGCGGCGCGCCGCTGCGCCTCGGCCTGCTGGTCCTGGTAATACAGCGAGGAGGCGATGGGGTGGTGGGTGTCGTGCACCTCGGCGACCAGGTCGGCGATGGTCAGCTGCAGCTGCAGCGCCTGCAGGCGGCGCGACTCGGCCTCGGGCACCAGCTCCAGCGTCGGGCCCAGGTAATGCAGGATCGCGCTCACCTGGGCCAGCACCAGGCGCCCGGCCTTGAGGAAGGGCGGCGCGAACGGCCGCGCGCCATCCTGCTGGCCGGACAGGAACGGCTCCATCGCCGCATCGCCCTGTTCGCGGACCACGTCGGTGTAGTCGGCGCCGGCATCTTCCAGCGCCAGCCGCACGAACTCGCCGCGCCCCTGAATGCCGCTCCAGTAGTACAGCTCGTAATGCATCGCGCGCTCCGCGTCCGGGGGAACGCGTCAGGCTAGTCGAGCCGTGGCGAGGGAGGCGTGATGCGCGCCGGGTGCGGTTCGCCGCGTTGCCCAACTGTCGCGGATCGTCGGCGTGCGCCCCTGAGTCCCGCACACCAGCGCCCGGCCAATCGCCGGGCGCCGGCGTCGCCGCAGCCCTCAGTAGACCTCCAACTCGTAGATGCGCGTGGCCGGGTCGCCGTTCTGCGTCGGCGTGTTGATCTTGAGCTGCACGTAGCGCGCCGTGACCGGGTTGACGTCGTGCGTGCTGACGTTGGCGGTGTTGCCGCTGGCGCTGGCCACGGTGGACCAGGTGCTGGCGTCGGAGGACACCTGCAGCGTGTAGGCGCGGGTGTTCAACGCGGTGTTCTCGCCGCCGGCGCCGGCGTGTCGCACGATCACGCGCTTGATGCTCTTGGCGCTGCCCAGGTCGACCCGCAGCCACGCGCCGCTGACCAGGGAACAGAACTTGTCGCTGGTGCCGCCCGAGACGCTGCCGTTGACCGCCTTGGCCGGCGTCTCGCTGGCGTTGCAGGCGCTGCTTCCGGTGGCGGTCTTGGCATAGGCCAGGTTCGGCGAGACGGTGCCGGCTCCGCTGCTCACCGCCTGGTTGATGGCGCCCGCATAGTCGGCCGCGGTGCCCTGCGCGGCGCAGGCCTGGATATCGTCGTAGAGCCAGATGAAGCCGCCGGCGATGCCGGCCGAGGACTTCCAGGCACTCATGCGACTGTTGACGCTGGCCGGGCTGTCGCCGCTGGCGCAGTTGCTGCCGTGTCGGCTCCACAAGCCCGGATCGACGGTGATGCCCAGGCTGTCGGACGCGACTTGGGATCGTTGCCGGCGCCGCCGTCGTAGACCTGCAGATAGACCCCGTCGACCCGATCGCCCAGGTTGGCCTTGAGCGTCTTCCAGAACGTCACCTGCGTATACGGCGCGAAGGTGATCGCCAGGCCCAGGCTGTCGTAGAGCATCTTGCCGAAGGCGGTGGCCGAGGCCAGGTCGTAGGCCGACTCGTCGTCGAAGTTGACGGCGTTGGCGCCGGTGGCGTTCTTCAGCGCCTGGAAGTTGCGGTACAGGATGCTGTCGGACCCGGTGCCCTGGCTGTTGATGAGCGCTTTGATGTTCTCGAAATCGGTGGCGCCCGCCGAGCCGACGGACAGCTCGATGCGCGTCACCGAGGTCGGCGCGGTCCTGAGGCGGGTCAGGCGGCTGGGCCAGCCGCTGTCGCCCACGTAGCCGCCGTTGGACACGATCAGCTTGTCGTTGAGGTACAGGTCGCCGTTGGACTGGACGTGCACGCTCCAGAGCATGACGGTGGTGAAGCCCGAGGCGCGCAGATCGTCGATGACGGTGGTGCCGCCGGAGTAGAACGGGCCGCCGCCGTAGATGGCGGAGTCGGCACGGGCCTGGCTGGGGAACAGCGGGGCGAGCGCAGCGAGCAGCAGGCAGAGCGAGAGACGGGTCGTGCGGTGCATGGTCCAGCTCCTGGTTGACGAAGGCGGGGGACGCCGACGCTCGGCAGGGCGGTGGGCGTCGTCAATTCGCGGAAAACGGTTGCGGCCCGCCGCCTGCGTCGATGTGTGACCCACAACGCAGTTGGGAGCGCCTGCGACGCCCTGGGAAAGTCAGAGATTAGATCGATCCAAAGCCTGCTATTGCGCCGCAGCAGCGGTTTTGCGCGAAGGCATGCGCCGATCGCCGGCCTGCCGTGCGCTTGCGTGTCATGACGCGGGGCTAGGCTTCCGTCAGCCAGGCCTGCTTGCGGGCGCGTGGCAGCTGCTTGACCTGCCATTCGGCGCGCGCGGCGCTGGCGCGGTCGGGGTAGGCGCGGCTGGCCAGGATGCGCAGCGGCGGATGGGCGCGGGTATAGCGCGCGCCGCGGCCCTGCTGATGGGCGGCGAAGCGCGCGGCTACGTCGGTGGTGATGCCGCAGTAGTAGCTGCCGTTGCGGCATTCGAGCAGATAGACGAACCAGGGCGCGGGCGCAGGCATCGGCGGGAATTATGCAGCGCCTGAGCGCTGCGTCTCACCACCCCTTGAAACACGCTGGCTGAACGCCATGTGGAAGACATTGCCGGTATCGCCGGCCCCCTTTCTTCGAGGATGTTCCCATGCGAATGGACAAGCTGACTTCGCGCTTTCAGCAGGCCCTGGCGGATGCGCAGTCGCTGGCCGTCGGCCGCGACAACAACTTCATCGAGCCGGTGCACCTGATGGTGGCGCTGATCGACCAGACCGGCGGCAGCACCAAGGCCCTGCTGCAGCAGGCCGGCGTCAACGTGCCGCTGCTGCGCGAGCGGCTGGGCGAGGCGCTCGACGCGCTGCCCAAGGTCACCGGGCAAGCCGGCAACCTGTCGGTCGGTAACGACCTCAGCCGCCTGTTGAACGTCACCGACAAGCTCGCCCAGCAGCATGGCGATGCCTTCATCGCCAGCGAGTGGTTCGTGCTGGCCGCGGTCGAGGACAACGGCCCGCTCGGCCTGATCCTGCGCAACGCCGGCGCCGACAAGGCCCGCATCAGCGCGGCCATCGAGAAGATCCGCGGCGGGGAAAGCGTGCAGAGCGAGAACGCCGAGGACCAGCGCCAGGCGCTGGAGAAGTACACCATCGACCTGACCGCGCGCGCCGAATCCGGCAAGCTCGATCCGGTGATCGGCCGCGACGAGGAAGTGCGTCGCACCATCCAGGTCCTGCAGCGCCGTACCAAGAACAATCCGGTGCTGATCGGCGAGCCCGGCGTGGGCAAGACCGCCATCGTCGAGGGCCTGGCCCAGCGCATCGTCAACGGCGAGGTGCCCGAGAACCTGCGCAACAAGCGCGTGCTGAGCCTGGACATGGGCGCGCTGATCGCCGGCGCCAAGTTCCGTGGCGAGTTCGAGGAGCGCTTGAAGGGCGTACTCAACGACCTGGCCAAGAGCGAGGGCCAGATCATCCTGTTCATCGATGAGCTGCACACCATGGTCGGCGCCGGCAAGGCCGACGGCGCGATGGATGCGGGCAACATGCTCAAGCCGGCGCTGGCGCGCGGCGAGCTGCACTGCATCGGCGCCACCACGCTGGACGAGTACCGCAAGTACATCGAGAAGGACGCCGCGCTGGAGCGCCGCTTCCAGAAGGTGTACGTGGGCGAGCCCAGCGTCGAGGACACCATCGCCATCCTGCGCGGGCTCAAGGAGCGCTATGCGCTGCACCATGGCGTGGAGATCACCGACCCGGCCATCGTCGCGGCCGCCACGCTCTCGCACCGCTACATCACCGACCGCCAGCTGCCCGACAAGGCCATCGACCTGATGGACGAGGCGGCCAGCCGCATCCGCATGGAGATCGACTCCAAGCCGGAGGAGCTGGACCGCATGGAGCGCCGGCTGATCCAGCTCAAGATCCAGCGCGAGATGCTCAAGAAGGAGAAGGACGAGGCCTCGCGCAAGCGCCTGGCCGATCTGGAGAGCGACATCGAGGCGCTGGAGCGCGAGTTCTCCGATCTGGAAGAGATCTGGAAGTCGGAGAAGGCCGCCCTGCAGGGCACGACCAAGATCAAGGAGCAGATCGAACAGGCCAAGCTTGACCTGGAAGCCGCACAGCGCCGCCAGGACTACGCCAAGATGAGCGAGATCCAGTACGGCGTGCTGCCGCAGCTGGAGAAGCAGCTGGCCGCCGCCGCCGAGGCCGAGCACACCGAGTTCAAGCTGGTGCAGGACCGCGTCACCGCCGAGGAGATCGCCGAGGTGGTCAGCCGCTGGACCGGCATTCCGGTCAACCGCATGCTCGAGGGCGAGCGCGAGAAGCTGCTGCGCATGGAGGACGTGCTGCACCAGCGCGTGGTCGGCCAGGAAGAGGCCATCCGCGTGGTGTCCGACGCGGTGCGCCGCTCGCGCGCCGGCCTGGCCGATCCGGACAAGCCCAGCGGCTCGTTCCTGTTCCTGGGGCCGACCGGCGTGGGCAAGACCGAGCTGTGCAAGGCGCTGGCCGAGTTCCTGTTCGACAGCTCCGATGCCATGGTGCGCATCGACATGAGCGAGTTCATGGAGAAGCACGCCGTGGCGCGGCTGGTCGGCGCGCCTCCGGGCTACGTGGGCTATGAGGAAGGCGGTTACCTGACCGAGGCCGTGCGCCGCCGGCCGTACTCGCTGATCCTGCTGGACGAGGTCGAGAAGGCCCATCCGGACGTGTTCAACATCCTGCTGCAGGTGCTCGACGACGGCCGCCTGACCGACGGTCAGGGCCGCACCGTGGACTTCCGCAACACCGTCATCGTGATGACCTCCAACCTGGGCTCGCACCAGATCCAGGAGCTGTCCGGCGACGACTCGCCGGAGGCCTATACGCAGATGAAGGCGGCGGTGATGGGCGTGGTGCAGGCGCACTTCCGCCCGGAGTTCATCAACCGGCTGGACGACATCGTCGTGTTCCACCCGCTGGACAAGGCGCAGATCAAGCAGATCGCGCGCATCCAGATGAGCGGGCTGGAGAGGCGCCTGGCCGAGCGCGGGCTGAAGCTGGAGGTGTCGGACAAGGCCTTCGAGCTGCTCGGCAACGTCGGCTTCGACCCGGTCTACGGCGCGCGTCCGCTGCGCCGCGCGATCCAGGCGCAGCTGGAGAACCCGCTGGCTTCGAGGATCCTGTCCGGCGAGTTCGTCAGCGGCGATACCATCCAGGTCGACGCCCAGGGCGGGCAGCTGGTCTTCAGCAAGGCGTGATCCTGGGGGCGGGATCGGGGATTCGGGATCGGGGATTCGCAGGAGCGGTCCTTCGATCCCGGCCTCGCCCGCTCTGACCAATCCCCAATCCCAAATCCCCAATCCCCGACGGCCCCAGCCGTCGAGGACAGCTTGGCGAAAGCCAGCGGCGTGATGCTGTGAGGGCCGGCCTCGTGCCCCTCTTCGCCGTCTTCGCATGTCTGGTTTCGCCCTGGTGTCGTCCGTCGCCCATGCCTGGTCCACGCTGGTCGACCTGCTCTCGCGGCATGCCATAGCGCCGCTGCTGGACGCGCTGCACCTGCGTGGCCTCAGCGACAACCCGCACGACATCGCCGCCTCGCTGCTGATCGCCGCGCTGCAGCTGGCGATCATCGGCCTGGTCTTCCGCCCGCTGGAGAGCCTGTGGCCGGCCGAGCGCTGGGAAGATCGGCGGCTGGCGCGGATCGACTTCCACTACACCTGGGTGATGCTGGTCGGGGTGTTCCCGCTGTTCTCGTTCCTGGTGCTGACGCCGCTGGCCAACCTGGCCGGCGGCGGCGCGGATGCCGGCACTGCCGGGCACGGCCTGCGCGACGCCTGGCCCTGGCTGGACCGCCATCCTGCGGTGCTGTTCGTCGGCTACTACGTGGTCTACGACTTCACCTACTACTGGATGCACCGCGTGCAGCACTGGATGCCGTGGTGGTGGGCGATGCATTCCATGCACCACAGCCAGCGCCAGCTCAGCTGCTGGGCCAACGACCGCAGCCATTACCTGGATGGCGCACTGCAGTCCTTCGTGCTGGCCGGGGTGGGCGTGGCCTTCGGCATCCGCGCCGACGAGTTCGCCTGGATGATGCTGCTGGGCGAGCTGGTGCAGAACTTCTCCCACGCCAACGTGCGCATCGGCTTCGGCCCGGTGCTGGGCAAGGTGCTGGTGGATCCCACCTTCCACCGCCTGCACCACATGGTCGTCGATCCGCAGCGGCCCTATCTGCACAACTGCAACTTCGGCCAGGTGCTAGCGGTGTGGGACGTGCTGTTCGGCACCGCGCTCTACGGCGAGCCGGTGCGGCCCACCGGCGTGGCCGACCCGATGGTCGACCGCGACAACGAGCTGGGCCTGGTGGCGATGCAGTGGGAGACGCTCAAGCGCTTCTGGGGCGCGGTGCGCTGCCGCGCCGGCTGGACACCGGGGGACGTGGCCTTCGATGCGCACTATCGGCCGGTGCCGGTGCAGCACGAGGCGCATGCGCCGGTGCCGGCACACGGTGCGCAGGGCGTGCCGGCGCTGGAGGGCGAGCGGGTCCGCTGCTGATCCGGCCCGCGGCGCCGGGGCGGGTGTGCGGCCGCCTCAGGCAGACGTTGCGGCCGGCTCGGCAGCGGGCGGGCGGCCCTGGCGGTAGGGCGGCATGGCCATGATCATCTCGGCCAGCGAGAACGCCAGTTCGCGCTCGGCCAGCACGGCGGCATCGGCGCCGTGTTCGAGCAGGTGTTCGACCTCGGCCTCGCTGTGCGCGCGCGCCAGCACGGTCAGCTCGGGATTGAGCGCGCGCAGCTTGGCGATGGCCTCGCCGGCCTCCAGCGGTTGCGGGATGGCCAGCACCGCGATGCGCGCCTTGTCCGGCTGGGCCTCGGCCAGCACCGCATCGGCCGCGGCGCTGCCGCGGATGGCGGCAATGCCGGCCGCATGCGCCTTGTCGACGTTGTCGCGGCTGTCGTCGATCACCACCACCGGCACGCCGCGCTCGTGCAGCACGTGCACCAGGTTGCTGCCGACCCGGCCGTAGCCGATCACGATGGCGTGCTCGCCGGCGCGCAGCGGCGGGCCGGGCAGGGGCTCGGGCTCGACCGCCGGGATGCCGGGGGCGTCCTGCGGATGGCGCCGCAGCCAGCGGTCCAGCGCGGTGAACAGGAAGGGGTTGGCCACGATCGACAGCAGCGCGCCGGCCAGGATCAGGTCGTGGCCCTCCTGCGGCAGGATCTTCAGGGCCAGGCCCAGGCCGGCCAGGATGAAGGAGAACTCGCCGATCTGCGCCAGGCTGGCCGAGATGGTCAGCGCCGTGCCCTTGGGATAGCCGAAGCTGCGCACGATTGCATAGGCGGCCAGCGACTTGCCGACCACGATGATCAGGAAGGTGGCCAGCACCTGCAGCGGGTACTTCACCACGATGGTCGGGTCGAACAGCATGCCGACCGAGACGAAGAACAGTACCGCGAACGCATCGCGCAGCGGCAGCGAATCGTTGGCCGCCTTGTGGCTCAGCTCGGACTCGTTCGAGCAGCATGCCGGCGAAGAACGCGCCCAGGGCGAAGCTCACGCCGAACAGCTTGGCCGAGCCGAAGGCCACGCCCAGCGCGATCGCCAGCACCGACAGGGTGAACAGCTCGCGCGAGCCGGTCGCCGCGACGCGCTCCAGCGTCCAGGGGATCACCCGGCGCCCGACCAGCAGCATCACCGCCACGAACGCGGCCACCTGCAGCAGCGTGGCGCCCATCGCCTTGGCGATCTCCATCCACGCCCCGCCGCCGGCCCGGGCGCCGGCCTCGCCTTCGCCCAGCGCGCCGGCCAGCGCCGGCAGCAGCACCAGCGCCAGGACCATGGCCAGGTCCTCCACGATCAGCCAGCCCACCGCGATGCGGCCGCGGCTGGTGTCGAGCATGCGCCGCTCCTCCATCGCCCGCAGCAGCACCACGGTACTGGCCACCGACAGCGCCAGGCCGAAGACGAAGCCCTGCATCGGGTTCCAGCCCATCCACCAGGCCAGGCCGAAGCCCAGCAGCGTGGCCACGGTGATCTGCACGACCGCGCCGGGGATGGCGATCTTCTTGACCGACATCAGGTCTTCGAGCGAGAAGTGCAGGCCCACGCCGAACATCAGCAGCATCACGCCCAGCTCGGACAGCTGCGTGGCCAGGTCCTGGTTGGCGACGAAGCCGGGGGTGAACGGCCCGACGATCATGCCGGCCACCAGGTAGCCCACCAGCGGCGAGAGCTTGAGCTTGTTGGCCAGCGCGCCCAACACGAAGGCCACGGCCAGGCCGACGGCGATGATGTCGATCAGGCTGGTGTCGTGATGCATGGGCGTCCTTGGTATTGCGAGCCGTGGAGTTTGGCTCAGCATGAACAGGCTGCGCAAATCGAAAATGACCGAACGGTTCATGCAGCCTATCGCTCATGACCGAACCGACAGCTGCGATGCCCCGACCTTACGCCCATCGCCGTTCGCTTCATGCCGATGCGATCTTGTGGTGGCCGCGCGCCCCGCTCGGCGTCACCCTCCCCCAACCACCGTCATTCCCGCGAAAGCGGGAAGTGTCTTTCGGCAGACGCATGTCTGACTATCCAGGGACTTGGCGATCACGCGCGAAACGCCGAGGCGGTGTCAACCGCCACCGCACAGCCCGCTAGGGATGAATTTCGGGCCGGATACGCACGGCCACCAGCACGCCCGCGATCAGCAGCCCGATCCCGAGCAGCATCACGCCGCCGGGCCAAGTGCCGCGCAGCAAGAAGGCGTAGAGCAGGGCGGCCAGGGTCTCGAACACGATGAGCTGGCCCACCAGCGCGGTGGGCAGGCGTTGGCTGGCGGCATTCCAGCACAGCGTGCCGGCCCAGGAAGACAGCAGCCCGATCGCGCCCATGAGGCCGACGAAGGCCCAGGGGCGAGGACCCAGCGGCGCCACATCGGCCGCCGCGCTCGCCGTTGCGTAGCGCCAGGCCAGATAGGCCGCATAGCCGAGTAGGGCGATCGGCAGGGTCGCCAGGCCCTGGGCCGTGGCCCAGGCGCGCGCCTTGCGGTTGGGATGGGAGCGCATCCAGTCGCCGTTGCGCAGGGGATACCAGGTCCAGCAGGCGACGGCGCCGACCGCGAGGATCGCGCCCCACAGGTAGCGGCTGCGCTGGGTCGGGGAGGCGTGGGCGAGTGCGGCCATCTCGACCTGGTTGACGCAGGCGATGCCGGCCAGGATCACCAACAGGGCGGGGGCGAGGCGGGGCCAGGGCAGACGCCCGTCGCGGGCGTGGTTGCGCAGGTTGGCGGCGATGGCGATGACCACGGGCAGGGTGCCGATGATCATGGTCGGCAAGGGCGCGCCGGCGCGCTGGATGGCGCTGGAAAGACACAGGTAGTACAGGAAGTTGCCGACCACCGAGAGTTTGAGCGCTTCGGTCCAATCGGCGCGCGTGAGTCGCCGCAGTTCGGCGCGGTCCCACCAGGCCAGCGGCAGCGTGATCAAGCCGAACGCCAGGTAGCGGCCCAGGGTGTGGAGGATGGGCGGGTACTCGGGCAGCAGCAGCGGCCCGACGAAGACCAGGCCCGACATCAAGCCTGCCATCAAGGCAAATGCCACGCCTGCGCCCATGGTCGGTGTTCCCCTGCGATGCCGATGCCGTCACGTCAGGTCGCAGGGTGGCGCGTGGGCGCGGCCGCCGTCTTGTACCAGCTTGCGCTTGCGGTGGGGTGGAGGGTTCAGCGGATCTGGCGTTGATAGCGCGCCGGGGTGACGCCGTAGCGGCGTGCGAAGGCGCGGGTCAGGTGGGCCTGGTCGGTCAGGCCGGTGGCCGCGGCGACATCGGCCGGGCGCACGCCGCGGGCCAGCAGGCGCTTGGCTTCGGCCAGGCGCAAGGCCATCAGCATCTGGTGGGGGGTGAGGTGGTATTGCGCCTTGAACTTGCGCAGGAAGTGGAAGGGGCTCAGGTTCGCCACGGCGGCCAGGTCGGCCAGCGCCAGCGGCTCGTGCAGCGCGGCGCGCATGGCGTCGATCACGGGCGCGAGGCGTGCGGTGGCGCCATCGCGGAGTTCGCGCGTGGCGGTACGCGCCAGGGGGCGCAGGCTGGCGATGAATCCCAGCAGCAGGCCATCGGCCTGCAGGGCATCGCTGCATTGCCACAGGTGCTGGTGCAGGGAGGTCAGGTGCTGCGCGAGTTCGGGATGGCGCGATTCCACCACGTCGCCGAACCACCAGTGCGCTTCGCCGCTGAGCGCGCTGACCAGGCTCGGATCCAGATACAGCATGCGGTAGCGCCAGCCGCCTGCGGTTTCCGCGCGGCCGGTATGCGGTACGTCGGGGTGCATCAGGACGAGGGACTGTGGGGTGGCGAGGTGATCGGCACCGCGATAGCGGAACCGTTCGACGCCGGTCTCGATGATGCCCAGTCCGTACGCCTGGTGCGTGTGCGGCTCGAAGGCGTGCTGCACGATGCTTGCGCGGTAGAGCTCGGCGCCCGGCCGGCCGGCCACGTTCCGAAATTCGGCGTGGTCTTCGGAAGCGGTCAGGGGTTCTGGCAGGTGGGGCATGTCGAGAGTCTAAGAGCGATGCGTGCCCTGGTGGCGGTGCTTGAGTCTGGCTTTTGACCGATCTGCTACTTGCAGCGTCATTCGCATTTGGAGCTCAGTGCTGCAATGTTCCGGCCTCGTCGTTCCAGGGGCCGGGTGTTCTAGTTCCGTCGAAGAACAAAAAGCGTTCTTTGCCTGATTGAGGCATCGCGGCGCGTGGTTGTTGTTTTGGCTTCGGGTGGGCAGCGGTCCGGCGGGCGGTGTCCGCTTGTCCCTCGGTCAGGGCATCCTGCCCTGACTCGGGCGCTCGGCTTCCTGCCTCGCTAGGCGCGGCCACCGCCCGCCGGCCCGCTGCTGCGCGCGTTTGGTTGAAGGGCTTCGGGTTGAAGGAAGTCTCGATCCATCTGCCCCAAGGCTCGACCCGATCGGGCCATGCGGAAAGCGGGCCATGATGGCTCGCGACGGTGCGTGGGTGCGATGCGTCCTTGCGGAATGCCGACGACAGATGCGTTGTCGGACCCCATCGTGGGAGCCGCCATGGCGGCGATGAGGCTCTACCGGGCATGTCTGAGTCGCGATTAGGCTTTACCGGGAAAGCCCCATCGCCGCCAAGGCGGCTCCCACCAGGCAGGGTGCGGAGTCTCAATGCTCTCCGGTCCCAGGCTGAGCCAGGAGAGCTGGCGAGCCGAGGAGCCGCGCCCAGCCGAATCGAGGCGGTAAGCGGAGTGGGCTCACCAACCTCGTGCCTGGGCGCAAAAAAAAGCCCCGGCCAGATCGACCGGGGCTCTTGGTTCACGCGATGACGCTGGAGCGGCTTACCAGGTGTAGGCGATGCGGCCGTACACGTAGGCGCCGTTGAAGCCGAACGGCGAGTAGTTGCTGTACGGGAACACGCCGCTGGTCGAGTTGGCGTAGGTGTTTTCCTGCGGATAGGTGTCCAGCACGTTGTCCGCGCCCACAGTCAGCGTCCACTGCGAGGTCGGCTTGTAGCTGGCGTTGACGTCGACCAGCCACTTGGCGTCGAAGGTCTGGTCGTTGGCCGGCGTGGTCGAGTTGCGCACGGTGACGCTGCCATAGCGCGTGCCGGTCAGGCCCACGCTCCAGTGGTCGCTATGCCAGGTGCCGCCGACGATCGCCTTGCTCTTGGGGAAGCTGTCTTCCAGTCGGCCGATCTCGTCGCGCCCGACCAGGCCGGTGGTGATGCCCAGGCCGGTCAGCACGGCCGGCGAGGCGTCCAGGCGGGTCACCTCGGTCTTGCCGTAGCTGTAGCTGGCGGTCAGGTCCAGGCCGCTGGTGGCGAACGGGATTGCATAGGTGCCCACCACGTCCACGCCGCGGGTGCGGGTGTCGGCGGCGTTGGTGAAGTAGCGGAACTGGGTCACCTGGTCCTGGCCCAGGCTGGTCAGCAGCGCGCGCGCGGCCGGGGTGGTGTTGACGTTGGAGGACAGCAGGATGCGGTCGTCGATCTTGATCTGGTAGGCGTCGACCGTCAGCGAGAACGCATCGGTCGGCTGCAGCACCAGGCCCACGCTGTAGGAGGTCGAGGTCTCGGCCTTGAGCGGCTTGGCGCCCAGGGCCTGGGCCACGGCGGTGTCGGCCGGGAAGGTGCCGGACTGGAAGAACACGCCGTTGTTGATCGTGCTGGAGATGGCCTGGAAGCTCTGCTGGGCCAGCGACGGGGCGCGGAAGCCGTTGGACGCCGTGGCGCGCAGGGCGACGCGGTCGGTGAAGGCGTAGCGCGCCGACAGCTTGCCGGAGACCTTGCTGCCGAAGTCCGAGTAGTCCTCGTAGCGACCGGTCAGGCCAGCGGAGAACTTGTCGGTGAAGTCGGCTTCCAGCCCGGTGTAGACCGCGTAGCTGTGGCGGTCGGCATGCACGGCATTGGCGGGGGTGAAGCCGCCGAAGCCCTGCGCGCCGGATTGGGAGCCGGCGATGCCCTGGCCCGCATTGGCGTAGGAGCCGTACTCGCCCGGCGACTGGTTCCACTTCTCGCCGCGGTACTCGGCGCCGAAGGACCAGGTCACCGGATAGGCCAGGCCCCAGTCCAGCGCCTGGGTGAAGTCGGCGTTGAAGATGTTCTGGGTGTACTCCAGCGCACCATCGTAGAAGCTGGTCGGGCTGGCCGCGCCGAGCGTGTAGTTGATGGTGTTGCGGGTGTGGTAGTCGATCTTGTTGTAGCCGTAGTTGTAGCTGACGTCCCAGGTGAAGCCGCCGTCGGTGCTGCCCTTGAGCCCGGCGATCAGCGAGCGGTCCTTGGAGTACTGGTTGATCACCGGCACGTAGCCGTCCGGATAGAACTGCGCCAGCAGCGCGCTCTGGTTGTTGTGGTTCTTCGAGCGGTAGAAGGCGTAGGAGTCGATGTCGCGGTTGCTAGCGATCGCCGTGGCGTAGGCGCTGAGGTGGTCGCTGAAGTCGAAGCTGGTGTTGGCCGACACCGCGCCGGCGTTCACGTCCGGGTCGCCGATCACGAAGGCCTTCTGGCCCACCGAGGGGAAGTTGCCGGTGTTGGGCGTGCTGCCGGCGTAGGCGCCGGAGCGGTTGGTCGGATCCTGGTAGCCGACCTGGCCGGCCACGTGCAGCTTGCCGCGACCGTCGGCGAAGCCCACGCCCGCATCGCCGGAGAGCTGGTACTGCTCACCATCGCCCTTGGCGTACTTGCCGTAGTTCACCGCCAGGCTGCCGCCGTTGCCGGCGCCCTTGAGCACGATGTTGACCACGCCGGCGATGGCGTCCGAGCCGTACTGCGCCGAGGCGCCGTCGCGCAGCACTTCCACGCGCTCGATGGCCGCGACCGGAATGCTGTTGAGGTCCACCGCCGAGGAGCCGCGGCCGATGCTGCCGTTGAGGTTGATCGCGGCCGAGCTGTGGTAGCGCTTGCCGTTGACCAGCACCAGCACCTGGTCGGGCGAGAGCCCGCGCAGCTGCGCCGGGCGCACGCCGCTGGTGCCGTCCACCAGCGCCGGGCGCGGGAAGTTGAGCGAGGGCAGGGCGCGCGAGAGCGCGGTGGCCAGTTCGGTGGTGCCGGTGGCCTGCAGGGTCTCGGGCGAGATGATGTCGATCGGCGACTGGGATTCGGCCACGGTGCGGTCGGCCACATGCGTACCGGTGACGATCACGGTATCCAGCGTGCTGGCTTTGACGGGCGCCGAAGAGGCGGCGTCCTGGGCGAAGGCGGGGGCGGCGGCCAGGGCGAGAGCCACGGCGGCGGCGAGGGGACTGGTCTTGCGGTTCATCTATGCAACTCCGGTAATAAAGGCTCGCATCGCTGGGGGAGGGCTCGTCACCTGAACAGGGGGCGAGGTCGCGATGCACTTTCGAATTAACGCTTTTCTAACTGATGTGTCAAACCCGGTTTCGGCTGAAATCGCTTTGGCCGTGCGCGCCGCGCGCCGGAAAATCCGTGGTTGCGGCGCCCCGCACGGGCTCCGAGTCAAGTATTCGTTAACGTTAGAATGACGTCGCAGGAAGGGTCCTCATCTCCTCATGCCCTTCGGTTATTTCGGAAAACCCCCATGATTTCGTTGCGTAATTTCGCCCTCCGTCGCGGCGAACGCCTGCTGTTGTCCAATGTCGACCTGGCCATGCACGCCGGCTACCGGGTCGGCGTGGTCGGGCGCAACGGCACCGGCAAGTCCAGCCTGTTCGCCGCGGTGAAGGGCGAGCTGGAGGCCGACAAGGGCGATGTCGAGCTGCCCGGCAAGGTGCGCATCGCCAGCGTGGCGCAGGAGACGCCGGCCCTGCCGGATGCGGCGCTGGACTTCGTGCTGGGCGGCGACACCGAAGTGGCCGCCGTGCTCAAGGCCGAGGCCGACGCCATGGCCGCCGAGGACTGGGAAGCGGTGGCCGCCGTGCACATCCGCATGGAGGAAGTCGGCGGCTACGACGCCCAGGCGCGCGCCGGCAAGCTGCTGCACGGCCTGGGCTTTCCGGCCGACACCCACCAGCGCGCGGTCAAGGACTTCTCCGGCGGCTGGCGCGTGCGCCTCAACCTGGCGCGCGCGCTGATGATGCCGAGCGATCTGCTGCTGCTGGACGAACCGACCAACCACCTCGACCTGGACGCGGTGTTCTGGCTGGAGCAGTGGCTGCTGAAGTATCCCGGCACGCTGCTGCTGATCAGCCACGACCGCGAGTTCCTGGACAACGTGGCCACCCACACCCTGCACCTGCATGGCGGCGGGGCCAAGCTCTACGTCGGCGGGTATACCGACTTCGAACGCCAGCGCACCGAGCACCTGCGCCAGCAGCAGATCCAGCACGAGAAGGCCGAGGCCGAGCGCGCGCATCTGCAAAGCTTCATCGACCGCTTCAAGGCCCAGGCCAGCAAGGCCAGCCAGGCGCAGAGCCGCATCAAGCGCCTCGCCAAGATGGCCGGCACCGAGGCGGTGCGTGCCGAGCGCGAGTTCCGCATCGAGTTCGCCGCGCCGGCGCGCCTGCCGTACTCGCTGATCCGCCTCAACCATGTCGAGGCCGGCTACGGCGAGGACACGGTGATTCTGCACAAGGTCGGCTTCGGCCTGGAGGCGGGCGACCGCATCGGCCTGCTCGGCCCCAACGGCGCGGGCAAGTCCACCCTGGTCAAGACCCTGGTCGGCGAACTGGCGCCGGTGCATGGCGAGCGCAGTGCGCACCCTGACCTGTGCATCGGCTACTTCGCCCAGCACACGGTCGAGTCGCTGCACGAGGGGCAGTCGCCCATCGACCACTTCCGCGAGATCTCCCCGGATGCGTCCACCCAGTCGTTCCGCGACTTCCTGGGCAAGTGGAACTTCCCCGGCGATCGCGCCTTCGAGGTGGTCGATGGTTTCTCCGGCGGCGAGCGCGCGCGCCTGGCGCTGGCGCTGATCGCCTGGCAGCAGCCCAACGTGCTGCTGCTCGACGAGCCGACCAACCATCTGGATCTTGAGATGCGCGAGGCGCTGGCCGAAGCGCTGAGCATCTTCGAAGGCGCCATCGTGATGGTCAGCCACGATCGCCATCTGATCGGCCTGGTCTGCGACACCTTCTGGCGCGTGGCCGACGGCGTGGTCGAACCGTTCTCCGGCGACCTGGACGACTACGCCGCCTGGCTGCGCACGCGCCCGGCCGCGCAGGGCACCAAGCAGAAGCTGGCCCAGGCCGCGCCCACGCCACCGCCGCCGACCCCGCCGCTGGTGCAGAAGAAGCCGCCGAACCCGCACAAGCTCAAAGCGGCCGAAGACAAGGTGGCGCAGCTGGAAGCGGCCGTGGCCGCGATCGATGCGCAGCTGGCCGACCCGGCCAATGCCGCCGACGGCAGCCGGCTGGCCGCGCTCGGCCGCCAGCGCGAGCAGGCCGCCGGCGACCTGGCCAAGGCCGAGGCCGCCTGGATGGCGCTGTACGACGACGCGGCCTGAGCCGGGGCGTCAGTCCGCAGCAGCTGCGTCCTGCGCCACGCGCTGTTCGAGCCAGCGCCGGAACTGCTGCGCGGCCGGGCTCTCTGGCCGCGAGCGCAGCCGGGTGAGCCAGTAGCGGCCCAGCGCGATGTGCAGATCGAACGGCCGCACGAGCTGGCCGCTGTCCAGCGCCTGCTGGAACAGCTCGACCGGCAGCAGCGCCACGCCGGCGCCCGCGGTGGCGGCCGCGGCCATCGCCAGCGACGTGTCGAACACCGGCCCGCGCGCATCCAGCGGCGCGATGCCGGCCGCCGCGCACCAGCGCGACCATTCGTCCTGCCGATAGGTGCGCAGCAGCGTGTGCGCGGCCAGGTCCTCCGGGCGGTGCAGGGTCCTGGCCAGGGCCGGGGCGCACAGCGGGGCGAAGCGCACCGCCATCACCGGGGTGCTGTGCTGGCCGGGCCAGTCGCCCTCGCCGAAGCGGATCGTCAGCTCCAGCCCCTCGCCGGCCAGATCGACGCGGTTGTTGTGGGTCTGCAGTCGCAGGTCGATGGCCGGATGCGCCGCGCCGAACTGCGCCAGGCGCGGCAGCAGCCAGCCGATGGCGAAGGTGCCGACCACGCCCACGTTCAAGGTCTCGCGATAGCGGCCATCGGTGAAGCGATCCAGCGTGGCGGCGATGCGGTCGAAGCTTTCGTTGAGCATCGGGTACAGCGCCGCGCCCTCGTCGGTCAGCGCCACGCCGCGCGCCAGGCGATGGAACAGCACCACCTGCAGGCGCGATTCCAATACACGGATCTGATGGCTAAGCGCGGCTTGGCTGATGTGCAGCTCCAGCGCGGCGCGGGTGAAGTTCAGGTGGCGTGCGGCGGCCTCGAAGGCGCGCAAGGCATTGAGCGGCAGGGCGGATCGGAGCATGACGGCCGTACGGGAGGGAGAGGATGCAGGCACGCCGGCGGGGCGTCGTGCGCCGGGCACTGTAGCCCAAGCCATCGATCCAGCTTATGGCTGCCCCTGAAACTTCGCGCTGGTGGCCGCAGGGCTGCCTTCCAATAATCCTGGGACCCAACCGTTCGGAGTGCCGCCATGTCTGACCGTCGTCGATTCCTCCAGCGCAGCGGGACCGCGCTGCTCACCGCCTTCGCCGCGCCTTGGGCGGCGGCCGCTGCCGCGCCGGTAGCACCTACCGCCGCGAAGGGTCAGGGCGGTGTGGCCGCCGCGATCGCTGGCGCCAAGGATCTGGCTGCGCTGGAACAGGTCAGCGGGGGACGGTTGGGCGTGACCCTGCTGGAGGTGGGCACCGGCCGCTGCCTGGGTCGCCGCCAGGACGAGCGCTTCCCGATGTGCAGCACCTTCAAGGCGCTGTTGGCCGCGCACGTCCTCAGCCTGGCCGACGCCGGGGCGCTGTCGCTGGATGAGCGCCTCCCGATCCGCCAGGCGCAGCTGCTGTCCTGGGCGCCGGAATCGGAGCGGCACGTGGGCAAGGACCTCACCGTGCGCGATCTCTGCCGCGCGGCCGTCACCAACAGCGACAACACGGCGGCCAATCTGCTGCTGGCGCGGGCCGGTGGGCCGCCGGCGCTGACGGCGTTCCTGCGCAAGCAGGGCGACGCGGTGACCCGCAGCGATCGCTACGAGCCGGAGATGAACAACTTCGCACCCGACGATCCGCGCGACACCACCAGCCCTGCGGCGGTGGCCGCCAGCCTGGCGCGCTTCGCGGTGGGCGATGGCCTGTCCAAGGCGTCGCGTGCGCAGTACGCGGACTGGCTGATCGACAACCAGACCGGCGACGACTGTCTGCGCGCCGGCCTGGGCACGCGCTGGCGCGTGGGCGACAAGACGGGCAACAACGGCCGCGACACGCGCAACGATCTGGCGGTGCTGTGGCCGCTCACGGGCGGCACGCCGTGGGTGCTGGTGGCGCTGCTGCAAGGCGCCCGGGTCGATTCGGATCAGCGCGACGCGGTGCTGGCGCGCGTGGGCGCGCTGGCGGATCAGATGATCGGTTGAGGGCGAGGCTGCGTTTGGTGCGCGGCAGGTTGTTTGGACTGCTGATCTTCGCGTCTGGGCGCTCTTGCTTTGACTGGGCAGCGATCCGTCGGGCGGTGTTCGCTGCCCCTTGATAGGGTCATCGCCCCGCGTTGTATCCCCTACCGTCGTTCCCGCGAACGCGGGAACCCAGGGACTTTCGCTCGGAGCACCAAACACAGGTTCTTCTCGCGATTCTGAGATAGCGTTGAAGCTGAGCGTTTCAGCTTCGGCGGGGGGGGGGCTTCCGGCTTCGGAAGGGCAGCGGTCCGGCGGGCGGGGGCCGCTTATCCCTCAATCAGGGCATCCTGCCCTGATTCGGGCGCTCGGCATCCTGCCTCGCTAGGCGCGGCCCCCGCCCGCCGGACCGCTGCTGCACGCGTCGAGTCATAAGGCTTCGGTTTGCGGGGGCGTTCGCCCCCCCTCGCGCATCACGCGATCGGTGACAGGAAATCATCGACTTGAGGCCCCCTCCCTTGCGCGCAGCGCAGGGGAGGGATGGGGAGGGGTCGGGGCTTTCCCGGTCGAGCTACCGAAGCGAAGAGCAAAAGCACCCCACCCCCTCAGTCGCTAGCTCGCGACTTCGAGCTCCCCTTCGCCTGCGGCGAAAGGGAGAGGGCAGAGCGCTGCTCGATGCCTTCGAGTTGGAAGACGTCCTGATCCATCCACAGTGGGGCTTCCACCGGTCGGTGCTGATCCCATGTGGGAGCCGCCATGCCTCCCACTTGTAGAGCGGAGCTTGCTCCGCTGGGGCTCTCCCTACGACCGAACGAAGAGCAGCGGAGCAAACTCCGCTCTACAGACGGGCGGCTGCTAGATTTGAGAGACAGTTGCTCCCACAAGAGCATGCAGCGCTGTCCATCCTTTTCATCCCGGCGTCCGCTGTCGTTGGCGGATCGAGCCGAGGAGCCGCGCCCGGCCGGATCGCGGCTGGGCGGCGACGTCCGCTTTTGCAGCGGCCAGGATCTCGGCGAAGGACCAAGAAACAAAAAGGCCGCGTTTCAGCGGCCTTTCTGCAGTTTGCGGCGCGGGCGCGCGGCAGGCTTACTTCAGCTTGGCATCGGCGCGCAGGGCGTCGGCCTTGTCGGTCTTCTCCCACGAGAAGGCGGTGGCGGTGTGCTGCGTGCCGGCGCCGTCGGTGTAGGTGAATTCCTTCGGCTTGCGGCCGAAGTGACCGTAGGAGGCGGTCGGCTGGTACATCGGGTGGATCAGGTCGAGCATCTGGATGATGCCGTACGGGCGCAGGTCGAAATGCTTGCGGATCAGTTTCTCGATCTTCTCGTCGGCGATCTTGCCGGTGCCGAAGGTGGTGACCGAGATCGAGGTCGGCTCGGCCACGCCGATGGCGTAGGAGACCTGCACCTCGCAGCGGTCGGCCAGGCCGGCGGCGACCACGTTCTTGGCCACGTAGCGCGCGGCGTAGGCGGCCGAGCGGTCGACCTTGGACGGATCCTTGCCCGAGAACGCGCCACCACCGTGGCGGGCCCAGCCGCCGTAGGTGTCGACGATGATCTTGCGCCCGGTCAGGCCGCAGTCGCCCACGGGGCCGCCGATGATGAACTTGCCGGTCGGGTTGATGTGGAACTTGGTGCCCTTGTGCAGCCACTTGGACGGCAGCACCGGCTTGATGATCTCCTCGCGCACGGCCTCGATCAGGTCCTTCTGCTTGATGCCCGGATCGTGCTGGGTCGACAGGACCACCGCGTCGATGGCCGTGGCCACGCCGTCCTCGTAGCGCAGGGTGACCTGCGACTTGGCGTCGGGGCGCAGCCAGGACAGCGGCGAGTTCTTCTTCTTGCGGATCTGCGCCTGGCGCTCGACCAGCCGGTGCGAGAGGTGGATCGCCGCCGGCATGTAGCTGTCGGTCTCGTTGGTGGCATAGCCGAACATCAGGCCCTGGTCGCCTGCGCCCTGTTCCTCGGGCTTCTTGCGGTCCACGCCCTGGTTGATGTCCGGCGACTGCTTGCCGATCAGGTTGAGCACGCCGCAGGTCTCGCCGTCGAAGCCGACCTCGGAGCTGTTGTAGCCGATGTCCAGGATGACCTTGCGGGTCAGGGCTTCCAGGTCGATCCAGGCGCTGGTGGTCACTTCGCCGGCCACGATCGCCACGCCGGTCTTGACCAGCGTCTCGCAGGCCACGCGGGCGCGCTTGTCCTGGGCCAGGATCGCGTCCAGGACGGCGTCGGAGATCTGGTCTGCGATCTTGTCCGGATGGCCCTCGGAGACCGATTCGGAAGTGAACAGGTAGCTGGACATCAGGCTTATATCCTTTGATTCGGATGAAAAGATGGCCGCGCATGATACACGCGCGGCGCCGGCCGCGCATGGTGGCGTGCCCGGTGTTGCCGGGACGTTACTTTCCGCGCCCCGGCCTGCGGCCGGGCGGTGTCATCGCAGTGCCGCACGCGTGCAACGCGGCTGACGCCATCGCGGCCCAGTCTGGCGTTCCAGATCCGCCGCTGACCGGGATGGGACCCGACCATGCGCCCTCTGGAAGACACCCTGCTCGAACGTTATCCGCGCTGGTTCGGCGGCCGCCGTGGCCTGCTGACCCGGCCGCTGCTGCGCCGCTACGGGCACTGGTCCGGACTGGACCAGGCGCTGGCATTCCTGAATGCGCACCGGGACAGCACGCCCTGGGACTTCGTCGCCGCCGCGCAAGGCTTCCTGCAGCTGGACGGCAGCTTCGATGCGCAGGCCCTGGCGCGCATTCCCGCCAGCGGCCCGCTGCTGGTGCTCGCCAACCATCCTTCCGGCGCGCGCGATGCGATGGCGCTGCTGCATCTGGTCGGCCAGGTGCGGCGCGACGTGCGCATCGTCGCCAACGAGGTGCTGACCCACATCGCGTCGCTGCGCCCGCTGCTGCTGCCGGTGCGCGTGTTCGGCGGCAGTTCGGCCGCCGGCAGCCTGCGCGCGGTGCGCGCGGCGCTGGATGCCGGGCAGTGCGTGATCGTGTTTCCGGCCGGCGAGGTGTCGCGCCTGTCGCCACTGGGCGTGCGCGATACGCGCTGGCGGCCGGGCTTCGTGCGCTTCGCCCGGGCCAGCGGCGCCCAGGTGCTGCCGGTGCGCGTGCAGGCACGCAACTCGGCGCTGTTCTACGGCGCCTCGGCGGTGTTCAAGCCGGCCGGCACGGTGCTGCTGCCGCGCGAGATGTTCGCGCGCCGCCAGCAGCCGCTGCGCCTGTACGTGGGCCAGGCGCAGGCCCTGGCCACGCACGCCGACGAGACCACCGTGCTGCGCCAGCTGCGGCGCGCGCTGTACGCGCTCGGCAGCCGCGCCGATGCCGGGGCCGAATCGCCGGCCGCGCTGGTCGCGCCGGTGCCGGTGGCGCAGCTGCGCGCGGCGATCGCGGCGCTGCCGAGCTTCGGCCGCACCAGCGAGGGCCGGCGCATCGTCGCCGGGCCGCTCGCCGCCGACTCGCCGCTGCTGCGCGAGATCGGCCGCCTGCGCGAGCTGACCTTCCGCAAGGTGGGCGAGGGCACGGGCCGGGCGCTGGACGTGGACGACTACGACACCTGGTACGACCACATCGTGCTGTGGGACGAGGAGGCCGGCGCGGTCGCCGGCGCCTACCGCGTGGCGCGCGGGGCGCAGGTGCTGGCCAGGCGTGGGTTGGCCGGGTTGTACACGGCCAGCCTGTTCGACTGGTCCGAGGGCGCGCTGCCGCGCATCGCCCAGGGCATGGAGCTGGGCCGCAGCTTCGTCGCGCCCGACTACTGGAACAGCCGCAGCATCGACCAGCTGTGGCAGGGCATCGGCGCTTACCTGGTGGCGCATCCGCAGGTGCGCTATCTGTTCGGCGCGGTGTCGATGAGCGCGGCGCTGCCGCAGGCCGCGCGCGAGCAGATCGTGGCCTATTACCAGCGCTTCCACGGCCAGGACGCTGGCGCCACCGCGCGCCATCCCTTCGTGCTGCAGGCGGTGCCGGCGGCGTTCGAGACGCTGGATGCGCAGGCGGCCTTCGCCGTGCTGCGCGAGAACCTCGCCGCGCTCGGCGCCCAGGTGCCGATGCTGTTCCGCCAGTACACCGAGCTGTGCGAACCGGGCGGCGCGCGCTTTCTGGCCTTCGGCGTGGACGCCGACTTCGCCGGCTGCGTCGACGGGCTGATCGAACTGGACCTGGAGCGCATGCACACGCGCAAGCGCCAGCGTTATCTGCACACCCCCACGCAGGAGCAAGCCGCATGAACCGCGCCGTGTTCGTCTCCGATGTGCACCTGGGTTCCACCCATTGCCATGCCGCCGAGTTCGCCGACTTCCTGACCCGGCTCAAGTGCAGGCAGCTCTATCTGGTCGGCGACATCGTCGATCTGTGGTGGATGTCGCGGCGCCGCGCGCGTTGGGACGCGGCCCACCAGCGCGTGGTCGAGGCGCTGCACGCGCTGGCGCGCAACGGCACCGAGCTGATCTACGTGCCCGGCAACCACGACCGCGCCGCGCGCCGTTTTTGCGGGCTGATGCTGCCGGCCATGCAGGTGCGCCGCCGCGTGATCCACACCACCGCCGACGGCCGCCGCCTGCTGGTGGTGCACGGCGACGACTACGACGCGGCGACGCACTTCGGCGGGCTGCAGGAGCAGTTCGGCGACTGGCTGTACTACCGCATCCTCACCGGCAACAAGCTGGTCAACCGGATGCGGCGGCGCTTTGGCCTGCGCTACTGGTCCCTGGCCGAATACCTCAAGCGCAAGAGCGCGGCGGCCGAGCGCTATATCGCCCGCTTCGTCGAGGCCGGCCTGGCCGACGCGCGCCGGCGCGGCCTGGACGGCATCGTCTGCGGCCACATCCATCGCGCCGCGCTGATGCGCCGCGACGGCCTGGTGTACGCCAACGATGGCGACTGGGTCGAGAGCCTCACCGCGCTGTGCGAGACCGCCGACGGCAGCCTGCAGCTGGTGTCCCACGCCGGCCAGGTGCTGAGCGAACTGCCGGCGCGCCTGCGCCTGGTGCCGGACGAGCCGGCGCTGCCGCAGGCGGCCTGAGCGCGCGCTCGATGTAGCCGCGCTTTCGTTCCGCGCTGCGCCTGTCCGGGTGGCGGCGTGGGCTGCGTGTGCTGGGCATGGAGCCAAGACTGCGCGCATCATTCCCCGGACTGCTGCTGATCGCGGCCCTGCTGGCGTTGGCGCTGGCGCGCGCCATGGTCGGCACCGCCCGCGATGGCCTGACCCTCGACGAGCCCTACCACTACGCCGCCGGTGTGTCCTACGCGCGGCTCGGCGACTACCGGATCAATCCCGAGCATCCGCCGCTGGCCAAGCTGTGGACCGGCTGGCTGGCGCCTGCCTCGGTAGTGCTGCCGCCGCTGCGCGAGCTGCACGAAAAGGACGACGAGCGCATCTACACCCAGTCCATGGCCTACCTGGACAACGCGCCGGCCGATTCCCAGCATCACATCCGCGTGGCGATGTTCGCGCTCAACCTGCTCCTGTTGGCCGCGCTGGCGCTGCTGGTGTGGAAGGTGGCGGGCCTGTGGTGGGCGGCCGGGCTGCTGGCCTGGCTGGCGGTGGATCCCACGGTCGGCGCGCACCTGCCGGTGCTGATGACCGACCTGCCGGTGGCCCTCGCCCTGGGCATGAGCGCGGCCAGCGCGGCCTGGCTGGCCAGCACCTGGCGCTGGCCGGCCTGGCTGGCCTTCGCGCTGTCGGCGGGGCTGGCGCTCGGGTCCAAGCACTCGGCGCCCGGCGCTGTGGCCGGCATCGGCGTGGCGCTGCTGCTGGCCGCGGCCTGGCGGCACTGGCGCAGCCGTCGGGACGCGCTGCCCGGCGCGCACGAGCGCGGCGCGACCCTGCTGGCGCGGTGGGCGGCGGTCGCACTGGCCGCCCTGGTCGCGGTGGCCGTGCTGTGGTCGCTGTACGGATTCCGCTTCCATGCCGGGCGCGACGGCAGCGACGCCTTCAACCGGCCGATGGCGCCCAAGATCGACGACCTGGCCTCGCCCGTGCAGCGCCGGGTGCTGCATGCGCTGGACGACGCCCGCCTGCTGCCGCGTGCCTATCTGTGGGGCATGGCCGACACGCTGCGCGCCGGCGTGGAAGGCCGCGGCCAGCGCGAGCACAAGCTGTTCGGCCACGACTTCAAGGGCGCGCCGCCGTGGTTCTTCTGGCCCGGCGAGCTGGCGGCCAAGCTGCCGCTGCCGCTGCTGGCCGGCGCGCTGCTGGGCCTGCTGGCGCTGTGGCGCGCGCCGCTGTCGAGCGGGCAGAAGCACCTGCTGCTGACCATGGGCGCGCTCGGCGCGGCGTACTGGGCCAGCCTGCTCGGCTCGCGCGGCACCTATGCCGGTGCGCGCCACGCGCTGCCGCTGTTCCTGCCGCTGGCCACGTTGGCCGGCGCGCTGGCCTGGCGTGCCTCGGTGTCGGTACGGCGGCGCTGGCTGCTGCCGCTGGCCTTCGCGCCCACCGCGCTGGCGCTGGTGATGACCGCACGCGAGCCGCGGCTGTGGGAGTACTTCAACGAGCTGGGCGGCGGCAGCGCGGACGGCTGGCGCAACTTCTCCGATGAAGGCGTGGACCTGGGCCAGCGCCTGCCCGAGATCAGCCGCTGGATGCAGACGCACCAGCCGCCGGGAACCACGCTCTACAACAGTTATATGTACATGCCCGAATGGGTGCGCGGCAGCGGCTCGCCGCTGCGCGAATACGTGGAGAGCGTGGACGACACCAATCTCGCCGGGCGCTACGCCGGTCTGTTCGTGATGCGGTTGAGCAGCACCATTCCCGAGCCCGAGTACAACTGGAACCCGGCCGTCACCATGCGCAACCTGCACCAGGTGGGGCGGATCGGCGTACTGGGCATCTGGCAGGGCCGGATGGACGACAAGCGCCTGCGCGTGCGCGGCCTGTATCGCGAGGTGCTCAAGGAGGTCTATCGCACGCCCTCGCCCGACTGGCGGCAGGTGGCCACGCGCTGCGCGGAGATCCTCGAGGCGGTGCCGTTCGCCACCGGCTGCTACGTCGAGCGCGGCCGGTGGCGCGGCTGGGCGATGTCGCCGGTGCGCGCAAGGCCTGGGCGGGCGGGGCCGATCAGCTTGCGCCAGACGATCCCATCGGCCTGCAGCTGCGCGCGCTGGTCAAGGCCAGCGAAGGCGATCGTCTTCCGGCCAACTGGCGGCCGGTGCGCAATCCGAGCCTGGAGTAAGGCGCTTCGGCCGGTGTTGATCGCGGGCATCGGCATGCGTTGGGCCTGGAGCCAAGGGACCGGGCCGTGCGTGCGTGGCATCCGGGCAGGGCGGCTTGATCGGCAATCCCATCGGGCCGCTCGTGCAATGCAATGCACGGCGCGATCGCCCGCTGGCGGCTCCGCATGGAAGCGGCGGCACATAGAGCCCGCAGCCCCTACCAAGCAGGCATGATGGGGCATGGATTCGGTCACTCATCTTCTGCTTGGCGGCGCCATCGGCGCGGCCCTCGCCCCGGCGGGTCAGCGCCGGGCCGCCATCCTGGCCGGCGCGGCGCTCAACACCTTGCCGGACCTGGACGTGCTGCTGCTGCCCCGGTTCACCGACGATCCGGTGATGCTGATGACCTGGCATCGCAGCTTCCTGCATCCGGTGTTCGTGCTGCCGCTGATCGGCGCGCTGGTGTGGTGGGTGTGCCGGGTGCGTGGCACCCGGGTCAATTCGGCGCCGGCGCGCTGGTTCTGGCTGATCCAGGCCTGCCTGCTCAGCCATCCGCTGATGGATGCCTGCACGGTCTACGGAACCTCGCTGCTGTGGCCGCTGGATGTGCCGCCGACGATGTGGTCGCTGTTCTTCATCATCGAACCGGCCTTCACTCTGTGGCTGCTGCTGGGCTGCGTCATCGCCTGGTGCGTGCCGCGCAAGCCGCTGGGCCAGCGCGGCGCGATCGCCGGCCTGGTGCTGGCCGCCGGCGTGCTGGGCGTGGCCGGCCTGGCCAAAGCGAGGGTCGATCGCGAGGCCGAGCGCACCCTGGCGGCGATGGGGTTGGACGATGCGCCGCGCTTCTCCACGCCGATGCCGTTCTCCACCCTGCTGTGGCGGGTGGTGGCGGTGACGCCGTCCGGCTATGTCGATGCCGAACGCTCGGTGTTCGATCGGGGGCCGATGGTGTTCCGCGGCCATCCCTCCAACACCCAGGCGCTGGCGCAGGCGATGCGGATCGGCATCCCGGCGGTGACGCGGCTGGACTGGTTCAACCACGGCTTCATGCGCGCCCAGGTGCAGGACGGGCGGCTGGTGCTGTCGGACCTGCGCATGGGCCTGGATCCGGACTACACCTTCAATTTCGCCGTGGCCGAGCTGCGCGACCAGGACTGGCAGGCGATGGCGCCGCAACAGATCCAGGCGCCGCTGCCGATTTCAGGCGTTGACGGCTTCAGGCGATTGATCGGCGCGGTGTGGCAGCGCACCTGGCAGGAGGACGACACGCCGCTGCGGGCGCTGATCCTCGGGCCGCAGGCTCAGGCGGCGTCGGCGAACGACACCGCCACGCCGGCCTCCAGCGCGTCGAAGTAGTCGCGCGTCAGGCGCAACTGCTCCTCGGCGCTCTCGGCGCGGTTGACCACCGCGCGGAAGGCGGCGTTCTCCGGGCGGTCCTTGGCGTACCAGCCCAGGTGCTTGCGCGCGATGCGCACGCCCTGCGGCTCGCCGTAGAACTCGTGCAGGGCCTGCAGATGACCGAGCAGGATGTCGCGCACCTCGCCGATCGTGGGGGGCGGCAGTTCCTCGCTGGTGGCCAGGTAGTGGGCGATCTCGCGGAAGATCCACGGCCGTCCCTGCGCGGCGCGGCCGACCAGGACCGCGTCGGCCCCGGTGTCGCGCAGCACCTGTGCGGCCTTGCGCGGGGAGTCGATGTCGCCGTTGGCGAACACCGGGATGTCCAGCGCGGCCTTGATCGCGGCGATGGTGTCGTACTCGGCCACGCCGGTGTACTGCTGATCGCGCGTGCGCCCGTGCACGGCCAGGGCGGCGATGCCGGCGTCCTGGGCGATGCGGGCGATGGTCGGCGCGTTGCGGTGCTCGGCGTCCCAGCCGGTGCGGATCTTCAGCGTCACCGGTACGTCCACGGCCTGGACCACCGCAGCGACGATGCGCGCGACCAGCGCCTCATCGCGCATCAGCGCCGAACCGGCCCAGGCGTTGCACACCTTCTTGGCCGGGCAGCCCATGTTGATGTCGATGATCTGCGCGCCGTGGTCGACGTTGTAGCGCGCGGCCTCGGCCAGCTGCGCGGGCTCGGTGCCGGCGATCTGCACGCTGACCGGCGCCGGCTCGCCCTCGTGGTCCATGCGCCGCAGCGACTTGTCGGTGCTCCAGAAGCGCGGATCGGAGATGGTCATCTCCGACACGGCCAGGCCCGCGCCCAGCCGCTTGCACAGTTGCCGGAACGGCTTGTCGGTGACCCCGGCCATCGGCGCCAGGATCAGCGGCGGTTCGATCTTGTAGGGGCCGATGTGCATGGGCGAGGGGCGAGGAGGTGAGCGAAGAGAAGTGAGGGATGAGCGGAGGGCGGCAGGAGTGCGTGCTGTTACTCACGCCTCCTCTCCACTCACTCCTTAGCTTTCCGGCGTCAGCCGCGGCATCGACACCGCGGCGCCCTCGCTCTCGGTCGAGCGGGCGGCGAAGCGGTTGGCGAAGCGCACGTGCAGGTTGAACGCGGCCTGCGGCGCATGCGCCAGCGAGGCGGCCAGCGCGCCGTTGAAGGCATCGCCCGCGCCGGTGGTGTCCACCGTCTGCGCGGTGTCGGCCGCCACGCGGTAATAGGCCTGCGCGTCGCCGCGCAGATGCTCGTCCTCGTGCGAGACGAAGGCGCCGACCGCGCCCAGGGTGATGACCACCGTGCCGCCGGGCAGCAGCTGGCGGCACAGGCCGTGCAGCGTGTTGCCGTCCAGCGCGGCCACATCGTCGCCTTCCATGCGCTGGCCGACATGGCGGCCCAGCAGGGCGGCGAACTCGGTCTCGTTGGGCGTCAGGATGTCGCTCTGGCGCAGCAGCGCGATGCTGGCCACCGCGTTGGCCGGGGCGGGGTTGAGGATGGTGGTCACGCCCGCGGCGCGTGCGCTGGTCAGCGCCGCCTCGATGCTCTCCAGCGGCGACTCCAGCTGCGCCAGCACCACCTGCGCGCCGGCCAGCAGCGGCTGCTGCTGGGCGATGAAGCCGGGGCTCAAGGTGAAGTTGGCGCCGGGGCCGATCACGATGGTGTTGCGACCGTGGTTGTCCACATAGATGCCGCCGGTGCCGGTGGGTTCGTCGCTGGCTTCGGCGACGACCTGCACGCCGTCCTGCTCGGCCAGGCCGCGCGCCATCGCACCGCCGACATCGCCGCCCAGCGCGCACACGAACGTGGTCGCCGCGCCCGCGCGCGCCGCCGCGATGGCCTGGTTGAAGCCCTTGCCGCCGGGGCCGGAACTGTAGCGCCCGGCGATGGTGGCGCCGGCGGTGGGCAGCGCATCGCAGCGCCAGACGTGGTCGACATTGAACGAGCCGACGACAACGACAGAACTCATAGACATCTCTTCTTCGAATTCAACATAAAAACGGCGGCCGCAAAGCCGCCGTCGGGGGGCGTCAGTATGCCGCAGCGCGGCACAGGCCTAGCGGCGAGCGGCGTCAGCAATGCTGAACGAGGCGCGCGCGGACAGCGCGCGCGGCGGCTTGGTTCAGCTGAAGTGGCTCAGCACGCCGGCGATGGTGGCGGTCATGAACGTGGCGATCGAGCCGCCCAGCACCGCGCGCAGGCCGAAGCGCGCCAGGTCCGCGCGGCGCTCCGGGGCCAGGCCGCCGATGCCGCCGATCTGGATCGCGATCGAGCTGAAGTTGGCGAAGCCGCACAGCGCGTAGGTGGCGATCAGGCTGCCGTCGGCGCTGAGCGACACGCCGGGCACCTGGCCGTTCACGATGCGCGCCAGCTCGGTATAGGCGACGAATTCGTTGATCACCACCTTCTGTCCGATCAGCGAGCCGACCGTGGTCGCGTCCACCCATGGCGTGCCGATCACCCAGGCCACCGGCGCCAGCACATAGCCCAGGATCGTGGCCAGGTTGGTCGGCCGGCCGATCGCGGCGGCCAGGCCGCTCCATTCGCCGAACCAGGTCAGCGGCGCGTTGAGCAGGGCGATCAGCGCGATGAAGGCCAGCAGCATCGCGCCGATGTTCAGCGCCAGGCGCAGGCCGTCGCCGGCGCCGGCCGCCGCCGCATCGATGACGTTGCTGGTGGTCTTCTCCACTTCCATCTTGACCGTGCCGCGGGTCAGCGGCGTGCCGGTCTCGGGGATCAGGATCTTGGACACCACCAGCGTGGCCGGCGCGGCCATGATCGAGGCCGCCAGCAGGTGCTTGGCGTAGAAGGCCTGCTGCACCGGATCGCCATTGCCCAGCATGCCCACGTAGGCCGCCAGCACGCCGCCGGCGATGTGGGCCATGCCGCCGATCATCATCGTGATCAGCTCCGACTCGGTCATCCGCGGGATGTACGGGCGCACGGTCAGCGGCGCCTCGGTCTGGCCGATGAACACGCTGGCGCAGACGCTGGTGGTTTCCGCGCCGGACACGCGCATCACCTTGGTGATCGCCCAGGCCATCGCCCGCACCACCGCCTGCATCACGCCCAGGTGGTAGAGCACGCCCATCAGCGCGGAGAAGAAGATGATGGTGGGCAGCACCTGGAAGGCGAAGATGAAGCCCGCCTTGGGCACGTCCATCAGGCTGCCGAAGATGAAGTTGGAGCCTTCGCCGACGAAGCTCAGCACCTTCACGAACACCTTGCCCAGCCAGTCGAAGACATCGCGCCCGCCGGGCACCAGCAGCACCAGCGCGGCGAAGCCGATCTGCAGCGCCACGCCGGTCACCACCAGGCGCCAGTCCACCGCGCGCTTGTTGTTGGAAAACAGCCAGGTGATGCCCAGCAGCACGACCAGCCCGAACAGGCCGAACGCGGCCCGCGATACACCTTCCAGCATTGCGATCCCCAAGACCACGCGACGTCGAAGCGATGCAGCCTAAGTGAGGGGGACGGGCGCGGCAAGGCGAGGGGGCGCGAAAGACCGCCGCGCGGGCGCCGGGTGGCAGGGGATGGGACGCGACGGGCACGGTTCGCGCGGGCGCCCCGCCCGGTGCTACTGGCAGGGCGCGGCGGCCGGATCGTCGGGCCGCAGTTCCAGGTCGACGGACACCGGCGCGGCCAGCGCCCGGCTGCCGAAGGCCTCGCGGAACAGCCGCTGCGCCTGGCGTTCGGCGTCCACGCGCTGGCGCAGGGCCAGGGTCGAGGCGTCCGGCGCCGGGCCGGCCTTCAGGTAGGACAGCAGCAGCCGGTAGCGATAGGCCAGCGCCGGATCGTCCGGCACGCGCGCGTCGAGCAGGCCCTGATCGTCGCTGTAGGCGTTGGCCAGCAGCAGCGCCGCGCGCGGATCGCCGGCCTGCAGCGCACGCTGCAGCATCGGCACGGCCTCGCCATACCAGTCGGCGAAGCCCGGGTCCTGCAGGTAGCGCTCGTGGTCCTGGGCCTGGGCCGCCTGCGGGAAGGGGCCGGCGGCGTAGCGCAGCAGGGCGTCGCGGTTGCCGGCCAGCGCCGCCTTGCGCAGATAGAACGCGGCCTTGCCGCGCAGCGCGGCGTCCACGCCCTGGCAGCGGTCGCGGCCGGCATCGGCGGGCGGGGGCGCGGCGCACAGCATCAGTTCCACCGCGATCCGGCAGGCGGCCGCCGCCTCGCCGGCATCGGCCCGGCGCAGGACGGCCTGCAGATTGGCGCCGAGCGGCTCGCCCCAGGGGGGCAGGGCGGAGGCGGCGAGCGCGTCGGTGCGCGGGGGCGTCGCGCCGGCCGGATCATTGCGCGCGGCGAAGGCGCGCTGCGCCTGCGCGGTCTGCGCGGCGATCCGCGCCGACAGTGCGGCCGCCTCGTCGGCCTGCCGCCGCCAGCGCCAGACACCGAATCCCACGGCCGCCAGGACCAGCACGCCCATCACCAGGTTGAAGCGACCACGCGGGCTCACGCCGTGTCCTTGCTCGATCCGACAGCGACGAGTCTGCCATGGGCCCCGTGCATCCTGCGCCGCCTTGGCGCGTGCGCAGATAAAGAATCGGAAGCGCGATGACCATCGAAAAATTCAATCAGGACCATTTGACTCTTCAATGAGAATGATTATCATCCACAGCGAACCACACAGGAGCTGCCCCATGTCCGCCAACACCATCGCCTTCCCCCACGCCGACACGCGCGCCGCCGAGCGCAGCCCGCGCGTGGTGCCCCCGGCCGAGACCCTCAACAGCGAAGCCCTGCTCAAGGGCCGCCGCGAGATCCTGATCCAGCACGGCGACCGCGTGTATCGCCTGCGCCATACCAGCAACGACAAGCTGATCCTGACCAAGTAAGTCTTGGTTTGGCGGGCGATGGAGCGCCCGCTGCCGTGTTCGCGCCCGCACCGGGCGGCAGCGGCCAGTTCGCGCGCGGCGATGGCTCTCCCTCTCTCACCATCGCCGCGCGCGGGCCGCTGTCGCCGCCGGTGCACCTGCCTGACGCCATCCGCCCCCAGGAGCCGGTCATGACCCTCGACACGATTGCGCCGACCGCGCGCGCCGATGCGACCCGCTCGCTGCCGCTGCCGCAGCAGCTGGCCGCGCTGGGCACCGTGCTGTGCCTGTATCGCGCCCAGCAGGGCAGCGAGCTGGCCGGCTGGAACCAGGCGGTGCGCGCGGCGATCCAATCCGGCGTGGAAAGCGACGGGCTGCGCGAGAGCCTGCTGTTCTTCGACCGCGACGGCGTCTGCTGCTGGCGGCTGTGCCTGCTGCCGGACAGTGACTTCCTGGCCTGGGACCAGCTCAGTGCGCGCCTGCCGGCGCATGCGGCCGGCAACCCGCATGGGCGCGGGGTGAGCGAGCGGCTGTGGCAGCGCCTGGCCCGGCGCCTGACCGGCGAACAGTGGCGCGCGTGTCCGGTGCGCCTGCATGCCCTGGCCGCCGCCGGCGCGCAGGCGGTGCTGGCCGCCAGCCTGACGCCGGTCTCCGCGCTGGGCGCGGCAGCCACGCGCGAGATCGTGCACGCCGAGGGCGCCGAACTGGCCGCCTGGGACGACTGCTGCTGCGCGCAGGCCGCGCTGCAGTCGGTGGGCGTCGGTGCGGCGCATGGCGACCTGGCCGACTATGTGTTCAGGCCCGACCTGAAAGCCAGTCGATGACTTCGCGCGCATTACCCTTATGTATGCCACTGGCTCGCCTCGTCCGATGGCGTGCGCCGCCTGCCTGGGACGGGCGCGACCGCGCCGGGCCGCGCTTGCTTGAGGCGCGCGCGGCCGACTGAAGCCCGGGCGCCTGCGCCTGGCCGAGGCGACATCGCCAAGTCGGGATCGCCGCGACCGGCGCTTCCCTGTTGAACCTCACCCTGCGGTGGCCCTGCGTCACCGCGTCTTCCTCCTCCTCCTGGGCGCCAGCCTCGACCGTGCACGGTCGCGCCAGCCTGCCGGGTCACCTTGCAAAGGACCTGTCATGCCGACGTTCCGTGTTTCCCTGCTTGCCTGTGCGCTCGTCTGCGCGCTGGCGTCCCCGGCGCGCGCCGCCGATTCCTCCGTCACTCCGCCGGGCGCTGCCGGCGATGCGCTGCCCACGCACGACTTCGATCCGCTGCAGGTCACCGCCACCCGCAGCCAGCGCGCGGTGTCCGACGTGCCCAACACCGTGGATGTGATCGAGCGCCAGCGTCTGGACCAGACCCTGGTCTTCGACATCAAGGATCTGGTGCGTTACGAACCCGGCGTATCGGTGACCTCCAGCTTCGGGCGCTTCGGCCTGGGCGGTTTCCGCATCCGCGGGCTGGAGGCCAACCGCGTGCAGATCCTCACCGACGGCATCCGCGTGCCCGACGCGTTCGCCATCGGCAGCTATTCCAATGCCAACCGCAATTTCGTCGACCTGGACACGGTCAAGCGCGTGGAGATCCTGCGCGGGCCGGCCAGCGCGCTGTACGGCTCCGACGCGCTGGGCGGCGTGGTCGCCTTCGTCACCAAGGACCCTTCGGATTATCTGAAGGCGGGCAAGGACGCCTACTTCGGCCTCAAGTTCGGCTATGCGGGCGACTGGAACGGCCTGTTCGCCGGCGCCACGGCGGCCTTCGGCGGAGCGCGCTGGAGCGGGCTGGCCGCGGTCAGCCATCGCCAGGGACAGGCGCAGGAGAACATGGGGCACGATCGCAGCCTGGCGCCGGTCGGCACCGCGGCGAACACCCGCACCGCGCCCAATCCGCAGGATCGTAACGGCACCAGCGTGCTGACCAAGCTGGTCTACGCACCGTCGCAGACCAACCGCCTGCGCCTGACGGTGGAGGGCAACCGCGACGACACCGACACCAACGTGCTCACCTCGCGCGGCTACACCGCCTCGACCCGCGCCACCACCCTGGATCTGCGCGGCGACGACCACCAGTCGCGCGAACGCGTGGCCCTGGCCCAGGAACTGGACGCGCTCGACTGGGCGCTGGCCGACAGCCTGGACTGGCAGGTCTACTGGCAGGACAGCCAGACCACGCAGGACACCCACGAGCTGCGCACCACCGCCAGCCTGGGCCAGCATCGCCGCGATCGGCGCTTCGACTTCGAGCAGCGCGAGATCGGCGTGCAGGCCAACCTACTCAAGACCATCGACGCCGGCAGCGTGGTCCATACCTTGCGCTACGGTCTGGACCTGCAGCGCACGCGCACCGAACAGGAACGCGATGGCCGGGTGACCTACGCCAACGGCACCAGCACCAATGTGATGTCTCCGGACGTCTTCCCGGTGCGCGACTTCCCGATCACCGATACCACCACCTCGGCCCTGTACGTCCAGGACGAGATGGCCTTCGGCCAGCGCTTCAGCCTGGTGCCGGCGGTGCGCGTGGACCATTACGACCTGGACCCGAAGCCCGACGCCATCTTCGTCGAGGACAACCCGGGCGTGGCCGTGACCGGCCTGAGCAAGACCAGCGTCTCGCCCAAGCTGGGCGCGGTGTGGAAGTTCGCCGGCGACTGGTCGCTGTACGGCGGCTACGCGCGCGGCTTCCGCGCGCCGCCCTACAACGACGCCAACCTGGGCTTCACCAATCTGCAGTTCGGCTACACCGCCATCCCCAACCCGGACCTCAAGCCGGAGACCAGCAACGGCTTCGAGCTGGGCCTGCGCTACACCGGCCCGGCGGTGTACGCCGCGCTGACCGGCTATCGCAACGACTACCACGACTTCATCGAATCGCAGGGCTTCGTGGGCTACAACGCGCAGGGCCTGATGGTGTTCCAGTCGCGCAACGTGTCCCGGGCGCGCATCTATGGCGGCGAGTTCAAGGGCGGCATCGACCTGGGCGCGCTGGCCGGCTGGAGCGGCTGGTCGCTGCGCGCGGCCGCGGCCTGGTCGCACGGGCAGGACCTGACCGCCGATGTGCCGCTGGACACGATCGATCCGCTGACCGGCACGCTCGGCCTGATCTACGACGCGCCGACCTGGGGCGTGGAGCTGGCCGGTTCGTTCGCCCGGCGCAAGGACCGGGTGTCCGACGCGACCTACTTCCGCGCGCCCGGTTACGGCGTGGCCGATCTGCTGGCGCACTGGAACTTCGCCCCCGGCGCGCGGGTGAACCTGGGCGTGTTCAACCTGGGCGACCGCAAGTACTTCAGCCCGGGCGACGTGCCGGTGGGCACGCTGGCCAGCAGCGCGACGCTGGATCGCTACACCAGTCCGGGCCGCACCGTCTCGGCCAGCCTGACGGTGGAATGGTGAGCCTGCGCATGCGCCTCGCACACCGCCGCACGACACCCGCGCCTGGCGGGTTCCAGCCTCTGTCCCAAGTCAAAGGAAAGCCTTCCATGTCCTGTCGCCTGCCCATCGCCGCGCTCGCGGCCCTCGCCGTGCTCGCACCCGCGCACGCGCAATCCGCCGATCCGGTGCGCGACCATGCGGCCATCCTGAAGATCGCCGGCGAGTTCGCGGTGGACTTCGCCTTCGACGAGACCGTGCTGCTGCAGCCCGGCTACGAGCGCGCCGCGGCGATGCGCAGCAGCGCCGACGAGGCGGTGGTCGTGGTCGAGGACACGCCCACGCGGGTGGTGCTGCAGCACCTGCTGGTCGACGGCAAGAGCGGCCACGTCACCAAGCACTGGCGCGAGGACTGGGTCTACCAGGCACCGCGGCGCTTCGAGTTCAGCGCCGACCAGACCTGGACCGTGCGCGCGCTGTCGCCGCAGGAGACCGCCGGCGCCTGGACCCAGTGCGTGTACGAGGTCAGCGACGCGCCGCGCTACTGCGGCACCGGGCGCTGGACCTACAGCGGCGAGGTGGCGACCTGGACCAGCGACGAGAGCTGGCGCCCGCTGCCGCGCCGCGAGTACACCCGCCGCAGCGACTACAACGCCCTGCGCGTGGTCAACCGCCACACCATCACGCCCAACGGCTGGAGCCACGAGCAGTTCAACACCAAGGTGCTGCGCAGGCCCGACGGCCGCCAGGTGGAGATCGCGCGTGAGTTCGGCTTCGACGACTATCGCCGCGACAGCCAGGTCGACTTCGCGCCGGCCTACGCCTACTGGAAGGCGACTAGCGACTTCTGGGCCGGCGTGCGTGCGCGCTGGACCGGATTCCTGAACGCGCCGCCGGGGCTGCACCTGAAGACCAAGCTCGATGGCATGGCGATGGTGATGCCGCTGTTCGAGCAGGCCGACACCCTGGTGCACGGCGGCAAGGTCAAGGCCGCCGACACCGATGCGGTGTTCGCCAGGTACGTGGAAGCCGCGCCGGCGCCCGCCGATCGATGAAGGTGCGGCGGCCGCCCCGCACGGCGGCGCATCCCGCAGGCCCGACCCTATAATCGTGCTCGGGAGCGCCCGCCTCGGGCGACAGGCAAGGGGAGTGCAATGGGAACGGGAATGATCCTGGCCGCGTTGATCGTGGTCTTCGTCGTGGTCACGCTGTTCAAGGGTGTGCGCGTGGTGCCGCAGGGCTTCGAGTACACGGTCGAGCAGTTCGGCAAGTACACCAACACCCTGAGTCCGGGCCTGCACATCCTGATTCCCTACATGCAGGGCGTGGGCCGCAAGGTCAACATGATGGAGCAGGTCTTCGACGTGCCCTCGCAGGAAGTCATCACCAAGGACAACGCGGTGGTGAAGGTGGACGGGGTGGTGTTCTTCAGGTGCTGGACGCGGCCAAGGCGGCCTATGAGGTGTCCAACCTGGACCAGGCGATGATCGCGCTGGTGCAGACCAACATCCGCACCGTCATCGGTTCGATGGACCTGGACGAGTCGCTCAGCAACCGCGAGACCATAA
This sequence comes from Pseudoxanthomonas sp. UC19_8, assembly GCF_042700505.1. NCBI lineage: Bacteria > Pseudomonadati > Pseudomonadota > Gammaproteobacteria > Lysobacterales > Lysobacteraceae > Pseudoxanthomonas > Pseudoxanthomonas sp. UC19_8. The sequence continues at coordinate 690,135 of NZ_CP170559.1, forward strand.
ACGCGCGCCTGCTGGGCGTTGTCGACCACGCCACCAGCCCGTGGGGCGTCAAGGTCAACCGCATCGAGATCAAGGACATCCAGCCGCCGCGCGACCTGGTCGATTCGATGGCCCGGCAGATGAAGGCCGAGCGCGACAAGCGCGCCTCGATCCTGGAAGCCGAGGGCGCGCGCCAGTCGGAGATCCTGCGCGCCGAGGGCGAGAAGCAGAGCGCCATCCTCGAGGCCGAAGGCAAGCGCGAGGCGGCCTACCGCGAGGCCGAGGCGCGCGAGCGCCTGGCCGAGGCGGAGGCCAAGGCCACCACCCTGGTGTCCCAGGCCATCGCCGACGGCGATGTGCAGGCGATCAACTACTTCGTGGCGCAGAAGTACGTGGAGGCATTCAAGGAGCTGGCCACCGCGCCCAACCAGAAGTTCGTGCTGATGCCGATGGAGGCCTCGGGCATGATCGGCTCGCTCGGCGGCATCGCGCAGCTGGCGCGCCAGGCGCTGGGCGAGGACGGCCCGCGTCCGCCGGCCATGCCGCCGAAGGTGCCGCGTGCCGGCGTTTGACGCGGCGACCCTGCGCCTGGCGTTCTGGGCAGGCCTGGCGCTGGTGCTGTTCGCCGCCGAGGCGCTGGTGCCCGGCGCCTCGCTGATGTGGCTGGGCTTCGCCGCCACGGCGATGGTGCTGGTGATGCTGATCGCGCCCGGGCTGGAGGTGCTGCCGCAGGCGGCGCTGTTCGCGGTGTTCGCCATCGCCTCGGTGCTGGTGTACCGGCGCTGGTTCCGCGCCCGTGCGCAGATCAGCGACAAGCCCCTGCTCAACCGGCGCGCCGAACAGCTGGTCGGCCAGACGGCGGTGCTCGAGCAGCCCATCGTGCGCGGCCGCGGCCGCATCCAGCTCGCCGACACTTACTGGAGCGTGGCAGGCCCCGACCTGCCGGCCGGCGCGGCGGTGCGCGTGGTGTCCACCGACGGCATGACCCTGCAGGTGGAAGCGGCCTGACCGGCGCGGCCGTGGCCTGGGTCACGGCCGCGGGGCGGCGAGGTTCTGGGATAATGCCGGCCTCTTTGTAAGGACCAGCCCATGACCCAGAAGACGATCCTCAACGACAGCCACCGCGCGCTCGGCGCCAAGATGGTCGATTTCGGCGGCTGGGACATGCCGATCAGCTACGGCTCGCAGATCGAGGAACACCACGCCGTGCGCCGTGACGCCGGCATGTTCGACGTCAGCCACATGACCGTGGTCGACCTGCGCGGACCGCGCGTGCGCGAGTTCCTGCGCTACCTGGTCGCCAACTCGGTGGACAAGCTCAAGAAGCCGGGCAAGGCGCTGTACACCGCGATGCTCGACGCCAACGGCGGGGTGATCGACGACCTGATCGTGTATTTCCTGGAGGACGCCTTCTTCCGCCTGGTGGTCAACGCCGCCACCCGCGAGAAGGACCTGGCCTGGATCAACAAGCAGGCCGCCGCCTATGGCGTGGAGGTGATCGAGCGCCCCGAGCTGGCGATGATCGCCGTGCAGGGCCCGAACGCGCGCGCCAAGGTCATTGGCCTGCTGCGCGAGGAGGATCGCGAGGCGGCCGACAAGCTGGCGCGCTTCGCCGCGCTGGATGCGGTCAGCAGCGCCGGGGTGGAACTGTTCCTCGCCCGCACCGGCTACACCGGTGAGGACGGCTTCGAGATCGTGCTGCCGGCCGAGCGCGCCGTGGCGTTCTGGGACGCGCTGCTGGAAGCCGGGGTCAAGCCGGCCGGCCTGGGCGCGCGCGACACGCTGCGTCTGGAGGCCGGCATGAATCTCTACGGCCAGGACATGGACGAGACCGTCTCGCCCTACGAGGCAGCGATGGGCTGGACCGTGGCGTTGGATGAGGGCCGCGAGTTCGTCGGCCGCGAGGTGCTCGAGGCCCAGCACCTGCAGGGCCCGCCGCGCCAGCTGATCGGCCTGGTGATGGACGAGAAGGGCGTGCTGCGCCACGGCCAGAAGGTGCTCACCGCGCAGGGCGAGGGCGAGATCCTGTCCGGCACCTTCTCGCCGACTCTGGGCAAGGCCATCGCCTTCGCCCGCGTCCCCAGCGGCGAGCCGGGTGAGGTGCGCGTGGACATCCGCGGCCGCGAGGTGCCGGTGCGCGTGGTCAAGTTCCCCTTCGTCCGCGACGGGCAGCCGCAGCCCGGCGTCCTGGTCTAAAGGCAGGTCGCGACCATGGCCGAGCAACTGGACTACTTCGTCACCCTGCTTTCGCCCTGGTCCTACCTCGGACATCGGGCGTTCCTGGACATGGCCGCGCGCCACGGCGCGGTCGTGCGCACGCGGCCGGTGCGGATCTTCGATCTGTTCGGCGAGGTCGGCGCCCTGCCGCTGGCGCAGCGTCCGCCGGTGCGCCAGGCCTACCGTCTGATCGAGCTGCAGCGCGTGCGCGAGCAGCGCGGCCTGCCGCTGAACCTGCGGCCGAGGTTCTACCCCTGCGATATCGCCCTGGCCGATCGCACGGTGATCGCGCTGATCGCGCAGGGCCACGATCCGCAGGCCTACATGGCCGACGCGTTCGCCGCGCTGTGGGCCAACGAGCAGGACCTGGCCGATCGCGCGACGCTGGCAGCGCTGCTGTCCGCGCACGGCTTCGATGCCGAGGCGGTGCTCGCGCTGGCCGACGCGCCCCAGACCCATGCGACCCACCAGGACAACACCCGCGCCGCGATCGATGCCGGCCTCCCTGGCCTGCCTGGTTACGTGCGCGACGGCGAGCCGTTCTGGGGCCAGGACCGGATCGATCTGCTCGACGACGCCCTGCGCAGCGGCCGCGCGCCGTACCGCGCCGGGTGACAAGTCGCGGCGGCCTTTCGTTAGACTTGCGCCATTCCCAACCATCGCGCCCAACCGGCCGGAGCATCCTCATGAGCGAGATCCCTGGTGATCTGAAATTCCTCAAGTCCCACGAGTGGGCGCGTGTCGAAGGCAATGGCCGCGTCACCGTCGGTATTTCCGACCATGCCCAAGGGCTGCTGGGCGACCTGGTCTACGTCGAGCTGCCCAACGTGGGCGATGCGGTCACCGCCGGCAACGCCTGCGCGGTGGTCGAGTCCGTCAAGGCCGCCTCGGACGTCTACAGCCCGGTCTCGGGCACCGTCGTCGAGGTCAACGAGGCGCTGGCCGACAAGCCGGAGACCATCAACGAGGACGCCTACGGCGAAGGCTGGCTGTTCGTGGTCGAGATCAGCGACGCCGACGAGCTCAACGACCTGCTCGGCCCGGACGACTACGCCGAGCAGCTGGAAGAAGACGAAGAGTGATCCATGCGCGCCGGCTCGGTGCCGGCGTCGCACGCAAGACCAACGCCGCGTCCTGGACGCGGCGTTTTTTATGGGTCCGATCCGGTGCCATCGCGGCGTGATGTTCGTGTCGTCGAGACGCTCGCCTGCATCGACATGGCGTGCGATCGGGATGCGCAGCACGTCGCTCGCTTGGAAAAAGTTTGCGCAGTTGGCGCGCGAGGCAGCTTGTGCGACGCGAAAACACATGCCGCGAGCGCCTTCGGAATCAGGTGCGATTCAACTGCGCGACACCTTCGACGCCACCATCGGCACGCGCGTCCAAGCGCATGCGTCGGCGGTCGCGCCACGCGCGACGCACGCAGCAAACTGCATAAAAAAAGCACTCTGCTCGACATGCCTTGTCGCGCGCGTGTCGCCGCGCCATCGGCTCGAACGCCATCGGCTCGGCAGGCCGGCGCGGCAAGGCGATGACGCGCTTCAAAACACATGAGAAATTTTTCTGAAAAACCATTGACACTAGAAAAAACCGTGATTAGGTTTCGCCCCAACGCGCACAGGCGCTATGCAAATCAAGCGAGTCGGTCATCGCGACGAAACCCACAACGGCAAGGTCGCCCGCCCGTACCCCCGGCAGGATGGTCGAAGGCTTCGCTTCCCCTGAAGAAATTCGAACCCCGATCCGCATCGACACCTGCGCCGCAGTCGCCGCAGGTGTCTTTGCTTTGACGGGTGCACGACGTCGGCCCCGGCCGGCGTCGCAACAGATCCGCCCCAGCGCGCATGGCGCGTCGGCGGCTGCATGCGGGTCCGACTCCCGCGGCGTTTTGAGTACTGGGCTTAGCAACGGATGTTTCATCCAAAGTAATCACTGACGAGGAGCCATCACATGGCAACGAAGAAAGCTGCGAAGAAGCCGGCCAAAAAGGCCGTCAAGAAGGTCGCCAAGAAAGCGGCCGCCAAGAAGGCTGTAAAGAAGGTCGCCAAGAAGGCCGCCAAGAAGGTCGCTAAGAAGGCCCCGGCGAAGAAGGTCGTGAAGAAGGCTGCCAAGAAGGTCGCGAAGAAGGCCGCCAAGAAGGCCCCGGCGAAGAAGGTCGCCAAGAAGGCCGCCAAGAAGGCTCCGGCGAAGAAGGCTGCCAAGAAGGCTCCGGCCAAGAAGGCTGCCAAGAAGTCGCCGGCCAAGAAGGCGACCAAGAAGAAGGCCGCTCCGGTCGCTCTGCCGGCAACCCCGGCGCCGCTGATCTAACGAGAAGTATCGCGGCGACATCGCCGCGCGCTGTCGTTCTGACTGCAGCTTCCTTCCCCGGTTGCCCAGCGGGGAAGGAAGTGTTTTTTTTTAGGGCGCCACCCCGGCGCCGCACGCGACACCCGGCCCGGCCCGCGCATCGCCGACCACGGCATCGGCCTGCCAGGCGCAGGAACAAAGTAGCGCCCGCGCCCTGCGGCCCGCGAAAGCCGCGTGCTAACATCCCGACCGTATGCCCTGCGCAACGCAGGGGGGCGATCACGCCAGAGAAGTCGGGGCAAGACGGATGATTCATCGGGGGAGCATGTCAAGGATCTGGTTCGGCGCGGCGATCGTGCTGATCTCCACGGCCTGTGCGCCGCTGCCTGCCGCCACGCGGACCAAGCAGGCCCCGCCGCCCGAGCAGACCGCCGAAGTGGCCGAGCCCAGCATCGGCAACACCGCCGAGGAGCTGCGCCACCTGATGGACGCCGGCTCGCTGACCGAGCTGCGCACCACCTACAACGGCAACTACGGCGCCAGCCTGCTGTTCCATGCCGACTCGCTCAACTATTACGTCACCCTGTTCCGCGACAAGCAGTTCTGGCGCGTGATCCGCACCAGTTCGGTCGAGCAGGCCGAGCAGGTCTACAAGACCTTCGTCGACCAGACCAACCAGCTCTCCCAGGTCTATATCGACACCGTGCGCCTGGAGGCCGGCAAGCGCTACACCGAGCGCATGGTCGAACTGAACCAGAAGCGCCTGCAGGGACTCCAGGCCGAAGTCGAGCAGCAGCGCCAGCAGGCCCTGCAGGTCAGCAACGCCCTGCAGCAGAACAAGCAGCAGGCCGTGAGCCTGAGCAGCGACCTGCGCGCCACCAACACCGAACTGGAAGCGCTAACCCGCCGCATCGAACAGCTGCAGCAACAGCAGGGCAATCCCGCCCTGGAGCTGCCGCCGACACCGGCCACCGCTCCGGCAGCGCAGCCGGCTGCGCCGAGCCCTTCGGTGCCGGCGCCGGGCACGGACTGAGCGAAGCGACGGGTCGCGCCGTTTCGGCATGGCCCGGTTCGCAATCAAGCCCGGCAGTTGCCGGGCTTTTTTGTTCCCCGCCGAGCATGGGGCGTCAAGCGCCTCACGACCTGCATGCGGTCTTGGCCCATCCATTCGCCGACCGGCCTCGCCCAGCCGAGCGCACCCACTCGGTTGGTCATCCTCCCTGGCTGACGCTCGGATGGAAAAGGAATGAGCTTGCCGGATCCCGTGGGAACCACTGTCTCTCAGATCAGCCGCGGCCTCCTTGTAGAGCGGAGCTTGCTCCGCTGGGGCCTTCCCCACGAACCGAACTAAGAGCAGCGGAGCAAGCTCCGCTCTACAGGGGGAGCCGCAATGGTGGCGATGAGGCACTACCAGGAAATGCGTGAAGCGCGATGAGGCATCGCCGGTAAAGCCCCATCGCCGCCATTGGCCCAAACGGCCAGAAGGGCGGCTCCCAAGGGATTTTCGCAAGGACTGTTTTATCGCCGTCCAACGGACCGCTGCCCCTGCGAAGCCGAAACGCGCGCGCCGCGATCCCTCGACCGAGAGACCCTCTTGTCTTGATTCCGGGGGCTACTTGCGCCAGTCGGCCGGGCACCCGTTCGAACAGACGCTGCCGCGGTGAGCGGCACTGCGAAGGCGCATGCCGCACGGGCAGCAGCCCGGGACCCGTCCAGCGCGAACTGCGGCAACCACGCATCCGAGGCCGGGGGGACCTCCCAACGAAAAACGCCGGGCAAAGCCCGGCGTCGTTCTTGGCTGATGTTCGCCGGTTGGCAGATCAGTGCGGCGCAGCCACGGCCTTGCTCGAAGCCGCGCCGGCCTCGTCGTCGTCGCTGACGTTGTCGTCGGAGGTGGCGTGCATGGCCTGCGGCAGCGGATGACCATTGGTCTGCGCCAGCAGCAGCTGCTTGGCCATGTCGGTGTCCAGCCAGCGCTGCGGCGACAGACCCAGCGCGGTATCCAATACGGTAGGCAGCAGGCCGGAAGGCAGCGGACTGTTGCTGTTCCACAGGATCGCCACGCCGAAGTCGCGCCCCGGCACCAGCGCGACCAGGCCGCGATAGCCCTCCACCGCACCGGCATGGAACACGACCTGCTGACCCGAGTAATCCAGCACGCGCCAGGCCAGCGCATAGCTGGCCGACTCCACGCGCGCACCGCGCCAACCGGCGCGCATCTCGCCCGGCGTGCTGATCAGCGGCGCATGCAGCGTGGCCAGCAGCGGCGCCGGCAGCACGTCCGGACGGTGGCCCAGCTGCGCCAGCAGCCACTGCGCCATGTCGCTGGCGCTGGCATTGACGCCGGCGGCCGGCGCCAGACGGTAATAGGTCGGCTTGGGATTGATCGAAGCCCAGCCACTGCGCGCACGCACGTGCGGCTTGGCCCAGCTCGGGCTGTTCTCGATGCCGGCCAGGCCGATGCTGGCGTCGTTCATGCCCAGAGGCTTGAAGATCCGCCGGTCCACGGCCTGATCGTAGAAGCTGCCCGTGGCGGCGAAGACCACATCGCCGATCAGGCTGAAGGCGACGTTCTGATACTCGTAGCACTGCCCCGGGCGGCAGCCCAGCGGCGCGGTGGCCAGCTTCTGCGAGACAGTGTAGTAGTCCGCGTTGCCCTCGATGTCGTTATCGAAGGCGTTGTGCCAGCGCAGCCCGGTGCGGTGGCTGAGCACGTCGGCCACGGTGACCTCACGCGTGGCGACCGGATCGATCAGACGGAAGCTGGGCACATAGTCGGCGACCTTGCTGTCCCAGCGGATCACGCCGTCGTTGACCAGCAGCCCGGCCATCGTGCCGGCGAAGGCCTTGGACAGCGAGGCCAGACGGAAGACGGTATGCGCATCGATCGGACGCGGGTTGCGCACATCGGTCACGCCATACCCCTTGGCGCTGATGATGCGGCCGTCCTGGACCACGGCCATGGCCAGCCCCGGGACGCGCTGGCCCACGGTCAGGTCCTTGGCCAGTGCCTCGAACGCGGCGACGTCGAAGCCCGGCGCGACCGGACGCACATCGCTGGGCGACAGCGCGGTGCGATACGGCAAGGGCTTGGTGGGAGATTCGTAGGGCGCCGGCGCGGCGCGCCAGGCGGCGGCTTGTGTCGCGCCTTCGGCGGCGCCGCTCATGGTGACCGTCGCCAGCTGTGCGGGCAGGGTCGGCGTCTGTGCAGTGGAGGACACGGCCAGCGGCAGCAGCGCGGCCAACAAGGTCATCGTCAGCGATCGCGCACGATGGCGCCCCCTGAGGTTTTTCATGTGCGAGATGCCCGCGTGATCTGGCGTGTTTTGGATCATAACGCTCATGTCGAGAAATGCACAAACGGCCGGAGATTGGCCGGCCATCTCGTTCATCCCATTGATCTTTTTGAACAGCGCGCCACGCCCTCCGCGCGCCCTGTTCAGCGGCTTGCAACGCGACCAAAGCGGTAATGACGGCGCTGCAAGGTGCGGGCGATCATGCCCGGACATGGCCGCGCCAGCCCCCGACACCCCGCCAAGTTCCGGCCGCGATGCGCTGCTGGGGATCGGGTTCGTGCTGGTGTGGTGCACCGGCTATATCGCCGGCAAGGTCGCCGTCGCCCACGCCGCGCCGCTGACCTCGCTGACGCTGCGCTTCGGCATCGCCGCGCTCGTGTTCGGTGCGCTGGCCCTGATCGGGCGGGTGGGGCGCTGCCGGCGCGTGGACCTGCTGCACAGCGCGGCCACCGGCGTACTGATGCTGGCCCTGCACTTCGGCGCGGTCTACGTGGCCTTCCAGTGGGGCGCCAACGCCGGCGTGTCGGCCCTGGTGATCGGCGCCATGCCGCTGCTGGTGGCGCTGGTGGCCACCCTGGACGGCAGCGAACGGCTGGGCGCCTGGCGCTGGTTCGGCATGGCCCTGGGCTTGCTCGGCGTGGCGCTGGTGGTGGCCGACCGCGTCGATGGCGCCACGCCGCTGAAGGCCTGGGCGATGCTGGCACTGGGGCTGGTGGGCATCACGGCCGGCACGCTCTACCAGAAGCGTCACGCCGCGCACCTGGACATGCGCCTGGGTCTGACCGTGCAGAATGCCGTCGCCGCGCTGGTGCTGCTGCCGTTCGCGCTGCTCGAGGGCTTTCGCTTCGACGACAGCCTGGCCTTCCACGGCGCCCTGGCGTGGCTGGTGCTGGTCAATTCGATCGGCGGCTTCGCCCTGCTGTTCCTGCTGATCCGGCGCGGTGCGGCGACCCGGGTCGCCGCGCTGTTCTTCCTGATGCCGCCGGTGACTGCGGTGTTCGGCCACCTCACCCTGGGCGAGCACCTGACCTGGCTCAAGGGCGCGGGATTCGCCTGCGCGGCGATCGGCGTCTGGCTGGCCACGCGCAGCGAGGCGCCGCGGGCCGCCTAGCGATCCGCGCCTGCGCGCTGGCGATGTTGCAGTGCATCGGCTACCGTGCGCGGCAATCGAACGCGCCGGAGTTGCCGCCCGTGGTCACGCACAAGCCCCACCGGATCGAAGGGGGAGAGGGTCGGGCGCTCGCGCTGTCCTTCGTGTGCTTCTTCTGTGTGCTGGCCGCCTACTACGTGGTGCGCCCGGTCCGCGAGCAGCTGTCCGCGGCCGTGGGTTCGACCCAGCTGCCCTCGTTTTATCTGGCGACCTTCATCGCCACCCTGCTGCTGACGCCGGTGTTCGCCGGGCTGGCCTCGCGCTGGCCGAGGCGGCGGCTGGTGCCGCTGGTGTATCTGTTCTTCATCGTCTGCCAGCTGGCCTTCATCCCGGCCTTTACCTCGGTCGGCCTGCTAAGCCCGCGTGCGCTGGGCATGGTGTTCTTCGTCTGGGTGAGCGTGTTCAATCTGTTCGTGGTGTCGGTATTCTGGATCTTCATGTCCGACATCTGGAGCCTGGCGCAGTCCCGGCGTCTGTTTCCCATCATCGCGGTGGCCGGCACGCTGGGCGCGCTGGCCGGGCCGATGCTGACGCGCTCGCTGGTGCAGATGCTCGGCGTGGCGCCGCTGCTGCTGGTGTCGGCGGCGCTGCTTGGCGTGTCGACCGTGTGCGTGGTGCTGCTGGGCCGCTGGGCCAGCGCGCATGGCGCGCGCCGGCACGAAGACGGGCACGAGGCCGCGCTCGGCGGCAGCATGTGGGACGGCCTGAAGCAGATCTTCGCCGACCCCTTCATGCGCGGCATGGCGATCCTGCTGCTGCTGGCCGACGGCATCGGCACGGTCAACTACGCCCTGTTGGTCGATTACTCCGGCGCGACCTTCGCCGATGCGGTGGCGCGCACGCGCTTCCATGCCGACGTGGATCTGGCCGGCAACCTGCTCACGGTGATCGTGCAGCTGACCATCACCCGCTGGCTGCTGCCCAGGCGCGGACCGGGCACGCTGATCCTGCTGTGGTCGGTGATCAGCATCGCGGTGCTGCTGCTGGTGGTGTGCTCGTCCAATCCGCATGCGCCGCTGTTCGTGCTGCCGGTGCTGATCGGCCCGGTCGCGCCCACGGTGCTGGCGCTGGTGGTGAGCCGCGGACTGGCCTACGGCATGGCCGAGCCGGCGCGCCACAGCCTCTACACCCGCGTGCCGCGCAACGTGCGCTACAAGGGCCAGAACGCGGTGGACACCGCGGTGTGGCGCTTCGGCGATGTGGCCATTGCCACCGGCATGAACGGGCTGAAGTCGGTTGGGATGACCATCGGCGGCTTCGCCGCGGTCAGTGCGCTGGCCGCCTTCGCCGCGGCCGGCATCGGCTGGCGCCTGTGGAGGCGCGTGGAACAGATCGACGAGCCGGCCGCACCGCGCTGAGCCGGACGCGTGCTTCCCGGCCGCGCACGCGGCACACTGCGCGCCTGCTCACCGACCGGATGGAACCATGCCTGCCATCGCCCTCGTCCTGACCGTCTTGGTCGCGCTGCTGCACCTGTGGTTCCTGGTGCTGGAGATGGCGCTGTGGACGCGCCCGCTCGGGCTCAAGACTTTCCGCATGTCGCCGGAGAAGGCGCAGACAACGCGCGTGTTGGCCGCCAACCAGGGGCTCTACAACGGCTTCCTCGCCGCCGGCCTGCTGTGGGGCGGGCTGCTGCTGCGCGACGGTCGCGTGGTGGCGTTCTTCCTGGCGTGCGTGGTGGTGGCCGGTGCCTTCGGGGCGGCGACGGTGAGCCGGCGCATCCTGTGGATCCAGGCCGCGCCGGCGGCGCTGGCGCTGATCTGTCTGTTCGCCGGCCTATGAGCGCGGCGCGCGCGCCGGCTTCGGCGAGACCCACATGTCCACCTGCGCGGTGAACACGGTGTCACCAGCGGCATCGCGCACGGCCACGTCCACCGGCAGCGCATAACCCTCCGTCGCCTCGCGTATCGGCGCGGCCGGCGTGGCCACCGCCTGCTGCGGGCCGACCGCCTTCTTCAGATAGCGCACCGACATGCCCTGGGGAATCCAGCGCATCGAGGCGGGGATGCTGGCGTCGGTCATCAGGCCGGCGGTGAGCTCGGCCAGGTTGCACAGGGCGATGGCATGCACCGTGCCGATGTGGTTGTGCACGCGGCGACGGTCGGCGATGCGCGCCTCGCAGCGTCCGACTTCCAGCAGGGTGATGCGCGGGGCGATGCTGCCGAAGTAGGGCGCCTTGAAGCACACCGCGCGCGAGAACAGCCAGCCGCCTGCGGGCCAGCGCTGCAGGCGGCGATGCAACGCCAGGAGAGGTGCGGCCATGTGAGGCGACTCCGGACAAGACAACGGCGGACCGAGGTCCGCCGTCTTGGGCAACGAAAAAAGGCGGGAAACTCAGGCGGCTTCGCGCGCGTCGGCCTGTCGCACCTGCTGGCGGTAGCCGGCCGAGCGCAGTTCCTCGGTGTCGAAGTCGTCCACGCTGATGGTGTCCATCGTGATCGCACGCAGCTCCTCCAGCTGCACGCGCTCCTCGGCGGTGATCAGGCCCTCGCGCACGGCCTCGTCCAGCTGCGCCGGGAAGTCCAGCGCCTCGATGCCCTTGGTCTTGAGCGCCTTGATGAACTTGCGCTCGACCGGCTCGGCGGCCACGGCCTTGGCCAGATAGCTGGCGATGCGGCCGCCCGGGTTGTTCTCGCACGGGGTCAGGAACACGCCGCGGGCCAGTTGATCGCGCGCGGCATTGGGCGTCATCAGCAGCGCGGCCACGCGATGGCCCAGGCGATCGCCCGGCGCCTCGGCGCGGCGGCCCCAGGGGAAGATCAGCGCCCACATCAGCCAGCCGATCGGACGAATCGGGAAGTTGCGCAGCGCCGCCGACAGCGCCAGCTCGATCTCGTGCACGCTGTTGTGGAAGGCCCAGGCCAGCAGCGGCTGCTCGGCCTGCGGCGCGCCCTCGTCGTGATAGCGCTTGAGCATGGCGCTGGTCATGTAGATGTGGCTGAGCACATCGCCCAGGCGGCCGGACAGCGACTCCTTGAACTTCAGCTTGCCGCCCAGCGTCATCATCGAGATGTCGGCCATCAGCGCCAGGTTGGCCGAGTAGCGGTCCAGCTTGCGGAAGAAGCGCTTGGTGTAGGCGTCGCCCGGGGCGGCGCCGATGCGCGAGGCGGTCAGGCCGAACCAGAACGAACGCACCGCGTTGGAGATGCCGAAGCCGATATGGCCGAACAGGCTGCGATCGAAGGCGTCCAGGCCCGCGGCGCGGTCCGGATCCTGCGCGGCCTTCATCTCCTTCATCACCCACGGATGGCACAGGATCGCGCCCTGGCCGAAGATCAGCAGGCTGCGGGTCATGATGTTGGCGCCTTCCACGGTGATGGCCACCGGCGAGGCCTGCCAGCTGCGGCCGGCGAAGTTGCGCGGGCCCAGGATGATGCCCTTGCCGCCGATCACATCCATCATGTCGGCGATGCACTCGCGGCTCATGCTGGTGCAGTGGTACTTGGCGATGGCCGACGGCACCGACGGCACGTCGCCGCGGTCCACCGCCGCGGCCGTGGCCTGCGACAGCGCGCTGATGATGTAGGCCTTGCCACCGATGCGGGCCAGGGCTTCCTCGACGCCCTCGAAGCGGCCGACCGACAGGCCGAACTGCTTGCGGATGCGGGCATAGGCGCCGGTGACCACCGCGCCGGCCTTGGCGCCGCCGCTGGCGGTGGAGGGCAGGGTGATCGAGCGGCCCACGGCCAGGCACTCGTTGAGCATGTTCCAGCCTTTGCCGGCCATGTCGGCACCGCCGATCAGCTGACTGAGCGGGATGAAGACTTCCCTGCCGTGGATCGGGCCGTTCTGGAACGGCGAGTTGAGCGGGAAGTGGCGACGGCCGATCTCTACGCCCTCGGTGTCGCGCGGCAGCAGCGCCAGGGTGATGCCGATGTCCTTGGTGTCGCCCAGCAGACCATCGGGGTCGTACATGCGGAAGGCCAGGCCGATCAGCGTGGCCACCGGCGCCAGGGTGATGTAGCGCTTCTCGAAGGTGAGCTTCAGGCCCAGCACGTTGGCGCCGTTCCACTCGCCCTTGCAGACGATGCCGTAGTCGGGGATGGAGGTCGCATCGGAGCCGGCGAACGGCCCGGTCAGGCCGAAGCACGGCACTTCCTCGCCCACGGCCAGGCGCGGCAGGTAATAGTCCTTCTGCTCCTGGGTGCCGTAGTGGTTGAGCAGCTCGCCCGGGCCCAGCGAGTTGGGCACGCCGACCGTGGAGCTGACCACGCTGGAGATGGAGGCCAGCTTCTGGATCACCTTGTGGTGAGCCAGTGCCGAGAACCCCAGGCCGCCGTACTGCTTGGGAATGATCATGCCGAAGAACTTGTTCTTCTTGATGAAGTCCCACAGCTCGGGCGGCAGGTCGGCGTGGACGTGGGTGATCTCCCAGTCGTTGACCATCCGGCACAGCTCCTCGACCGGGCCATCCAGGAAGGCCTGCTCCTCGGCGGTGAGCTGCGGCTTGGGATAGTTGAGCAGCTTGTTCCAGTCCGGATCGCCGGTGAACAGCTCGCCCTCGAAGCCCACCGAACCGGTCTCCAGCGCGATGCGCTCGGTCTGCGACAGCGGCGGCAGCACCTTGCGGAAGAACTTCATCATCGGCGCGCTGACCAGCGCCTTGCGCGAGGCCGGCAGCAGCAGCGGCAGGGTGATCGCCGCGACGATGACCGCGGCCACGATGCATGCCGTGGCGCTGGCGCCGAGCAGCCAGCACGCGACCAGGGCGCAGCCGCTGATCGCGGCCCACGTGGCCAGGCGCATGCGGTGATAGGCGGCGATCGCGCCGGCCAGCAGGACGGCGAGGAACGGGACCAGGATGCTCATGAGCGTGCTCCGGAAGCGGAATCGAAAGCGGTATTGAAGGAGCGGGGGTGCCGGGCGCGCGCCAGCGTGCCCAGGTAGTCGAGCACCACCGCGGTGAATGCATCGTTGTCGTCGCCGGCCAGCATGTGGCCGACATTGGGAACCTGGACGTGCTGCGCGTGCGGCACCAGCGCCTGGAAGGTGCGCACGTTGTCTTCGGAGACCAGCTCGCTGCGGCCGCCGCTGATCAGCAGCACCGGGCAGCGCACGCGGCGCGCCGCCGCGGCGATGTCGTCCTGATGGCGGGCGCTGTCGCGCACCAGGTCGTCGACCAGGCGCCGATCCCAGTGCCAGTGCCAGCGGCCGTCCTCGCCTGCATGCAGCAGCGCGGCCAGTTCGTCGGGCGTCTTGCGGGCACGCCGGTGCGGCAGGTAGCCGGCCACCACATCGGCGGCATGCTCGAGCGAGTCGAAGCCGTCGGGAAACGCGGTGACGAACTGCAGCACGCGCGCCAGCCCGGCCTCGTCCCAGTGCGGGGTGACGTCCACCAGCACCACGGCCGAGAACAGCCCGGGCCAGCGACTTTCGGCCAGCAGCCCGAACAGGCCGCCCATCGAAGCACCGACCAGCACCGGCGGCTCGGCCTGTTCGCCGGCGACGATGATCAGGTCGTCGACGAACTGCGCCCCGTCGTAGGCCACATCCTGCGGATTACGCTGCGAATCGCCGTGGCCGCGCGCGTCGTAGGCCAGGCCCGCATGCCCCTGCGCGGCCAGGCGCAGGCCGGTGCGCTGCCAGGCGCCGCGGGTCTGGCCGAAGCCATGGGTATAGAGCACGGACGCCTGGTCCGCCAGCGCGCCTGCCGGGGGCAGGTAGGCCGTGCCGGCCAAGAGGATGCCGCAGGCGCCGACGAGGTCGACCGCGCGCGTGGCGGCCGATCCAGGGGCGTCGAGCGGAGAGCGGGTGTCAACCATACGCACAAGTATGGGCGTGTGTTTCGAGCGCCGTCAATCCATACAAGCGTTTGATTCAACAAAAGAAAATGATGCATTGCAGCAAACGTACCGCTGCATGCTCATGCGTATGGTTAAATGCGGCGATGAACACGCCAGCGCCTTCGCCACGCCCCGTTCCCGCCTCGCGCTCGGCCCGTTTGAGCGCCGACGACTGGGCCCAGGCCGCGCTGGACATGGTCGCCGAGCAGGGCGTGGCCGCGGTCGCCGTCGAACCGTTGGCGCGGCGCCTGGGTGTGACCAAGGGCAGCTTTTATTGGCATTTCCCCTCGCGCGACACCTTGCTGCAGGCCGCGCTGGAGCGCTGGGAGATGGTCGAGCAGGAGAGCGTGTTCGGCAGCCTGGAGGCCGTGCCCGACCCGCGCGAGCGCCTCCGCCAGCTGTTCCTGCTGGTCGCGCACGAGGCCAAGTCGCACATTATTTATAGTGAGCTGCTCAAGGCGCTGGACCATCCGGCGGTCGCGCCGGTCATCCAGCGCGTGTCCCAGCGCCGTCTGGACTACCTGATCGCCTCGTTCCGTCAGGCCGGCATGAGCCGCACCGACGCCCAGCACCGCGCGCGCCTGGCCTATGCGGCCTACGTCGGCTTCCTGCAGCTGTCCCTGCAGCTGCACCAGCCGCGCATGCAGCACGAGGAGTTCGAGGATTACGTCAACCACATGATCGCCGCGCTGATCCCCAATTAGTCCGCGACGGCCTTAAACCTTCCCGCCGCAGCGCGCATCCGAACTGGCATGCTGACCTCGGCCGTGACCTTCGCCACCGACCCGCTCGCCACCGACGCCACCGAAGTGGACGTCGAACAGGCGCGCGCCGCCGCCGCCGGCGATACCCGCGCCTTCGAGCAGCTCTACCGACGACACGTGGGCAAGGTGCACGGCGTGATCGTGCGTCTGGTCGGCGGCCACGGCGCCCGCGCCGAGGACCTGACCCAGGAGACCTTCGTGCGGGTGTGGCGCGCGCTGCCCGAGTTCCGCTTCGAAAGCGCGCTGTCGACCTGGCTGCACCGCATGGCGGTCAATACCGCGTTGATGGAACTGCGCAGCCGGCGCGCAGGTCCACGCTGGGAAGAGGAGGTCGACGGCGACGACGCGGCGATGCTCGACCCGCGCGAGCAGGGACCGGCCCTGCGCATGGACCTGGAGCGCGCGATCGGCACCTTGCCGCCACGCGCCCGCGCCGTGCTGGTCCTGCACGACGTGGAAGGCTGGAAACACGAGGAAATCTCCGCATCACTGGGCATGGCCGTCGGCAGTTCCAAGGCGCAGCTGCACCGCGCCAGGCAGTTGCTGCGGGTCCGTCTGGAGGCACACCAATGAACGAACAACACGACGATGATCTCCGCTTCGCCCTGCGCACCCTGCGCCAGGACGCGGCCCCCGAATGCGACCTCTGGCCCGATATCGCCGCACGCCTGGAACCGCGCAGCGCCGAGCCGCCAACGCATGCCGCGCCGCGCAGACAACGCACGCGGCGCTGGCAGCCCTTCGCCCTGGCCGCCGCGCTGGCGCTGGTGGCGGTGATCGGCTGGCGCCTGCAGTCCGGTCTGCATCCCGCGTCCTCGGCGCCGACGCCGTCGCTGGCGCAGACGCCACCGCGGGCGCCCAGCCACGCCCCGCTGCGTGCCGAGGCCGTGCGCATGACGCGCGATTACCAGATCGCGCTGGAGCGGATGCAGGGCGCGCCGATGCCGGTGGCGCTGCAGCCGGCGCTGGAGGATCTCGATCGCAGCGCCAGCCAGGTGCTGGAAGCGATCGACCACAACCCGCGCTCGGCCCAGCTGCTGCAGACCCTGCGTTACACCTATGACCGCCGCCTGGCGCTGACCCGCCGCGCGGCCCTGAGCTAGAGGCCCCGATCATGCGACACCTCGTCTTCCTCGCCCTGCTCCTGGGCAGCGCCGCCGTCCAGGCCGGCACGCCGATCAACCAGACCCTGCCGCTGGATGCGCGCGGCAAGGTCGAAGTGGACAATCTCAAGGGCCGCATCCAGGTGCGCACCTGGGATCGCAACGAAGTCCAACTGCGCGGCACGCTCGGCGATGGCGTGGAGAAGCTCGACATCGATGCCGACGGCGGCGGCTCGCTCGACATCAAGGTGCGCTATCCGAAGGACGGCGGCTGGGGCGGCAAGTCCTCCGGCCCGACCGACCTGCAGCTGACCGTGCCGGTGCGGGCCTCGCTGGAGCTGCACTCGGTGTCGGCCGATATCGACGTGTCCGGCGTGGCGTCCGACGAGCTGTCGATCAACAGCGTCAGCGGCGAGGTACGGGTGGCCGCTGCCCCGCGCGAGGTCTCGATCAATACGGTCAGCGGCTCGGTCACCGCCACGGTCAACAGCAGCCAGGTCGATCTGCAGACCGTCAGCGGCGCGGTCGATCTGCGTGGCCGGCTCAGCGGCGAAGTCGAGGTCGAAACGGTGTCGGGCAGCATCCAGGTCGCGGTCAAGGAAGAGCGCCTGCGCGAGCTGTCCACCAACAGCGTCAGCGGCAGCACGCGCGTGTCCACCGCCCTGGCCCGCAACGGCAAGCTCTCGCTGTCCAGCGTCAGCGGCAGCGTGCTGCTGGTGGCACCGAAGGATCTGTCCGCCCACGTCAGCGGCGAGACCTTCAGCGGCAGCCTCAAGGCCACCGGTGCCAGGATCGAAAAACCCGAATACGGCCCCGGCCGCTCCTTCGACAACCGCTACGGCAACGGCGAAGGCGAGATCACCCTGGAGACCTTCTCCGGCGACGCCGAGCTGCGGCTGGAATAACGGTTCGCACGTTGCGCTGATCCCGCACTCGCCCCGCACGAGACGGCAAAATGGCGCCGAAGCGGCGCCATTTTCAGAGGCTGTCTTTCGTGCTGGCTTTGCGCCCTTACAGATCCTGCTCGTAACGCACGTAAGGCACGGTGCCGTCGTCGCCGATGGGCGAGTTGGGAGCGAAGGGATTCTTGCCGCTGGTGACGATGTTCTCGGCACCGACGGTGAGCTGGCCGCTCCACGGAGTGCGCCAGGTCACGCCGACACCCAGGCCTTCCCACTTGCCCGGCTGACCGGGGGCGTCCACGACGCGGCCGATGATGCTGCCGCTGAAGGCGCCGTAGCCGCCGCCGAGGCTGAGGCTCCGGCTGGTCCACTGATCGGGGATGCTGGTCAGCTCGGAGGCAGGCACCAGCTTGGCGTGCGCCACGGTGCCGCCGATGGTAACGAAGCCTTCGCGGCCCAGGTTCTTCTGGCCGAACACGGCCAGGTCGTTCTGCTCGAAGCGGCCCGGCGACACGCCGTTGCCGGTCATCCAGGCGGGCAGGGTGTCGTGACCGCTGCCCAGGCTCAGGCCCACCTTGCCGCCGGGGCGGCTGAGGCTGGTGGTAGCGCTGAGGTGCTGGCCGTTGTTCTGGCCGTCGTCGTCCAGACGGGCGACATTGCAGTAGGTGATCAGGCTGCTGATGCTGCTGCCGATGCCATTGCGGTTGTTGCACAGCAAACCGAGCGATTCGCCGGCATCCAGGCCGAAGGCGGCGCTGAGCGTGTTGCGGCCCATGCGCCAGCGGGCGCCGGCGGCGGCTTCGTCGGTCGGCTCCAGGATCAGGGCGCCTTCGACCTGGCCGTTGCTGTTCCACACCGGCAGCATCGTGGTCGAATTGGCGCGCGTCTGTGCGAGCGCACCCGTCCCGGCCGTGGACACGGCGAGCATCAGGGAAAGCAGCGTTCGAGAAGTACGCAGGCGCATGGTTCGGCTTGGACCAGCAGAGCGGGATGAAGTTCCCCTCCCGACATCCTCAAGCTAACTGATTTATGTTTATTTAACAAGCCAAGATAACGTGAAATCGTGCGCTGCCGCCCGGTTCACTGCAGCCGTTCCGAGCTGCTCGCCACCATCGGCGTGGGCTCGAACAGCGCGTCGATCTGCGCCGGCGTGAACTGGTAGGTGCGCCCGCAGAATTCGCAGCGGACCTCGGCCTGCCCGGTCTCGGCGGCGGCCTCCGCTTCCTCGCGTCCCAGCGAAACCAGCATGCTTTCCACCCGCTCGCGCGAGCAGGAGCAGCCGAAGCGCACGGGCCGTTGGTCCAGCACCGATACCGATTCCTCATGGAACAGGCGGTGCAGCAGGGCGGTGGAGGCGGTCCCCAGCAGTTCCTCGCGGCCGAGGGTGTCGAACAGCAGGCCGGCGCGGTTCCAGCCGTCGGCGTCGCCTTCGTCGCCGGGCAGCTTCTGCAGCATCAGGCCGGCGACCTGTTCGCCGTCGGCGGCCAGCAGCAGGCGCGTCGGCAGCTGCTCGGAATTGCGGAAGTAGCCTTCGAACGCGGCGTCCAGCGTCGGCGTGCCCAGCTCGACCAGGCTCTGGTAGCGCTGCGGCTGGCGCGGGTCGAGGCCCGGATTCTCGATGGTGATGGCGAGCAGGGCATCCTGGCCCAGGGCGGTGAGATCGGCCGGCGCATCGCCGGCCTCGCCCAGCTGGACGATGCCGCGGACCGTGCCTGCGGCGGTGCACTCTGCGAACAAGGTGCGCAGGCCGCGGCTGGCGCGCAGCTGGACGGACAGGCGTCCCTCGATCTTGATGTGACCGGTGAACAGCGCGGCGGCGGCGATGGCCTTGCCGAGCAGGTCGCGGGCCTGCGGCGGATAGTCGGCCGGTTCGAGCAGTTCGGCCCAGGTCTGGCGCAGGCGCACGGCCACGCCGCGCACGCCGGCCTCCGGCAACAGGAAGCGGGTGCGCAGGTCGGTGGTGTCGGCGGATGCGGTCACAGGTGAATCCAGGAAGAAGTGGGAATGGCGACGCAGCCCGGCCGCCCTGGGTCCCCTTCAATGCGGTCGCGGCGGCCGTTTTCCAAGCGCCCGCCCACGCGTGGCCTGCGGGAAGAGGGGGGTGAACAGGTAACATCATCGCGCTTCATCGCCGCCAGCCGAGGATTTCCGCCATCGACGCCAAGCCTGCTGTCTCCCGCCGCCGTCGCTGGTTGCGCTGGGTACTGGCGCTGCCGTTCCTGATCGCCGCCGCCTCGGCGCTGCAGGTGATGGTGCTGCGCTTCGTCGACCCGCCGCTCTCCGCGTTCATGGTGGCACGGCAGCTGGAGGCCTGGGGCGAAGGCGACTGGCGCTTCCATCCGGTCTACGAATGGCGCGACCTGGAGCGGATCGCGCCCGCGCTGCCGCTGTCGATGGTCGCCGCCGAGGACCAGCGCTTCGCCGATCACGACGGCTTCGACCTGCAGGCCATCGAGAAGGCGCGCGCCCACAACGAGCGCGGCGGCCGCGTGCGCGGCGCCAGCACGATCAGCCAGCAGGTGGCCAAGAACCTGTTCCTGTGGTCCGGGCGCAGCTATGTGCGCAAGGGTATCGAGGCCTGGTACACGGTGCTGATCGAGCTGTTCTGGCCCAAGCGCCGGATCCTGGAGGTTTACGCCAACATCGCCGAGTTCGGCGACGGCGTGTACGGCGCGCAGGCGGCGGCGCGCAGCTTCTGGCGGACCGATGCCTCGCGGCTCAGCGCCCAGCAGGCGGCGCAGTTGGCGGCGGTGCTGCCGGCGCCGCGCAACTATGACGCCGCGCGGCCGGGGCCCTATGTAGCTCGCCGCGCCGGCTGGATCCAGCGTCAGGTCCGCCAGATCGGCGGCACCAACTATCTTGAATCCCTGGAGTGACCATGGCCTTCGACCTGTTGACTGTGGTGGTCGCCGCGCGCAACGAGCAGGAGGCCCTGCCGCGTCTGCATCCGCGCCTGCGCGCGGTGCTCGATCGGCTGGACGGAGTCACCGGACGCGTGCTGTACATCGACGATGGCAGTACCGATGCGACCTGGTCGGTGATGCAGCGCCTGGCCGAGCAGGACCCGCTGGTCGAGCTGCTGCGCCTGTCGCGCAACTTCGGCAAGGAAGCGGCGCTGACCGCCGGCCTGGACCAGGTCGCCGAGGACAGCGCGGTGTTGATCCTCGATGCCGACGGCCAGGACCCGCCGGAGCTGATCCCGCAGTTCGTCGCCGCCTGGCGCGAGGGCCATGACAACGTGTTCGGCACACGCGTGGAGCGCGACGGCGAGAGCTGGCTCAAGCGCCTGACCGCGCATGGCTTCTATCGCGTGATCGGACGCCTGTCCAAGACGCCGATTCCGGCCGATACCGGCGATTTCCGCCTGCTCTCGCCGCGCGCGCTGGGCGCGCTCAGGCAGCTGCGCGAGCGGCATCGCTTCATGAAGGGGCTGTTCGGCTGGGTGGGTTACTCGCAGCTGGCCGTGCCTTATCACCGCGAGGCGCGCATCGCCGGGCACAGCAAGTTCGGCGCTTGGAAGCTGTGGAACTTCGCCCTCGAGGGCATCACCAGTTTCTCGACCGCGCCGCTGCGGGTGGCGACCTACCTGGGGCTGCTAGTGGCGGCGATGGCGTTCGTCTTCGCCGTGGTCATCGTGGCCCGCGCGATGCTGCACGGCGACCCGGTGGCGGGCTGGCCGAGCCTGATGACGGTGGTGCTGTTCCTGGGCGGGACGCAGCTGATTGCGCTGGGGCTGATCGGGGAATATCTGGGCCGGCTGTACGAGGAATCCAAGCAGCGGCCGCTGTATCTGATCGATCAGTGGCGTCCGGCGCGGCAGGGGTTCACGCCGGCAGCGGAGGCGACGGCTCGGCGTCAGTCGGTCGATTGAGGTTGGCGGTGTCTGTTGCGCAAGGGCAGGGATCGTTGGCGTTCCTGCAATAGCGTCGAAGTCCCCGTCATTCCCGCGTTCGCAGGAATGACGGGGAGGCTTACTTGGCGTACTGGCCGCCGCAGTTGGCGTCCTCGCCACCGCCCAGATCCAGGGTCGCCAGCAGCGCGGCCGGCGGTGCGATGCTGCCCAGCGCCAGGGCTACCGCGCCGCGCAGCCCCAGCTTCTTGAGGTCGGGGCGGAACGAGGGATCCTTGAAGGTGCCGCCGATATCCAGCGGCGTGCGGAAGCTCAGGATGCTGCGGTCCTTCGGCCGCGGCCGCAGCACCAGGTCCAGCGACTCGTCCTTCAGGTTGATGGTGCCCTCGCCGAGCACGAGCGTGTCGGTGGTGTCGAAGGCCATCG
This sequence comes from Pseudoxanthomonas sp. UC19_8, assembly GCF_042700505.1. Lineage (NCBI taxonomy): Bacteria > Pseudomonadati > Pseudomonadota > Gammaproteobacteria > Lysobacterales > Lysobacteraceae > Pseudoxanthomonas > Pseudoxanthomonas sp. UC19_8. Next base: position 711,891 of record NZ_CP170559.1, read on the forward strand.
CGCGGGTCTGCATCAGGCCGTCCTTGATGCCGAAATCTGCGAACGCGCAGCGGATCGGCACCTGCTTGTTGCGGTCGAACAGATAGCCCAGCGACTGGGTCACATCCAGGCCGGCCAGCTCGACCAGCAGCTGCGGCAGATGCCCCTTGCCCATGCCCACGCCCAACTGGCCATTGGCGTTGGCCGCCATCTCGGCGATCGAGTTGCCGGTGGTGTCGATATCGATTCCGCCGCCGATGCGTCCGATCGCGTCCTGGGTGAGTTTGACGCTCGGAAACAGCTGGCCCAGGTTGAGCGTGCGCACCGCGATCTGGGCGCGGGTGCGGATCAAGGGCTGGCGCGCGTCCATGCGGATGTTGGAGCGGATATCGCCGCCGGCCACGCCGAAGTTCAGCGGCTGCAGCTGCAGCAATCCGTCGTCGAGCAGCAGGTGCGCATCCATGTCGTCGATCGGCAGCTTGGGCGCGTTGATGCGGGTCGCCTTCAGGCGCACGTCCGCATCCATCGCGCGCAGCTTGGACAGGTTGTAGCGCTCCTGCGGCAGCACGCGCGGGCTGGCGGCGAGCTTGGCGGCCTGCGCTTCCTGCTTGGCGCTGCGCGTCTCGGCCGGTCCGCCCTTGGAGGGCGCATTGATGAAGCCGGCCAGGTCGTCGAAATCCAGGCGCTTGGACACCAGATCGGCGTCCAGCTTCAGCCGCGGTCCGCCGACGGTGACTGCCGCCGAACCGCCCAGATCGCTGTCGCCGACCTTGCCGGCGAACTTGTCGTAATGCCAGACATTGCCTGCGCGGGTCAGGGTGCCGTCGATCGCGTAGGGCGGCGTTTCCGGCAGGGCCACGCCGATCAGCGGATACAGGTCGGCCAGGTCCTGGCCGGACAGCGCCATGCGCAGGTCGAAGCCGCCCAGATGCAGCGGATCGATCAACGTGCCGCGTGCGTGTGCCTTGGTGGCACCGGCGGCGGCGTTGAGGTCGATGCGGTACGGGCGCTCGGTCTGGGTGAGATCAAGCGGCGACTGGATCCTTCCTTTCAGCGTGAAAGCGTTGGCGCCCCAGCGGCCCGCGCCGGTGAGGTCGATCGGCGGCGCGCGGTACTGCGCGTCCGGCTTGCCGCTGCTGGCCTGCACACGCAGGTCGGTCTTGTTGGGCGGGTCGAGGTAGTGCAGGCGCAGCGCATCGACGATCACCGCGCCGAAGCGCACGTCCATGCCGCCGTCCTGCGAGGGCTCGTCGCGCTTGAAGTTCCAATTGCCGCCGCCCTGCGCGGTGGTGCGATTCTGCAGCTCGACGACGGGCTGGGTGATGCGGATCGCGGGCAGCGAGACGTTGCGATGGAACAGCAGTTGCGGCACGTCCAGGTCCAGCTCCAGGTGCTGGACGGTCGCCATTTCCGGGGCGGTCTTGAGCGCCCAGTCCGCATTGGCGAGGCGCAGGCCGTCGGCGCGGATGGTGCTGATCCGGCCCAGATCCACGTCCAGGTTGCCGTCGATGTGGAAGGCGCGCCCGGTCTTGGCCGACACCGCGCGCTCGACCGGCCCTTTGAACCAGTTCCAGTCCCAGAAGATGATCAGCAGCACGATCAGCACTGCGACGATTCCCAGTGCGGTCAGCACGGGATGGGCGCGAACGAACGGGCGCGGCGTGGTATCTGCGGGCGTCATAGGCCCTACTATCGGCAAGCCGGGTGTTCACGTTCCGCGAAGAACGTGCCGCCGGCTCCGTCACGCGCAGGCGGTGTCAGCCGCCGTGATGCAGGCGCGGCACCAGCACCTGACCGGTGACGGCGATGAAGTGGCAGACGCTGCCGGCGAGCACGAACAGGTGCCAGATCGCGTGGAAATAGCGCACCGAATCGCGCTGGTAGAAGTAGGTGCCCAGCGTGTAGAACAGACCGCCGGCCAGCAGCCAGCCCAGCGTGAAGGCATCGACCGATTTGAGCAGCGGCTCGATCGCGACCACCACCAGCCAGCCCATGACCACGTAGACGATGGTCGACAGCAGCTTGAAGCGCCCGGTGTAGAACAGCTTGAACACTACGCCGATCACGGCGATGGTCCAGATCGCCGCAAACAGGCCCCAGCCCCATGGCCCGCGCAGCCCGATCAGCGTGAACGGGGTGTAGGTGCCGGCGATCAGCAGATAGATCGCGCAGTGGTCGAAGATCTGCAGCCGCGCCTTGGCCATCGGGTGCTGGATGGCGTGGTACAGCGTGGAGGCCACGTAGAGCAGCAGCAAGGTGCTGCTGAAGACGATCGCCGTCCCCAGCTGCCAGGCGTCGCCGTACAGCGCGCTCAGGGTGATCAGCACCGCGCCGCCGGCCAGCGCCGCCACCGCGCCCAACCCATGGGTCAGGGCGCTGGCGATCTCGTCACGCAGATTGGTCTCGGGATGCGCCTGCAGAGCCATGCTGGCAACTTTATCGCACCGCGATGAGCGTGGTGCGTCGCAGCAGTCGCGGTGACGCCCGCCGACCGGGACGGATTCAGCAAATCCGAACGCGCGCCGCGGGCTGGGCTCAGCCCGCGTCCAGCGCGTGGGCGTGTTCGCGGGTGGCCGAGAAGCGCACGTCCGGCGCGCGTTCCTGCGCCAGCTGCAGGTTGACCCGGGTCGGCGCCAGGTAGACCAGCTCGCCGGCCGCGTCGATGCCGAGGTTCATCGCGTTCTTCTCGCGGAACTCCTCCAGCTTCTTCGGGTTGTCGCAATGCACCCAGCGCGCGGTGGTCACGCCGACCGGCTCGAAGATCGCATCGACGCCGTATTCGTCCTTCAGGCGATAGGCGACCACGTCGAACTGCAGTACGCCCACGGCCCCCAGGATCAGGTCGTTGCTCATCAGCGGGCGGAAGAACTGCGTGGCGCCTTCCTCGCTCAGCTGCGCCAGGCCCTTCTGCAGCTGCTTGAGCTTGAGCGGATCGCGCAGGCGCGCGCGGCGGAACAGTTCCGGGGCGAAGTTGGGAATGCCGGTGAAGCTCAGGCTTTCGCCTTCGGTGAAGGTGTCGCCGATGGAGATCGTGCCGTGGTTGTGGATACCGATCACATCGCCCGGATAGGCCTCGGCCGCGATCTCGCGGTCGGAGGCCATGAAGGTCAGCGCGTTGGCCAGCTTCTGCTCCTTGCCGCTGCGCACGTGGAAGGCCTTCATGCCGGCCGAGAACCGGCCCGAGCACACGCGCATGAACGCCACGCGGTCGCGGTGCTGCGGGTCCATGTTCGCCTGGATCTTGAACACGAAGCCGGTCAGCTTGCTCTCGGTGGGTTCGACCTCGCGGCCGGTGGTGGCGCGCGGCTGCGGCGACGGCGCGTGCTCGACGAAGAAGTCCAGCAGCGGCTGCACGCCGAAGTTGTTCACGCCCGAGCCGAAGAACACCGGCGTCTGCTGGCCGGCCAGGTACGCCTGCGGGTCGAAGCCGTGGCTGGCGCCCTGCACCAGCTCCAGCTCCTCGCGCAGGTCGGCGAGCATCTTCTCGCCGATCTTCTCGGCCAGGCCGTGCGCGTCGAGCGAGGCGAAGATGGTCGAATCCTGGCGGGTGAAGTTGCGACCGGGTTCGTACAGGTGCACCTCGCCGGTGAGCAGGTGGACCACACCCTTCAGGCGCTGGCCCATGCCGATCGGCCAGGTCACCGGCGCGCATTGGATACCCAGCACGGTCTCCACTTCGTCCAGCAGTTCGATCGGGTCCTTGCCCTCGCGATCGAGCTTGTTGATGAAGGTCATAATCGGCGTGTCGCGCAGGCGGCACACCTCCATCAGCTTGATCGTGCGCTCCTCCACGCCCTTGGCCACGTCGATGACCATCAGCGCCGAGTCCACCGCGGTCAGCACGCGGTAGGTGTCCTCGCCGAAGTCGGCATGGCCCGGCGTGTCGAGCAGGTTGACGATCTTGTCCTCGTAGGGGAACTGCATCACCGAGGAGGTGACCGAAATGCCGCGCTCCTTTTCCAGCGCCATCCAGTCCGAAGTGGCATGGCGCGCGGCCTTGCGGCCCTTGACGCTGCCGGCCATCTGGATCGCGCCGCCGAACAGCAGCAGCTTCTCGGTCAGCGTGGTCTTGCCGGCGTCGGGGTGGGAAATGATGGCGAAGGTGCGGCGGCGCGCGGCTTCGCGGGACACATCGGACATGGTCGTCGCGCCCGGGCGGGCGCGCAGGGAATCGAAGGAGCCGGCAAGTATAGCGGGGCGGCCCGCCCGGCTTCAGCCGGCCTCGTAGCCGGCGATCTCTTCGCGCGCCAGCAGTGCCGCCACCTGGGCGGCCGAGGCGCGGTCCATCGGCGCCTCGTCCACCACCGACAGCGGCGCCTGGCGCAGCGCCTGGCGTGGCAGCACGGCGATGTCGAAGCTGATCCCGTCGGCGGCGAAGACCCACACGGTGACATCGGCATGGCGCTGGCGGTCCATGCGCAGCCGGCGCACGCGCGCGTCGGCCGGGATGCGGTGGTCTTCCAGGAAACGCGCCACCGCGTCCTCGTCGTCGCTGTGCAGATGCAGCTGCACCGGCGACTGGGCATCGGCCGTGCCGTCCAGGACCGGACCCACCAGACGCGGGGCGAAGCCTGCGAAGAATTCCATCGCCTGCAGCGCCGCCTCGCGTCGCGCCCGCAGCATGCCGGCGTGATCGGGGCCGGCGAACAGGCGCTGGTACTCGCGCAGCGCCTCTTCGATCTCGCGGTTGCGCGGCAGCGAGGCATCGTCGGAGATGCCCAGCCGGCTGGCCGCCTTGAGCTTGGCCTGGCGGTAGTCGCGGATGCCGCTCTCGGCAATCAGCCGCGCGGCCTCGTGGGCCAGGCGACGGCGCCGTTCCGCGGTCTGGGTCTGCGCGTGCTGGCGAGCGTGATGCATGGCGGACCCCTCGGGTTTTGTGGCCTGAGTGTGGAGCAGCGAGGAGTGAGTGGGAAGTGACTGGCCGTGCGCCTTCACCTTCGCTCGCTGCTCGCTTCCTCCGCGCTCGCCCAACCCTGCCTCAGAAGATATCGAACGCCGCCTCGTCGGTCGCGTTCTGATCCTGCAGGCTGTCCTCGCCCTGCATCCGCTCCAGGTCCTCGACCTTGATCCACTCGGTCGCGCCGTTGCGGCTGACCTGGACCATGCCCTCGGGCGGGTCATTGGGCGTGATCGGCTTGTCCTTCAGGGCCACGCGCATGTAATCGATCCAGATCGGCAGCGCGGCCTTGCCGCCGTACTCGCGGTAGCCCAGCGAGCGGAAGTTGTCCTTGCCGACCCACACCGTGGTCACGTACGGCCCGGCGAAGCCGGAGAACCATGCATCGCGGTGGTCGTTGGTCGAGCCGGTCTTGCCGGCCGTGTCCGCGCGGCCGAGCACCTTCGCGGCCGTGCCGGTGCCGCGCTGGACCACATCGCGCATCATCGAGACCAGCTGGTAGGCGGTGCGTTCGTCGATGGCGCGCGGCGCCACGTTGGTGCCCGGCGGCGGCGCCTGCTCGTCGGCCGGCTCGGCCTTGGAGGTCGCCAGCGGTTCGGCCTTGGCCTGCGTGTCCTGGGCCGGGCCGAAGTTGAAGCCGTCCACCACCTGGCTGGGCGCCGGCGCGTTGGCGCCGTGACGGCCGCAGCTGCGGCAGGCCACGGCCGGGTTTTCCTTGAACACGACCTTGCCGTCGCGGTCCTTGACCTCGTCGATCAGCCAGGGCGTGACCAGCGAGCCGCCGTTGGCCAGCACCGCATAGCCGCGCGCCACCGACATCGGCGTCAGCGAGGCCGAGCCCAGCGCCATGGACAGATTGGGCGGCAGCTCGGCCTCGTCGAAGCCGAACTGGGCGATGAACTTGCGTGCGAAATCCACGCCGATCGCATCCAGCAGCCGCACCGAGACCAGGTTCTTGGACTTCACCAGCGCCTCGCGCAGGCGCATGGGGCCGTCGAACTTGCCGTCGTCGTTGCCCGGACGCCAGACATGGCCGCGCCGGTCGCGGAACACCACCGGTGCGTCCAGCACGATCGACAGCGGGTTGAAGCCCTTCTCGAACGCGGCCGAATACAGGAACGGCTTGAAGCTCGAGCCCGGCTGGCGCCGCGCCTGGGTGGCGCGGTTGAACTTGTTGGCCGCGAAGCTGAAGCCGCCGACCAGCGCGCGGATCGCGCCACTGTTGGCGTCCAGCGACACCAGCGCCGACTGCGCCTGCGGCAGCTGGTCCAGCGTGTAGACGTACTCGGGCTTGGCCTCGGTCGCGGGCTTGGTCTTGTCCTCGGCGTCCTTGTCCTTGCGCTCGGCGCCGACACGGACCAGATCGCCCCGCTGCAGCAGGCGGCCGGGCGTCTTGCCGGTCCAGCGGCTGGCGCTGGGGCCAAGCACGATCTGCTGCGCGTCGCGGGTCACCACCGTGGCGGTGTCGCCGCTGGTGGAGGCGACGATCACCGGATCCAGCCCGCCCTCGGACACGATTCCGGCCAGGTGCGCGGCCAGCGACTCGGCGTCCGCATCGCCGGTCACCTCGAAATGTTTCTCCGCGCCGCGCCAGCCGTGACGATGATCGTAGGTCGCCAGGCCCGTCCGCACCGCCTGGTCGGCGGCCGGCTGCAGCACCGGATCGACCGTGGTGGTGACGTGGTAGCCCTTGTCCAGTACCTCGCCGCCGAACTTGGCCACCATTTCCTGGCGGACCATCTCAGCCACGTACGGCGCATAGACGTCGATCGGACGCTCGTGCGGCGCGGCGTGCGGCTGCTCGGCCTTGGCCGCGGCCGCCTCGCTCGCGCTGATGTAGTGGTCTTCCAGCATCCGGTCGATCACGTAGACGCTGCGCTGGTGGTTGCGCTCCGGGTTGCTGATCGGATTGCCGCTGGAGGGGAACTTCAGCGAGCTCACCAGCGTGGCCGCCTCGCCCAGGGTCAGCTGGTCCAGCGTCTTGCCGTAGTAGAACTCCGCCGCCGCGGCCACACCGTAGGAGCGGTTGCCGAAGAAACTCTTGTTGAGGTACAGCTCCAGGATCTGGTCCTTGGTGAGCATCCGCTCGATGCGCATGGCCAGCATCATTTCGGCCAGCTTGCGGGTGTAGCTGTACTCGTTGCTCAGGAAGAACTGGCGCGCCACCTGTTGGGTGATGGTGCTGCCGCCGGCCACGCGACCGTCCTTGGTCAGCGTCTGCCAGACCGCACGCGAGATGCCGGTCGGGTCGATGCCGCCATGTTCGTAGAAGTTCGAGTCCTCCGCGGCCACGAACGCGCGCTGGACGTTGACCGGCACCTTGCTGATGTCGACCGGGTAGCGACGGGTCTCGCCAAAGATTCCGATCAGGCTGCCGTCATTGGCGTAGACGTACATCGGCTCCTGCAGCTGCACGTCGCGCAGCGACTGGATCGAAGGCAGTTTGGAGGAGATGGAGTAGTAGAAGAAGCCCAGGACGACGGCTCCCACCAGGGCGCCAGCCAGGCATAACAGCAGCGCCCAGCGGAGCAGGCGGCGGAAACGGGACATCGGGAGACTTCCGATTGCACAATTCGTGGCGCCGGAGTATAGATGAGTCGGAAGCGGGGACCGGCTTCCTGGGGGGAAACAAGTACTTGGGGGAAATCCTTAGCAAAAAGCGGCAACCCGTCACGGGAGGCCTTGTGGTCCTTGCAAGTTGTAAAAAATTCATTACTAATGTGAGGGCTGGCTGAACTAGCCCGTTGTGGTTTTCCGGTCGGAAGGGGATACACCGTGGGGCTCATCCCAAAAAGCCAATCTGCGCTGCTCGGCGTGGATATCAGCTCGACTGCGGTCAAGCTGCTCCAGCTCACGCGCGTGGGAAACCGCTTCCGCGTCGAGCATTACGCCGTCGAGCCGCTGCCTCCCAACGCGGTGGTCGAGAAGAACATCGTTGAGGTCGAGGCGGTGGGCGAGGCGATCCGCCGCGCCGTGACCCGCGCCGGCACCAAGGTCAAGAACGCCGCCGCGGCCGTGGCCGGTTCGGCGGTGATCACCAAGATCATTCCCATGCCCGCCGATCTGGACGAGGACGACCTGGAAGCCCAGATCGAGCTCGAGGCGGTCAACTACATCCCGTATCCGATCGAGGAAGTGAATCTGGACTTCGAGGGTCCTGGGCCCCATGCCCGGCAACCCGGAGATGGTCCAGGTCCTGCTGGCCGCCTCGCGTTCGGAGAACGTCGAGCTGCGCCAGTCCGCGCTTGAGCTGGGCGGGCTGACCGCCAAGGTGATGGACGTGGAGGCCTTCGCGGTCGAAAACGCCTTCGCCCTGCTGGCGGGCGAGCTGCCGGTCCCGCATGACGGCGTGGTCGCGCTGGTGGACATCGGCGCGACCATGACCACGCTCAACGTCATCCGCAGCGGCCGCAGCCTCTACAGCCGCGAGCAGGTCTTCGGCGGCAAGCAGCTGACCGACGAGGTGATGCGCCGCTACGGGCTCACCTACGAGGAGGCCGGCATGGCCAAGCGCCAGGGCGGCCTGCCGGAAAGCTACGAGATCGAAGTGCTCGAGCCGTTCAAGGAAGCCACGGTCCAGCAGGTCAGCCGCCTGCTGCAGTTCTTCTATGCCGGCAGCGAATTCAACCGCGTCGACCAGATCGTGCTGGCCGGCGGCTGTGCCGCCCTGGCCGGCCTTCCGGAAATGGTCGAGGAGCAGCTCGGCGTGCCGACCATCGTGGCCAATCCGCTGGCGCAGATGACGCTGGGTCCGAAGGTGCAGGCGCATGCGCTGGCCCAGGACGCGCCGGCGTTGATGATCGCCACCGGCCTGGCGCTGCGGAGCTTCGACTGATGGCAAAGATCAACTTGCTCCCGTGGCGCGCCGAGCGCCGCGCGCAACGCCAGAAAGAGTTCTACGGCATGCTGGGCGTGGCCGCGGCCATCTCGGTGCTGCTGGCGCTCTTCATCTGGTTCTACTACAACGGCCAGATCGACGGCCAGAACGAACGCAACGCCTTCCTGCAGGGCGAGATCGCCAAGGTCGACGTTCAGATCACCGAGATCAATGCGCTGGACAAGCAGAAAGACCGCCTGCTGGCCCGCAAGAAGGTCATCGAGGAGCTGCAGGCCAACCGCTCGCAGATGGTGCACCTGTTCGACTCGCTGGTGCGCACCATTCCTGACGGCGTGGTGCTGACCAGCATCAAACAGGAAGGCAATGTCCTCACATTGCAGGGGCGCTCGCAGTCCAATGCGCGGGTCAGTACCTACATGCGCAACCTCGAAGGCTCGGGCTGGATGACCAAGCCGGACCTGTCGGTGATCGAGGCCAAGGCCGCCGAAGGCCAGGGCCAGGGCCAAAGCGCGCCAATCTCGGTGGTCGGACGGGCGCTGCCTTACATGTTCAGCCTCAAGGTCGAACTGGCGAATCCGGCCGATCCCGGCGCCGCGCCCGCGGCTGATCCGGCGACCGCGCCCGCCGCCGCTCCGGCCGGTGCCGCGACGCCGGCGACCAGTCAGCCGCCGCAGGCCACCACGCCGCCGCAGACCCGGGGAGCCCGGCGTCATGAGCCAGAAGAAGATCAAGATCAGCGAGCTGGACTTCAACAACATCGGCGGCTGGCCGCGGAACTACAAGATCGGGTTCTGCGTGCTGCTAGGTGCCCTGGTGCTGATCCTGGCCTATCTGCTCGTGTTCCGCGGGCAGGCCGAGGAGCTGGAAGGGCTGGAGAGTCAGGAGGCCACCCTGCGCTCGGAGTTCGAGCAGAAGGCCGGCCGCGCCGCCAATCTGCAGCCGCTCAAGCAGCAGCTGGCGCAGATGGAGCAGGTGCTGCAGCAGATGCTGCGCCAGCTGCCCAGCAAGACCGAGATGCCCGACCTCATTGTCGACATTTCGCAGACCGCGCTGTCCAGCGGACTGACCAACGAGCTGTTCCAGCCCGGCGAAGAGTCCCAAAAGGAGTTCTACGCCGAGAAGCCGATCGCCTTGCGCATGGTCGGCAGCTATCACCAGTTCGGCGCCTTCGTCAGCGGCGTGGCGTCGCTGCCGCGCGTGGTCATCCTGACCATGCACGACATCTCCCTGCAGCCGGTGGATCCCAAGCAGGGCATCGCCAACGGCAATCTCGAGCTGTCGGGTACGGTCAAGACCTATCGCTACCTCGACGAGGAAGAGACCGCCGCGCAGGAGAAGGCTGCGGCGGCGGCTGGCACGCAACCTGCTGGGGCCACGCCATGACCCGGATCCCTTCCGCTCGTTCCCGTCTCCTGCTCGCAGGTCTGGCCCTGTCGGCGCTGGCCGGCTGCTCGCGCAGCATCACCAGTACACCCGGCGATGCGCCGAATCTGCAGAACTGGGTCAACGACGTGCGTGCCCGTCCGGCGCCGCCGCTGGAGCCGCTGCCGGTGATGCAGCAGTTCGAGACCTTCGAGTACGCGGCACAGAATCTGCGCGATCCGTTCAGCACCGCCTGGACGACGTCCGATGCCGGCAGCGGCCTGCGACCGGATCCGAACCGGCGCAAGGAAACGCTGGAGCAGTACCCGCTGGACAGCCTGAAGATGGTCGGCACCATCGGCAGCGGTTCAAACATCGTCGGGCTGGTGATGGCGCCGGACAAGGTGACCTATCGCGTCTCGCCCGGTGCCTACCTGGGGCAGAACGATGGGCGCATCACCGATGTCCAGCCCGACCGCATCAACCTCGTAGAACTGGTGTCTGACGGCGCCGGTGGCTGGCTGGAGCGTCCGGCGGCCGTGACGCTAGACCAATGATTAGGGGATACACGATGACCGCTTCCAACGCTCATGGCCTGCGTCCCCTGCGGCGACTGGCCGCCCACCGGTGGGGTGCACTGGTGCTGGCGATCGCGCTCGCCTCGGGCAGCGCGCCCGTGCTGGCGGCCGCCGCGGCGCCGGCTGGCGCCGCCCAGGCCGCGCCGGTCCAGGTGTCCGACGTCGACTTCCGTCGCAGCGAGGACGGCGCCGGGCGCCTGATCCTCAAGTTCGACCGCAAGGGCGCGGTGCCGGATCTGCGCACCGACAACGGCAAGGTCATCATCGACATTGCCAACGTCACCCTGCCGGCCTCCCTGCAGAGGCCGATGAACGTCACCGACTTCGCCACGCCGGTGCAGCGCATCGACGCGCATGCCTCGGGCAAGGGCGCGCAGCTGGTGCTCGACACCCGCGGGACCGTGGAGTCGCTGGCCTACCAGACAGAAGACCAGTACGTGGTCGAAATCAGCCAGAAGTCCGGCAAGCCCGCAATGGGCGCCGCGGCCCAGGGCACCGGCGCCTCGCAGCTGGCCGCTGGCGGGGTCAAGCCGTATGTGGGCAAGCCGGTGACCTTCAACTTCCAGGACGTGCCGGTGCGCACCGTCCTGCAGCTGATCGCCGAGGAGTCCAACCTCAACATCGTCGCCTCCGACACCGTCCAGGGCAGCGTGACCCTGCGCCTGGTCAATGTGCCGTGGGATCAGGCGCTGGATATCGTCCTGCGCGCCAAGGGTCTCGACAAGCGCCGCGACGGCAACGTGGTCTGGGTGGCGCCGCAGCCCGAGCTGGCCAAGTTCGAGCAGGACAAGGAAGACGCGCGCATCGCGATCGAGAATCGCGAGGATCTGATCACCGACTACGTGCAGATCAACTACCACAGCGCGACTGAGATTTATAAGGCGCTGACTGAGGCCAAGGGCATCGGCAGTCAGAACGGTGGTGGCAGCGGCCAGAGCACTCAGGAGAACGGCTTTCTCTCCTCGCGTGGTCGTCTTGTCGCCGACGAGCGCACCAATACGCTGATGATCAGCGACATCCCGAAGAAGGTCGCGTCGATGCGCGAGCTGATCGCCGTGATCGATCGACCGGTGGATCAGGTGTTGATCGAGGCGCGCATCGTGGTGGCAAGCGACACGTTCGCGCGCGACCTCGGTGCTCGCTTTGGCGTCATCGGCGGTACCGGAAGAGGAATCCTTAGTGGATCCCTGGACAGTAACGTCAATTATCTGAACACCTCGGCGCAGCAACGGAATGAGCTCGCCAACTCTGGTACGAGCACAACGCTGCCCTCTCATCTGTTCCCGACGGGGCTGAACGTGAATATGCCGGCGGGGACGTTCACGAATGGGACTGCCAGCAGCATTGCTTACACTTTGCTGGGCACGAACTTCAACCTTGATCTGGAGTTGTCGGCGCTGCAGGAAGAAGGCCGCGGCGAGGTGGTCTCCAACCCGCGCATCATCACGGCCAACCAGCGTGAAGGCGACATCAAGCAGGGTACGGAAATCGGCTATGTCACGATCACTGGTGGCACGGCGGGTACTGCGGCCACGCCCAATGTGCAGTTCAAGGAAGCGCTGCTGGAGTTGAAGGTCACGCCGACCATCACCCATGACGGACGCATCTTCCTGAACATGTTCGTCAAGAAGGACGATGTGGCTGAGTACATTACGCTGGCCGGATACGGCACGGTGCCGACGCTCAACCGCCGTGAGATCAATACCGCCGTGCTGGTCGAAGATGGTCAGACCGTCGTCATCGGTGGTGTATATGAGTTCACCGATCGCGCATCCGTTTCGAAGGTTCCGTTCCTGGCCGACATCCCCTTCCTGGGTAACCTGTTCAAGAAGCAGGGCAAGGAAAAGAACAAGGCCGAGCTGCTGATCTTCGTGACGCCGAAGGTGATCGCGGTCCGCCAGTAAGCGCGGACCAAGTGAAGAGGAAGACGGGGCCGATCGGCCCCGTTTTCGCGTTGGTGTCTTGTGCGCACTCACAAGTGGGGACGGCAGCTGCGCCGCCCGGCCGATGATGGCGCTTCGCTGAACGCGAGGCCCAAGGTAAGGTGGGACGCGGAACCCTTTCGATGAGGCCCGGTCGAAACGACGCGCCTGATCTCGACCATGAGAGCCCGTAATGGAACAGTCCCAAAACCTCCAGTCATCCGCGCCGCCCGTCGCGCCTGCGCCCGATGGCCGCCTGCGCGAGGCCTTCATGGCGCTGCGCGGCTCGCTGTCGGCAACCATCGTGGGACAGCAGCTGCTGGTGGACCGGTTGTTGATCGCGCTGCTGGCCGACGGCCATCTGCTGGTCGAAGGCGCGCCCGGCCTGGCCAAGACCATGGCGGTGCGTGCGCTGGCCGCGCGCATGGAAGCCGGCTTCGCGCGCGTGCAGTTCACGCCCGACCTACTGCCGGCCGATCTGACCGGGACCGAGGTATGGAGGCCGCAGGATGGGCGCTTCGAGTTCCAGGCCGGGCCGATCTTCCATCCGATCCTGCTGGCCGACGAGATCAACCGTGCGCCGGCCAAGGTGCAGTCGGCGCTGCTGGAGGCCATGGGCGAACGCCAGGTCACGGTGGGCCGACACACCTATCCGCTGCCCTCGCTGTTCCTGGTCATGGCCACGCAGAACCCGATCGAGCAGGAGGGCACCTTCCCGTTGCCCGAGGCGCAGCTGGACCGTTTTCTGATGCACGTGAAGATCGGCTATCCCGAAGCGGCGGCCGAGTCGGAGATCCTGCGCCTGGCGCGCGAGCGCGCCCGCGATGCGTTGGCGCCGGTGGCCGAGCCGCTGCAGCAGATGCCGCTGGAAGATGTGTTCGCGGCGCGGCGCGAAGTGTTGGACCTGCACATGGCGCCGGCGCTGGAGCGCTATCTGATCGAGCTGGTGCTCGCCTCGCGAGATGCCGCGCGCTATGACGCCGCCTTGGGCCGACGCATCGCCGCGGGGCGCCAGCCCGCGCGGTTCGATCGCGCTGGAGCGCTGCGCGCGTGCGCATGCCTGGCTGGCCGGGCGCGACTTCGTCACCCCGGAGGACGTGCGGGCCGTGGCCGGCGACGTGCTGCGCCATCGTGTGCTGCCCAGCTACGAGGCCACGGCCGAAGGCTGGGACGGCGGTCGGCTGGTCGAGGCCCTGATCGAACGGGTGCCCCTGCCGTGAGAGCCGGGACCGGGGACCGGGGACCGGGGACCAGGGAAAGCAAACACAGGCGCCGGGGATTTTCCGATGCGGCGACCCCGGGTCCCGGGTCCCCGGTCCCCGGTCCCGGCGGTGACGGCTTGCGCCCCACGCTGGCCGAACTGGTGCAGCTGCGTGCGCTGGCGCAGCGGCGCCCGGCCGCGCGTCGCGGCAGCCACCATCTCAGCGGCCCGGCCGCCTCGCCGCTGCGCGGGCGCGGCATGGAATATGCCGAGTCGCGCGAGTACGTCGCCGGCGACGACGCGCGTCATATCGACTGGCGCCTGACCGCGCGCAGCGGCAAGCCGCACACCAAACTGTTCCAGGCCGAACGCGAGCGGCTGACGCTGATCGTGGCCGATACCGCGCCGACGCTGTACTTCGGCACGCGCGTGCGCTTCAAGTCGGTGCAGGCCGCGCGCGCCGGCGCGTTGGCGGCCTGGGCCGCGGTGGCCGACGGCGATCGCGTGGCGGTCCTGCGCGGGGCCGGGCGCGAGCCGTCCCTGCCACCGGCCTCGGGCACGCGCGGCGCGCTGCGCACGCTCGACGCGCTGACCCGCTGGTATGCGCAGCCGCCGGACGACGACCGGGGCCTGGCCGTGGCGCTTGAGCACGCCCAGCGCGTGCTGCGCCCCGGCTCGCGGCTGGTGGTGCTGGCCGATCCGCGCAGCGTGGCGCAGATCCCCGAGCTGCGCTGGCCGTCGCTGGCGGCGCGCTGCGAGGTCATCGTGCTGCTGATGACCGATGCGCTGGAGCAGGCGCCGCCGCGGGCGTCGCTGCCGTTCCAGAGCGGCGAGCATCGGGTCGAACTGGACCTGGCCAATACCGCGCAGCGACAGCGCTGGGGCCGGGAATTCGTCCAGCCCCTGCATGCCGCGCTGGCGCTGCTGCCCACCCGCGGCGTACGTGCCATGGCGCTGCGCGCCGATGCGCCCAGCGATGCGTGGCTGCCGCTGCTGGCGCGCGCCACCGCTCCGGCGACCGCATGAGCGCGCCCGCGCCCCTGGTGCTGCGCGATGTGCACGTGCCGCCGGCGCCGGCCTGGTGGCCGCCGGCGCCCGGCTGGTGGCTGGTGCTGCTGGCCGTCGCGGTGCTGGTGGCGGTGCCGCTGCTGTGGCGCGCGCGGCGTCGCCGGCGGCGCGCGCGCTGGCTGCGGCTGTTCGAAGCCGAGTGCTCCAGCGCGCTGCCGCCGCCGGAGCAGGTCGCGGCCGCCTCGCAGCTGCTGCGCCGGGCCGCGCGCCGGGTCGATCCACGCGCCGACCGCTTGCAGGGCGCGGCCTGGCTGCAGTTCCTGATGGTCCGAAGGGACATGCCTTCAGCAAAGATGTGGGTGCGCTGCTGCTCGACGGTGGCTATCGCCCGCGCGTGGATCCGCGACAGATGCAGGCGCTGCGCGCGCTGGCCGCGACGCGCTTCGTGCAGCTGATGGAGGGCCGGCGATGAGCCTCCTGGCGCAGTGGATGCACGATGTCAGGCTGCTCTTCGGCGGCTTCGCCTGGCCGTGGATGTGGCTGGCGCTGCCGCTGCCGTGGCTGGTGACCTGGCTGCTGCCGGCGGTGCGCAGCCAGTCGCCGGCGCTGCGCGTGCCTTATGGCGACGCGCTGGACGGCATCGCCGTCAGCGCGGCCACCGCGCGGCGCTTCGGCATCAACTGGCTGGCCGCGCTTGCCTGGCTGCTGCTGTGCGCGGCGGCCGCGCGGCCGCAGCAGCTGGGCGAGGCGGTCACGCCGCCCCAGACCGGACGCGATCTGATGCTGGCTGTCGACCTGTCCGGCAGCATGCGCGAGACCGACATGGAGCTGGGCGGCACCCCGGTCGACCGGCTCACCGCGGCCAAGGCGGTGCTGGCCGACTTCCTCGACCGCCGCGTGGGCGACCGCGTCGGCCTGCTGGTGTTCGGCAACCGCGCCTATGCGGTGGCGCCGCTGACGCTGGACCGCGATTCGGTGCGCGATCAGCTGCGCGACACGGTCAGCGGGCTGGCCGGGCGCGAAACGGCCATCGGCGACGCCATCGGCCTGGCGGTCAAGCGCCTGGCCGCCCAGCCCAAGGGCCAGCGCGTGCTGATCCTGCTCACCGACGGCGTCAGCAATGCCGGCGCGCTGGATCCCGACAAGGCGGCCGAACTGGCCGCGCGCGAAGGCGTGCGCATCCACACCATCGCCTTCGGCGGCGGCGGGGGACTGTCGGTGTTCGGCATGCGCTTGGGGCTGCAGGGCCAGGACGATATCGACGAGGACGGCCTGCGCCGCATCGCCCAGGCCACCGGCGGGCGCTTCTTCCGCGCCCGCGACACGCAGGAGCTGGCCGGCATCTATTCGGAGCTGGACAAGATCGAGCCGATCTCGCGCCCGGGGCGCGCGGTGCAGCCACGCATCGAGCGCTATCCGGTGCCGCTGGCGTTCGCGCTGGGCCTGGGCGTGCTGGCGCTGGCCTGGCGAGGGCTGCGGGCATGAGTGCGTTGGTGCAGGCCATGGCGGATTTCCATTTCCTGCGGCCGTGGTGGCTGCTGGCCCTGATCGCGCTGCCCGGACTGTGGTGGCTGTGGCGGCGACGCCAGCAGCGCGCCAACGCGTGGCGCGGCCTGGTCGATCAGCATCTGCTGGTGCATCTGCAGGTCGGCGGCGGCCGCGCCCAGGTGCTCGGATTGGTCGGCATCGTGCTGGCCTGGGTGCTGGCGACGCTGGCCCTGGCCGGCCCGAGCTGGCAGCGCAGCGAACAGCCGCTGTGGCAGACCCGCGCGCCGCTGGTGGTGGCGCTGGACCTGTCGGGCTCGATCGCCGCCAACGACCTGCCGCCCTCGCGCCTGCTGCAGGCCCGCGCCAAGCTGGCCACGCTGCTGCGCGAACGCGTCGGCGGTCAGGTCGCGCTGGTGGCCTACGCGGGCGAGCCGTTCACCGTGGCGCCGCTGACCGACGATGCGGCCAACGTGGCGCTGTTCCTGGACGCGCTGGACCCGGCGATCATGCCGGTGGACGGCAGCGATGCGCGTCGGGCGATCCTCTGGTCCGAAGCGCTGCTGCAGCGCGCCGGGTTCGACCGCGGCCAGATCCTGCTGCTGACCGATCACGCCGATCCGGCTGCCGACAGTGCCGCCAAGCGCGCCCGCGACGCCGGCTTCAGCGTCTCGGTGCTGGGCCTGGGAACCTCCGCGGGGGCGGCCTATCGTCAGGCCGATGGCCAGTTCGGCCGCGCCCAGCTGGATGCGGCCTCGCTGCAGCGGCTGGCGACGGCCGGCGGCGGGCGCTTTGAGGTGCTGCGCACCGACGATGCCGACCTGCGCGCGCTGGGCGTGCTCGATCCGCAGGCCGAAGACGCCAGCGCCGCCCGCGGCGAAAAGGGCAGCGCCTGGCTGGATCAGGGCTACTGGCTGCTGCCGGCGCTGATGCTGCTGGTGCTGCTGGCGTTCCGCCGCGGCGGCGTGCTGGCCGCGCTGGCGCTGTGCGTGGTGCTGCCGATGGCCCAGCCCGCGCAGGCGATGGACTGGTGGAAGCGCGCCGATCAGCAGGCCCAGGACCGGATCGAGCAGGGCGCCAAGGCCTACCGCGGCGGCGACTACGCCGCGGCCACCAAGGACTTCTCCGGCCTGGCCTCGGCCGACGGGCTGTACAACCTCGGCAACGCGCTGGCCAAGCAGGGCAAGTACGACGAGGCGATCGCCGCCTACGACAAGGCGCTGCAGCGCCAGCCGGGGATGGAAGACGCCATCGCCAACCGCGCCGCGGTCGAGGCCGCGCGCAAGCGGCAGCCGCCGGCCGGTGGTCAGGGCGGGCAGGGCGGCGACCAGGGCAAGCAGCCCCCTGAACAGAAGTCTGGCCAGCAGCAGTCGTCCGGCGGCAAGCAGGACGACAAGCCGGGCCAGGATCAGCAGGACTCGCAGCAGCAAGACAAGCAGCAGCAGGGCAAGCAGCAGGACAAGCAGGACGCGGACAAGGGCGCAAAGGGCTCCTCCGGCGACGCCAAGTCCGAGCCACCCAAGTCGGCCGCCGAACAGCAGCGCGAGCAGCAGGCCGCCGACGCGGCCCAGCGCGAACGCATGCAGCAGGCCATGCAGCAGCAGACCGGCCAGGGCGCGCAGCAGAAGCCGACCCAGGCCAAGCCGGAAACCGCGGCCGAGCGCGAGCAGCGCCAGGCCACCGAAGCCTGGCTGCGGCGCGTGCCGGACGATCCGGGTGGCCTGCTGCGCGCCAAGTTCCAGCTCGAGTACCAGCGTCGCCAGAGGGAAGGACAATGATGCAACCGGCCGCCTCCACATCGCCGCAGCGCAGGCGCGCGGCCTCGCGGTTCGTCGGGACCGTATGGCTGGCGCTGGTCCTGCTGGCCTGGACGCTGCCCGCGCTGGCGCAGACGCGCGCCTGGCTGGACCGCTCGCGCACGGCGATGGGCCAGCCGGTGGTGCTGAGCATCGAAAGCGACCAGGACATCGGCCAGCCCGACCTGAGCCCGCTGCAGCGCGACTTCTCGGTGGTCGACACCTCCTCCAGCCGCCAGATGCAGATGGTCAACGGCCGCATCTCGCGCTCGGTCGTGCTGGCCATCACCCTGCAGCCGCGCCGCACCGGCGAGCTGACCGTGCCGGCGCTGGAGGTCAACGGCCAGCGCACGCCCGCGCTGGGCCTGCGCGTCACCGATGCGCCCGTCGCCCAGCCCGGCAGCAGCAACGCCTATGTCGAGACCCAGGTCGACGACCCCACGCCTTACGTGCAGCAGACCGTCGGCGTGACCCTGCGCCTGTTCTATGCGGTGCCGCTGGTCTCCGGGCAACTGGACCTCGACGCGCCGCAGGGCACCTCGCTGCAGCGCGTGGGCGAGGACGTGCAGTCCACGCGCGAGGTCAACGGGCGTCGCTACAACGTGGTCGAACGCCACTTCCTGCTGGTGCCCGACCGCAGCGGCGACCTGCAGCTGCCGGCCGCGCGCTTCATCGGCCGCGCCGCCGGCGGTGGCGGCTTCTTCGACAGCATGCTCGGCATGGGCCAGCGCAGCGAGCTGAGCGCGTTCGGTCAGGCCCTGACTCTGCACGTGCAGCCGCAGCCGGCCAACGCCCCGCAGCCGTGGCTGCCGCTGGCCGACCTGCGCCTGCGCTATGCCAGCGCGCCGCGCGAGCTCAAGGCCGGCCAGGCCAGCAGCTTCGTGGTCGAGGCGGTGGCGCGCGGCGCCACCCGTGCGCAGCTGCCGGACCTGCCCACGCCGAACGTGGACGGCGCGCAGGTGTTCGCCGAGCCGGCGCAGTACGAGGACAGCTTCGATGGCGCCACGCCGGTGGTGAAGATCACCCGGCGCTATTCGATCGTGCCCAATGGCGCCGGCCGGCTGACGCTGCCCGGCATCAAGCTGGACTGGTGGGACGTCAAGGCCGATGCGGCCAGGACCGCGGCGCTGCCGGACATGCAGCTAGAGGTCGCCGCCGGGTCTGGCAGCTTCGCCAACGCGACCCTGCCCGCGCCCACGCCGGCCGCGGAGGTCGCTGCGCCGCAGGCGCCCAGCGACGGCGCGCTGCCGGCCACGGCCGTCGGTGTCGAATCGATGGCAGGCCGCCTGTGGCCGTGGATCGCGCTGACCGCGGCGTTCGGCCTGCTGTGGCTGGGCACGCTGGTGTGGTTCCTGCGCCGGCCGCGGCGTGCGCCCGCGTCGGCGCCGGCCCGCGCGGCGGGCGCCGTCACGGCGGCCCCGGCGTCGCGGGCGCGCAACGGCCTGCCGGACCTGCGCCGCGCGCTGGACACCGGCACGCTGGACGAAGTCGGCGAGATCCTGATCGGCATGGCCGCGCCGCCGGCGCGGGATCTGGATGCGGTCTCCGCCCAACTGGCCGATCCGGCGCAGCGGCAGGCGATCGACGCGCTGCGCCGCGCACGCTGGGCCGACGGCGATGGCGCCCAGGCGCGTGCGCTGCTGCGTCAGGCCTTCGCCAGCGGGCCGACTTGGCGCGTGCCGGCGGGCCCATCCGCGCAGGGCGAGGCGCTGGCGCCGCTGTATCCGCGGCGCTGAGCGGGTCGTACGGCCGGGCGCCGCCTGGCTGTCAGTTCGGTCATTCTCTTTCCCTGCCGTCGCAGGCGGGCGCGGGGCCTTGCTAGAGTGGCCGTTTGCCCTCTAACCCTAGGATTCCACGCATGACCGACGCTGCTTCCGGCAAGTCCAAGCTGCCCTTGCATTGGAAGATGATGATCGGCTTCGTGCTCGGCCTGACGCTGGGCCTGATCGTGCACGCCACCGTCGGCGCGGACGCCGGCTGGGTGAAGCAGGTCACCGCGGTGACCGACCCGGCGGGCAAGCTGTTCCTCAACCTGATCTTCATGCTGGTGCTGCCGCTGCTGTTCTCGGCGCTGGTGGTGGGCATCTCGGAAATGGGCGACGTGCGCGCGCTGGGGCGCATCGGCTGGCGCACGCTGGGCTTCACGGTGCTGGCGTCGGGGATCGCGGTGGTGCTGGGCTTGGTGCTGGTCAACCTGCTCAAGCCCGGCGCCGGCACCGACCCGGCCACCGCCCAGCAGATGCTGGCCGCCGGCGCCGAGCGCGCCGACTCGATCATCAGCAAGGGCAAGGAGGCGCCGGGCGGGGCCGGCATGCTGCTCTCGCTGGTGCCGGCCAACGTGGTCACCGCGGCGGCGGGCGGCAATTTCATGGGCGTGATGTTCTTCGCGCTGATGGTCGGGGTGGGCGTGGTGCTGACCCGCAGCGACAAGACCGATGCGTTCCGCAACGCGGTCGAGGGCCTGTTCGAGATCTCCATGACCCTGATCACCCTGGTGATCCGGCTGGCGCCTTATGCGGTGTTCTGTTTCATGTTCAACCTGGCTGCGTTGTTCGGCTGGGAGCTGCTGATCCGGCTGGGGGCGTATGTCGGCGTGGTGGTGCTGGCGCTGGCGATCCACATGTTCGTGGTGTATTCGGCGCTGCTGAAGTGGGCCGGCTGGTCGCCGGTCAAGTGGTTCGGCGCGGTGCGCGAGGTCATGGTGCTGTCCTTCTCCACCGCCTCGTCCAACGCGACCCTGCCGACCTCGCTGCGCGTGGCCGAGGACAACCTGCGACTGCCGCGCAAGGTCTCGCGCTTCGTGTTGACCGTGGGCGCCACCGCCAACCAGAACGGCACGGCGCTGTTCGAGGGCATCACGGTGCTGTTCCTGGCGCAGTTCTTCGGCGTCGAGCTGACCCTGCTGCAGCAGCTGACGGTGATGTTCGTCTGCATCCTGGGCGGGGTCGGCACCGCCGGCGTGCCGGCCGGCTCGCTGCCGGTGGTGGCGCTGATCTGCGGCATGGTCGGCGTGCCGCCGGAAGGCATCGGCATCATCCTGGGCGTGGACCGTTTCCTGGACATGTGCCGGACCACGCTCAATACGACGGGCGACCTGGTGCTGGCCACGCTGGTGGCTAAGGGCGAGGAGTAAGCGCAGCGGCCTGAGCGAAGCGGGCCGGCTGCTGGCGTCGAGGCGCCGCCGCCTGGAAAGGCGAGGCTTGAGGCCGAACGCATGCGTTGAGGCTTGGAAGTCGCCCGGACCGGGCTTTCACTCGCTTCTCACTCCGCTGCGCCCCCCGCCTCACTCGTTCCGAACCGTGCCTCATGGGACAATAGGCGTCCCTGGTGCCTCACGCGCCGCTTTCGCCCCAGTCCCTGACATGTCCGCTCCGACCCGCCGTCAGCTCGCCAACGCCATCCGTTTCCTCGCCGCCGATGCGGTGCAGGCCGCCAATTCCGGCCATCCCGGCATGCCCATGGGCATGGCCGACATCGCCGAGGTGTTGTGGAACGACTACCTGCGCCACAACCCCAACAACCCCAAGTGGTTCAACCGCGACCGCTTTGTGCTGTCCAACGGCCACGGCTCGATGCTGCAGTACGCGCTGCTGCACCTGACCGGCTACGACCTGCCGATCGAAGAGCTGAAGAACTTCCGCCAGCTGCACTCCAAGACCCCGGGCCATCCGGAAAGCCACATCACCCCCGGCATCGAGACCACCACCGGTCCGCTGGGGCAGGGCTTCGCCAATGCGGTCGGCTTCGCCCTGGCCGAGAAACTGCTGGCCCAGCACTACAACCGCCCCGAGTACCAGGTCGTGGACCACCGCACCTGGGTGTTCATGGGCGATGGCTGCATGATGGAAGGCATCTCGCACGAAGCCGCCTCGCTGGCCGGCACGCTGGGCCTGGGCAAGCTGGTGGCCTTCTGGGATGACAACCACATCTCCATCGACGGCGAGACCGACGGCTGGTTCACCGACGACACCCCGGCGCGCTTTCGCGCCTACGGCTGGCACACCATCGGCCCGATCGACGGCCAGGACGCCGACGCCATCAAGGCCGCCATCGACGAGGCGCTGGAGGTCACCGACAAGCCGACCCTGATCGCGTGCAAGACCACGATCGGCTTCGGCTCGCCGAACAAGGCCGGCAAGGAGTCCAGCCACGGCTCGGCGCTGGGCAAGGACGAGGTGGAGGCCACGCGCAAGGCGCTGGACTGGCCGTACCCGGCCTTCGAGATCCCTAAGGAGATCTACGACGGCTGGCGCGCCACCGGTACGGGCAGCCTGCGCCAGGCCGAATGGGAGCAGTTGTTCGACAAGTACGCCAAGCAGTACCCGGACCAGGCCGCCGAGCTGGCGCGCCGCTCGCACGCCAAGCTGCCGGACGACTTCCTGGCCAAGGCCGATGCCTACATTGCCAAGGTCCAGGCCGACATGCCGGAGATCGCCTCGCGCAAGGCCTCGCAGCAGGCGATCGAGTTCTACACCGGCCTGCTGCCGGAAATCGTCGGCGGTTCGGCCGACCTGGCGCCGTCCAACCTGACCCTGTGGAAGAACGCCAAGACCGCGGTCGGCGACGACCCGGACGCCAACTACGTGCACTACGGTGTGCGTGAGTTCGGCATGTCGGCCATCGCCAACGGCATCGCCCAGCACGGGGGCTTCATTCCGTTCGATGCCACCTTCCTGACCTTCAGCGACTACGCCCGCAATGCGCTGCGCATGAGCGCGCTGATGCGCAGCCATGTGCTGCACGTCTATACGCACGATTCGATCGGGCTTGGCGAGGACGGCCCGACGCACCAGCCGGTCGAGCATCTGGCCAGTCTGCGTCTGATCCCGCACAACGATGTCTGGCGTCCGTGCGACGCGGCCGAGACGGCGGCCAGCTGGAAGGCGGCGCTCGCCCGTCAGGACGGCCCGAGCTGCCTGATCTTCAGCCGCCAGAATCTGAAGCCCCAGCCGCGCGGCAAGGCCGAGATCGAGGGCATCTACCGCGGCGGCTACGTGCTGGCCGAGGCCGACGGCGGCACCGCCAAGGTGATCCTGATCGCCACCGGTTCGGAAGTGGGCATCGCCTCGGAAGCGCGCGAGAAGCTGCAGGCCGCGGGCATCCCGACGCGCCTGGTGTCGATGCCGTGCACCAACGTGTTCGATCGCCAAGACGAGGCCTACCGTGAGTCGGTGCTGCCGCGCTCGATCCGCGCCCGCGTGGCGGTGGAAGCGGCCTCGACCGACTTCTGGTTCAAGTACGTGGGCCTGGATGGCACCATCGTGGGCATGACCAGCTTCGGCGAGTCGGCGCCGGCGGAGAAGCTGTTCCCGTACTTCGGCTTCACCGCCGACCACGTGGTCGAAGCGGCGCAGAGCGTGGTCGAGGGCTGAACTCCTTCGCCATCGCCGTGTCCATGAAGAAGCCGGGCATTGCCCGGCTTTTTCTTGGTCTATCTCTCGCGTGAGGAGAGAGGCATTTAGGCGTTCGAGCTTCGGAGGGGCAGCGGTCCGGCGGGCGGGGGCCGCTTATCCCTCGATCAGGGCATCCTGCCCTGACTCGGGCGCTCGGCGTCCTGCCTCGCTAGGCGCGGCCCCCGCCCGCCGAACCGCTGCCTCGCGCGTCGGGCGAAGAGACTTCGGGTCGAAAGTCAAAAGAAGTCCCGATCCATCCCTTCGCAGAGCCTCGATCCGGCCGGGCGCGCGGAGAGCGGGCACTAGGATGGCCCGCGGCGGCGAGTCCGCCAGAAAGGCGGACCGACCCCGGGGAGCCGTGCCCGGCCGGTCGAGGTTGGTGCGCGAAGCGGTTGGCTTTTGCCGGTTCCGCACTCTGATAAAGAGCTTCCTGAGTGGTGCGCGGGAATCCTGCTCAGGGCACAGGCGCGCCGTCGTGCAGCACCGGGTAGGGATTGACCGCAGTGCCCTTCCACCACTGCTTTTCCGGTCCCAGCTGGAAGATGGCGAAGTGCAGGTGTGGCGCGTCGGGGCTGGCGTTGCCGGTGCTGCCGACATAGCCGATCACCTGGCCGCGCTTGATGGGCTGCTTCTCCTGCAGGCCGTCGGCGTGGCGCTGGAGGTGCGCGTAGTAATAGGCCAGCCGGCCGCTCGGTTCGAACTGGTAGATCGTCAGCCCGCCGCGCTTGCTGTCGAACAGCTTCTCCACCGTGCCGTCGGCCACGGCCAGCACCGGCGTGCCGGTCGGGGCCATGATGTCGATCGCATCGTGCACGCGTCCGGCGCTGCGCGCGTCGGTGAAGGTGTCGCGCAGCGCGCTGCGTTCCACGCCCTGCACCGGCACCAGCAGACCCTGGCCGGCGTCCGGCGCGCGCAGCTGCGGCGCCACCGCCGGCATGGCGGGTGAGTCGGTGTCATCGCCTACCGGCGCCTGCGGCGAGACCGGCTCGACCGCCACGCGGGTGGGCTGCACGTCGCCGACCATCTGCAGGGCCGGCGTGGTCGGCGCGGTCCGGGCGACCGCGGCGTCGACCGCCGCGGCGGCCGTGCCCGGGGTGGAGGTGGGTTGCACGTCCAGCCCGACCGCGCGCAGGGCGTGCGTGCGTTCGACCAGGCGCAGGCCGACCGCGCCGATGACGATACCCAGCAACAGCGTCAGCAGGAATCTCATGGCCTCACTCCTGGAAGGTCACCGGCACGCTGGCATCCACCGCGTCTGCGACTTGCAGCACGTCCCAGTTGGTCAGGCGCACGCAGCCGTGGGACTGGGTCTTGCCCACGTTGCGCGGCTCGGGCGTGCCGTGCAGGCCATAGTGGTCCTTGGACAGGTCGATCCAGACCAGGCCTACCGGGTTGTTGGGGCCGGCGGCGATGGTGGCCTTCTTGTCGCCCTTCTTCGCGTCCCAGAACAGCTTGGGGTTGTAGTGATAGGTTGGGTTGCGCGAGATGCCGAGGATCTTCCACTGGCCGATCGGCAGCGGATCGTGCGCGCTGCCGGAGGTCACCGGGAACTGCGCATACACCTTGCCCTGATCGTCCAGCAGCCGCAGCGTGGAGTCGGACTTGTCCACCACCACGCGCGCGGCCTTGGCCAGCGGCGCGGCGCCGAGCACATTGGTCACCTTGACCACGGTGCCGGCCTTGGCCGTGGCGAAGTCCAGGCCGGGGTTGAGCTGCTGCAGCGTCTGTGGCCCGACGTGGAAGCGCTCGCCCAGCGCCTCGACCAGCGAGGTATAGCCCAGCGCGTCCAGGCCGGCCTGCTTGGCGATCTGCTTGGGGATCTGCACGAACGGGCCGGCCACGTCCTCGGCGGTCAGCGTGTAACTGGCGACGACCGGCTTGGTGTCGGCGTTCAAGGCCTGCCAGGTCGCCTCATCGGGCTGGCCGGTGATCGGCAGGCCATGGGCGGCCTGGTAGCCGCGCAGGGCGCGCTGCTGGTTCGAGCCAGCCTGCCCGTCGATCTCGCCCGGGGAGAAGTGCGCGCGGTCCAGCAGCACCTGCAGGCGCAGCAGGCCCGAGGCGCCGTCGACCGTGGCCGCATCGTTGGCGCGCGCCGCATCCGGTGTGTCGGGCGTCGTGGCGGCGGGCGTGCTGGCGGCCGGCGCGCTGGCCTGGAAGGCGTGCGCTTGCAGCGGGGCGATCAGGGCCAGCGCGAGCAGGCTGGGAAGTAGCGATACGGCACGGGTCATGCAACCCTCCAGTCATGGGAATGGCCGCACCATGCGCACGCGGTATGGGGCATCCGTGTGAAAATCCCGACTGGACGCTGACTGGCGCGACGATGGATCGAGGTATGACACCGGCATTTCCCGACGGCTTGCGGCGCTCGCGCCCGCACGCGCATCATGCGCGGCTTTCCCGCCGCCCCGTTCTGGACGTCGCATGACCCTGTCGCAGCTGCGCGCCCGTGGTGCCTTCGTGGACACCTGGCTGCCGCGCTTGCAGCGTGCCCGCCCCTGGCTGCTGGGGCTGGCCGCGCTGATCGTGGCCGCGCTGGTGGTGGATGCCTTCGTCGACCTGTCGCGGCAGATCACCTACGACGGCGTGGTCGCCTCGGTGCGCGGCGTGCCGGGCTGGAAGCTGGGCCTGGCGCTGGCGGCCACCGCGCTGAGCTTCTTCTCGCTGACCGGCTACGACGCCTCGGCGCTGCGCTATGCCGGCGCGCGCGTGCCGTACCGCGTGGTCGCCAAGACCGCGTTCATCGCCTATGCCTTGAGCAACATGATCGGGCTGGGCGTGTTCACTGGTGGCGCGGTGCGCCTGCGCCTGTACGGCGCGGCGGGCGTGGAGGCCGGCCTGATCACCCGGGCGATCGCCTTCAACGCCCTGGCCTTCGGCCTGGGCATCAGCGTGGTCGGTGCAGGCGGTGTGCTGCTGGACGCGCGCGAGCTGGCGCCGCTGGCGCATATGCCGGTGTGGGTGCTGCAGGCGCTGGCCATCGGGGCATTGGCCCTGGCCGGCGCGCTGATGTGGGCCTGCCGGCGCGGTGAGTTCAGGCTCGGCCCGATCCGCATCCGCCTGCCGGCGCCGAGCATGGCCTGGCAGCAGCTGGGCGTGTCGGTGGTGGACATCGTCGCCTCGGCCGCGGTGATGTGGTTCCTGCTGCCGGACGGGGCGATCGGCTTCCCGGCCTTCGTCGGCTTCTATGCCGCGGCCATGGTGCTGGGCGTGATCAGCCACGTGCCCGGCGGCCTGGGCGTGTTCGAGGCGGTGATGTTGCTGGCGCTGAAGGGCACGGTGCCCTCGGACCAGCTGGCCGGCGCGCTGGTGCTGTATCGGCTGATCTATTACGTGCTGCCGCTGCTGCTGGCCATGGTCGTGCTGGCCGTGCACGAGCTGCGCCTCAGCCCGGCCGCGCCGGTCGGCCGCGCGGTGGTCGGGCTGGCGCCGCATCTGCTGGCCGCCTTCACCGCGGTGGTGGCGATCATGCTGCTGGTCTCGGGCGTGACCCCGGCCACCGACCAGGCCACCGCCCTGCTGGCGATGCACGTGCCGCTGATGCTGGTGGAGGCCTCGCACTTCCTCAGCTCGATCGCCGGCGTGGCCATGCTGTTCGTCGCGCGCGCGCTGCTGCGCCGGCTGGACGCGGCCTGGTGGGCGGCGGTGGGCCTGACCCTGGCCGCGCTGGTGCTGGCCCTGCCCAAGGGCCTGGCGGTGGACGAATCGCTGATCCTGGGCAGCCTGATGGCGGTCCTGCTGCTCTCGCGCAAGCAGTTCACGCGCAAGGCCTCGCTGCTGGCCGTGCCCTTCAGCGGCGGCTGGCTGCTGGCGATGGTGGT
The DNA here is from genome assembly GCF_042700505.1 of Pseudoxanthomonas sp. UC19_8. Classification (NCBI taxonomy): domain Bacteria; kingdom Pseudomonadati; phylum Pseudomonadota; class Gammaproteobacteria; order Lysobacterales; family Lysobacteraceae; genus Pseudoxanthomonas; species Pseudoxanthomonas sp. UC19_8. Next base: position 739,168 of record NZ_CP170559.1, read on the forward strand.
GGTGTGCGTGGCGGTGACCGCGCTGCTGTTCTTCGTCTATCGCGATGTGGCCTACGCCAACCGTCTGTGGTGGCAGTTCGAGTTCGACGGCAACGCGCCGCGCTCGCTGCGCGCGATGGTCGGCGTGTCGATCCTGGCCCTGGTGCTGGCGCTGCGCCAGCTGCTGCGCCCGCCGGCGCCGCCGCTGCCGCTGCCCAGCGCCGAGGAACTGGCGCGCGCCCAGGAGATCCTGCGTCGCCAACCTTCGGCCGACGCGGCGCTGGCGCTGACCGGCGACAAGCCGCTGCTGTTCTCCGAGAAGGGCGATGCGTTCGTGATGTTCGGACGCAAGGGCAAGTCTTGGGTGGCGCTGTTCGATCCGGTCGGCCCGCGCGAGGCCTGGCCCGAGCTGGTCTGGCGCTTCCTCGAACGCGCCCGCGAATCGGGCGCGCGCGGCTGCTTCTACCAGGTGCGCCCGGACGCGCTGCCGCTGTACCTGGACGCGGGCCTGCGCCTGTTCAAGCTGGGCGAATACGCCTGGGTGCCGCTGGCCGGCTTCAGCCTGCAGGGCAAGCGTCGCGGCAACCTGCGCAACGGTGTCAACCGCAGCGAGCGCGAGGGCCTGAGCTTCAGCCTGGTCGAGCGCGACGAGGTGGCCACGATCCTGCCCGAGCTGCGCGCGGTCTCCGATGCGTGGCTGGCCAAGCACAACACCGCCGAGAAGCGCTTCTCGGTCGGCGCCTTCGACGATGCCTACATGGTGCGCAATCCGGTGGCGGTGGTGCGACGCGAGGGCAAGGTGATCGCCTTCGCCTCGCTGCTGGTGACCGATGTGCAGCAGGAGGCCAGCATCGACCTGATGCGCCAGTTGGAAGAGGCACCCAACGGCACGATGGATTTCCTGTTCTCCAAGCTGATGCTGCATTTCGCCCAGGCCGGGTACGTGCGCTTCGGCCTGGGCATGGCGCCGCTGTCGGGCATGGCCGGACACGCGCTGGCGCCGCGCTGGCATCGCATCGGGCGCCTGTTGTTCGCCCACGGCGAGCACTTCTACAACTTCCGGGGGCTGCGCGCCTTCAAGGAAAAATTCGATCCGCAGTGGGAAGCCCGCTACCTGGCCGCTCCAGGCGGCATGGCCCCGCTGCTGGTGATGGGCGATGTCGCCGCGCTGATCAGCGGTGGCTACAAGGGAGTCATCCGCAAATGATCCGTCTGGCAAGCTGTCTGCTGCTGTTGGCCTGTGCGTTGCCGCTGGCCGCGCAGCAGCCCCGTCCCACGCCCGAGCGCATCTCGCACGGCAATTTCCGCGACGTGGCGCTGTACCGGCCGGTCGGCCCGCTCAAGCAGGTGGTGCTGATGCTCTCCGGCGACGGCGGCTGGAACGCGACCATGGACGCCGATGCGCAGGCGCTGGCCGCCAACGGCACCTTCGTGGCCGGCATCGATACGCCGCAGATGCGTCGGCAGTTCACCGGCGACGGCAAGGGCTGCGTATTCCCCGATGGCGACCTGGAGAATCTCTCGCACTATCTGCAGGGCTATGCGCAGCTGCCGGGCTACCGTGCGCCGCTGCTGATCGGCGAGGGCAGTGGCGCGGCCATCGCCTATGCCATGGTCGCGGCGGGCGATCCGGGAATCTTCGCCGGCGCGCTGACCCTGGATTTCACCCCTGCGCTGGACCTGGGCCGGGTGCCCTGCGAGGGCAAGGGCAACATCTTCGACACCCTGCCCGCGCGCGGGGCGACCACTACCCTGGTGCCGGCGCGCAACAAGCTGGCCGTGCCCTGGCTGACCCTGGACACCGACGGGCCGAAGAAGGGCTTCGACGCCAAGCCCTTCGCCGCGCAGGTCAAGGGCTCCTCGTTCGTGCAGCTGGCGACCGGCGGCGATCAGGCCGCGGTACGCCGCGCCGCGCTGACCACCGCCGCGCACATGCTGGCGCGCGAGCAGGTGGCGACCTTGCCGCCGCCGCCGCCGCAGGACCTGTCCGGCCTGCCCCTGAATGAGGTTGCGGCCACCGGCGGCGCCCGCAGCGACACCTACGCCATCCTGCTCAGCGGCGACGGCGGCTGGGCCGGCCTGGACGCGAAGTGGCCAAGGCGCTGGCGGCCAAGGGCATCCCGGTGGTGGGCTTCGACTCGCTGCGCTACTTCTGGAAGAAGCGCACGCCGCAGGGCCTGGCCAGCGACCTGGATCGCATCATCCGCTACTACGGCGCGCACTGGGGCAAGGCCAAGGTGATGCTGATCGGCTATTCGCAGGGCGCCGACGTGCTGCCGTTCGCGGTCAACCGGCTGGCGCCGGACACGCGCGCCCAGCTCCTGCAGGCCGTGTACCTGGCGCTGAGCAACAACGCCGCGTTCGAGTTCCACGTCACCAACTGGATGAGCGACGACGTGGCCGACGCCATACCGACCATGCCGGAGATCCTCAAGCTCAAGGCCGCGCAGAACTTCTGCGTCTATGGCGAAGGCGACGACGAGCAGGTGTGCAGCAAGGTCCCGCCGGGCCATCTGCGCGTGCAGGCGTTGACCGGCGGCCACCACTTCGACGGCGACTACGCGCATCTGGCCGACATCATCCTTACGGCGGCCGACGCGGCCGAAGGCAAGCGCTGAGGTTTCCCGCGGGCGGCGCAGGGTAGGCACGCTTGGCCTCCATGCGGACGCGCATTCGGCGCGTTCGCGTAGCGCTGGCGTCGGCTGCGTGTGAGGTCGTCCGCCGTCAGGCGGTCTGTGCCAGTGCCAGGCGCAGCAGACGCGCCATCAAGTGCTCGCCGATGCCGCGCGGTGCCTCAAGGTCCATGCGCCGCAGCGCGATCGCATCGACCGGCGTGCGCGAGAACACCGCGCGGGCCACCGTGCGCAGCTTGCCGCCGCGCGTGCCGGTGCCGGCCTTCAGCCAGGTCAGGGCGCGCACCAGGCGTTGCTCGGTGTCGGTGAAGTCGCTGCCCAGCGGATAGTCGGGCAGGGTGCCATCGCGGCGGAACGGCGCCAGGGCCTGCGCCAGGCGCTGCGGCGTGTTGCGCTGCCAGTGCGCCGGCGCGCTGAAATCGCGCCGCAGCTTGCCGGCGGCCTTGGCCTGTTCCAGCAGCGGCGCGGCGAAGCGCGCATCGGCGATGCCGGCCATGGCGATGATGCAGTCCTCGTCGCTTTGCGCGCGCAGGTCGGCGATGCCGTACTCGTCCACGAACACATCGCGCAGATGGCGGGCGATGGTGGTGTGGCCGTAGTTCCAGCGCAGGTTGGATTCGACGCGCTCGCCTTCGCCGCGCACGGCGCGCAGCATCAGCACGCTGCGCGCATCGTGCAGGGCGTGGGCCATGCTGACGAAGTCGTGCTGCCCACCCACGCCCGACACCACGCGGCCATCGTCCAGCCCGTCGGACACCGCCGCGCCCAGCGCGGTGGCCATCATGCAGCTGTTGAAGAAGCGCGCCTGCACGCGCTGCAGGCGCTCCAGCGCCTCGTGGCCGCCGTAGAGCTGGTTGATCTGGCTGATGCGCAGCATGCCGATGCCGCGGCGCTGGTCGTGGTCCAGGTTGCGCAGCCAGTCATAGAACTCAGGCGAGCCCAGGTAGAAGGCGCCGTGCAGGTACTCGCCCTCGGCCCGCAGGCGCGCATGGTCCTGCGCGTCGGCGCGGCCCTCGGCCAGGCGCTGCATCAGCGCCGCATCGTCCAGCACCCGGCGCTTGATCACCCCGCGCTGCACCAGCAGGCGGAAGCCCTCGTTGAGCATCTCGCTGCAGCCGTACAGGCCGATCTGAAACGGCGCCATGCCGCCGCTCTCGATCACCGCCGGGTGATGCACCAGCTCCGGGTCCAGGGCGTGGAGCGCGCGGCGATAGGCGGCGTTGTCGGTGTGACGCAGCACCAGCGCGTGGCTGAGGGCATCGGCCAGCGTGCCGATACCGATCTGCAGCGTGCCGCCGTCGCGCACCAGGGTGCTGGCGTACAGCCCAATGGCGTAATCGGTGTCGCTGACCGGCTGGCGCGGCAGGGCGAACAAGGCCGGATACGGCCCGGGCGGGTCGATCACCACGTCGAAGAAGGTCTCGGCCACGCTGGCCGTGCCGCCGATCCACGGCAGCTGCGGATCGACCTCGGCCACCAGCAACGGGCGCGGCAGGCCGCGGCGCGCGATCGCCTCCAGCGTGTCCTGGGTGGTGTCGTTGTTGCACGACAGCGACAGGCGCACCGGATCACCGGGCCGGGCCTGCGGGTCGCGCGCGACCTTCTGCACGATCACGTTCGGCGCGCGCTGGGCCACGCCGTCGGCGGCGTGGGTGTAGTTGAGGCTGACGTAGCGGCGCTGCATCTGCCGCGAGTGCAGCAGCGCGCCGGACTGCATGTAGAACTCCTCGACCTGGATATGCGCCGGCAGGGCGTCGGCCTTGAGTGCCTGCACATAGCGCAGCCGCGGGAAGTCCTCGCCGAAGTGGCGCGCGCCGAACGGCTTGAAGAAGCGTGCCTCCAGCCCGTCGCCCTTCGGCGCGGGCGGATCCAGCGACAGCGCGGTCAACAGCAGCAGCGGACGGGACGGGTCGCGTTCGATGCGCGCGTAGAGCGCGTTGAGCAGGCGATGCGGCTTGCCGATGCCCAGCGGCGCGGCGACGCGCAGCGGGCCGGGCACGCGCTGCAGGATCAGATCGACGGCATCGGACAGTTCGGCGAGGTGTTGGGGCATGCAGGGACATCGGATCGCGGTGGGACGAGGGTAGCCGAGCGGCCGTGCAGGACCGTGTGCCGGGCTGTCCAGGCAGTGCCTGCCACGGCGCGCTGTAAAATGCGAATGGTTTTCATTAAGATACTGTCATCCCGGGCGCCGCCATGGACGCGGCCCCGGCCCGCGCCGGCCAGCCGCTCGCCCGCCTGCGCGCCCAACCCCTTCTCGCCCCGGCTGGCACGACGCCCGGCCCGGTGCGTCCTGCCTCAGCCATCGGATCGTCCCCATGCCTTTCGCCCGCGCCTCCCTTCGCCTTCCCCGCCGGCCGCTGCCGCGCTGTTCCGTCCTGGCCGCGGGCCTGGCCCTGGCGCTGTCCGCGCAGGCTCAGACGCAGGGTGGTCCGGCCGATGCCGACCAGGCCCAGGACCTTGACAAGATCCTGGTGGTCTCCCAGCGCGCGCAGCGCGTCAGCAACGGCGCCACCAACCTGGACCTGGCGATCAAGGACACGCCGCAGTCGATCAGCGTCATCAGCCGCGAGCAGATGGACGCCTTCGGCGCCAACACGCTCAACGATGCGCTGCGCCTGGCGACCGGCATCCAGGTGGAGGAGTGGGAGACCAACCGCACCAACTATCTCTCGCGCGGCTTCGAGATCGAGAACACGCAGATCGACGGCATCGGCCTGCCCAACGGCTGGGGCATCGTCACCGGTGCGATGGATTCCTACGGCTACGACAAGATCGAGGTGATCCGCGGCGCCAACGGCCTGCTGACCGGCGTGGGCAATGCGGCCGGCACGATCAACTACGTGCGCAAGCGGCCGACCAACGACGAGCAGGGCTCGGTCGGGATCAGCTACGGCGCGTGGAACACCAGGCGCGAGCAGGTGGACTACTCCTCGCCGATCACCACCGACGGCAGCTGGGCGGTGCGCGTGGTCGCCGCGCACGAGGACGGCGGCTCTTACCTGCGCGACTACGACAAGGAGCGCACCTTCCTCTACGGCGTGGTCGACGGCCAGATCGGCGAGAACGGCACGCTGACCGCGGGCTACTCGTGGCAGCAGGCCAACAGCACCGGCAACATGTGGGGCGCGCTGACCTTCAACACCGTCGGCGGCGGCCAGATCGGCTGGCCGCGCAGCGCCTCCACCACCCAGGACTGGACCTACTGGAACACCAACAACCAGACCGGCTTCGTCGAGTACGCCCAGCAGCTCAGCCCGGACTGGAAGCTGAAGGTGGCCTACAACTACCGGCGCAGCACCGAGGACGATCAGCTGTTCTTCGCCTACACCACGACCGGCCTGGATCCGGTCACCGGCGAAGGCCTGAACGGCTGGCCGTACAAGGGGCGCGACAAGGTCACCGCCAACCTGGGCACGGTCGAACTCAACGGGACCTACGCGCTGTTCGGTCGTCCGCAGGAGGCGATGCTGGGCTTCAGCCTGGCCCAGAGCGAAAGCGGTGGGCATTACTGGTCGGCGCTGTCCGGCTTCGGCGCGCTGCCGGGCTTCCCCTATGCCGGTGATGTCGTGCCCGAGCCGCTCTGGGACGCGCCGGCGCCTCAGGACTCGCTCAACCAGCACATCAAGCGCGCCTATGGCGCCACGCATGTCTCGTTGACCGAACGCCTGAAGACGGTGCTGGGCTTCAACTACACCTCGTTCTCGCGCAACGGCCTGGCCGGCGGGGCGTACTTCGAGCAGAGCGACAGCCATACCAGCCCCTATGCCGGCCTGACCTGGGACTTCACCCCGGATGTGCTGGGCTATGTCAGCTATTCGGACATCTACCAGCCGCAGGACCAGCAGGACATCAACCAGAACTACCTGCCGCCGACCAAGGGCAAGAACTACGAGGTCGGCGTCAAGGCCAACTGGCTGGACCAGCGCCTGCTGACCACGCTGGCGGTGTTCGATGCCAAGCAGGATGGCCTGGCGGTCTACCGCGGGCTGGACCCGGCCAGCGGCAACTACTACTACGAGCCTTCCGACGTGGAATCCAAGGGCGTCGAGCTGGAGGTCACCGGCAAGGTCAACGACTACCTCGACCTGGTGTTCGGCTATACGCACCTGAAGATGGATGGCGAGCAGGGCGATGACACCTATCCCTGGGTGCCGCGCAACACGGCCAACCTGGCCATCAGCGCGCGCCTGCCCAGCTACAGCGCGCTGTCCTTCGGCCTCAGCGGCCGCTGGCAGGACAAGACCGTCTCCGGCCCGGACAGCTATACCGGCTATACGGTCAGCCAGGACGCGCACACCGTGCTCGATGCCTTCGTCGGCTGGGAGATCACCCGCGACCTCACCCTGCGCGTCAATGCGCGCAACATCACCGACCGCAAGTACATCGGCAGCCTTTACCAGATCGGCTACTACGGCGCGCCGCGCAACACCACGGCCAGCCTGGAATGGCGCTTCTGAGCTGATTCGGCCGACGCGGTCGGTCCGCCTCCTGTCCGCGAAAGCGCCGGCTGGTCCGGCGCTTTCGCGTTTCAGGTCCATGCACATCGCCGTTCGTCGGGTGTCGCCCGAGACGCTTGACAGTGGTTCGATTACGCGCGTAATTTCAATAAAAATTACAGGCGTAAACGACATGGCGATCAGCGAGGCCGAGGCAGTGGTGATGGAAGTGCTGTGGGAGCGCAGCCCGCTGGGCGCCGACGAGGTGGTCGCCGCGCTGGCCAGCCGCAACGACTGGGCCGAGCCGACCATCAAGACCCTGCTCAACCGCCTGCTCAACAAGGGCGCGATCCAGGCGGCCAAGGAAGGGCGGCGCTATCTCTACTCGCCGGTGCTCACGCGCCAGGCCTGGGTGCAGCAGCAGAGCGAGGGCCTGCTGGAGCGGGTGTTCGGCGGGCGCGTGGCGCCGCTGGTGGCGCATTTCTCGCAGCGCGGCAAGCTCTCGGCGCAGGACATCGCCGAGCTCAAGCGCCTGGTCCAGGAGCTGGACGATGAGCAGTGAGTTGATGGCGTGGCTGGGCGAGACGACGCTGGCCACCAGCGCCGCGCTGGTGGTGGTGCTGTTGCTGCGCCGACCGATGCGCGCCGCCTTCGGCGCCGGGGCCGCTTACGCGCTGTGGGCATTGGCGCCCGTGGCCTTGATCGCCGTGCTGCTGCCGGCGCCGGTGCGTTCGATGGCGCTGATGCCGATGGCCGTGCGGGTCGGCGGCGTGCAGTCCGTCGCCGTCGCGCCTGCGGATGCGGCTGTGCCGTGGATGCCCGTGCTGCTCGTGCTCTGGCTGACCGGCGCTTTGGCGATGGCCGGCCTGCAGCTGTGGCAGCAGCGCAGATTCCTGCACCGGCTCGGCCGGCTGCGCGTCCATGCCCACGGCGTGCGCGTGGCCGCGATCAGCGCGGGGCTGCCGGCGGTGACCGGCGTGCTGCGCCCGCGCATCGTGCTGCCGGCGGATTTCCTGCATCGCTACGACGCGGACGAACGCGCCCTGGTGGTGGCGCACGAGCGCCAGCACATCGCCCGCGGCGATCTGCCCTGCAATGCGCTGGTGGCGCTGCTGCGCTGCGCCTACTGGTTCAACCCGCTGCTGCACTGGGCGGTGGCGCGCTATCGGCAGGACCAGGAGCTGGCCTGCGACGCGCGCGTGCTGCGACTGCATCCGAGGGCGCGGCGGGCGTATGCGCAGGCCATGTTGAAGACGCAGCTGGATGTTTTTGCCCTGCCGGTGGGCTGCCACTGGCACACACACCCGATCAAGGAGCGGATCGCCATGCTGAAACGTCCCAGTCCCCGTCGTTGGCAGACGCGTCTGTCCGCTGTCCTGCTGCTGGCGCTGTTCGCCGGCGGTGGCTATGTAGCCTGGGCGCAGCAGCCGGCCGCTGCGCCGTCGGCGCATGCGGCGGCGCCCACCGCCGCGCAGTACGGCGCGAACCTGCAGATCGAGGTGGACGGCGAGCGCCACGCGCTGGAGATGCACAGCGCGGCCGGTGTGCCGTTCGCGTTTGCCATCGACACCCAGGCCGGACACCGCTGGAGCGGCGAGCTGAGCGTCGAGCCCGACGCCCCTGGCCAAGCCAAGGTGCATGCCCGGCTGTTGCGGGACGGTGCCGACATGACCGGGCCGGTGCTGCTGATCGCGCGCCTTGGCGAAACGGCCTCGCTCAAGCTGACGACAAGCCCGGTGCAGGGTGCCCCGCACGATGTGGCGTTGTCGGTGCGGGTGCGCGCGCTGGATGTCCCTGCCCGTCGCGCTGCGGCGGCAACGCCGGTATCGCGCAAGCAGGCGGCGCCTGCGCCTGAGCAGGCGCAAGCGGAAGAGCCATCGCCCTTCGACTATTCCCAGCATGCGCCGCCGCGCTATCCCAAAGATGCCGCGAACAACGGCATTTCCGGGCGTGTGGTGATGCTGGTCGATGTGGCGGCCGACGGTTCGGTGCAGGACGTGCAGGTGGAAGAATCCAGGCCTGCGGGCGTGTTCGACGCCGTCTCGGTGGAAGCGGTCCGCAAGTGGAAGTTCAAGCCGGTCCTGGAGCAGGGGCGACCGGTCGCCCATCGCATGCGCGTGCCGATCGACTTCGATCTGGATGAGCCATCCGCGCCCTCTGCGTCGCACCAAGGCGTCGCGTCAGCGCCTGCCGGCTCGCATGAGTCCGTTGATCGTGGGCGCGTGCTGGCCGATGTCGCAGCCGATGGTGGTGTTTCCCGCGTGCGCCTGGATACGGCTCGCAAGCCGACCGCGCTGGAGCGGGAAGTGATGAAGACCGTCGCGAAGTCCAATCTGAAGTGGGTGCTGCAGCGCCAGGGCGTGGATGCCGCCACCGTCGCATTCGAGACCCGCCCGGCGCCCGCGGGCTTCATGGCGGGCCGCCGATGAGCACGCACCCCAACAGCCTCCGGCCCACCCGCTGTCGTGGGAGCCGCCAAGGCGGCGATCGGGGCCTTACCAGCGGAGCCCCATCGTGGCCTCTGCACTTCGCCACGATTTCCGCGGCGACGCTGCTGCTCTCCGCCTGCGCCACGCATCCGCTCGACCCGGCGGAGGACACCCTGGTCCGCAATGCCAATGTCGATCAGCGCATGCTGACGCCGGAAGGCGGCGACGGCGCCGGCAAGATCGAGCGCTATGCGCTGGCGCCGACCGAGGTGTTCCGCATGCCGCAGCCGGTGCGGGCCGACAACCCCGCGCTGCCCGCCGACTCACCGCGGCAGACGATGGCACCAACCACGGTCTGCGCGCGCGTGATCCTCGATGCGCGCGGCGAGGTGCTGCGTGCCGAGCCGCTCGCCGACCGCGCCGAATGCGCCGCCGGCGCGCAGCCGGACAATGCCGATCTGGTGCAGGCGATGCTGGCCCAGGTGCGGCAATGGCGCTTCGAGCCGGCCGCCGTCTGCCACTTTAGCGCCGAGCATCCGCCGGCCGATCCGGAGCGCTGCGATGGCGCGCAGTCGGTCGAGCCGGTGCCGGTGACGCTGCTGTATGCCTTCACCTTCGAGGTGGAACAGGGGCGCGTGCGTGTGGAGCGAGGCGGTGTGGGAGGGCGGTGACCGTCTTTGTGCGGCTGGGTGGGAGCAACTGGTCTCCTTAACTCCAGCAGCCGACCGTCTGTAGCGCGGAGCTTGTGGCAATCCCCTCTTGGGGACTGCGCTGCGCTTCGTTCGGTTCGTGGGGAAGGCCCCAGCGGAGCGAGCTCCGCTCTACAGGTGGTAGCCGCCATGGCGGCGAGGGGCTTTACCGGGAACGCCTCATCGCCGCCATTGGCCAAAAAGGCCACAAGTGCGGTTCCCACAGGCGATCTCGTGCGCAGCTAGAGCATCTCCGGCTTGAACAGGCCGCGGCGCGAGCGTTCGGGGCCGGACACCATGAACTTGCCGTCGCCGCGATAGTGCACGGTGCGCGGGATCTTCGGCGTCGGCGCCACGTGCGCCTTGACGACTTCCCAGACGAACAGGTTGTGCCGTTCCACCAGGCGGTCATCGTGCAGGCGGCACTCGAAGCTGGCGTGGCACTCGGCGATCAGTGGCGCCTGGACCTGGCTGGCCGGCTGCGCGGTCAGGCCGAAGGCCTCGAACTTGTCGACCTCGTTGCCGCTGCAGTTGCCGATGCGCACCACCGTGTCCAGCAGCGCCTCGGTCGGCAGATTGATCACGCACTGGCGGCTGGCGCGCACCAGCTCGAAGCTGCGGTTGCCGTTGGCGATCACGCAGGCCAGCAGCGAGGGCGAGAACTCCACCATCATGTGCCAGCCCATGGTCATGATGTCGCGTGCGCCGGCGTGCGCGCTGCTGACCAGCACCACCGGCCCGGGCTCGAGGAAGCGCCGCACCTGGTGTACGGGGAAGTCCTCTTTGGTGGGCGTTTTCATGCGGGGCCTTGCACAGCGACAGCGGACCGCCATTGCACCGCGCCGGCCGTTCACGGCGTGTCAGTCCAGCACGTGCACCGCATCGGCCAGCTGCTGCACCTCGTCGGGCTGGTGGCTGACGTAGAGCATGGGCAGCTGCAGTTCGGTGCGCACGCCGCGCAGATAGGGGATCAGTTCGCCGCGCCGCGCGGGGTCCAGGGCGGACAGCGGTTCGTCCAGCAGCAGCAGGGCCGGCTGCGACAGTAGGGCGCGGCCGATCGCCACGCGCTGGGCCTCGCCGCCGGAGAGGTTGCGCGGCCGCCGCTGCAGCAGCGGGCCGATGCCCAGCAGCTCGACCACCGCCTCGAAGCCGAAGCGCGCACCGGCGCTGCGCCCGTGCGTACCGTAGCGCAGGTTGCCGCGCACATCCAGGTGCGGAAACAGGCGCGCATCCTGGAACACATAGCCGATGCGGCGCCGGTGCACCGGCACGTCGATGCCGCGCGCGCTGTCGAACAGCACCGTCCCATCGACCACGATGCGCCCGGCCACGGGTCGCAGCAGCCCGGCGATGGCGTTGAGCACGCTGGTCTTGCCCGCGCCGGAAGGCCCGGCCAGCGCCAGCAGGCGCGCATCGCTGTGGATGCGCACATGGCGGGTGAACGGGTCGCGCTGCAGCTGCAGGTCCGCATCCAGCATCACAGCACCTCGGTCTCGCGCCCGCGCTGGCGGCGCACCAGCCACTCGGACAGCACCAGCGCGGCCAGCGAGATGCACACCGACACCGCCGCCAGGCGCCAGATGCCGGCCTCGGCGCCGGGCACCTGCAGCAGGCCGTAGATGGCGGCGGACATGGTCTGCGTCTGGCCGGGGATGTTGGAGACGAAGGTGATGGTGGCGCCGAACTCTCCCAGGGCCTTGGCGAAGGCCAGCACCGCGCCGGCCACCAGCCCGGGCCAGGCCAGGGGCAGGGTGATGGTGGCGAACACCTTCCACGGCGGCGCGCCCAGGGTCGCGGCGGCGTGCTCCAGGCGGCGGTCGACCTGCTCGATCGACAGGCGGATGGCGCGCACCATCAGCGGGAAGCCCATGACGGCGCAGGCCACCGCTGCGCCGGTCCAGCGGAAGGCGAAGCGCAGGCCGACGTGCTCCAGCAGCCAGGCCCCGATCGCCCCGCGCGTGCCCAGCGTCACCAGCAGCGCATAGCCCACCACCACCGGCGGCAGCACCAGCGGCAGATGCACCAGCGCGTCGAGCAGCGCCCGCCCGGGGAAGCGTCGGCGCGCCAGCAGCCAGGCCACGGCGATGGCCGCCGGCAGGCTGCAGACGGCGGCCACGGCCGCCACCTTCAGGCTCAGGGCGATGGCGGTGAGTTCTTCGGGCGAGAAACCGAACACGCGTTACGGCAGGACCGTGAAGCCATGCTGGCGGAAGATCGCCTGCGCCGGCGCGGTGCCCAGCCACTGCACGAAGGCCGCACGCGCCGGCGCGGTGCCGGCCTTGAGCGTGGCCACCGGATAGACGATGGCCGGATGGCTGGAGGCGGGGAAGGTATCGACCACGCGCACGTTGGCATCGGCCGCCGCGTCGGAGCCGTAGACGATGCCCAGCGGCGACTCGCCGCGCGAGACCAGCAGCAGCGCCGAGCGCACGCTGTCCGATTCGGCCAGCCGGCCCTCCACGCCGTCCCACAGCCGCAGCGAGGTCAGCGCCGCCTTGGCGTACTTGCCGGCGGGCACGGCGTTGACCTGGCCGACCGCCAGGCGGCCATCGCCCAGCGCCTTGTCCAGCGCGCCGGGCTGGGTGAGCCTGACCTGCGCGGTGCTGGCCTTGGGCGCGACCAGCACCAGGGTGTTGCCGAGCAGGTTGCGGCGGCTGGCCGGGTCGATCAGCGCGCGCTGCTGCAGATAGTCCATCCATTCCAGGTCGGCCGAGACGAACACGTCGGCCGGTGCGCCCTGTTCGATCTGGCGCGCCAGCGTCGAGCTGGCCGCGTAGGACACGGTGACCGGCGTGCCGGTGGTCTTCTGGTAGAGCGCGGCGGCCTGGTCCATCGATTCCTTCAGGCTGGCGGCGGCGAACACGGTGACCGGCGCGGGGGCGGCCGCCTGCGCGGCCAGCGCGGCGGTGGCGGCGAACAGGACCAGGCCTGCGCGCAGCAGGCGGGGGAGCAGGCGTGTCATCGCGAGGATGTCTCTCGATCGGGCATGTGCGCGGAGTATCGCGCGCCACGGTCGCGCCGGAGGTGAGAGCGCATGCGACGGAGCGTTCGCCCGGCTGCGCGTCGGTCACCCGGTGAGCGGAGTAGGCTGGCCTCCCGCATCGCCAGGCGAGGCCCGCCATGAGCACCGCCACCCCGATCACCGTCGTGCTGGAGCAGGAGCAGGACTTCGTGTTCCGGCTCCACTTCGAAGGCCTCGATGCGCCCGACGTGCTGTCCGACGAAGGCGCGCCGTTGGGCCATGACCAGGGGCCGCGGCCCTCGCATCTGCTGCTGGCCGCGATCGTCAACTGCCTCTCGGCCAGCCTGCTGTTCGCGCTGCGCAAGTACAAGAACGCGCCGGGCCGACTGCGTGCCTCGATCAGCGCGGTCGCCGAGCGCAACGCCGACGGCCGGCTGCGCCTGCCGCGCGCCCTGGCGACGCTGCAGCTGCCCGAAGGCAGCGCGGATTATGCGCATCTGGAGCGCGTGCTGGCGACCTTCGAGGACTTCTGCACCGTGACCCAGAGCGTGCGCCAGGGCATCGATGTGCAGGTCGAGGTGCGCGACGCGCAGGGCCAGCTGCTGCTGGGCCAGGCGCCGACCGAGGCGGTGTTGTGAGCGCGCCGCTGCTGATCGCCTGCCCGCACTGCCAGGCACGCAACCGCGTGCCGGCCGAGCGCCTGGGCGAGGCGCCGACCTGCGGGCGCTGCCACCAGGCCTTGTTCACCGGGCATCCGCTGGCGCTGGACGCCGGCACGTTCGACCTGCATGCGCGCGACAGCGATCTGCCGCTGCTGGTGGATTTCTGGGCGCCGTGGTGCGGGCCGTGCCGGGTGATGGCGCCGCAGTTCGAGGCCGCCGCCAAGCAGCTGGAGCCGCGCATGCGCCTGGCCAAGGTCGATACCGAGGCGCAGCCGGCGCTGGGCGCGCGCTTTTCCATCCGCAGCATTCCGACGATGGCGGTGTTCCTGCACGGGCGCGAGCTCGGCCGGCAGTCGGGCGCGCTGCAGGCGGCGCAGATCGTGCAATGGGCGCGGCGCGTGGCGCAGGGCTGAGTCGGGTCGGGCAGCGAAGCGGCATTGGCGCCACAACAATCTCCCTAGCGTCGTTCCCGCGAAAGCGGGAACCCATGGACGTTGCGCGACCTGCGCGGAAGTCCCTGGATCCCCGCGTTCGCGGGGATGACGGCTGTTGGGTTCGCGGCGCCAAGCCGCGAGCGAATCCTTCTACCGTCGTTCCCGCGAACGCGGGAACCCAGGGACTTTGCGGTGGCCTGCACGGAAGTCGCTGGATCCCCGCGTTCGCGGGGATGACGGCTGTTGAGTTTGCGGCGCGAAGCCTCGAGCGAATCTTCCTACCGTCGTTCCCGCGGAAACGGGGACCCATGGACGTTTCGCGGCCTGCGCGAAAGTCCCTGGATCCCCGCGTTCGCGGGGATGACGAGCGTCGGGTTCGCAGCGCGAAGCGCAACCGCAACGCCACCGCCCATCGCTCAGGGCACCAACCGCTCCAGCCCCGCGCGCGCCAGGACGCGTTCCCACGGGAACAGCGGTCCCGGGTCGCGCTTGCGTGCGACCAGCCGCGTGGGGGCGTCCTCGGCGGGCACCTGGGCGGTGTCCAGATCCTCGTGTCCGGCGATCCAGCGCAGGGCCGGCAGCGTCTGCCGCAGCCGGTCGAGCAGGGCAAGCAAGGCCTCGATCTGGGCGTCGGGATAGGGCTCGTCCATCGCCTGGTGGTCGGCGTGCAGCCAGTGCGGGTAGCGCCCGCGGTTGACCAGTTCGATGCCGACGCTGCGCGCGTTGAGGCCACGCACATGGTGGGCGACGCGTTCGGGCGCGATCCACTGCTGCACGCCGCCGTCGCGGTCGATGTACCAGTGCCCGCTGTTGCCGGTGCCCGAGGCATAGCGCGGCTGTTCGCCATAGTGGCGCGCGGTGGCCAGGTCCGGCAGCTCGGTGCAGTGGATGACCACCAGGTCGATCCGGTCCAGCGGCCGCGCCTCCAGCAGGTCCTGGTAGGGCAGGGGATCGGCGGTGATCGGCAAGGCATCGGGCATGGGCGCCGATGCTACACGGCGGGCCGCGGGCGAGGGCGGGGTAAACTGCGCGTCCCCGGCGCCAGGCGCCGCCTGTCGCGTCCGATCCGCATGCCGCTCAATCCCGATTCCCCCCTGGCCAGGCTCATGGCCACCCTGCCGCGCCCGGGCACGGTGGAATGGATCGGGCTGCGCCCGGCGCGCGATGTGCCGATGCAGGCGGTCGCGCGCGTCCAGGCCAGCACCGGCGGCGGGCTGGAAGGCGATCGCTACAAGGGCGGCAGCGGCAAGCGCGGACTGACCCTGATCCAGGCCGAGCATCTGCCGGTGATCGCCACGCTGGCCGGGCTGGACGCGGTGCAGGCGGCCACCCTGCGGCGCAATGTGGTGGTGCGCGGCCTGCCGCTGATCGCGCTGAAGGAGCGCCGCTTCCGCATCGGCAGCGTGGTGCTGGAAGGCACCGAGCCGTGCGATCCGTGCTCGCGCATGGAGGACGCGCTGGGCGCGGGCGGCTACAACGCCATGCGCGGCCATGGCGGCCTGTGCGCGCGCATCATCGAAGGCGGCAGCTTCGCGGTGGGCGACGCGGTGGTGCCGCTGTGATCCGCGGCCACGTCATCCTCTCGCACGGCTTTGAGAGCGGGCCGGACGCGACCAAGGTCACCGCGCTGGCGCAGGTCGCCCAGGCCGCCGGCTGGACCAGCGAGCGGCCGGACTTCACCGACCTGGACGCGCGCAGCGACCTGAGCCAGCTCGGCGACGTCGGCGCGCGCCTGGCGCGCCTGCGCACGCTGGCCGAGGCCGCCGCACGCAAGGGGCCGCTGGTGCTGGTCGGCTCCAGCCTCGGCGCCTATACCTCGGCCCAGGTGTCGCTGCAGGTGCCGGTGCACGGCCTGTTCCTGATGGCGCCGCCGACCGCGCTGGGGCCGATGCCCGCGCTGGACGCGGCGCAGGTGCCGCTGTCGGTCATCCACGGCTGGGACGACGAGCTGATCCCCGCCCGCAACGTCATCGACTGGGCCCAGGCCCGCCGCGCCCGCCTGCTGCTGGTCAACGACGACCACCGCCTGGCCAACCACGTCGACGCGGCCGCGTCCGCATTCGGCGAGTTGCTGGCCGGGCTCTAGGCGGGAGTGAGCGGAGCGCAGTGAGGAGCGAGCAACGGCAACAGTCTTCTTTACCTCCCTCGCGCTCGATCTCACTCATGCCTCACCCCTCTTCACTCACGCCTGGCTTTTTATGAAGTTCTACGTTTCCTGCGCCAAGGGCCTGGAGTACCTGCTGGTCGACGAGCTGACCGCGCTGGGTGCGGCCAAGGCCACGGCCACCGTCTCGGGCGTCAACGCCGAGGGCACGCTGCACGATGCGCAGCGCGCGGTGCTGTGGTCGCGCCTGGCCAGCCGCGTGCTGTGGCCGATCGGCGAGTTCGAATGCCCCGACCAGGACGCGCTGTACGACGGCATCTTCGCGCTGCCGTGGACGCGGCACCTGACCTCCGAGTTGACCTTGGCGGTGGACGCGCACGTGTCCGGCGAGGCGATCACGCATGCGCGCTTCGCCGCGCAGCGGATCAAGGACGCCATCGTCGATCATCTGCGCGCCGAAGGCTTCGAACGGCCGTCGGTGGACGTGGACGAGCCGGACGTGCGCATCAACTTCTCGCTGCGCAAGGGCCGGGCGACGGTGTCGATCGACCTGGGCGGTGGGCCGCTGCACCGGCGCGGCTGGCGCCAGGTGCGCAACGAGGCGCCGCTGAAGGAGAACCTGGCCGCCGCCGTGCTGCTGCGCGGCGGCTGGCTGCAGTCCTACGCCGGCGGGGGCGGCCTGCTCGACCCGATGTGCGGCAGCGGCACGCTGCTGATCGAAGGCGTGCTGATGGCCGCCGACGTGGCGCCGGGCCTGCAGCGCCACGGCAGCCTGCCGCCGTCGCGCTGGCTGGGCTTCGATGCCGAGCAGTGGCGCGTGCTGCTGGACCAGGCGCGCACGCGCGAAGCGGCCGGTCGCGCCAAACTGGGCCAGGTCGCCTTCGGCAGCGACATCGATCCGCGCGCCATCGAGGCCGCCCGCGCCAGCGCGCGCGAGGCCGGCGTCGAGGACGCCATCGCCTTCGGCGTGAGCGACGTGGCGCAGCTGTCGGCGCCGCCGATCCGCCGCGGCGTGGTGGTGTGCAACCCGCCCTACGACGAACGCCTGGCGGCCGACGCCGCGCTCTACCGCGCGCTGGGCGATGGCCTGCGCCAGGCCGTGCCCGACTGGCGCGCCAGCCTGCTGTGCGGCAGCGCCGATCTGGCCATGGCCACCGGCCTGCGCGCGCAGAAGAAGTACCAGCTGTTCAACGGCGCCATTGAGTGCGCGCTGATCTTCGTCGACCCGATCGCGCCGCCGCAGCGCGTGGTGCCCGACGCGCCACCGGAGTTGAACGACGGCGCCCAGATGGTCGCCAACCGGCTGCGCAAGAACCTCAAGAAGCTCAAGGCCTGGCGCCAGCGCGAGGACGTGAGCTGCTACCGCGCCTACGACGCCGACCTGCCCGAATACGCCGCGGCGGTGGACGTCTACACCGAGGCCGAGGGCGCGCAGCGCACTTTCCTGCACGTGCAGGAATACGCCGCGCCGGCCAGCATCCCCGAGGCCGACGTGCAGCGTCGTTTCAACGAACTGCTCTCGGCGGTGCGTGCGGTGTTCGAGGTGCCGCGCGAGCAGGTGGCGATCAAGTCGCGCGCGCGCGGCAAGGGCGGCAGCAAGTACGGACGCATGGGCCAGCAGGGCGAGTTCATCGTCGTGCGCGAGCACGGCGCGCGGCTGCGCGTGAACCTGTTCGACTACCTGGACACCGGGCTGTTCCTGGACCACCGTCCGCTGCGCGGACAGATGGCCGCCCAGGCGCGCGGCCGGCGCTTCCTCAACCTCTTCAGCTATACCGGCGTGGCCAGCGTGGAGGCGGCGGTGGCCGGCGCCAGCAGCACCACCAGCGTCGACCTATCGGCGACCTATCTGGAATGGTGCGCCGAGAACCTGCGCGAGAATGGCCTGGGCGGCGCCCGGCACCAGCTGGTGCAGGCCGACGTGCTGGCCTGGCTGGAGGCCGACCGCGGCCAGTACGAGCTGATCTTCTGCGACCCGCCGACCTTCTCCAACTCCGCGCGCGCCGAGGACTTCGACGTGCAGCGCGACCACGTGCGCCTGCTGCGCGCGGCGGTGGCGCGGCTGGCGCAGGGCGGGGTGCTGTATTTCTCCAACAACTTCCGCCGCTTCAGGCTGGACGAGGCGGCGGTGGTGGAGTTCGCGGTGTGCGAGGAGATCAGCGCCAGCACCATCGGCCCGGACTTCGAGCGCAACGCCCGCATCCACCGCGCCTGGCGCCTCACGCGGGCCTGATCGCCCGCCGGCCGGTCAGTGCGCGAACCGGCGCGCGCCGGCCACGCAGATCGCCGCGCCGGCCATGATCCACAGCATGCTCGCGCGCACCGGCTCGTGCAGCAGGCCGGCGGCCAGCGCCAGGCCCAGGAACGGTTGCAGCAGCTGGATCTGCCCGACCGCGGCCACGCCGCCCTGGGCCAGTCCGCGATACCAGAAGATGAAGCCGATCAGCATGCTGAAGAGCGACACGTAGCCCAGCCCCAGCCAGGCCGGCGGGGTGACAGACGCCAGGCTGTCCGGACGCGACAGCCAGGCCAGCGGCAGCATCAGCGGTAGCGCGAGCACCAGGGCCCAGCTGATCACCTGCCAGCCGCCGAGCCGGCGCGACAGCCGCGCGCCTTCGGCATAGCCCAGGCCGCAGACCAGCACCGCCGCCAGCATCAGCAGGTCGCCGCGCAGCGAGGCCTGCAGCCCGCCCATGGCGGCGTAGCCGACCACCAGCGCGCTGCCCAGCAGCGAGAACGCCCAGAACGCCGGCCGCGGCCGGTCGCCCCCGCGCAGCACGCCGAAGATCGCCGTGCACAGTGGCAGCAGGCCCACGAACACGAGGGAATGGGCCGAGGTCACCTGCTGCAGCGCCAGCGCGGTCAGCAGCGGAAAGCCGACCACCACGCCCAGCGCCACCACCGCCAGGCTGGCCAGCTGCTGGCGCTGCGGCCGCGACTGGCGCAGCAGCATCAGCAGCGCCACGGCGAGCGCGGCGGCGATGCTGGCGCGCGCGCAGGTCAGGAATACCGGGGTGAAGCCGGCCACCGCGATCCGCGTGGCCGGCAGCGATCCGGCAAAGATCGCCACGCCGATCCCGCCGTTGATCCAGCCGCGCGTGCTGTCGTCCATCGTCTCGTCTCGTCTTGTCTTGTCTTGGGGAGGGCGGGCCAGTAGGCCAGCGCCGCGCCGGGCGACCCAGACACAATCCAGTACGATCCGCGGGAACTGTTTTCCTTTTTGACCAGAACGGTTGGGACATGGCGCGGCAGGCAATCCGGATCGACCAGGTGATCGAGGCCGTCAGGCAGGGCATCGCCGCGCGCACCTATCCGCCCGGGGCGCGGCTGCCCTCGGTGCGCGAGCAGGCGCGCCGGCTCGGCGTGTCGGTGTCCACCGTGGTCGAGGCCTACGAGCGGCTGGCGGCCGAAGGCCTGGTGCAGCCACGCGCCGGCTCGGGTTTCTATGTGCAGGGGCCGGTCGCGCCGCTGGCGCTGTCGGGCCTGGGGCCGCGGCTGGATCACCAGGTCGATCCGCTGTGGCTGTCGCGGCAATCGCTGGAGGCCGACCCGAGCGTGCTCAAGCCCGGCTGCGGCTGGCTGCCGCCGTCGTGGATGCCCGAGGCCAGCATGCGCCGCGCGCTGCGCCAGGTCGCGCGCGGCGACGCCGCCACGCTGTGCGACTACGGCAGCCCGCTCGGCCTGGCGGCGCTGCGCGTGCTGCTGGCGCGGCGCATGGTCGGCGCCGGCATCGCCGCGCGCCCCGAGCAGGTGCTGCTGGTCGAGTCGGGCACTCAGGCGCTGGATCTGGTGTGCCGCTTCCTGCTGGAGCCGGGCGACACGGTGCTGGTCGACGACCCCTGCTATTTCAACTTCCACGCGCTGCTGCGCGCGCATCGCGTGCAGGTGGTGAGCGTGCCCTACACGCCGGAGGGGCCGGCGCTGGAGGCCTTCGCCGAGGTGCTGCGCACCCACGCGCCGCGGCTGTACATCACCAATTCCGGCCTGCATAACCCGACCGGCGCCACGCTCGCCCCGCGCATCGCGCACCAGGTGCTCAAGCTGGCCGAGCAGGCCGGGACGTGGATCGTGGAGGACGACATCTTCGCCGACTTCGAAACCACGCCGGCCGCGCGGCTGGCGGCGTTCGATGGCCTGGCGCGCGTGATCCACGTCGGCAGCTTCTCCAAGACGCTGTCGGCGTCGATGCGCTGCGGCTACATCGCCGCGCGCGCGGACTGGATCGACGACCTGGCCGACCTGCGGGTGGCGACCAGTTTCGGCGGCGGGCGGCTGGCCTCGGAGGTGCTGCTGGCCGCGCTCACCGATGGCGGCTACCGGCGTCATATCGAGCGTCTGCGTCTGCGCCTGGCGGTCGAGCGGCGCCGGGTGATCGAACGGCTGGCGCCGCTGGGCATCGTGCCGTGGCATGTGCCGGACGCCGGGATGTTCCTCTGGTGCCGTTTGCCGCAGGGGCGGCTGGCCGCGCCGCTGGCCCAGCACGGCCTGGCCCATGGCGTGGTGCTGGCGCCGGGCAACGCCTTCAGCCCGGCCCAGCGCGCCGAGGACTGCATGCGCTTCAACGTGGCCCAGTGCGGCGCGCCGCGGATCTTCGAGGTGCTGGCCGCCGGTCTGGCCCGGCAAGACTGAGGCGGGGCGTGCGGAAAGCTGCATCCGGCTGACGCATCACTGCACGCGCGCAGGCGCGGCGTTGGGCCGCTATGGTGTGCGGCCCCCTCCGCTACGCCCGCCCGATGCCCGCTCCCACCGCGCCGTTGCGCAACGATGCCAAGGTCCTGTCGCTGTCCGCGTTGGGCGGGGCGCTGGAGTTCTACGACTTCGTGGTCTTCGTGTTCTTCGCCAAGACCCTGGGCGCGCTGTTCTTCCCGGCCGAGATGCCGGCCTGGCTGCAGCAGGTGCAGACCTTCGGCATCTTCGCCGCCGGCTATCTGGTGCGGCCGATCGGCGGGGTGATGATGGCGCACTTCGGCGATCGCATCGGGCGCAAGCGCTTGTTCGCCTTCAGCGTGTTCCTGATGGCGCTGCCGACGCTGTGCATCGGCCTGCTGCCGACCTATGCGCAGGTCGGCATCGTCGCGCCGCTGCTGCTGCTGTTGCTGCGCCTGCTGCAGGGCCTGGCGATCGGCGGCGAGATGCCGGGGGCGTGGGTGTTCGTGGCCGAGCATGCGCCGGTGCGCAAGGTCGGCTTCGCCGTGGCCAGCCTGTCGGCCGGCATCAATGTCGGCACCCTGATGGGCTCGCTGATGGCCTCGGCGATGGCGCATTGGTTCACCCCGGCGCAGCTGCTGGATCACGCCTGGCGCATCCCGTTCCTGATCGGCGGCGTGTTCGGTTTCATCTCGGTGTGGCTGCGCCGCTGGCTGGACGAGACACCGGTGTTCGCGCAGATGCGCGCGCGCAAGGCGCTGGCCAGGCTGCCGATCCGCGACGTGCTGCGCGACCACCGCGGCGGCGTGCTGGTGTCGATGGGCGTGACCTGGGCCCTGACCGCCGGCATCGTGGTGGTGATCCTGATGACGCCCACGCTGGTGCAGTCCTCGTTCGGCATCGCGCCGGCGCTGGCCAGCGAGGGCAATGTGCTGGCCGCGATCTGCCTGGTGATCGGCTGCGTGTGGAACGGCGTGCTGAGCGACCGCATCGGCCGCGCGCCGGCGCTGCTGGTGGCCTCGCTGGCGCTGCTGGTCGGCGTGTATCTGCTGTACTTCGATCTGGCCCGCGGCGGCGCGCACTTCCTGCCGCTGTACGCCTTCGCCGGCTTCACCGCTGGCGTGGCGGGCGTGACCCCGGCGATCATGGTGGCGTCGTTCCCGGCCTCGGTGCGCTACACCGGCCTGGCGCTGTCCTACAACCTGGCCTATGCCATCGCCGGTGCGGCGACGCCGCCGTTGATCGCCTACCTGGCCGCGCGCGTGGGCGCGCTGGCGCCGGCGCATTACGTGGCGCTGGTGGCCCTGGTCAACGTCGGCCTGGCGCTGTACCTGTGGAAGCGTCCGGCGGTCGAGTAAGCCGCTTCGCGCATCCGGGCGGCGGGCCCGTTATCGTGTGCCGCCTTTCGCCCGAGCGTCCCTGCCATGTCCACCGCCGCCGCGCCGCTGCGCAACGATGCCAAGGTCCTGTCGCTGTCCGCGCTCGGCGGGGCGCTGGAGTTCTACGACTTCGTGGTCTTCGTGTTCTTCGCCAAGACCCTGGGCGCGCTGTTCTTTCCGCCGGAGATGCCGGCGTGGCTGCAGCAGCTGCAGACCTTCGCGATCTTCGCCGCCGGCTACCTGGTGCGGCCGATCGGCGGCGTGCTGATGGCGCACTTCGGCGACCGCATCGGGCGCAAGCGGCTGTTCGCCTTCAGCGTGTTCCTGATGGCGCTGCCGACGCTGTGCATCGGCCTGCTGCCGACCTATGCGCAGATCGGCATCGCCGCGCCGCTGCTGTTGCTGGTGATGCGCCTGACCCAGGGCCTGGCCATCGGCGGCGAGATGCCGGGGGCGTGGGTGTTCGTGGCCGAGCACGCGCCCGCCGGCAAGGTGGGCTTCGCGATCGGCACGCTGTCGGCGGGGCTGAGCCTGGGCCTGCTGCTCGGCGCGCTGGCCGCCTCGGCGATGGCGCACTGGTTCACCCCGGCGCAGCTGCTGGATTACGCCTGGCGCATTCCGTTCCTGATCGGCGGCGTGTTCGGCTTCGTCTCGGTGTGGCTGCGCCGCTGGCTGGACGAGACACCGGTGTTCGCGCAGATGCGCGCGCGCAAGGGGCTGGCCAAGCTGCCGATCCGCGACGTACTGCGCGAGCATCGCGGCGGTGTGCTGGTGTCGATGGGGGCGACCTGGGCGCTGACCGCGGCCATCGTGGTGGTGATCCTGATGACGCCGACGCTGGTGCAGTCCTCGTTCGGCATCTCGGCGGCGCGGGCCAGCGAAGGCAGCGTGCTGGCCTCGGTCTGCCTGATCGTCGGCTGCCTGTGGACCGGGTTGCTGTCGGACCGGATCGGCCGCGCGCCGGCGCTGGCGGTGTCCTCGCTGGCGTTGATGGTGGGCGTCTACCTGCTGTATCTCGACCTGGCCCACGGCGGGCGTTACTTCCTGCCGCTGTACGCGCTGGCCGGCTTCACCGCCGGTGTGTCCGGCGTCGCGCCAGGGGTGATGACCGCGGCCTTCCCCGCACCGGTGCGCTTCACCGGCCTCGCCCTGTCCTACAACCTGGCCTATGCCATCGCCGGGGCGGTGACGCCGCCGCTGATCGCCTACCTGGCCGCGCGTGTGGGGGCGCTGGCGCCGGCGCACTACGTGGCGCTGGTGGCCCTGGTCAACGTCGGCCTGGCGCTGTATCTGGGGAAGCGCCAGGTCGCGGTGTGAGTCAGGCCGTCGCGCGGGCGCGATGCCCGGACAGCTCGGCGCCGACGTCGTGGCTGAACTTCAGATGCCACCAGGTCGAGGACAGCGAGATCAGCGTCACCAGCACGAAGGCCGCCGAGAAGTCGCCCAGCTGCGCGCTGCCATGGCCGCCGACGGCGATGGCGGTCTTCAGCGCCAGCGCACCCACGCACACGCCAACTGAGAGCATCAGCTGCTGCAGCGTGCTGTAGAGGCTGGAGGCGTGGCTCATGCGGCGCGTGGGCACCGCCTCGTAGGCCACCGTGTTGTAGGCGGCGAACTGGAAGGACATGAACGCCCCGCAGCCCACCAGCAGCACGAACATCAACCAGTCCGGCCAGCCCGGACGGAACAGCGCGCACACCGCATAGCCCAGGCTGGACAGCACGCCGTTGGCGAGCAGGCCGTTGCGATAGCCGACCCGGCGCAGCAGCATCGGGGTGCACAGGCGCATCAGCAGCGCGCCCAGCGCGGTGGCCAGCACCAGCCGGCCGGCGTGCGCGGCGCTGTAGCCGAAGCCCAGCTGGAACAGCAGCGGCAGCAGGAACGGCTGCGCGCCCTGGGTGATGCGCATCAGCGAGCCGCCGATCACCGAGAGCCGGAACGAGTCGATCTTCAGCACGTCCAGGTCCAGCAGCGGCGCGTCCGCGCGCCGCGCGTGCCACAGGTAGCCGGCCGCCGCCGAGGCGCTGACCGCCATCAGCGCCAGGCCGGTGATCAGGTTCCCCGGCTGGCCCACGCTTTCCAGGCCGAACAGGCCGCAGCCCAGGCACAGCCCGCACAGCACGAAGCCCGGCAGGTCGAACGGCCGGGGTTCGTCGGCCGCCTCGATGTAAGGGATCACCGCGCGCACCAGCACGAAGCCCAGGATCCCGATCGGCACGTTGATGTAGAAGATCCAATGCCAGCTGGCGTGCGTCACCAGCAGGCCGCCCAGCGGCGGCCCCAGCAAGGGCCCCAGGAAGGCCGGCACCAGCGTCCAGGACATGGCCGAGACCAGATGCCTGCGCTCGACCGTGCGCAGCAGGATCAGCCGGCCGAGCGGGGCCATCATCGACCCGCCCGCGCCCTGCAGCAGGCGCGCGGCCACCATGGTCGGCACGCTGGTGGCCAGCGAGCACAGCACCGAGCCGGCGACGAACACCACGATCGAGGCGCTGAACACCCGCCGCGCGCCGAAGCGGTCGGCCATCGCGCCCGAAGCGGGGATGCCGATCGCCAGCGCCAGCAGGTAGCTGGTCATGGCGATGCTCATCGCCGGGGCGCTGGCGCCGAAGTCGCGCGCCATCGCCGGCAGCGCGGTGGCCAGCACGGTGGCGTCCAGCTGCTCCATGAAGATGGCGCAGGCCAGGATCAGCGAGATGACCCGGTAGTCGGGCGTCTTGCGGGGCGGGCGCGCCGGCGCGGGCGGCCGGGCCTGGGAAGCAGCAGTCACAGCGATCGGGTCCTGACCGACGCGGCCTCACGGTCCCGGCAGGCGAGCCTGGCGGCGGTGAACACGCGTCGAAGGGCCGGTGCGCGCGGGAGTTGCGCACCGCAACACGCGGATTATTCGCCTGTGGTGGAGGCCGGACAACCGGCGCGGGGCGCAGCCTCCCGCGAGGTGGGACACAAGCGGCGGGCCTCGACCGGGGCCGGGGCGAGATTCACGGGCGATCGCAGCGTCGGCCGCTGCGATGCGGGGTGATTAGTTGTAGATCTCCTGGATATCAGTCACCCGGCCATCCTTGAAGATGATCTGGATGGTCTTCTGCGACTGGTCGTACTCCCAGCGCTCGCCGATATTGGCGCTGTACTCGTTCTGCAGCGGAATCACGCGGTCGGGCTTGCCGGCCACCTGGGTCACCTTGCCGGCGCTGTCGCCGGTGCTGACCAGCTTGTTGCCGAAACGCACGCTGCCGGCCGCCAGCGCCGTGCCGGCCAGCAGGCAGAGGGTCAGGCTCAACAGGATCCTTTTCATCGGGCTTTCCTTCCTATCAGGGGTGATTGCGAGCCCGCGGACTGTGCCACAAGCCGCCGAGCGGGGCACGGGCGGATGGTTGGGTCTGAGGTGTCCACTGTCATTGCTCAGCTTTCTGAATCCGACTTCTCGGTTTGAATCGATTACCCCCGGACTGCGAAGCATCCCGCAGCGTTCGATTGCCTGCGAAAAGGTTTCTTCTGCGGCTTGGGTGGGCGCAAGGCAGAAGCGTGTCGGCCTCGAAAGGGGCAGCGGTCCGGCGGGCGGCGGCCGCTTGTCCCTCAATCAGGGCATCCTGCCCTGATTCGGGCGCTCGGCCTCCTGCCTCGCTAGGCGCGGCCACCGCCCGCCGGCCCGCTGCCTCGCGCGTCAGGTCACAGGACTTCGGTTTGCGCCCCCTCCCTTGCGCGCAGCGCAGGGGAGGGATGGGGAGGGGGCGGGGCTTTCCCGGGCAAGCCACCGAAGCGAAGAGCAAAAGCACCCCACCCCGGCCCTCCCCTTCGCCTGCGGCGAAAGGGAGGGGGCAGAGCGCTCACCCAACGCCTTTGGATCGAAAGAAATCCTGTTCTTTTCGATCGCACGGCCTCGCCCCGGCAGGGCGTGACACAGCGCGGGCCAGGCTGGTGTACGGGTGCACATAGTCCTCGCGGAATCCCGTGGGAGCCGCCATGGCCGAAAAGGCCACAAGGGCGGCTCCCACCGGAAGCATTAGGCGCGGTCAATCTTTTACCATCCAAGCGCCGGCTATCAGTGGAAACCGAGCCGAGAAGTTGCACTTGGCCGGGTCGAGGCTGGTGGGCGAAGTCCGCTCACCAAAGCCGCACTCATCGATATCCGCAGTTCGGCAAAGCGCCCAAAAAGAAACCGCCGCAGTTTCCTGCGGCGGCGTCCAGGTGCTGCAGCGAGCGCTGGCGCTTACTTCACCAGCGTCACCGGGTCCTGCTTGGCGGTGAGGGCGGCGCACAGGGCGATGCTCTCGCGCGCCTGCTGCAGGCCGCGGATGGCGCCGGGCAGGTCCTTCAGGCGCGGCTCGAAGAACGCCTGCAGGCGGTCCGACTCGGCCGGGGTGCAGGCGCCGGCCGAGGCCATGCGCGGCAGCGAGCCGCCGGCGAAGGCGCCGATGCGCGCGTGGATGGCGTCGTAGTTCTGGGTGAACCAGCTCCACTGCGTGTCGCGATCGGCCACGGTGGCGTGCTTGCCGGCGGTCAGCAGGTAGCGCATCTCCCCGACCTTGACGTCCTTGCCCAGGCCGAAGCTGCGCACCTTGGCGGCCAGCGCCGGGTCCTCGGTGCGGCTGAGCGCCGAGAGCATGGCGTTGCGGTGGGCCGGATCGATCACGCCGGGCAGCGCGGCCATTAGCTGGTCCACGGCTGGAGCGCCGTGCTCCTGCACGCTCACCGACAGCGCGGCGGCGAGCAGGTCGGGGTTGGCCTGGTCGAAGGCCAGCGTCTTGCCGCCGGCCAGCACTGCATCGCCCTGCTTGAGCAGCTCGGCGCGCGCGGCCGGCACCTTCATGGTCAGGGCCAGGAAGCCGGCGAGTTCGGCGCGCTCGAGCGCATCGCTGCCTTCCTCGCCGTCCTTGCGCACATAGCCCAACTGCTGCATGCGCGGCAGATAGGCCTCCTCGGCCCACTGGGTCAGTGCCGCGCGCTGGGCGTCGGTCCTGGCCAGGCGGCCGTACAGCCAGCCCACGTGTTCGGTGGGCACGGTCGCGACCTCGGAGACTTTGGAGGCGGTCAGCGGCTTGAGCGCGGCCAGCAGCTGGGCCGGGTTCAACTCGCCCAGGTCGAAGGCGGCGCTGACGCCGTCGCCGTAGGCCAGCTGCTCGGCATCGGTGAGCTGGGCCACATCGGCGGTGAGCGTCTTGAGCGCCTTGGCATCCAGGCCGATGCGGTAGTAGCCGGCGGCGCCGGCGTTGGGCATCACCCAGCCGCCCTGCTTCGCGCCCGGCAGGGCCAGGGTGCCGCTGGCGGCCGACAGCAGGGTGCAGGCCTTGTCGCTGCCGGCGCTGGTCTGGTAGCGCACGCACACCGGCACGCCCCAGGTCTTGGCCGAATCGCCGGTGCTGCCCAGCGGCAGGTAGCGCCGCTGGGTCAGCTTGAGCACCACCTGGCCCTTGGCGTCGGTGACCTCGGTATGCACATAGGGCACGCCGGGCTGGTCGAGGAAGCTGTTGAACGCGGCGGTGAACTCCGGCCCCTTGCCGGCGGCGGTGGCGATGGCGCTGACCAGGTCGTCGGCGGTGGCGTTGCCGAACTTGTGCCGCTGGATGTACTGGCGCATGCCGGTGCGGAAGGTGTCCTCGCCCACATAGGCCTCGAACATGCCCAGCACCGCGGCGCCCTTCTGGTAGGTGATGCCGTCGAAGGCGTTCTCGATGTCGCCGTTGCCGGTGATCTCCTGGCGCATCTTGCGCGTGGCCACCAGCGCATCGCCGGACATCGCGCCCTGCGCGCCCTGCACGCGGTCCAGGTCGGCGCGGTATTCCGGATGCACCTTCATGGTGACCTTCTGCTGCATCCAGGTGGCGAAGGACTCGTTGAGCCACAGGTCGTTCCACCAGGACATGGTCACCGTATCGCCGGTCCACTGGTGGGCCAGCTCATGGGCGATCACGTTGAAGGACGAGCGCTTGTAGCTGGTGGCCGAATCCTTGTCGAGCAGCAGCAGATAGTCGCGGTAGGTCACCAGGCCGGCGTTCTCCATCGCACCGGCGGAGAAGTCCGGCGCGGCCAGCTGGTCGAGCTTGTCGAAGGGATAGCCGAAGTCGTAGTAGTCCTCCAGCGTGTGGATGATCACCGGCGTGGAATCCAGCGCGATCTTCATGCGCGGGCCCTTGCCGTTGGGCGCCACGCCGCGCAGCAGCAGGGTGCCAGCGCGCTGCGGCGTGGCGGTGATGCCCGGGCCGTCGACGATGTCCCACGGGCCCACGGCGAAGGCGACCAGATAGGTCGGCAGCGGCAGCGTGCGGGCGAAGGTCAGCGTCTTCCAGCGCTTGCTGGTGGTCGTGGGCGCCTCCTGCACCTGGGCGGTATTGGCCACGGCCTGCAGGTCGGCCGGGATGGTCAGCTTGATGTCGTAGGGCGTCTTGAACGCCGGCTCATCGAAGCTGGGGAAGGCGAAGCGCGCGCTGATCGGCTCCATCTGCGTCATCGCATACGGCTTGCCTTCGTAGGTGACCTTGTACAGGCCTTCCAGCGCCTGGTTGAACGGCGCGGTGTAGGCGATGGACAGGGTCAGTTCCTGCGGCTGCAGGGTCTTGCCGAAATCGATGCGGGCCACGCCGGCCTGCGCGTCGGCCACGGTGTACTTGGCCGCGGCGGCCTTGCCGTCGGCGTCGGTCACGGTGACCTTGCCGACCTTGAGCTCCTTGCCGTCGATCCACAGGTGGTCGCTGGCCTGGGTCAGCTTGACCTTGATCGTGGTGGTACCGCTGAAGCTGTCCTGGGCGGGGTCGATCTTCAGGTCCAGCGCGTATTCCTGCGGCTGGGCCCAGGTGGGCAGGCGCCCGGTGGGCACGGCCTCGTCGGCGGCGGAGGCGCCGCAGCAGGCGCTGGCCAGCGCGAGGGCCAGCACGGAACGGGTCAGACGACGCATGGGCAAGGCTCCGGTCAAAAAAGGACTGCGCAGGCTGAAGCGCCGGCGGCGGGGCGCACAGTGCCACAAGGCAGGGGGGGCGAGGTGTGGAGGGCACGCGCGGGCGGAGTGAAACGCGTTGACGCGCGAGCGCTGCGTGTCGCCAGAAGCCCGTTCCGCGCCCGCTCGGGCTAGCCCCAGAACACCACCACCGCATGCAGTACCAGCCCGATCAGCCCGCCCACGATCGTGCCGTTGAAGCGGATGTACTGCAGGTCGCGGCCGACGGCCAGTTCCAGCACGTCCACCAGCTGGCGTTCGTCCCAGCCCTTCATGGTCTGGGCGATGTGGTGGGTGACGCCGCTGCGCAGGCGGGTGGTGAGGCTCTCGGCGGCGGTGGTGAGGTGGGCGTTGAGCGCCTCGCGCAGCGAGGCGTCGCGGCCCAGCGCCTCGCCCAGGGTCTGCAGCAGGCGCTCCAGGTGCGCGGCCAGGCGCGAGTCGGGGTTCTCCAGGTCCGCGCGCAGGGCGGCATGGACCTGGTCCCACAGCCCGCGCACGTAGTCCTGCACGGCCGGGTGGTCGATCAGGTCCTGCTTGATCTGCTCCACGCGCTCCACCAGCGCCGGGTCCTCGCGCAGGCGCTGCACGTAGCGCGACAGCCAGGCCTCGTAGTCCTGGCGCAGCGGATGGCCAGGCGTGGACAGCACGGTCTGCAGCTCCTCCAGCGCCGCGGCGGCGATGCGCTGGGCCAGGGCGTCGCCGATCTCGTCCACCGGCTTTATCAGGTCCACCGTGCCCATCAGCTTGGGCCATTCGCGCCGCGCGTAGCGCACGATCAGCGCCGAGGCGCGGGCCTTGAGCGCCGGGTCGTCCAGCCAGCGGGCGATGCGCTTGAGCGCGGCGTCCAGCAGTGCCTGGTGGCGGCCGTCGGCGGTGAGCAGGCCCAGCACCTGGCCGGCGGTGCCGGCGGCGTTCCAGCCGCGCAGGCGGGCGATCACGAAGCGCTGGATCGCCGCGCGCACGGCGCTCTCGTCCAGCAGGTCCAGCGCCTGCAGCGCCCAGCCGCGCGCCATGCCGGCCAGCAGCTTCGCCTGCGCCGGTTCGGCCAGCCACTGGCCCAGGCGCGCGGCCGGGTCGAACGCGCGCAGCTTCTCCAGCAGCGCCTCGGGCGCCAGGAAGTGGTCGCGCACGAAGACCGCCAGGCTGTCGGCCAGCCGCGCCTTGCCGCGCGGCACGATCGCCGTGTGCGGGATCGGCAGGCCCAGCGGCCGGCGGAACAGCGCCACCACCGCGAACCAGTCCGCCATCGCGCCCACCGCCGCCGCCTCGCAGAACGCGGCCAGCCATGCCCAGCCGCCGCGCAGCCCCATCGCATGGCTCAAGCCGAAGCCGGCCAGCATCAGCACCAGCAGGCCGAACGCGGCCAGCTTCATGCGGCGCAGGCGGATGCGGCGGGGATCGTCGGCCGGGCCGGTCAGCGGTTCAGTCATAGGGCAAAGCCTAGCGCGTGTCCTGCAAAGCCCCTGCGATCACGCCAGCAGGCGCCACAGCAGCGCGGTGCCGGCCAGTCCGACCAGCGAGACGATGGTCTGCAGCACCGACCACACCATCACCGTCTGCTTGAGCTTGAGATCGAAGTACTCGCGCACCATCCAGAAGCCGGCGTCGTTGACGTGGCAGAAGAACACCGAGCCGGCGCCGATGGCCAGCGCGATCAGCGCGCCCTGCGTGGGCGGCAGGTGCGCGACCAGCGGCGCCAGGATGCCGGCGGTGGTGGTCGTGGCCACCGTGGCCGAGCCGGTCGCCTGGCGCAGCGCCACCGCGATCAGCCAGGCCAGCAGCAGATAGGGCAGGTGCGCGCCCTGGGCGACCTTGGCGATGGTGTCGCTGATGCCGGCATCCAGCAGCACCTGCTTCAGGCCGCCGCCGGCGCCGATGGTCAGCAGCAGCGCGGCGATCGGCGGCAGGCTCTTGAGCAGCACCTGGTTGACCCGCGCGCGTCCCAGCCCGCCGCCCCAGCCCAGCAGCGCCACCGCGGCCAGCACCGCCAGGGCCAGGGCTACCATCGGTTCGCCCAGGAAGCGCAGCGCCGTGGCAGCCGGCGCGTCCGGCGGCAGGGCGATCTTGGCCAGCGTGGCGCCGAGCATCAGCACCACCGGCAGCAGGATGATCGACAGGCTCGCGGCGAAGCCGGGCGGATGCGCCGGCGCCTCGCGCGCGGAGAACAGCGCCTCCATCTTGGCCGGCACGGCGATGTCCATGCGCCGCGACAGCCAGATCCCGTACAGCGGGCCGGCCAGGATCACCGCCGGCACCGCGATGAGGAAGCCGAACAGCATCGTCAGCCCCAGGTCCGCATGCAGCGTGCTGACCGCGATCAGCGGGCCGGGGTGCGGCGGCATCAGCGCGTGCAGGGTGGTCATGCCGGCCAGTGCCGGGACGGCGATGCGCAGCAGCGGCTGCTGCGCGCGGCGCGCCATGACGAAGATGATCGGCACCATCATCACCAGGCCGACCTCGAAGAACAGCGGCAGGCCGATCACCATCGCCACCAGCGCCATCACCCAGGGCAGCGCCTTGCCCTTGCCGATGCCGAGCAGGGTCGAGGCGATGCGGTCGGCCGCGCTGGTATCGGCCAGCATCGCCCCCAGCATGGCGCCCAGGGCGATGATCAGGCCGGCGTCGCCCAGCAGGTGGCCGGCGCCGGTGCTGAAGGACTTGGCCAGCTGTTCGGGCGGCAGCCCGATGCCCAGCCCGGCCACGAAGCTGCCGACCAGGATCGACAGGAACGGCGGCAGCCGGAGCAGGCTGATCAGGGCGACGATGCAGACGATGCCGGCCAGGGCGCACAGCAGCAGGCGCGAATCGTGCGTGGCCCAGTGCACGGTGGTGAAGTCCAAGGCGACGCTCCGGTTGAAACTGACGGAGCCGTCAGTCTAGTCGGCGCGACCTGTCATCCCGATCAACGCGAGCAGCCCGCCGGCGGACTTCACATTGGCTTCAAGCACCGCTCAACCGCGCCCCACATGGCCCGCGCAGCCTGTCCGGCATCGACCACCGGCCGGAGCCGTGCATGAAATCCCTGAAGCTGTTGTCGCGTTTCGCCATCGTCGGCGCGCTGGTGCTGGCGCTGCTGATTCCCCTGAGCATGACCCGCAGCCTGATCGCCGAGCGCACCGCCTACCGCGAACAGGCCGTCAAGCGCGTGGCGCGCAGCAGCGCCGGCGCGCAGCGGCTGGTCGGGCCGCTGCGCGCGCTGCCCTATGTCGATGTGCGCGAGCAGGCGTGGACCGATGCCACCGGCCAGGCGCGCACGCGGCAGGTGCGCAGCGAAGGCACGCTGCTGCAGGCGCCGCTGTCGCTGCAGGTCGGCGGCCAGCTGCGGCCGCAGACGCGCAGGGTCGGGCTGTTCGATGTGCCGACCTACGTCTGGGACGGGCAGCTGTCGGCGCAGTTCTCCACCGCGCTGCCGCCGGCGCCGGCCGGGGTGGTGCGTCGTTATGGCACGCCCTACCTGGTGCTGGGCCTGCGCGATGTGCGCGGTCTGCAGGGCGCGCCGAGCCTGCGCGTCGATGGCGCGGCCCTGCGCCTGCAGCCCGGCACGCGCGCCTTCAACGCACCCCTGGCCGGCGTCAGCGCGCTCCTGCCGGAGGTGGTGGATGGGCGCGTGCCGGGACGCAGCGTGACGCTGGCCTTCGCGCTGGCCGGCACG
This sequence comes from Pseudoxanthomonas sp. UC19_8, assembly GCF_042700505.1. Lineage (NCBI taxonomy): Bacteria > Pseudomonadati > Pseudomonadota > Gammaproteobacteria > Lysobacterales > Lysobacteraceae > Pseudoxanthomonas > Pseudoxanthomonas sp. UC19_8. The sequence continues at coordinate 772,108 of NZ_CP170559.1, forward strand.
CAGGCGCTGGAGGTGGTGCCGGTGGCCGACGACAGCCGCGTGCGGCTGGCCTCGCCGTGGCCGCATCCGGCCTTCGGCGGCGACTTCCTGCCCGTGCAGCGCACGGTCGGCGCGCGCGGCTTCGATGCGCAGTGGGCGGTGTCCTCGCTGGCCAGCCAGGCGCAGGCCCAGCTGCAGCAGCTGCAGTCCGAAGACGGGGCCGCGCTGGACGCCCTGCGTGTGGAGCTGGTCGATCCGGTCGACGCGTATACGCTGGCCGATCGCGCCTGCAAGTACGGGCTGCTGTTCGTGCTGCTGACCTTCGTCGGCTTCGGCCTGCTGGAACTGGTGCGGCGCATGCGGATCCATCCGCTGCAATACCTGCTGGTGGGCCTGGCGCTGGCGATGTTCTTCCTGCTGCTGTTCAGCCTGTCCGAGCACATCGCGTTCTGGCTGGCGTATCTGATCGCGGCCGGGGCCTGCATCGGCGTGCAGTTCGTGTACCTCGCAGGCGTTCTGCGCAGCCCCTGGCTGGCGGGCGGGTTCGCCCTGGCGCTGACCGCGCTGTACGGCGCGCTGTACGGCCTGCTGATGTCCGAGGACAACGCGCTGCTGATGGGCTCGCTGCTGCTGTTCGCCATCCTGGCGGCCATCATGTGGATCACGCGCAGGATCGACTGGTATGCGCTGTCCACGGAGCTGCGCTGATGCTCCTGCACGGACGCGCGGTGCGCCACGCGGCGCGCCGTCTGCCGGCGGCGCTGTCGGTGTGCGGGCTGCGGGCCGGACCGGACGGGCCGCCGCTGCCGCCGCTGCGGCGCGGCGTGGGTGGTGCGCTGGTGTTCGAACTGGCCCAGGCGACCGCGCAGGCGCTGCGCGAGCGGCCGACCGAGCTGCTGAACGCGGCGCTTTGGCCGCGTCGCCCGCAGCTGCCGGCCTGGCGCCCGTGGCGCTGCCTGCGCGGCGTGCAGGGCGGGCTGGTGTGGCTCAGTGCGCGGTGCGATCGCGCCGCGTGGCTGGCGCTGGTGCCGGAGCAGGGCATCGCGGTCCTGCTGTGGCGGAAGCGCACGGCGGGGTGCGGTAAATTAGGCCCATGACCTCGCTTGCTTCCGCCTTGCCCGCGCACCGCATCGCGGTGGTGCGCGGCGCCGAGATCGCGCCCTACCTGGACGATGTGGCGCGCCTGCGCATCGCCGTGTTCGCGCACTGGCCCTACCTGTACCAGGGCAGCCACGCCTACGAGTGCGACTACCTGGCCGCCTATGCGCGCTCGCCGCGCAGCGTGTTCGTGCTGGCGCTGGCGGGCGAGGAGGTCATCGGTGCTTCCACCGGCCTGCCGCTGCTGGACGACACCGAGGCCTTCTCCGCGCCGTTCATTGCCCAGGGTCTGGATGCGAGCCGCGTCTTCTACTTCGGCGAGTCCGTGCTGCTGCCGCAGTGGCGCGGGCGCGGCATCGGCCATGCCTTCTTCGATGCGCGCGAGGCCCATGCACGCGCGCTGGGCGGGTTCGACACGACCGCCTTCTGCGCGGTGGATCGCGACCTGACCGATCCGCGCCGCCCGGCCGGGCATCGCGACAACGACGCGTTCTGGCGCAAGCGCGGCTACACGCGCCGCGACGGGCTGCAGCTGCGTCTGCCCTGGCGCGAGGCCGGGCACGGCGAGGTCGCGCACACGCTGACCTTCTGGACCCGTGCGCTGGAGGGGCGGGCATGAGGGTCGCCGTCGCCAAGTACCCGATCGGCCAGCCGCGCGATTTCGATGCCTTCGCCGAGAAGCAGGTGCATCTGCTCCAGCAGGCCGCCGACGCCGGCGCGCGCATCGCCGTGCTGCCCGAATACCTGTCGCTGGAGCTGGCCGCGACCTTCCCGGTGGCCATCAGCGCCGACCTGCTGGCCTCGCTGGAAGCGACCCAGCAGTACGCCGAGGCGTTCCTGCATCTCTACGCCACGCTGGCCCAACGCATGGGCCTGCACGTGATCGCCGGCAGCTTCCTCACCGCAGTGGGCAACGGACGCTATCGCAACCGCGCGCACTGGTTCACCCCGGACGGGCGCCGCGGCTGGCAGGACAAGCTGCAGCTCACCGGTTTCGAGAAGAACGCCCAGGTGATCGAAGGCGGCGACGACCTGCGCGTGTTCGCCGCCGACGAGATCCGCGCCGGCATCGCGATCTGCTACGACGCCGAGTTCCCGCTGCCGGTGCGTGCCCAGCAGCAGGCCGGCGCGCGTCTGCTGGTGGTGCCCAGCTGCACCGATACGGCTGCCGGCGCCACCCGCGTGCGCGTGGGCTGCCTGGCGCGCGCGCTGGAGAACCGCCTGTTCGTCGCCCAGTCGGTGACCGCCGGCAGCGCGCCGTGGAGCCCGGCGCTGGACGAGAACACGGGCGAGGCCGCGCTGTTCGCGCCGATGGATGTGGACCTGCCCGCCGACGGCGTGATCGCGCAGACGGAAGGTGAGCAGATCTGGGCGATCGGCGAGCTGGATTTCGCGGCGCTGCAGGCCAGCGCGGCCCGCGCGCAGGTGGCGGTGGACCGCGACTGGCCCGGCCAGGACGCCCCGGCGCTGCGCCGCGCCCGGCTGACGCCGCTGGCCTGACAGGTTTGTCATCGGCGGCCATGACCTGTGGCCTGCTGCAGGCGCACAACGCGCTGGCAGACTCGGTAGGTTGCACGACACAACCTTCAACAACGCAGATGGGGAAGCAGGCATGAGGCGGATGAAATGGGCGGCGCTGGTCGCGGGGCTGGGGATGGCCTTCGCGACCCAGGCCGAGGAAACGGTGGACCTGGCGATGGTCGGCAAGATCCGGCAGGAAGCCTTCCATCGCTCGCAGGTGGCCGACACGCTGCAGTACCTGACCGAGCAGATCGGTCCGCGCCTGACCAATTCGCCGGCCATGGGCCGCGCCAATGCCTGGACCCGGGAGAAATTCACCGAGTGGGGCCTGAGCAACGTCCACGACGAGGCCTTCGACGACTTCGGCCGCGGCTGGGAGTTCAGCAGCGCCAGCCTGGAGCTGCTCAGCCCGCGCGCCGCACCGCTGCACGCCGTGCCCAAGGCCTGGACGCCGGCGACCAACGGCACGGTCGAGGGCGAGGCCATCGCGCTCAACCTCAAGACCAAGGCCGACCTGGACAAGTACAAGGGCAAGCTGCGCGGCAAGATCGTGCTGCTCAGCGAGGCGCGTCCGTACAAGCCCAACACCGAGGCCGCCTCCAAGCGCTATGACGAGGCCGGCCTGCACGAGCTGCTGGACTTCGCCATCCCCGCGCCCACCGACAAGGCCGCGCGCGACAAGCGCCTGAAGGAATACCGCGAGCGCACCGAGCTGGCCAAGGCCACCAACCAGTTCCTGATCGACGAAGGCGCGCTGGCCGCGCTGAGCATCTCCGGCTGGGACGACGGCATCCTGCGCGTGGGCGGCGGCGGTTCGCGCAAGGCCGGCGAGCCGGTCGGCGTGCCCGAACTGGTGGTCGCCGCCGAGCACTACAACCCGCTGATGCGCGCGCTGGAGCGCAAGGACACCGTGCGCCTGCGCGTGCGCTCCGATGCGCGCTTCACCAGCCAGGGCAACGACCCGGGCTACAACACCATCGCCGAGCTCAAGGGCAGCGGCAAGGCCGACGAGGTGGTGATGCTGGGCGCGCACATGGACTCCTGGCACGCCGGCACCGGCGCCTCGGACAACGGCGCCGGCGTGGCGGTGATGATGGAGGCCATGCGCATCCTCAAGGCGGTCGGCGCCAAACCCAAGCGCACCATCCGCGTGGCGCTGTGGAGCGGCGAGGAGCAGGGCCTGATCGGCTCGACCGACTACGTCTCGCGCCATTTCGCCCGCTATCCCGAGCCGACCGACCCGGCGCAGAAGGAACTGCCGTCCTCGCTGCGCACGCCGACCGGCCCGCTGCAGAAGACCAAGGACTGGGGCAAGCTGTCGGCCTACTTCAACCTGGACAACGGCTCAGGCCGCATCCGCGGCATCTACGCGCAGGAAAACCAGGCGGTGATGCCGATCTTCAAGGCCTGGCTGGCGCCGTTCGAGGACATCGGCGCGAGCATCGTCACCAGCCGCAACACCGGCAGCACCGACCACATCCCGTTCGACCGCGTGGGCCTGCCGGGCTTCCAGTTCGTGCAGGACCGGCTGGACTACGGCACCCAGGTCCACCACAGCGATCTGGACACCTACGACCACGCCGTTCCCGCCGACCTGCAGCAGGCCGCCGCGATCATCGCCACCTTCGCCTACCAGGCGGCGATGCGCGACGCGCCGCTGCCGCGCAAGGACGTGATCGAGGAGTAAGACGGCCGCGCGTCGCGTCCTGGCGACGCGGCGCGCAGTCCGCTGGACCGGGCCGACGCGCGCCATGCTTGGGCATGGACGCGCCGGTCGGGATTCAGCGCACGACGAGCATGACGATGACCCCGAGCGCGAACAGGATCAGCACCGCGCCGGAGACCCGCTCCAGCCACGGCAGCGCCCGCGCGAAGCGGCGCAGCACCGCCGCATTGCCGATGCACATGGCCACCAGCAGGTCCCACAGCAGGACCACGCTGAACATCCACACGCCGTAAAACAGCTTCCAGCCTGCGCTGGTCTGCGCCCCGGTCAGCATCGCCGCCAGGCTGGCGTAGAACCGGGCGTTCTTCGGATTGAGGATGCCGGACAGAAAGCCCATGCCCATCGCGCGCAGCCAGGACGCCGCGCCGGCCGCCGCGCTGCGCGGCGCCTGGACGCCGTCCATCACCTGCAGGTCGCTTCTGCCGGCATGGACAAGGAACAGCCAGCCCAGATACAGCAGATACAGACAGCCGATCAGCTGAAGGCCGACGAACAGCGCGCTGCCCGGGCGCAAGGCCGACAGGCCGGCGAAGGCGATTAGGATGAAGACGCCGTTGGCCACGGCGATTCCTACGCAGGCGCCGCTGGCCAGCCGCCAGCCGGCGCGCAGCGAGGTGCGCGCGACCAGGAAGAAGTCGGGGCCGGGCGAGAGCAGCGCCAGGAAGTGGGCCGCGGCGATGATCAGGAACTGCTGCATGCGGACATCGGTGCTCGAAGGACATCCGAGTCTGTGCATGCCGACGGCGCGCGTCTTGAACGAAATTGCGCCGGGATCAGTCCCGGTAGCGGCCCGGCGTGGTGCCGGTATGGGCCTTGAAGATCCGTTGGAAATGGCTCTGATCGGCAAAGCCGAGATCGGCGGCGACGTCGGCCAACGCGTCGCCTGCCTGCAGGCGCGTGCGCGCCTGGTTGATCGCCTGGTTCAACTGCCAGGCATGCGGGGTGAGGCCGGTCGCGGCGCGGAACAGGCGGATCATCTGGTAGCGGCTCAGGCCCGCCATGTCCGCCAGCTCCTGCAGCGAGCGTATCTCGGCGCCCGCCTGGTGCAACGCGTCCAGCACCGGCCGCAGCCGCTGGCGGCTCGCGCCGGCTTCCCGCGGCGGGAAGACGCGTTGTGCCGGCAGGCGGCAGAAGCGTGCGACGAAGGCGAGGAGGGCGGCCTCCTTCTCCTGGATCGAGGCTGCGGAAAACAGCAGCGCGTTGAGCCGGCAGAAGGCCTGGTAGTGCGCAGGCTCAGCGCTCACCCGGATCGGCGCGCGCTCCAGTGCCTGCGCCTGCGGCCGCTGCGCCTGCAGCACGCGCTGCAGCCAGCGCGCATCCAGATGCAGCATCTGGTAGCTCCAGGCGCTGCCCGGCGCAGGATTGCAGGCATGCACGCGCGCAGGCGGGACCAGCACCAGCGAGCCCGGCTGCAGCACGACCGGCCCCTCGGCCGCGCCGGTAAAGACGCTGGTGCCCTCATCGACCGCGCCGATGGAAAAGGTCGGATGGCTATGCGGCCGGTAACAGGCGCGGCTCTGCCACGCACGCCTGCTCTCGACATGCGGCATCGCCGGATCGCGCCAGAACTGCGGGGCAGGGTTCATGAGGGCATCAGGATGGCATGCCGGTGGCCGTGCGGGGGCGATGACGGTTAGCCAGATATGGGGTTTGGTTGGCTGCTTTTTTGGCGCTGGTTCGCTCGTTCGTGCAGGAGCGTGGCAGCGAGAGCATTTGCGACAGCAGCGACAGCAGCGACAGCAGCGGCAACGGCAACGGCAACGGCAACGGCAACGGCAACGGCAACGGCAACGGCAACGGAGCAACCCCTCCCCAGCCCTCCCCTTGGCCTGCGGCCAAAGGGAGGGAGCAGAAGCACAGCCCGTCATTCCTAAGATCGACGATCGGCACTGCTGCTCGCGAATCAAGCGGACAGCAACACTGCCCAGTAGTCCTTGCCGATCGCATGATCGGCCCCCTCCCTTTCGCGAAGCGAAGGGGAGGGCTGGGGATGGGTGCTCTTCGCGCCATGCTCGGCTGGCGCAACCTACTTCCGGCCTCAACTTGCTATGCACGGCAATGGGCAAAGCCGCAGCTTCACACTCTGCTGCTCGATCAATCGATCAATCAGCGAGACCGGCGAGTCCGAGATGCGCAGTTGCTGGACCGTCCTTCTACCCGACTCGATCCAGCGCCTGCTCTGGCACCGGCGCCCCCGCCCGCCACCCCGAAGCGGCCATCTCATCCAGCAGCGCCACCACTTGCGCGCGATTGGCCAGCTCGTGCACAGGCAGCACCAGCAAGTCGCCTTCACTGGCCCAGGCGAGCAGGCTGCGCGCGGCCTGCACCTCATCTGCCCGCAGCTGCACGCGTTGCGGATCCAGGCCATCGGCCAGCAGCTGCGCATGCATCAGCGCCGGTACCGAATCGGCATCACGACCGCGGGCATAACCCGGCAGCTCCTTGAGAATCACCCGCTCCGGCGCGTATGCCGCCGCGACATGCGCGACCGCGCGCAGATCCTCGTCCTGGCGATTGCCGGCGTGGCCCAGCAGCAGCCCCAGCCGGCCGTCGCGTCGCGAAGCGTCGAGCGCATCGAGCAAGCTGCGCAGGCCCTCAGGATTGTGCGCATAGTCCACGACCACGCGCGTGCTGCCGAACATCCACTGCTGCAGCCTCCCGGGATTGTCGTCCGGGTCCTGCCCGAAGCAGGCAAGCACCCGCGCAATGGTCCCCGGCGCGATACCCAGCAGGGCGCCGGCCAGAGCGCCCGCCGCCAGGTTGCCCAGGTTGTAGCGCGCGCGATCGCCCAGGCTCAGCGGCATCGCGGCGGTGGGGCCGAGGTCGTGTTCGATGCCCGCCAGCGCCAGCCACAGATGCGCCTCGCGCACGCCGCAGGTCGGCTTGCCGAGCGCGCGATGCAGCCGCAGCAGCGGCTGGTCGAAATCCAGCGCGAACCACGCCAGCGGACACGACAGCGCGGTGGACTGCGTGCGCAGGAACGCATCGTCCGCATTGAGTACCAGGTGCGCGCCCACGCCCACCGCGCGGGCCACGCTGAGCTTGACCTGCGCCAGCATGTGCAGGTCATGCACGCCGAACTCGCCGAAGTGGTCGTGCGCCACGTTGGTCACCACCGCCACATCGGCCTGTTCGATCGCCAAGCCGTGGCGCAGCAGGCCGCCGCGCGCGGTCTCCAGCACGGCGGCGCGGGCCTGCCCCTGGCGCAGCGCCTCGCGCGCGCCGGCCGGCCCGGAGAAGTCGCCGCTGTCCAGCGCCTGGCCCTGGAAGAACACGCCGTCGGTGCAGCTGTACGCGGTGTCCCCGACATGCGCCTGGCATAGCGCGGCCAGCAGGCGCGTGGTGGTGGTCTTGCCGTTGGAGCCGGTCACCAGCGCGCCCGGGATGCGATGCAGGCGCGGCCAGGGCACGTGTGCCGGGTCGGGCAGTTCGTCGACGAACCAGCTGCGCGCGCCGCTGCCGCTGCCCAGCGTCAGCTCGTCCTCGTCCAGCAGGAAGGGCAGGGCACGGGCGCGCGCCTTGCGCTGCAGCGCGAGCAGGGTCGGCCGTGCCTCGGCCGCGGCGCTGGCCTGCAGCGTGCGCGTGGCCAGCGCGATGTCCCAGGTGGCCGCATCGCCGGGCGCGTGCAGCGGCTCGGCCGGACTGTTGCTGGCGATCCACCAAGCCCAGATGTTGAGCGCGGTGGCGGTGTGCAGCTGATCCAGCGGCGCGGAGAAGGCGAGGGTGGCGCCGCTGGCATGGCGATGCCGATAGCGCGCGCCGGCCGGCCAGCCCAGCAGCGCCACGGCCTCGCGCACCAGCGCGTCCCAGCGCCGCAGCGCGTCCAGGTCGAACGCCTGCCCGGCCGCGCTTTCCAGCGCCGTGCCGGTGTCGGCGAAGTAGACATTGGGACCGGTCAACCGACGCGCGTGTCGATAGGGCAGGGCCTGCATGGCGCGGCTCAGTCGGTCTCGCGGCGGAACACCAGGCCCCGCGCGTCCTGCACCACGCCTTCGGGCAGTGCGTCGGGCGTCTCCTCGTCGTCCTGCGCGTGCGTGCTCCGCAGCACGGGCGAAGGCGCGGCGCTGCCCTCGGCGCGGAACTTGGTGATCTGTTTCCAGGTGCGGCTGAGCTGGTCGGCGAAGATCAGCACCAGGTCGTCCGGCCGGCCCATGCGCAGCGCGGCGTCCACCGCCTGCTGTTCGTCGGGAATCAGTTCGATGGCCTCCGCGTCCACGCCCGCCGCGCGCAAGGCGCGGGCCAGGCGCTGCGGCACCTCGTCCTCGCCGCGTCCGCGCAGCGCGTCGTCGCGGCGCAGGATGTAGTGGTCGAACTGCCCGGCCACCGCGCGGGCGACCGCGTCGATGTCGGTGTCGCGGCGATCGCCCGGCGCGCTCAGCACCACGATGCGCCGGCCGTCCACGTCCATGCGCCGCGCCAGGTCGGTCATGGTCGCCGCGGCGTGCGCGTTGTGCGCGTAGTCCATCAGCACCTTGAAGGGATGTTCCTCGAACAGGTTGAGCCTTCCTGGCGACTGGAAGAAGGTGGTGTCGAAGGTGCGCAGGCCCTGGCGGATCGCCTCGAGCCTGAGCCCCAGCGCGAAGGCCATCGCCGCGGCGAACATCGCGTTGGACACGTTGTGCGTGGCGCGGCCCTCCAGCGTGGCCGGGATCAGATGCGTCCACAGCAGCGGCAGATGCGCGCCCTTGTCGTAGAGCGTGATCATCTGGCCGTTGACGCCGTCCTCCAGCGCGCAGGCGCGGCCGCCGGCGCGGATATGCGCACGCACCAGCCCATGGGAAGGGTTGGCGGTGACGTAGCAGACGTTGCGCGCCTGCGTGTAGGCGGACATGCGCAGCACCAGCGGGTCGTCGGCGTTGAGCACCGCGCAGTCGCGCGCCACCTCCACCACGATGCGCTTGACCCGCGCCAGCTGCGCCAGCGTGTCCACGCCACGCGCGCCAAGATGGTCGGCGGCGACGTTGAGCACCGCGCCCACGTCCACCTCCGGCACGCCCAGCCCGGCGCGCAGCAGGCCGCCGCGTGCGGTCTCAAGCAGGGCGATGTCGATCTGCGGATCGCCCAGCACCATGCGCGCGGCGAGCGGGCCGGTCATGTCGCCCTCGACGGTGCGCTGGCCGTCGATGTACACCCCGTCGGTGCTGGTCATGCCCGGCACGTGGCCGGCCATCTTGGCGATGTGCGCCAGCATGCGCACGGTGGTGGTCTTGCCGTTGGTGCCGGTCAGCGCGGCGATCGGCACGCGCGATGGCGTGCCGGGCGGGAACAGCATGTCCAGCACCGGCCCGGCCGCATCGCGCGGGCGGCCCTCGCTGGGCGCCACGTGCATGCGCAGGCCGGGCGCGGCGTTGACCTCGCAGATCGCCCCGCCCACCTCGCGATGGCTGCGCGCGATGTCCGGGCTGATGAAGTCCACGCCGGCCACGTCCAGGCCGATCGCGCGCACCGCGCGCACGGCCATGTCGCGGTTGTCGGGGTGGATCAGGTCGGTGACGTCAGTGGCGGTGCCGCCGGTGGACAGATTGGCCGTGGCGCGCAGGTACACCACCTCGCCGGCCGCCGGCACGCTGAAGTGGCCGTAGCCGACGCGTTCGAGCATGGCGTCGGCCTGCTCGTCCAGCTCCAGCTGGGTCAGCACCTTCTCGTGGCCGATGCCGCGGCGCGGATCGGCGTTGACCCGATCGACCAGCTCGGCGATGTCGGCCACGCCATCGCCGACCACATGCCCGGGCGTGCGCCGGGTGGCGGCGACCAGCGCGCCGTCCACCACCAGCAGGCGGTGGTCGTCGCCGGCGATGTAGGTCTCCACGATCACCGAGCGCGCGTGTTCCCGCGCGGCCTCGAAGCCGGCGGCGATCTCCTCCGGCGTGGACAGGTCGATACTGATGCCGCGGCCGTGGTTGCCGTTGTAAGGCTTGGTGACCACCGGGCCGCCCAGCGCGCGCGCGGCGCGCACCGCGCCTTCCAGCGTGGTGACCAGACGCTGCTGCGGCACCGGCAGCCCCAGTCCGGCCAGCAGGTGATTGGTGGCCTCCTTGTCGCTGGCCAGCTCGACCGCCAGATGCGGCGTGCGCCCGGTCAGCGTGGCCTGGATGCGCTGCTGATAGCGGCCGTGGCCGAACTGGATCAGCGAATGGGTGTCCAGCCTCAGCCACGGGATCCCGCGCGCCTGCGCCGCGGCGACCAGCGCGGCGGTGGACGGGCCCAGTGCGCGCCGCTGGGCATAGAGGATGTAGTCGACCTTGGCTGCGTCCCAGCTCCAGCCATCGTCCGGTGCCGTGTCGCCGCGCAGGGGCGCGGGCAGCAGCGAGGTGAGCAGGCGCAGGGCCAGTTCGCCGGCGGCCAGGCCTTCCTCGCGCTGGGTGTAGGCGTAGACCACCCGGTCCAGGCCCGGCGGCGCGTCCTCGCCGAGCAGGGTGGCGCCGAAGCGCACGTCCTCGCCGGCCATGGCCTGCACCGCCAGCGCCATGTGCTGCAGGACCTCGCTCAGCGGCAGGCCATCGCCCGCGCGTAGGTGCTGGGCGAAGTCGCCGTGCGTGGCCAGGCCGGGCAGGGCGGCCAGCAGCGCCTCGGCGAAGTCCGGCCCCAGCCGGCCGCTGGGCCAGTCGCGCAGATCGCCCGGGTCCAGGTCCAGCCGGATCACCGGCTCGTGCGCGTAGATCGAGGGGCCCAGATAGACCGCGCGTTCGACGATGCGCAGGGACCGGCTCATGCCGGCTCCCGCGCCAGCGTGCCGGGCGAGGCCGTGCGCGTGGCCAGGTTGTAGGTGGCCCCGGCCAGCAGCAGATGCATCTTCAGGCCGAGCATGCACACCGGGTCGCGCTCGCTGGCCTCGGCCATGGACGAGAACTCCAGCTCGCCCGCATCGACCACCGTGACCGCGCCGGAGCCTTCCACTTCCAGCGTGTTGTCCGGGCCGATGAAGGCGGCGGTGTCCTCGTCCAGGCCGATGCCGATGGCGAAGGGGTTGTAGGCCAGCGCCGCCAGCAGCCGGCCCAGCCGGTCGCGCTGGCGGAAGTGCTGGTCGATCACGAAGCGGTTGGTCAGCCCCAGGCCGGGCGCCAGGCGCACCGAATCGGCCTGCGGCGCCGCGCCTTCGCGGCCGAAGGCGATCATGTGCTCGGACAGGATCGCCGCCCCGGCGCTGGTGCCGCCGACCGGGATCCCGGCCGCGTTGCGCGCGCGGATCAGCTGCGCGGCCGGCGTGCCGCCCAGCAGCGTGGACAGCCGCAGCTGGTTGCCGCCGGTGAAGAAGATCGCGCTGGCCTGCTCGATCCGCGCCAGCCGCGCACGGTCCTGGCCGTCGCGGCGGGTGCCGAAGTCCAGCACCTCCACCTGGCGCGCACCGAGTTCGTCGAACAGCTGTTCGTAGCGCGGCCCGGCCTCGCGCGACTGGCTGGCCGTGGGGATCACCGCGATCCGTGCCGCCTTGCCCCCGGCCAGCGCCACGAAGCGGCGCAGGATGCGCGCATCGCGCCCCTTGTCCTCGGCCCCGCCGATCGGCACCAGCCAGCCCCGCGCCGCGCCTTCGGCCACCTTGCTCGGACACATGACGCCGCCGCTCCTCGCCCGTTCAAACAGGCCGGGCAACGTAGCACGCGCGGTGTGGGCGGGCTGTCCGCGGGGTGACCGGCGGCCGCGGCGTCGAGCGCGTGGCCGTTCGCCTGGGTGGGCAGCCGGGCCGGGACGTTCGATATAGGACTAAGGCCCGGTTATGGCCACGGATGCGCCCTGAACTGCGATCCACGCGCAGACCGGTCGTACGGTATACTTCCGTACAAGTACAGGAGCCCTGTCATGAGCGTCTCACCCGCCCGTCTGGATCTGCGTCTCGCAACGCACGACAAGGAACGCATCGCCCGCGCCGCCGCGCTGCGCGGCATGCCGGTGTCATCCTTCGTGCGCGACGCCGTGCTGCGCGAGGCCGATGCCGCCATCGCGGCCGACGCGGTCGTGACCCTGTCCAGGACCGAATCGCGCCACTTCCTGGAGGCGCTCGATGCACCGCTGCGCCCCAACGCACGCCTGAAGAAGGCGATGGACGCCGCGGCGCGCGTGGCCAAGCGCTGATCCGTGGCGCTGGCTTTCGCCGTCCTGGACGGCAAGCGGCACGACCGCGACGGCTTCAGCTGCGGCGTGGCGGCGCTGGATGACTACCTGCGCCAGCGCGCGGGGCAGCACCAGCGCGATGGCATCGCCACCACCCATGTCCTGATCGACGATGCCGCCCCCGCGCGGTTGCTCGGCTACTGCGCGCTGTCGGCCGCGCAGCTGCATCTGACCGAACTGAAGCCGGCCGATCGCGAGCGTCTGCCCGCCTATCCGGTGCCGGCGATCCGCCTGTGCCGGCTGGCGGTGGCGCAGGCCGAGCAGGGGCGTGGCCACGGCCAGCTGCTACTCGGCCATGCGGTCAATCTCGCCCTGTCGGTGCGCTCCACGCTGGGCGTGCGCGTGATGGTCGTCGACGCCAAGGACGCGCGCGCCGCGGCGTTCTACGAGGGCTTCGGCTTTCGCCGCACGGCCTCGGCGGCCATGACGCTCTACCTGCCGCTGTGACCCGCGGCCCGCAGCCCGCGTCCAGCCGGTACAATCGCTCCCCGCGCATGGCCCCGTAGCTCAGCTGGATAGAGCGTCCCCCTCCTAAGGGTCTTGTTCTTAGTGCGTTCAGGCTTGGACCGCAGGAAATAAGCGCTTTTCGGCCAGTTTTTAGGGGTTTCCCGGTAGGGCGAATACACCGGAAAACACCCCGAAACATCACCCGCTTGTCCCAGATTTGTCCCAGGATTCTCATGGCAACGGAAACCCTTGAAAAACTGCGCGAAATCTTCCCTGGGCGGTATGCGTTGAGGGCTGATGAGGTCGCGCTGGTGTTGAAGGGACGCGACACGCGCGGTGTTGTCCAGCGTGTCAGGGAAGGAATGAAGACCGGTCGCTATCCGGGTGCCCGCAAGATCGACGGACACTGGCAACTGCCCTTGGACGCGTTAGGCGAAATCGTTGATCCAAAGCCGGTCGCTACGCCGGTGGTGCCATCCACAAGCACCACCGCCGCGCCGTCAAAAACGGGACGGCGGAGATCGGCTATCGGACCGCGCCTGACCTTCATTCGGGAAGCCGTGTTTTGGTCGCAGGTGTTTCGCGGTTTGGGTTTCGGCGATGAAGCGCGTGAACTCGACGAGCAAGCCCAGACCATGCGCGACGAAGGCAATCAGGCCCGCGCCCTGGAACGGGCGCGGGAGCGTCGGGCGCGCCTGATGGGCTTGCCCCACCTTGGCGAGCGCATGATTCCTGATGCGCCGTCGAAGGGTGGCGGGCTTTGATTTTCAACGGCTTGCGCTGGTCCAGCCATAGCCTGTCGATTCCATAACCGGGCGGTGGCTGATACGTCCACCGCAGGAGGTAGGCTGCGCTACACTTCGCTTCGCGGTGGGCCAGGAGGCCAGCCGGCAGCGACGGTTTCACCCAATATATCGAGTGGCACGCGCCGCAGCCTGTGTATCGGCTGGACGAGGTGAAAAGGTAGCGGAGAGGCATATCACGCTCTGCCGTTTCAGGAGATGGCCAGTCTCCGGGTTGTGTTTCATCCCCGGAACGACTGTGTTTTCAACCCATCTCAACTACTGGAGCGTGCCATGCCCAAATCAAAACTCCGCAAGCCGCGCAACGACTTCAACGCTCTGTTCGCAGCGGCGCTCATCGCCGCCATCACCGGCGATTTGAAACCGCTGCGAGCCTGTCTGTTGTCAGGCGTCAACCCGGATAGCCCGGAGCGCGGCAACTTCATGCGCTCACTGTTGTTCTGGCATGATCTGCCGGACAGTGTTGCCAAGGTGCTGCTTGACGCGAAAGCAGACGCGAGTGCACGGGACACTGCGGGATTTACCCCACTCCATAATGCCAATGTGGGCGTTGCGAGGCTGCTGCTGTTGCGCGGCGCTGATATTGAAGCCAGGGAGGCCGCGTATGGCGGAACGCCTTTGCTGGTTCACGCGGCAATGGGGCGCGCCGATATGGTCGAGTTCTTGCTTGATCGTGGCGCGAATGTGGACGCAAAGACGGACGATGGTGACACTGCTTACGACGTTGCCATTGCGGCAGGCTACGTTGCTGTCTGTAATGTGTTGAAGAGGCATGACGCAGCCCGGCGTCGGGGTGGCCTTACCGCCGTTGCGGCAAGCAGTCTGGCCGGCAATAGGCGCACGCCAGCGGCAAGCAGCGAGGAGCAACGGCGAATGTAGTCCGTAGTGCTTGGCAATCGGCGCGCGTGTCTTGTGCTGTGCTCACGCGTGGGCGCAGTAGTCCCCGGCAGCACCATGCCTCCTAGCAGTGGGCCAGTAGACGCCGCGCTGCGTCCGGCGCAAGCGTTCGCTGCTCCACGGTGTTGCGCCCCTGCGGGTGCGCCGGGCGCTGGCCGCTCGGCGTCGGGGTGGCCCACGGCGGCATGGTGCTGCCGGGGAGAACACCAATGCGTCAACGCGAAGCACAAGACACCCGCGCCGAGTACCGGGCCAACGACGACACGATCCTTGCGCAGGCCGAAGCGATCCTGCGCCGCCGGCTGGAACGGCTTGGAGCCATCACCGACCCCATGCAGGCCGCTGACTTCCTCCGCATGCGTCTGGGCGGGCTGGAACACGAGGAGTTCCATGTCGTGTTCCTCGACGCGCGTCACCGGATCATTGCGGTGGAGCCGCTGGCCCGCGGTACCGTGGACGGTGCCGAAGTCCACCCGCGCGAAATCGTCAAGGCCGCGCTGGCACACAACGCTGCCGCCCTGATCCTCTGCCACAACCACCCGTCCGGGAACCCGGAACCGTCCGCAGCCGACCGGGCGTTGACTGCCCGCTTGAAGCAGTCGCTGGCGCTGGTGGACGTCCGGGTGCTGGACCACATCGTGGTCGCCGAAACCTGCGTCAGCCTTGCCGCGCGGGGGTGGGTCTAGCCCACCCCTTCGGCAGCCTGGTAGTCGCAGCCCCTGCGACGGCCCCCTGCCAACCTCCCGTTCCGGGTGGTGGCAGGGGTGCCTGTCGGCCTTGCCGGTGGGAACAATATCGGACAGAATGTCCGGTAAAGTTCCCAGGGAGGCAGGTATGTCCCAGAGCGACGCGTTGGCTCTGCTGCGGCTGGCCCGGAAAAGAAAAATGACCCAGGAGACGCTGGCCGGCCTCCTGTCCACGACCGCCAAGACCATCTCACGCTGGGAGCGCGGCGAAACCCGTTGCCCTCAGATGATCGCTCCGGCGTTACAAGAGATTTTGCGAATGAACCAGCCCGGCGAACCCCGCAGTAACGATTTCACCTTCATTGACCTGTTCGCCGGGATCGGCGGCATTCGCATGGGGTTTGAACGTGCTGGTGGCACATGCGTGTTCACCAGTGAATGGAATGAGTGGTCGAAAAAGACCTATCAGCACAACTTCGGCGAAGGACACGAGTTTGCCGGTGATATCACCAAGGTGGAGGCGAAGGATATCCCTGACCACGATGTGCTGCTGGCCGGCTTCCCATGCCAGCCCTTCTCCATCGCAGGCGTAAGCAAGAAGAATGCCTTGGGCCGGGCGCATGGCTTTGAATGTACGACGCAGGGCACGCTGTTCTTCGACATCGAGCGCATTATCCGCGAGAAACGCCCGAAGGCATTCCTGCTCGAAAATGTGAAGAACCTGAAAAGCCACGACAAGGGAAACACGTTCCGCGTCATCATGGACACGCTGGAAAACAAACTTGGCTACAAGGTATTCGCCCGCGTGATCGACGCGAAGCACTTCGTGCCACAGCACCGCGAACGCATTCTCATCGTTGGCTTCCGCGAAGATACAGATTTCACCTGGGATGATCTGCGGCTGCCTGAACTAGGGCCGGATATCTGTTCCATCCTTCACCCCGAAGACGGAACAGAACGGGCCGAAGGCCACTACACCACTGGACCGCAGGCCAAGGTGTCGCCGAAATACACGCTAACGGCCCGGCTGTGGCAGTACCTACAAGACTATGCGGCCAAGCACCAGGCAGCAGGCAATGGCTTCGGGTTCGGGCTGGTGAAGCCTGGCGTGGATCACCACACCCGCACACTGTCCGCTCGCTACTACAAGGACGGAAGCGAAATCCTGATCCATCGTGGCAAAGGTAAGCGGCCGCGGCGGCTGACACCGCGTGAATGCGCACGCCTGATGGGCTTCCCTGACGATTTCCAGATTGTCGTGAGCGATACACAGGCATACCGCCAGTTCGGCAACAGTGTCTGTGTGCCTATGATCGAGGCGGTCGCAAAGATAATGGCCCCGCGCATTGCCTACCTCAAAGCCAAGGACGAAGGCGGCGCAGTTCAACATCCGCTGATGGCGAACGCTGCCTGATTGTATGGCGGACATTGTGCCGCCTGATGTACGAAGCCGGATGATGTCTGGCATACGCGGCAAGAACACCCGGCCAGAATGGATTGTACGCCGCGCCCTACACGCGCGCGGCTTCCGCTATCGGCTTCATGTGCGGGATCTGCCGGGTCGCCCCGATATCGTACTGCCGAAGCACCGCGCTGTGATTTTTGTTCACGGCTGCTTCTGGCACGGGCATGACTGTCCGCTGTTTCGATGGCCGAAAACCCGGCCAGAGTTCTGGCAGGCCAAGATCAATCGCAACCGCGCCAACGATACTAAGCACCAGTCGGAGTTGCGTGCAGATGGATGGCGTGTTGGTATCGTGTGGGAGTGCGCGCTGCGGCAGTATGTGGACGTGGGCGTGATACTCGCAGAATGGATTGACTCTGACAGGGTTGCGTGCGAAATCAGGGGGTGAGATGAAACGAGGCTACCTTTCCGAATACTTTGAAGGTGTGGCAATAAAGCGCCTTGCGGCAGTCGAAATCGACCCGACGCGCTCGCACCAGCATGAGTTCAACGCCACGTTGGCTATGCTGAACTTTCTGGGGCGACCCTCGGAGAAGACGCGCTATCCAGCCCGATACATCTACCTCAACGATGACCATGACGAGCCAATCGTTGAGGACGCGACGCTTACGCTTTACGACGCACGCGCAGCACACCCCACCCGGTCGGAGTACCGCTTCTACTTCCCCGACACGCAGGTATCGCAGATGGCGAGCGAGGGCGATCTACTGCTGATCGCCAAGCGCCGCAAGGTGGATGACGGCGACACTGATCCGGGTCTTCTGGTAGTGGTTGCCGAGAATGGTTCCAGCGTGGCGAACCAGATGGCATGGCTGTTCGGGTTCTCCGGAGATGAACTGTTTCCGAAGTTCTCCGTGCGCTCCGAGCTGGAAACCGAGCAGGATCGAGTCGGCTTCGCGGCGGCGATCATCTTGGAAAGCATTGGGGTGGAGGTTGAAGAACGCGCAGAGACGTTCCTTGACGAGATGCTGGCCCGCTTTGGTGGACGGTTCCCCCGAACAATCGACTTCTCCGGGTACGCACGCAGCACACTGAAAGATCTAGACGTCCGCGACGACCCTGATGGAGTGTTGCTCGCATGGATGGAGCGGGAGGAAATCCTGTTTCGCACGCTTGAACGCCATCTGATCGCCGAGCGCCTACAAGCCGGTTTCACAGGAGATCAGGCAACGGAGGACTTCATCCGGTTTTCGCTGTCTGTACAGAACCGGCGAAAGAGCCGTGTTGGCCTCGCGCTGGAAAACCACATGGAGGTTGTATTCACA
This sequence comes from Pseudoxanthomonas sp. UC19_8, assembly GCF_042700505.1. NCBI lineage: Bacteria > Pseudomonadati > Pseudomonadota > Gammaproteobacteria > Lysobacterales > Lysobacteraceae > Pseudoxanthomonas > Pseudoxanthomonas sp. UC19_8. The sequence continues at coordinate 790,104 of NZ_CP170559.1, forward strand.
TCCCTGGGGCTGCGCTACAAGCGGACGGCTGTTACCGAGAACAAGAGCAAGCCCGATTTCCTGTTTCCCGGCCAGGATGAGTATCACAACGCCGCGTTCCCGGCAGCGCGGCTTTCCATGCTGGCAGTAAAGAGCACCTGTAAAGATCGCTGGCGGCAGGTGCTGGCTGAGGCTGACCGGATCGAGGAAAAGCACCTGCTTACCCTCGAAACGGCCATCAGCGCGAACCAGACTTCCGAGATGAAGGCTAAGCACCTCCAACTGGTGGTCCCGCGCGGGCTACATGACACCTACAACGCGGAACAGCAGGCGTGGTTGTTTGATGTCGGAGCGTTTACCAGGCTGGCGCTGGACCGACAACAGTAGCCATCACTGGAACCGCAGGCCGTCCAGATACGCGCTGCCGCGTGCGTGGAGTTCGCTCGGCGTCTTGCCCACTACCAGGGGATGAGCGCCAAACTTGCCGAGACAGATGGAGCGGTGCGAAATCTGCTTGTGAATGTGGACCTCAGTGGGTGCGCCGCGCTTCTTGCTGATCTCTGCGGCAATGTCTGCGGCCAAGGCGTTGAGGTGTTCAATCGTGATCTTTTCCATGCGCTTATCCTGTGTGGGGTGAGTGACCATTGTCTGGTCGGAAAATGCGTTCATCAATCGAATAAAATATGTTTTTGCTGTCGTCTTCTTGCTTGCGGATACGATGTATCCGCCTCATGGACTATGCGGCTTCCAGTTCGGCTTCATGCCGATACTGCGCAAGGCTTCTATCCCAGCGATGACCGCTGCGGGGTGATTGCGTGCAACGGTATCCAGCCCCTGGCGCGTGATGAGTTGCGGGTTGAAGAACTGCCCCTCCGGCAGTTCGATAATGATTGCCGCGTCCACGAGTTTCGACAGGGCCTTCGAGATCGCAGGCTGTTTGACTTTCAGTCGCGCAGCCAGACCTTTCTGGTTGACGGAAACGAGGTTTCCGTACTTCGCCAGGTCGAGTAGCAGGAGCAGCAACGCGATCGCCGTCGGCGACAGCTTCTTGTCCAGGATGATCGCGGACAGCGAGCCGGTGAAGCAGAGCGCAAACGCGTTGATGGGGTCGATCCTCTTGCGCTTCTTGGACACGTACACATTGATCTCGCCGGGGAGGTCGTCTCGCTCCTGTACGGTGTGGATCGCGTCGCTAATCTCGGCAATGGCAGTATCGAGGGGCATGGCACTGGGGGCGTTGTGAAGGTGGGTGACCGATAACGGATATTCCAACGCTGTCCAGTGGAGACGCCCCTAATACAGAGAGATTTAGATTTGAGATGGAGAGATGGGAAAAGCCGCGCGTCCCGTAAATGTTTGTTTGTGTGGGGATATTTATTTCTTCGCAAATCGAAACATATTCCTGCACGGAATAAGTGCCGCTTCGATGGCGCGTCATGTGTGGGCAGCGGCGCGGCGCATACATCGTCTCCGGTGAGCGGTGAGACCTCCGCACTTGCGCCTGCGCCATCGTCGGTTATCAGTGAATGCCTCCACAGCGAGGCATTCCAATGGCCGACGAGAGCAAGACCACCACCCAGGCGCTACTTCGCGCACTTCTCCGCGAAATGGAGAAGTCACTAGCAGCGCCCAAAGCGCAGGAGCCGCCCGCGCCAGGAACGCGCCGGACGCGCGTCAATGTGAAAGAGTTCAACAAGGCCCAGCAGGAGGGTGAGAACTGGTGGAAGGATGGCGGCGATGAGGACGCCTTCATTGGCCTGCGTCCGCGTCCGAAATCCCGCGCGAAACGCCGGTTGCGCTGACTACCAGCGCGGTCGAGGACTACGCGGCGCAGGCGTTGCCGCTTGCGCTGGTAGGCGTTCGGCCAACCGCGCCGCGATCTTTGCGAATCGCTGGGCGGTAGTGGGCGGCAGCGTCTTGGTATGTCGAACGGGACGCGTTGCGGTTGCCGCTTTCACCGCGACAGCGCCGCGCCCGCTTCGCGCATGGCCGTAGTGTTGTTGCGTTCTGTCATTCGAGTGGCCCAGCCATGCCGCGACACCTTCGCGCCCTTGCGTCGCTTTCGCGTCGCTGGCGCGGGCATGGCGATACGCATAGGGTGACAGGCCCGGTTGCGCCTTACGCATGGCGCGACGCACGGCAACGATATCGGCGGGGCTGGCTTGGAGCCGCCCGCCATCCTGCGCCGCCGCGAGCGTCAGCAGGCCAACGGCCATTTTCGACAGGCCCAGGCGGGTGGGTGCAACCGACAGCACGCGTTGCGGCTGGCCGCGCACCGCGTCCACCTTGGCCCCGGCAACATGAAGGCGCAGCCCATCCGGCATAACTTCCAGTCGCACGCCACGCGCCAGTTCGGCGGGGCGTATGCCGAAGACCGCGAACACAGCGGCGAACAACTCCACACGCTTACAGCGCCCGCGCTGATTGCCGAAGGCCACCATGAGTTGGTCGGGAGTCAGGGCCACGCGCCCGGCGCGGCGCTTGCTCTTGCTGGCCGGGCGTTGGCCTGCCGCCCGCAGGGCGGCGGCCTTGTCCGCCCAAGTGGGGCGGTCGGGGTCAAGGTACAAGGCGTGGAACACGACCGCTCGCTCGAACGCCTGCCGGGTGAACTCGCGCATGGCGGGCATGTCCTTGGCCTTCCTGGCGACTTCGGCCAGGGACCGGAGCCGTGCGAGTTCTTCGGCTTCTGCCCACCGGCAGGCCGACCGGAGTCGGTCGAAGTGGGCGCGGGTGCTGGCCGCTTCCAGCGGCGTCGCACCTGCCGCCCACAGCCGGGCATGGTCGCGCCGGTACGCCGCGACGGTGGCGGGGGAAGGATTGGCCCCGCTGCTGGCGGCTTCGTCCAGTACCGCCCGCACGGCCCGATCCATCGCCACGCCAACAGGCTGGCGCAGGCGCAGCCCTTCGGCTTGGGCGCGGGCATGGGCGTCGGCCAGCACGGCGGCGAACCGCTGGCGGAGGTTGTCGGGCAGGCGGGGCGGTGGGTTGTCCCTCTCCATCGAGACACCCTAACCACCCCGCGTCGCCGGGCAAGCCGGCGACAGGCTGGCGGCTCCCGCCATCAGCCCAGCGGCTCCGCTGGCGCGGAGCCGTCGCCCGGTCGCTCCCGCTTTCCCGTCGCCGCTGGACGCGGCAACGGGCCGGGCGGCCTCTCTGCGCCCTGCCGCTGGCGCGGCCAGGGCTGCGAGAGGGCACATTGTCGGCCAGTGACTGCCGACAATGTGCGGGGGGAGGGCTATCTGCCCGCCACGCTCCTGCCTCGCATTTCGATAGCGGCAGCGATCGCGGCGGCAAAATCGTCGGGAGGAAGGGCGGCCAATGCCTTCGCGGCGGCGCGAATGGCGTTCGCGTCGCCTCTCTGGCCTTGCTCCATTGCGTCGATCTTCCGGCCCGTTTCGGCTGGGTCAGGATTGAAGTAGCGGAAGAATGTGGCGAGGTCGGTATGCCCCGATACACGCGCGGCCTCGGCAGCAGAGAGGAAGCGACCGAGTTCCGTGATACGGGTGTGGCGCAGATCATGGAAGCGCGCGCCCTTCACGCCAGCCCGGTCGCAAGCGCGCGACCAGGCCTGAGTGATGGTGTCTGCGCGCAGGCGTTCGCCTTGGTCCGAGGTGAAAACTGGCCCCTCCCTCTCGATTCCGGCCAACTGTTCTGCGGACTTCGTTCGCTTGCTTCCTTGCGGCTGGGCGCGCCGAACGAGAATGGATAGGGCGGCAGCGGGCAGCGGGATGACGCGCTCGACGACCTTGCCCGCACGCGACTTCGTTTCGCGCAGGCGCGCAGTCTTGCGGCTGAAATCAATGTCCGGCCAGTCGAGTTTGACCACTTCGGAGCGGCGGGCAGCGGTGAACCGGGCGAATACGATGGCGTCTTGCGTCCCCTGCTCGTGCTGTTTCAGCTCCTTCGTGATCTTCTCCCATTCCGTGTCTGTGATGACGCGCTCGCGCTCGTCGCTGACGGGCAAGCCCTTGATGGATTGAAGGGGATTGACCAGTTCGATCTGCCAGTCGTTCTGTGCGCGAACGAAGACACCACGAACGACCGTCAGCAGACGCTTCAACGCTCCGGCTCCGGCTGGGTTTCCTTCGCGGTCTTTCAGTTTTTGTTGGAGCGAGTGCGGCTGGGTGCCGACGAAATCTGTGTATTCGAGGTCGCCCACCCATTTGTCGGTCAGGTGCGGAAAGCCTTTGGCGTTCTGGCCCTTGCCCAGGCCCAGCATGGTTCTAATGGCGCTTCGCTCGGTCCTGATCGCCTTGTGCCTGATTTGCCCGGCGTCCAGGTCTTCCAGGTAGCGTTGCAGCAGGGCGCGCAGCGTCCAGGCGTCGGCGCGGGCGGCATGAGGCTTGCCGTAGGTCTTGATGTGCTGTCGTTCGCGCGTTGCGTAGGCTTCGGCGTCCAGGCGGGCCCTGGTGATGTGGTCAACATCGCCGGTCTGCGCCTTGGGATTGACCGGATAGCGGACGGTACGCAGGTGGTGTCTATTGCCTTTCTTGTCGGTCCATCGGACCTTCACTTCCCATCGGGGTTGCCCATCTTCACGGTAGTAAACGCCCGGAACTGCGCTGGTTTGTTTGGCCTTGGACATGGCAACAGGTATCCTATTCCCGTGATCGGTTGAGATATGGCCCCGTGGCACAACTGGATAGCGCGCACCCCTCCTAAGGGTGAGGTTGTGGGTTCGAACCCCGCCGGGGCCGCCACCGTCCGGGACGATTTGTCCCAGAAGTGTCCCAACCGATCTAAAAATAACAGGCCCTAAGCGGTTTTTGGGCAGACCTTTGCCCCTCCTAAGGGGAAGGTCGCCCGTTCGAATCGGGCCGGGGTCACCATCGTGCAGCCAAGCGTGGCGAAAATTTCACCAGCGCCGTGCCGGCCTTCGAAGTTGCGCGTGAAACCATGAGATGCCTTGTTTCACAGCGCTTGACAGGCTTGCGGTGCATGCGGTTCATTAGCCGCCCATGACGCACCTGCCCACCCCTGCCGTGACCGCCAGCGCAACTTGCGCGGGCTTCGTCGCGGGCGCGGCGGGCATCGGCACGATTACCACCACCACGATCACCCGGACCCGGGTGCTGGTGGCCGTGCAAGCGTAGGTTCTTCGCAAACACCGCCCCGCACCCGGATCAGGATGCGGGAGCCCCACATCCTGATGCGCGCGAGGCCTTCTCCCCACCCGAGGTCTCCATGTCGTCGCCCGCTGCATCCGCCCAACCGCTGAAAACCGTCGCCCACAAGTTCGGCGGCACCTCCGTGGCCGATGCCACGCGCTACCGCCACGTGGCCGACCTGCTGCTGGCGCGCGATGAGGACGAGCAGGTCACCGTGGTCTCGGCGATGAAGGGCGTGACCGATGCGCTGATCGACCTGGCTGGGCGTGCGGCCGGCAACCTGGCCGACTGGCGCGAGCGCTGGCACGAGCTGCGCGCGCGCCATCGCGGCGCGGCCGTGGCGCTGCTGGGCGAGGATTCCGGCGCGACGGTGGAATGGCTGGACGGGCAGTTCGACACGCTGGCCGAGGTGCTGCAGGCGCTGTCGGTGATCGGCGAGCTGCCGCGCGAGGTGCTCGAACGCGTGCAGGGCCTGGGCGAGGTGTATTCGGCGCGGCTGCTGGGCGACCACCTGCGCAGCCGCGGCCAGGACTGCGCGGTGCTCGATGCGCGCGAGGTGCTGGTGGTCGATCGCGGCGAGCTGGGCGTGGACGTGGACTGGGAGACCAGCGCCCAGCGCCTGGCGCAGTGGCGTGCCAGCCACCCGGCCCGGCGCGTGGTGGTGACCGGCTTCGTCGCGCGCGACCGCGCCAACCGCATCACCACGTTGGGCCGCAACGGCAGCGACTACTCCGGGGCGATCTTCGCCGCGCTGTTCAACGCCGCCGAGCTGCATATCTGGACCGACGTGGACGGCGTGCTCTCGGCCGATCCGCGCGTGGTGCCCGAGGCGGTGCAGCTGGAATCGCTCAGCTACGACGAGGCCTGCGAACTGGCCTATTTCGGCGCCAAGGTCGTGCATCCGCAGACCATGTCGCCGGCGATCGAGCGCGGCCTGCCGATCATCATCCGCAACACCTTCCAGCCCGAGCATCCGGGCACGCGCATCACCGCGCGCAAGGACGCGGCCGGCCCGGTCAAGGGCCTGACGCTCTCGCCCGACCTGGCGGTGGTCAACCTGGAAGGCACCGGCCTGATCGGCGTGCCGGGCACGGCCGAGCGCGTGTTCTCGGCGCTGCGTGCCGAGCGCGTGTCGGTGGTGATGATCTCGCAGGGCTCCTCGGAGCATTCGATCTGCTGCGTGGTCAAGGCGGTCGATGCCGCGCGTGCGCGCACCGCCCTGCTCACCGCCTTCGCCCACGAGCTGGCGATCGGCCAGATCCAGCGCGTGCAGCTCACCGACGGGGTCAGCGTGCTGGCCGCGGTGGGCGACGGCATGGCCGGCCTGCCGGGCGTGGCGGCGCGGTTGTTTGAATCGCTGGGCCGCGCGCGGGTCAACATCCTGGCCATCGCCCAGGGCTCGTCGGAGCGCAACATCTCGGTGGCCATCGCCAGCAGCGATGCGACCAAGGCGCTGCGCGCGGCGCACGCCGGCTTCTGGCTCTCGCCGCAGACCTTCGCGGTCGGCGTGATCGGGCCGGGCCATGTCGGCGGCGCGCTGCTGGATCAGCTGCGCGCGGCGCAGCCGCAGCTGCTGGGCAAGGCCAATGTCGACCTGCGCCTGCGCGCGATCGCCTCCTCGCACCGCATGCTGCTGGCCGAACGCAGCATCGAGGACGACTGGCGCGGCGTCTTCGCCCAGGCGCGCGAGCCGCTGGACCTGGACCGCTTCACCGAACACCTGCTGGCCTCGCACCTCCCGCATACGGTGATCGTGGACTGCTCGGCCAGCCCGGCCGTGGCTGATCGCTACGCCGGTTGGCTGGCCGCCGGCATCCACGTGGTCACGCCGAACAAGCAGGCCGGTTCGGGCTCGCTGCAGCGCTTCGAGGCCATCGCCGAGGCCGCGGCCGCCAGCGGGGCGCGCTTCCGCTACGAGGCCACCGTGGGCGCCGGCCTGCCGGTGATCACCACGCTGCGCGACCTGGTGGACACCGGCGATGCGGTGACCAGCATCGAAGGCATCTTCTCCGGCACGCTGGCCTGGCTGTTCAACCGCTTCGACGGCAGCGTGCCGTTCTCCGAACTGGTCCGGCAGGCGCGGGCGATGGGCTATACCGAGCCGGATCCGCGCGACGACCTGTCCGGCACCGATGTCGGCCGCAAGCTGGTGATCCTGGCGCGCGAGGCCGGCCGTGCGCTGTCGCTGGAAGACGTGCGCATCGAGAGCCTGGTGCCGCAGGCGCTGCGCCAGGCCAGCGTGGAGGACTTCATGGCGCGACTGGACGAGGTGGACGCCGACTTCGCCCAGCGCCTGGCCGCGGCGAAGGCGGCCGGCAAGGTGCTGCGCTACGTTGCGCGACTGGACCAGGACGGTGCCAGCGTCGGCCTGGTCGAGCTGCCCGCCGACCATGCCTTCGCCAACCTGCGCCAGACCGACAACGTCGTGCAGTTCACCACGCGTCGCTACTGCGACAACCCGCTGATCGTGCAGGGCCCCGGCGCGGGCCCGGAAGTGACCGCGGCCGGCGTGTTCGCCGATGTGCTGCGCGTGGCGGCGGGGCAGGGGGCGCGCCTGTGAGGCGGGAGGCACGCGCGTTCTCGCCGGCCTCGGTCGGCAATGTCGGGGTCGGCTTCGACATCCTGGGCCATGTGATCGAAGGCCCGGGCGATACGGTCACCGTGCGCCGCATCGAGGAGCCTGTGGTGCGGATCGCCGCCATCCGCGGCACCACGCTCGACCTGTCGCTGGATGCACCGGCCAATACGGCGGGCGCGGCCTTGATCGCGATGCGCGAGGCGCTGGAGCTGCCGTTCGGCTTCGAGGCGGAGATCGACAAGGGCATCGCGCTGGGTTCGGGCATGGGCGGTTCGGCCGCCTCCTGTGTGGCCGCGGTGGTCGCGGCCAATGCCTTGCTCGACGAACCGCTGAGCCCGCAGGCGCTGTACCCGTTCACCCTGGTCGGCGAGGCGGTGGCCAGCGGTGGTCAGCATGGCGACAACCTGGGGCCGATGCTGCTGGGCGGACTGGTGCTGGCCACGGCCGAGCATCTGGCCAGCGTGCCGGTGCCGCAGGGCTGGCACAGCCTGCTGGTGCATCCCGATGCGGTGCTGGAGACGCGCCGCGCGCGCGCCGCGCTGGCCGGCGCGTACGAGCTGAAGGACTTCGTCCACCAGAGCGCCAATCTGGCCCTGGTCCTGGCCGGCTGCTATCAAGGCGATGCCACCCTGGTGCGCGCCGGCCTGGCCGATGTGCTGGTCGAACCGCGCCGCGCGCCGCTGATCGGCGGCTTCGACGCGGCCAAGGCGGCGATGCTCGCCGGCGGGGCGATGGGGGCGAGCATCTCCGGTGCCGGCCCGAGCATCTTCGGCTGGTTCGAGACGCGCGCCGAGGCGCAGGCCGCGGCGCCGGCGGTGCAGGCGGCCTTCGAACAGGCCGGCTTCACCTCGCAGGCCTGGGTCTCGCGCATCGCCGCGCCGGGGGCGCGCGTGCTCTGACCTTCTTGTTGGCACTCCAGAAAATCATCTGCTTGCCTGTGGGAGCCGCCATGGCGGCGATAAGGCTTTACCGGTAGAGCCCATCGCCGCCATGGCGGCTCCCACACAGAAACAACCGCATCCATCGCCAATCCCCCAGCTTTTCGGAAAACCTCACCCATGCACTTCGTTTCCACCCGCAACGCCTCGCCCGCCGCTTCGCTGAGCGCGGCCATCGCCGCCGGCCTGGCGCCCGATGGCGGCCTGTACGTGCCCCAGGCCCTGCCGCCGGTGCGCGCGCTGGCCGCCGGCGAGTCGCTGGCCGGCACTGCCGCCACGCTGCTGCAGCCGTTCTTCGAGGGCGACGGCCTGGAGGGCGCCTTGCCGGACATCTGCGAGGCGGCCTTCGACTTCCCCGCGCCCCTGTTGCCGCTGGCCACGCCGAACGACCATGTGCTGGAGCTGTTCCATGGCCCGACCGCGGCGTTCAAGGACTTCGGCGCGCGCTTCCTGGCGCAGTGCCTGACCCGCCTGCGCGGCGCGCAGGAGCCGCCGCTGACTATCCTGGTGGCGACCTCCGGCGATACCGGCGCGGCGGTGGCCGCCGCCTTCCATCGCCAGCCCAACCTGCGCGTGATCGTGCTGTATCCGGACGGGCGCGTCTCGCCGCGCCAGGCGCATCAGCTGGGCTGCTTCGGCGACAACATCACCGCCCTGCGCGTGGCCGGCTCGTTCGACGACTGCCAGGCGCTGGTCAAGCGCGCCTTGAACGACGCACAGCTGCAGGCGCGCGCGCCGCTGAGTTCGGCCAATTCGATCAGCCTGGGGCGCCTGCTGCCGCAGATGAGCTACTACGCCCACGCCGCGCTCGGCCACCACGCCCGCAGCGGCAACACGCTGAACTTCGTCATCCCCACCGGCAACCTCGGCAATGCGATGGCCGCGATCCTGGCGCGGGCGATGGGCGTGCCGATCGGCCGCATCGTGCTGGCGACCAACGCCAATCATGTGCTGCCGGACTATTTCGACGGCGGCGAGTACGCGCCACAGCCCAGTGTGGCGACCATCGCCAACGCCATGGACGTGGGGGCGCCGAGCAACTTCGAGCGCCTGCGCTGGCTGTATCGCGGCGACGACGCGGCGCTGCGCGCGGCCTTCGCCTCGGCCAGCGTGGACGACGACGCGATCCGGCTGGTAATCGCGCGCCGCTATCGGCACTTCGGCGAGGTGTTCTGCCCGCATACGGCCACGGCGGTGAAGGTGCTCGAGGACCTGCGCAACCAGGGCGAGGGCGGCGACTGGGCGGTGGCCGCCACGGCGCACCCGGCCAAGTTCGAAAGCGTGGTCGAGCCGCTAGTCGGCCCGATCGGGGTGCCACCGGCCCTGGCCGACCTGCTGCTGCGCCCGGCCCACGCCGAGCCGATCGGGCCCGATTACCAGGCCCTGGTCGGCCACGTCCTGGCCGGCGCCTGAGCCGGTGGTGAAAGCCGGCGGCACGCGCCGCCGGGCCGGCGACGGGCGCTGACTTATCATCGGCGCCGGTGCGTGGCGTCCACGCGTTGTCCGTGTCGTGATCGTGTCCTTCCATTCCGTTTCGCGTGCCGCCCGGCGGCTGTGGCTGCTGAGTGCGCTGCTGGTCCTGGCCGCCGGCCAGGCGCTGGCGCAGGGGCCGGCCGCGCCGGCGCCCAGCGTCGATGAGGCCTTGCAGCAGATCGACGATGCGCTGAGCACGCTGCAGGACCAGTCCAAGGACGAGCAGGTCCCCGAGAACCTGCACGCGCTGGGCCTGCAGGTGGCCGACGCCCAGCGTCAGGCTGATGCCCAGGCCCTTGCCCTGCAGCCGCAGTTGGACGAGATCGACGAGCGCCTCAAGCAGCTGGGCGACTTGGCGCCGGGCACGCGCGAGGCCAGCGACATCGCCGCCGAGCGCAAGCAGCTGCAGGCCAGCCACGACCGCCTGGACGGGGCGATCAAGCGCGCCAAGCTGCTCTCGGTCGAGGCCCAGCAGCTGGGCGATGCCATCGAGAAGGCGCGTGCGCGCCAGCTAAGCGAGCAGCTGTTCGCCCGCGTCGCCTCGCCGCTCTCGCCGACCCTGTGGCGGCAGATGGCCCAGGCCCGGCCCGACGACCTGCAGCGCCTGCGCGCGGTCGGCCAGGACCTCACGCAGGCGCTCCAGCAGGGCGTGGCCACCCATGGCACCGCGCCGCTGGCCACCGGCATCGCGATCGCGCTGTTGATCCTTCTGCCCGGTGCGCTGGCGCTGCGCTGGGTCGGCCAGCGCTATGTGATTCAACGCACGCCGGGCGGGCGCCTGCGGCGCTCGGCGCTGGCGGTCTGGACGCTGGTACTGGGCACGGCGCTGCCGACGATCGCGGCCTGGGTGCTGATCGATACGCTGCGCGCGATCCAGGCCATCCCCGAGGACCTGGACGGCCTGGCCGACGCGGTGGTTCGGGTGACCTTCTTCTCCGCCTTCGTCGGCGCCACCAGCGCGGCGCTGCTGCTGCCGCGCCAGCCGTCGTGGCGCCTGCTGCCGTTCGACGACGACACGGCGGTCAAGCTGGGCCGCTATGCCTGGCTGACCTCGGTGGCGGTGTGGCTGAGCGGGATGCTGACCGCGCTCAACCGCGTGGCGCGCACCAATCCGGTGACCGGGGTGGGCGTGGATGGGGTGATCGCGCTGGTGTTCGTGGCGCTGGTGATCGCCATGCTGGTAAGCCTGCTGCGCATCCACCGCGGGCCGGTCGAGGCCGCGGTCGAAGGCGGCGAGGCCACCGCGCCGGCCGTGCCGCAGCGCCGCTCCGGCGTGGTGGTGCTGATCTCGCTGCTGGCGCAGCTGGTGGTCGCCGCGGCCCTGGTCGGCGCGGTGCTGGGCTACGTCAACTTCGCCCGCGCCGCGACCCAGCAGATCATCTGGGCCGTGGTGGTCTGCGGCGCCGGCGGGCTGCTGATGATGTTCGCCGACGACCTGTCGCAGTGGCTGTTCAAGCCCGACAGCCGCTTCGGCAAGGCCGCCAGCGTGGGCCTGGGGTTGCGCTCCAGCCACATGGAGCAGGCCGCCGTGCTGACCGCGGCGGTGGCGCGACTGTGGCTGGTGCTGATGGTGATCGGCGCGCTGCTGGTGCCTTACGGCGCCAACTTCACCAGCATCACCGACTGGATCGTGCAGGCGCGCAAGGCGTGGACAGCCAGCGGCCTGCCGCTGCAGCCCTGGGATGTGCTGCGCGCGGTGCTGGTGGCGCTGATCGGCCTGGCCCTGGTCAAGGCCGCGCACCGCTGGCTGGTGCGCACCTACCTGCCGAGCACCGAGCTGGAGCTGAGCACGCGCGCCTCGGTGGCCGCGGTGATGCGCTACCTGGGCATCACCGTGGTCGCGCTGTGTGTACTGGTGACCCTGGGCCTGGACATGACCAAGCTGGCGATCGTGGCCAGCGCGCTGTCGGTGGGCATCGGCTTCGGCCTGCAGGCGATCACTCAGAACTTCATCTCCGGGCTGATCCTGATGGCCGAGCGTCCGGTGAAGATCGGCGACTGGGTGCGCATCGGCGATGCCGAGGGCGACGTGCGCCGCATCAACGTGCGCTCCACCGAGATCCAGGTGTCCGACCGCTCCACGCTGATCGTGCCCAACTCGGACCTGATCACCAAGACCATCCGCAACATGACCATGGCCGGCCCGCTGGGCCGCGTGCAGCTGCAGTTCTCGGTGCCGCTGGGCACCGACGTGGCCGCGGTGCGCACGATGCTGCTGGACCTGTACGCCGTGCACGAGAACGTGCTGGCCGAGCCGGCGCCGTCGGTGTTCATCGACTCGATCGCCGGCGGCATGATCGCCATCAACAGCTTCGCCTACGTGCCCAGCCCGCGCGCGACCTATGGCACGCGCAGCGACCTGTTCTTCCAGCTGCTGCAGGCCCTGGCCGATGCGCAGATCGCGCTGGTCACGCCGCAGGATGTGCGGATTGTCGATGCGGCGCCGCCGGCGACTGGTCAGGAGCACGCGCCGGGCTGAGCCGCGGTGCGGATGCCTGAGGTCGATCAGGCAACAGGCGGCGGGGAGCAAGAAGCGGGCGGTAAGAAGAGTGCGGTAAGAAGACGGCAGTGGACAGCGCGTCAGGCTGCGCGAAAAACTTCTACCGTCGTTCCCGCGAGAGCGGGAACCCAGTGCCTTGGTTCCTCCGCGCGAAAGTCGCTGGGCTCCCGCTTTCGCGGGAGCGACGGTCTTTATAGCCTTCACGAGCCAACCCGCCGCATGCGCAACCACCGCACACCGGCGGTGTAGGCTGCCGCCACACAGGAGTCCGCCATGCACCCGATCCTCGCGCAGCTGCCGCCGGCGCAGCGTCAGGCGCTCGAACAGGCCTATGCCACGCCGCCGCGCGCCTATCACTCCATCGGCCACGTGCAGGAGGTGCTGCGCCAGGTCGACGCGGTCGCGCAGGGGCCCGGCTGGCGCCTGCCGGGCGAGGTGCAGTGGGCCGCGCTGTACCACGACGCGATCTATGTGGCCGGGCGCGGCGACAACGAGGCGCGCTCGGCGCAGCTGGCGCAGGCCCATCTCGAACAGTGGCCGCAGCCGGGCGTGGACGCGGCCCGCGTGGTCGAGCTGATCGAACTCACCGCGCGCCATGGCACCCTCTCGCCCGGCGATGTGGATGCCGAGGCGGCGCTGTTCCTGGACTGCGACATGGCGATCCTGGGCGCGGCGCCAGAGGTCTTCGACGCCTACGACCGCGGCATCGCCAGCGAATACGCGGGCGTGGTGCCGGGCTTCATCTTCCGTCGCAAGCGCAAGCAGTTCCTCAAGGATCTGCTGCAGCGCGAGCGCATTTATCTCAGCGATTTCTTCCACGCGCGCCTGGACGCGGCCGCGCGCGCGAACCTGCGGCGCGCGACGCGCTGAGTCAGGCCTCGCCACGACGCTTGGCGCCCGCGCTCAGCTCCTCCTCTTGCGCAGCAGGGGGAGGCCGGGAAGGGGTTGGATCAGTCCGCGGCGCGCTTTGGTTGGCCGCGCCTAACCACATCAACATCGTCACCCGCGAACGTTCATCGGCGCAGCCCGCGCCACTGCAGGCTTTGCTGCACCGCACACGCGATCTGTCATGTTCACGACCGGTCCGCGTCACCGGACTTGAACACTTGGCTGCGCATCATGCGCCCACGTTCCGCGACCGCCGGGGTTGAAGCAAGACTTCCTTCCGGCCCTCGCGGACGACCAATACGGTCGTCAGTCCCCGACGCGACGACCTTTCGCCCAGGCTGCCGCGCCCATGCCGGCGCGGTGGCCCGAGGCGAAACACGCGGTGAGCAGATAGCCACCGGTCGGGGCTTCCCAATCCAGCATCTCGCCGGCGCAGAACGTGCCCGGCACCGCCTGCAGCATCGCCTGCGCGTCCAGCGCCTCCAGACGCACGCCGCCGGCGCTGCTGATGACCTCGGTCACCGGGCGCGGGCGCAGCAGCGTCAGCGGCAGGCGGTGGATCGCCTGGGCCAATGCGGTGGCGTCCTGACGGGCGGCACCGGTGACGGTCTCGAACACCAGCGCGGCCTTGGCGCCCTCGATGCCCACGGCCCGGCGCAGGTGTTCGCCCACCGAGCGGCCCTTGCGCGGCCGCGACAGCTCGGCGATCAGGCGCGGCAGGTCGCGGCCCGGCGCCAGGTCGAGTTCGAGCGTGGCCTGGCCCTCGTGCGCGATCGCCTCGCGCAGGGCCGGGGCGAGGGCGTAGATCAGGCTGCCTTCGATGCCGGTCTCGGTGAGCACGCATTCGCCCTGCAGCGCGTGCGCCGCGCCGTCCGCGTCGCGCCAGTGCGCCACCACCGGCTTGAGCGGCGCGCCGGCGTGCGGGCGCATGTGCGCGCTGAAGGCGATGTCGAAGCCGCAGTTGGCGGGTTTGAGCAGCGCCACATCCACGCCGCGCGCGGCCAGCCACGGCTGCCAGGCGCCGTCCGAGCCCAGCTGCGGCCAGCTCGCCCCGCCCAGGGCCAGCACCGTCGCATCGGTCGCTACCCGCAGCGGGCCCTGCGGCGTGTCGAAGCGCAGCGCCCCGTCCGCTTCCCAGCCGGTCCAGCGATGCTGGACGTGGAAGCGCACGCCCTGGTCCTTGAGCCGGCGCACCCAGGCGCGCAGCAGCGGCGCGGCCTTCATGTCGCTGGGGAACACGCGCCCGGAACTGCCGACGAAGGTGTCCACGCCCAGTCCGCGCGCCCAGGCGCGCAGCGCATCGGCATCGAAGTCGTCCAGCCAGGCGCCGACCTGCGCGGCGCGCTCGAAATAGCGGGCATCGAACTGCGGGCGCGGCTCGGAATGGGTGAGGTTCATGCCGCCCTTGCCGGCGATCAGGAACTTGCGCCCGACCGAGCCCTTGGCCTCGTAGACCGCCACTTCCAGGCCTGCCTCCCGCGCGGTCTGGGCCGCCATCAGGCCGGCCGGGCCGCCGCCGATCACGGCCAGGGTGGGAGCAGGGGAGCGAGCTTGGGACATCGCGCCATTATGAAGGGCCGCGCGCATGACCGATGGCAGGCCACGTCGTCGCGCGCGGCGGCTATCGTGCGAGGCTGTCTCTTTCCAACCGGGGAACTTCGATGCGCGTGATGCCGACCCTTGCGGGGGCGCTGTTGACTGCTGGCCTGCTGGGCGCCGCCTCTTCCGGGCAGGCGCTGTCCGTCGAGCCGCCGCCGGCGCAGCTGGTGGACTTCGACGCCTATGTCGACAAGACGCGCGAGACCTTCGATGTGCCCGGCATTGCGGTGGCCATCGTCAAGGACGGGCAGGTGGTGCTCGAGCGCGGCTACGGCCTGCGCGAGCTGGGCAAGCCGGAGAAGGTGGACGCCAGGACGCTGTTCGCGATCGCCTCCAACACCAAGGCCTTCACCTCCGCCTCCATCGCCATGATCGCCGACGAGGGCAAGCTGAGCCTGGACGATCGCGTCATCGACCACCTGCCGTGGTTCCGCATGTCCGATCCCATGGTCACCCACGAGCTGCGCATCCGCGACCTGCTGGCCCATCGCAGCGGCCTGTCGCTGGGCGCCGGCGACCTGCTGTATTGGCCGACGACCACCTACACCAACCAGGAGGTCGCACAGCGGCTCAAGGACGTGCCGATCAAGGGCGGGTTCCGCTATCAGTACGCCTACGACAACATCCTGTTCGGCGTGGCGCAGCTGGTGATCGAGCAGGCCTCGGGCATGCCGTACAAGCAGTTCCTGCAGCAGCGCTTCTTCAAGCCGCTGGGCATGGACGACACGGTCTACAACAGCGACGACCTCAAGCCCGGCGACGATGTGGCCACCGGGCATTCCAAGGAGGATTTCACCCGGCTGGTGCCCGCGCCGCGCATGACCTGGTCCAATGTCGGCGGCGCCGGCGGGATCTATTCCAGCGTGCACGACCTGTCCAAGTGGGTGATCGCCCAGCTCAACGGCGGGGTGATCTCCGGAGAGGGCGAAAGCGCCAAGCGCCTGTTCAGCGCCAAGCGCCAGGCCGACATGTGGACCATGCTCACGCCCATCCCGGTGTCCGAGCCCTCGGTACCGGAGCTGGCCGCGGTCAAGCCCAACTACTTCGGCTATGGCGAGGGCTGGATGCTCTCGGACTATCGCGGCCGCAAGCTGGTCTGGCACACCGGCGGCTGGCCGGGCATGGTCTCGCGCATCACCCTGGTCCCGCAGGAGAAGCTGGGCGTGATCGTGCTGACCAACCAGGAGGTCGGCGCCGCCTTCAACGCGGTCACCCTGCGCGCGCTGGACGCCTACCTGGACGCGCCGAAGACCGACTGGAACGCCGCCTACGCCAAGGCCGTGGCCAAGTCGCACGGCGATGCCGACGAAAGCTGGGCCAAGCACCAGGCCGCGCGCGACGCCAGCTCCAAGCCCTCGCTGCCGCTGGCCCGCTACGCGCAGACCTATCGCGATGCCTGGTATGGCGACATCGTGATCGCGCAGGAGAACGGCAAGCTGGTGATCCGCTTCACCAAGACGCCGCAGCTGGTCGGCGAGCTCAGCCACTGGCAGCACGACACCTTCGTGGTGCGCTGGCGCGAGCGCTGGCTCAACGCCGATACCTTCCTCACCTTCCAGCTGGATGCCGACGGCCAGATCACCAGCGCCGGCATGGAGCCGATCTCGCCGCTGACCGACTTCAGCTTCGATTTCCAGGATCTGGCGCTGAAGCCGGTGAAGGCGACGAAGGCGCAATAGGCCTTATGTGGGAGCAACAGTCTCTCAGATCGAGTCGCAGCCACTCTGTAGAGCGGAGCTTGCTCCGCTGCGTTTCGGACGGATCGTCGGGAAGCCACAGCGGAGCAAGCTCCGCTCTACAGGTGGGATCCGCCATAGGCCGAGAAGGCCGCAGGGGCGGCCGCCACGAAAAGCAGGTGCTTACTAGGCTTTTCATGTGGGAGCCGCCATGGCGGCGATGAGGCTTTACCGGGAAAGCTCCAGCGCCGCCATGGCGGCTCCCACCAAGCGCTGGGTGCCTACGGCGCCTTGACGTCCAGCAACTCCACATCGAACACCAGCGAGGCGCCCGGCGGGATGACGCCGCCGGCGCCCTCGTCGCCATAGCCCAGCGCGGCCGGGATCATCAGCGTGCGCTTGCCGCCGACCTTCATCCCCGCCACGCCCTGGTCCCAGCCCTTGATGACCTGGCCGCCGCCGAGCGGGAAGGTGAAGGGCGTGCCGCGATCGATGGAGCTGTCGAACTTCGGCCCGTGCCTGTCCGGCTTGGTGTCGTCGTAGATCCAGCCGGTGTAGTGCACGCTGACGTTGTCGCCTGGCTTGGCCTGCGCGCCCTGGCCGACGCTGATCTCATGCACCTGCAGCGTGTCCACGCCGCCGTGCAGTTCGATCGGTGGGCGCGGCGGCGTGCAGGCGGCCAGCGCCAGGGTCAGGGCCAGAGGAATCCATCGGCGCATCGTGCGCTCCTGTAGAGGTGAGAAGGCGCGCCACGTTAGCAGCCCGCTATCCTGTGCGCATGGCCAAGCTCCTGCTCAACCTGCGCAACGTGCCCGACGATGAAGCCGGCGAGGTGCGCGCATGGCTCACGCGCGCGGGCATCGCCTTCTACGAGACCGCGCCCAGCAGCTGGGGCATCAGCCATGGCGGCATCTGGCTGAAGGACGATGCGGACCTGCCGCGCGCCAAGGCGTTGATGGCCGAGTACCAGGCCGAGCGTGGCGAACGGGCCCGGGAGGCGCGCCAGCAGGCGCAGCAGGACGGCACCGCCGACACCTTCGCCCGCCAGCTGCGCGCGCGGCCGCTGTACGTGGCCGGGATGCTGCTGGCGATCGTCGCGATCCTGGCGCTGACCCTGGCGCTGCCGTGGTGGCTGCTGCGCTGAGCCCCCGTAAAATGGCCGGCATGATCCTCAACATCGCCGCCTATCACTTCGTCGCCATCGACGACCCGCAGGCCCTGGCCGATGCGCTGCTGGCGCGCGCGCAGGCCGCCGACCTGCGCGGCACGCTGCTGGTCGCGCCGGAGGGGCTGAACGTGTTCCTGGCCGGGCAGGCGCCGGCGGTGCGCGACTTCGTCCAGGCGCTGCGCGCCGAGCCGGGCCTGGCGCAGATCGTCATCAAGGAGAGCTGGAGCGAGGCGGTGCCCTTCGCCCGGCTCAAGGCCAAGGTCAAGCCGGAGATCATCACCTTCCGTCATCCCGGCAGCGAACCGTTGGGCCGCGACCGCGCCCCGGCGGTGACGCCGCAGACGCTGGCGCGCTGGCTGGACCAGGGCCACGACGACGCGGGCAAGCCGGTGCGGCTGCTCGATACCCGCAACGAAGAGGAGGTCGGCCACGGCACCTTCGCCGGCGCGCTGACCCTGCCGATCACAGACTTCACCCAGCTGCCCGAGGCGCTGGCGCCGCACCGCGCGGCGCTGGCCGACGCGACGGTGGTGAGCTTCTGCACGGGCGGGGTGCGCTGCGAGAAGGCCGCGCTGTGGATGCACGACACCGGCATGGCCAACGTCCTGCAGCTGGAGGGCGGCATCCTGGGTTACTTCGAGCAGGTCGGCGGGCGGCATTACGACGGCGCCTGCTTCGTGTTCGACGACCGCCTGGCGCTGACGCCGGATCTGCGCCCTGTCGCGGCCGGCTAGGCCTAGTTGGCCGGCGCGCGCAGCACCCGGTCGCGGCCGTCGCGCTTGGCCTGCAGCAGGGCGTGGTCGGCGCGGCGCATGGTGTCCTCCAGCCGGTCGGTGGTGCGCACCTGGCTGAGGCCGGCGCTGAAGGTGATGCTGCGGCCGAACTCGATCCGCCGCACCGCCTCGCACAGGTCCTGGATCTGGCGCACGGCCTGCATCTCGGGCAGGCCCGGCATCAGCAGCACGAATTCCTCGCCGCCCAGGCGCCCGACGATGTCTTGGCGGCGCGCGTAGCGGCGCATCGCGTCGGCCACCAGCGCCAGCGCGCGGTCGCCGGCGTCGTGGCCCAGCTCGTCGTTGATGCGCTTGAAGTGATCCAGGTCCAGGTAGGCCAGGGTCATCGGCCGGCGCGCATCGCGGGTCAGTGTGAACGCCACCCGCGCGGCGCGGAACCAGCCCTCGCGGTTGAGCAGGCCGGTCAGCATGTCCATGTCCACGCGCAGCTCCAGCTTGCTGCGCAGTTCGAACAGCTCCAGGGCGATGTCCAGGCGCCGCCGGCGCAGCATCAGGCCCGCGCCGATGCCCAGCACGAGCAGGGCCAGGTCGGGGAGCCAGCTCGCCAGCGAGGCGTGCACCAGCACCAGCATCGCCAGCGACGGCAGCAGCAGCGCCGCGCCCATGCCGATGGCATCGCGCAGGCGCAGGCTCAGCGGCAGGGCGTGCATGGCCATCAGCAGCAGGACCACATGGGCCAGGCCCAGGCCGTGCGGGTCGAGGGTGACGCTGTAGGCCAGCGCGCCGCTGGCGATCAGCACGCCCAGCACCGCCAGGCTTCCGGCCGTGTCCGAGCGCAGCCCGCGCATCCGTACGACCCAGCCGATGATCAGGACCGCCACCGCGGTGGCGCCGCGCACGGCCATCAGCCGCCAGGCGTCGGGTTGTCCGGTCAGCAGGTCGCGCATGCCGCTGATGACGAACACCAGCGGCGTCGCCACGAACAGCACTTCGACATAGCGCCCGGATTCGCGCTGCTGCTGCTCGATGAGCGCGCTGCGCTGCTCCGGAGCCAGGTCATCGACCCGACCGTTGAACCAACCCATCCGTGACCAGCCCCCTGATTCCAGGGTGACACGATACTCAAATTGACGACGACGCGATGCAGCGGGGTCCGAGGCTATCCTGACCGACTGCCCGCCCTGGAAGCCTCCCGTTCATGATCACCGTCCATCACCTCAACAATTCCCGCTCCCAGCGCGTGCTGTGGCTGCTGGAGGAACTGGGCCTCGACTACACCGTGGTCCGCTATCAGCGCGATCCGCGCACGATGCTGGCGCCGCCGGAACTGCGCAGGATCCACCCGCTGGGCAAGT
The DNA here is from genome assembly GCF_042700505.1 of Pseudoxanthomonas sp. UC19_8. NCBI lineage: Bacteria > Pseudomonadati > Pseudomonadota > Gammaproteobacteria > Lysobacterales > Lysobacteraceae > Pseudoxanthomonas > Pseudoxanthomonas sp. UC19_8. The sequence continues at coordinate 810,100 of NZ_CP170559.1, forward strand.
CGCCGCTGATCGAGGACGAGGGACGGCTGCTGGCCGAATCCGGGGCGATCATCGAATACCTGGTCGAGCGCTACGACGTGGCCCGCGCCTTCGCGCCGACCCCGGGCACCGATGCCCACCTGCGCTACCGCTACTGGCTGCACTATGCGGAGGGCTCGCTGATGCCGCCGCTGCTGATCACCCTGGTGCTGAGCCGGATCCGCAGCGCGCCGATGCCGTTCTTCGCCAAGCCCATCGCCCGTGGCATCGCCGACAAGGCGATGGCCGGCTTCGCCCGCCCGCAGATCAAGCTGCATCTGGACTATCTGGAGCAGGAGCTGGGCCGCCACGCCTGGTTCGCCGGCGAGGATTTCAGCGCCGCCGACGTGCAGATGAGCTTCCCGCTGGAGGCCGCGCAGGCGCGCTACGGCTTCGAGGGCCATCCGCTGCTGGCGGGCTTCATCCAGCGCATCCACGCCAGGCCCGCCTACCAGCGCGCGCTGGCCCAGGGCGGGCCGTACGACCTGCTGAGCTGAATACAGCATCGCACCGGCAGGGCTGGAAGCCGGGCGCCCTGGCCCCATCTCCAAGGGCATGAGTACCTCTTCCCCGATCATTCCCTATTCGGTCCTGGACCTGGCCCCGGTGTGCGAGGGCAGCACGCCGAGCCAGGCCTTCGCCAACGTGCTGGATCTGGCCCGCCACGCCGAAGGCCTGGGCTATACCCGCTACTGGCTGGCCGAGCACCACAACATGCCCGGCATCGCCAGCGCCGCCACCGCGGTGCTGATCGGCTATGTCGCCGGCGGCACCTCGACCATCCGGGTCGGCTCGGGCGGGGTGATGCTGCCCAACCACGCACCGCTGCAGGTGGCCGAACAGTTCGGCACGCTGGCCTCGCTGTATCCCGGACGCATCGACCTGGGGCTAGGCCGCGCGCCGGGCACCGACCAGCCCACCGCCCGCGCGCTGCGCCGCTACTTCGACAGCGCCGACCAGTTCCCGGCCGATGTGACCGAGCTGCTGCGCTACTTCGCCCCGGCCGAGCCCGGACAGCTGGTGCAGGCCGTGCCCGGCGCCGGCCTGGACGTGCCGGTGTGGCTGCTGGGCTCGAGCCTGTTCAGTGCCACCCTGGCCGCGCAGCTGGGGCTGCCGTTCGCCTTCGCCTCTCACTTCGCGCCCGATGCGATGGACCAGGCGCTGGCGGTGTATCACCGCGACTTCCGGCCCTCGCGCCATCTGCAGCAGCCTTATGCCGCCCTCGGCCTCAACGTGATCGCCGCCAACACCGACGAGGAGGCGCGCCGGCTGTTCACCACCGCCCAGCAGGCCTTCGTCAACCTGCGCCGCGGCCGGCCGGGCAAGATCCCGCCGCCGATCGACGATATCGAGGCCTACTGGCAGCCGCACGAGAAGGCCGGGGTCGAGCGCGCGCTCGCCTGCAGCGTGGTCGGCGCGCCGGCGACCGTGCGCGAGGGGTTGGAGGCCTTCATCGATCGCCACCGCCCGGACGAGCTGATCATCGTCGCCAACATCTACGACCACGGGGCGCGCAAGCATTCGTATCGGCTGGCCGCCGAGGCGCTGGCGCCGGCGAAGGCGGCTTAGGGCGGGAAGCGGAACGGGCTCGTTCTTACGAGCGTGCCCTGCCGTTTCTTGGGGCGAACCCTGTCGTCATCGAGACACGACGCCTAACCCTCGAAGTTCCGGGTTCCCGCCTTCGCGGGAACGACGGTTCGGGCACTTCCCATGGCGTCCCAGAGCCTGTCGGCAGACCCGGGCCAGACCCCGCCGCGGTACCCTATCGGCCCCTTATCGTCCCGGGCCGATGCCATGTCGATCACCTCCAAGCAGCGGCGCGATGCGCGCAAGCGCCGCGAGCAGCGGGCCCGCAACCAGGCCGCCGCCGGCCTTGGCGCGGCCTCGCCGATCGAACCGCATGCCGAGCTGCGCGACGACGACAAGCAGCTGCTGGCCGGGATCGTGCGCCGCGACGGGCAGTGGGTGCTGGGCATGGACGGGCGCATCGCCGGCGAATCGGACAGCGCCGCGCACGTGCTGGCGCTGATCCTGCGCGCGGCCGAACTGCACGACCGCGCCGGCACCAACGTGCGCCTGGTCTATTCGGACGATCTCAAGCATGCCGCCCATGCCGAGGCCGCCGGCCAGGGCCTGAGCTTCGACCAGTTCCGCCAGCAGCTGGTGGCCGGCCTGCAGGGCGAGCCGGAGACCCACTGAGCCGCATGGCCGTTTCCGCCTCGCGCGTCGGCGTGCGGCCGCTGTTGCGCACCGATGCGACCGCGCTGATCGCCGCGCACCGTGCCAGCGTGGCCTTGCATCGTCCCTGGGTGTCGCCCTGCCTGGACCAGGCCGGGTTCGAGGCCTGGTTCGCCCGCACCCTGGCCGATGACTACGTGAGCCTGATCGCGCGCGAACGCGACGGCGGCGCCATCGTCGGGGTGTTCAACGCCAGCCAGATCAGCCGCGGCAACCTGCTCAGCGCCTACCTGGGCTATTACGCCTGCGTGCCCTGCGCCGGGCGCGGCCTGATGCGCGAGGCGCTGCCGCAGGTGGCCGCGCATCTGTTCGGCGAGGTCGGCCTGCATCGCCTCGAGGCCAACATCCAGCCCGGCAACGCCGCCTCGATCGCGCTGGCCCGCGGCGCCGGCTTCCGCCTGGAAGGCTTCTCGCCGCGCTATCTGCGCATCGACGGCATCTGGCAGGACCACGAGCGCTGGGCGCTGCTGGCCGACGAGGCCGGTTTCTAGCGGCTTCAGCCCGCGGTGTCGGCCGCAGCGGCCGCCGGCACCTGCCAGCCGCAGCTGCGCCCCTCGTTCTGCTGCTTGAGCCAGGCCTGCAGGGGCTGGAAGTATTCCAGCATCGGGCCGGCGTCCATCGTCTCGCTGCCGGTCAGCGCCTTGAGCGTCTGCGGCCAGGGCTGGCTGGCGCCCTGGCTCAGCATCGCCCAGAACTTCTGCCCGGCGACCTTGTTGCCGTAGAAGCTGCACTGGTTGAGCGGGCCGGTGTGGCCGGCGGCATCGCACAGCGCCTTGTAGAACTGGAACTGCAGGATCGCCGCCATGAAGTAGCGCGTGTACGGCGTGTTGGCCGGCACGTGGTACTTGGCGCCGGCGTCGAAGTACTCCTCGCCGCGCGGCGTGGCCGGGGCCACGCCTTGGTACTGCGCCTTGAGCTGCCACCAGGCGCGGTTGTAGTGGTCCGGCTTGATCGAGCCGTCGAACACGCCCCAGCGCCAGCGGTCGATCATCAGCCCGAACGGCAGGAAGGCCACCTTGCTCAGCGCCATGCGCATCTGCGCGTTGACCAGCGCCGGTTCGTCCTGCGTCGCCTCGCGCACCAGGCCGATCGAGGCCAGGTAGCGGGGCGTCATCGCCAGCACGATGGTGTCGCCGATGGCCTCGTGGAAGCCGTCGTTGGCGCCGGCCTGGAACACCGGCGGCTGCTGGTTGTAGGCCAGGTCGTAATACAGGTGCCCCAGCTCGTGGTAGAGCGTGGTGAAGCTGTCCTCGTCGGGCCGTATGCACATCTTGGTGCGCACGTCGCCGGCCATGTCCATGTCCCAGGCGCTGGCGTGGCAGACCACCTCGCGGTCGCGCGGCTTGATGAATTGCGCGCGGGTCCAGTAGCTCTCTGGCAGCGGCGGCATGCCCAGCGAGGTGTAGAAGTCCTGCGCGCGCCGGGCCATGTCCTTGGCGCTGGCCAGGTCCGCGTCGCGGCGCAGGTCGCCCAGGCGCGCGATGGCCGCATCGTAGGCGCTGCGGCTCAGGCGCTCGCGTTCGTTAGCGTCGGGCGCGTGGCCCAGGGCGCGCAGCTGCGCGCCGTAGGCCGCATCGCGCGCGGATTCGAACGGGTCGGTGGTGTCCAGGCCGGCGTCGGTCAGGGTGCGTTCGTACTGCGCATCGTTGCGCGCCTGCAGCGCGCCGGTGATGTCCAGCGCGTCGGCCTCGGGATAGGGCTGCAGCAGGTCCCACAGGTTGCTCCAGTCCTGCTGCCACATATTGCCCATCAGATGCGCCGGCAGCAGGCCGCCGTCGACCTGGCCGCGCATGCCGTAGCGCGCCTCCAGCCGGGTGCGCGCGTAGCAGTGCAGCTGCTGGTACAGCGGCTTGACCTGGTTCCACAGGCGATCGGTCTGCGCGGCGATCTCGCCCGGGGCCATGTCGTAGCCGCTGCGCCACTGCTCGCCGGCATCGGCGAAGCCCATATCGCGCGCGCCCTCGTTGATCAGGTCGACGAACTGCCCATAGCGCGCCCGCATCGGCGTGGCCGCGTCGTGCCAGCCGCTCCAGGCCTGCAGCTGGGCGTCGTAGTCGCGGCTGTGGGCCAGCACCTGTTCCAGCTCGCCCAGGCTGCGGCAGTTGCGCGTCGGGCCGTCGCCGGTGCAGGCCTTGCCGGCGCCGTACATGCCTTCCAGCTCGGTCGACAGCTGGGTCAGACGCGCCAGCTTGGCCGGGTCCTGCGGCGCGGGCATGGCGCTCATCAGCTTGAGCAGGTGGATGGCGCGCGCATCGGAGGGCGCTATGTGCTGGCCCTCGAAGCGTCGCGACTGCGCGATCCAGGCATTGAGCTGGGTCAGCGCGCGCTCGTTGGCCTTGGCGGCCAGGCGCTGGCTGTCCGGATTGATGTAGGTCGAGGACAGCCACTGCGCCGCGCTCACCTCCGGCGCGCTCTCGCGCAGGCCGGCGTTGACGCGCGCGACGAAGGCCTGCGCGGTCTCGCCCTCGGGCGCGGCGTGGATCCCACCGGCCGGCGGCTGGTCCGAACCGCAGCCGGCCAGGGCCAGCAGCGACACGGCGCCCAGGGCGAACACGAGGTGGCGTGGCGGCACGGAGCGCTTCCTTTGCTTCAGGCGGTGAACCCGCAGGCTAGAGAAGCCGACCAGGCGCCGCAAGCACGGCTCATGGCGCGCTTGCGGGCGCGCCGGGGTCGGGCAGGGCGGCGCGGATGCGCGCGCGCAGGCGCTCGGCGCGGCGGCGGATCTTGCGCCGGCCCAGCGCGCCGACCCAGCGCGAGAACGGCACGATCTCCTTGCCGGCCACCACCGACTTGGCGTCCACGCAGACCAGGCGCACGCCGTCCCCGTCGGGCAGCACCAGCAGGTTGCCGGCGTTGAGGTCGAACAGCGGGATGCGATGGCGCAGCAGCCACTGCTCGAACACGCTCACCGCCGCGCACAGGGTCGCGGCCGGATAGCGCGGTGCCTCGAATAGCAGCGCATACAGGCTGGGCGCGTCGCCGCCCTCGGGCAGGGTCACCCGCTGGCAGCACAGGGCCTGGCCGTAGACGGTGCGGAACATGCCCAGCACGGTGGCCAGATGCGGCGCCAGATCCTCGGCCGGGATGCGTGCGGACAGCTGCAGCCAGGCGCGCAGCTCGGCGTGGTTCTCATCGCGCGCGGGCTTGCGCTGCGCGCGCCAGCGCGCCAGCCGCTGGCGCAGGCCCACGCGCGTGCGCTGCGCCGGCGGCAGCATGAATTTCAGGCACTGGCGCGTGTCGCGCCGGTCGATCACGCACACGCGGTTGGCGCCGCGGCCGATCACGATCATGTGGTTCCAGGCCTGTCCGGGCCTGGGAGCGGCAGTGGTGTCCATGCGCGTCCCTGAACGCGAAGAAGTGGGTCGTCGAAGCCGCGCGCCGTCAGTGCGGCAGGCCGCGCTGGGCCAGCCAGCGGCGCGCGTCCTCGGCGTCGTGCTGCATCCAGCCGGCGGTGGAGCCCATGCGGAACGAATAGCCCCACGCGTCCATGTCGGCCATCAGCCGCGCGCGGCCCACGCCGGGCAGCTCGTCGGCCAGCACCACCTGCAGGTAGCAGGTGGCGTCTTCCTCGATGTCCGAATCGGTGGCATCGGTGTGCACCAGTGCGCGGGCCTCGGGCGTGAGCACGATCAGATGACAGGCCTCGTGCAGCAGCGAATGCACCGGCGTGTCGCCGCGCACGTAGACGTTGTGCGCGATCACCCCGGCCTCCGGATCGCCCCAGAAGCTGCCCGGGATCGGCACGCCGTCGGGCACCCGGTGCAGCACCAGGTCGAAGCGCGCCAGCAGCGCGGCCAGCGTGTCGAACGGCAGCGCGTCCACGCGCAGCACCGTGGCCATGGCCGCCTCGCTGCCGGGCGGCGGGGCGGAATCGGAAGCGGGCAGGGCGTTGTGCGGGGACGACATGGGGGCGGTGCTTGTGCGCAAGGCGCGGGCATGGCGGCCCGCGCCGGGTTGGATCAGGCCTTGCCTTCGGGCAGGGCCACCGAGATGTCCAGCACGTCGTGATCGCCTTCCTTGAGCAGGTCGACCTTGACCGCGTCGGCGTCGATGTTGACGTACTTCTTGATCACTTCCAGCAGCTCGCGCTGCAGCAGCGGCAGATAGTCCGGCCCGCCGCGCTGGGTGCGCTCCTGGGCGATGATGATCTGCAGACGGTTCTTGGCCGTCTCGGCGGTGTTCTTCTTGGCCTTGAGGAAATCGAACATGCCCATGCTCAACCTCCGAACAGCTTGCTGAAGAAGCCCTTCTTCTCCGTTGTGGTGAAGCGCATCGGGCGGTCTTCGCCCAGCAGGCGCGCCACCGCATCGTCGTAGGCCTGGCCGGCCGGGGATTCCAGATCCAGGATCACCGGCTCGCCCTTGTTGGAGGCGTTGAGCACATCGCCCGACTCGGGGATCACGCCGATGGTCTTCAGGCCCAGGACCTCTTCCACGTCCTTGATCGAGAGCATTTCGCCGGTCTCAACGCGCGCCGGGTTGTAGCGCGTCAGCAGCAGGTTGGGCTTGAGCGTGCCGCCCTGTTCGGCCTTGCGGGTCTTGGAATCCAGCAGGCCCAAGATGCGGTCGGAGTCGCGCACCGAGGACACTTCCGGATTGACCACCACGATCGCCTTGTCGGCGAAGTACATCGCCAGGAAGGCGCCCTTCTCGATGCCGGCCGGCGAGTCGCAGACCACGAAGTCGAAGCCGTCGGCGTCCAGGTCCTTGAGCACCTTCTCCACGCCTTCGGTGGTCAGGGCGTCCTTGTCCCGGGTCTGCGAGGCGGCCAGCACATACAGCGTGTCGAAACGCTTGTCCTTGATCAGCGCCTGCTTGAGCGAGGCCTCGCCCTGGGTGACGTTGATGAAGTCGTACACCACGCGGCGCTCGCAGCCCATGATCAGGTCCAGGTTGCGCAGACCCACGTCGAAGTCGATGACGGCGACCTTCTTGCCGCGCCGGGCCAGGCCGACGGCCAGGCTGGCGCTGGTGGTGGTCTTGCCTACGCCGCCCTTGCCGGACGTGACGACGATGATCTCAGCCAATGGTGTTCTCCTGGAATGTGAAATGCGGTGGAGCGTTGCCATGTTGCGGGAACGGCCCGGTGAGGGGCCATCTTTGCCGCGCTAGGTCTGCGCGGCGATGTTCAGCTGTCCGTCTTCCAGCCACACCTGCACGGGCTTGCCGTGCAGCGCGCGCGGGACGTCGTCCAGCACCTTGTAGTGGCCGGCCACGGCGACCAGTTCGGCGTGGAAGGCGCTGCAGAAGATGCGCGCGTCCTCGTTGCCCTGGGCACCGGCCAGCGCGCGCCCGCGCAGCGGGCCGTAGATGTGGATAGAGCCGTCGGCGATGACCTCGGCGCCGGCGCCGACCGAAGTCAGCACGGTCAGGTCGCGCTGCTCGGCATAGATCTGCTGGCCCGAGCGCACCGCGGTCTTGAGCACCATGCCGGGCTGCGCGACGGCCTTGGGCTTGGGCGGCTCCGGGGCGGGCGGGGGAGGCGGAGGCGGCGGCGCGGCCTGGACCGGTTCGCTGCGCTCGTACTGGGCGCGGAACTTGGCCAGCAGCGGCAGGCCGAGCTGCTCGGCCAGCGCTTCTATCTCGGCCGTGCCGTAGGCCAGGGCCACCGGCAGCACGCCGGCGCCGGCCAGGCCGTCGACCAGCGCCCGGGCGGTGGTCAGGTCAGGGGCCTGGATCAGGCCGCCGAAATCCACGATCACCGCGGCGCGGCCGAACAGCTTGGGCGCGCGGTCCACACGCTCGCGCATCTCGCGCACCAGCGCGGCCACGTCCAGCGTGCGCACGCGCAGGTTGGCGATGCCGACCTGGCCGATCTTCAGTTCGCCGGCCTGCTCGTAGTTGGGGGTGGTGGGGGACGGGCTGCTCATGCGTTGCTCGCCCCCTGCGCGCCGGCGGGGGTGAAGGCGCGGGTACGCGTCCACGGGGTCTGCGGCAGCTTGCCGCCGTAGGTCTCCAGCACCCAGGGATAGCTGCACAACTCCTTCATCAGCATGCTGGCGCGGACCTTGACGCCGGCCATGACGTGCTGGCCGACCTCGCGGAAGCCGAAGCTGCCATGGAACAGCAGCGCCGAGTCGGCGCCGTGGTCCAGGAACACCTCGCAGGCCAGCTGCGGGTAGCGCAGCTCGGCATAGCTCTGCACGTCGGCATAGAAGGCCCGGCCCACGCCGCCGCCGCGGCGGCGGCTGGCCACCACGATGCGGTCGATATAGAAGAAGGCCGGATAGCGCTCCTGGAACCAGCGGTAGTTGCTGCTGTCGTGCTCTTGGCCGGCGCCGAAGCCGACCAGGAAGCCGGCCAGGTTGCCATCGCGCTCGGCGACGCGGAAATACTCGGCGCGCTCGTAGAACTCGTGCACACGGGCGCTGTCCAGCGGCAGGATCGCCAGACCAGCGTTGTTGTTCAGGGCCAGGACGGAATCCAGCTCGCGCTCGCGCACGTCGCGGATGACGATGGACATCGGGCTTCAACTCCGGGGGAAAACTGCGCCCGACACCGCCGGGGCGGGCCGATTATCGCATGGGTGGCTGGCCGCTGCGGCAGGTCGGATGCGCGCAGGCATGACTTCAGGCCGGGTCGCGGGTCGCGGCACGCCCGTAAGATGCCGCCATGCTCGGACGAATCGCCCACACCCGCCTGTTGCGTGCCGCCGGGCTCTACACCTGGGCGCTGGTCGGCATTCCCATCGTGCTCAACGCCTGGTTCCTGCCGCCCTCGCGCGGGGCCGAGGGCGCCAGCCTGAACGTGCCGATGTCGCTGCTGGCCTATCTGGCCTTCGGCCTGTGCTACTGGCTGGCCACCCGCACCCTGCACGAGCGCCCGCCGCAGCATCACAGCCTGTCCAGCGTGCTGTTGCTGCTGGTGATGATCTCCTCGGCCGTGGCGGTGGGCTTCTATACCCGCACCGGCCTGGGCGCGCTGCTGCTGGCGGTGGTGGCCGGCGTGCTGCCGTGGATGCTGGAGCTGCGCTGGGCGGTGCTGTGGCTGATGTTCGCCCACGTGCCGCTGGTGCCCTCGTTCATGGCGCTGGACGACTTCAACTTCTGGGAGTCGGTGTTCCAGTCCTCCTTCTATGTGGGCTTCGCCGCCTTCGTGCTGGTCACCGCCTATGTGGCCCGGCAGCAGGCCCAGGCGCGCGAGGAGCAGCGCCGGCTCAACGCCGAGCTGCGCGCTACCCGCGTGCTGCTGACCGAGAGCGCGCGCGTCAACGAGCGCACCCGCATCTCGCGCGAGCTGCACGACCTGCTCGGCCACCACCTCACCGCGCTCAGCCTCAACCTGGAAGTGGCCAGCCACATCACCGAGGGCCGCGCGCAGGAGCATGTGCGCCAGGCGCACACCCTGGCGCGGTTGCTGCTCAACGACGTGCGCGAGGCGGTCAGCCAGCTGCGCGAGTCCGGCTCGATCGACCTGGCCGCCACCCTGCGCCCGCTGGCCGAGCACGTGCCCTCGCTGCACATCCATCTGGACCTGCACGAGCCGTTGACCCTGGAGGATCCCGAGCGCGCCCACGTGCTGCTGCGCTGCGCCCAGGAGATCATCACCAACGCCGTGCGCCATGCCGCGGCGCGCAATCTGTGGATCCGCTGCCGGCGCGAGGGCGCCGAGCTGGTGATGGACGCGCGCGACGACGGCCGCGGCGCGGCCGAGCTGATCGGCGGCAACGGCCTGCGCGGCATGCGCGAGCGCCTGCGTCAGTATGGCGGCCAGCTGCAGCTGGACACCGCGCCGGGGGCGGGCTTCCGCCTGGCCCTGCGCCTGCCGGCGGCCAGCGACGATCCGCTGCTGTCCGGCCCGCTGACGCCGGCCTCGGCGCCCCTGATTTCTTCCGGAGAACTTCCATGATCCGCGTCTGCCTGGTCGACGACCAGAACCTGGTCCGCCAGGGCATCCGTTCGCTGCTGGCCCTGGACGACGGCATCGAGGTCGTCGGCGAGGCCGCCGACGGCCGTCAGGCGGTCGAGCTGATCCCGCAGGTCCGACCCGACGTGGTCCTGATGGACATGCGCATGCCGGTGATGTCCGGGCTGGAGGCGCTGCAGGCGCTGGCCCGCGCCGGCCAGCTGCCGCCCTCGATCATCCTGACCACCTTCGACGACGACCAGCTGGTGCTGGCCGGGCTCAAGGCCGGCGCCAAGGGCTATCTGCTCAAGGATGTCTCGCTGGAACAGCTGGTCGGCGCCATCCGCACCGTGGCCGAGGGCGGCTCGCTGGTGCAGCCGGCGGTGACCCAGCGCCTGCTCTCGGGCCTGGAGCACATGCGCAACGAGTTCGTCAGCCTGGACCGCCCGGACCCGCTGACCGACCGCGAAACCGAGATCCTGCGCCTGATGGCCTCGGGCTTCTCCAACAAGGAGATCGCCAATTCGCTGGGCGTGGCCGAGGGCACGATCAAAAACCACGTCTCCAACATCCTGTCCAAGCTCGGCGTGCGCGACCGCACCCGGGCGGTGCTGAAGGCCTTCGAGCTGCAGCTGGTCTGAGGCCGAGGGGCTAACGGGTCTTTCCCTCAACGCCGCCGACATCCCACGCCACCGTCATTCCCGCGAACGCGGGAATCCAGGGACTTCGGGGCTCTACCGCGTGAGGGTCCATAGATTCCCTCGTTCGCGGGAACGACGGCTTTTCTTGTTAGCCGTTCTATCCAGCCTCTTGGCACGCAGGCGCGCCCATTCAGCTCCGGCCTTCGCCTTGAGTTGGCAGGTCCGCAAAAGAGCATGACCCCGCACCAATCCCCCGCGGGAGCCGCCATGGCGCCGAAGAAGCTTTCCCGACAAAGCCCTTCGCCGCCATGGCGCCCACCTGTAGAGCGGAGCTTGCTCCGCTGGGGCCGTCCCCAAGAACCGAACGAAGAGCAGCGGAGCGAGCTCCGCTCTACAGGCAGGCCGCTGCGGGATTTGAGGAGACAGTTGCTCCCACAGGGCCAGTCTCCGACCGCGCCACCACACCACACAGGCGCCCTTCGACAGCGCTCACACTCCAGCTGGTATGCCCTTGGTCTGTTAAGACTTCGTTCTCGCGGCAGAAGGCAATGATTCCGGTGCATTTTTCGGCTGACCGTCTCGATCCAAGCCTGCTACGATTCAGGACTGACTTGTTCCTTAACCCCCCATGGCCTCTCACCGGCCCCGGAGACCGCTGAATGACCCGTTTGCTCGAGTTCTTGATCGCCCTGGCGCTGGTATTGGCGCTGTTCCTGGTCATCGGCGTGGTCCTGCCGTCCCATCGGCACCTCGAAGGAAGCGTGGAAAGCAACCGCAAGATGACCATCGTGTACGACACGGTGAACAACGTGCGGCGCCTCAAGGATTGGAGCCTGATGCTGCCGGGTGACCCGGCCCACCTGAAGTATTCCGGCGGTGCCGATGGCAACGTCGGCAAGGGCGCCAAGGTCGAGTTCACCTCGGACGTGGCCAGCGCCTGGAAGAGCGGCAGCTGGGAAATCACCGACAGCCAGGCCCCGCCCGCTGGCGGCGGCCCGGCCAAGGTGGTCTATGCGATCGTCGACCAGACCCCGGGCAGCAACAAGTCCTCGGAGATCAACCTGACCCCGACCGGCCGCAACAACCGCAACGTGCGCATCAGCCAGTCCTATGACGTGGACTACGGCTGGAACCTCTACGGCCGCTTCCTGGGCATGTACATCAAGAGCCAGATCGGCGACTCGCTCGATGCCGGCCTGGCCAAGCTCTCGTCCAACCTGGCGACCATCCCCAACTTTGACTATCGCGTCGAGGGGACCAAGCTGACCGACCTGAAGATCACCGAGGTGCCCGCCGAGAACCTGCTGGTGGTCAACGCCGGCAGCATCGAGCGCAGCAACGACGCGATCAAGAAGTCGATCCTGGCCAACCAGGAGTGGATCAAGCGCGTGATGGACGCCAACGACCTGGAGCCCGCCGGTCCGTTCCGCATCGTCACCACGGAACTGGCCACGCAGACCTACACCTTCGACGTGGTCCAGCCGGTCCGCAAGAAGGGCGGCGCGGCCAAGGCCGACGACGCCAAGACCGACGATGCCGCCGCGGCGACGCCGGCGCCGGCGGGCGATGCGGCGCAGCTGCAGGTGAAGACCGCCGGGACCCCGGTGACCTACGTGCACACCGATGCGCACCAGGCCGCCACCGCCAAGTACACCGGCTACATGTCCGAGCTGGACGCCGCCCGCAACGGCCTGCGTGCCTGGGCGCTGACCAACGGCCATGCCATGACCGACCGTCCGTACGAGACCTGGAACAGCGGCGTGGACAAGTCGTTCACCGACGAGAGCTCCACCTACGACATCTATTGGGCGATCAAGTACTGATCGCCGGCGCCTGACGGGCGCCCGCTTCGATGTCCACGCGCCGCGCCTTCGCATCCCGAAGGCGCGGCGTTTTCATTTGCGGCCGGCTTGGCCGCGCCTTCGACAGGGGTGTCGCATGATCCTGCTTCGTTCGCCCGTTCCCTCACCGCTGGCGGCCATCGGCGCGGTGCTGTGCGCGCTGTCCATCGGCCTGGCCGCCTACGCCGCCCACGGCGTGACCGACGCCAAGGCGCAGGCCGCGCTGCAGAGCGCCTGCCTGTACGGCTTCGGCCATGGCATCGCGCTGGCGGCCCTGGCGCCGCGCGCCCGGCGCGCGCTGGGCCAGTGGGCGCTGCGCCTGCTGCTGGTCGGCACGCTGCTGTTTTCCGGCAGCATCGCCGCGCACCATCTGGCCGGGGTTAGCAGTGGGCTGGCACCGGCAGGCGGGGTGGCGATGATGCTGGCCTGGCTGCTCTGGGCGGTGGACGTGCTGCGGCGCTGAGGGCGCCGCGCCGGGTGTCGGCCCTCAGCCCTGGTGCCGCCAGTGCCAGGGCTCGTAGACGATGCCGTGCGGGTTGTCGCGCGGATAGCTCATGGCGAAGCCGAAGCGGCCGGCATGCGCGCCCAGCCAGGCGAAGGCGGGCGTTCGTTCGAAGGATTCCTCGGCCGGCGCCTCGCCGGGCGTGCCGATGTCCAGCGCGGTGCCAGCATGGTGTTCGCTGTAGCCGGGGGCGGCGTTGACGGTGAGGATCTGCTCGACCGTCTGCCCGCGCGCGCGCTTGCGCTCGAAGATGCCCAGTTGGTAAGCATGGCTGCGATAGCCGGAGATCGCGTCCAGCCGCACCTGGTCCTCCCATGCCGCGGTCTGCATGGCGCGCCACGCACGGCCGGCCGCGCGGGTCAGCCAGAGCGGACGGTCATAGCGATCACGCCCGGCCAGCCAGAGCGTGGCCGGTTCGGCGATCAGCTCCAGGCCGGTGCGCGCAGCATAGTCGTCGGCGTCCAGGCCCAGGCGGTCCAGGCGTCTGCGCAAGCCGGTGAGGGGCAGGTCCGCCTCGCCGGCGCCGGGCAGGGGGCGCGCCTGCTCGATGGCCTCCAGGCGGTCCAGCGCCTCGTCGATGCCCGGCGTGCGGCTCCAGCCGGGCAACAGGCCGACCAGGCCCTCGGGTACCACGGCGGCCAGATAGCGACCGTCGTCCTTGCGCCGCAGGACGCGCGAGGCGCGGGCCAGCACGCGCGCATCGGCGTTGGCGCGCGCGCGCAGCAGCGGCGCCGGCCACAGTTCCACCTCGGCGGTGTTGAGCAGCAGGCCGGTTTGGGGCAGGGGGTGAGCAGACATGCGCGCCACTCTAGCGTGCGTGCCCGCAGCGCTCGTGCAGCAGCGCCAGCAGCCCGTGCGGATCGCGCACGTCCAGCAGCAGCGCGTGGCCGGCCGCGGTGGGCAGCCACAGCACGTGGCGGCTGTCGGCGGTGGCGACGAAGGCCTTGCGCTTGTTGCGCAGCCGGTACCAGCCGCTGCGCAGTCCGGGCAGGGAATAGCCGCGGGTCTTGAGCTGCGGGCGCAGTTCGAGGTGTTCGTCCAGGTCGATCACGCGCGCCTGCGCCAGCTGCAGCTGCGCCAGGGCCACGCGGCTGCGGAAGAAGGTGCTGCGCACGTCCAGTTCGCCGTGGTCGATGCGCAGCGCCTGCCGGCGCAGCGCCCAGTCCAGCGCGGCCCACAGCGGCACGGTCAACATCGCCACCGACGCCAGTTGGAGGGCGATGGCGCCGAGGACGCCACCGGCCGGCTGCGGGGTCGCCCGACCCGTCAGAGGCGCGATCGCCAGCGCTGCGGCGCTGAGCAGCAGCGGCAGGCCGACCACCAGCACGAACAGCCAGAGCCGCGCGCTGCCGGGCGGCGGCGTGAGGGCCGGCGCCGCGCCCGCCGCATGCGATCGTGCGTGCGATGTCATGGCCGCACCAGGCCGATGAGCGGCATGGCCACGTGCAGGACCAGGTCGGCGCAGAAGTGGCCGAGCATCGCCATCTCCAGTCCGCGCCGCCAGTACAGCCAGCCGAACACGATCCCACCCACGCCGTTGAGCAGCAGGGTGCGCGCCACCACGCCGGGCGTGAGACCCCAGACCTGGGCGGCCGTCGGCAGGTGGCCGGCGCCGAACAGCAGCGCCGCGACGAGGATCGCCGCCCAGTACACGCCGGCACCGGGCACGGCGCGACGCAGGCGCGCCACGCCCCAGACCAACAGGGTCATCAGGAACAGGCGCAGCTGCAGTTCCTCGGCGATCCCGCCATAGAACGACGCCAGCGCGCCGTTGATGGCCGAGGCCTGCGCGCCGATGTGCGCCGGGGGATGCGCCATCGGCGGCAGCCAGCGATCGGACAGCGGCGAGAGCGCCACGATCGCCAGGCCCGCGCCCAGGCCCAGCAGGGCGCTGGTCGCCGGGCGCAGCCGCGTCCAGTCCAGCGGGGTGTGATCGACCAGCCAGGCGCGCAGCACCGGGCTGCCCAGGCCGACGCGGTGGCCCATGCGCAGGCCCAGCCAGGCCATCGCGCCGATGAGCACCACGGTCTGCAGCGCCTGCAGCACCATGACCAGCCCCAGCGGCACCGGCAGCCTGGCGAAGCGCTCGGGCATGGTCTGCGCCAGATAAGGCATCAGCGCCACCACCGCTAGCGCGGCGAGCACGCCCCAGACCGCGGCGAGCTTGAGATCGTCCACGCCGCGCGGCGCGGCCGGTGCGGGGGCGGCGTTCATTGCGGACGCTTGAAGACCAGCACCACCGGCTGCGCCGGCGCCGGCACGATCAGGTTGACCAGCTCCCAGCCCTGGTTGCCCTGCCTGGTGAGTTCCTCCTGGACCAGCTCGGTCTTCAGGGCGCCCAGCAGGCTGGGCTTCACTTCCACGGTGAGATAGCTCCAGCGGCGGTCGGTGCTCATGCGTCGTCTTCCTGTGGATCGGGGATCGGGGGTTTGGGCAGGCGGCCGGCCTTGCGCAGCGCGTCGCGCAGCAGGTACTCGATCTGCGCGTTGAGCGAACGCAGGTCGTCGTCGGCCCACTTCTGGGCCGCGGCGAGCACCTCGGCGCTGATGCGCAGCGGGTAGGCCTTCTTCTCTGCCATGCGGGTTCAGCCGTCCTGGTTCCGGCGCCCACGCTGGACGACGAACACGACGATCGAGGCGACGAGGACGGCTGCGGAGACGTGGGCAGGCACTGGCGTTGCTCAGTACAAGCTGCCGGCGTTGACGATGGGCTGGGTGGCCCGATCGCCGCACAGCACCACCAGCAGGTTGCTGACCATCGCGGCGCGACGCTCCTCGTCCAGCTGCACGGTGCCGCTCTTTTCCAGCTCGGCCAGGGCCATTTCGACCATGCCCACGGCGCCGGCGACGATGCGCGTGCGCGCGGCGATGACCGCGTTGGCCTGCTGGCGCTGCAGCATGGCCTGGGCGATCTCCGGCGCGTAGGCCAGATGGCTGATGCGCGCCTCGATCACGTCCACGCCGGCCTGGGTCAGGCGCTCGTCCAGGTGGTGCTTGAGCTGCTCGCTGATCTCGGCCGGATGGCTGCGCAGCGAGACCTGGCCGTCCTCGTGCTGGTCGTAGGGATGGCTGGTGGCCATCGCGCGCAGCGCCGCCTCGGACTGGATGTGCACGAAGCTCTCGTAGTCGTCCACGTTGTAGACCGCCTCGGAGGCCACGCTGACCTGCCAGACGATGACCGCGGCGATCTCGATGGGCGAGCCGTCCAGCTCGTTGACCTTCAGCCGGCCGCTCTCGAAGTTGCGCACGCGCAGGGAGACCTTCTTCTTGGCGTAGAAGGGGTTGTTCCAGCGCAGGCCGGACTGCTTGTCGGTGCCCACGTACTTGCCGAACAGGCTGATCACCGCCGCCTGGTTGGGCTGCAGCGTGTACAGGCCGATCAGGCAGAACAGCAGCGCCGCGGCCAGCACGATGGCCACCACTACCCGCGCCGCCGAGGCCACGCCGGCGCCGTCCGGGTCGGGGCCCAGGCCGGTGGCGAACAGCCACACCGCGCCGGCCAGCAGCACCAGTAGCACTAGCAGAAAGGGAAGGCCGGGCAGGGAACGGACGGGTTGTTCTTTCATGGCGGTGTCCTCGGATGTCGAGAGAAAGATATCAAATTGATATCGTCCTGCAGGCGCCGTCCGTCGGCGCAGGCGGGCCGGGGACGGAGAGACGGGCTGGCTAGAATGGCCGCCCCTTCTGCCTGGATCCGCCGCCCATGACCACGCTCGGCACGCCGCGCTCGCCTTCCGCCACCCGCGTCCTGCTGCTCGGCTCGGGCGAACTGGGCAAGGAGGTGGCCATCGAGCTGCAGCGCTTCGGCGTGGAGGTCATCGCCGCCGACCGCTATGCCGACGCGCCGGCCATGCAGGTCGCCCACCGCAGCCATGTGCTGGACATGCTCGACCCGGCCGCGCTTCGCGCGCTGATCG
Source organism: Pseudoxanthomonas sp. UC19_8 (assembly GCF_042700505.1). Taxonomy (NCBI): domain Bacteria; kingdom Pseudomonadati; phylum Pseudomonadota; class Gammaproteobacteria; order Lysobacterales; family Lysobacteraceae; genus Pseudoxanthomonas; species Pseudoxanthomonas sp. UC19_8. Next base: position 827,100 of record NZ_CP170559.1, read on the forward strand.
CGCAGGAGCGGCCGCATCTGGTGGTGCCGGAGATCGAGGCCATCCACACCCCGACCCTGGTCGAGCTGGAAGCCGACGGTCTGCAGGTGATCCCGACCGCGCGCGCCGCGCGCCTGACCATGGACCGCGAAGGCATTCGCCGCCTGGCGGCCGAGACGTTGGGCCTGCCGACCTCGCCGTACCGCTTCGTCGACACGCGCGAGGACTATCTCGCCGCGGTCGCGGCCATCGGTCTGCCGTGCGTGGTCAAGCCGCTGATGTCCTCCTCGGGCAAGGGCCAGAGCACGCTGCGCAGCGAGGCCGACATCGCCCCGGCCTGGGACTACGCGCAGACCGGCGGTCGCGCCGGCGCCGGTCGCTGCATCGTCGAGGGCTTCATCGACTTCGATTACGAGATCACCCTGCTGACCGTGCGCCATGCCGGCGGCACCAGCTTCTGCGCGCCGATCGGCCACTGGCAGAAGGACGGCGACTACCGCGAGAGCTGGCAGCCGCAGCCGATGAGCGCGGCCGCGCTGGCGCGCGCCCAGCAGATCGCCCGCGCGGTGACCGACGACCTGGGCGGGCGCGGGCTGTTCGGCGTGGAGCTGTTCGTCAAGGGCGATGCGGTGTGGTTCTCCGAGGTGTCCCCGCGCCCGCACGACACCGGTCTGGTGACGCTGGCGTCGCAGGACCTGAGCGAGTTCGCCTTGCACGCGCGCGCCATCCTCGGCCTGCCGGTTGGCGCGGGCGATGGCGAGACGATTGCGACCGTCGCGCCTTCGGCCTCGTGCGCGATGCTGGCTCAAGGCCACGGCGTGCCGGTGTTCGCCCACGTCGAGGCCGCCCTGGCCGCGCCCGACACCGCGCTGCGCCTGTTCGGCAAACCGCGCGTGGAGGGCCAGCGTCGCGTCGGCGTCACCTTGGCCCGCGGCGCCGACATCGACGCCGCCCGCGCCAAGGCGCGCGAGGCTGCGGCGGCGATCGAGATCACGCTGGAGTAGCTCGCGCCTCGCTGCGAACTCATGTGGGAGCCGCTTCAGCGGCGATGGGCTTTACCGGCGTCGCTGATCGCCGCGAAGCGGCTCGGACAATCTAGTTATTGAGGTCGGATTTCCGGCTCGTCAGGAGCGTGGGGAGGTGTCGCAGTTTGTGAGATGCGGCGCCATCAGGCTGCATTACACAGCAGTTGCGCGGAACCGCCCGCGAACCTGAACGAGGATGCCACAGTGCCAAACTTTGTTCTCAACAGAAACGCCCAAGCCAACGGCGATCATGAGGTTCACAACGTCACTAACGGTTGTCTCTATATGCCGGCTGCCTCAAATCAAATCGACCTTGGATGGCATGCTGGCTGCCAGGGCGCGGTTGCTGAAGCCAAGCGCCGCTATCCATCAGACAGGATCAATGGTTGCTATTGGTGCGCCAATGCATGTCACACCAGTTAGTCATAGGCTGGAAGGGTGGTGACATCACCCGCTGACCTGCCAAGCGGGTCAGCGGTACTTCGGGGTTACATCTGGATATCCGCCCACACCAGGTGATGGTCGCTGCCATCGGCGATGGCCGCGTGCGGATCGTCGCTGGCGGGCCAGAACACGCCGCCGCCCAGGTACGAGAAACTTACCGACGGCAGCACGTAGTCCAGCCGCATCGCGCCGGCCTTGGGGCCGAAGTCGCCGGTGACCTGGGCCGGGGCGCCGCGATGGGCGATGCCCTTGGCGGCATAGGCGCGCGCGGTCGCCTCGCCGCCGGCGCTGGTCGGCGTGGGATGGCGCAGCACGCGCGTATGTTCGAGCAGTTCGACGATGGACTCGTGGTGGCCGTCGCCGTCGACCGGGTCGTTGTTGAGATCGCCGGCGATGACGAACCGCGTGTCCGCCTCCAGCCCGCCGCAGCGGCCGGCGTCGTCGCACAGCCAGGCGGCGCCAGGCGCGTTGTCCAGGTAATGACGCCACAGCGCGATTTCCTGCGCATTGCGCGCGCCGTTGCGGTCCTCCGGCCCGTCGAACACCGGCGGAGTCGGATGCGAGACCAGAAAGTGGACCACGCCGCCCGGTGTGCGCACCGGCACGTCCCAATGCGACTTGGACGACAGCCGCAGCTGCGGCCAGGCCACGGCCGAATACCAGGGCTTGCCGTTGCGCGGATCGATCGGATTGGCGGCGCCGGGCACCTGTGACCACTTCAGCAGGCGGAAGCTGCGCACCGCATCCGCATCGATCGGATACTTTGAAAGCACCAGCATCCCGTATTGCCCCGGATGCAGGCCATAGCCCCAGGCATCGTTGCCGCCCGCGCGTCCCGGTCCACCGACCTGGCCATCGTTGTCCAGGTCCAGGCCACTGGGCACGCCGGTGTTGACCTCGGCCAGATAGCGGTAGGGATAGCGCAGCGGCGCGCCGCCGCCGGGCTGGGCGACTTCGAGGAAACGATGCTGGAACAGGTCGGCCGCGCGCTGCGCCGGGTCGTAGTCGAACTCGTTGAGCAGCACCAGATCGGGCCGCACGACCTGCAGCACCGCGGCGATCTTGCGCGCGTGTGCGCTGTCGCCTTCCAGTTCGGCGATCAGCCCGCCGGCCTGGTCCGAATACAGCGAGGTGTTGTAGGTCGCCACACGCAGCGGGGCAGAGGGGGTGGGCGGCACGGCGGCATCGTGCGCGCAGCCGGCAAGCGTGGACAGGGCCATCAGGCAGAGCAGGGAAGTCAGTCGCATCGCAGGATTCTATGCGCCGCAGATGACACCCGGCGCCTGGCTAGCCTTCAACGCCCGTCATTCCCGCGAAGGCGGGACTCCAGCGACTTTCGCACGTAAGCGCCAACGTCCTTGGGTTCCCGCTTTCGCGGGAACGACGACTGGGCGGGTCAGCGGCTAGCCCGCCACATCCTCGATGCGGTCCCAAGTGCGCCCGTCGAAAGCTTCCAGCGGCGCGAACCGGCGCTTGTAGGCCATCTTGCGGTGGCCATCGATCCAGTAGCCCAGGTACAGATGCGTGCGCAGGTCGCGTCGGGCCCAGTCGATCTGGCGCAGGATCGCCAGCGTGCCCAGGCTGCGTGCGGCCAGGTCCGGGTCGAAGAAGGTGTACACCGCCGACAGCGCGCCGGGCACCAGGTCGGTGACGGCCACCGCGATCAGCCGGCCGTCCTCGCGCAGTTCCAGGAAGCGCGTCTGCGACCAGCGTCCGACCGGGAACTGTTCGAACTCGTTCGCGCCGTGATCGTCCATGCCCCCACCGACGTGGCGGCTGGTGAGGTAGCGCTGGTACAGGGCCAGATGCTCCTCGCTGCGCTGGGCGGGCACCACCCGCGCCTCCACCCCCGCATTGCGCGCCGCGCAGCGACGCTGGCTGCGGTCTGGCGTGAAATGCGCCACCGGGATACGCACCGGCACGCATGCGCGACAGCCATGGCAATGCGGGCGATAGACCAGATCGCCGGAGCGGCGGAAGCCCCACGACAGCGCGGTCGGGTAGAACATCGGCAGGCGCGGATCGCGCGGGTCGAGCACCAGGTCGCGCGCCGTGCGCTCGGGCCAGTAGCCGCAGGCATGTTCGCCGGTATGGAACAGCCGCACGTCGTCGCGCGGCGGCAGGGCGCCGCTGCCCATCATGCCGCGCCTCCTTCTCCCCGCGCGCCGCACGCGCGCCGCGGCGGCGCGGCGGTGCAGAGCGGATGGGGCAGGGGCATCGGCATGGCCGCAGCATACTGTGCCCTCGCCGTCCCGCCATGTGAGATCGGGCCCGCGTCGGGGCGCGGGCAGACGACCTGCCGCCCGCCGCCGCCATCGCCGCTGGTCGGCGCCTCGTCTTGACGCGGCTGTCCGCCGTCTTAATGCGCCCTTGCCTGGGGTCAACGCGGGCCGCGATGCGGCGTTCTCCTTGCCAGTGGCACGTTGCCACGACACTGGAAGGAAGCACGCATGCGCAAGACCCTGATCGCGTTTTCCATCGTCGCTGCGCTGGGCGCCGGCACGGCCTGGGCCGCTGGCCAGGACGCCGGCACACCGCCCCCGCCGCCGCCCCCGTCGCCCAAGGCCCTGGACACCAACCAGGACGGCAAGATCAGCCGTGCCGAAGCCGCCGCCAACCCTTGGCTGGCCAAGCAGTTCGACGCCCTGGACAAGAACAAGGACGGCTTCCTGAGCCGCGACGAGTTGCCGCGCCCGCCGCGCGGTGAACGCGGCCACGGCCCGGGCCCCGATGGCTGGCTGTCCAGGCTGGATACCAACCACGACGGCCGCATCAGCGCCGCCGAAGCCAAGGCCGATCCCAAGTTCGCCGCCCGCTTCGCGGAAATGGACGTCAACAAGGATGGGTTCGTCGACAAGGCCGACTTCGAACAGAAGATCAAGCAGCGTCGTGACGAATGGTTCGCCAAGGCAGACGCCAACAAGGACGGCCTGTTGAGCAAGGCCGAGTTCGACGCGGCCAAGCCGGACCGCCCGATGCATGGTCCGGGCGACGAGCGCGGTCCGCGTGGGCATCGCGGTGGCCCGGATGGTGTGCCGCCGCCCCCGCCGCCGCCGGCCGACGCACCGGCCAAGTCGTAACCGGTCGATTGCGGTTCAAGCAGCCCCGCGCCGGTAACGGCGCGGGGTTCTGTTTTTCAGGACGACCACGCCTTGACGCATGGCGCGGTCCTTCCCCGGCGCTCCTGCCTCAGAACGGCAGGCGACCGCTGGCCATCATCCCCCAGACCAGGCCGCCGCCGCCCAGCGCCATGCCCAGCACGAAGCCGGCCCAGGCCATCCAGCGTTCGCGGCGGCGATCGCGCGCGGCCTTGACCGGATCGCGCTGCGCTTCCACGGCATGGCGCCGCGCCTTGATGCGCGGCTCGACCACCAGCCCCAGGTAGCTGACGCCGCCGAACAGTCCCAGCGTCAGCAGCAGCGGCACCAGCCAGCCATGGCCCCAGGACGCATAGGCGAGCATGCCCAGGACGAAGGCCAGCGAAAGCAGCGCGCTCAGCGCCGCGCTGCGCTTGAGCTGCGTGCGCTCGCGCTCATCCAGGGCGCCGCGCAGGTTGCGCTTGAGGCCCAGCCAGACGCCCAGGCCCGCGCCGGCCGCGCCGATCCCGATGCTGCCCAGGCCGCCCAGCAGCAGCTTGCCCACGGACTTGGCGCCGACCGACCCGGCCAGCCCCAGCGCGGTGGCCGCCGCGGCCGGCGGCGTGCCGACCGTCAGCGCGCTGGTCACGACCAGGGCGAAGGCCGCCGCCGGCGCCGAGCCGCGCGCGAATTCGCCGAAGCGCGCCAGCAGCTCGCTGCGCACCTGCTCGCGCGCCCGCGACAGGCGCTTTCGCACGGCGGCATCGGACAAGCCCAGCAGCGCGGCGACCTGTTGCGAGCTCTGGCCCTCACGGTAGTACAGCAGCAGCGTCTCGCGGCTCTCGGCGGGCAGGGCGTCGATGAGTTCCAGCGCGGCGGTCTCCTGTTCGGTGACCAGCAGCCGCTCGCCGGGTTCGGGCGCGGGGTCGGCGGCGATGGCGATGGCCAGTTCGGCGTCCTGCCCGGTCATGGCGGCGTGCTTGCGCGCCCGCAGGTGGTCGCGGGCCAGATTGCGGGTGATCTGCCGCAGCCACGGCAGGAAGCTGTCGTGGTTCTTCAGCCGGTCCAGCCGCTGCCAGGCGCGCAGGAAAGCCTCCTGGGCGATGTCCTCGCTGGCCGCCACATCGCGCGTGATCGACAGGGCGATGGCGGTGATCGTGTTCTGGCAGGCCGACACGATCCGGCCGTAGGCGGCCTTGTCGCCGCGCCGGGCGGCGGGCAGTTCGTGGTGCAGCGTGGCATCCAGGGTCAGGGCGTGCATGGCAAGGCTTCCGGTCGAAATCCTCGTTCCATGACGCGCCGGCCCGGCGGATGTGACCGGATCAGCGCGGCGGCGAAGCCGGCGGCAGCATCGGGATGCGCACGCGCTGCTCGTCGTCCTTCAGCCCATCGTCCTGCGGCGTGCGTGCCTGGCGGGCGGCCGCCTGCGCGGCGGCGGCCGCTTGCGCTTCTGCGTGCGCCTGCTGGCGCAGGGCACGGTGGTGCAGGAAGGTGAACGCCGCCGCGGCCACGATCAGCGCCAGCAGCACCAGGCGGATGCGCAGCGCCCAGCGACGCTTGTTGTGGACATCCTGGTCCGGCTCGGCGAAGGCCAGCGGCTGCGCCACGCCGGGGCGGGTGGTCTCCAGCAGGCCCTGGGCGCGCAGCAGTTCGCGCGCGCGCAGCTGGTCGTCGGCATGGCGCACCCACACGGTGGGCTGCTTGGCCTTGGGCGTGGGCTCGGAATACTTGAACTGGCTGCCGCGCCGGCCGTGATAGGAGCGGCCGTTGCTGATGTAGGTGGCGATGCCGGCCTGCTCGAGCAGCTGGGCCACGCCCTCGACGGTTTCCACGCGCTGGCTGGTGAAGATCTGGCGCACGGGGCTGCCTTATTCCTTGGCCGGCACGTGGGCCGCATCGCCGGCGCTGGGAACCACGCGGATCAGGCCCTCCTGCGCGGTGCTGGCCACCAGCCGACCGGCACGGTCGAAGATCAGCCCGCGCGCCATGCCGCGCGCGTTCTGCATGGTCGGGCTGTCGATGGCGTACAGCAGCCAGTCGTCGGCGCGGAACGGGCGATGGAACCAGATCGCATGGTCCAGCGAGGCCATCTGCACATTCGGCTGGTAGTAGCTGATGTCGTGCGGGAAGTTGGCCGTGCCCAGCAGTTGGTAGTCCGAGGCATAGGCCAGCAGCGTGCGGTGCAGCTCGGGCGAGTCGCCGACCCGCTCGGACAGCCGGAACCAGAACTGCTGCCGCGGCGGCAGGCGCTGCGGGTCCAGCTCGTTGCGCGGCTGCACGTGGCGGAACTCGAACGGCCCCAGCCGGTTGAGCCAGCGCTGCACCTTGGGCGGCAGGGTGGCCATCACCTGCGGCGGCACCGAGGGCTGCTCGTCGATGTCTTCCGGCGCCGGCACCTGCGGCATCTCCGGCTGGTGCTCGACCCCGGGCTCGTCGCCCTGGAAGGACGCGGCGCAGAAGAAGATCACCTTGCCGTGCTGGATCGCCGTGACCCGGCGCACCGAGAAGCTGCCGCCGTCGCGGGTGCGGTCCACGTCGTAGACGATCGGCGCCTCCACATCGCCGGCGCGCAGGAAGTATGCGTGCAGCGAGTGCGCACGGCGCTGGGCGGCCGGGTCGACCGTGGCCTGCGCCGCCGACAGGGCCTGGCCCAGCACCTGGCCGCCGAACACGTACTTGGTGCCGATGTCCCGGCTTTGGCCGCGGAAGAGGTTCTCCTCCAGGCGCTCCAGGCTGAGCAGTTCGATCAGTTCGGCGACGACGGGTTCGGGGGACACGGGCGGGCGCGGGCGGGCGGGTGGGCCGGCAGTATAGCGGCGGCGTCCGCGGGCCTCGTTGCCCGCGGCGGCGGGCTTTGCGCTACCATGCAGGTCCGTTTCGACGATGAGTCCAGGTGGCCCGCGCCCCGCGCCGGCCGAGCGTGCGACATGAGCACTACCACCGCCCACCGCTGATCCACGCACATGGTCACCTGCAAGGGCGCCCGTGTGGCGCCCTTTGTGTTTGCGCAGACCCGTCCCCAGATGTCCTCGCCCCCCGACGCCCGGTCGTCGGCGCGGCCCCAAGCCCCTGAAAAGCCCATGATTACGATCACGCTCCCCGATGGCAGCCGCCGTCAGTTCGATGCCCCCGTTTCCGTCATGCAGGTCGCCCAGTCGATCGGCGCGGGCCTGGCCAAGGCCACCGTCGCCGGCGCCGTGGACGGCGTGCTGGTCGATGCCAGCGACGTCATCGACCACGACGCGACCCTGCGCATCATCACGCCCAAGGACGAGGAGGGCGTGGAGATCATCCGCCACTCCGCCGCGCATCTGGTCGGCCATGCGGTCAAGCAGCTCTACCCGGACGTGAAGATGGTCATCGGCCCGGTGATCGCCGAGGGCTTCTACTACGACATCTATTCCGAGCGCCCCTTCACGCCCGAGGACATGGCCGCCATCGAGGCGCGCATGGCCGAGCTGATCGCGCAGGACTACGACGTGATCAAGCGCATGACCCCGCGCGCCGAGGTGATCGAAATCTTCAAGGCCCGCGGCGAGGACTACAAGCTGCGCCTGATCGAGGACATGCCCGAGGACATCCAGGCCATGGGCATGTACTACCACCAGGAATACGTGGACATGTGCCGCGGCCCGCACGTGCCCAACACGCGCTTCCTCAAGGCCTTCAAGCTGACCCGGATCTCCGGCGCCTACTGGCGCGGCGATGCCAAGAACGAACAGCTGCAGCGCATCTACGGCACGGCCTGGGCCGACAAGAAGCAGCTGGACGCCTACATCCAGCGCATCGAGGAAGCCGAGAAGCGCGATCACCGCCGCATCGGCAAGCAGCAGGACCTGTTCCACCTGCAGGAAGAGGGCCCGGGCCTGGTGTTCTGGCATCCCAAGGGCTGGGCGCTGTGGCAGGTGGTCGAGCAGTACATGCGCCGGGTCTACCGCGAGAGCGGCTACGGCGAGGTGCGCTGTCCGCAGATCCTGGACGTGTCGCTGTGGCAGAAGTCGGGCCACTGGGACAACTACAAGGAGAACATGTTCTTCACCGAGTCGGAGAAGCGCACCTACGCGGTCAAGCCGATGAACTGCCCGGGCCACGTCCAGGTGTTCAACCAGGGCCTGCACAGCTACCGCGACCTGCCGATCCGCTACGGCGAGTTCGGCGCCTGCCACCGCAACGAGCCCTCCGGCGCGCTGCACGGCATCCTGCGCGTGCGCGGCTTCACCCAGGACGACGGCCACATCTTCTGCACCGAGGCGCAGATCGAGGCCGAGGTCACCGCCTTCCACCAGCAGGCGCTGAAGGTGTACGCCGACTTCGGTTTCGAGGACATCCAGATCAAGATCGCCCTGCGCCCCGAATCCCGCCTGGGCGACGACGCCACCTGGGACAAGGCCGAGGACGCGCTGCGTTCGGCCCTGCGCAGCTGCGGGGTGGAATGGCAGGAGCTGCCGGGCGAGGGCGCCTTCTACGGCCCCAAGATCGAGTACCACCTGCGCGACGCCATCGGCCGCACCTGGCAGCTGGGCACGATGCAGGTCGATTTCATGATGCCCGGCCGCCTGGGCGCCGAGTACGTGGACGAAAACAGCCAGAAACGGCACCCGGTCATGCTGCACCGGGCCATCGTCGGCTCGATGGAGCGCTTCATCGGCATCCTGATCGAGCACCACGCCGGGGCCTTCCCGGCCTGGCTGGCCCCGGTCCAGGCGGTGGTCGCCAACATCACCGACGCCCAGGCGCCGTACGTCGAGCAGGTGGCGAAAACCCTTTCAAATCAAGGTTTCCGCGTGGTTTCGGATTTGCGGAACGAAAAGATCGGCTATAAGATCCGCGAACACACGCTGCAGCGGGTGCCGTATCTGCTGGTGGTCGGAGACCGCGAGAGGGACAATGGCGCCGTGGCCGTGCGCACGCGCGCAGGCGAGGATTTGGGCACAATGTCGGTCCAGGCCTTCGCCGAACGCCTCGCGGCCGAGCAAGCGGCCTGACCTTAAGGAACCGGCACGTCAGGGGTGCCGGCCCCATTCCATCACGGAGACTGCAACATCAGTACCCCCGATAACAAGCAAAACCGCAAGAACCAGGAGATCCGCGTCCCGCGCGTGCGCGTGATCGGCAGCGACGGCGAAATGATCGGCGTGCTCTCGCGCGACGAGGCGCTGTCCATGGCCGAGGACGAGGGTCTGGACCTGGTCGAGATCCAGCCGCAGGCCGATCCGCCGGTGTGCAAGATCATGGACTTCGGCAAGTTCAAGTTCGAAGCCCAGAAGAAGGCCAACGAGGCCAAGAAGAAGACCAAGCAGGTCGAGATCAAGGAACTCAAGTTCCGCCCCGTCACCGACGAGGGCGACTACCAGATCAAGCTGCGCAACATGCGCCGTTTCCTGGAAGAGGGCGACAAGGTCAAGGTCAACATCCGCTTCCGTGGCCGTGAAATGAGCCACCAGGAGCTGGGGCGCGAGATGGCCTCGCGCATCGAGCGCGACCTGGGCGAGGACATCATCATCGAGTCCCGTCCGCGCCTGGAAGGCCGGCAGATGGTCATGATGATCGCGCCGAAGAAGAAGCAGTAAGCCTGCCCTGGCGCCCCTTCGCGGGCGCCGTGTGGCGCAAGCCGCCTGACCGGGCCCGCGCCCGGTTCATCAAACTGGCCCTTTGCGAACCTGCTGATTTGCAAGGAAATCGCCGGCCATGTATGATGCGCGGCCCGGTTTATCGCCGGGCGGCCTAAAAAGCCATAGGAACCTGTCGCGGATCCGCTTTCGGATCAGCGACTTACCAGCCGGTTGGGGCAGGACGGAAAGCGTGGCGTAGGCCACCGCCCAGACCAGTTATCGAAACCCACAAGGATCTAGCAATGCCCAAGATCAAGACCCACCGGGCGGCGGCGAAGCGTTTCCGCAAGACCGCCTCCGGCAAGTTCAAGGCTGGCCACGCCAACCGTAGCCACATCCTCACCAAGAAGGCGACCAAGCGGAAGCGTGGTCTTCGTGCGACGAACATCATTCGCGCCGAAGATTCCGGCCGTCTGAACCGCATGCTGCCCTACCTCTGAGGAACTAGACCATGGCACGAGTCAAGCGTGGTGTGACCGCACGTCGCCGTCACAAGAAGATCATCAGCCAGGCCAAGGGCTACTACAACGCGCGCCGCAAGGTGTTCCGCGTCGCCAAGCAGGCCGTCATCAAGGCCCAGCAGTACGCCTACATCGGCCGCAAGCAGAAGAAGCGCAACTTCCGTTCGCTGTGGATCACCCGCATCAACGCGGCGGCCCGCATCAACGGTCTGAGCTACAGCCGTTTCATGAACGGCCTGCTGAAGGCTGGCATCACCCTGGACCGCAAGGTCCTGGCCGACATCGCCGTCCACGACGCCGCCGGTTTTGCGGCGCTGGCTGAAAAGGCCAAGGGCGCGCTCGCGGCATAAGTGTCGATCCATCGAAGTGGCCGCCGTGTGCGGTGCTTCGGCGGAAACAGCATTGCATGCATGGGGAAGGGCGCGAGTCCTTCCCCATTTTGTTTTGGGCGACCCGAAGGCGTGAGCCGGGTCGCCGCCGGACTCCTACCAGGACCTCCAAGGACCGATGAGCCAAATCGAAACCCTCACCGCGCAGGCGCTGGCCGACATCGCCGCCGCCACCGCGCCCGATGCGGTCGAATCCCTGCGCGTGGCGCTGCTGGGCAAGAACGGCCAGGTCACCGCCCAGCTCAAGGCGCTCGGCACGCTGCCGGCCGACCAGCGCAAGGCCGCCGGCGAAGCCATCAACCGCGCGCGCGACGCCATCGCCCAGGCGCTGTCCGAACGCAAGACCGTGCTGGAGGACGCCGCGCTCGACGCGCGCCTGGCCGGCGAGGCGATCGACGTGACCCTGCCGGGCCGCGACGGCACGCGCGGTGGCCTGCATCCGATCAGCCGCACCATCGAGCGCATCGCCGAGATCTTCGGCCGGCTGGGCTACGAGCTGGCCGACGGCCCGGAGATCGAGGACGACTGGCACAACTTCGAGGCGCTGAACTTCCCGCCGCACCATCCGGCGCGCGCCATGCACGACACCTTCTATTTCGGCGATGGCCGCCTGCTGCGCACCCACACCTCCGGCGTGCAGGTGCGCTACATGGGCGAACACGCCCCGCCGCTGCGCATGATCGCGCTGGGCAAGGTGTATCGCAGCGACAGCGACCAGACCCATTCGCCCATGTTCCACCAGTGCGAGGGCCTGCTGGTGGACGAGCATTCGACCTTCGCCGACCTCAAGGGCACCTTGAGCGAGTTCGTGCGGGCCTTCTTCGAGCGCGATTTCGAGATGCGCTTCCGCCCCAGCTACTTCCCCTTCGTCGAACCCGGCGCGGAAGTGGACATCGCCTGGCAGCAGCCCGACGGCAGCACGCGCTGGCTGGAGGTGCTGGGCTGCGGCATGGTCCACCCGAACGTGCTGCGCAGCGTGGGCATCGACCCGGAGCGCTACACCGGCTTCGCCTTCGGCATGGGCGTGGAGCGCTTCGCGATGCTGCGCTACGGCGTGAGCGATCTGCGCGCGTTCTTCGAGAACGATGTGCGGTTCCTCAGGCAGTTCGCCTGAGGCTGGGAGTCGGGAAACGGGAATCGGGAATGGAAAAGAGCAAATGCCAGTCCCCCTCACCGTCTCCGCCCCAGTAGTTCGCGCCTCCGATTCCCCATTCCTCATTCCTCATTCCCAGTCCCTATGAAATTCAGCGAAAACTGGCTGCGCAGCCACGTCCCCACCGGCGCCACGCGCGAGGAACTGTCGGCGACGCTGACCGCCATCGGCCTGGAGGTCGAGGACGTCACCGCGCTGGGCGAAGGCCTGGACAAGGTGGTGGTGGCGCGCATCGTCGATTGCGCCCGCCATCCGGAAGCCGACCGTCTGCAGGTCTGTCAGGTCGATGCCGGCGCCGGCGAGCGCCTGCAGATCGTGTGCGGCGCGCCCAATGCGCGCCCCGGACTGGTCGCGCCGCTGGCGATGGTCGGCGCCAGGCTGGGTGAGATCTCCATCAAAGCCGCCAAGCTGCGCGGCGTGGACTCCAACGGCATGCTCTGCTCGGCCAAGGAGCTGGGCGTGGATGCCGACGCCTCCGGCCTGCTCGAGCTGCCGGACGATGCGCCGCTGGGGACGCCGATCGCCGACTACCTGGGCCTGCCCGATGCCAGCATCGAGATCAAGCTGACGCCCAACCGCGCCGACTGCTTCAGCGTGCGCGGCATCGCCTTCGACGTGGCCGCCGCCAGCGGCAGCGACGTGGTGCCCTTCGACGCCACGCCGGTGCCCGCCGTGCACGAGCATGCGCTGCAGGTGACGCTGGACGCCGGCGCCGATGCGCCGCGCTACTGCGGTCGCGTCATCGAGGGCGTCGATCCGACCCGCGTCACGCCGATCTGGATGGCCGAGCGCCTGCGCCGCAGCGGCGTGCGCCCGGTGTCGCTGCTGGTGGACATCACCCAGTACGTGATGCTGGAACTGGGCCAGCCGATGCATGCCTTCGACCGCGACCTGCTGACCGGTCCGGTCGGCGTGCGCCACGGCCGCAGCGGCGAGTCGCTGCAGCTGCTCGATGGCCGCACCGCGGCGCTGGACGATGGCTTCCTGGTGATCACCGATGCCGATCGTCCGGTCGCGCTAGCCGGCATCATGGGCGGGCAGGACACCAAGGTCTCCGGCGCCACGCGCAGCGTGTTCCTGGAGTCGGCCTACTTCGCGCCGGCCGCCATCATCGGCCGGGGCCGGCGCCTGGGCCTGCATACCGATGCCTCGCATCGCTACGAGCGCGGCGTCGATCCGGCGCTGGCGCCGCAGGCCATCGAGGTCGCCACGCGTCTGATCGTCGAGCTGGCCGGTGGCCAGCCCGGCCCGGTCGTGCAGGCGGCGCTGGATCAGCATCTGCCCGCGCCGGCGCCGATCGCCCTGCGCCGCGCCCGCGTGGCGCGCGTGCTCGGTCTGGAGATCCCGGACGCCGAAATCGAGCGCATCCTGCGCGCGCTGGGCATGCGGGTCGATGCCACCGACGCCGGCTGGTCGGTGGTCGCGCCCAGCCGGCGCTTCGACATCGCCATCGAAGAAGACCTGATCGAGGAACTGGCCCGCATCCACGGCTACGACCGCATCCCAGCCACGCTGCCCGGCGGCGCCACCCGCATCGCCGCCGACAGCGAGACCCGGCTGGACCAGGCCACCGTGCGCCGCCAGCTGGCCGCGCGCGACCTGCTGGAGACGGTCAACTTCGCCTTCGTCGACGCCCAACTGCTGGCGCGCTGGGGGCTGACCGAAGGCGCGGTGCCGCTGGCCAATCCGCTCAGCAGCGAGCTGGGCGTGATGCGCACCTCCCTGTTGCCCGGTCTGGTCGCCGCCCTGCAGCGCAATGCGGCGCGCCAGACCAGCCGGATCCGCCTGTTCGAGCTGGGCAACGTGTTCGCCGCGGCCGGGCAGGGCGAGGCGCCGCGCGAGACGCTGCGCATCGCCGCCGCGGTCTGCGGCGACGCGCATGCCGAGCAGTGGGGCGTGCCGGCGCGCGCGGTGGATTTCCACGATCTCAAGGGCGACCTGGAGAGCCTGGCGGCGGCGGCGTCGGGCGCGGCGCTGACGTTCGAGCCGGCGAGCGAGGGCTTCGGCCATCCGGGTCGTTCGGCGCGGGTGCTGCGCGAGGGGCGGGTCATCGGCTGGATCGGGCAGCTGCATCCGCGCCTGCTCAAGGCGCTGGACCTGGATCTGCCGGTGCTGGCGTTCGAACTGGACCTGGCGCCGCTGGTCCAGCGCCAGATCCCGCGTGCGGGCGAGCTCTCGCGCTTTCCGTCGGTGCGCCGCGACCTGGCCTTCACCGTGGCCGAGGCGGTGCCCTTCGCTACCTTGGAGCGCACCGTGCGGCAGGCGACCGGCCCGCTGCTCAGGCAGGTGCTGCTGTTCGACCGCTACGTCGGCGCCGGGGTCGAAACCGGTCAAAAGAGCCTCGCTATGGGCTTGATTTTGCAGGACAACACGCGCACATTGAATGATCGCGATGTGGACGAGGTGGTCGCCGCAACGGTGGCCGCCCTGGCGCATGAACACGGCGCCCGCATCCGCGGATGAGGCTCTCGGGGAAATACCAATGGCATTGACCAAAGCGGAGATGGCCGAACGCCTGTTCGACGAAGTCGGTCTGAACAAGCGCGAGGCCAAGGAATTCGTCGACGCGTACTTCGACGTGCTGCGTGACGCCCTGGAACAGGGGCGCCAGGTCAAGCTGTCCGGCTTCGGCAATTTCGACCTGCGGCGCAAGAACCAGCGCCCGGGCCGCAACCCCAAGACCGGCGAGGAGATCCCGATCTCCGCCCGCACCGTGGTCACCTTCCGCCCGGGCCAGAAACTCAAGGAACGCGTCGAGGCGTACGCAGGAGGCAACCCGAATGCTTGATCCCGGCAGCAACAAGGAATTGCCGCCGATCCCGGCCAAGCGCTACTTCACCATCGGTGAGGTGTCCGAGCTGTGCGACGTCAAGCCGCACGTGCTGCGCTACTGGGAGACCGAGTTCCCCAGCCTGGAGCCGGTCAAGCGCCGCGGCAACCGGCGCTACTACCAGCGCCACGACGTGCTGATGGTCCGCCAGATCCGCGGCCTGCTCTACGAACAGGGCTATACGATCGGCGGCGCGCGCCTGCGCCTGGAAGGCGAGGGCGCCAAGCAGGAATCGGCCCTGAGCAACCAGATCGTGCGTCAGGTGCGCCTGGAGCTGGAAGAAGTCCTGCAGCTGCTGCGCCGCTGAAGGCGCAGCCGCGGCTTACGCCATCGAAGGAGCGCGGTGGGGTGCCCGCCCGCGGATGAATCCGGTATGATGCGCGGCCCACCGCGACGGTGGGTGAAGTTCTTTGCGACGTCGGGGCGTAGCGCAGCCTGGTAGCGCATCTGCCTGGGGGGCAGAGGGTCGTCGGTTCAAATCCGGCCGTCCCGACCAATCGCAGTGGAGTTCCAGACAAACGCCCGGCCTTCCGGGCGTTTTGCGTTTCTGCGCTGTGGCCATGCCCACTCGATTTACTTGCCTCGCGGCCCATGGCGTTAAACCGCCTTGAGCTAGCTGAGCATGGAGTAACTGCGACCTGAAGCCGCAGACGCGCGCTCTGTCACAAAAGTCTGTCCGGTGTCGCGCACGACCCGCGTTATCCCATTTGTGCAAAGCAGCAGCAGCAAAGGGTTTTGCCGGGAAACGACAGGAAATGCGCCGGGGAGGCCGGCACGCGGTTCGTGACTGGGGGCATCGTTCGTTGGGATGTCAGTCTGGAGGCCGACGCATCGCTATGCGATAGTCGATCGCAGGCCGTATTCACATTCGGCTGGTGACCTTGAGTTCGACAGGTCACATCGTCGGACCACGTCACGAAACTCTCGCCACACCGGAACACCCGTCCGGTTGGGCACCCGCGGGCCTCCCCCCAACCCAAAGGTAGACGACCGTTTTATGGCCTCATCGCCCTCTGTTCGAAGTTTGTTGGCATGGCTCGCGCTGGCGTGCGTGCTGTTTCTGACCAGCTGCAATTCCGTGCCCAAGGAGGTCGCGACCTCGCTGCCGGCCCCTGATCCGCTGGGCGAGCTGAAGGAAACGCCGGAGTACCGCATCGGTGCCGGCGATCTGATCGAGATCAAGGTCTTCCAGATCGAGGATCTCGAGCGCCAGGTGCGCGTGGACAACGAGGGCATGATCTCGCTGCCGCTGATCGGCAACCTCAAGGCGGCCGGGCTGACGCGCAGCGAGCTGGAGGGCGAGATCACCCAGCGCTACGGCGCCCGCTTCCTGCAGGACCCGCAGGTCTCGGTGCTGATCCAGGAGTTCACCAGCCAGCGCATCACCGTGTCCGGCGCGGTGTCCAAGCCGGGCAATTATCCGCTCAACGGCGCCACGCAGCTGACCCTGCAGCAGGCCCTGGCCGAGGCGCAGGGCGTGAGCGATCTGGCCAGCCGCAAGAACGTGGTGGTGTTCCGCGAGATCGGCGGGCAGAAGATGATCGCGCGCTTCGATCTGACCGAGATCGAGAAGGGCGCCAACCCCGATCCGGAAATCTACGGAGGCGACATCGTCGTGGTCTATCGCTCCGACGCACGCCTGCTCCTGCGCACCGTGCTTGAGCTGACCCCCTTCGTCATGGTTTTCAGGGCTTATCGATGAGTACGGTCGACCACCACTCCGGTCATCTCAACGCAAGACACGCCGACGTCACCCTGCTGGAGTACTGGCACGCCATCACCACCCGCCGCTGGCTGATCGCGGGCGTGACGCTGGCCGTGGCCGCCCTGGTGCTGGTGGTCACGCTGCTGATGACGCCCAAGTACCAGGCCACCACCACGTTGCAGATCAATCGCGACGCGATGAATGTGGTCAACATCGAGAACCTGATGCCGGCCGAGTCGCCGATGGACCGCGACTTCTACGACACGCAGTACGAGCTGCTGCGCAGCCGTTCGCTGGCCCAGCAGGTCATCCGCACGACCCATCTGGCCGAGCATCCCGCCTACAAGGAGCTGGCCGAGAAGGTCGCCGCGCAGGCCGCCGACGGCGCCGAGGGCGACAAGGCCACGGTGCGCAAGCGGCAGCAGGAGGCGGTCGAACGTGCGCTGACCGACAACGTGCTGGCCGGGCTGGACGTGGAGCCGGTGCGCAACTCGCGTCTGGCCAAGGTCCACTTCAGCTCGCCCGACCCGGCGCTCTCGGCCCAGGTCGCCAACGCCTACGCCTCGACCTTCATCGCCGACAACCTGCAGCGCCAGCTCGATGCCTCGACCTTCGCGGTCAAGTATCTGTCCGACCGGCTGGAGCAGTTGCGCGGCAAGGTGGAGGAATCCGAGCGGGCGCTGGTGGACTACTCGGGCGATCAGCAGATCGTCTCGATCGGCGACAACCAGCCCTCGCTGCCCGCGCAGAACCTGAGCGAGCTCAACGGCATGCTGGCCACCGCGCAGGCGGCCAAGCTGCAGGCCGAGGCCGCCTGGAACGAGGCGCGCGCCGGCGACGGGATGAACCTGCCGCAGGTGGTCTCCAGCCCGCTGATCCAGAACCTGCGCGAAGCGCAATCGGAGATGGAGACCGAGTACAACCAGAAGCTGGCCACCTACAAGCCCGACTATCCGGAGATGCAGCGCCTGAAGAGCCGCATCGACGCGGGCAACCAGCAGATCCGCCGCGAGGTGGCGGTCATCCGGGCCTCGTTGAAGTCGCAATACGATGCGGCGGCCCAGCAGGAGCAGCTCACCGAGCAGCGTATCAGCGCGCTCAAGCACGACCAGCTGGATCTGGAAGAGCGCAGCATCCGCTACAACATGCTCAAGCGCGATGTGGACACCAACCGTCAGCTGTACGACGCGCTACTGCAGCGCTTCAAGGAGATCGGCGTCGCAGGTAACGTCGGGGCCAACAATATCTCGGTCATCGACAAGGCGGAAATTCCGAGCACGCCCAGCTCGCCGCGGCTGGTGGTGAATCTGGCGCTGGGCCTGGTGTTCGGTTTCTTCCTCGGCCTGGTGCTCGCGCTGCTGCTGCATCTGGCCGGTTCGCTGCGACGCTCGCAGCCCCACACGACGCATTAAAACTGAATAGACGAGGAGCCTGCATTCGAGCCCCGACCCGTGAGCTGGTGCACAGAACCTTCGCAGTCTTTCTGCGAGTGTTGCACCGCAGCAACTGGTTTGTTCGCCGGGAAGTTTTCGGTGAACAGGGGGACATGCAGTGCTCCAGTGCGAGGTGGTGGCCGTCGGCCTGACGTCCGGGACGCTCTCAAGCGTTTCGCGCGTTAACCAGACGGTCCACCACATCGAGCATCGTTTCCCGGCATGCGCGCCTAGGCGCCATGCCAGTGAAGCACCAGATTGGAGAGCGCCATGCTTCTTGCTGACCTCAGTAGCGGTACCGATACAAGCACCTCGCCGCGTCTGCTTTCCAAGTATTCGGCGGCGGCGGATGTCTTGCTGCGGGTCTCGGACATCGTGGTGGTGGTCGCGGCGGCCCTGATCGCCTATCGGCTGCGGTTTGACACCTGGTTGCCGGCGGTGGGCTACCGCGGCGTGATCGGCACCACGCTGCTCTATGCGGTGATCTGCTTCACCGCCTTCCCGTTGTATCGCAGCTGGCGCGGGCGCGGCCTGGGCCGCGAGGTAATGGTGCTGGGCGTGGCCTGGAGTGGCGTGTTCGCGCTGTTCGCCGTGCATGCGCTGGTGGTGCAGATGGGGCAGTTTGTCTCGCGCAGCTGGCTTGGCGCCTGGTATCTGCTGGGGTTCGTCGGCCTGGTGGCCTCCCGTACCGTCCTGCGCAACGTGCTGAGCGCGCTGCGCAGCAGCGGCCTGGATACCCAGCGCGTGGTGGTGATCGGCCTGCGCACGCCGGTGTTCAAGCTGCAGCACTATCTGTCGCGCAACAGCTGGGTGGGTCTGCAGCTGGTCGGCTATTTCCAGAGCCGCTACGACATGGTGCCCAGCGCCGCGTCCAGCCGTCTGCCGTGCCTGGGCATCTCCGCGCCGGAGGAACTCGAGCGCTACCTGCAGGAGAACACCATCGAGCAGGTGTGGATCTCCATGCCGCTGGGCGACCGCGACCGCATCAAGGCGCTGCTGCAGGTGCTGGACCGTTATCCGATCACGGTCAAGCTGGTGCCCGACCTGTTCGACTTCGGCATGCTCAACCAGCAGGGCGAGCAGATCGGCAACGTGCCGGTGATCAACCTGCGCCAGGGCGGCGTGGACCGCAACAACTACTTCGTGGTGGCCAAGTCGCTGCAGGACAAGATCGTGGCCATCGGCGCGCTGCTGGTGCTGTGGCCGCTGCTGCTGGCCGTGGCGATCGGCGTCAAGCTCAGCTCGCCCGGCCCGGTGTTCTTCCGCCAGAAGCGCAACGGCCTGGGTGGCCGCGAGTTCTACATGCTCAAGTTCCGCTCGATGTATGTCGACCAGCCGGACGTGGGCAAGGGCGAGGTGAAGCAGGCGACCAAGGGCGATGCGCGCATCACGCGCTTCGGCGGGTTCCTGCGCCGCACGAGCATCGACGAGCTGCCGCAGATCTTCAACGTGCTCGGCGGCAGCATGTCCATCGTCGGGCCGCGCCCGCATGCGGCCCAGCACAACAGCCATTACGAGAAGCTGATCAACCGCTACATGCAGCGCCACTACGTCAAGCCGGGGATCACCGGCTGGGCGCAGGTCAACGGCTTCCGCGGCGAGACGCCGGAGCTGCGCACCATGAAGAAGCGCGTGCAGTACGACCTGGACTACATCCGCCGCTGGTCGCTGTGGCTGGACTGCAAGATCATCGTGCTCACGGCCGTCCGTGTGCTTGGCCAGAAGACCGCGTACTGATCCATGGCCGCAGTTCCCCATGAGGCCGTGCCGGTGCGCGCTGCCACGCACGCGCGGGCCACGCACCGGCAACGCGATCTGCTGATCGAGCTGCTGCTGCTGTTCGCCGTCGGTTACAACTTCCTGCTCGCCTTCGTCAACGCGAAGGTCACGCCGGTCTCGCCGGCGCTGACCTATGTCGCCGAGCTGCTGATCTACGCCGGCTGCTTCGGCATCGGGATCTGGACCCTGGAGCGCTCCAAGGTCGTCGCGCTGATCGCCGGGATCACCGTGATCGTCGCGGTGCTGCTGTTCCGCTATCTGATCGAGTGGCGGGTGGACGCGAAGTTCATTCGCGACGCGATCATTCCGTTCGCCTTCCTGGTGCTCGGATCGGCGTACGGCGGTTCGCTGCCGAAGTTGTTCGTGCGCATGGCCGTCATCATCAGCCTGGTGGCCGGTTTCGAGCTGGCCGCGCCGGATCTATATGGCGACTGGGTCAACCCGAAGAGCTATTACGTCAACACGCGCGGCCTGGACGAGGGCGGCTTCTGGAACGAGGACAGCAACCTGTTCGTCAGCGCGACGCGTCCGGGCGAGCGCAACTTCCTGCCGGGCAGCAACCTGCCGCGCGCGTCCTCGATCTTCGTCGAGCCGGTGACCGCCGGCAATTTCATCGTGTTCTTCGTGGCGATCCTGCTGACGTTCTGGCGCTCGATGCGCTTAGGGCAGGTGGCGCTGTCGGTGGGCCTGCTGCTGTTCCTGATCGTGGCCACCGACGGACGGCTTGCGGTGGGCACCAGTCTCCTGCTGATCCTGAGTGCTCCGTTTCTCAGACGCCTGGATCAACGGCTCTCGTTCCTGATCATGCCGCTGGTGCTGCTGGGGGCGGCGGCGATCGTCTGGATCTCGGGCGTGAGCGCCTACCAGGACAACACGCTGGGCCGCGTCTACCTCACCGTGAACGCGATGCTGCAGATGCCGGCCGAGGCCTGGATGGGGCTGGATTTCGACGCGCCCTACAAGTACTTCGACAGCGGCATCGCCTACTTCATCGCCTCGCAGTCGATCATGGTGGTGGGCTTCTTCCTGCTGGCCTACGCCTTCGGCCTGGACATGCCGACCGAGGACGGTCAGGCGTTCAAGAACTTCTTCATGCTGGCGTTCTCCGTCGGCCTGCTGGTGTCCAACAGCCTGTTCTCGGTCAAGTCCGCGGCGCTGTGGTGGTTCGTCTGCGGTGCGCTGTGGCAGCTCAAGGGCGTGCCCTGGCGCACGCCGACCGGTCTTGCGCAGGAGGCGCATGCGATGGGGCCCCCCGTGGCGCCATCGTCGGAGGTCGCGCGATGAAGGTCGTCCATGTGGTGCGCCAGTTCCACCCCTCCGTCGGCGGGCTGGAAGACGTGGTGCTGAACGTCGCCCTGCATCATCGCGACAACAGCCAGGACCAGGTGGAAGTGGTGACGCTGGATCGCATCTTCAGCGAGCCCGAGGTGCGCCTGCCTGCCCAGGCCGCGCATCGCGAGATCCCGGTCAGGCGCCTGCCGTGGTCCGGGTCCAGCCGCTATCCGCTCACGCCGAGCGTGCTGGGCGCGATCAGGTCGGCGGACGTGGTCCATGTGCACGGCATCGATTTCTTCTTCGACTACCTGGCCGCGACCCGGCTGCTGCATCGCAAGCCGATGATCGTGTCCACGCACGGCGGCTTCTTCCACACCGGCTATGCCTCGCGGCTCAAGCAGCTGTGGTTTTCCAGCATCACGCGCGCTTCGGCCCACGCCTATCAGCGCGTGGTGGCGACCAGCGAGAACGACGGCAGCCTGTTCTCCCGTGTGGTGGCGCCCAAGCGCCTGCGCGTGATCGAGAACGGCGTGGACGTGCAGAAGTTCGCCGGTCGCGGCAGCCAGACGCCGGGTCGGACGCTGATCTATTTCGGGCGCTGGTCGGTCAACAAGGGGCTGCTGGAGACGCTGGCGCTGTTCGAAGCGCTGCGCGCGCTGGATCCGGACTGGAAGCTGATCATCGCCGGGCGCGAATACGACCTCACCGCCGACGGCCTGGCGCGCGACATCGCCGCGCGCGGGCTGACCGATCATGTGCAGGTGGTGGCCTCGCCCTCCGAGGCGGAGCTGGCCGCCTTGCTGGAACGTGCGCAGTACTTCGTCTGCCTGTCGCGGCACGAGGGCTTCGGCATCGCGCCGGTGGAGGCGATGAGCGCTGGACTGATCCCAGTGCTCAGCGATATCCCGCCGTTCCGGCGGCTGGTGGAGGAATCCGGGCTGGGCGTACTGGTCGACCCGATGGACTCCAAGGCCGGTGCGCAGGCGGCGCAGGCGCTGACGGCCGTGCCCGAAGAGGCATTCGCCACGCGCCGTCAGGCGGCGATGGACTTCGTGCAGCGCTACCACTGGCGCCACGTGGTGGGACGCTACGTGGACGAGTATCACGCCGCGCTTAGCACGGCGGGGCGCGCGTGATGGCGACGCACGACCAGGACGCGCAGGCGCGCGACACCGGCAAGCCGCTGCTGACCGTGCTGCAGCAGTTCAACGCGCCGACGCCCAAGACCAACCCCTACCTGGTGCAGCTGCTGGCGGCCCTGTCGCCGCTGGTGCGCGTGCGCTTCTGGTCGCTGCGCACGGCGATGCTCTCGCGCTACGACGTGGTGCATCTGCACTGGCCCGAATACACGATGCGGCATGCCACCGCGCTGGGGCGCGCCCTGCGCCAGTGCGCCGTCGCGCTGCTGCTGCTGCGCTGGACCGTGCTGCGCACGCCGATCGTGCGCACGCTGCACAACCTGGCCCCGCACGAGCAGGGCGGCGCGGTCGAGCGCTGGCTGCTGCGGCGCATGGACCGCATGACCTCGCGCTGGATCCGCATCAACGAGATCACCGAGCCGCGCGCGCCGGGCACCGATACCGCGCTGCATGGCCATTACGTCGACTGGTTCGCTCCGCATCCGCAGGGCAGGCCGGTGGCCGGGCGCCTGCTGCACTTCGGCCTGATCCGGCCCTACAAGGGCGTGGAAGGGCTGCTGACGTCCATGGCCGGCCTCAATGAGCCCGGCTGCAGCCTGCGCGTGGTGGGCAACCCGGCCAGTCCGCAGATGCGCACGCTGGTGGAGGCGGCCTGCGCACGCGATCCGCGGGTCAGCGCCCTGCTTCAGTACGTCGACGATCCGACGCTGGCCCTGGAAGTGTCCGAATCCGAGCTGGTCGTGCTGCCCTACAAGGAGATGCACAACTCCGGCACGCTCCTGCTGGCCCTGTCGTTGGGTCGGCCGGTGCTGGTGCCGCGCACGGCCAACAACGCGGCCGTCGCCGCCGAAGTCGGGCCTGGCTGGGTCTTCATGTACGAGGGCGAGCTGGATGCGCAGGTGATCCAGTGGGGCATGGCGCAGGCGCGTAACACGCCCCGCGCGCCGACGCCCGATCTGTCGCGGCGCGACTGGTCGCAGGCCGGGCAGCTGCATTACCGCAGCTATCTCGCCGCGCTCCGCCAGCGCCGTGGCCAGACGCAGGCTGCCGACACCGACCCCGCGCGCGATCGGCGCGCGGCGGACGACCGCAGCCGGTGAGGGCGTGTCGGTGGCCGTGAAGTCGGACGCGGGCGCGTCGCATCCGGGCCTGGGCAGCCGGGCCGCGGCCGGCGCGGCCAAGACCATGGCCGGGCAGGGCGCGCGCATGGTCGTGCAGTTCGGCGGGATCATCCTGCTGGCGCGCCTGCTGAGCCCGGAAGACTACGGCGTCATGGCGATGGTGACCGCGCTGGTCGGCATCTGCGAGATCCTGCGCGACTTCGGTCTGTCCTCGGCCGCGATCCAGGCCAAGAGCCTGTCCAAGGCGCAGCGCGACAACCTGTTCTGGATGAACAGCGCCATCGGCCTGATGCTGGGCCTGGCGGTGTTCGCGGGCGCCGGCTGGATCGCGCGCTTCTATCACGAGCCGCGCCTGGCGGCGGTCAGCCAGGTCATGTCGGTGACCTTCCTGCTCAGCGGCATGAACACCCAGTACCGCGCGCATCTGAGTCGTGAGCTGATGTTCGGTCGCCTGGCGCTGAGCGATGTCGGCGGACAGTCGCTGGGACTGATCGCGGCGGTGATCGCCGCGCTGGCCGGCCTGGGCTATTGGGCGCTGGTGATCCAGCAGGTGGTCGGCGGCGCGGTCGGCCTGCTGGTCGCGATGGTCGCCGCGCGCTGGCTGCCCGGGCGCCCGCAGCGCGGCGTGGAGATGCGCCACTTCCTCAGCTTCGGCTGGAACCTGATGGCCGCCCAGGCGCTGGGCTACGCCAGCCAGAACATCGGTCAGGTGCTGATCGGCTATCGCCTCGGCGCCGAGGCGCTGGGCCTGTACAACCGCGCCTTCCAGCTGCTGATGATGCCGCTGAACCAGATCAACGCGCCGGCCACCACCGTGGCCCTGCCGGTGCTGTCCAAGCTGCAGGACGAGCGCGAACGCTATTCGACCTTCCTGCTGCGCGGGCAGACGGTGATGGTCCATCTGATCGTGGCCATCTTCGCCTTCGCCTGCGCGCAGGGCGAGCCGCTGATCCGGCTGTTCCTGGGCGAGCAGTGGTGCGGGGCGGTGCCGATCTTCCAGGTGCTGACGCTGGGCGGCGTGTTCCAGGTCGTGGCCTATGCGACCTACTGGGTGTTCCTGTCGCTGGGCCTGATGCGCGCGCAGCTGATCTACTCGGTGATCGCACGCGCGCTGCTGATCGTGTGCATCCTGCGTCGGATCGCACTGGGGCGCGCTGGGCGTGGCGATCGGCTATGCGCTGGGACTGGCGCTGATGTGGCCGATGTCGGTGATCTGGGTCACCCGGGTCGGCCAGGCGCCGGGCAGGGCGATGTTCAATAACGGGCTGCGGGCGCTGGTCGGCTATGGCCTGTGCGGCGCGGCCTCGTGGGCGGCGGCGCGGCACTGGGCGCAGACGCCGGTGCTGGAGCTGGCGATCGGCTTCGTGGCGATCGTGCTGGCGTTCGGCTTGGTGTGCCTGCTGTGGCCGGCGTTCCGGCGGGACGTGGCCACGATCCTGAGCAGCCGCGAGCTGCTGCGTCGGCGCGGCTCGGCCGCGTGATGGAGTTCCCACTTCGCATCTCGCGCTCGATTTAAGGCCGCGCGGGTTCAGTTTCGGCGTCGATAACGCCTCCTGGCTCATGTTCGGTGAACGCGCCGCAGGTCAGCCTCGCTGGTGTGACCGGCCGATTCCAGGCCCCGGGCCGTGATTTTTGCGACGCAGCACCCGGACTTGGATGTGGCGGCCGACACATGCTTGCTGTCGCTGCAGGCCACGCCGCTGTAGCGACCGTATCCGCTCTCCATCCCCCCACTGGAGTTGCCATGCCGGCCCTCGACGCTTCGCCTTCCGCCACCGCGCGCACGATCCCCGCCTCCGCCACCGCCAAGCCGCGGTCGGGCCAAGAGCAGACGCGCTATCTGGTGCTGTCCGCTCACGACTACCGCACCCCGCGACGCGCCAATATCCACTTCATCGCCGACGAGCTGGCCAAGCGCGGCCCCACGCGCTTCTTCTCCCTGCGTTACAGCCGCCTGTCCAAGTACAAGCAAGATCTTCGCTTGCCGCTGGACGCGACCGCCAATCAGGTCGTCCTCCACAAGGGCGTGGAGTGCTATCTGTGGCGCACGCTGGTGCATCCGTTCAATACCCGGCGCGCGTGGCTGCGTCCGATCGAGAACCTGATGTTCCGCGCCTACGCGGCGCGCCCGCCGGCGCAGCTGGTGCAGTGGATCCGCGAGTCGGATGTCATCGTGCTGGAGAGCGGCACGGCCGTGGCCTTCATCCGCCTGTGCAAGCAGCTCAATCCGAACGCGCGCCTGGTGTATCGCGCCTCCGACGGGTTGAGCACGATCGAGGTGGCGCAGTACATCACACGCGAGTTCGACAACGTCTGCGGCATGCTCGACGCGATCGCGCTGGTATCGCCGGTGATGGCCGAGGAGATCAACAGCCAGCACAACGTCTATCACGTCGGTCATGGCGTCGATCCCGGACTGGACAAGCTGGGCGATCCCAATCCTTATCCGGACACCGGCATCCATGCGGTCTCGGTGGGCTCGATGCTGTTCGATCCGATCTTCATTGCCCAGGCCAGCCATGCCTTCCCGCAGGTGACCTTCCATGTGATCGGCTCGGGCCAGGGGCGCGATCCGGACTATGGCGACAACGTCATCGTCTACGGCGAGATGAAGCACACCGACGTGGTGCGTTACATGAAGCACGCGCGCTTTGGCATCGCGCCCTATGCCTCCGAACAGGTGCCCGCGTATCTGGCGGACAGTTCGATGAAGCTGCTGCAGTACGATTTCTTCGGACTGCCGGCGGTCTGCCCGCATGCGGTGGTCGGCGGCTACGCCTCGCGCTTCGGCTATACGCCGGGCGATGCGGGCTCGATCCGCGCGGCCATCGAACAGGCCCTGGCCGCCCCGCACGTGCGCCACCGCCAGTGCCTGGACTGGCCGCAGACCACCGATCGCCTGCTCGAACCCGAGCGCTATCCGGAAATCCGCGTCACGGCCTGAACAGGGTGACCGGCGCCGTGAGGGGTTTGCGTTCATTGGGATGACCCCGGCGCCGGATCGGCCGTCCGGGGCCCAGTGCGCACACGGACGTCCTGCCCGGATCCCTGTTTCGATGTGGCCGCATCCGAGGTGCGCCACGCATCGCCCATTTCCCCCCGGTGATTGAATGCTCGTTTTTCCCAGCCATCCCAACGACCTCGATGCACAGGCCGAGCGCCTGCCTCTGGGCGGCTATCCGGTCATCAGCACGCGCCTGCCGGTGTTCACCGCCGCCTTGCTGCGCGCCCTGGAACTGGGCGATCGCCAGCGGGTGTTCTTCGCCAACACCAACTTCGTCGTCGAGTGCCAGGCGCTGCGCCCGCAGATGCATGCGGCCGGGGTGACCATCGTCAACGACGGCATCGGCATGGATCTGGCCGCGATGCTGGTGCATCGCCGTCGCTTCGCCGAGAACCTCAACGGCACCGACCTGATCCCGCGCCTGTGCCAGTCCAGCAGCCGGCCGCTGCGCTTCTTCCTGCTCGGCGGCAAGCCGGGCGTCGGCGAGGCCGCCGCACGCGCGCTGGAGAGCGTGCACGGTCAGCAGATCGTCGGCGTCTGCGACGGCTATGCGCAGATGCGCGCCCAGGGCGAGGGCCTGGTGGACACCATCAACGCCGCGGCGCCGGACGTGCTGCTGGTCGCGCTGGGCAATCCGATCCAGGAGCGGTGGATCCTCGAGCACAGCGCCGCGCTGCAGGTGCCGCTCGCCTTCGGCGTGGGGGCGTTGCTGGATTTCCTTTCCGGCAACGCCAAGCGCGCGCCGCAGTGGGTGCAGAAGCTGCACATGGAGTGGGCCTACCGCCTGCTGCACGAGCCGCGGCGCCTGATCAAGCGGTATTCGGTGGATCTGTTCACCTTCTTCGGCGTCTGCCTGCGCGCGGCGCGGGCCGATCGCGCGGACTGAAGGCAACCCTGTCCGCGCAGTGAAGCGCAGCCGCAAGGTGTCGCGGCGCGCGCCGGGCGCAGGGGAGGCATATGCGCGCCGCTGCTAGCATGCCGCCATGACGCAGGACATCGATCAGCTCATCGCCGCGCTGCAGCTCGCGCCGCATCCCGAAGGCGGCTACTACCGGCGCATCCACGCCTCGCAGTTGGAAGTGCTGCACGCCGGGCGCCTGCGCCCGGCCATGACGGCCATCCACTTCCTGCTGCGCCGGGGCCAGCGCAGCCGCTGGCACCGGGTCGATGCGGACGAGGGCTGGCACTGGCGGCAGGGCGGGCCCCTGCAGCTGCAGATCTTCGATCCGGAGAACGATACGCTGCAGACGCTCGCATTGAGCGCTGATGCTTCCGCGATGGCCGTCGTCCCGGCGGGGCACTGGCAGCGTGCGTGGACCGAGGCGCCTTACGCGCTGGTGGACTGCACCGTCGCGCCCGGCTTCGTCTGGGAAGGCTTCGCGCTGCTCGATGCCGCGCCGCAGATCGCTGAACGCTTGCACGCCCTGGGCGCGCCGGACCTGGATTGAAACGCGGGCGCGCCCCGTAAGATCCGGCCATCGGCGCCGGCCGGCGTCCCTGCAGGAGGTCCTTGTATGCGCAAGCTGCGCCTGAGTCTGGTCGCGCCGCTGTTGCTATTCGTGCTGTCTGCCTCCGCGCAGCAGGCGACGCCGCCGCCGGCCAGCGAGCCTGCGATCACCGACCTGGCGCCGATGACGGTCTCGGGCGTGCAGCCGGGCCCGGGCCTGTGGAAAATCAGCCGCGATGGCCATGTGCTGTGGGTGCTGGGCACGCTGACGCCGTTGCCCAAGCGCATGGACTGGCGTTCGACCGAGGTGGAATCGGCCATCGCCGGCTCGCAGGAGCTGCTGCTGCCGCCGAGCATGTCGCTGGACACCGGGCGCGGCATGTTCGGCAACTTGTTCCTGCTGCCGTCGCTGTTCAAGGCGGCCAAGAATCCCGACGGCCAGACCCTGCAGGAAGTCGTTCCGGCGTCCGAGTACGCGCGCTGGAGCGCGCTCAAGGCGCGCTACCTGGGGCGCGACCGCAGCGTCGAGCAGCGCCGTCCGATCTTCGCCGCGCTGGAGCTGTACAAGGCGGCGATGAAGGACGCCGCGCTCAGCACCGACAACATCGTGGCCGAGCGGGTGCAGACCCTGGCCAAGCGCGCCGGCCTGAAGGTCACCTCCGTGGTGGCGACCGCCAGGCTGGAGGATCCCAAGGCGGCGATCCGCGAATTCCAGCGCACCGGGCTCGACGACCGCAGCTGCTTCAGCCGTACGCTGGACGTGCTCGAGCACGAGATCGGTGCGATGCGCGCCCAGGCCAACGCCTGGGCGGTCGGCGACATCGACACCTTGCGCATCGCCCCGCAGGCGACCCAGTACGGCGTGTGCCAGGCGGCGATCAGCGAGAGCGGCCTGGCGCGCAAGCTGGGCCTCAGCACGCTGCGCCAGCAGTCGCTGGACCTGTGGCTGGAGAAGGCCCAGGCGGCGCTGGCCCAGCATCAGGGCACCGTGGCGCTGCTGCCGATGGGCCTGATCCTGGGCCGCAACAATCTGATCGACGCGCTCAAGGCGCGCGGCTACACGGTCGAGGCGCCCGACGCGCAGTGAGGTCGCCGGGCGCGCGCCGATCGCGCGCCCGGCAGGGCGGCGTCAGCGCGCCGCGGTCAGCGGCGTCGCGCCGGCCTGCAGTTGCGGCCAGCGCGCCAGCAACGCGCGGCGAATGCCGGCTGCGTCCAGCCCGGCTTCGGCCAGCAGCTGTTCGCGGCTGGCGTGGTGCTGGAAGGCATCGGGCAGGCCCAGGTGCAGCATCGGTACGACCAGGCCCTCGGCGTTGAGCAGTTCGGCCACGCCCGAGCCCGCGCCGCCGGCCACCACGTTGTCTTCCAGGGTCACCAGGCCGTCGTGGCTGCGCGCCAGTTCCAGCACCAGCTCGCGGTCCAGCGGCTTGATGAAGCGCATGTTGACCACGGTCAGGCCCAGCTCGCGCGCGACCTGCTCGGCGGCCGGCACGATGGCGCCGAAGGCCAGCAGCGCGACCTGCCGGCCGCGCTGGCGCAGCTGCGCCTTGCCGATCGGCAGCGTGTCCAGGGTCGGTTCGACCGCCACGCCGGGGCCGGTGCCGCGCGGATAGCGCACCGCGGTCGGGCCGGGATGGCGGAAGCCGGTGGACAGCATCTGCCGGCATTCGTTCTCGTCGGCCGGCGCCATGATCAGCATGTGCGGCACGCAGCGCAGGAAGCTCAGGTCCAGGTTGCCCGCATGCGTGGCGCCGTCCGGGCCGACCACGCCGCCGCGGTCGATGGCGAACAGCACGTCCAGCTGCTGGATCGCCACATCGTGCACCAGCTGGTCGTAGGCGCGCTGCAGGAAGGTCGAGTAGATCGCCACCACCGGCTTGGCGCCGTCGCAGGCCATGCCCGCAGCCAGCGTCACTGCGTGCTGTTCGGCGATGGCCACGTCGAAATAGCGATCGGGGAATTCCTTGGAGAAGCGCACCAGCCCCGAGCCCTCGCGCATGGCCGGGGTGATGCCCAGCAGCAGCGGATCGGCGGCGGCCATGTCGCACAGCCAGTCGCTGAAGACGTCGGTGTAGGTGGACTTCTTCGCGGGCGCCACGGTGGGCAGGCCCTTGGTCGGGTCGAAGGGGCCGACCGCGTGATAGCCGATCTGGTCGCCCTCGGCGCGCTCGTAGCCCTTGCCCTTGGTGGTGATCACGTGCAGTAGCTGCGGCCCCTTGAGGCCCTTGAGCGTCTTCAGCGCGCCCACCAGCGCCGGCACGTCATGGCCGTCGATCGGGCCGGTGTAGTGGAAGCCCATCTGCTCGAACAGCGTGGACGGCACGAACATGCCCTTCCAGTGCTCCTCCCAGCGCCGCATGAAGCGCGCCGGGGGCTTGCGCTTGTCGCCGAGCAGCTTCTTGCCGCCCTCGCGCAGGGCGTTGAGCGTGCGCGAGGAGCTCATCCGCCCCAGCAGCTGGGTCAAGGCGCCGACGTTTTCGGAGATCGACATCTGGTTGTCGTTGAGGATCACCAGCAGGTCGGGCTCTTCCTCCATGCCGCCGGCATGGTTGAGCGCCTCGAAGGCCATGCCCGCGGTCATCGCGCCGTCGCCGATCACCGCCACCGTGCGACGGCCGTTGCCGGCGCGCGCGTTGGCGATGGCCATGCCCAGCGCGGCCGAGATCGAGGTCGACGAATGGCCGACGCCGAAGGTGTCGTACTCGGATTCCTCGCGCTTGGGGAACGGCGCCACGCCATCGGCCTGCTTGACCGTGTGGATCGCGTCGCGGCGGCCGGTGAGGATCTTGTGCGGATAGGTCTGGTGGCCGACGTCCCAGACCAGGCGGTCGTTGGGCGTCTCGTACAGATAGTGCAGGGCGACGGTCAGCTCGATCACGCCCAGGCCGGCGGCGAAATGGCCACCGCTGCGGCCGACCGACTCGATCAGGTAGGCGCGCAGCTCGTCGGCGATGGCGGTCAGCTCGGCCTCGTCGAAGCGGCGCAGGTCGGCGGGCGTCTCGATCCTTGACAGGCGGGGATAGCGGGTAGCGTCGATCATCGTGGCCGTCGGCAATGCAGTTGCGCATTTTCCTCCCCCGGGAAGGGAGGGGCAAGCAAGGCGGTCAGTCTGGGATCATCCCGGGACGCGGCGCGTGAAGTACGACCCCGCTGGCCCGCTTCGGCCTCAGGCCGACAGGCGCGAGCGCTTGGGCAGGTGCGTCTTCAGGAAGGCCATCTGGTCGGCCAGGATGTTGCGGTTGGACAGGATCAGGTGCTCGATCCAGCTCGGCCGGTAGGGCACGGCCAGCAGCGGCATGTGCGCCTGCTGCGGGGTGCGGTTGGCCTTGCGCGAGTTGCAGTGGAAGCAGGCGCTGACCACGTTTTCCCAGACATCGCGTCCGCCCTTGGACACCGGCAGCACGTGGTCGCGGGTCAGCAGCTGGCGCGAGAAGGTCTGGCCGCAGTACAGGCACAGGTGGTCGTCGCGTGCGAACAGCGCCTGGTTGGTCAGCGCGGGCGTGGGCGAGAGCCCGGCCGCGCGCGCATGGCCGCGCGAGGCGACGATGGGATGCAGCTCGATATAGCTCTGCTGGCCGGTCAGGCGGTTGAGCCCGCCGCGCACGGTCAGGCAGGGATCGCCCAGGGTCCAGGCCACCGCATCGCGCGCGTACAGGCAGGTCGCGTCCTGCCAGTTGATCCAGTCCCGCACGCGACCATGCGCATCCAGCGACAGGAAACGCACGCTGGAAGGACGCGCCAGTGCGGAGAGAGAGGCGGGGAGGCCATCGGCCGGGGACGATGCATCCGGCAGGGCGCCGTCGATCAGGACCGGGTTGCCGGAGTCGTCCGAATGAAGCTGAGCGGTGTCTGCTTCCATCGGGGAAACAGCTTATACCCGATGGATGACGAATTGTGTACTGGCCCCAACGCAGCGCGCTCCGGAGTTTCCCCGGAGCGCGCTGGCGCGATGCCCTCAGGCGTCGAAGCGTGACGCGTCCATGGCCATCAGCGAGTCGGCACCGGCGCGAATGGCGGCGGCGTGGGCCAGCGTGCGCGGCAGGATGCGCGCGTAGTAGAAGCGCGCGGTTTCCAGCTTGGCCTGCCTGAAGGCCGCATCGTGCTGCGAGGCCTGCGCGGCCACCACGCTGCGCGCCCACCAGTAGGCCAGCACGACATAGCCCGAATAGAACAGATAGTCGGTGCTGGCCGCGCCCAGCTCCTCGGGATTGGCGGCCGCGCGCTTGAGCACGTCCTGGGTCAGCGCGCCCCATTCGGCGGCCTTCTCGCGCAGCGGGCCGAGGAACTCGGCCACCGCCGCATCGCCCTGGTGGGCGCTGGCGAACTGCTCGATCAGGCCCAGGAACAGCTTCAGCCCGGCCGCGCCGCTGGCGGCGGTCTTGCGCCCGATCAGGTCCAGCGACTGGATGCCGGTGGTGCCTTCGTAGAGGGTGGTGATGCGCGCATCGCGGGCCAGCTGCTCCATGCCGTGTTCGTGGATGTAGCCATGGCCGCCGAAGCACTGCAGCGCGTTGTAGGTGTTCTCGATGCTCCACTCGGTCTGGCAGGCCTTGGAGATCGGGGTGAGGAAGCCGGCCAGGACGTCCGCCTGCTCGCGCTCGGCCGGGTCGGTGGCGTGATGGGCGATGTCGACCTGGGTGCCGGCGTGCAGGGCGAGCAGGCGCGCGCCTTCGGTCAGGGCCTTGATCGACAGCAGCATCCGGCGCACGTCGGGGTGGACGATGATCGGGTCGGCCGGCTTGTCGGGGAACTTGGGACCGGACAGCGAGCGGGTCTGCAGACGCTCGCGCGCATAGGTCAGGGCGTTCTGGTAGGCGCGCTCGGACAGGCCGATGCCCTGCAGGCCCACGCCCAGGCGCGCGGTGTTCATCATGGTGAACATGGCCTGCAGGCCCTTGTGCGGCTGGCCGACCAGATAGCCCTCGGCGCCATCGAAGTTCATCACGCAGGTCACCGAGCCCTTGATGCCCATCTTGTGCTCGATCGAGCCGCAGCGCAGTGCGTTGCGCGCGCCGACCGTGCCGTCGCGGGCGACCTGGAAC
The DNA here is from genome assembly GCF_042700505.1 of Pseudoxanthomonas sp. UC19_8. Classification (NCBI taxonomy): domain Bacteria; kingdom Pseudomonadati; phylum Pseudomonadota; class Gammaproteobacteria; order Lysobacterales; family Lysobacteraceae; genus Pseudoxanthomonas; species Pseudoxanthomonas sp. UC19_8. Next base: position 860,012 of record NZ_CP170559.1, read on the forward strand.
TTGGGCACCACGAACAGCGAGATGCCCTTGGCCCCGGCCGGCGCGTCGGGCAGCTTGGCCAGCACCAGGTGGACGATGTTGTCGACCAGGTCATGCTCGCCGGCGGTGATGAAGATCTTGGTGCCGGTGATGGCGTAGCGCTCATCGCCCAGCGGCTCGGCGCGGGTGCGCAGCAGGCCCAGATCGGTGCCGCAGTGCGGTTCGGTCAGGCACATTGTGCCGGTCCAGCGGCCCTCGACCAGCGGCTTGAGGAACACCTCCTGCTGCCAGGGCTGGCCGTGGAACTTCAGCGCCTCGATCGCCCCGTGCGAGAGCAGCGGGAAGTTGCCCAGGCCAGGTTGGCGGCGTTGATCATCTCGCCCAGCGGCACGCCCACGGTGTGCGGCAGGCCCTGGCCGCCGAATTCGGTGGCCGCGGTCAGGCCGGTCCAGCCTCCCTCGGCGAATTGGGCATAAGCCTCCTTGAAGCCGGTCGGCGTGGTGACCTCGCCGGTGGCCGCGTACAGGGTGCAGCCTTCCTCGTCGCCGACGCGGTTGAGCGGGGCCAGTACGGTGGTGGTGAAGCGGCCAGCCTCCTCCAGCACCGCGTCGATCAGCTCGGCGTTGGCGTCCGCGAAGCCCAGCCGGGCGAACAGGGGCTCGACGTCCAGCACGTCGTAGAGGGCGAAACGGACGTCTTTCAACGGGGCGCGGTAGCTGCTCATGCGGATGCTCTTGGTGGCGGCGCGGGCCGCCTCCCGGCCCGCTTCGGCCGCCAAGCATACTACTGCGTATGGAGCGGCGCCGACCCCGCGGCTCCGGCGCGGTGCGGGGACGCGGCGCCGTCAGTCCAGCAGGCCGTGGCGGACCGCGTAGCGCACCAGTTCGGCCGTGTTGCGCACCGACAGCTTGTTCAGCACGCGGAAGCGGTGGTTCTCGGCCGTCTTGGTGCTGATGTCCAGGCGCCGGGCGATTTCCTTGGTGGTCTGGCCCTCGACGATGAGGTGGAACACCTCGCGCTCGCGTGAGGTCAGCGCCTGGTAGGGGTCGTCCAGCTCGCGCCCGGGCTGCTGGATCTGCGCGGCCAGGGCGAGCGCGGCCTGCGGGCTGAAGTGACCCTGGCCGGCGTGCAGGTTGCGCACGGCGGCGATCAGTTCGGCCGTGGCGGCCTCCTTGAGCAGATAGCCGGCGGCGCCGGCGCGCACGGCGTGCAGCACGTATTCGTGCTCCTCGTGCATGGTCAGCACCAGCACGCGCGCCTCGGGGACGTCGCTGCGCAGCCGGCGGATCACGTCGATCCCGTTGAGCCGGGGCATCGAGATGTCCACCACCACCACGTCGGGCTGGCAGGTCTGCGCGGCCGCGACCGCGGCGACGCCGTCGGCGGCCTGGGCCACGACCTGGATGCCGCCGGCCGCCTGCAACAGGCTGGCCAGACTCTCCCGGACCAGGGTGTGGTCGTCGGCCAGCAGGACGCGGATCGGAGCTGTTGGCATGCGGGACCGGTAGGGAGCGATGCCAAATCGTTCGGCGCACGTGACATCCGATGTCCTGCGTTTGTCGTATGCGGACGCGGATTTGTCAATTGGGCGATGGAGTCATTCGCCCGAGAGCGGCACGCGCACCTGCACGCAGGTTCCGGCGCCGGGCGAGGACACCAGCCGGAAACTGCCGCCGCCCAGGCGCAGGCGCTCGCGCAGGCCGCCCAGCCCGCTGCCGCCGCTGGTCAACGCCAGCGCCGGGTCGCAACCCACGCCGTCGTCGACGATCTGCATGTGCGCCCAGTCGTCGTGCGCGACCAGGCGCAGGAGGATCGAGCGCGAGCGCGCATGCTTGAGCGCGTTGTTGAGCGACTCCTGCGCGGCGCGGAACAGCAGGGTCTGGCGCGCGTCGTCCATGGCCGGCAGCGGGCCGATCTCCAGGCTGACCTGCGGCCCGCCGGCCTCGGACTGGCTGCGCGCCAGCCAGCGCAGCGCGGCCTCCAGGCCCAGGTCGTCCAGGATCGGCGGGCGCAGCAGGCGCGACAGATGCCGGGTGTCCTCCAGGGTCTGGGTGCACAGCGCGATGGCGCTTTCCACCTGCGCGCGCAGCGGCGCCTGCGCCGGCCCCAGCGCGGTGCCGAGCAGGGCCAGGCGATGCTTGAGCACGGTGAGGTTCTGGCCGACGCCGTCGTGCAGCTCGCGCGCCAGGCGCCGGCGTTCGTCCTCCTGCACCTTGACCACCGCGCGGCCCAGCCGGCGGAACTCGCGCTCGTTGGCTTCCAGCCGGTCGAGCAGGGCCTGGTAGCGCGCGGCGTCGTCGGTGCCGCTCATCGCGCACCCGCCTGCGCCGGCAGGCCGGCCAGCAGCGTGCGCCGCGCGGCGTCGGCGGCGGCCTCGGCGCGCGCGGCGGCATCGGTCTGGCCGAGCCGCGCCAGGCGCTGCGCGGCCTGGGCATGCAGATCGGCGGCGAACAGCACATCGCCCCGGCGCAGCAGCTGCTGCGCCTCGCGATAGCGCGCCTGCACCTGGGCATCGGCGCCGTCGCGCAGCGCGCTCAGCAGGAACTGCAGGCGCAGGCCGACATGGCCGAGCCGGGCGATATCGTCGTCGAGCGCGGCCAGGGCCGCCTCGTCGTGCGCGCCCTGCAGGCGCGCCTGCAGCTGCAGCAGGCGCACGCCGGAGGCATCGGCCAGGCGGGTGGCCTCGGCCAGCGCCTGGTGCGCGCCGCGGGCATCGCCGCGCAGGCTGGCCAGCTGCGCCTGCAGCAGGGCGCGGGCGGCCTGCTGCTCTTCGGAGACCTCGTCGAACAGCTTGGCGTCCTGTTCCAGCTCGGTCGTGGCCCGCGCCGGCTGCCCGGCCGCCAGCCACAGCTGCGCGCGCAGCACTGCCACATCGGCGCGGCCGCGCTGGTCGTCGCGCTGTTCGAACAGCGTCGCCGCCTGGTCGGCCTGGGCCAGGCCTTCGGCCAGATGCCCCTGCCAGTAGGCCAACTCGGCCAGGTTGCGGCGGGTGACGGCGACCTCTTCGAACATCTGGTGCGCCTCGGCCGTGCGCAGCGCGGACTGCAGCCGGGTGGCCGCGTCCTGCCACTGGCCGCGCGCGGTGGCCAGCAGGCCGAGGTTCTGTTCGATGCGCACCTGGCCGGTGACATCGTCCAGCGCGCGGTAGGCCGAGGCGGCCTGCTGCCAAAAAGCAGCGGCACTGTCGTAGTCGCCGAGCTGGAAGTTGGCGAAGCCGATGTTGTTGTAGGTCTGCGCGGTGCCGCGCGCATTGCCGACCTGCTGCCAGGCCTGCAGGGCGTCGCGGAAGGCCTGCAGCGCCTGCGCATAGTCGCCGCGCTCCTCGGCCAGCAGGCCGGCTTCGTTGTGGGTCGCGGCCAGGCCGCCGCGGTCGCCCAGTGCCTGGTAGAGGGTGCGCGCCTGCTCGAGGCGGGCGGCGGCGGCGGCGAAGTCGCCGCGCACGCTGGCGATGCCGGCCAGGTTGCGCAGGCTGGTGGCCACGCCGCGGCGGTTGCCGACCTGGGTGCGCAGTTCGACCGCGCGGGTGTACTGCTCCTCGGCGGCCTTGCTCTGGCCCAGGCGGCCGTAGCCGACGCCCAGCGCGTTGACGGTCTCGGCCTCGCCGGCCAGATCGCGTCCGCGGCGGAACAGCAGCTGGGCGCGCAGCAGGTAGTCGTCCACGGCCTTGGCGGCGTCGCCGGCGAGGATGGACTGCTTGCCCAGCTCGAACCACACCCGCGGGTCGTTCGGGTCGCGCTTGCTCAGGGCCAGCAGCCGCGCGCGCGCCGCATCGCCCTGGCCTGCGGCGGCCTGGGCGCGGGCCAGGTCGAGCTGGGCCTGGGCATCGTCGGGCCTGGCATCGGCGATGGCCTGCCACGCCGTCAGCGCGGCCTCCGCATCGCCCTCGGCGCTGGCGCGCATGGCGGTAAGCATCTGCGCACTGCGCGGCCAGGTCCTGGAATCGAACGGGCGTGCCAGCAGTGCATCGGCCTGATCGTCCTCGCCGATCGCCTCGGCGGCGCGCACCTGGGCCAGGCGCAGCGGCAGGACGTCCGGCGCGGCATCGGCGGCCTGGGTCAGGGCCGTCAGGCGCGGCGCGCCCTGGCTCTGCGCGCGTGCGATGCCGGCGCGGCCCAAGGCCTGCAGCGCGGTGTCCGACGGCGGGGCGGGCCAGGGCGTGGGATCGAGGCCGAGCGCCGCGCCCAGCGTGGCCAGCCAGCCGGCCGCCGCGGCGCTGGCCGTGCCGGCGATCGGGCCTGCCAGCGTGCGCGGGGCGCCGTCCGCGCCGTCCAGCGTGGCGCTGAAGCGCCAGCCCTGCGCGTCGTGCCGTACGCGTGGAGCGATCACCTGGCGCGCGGCGGCCGCGCGGCGCAGGGCGGGCAGGTCCGGTCTGGCCTGGCCGGTCGGGTCGACCGAGCGCAGCGCCTGCAGCGTGCGGTCCGCATCGACCACGGCCGTGCGCGCTTCCAGCGCATCGCGCAGCCAGGCGCCGAGACCTTCGCGCAGGATCGGGTCGAGGTCGCCGGCCAGCGGCAGCACCAGCGTGCGCGCCAGCGGCGCGACGACCGGGGCCGCGGCCGCGGCCGGCGCACGCGCGTACTGCCACGACCAGCCGGCCCAGCCGATCAGCGCCACGCCGACCACCGCGGCCGCCACCAGCGCGATGCGTCGCCAGCCCGGGGCCTCCCGTTCCACATGGCGCCGGTCGATGGCGGCCACCACCTGCGCCGCGTCCTGCAGGCGCGCACGCGGCTGCGAACGCAGCAGCCGGTCGACCAGCCGCACGACCCACGGCGGAGTCTCCGGGCGGGCGCGGCTGACCGGTTCGGGCGTGCGCAGCATGCGCTGAGCCAGCACCTCGGCCATGGTGCCGTTGGCGAAGGGCAGCTGCCCGGTCAGCATCTCGTGCAGGATCAACCCCAGCGCGTACAGGTCGCTGCGCGGGTCGACCGTCTCGCCGCGCGCCTGCTCCGGCGAGAGGTAGTCCGGCGTGCCCACGATGGCGCCCGAGTGCCGGGTCAACCCGCTGCTGGCCATCGAGCGGGCGACGCCGAAATCGTTGATCGAGGCATTGCCCTCCGCATCGAGCAGCACGTTGGCCGGCTTGAGATCGCGATGGACCACGGCGCGCGCATGCGCGGCCTGCAGGCCCAGCGCGATCTGCCGCGCGATGGACAGGGCGCGTTCGATGGGCAGTGGCCCTTCGCGTGCGAGCAGGGCCTCGAGCGATTCGCCCGCCACGTAGTCCATGCTGATCAGCCAGCGGCCCTGGTGTTCGGCCAGGTCGTGGATGCGCACCACGTGCGGGCTGGAGACCTGGCGCGCCAGCAGCAGCTCCTGGCGGAAACGCTCGAACACCTGCGGCCGCTCGGCCAGCTCCGGGCGCAGCACCTTGATGGCGACCGGGACCTCCAGGGTCAGGTCGTTGGCCAGATAGACCATGCCCATGCCGCCCATGCCGAGCAGGCGCTCGACACGGAAGCGGCCGGCCAGCACCTGCCCGCTCGCCAGGACATCGTGCAGGTGCAGGCCGGTGGCGGTGGGCGCGTCGGACATCAGGCCGAGGCGTGTTCGGTGCGGTCGCGCGCGCCGCGTGCGACCAGCCACAGCGCGCAGCGTTCGCAGAAGGCCTGCAGCAGTTCCATGTCCAGGGCGGTGATGGCCGCGCCGGGGCGCGTGCTGTCCGCGTACAGCGCGCCGATCACCCGCTCGCCGTCGCACAGCGGCAGGCAGGCCAGCGCGCTGATGCCGGAGGCCATCACCGATTCGCGCGTGGACAGCCAGGGCAGGTGGCCGATGTCGTGGGCCACGGTGCCTAGGCCCTGCTCGAGCGCGCGCTGCAGCGCGCCGGTGCTGCCGCCGAAGTCGCGCGGACTGCGCGTGCCGCAGGCGGCGGCCACGCGCGGCGCCTCCTGCCCGGCCAGCACCAGATAGCCGCGGTCGCACTGGGCCAGTTCGGTCACCGCGTGGACGCTGGCGCTGAGCATGTCGTCCAGATCCAGCGCCTGGCCGACGCCATGGGTGAGGGCGGTGGCGCGCGTGCGGCGGGCCTGGGCGCGGCCGGCCTCGCGCGCGGCGTCCTCGTCCCCCAGCGGGGTGAACTCGACGTAGATGTCGCCGAAGCGCAGCCACGCCGCGCCGGCCAGCCGCGCCGGCGCTTCCACGCGCAGGCTGTCGCGGAAGCTGCCGTTCTTGCTGCCCAGATCGTTCAACTCCCAGCCCAGCCCGTCGCTGCAGAGCCGGGCGTGGCTGCGCGAGACCGAAGGATGGGAGAGCTGCAGGCCGTTGCCCTCGGCGCGGCCGATGGTCAAGGCCGCGCCTTCGCGCAGCAGCAGCGAAGGCGCGGGCGCATCGGGCAGGTAGGCGATCAGGCGTGCGGGCATTGCGCGAGCGTAAAGCAATGCGGCGCTGCTAAAGCGCCCGAAGAGCGTGTCATGGGCTTTGACGTGGGTGCGAAGCCGCCTGGGGCGCGTCGAGTCAAGGCGCGCGACGCCGCCCAGGCTGGCCGCCTGGGCAAGGTGCGCAACACAGGATCGGCGCGCCCCAGGCGACTTCCCGGAGGGTTGGCCATCAGCGGCACGGAGCCGGCGCCGCGCGGCTTACCTTGGCGCCCAGCCAAGGCTGCGCCACGCGACACCGGCTCCGCACCGCTGATGGCCAACGCATCTCACGTCAAAGCCCATGACACGCTCTAAGGATCGTAAAGACGCTGATAGTCGATCGAGAAGCGCAGGGTGGCCGCGCCCGCCAGCAGCGCGCCGGCCGGGTTGCCGGCATGGTCGCCGGCGCTCCACACCTGCGGGATGCCGGTGCCGGCCTGCGCGGAGACGCGTTCGCGGAAGCTGTCCACCGCCACGGTCGCGGCGGTGAAGTCGCCGGCGGCCAGCGCGGCGGTGATCGTGTCCAGATAGCCGTCCAGCGGGCCGGCCTGCGGCGGCAGGGCATCGACCAGCTCGCGCAGCTTGCTCAGCTTGTCGGCCACGACGGTGTGGGTGGGGCGCAGGTCGCTGACCAGCAGGAACTGCGAGAACCCGTCGGTGGTGCCGCGCGAGCGCACGCTGCCGGGGGAGATTTCGTCGGTGATGTCGCGGAACGCGCCACCCAGCGGGGCCTTGAACAGGCGCAGCGTCGAGCCGGCGGTGTAGGGCAGCACGTGGGTATGCAGCTCCACGCGCACCAGCTTTTTGAAACTTAAGCCCCCGGCCACCGGCGGTTCGACCGTGATCAGCAGCGGCAGCGGCTGGGTCAGCTGGACCACGGTGCCGGGCAGGCGGGCGGTCAGCGCGCCGAGTTCCGGCCCGCTCAGCAGCCGGGCGCTGATGCCCAGGTTCTCGGCGCTGAGGTTGCTGGCCTGGTCGAAGTTGATGGTCAGGTCGGCCAGCGGTGCGTTCGGCGCTCCGATGGCGACGGTGGCGGTATCGCCGGCGATGGCCACGTTGACCGGCACGATCTGGGCGGCGGCGGCCCCCGAGAGCAGCAACCCGGCGACCAGCAGCAGGCGAGATGCGAACAGCGGGAATCGAGTCATGGCGCGAACCTTGTCGATGGCGTGCAGCCGGCCCTGGACCGGCTACGGGCGGAAGGCCCCGCGGGGCCAGTGGTCAGGATCATAACCAGCCAAGAACAGGGATGCGCGTCACTGAGGGTTTTTACCCAGGGCCGCTGGGGGCAATACCGGATTGGCGTGCCCGGAGCCCGGGGGCAACGTGTGCTCACCCCGTTACGGGTCCCACTTTTCGGAGCCACGCACATGTCCCTGTCCCGCCCCGTTCTCTCCCTGAGCGTCTGTGCAGTCCTCGGCGCCATGGGCGCCTTCTCCACCGCCCACGCCGCCGCGCGCCTGGACGCGCAGCTGCAGTCCAAGATCACCAGCGCCGCGGCCGACGCGCCGCTGCAGGTGGTCATCACCTACAAGCAGAGCACCGCGCCGACCGCCTCGCAGCTGGCCGACCTCAAGGCGCTGGGCATCACCGAGGGCGTGGCGATGCGCGCGCTGCCCATCGCCGGCGCGGTGGCCACGCCGGCCGAGATCAAGGCGCTGGCCGCGCGCGACGACGTGGCCTCGATCTACTACAACGCGCCGCTGAAGTACTACGACGTGGAGGCCAACAAGATCACCGGTGTCACGCGCGCCTACGACAACCCGGGCGACTTCGGCCGTGCGGTGCCCTACAGCGGCCGTGGCGTGGGCGTGGTGATCAACGACTCGGGCATCGACGGCACCAATACCGACGTGGCCTACGGCTCGCACGTGGTGCAGAACGTGCTGGCCAACACCAACCTGGCCACGTTCGATTCGATGCTGCCGATCACCTATGTGGAGAACGTGCCCAATACCGATCTGGGCTCGGGCCACGGCACGCACTGCGCCGGCATCGTCGGCGGCACCGGCGGGCACTCCAATGGCGTCTACCGGGGCGTGGCGCCCGGCGCCAGCCTGGTCGGCTACGGCTCGGGCGCGGTGTTGCTGATCCTCGATGCGGTCGGTGGCCTGGACTATGCGCTGGTGCACCAGTTCAGCTTCAAGGACCCGATCCGCGTGGTCAGCAACTCCTGGGGCACCTCGGGCAAGTTCGATCCCACCGATCCGGTGTCGGTCTCCACCTACGAGCTGTACAAGCACGGCATCGTCAGCGTGTTCGCCGCCGGCAACGACGGCCCCAGCGAGGACACCCACAATCCCTATGCGCAGGCGCCGTGGGTGATCTCGGTGGCCGCCGGCGAGAAGGACGGCACGCTGGCCGGCTTCTCCTCGCGCGGCAAGCGCGGCGAGAGCGGCACCTTCACCATGGCCGACGGCAAGCAGTGGACCTATTTCAACGAGCCGACCATCACCGCGCCGGGCGTGGACATCATCTCCACCCGCGCGCTGACCGGCGCGCTGCCGCCGCTGGCCGCGCAGGACGACGTGGCCGCCCTGTCGCCGGCGCAGCTGCCGTTCTACACGGTGATGAGCGGTACCTCGATGGCGACCCCGCACGTGGCCGGCATCATCGCGCTGATGCTGGAGGCCAACCCGGACCTGACCCCGGCCCAGGTCAAGGACATCCTGGAGCGCACGGCGACCAACATGCCCGGCCGCGCCTATTGGGAGGCCGGCGCCGGTTACGTCAATGCCTACGACGCGCTGATGGAGGCCGCCAAGCTGCGCTCGGGCTATGGCAGCACGGTCAATTCGCTGAAGACCTTCAACAGCAACGCGCTGCTGTCGCCGGGCAGCTCGCAGCCGTTCGAGGTGCTGTTCACGCCGGTGGGCGAGCCGCAGTACCAGACCTTCGAGGTCGGCGACAACGTGGCCTGGGTCACCGCCAGCGCGACCATGACTGGCACGACCGCCGCCCTGGTGCTGACCGATCCGGACGGCGAGCGCTACGGTTCGTCCATCGCCCTGCCGGTGCTGGGCAGCACGGTCAAGGCGAGCGCACCGGGCAAGAAGGGCACCTGGAAGATCAGCGTCAGCGGCATCGGCTCGATCGGCGGCGTGGCGGTCGATCCGCTGCGCGTCACCAACGGTGTGTCGGCGCCGGGCGTGGTCTCGGGCACGATCGAGTTCACCAACAGCGCCGGCTTCAGCGGTCTGAAGGATGTGCCGACTTCCAGCGCCTATCGTGGTGCGGTGGAGTACGCGGTCTCCAACCGCATGATGGACGGTTCGTCCAACGGCAACTTCCGTCCCAACGATGCGCTGACCCGTGCCGAGCTGGCGCAGTATCTGGTCATGGGGGCCGGTATTCGCCAATCGCTGCCGGCGCCGGGCAAGGTCAGCTTCACCGGACTGTCGACCAAGGACCCGAGCTATGCGGCGGCCGAGGCGGTGGTGGCCAAGGGGGCGGTGCTGCGTGACCTGTCGCAGAGTCAGGCCGGGGTGATGGGCCTGGTCAGCGGCAACTTCAAGCCGGCCGACAAGGTCACCAAGCTGCAGCTGGCCTATTCGCTGGTGCAGTCGCTGGGTCTGCAGGACACGGCGGTGAACTTCAATGGCACGCTGTCGGTCACCTACAACGGCAAGCAGCTGCCGATCGAGGACGTGGGCAGCATCCCGGCCAGCCTGCGTGGCTATGTCCAGTCGGCGCTGGACAACGGCATCCTCAACGCGCGCTACACCGTGACGCAGGGGGCGACGGATCTGCAGCCGACGCTGCACGCCTACTTCGACCCGACCAGCCTGGTCACGCGTGGCGCCTACGCGGTCACGGCGGGGCGCTTCCTGGACGTCAGCCGCCCGACCGAGGATTGATCGGGCCTGCGACGCGATACTGCGGCGCCATGGATGGCGCGCGAAACGCCCCGCCTAGTGCGGGGCGTTTTTTTGGGAGTGCTTCTTATGAGAGGCGACTGTGGCGAGTGGCCCTCGTTGGCTTCGGAAGGGCAGCGGTCCGGCGGGCAGTGGCCGCTTATCCCTCAATCAGGGCGTTCTGCCCTGATTCGGGCGCTCGGCCTCCTGCCTCGCTAGGCGCGGCCATTGCCCGCCGGCCCGCTGCCTCGCGCGTCAGGTCACAGCACTTCGGTTTGCGAGGGCGTTCGAACCCTTTCCTCGCGCACAAGGCGATCAGTGACGGAACGTTATCGACTTGAGGCCCCCTCCCTTTCGCCGTAGGCGAAGGGGAGGGATGGGGAGGGGACGGGGCTTTACCGGTCTAGCCACCGAAGCAAGAGCAAAAGCACCCCACCCCGGCCCTCCCCTTCGCCTTCGGCGAAAGGGAGGGGCAGAGCGCTTGCTTAATGCGTTCGGATCGTAAGAAGCCCTGACTCTTCCGACCGCAGAGCCTCGGCCCAGCTGGGCACGCGGAGAGCGGCGAGGATGGCCGGCGGCAGCGATGGCATGCGAAACATCCACGCGGATCGCCGACCCGCTCCTACCTGTAGAGCGGAGCTCGCTCCGCTGGGGCCTTCCCCACGAACCGAACAAAGAGCAGCGGAGCAAGCTCCGCTCTACGGGCAGGCCGCTGCGAGATTTGAGGAGACAGTTGCTTCCACCGAAGCAGGAGGCGCAGTCAGGCCTTTCCCAAGCGTCAGCCATGAAGGAATCGCCGAGCCGAGCGCCGCGCCCGGCCAGGCACGCCGCCTGGCGAAGTCCGCTCTACCGCTTCGCCGCGCCCCAGCGAAGAACCGCTGCTTAGCGCAGCACGCCAGCCAGGCCCGGCGCGGCGCTCAGGCTGCTGTGCATGTCCAGCTCGAAGCTGCGCACGCTCTGGTCCTCGGGCGTGGCGCGCACCGTGCCCTTGAGGGTGTAGGGCAGCGGCTGGCCGCTGGCCAGGGCGCCGGCCACGGCCATGCGCGCGTTGGCCGAGGGGATGAAGTTCACGCCGACCACGTCGGCCGCCTCGGGTCCGATGGTGTAGCCGGGGGTGGCGCGCAGCGGGCCGGCGTCCTGGCCGGCGACGGTCACCGCCAGGTCGATGTCCTCGAAGCGCATCGGGATGCTGCTGTAGTTCTGCAGGCGCAGTTCGACCTGCCAGCGCCCGTCGGTGCCGACCGTCACCTGCTGCAGGCTGACGGCCGGTTCGGACACGCGTTTGACCAGGCCGCGGTGGCAGGCGGTCAGGGCGATGGCGCAGAGCAGGAGCAGCAGGAAACGATGGGCACGGGGCATGGGCAGGAACCGGCGTGATCAGGACGCGGGCGAGGATACACGCGGGGGTGGCCGGCCTTCAGCGCAGGGGCGCGCTGACCACCAGGTCGGACAGGTCGTAGCCGAGCTGGCCGGCGCGCAGCTTGATCGCCTCGAACAGTGTGCGGTCCATGGTCGGCTCGCGCGAAAGGATCCAAAAGTAGTCTCGGCCCGGCTCGCCGACCACGGCCCAGGTGTAGTCCGGGTCCAGGTCGATCACCCAGTAGTCCGCCCACACCCACGGCAGCCAGGACAGCCAGCCGGGCGCGAAGCGCACCTGCAGCTGGCCGGGCTGGCCGGCGACCGGGCGCGCCTCGCCGTCGGCCACGATCCGGTGGCCGTCCTTGCCCATACAAGCGTTGCGCACTCCCAGGTGCCCGGCGGCGCGCAGGGTGTAGGTGGCGGTGATCTCGCCTGCGCAATCTTCCTGGACGCGGTTGGGCAGGTGGGCGATCTCGTGCCACTGCCCGGCGTAACGGGAGATGTCGAGCGCGGGCACCGAGGAGAGCGCCGGCTCGGCGGCAGGCGACGAGCCGGGCAGCCACAGCGCCAGCAATGCCAGGCAGGACAGCGGGGTGGGAATGCGGAACATGCGGGCCTCCGTCGGGGACGCCCAGTTTGGCCCAGCGAGGGCTCGCCCGCGAGGCGCACCTGCACGACTTCAAGGCGATTGCGGTCGGCACGGGCGTCGCCCCAACAGCGAGACGCTGATGGGTGCCCACGTCTCTGGATCAGGCGGGTAGCGGAAGGGGCCGGATGGCGTCACGCCGCCGGCGATCAGCGGTAGCGCGGGGTGCCGTCCGGGGAGATGTTGTCGATGGACTCCAGCAGGCGGCGCATGCGCTCTTCCATGTCCGCGCGCGACACGGACGGGGCGGTGGAGGGAATCGTGCGCAGCAGCGCGCCGTCTGGCCCATAGACCATCAGCACGCCGCGCAGGCAGCGATTCGACGTGTCCACCAGAAACGAGGTCACCACCTCGTAGTCCCCGACCCTGCGTTCCAATCGTTCCCCCGTCGCAGTTGAACCCAGGCTCCAGCGTAAGCCCGCTCATGCGAAAAACCCGTCACAGTTTGGTGGTGAGCGGGTGACGATGGACAGTGCGATCGCGGGAAGCGAAGTCCGGGCGGCGGGGCCACTCCGGCGCCCCGCCGCCCGCCGCCATCAGGCGCCCGGCTGCGAGGCCGCGCTGGCGTCCGGATGCGAAGAGCGCCGCCGCAGCTTGCGCGACAGCCATTCGCCGATGTCGTCGATCAGGGTGAAGGCCGCCGGGATCACGATCAGGCTCAGCAGGGTGGAGGTGACCAGACCGCCGATCACGGCGATGGCCATCGGCGCTCGGAAGCTGGAATCGCCAGCGAAGCCCAGCGCGATCGGCATCATGCCCGCGCCCATGGCCAGGGTGGTCATGATGATCGGCTGGGCGCGCTTGCGGCAGGCATCGATCAGGGCGTCGTGCTGGCTGAGGCCGTGTTCGTCCTCGGCGATCACCGCGTAATCCACCAGCAGGATCGAGTTCTTGGTGGCGATGCCGATCAGCATCAGCAGGCCGATCAGGGCCGGCAGCGAGAGCATGTTCTGAGTGAGCAGCAGCGCGCCGAACGCACCGCCCGCGCACAGCGGCACAGCGATCAGGATGGTCAGCGGCATCAGCGCGTGGTTGAACAGCAGCAACAGCACCATGTAGATGCACGCGATGCCGGCGGCCATGGCCAGCAGGAAGCCGACGAACAGTTCCACGAACACCTCCGCATCGCCGGTGTTGAGGAAGCTCACGCCCGGCGGCAGGTGCTGCACGCTGGGCAGCTTCTGCACCGTCTCCATCACATCGCCCAGCGGCCGGCCGTTGAGCTCGGCGGTGAGGGTCACGTTGCGCTGGCGCTGGTAGCGCGAGATCTGCGAGGGGCCGCTGCCCAGCTCGATGTCGGCGACCGCCGCCAGCGGCACCGACCCATAGCGGCCGGGCACGCGCAGCTGGCCGATCAGCGCGGGGTTGGACAGCGTGGCCTGCGAGAATCCGACGCGGATCGGCACCTGGCGATCGGGCAGGTTGAGCTTGGCCAGGCGCTGCTCGTAGTCGCCCGCCGTGGCGATGCGGGCCGCCTCGGCGATGTCGGCGGTGGACACGCCCAGGTCCGCCGCCCGCGCCGGGTTGGGCACGATCTGGATCTCCGGGCGCAGCAGCGAGGCGGTCGAGGTCACGCTGCCCAGCCCCGGGATGTCGCGCAGGTCGCGTTCCAGCGCCAGCGAGGCGTCCTGCAGGTGCTGCGGATCGTCGCCGGACAGCACCAGCTGCAGCAGGTTGCCCGGTTCGGAACTGACATAGCTCACGCGCACGCCGGGCAGATCGGCCAGCCGCGCCCGCGCGTCGCGCTCCAGCGCGCGCTGGTCGCGCTTGCGCGTATCGGCCGCGCCCCAATCCAGCACCAGGGTCGCCTTGCGCGGATCGGCCACGCCGGTGGTGGAGGGGTCGCCCAGGTCCAGCACGCTGCCCACGGCGGTGTAGACCTGCTTGAGCTCGGGCATGTCCTTGAGCAGGGCGCGCGCGCGTTCGGCCACGGCCACGGTGTCCTCCAGCCGCGTGCCCGGCGGCAGTTCCAGGCTGAGGTTGCTGCGGCCCAGGTCGGACTGCGGGATGAAGGTCGCCGGGATCAGCGGCACCAGCGCCAGCGAGGCCACGAACAGCCCGGCCGCGATCCACAGCGTGCGCCCGCGATGGCGCAGCGCCGCGTCCACCCAGCCCAGGTACCAGGTCATCAGCCGCGACTCGCCCTTTTCCTCACCATGCGGCTTGAGCAGGTAGGCGGCCATCATCGGCGTGAGCAGGCGCGCGACCAGCAGCGAGAACAGCACCGCGGTGGCCGCAGTCCAGCCGAACTCGCGGAAGAACTTGCCGGCGATGCCCGGCATGAAGGCCACCGGCACGAACACCGCCGCCAGCGTCAGCGAGGTGGCGATGACGGCGTTGCCGATCTCGCCGGCGGCCTCGCGTGCGGCCTCCAGCGGCGCCTTGCCCATGCGCAGGTGACGCACGATGTTCTCGATCTCCACGATCGCATCGTCGACCAGGATGCCGACCACCACCGACAGCGCCAGCAGGGTGATGATGTTGAGCGTGAAGCCGAACCAGTGCATCACCGCGAAGGTCGGGATGATCGACAGCGGCAGGGCCAGCGCCGAGACCCAGGTCGCGCGCCAGTCGCGCAGGAAGGCCCACACCACCAGCAGCGCCAGCAGCGCGCCTTCGTAGAGCATGGTCATCGACGAATCGTAGGAGCGATGGGTCTCGTCGATGGCCGTGGTGACCAGGCGGAAGTCCACGCCGGGGTGGGACGCCTTGAGCGCGTCCAGCGCCTTGTGCACGCCGGCCTCGACCTTGACCTCGCTGGAGCCGCGCGTGCGCGACATCGAGAAGGCCACCACCTCCTTGCCATCCAGCAGCGCGGCCTGGGTGGGGTCGGCCGCCGCGTCGGTGACCGTGGCCAGCGCCGACAGGCGCACCGAGCGCCCGTCCGGCAGGCTGATCGAGTAGTCGCGCAGCGCCTGCGCGTCGGCGACCGTGCCCAGCGTGCGGATGGTCTGCTGCGCGCCGTCCAGCTCGGCCTTGCCGCCGGCGCGTTCGACCTGGATCTTGGCCAGCTGCTGGGAGACAGCGCCGGCGGTGATGCCGAAGGCGAGCAGGGCGTTGGGATCCAGGTCCACGCGCACCTGACGCTCGACGCCGCCCACGCGCGTGACCCGCGCCACGCCGGGCACGCCGTACATCGCGCGCGAGATCTCGCGGTCAACGAACCAGCTGGCTTCGTCCGGGCTCATCTGCGGGGCGACCAGCGCGTAGGTCATCAGCGAGCCGCCGATGTCGACCTTGGAGATCACCGGCTCCTGGATGTCCTGCGGCAGGTCGGTGCGGATGCGGGTGACCGCATCGCGCGTATCGTCCAGCGCGGTGCCGAGATCGGCCTCCAGCTGGAACTCGATGCTGGTGGTGCTGACGCCCTCGCTGACCGTGGACATCACGCGCTTGACGTTGTTGATCGTGGCCACCGAGTCCTCGACCTTGCGCGTGACCTCGGCCTCCAGCTGGCTGGGCGAGGCGCCCGGCTGGGTCACCGTGACGGTGGTCATCGGAAAGGCGATGTCGGGGAAGCGCGCGACCGGCAGCGCGTGGAAGCCCCACAGGCCGGCCACGCACAGCACGAAGAACAGCATCAGCGCCGGCAGCGGCCGGCGGATGGCCCAGGCGGAGAAGTTCATGGCGCGCGCGCCCCCTTGCCGGCCTCGACCACGCGCACGCGGTCGCCGTCGCCGAGGAAGCCCGCGCCCTCGGACACGACCTGCTCGCCGTCCTTCAGGCCTTCGACGATCTCGGTGCGGGCCTGCACGGTCTGGCCGGTGCGCACGCGCCGGCGGGCCACGCTGCCCTTGTCCTTGAGCGTGAACACATAGCTGTGGCCGTCGCGCTGGACGATGGCCGCGCTGGGCACCATCAGCGCCTGGCCATCGCCGGTGAGGATGCGGCCTTCGACGAAGGTGCCCGGCTTGAGGGGGCCGGGCGCGGGCAGGTCCGCATACACCGTGCCGGTGCGCGTCTGCGCATCCACGCCCGGGGTCACCGCGCGCACGCGGCCGGCGATCGGCTGGCCGGCATAGGTCAGGGCGACCGGGTTGCCGACGGCCACGTCGGCCAGCTGCGCTTCGGGCAGTTCGGCGCGCCATTCCAGGCGGCCGTCGCGGATCAGGCGCAGCAGCTCGCTGCCGGCCGCGACGACCTGGCCGGGCTGGATCAGCCGCTTGGAGATCACGCCATCGGCGGGCGCACGCAGCTCGGCGAAATCGCGCTGCAGCCGCGCCGCGTCCAGCGCGGCGCGCGCGGTCGCCAGCTGCGCCCGGGCCTGGGTCGCGGTGGCGCGCAGCTCGTCCAGGTCGCTGGCGCTGATCAGCTGCGAGGCCGCGAGCTTCTCGCCACGCGTCTGCTTGGCCCGCGCCAGTTCCAGCGCGGCCTTGGCCTGCTGGGCGGCGGCATCGGCCTGGGCCACCTCGCTGTCGAGCGTTCGATGGTCCAGCTCCAGCAGGACCTGGCCCCGCTTCACCGTCTGGCCGACATCGACGTTGAGACGCGTGATGCGCTGGCCGCTCAGTTCGACGCCGAGCTGCATCTCCTCATACGCCGACACCGGGCCGGACACGATCACGCTGCGCGCCAGCGGATAGATGCGTGCCGGCGTCAGCGCAACGGCGAGTGCCGAGGAGCCCTCCACGGGCTTGTCCTTGGCACCGCCGCCACAGGCGGCGAACAGGGGCAGGGCGGCGAACAGCAGGGACCAACGCAGGAGTGGCGCACGCATAGAGGAACCAGAGGCAAGAGGTGGAGTGCTGGCTGGTGCTTGGGCGCCGGTCGGCCCGCACATGGCTGGTGGAAACAGCGCTGGTCCGGGATGGGTCCCGGATGGCGTCAGGTTGAGACGGCGGATTGCCGGCGGATCTGTTGCTCGACCCCGTCCAGGAGCAGGTCGATGCCGTTGCGGAAGCGCGCGTCGAAGTTTGGCTCGGCCAGCACCTCGCGCGCCTCCCAGCAGTGCGGGAAGCGCGCCCTGGCCAGTTCGAAGAACGCCTGCTGCACGCCTTCCAGCGCGTCGGGGTGGGTCGGCAGCGACTGCTCCTCGATCACGAAGCCCATGACGTAGTAGACCGAATCCAGCGCCGTGCTCGCGGCGAACGCCACCGGCGCGCCGGCCTGCATCAGCGCCGCGATGGTCGCATCGCCCACGCGCAGCATGTTCTCGGTGGCCAGGAAGGTGCCCGCGAACACGCGCGCGCCATCGCGATGCGCCTTGAACGCGGTGCGGAACTCGCTTGCGATCTGATGCATCGTGGTCCGCCAGTCCTGTCCTTGTGGGATGTCGCGCGCCACCTCGGCGATCAGCGCATCGGCCAGCGCATCGATCAGCGCCTGCTTGCTCTTGAAGTGCCAATACAGCGACGGCGCACGGATCCCCAGATTGCACGCCAGCTTGCGCAGGCTGATGCCCTCCATGCCCGCCTCGTCGAGCTGGCGAAACGCCGCTTGGAGAATGTGGTCCTGGGTGAGCGGGCTGCGCATGGGCGTGGCGTGGCGTCTAACAGCGTTAGGCTGCGGACTCTAACGGTGTTAGGGCGAGATGGCAAATCCCTTGGATCTGAGGCTGCAGAAGGGAATGGCAGCTATCGTCGAGCGGTTCGCCCAGGCGCGTGTGTGCCAATGTGCGGTGGCGTCAGGGGGGGGCTCAATCCGTGAAGCGATGGGGACCAGCTCGCCAAGGTGGATTTTTATGGTGCTATGAGGGCCAGTGGCGCGTCGTGCCTGCGATAAGGCATTGACCTTCGTGAGCGTTGGTAACTGAGCCAAGCGTGAGGATATTTGCGTCCAAGCCGACCGTACGGCCTAAAGCCACCGGGGGATAGTTTCCGCACAAGAGATTCGAATGAGGACCATCATTGTCGGGACTGCGATGCCGGTTGGTACTGAGCAGGGTTCACCCCCGTTTTCACGGACACTTACGAGAAGGCCGATCAAGGCCATGAGGAGTGTTCATGTCGAAGCGAAGGAAGTTCAGCACCGAGTTCAAGCGCGGTGCGGTTGAGCAGGCCAGCCAGCCGGGCGTCAGCTGTGCCCAGGTGGCCCGGGAGCTGGGGATCCGGGATGCATTGCTGACCCGCTGGAAGCGGGAGGCCCAGAGCCGGGGCCAGGTGGCCTTCGGTGGCACCGGGACGCCCCGGGACGAGGAACTGGCGCGGCTCAAGCGC
The DNA here is from genome assembly GCF_042700505.1 of Pseudoxanthomonas sp. UC19_8. Taxonomy (NCBI): domain Bacteria; kingdom Pseudomonadati; phylum Pseudomonadota; class Gammaproteobacteria; order Lysobacterales; family Lysobacteraceae; genus Pseudoxanthomonas; species Pseudoxanthomonas sp. UC19_8. The sequence continues at coordinate 878,364 of NZ_CP170559.1, forward strand.
GAGCTGGCCCGGGTGAAGAAGGAGCGGGATTTTTTGCGAGAAGCGGCGACGTTCTTTGCCAAGGGATCATCCTGAGGTATCAGGTGATCGAACGTTGCCGCGATGAGTTTCCAGTGCGACTGATGTGTCGTTGCCTGCGGGTCTCGGCCAGCGGTTACTACGACTGGAGTAAGCGCTTGCCCAGTGCCCGGGAGCGCGACAACCAGCGCTTGCTCGGCCGGATCCGTGAGTTGCATGAGGACAGCCGGGGCACATTGGGCGCCGGCCGGATGCATGAAGACCTTGCCGAGGAAGGCGAGACGGCGAGCCTGAACCGGGTGGCGCGTCTGATGGCGACCGATGGCCTGCAGGGTTGGCCGCGACCGAAGCGGCGAGGCCAGCGCGGCAAGCCGGCGCTGACGCCGCCGGGTGTGCGCAACCTGCTGGAGCGGGACTTCACCGCGTTGGAGCCGGAGACCAGGTGGGTCACCGACATCACCGAGCTCAAGACCCGGCAAGGCAAGCTGTATCTGTGCATCGTGCTGGACCTGTTTGACCAGCGGGTGGTGGGGTGGTCAATGCATCATCGTCAGGATCGTCAGATGGTGATCAGGGCCGTGCAGATGGCGGTCTGGCAGCGCCAAGGCAGCCATCCACTGATCCTGCACTCCGACCGTGGCAGCCAGTTCCGAAGCGGCGACTACCAGCGTTACCTGGCGGCCAACGGCTTGGTGTGCTCGATGAGCGCGGTGGGCCACTGCGGTGACAACGCCGCGTGCGAAGGCTTCTTCGGCCTGCTCAAGCGCGAGCGGGTCTACCGCATGACCTACCCAACGCTCGATGCCGCGAGGGCGGATGTGTTCGAATACATCGAGCGGTTCCACAACCCGAGGATGCGACGAAGGGTCGCCAGGCAAGACCAGAAGTTCTCAGCCCTTTTACAACCGTCCGTGATTTCGGGGTAGAACCCGCACACCAAAACCGGCACCGAGGGCCTGAATGGCAAGGACATTGTCCTAGGTCAGAAAAAGAGTGACCCACTCTCAATGAAACGCCTTGGTCGTGAGACCAAGGCGCGTTGCTATCAGGAGCCGACTGAGGGCTGCTGCGAAGGCTGGCTCAGTGCCATTTCCGAGAGGCTCAAACCTGGCCCGCGCGAAACTGGATTCTGTTTGGGCAATGCTTTTGCATACGGCACTTCCCATTCGCAGATCATCACGCAGGTGGCTTGCTTTCGGACACACACCGGTGCGGACTCGCCAAATTCACGGACGCAGTCCCGGTACCCTTGGATACATCCATCGCATTTTGGACTTGGAGTGGCCGCTGATGCAGCACCGGCGAAGCCAACCATGGCAGCGGCGGTCATAACAATGGTCCTGAGGAACATTTCACTACTCCTTTAGTTCGCCTCATGGTTGAGGCCATTCAGTTATAGCCTTATTCGCCGCGTCCTTTCGAAGTTGCGACCATCTGACAAGCAGGGTGCAGCCCATGCCAATTCAAGTAGGCCAAGTAGGCCGTAATAAGCATCAAGATGGCTGTAGTGCCAATATGGCGTCCACAACAACACATGTAAGAGGCTGGGCTCCCTTCCCGCCGGCTTGTCCTGGATCTGGGAGCGAGTATGGCCATGCGCCATCTCTTGAAAGAGACGCGTTTGCTCAACTTATCAGCGTAGCGAGCGGCGCTTTGGGCTAAGTCAAGCTCATTGGCTTGATCGAAGCGGGAGTCACCGAGACTCGTGACAATCAGCGCGATCAGAAGTGGCTTTTTCGTGCTGATGTTCGTACAACGACAAAGGCCACCCTCGCGGATGGCCTAAGTAATTGAATCGCTACAACTTTCGCCACCTAGATGGTGGCCGGGGAGGGAATCGAACCCCCGACACAGGGATTTTCAATCCCTTGCTCTACCAACTGAGCTACCCGGCCAGTGCTGCACTTGCGGCCGAGCCGAAGCGAGGCGCGCATGATACGGATGGATTCCCGATCCGGCAAGACGCCTGATCACTGAACGTGTCGCCGCGCGGCCGTGCCGACCCGGCGGGGCCGGGTGCATCATCGCTGTCCCCGACACGGTTCGCCACCGGAGACGCCGCATGCAACGTCCGCGATTCGCCCGCCTGCTCGCCGCCGGCCTGCTGGCCGCCCTCGGCGCGGGCTGCGCCACCACCGGGCTGACCGATGCGCAGGAACTGGCGCTGTACCAGGCCCACGCCGGCGAGCCGGTCAAGAGCTTCACCGTCTTCGGCCAGCTCAACGGCTGGTCGCCGCTGGGCGATGCGGCGCTGGCGGTGTGGGCCCGGCCCAGTGAGGCCTACCTGCTGGAGCTGACCGGGCGCTGCGTCGATCTGGATTCGGCGCCGGCCATCACCGTGACCAGCCAGGGCGGCCGGGTCTACGCGAAGTTCGACGACGTGCTGGTGCTGGGCGGGCTGCAGAACAGCTTCCGCATGCCGTGCCGGATCGCCGAGATCCGGCCGCTGGACGTCAAGGCCCTGCGGCAGGCGCAGAAACAGCTGCGCCAGGCCAACGCGGCCGAACGCCAGGCCGGCACGCCGCCGGCGGGTAACCCATGACCGGCGGCCATCACGGCGCGCTTGCGCGCTCGGCGCTCTGATCGACCCCTGGCATCCGCCACGCAAGAAGGAGATCCGCCATGAGCCGATGGACATCCCTGCCGACGCTGGCGCTTGCGGCCACGCTGCTGTTGGCCGGCTGCGCCACCACCGGGCTGAGCGACAGCCAGCGCCTGGCGCTGTACCGCGCCCACGCCGGCGCGCCGCAGAAGGACCTGAGCAATGCGGACCGCCTGATCGGCTGGACCGCGCTGGGGGATGAGGCCGTGGCGGTCTGGACCCGCCCCAACGAGGCCTATCTGCTGGATCTGGGCAACAGCTGCAACGGGCTGAACAACGCGACCACGATCCTGATCAGCAACCTGCTTGGGCAGGTGTCGGCGGGCATGGATCGGGTGACGGTCATCGACCGCCCGGCCGGCTTTCACGTCAGCTGCCGGATCCAAAGCATCCGCAGGCTCGACACCTAGGCCATCCGCGCCTCGGAACAGGCGCTGCGCGAGGCGAGGCTGGCCGAACGCGAGGCCGCCGACGCCGGCAGCTGAGGCTCAGGCCTGCGGGTCTGGCGCGACGTAGCCGGCGGGCTTTTCCGCGTCGCCGCCAAAAAGGAACTTGCGCAGCTCGGCTTCCAGGAAGGCGCGGTCCTTGGGCGTGCGCGGCGAGAGGCGGTTCTCGTTGATCAGCATGGTCTGGTGCGCCAGCCACGCCGCCCAGCCGGCCTTGCCGATATGGGCGAACACCTGCTGTCCCAGCTCGCCCGGATAGGGTACGAAGTCCAGGCCTTCGGCGTCTTTCTTCTCGTACTGGCAGAACACGGTGCGGGGCATGTCAGGCATCCAGGAGTTTGCGGATGGGCGCAGGCAGGCCCAGCGTGGTCAGTTCGGCCGGGGCGACCCAGCGCAGGTCCGCATTGTCGCCCACCGCATCGCGCGGCGACAGGCGCGCCCAGCGCAGCGGCTGCATGTGCAGGCGGTAATGGGTGAAGGTGTGCGGAGTGTCGGGCAGTTCGTCGGCGGCGTCGAAGTCGCCGGCCAGGTGCGCGTCGAACCAGGCGCGCGCGGCGTTGGTGTTGTCGGCCTGCGGCAGCGACCACAGGCCGGACCAGATGCCCACCGGTGGCCTGCGCTGCAGCAGCACACGGCCCTGCGCGTCGAAGGCCATCAGCATCACCGCGCTGCGCTCGGGCAGCGGCTTGCCGGGCTTGGGCGTGGGCAGGGCCTCGGTGAGGCCGTCGCGGAAGGCGACGCACTGCGGCGAGACCGGGCACAGCAGGCATTCCGGATTGGCGCGCGTGCACAGCGTGGCGCCGAAGTCCATCTGCGCCTGGGTGTAATCGGCCAGCCGACCCTGCGGCACGTGCTGGACGTGTTCGACCGCCAGCGCCCACAACTGCTTCTCGATGGCCGGCAGGCCCGGCCAGCCGGCGATGCCGTGCACGCGCGACAGCACGCGCTTGACGTTGCCGTCCATGATGGCGAAGCGGTCGTTCCAGGCCTGGCTGAGGATGGCGCCGGCGGTGCTGCGGCCGATGCCGGGCAGGGCATGCAAGGCCTCGAAGTCGCGCGGCAGCTCGCCATCGTGAAGTTCGACACAGCGCTTTGCGGCGGCATGCAGGTTGCGGGCGCGGGCGTAGTAGCCAAGTCCCGCCCACTGCGCCATCACCTCGTCCGAGCTTGCGGCGGCCAGGTCCGGCAGCGTGGGAAACGCCTGCAGGAAGCGCTCGAAGTACGGAATGACCACGCGCACCTGGGTCTGCTGCAGCATGATCTCCGACAGCCACACGCGGTACGGCGTGCGCGGATGCTGCCAGGGCAGATCGTGGCGGCCGTGCTGGTCGAACCAGGTCAGGAGCGGAGTGGCGAAGGTGTCGATGGGCTGGCTCATGCTGGCGCTCAGCGGCGGTTTGTAGAGCCGAGCTTGCTCGGCTGGGGTTCTACCGGACAGCCCCAGCCGAGCGAGCTCGGCTCTACAAGTGCACTGCGATTAGGCGGCGCTGCCCAGGGCTTCGGGGAGCAGGGCGTCGACGAAGGCTTCGGCGTCGAAGACGCGCAGGTCCTCCGGGCGTTCGCCGATGCCGGCGTAGCGGATCGGAATGTTGAACTCGCGGGCGAGGGCGAACACCACGCCGCCCTTGGCGGTGCCGTCGAGCTTGGTCACCACCAGGCCGGTCACGCCCACGGCCGCATGGAACTGGCGCAGCTGCGAGAGCGCGTTCTGGCCGGTGGTGCCGTCGATCACCATCAGCACCTCGTGCGGCGCGCTGGCATCGACCTTGCCGAGCACGCGGCGGATCTTGCCCAACTCGTTCATCAGGCCGGTCTGGGTGTGCAGACGGCCGGCGGTGTCGGCGATCAGCACCTGGGTGCCGCGCGCCTTGCCGGCCTGCAGCGCGTCGAAAGCGACCGAGGCCGCATCCGCGTTCTGGCCCTGGGCCACGACCGTCACGCCGTTGCGCTCGCCCCAGGCCTGCAGCTGGGCCACGGCGGCGGCGCGGAAGGTGTCGCCGGCGGCCAGCATCAGGCTGAAGCCGTCGTCCTTGAAGCGCTTGGCCAGCTTGCCGATGGTGGTGGTCTTGCCGACGCCGTTGACGCCCACGGTCAGCACCACGAAGGGCTTGGCGTCGCGGTCGATCGCCAGCGGCACGGCGACCGGCCGGAGGATGGCGATCAGCTCGGCGCGCAGGGCGGCCAGCAGCGCGTTGGCATCGGCGAACTCGCGCGCCTTCATGCGCTTGCGCAGGGACTCGACCAAGGCCGTGGTGGCGGTCACGCCGACGTCGGCGGTGATCAGCGCGGTCTCGATCTCGTCGAGCAGGTCGTCGTCGAGCTTGGGGTTGCGCGAGAACAGGCCGCCGAAGCTGCGCGCGAAGGCGCTGCCACGCAGGCGTTCGCGCCAGCCGGTCTTGCCGGGGGCGGCGGCGGGCTTGTCGATGGAGGTGGGGCGGGGCGCGGTGTCGGGCGCGGGAACCGGCGCTTCGACGGGCGGCGGCGCGATCGGTGCAGCAGGTGTGGGAGCCGGCGCGGGCGGGGCGGCGACCGCGACGGGCGCGTCGGCCACCGGTGCGGCGGGAACCGGCGTATCGATCAGCTGCCGTGGCGATGGGCCGGGCACGACGACGTCGGGCTGGGCCGGCGCGACGGGCGCGAAGCGCTGGGGCTCGGGCGTGACCGGTGCGGGCGTGGGCTCGGCGGCCTGCAGGGTGTCGGCGACTTCGCGCGCCTGTTCGAGCGCGGCGGCCGCGTCGGCGGCATCGGAGGTGACCGGACGCGCCTCGGGGAAGGCGGCGGCCAGCTCTTCCACGCTGTAGCGGCGGGTGCTGCCGTCCTGGGCGGACGCTGCGTCCTGCGGCTTCTTGCGGCGGAAGAAACTGACCATGTGCAGCCTTCGCAATGCGAAAAATGAGGGCGCAGATGCTAACACCGGGGTCTGGAAGGCCTGGTGTGCGGGCTGCGACGGGATGCAATGAAGGTGGGGAATGCCGCGGGCTGGCCGTACCCTCACCCCAACCCCTCTCCCGGAGGGAGAGGGGTTGGGGTGGGTCAGCGGGACAGGTCGAGCAGAAGCTTGTTGAGGCGGCGCACGTAGCCGGCCGGGTCCTTGAGGCTGTCGCCCGCGGCCAGCGCGGCCTGATCGAACAGCACGCGGCTCAGGTCGCCGAAGCGTTCCTCGTCGCTTTCCGCATCCAGGCGCTCGATCAGGGGATGGGCCGGGTTGAACTCGAACACCGGCTTGCCCTCGGGCACCTTCTGCCCGCTGGCTTCCAGGATCTGGCGCATCTGCAGGCCCAAGTCGCCCTCGCCGATGGCCAGGATCGCCGGCGAATCGGTCAGGCGATGCGACACGCGCACCTCGGACACGTCCTCGCCCAGCGCCTGCTTCAGGCGCGCGACCAGCTGCTCCTTGTCCTTGGCGATCTGCTCCTGCGCCTTCTTGTCCTCCTCGGACTCCAGCGCGCCCAGGTCCAGGTCGCCGCGGGCGACATCGACGAAGGACTTGCCGTCGAACTCGGTCAGGTAGCTCATCAGCCACTCGTCGATGCGGTCGGTCAGCAGCAGCACCTCAATGCCCTTCTTGCGGAACACCTCCAGGTGCGGGCTGTCCTTGACCGCGGCGAAGCTCTCGCCAGTCAGGTAGTACAGCTTGTCCTGGCCTTCGACCATGCGCGCCACGTAGTCGGCCAGCGCCACGTCCTGCGCGTCGGTGCCGGACTTGGTCGAGGCGAAGCGCAGCAGGCCGGCGATCTTCTCGCGGTTGGCGTAGTCCTCAGACGGACCCTCTTTGAGGACCTGGCCGAACTCCTTCCAGAACCTGGCGTAGTCCTCGGGCTTGTCCTTGGCCAGCTTCTCCAGCATGTCCAGCGCGCGCTTGGTCAGGGCCGACTTCATCGAGTCGATCACCGGGCCCTTCTGCAGGATCTCGCGCGAGACGTTGAGCGGCAGGTCGGAGGAATCCACCACGCCCTTGATGAAGCGCAGATACAGCGGCAGGAACTGGTCGGCCTGGTCCATGATGTAGACGCGCTGCACGTACAGCTTCAGGCCCTTGGCCGCGTCGCGGTGGTACAGGTCATACGGCGCGCGCGAGGGCGTGTACAGCAGCGAGGTGTACTCGAGCTTGCCCTCGACCTTGTTGTGGCTCCAGGCCAGCGCGTCGGCGTGGTCGTGGGCGATGTGCTTGTAGAACTCCTGGTACTCGGCGTCGGTCACCTCCGACTTGGGTCGGGTCCACAGCGCGCTGGCGCGGTTGACCGCTTCCCACTCGGGCGCGGCCGGGGCCTCGCCTTCGGCCGGGGCGGGCTGCTCCTTGAGCAGTTCGACCGGCAGGGCGATGTGGTCGGAGTACTTCTTGACGATGCCGCGCAGGCGCCAGCCGTCGGCGAAGCCTTCCTCGCCCTCCTTCAGGTGCAGCACGATGGTGGTGCCGCGCTGCGGCTTGTCGATCGTGGCGACCTCGAAGTCGCCCTCGCCCCTGGACGACCAGTGCACGCCCTCGCTGGCCGGCAGGCCGGCGCGGCGGCTGTAGACGTCGACCTGGTCGGCCACGATGAAGGCCGAATAGAAGCCCACGCCGAACTGGCCGATCAGGTTGGCGTCCTTCTTCTGGTCGCCGGAGAGGTTCTTGAGGAAGTCGGCCGTGCCGGACTTGGCGATGGTGCCCAGGTGCGCGATGGCCTCCTCGCGGCTCATGCCGATGCCGTTGTCCTCGATGTTGACCGTGCGCGCGTCCTTGTCGAAGGAGATGCGGATGCGCAGGTCGCTGCCGTCGCCTTCCAGCAGGGAGGCGTCGGTCAGCGCCTCGAAGCGCAGCTTGTCGGCCGCGTCGGCGGCGTTGGAGACCAGCTCGCGCAGGAAGATCTCCTTGTTGGAGTACAGCGAGTGGATCATCAGCTGCAGCAGCTGCTTGACCTCGGTCTGGAAGCCGCGGGTTTCCTTGTGGGTCTCCGGATGGGTGTCGGTGGTCATGGGTCGTCTTGCTCCGTGGTGGGACCGGCCTGATCGGCCGCCGATGGCTTCTTCGGGTGTGGGCGCAGGGGAGTATTTCAAGGCGGGCAGGCGATTGACGGCCCGGCTTTTGTGGGAGCCGCCATGGCGGCGATGGGGCTTTACCGGTAGAGCCCATCGCCGCCATGGCGGCTCTTACAGAAGCAAGGCCAGTGGGCGAAATTGCGCTCCGGCCCCGGTTTCCCCATCATCGCCAGCCCCGTCGTCCGCGCCGTGCCATGTCCCGACCGCCCCCTCCCTCGTCCCGCAACGCCGGCGCCGGCCAGGTGCGCATCGTCGGCGGGCGCTGGCGCAACACGCGCCTGGCGGTGCCGGACGTGGCCGGCCTGCGGCCCAGCAGCGACCGGGTGCGCGAGACCCTGTTCAACTGGCTGACCGGCCAGCTGGCCGGGGCGCGGGTGCTGGACCTGTTCGCCGGCACCGGCGCGCTGGGGCTGGAGGCGCTCTCGCGCGGGGCGGCCGGCGCGGTGCTGGTCGAACGCGACCCGGCCGCGGCCCGCCAGCTGGCGCAGACGGTGACAAGACTGCAAGCCGACCACATCGCCCAGGTGGTGCAGGGCGACGCGCTGGCCTGGCTGGAGGGGCAGCCGGATGGCGGCTTCCAGATCGCCTTCCTCGACCCGCCGTTCGCCGACGGGCTGCATGCGCGCGTGCTGGAACGCCTGCCGCGGCTGCTCGCGCCCGGCGCCTGGCTGTACCTGGAGGCCCCGCTCGAGCAGGCGCCGGCGCTGCCGCCCGGCTTTGTCCTGCACCGCGAGGGCCAGACCCGCCAGGTGCGCTATGCGCTGGCGCGTGCGCCGGGCTGAAAGGAGCGCTGCTACACTCGGCCCGCGAATTTCCACGGGTTTTGCAGCATGAGCGTGTCGCCCATCCGGACGGCGGTCTATCCGGGCACCTTCGATCCGATCACCAACGGTCACATCGACCTGATCGACCGCGCCGCGCCGCTGTTCGAGCGCCTGGTCATCGGCGTGGCCGCCAGCCAGAAGAAAGGGCCGGCGCTGCCGCTGGAGCAGCGCGTGGAACTGGCGCGCGCCGCCACGGCCCATCACCGGCACGTGGAGGTGATCGGCTTCGACAGCCTGCTGGCCGATTTCGTCGCCCAGGTCGGCGGCCGGGTGCTGCTGCGCGGGCTGCGCGCGGTGTCCGACTTCGAGTACGAGTTCCAGATGGCCAGCATGAACCGGCATCTGATTCCCGACGTGGAAACGCTGTTCATGACTCCGGCCGAGCAATACGGCTTCATTTCCTCGACCCTGGTGCGCGAAGTGGCGCGCCTGGGCGGCGACGTGTCCGGCTTCGTGCCGGCCTCGGTCGCCAAGGCGCTGCAGGACGTGCGCCGCGCTTCGCTTTCCCCCGCCCCTTGAACCGAACGATCCAACCGGAGACTGCACCATGAAGTCCACCAACCGCCTGCTCCTGGCCGCCTGCCTGGGCATGAGCCTGACCCTGGCCGCGTGCAAGAAGGAAGACGCGCCCGCGCAGCCGGCCGAAGCCGCCGCGATGACCGCGCCGACCACCAGCGACGATGCCGCGTGGAAGAAGTACCTGCAGGACGTCGTGCCGCGCAACATGGGCAACATCTCCAACCCGCCGATCATGTACTACCTGCCGGCCGAGACCGACCCGGACTTCCAGGGCAAGTACGACCGCCTGGCCGAGCAGGTCAGCAACGCCGCCCAGCGCGGCGTGACCTCCGGCAACATGGTGGCCTTCGGCTCGCCGGTCAGCGCCAAGATGGCCGACCTGATCGTGGCCGCCTTCGGCAAGGCCTCGGCCGGCTCGTTCAAGGGCGCGCGCGTGCTGTTCGTCGGCGCCGCGGCCGACAACGACCGCGTCAAGGCGGCGGTGGCGCCGTCCGGCGCGGATTACGTGTTCGTCGAAGCCAAGTGACCTCATGGCGCGGCCGTGCGTAGCACGGCCGCCTTTGCCATGACCGGAGGAGGCACGCCTCCTCCATCCCCGCGCACGCGGGGATCCAGCTTTTGCTGTTGTGGTTGCTTTGCATGCCTGCGGCTAAGGCAACCCGCGGCCTGATCCAACCCCCTCCCGGCCTCCCCCTGCTTCGCAAGGGGAGGGGCGCAGCACCAGCGTGTCGTCAGCGGGACGGTGCACTGCGGTCCGCGGCGCGGCCTGGGGGCGGACCTGGGCGATAATGCGGGTTCCCCATCGCTGCGTGCCCGCCGCGCCCCATCGCCTTCCATGTCGCTGAAGATCAACTCCCTGTGCGTCAACTGCGACGTCTGCGAGCCGGCCTGTCCCAATCAGGCCATCGCGATGGGCGAGGAGATCTATGTCATCGACCCGGCGCGCTGCACCGAATGCGTGGGTCATTTCGACGAGCCGCAGTGCGTGGTCGTGTGCCCGGTGGAGTGCATCGATCCCGACCCGGCGTATCCTGAAAGCCGGGAGGACCTGCTGGCCAAGCTCCAGCGCCTGCAGGGTGAATGATCCGATTCCTCAACCCTTTGGAGAGCGCGTGAAACGTTCGAGCCTGTTCGCCGTCGCCCTGACGGTCCTCTTGCCGGTCGCTGCCAGCGCGCAGCAGGCCACCCATCCTCCCGGCGCGGCGATCGCCTCGGGCCACAAGCTGGCCACCGAGGCCGGACTGGAGATCATCCGCCAGGGCGGCAATGCCTTCGATGCGGCGGTGGCGGTGTCCTCCACGCTGGGCGTGGTCGAGCCGATCAGCTCGGGGCTGGGCGGCGGCGGCTTTTTCCTGCTGCACGATGCGGCCACCGGCAAGGACACGATGATCGACGCGCGCGAGACCGCGCCCGAGTCGGCCTCGCCGGACAAGTACCTGGACAAGGACGGCAAGCTCGACCAGTCCAAGTCGATCAACGGCCCCTGGTCGGCCGGCATCCCCGGCCTGCCGGCGGCGCTGGTGGAACTGGCCGAGAAGCACGGCAAGCTGCCGCTCAAGCAGTCGCTGGCGCCGGCCATCCGCATCGCCACCGAGGGCTTCCCGGTCTATGACCGCATGGCCCGCGGCTATGCCCAGCGCGCCAAGGAGATGGAGAAGTACCCAGGCACGCGCGAGGTCTATCTGCGCGGCGGCAAGCCGATCCAGACCGGTGAGATCTTCAAGCAGCCCGAACTGGCCCACACCCTGACCCTGCTGGCCGAGAAGGGCCGCGACGGGTTCTACAAGGGCGAGACGGCCAAGAAGCTGCTGGCCGGGGTCAAGGCCGCCGGCGGCCAGTGGACGGCGCAGGAGCTGGCCGGCTACCAGGTCAAGACGCGCGCGCCGATCCAGTTCGACTACAAGGGCTGGAAGATCACCACCGTGCCGCCGCCGTCCTCCGGCGGCATCGCGCTGGCCGAGATGCTGCAGATCGTCGAGGGCTACGACCTCAAGGCGATGGACCCGGCCCACCGCGCCCACCTGGTGGTCGAGGCCATGCGCCGCGCCTACCGCGACCGCACCTTCTTCCTGGGCGATCCGGACTTCACCACCATTCCGCAGAAGGTCCTGCTGAGCAAGGACTACGCGCTGGGGCTGCGTTCGACCATCAACCCGGACAAGGCCACGCCCAGCGACCTGCTCTCGGGCAACCCGACGCCGCTGGAAGACGACGAGACCACGCACTTCTCGATCATCGACGCTCAGGGCAACCGCGTCGGCGCGACCCAGACGGTCAACCTGCTGTACGGCTCGGGCCTGATTCCCAAGGGCACCGGCGTGCTGCTCAACGACGAGATGGACGACTTCGCGCTCAAGCCCGGCACGCCCAACGCCTTCGGCGTGATGGGCTACGAGGCCAATGCGCCCAAGCCGGGCAAGCGCCCGCTGAGCTCGATGACGCCCACCTTCATGGAGAACGCCGACAAGACCATCGTGCTGGGCACGCCGGGCGGCAGCCGCATCATCACCATGGTGCTGCTGGGCATCCTGGGCTACGACGATGGGCTGAGCGCGCAGCAGGCCGCCGCGCTGCCGCGTTACCACCACCAGTGGCTGCCGGACGTCATCGACGCCGAGACCGGCACCTTCTCGCCGGAGACGATCAAGGCGCTGGAGGCGATGGGCCACAAGGTCGAACAGCCCGGCGACGAGGCCGCCGGCGGTCGCGGCTCCAGCCACGTCTGGGGCAACCTACAGACGGTGGAATGGGATCGCAAGACCAACACCCTCAGCGGCGGCAGCGACCCGCGCAATCCGGTCGGCGCCGCGGAGATTTTGACCACGACGACGCCCTGAAGATCGGCAACGTCGTGCGATGAGGAAGGCGACGCGGCTGCGTCGCCTTCTTCGCTTCCGGCGCGCAAGGCGCCGCGCAACACAGCCTTCGGGAGGAGGCAGGCATGAAACTCTGGTCGATCCTGGGCAATTCGCAGAAGCTCGACGGCGGGGCGATGTTCGGCAACGCGCCGCGCGCGCTGTGGGCGCGCTGGGTGGAGCCCGATGCGGGCAATCGCATCGCCCTGGCCTGCCGCGCGCTGCTGGTCGAGGGCCTCGATGGCAGGACGGTGCTGTTCGAGACCGGCATCGGCGCGTTCTTCGAGCCGAAACTGCGCGAGCGCTACGGCGTGGTCGAGTCGGAGCATGTGCTGCTCGACTCCCTGGCGCGCGCAGGCTTCTCGCACGAGGACATCGATGTGGTGGTGCTGAGCCACCTGCACTTCGACCATGCCGGCGGCCTGCTGGCGCCATGGCAGGAAGGCCAGGCGCCGGCGCTGCTGTTTCCCAAGGCGACCTTCGTGGTCGGTGCGACGCACTGGCAGCGGGCGCGGGCGCCGCATCCGCGCGACCGGGCCAGTTTCATCCCCGAGCTGCCCGGGCTGCTGGAGGCCAGCGGCCGGCTGGAGCTGGTGGAGGGCCCGCATGCGCGGGCGCTGGGCGAGACAGTGCGCTTCACCTTCAGCGACGGCCACACGCCGGGGCTGATGCTGTCGGAGATCGTCGGACCGCAGCGCGACGCGCAGGGGCAGGCGCACGGCGGGGTGGCGTTCTGCGCCGACCTGATCCCGGGGCGCTTCTGGGTGCACGTGCCGATCACCATGGGCTACGACCGCCACGCCGAACTGCTGATCGACGAGAAGCGCGCCTTCCTGGACGATGCGCTGGCGCGCGGGGTGCGGCTGTTCTTCACCCACGACACCGACTGCGCCCTGGCCCAGGTCACCCGCGACGCGCAGGGCCGCTTCGGTACGACGCACGAGGTGGCCGAGCTCCACGCCAGGCCGCTGGCGGCCTGAGCCGCCAGTGGGCCCTCCCGGTGGGAGCCCCAGCTGCATGGATGGGAGTTGTTTGGCCCCCCCCTGTAGAGCGGAGCTTGCTCCGCTGGGGCCTTCCCCACGAACCGAACGAAGAGCAGCGGAGCAAGCTCCGCTCTACAAGCGGGGCTGGAGCCTTCCCCACGAGCCGAACGAAGAGCAGCGGAGCAAGCTCCGCTCTACAAGCGGGGCTGGGGCCTTCCCCACGAGCCGAACGAAGAGCAGCGGAGCAAGCTCCGCTCTACAGGCGGGGCTGGGGCCTTCCCCACGAGCCGAACGAAGAGCAGCGGAGTCCCCAAGAGGTGATTGCCACAAGCTGCGCTCTACAGGCGGGCCGCTGCGAGATTTGAGGAGACAGTTGCTCCCACACTGAGTTCGCATCGTCCCTGCGATTGCCGGGACGATGCGCCTGCGGTGTCCGCGCCGCTTGGGCGCGAGCGCTCAGCTCTTCTTGAGACAGCTGGACATGAAGGTCTTGCGCGCGTCGCCGGCGAGCTTCTTGGCCGAGGCGTCGGCGTTGCAGGACTTCATGCGCTCCTGCGGCGTGGCGGCGGCGGCCGGCTTGGCGCTCAGGCAGGCCTTCTGCGCCGCCTTGTACTCATCGCCCTTCTTGCCCTTGTTCTGGGCCGAGCACTCGGCCATGCGGGTCTGGGAACTGGACTGCGCGGCAAGGGCGTTGGCGCTCACGGCGCCGGCCAGCAGCGCGCAGGCCAGCAGGATCGAACGGGTCATGGCGTGGCTCTCCGAAAAGGAAGATGGGTGACGCGGGCGGATCCTACGCCCGGCCCCGGTGCCGATGTGTGGCAGCGCTGCGACATGGCGCAGCCTGGCTGAGCGGCGTTCAGCCCCCACCTGTAGAGCGGAGCTTGCTCCGCTGGGGTTTTCGCCAGGAACCGAACGAAGAGCAGCGGAGCAAGCTCCGCTCTACAACGCGGCCGCGGCCTGATCGAGAGGGGCAGTGGCTCCCACAGACCGTTCCAGCCTTCCTGGTTAGCCTACCCGCGTGCCGAAGATGCGGTCGCCGGCGTCGCCCAGGCCGGGCAGGATGTAGCCCTTCTCGTTGAGATGGTCGTCGATGGCGGCGGTGTAGACCTCCACGTCCGGGTGCGCGGCCTCCAGGGCCTTGAGGCCCTCGGGCGCGGCGACCAGGAAGATGCCCTTGATGCGGCGTGCACCGGCGCGCTTGAGCATGTCGATGGTGGCGATCAGGGTGCCGCCGGTGGCCAGCATCGGGTCCAGGATCAGCGCATCGCGCTCCTCCAGGCGGCCGGTGAGGCGTTCGAAGTAGGGCACCGGCTGCAGGGTCTCCTCGTCGCGCTGCAGGCCGACCACGCTCACGCGCGCGGCCGGGATCAGCGCCAGCACGCCGGGAAGCATGCCCAGCCCCGCGCGCAGGATCGGCACCAGGGTGATCTTGGCGCCGGCGATCTTCTGCACCTCCACCGGGCCGGCCCAGCCCTGCATGGTCTCGGTCTCGGTGTGCAGGTCGGCGGTGGCCTCGTAGGCCAGCAGCGTGCCCAGTTCGGTGACCAGCTCGCGGAACCCCTTGGTGCTCAAGGACGCATCGCGCAGCAGGCCGATCTTGTGGCGGACCAGGGGGTGACGGACTTCGACGGTTTTCATGTCTGGCAGTGAGCGAAGGCGGGCGGACCAGTGTGCCGCATCGCCCGCGTGCCGGCCCAGTCGCGGACGCGTCGGGGCCCCCAGGCGCTGGGTGCTGGAAGTGACTGCTCCGTCACTTTGCCGCGCGTGTCACGGTGCGGAAATCTCGCCGCAATACCGTGCCGCCCCATCTTTGTTCGTTGGGGAACGACACACCGTGCTGACGCGCCATCGCCTTGCCTGCGCCATTTCGCTCACGCTGACCGCGCTGGCGGCCCCGCCCGTGCTGGCCGATCCCGCCGCCGACGCACCGGCCGCGGCCGCGCCTGCGGCCGATGCCACCACCATGGACCGGCTGGTGGTGCGCCCGCAGCTGGAGGCGCAGGTGCGCGCGATCGACCTCAAGCGCGACAGCAACGCCATCCTCGACGCGGTCGCCGCGGACGACGTGGGCGACTACCCCGACCAGAACGTGGCCGAGTCGGTCTCGCGCCTGCCCGGCGTCAGCGTGACGCGCGACCAGGGCGAGGGCCGCTACGTGGTCGTGCGCGGCCTGGACGCGGCGCTCAACAGCGTCACCATCGACGGCATCGCCATCGGCACGACCGAAAGCGACAACCGCGCCACGCCGCTGGACCTGATCCCGTCCGATTCGACCGAACGCCTGAAGGTGGTCAAGTCGCCGACGCCGGACATGCCGGGCGATTCGATCGGCGGGGCGATCGAGGTCGAATCGGCCTCGGCCTTCGACCGCGACGGCCGCAGCGTGCGCGGCAGGATCGAGGCCGACCACCAGCAGCTCAGCGGGCACACCAGCCCGCGGGCCGCCTTCAACTACAGTGAGCGCTTCGCCGATGACACCTTCGGCGTGGCGCTGGGCCTGAACTACCAGGACCGCAAGTTCGAGTCGGACAACACCGAGGGCGAGTACGACGCGCTGGACAGCGGAGAACTGTTCATGGTCCAGCAGCAGCGGCGCAAGTACTTCATCGAGCGCAAGCGCTGGGGCGCCAACCTCAACCTGGACTGGCGCCCGGACGCGGACAACCGCTACTACCTGCGCACGCTTTACAGCGACTACCAGGACGCCGAGACCCGGCAGAACACCGTCATCGACTTCGACCCGGACACCGTCGTGGCCCGGGGCGACGGCACCTACCTGGCGCCGGTGGACGACCTGAGCAAGCGCGTGCGCTTCCGCACCAAGAAGGAGAACACCGCCGCCGCCAGCTTCGGCGGCGAGAACCGGCTGAGCGGCGCGGTGCTGGATTACCAAGTCGGCTACACCAAGACCGAGGAGCGCGTGCCCGACGAGCAGGAGGCCCGCTTCAAGATCACCAAGGCCGCCAAGAAGGGGCTGACGGCCAGCATCGACCAGACCGATCACCTGCCGGACATCGACTTCTCCAGCGAGCGCTGGGCCGACAACGCCAACTACGCCTTCAACAAGTGGGTGCTCTCGCCGGGCAGCACGGACGACAAGGAAGTCGGCGCCAAGATCAACGCGCGCTTTGACGGCGACCACGCCAGCTACAAGCTGGGCCTGCTCGGCCGCTTCCGCGACCGCGACGTGGACAAGAACGAGCCCGAGCTGTCCAAGGGTCCGGCCATCGACCCGACCACCTGGACGGTCGCCGCGCCGGAGCATCGCCACAACAGCCTGGGCCAGGCGCTGAGTTCCTCGGCCATGCGCGCCTACTGGGCGCAGAACGGCGCGGGCTACAGCGCCGCCGCCGGCGATGTGGCCAGCAACGCCGTCGCCGCGCTGGCCGAGGACTACACCTCCAGGGAAGACATCCTGGCCGCCTACGCCATGGGCACCTGGGACATCGGCGCGCTGCGCGCGATTGCCGGCGTGCGCGTGGAGAACACCAGCTTCACCGCCACCGGCAACAGCATCGAGATCCAGGACGACGGGACCTTCAGCGCCACGCCGCTGAAGGCCCACCGCAGCTACACCAACGTGCTGCCGGGTCTGCACCTGCGCTGGGACGGCGGGGAGGGCTGGACGCTGCGCGCGGCGTTGAACAAGACCGTCTCGCGGCCCGGGTTCGGCCAGATCGCGCCGCATGCGACCATCGACCGCGACGACGGGCGGGTCGAGCTGGGCAATCCCGACCTCGATCCTTACGAATCGACCAATCTGGACCTGTCCTTCGAGAAGTATCTGGGGCAGAGCGGCATCGTCTCATTGGGCCTGTTCCGCAAGTGGATCGACGGCTACATCGTCGACACGGTCAGCAACAACGATCCGGCCTATGCCGGCTTCGACGTCACCCGCGCCATCAACGGCGATGACGCCAAGGTGCTGGGCGCCGAGTTCAACTACCAGCAGCAGCTCGACTTCCTGCCCGAGGGCTGGAACGGCCTGCTGGTCGGCGCCAGCGGCACCTGGCTGGACACCGATTTCGATCCTGGCGTGGCCACGCGCCAGGGTGAGGACTTCACGCTCCCGCGCGCATCCCGGCACGTGTACAGCGGCTACCTGGGCTACGAGAAGTACGGCGTGTCCGCGCGCGTGTCGGCGGTGTACCGCAGCGCGTACCTGGACGAGCTCGGCGCCTCGGCGCCGTACGACATCTACGTGGCGCCCAATACGCAGCTGGACTTCGGCCTGGACGTGCAGCTGAGCGATAGCGTGCAGCTGTTCTTCGATGCCTCCAATCTGCTGGACAAGCCGCTGGAGCGCTACCAGGGCGATCGCGCCCATACCCAGCAGTTCGAGGAATACGGCCGCAGCTTCGCGGTCGGCCTGAAGGTGAAGCTGTGATGGCCGCCGTGCATCTCCCGCGAGGCGCGGCCGCGTTGGCGCTAGCGTGCGCGCTGTTGTCGGCCTGCGATCGAGCGCCGGTCGCAGCGCCCGCGGCGTCCGCGCCGCCAGCCACATCCGCGACCAGCGACCGCGAACCCGACGAGGCCGGCACCGGCGATCCGCTGCTGGCCACGGCCAAGGTGCCGCACCAGGTGGTGGCCGAGGCCTTCGTCACCGCCGCCACGCCGCAGGACAATCTGGATTCGCCGGCGGTGTGGGCCGCCCCGGACGGCGCGCGCTGGGTCATCACCACCGCCAAGAAGACCGGCGAGCTGGTGGTGTTCGACGGCGACACCGGCAAGCGCCTGCGCACCGTCGCCGGCAAGGGCGCCGCGCCGGGCCAGCTGGACCGGCCCAACGGCGTGTCGGTGGTGGGCGATTTGGCGCTGGTGGTCGAACGCGACAACCACCGCGTGCAGGCGTTCTCGCTGCCGGACTTCAAGTCGGTGGGGGTGTTCGGCAGCGAGGAGCTCAAGAAACCCTACGGCCTGTGGGCGCACCCCAAGGACGAAGGCATCGAGGTCATCGTCAGCGATAACTACATGCTGGGCGCCGACGAGGACACGGTGCCGCCGCTGGCGCAGCTGGGCCAGCGCTTCCGTCGCTACCAGCTCAGCCGCGAAGGCGGGCAGTGGCAAGCGACCCTGCGCCAGACCTTCGGCGACACCGCGCAGGAAGGCGCGATCCGCATCGCCGAGTCGGTCTATGGCGACGCGGACAACGACCGCCTGCTGCTGGCCGAGGAGGACGTGCCCACCGGCACGCGCCTGCGCGAGTACCGGCTCTCCGATGGCACCTACACCGGCCGCGACATCGGCGCGGGCCTGTACAAGGCCCAGGCCGAGGGCATCGCGCTGCTGGCCTGCGCGGACGGCAGCGGCTACTGGATCGGCACCGACCAGTTCAAGGACCGCAGCCTGTTCCATGTGTTCGATCGCAGTACGCTGCGGCATCTGGGCGCCTTCGCCGGGAAGGTCACGGCCAACACCGACGGGGTGTGGATGGACGCGCGCGGCGACGCGCGCTTCCCGCAGGGCGCGTTCTATGCGCTGCACGACGACCAGGCGGTGGCGGCATTCGACTGGCGCGACGTCGCCAAGGCCCTGGCGCTGCCGGGCTGCAAGTCCTAGCTTCCTGTCGTACTGGCTTTCTTCGGAGTGGGCAGCGGTCCGGCGGGCGGTGGCCGCTTGTCCCTCAGTCAGGGCATCCTGCCCTGATTCGGGCGCTCGGCATCCTGCCTCGCTCGTCGCGGCCACCACCCGCCGGCCCGCTGCCGCGCGCGTCAGGTCAAGAGGCTTCGGGTCGCAAGTCGAAAGAGGCGCCGATCCATCCGTCCGTCGTTCGAGGTGGGTGGGCGAAGCCCGCTCACTAACCACTTGCTTCGGCGAAGAACCAAACAAGAAGGCCCGCTCGCGCGGGCCTTCCTGCTGCATGGGGCTGGGCGGATCAGGCCGCCTGCGCCTGCTGCTGACGCGATCCTTCGCGCAGGGCCTGGCCGACCATCGACACCAGCAGGTCCAACTCGTCGGCGTCGATGAGGAAGTGCGGGGTGAAGCGCAGCGAATTGGCGCCGCCGTGGATCACGTTGAGCCCGCGCATGCGCAGCGACTCCTCGATCGACCCGGCGCCATAGCACTTGAACTGCGGCGCCAGCTCGCACGAGAACAGCAGGCCGGTGCCCTGCACATTGGTGATCAGCCCGCCCAGCTCGGCCTTGAGCTGTTCCAGCTTGGCCACCGCCTGCGCGCCGCGGGTGCGGATGTTCTCGCGCACCTGCGGGGTGAGCAGGGCCAGCGTGGCGCAGGCGGTCTCCAGGGCGCGCGGATTGCTGGTCATGGTGTTGCCGTACACGCCCTTGCGATACAACCGGGCGGCGTGCTCGGTCACCGCCAGCACCGACAGCGGGTACTGGGCGGCGTTGAGCGCCTTGGAATAGGTCTCCATGTCCGGCGCCTCCAGGCCCTCGAAGCCCGGGTAGTCCACCACCGACAGCACGCCATGCGCGCGCAGACCGGCCTGGATCGAGTCGACCAGCAGCAGGCTGCCGTGGACGCGGGTGAGCTCGCGCGCGGCGGCGTAGAAGGCCGGCGGCAGCGCGCGGCCCGGGTCGCCTTCGCCCATCACCGGCTCCAGGAACACCGCCTCGATGAACCAGCCGTTGGCCTGCGCGTCGGCGAACACCTTGCGCAGCGCCGCCTCGTCGTAGGGCGGCACGGCGATCACCGAATCCTCGCCGCGATAGCTGGCCAGGTGCTGGGTATAGGTCTTGCGGCTGGAATCCGAATACAGCCCGGGCCGGTCTGTGCGGCCATGGAAGCTGCCCTTGACCACCACCCGCTTGAGCGCGGCGCCGGCATGGCGCGCGCCCGGGTCGGTCAGCAGCTTGGCGTTGATGTCGGCGATGCGCGCGGCCAGGCCGACCGACTCGGAGCCCGAGTTCAGGCACAGGAACTTCGCGTACGGGCAGCCGTCGGCGCGGGTGTGGCCGATCTCGGCGCGCAGGGCCGCATCGAAGCGCAGCTGCGACAGGCTGGGCGTCATGATGTTGGCCATCGCCTGCGGCTGGGCCATGGCCGCCAGTACTGCATCGGGCGTATGGCCGAAGCCGATCATGCCGTAGCCGCCGGCGTCGTAGAGCACCGCGCCCTTCAGCGTGACTACCCACGGCCCGCAGGCGGCCAGGGCGACATAGGGGTTGACCGCATCGTCGGCGTAGAAGTTGACGTAACCCTCCTGCACCCGCGCGACCTGTTCGGCCTCGTCCAGGTCCAGCAGCGCATCGAAGCTGTCCTCCAGCGCGGCGAACTGCGCGGCGGCCGCGGCGATGGCGCGGCCCAGGTCAGGATGGCCGGAGGCCAGTCGCGCCAGGGTGGCCTCGTCCAGGCCTTCGGTCAGGCGGGTGCCGGCGCGGGCGCGCAGCGGGGCGAGGGGAGCGGTCACGGACATCGGCAGGTCTCCTGGGGCGAACGGGCGGGCGTGGCGCAGCGCAGCAGGGCGAGGCGCCAGGGAAACACGGGGATGCCTGCATTATTGAAGCAACGACCGTCGATTCGACAGGTATGATCCTGGCGAATCCACCGGTTTTTTCGTCGTATCGACGAAGGGAGCTGCGCACAATGACGGTATCCGCCCCCGATCAGGCCCTGCTGGCCCTGTTGCGCGAGGACGCGCGCGCGCCGGTGGCCGAGCTGGCCCGCCGCCTGGGCGTGTCGCGCACCACCGCGCAGAGTCGGCTGGAACGGCTTGAGCGCCAGGGAGTGATCGCCGGCTATACCGTGCGCCTGCGCGATGATGTGGAACACGGCCACATCCGCGCCCACATCCTGATCACCGTGCGGCCCAAGCAGATGGTTGCCGTGACCAATGCGCTGCGCGCGATGGCCCAGGTGCGTGCCCTGCATTCGGTCAGCGGCCCGCACGATCTGATCGCCATCGGCATGGCGCCCACGGTAGGTGAGATGGACGAGCTCACCGACCGCATCGGCGCGATCGAGGGCGTCGAGCGCACCACCTCCTCGATCGTGCTGTCGACCAAGTTCGAGCGCTGAGGGGCTGGATTGCGGGCGCTTGCCGCGCGATTTCGTTTCGTTGCGCCACCCGCAGCGAGGCGACTCGACCGGATTGCGTTCGATCGCCCCGCCGCTTCTTGCACTGCATCCCGATTTGACAGGCCCGCCTGCGCTGGGGACCATTCCGGCAAGGCTTGCCGATTCCCCCGTGGAAGGACCCCATGACGCGCACCCAGCCCCGCTTGCTTGCCGCGCCCGCGCTGTTGTTTGCCCTGGCGGCCTGTTCTCCTTCAGATTCAAGGACCGATATGAATGCTGTGACCTCCTCGCCTGCCGAACACGGCGGCGCCGTCGCGTCCGCGCGCAACCCCGCGCCCAAGGATGCTTACCGCATCACCATGACCATCAAGGATGCGCCAGGTCCCTTCGCCTGGATGAAGGCGCTGGCGCAGTACGACGTGGTCAACAAGGAATGCCTGAGTCCGCCCAAGGACAACCCCGGCGGCCGCACCGCCCCGGTGCCGACCGACGACGTGGAGATCCCGCTGCAGAAGATCTCCGAAACCGAGTACGTGGGAACGGTCTACGCCGACCAGATGCTCGATCAGGACTACACGGGGCGCGGCGTCTGCCACTGGAAGCTGATCCAGTTCCGGGTGCATATGAAGGCCACTGGCGCGCACGCCGAGACGCTGTTCATTCCGAGCATTCCCGACGACAAGCTGTTGGCCGGCTCGCCCGAGAACGTGTACTTCAACAGGGTTACATACCCTGAAGCAGAGGGAGTCGAAGATTATCCTGATACGGGCGGTGGCCGATCGGACTATGGTCCGTCGGTTCAAGACCAGGATCTGTTCACGGTGACATTTACGCCAGTCAAGGATGACGCGAAATGAAGAAAATGCAGAGCCAGCAGTACGCCGATCTCGCGGATTTCAGCTACGGCCGAGATCAGAAGGGTAATGAGGAGATCGATATCGCCTCGCTGGTGGGTAAGTCGGTCACCATGCCGGATGGGACGAATTACAAGATACTGGCCTACGTCGACAAGCCATCGGGCTATCAAGGCACCATCTTCCAGCGGGAAGATACGCACGAAATCATCGTGGCGCATCGCGGAACCGAGTTCACGCGGGAGCCGCTCAGAGATGGCCTGCTAACTGACGGCGGCATGGTCTTCGGCCGGGTGAACCAGCAGGCTGCCGACGCGATCGCATTGACGGGCAGGGCGCTCGACCTTGCCGAGGTGGATGCGAAGAAACGCCACGAAAAGGCGCCCGAAGTCACCGTCACGGGCCACTCCCTCGGCGGCACGCTCGCGCAGATCACCGCGCACCACTTCGATCTGCGCGGCGAGGCCTTCAACCCCTATGGCGCCGCAAGCCTGGGACTGCGGATTCCCGAGGAAGCCACGCCGAAGTTCATCAATCACGTCATGGCGGCCGATGTGGTCAGTTCGGCCAGTCCGCACTACGGGCGGGTCCGCGTCTATGCGAAGGCCTCGGAGATCACGCAGTTGCGCGTATCCGGCTATCGGGATGGCGTCATCGCCGATGCGCTGACGCCTGACAACCCGATCGCGGCGTCGGTGAATACCTCGCACATGATGCACAACTTCCTCAACGTCGATGGCAACTACAAGCCCGACGTGTCGGCGCTGAGCGATCCGGCAGCGCGGACGCGGGCGCGCGAACACGAGCACATGATCGAAAGCTACCGGAGCGATGTCCGGGCGATTCGCCGCGGCGCGAGCGCGTTGGGCGATGCAGGCGAAATGCTCCGAGGCCCCGGTCCGGCCGTCGACCGGATCCGCGAACTCATCGAGCCGTCCCTGCCCGCGGGCGAGCCCGCGCGCCGGGAGCAGCATCGCCAGCACGGCGCCTCGCTCGCGCCTGGCGCGGTGCCGCCGCCCGACATGCGTGACCCGGGCCACCCGGCCAACGGCCGCTACCAGCAGGCCTACGCCGGGGTCGCGCGGATCGATCAGGGCATGGGGCGCGCGCCCGATGGCAGCAGCGAGCGCCTGGCCGCGGCGCTGACCGCCGCCAGCCCGCATCTGTCCTCGATCGATCGGGTGGGCCTGAGCCCGGACGGCAGCCGCGCCTTCGCCGTGGAGGCCTCCAATGGCCCGGCCGAAGCCCGGCAGCGGGCGCAGGTGGAGGTGGCCAGCGCCGTGCAGCGCCCGGTCGAGGCCAGCACCGCGCAATGGCAGCTCGCCACCGACCAGCTCGCCCAGTCGCACGCGCGCCAGCAGGCGCAGGAGCGCGCCAATCCGGTGGTCCAGGGCCCGGTGATGGGTTGAGCGCGTCCGGCGCGGGCGCCCCCTTCGCAGGGGCGAGCCTGCGCCACGGCGGGGCCGGCCTCGCCGGCCCGCTAGAATACGCGGCTGACCCGACACCGACTGCCCGCGTTGAAGAAGTCCGATTTCCACTATGACCTGCCGCCCGAGCTGATCGCCCAGGCGCCGCTGCCCGAGCGTTCCGCCAGCCGTCTGCTGATCGTCCCGCCAGGCGATGCGCCGCTGGCCGACCTGCACGTGCGCGATTTGCCGGAGCAGCTGCGCGCCGGCGACCTGCTGGTATTCAACGACACGCGCGTCATCCCGGCGCGGCTGTTCGGCCAGAAGGACACCGGCGGACGGGTCGAGATCCTGATCGAGCGTCTGCTGCCCGACAACCGCGCCCATGCGCAGATCGGCGCCAGCAAGTCGCCCAAGCCGGGCGGCCGCATCGCGCTGGACGCCGGCGGCCATTGCGAGGTGCTGGGCCGCGAGGGCGAGTTCTACGAGCTGCGCTTCGAGGTCGGCGATGCGCTGGACAGCTGGCTGCTCAAGGCCGGGCGCATGCCGCTGCCGCCGTACATCACCCGCGAGCCGGGCCAGGACGACGACGAGCGCTACCAGACCGTGTTCGCGCGCGAACTGGGCGCGGTCGCCGCGCCGACCGCCGGCCTGCATTTCGATGAAGCGCTGCTGGAACGGCTGAAGGCCCAGGGCGTGCAGTTCGGCCACATCACCCTGCATGTGGGCGCGGGCACCTTCCAGGCCATGCGCGTTGACGACGTGCGCGAGCACCGCATGCACAGCGAATGGCTCAACGTCGGCGCCGAACTGGTGCAGCAGATCCGCCGCACCCGCGCCGCCGGCGGCCGGGTGATCGCGGTCGGCACCACGGTCGTGCGCGCGCTGGAAAGCGCCACCCGCGAGGGCCAGCTGCAGCCCTTCGCTGGCGAGACGCGCATCTTCATTTTCCCCGGCTATCGCATCACCAGCGTCGATGCGCTGATCACCAACTTCCATCTGCCCGAGAGCACGCTGCTGATGCTGGTCTCGGCCTTCGCCGGCAAGGCGCGCATCCTGCAGGCCTACCGGCATGCGGTGGCGCAGGGCTACCGGTTCTTCTCTTACGGCGATGCGATGCTGCTGTTCCCGCAGGCGCAGGAGGCGTCAGCATGAGCCGCATGGACTTCACGCTCAAGGCCACCGACGGCAATGCCCGGCGCGGCCAGCTGAGCTTTCCGCGCGGCACGGTGCGGACCCCGGCGTTCATGCCGGTGGGCACCTATGGCTCGGTCAAGGGCGTGTTCCCCGAGCACATCAAGGACCTGGGCGCCGAGATCATCCTGGGCAACACCTTCCACCTGTACCTGCGCCCGGGCCTGGAGGTCATCGGCCAGCACGGTGGCCTGCATGGCTTTGCGCGCTGGGACAGGCCGATCCTGACCGACTCGGGCGGCTTCCAGGTGTTCTCGCTGGCGCACCGGCGCAAGATCACCGAGGCGGGGGTGACCTTCGCCTCGCCGACCGACGGCGCCAAGGTGTTCCTGGGCCCGGAGGAGAGCATGAAGATCCAGCGCGTGCTCGACTCGGACATCGTGATGATCTTCGACGAGTGCCCGCCGGTGAACGTGGACGGCAAGCCGGTCGACAAGCGGGTGGTGCACAAGTCGATGGAGCTGTCCCTGCGCTGGGCGCGGCGCTCGCGGCAGGCTCACGATGGGCTGGGCAACGACGCGGCGCTGTTCGGCATCGTCCAGGGCGGCGTGCACGGCGATCTGCGCTCGCAGTCGGCCCAGGGGCTGCAGGACATCGGCTTCGACGGCTATGCCATCGGCGGGCTCGCGGTGGGCGAGACCGAAGACGAGCGCAACGCCATGCTCGACCATCTGCATCCGCAGCTGCCGGGCGACAAGCCACGCTATCTGATGGGCGTGGGTAGGCCCGAGGATCTGGTCGAGGGCGTGGCGCGCGGGGTGGACATGTTCGACTGCGTCATGCCGACCCGCAACGCGCGCAACGGGCACTACTTCACCCGTTTCGGCACGGTGCGCATCCGCAACAGCAAGTACGAGCACGACCTGGACGTGATCGAGCCGGGCTGCGGCTGCTACGCCTGCCGCAACGGCTTCACCCGCAGCTACCTGCGCCACCTGGACCGCTGCAACGAGATGCTCGGGCCAATGCTCGGCACCCTGCACAACCTGTGGTACTACCAGTGGCTCATGGCGCAGATGCGCCAGGCCATCGAGCAGGGGCGGTTCCAGGCCTTCCGCGCCGCGTTCTATGCGGAGCGCGGGATGGCCGTGCCGGGGTGACCGGATTGTCACCGCGCACGCCGGGGAAACTTTTGCCCGCCGGCGCTGTCCGATCAGGGCACGATGCGGGGAATTGGGGTGAATCGCACGCACGCGGGCCTTGCGGCCACGCGCTGGCGGCCACATGGCATAATTCCCGGCTGCTTTCGGCCCAACCATGGACCTTGTTGACATGAATCTGCTCGATTTCCTGATCCCCGCCGCCCACGCCCAGGCCGCCGGCGCGCCCGCCCCGCAGGGCGGTGGCCTGTCGATGCTGGTGTTCCCGATCGTCCTGATCGCGGTGATGTACTTCGTGATGATCCGCCCGCAGATGAAGCGCCAGAAGGAGCACAAGGCCCTGCTGGACAAGCTCTCGCGCGGCGATGAGGTGATCACCTCCGGCGGCATCGCAGGCACCGTGGCCGAGATCGGCGACAACTTCGTCACCGTCGAAGTCGCCGACGGGGTCAAGGTGCGGGTGCAGAAGGGCGCGGTCGGCAACGTGCTGCCCAAGGGCACTCTGAAGTCCGCCGTCTGAAACACCCGCTTCATCCGACGGACCGCCCGGCGCGGTCCGTCTTGCTGTTCAACGCCGTGCCGGCGGTCCCGAGATCCGGGGCCGGTGGCCACAGGTTCGATCAACCAAATGCGCGCCTGCTCGGCGCGGGTGCCAAGCAATGCTCGAGTTTCCCCGCTGGAAATACGTCCTGATCCTGGTAGTGCTGGTGGTGAGCGCGATCTATGCGCTGCCTAACATCTATCCCCAGGATCCTTCGGTGCAGATCACCGCCAGTCGCGGCGCGGCCATCGACGATGCGCTGCGCGCCAAGGTCGATGAGACGCTCAAGGCGGCGGGCATCACGCCCAAGCAGATCGAGAAGCGCGACGGCGACCTGCTGGTGCGCCTGTCCACGCCCGACGCGCAGGCCAAGGCCAACGACGCGCTGCGCGAATCGCTGGGCGAGAACTACACCCCGGCGCTGAACCTGGCCTCGACCGTGCCGGCCTGGCTGTCCAGGCTGGGCGCCAAGCCGATGGTGCGCGGCCTGGACCTGCAGGGCGGCGTGCACTTCACCCTGCAGGTGGACCAGAAGGCCGCGCTGGACAAGCGCGTGGAGGCCTACGCCGAAGACGCCCGCGTCGCGTTGCGCGACGCCAAGATCCGCGTCGACTCGGTGCTGCGCGGCGCCAACAACACCATCGTGGTCAACGTGGCCGAGGGGCAGAGCGCCACCGCCGCGCGCGATGCGCTGATGAAGGTGCTGGCGCCTGCCAACGCCAGCGCCTCCGGCGCGCTGGTCGGCGCCTCGGCGCTGACCTACGACGTGCAGGGCCAGCGCATCGTCATCGGCCTGCCCGAGAGCGAGCTGACCCGCATCTCCGGCGATGCGATCCAGCAGAACATCGCCACCCTGCGCAACCGCGTCAACCAGCTCGGCGTGGCCGAGCCGGTGATCCAGCAGCAGGGCAGCGACCGCATCGTGGTCGAGCTGCCGGGCGTGCAGGACACCGCCGCGGCCAAGCGCATGATCGGCGCCACGGCCACCATCGAGTTCCGCGCCGTGGTCGAAGGCGACGCGCTGGAGGCCATGCGCACCGGCAACGTGCCGCCGGAAGCCAAGCTCTACCAGCTGCGCGACAACCGCGGCCCGGTCCTGCTCAACAAGCGCGTGCTGGCCTCGGGCGACCAGATGGTCAACGCGGTCTCCAACGTCGACCAGAACGGCCAGCCGGCCGTGGACATCACGCTCAACAGCGTCGCCGGCCAGCGCATGTTCGACTTCACCAGCGTCAACGTCGGCAAGCGCATGGCGGTGGTCTACATCGAGCGCATTCCGGAAGTGAAGATGGTCGATGGCAAGGAGGTGCGCAGCGTGCGCGTGAGCGAGGAGGCGCTGCAGCCCTCGACCATCAACGGCGTCTTCAGCAACAAGTTCCAGACCACCGGCCTGACCAAGGATGAGGCCGACAACCTGGCCAAGCTGCTGCGCGCAGGCTCCCTGGCCGCGCCGATGAGCTTCGTCGAGGAATACGTCATCGGCCCCAGCCTGGGCGCGGAGAACGTCGAGCGCGGCATCAAGGCGGTGGTGTACTCGTTCCTGTTCACCCTGGTGTTCTTCACCATCTACTACCGCGTGTTCGGCGCGATCACCTCGGTGGCGCTGCTGTTCAACCTGCTGATCGTGGTGGCGGTGATGTCCATCTTCGGCGCGACCATGACCCTGCCGGGCTTCGCCGGTCTGGCGCTGTCGGTCGGCCTGTCGGTGGACGCCAACGTGCTGATCAACGAGCGCATCCGCGAGGAGCTGCGTCTGGGCGTGCCGGCCAAGAAGGCCATCGCCGAGGGCTACGAGCGCGCCAGCGGCACCATCCTGGACGCCAACCTGACCGGCCTGATCGTGGGCATCGCGCTGTTCGCCTTCGGTACCGGTCCGCTCAAGGGCTTCGCGCTGACGATGATCATCGGCATCTTCGCCTCGATGTTCACCGCGATCACCGTCTCGCGCGCCCTGGCCACGCTGATCTACGGTCGCCGCAAGAAGCTCAACTCGGTCGCGATCTGACGCCAGGCCCTCGCAAGCGCCTGCGCCAGTACGCGCGTCCCGCGCAAAAGCCCGCACCTGCGTGTGCGGACTTCTCAAGGAAAAACGTGGCATGAAACTTTTCCCGCTGCACATCGTTCCCAACGACACCAAGATCGACTTCATGCGCCCGCGCAAGCCGGTGCTGGTGCTGATGGTGGTGCTCCTGATCGCCTCGATGGCCATCATCGGCCTGAAGGGCTTCAACTACGCGCTGGAGTTCACCGGCGGCACCGTGGTGCGCGCGCACTTCGAGAAGCCGGTCGACGTCGACCATCTGCGCACGCTGCTGGACCAGAACGGCTTCGAGAACGCCCAGGTGCAGAACGTGGGCAGCGCCAACGATGTGATGGTGCGCCTGCAGCCGCATGGCGAGCACAACAACGACGAGAACGCGGGCCGGGTCGTGGCCGAGTCGGTGCGCAAGGTCGTCACCAGCGACGCTAATCCGGCCACGGTGCAGCCGGGTGAGTTCGTCGGTCCGCAGGTCGGCAAGGACCTGGCCAAGAATGGTCTGTACGCCACGATCTTCATGCTGGCGGGCTTCCTGATCTACATCGCGTTCCGCTTCGAGTGGAAGTTCGCGGTGGTCGCCTCGCTGACGGCGTTCTTCGACCTGATCCTGACGGTGGCCTACATGTCGCTGCTGGGCCGTGAGTTCGATCTGACGGTGCTGGCCGGTCTGCTGTCGGTGATGGGCTTTGCGATCAACGACATCATCGTGGTCTTCGACCGTGTGCGCGAGAACTTCCGCAGTCTGCGCGTGGAGCCGCTGGAAGTGCTCAACCGTTCGATCAACCAGACGCTCTCGCGCACGGTGATCACGGCGGTGATGTTCTTCCTGTCGGCGCTGGCGCTGTATCTGTATGGCGGCCGTTCGATGGAAGGGCTGGCCGAGACGCATATGGTCGGTGCGGTGATCGTGGTGGTGTCCTCGGTGATCGTGGCGGTGCCGCTGCTGAGCATCGGTCCGTTCAAGGTCACCAAGCAGGATCTGCTGCCCAAGGCCAAGGATGTGGAGGCGCTGGCGCGCCGCCCTTAAGCGCTGTCGCCGCTTTCGACTCTGGCAAAGGCCGCGCTTTCAGTGCGGCCTTTGTTTTTGCTGGGTCGTAGATCGGGATTGCGGCGGGTGGGCGTGTTGGCTTCGGAGGGGCAGCGGTCCGGCGGGCGGCGTCCGCTTATCCCTCAATCAGGGCATCCTGCCCTGATTCGGGCGCTCGGCTTCCTGCCTCGCTGGGCGCGGCCACCGCCCGCCGGCCCGCTGCCGCGCGCGTCAGGTCACAGGGCTTCGGTTTGCGGTGTCGTTCGACCTCCTCTCTTTTCGTGCAGGCGAAGGAGAGGAGAGAGGAGTGAGCGCGATCAGTGACCGGAGGACGCCGACTTGAGGCCCCCTCCCTTGCGCGCAGCGCAGGGGAGGGATGGGGAGGGGTCGGGGCTTTCCCGGGCGAGCCACAGAAGCGAAGAGCAAAAGCACCCCACCCCGGCCCTCCCCTTCGCCTGCGGCGAAAGGGAGGGGGCAAGGCGCTGCTTGATGCCTTCGAGTTGGAAGAAGTCCTGATCCATTCGCCGCAGGGCTTCGACCTGGGCGGGCCCGCGGCGGCGAGTCGGCCAGGGATGGCGGAGCGAGCCGGGCAGCTGCGCCTGGCTGGGTCGAGGCTGGCGGGGAAGTGCAATCTCCGGCCCGAGCTCATGCGGTCTGCAGGTTCATATATCGGCGTTCCGGCGAGGAGCCCGGTTGGTGGGCCCGCTTGTGCATGCGGGGGGCGCCTTTGCATCGCCGATGCGGTCGCGGGCCTACACTCGCCGGCATCCGAAACGAACGGGAGGGGCAGGACATGGGCAGATTCTCGGCAATGCTGCTGGTCGCCACGACGTTGCTGGGGGCCGCGCTGCCGGCGGCGGCCAAGGAGGTGGCCAGGCCGGTGCAGTGGAAGGTCGGCGATCAGGCGTTCTCCGGCGTGCTGGTCTACGACGATGCGGGCAAGGCCAGGCGTCCGGGCCTGGTGATGGTGCCGGACTGGATGGGCGTGACCGATGCGGCGGTCGATCGGGCCCGTGAAGTGGCCGGCGACGACTATGTGGTGCTGGTGGCCGATGTCTACGGCACCGGCGTGCGGCCGAAGAACGCCGAGGAGGCGGGCAAGCTGGCGGGTGGCCTCAAGGGCGATCGGCCAGCGCTGCGCGCCCGCGTGCGCAAGGCGGTGGAGGTGCTCAAGGCGCAGGCCGGCGCCGCGCCGCTGGATGTGGCGCGGATCGGCGCCTTCGGCTTCTGCTTCGGCGGCACCACGGTGCTGGAACTGGTGCGCGGCGGCGATGCGCTGGCCGGCGTGGTCACCTTCCATGGCGGACTGGAGCCGGGCAGCACGCCGGCCAAGCCGGGTTCGGCGAAGACGCCGGTGCTGGTGCTCAACGGGGCGGACGACCGCGGCGTGTCGGCCCAGAGCATCGCCGACTTCCGCAAGGAGATGGACGCGGCCGGCGCGGACTGGCAGTTCGTCGATTTCAGCGGAGCGGTGCACTGCTTCGCCATCCCCGGCGCGAACAGCCCGCCCGGCTGCGTCTACAATGCGCGTGCGGCCAAGCGCGCCTATCGGATGGCGCAGGACTTCTTCGAGGAGGTGTTTTCGAAGCGGGACTAGCGAAGAAGCATGAGGCGTGATCGAGCGCGGGCACGCGGCCGCGCTTGCTCACGCCTCGCTTCTCGGCCTCAGTGGCGGCGCTCGACCGCGTAACGCGCCAGGCCGCGAAGGGCGGCGACGGCATCGTTTTCCGGCAGGCCTTCCAGCGCGGCCTCGGCGGCGCTGGCGTACTCGGTGGCGCGGCGCTGGCTGTAGGCGATGCCGCCGGTGGCGTGGATCGCGGCCAGCACTTCGGGCATGGCGTCGGTCTGGCCGTCGGCTACGATCTGGCGCAGGCGCGACTGGGTGGTCGCGTCGGAATGGGCGATGGCGTGGATCAGCGGCAGCGTGGCCTTGCCCTCGGCCAGGTCGTCGCCCAGGTTCTTGCCCAGATCGCTTGCGTCGGCGGTGTAGTCCAGCACGTCGTCGGCGATCTGGAAGGCGTAGCCCAGCTGCATGCCGTAGTCGTACAGGCGCTGCTGCAGGGCGGCATCGGCGCCGGAGGCCAGCGCGCCCAGTTGGGTGCCGGCGGCGAACAGCACCGCGGTCTTGCGCTCGATCACGCGCAGATAGGCGGCCTCGTCGGTGTCGGGGTTGTGCACGTGCAGCAGCTGCAGCACCTCGCCCTCGGCGATGCGGTTGGTGGTGTCGGCCAGGATGCGCATGACGGCCATGCGGTCCAGTTCCACCATCAGCTGGAAGCTGCGCGAATACAGGAAGTCCCCGACCAGCACGCTGGGCGCGTTGCCCCACAGCGCGTTGGCGGTGCTGCGGCCGCGGCGCAGGTCCGATTCGTCCACCACGTCGTCGTGCAGCAGGGTCGAGGTGTGGATGAACTCGATGATCGCCGCCAGCTGGTGGTGTTCCGGGCCGGCGTCCACGCCGCAGGCGCGGCCGGCCAGGGCGACCAGCATCGGCCGCAGGCGCTTGCCGCCGGCGGAGATGATGTGGTCGGCGATCTGGTTGATCAGCACCACGTCCGAGGCCAGGCGACGGCGGATGAGGGCGTCGATGGCCGCCATGTCCGCCGCGGCGAGGGACTGGATCTGCGGCAGCGCCAGGGCGGCGGAGGGGAGCTGAACGGCGGAACATGCGGCCTGGGAGTTCCAAGGAGAACGGCGATTATAGGTGGGCCGGGGTGAGTTCCGGTCGGCGATGTCCTACACGCCGGCGCGGGGTTTTCCGGTAGACCGGACGGGCCGGCTATAATCCACTGTCCGCAGCCCGCATTCGGCGGGCGCTTCGCAACCGGACGAATCCTCATGGCACGCGGCATCAACAAGGTCATCCTGGTGGGCAACCTGGGCAACGACCCGGACACCAAGTACACGCAGGGCGGCATGGCCGTCACCCGGATCAGCCTGGCGACCACCAGCGTGCGCAATGACCGTGAAGGCAACAAGCAGGAACGCACCGAGTGGCACCGCGTGGTGTTCTTCGGCAAGCTCGGCGAGATCGCCGGCGAGTACCTGCGCAAGGGCTCGCAGGTCTACGTCGAAGGCGAGATCCGCTACGACAAGTACACCGGCCAGGACGGCGTGGAGAAGTACACCACCGACATCGTCGCCAACGAGATGCAGATGCTCGGCGGCCGCGGCGAAGGCGGCGGTGGCATGGGTGGCGGCGACCGTCCGCAGCGTGCCCCGCGCCAGGAGTACGGCGGCGGTGGCGGCGGTGGTGGTGGATACGGCGGCGGCCAGCAGCAGCCGCGTCGCCAGGCCCCGGCCCAGCAGCCGGCGCCGATGGACGACTTCGCCGACGACGACATTCCGTTCTGAGCCTTGCGTACACCTGCTTCAACAGCATCCCGGTAGGCCCCGACTCCTTCCGGGATTTTTTTCGCCCTGATGGGACAGCGGGTGGCCGTCGCCCGCCGCTTGGAGGGTTCCCACGCAGGCCCCGCCCTGGAGTCGTGACGATCCGAGGAGTCGGGCGCTTTCCGAAGCAGCCGCAGGCCCTGTCAGCGGCCCGCGAGCGCACCTTGGTGGTGGGCCTCAGGCGAACAGCGAGGTCTGCAGGCAGTACGCGATCAGCGCCTGGTCGCTGTCCACGCCCAGCTTGCGCATCGCGTTGATCTTCTGCGTGCTGACCGTCTTGGCGCTGCGCTGAAGCTGCCGCGCGATATCGCCCACGCTCATGCCGCCCGTGAACAGGCGGATGACTTCCAGCTCGCGCGGCGACAGGCGCGCGCGCGCCGCGTCGGCCCCGGTCGGTTCACTTGCCGCCTCCTGCAACAGTCCTGTTGGTCGGTAGATGCGGTCGGCGAGCACCACGCGCAGGGCTTGCACCAGGCTGCCCAGGCCATGGCTCTTGAGCACGACGCCTCCGGCGCCCGCGGCATACATCGCCGACACGAGCGACGGGTTGGAGACCATGGTCAGCACCAGCAGGCGGGTTTCCGGGAAGCGGCGGCGCAGGAACGAGATCAGCTTGATGCCGTCGCCGAAGCGCTCGTCGCCGGGCATGCTGTAGTCGCTGATCACCGCCCGCGGCCTTGTTCGCGCCATCAGTTCGATCAGCGTGGCAGGGTCCGCCGCTTCGCCGACGACTTCCAGGTCGAGTTCGCCGGCCAGCACATCGCGGATGCCTGCAAGGACGATCGGATGATCATCGGCGATGAGGATCGGTGTGGTCATGGCGGTGTCGAGCCGGTGTGCGGAGGGGAGGAGCCATCGTCGATCAGCGGATCCAGCAGCTTTCGCAGCCGTCGCTGAAAAGCGGTCAACACGGCCGCCTGGCTGGTCAGTTCCGCGCCCTGGGTGAGACGCTCTTCGATCTCCAGGCCGCTGTCGGCCAACGCGGGAGCGCCGACGATGGCCAGTGCGCCGCGGATGCGGTGCAGCATCTGGACCACGCGTTCGGGCTTGGCCTCCGCGATCGCCTGAAGCAGGCTGTCCAGATCGGCCTGCATGCTCTGCACGAACAGCGTCCGAGTCCTGTCGGGCACCCGCAACGCGGGATCGTCAGGGGCCGGCGGGGAGTGCGTGGGGTTCTCCGGGTGCGACGATGCCGACGTGCTCCCGTTCGTGATCCGGGTCAGCAGGCGCTGCAGCGCTTCCAGGGAGATCGGCTTGACCAGCACGCCCTGCATGCCCGCTTCCTGGCAGCGCTGGCGCTCGGCCGGGTCGGCATTGGCGGTGGCGCCGTGGATCGGCACATCCACACCGCGCGCGCGCAGGGCGCGGGTGAGGCCATAGCCGTCCAGCGCAGGCATGTTCAGATCGGTCAGCACCAGGCCGAACGCGCCCTGCTGCCAGTAGCCCAGCGCTTCATTGCCGTCGCTGGCGACCACGGCGCGGCACCCGAGCTGTTCGAGCTGGTCGCGCAGGATCGCCTGGTTGATCGGATTGTCCTCGGCCACCAGCACCTGCAGGCCGAAATGAGGCGGTTCGGGCAAGCGGCCTTCGACGCTGGCCGCCGCCGACGGGCCGCTGGCGGCCACCAGCGCCGCTACGATGGCATCGAGCCGGTGCAGGCCTACCTGCCACCCGTCGTCCGTCCGTTGCGGCCGCACTCCGCCTTCAGGACAGGCGACCACGCGTGGACCGCCCTGGCAGGCTGGCGGCGGGCCGTCCAGGACCACCTCCAGCAGCACCGGCGTCGCCGGACCGGCGGCGGCGTCCTCGCGGTACACGCTGACGTGCGCGCCGCGCTGGTGCAGACGCTCGCACAGCGACTGCACCAGCTCTCGCACATCGCCACGAACCTGTATCTGCGCGCCCGCCGGTAGATGCTGGGCCGGCGACCGCTGCGGATCCGGTGGCACCACCGCCAGTGGCAGTTCGATACTGAAGCTGCTTCCCAGGCCGGTTTCGCTGACCACGCGCAGACGCCCCTCCATCAGCGCCGCCAGATGCGCGCAGATGGAGAGGCCGAGGCCGGTCCCCTGCGCCGCATCGGTGCTCGGGTTGGCCTGGAAGAAGGGTTCGAACAGGTGCGCCTGGTGCTCGCCGGCGATGCCGATGCCGGTGTCGGCGACCTGCCACTGCAGCCAGCAGCGCTCGTCCTGCCGGCGTCCGGAAACGCGCACCACCACGCGCCCGCTGTAGGTGAACTTCAGTGCGTTGCTGATCAGGTTGTTGAGGATCTGGCGGATCCGCGCGGCGTCGCCGCAGACGGAGGTGGGGACGTCCGCATCGATGCAGGCATAGAACTGCAGGCCCTTGTTCGCCGCGGCGGCGGCGTAGGAGTCCATCGCATCCTCGGTCAATCGCGCAGGGTCGAATGGACTGGGCTCCAGGCTCAGTTGCCCTGCCTCGGCCTTGCTCACGTCGAGGATGTCGCTGATCAACTGCATCAGCGTCGAGGACGAGCGCTGGATGGTGGCCAGATAGTCCTGCTGGCGTGCGTTGAGCGGCGTCAATCCCAACAGTTCGAGGGTGCCGAGCACGCCGTACAACGGGGTGCGTATCTCGTGGCTCATGGTCGCCAGGAACTGGCTCTTGGCACGGTTGGCCTCGTCGGCGGCCAGGCGCGCCTGCTGCTGCACCCGCTCTGCCTCGCGCTGACTGCTGAGGTCGATGAACAGGCACAGCACGGCCGGTTCTCCGCGATAGCGCGCCGACGTCGCCGTCACCAACAGGTGCTGGCCCTCTGGTGTGGTATAGGCCAGCCCGTCGCCGGCCAGGGCGGCCTGGGCCTGCAGGGCGCTCCGTCGCCAGGGGCCGGACCAGCCACCGGCGTCATGCGCCTCGCCCAGCCATTGGCGAGCAA
Organism: Pseudoxanthomonas sp. UC19_8; assembly: GCF_042700505.1. Lineage (NCBI taxonomy): Bacteria > Pseudomonadati > Pseudomonadota > Gammaproteobacteria > Lysobacterales > Lysobacteraceae > Pseudoxanthomonas > Pseudoxanthomonas sp. UC19_8. The sequence continues at coordinate 914,056 of NZ_CP170559.1, forward strand.
GGCGGTTGTCCAGCAGGACCTCGCCGTCGGCGCTTCGCAGTAGACACAGCCCGATCGGCGCTTTGTCCAGAATGGTGCGCATGAACGCTTCGTTTTCCAGCAGGCGGGCGTGATTGTCGCGTAGCGGCTCGATCACCGATCGCCGGTAGCCGCGCAGCATGAGCACGCCTGCCAGCGCCAGGGCCAGCGCGACCAGCATCGCCCCCAGGATGGGACCCTGTGGGTTCTGCCAGAGCTGTCGCCAGCCGACCTGGTAGACCGCGTGCCAACCACGCTCGCTGCGCATGGAGAAACGCAGTCCATCGCGTCCGGCCTGCCAGGTGTCGCCTGTTCCGCCCAGTTCGGCATCTTCCCCAAGCAGCCGCCGGCCGTCAGGATCGAACAGCGACAGGCGCTGGAAGACGGGCACGCCCAACACCTGCCGGTAGTCGTCGATGCGACCGGGATCCAGCATGCAGGCCAACGCCCCCAGCGAGCCTTCTTCCGCCTCGCCCCACAGCCGCGCGTCCTGAGGCGCATGGGCGATGGCCAGCAGGCGGGTCCGCCGGTCGCGCCAGGGCACGGCGAGCCAGACGATGCCGCCGCGCTTCAGGATGGGCTGGATCTCCATCGCCCGATGGATCTCGGCGATCGTCGGTCGCAGGTGATGAGGACTGTTCTGGCTCGCATCGGCATCGCTCATCTGCACGGGCGCTAGCAGTCCGCGCGTGCCGGATCCATCGACCAGCAGGCACTGCGGCGGCGGGTAGTGCGACGCCGACCAGAACGTGCCATAGAAGCGCAGGAAGCGATCGCCCAGTTCTGTCGGAGGCGATGCGTCGGACCCCGGTGTCTCGATCATGGCGAAATCGGCGAACAGCGGACCGCGCTGGCGGGCCGCGCCGGCATCGGCAACCGGTCGGCCCTGCGAGCCGACATCGTGCAAGCGCCATTGGCGTAGGAAGCGCTCCTGCTCGCGCAGCGTGCCGTCGAGGCGACGGAAGTGGTACTCGATCTTGTCGCGCTCCTGCGTTCAGCAACTGCGTGCCGGTGGACAGCAGTAGCCCGGCCTGGAGCGTGGCCAGCGCCACCACGCCGATCAGCAGGGCGTGGACGCGCAGGGAGCGGCGTGCGAGTCGGCGTACGGGAGCGGCCTCGGCCGGCATGGCGGGTCTCGGAGCGGCGGAGCAGCAGCACGACTTGGCGGCGCAGGAAAGTTGTCAGCGTTCTTGCACAGGCGAATCGTCAATGCCACGGGGTGGATACGGCAAGCATGGATCGCGCTTGGCCGCATGGCAATCCGGCGCTTACCAGGCGGCTTCGCACGCCTTTGAAGCGGCGCCAGGCGCCCTCAAGGGGCATCATGGGGGGACTTCGTCCTCCAGCAGGCGGGTGAAGTCGTCCGAAGGGACCGCCTGAGAGATCAGGAAGCCCTGCACCTGGTTGCAACCGAGCTGCCTCAGCGCCGCCAGATCGGCATCACTTTCCACGCCTTCGGCCACGATGGTCAAGCCCAGCTGCCTGGCCAGGCTGACGATGGTCGACAGGGTCAAGTGCAGGGCGGGATCGCGGGCGCAGCCGTTGACGAGCACACGGTCGATCTTGACTTCGGTGAAAGGCGTGTTGACCAAGTTGCGGACCGAACTCAGTCCCTGGCCGAAGTCGTCCTGTGCCAGGCCGAACCCCTTCATACGCAGGCGGCAGGTGCCTGCGTAGAAGTCGCTGACGTGCCGGGTGGTGCTGCTCTCCATCAACTCGAAGCACAACTCCCCGGGCGAACCGCCCAGGGACAGGGTCAGTGCCAGCAGTTCATCGGGCAGATCGGCCTGCTCCAGCAGGTGCGGTGGCAGGTTGATCGAGACCGGCACCCGGAAGCCATGTCCGCGCCAGCGCGCCTGCGCCCCGATGCTGGCCCTGAGCACCATCCGGAGCAGTTCGCCCTCCATCCCGAAACGGCAGATCGCCGGCAGAAAGCTGCCCGCCGCCAATGTCCCCAGCTGCGGATGGCGCCAGCGCACCAGCGCTTCGGCGGCCACCACACGCCCCGACTGCAGCGACTTCTTGGGCTGGAACCACGCGGTGAGGCTGCCGTCGGCCATCGCCTCGCGCAACTGCTGCGCATCGGGCTCCACCACCGTCGCGGCCGCCGCTGGTGCCACGCGGTCTCGCGCCAGCGCCTGGAACAGCGCCTCCACGTCGTTCTCCGCCACGGGCTTGGACAACAGGCCGATCACTTCCAGCCCCAGCGATTCGGCCATCAGCCGCGCAGAGGTCATCATGCGCCTGGGGGCCGCGCTGACCACGGCCAGGCGCGGCGGTCGCGACTGCGCCGCCAGCGCCTGGATGAACTGGATCCCGTCCTGGCCGGGCATCAGCAGGTCGCTGAGCACCAGGTCGTAGGATCTGCAGGCGCAGAAGGCGATGGCGGCATCCACGTCTTCGCAGGCATCCACCTGCACGCCGGCGCGGTTGCCGAACAGGTTGGCGAGATAACCGCGCTGGAATGGCTGGTCTTCGAGGATCAGGACTCGCTGGGTCATGCGGGATCTCCTTGGCGCAGGGCGGTGAGCGCCTTGCGCAGGTGGGCGATATCGATGGGTTTGCCGAGGTAACCTTGCATGCCACTGGCCATGCAGCGCTCTCGCTCCTCGGGGGCGACGCTGGCGGTGACGCCGACCACCGGCACCGGGTTGCCGTCCTCGCGCAACTGGCGGGCCAGCGCATGGCCGTCCATGCGCGGCATGTTGATGTCGGCCAGCACCAGGTCGAAGGACTGGGCCCGGCACAGTTGCAGCGCCTCCACGCCGTCCTGCGCCAGTTCCACCTCGCAGCCCAGCGCACGCAGCTGCTCGGCCAGGATCACCCGGTTGATCGGATTGTCCTCCACGGCCAGCACGCGCAGGCCCAGTGGCGGCGCCGGCGTGGCGCGCGCGCGCGTCGGCAGCGTCGCGCGTTGCTGCTGGACGCAGGCCAGCGCCCGGCCGATCGCGGTGATGCCGTGCAGGGTGACCACGAGGCTGCCGTCGGCGGCGACGCTGGGCTGGTCGCCGCCGTCGATCGAAGCCACCACGCGCGGTCCGGCCCACGCCAGGGGCATCTCGGCCTCGCCGTCCATTAGGATCGCGCCGTCGCGGTCGAACAGGGCGGGATCGCCCTGCAACGGCTGTGCGTTGGCGCCCCAGCGGCGCAGCCAGCCGCAGGCGCTGTCGACCAGTTCGCGGTCGCGGCCGCGCACCAGAATCGGCGGGTCGGGCAGCAGCGTCGGACCATCCTCGGCCGCTTCCAGGACCTGCAGCGGCAGGCGGACGCTGAAGCTGCTGCCCAGGCCCGGCTCGCTGACCACCTGGAGTTCTCCACCCATCAGCCGCACCAGGCGATCGCTGATGGACAGGCCCAGGCCCGTGCCTTGCGCATTGCTATCGCCGCGAACCTGGCGGAAGGGCTCGAACAGCCGGGCCTGTTCTTCGGCGGCGATCCCCACGCCGGTGTCGGTCACCTGCCAGACCAACACGCTCGACTCTCCCTCGCGCTGGACCTGGCGCACGCGCAGCACCACGCGGCCATGCTCGGTGAACTTGATGGCATTGCTGAGCAGGTTGCCCAGGACCTGCCGGATGCGGTCGGCATCGCCGAGCACGCAGCTGGGCAGGGCCGGATCGGTGCAGACGAGGGCATGCAGTCCCTTGTGGATCGCGGCCGCGGCGAAGCTGCGCAGCACGCTTTCGGTCAGTTCGCGCGGCGAAAGTGGCGCGGGCTTGAGGCTGAGCTGGCCCGATTCGATCTTGGACACGTCCAGCACATCGCTGATCAACTGGAGCAAGACCGACGATGAGCTGCCGATGGTGCGCAGGTACTGCGACTGCTGTGCGTCCAGCGAAGTGCGGCCAAGCAGTTCGAGCGTGCCGAGCACGCCGTACAGCGGGGTCCTGATCTCATGGCTCATGGTGGCCAGGAACGCGCTCTTGGCCTGATTGGCCGCGTCGGCGGCCTGGCGCGCCGACGACAGCGCCGCCTGCGCCTGGCGATGCCGGGAGATGTCGTGGAACACGCAGAGCAGCACGTCCTCGCCCTGATAACGACAGGCCGCGTGCAGTACCTGTAGCTGCCGGCCCTCGCGTGTGGTGAATTCCAGACCACGGCCGTGCTCGCCCGCGTGTTCACGCCATGGCGCGCGCCAGTCGCTGTGCTCGCCATCCTCGCCCAGCCAGTCGTGCAGCAACTGATTGGCGAGCAGCAGGCGGCGGTCGTCGCGTTGCAGTACGCAGATGCCGGCGGGCGCCATGTCGATCACCGTCGAACTGAAGTCCAGGTTCTCCAGCAGACGTCGATGCTGCTGCAGCGCCGGTTGGATCGCCTGGCGGTCGATGCAACGCCGCAACAGCCGAAGGACGATGCCCGCGAGCAGCAGCATCGACGCCGACGCCAGCAACGGGACGGACAGGTCGTCGAGCAGCAGCCGTGGGGGCAGATGGTAGACGACGCGCCAACCATCGTTGCCCAGGCTCTTCACCAGGGCCAGGCCGCGCGGAAGACCGCCGCTCCACAGCGCTCCGAAGTGGTCGCCTTCCTGTTGACGCAGCGTCCTCCAGCCCGCGTCTTCGCTCCGGATCGTGTGTGAGCCGAGCGCGCACCTGCCTTGGCCGTCGATCAGCGCGTAGTCGCCGATCTCCGCCGCCTCGAGCATGGCCTGCGTCGCGGCGCTGTCCAGGACGAGCAACAGCCAGTCGGTCGCCTCGCCATCGGCCTGGACCGGCTGCGCCAGCGCAAGGCCGTTCTCCCCCCAGGCGGATCCAGTACACATGGTCGGCGGCTTCGGGCCGACGCAGGCGCGCCTGGAGCTGCCGCCGCGATGGCATGCGCGCAGGATCGATCTCGATCTCGTCGCCGGCCACGCGATGTACGCCATGCGCATCGACGAAGAAGAGTTGCGTGCGCAGATACCGCAATGTGTGCTCCGCGCGCCAGGACAGGAACAATCGCGCGCCGTCCGCTCCGCCCAGGACGACCTCGCGGGCGCCATAGCCCAGCGCGACGGGACGGATCTGGTCGCCTGGAAGCGCGGAGTCGCGCAGGTAGCGCAACAACGCCTCGCGCTGGTCGAAGTAGAGCTGCGCCTCGTATGCGGCCGCGTTCATGTCCCGGCGGTGCATCGACACGTCGTCGGCGAATCTGGCCAGCAGGAACAGGCCCGTGGCGCACGTCAGGCAAAGGAACGCGCAGCCTGTCAGCAGCTGCAGCAGCGTCGAGGCGATGGCGGGGAACTTGAGGCTGCGCAGCAATCGCGCGCGGATCTTGAACATCGACCGAGGATAGGTCCGCCCCGATATCCGGCCCATCAGACGATCCCTAGATTTTCTGGCGCATCGCCGCTTGAATCCGCGCCCGCCGCAGCCACCCTGGCGCGCGATGTCAGGATCGGGAGCGGTTCTAGGGATCGTCCGATTGCCGGCGCCTCGACGGCGACCGTAGGGTAGTCACGCGAACACGAATGCACGCCTCAGGGGGCTGGCGTCGCACCAGACCGGACACGTCCCTCATGAAATCGGTACGGAACAATGACCTCTCCAGGCGCGCCGCGGGCCTTCGCGCAGCGTCTGCGCTGACCATGATCCTGCGCGGCATCGCCGCGACGGCGCTGGCGCTGTCGGTGTGGGCGTCTTCCGCGGAGGGGTGGTTCACCGCGGTGGCGCTCGTCCTTGGGGGATACGGCCTGCTGTACGCACTCTTCTCCTTCATCGGTTCGAGGAGCTGGCTGGATCTGGGGCTGGCGCTTCTGGCGGCGTGGAATCTGCTCAGGCTCGCGCTATAGGTTCGCGCGTGGCTTTCTTAGGATTGCAGTCCTTTGCCGCATGGAGTTGCGCTTGCCCTGCCCAGGCGGTCGCCACAGCGGTGATGCGCGAAGCGCGGCGTCATGTCCGTCGCTGGTAGCGCGAGTGGCGATAAATAGGAATCGCCTGATGTCCCCGGGCCCGGACGACGACTAGCTTGCGCAATCCATCCGCCTGGCGCGCATCCATGCCGCAGGTCATGGGTGTTCATCCGGCATCCCGGCTATTTCCGGTGATGAGCCGGCCCCGGGGTCGCAAGGCGCGGCCGAGCGGGGTTCGTCAATCAGAATGGAGAAATACAGGTGACCTTACTGTTCAAGGCCGTCGCCTCCGGTTCCAACGGGTCCGATCGGGGCCAGACATCGGCGGTGGCACTGTCATCACTGGGACTCATCGCGTTGGCGCTTAGTGCCGGGCCCGCCTTCGCTCAGGCGAACGGAAACGGATCGCTTCAGCTGTGTCCGCCAGGCACGACGGGCGGCTCGGGAAAGATGCTTGGCATCGGCTCCGCCGCACCGTCGACACTGAACTGCGTCAAGGGCAACGCCTCCTTCGCGCTCAACAATAGCGGCGACGAAACAGGTGGATCCGGTTTCGGCCGTTCAAGTGCGCAGGTCGCCGGATACAGCGATGGGCGATTGGTGCTGAAGGGGAATGGCGGTGTGAGCATTATCGGGGCGACCAGCTTCGATTCGGCCGCCAGCTTTGGCAACAACCGTGTTACAGGCGTCATGGCAGCGGAGTTGTCGGCTTCAAGCACCGATGCGGTCAACGGCTCGCAGCTTGCCGCGACCAACGCGGATGTGGCCGCCAATGCCACTGCGCTCGGTGTCCAGACTGTCCGCACGACCCGTCTTGGCGAGGGGATCGCGGCCGCGCTGGGCGGCGGCGTCAGCGTTGACCCACTCACCGGTGCGGTGACGGCGCCGAGCTACACCTTGGACGGTAAGACGATGTCGAGTGTGGGTACCGCGCTGACCAATCTGGACGGCCGTACGACCGGCAACACCAGCAGCATCACCACGATCAACGGCAGGCTCGACGGCTTGGCCAGCGGCACATCTGGCCTGGTCCAGCAGGCTGGGCCAGGCGCGGCGCTGACGGTGGGCGCTACGACCGATGGGGATCGAGTGAACTTCACCGGGAAGTCCGGTATGCGCACGCTCGCCGGCGTCGCCGCGGGAAAGGTTGCGGCCGACAGCGATGAGGCTGTCAACGGCGCGCAGCTGGCCGCGACCAACGCGCAGGTGGCGACCAATACCGCTTCACTCGGCGCCCAGGCCGGGCGTACGACGCGTCTGGGCGATGGGATCGCCACCGCCCTGGGCGGCGGCGCCAGCATCGATCCGGTCACCGGTGCGGTGACGGCACCCAGTTACGCCGTGGACGGCAAGACGGTGTCGAGCGTCGGGGCTGCGCTGACCAATCTGGACGGTCGAACCACCAGCAACGCCAGCAACATCACAACGATCAACGGCCGTCTCGATGGCCTGGCCAGCGGTGCTTCCGGTCTGGTCCAACAGGCTGCGCCCGGCGCGGTGCTGACGGTCGGGGCGGGCACAGGCGGGGACCACGTGGACTTCACCGGCATGACCGGTTCTCGCAAGCTCAATGGCGTTGCAGCCGGCAAGGTCGGCGCCGACAGCACCGAAGCCGTCAACGGCGCGCAGCTGGCCGCGACACAGGCCGATGTGGCGTCGAATGCTGCCTCGTTGAGCGCTCTGTCCACTCGCACCACCACTATCGCCAAGGGCATGGCCACCGCCCTGGGCGGCGGCGCCAGCATCGATCCGGTCACCGGTGCGGTGACGGCACCCAGTTACGCCGTGGACGGCAAGACGGTGTCAAGCGTCGGGGCTGCGCTGACCAACCTGGACGGTCGAACCACCAGCAACACCAGCAGCATCACCACGCTCAACGGCAGGCTCGACGGCTTGGCCAGCGGCGCGGCCGGCCTGGTCCAGCAGACTGCGCCCGGCGCGGCGTTGACGGTGGGCGCTACGACCGATGGGGATCGAGTGAACTTCACCGGGAAGTCCGGTGTGCGCACGCTCGCCGGCGTCGCCGCGGGAAAGGTTGCGGCCGACAGCGATGAGGCTGTCAACGGCGCGCAGCTGGCCGCGACCCAGGCCGATGTGGCGTCGAACACCGCCTCGCTGACCGCACAGAGCGCTCGCGCCACGACCACCGCCGATGGCCTGGCCGCCGTTCTGGGCGGCGGCGCCAGCGTCGATCCGATGACCGGCGCGGTGACATTGCCCAGTTACACCGTGGACGGCAAGACGGTCTCGAACGTCGGAGCGGCCCTGACCGACCTGGACGGTCGCACGATCAGCAACACCAGCAGTATCACCACGCTCAACGGCCGCCTCGATGGCCTGGCCAGCGGCGCGTCCGGTCTGGTCCAGCAGGCCGCGCCCGGCGCGGTGCTGACGGTGGGTGCAAAGACCGATGGCGATCGCGTGAACTTCACCGGCACGGCCGGGACGCGCACGCTGACCGGTATCGCGGCCGGCAAGGTCGACGCCGACAGCAGCGAGGCCGTCAACGGCGCGCAACTGGCCGCCACCCAGGCCGATGTGACATCGAATGCCGCCTCGCTGACCGCACAGGCCGCTCGTGCCGCGGCCACCGCCGATGGCCTGGCCGCCGCTTTGGGCGGCGGTGCCAGCATCGATCCGGTCACTGGTGCGGTGACGGCGCCGAGCTACACCTTGGACGGCAAGGCGGTGTCGAGCGTTGGGGCTGCACTGACCAACCTGGATGGTCGAACCACAGGCAACACCAGCAGCATCACGACGATCAACGGCCGCCTCGATGGCCTGGCCAGCGGCGCGTCCGGTCTGGTGCAGCAAGCTGCAAAGGACGCGGTGTTGACGGTTGGTACGAGTACCGGCGGGGATCGGGTGGACTTCACCGGCACTTCGGGTTCTCGCAAGCTGAGCGGCATCGCGGCTGGCAAGGTTGCGGACGATAGCGACGAGGTGGTCAATGGCGCGCAGCTTGCTGCCACCAAGGCCGATGTGGCCGCCAATGCCGCTTCGCTCGGTGTCCAGACCGCCCGCACGACGCGGTTGGGCGATGGGATCGCCACCGCCCTGGGTGGCGGTGCCAGCATCGATCCAGTCACCGGTGCGGTGACGGCGCCGAGCTACACCTTGGACGGTAAGACAGTGTCGAACGTCGGGGCCGCGCTGACCAATCTGGATGGTCGAACCGCAGGTAACACCAGCAGCATCACGACGCTCAATGGCCGTCTCGACGGCCTGGCTGATGGCACGTCTGGCCTGGTCCAACAGGCTGCGCCCGGCGCGGCGCTGACGGTGGGCGCCGCGACGGATGGGGATCGAGTGAACTTCGCCGGCACGACCGGGACGCGCACGCTGGCCGGTATCGCGGCCGGCAGGGTCGACGCCGACAGCACCGATGCGGTCAACGGCTCCCAGCTTGCCGCCACCCAGACCGATGTGGCGTCGAACACCGCCTCGCTTGGTGTCCAGACCATCCGCACGACTCGCCTGGGCGATGGGATTGCCACCGCCCTGGGCGGCGGCGCCAGCGTCGATCCGGTGACCGGTGCGGTGACGGCGCCCAGCTACCTCGTGGATGGCAAGACAGTGTCGAGCGTCGGGGCCGCGCTGACCAATCTGGATGGTCGAACCACCAGTAACACCAGCAGTATCACGACCCTCAACGGCCGGCTCAATGGCCTGGCCAGCGGCACCTCTGGCCTGGTCCAGCAGGCCGCGCCGGGTGCGGGGCTGATGGTCGGTGCGAGTACGGGGGGCGGTCAGGTGAACTTCACCGGCACCGACGGTGCGCGCACGTTGGCCGGCGTCGCGGCCGGCAAGGTTGATGCCGACAGCACCGAGGCCGTCAACGGCGCGCAGCTTGCTGCGACCCAGGCCGATGTCGCATCGAATGCCGCCTCGCTGAGCGCTCAGGTCGTCCGTACCAACCTCATTGCCAACGGCATGGCCACCGCCCTGGGCGGCGGTGCCAGCGTCGATCCGGTCACCGGTGCGGTGACGGCGCCGAGCTACACCTTGGACGGCAAGACGATGTCGAGTGTGGGTGCCGCGCTGACCAATCTGGACGGTCGAACCACCAGCAACACCAGTAGCATCACCACGATCAACAGCCGTCTCGATGGCCTGGCCCACGGCGCCGCCGGTCTGGTGCAGCAGCTCTCGCCCGGGGACGTCCTGACGGTGGGCGCGGTGAGCGGCGGCGACCGGGTGAGCTTCAGCGGTACGGCGGGTGCGCGCGTGCTGACCGGTGTGGCTGCCGGACAGGTGGCCGCCGACAGCGCCGATGCCGTCAATGGTTCGCAGCTTGCCGAAACGAACGTCCGCATGCGCAGCGCAGAGGATGCGCTAGGCCGCATGGATGGACGCCTGGGTCACGCCGAATCCAGTGTCAACCACCTTGTCGATACGGTTTCCAGCCTGACCGGAGGCGGTCTGGGGCTGGTCACGCAGGCCGAGCCCGAGGACAGCATCAGGGTCGGCGCGGAGCGTGCGGGCAAGGCAGTCGACCTCGCCGGCGCCGAAGGCTATCGACGCCTGACGGGCGTGGCCAACGGCGTGAAGGACGAGGATGTCGTGACCATGGCCCAGCTGCGCGCCGCTGGCGCGCTCGATCCGGTCTCCGGGAAGCCGCTCGCCGTCCTGACCTACGACGATCTCACGCTGAGCCGGGCGACATTAGGAGGCATGGGAGGGACCGTGCTCGCCAATGTGGGTGCGGGCCTGATCGCTGCGGGCAGCATGGAGGCTGTGAACGGCGGTCAGCTCTTCGACGTCAAAACCTTGCTCGAAGGCCGGATCGACGGCTTGAGCGGTCGCATGGAGGCCGTCGAGAACGCCGCGGCTCCAGGGCCCGGCTCCGGGCCTGCCGGGCAAGACGAAGGACTGATCCAGGCCGGTGGTCAGGACTCGGTCGCCATCGGCGAGGGCGCGAGCGCGTCCGGAACGAACTCGGTCGCCATCGGGAAAGGCTCGGTCGCGGAAGGCGAGGGAGAAGTCTCCGTCGGCGCGAGCGGTGCCGAACGCCGGGTCTCCAACGTCGCTGCGGGCGTGGCGCCCACCGACGCCGTCAACCTTCAGCAGATGCACGAGGTCATCCAGGCGGAGCGCGACTGGGCCTCGCAGCGTTTCCGGGAGGTCGACAAGAGGATCGACAGGATGGGCGCGATGAGTGCGGCCTACGCGGGCATGGCGTTGAACACGGCCGGACTGGCGGGCGACAACCGGCTGGGCGCGGGCGTCGGATCGCAGAACGGGCGCAGCGCCCTGGCGGTGGGCTACCAGCGGATCGTGGGTGAGAAAAAGAACATTTCCATCTCCCTCGGTGGCGCGTTCAGCGGCAGCGACCGGGGTGTGTCGGGCGGCGCCGGATTCAGCTGGTAGCGCTTGGAGCAGGATGCTCCCGGGCTTGATGTCCCTGGACGCTGTGTTCTCAAGAGCCCCGCACGCCGCGGGGCTCTTTCATGGGCCTGGATCGCACCGCGCTTGCTCAGCGATGCGGCCGCATCATCCACTTGAGCAGCGGGGCGGCGACCAGTGCGATCACGCCGCAGCCCAGGCCGATCCACATCATCAGCCAGAACAGGTGCGCGTAGCGGGCCGAGGCCTCGACCAGGTCCATCGTCTGGCCCGCGGGTACCTCGATGGAGGCGAGCTTGCCGAACATCGCCGCCAGCATTTCCGAGAACGCGGTGGCCAGGAACCAGGTGCCCATCATCAGGCTGACGACCCTGGGCACGGCCAGTTGGGTGACCGCCGACAGGCCAACGGGGGAGAGGCACATCTCGCCCAGCTCCAGCACGAAGTACGCGGCCACGATCCACCACACGCTGGCCATCTGCCCGGTGCTGCCCACGTGATGCGCGGCCAGCGCCAGGGGGATGAACGAGGCGCCGGCCAGCAGCAGGCCCCAGGCCGACTTCACCGGCTTGGACGGGTCCAGCCCCCGCCGGTCCAACCAGGCCCACAGCGCGGCGAAGATCGGCGCCAGCAGCACCAGGAACAGGGCGCCGAGGTAGGTCAGCGAGCCGGCGGTCTGCGGCAGCACCAGACAGTCGCGCACCAGCAGCACCACGATGATCGCCGCGGCGATGGCGAACACCGTGCGCGGCGCCTTGGACTGCGGATGCCGGTCCGACAGCGAGGCCGCGGCCACGAACGCGATCGGGGCCAGCAGCAGCGAGACGATCGACCAGGGCAGCGCCGTGCCTTCGCGGATCACCAGCGCCGGCACGATGTCCTTGGTGAGCAGGCGGTCGTTGAAGGTCACCCACGAGCCGTAGGTCTGCTCGTACAGGGTGAAGAACACCAAGGCCATGAAGATCAGCGCCATCAGCGCCAGCATCTGGCGGCGCTGTTCGGGCGTGCACTGGGTAGCGAGGAACCACGCGAACCACAGCAGCACCCCGCCCAGCACCACCAGCATCAGCAGCTGCGCCAGGGTGACCTCGCCGCCCAGCGCGAACGCGCCGTTGGCCGTGGCCCACATCAGCCAGGCGATCGGCAGCACGCCGACGATGGCCAGCAGATAGATCAGCCATTCGCGCGGCAGGCCGGCCACGCGCTCGCGCAGCGAGGCCGGGTTGCCCGGTTCGGCATGGCCGTGCAGGTACTTCTGGCCCCACAGGAACATCGCCAGCCCGGCCAGCATGCCGATGCCGGCCGCGCCGAAGCCGTAGCGCCAGCCGTAGGCCTCGCCCAGATAGCCGCACACCAGCGAGGCGAACAGCGAGCCCAGGTTGATGCCGGCATAGAACAGGGAGAAGCCCGAGTCCCGGCGCGGGTCGTCGTCCGCATAGAGCCTGCCGACGATGGTGGAGATGTTGGGCTTGAGGAAGCCCACGCCCATGATGATCAGCGCCAGCGACAGGTAGGTGATGCGCAGGCTGCCCTCATCGCGCAGCACCTGGCCGCCGCTGACCGTGGCGGTGTGGCCCTCGAAGGCCATGCCGACGTGGCCGGCCACCAGCAGCAGGCCGCCGAAGATCACCGCCTTGCGCATGCCGAGCCAGCGGTCGGCGAGCAGGCCGCCGATCACCGGGATGCAGTACACCAGCCCGCCGTAGGCGCCCAGCAGGTCGTAGCCGGCGTCGTCGCCGAACAGGTGATGCTTGGTCAGGTACAGCAACAGCAGCGCCTTCATGCCGTAGAAGGAGAAGCGCTCCCACATCTCGGTGAAGAAGCACACGTACACGCCCTTGGGATGGCCCAGGAAGTCCTCGCGGGCGGGCAGGGCGGCGGAGGTGGCGGACACGGGCGACCTTGCGGCAATGACAGGCGCGCGAGTATGCCAGTGCGCCGCCGGGACGGGGCCGGCGGTGCCCGACCGTGGCAATCGTCACTTGGCCCGGCTCGCCGGCTTGGAGTAGCGTTGCCGTTTTACGTCTTCCGCAGGGCCCCAAGACCATGCAGCAGCCCGTCGCCGCGCCGCGGCAGCTCACCTTCCGCGCCGTCGTGCTGGCCGTCGTGCTGGCCGTGGTGCTCTCCGCCGCCAATGCCTACCTGGGCCTGTTCGCCGGCCTGACCATCGCCACGGCCATTCCCGCGGCCGTGGTCTCGATGGGCGTGCTGCGCCTGCTCGGCGGCGGCACGATCCTGGAGAACAACATCGTCCAGACCGGCGCCTCGGCCGGTTCGTCGATCGCCGCCGGCGTCATCTTCACCATCCCCGCGCTGGTGATCATGGGCTACTGGCCGGACTTCAAGTACTGGTGGGTGCTGGGCATCGCCGGCCTGGGCGGCCTGCTGGGCGTGCTGTTCTCGGTGCCGCTGCGCCGCTCGATGATCGTCGAGGAGCCGCTGCCCTTCCCCGAGGGCAAGGCCGCGGCCGAGGTGCTCAAGGCCGGCGAGAATCCGGGCCCGGGCCTGAAGATCCTGGCCGTGTCCGCGGCCATCGGCGCGTTCGTGAAGCTGGCCGCCGCCAGCGGCCTGCGGCTGATCCCCGACACCTGGACCCAGTCGACCTACCTGGGCAGCGCCCGGGTCACCGCCTTCATCGGCACCAACCTCTCGCCGGCGCTGCTGGGCGTGGGCTACATCGTCGGCCTGAACGTGGGCATCGTGGTGGTGTCCGGCTCGATCCTGTCCTGGCACATCGCCATCCCGCTGTATCAGGCCTTCTTCGCCGGCTCCGATCCGGCGCTGGCGGCCAAGATCGCCGCGGCTTCCTCGGCCGATGCCGCCTATGCCATCTGGAGCGCCAAGATCCGCTACCTGGGCGTGGGCGCGATGCTGATCGGCGGCATCTGGACGCTGTTCTCGCTGCGCAAGTCGCTGCTGGGCGGGATCAAGTCCGGCTTCGCCGCCGCGCGCAAGGGCAGCGGCGGCGTGGCCCTGGCCGAGACCGAGCGCGACCTGCCGATGAAGTGGATGCTGGTGGCGCTGGTGGTGTTCACCCTGCCGCTGCTGGGGCTGTACCAGGCCATCGTCGGCGCGTGGCACGTGTCGATCCCGATGGCGATCATCATGGTCGTGGCCGGCTTCCTGTTCGTCTCGGTATCCGGCTATCTGGCCGGGCTGATCGGGTCGTCCAACAATCCGGTCTCGGGCATCACCATTTCCACCATCCTGTTCGCCTCGGCGGTGCTGGCCCTGCTGATGGGCTCCAGCGGCCTGACCCCGGTCGGCACGGGCGGCGCGCCGCTGGGCGCGGTGGCCGCGATCATGATCGGCGCGGTGGTGTGCTGCGCCGCGGCGGTCGGCGGCGACAACCTGCAGGACCTCAAGGCCGGCTATCTGGTCGGCGCCACGCCGTGGAAGCAGCAGCTGATGCTGGGTATCGGCGCGTTCTCCTGCGCGCTGATCATGGCGCCGGTACTGAGCCTGCTCTCGCAGGCCTACGGCATCGGCGCGCCCACGCCCGAGCATCCCAACGCACTGGCCGCGCCGCAGGCCAACCTGATGGCCTCGGTCGCGCGCGGGCTGTTCGGCGGCCAGCTGCCGTGGACCTTCATCGCGCTCGGCGCGGTGGTCGGCGCGGTGGTCATCGCCATCGACGAGTGGCTGAAGAAGGCGGGCAAGCGCTTCCGCGTGCCGGTGCTGGCCGCGGCCATCGGCATCTACCTGCCGCTGGAGCTGATGGTGCCGATCTTCCTCGGTGGCCTGATCGCGCACCTGGTCGAGCGCTTCCACAAGGTGCGCGCCGACGACGAGGACGGGCGCGACCGCGTGCATCGCCCCGGCGTGCTGTTCGCCGCCGGCCTGATCACCGGCGAGGCGCTGATGGGCATCGCGATCGCGGTGCCGATCGTGCTCAGCAGCCGCGCCGACGTGCTGTCGGTCGGCCTGGACCTGGGCCAGTGGATCGGCCTGGCGGTGCTGGCGCTGGTCGGCTGGCTGCTGTATCGCACCGGCAAGAAGGGCGAGCAGGCGGCCTGACCGCTCCTTGTAGGGCGGAGCTCGCTCCGCTGCCTTTCGGACAGATCGCCATGAAAGCCCCAGCGGAGCAAGCTCCGCTCTACGCAGGTGGCTGCTTGTCTCGGGCGTTCGCATGATCTCGCGTCTTTGCGCCGGCCGACTGGTCCGGCCTACCATCGGCCACTTTTTGAAGTTTTCGGAGTTCGCGCAATGACGCTTCGTCCCGCCTTGCTGTCCCTGGCCCTGATCGCCGCGCTGCCGGCCGCCGCCGCCGAGCGCGGCTTCGACGTGCACGACCTGGTCAAGCTGGATCGCGTGTCCTCGCCCACGCTCTCGCCCGATGGCGGGCGGTTGGTGTTCGCCAAGCGCGTGATGAATGCCGAGGCGACCAAGGCCAGCACCGCGCTGTACCAGCGCGATCTGCGCACGCGCGACCTGCGTCCGCCGACGCAGATCACGCCCGAAGGCTGGAACGTCAATTCGCCGGCGTTCTCGCCCGATGGCCAGACGCTGTACTTCCTGAGCGCCAAGTCCGGCAGCCAGCAGCTGTACGCCATTCCCGCCACCGGCGGCGAGCCGCGCCAGCTGACCGACTTCGCCGTGGACGTGGACGGCTACAAGCTCTCGCCCACCGGCGATCGCATCGTCTTCAGCGCCGGGGTCTTCCAGGACTGCGGCTCTGACCTGGCCTGCACCAAGGGCAAGCTCGAGGCGGCGGCCAAGTCCAAGGCGACCGGCAAGGTGTTCGACCAGCTGTTCGTGCGCCACTGGGACACCTGGAACGACGGTCGCCGCAACACCTTGTTCGTCGCGCCGCTGCCGGCGGCCGGCGCCAAGCCGGTGGTCGGGGCCTCGGCGATCAGCGCGACCATCGCCGGCGATGCGCCGTCCAAGCCGTTCGGCGGCATGGACGATATCGCCTGGTCGCCGGACGGCCGCTCGGTGGTGGCCAGCATCCGCGTGGCCGGGCGTGAGGAGCCGTGGTCGACCAACTTCGATCTCTACCAGCTCGACGCCGCCGGCCGCGCCGCGCCGAAGAACCTGACCGTGGCCAACAAGGCCTGGGACGCCGGCCCGGTGTTCAGCGCCGACGGCAAGACCCTGTACTACCGCGCGATGAAGCGCCCGGGCTTCGAGGCCGACCGCTTCGGCCTGATGGCGATGGACGTGAAGTCCGGCAAGACCCGTGAGATCGCCGCGGACTGGGACCGCTCGGCCGGCGAGATCGTGCTGACCGCCGATGGCAAGTCCATCTACACCAGCGCCGACGACCTGGGCCAGCACCCGCTGTTCAAGGTCGACATCGCCAGCGGGCGCGTGAGCCAGCTGGTGGGCGAGGGCAGCGTCGGCTCGGCCAGCGTGGCCGGCCCCACGCTGGCCTTCACCCGCAACTCGCTCAAGAGCGGCGACCAGATCTTCGTGGCCGATCTGGAAGGACAGAATCCGCGCGCGGTCACGCCCAGCGCCGGCGAGGTGCTGCCGGAAGTGAAGTTCGGCGACTACGAGCAGTTCACCTTCAAGGGCTGGAACAACGACACCGTGCACGGCTACGTGGTCAAGCCGTGGAACTACCAGGAGGGCAAGCAGTATCCGGTGGCCTTCCTGATCCATGGCGGTCCGCAGGGCAGCTTCGGCAACGGCTGGAGCTACCGCTGGAATCCGCAGACCTACGCCGGCAAGGGCTATGCGGTGGTCATGATCGACTTCCACGGCTCCACCGGCTACGGCCAGGCCTTCACCGACGCGATCAGCCAGCACTGGGGCGATCGCCCGCTGGAGGACCTGCAGAAGGGCTGGGCCGCCGCGCAGCAGCAGTACGCCTTCCTCAACGGCGACAAGGCCTGCGCGCTGGGCGCCAGCTACGGCGGCTACATGACCTACTGGATCGCCGGCACCTGGAACCAGCCCTGGAAGTGCCTGGTCGACCACGACGGCGTGTTCGACAACCGCATGATGGGCTACAGCACCGAGGAGCTGTGGTTCTCCGAATGGGAGAACGGCGGCACGCCGTGGAACAACCCGGAGAAGTACGAGAAGTTCAACCCGATCAACCACGTCGCCAACTGGCGCGTGCCGATCCTGGTGATCCACGGCCAGCAGGACTTCCGCATCCCGGTCGAGCAGGGCCTGGCGGCGTTCACCGCGGCCCAGCGTCGCGGCATCGAGTCCAAGTTCCTGTATTTCCCCGACGAGAACCACTGGGTGCTCAAGCCGCAGAACTCGATCCTGTGGCACGACACCGTCAACGGCTGGCTCAAGCAGCACATCGGCGAGTAAAGTCGACGCATGCGCAGTCGGAAAGGCCGCACGCCGTCTGCGCATGCGGCCTTTTCTTTGCAGGCATTATCAGCAGCGGCATCCCTCACGAACCTGCCCCCGCAGGAGTTGTCCATGCCCACCGCAACGCATCGGTTCACCGTGGCCTTCGCCGGCCTCGAGCCGCTGCCCGCCACGCGCCTGAAGGTCGCCAGCGCCCTGCTGCTGGCCGATCTGCTGGACATCAGGCTGGTGCCCTGGACGGGCGCGCAGGTCGATCTGCTGGTGGCCGACGGCGGCGCGCCCGAGGGCGTCCAGGCGATCCGCGCGGCCTGGGCGGCGCGCCTGCCGGTGCTGACCTTCTCGCGCGAGGCCAGCGGCCGCCAGGGCGAGAGCGAGCTGCGCCCGGACGCCTCGGTGCGGCGCATCGCCGAGGCGCTCAAGGCCGGCCTGGCGGCCGGGCATGCGGGCCAGCCGGGCGTTAACCTGCGCTCGCTGCGCCTGATCGACTGCCTGCGCCTGGACCGGCGCGACCCGGGCGCGCGGCGGCTGCTGATGGAGCTGGGCCTGTTCCGCGTGGTGGTCGATCCGGCGCGCGGCCAGCTGCACATGCTGCGGCGCATGCCGCTGGACGAGCTGCTCGACCACGTCGAAAATCCGCGCTGGCAGTCCACGGTGATGGACGAGGCCGACTGGCAGCGCCTCTACCGCGACGATGTCACCACCAGCCACGCCATCGCCCCGCTGTGGTGGCGCCTGGCGGTGCGTCCGACGCTGGCCCTGCCGGTGCTGCCGCCCGCGCGCCTGCAGCTGGCCGCCTGGCCCACGCTGGATCTGGCCAACACGCCGCCGGACTGGCTCGCGGTGCTGGCCCGGCTGCGCGACGAGGACTACACCCTGGCCGAGCTGGTGATCCAGACCGGCGTGGCGCCGCACACCGTGCGGCGGGTGATGTCGGTCGTGCAGCTGAGCGGCCTGGCCCTGATCGATGCACAGCAGGGGCCGGCCACCCGCGCCCGCCGCGGCAATGTCGAGGCGCGCCAGCCGCGTGCGCTGCTCCGCCTGGTCCGGCGGCTGGGCAGGCGCCTGCTGGGACGCGGGCAGGCCTGAGCGGGCGAGGCGGGTTCGCTTCTCCTGGGAGACTCGTGTTCTAAAGCAGCCGCTGGTTGGCGCCAGGCCAGGTGTCGGCCCGCGCCAGGTCCGCCGCGCCGCGTGACTTGCGGCATGGGCGCGCGGGCTGCGGTGCGCGCTAGCGTGGGGGGTGCACGCGGTGATTCCCGTTCGCCGCCGTCCGCGGAGGATGCGACATGAAGTCCGTCATCGGCTGTCTGCTGTGCACCACCCTGTGCCTCGCCGTCGCGCCCGCGCTCGCCCGCCCCCTGCCCAAGCCCGCGCAGATCGACGCGCAGGTCGCCACGCTGATGCAGCGCACCTGCGCCCAGGGCCTGGCCATCGCCATCATCGACCGCGGCCAGCCGGTCTATGTGCAGGCCTATGGCAAGCGCAACGCGCAGGGCGACCCGCTCACCGTCGACACGGTGATGTACGGTGCCTCGCTCACCAAGACGGTGTTCGCCTATACCGTGATGCGATGGGTGGGGCAGGAGCGCATCGCGCTGGATACCTCCATCGCCGACGACCTGCCGCAGCCGCTGCCGCAGTACACCGGCGAGGACCTGGTGACCCGCTATACCGACTGGAGCGCGCTGGACGAGCGCTGGCGCAAGCTTACGCCGCGCATCCTGCTGCAGCATGCCAGCGGATTCGCCAACTTCGGTTTCCTGGAGCCGGACGAGAAGCTGCATTTCCACTTCGATCCCGGCACGCGCTACGCCTATTCCGGCGATGGCCTGGCGACGCTGCAGTTCGTGCTCGAGCAGGGCCGCGGCCTGGACGTGGGGCAGGGCACCGATGCGGTGTTCGCCGAGCTCGGCATGACGCGCACCGCGTTGAAATGGCGGCCGGACTTCGCCGGCAACCTGGCCGACGGCTGGGACGCGAACGGCAAGCCCGCGCCGCACGACGAGCGCTCGCGGGTGCGCGCGGCCGGCTCGATGGACACCACCATCCGCGATCTGGCCCGGTTCGCCGCAGCGCTGGTGGCCGGCCGCGGCATCGGCGCGCGCGAGCAGGCCGAGATGCTGCGCCCGCAGCGGCCGATCACCACCCGCAGCCAGTTCCCCACGCTGCAGGCGGAGCTGCCGCCGGCGCAGCGACGCAAGGATCTTTCCGCCGGACTGGGCGTGGTGACGTTCGAAGGGCCGCAGGGCCCGGGCTTCTTCAAGGGCGGGCACAACGACACCACCGGCAACACGCTGGTCTGCCTGCGGCGGCAGCAGCGCTGCGTGCTGGTGCTAGGTAACGATGTGCGCGCGGAGAAGGGCTTCGCCGAGCTGGTGGAGTTCGTGCTCGGCAAGACCGGTGTGCCCTACGACTGGGAATACGGAACGTCCTGAGCGTCGCTGCGAGCGGCGGCTTCAAGGCAAGGATTTACGTCGTCTCATCGCCGCGGCAGCGGCGAGGGATGCCGACCCGGCAATGATCGTCGCCGCGAGCGCTCCTCAGGCCTGCAGTGCGCGCCGGTGCGGTTCGTGTTGCGCCGCCAGCTGTGGAGATTCCTGCTGGCGCAGCTGCGCGGCGCTGTCGCGTGCCGGTTCGGCGCTGGCCTGTGCCAGGTCCACCGCGCTGCGCCGTTGCGTCGGATCGGCCAGTCCGCCCTGGACCGCGAACACCGCCTCGCCCTGCCGCCCGGGCAGCACGTGGTCGATGCGCTGCAGGCCTTCGCGGCGGGCGTCGGCCGCCAGGCTGGCGGCGGTGTTGAGGAAGGCCTCGTCGTCCTGCAGCCCCAGGCGCTGACGCTGCGGCGCCAGGCCGCGCACCGCGTCGTCCAGCAGGCGGTTGGCGGTGGGCGCACTCGCGCCCTCGGCGGTGCTGGCGCGCGCGCCGAGGCCGGCTTGGTCCTGCGCCTGCATGACTGCGTCGATGTAGTGCAGATCCAACCGGTGCATGAGCATCCTGCCGGGGACCAGCCGCTCGAACACGCCCAGCGGCTCCGGATCGGGCAGGGTGATGCGGTGCCCCGGCGCGTCGGGCATGGCGTACTTGAGCGGGAAGCTGTCCTCCTGCAGATAGGTCAGCAGCTCGTTCTTGACGGCGTAGCTGCGGATCAGGCCTTCGGCCGCGTAGGCCTTGGCCTCCTTGGGATCCAGCCCTGCGCGCTCCAAGGTCTTGTTGTGCACGCCCGAGGCGTTGAAGGTCACCGCGGGCGTATCGGACGCCAGCGCCGCGGCCGCTGCAAGTCCGCCGCCCAGCGAATGCCCGGTGAGGATGAGGTCGTCGCCCAGCATGACCTTGGCCTTCTTGGCCAATTCGATCGACTGCCGGTACTGCGGGTCGTCAAAGCCCAGGCCCTGGCCGACGTTGTGCTTCCAGTCCTTGCCCTCGTCGGTGCCCGCGAAGGCCAGGACCACGTGGCCCTGTGGATCGCGGTAGAACGAGGCGTCGAAGCCGCTCTTGGCGTTGTGCTGCAAGGCGGGGTCGATGCCCAGCGCGCGAAGATCGTCGTCGCCCATCCGCGCCCAGCCTCCGGGAAGTGTCGGCGCCGGCCCCGACACGCCGCGGCGCAGATTGGCCACGGCATAGTTGTCCTGGAGCAGGGTGGACAGGTCGCGGTCGATCGGCCGCGGCTGCATGCCCGACACCTGGGCCGCGAATCCATCGTTCTGCGGTGTGTTGCGATCATCCATTCGCCAATCCTTGCGTCTTGGTCGGGCCCACGGCCCGCGTCATCGGCGACGGGCCGCCGCCGACCGGTCTACTCGCGGGCGACCCCGTGCTGGGTCAGCCAGGCTTCGACGGCCGCGCGCTCCTGCTTGCCCTGCGCGTTGAGCAGCCGCTCCCGGGTCATGAAGAAGTAGCGCTGGAAGGTCACGCCCTGCGCGTTGACCGCGCGCGGGTCGACGCCGGCCTCTAGCAGGCGCAGCAGCGCCTTGCCGTTGTTCGCCGAGGCCGCTTCGTGCAGCAATGTGTTGCCCATGCTGTCCTTGCGATTCAGATCCACCCCGGCCTCGATCAGCATCTCCAGCTGCGGGGCGCGGCCGGACTGCACCGCGGAGAACACCGGCGTGCGGCCGCCGCGCGGGCTGACGATGTCCACCGGCGCCTTGTGCGCGATCAGCACGCGCAGGTACTCGGGCGGCTCGACCATGGCGGCCATGTGGGCGACGGTCTCCTGGTCCATGCCCAGCAGGCGCGCGTCGGCGCCCGACTCCAGCAGCGCCGCCAGCGCCTCGGGCTGTTCGGTCCAGATGGCCCATTCGAGCAGGGTGACGTTGTCCTCGCCGTGTGCGGCCAGGTCGGTCGAGCCGGCAAGCGCGCGGATGCGGGCGATGTCGCCGTGCTGGATGGCCTGCGCCATCGGCACGATCGCCGGATCGTGGAAGGGGATGCGGGAGCTGTCCTTCATCGTTGCTGACATGCCGGTCTTCTCCTTCGCGCCGACCGGTCCGGCGGCGCATGAAGCCATGAGCAAGAAAGTCGCGAGGGCCGCTAGGGCCGGGACGTGCCTGCGCATTGCGGGGTTCCTTTCCGTCTGCGGGTGCGTCGGCCCGCCCTCGTGCCGGGCCGCGTCCCGATACTAGCAAAGCGTTGCGTCACCCAGACAAGCATCGCGACCGTGCATCCGTCACGGCATCGAGAGACAGGGCGGGGGCTTCAAGGCCTCGCTGGCCTGGCACGGGCGATGTCGCGGCGGTCTGCCGTGGCCGCGCTGGCGGAACAGACGGCAATGACGCCTGCGCGCCGCCAAGGTAGGGGCCCTGCCTCGTATCAGCCGTGGGGCAGCGGCGCCAGATGCGGTGTCAGCAGGCCGGCCAGCCAGTCCATGAAGACCCGCACGCGTCGCGGTAGATGTCTGCGCTGGGCGTAGAGCAGGGTCAGCGGCATCGGTTCGGCCACCAGCTGCGGCACCACTTCGACCAGCTCGCCGCGTGCCAGTGCGTCGCGAACGCTCAGCAGCGGCACCTGGATGATGCCCAGGCCGGCCAATGCGGCGACGTGGTAGGCCTCCACGTTGTTGACCGTGACCGCGCCGCCCATCGGCAGCAGGCGGTAGGCCTCGCCGTCGAAGTACTCGAAGCCCGACGGGCGCTGGCCGAGCACGCTGGCGTAGTGCACCAGTTCGTGCGTGGCCAGGTCCTCCAGCCCGTGCGGCGTGCCGCGACGGGCGAGGTAGGCGGGGCTGGCGCAGTTGACGATGTGCATCACGCCTAAGGGCCGGGCCACCAGGGCGCTGTCCTGCGGGGTGCCGCCGCGCAGCACGCAGTCGAAGCCCTCGCGGACCACGTCCACCAGCCGGTCGGTGGCGCTGAGCTCGATCTCCAGCTGCGGATGCTCGGCCAGGAACGCAGGAAGCTGCGGCAGCACCAGCAGGCGCGCCATGCCGCTGCTCATGTCCACCCGCAACCGGCCGCGCAGCTGCCGGCCCTCGGTGAGGAACATGGCCTGCAGTTCCTCCAGGTCGGCCAGCACGTCGCGGCTGCGCTGATAGAACGCGCGGCCATCGGCGGTGGGCTGCACGCGCCGGGTGGTGCGGTGGAGCAGCTGCGTGCCCACGCGCGCCTCCAGCTGCTGCACGGCGGTGGACACGCTGGCCTTGGGCAGGCCGAGCGATTCGGCGGCGCGGGTGAATCCGCCCAGCTCGACTACGCGCTGGAAGGTCCGCAGGGATTGGGCGAACTCCATGATTGTTCACCGATGTTGAACAGTAATGCCAGGTTCGAGTGATTTATCGGCTGCGTCAATCCCAATAACGTGCCTTGCATTGGCGCACTCCCGCGCCTGCTAGGAGCCTTCCCATGAGCACTTCCCCTCGCATCACCCTGATCACCGGCGCCAACCGGGGCCTGGGCCGTAACGGCGCGCTGGCGGTGGCCAAGGCCGGCAGCGATGTGATCCTGACCTATCGCAGCCATGCCGACGAGGCACAGGCGGTGGTCGCGCAGATCCAGGCGCTGGGCCGCCGCGCCGCCGCGCTGCAGTTCGACGTGGCCGACGCCGCGGCGCTGCCCGGCTTCGTCGAGGCGCTGCGCGCGCAGCTTGGCCAGTGGCAGGCCACGCAGTTGCATGCGCTGGTGAACAACGCGGGCACCGCGCTGTACGCTCCAATCGCCGAGACCACGCCGGCGCAGTTCGAGCAGATGGTCGCCGTGCATCTGCGCGGGCCTTACTTCCTGACCCAGGCGCTGCTGCCGCTGATCGCCGATGGGGGGCGCATCCTCAACGTCTCCAGCGGCCTGGCGCGGTTCGCGCTGCCGGGCAGTTCGGCCTACGCGATGATGAAGGGCGGCATCGAGGTGTTCACCCGGTATCTGGCCAAGGAGTTGGGCGCGCGCGGCATCAGCGTCAACACGCTGGCGCCTGGCGCCATCGAGACCGACTTCGGCGGCGGCCGCGTGCGCGACGATGCGCAGGTCAACGCGATGGTGTCCTCGGTCACCGCGCTCGGCCGCCCGGGCAAGGCCGACGACATCGGCCCGGTCATCGCCATGCTGCTCGACCCGGCCACGCAGTGGATCAACGCCCAGCGCGTGGAGGCCTCGGGCGGCATGCTGGTCTGAGCTTGCAGCCTCGCCCAGAGGTGCGGGCAAAGGAAGGGTTCTCGCTGAAGTGCGGAGCCGGGAGCGCCACTTCGCCGACCAGCCTCGACCCGGCCGGATCGAGGCTCCGCGGCGGATCGATCCGGACTTCTTTTGACTTTCGACCCAGAGGTCTCCGGACCGCTGCCCTTCCGAAGCCACAATCCACACTGCGCCAAGATCTCTGCGTCGAGAGAAGAACCAAAAAGAAAGGGCGGCCCCGAGGCCGCCCTTTCCGGTTCAGCAGCAGCGGAAGCCGCGCCCCCCGCCGAAGCGCGCTTCCTGGCGCTCGCGGAAGAAGGTCTTGTAGTCCATCGGCGTGCGGTCCGGGTGCTTCTCCAGCACGTGGCGCACGTAGTTGTCGTAGTCGGGGATGCCGCAGCACAGCCGCGCGGTCTGCACCAGGCGCCGCCACACGCGGCGGTGCACCTGGTACTGACCGACGGGAACCAGCGCGGTGCCCATCACAGGTCCGCCATCTGGGCCGGCGTCAGCGCCACGTACTCGGTCTCACGATCGCTGCGCTGCGGATTGCGGCGCGCGACCAGGATCGCCTTGATCGAATACACCAGCACCATCGCCACCACCAGCAGGAACAGCGTGGTCAGCGCCGTGTTGACGTAGGCATTGACCACCACCTTGTGCATCTCGGCCATCGACTTGGCCGGCGCCAGCACCTCACCGCGGCCGATCGCGTCCTGGAACTTGTGCGCCTGCGCCAGGAAGCCCTGGCCCGGATTGCTGTCGAACAACTTGATCAGCCCGGCCGTGGTGGTGCACGCCAGCAGCCACAGTGCCGGGATGCCGCAGACCCAGGCATAGCGGTCGCGCTTGAGCTTGAACAGCACCACCGTGCCGAGCAGCAGCGCGATGCCGGCCAGCATCTGGTTAGAGATGCCGAACAGCGGCCACAGCGTCTTGATGCCGCCGAACGGATCGGTCACGCCCGAATGCAGCAGATAGCCCCACAGCGCCACGCAGCCGGCGGTGGCGATGATGTTGGCGGTCCACGACTCGGTGCGCTTCATCGCCGGGACGAAATTGCCGATCAGGTCCTGCAACATGAAGCGGCCCGAGCGCGTGCCCGCGTCGACCGCGGTCAGGATGAACAACGCCTCGAACAGGATCGCGAAGTGGTACCAGAAGCCCATCGAGTCGCCGGTGGGCAGCACCGCGTGCAGGATCTGGGCGATGCCCACCGCCAGCGTCGGCGCGCCGCCGGCGCGATTGAGGATGGTGCTCTCGCCGATGTCCTTGGCCGTGGCGGTGAGCACGTCGGGGGTGATGACGAAGCCCATCTCGCTGACCTTGGCGGCCACGGCCACCACGTCGGTGCCGACCACGGCCGGCGGCGCGTTCATGGCGAAGTACACGCCCGGGTCGATGATGCAGGCCGCCACCAGCGCCATGATCGCCACGAAGGACTCCATCAGCATGCCGCCGTAGCCGATGTAGGGCATGTGCGCCTCATTGGCCAGCAGCTTGGGCGTGGTGCCCGAGGAGATCAACGCATGGAAGCCGGACACCGCGCCGCAGGCGATGGTGATGAACAGGAACGGGAACAGCCCGCCGGTCCAGACCGGACCCTTGCCGGTGTGCGCGTACTCGGTCAGCGCCGGCATCTTCAGGTCGGGCATCACGATCAGGATGCCGATCGCCAGAGCGATGATGGTGCCGATCTTGAGGAAGGTGGACAGGTAGTCGCGCGGAGCCAGCAGCAGCCACACCGGCAGCACCGAGGCGACGAAGCCGTAGCCGATCATCATCCAGGTGATCTGCACCTTGGTGAAGGTCAGCGCCGGGCCCCAGCTCGGGTCCGCGGCGACCTTGCCGCCCAGCCAGATCGCCGCCAGCAGCAGCACCAGGCCGACCACCGAGATCTCGCCGATCTTGCCCGGGCGGATGTAGCGCATGTACAGGCCCATCAGGATCGCGATGGGCATGGTGGCGAACACGGTGAAGGTGCCCCACGGGCTCTCGGCCAGGGCGTTGACCACCACCATGGCCAGCACGCCCAGGATGATGATCATGATCAGGAAGGCGCCGAACAGGGCGATGGTGCCGGGAATCTGGCCCATCTCCTCGCGCACCAGATCGCCCAGCGAGCGCGCATCGCGGCGGCTGGAGATGAACAGCACCATGAAGTCCTGCACCGCGCCAGCGAACACCACACCCAGCACCAACCACAGCAGGCCGGGCAGGTAGCCCATCTGCGCGGCCAGCACGGGGCCGACCAGCGGGCCGGCGCCGGCGATGGCGGCGAAGTGGTGGCCGAACAGCACATGCTTGTTGGTCGGCACATAGTCCAGACCGTCGTTGCGCAGCACCGCCGGCGTGGCCCGCGTCGGGTCCAGCCGCATCACCTTGCTGGCGATGAACAAGGCGTAGTAGCGGTAGGCGACCAGATACAGCGACACCGCCGCCACCACGATCCACAACGCGTTGACGGTTTCCCCGCGCCGCAGCGCCACCGTCCCCAGACAGAACGCGCCCAGGAGCGCGAGCAGCGCCCAGGCGATCTTGGATAGCCCCTTCATGAAATGTCCCCGGCTGTAATGTGGCGGACAGGGTTCAACAAGCCTCGGCGGGGGTCAATCATCCATTGTGCTGGTGGCGGCTCCTACTTTGGTCTAGTAGCCGCCCGCGCGGCGGCGCCGCTCAGAGCCAGCGCGCCCGCTTGAACAGCACGTATAGTACGCCGCAGGTCACCGCCACCGCGCCGATCAGCACCCAGTAGCCGAAGCGCGCGTGCAGCTCGGGCATGCCTTCGAAGTTCATGCCGTACCAGCTGGTCATCAGGGTCGGGGCCGCCAGCAGCGCGGCCCAGGGCGCCCAGGCGCTTGACCGTCTCGCCCTGGCCTAGGGTCACCAAGGAGAGGTTGACGCTGAGCGCGGTGCCGAGCATCTCGCGCAGGGTGTCGATGCCGTCGTTGACGCGCAGCGCGTGGTCGTGGACATCGCGCATGTACAGGCGGATCTCCTCGGGCACCAGCGGGTTCTGGGTGCGCACCAGCTGGGCCAGGACGTCCTGCAGCGGCCCGACCGCCACGCGCATCAGGGTCAGTTCGCGCTTGAGGTCGTACAGCCGGCGCACCACCGCGCCGCGGTAGGTCTCGGAGAAGATGTCGCGTTCCAGGGTGAACAGCGTGTCGCGCGACTCCTCGATGATCGGCAGGTAGTTGTCGACGATGAAGTCCAGCACGGTGTACAGGCAGTAGGCCGGGCCGAGCTTGAGCAGCTCCGGCTCGCGCTCGATGCGCTGGCGCGCCGGGGTGTAGGACAGCGAGGCGCCGTGGCGCACGGTGATCAGATAGCGCTGGCCAAGGAAGGCCTGGGTCTCGCCGTAGCGGATGCGTTCGTCGATGACCTGCACGGTGTGCATGGCCATGAACAGCGAGTGGCCGTAAGTCTCCAGCTTGGGCCGCTGGTGCGCCTTGCCGGCGTCCTCGACGGCCAGCGGGTGCAGGCAGAACTCCTCCTGCAGCTTCAGCAGGACGTGTTCCTCGGGCTCGTACAGGCCGACCCAGACGAACGAGCCGTCGTCGCGGGCCAGCACGTCGCTGATCTCGTCCAGGGTCAGGTTGGTGCGCGTGCCTTGCCGGTCGTAGGCGGCGCAGGTGATCACACAGGCCGGGTTGCCGGGGGCCGAAGGCGGTTGCGGGACGGGGGGCAGGGCGTCGGTATGCGGGAGCAGGGTCATGCGCGGCATCCTGCGCCCGGGCGGCTGAAGGCGGCAACACGATCCGCCGCGGGCATGACCACCGGCACATCCACTAGTCCCAAGTTCACACTAGTGTTGTGTTCAACCTAGTGCCCACACGCAGCGTCCATGGTCGATGTCGACAGCCAACTGAAGAAGTTCCAGAAGGAGCTCAGCGCCGGCACCGTCTCCCTTGCGCTGCTGGCGGTGCTGGCCCAGGCCGAGGAGCCGCTGTACGGCTATCTGATCGCCAAGCGCATGGAGCAGCTGGGCCAGGGCGTGCTGGCCGGCAAGCAGAGCGCGCTGTATCCGGTGCTGCGCAATCTGGAGGCCGCCGGCCTGCTGGAGAGCGAGGTCGAGCCGTCGGCGTCCGGCCCGCCGCGCCGCTACTACTGCATCACCGCCGCGGGCCGACAGGTCCTGGCGCAATGGGCCGCCGCCTGGCGCGCCACCCGAGATTCCGTCGATCTTGTTCTCAAGGGGACCACCGCATGAACGCACAAGGTTTGCCCACCACCATCCCCGAATACCTGGACCAGCTGCGTGCGGCGCTGAAGGGCGCCGACCCGGCCATGATCCAGGACGCGCTCTACGACGCCGAGGAGTATCTGCGCGCCGAGCTGGCCGAGCAGCCCGGCAAGAGCGAGGCCGAGGTGATCGCCTCGGTCGCCGGCAGCTACGGCGCACCGGAGGAGGTGGCCGACATCTATCGCCAGACCGAGGTCACGGTGAGCCGCGCGCTGCGCCCGCCGCCGCCGCCGCCGCGTCGCTCCTGGCTGGGGCGCTTCTTCGGCGTGGCCGCCGATCCGCGCACCTACGGCGCGCTGTTCTACATGCTGCTGTCGATGGCCACCGGCGTCTTCTACTTCAGCTGGGTGGTGACCGGCGCCAGCCTCTCGGTCGGTCTGCTGATCCTGATCATCGGCATCCCGATCCTGCTGCTGTTCCTGATGTCGGTGCGCCTGCTGTCGCTGGTCGAGGGACGCATCGTCGAAGTCCTGCTCGGCGTGCGCATGCCGCGGCGCCCGCTCTATACACAGCGCGACAAGTCCTGGTTCAAGCGCCTGGGTGAGCTGTTCACCGACGCCGGCACCTGGACGGCGATGCTCTATCTGCTGTTGATGCTGCCGCTGGGCATCGCCTATTTCACGCTGATCGTCACGCTGGGATCCACCGCGATCGCCTGCGTGCTCTCGCCGCTGAGCCTGCTGGGCGGCAACCACTACGTGTTCTGGGCGAACGGCGAGAACCTGCTGGACACCAGCCCGTGGATCGCGATCGTGACGCCGGTGGCCGGGTTCCTGCTGCTGTTCCTGACCCTGCATCTGGCGCGCTGGATCGGACGCTTCCACGGCTGGCTCGCCAAGCACCTGCTGGTGCGCACGCCGGTGGTGTGAGAGGCGAGGCGTGAGTGCAGGGGCAGTGTTTTTTGCTCATTCCTGCCTCCTCTTCGCTCATTCCTGCCTTCAACCCTCGGCAAGCGGGTCATCGGCACGCATCGGCGCTGCCGACGCGGAAATCCATCCAGGAAACAGACCACCGTGGTCAAGACGATCGGCAACATCGCGCTGTATTTCCTCGCCCTGGCCGTGGCCGCTTACGCCATCCTGGCCTACGCGCTGCTGCCCTTGGGAATCGGCGTCCATCCCGCCATGCGGCTGACGTTTCATGCGCACCAGGTGGGTATCTACACCCATGTGTTCGCTTCATCGCTTGCGCTGCTGACGGGGCCGTTCCAGTTCTCCTCCAGGCTCCGGCAGCGGTCTGCGCAGGTGCATCGCTGGATGGGGCGCGTCTACCTGGGGATCGGCGTCGCGTTGGGCGGGCTGTCGGGCCTGTACATGGCCACGCTCGCCTTCGGCGGGCTCACAGCCAAGTTCGGCTTCGCGTGCCTGGCGTTGGCCTGGCTCTACACCGGACTGCGGGCGTTCGGCGCCATCCGCGCCGGCGATGTGGCCGCGCATCGCAGGTGGATGGTGCGCAACTTCGCGCTGACCTTCGCGGCCGTGACCCTGCGGATCTATCTGCCCATCTCGGTCGCCAGCGGCATCCCGTTCGAGACCTGCTATCCGGTGATCGCCTGGCTGTGCTGGATCCCGAATCTGCTCGTGGCCGAGGCGCTGTTCAACCGCGCAAGTGGACCGTCACCGATGCGAGAAGTGCGCGCGCAGGAGTGAGCGGAGCCATAGCGCCTTCGCTCACTCCACTCGCTTCTGCCTCAGTTGTACTTGGCGATGAAGGCCTTGACGTCGGGATAGACCGACTCGCGCCAGCGGCGGCCGCTGAAGATGCCGTAATGGCCGGCGCCTTCGACGGTGATGTGCTTGCGCCGGGCCTTGGGAATGCCGGTGCACAGCCCGTGCGCGGCCTTGGTCTGGCCGAGGCCGGCGATGTCGTCCAGTTCGCCCTCGATGCTCAGCAGCGCGGTGCCAGTGATCGCCGAGGGATCGACCTTGACGCCATCGATCGTCCACAGCCCGCGCGGCAGCAGGAACTCCTGGAAGACCACGCGGATGGTGTCCAGGTAGAACTCGGCCGGCATGTCCAGCACCGCGTTGTATTCGTCGTAGAAGCGGCGGTGGGCATCGGCGTCTTCCAGGTCGCCCTTGACCAGGTCGGCGTAGAAGTCCCAGTGCGACTGGAAGTGGCGGCTGGGATTCATGGCGATGAAGCCGGCGTGCTGCAGGAAGCCCGGATAGACCGCGCGGCCGTGGCCGGGGTAGTTCACCGGCACGGTATGGATGACGTTGTGCTCGAACCAGGACAGCGGGTTGCGCGTGGCCAGGTCGTTGACCTGGGTCGGGCTGACGCGCGCATCGATCGGCCCGCCCATCATCACCAGCGAGCGCGGCGTGGTCTCGCCGGCGCTGGCCATCAGCGACACCGCGGCCAGCACCGGCACCGTGGGCTGGCACACGCTCATCACGTGCAGCTTGTCGGCGCCAATGTGGCGGATGAATTCCTGGATGTAGGCGACATAGTCCTCCAGGCCGAAACCGCCTTGCTCGGCCGGCACCAGGCGCGCGTCGATCCATTCGGTCACATAGACCTTGTGGTCGCGCAGCAGGGTGCGCACGGTGTCGCGCAGCAGCGTGGCGTGGTGGCCGGACAGGGGTGCGACCACGAGTACGGCGGGCTGGGCCTTGAGCCCGGCGATCACCGCCTGATCGTCGGTGAAGCGCTTGAAGCGCAGCAGCCGGCAGAACGGCTTGGCGATGATCTCCTGCTCGATCACCGGCAGGGTGTGGCCGTCGACCTCGACCTCACCGATGTCCCAGTCGGGCTTCTCGTAATCCTTGCCCAGCCGGTGCATCAGCTCGTTGTAGGCCGAGATGCGCTCGGCGCCCGGCAGGGCCGAGAGCCAGCTGTTGGGATCGGAAAAAATGCGCGAGCTGGCGTCGGCCAGGTGGACCCATGGGGCCATCCACTGACGGCCCATTTCATGCCACTGGTAAAGCATCATAGGAACAAAACCGTGCTGGATCAGGCGGTTGCCGCGGCGCAGGATAGCCCAACGGCGGGCGCGCCACATGAAAGCGCCGCGGACCGGCTCAGGGGCTGGCTTCCAGCGCCGCCGCCTCGGCGGCCAGAGCCGGGCCGAGCCAGCAGTGCGAGCCGGCCGCGCGCAGCCCGGCGCGCCTGAACTGGCGCCGGTACCACGCCGCCGGCCGCGCCTGGAAGCCGACGTGGTCGCCCTCGAACGCGTCTTCGGCGGCGAAGGTCTCCAGAAACGCCACCCCGCCGCACAGCTCGGCCAGGCCGGGCAGGCCGCGGCGCAGTTCGGCGTCGGGCAGGTAGTGCAGCACGTCCGAACACACCAGCAGGTCCACCGGCGCGCACGGGCGCAGCCACTGGAAATCGCCGAAGGCGGCCAGGTGCAGGTTGCGGCGCGCGCCGAAGCGGCGCACCACGTAGTCGCTGCTGTCAAAGCCCAGGTACTGCGCCCTGGGCCGCAGCTTGCGCAGCGGCGCGCGCCAGGCGCCTTCGCCGCAGCCGATGTCCAGCACGGTGCGGATGGGGCGTTCGAGCCAGTACTCGGCGCAGCTGACCGCCAGGGCGACCTTGCGCGCCAGCCGCGCGCTGCCGCCGATGTCGCCGCCGCGATACCAGTGCTGGAAATAGGCGGCGTCGTAGCGCTTGTCCAAGATGCGGGCCTGGGAAGGGATGAGCGACAATGATCGCCTCTTCGCAGCTGCGCGCGCCACGGAGCCGATTCGATGCAGGCTTATTTCTGGGTCAAGACCCTCCATGTGGTGTTCGTGGTGGCGTGGATGGCCGCGGTGTTCTACCTGCCGCGCATCCTGGTCAACCTGGCCGAAAGCGCCGGCCAGCCCGAGGTGCAGGCGCGCCTGGTGCTGATGGGACGGCGGCTGTATCGCTTCGGGCACATGATGTTCGGCATCGCGCTGGTGCTGGGTCTGGTGCTGTGGCTGGGCTACCGCTTCACCCCGGACTTCCCGACCATGGTCGGTCCCGGCAGCGGCTGGCTGCACGCCAAGCTGGCGCTGGTGGTGCTGGTGCTGGCGCACTACGTGGTGTCCGGGCGCTGGCTCAAGCGCGTAGCGCGCGGCGGCGCGCTGCCCTCTGGGCGGGCGCTGCGCTGGTTCAACGAGCTGCCCGTGCTGGGGCTGGTGGTGATCGTCTACCTGGTGCTGGCCAAACCGTTCTAGGCCATCCGCGGCGGGCCGCGCCCAGGACCAATGGCCCATGACCTGACCGGACTGCAAGGTAGGATTCGAAGTCCCCCCCTGTCTGCCCGGATCCCGCCACGCCATGAC
This sequence comes from Pseudoxanthomonas sp. UC19_8, assembly GCF_042700505.1. Taxonomy (NCBI): domain Bacteria; kingdom Pseudomonadati; phylum Pseudomonadota; class Gammaproteobacteria; order Lysobacterales; family Lysobacteraceae; genus Pseudoxanthomonas; species Pseudoxanthomonas sp. UC19_8. The sequence goes on from NZ_CP170559.1 coordinate 946,615, forward strand.
CGCGTCCCGTCGCCGTGGGCTGCACGCCCTGGTCCTGCTGTCCTTCCTGCTGGCCTGCGTGACCGCGCAGGCCGCCGAACCCGCCGCCCAGGACACCGGCTTCAAGCCGCTGGAGGCCTTCGCCCCGCTGCAGCTGCCCACGCCGGCCACGGCCGTGCGCGGCGGCGCCGGCAAGCCCGGGCCGCTGTTCTGGCAGAACCGCGCCGATTACGCGCTCAAGGCCAGCATCGACCCGGCCAGCCACACGCTGAGCGGCGAGGCGACCATCACCTACAGCAACCACAGCCCCGACGCGCTGGACGTGCTGTGGCTGCAGCTGGACCAGAACATCTACCGGGCCGATTCGCGCGCGGCCAGCACCCGCACCGCGCGCCCGGGGCGCACCTCGCCCGGCAGCGACGGCATGACCATCGCCAGCGTCGAGGTCGAGCAGGGCGGCAGGCGCGTGCCGGTGCGCTACCTGGTCGACGACACCCGCATGCGCGTGGATCTGCCGACCGGCCTGGCCGCCAGGACCGGCGTGCTCAAGCTGCATATCGCCTACCGCTACGTGGTGCCGGGCGAATGGGGCGGGCGCACCGCGGTCACCCCGACCAGGAACGGCGACATCTTCGAGATCGCCCAGTGGTATCCGCGCATGGCCGTCTACGACGACCTGCGCGGCTGGGACACCCAGCCCTATCTGGGCTCGGAGTTCTACCTGGAGTACGGCGATTTCGACTACGCGGTGACCGTGCCGTGGAACTACATCGTCGCCGGCTCCGGCGCGCTGACCAATGCCGATGAGGTCCTCACCGCCACCCAGCGCGCGCGGCTCAAGCAGGCGCAGGCCAGCGACAGGACGGTGATGATCCGCACCCCGGAGGAAGTCACCGACCCGGCCAGCCGGCCCGTGCGCAGCGGCACCCAGACCTGGCGCTTCCACATGGACCACACCCGCGACGTGGCCTTCGCCGCCTCGCCGGCGTTCGTCTGGGATGCGGCGCGCATCAATCTGCCGGCCGGCAAGCAGGCGCTGGCCATGTCGGTCTACCCGGTGGAAGGCGCGGCCAACTGGGTGCGCTCGACCGAATACGTCAAGGGCGCCATCGAGCACTTCTCTGACAAGTGGTATGCCTACCCGTGGCCGGTCGCGGTCAACCTGGGCGGCCACGGCGCCGGCATGGAATACCCCGGCATCGTCTTCGACGGTTACGAGGACAAGGACGACAAGCTGTTCTGGATCACCGCGCACGAGCTGGGCCACGGCTGGTTCCCGATGATCGTCGGCTCCAACGAGCGCCGCCATGCCTTCATGGACGAAGGCTTCAACACCTTCATCGACGTCTATGCCTCCGACGCCTTCAACCACGGCGAGTACGCGCCCAAGCGCGACGGCGAATACGCACCCAAGGGCGGCAACCCGGTCGATGAGATCCTGCCGGTGCTGGCCGACAAGGACGCGCCCACGCTGATGGACCTGGCCGATGCGACCAGCGAGAAGTACCGCCATCCGGTGACCTACTTCAAGGGCGCGCTGGGCCTGGTGCTGCTGCGCGAGCAGATCCTGGGACCGGCGCGCTTCGATCCGGCGTTCCGCAAGTACATCGCCACCTGGGCCTACAAGCACCCCACGCCGTCGGACTTCTTCCGTTTCATGGAAAGCGAGGCCGGCGAGGACCTGTCGTGGTGGTGGCGCGGCTGGTACTTCAACAACTGGCAACTGGATCTGGGCATCAGCGCGGCCGGGTACGTCGATGGCGATGCGGCCAAGGGCCTGGCGGTGACGCTGGAGAACCGGCAGAAGCTGGTGATGCCGGCGACGCTGCGCATCGACTACACCGATGGCACGCATGAGGATCGGCGCGTGCCGGTGGAGACCTGGATCCAGCGCGCCGCCCCGCAGCTGCTGCTGGCCACGCGCAAGCCGGTGTCCAAGGTGACGATCGACCCCGACCACGTACTGCCCGACGCCGACCGCGCCAACAACAGCGCCGTCCCCGGCGCCTGAGGCCGCCTGCATCACGGACCGGCCCGGGCGACGCCCGCGCCGGTCCGTGCGGCCGGTTGGTCAGGCCCTCGCGCGCGGCCAGCGCAGGGCGATGACGGCGATGCTCAGCGACAGGACGATCTCGATCCCGCCCAGCACCAGGTAGTACGGCCGCGCGCCGGGCAGGGTGAGCAGCATGATCGCCGTGTAGGCCATGCCCAGCAGCACGTTGAGCCAGCGGCACAGGCGCGCCGGCAGCAGCAGCGCGCCGAGCACCATCAGCGCCGGCACCGCCATCATCAGCGAGACGCCGACCAGCGAGCCCTCGCTGTAGGCGCCGACCGGGCCTTCGCCGGCGAGCATGCCCTTGAGCTTGTCCGGCGTGTACAGGCCGAAGTAGTCGCCATACAGATAGCAGAACATCAGCGCGCCCCAGGCCGCCGACAGGCGCTGGCGCACGGGGACGGGCGTGTCTTGCAGAAGGGAGCTCATTCCAGTGTGTCCGTCAGGGTGGAGGCGACCGGTCGCATGCCGAACAGCAGCAGCCACAGGCACAGGCCGATCTCGCCGAACGCCGCCGGCAGGGTCGCGTAGTTCGACAAGGCGCCCTGGTCGTAGCCCGGTACCAGCAGCGCGCCGAACACGTTGCACACATAGCCAAGACCTCCCAGGATCAGCGCGGCGCCCAGCACGCGCGGCAATTGCCGCGAGCGATAGACCAGCAGCCCCAGCGGCAGCAGCCACAGGCCCCAGAACAGGGTCGCCATGAAGATCGCGTTCCGGTAGGCCGTCATCGAATGCAGGGCTAGCGCCTCGCGCACGTTGCTCGACACCGCGTCCAGGCCCGGATCGGTCAGCGCGGTCAGCGCATCCAGTCGATGGGCGGCGGCGATCAGGGCGATCGGCACCGCGATCACCGCCAGCACCACCATCGCGGCGGCCAGGGTGCGCTGCACGTGGCGCAGCAGGCGGTGGAGCAGGAACGGCAGCGCCAGGAAGGCCAACTGCTCCAGTACGAAGGACGCGATGCCGGCCTGGAACAGCCGCTGCCGCGCCACGATATGTTCGAGCATGCCGCTGGGGTCGCCCAGGGCGCGCAGCTGGCCTGGCACATAGGCCAGGCTGAATATGCCGGTGAGTACCACGACCAGGTATACCGCCCCGGTCCAGCGCGCGATCGATCCTTGGGTTGCCACCGGCGGTCCCGCGCCTGCGCGCACATTGAGAGTGAGTGCAAGCTACCGCCCATGTCCTGTCGGCAGTGACTGCCGGAAGTCATGCGCGGGCAGGTGGAGGCCTTCGGCGGCGTGTGGCGGTGCGCTTCAGCGGTGTGCGCAGGTGCGCTGGGCGAACATGCCGCTGGCGAAGTAGGCCAGCAGCTCGGCGTCCTGGCTGCCCGGTGCGGCGCTGTCGAGCATGGCGCGCGCGGCGTCGGCCAGCTGCGCCGCTTCGTCGGCGCCGACCTTCTCGATGGCGTCCCACAGCACGGCCTGCTGCTCGTCCACGGCCGCCGCGGCGCTGAGCAACTGCGGCGAGGCGTCATCGGGCAGCGGCTGGCGGGTCGGGTCGGGCAGCAGCGCGGTCAGTTCCAGCGCGTAGCGCAGGCTGCGCAGGGCGATGGCGGCCAGCGAGGCGTCGACCCATGGCGTCAGCCCGTCCGGCAGCGCGTGCAGCGGCGTCGGGGCGCGGCCTGCCATCAGCGCCAGGCGCACCGGATCGGGCGCGTCTTCGACCGTACCGGCCACGTGCAGCGGCCAGCCGCGCAGCGCGGCGCGCGCCAGGTCCACACGCTGCGCCTCGGTCAAGGCAGCGACCGAGCCGGCCAGGCTGGCCAGATGCAGGTTGGCGCGCGCATGCGCCGCGGCATGCGTGTCGGCGGCGTCGCCCGGTGGCAGCAACTGCTGGGTCTCCCACAGGCTGCGCGCGTAGTGGAGGACGCAATGGGCGAGCTGATTCATCGAGGACTTCGAGCGGACGGCGAGCGCCGAGGAACGGCGCAAACGCCGGCAGGGGCGCGCATTCTAGGCGATGACGGCATGCCGCTGGCTGAGTGGGCGAGTTTGGGGATCAGTTGTTGCTGGGGCAGCGCTGTAGGCGGTAATTGATCACCGTCGATTGCCCGCACAAGCAGTGACATCCGTGGCAACCGCCATGGCGGCGATGAGGCTTTCCCGGCAGGGCCTCATCGCCGCCATGGCGCCCCCTGTAGAGCGGAGCTTGCTCCGCTGCTCTTCGGTCGGTTCGTGGGGAAGGCTCCAGCGGAGCAAGCTCCGCTCTACATGCAGGCCGGGACAGTTGCTCCCACCAAGGACGATGAGCTCAGCAGGCCTACAACACATAGCTCAGCAAGCCCACCAAGAGAGATGAGCACAGCTGGCTTATCGAAAGAGATCAACTCAGCGGGGAAGAAGCGCTCGATGGTGGTGCAGCTTCGGCAATCAGCCGCGTTTGCGCAGCGGCGTGTCGCCGAGTTTTTCGACCCGACCGCCGGCGCGTTCGAAGGCGTCCAGGCGGTCCTGCAGTTGGCGTTGCGCGGCGCGCTTGTCCTCGCGCGGGCGGGAGAATTCGATATCCGGCGGCATGGCCTTGGAGCTACGCAGTGTCGTCATAAGCATCTCGTGGAACGTGCTGCATCAATGACAGCGGCCTCGTCAGCCGTCTGTGAAGGCCGCGCGTCGAGGCCGGTTGCCTTACATGGACGACCCGGCGGCACTCAAAGCGAGGTTCAAGACGGGATCGCATCCCACCCAACGGGACAGGAAGACCCTTTGACGCAGTATCGTCCGGAGCGCTGTGGTTTGATGTCCGTGCGATACAGGAAGTGGCGTGCAATGACGTTTTTGCGTCAGGCTCTCCCGCTCAGTCGTACTCGTCTCCCCCCGCGATCCTCATACGTGATGAAAAATTTCCTCAAATTCCTTCTCGGCGCCGTCCTGCTGTTGCTGGTGGTCGGCGTCGTCTTCCTGTTCTGGCCGATCAAGAACGTGACAGGCCCCAAGCCCGATAGCGACCGGTCGGTCGATGTGGTCCTGGTCGGCGGCGGCATCATGAGCGTCACCCTGGCCACCTATCTGCAGGAACTGGAGCCGGACTGGAACGTGCAGCTGTTCGAACGTCTGGACGGCGTGGCGCTGGAGAGCTCCAACGGCTGGAACAACGCCGGCACCGGACACTCGGCCTTCGCCGAGCTCAACTACACCCCGGAGCTGCCCGACGGCTCCATCGAGACCAAGCGCGCGGTCGGCATCGCCGAGCAGTTCGAGGTCTCGCGCGAGTTCTGGTCGCACCAGGTGCGCGAGGGCCGGCTGGGAACCCCGTCGGACTTCATCAATCCCACCCCGCACATGAGCTTCGTCTGGGGCGATGACCGCATCGAGTACCTGCGCAAGCGCCACGACGCGCTGGTCAAGAATCCGCTGTTCTACGGCATGCAGTACTCCACCGATCCGGCGCAGATCAAGGCCTGGGCACCGCTGGTGATGGAAGGCCGCGATCCGGCGCAGAAGGTGGCCGCCACCTACATGCCGCTGGGCACCGACGTGAACTTCGGCGTGATCACCAACCAGCTCACCGCGGCCCTGCAGAAGAACCCGCACTTCCACCTCAACCTGCAAAACGAGGTGCAGGGCCTGCACCAGAACCAGGACAAGACCTGGAACGTCACCGTGCGGGACCTCAAGTCCGACCAGCTGCGCACGGTCCGCTCGCGCTTCGTGTTCATCGGTGCCGGCGGTGCGGCGCTGAAGCTGCTGCAGATGTCGGGCATCCCCGAGGCGAAGAACTATGCGGGCTTCCCGGTGGGCGGCCAGTTCCTGGCCTTCCAGGCGCCGGCCATCGCCGGCCGCCACGACGTCAAGGTCTATGGCATGGCCGATACCGGTTCGCCGCCGATGTCGGTGCCGCACATCGACGCGCGCAAGCTGGACGGCAAGCCGGTCGTGCTGTTCGGGCCCTTCGCGCTGTACAGCACCAAGTTCCTCAAGGCCGGTTCGCAGTGGGACCTGTACTCCTCGGTCAACCAGCACAACGTGGGCGGCATGCTCAAGGTGGGCGAGGAGAACCTGGACCTGGTCAAGTACCTGCTGCAGCAGGCCGAGCTGACCGACGCCGATCGTCAGGCCGAACTGGTCAAGTACTACCCCAACGCCAAGCGCGAGGACTGGAAGCTGATCACCGCCGGCCAGCGCGTGCAGGTGATCAAGCGCGACCCGGCGACCGGCAAGACCAGCCTGCAGTTCGGCACCGAGATCGTCACCGACCAGGACGACACCATCGCCGCGCTGCTGGGCGCCTCGCCGGGCGCGTCCACCTCGCCGCCGATCATGCTCAAGCTGATGGCTCAGGCCTTCCCCAGGCAGATGGAAGCCGGCTGGAAGCAGAAGCTGGAGCGGATCGTGCCCAGCTACGGCCAGGAGCTCAACAAGAGCGCGGCGCTGACCAACCGGATCCGGCGCATGACCAGCGAGACGCTGCACCTGCCCTACATCGAGGTGCCGGACAACGCCGGCCTGCAGCCCGCCCCGGCCGCCGAGCCGGCGGTGCAGCCGCAGCCCGAAGTGCCGGTCAAGACCGAGGACAAGACCAACAAGGCGATGCAGGCGCTGTAAGCCTGCGATCCGGATCGCCCCGCCAAGCGGCCGGTCCGTGACGACGCAACGCCAAGCCCGCGGCCCCGTGCCGCGGGTTTTTTGTTGCGATCAATCCGCCTCAATCGCGCGCCAGCGTCCAGCTGCGCAGCAGGCCGTCCACGCCGGCCTCGATCATGTCGAAGGCCTTCACGAAATCCTGGGGTCCGCCGTACCAGGGATCGGGGACATCGATCGCGCGCTGGCCTGGCGCGTACTCCATCAGCAGGCCGATCCGGGCGCGCGCATCGGGCGGGGCCAGGCGCTCGATGGCGCCGACATGCTGGGCGGTCATGCCCAGGATCAGGTCGAAATGGCGATAGTCGCGCGCCTCGATCAGCCGGGCCCGGTGCGGCGGCATGGGCACGCCGCGTCGCTGCAGCTCCTGCAGGGCACGACGGTCGGGCGGATTGCCGACTTCCTCGTCGGTGACCGCCGCGCTGTCGGTGTCCACCTCGATGCCCTGCGCGGCCGCCTTGCGCAGCAGCAGCGCCTGCGCGGTGGGCGAGCGGCAGATGTTGCCGGTGCAGACGAACAGCACCGAGGGGGTGGTCTGGGACATGGCGACGGATCGTGCGAAGCAAGGGCCGATACCCTAACAGCCTGCCCGCGATGCGGGCCTACAGCGGACGATGCAGCTGCACCCGGTCGCGGCCCTCGTGCTTGGCCTGGTACAGCGCCAGGTCGGCGTCGTTGAACAGCCGCAGCGTGTCCTCGCGGGTGCGGACCATGGCGATGGCCACGCCGGCGCTGATGGTGATGTGCCAGGGCGCGTCCTGGCCGGGTACGCGCAGCTCGCAGGCGGCCACGGCCTTGCGGATGCATTCGGCCACGTCCAGCGCGTGCTGGGCGTCGGTGGTCGGCAGCACACAGGCGAACTCCTCGCCGCCGTGGCGGGCGACGGTGGCCTGTGCGCCGGCGCAGTCGCGCATGGCCGCGGCGACCTGGCGCAGGGCCTCGTCGCCGGCGGGGTGGCCGAAGCGGTCGTTGAAGCGCTTGAAGTGGTCCACGTCCAGCAGGATCAGGGCGCGTGGCAGGGGCCCGTCCGGCGAGGGCGAGACCACTTCCAGCAGCCGGCGGCGGTTGTCCAGGCCGGTGAGCTCGTCGCGGTAGGACAGGGTGCGCAGGCGTTCGTTGGCCTCGTGCAGTTCGGCGGTGCGCTCGCGCACGCGCTGTTCCAGCACGCGACGCTGTTCGCGCAGGCGGCGCGTGCGCCAGGCCGCCAGCCCGTAGCCGACCAGCAGCACGGCGAACCCCGCGGCCACCCGCGCGCCCGGTGTCTGCCACCACGCCGCCTGGATGTTGATCGGCACTTCCAATGGCGTGCTCGTGTTGCCGGCGTGGTCGCGCGCCTCCACGCGCAGGCGGTAGTGGCCCGGCGGCAGCGCGTTGAAGCTGCGGAAATTCTGTTCGGTCCAGTCGCCCGGCGCGGTGTCGTAGCCGAGCAGCTGGGTGCGGAAGCGCGAGTCGGCCTCGCGGAACCAGGACAGCAGCGCGTAGTCGATGCGCAGCTCGCGCTTGCCCGGCGGCACCTCCAGCGCGGGTCCGGCCACCGGGCGGCCGTCGATCCGCAGGCCGGTCACGCGCAGCGGCTTGGGCTGGGTGTCGTGCAGCTCACGCCTTGGGTCGTAGACGGCCAGCCCACCCAGCGTGCCGGTCCAGAAGCGGTCGTGCCGGTCCAGAAACTGCACGTAGTTGCATTCCTGGTGCAGCAGGCCGTCGTGGCGCCCGAAGATGCGGCTCTCGTAACCGCGCGCGGTCGGGGTGAGCAGCTGCACGCCGTTGTTGGTGCACAGGTAGACCCGGCCCTTGCTGTCGACCTGGGCGTTGTAGACGCTGGGGTCGGGTGGTGGTGGCAGCGGCTCGGGCAGTAACCGGGGCTGGCGTGGGTCGCTGATGTCCACGCGTGCCACGCCGGCGCTGCTGGTGCCCAGCCACAGGATCTGGCGGTGCCCGGCGTCGGGGATCAGGCTCAGGCCGATGACGTTGGTGTCGGTCAGGCCCAGGTCCGTGCCCAGCGTGTCCCAGCGTGTACCGTCGAAGCGCGCCAGGCCGTGGTTGGTGGCCGCCCACAGCCACGAACGACCCTGCGCATCGATCACGTCCAGCACCCGCAGCGCGCGCCAGGGGGCATTGCTCACCGGCGGCGGGAAGCGCGTCCAGGCGCCGTCGCGCAGCCGGTACAGGCCGGTCTCGCGGGTGGCGAACCACTGCTCGCGCCGGCCCTCGTAGGTGCGCACCAGGGTGTCGTAGAGCAGTTCGCCCTCGGTGTGCTTCCAAGGGGTGGCGATCGGCGCGAAGCGCGACTGGCCCGGCGACCTGCGCAGCACCACGCCGCCGCGCAGACTGACCCAGTAGGTGCTGCGTCCGGCCTCGTCATGGGTGGCGATCACCGAGCCGATGTTGGCGTCCGGCGGCACGCCCTCGTCCTGGCCGAAGTGGTGCCACTGGCGGCCCTGATAGAGCGACAGGCCTTCGCCGGAGGAACTCACCCACAGCCGCTCGCCGCCCTGGCCGTCGGGTTCGACCAGGAAGCCGAACACGCCCAGCCCGTCCGAGCCCATCAGCGAGGCGATCACCCAGGGGCTGGCGCCGAGCACGGTGCGGGTCACGCCCCAGTCGCTGGCCATCCACAGCACGTCCAGCCCGTCGGGGCTGCGCCAGGCGATCACGTCGCGGATCACGTCCGACCGCAGGCCGTGGCGGCGGTTGAACACCTGCAGGGTGTCCTCGTGCAGGCGAAGCAGGCCGGCGCGGCTGGCCACCCAGATCGCGCGGTTGCCGTCCGGCAGCGCGGTATTGGCCACGTTGTAGATCACGTTGCTGGGCAGACCGTCGTGGTCGTGGCTCCAGTGGCGCAGGCCGTCGGCGCGCATGCGCCACAGGCCGCCGGTGTAGGTGGAGATCCACAGTTCCTCGCGGCCCTGCTGCATGACCGGCATCAGGTCCTCGACCTGGGCCACGTCGAACTGATGACCTTCCCAGCGCCGCCAGGCGACCTGGCCCGGATCGCGGTACCACAGGCCGCGCGCGTTGGTGCCCAGCCACTGCCGGCCGGGCACGCCCAGCTGCCGGGTCTGGGCCATCGACCGCAGCGGGTCGGCCGGCAGCGAGGCATTCCCAGGATCCAGTTCCCAGCGCCCGTCGCGCAGGCGCATCAGGCCGTGGTCCCAGGTCAGCGCCCACAGCACCACCTCGCCGCTGGGGTCGGTGGTCTCGGCGAAATGCTTGATCTGGTTCGAGGGCAGGCCGGTGTCGGTGTTGGCCGCCTGCCAGTGCTTGCCGTCATAGACCGCCAGGCCGGTATTGCGGAACGCCGCCCACACCCGCCCGCCGTGGTCGACGAACACATGCGTGGCCGAGTGTCGCAGCGCCGGCTCGTCCACCGCCATCCAGCGGCGCCCGTCGTAGCGGTACACGCCGGCCGGCGTGGCGCCCCAGACGAAGCCATTCCTGTCCACGCAGGTCGAGGACACGCCGGCGTCCGGCAGCCCCTCGTCCTGGCCGAAGTTGGTGAAGGCCGGCGCCTCCAGATCGGTGAGATCGAGCGGACGCACGCTCGCCGCAGCGCCGGCCGCAGCCTGCGCGGCAGGTATGGCGCAGCACAGCAGCATCCACAGGATGGCCCTGGCCTTGAACATGCGACGGTTCTCCCCTTGGCCCGATTATGCAGACTCCCATGCAAGAAAAAGGCCCCGCGCGCGGGCGGGGCCTTTCGGGAGCGTGATGCGTTGCAGCATTCAGTGCGCGCTGTGCTCCAGAGCCTTCACCGCATCCAGCGTTTCCTGCACGTGCAGCTTGGGGCTGCGGTCGGAGTAGACGTGGGCGACCTTGCCCTGCGGCGTGATCACATACGAGGTGCGGTCGGACCAGCCGGGCTTCTCGGCCAGGGTGGCGTCGTACTGCGCGGCGATCTTGGCGCCCGCGTCGGCCGCCACCGGGAACTTGCCGCCGCAGGTCTCGGTGTTCTTGGAGAAGTCCGCCAGCTGGTCGGTGTTGCCGGCGGTCACGCCGATCACCGTGGCGCCATGCGCCTTGAACTGGTCCACCGCCTCGGAGAACAGGTGCGCCTCCAGATTGCAGCCGGCGGTGTTGGCGGCGGGAAAGAAGTACACCACCACCGGGCCCTTCTTCAGCGCATCGGCCAGGGTGAAGGTGAAGGGCTTGCCGGCCAGATAGGCCGGCGCGCTGAAGGCGGGGGCCTCAGCGCCGGTCTTCAGCGCGGCCGAGGCGGTCGAGGCCAAGGTGAGCGCGAGGGCCAGGGCGGCGGACTTGAGCAGGGGCTTCATGGGGTGGCTCCGGGGAAAGTGGCGTGGGTCGTTATACGCCACCGGTCCGGCGGCGGGTGTGGCGGGCGGCGCTACGGGCGGCGCTGGGCGAACAGCCAGGCCCACAGCGCCGGGTCGGCGTAGGTGACATCCCAGACGTTGTGATTGCCGTGCGGATACTCGGTGTAGCGCGCCGGATGGCCGGCGGCCTCGAAGGCGGCCACCAGCCGGTGGTCGTCTTCTGGCAGGACGATATCGTCCTGCGCGCCATGGAACATCCAGATCGGCGTGCCGCCCAGGCGCGTGGCGATGGCGGCGTAGGGATCGGCCAGGCCGTCGACCGGGGTGACGCGCAGGCTCGGCCGCTGCGGGCGCGGCGGGTGCACCGCGCCGCACACCGGCGCCAGCGCGGCGAACCGCTCCGGCGCCAGCAATGCCACTTCCCAGGTGCCGTAGCCGCCCATCGAGATGCCGGTGGCGTAGACGCGCGCAGGATCGGCCTGGAACTCGGCCAGCGTCGCCGCCTGCGCGGCCAGGGCGACGCGTGCGTTGGTGCCGGTCCATTCCTCCTCGTCCGGCACCTGCGGCAGGACCACCAGCGCGGGGAAGTCGCGGCGATGCCGCTGCAGATACGGGCCGAGCCCGGCCTCGAGCTGCTTGCGATTGTCGCGGCCGCGCTCGCCCGAGCCATGCAGGAACAGCACCAGCGCCGGCGCACCCTGATAGGCGGCGGGCGAGGGGACGAACACCTGGTAGCGATGCGTCGCACCATCGACCTGCACGCTGCGCTCGACGAAGCGCCCCGACATGGTCTCAGGCCTGGAAGCGCAGGCGGCGAGCAGGGAACAAAGCAACAACAGGGAGAACCTTTTCATGAAACGCATGATCCTGCGGACACAGCGCGCATCCTAGGTCCCTGGCTCGGCGTACGCATGGCGTGCTGCAGCAGATCATGCCCACGGACGCCAGTAGACCAGCAGCGCCAGGACCGCACAGTGCGTCGCCACCAGCGACCAGAACGCGATCTGATAGCTCCGCTTTCGGTTCTTGTGACGCAGACTGCGTTGCGCGATCAGCGCCCCGGGCCAGCCGCCGAGGAATTCCAGCAGGTGCAGCGTCTGTTCCGGTGTGCGCCATGCGTTGGATCCGGCTGCACGTTTGTCCAGGGCGTACGCGGTCCAGGTCACGCCGCTCATCGCCAGCACGCCGATCACGCCCCAGTCCGGCACGCGATGGGACCAAGCCAGCCACGCAAGAACCAGCCCGTAGGCGACCAGGATGCACCAGCCCGGCCAGCCTCCATGCCAGGCCTGAGGCGCGGTGGCTGCCGCGCGCTGCCTGGCCGATGCGCTCGGGGGGACGACGCGGCGAACCCGCTTCGCTGCAGGTTGCCCGTCGCGGCCCTGGCCCTGCGTATAGCGCAGCCATTCGCCCACTTCCGGCCTGCGCCCCTGCTGCTGGTAGTCGCGGATGTGGAAGAACAGCTTCGGCCCGTCCACTGGCTGGATGAAGCCGTAGCCGCGCGCGTCGTGCCACTCGGTCACCTTGCCCAGCCGCTCGCCGTCGCGCATCCGCCCGCTCCTTCAGAGCAGCACCAGGGTGGCCAGGCCAAGAAAGCTCATGAAGCCCATCACGTCGGTGAGGGTGGTCAGGATCACGCTGCCGGCCAGCGCCGGGTCGAAGCCCATGCGCTTGAGCGCCAGCGGCACGGCCACGCCGCCGGCCGCGGCGGTCAGCAGGTTGAGCGTCAGCGCGGTGCCGATCACCAGCGACAGGCCAGGCTGGCGGAACCACACCAGCACGATCAGCCCCAGCAGCGTGCCCAGCCCCAGCCCGTTGATCAGCGCCACGCCCAGCTCCTTGCGCAGCAGCACGTAAACGTTGGAGGCGCCGATCTGTCCCAGCGCCAGGCCGCGCACCATCAGCGCCAGCACCTGGGTGCCGGCGTTGCCGCCCATGCCGGCCACGATCGGCATCAGCGCGGCCAGCGCGACGATCTTGGCGATGGTGCCTTCGAACTGGCTGACCACCGAGGAGGCGATGAAGGCCGTGCCCAGGTTGATGCCCAGCCACAGCATGCGCCGGCGGAAGGCGCGCCGGATCGGCGAGAACAGGTCCTCGTCCTCGTCCAGGCCGGCCGCGCTCATGGCCTGGTGCTCGGCCTGGTCGCGGATGATGTCGACCACGTCGTCGATGGTGATGCGGCCCATCAGGATGTTGTTGTCGTCCACCACCGGCGCCGAGACCCAGTCGTGGTCGGAGAACTTGCGCGCGACTTCCTCCGAGCGCTCCTCCACGTCGATGGCCGGCTGCTCGTCGTCGATCAGGCGGTTGATCGGCGTGGACGGCTCGTGGGTGACCAGCGCGGCCAGCGGCACGCGGCCCAGGTACTGGTGCTTCTTGCTGACCACGAACAGGTAGTCGGTGTGGTCGGGCAGCTCGCCGCGCAGGCGCAGATAGCGCAGCACCACCTCGATGTTGACGTCGGCCCGCACCGTGACCACGTCGGGATTCATCAGGCGGCCGGCGCTGTCCTCGGGGTAGGACAGCACCTGCTCCAGGCGCTCGCGGTTCTCGCGGTCCATCGACTTGAGGACCTCGTCGATGACCGTGTCGGGCAGGTCCTCGACCAGATCGGCCAGGTCGTCGATGTCCAGGTCCTCGACCGCCGCGACGATTTCGTCGGGGTCCATCTCGGCCAGCAGGCTTTCGCGCACTTCCTCGCCGACGTGGACCAGCACTTCGCCATCGTCCTCCGGATCGACCAGGCCCCAGACCACCTCGCGCTTGCCGGGCGGCAGCGACTCGAGCAAGTTGCCGATCTCGGCCGGCGAGAGCGTGTTGACCAGGCGCCGCACCGGCCCCAGACGACCGCTGTCCAGCGCATCGGAAAGCAGGCGCAGCTGGCGTGCGGTCTTGTCGTGGCGGACGGCTTCTGCCATGCGCATGGCCCCTGTGCGGTCGGTGGAAGCACCGCCTCGCCGATGGACGATGCGCTGCAGGTCAGGTGTTCATCGCGGCATTATCGCTTTTAAGCCGTGAGTGCGTGAAGAGCATGGAGGCATAGGCGAAGCACCGGCCTGCCCTCACGTCTCGTTGTTCGCTCCCGCCTTCGCCAGCCAGCGCTCGATGCCGCTGCGGTCGCGTGCCTTGAGCAGGGCGGGGGCGGCCTTGAGCAGCGCGCCGCGGTCGTGGCCGCGGATGGTGCGGCGCAGTTCGAGCATGTGCGAGGGATGCAGGCTGAAGTGTTCCAGCCCCAGGGCCAGCAGGATCGGCGCCATCGCCGGGTCGCCGGCGATCTCGCCGCACACCGCGACCTGCTTGCCGTGGCGGCGGCCGGCGCGCAGCACGCCGTCGAGCAGATGCAGCAGCGCCGGGCGCAGCGGCGAGTACAGCTCGCCCAGCGCATCGTTGTTGCGGTCGGCCGCCAGCAGGTACTGCACCAGGTCGTTGGTGCCGATGGAGAGGAAATCGACCAGGTCGATGAAGTGCTCCACGCAGATCGCCGCCGACGGCACCTCGATCATCGCGCCGATCTGCACCTGCGCCGCGATCTCGTGGCCTTCCTTGACCAGCTGCCGGGCCAGGCGTTTGAGGCGCTTGCGCACGTCGAGCAGTTCTTCGCGGATGGCCACCATCGGCACCAGCACGCGCACCGGGCCGTAGCCGGAGGCGCGCAGGATGGCGCGCAGCTGGGTGTCGAACACCTCGCCATGCGCGCGCGAGAGGCGCACGCCGCGCAGGCCCAGCGCCGGGTTGGCCTCGCCGCGCAGGGCCAGGCCGGTGCGGTCGGCCTTGTCCGCGCCCAGGTCCAGGGTGCGGATGGTCACCGGCCGCCCGCTCATGCCCAGCACCACGTCGCGATAGGTGTGGAACTGTTCTTCCTCGCTGGGCAGCTCGGCACGCTGCAGGAACAGGAATTCGGTGCGGTATAGCCCGATCCCGGCCGCGCCCAGCGCATGGGCCTGGGCCACGTCCTCGCGCGATTCGGCGTTGGCGTGCAGCGCGATGTCCAGACCGTCGCGCGTGCGGGTAGGCTTGCTGCGCAGGCGGCCGAGCTCGCGCTGCTCGCGCTTGAGGTCTTTCAGGCGCTGGCGGAACTCGCGCAGGTCCGCGGCGGAGGGTTCGACCACCACCTCGCCGGTCTCGCCATCGACGATCAGCGCATCGCCGTCGTTGATCTTGGCCAGCGCCGCGCTGCAGCCCACCACCAGCGGCATGTGCAGGCTGCGCGCCAGGATGGCGCTGTGCGAGAGCGGGCTGCCGGTGGAGGTGACCACCGCCACCACGCCCTGGGCCTGCAGCTGCGCCAGTTCGGAAGGGGCGACCGTATCGCTGACCAGGATCTCGCCGGCCAGGCCTTCCGGATCGATGGCGCGGCTGTGCAGATGGGCATGGATGCGCCCGATCACATGGTCAAGATCGTCCATGCGGCTTTTCAGGTAGGCGTCGTCCATGTCGCGGAACACGGCCGCCAGGCGGTCGCGCTGCAGGCGCAGGGCGTAGTCGGCGCCGTAGCGGCCCTTGCGGATCAGGTCGTCCAGCCCCTGCAGCAGCTCCGGATCGTCCAGCAGCAGGGCGTGCAGGTCGAGAAACTCGCCGACCTCGCGCGCCAGCGCGCCGTGCAGGCGCGTGCGCAGCTCGCGCATTTCCGCCCGCGCCGCGTCGATGGCGCCGTGCAGGCGGGCCAGCTCCTCATCGACCTCGCGCGCGCGGATGCGCTGCTCGGCCACGTCCAGCGCGTGCGGCAGGCGCACGCGCGCGCGACCCAGGGCACTGCCGCGCGAAGCCCCGTGGCCCGGCAGCAGTTTCCTCATCAGGCGTCCTCGTCGAAGCGCCGTTCGAACAGGTCGACGATGGCCTGCATGCACGCGGCCTCGTCCTCGCCGTCGGTGCGCACGGTGACCTGGGTGCCCTTGCCGGCGGCCAGCAGCATCACGCCCATGATGCTCTTGGCGTTGACCTGGCGCCCCTTGGCGGCCAGGGTCACGTGGCTGCGGAAAGGCGAGACCACCTGGACCAGCTTGGCCGTGGCGCGCGCATGCAGCCCTAAGGCGTTGGAGACGGTGAGTTCGCGCTCAAGCATCGTCGAGGATGGCTCCATTTCGTGAGCCGGCCGCCGCGGTGGCCGGGAGTTCGTCCAGTCCCTGTTCGGGGTAATTCATCACCCGCAGCAGCATCGGCAGGCTCAGCGCCGAGACGCGCCGTACCGGCGTGCCCAGGCGCGCCACGCGGGCGGCCAGGTTGCTGGGCGAGCCGCCGTACACGTCGGTCAGCACCAGCACGCCTTCGCCGCCGTCCACGCGCCGCAGCGCGGCCGAGGCCTGCGGCAGCAGCGCGTCCAGGTCCGCGTCGAACGGCACCTCAAAGGCCTCGGCCTTCAACGGCAGGTTGCGCAGCATGCCGCCGGCCACCGCCAGGAGCGAGGGGCCGATGCCGGGATGGGTGATGAGCAGGACGCCACAGGTCATGGTGACAACATTAACAGGCTGATGCCGCGCGCATCGACCTGGGATCACGGTTTTCTCCGTCCCGCGATGCGCCGCAGCACGCACTGGCACGCGTTTAGCGAGTCAGTCCAGTTCGCGATGGAAGGTGGCGACCTGGTCCCAGCCCTGGGTGCGGGCGTGTTCGGCCAGTCGCTCGGTGAGGAAGACCGAGCGGTGCTTGCCGCCGGTGCAGCCGAAGGCCACGGTCACGTAGCTGCGCGTCTCCCCGCGCAGGCGCGGCAGCCAGGTGTCCAGGAATTCGCTGACCTGCTGCACATAGCGCTGCACGTCGTCCTGCGCCTCGAGGTATTCGCGCACCGGGGCGTCGCGGCCGGTCAGCGGGCGCAGCTCGGGCTGCCAGTGCGGATTGGGCAGCACGCGCGCGTCGAACACGAAGTCCGCATCGGCCGGCACGCCGCGGCGGTAGGCGAAGGATTCGAACAGCAGCGAGGGCGCGTCGCGGCTGTCGAAGGCGAATTCGCCGACCACGCGGCGGCGCAGCTGGTGCACGTTGAGCTGGCTGGTGTCGATCACCAGGTCCGCCTCCAGCCGCAGCGGCTGGGTGACCTGGCGCTCGCGCGCGATCGCCTCGGGCAGCGACAGGCCGGTATGGCTCAGCGGGTGGCGCCGGCGCGTGTCCGAGTAGCGGCGCAGCAGCACCGCGTCCTCCGAGTCGAAGAACACCAGCTTGGCGTCCAGCCCCAGCCGTCCCACCGCCGCGCGCCACAGCGAGAGCCTGGACAGATCGCTGTGGCGGTTGCGCACGTCGATGCCCACGGCGACCTTCTGCGGCAGCACGTCCTCGCGCATCAGGCTGCGGATGAAGTCCGGCAGCAGCTCGATGGGCAGGTTGTCCACGCAGTAGTAGTCCAGGTCCTCCAGCGTCTTGAGCGCCACCGATTTGCCCGAGCCGGACAGGCCGCTGACGATCAGCACGAACGGTGCCTGCGTCGCCTCGGCGGGCTTGCCGCCCTCGTCGGTCGGGGCCTGACTCATGGCGTGCTGCGCTCCAGCAGGTTGCTGTGGCGGGCGATGAACATCGCCGCCGGGTCGATGCCCTTAGTGCGCAGGATGTGCAGGCGCGTGGCCGCCTCGGTCAGCACCGCCAGGTTGCGGCCGGGCATCACCGGCAGGGTGATCAGCGGCACGTCCAGGTCCAGCACGTGGCGCGCGCCCGAGTCGCCGGTCAGGCGGTCGTAGCCGTGCACGCCGGGCTCGGTCATCGGCCGGGTCAGGTGCACGATCAGGCGCAGGTACTTGTTCTTCTTCACCGAGGTGTCGCCGAACATGTCGCGCACGTTGAGTACGCCCAGCCCGCGCACTTCCAGCAGGTCCTGCAGCAGCTCCGGGCAGGTGCCGTCGAGCACGTCCGGGGCGATCTGGGTGAACTCGGGCGCATCGTCGGCCACCAGGCGATGGCCGCGGGTCAGCAGTTCCAGCGCCAGCTCGCTCTTGCCCGAACCGGCCTCGCCGGTGATCAGCACGCCGATGGAATAGATCTCCATGAACACGCCGTGCAGCGTCACCCGCGGCGCCAGCGTGCGCGCCATGTGGTAGGACAGGAAGTTGAGCAGCTCATGGCCGCGGCGCGGCGAGACCCACAGCGGGGTCTCGGTCTCCTCGGCGGTGGCGCGCAGGTCCTCGGGGCAGGACTGGTTCTTGCTGATCACCAGCGCCAGCGGCCGGTCGGCCATCATCTTCTCGATGGTCTCCCAGCGCTGGCGCGAATCCAGCCCGTCCAGCCAGGCCAGCTCCTCGGTGCCCAGGATCTGCACCTTGTTGGGATAGATCGCATTGAGGTAGCCGGCCAGCGAGGGCCGGCGCTTGACCTTGCCGGCGGTGTCGATCTGGCGCTTGCCGCCGGCCCGCCCGGCGATCCAGCGCAGGCCTAGCTTGTCCTTCATCTGCTCGAACAGCTCGCTGGCGGTGATGCTGGAATTCATGGCGTCGGGGAAAGCGGCATCGAAGCGCGATGATACGACGTGCCGGTGACACATCCACGCGCGCGGCCGCGCGTCGCGGCGCCATAACGCAGACGGCGGCCGAAGGGCCGCCGTCTGGTGAGGATGCATCGTGGCCGGGACAGGCTCAGTCGGCGTTCTCGCCGCGGCCGCGCTGGCGGTCGATCTGCTTGCGCTTGTGCTTGAGCACCAGCCGGTCCAGCTTGTCGGCCAGGATGTCGATGGCCGCGTACATGGTCTCGGCGCCGGCGTCGGCGTGCAGCGTGCGGCCGGAGAAGTTGATCGTGGCTTCGGCCACGTAGTCGGGCTTGGAGAACCCCAGTTGCGTGCGGCATTCGAGCGGCTGGTCGAAATGTCGTTCAAGGCGCTTGAGTTTCGTCTCGACGTAGTCACGCAGTGCGGGGGTGACTTCCATCGACTGGCCGTATGTCTCGATTCGCATCGCATTGTCTCCTGCAGTGGTTGTTGCGTCGGTTGTTGGGACAAACCGGGCGGGCGTGGGGTTCCTTGCTGCTCCTGTGGTTGGCGGGGTTGGGTTCAAGTTCGCACCGGTCGGCCCGGTGTTCAAGCTGGCAGGTGGCAGGTGAACCTGCCGCCAATCGCAAGGATCAGCCCATCCGCACGCGCTCGTGCGAGGACAGGATGTCCATGGCCTCACGATACTTGGCCACCGTGCGCCTGGCCACCGGCACGCCTGACGATTTCAACAGGTCGGCCAGCTTGGCGTCGGACAGCGGCTTGCGCGGGTTTTCGGCCTCGATCAGCTTGCGGATCATCGACTGGATGGCGGTGCTGGAGGCCTCCCCGCCGCCCTCGGTGCTCACCCCCGAGGCGAAGAACGCGCGCAGGGGCAGGGTGCCGCGCGGGGTGCGCACGTACTTGCGGGCGATGGCGCGCGAGACGGTGGATTCGTGCAGGCCGACCTCGCCGGCGACCTCGCGCAGGGTCAGCGGGCGCAGGGCGGCCTCGCCGAATTCCAGGAAGCCGGCCTGCTGGTGGATCAGGCAGCGGGTGACCTTGAGCAGGGTGTCGCCGCGGGCCTCCAGGCTCTTGAGCAGCCAGCGCGCCTCCTGCAGGTGGCCGCGCAGATAGCCGGCATCCGACTCGCTGCACTGGCGGATCATCGACTCGTAGCCGCGATGGATGGACACCCGCGGAAGATGCTGGCTGGCCAGGGCCGCGCGCCAGATGCCCTTCTGGCGCCAGACCACGCAGTCGGGCACCACATAGGTGTCCTGGCTGAGTTCGCCGATCTGCACGCCCGGCTTGGGATCCAGCGAGCGCAGCAGCGCCACGGCGTCCTCGACCTCGGCCTGGGGGCGCTTGAGCTCGCTGGCCAGGCCGGCCACGCCGCTGCGAGGCAGCTTCTCCAGCAGGGCGCCCTGGGCGATGGTCAGCGCCAGCGCACGCCCGGGCGTGTCGGCCGACAGCACGTCCAGCTGCAGGCACAGGCACTCGCCCAGCGAGCGTGCGCCGACCCCGACCGGATCGAAGCGCTGCAGCTGGCACAGCACGGCCTGGATCTCGTCCTCGCCGGCGACGACCTCCGGCCGCAGGGTTTGGGCGATCTCGGCCAGCTCGGTGCGCAGGTAGCCGTCGTCATCGATGGCGTCGATCACCGCCGCGCCGATGCGCCGGTCGCGCAGGGACAGCTGCGACAGATGCAGCTGCCACAGCAGATGGTCCTGCAGGCTGTCGGTCTGGGCCATGCGCTCGGCCGCGCTGCCGAAGTTGTCGTCGTCGTCGAACGACCCGCCGGACCCGCCGCCGCCCTCGTTGCTCCAGGGATTCTCATCGGCCTGCCAGTCCTCGCGCTCGCGCTGGCGCTCCTCGGGCGGCTCGTCGGCCGGGGCCTGGTCGGCGTGGTCGACGCTGCCGGCCATGGGGTCGGGGCCGTCCTCGGCCCAGTCCAGCAGGGGATTGGTCTCCACCGCCTCGGTGATCTCGGCTTCCAGTTCGGCCGCGGACATCTGCAACAGACGGATCGCCTGACGCAGCTGCGGCGTCATGACCAGTTGCTGGCCCAGCGATGTCTGGAGGCGTGGCTTCATTCGCGAACCGTCAGGATAGCGGACCGAACGCCTGCCGCGTTCGCCACGCGCGCCTTACAGCCGGAAGGTCTCTCCCAGGTAGACGCGACGGACGTCCGCGTTGGCCAGCAGTTCGTCCGGAGCCCCCTGCGCCAGCACGCTGCCTTCGGCGAGGATATACGCCCGGTCGCAGATTCCCAAGGTTTCGCGGACGTTGTGGTCGGTGATCAGCACGCCGATGCCGCGGTCCTTGAGGTGGGTGATGATGCGCTGGATCTCGCCGACCGAGATCGGGTCCACGCCGGCGAAGGGCTCGTCCAGCAGCATCAGACGCGGCTTGGCGGCCAGGGCGCGGGCGATTTCCACGCGGCGGCGCTCGCCGCCGGACAGGCTGGCGCCAAACTGGTCGGCGACATGGCTGATCTGCAGCTCTTCCAGCAGCGAGGCCAGCTCGCGCTCGGCGCCGTCGCTGTCCAGGTCCTCGCGCAGCTCCAGCACCAGGCGGATGTTGTCGGCCACGGTCAGCTTGCGGAACACGGAGGGTTCCTGCGGCAGATAGCCCACGCCGAGCTTGGCGCGGCGGTACATCGGCTCGCTGGTGATGTCCTGGCCGTCCAGCACGATGTTGCCGGCGTCGGCCGAGACCAGTCCCACGATCATGTAGAAGCAGGTCGTCTTGCCGGCGCCGTTGGGGCCGAGCAGGCCGACCACCTCGCCCTGGTCGAGGGTCAGGCCGAATTCGCGCACCACCTCGCGCTGCTTGTAGCGCTTGCGCAGTCCCTGGGCCGACAGCATTACTTGGTCCCCGGCTTGGCGGGAGCGGGCGCGGCGCCCGCGGCGGGGGCCTTGTTTTTGGGCTGGATCACGGTGCGCACGCGGTTGCCGTCGCCGCCGCTCTGCATGTTGCCGGTCACGGTGTTGTAGACCATCTTCTCGCCCGCGTTGGTGCCACGGGGGGAGGTGATCTTGTAGTTGCCGGTCAGGGTGATGATGTTGTTGGTGATGTCGTAGTCGATCCGGTCGGCGGTGGCGTCGATGGGCGTGCCGTCATCGTTGATCTGGTGCAGCGTGGGCTGCTTGGTCTTGGTGCCGGTGAACACGCCGCGCGAGACTTCGCCGGCCTTGCGGTAGATCAGGCCCTTGTCGGCATGCACTTCCAGGGTGCCCTGCACGATGACCACGTTGCCGGTCAGCGTGCTGACGCCGTCGTCGGCGAAGCTGATGTCGTTGGTATCCGAGTCAATGGTCATCGGCTGGTCGCGGTCGGATTTCTTGGCCAGTGCGCCTCCCGCCACCACCAGCAGGCAGGCGGCCGCCAGCGCGGCCAGGCCAGTCTTATTGCGCGGATTTGGGCACATAGCGTGTTTTCACCTTGGACTTGAACTGGAATTGTTGGGTCTGTGAGTTGATGACGAAACCGGTGCCCTGCATGATCGCGCCGGGCTGGGTGAGCGTGGCCGGCTGGTCGGTGCTGGCGATGTGCTGATCGGGGAAGACATCGAGCCGGCTGGTGGTAAAGGTCGAGCGGGTCGCCGCCTCGGGCGGGCTGTTGCCGATCACATCCCCGGTCAGCACCGCCTTCTCGCCCTTGGCCGCCACCCAGGCGCTCTTGCTGCGCAGCTCCCAGTGGTGCCCGTCCTTGTCGGGCATCAGGAACAGCGGGGTGGTGATGCTGAAGGTCTCATCGCTGGCGGTGCGGTGCATCTCCGGGGCGCGCAAAGTCACGCCCTCGGTCCCGTCCTTGTTGAGGGTGACCATCTCGAAGTCGTGCATGATGTAGTCCGACTGCGCGGCCGGGCCACTGGTGTGCGGCTTCTTGCGATTGTTCCAGGCCGACCAGCCGAACAGCAGCAGCGCCACCAGCAGCGCCAGTCCCAGCCCCATGCGCCAGTTCATGCGGCGCCCTCCTGCAGCAGGCGTTCGACATGCCCTTGCGCGGCCAGCACCAGGTCGCAGGCCTGGCGCGCGGCGCCATGGCCGCCGCCGGCCGGGGTCGTCCAGTGCGCCAGCGGCGCCACCCAGGGATGGGCATTGGCCGGCGCCACCGCCAGCCCGACCCGGCGCAGCGTGGTCAGGTCGGCCAGGTCGTCGCCCATGAACAGGACCTGCTCCAGCGCCAGGCCGCGCTCGGCGCACAGCCGCTCGACCAGGCCCAGCTTGTCCTTGACACCCTGGTGCACGCCGATGCCCAGCTCGCGCGCGCGGTGCTCCACCACCTGGCCGCTGCGCGCGGTGACCAGCATCACCTCGATGCCATGCCTGCGCAACAGCACCAGGCCTAGCCCGTCCTGCACGTGGAAGGTCTTGCCTTCACGGCCCTCGGCATCCAGGAACAGCCCGCCGTCGGTCAGCGTGCCGTCGACGTCGAAGCAGGCCAGGCGCACGCGCGCGGCGCGTTGCAGCAGGGCGTCGGTGACGTGGGGCAGGTGGGCATGGGCGGTCAAAACGTGGCGGTCCTTCATGAATAGGCGCAGGTGGCGTGGTTCTTACACCACGCGTGCACGCAACAGGTCGTGAACATTGAGCGCGCCGATCACGCGCTGGTCGGCGTCGACCACGATCAGGCCGCTGCCGATGTTGCGGGTTTCCAGCAGGCGCGCGGCCTCGGTGGCCAGCGCCTGCGGCCCGATGGTGACGGGGTGACGGGTCATCAGGCTGGCGATGGGCGTGGTGTGGATGTCCAGCCCGGCATTGTCCAGGGCGCGGCGCAGATCGCCGTCGGTGAAGATGCCGCGCAGCACGCGCTGGTCGTCCACCACGGCGGTCATGCCCAGCCGCTTGCGGCTCATCTCCACCAGCGCCTGGGCCAGGGTGGCGTCCTGGGACACGGTCGGCACGTCCTCGTCGGTGTGCATGACATCGCTGATGTGCACCAGCAGGCGCCGGCCCAGGCTGCCGGCCGGATGCGAGCGGGCGAAGTCCTCCGAGGTGAAGCCGCGCGCCTCCAGCAGGGCCACGGCCAGCGCGTCGCCCATGGCCAGGGTGGCGGTGGTGCTGGAGGTCGGCGCCAGGTGCAGCGGGCAGGCCTCGGCCGGGACGCTGACATCCAGGTGCAGGTCGGCCTGGCGGGCCAGGGTCGAGGCCGGGCGCCCGGTCATGGCGATCACCAGGGTTGCCCTGGCGGCGCAGCACCGGCAGCAGCATCAGGATCTCGTCGGACTCGCCGGAGTAGGAAATGGCCAGCACGATGTCCGCGTCGGTGATCATCCCCAGGTCGCCGTGACCGGCCTCGCTGGGGTGGACGAAGAAGGCCGGCGTGCCGGTGGAGGCCAGGGTCGCGGCGATCTTGCGCGCGATATGCCCCGACTTGCCCATGCCCATGGCCACCACGCGCCCGGCGCCGGCCAGCACCAGCCGGCAGGCGGCCGAGAACGGGCCGTCGATGCGCTGGGCCAGCGCGGTCAGCGCGTCGGCCTCGATCTGCACCGCGCGACGGCCACTGGCGGCCAGGGCGGCATCGTCGACGGGAACGCTGTGCTGCGCGGTGGAAGGCATCGGGGGCGATGGCCTGGGCTTAGAATGGTCGGCCATTTTAGGAGGAAAGGCCGTTGGACGCCGAAACCATCCGTGAACTCATCCAGACGGGCCTGCCCGGCGCCCAGGCGCGCGTGCAGGGCGATGACGGCGTGCATTTCGAGGCCACCGTGGTCTGCGAGGCGTTCAAGGGCAAGCTGCCGCTGGCGCGCCACCGCATGGTCTACGCCACCCTGGGCGACCTGATGGGCGGCGCGATCCACGCCCTGCAACTCAAGACCGTCACCCCCGACGAAGCCGCCTAAGCGCGGTCGCGTTCCCTTTCGGACATCCCCAAGCTCCATGCAGAAGATCATCGTCACCGGTGGCGCGCCGCTCAACGGCGAAGTCACCATCTCCGGCGCCAAGAACGCCGTGCTGCCCATCCTGTGCGCCACGCTGCTGGCCGACGCGCCGGTGGAGATCACCAACGTCCCCAACCTGCACGATGTGGCCACCACGGTGAAGCTGCTGAGCGGCATCGGCGCCGGGGTCGAGATCGACGAGGGCGGCGACGGCGCGGGGCGCCGCATCACCATCGACCCGAGCACCGTGGACCGCTTCGTGGCTCCCTACGAGCTGGTGCGCACCATGCGTGCCTCGATCCTGGTGCTGGGCCCGCTGGTGGCGCGCCACGGCGCGGCGGTGGTGTCGCTGCCGGGCGGCTGCGCCATCGGTTCGCGTCCGGTCGATCAGCACATCAAGGGCCTGCAGGCGCTCGGCGCGCATATCACCGTCGAGAACGGCTACATCAAGGCGCGCGCGGCGCGGCTGAAGGGCACGCGCTTCGTGTTCGACATGGTCACCGTCACCGGCACCGAGAACGTCATGGCCGCCGCCACGCTGGCCGAAGGCACCACGGTGCTGGAGAACGCGGCGATGGAGCCGGAGGTCACCGACCTGGCCGACTGCCTCAATGCGCTGGGCGCGCGGATCGAAGGCGCGGGCACCTCGCGCATCGTCATCCATGGCGTCGAGCGCCTCGGCGGCGGTCGCCACGCCGTGGTGCCGGACCGCATCGAGACCGGCACCTTCCTGGTCGCCGCGGCGATGACCGGCGGCAGGATCACCGCGCGCAGCGCGCGTCCGGACACGCTGGAGGCGGTGCTGGACAAGCTCACCGAGGCCGGGGCGCACATCGAGACCACGGCCGACACGATCACCCTGGACATGCAGGGCAAGCGGCCCAGGGCGGTCGATCTGACCACCGCGCCGTACCCGGCGTTCCCGACCGACATGCAGGCCCAGTTCATGGCGCTCAACTGCGTGGCCGAGGGCGTGGGCGTGATCAACGAGACGATCTTCGAAAACCGCTTCATGCACGTCAACGAGCTGCTGCGCCTGGGCGCGGACATCCGCGTGGAAGGCCACACCGCCATCGTGCGCGGCGCCGCCCAGCTGTCCGGCGCCCCGGTCATGGCCACCGACCTGCGCGCCTCGGCCTCGCTGATCCTGGCCGGCCTGGTGGCCAGCGGCGAGACCACGATCGACCGCATTTACCACCTGGACCGCGGCTACGAGAACATCGAAGGCAAGCTCGGCGCGCTGGGCGCCACCATCAGGCGCGCGTCATGACGATGATCAAGCGCCGCACCGGAACGCCGGTGTTCTCGCGTCGGCGCCGCGCGCTGCTGACGCTGGTGGGGATCGCGCTGCTGGCGGTGGCGTGGATGGCCTGGATTGGCGCGGCCGGTCTGAGCGGCATCTCCAGCAAGGACATGGACTGGGACGGCAACGGCCATGTCACTGGCCAGGAGATCGCCCAGTCCTATTACGCGGTCGTCGCGGAGAAGACCACCGAAGGCAATCGCACCTGCACCACCTACAAGTGGCGCAGCAGCGGCACGCAGATCCGCGTCGAATGCCGCACCGAGCTGCATCCGGCGCAAGCGGGCGAGACGAAGAAGTAGGCGGCACGCCTGGCATCGCGCAGATGCCGCCGGCTTTAGTCGTTCCAAAAAAAATGCGGGCGCCGCCACAAGGGCGGCTCCCGCTCTACAAGGAGGCTGCGCTCGATCTGAGAGACAGCTGCTCCCACGGGTTCGCTAGGAACTCCCGCTTCGGATCAGTTGAACGAGGTCAAGGTCAGGTCGTAGGAGTCCTGACCGTTCTCCCGCTGCAGCATGCGCGCCGGCACCGGCATGTCCGGCACCACCCATACGATCATCTGCTTCTTGCCCTCGGTCTGGCTGACCTTGGTCGCGGTGACCTGCTTGCCGGCGATGTTGATGGTGTCCTTGCCGGTGACTTGGTAGCTCATCGGCGTGGCCTTGCCGTTCTCCAGCATGCGGTAGTTGAGCGTCTGCTTGCCGGCGTGCACGTCGCGCACGATGGCCAGGTTCACCAGCAGCGCGTCCATGTCGCCGGGCTCCAGCGCGACCGGGCCGCGGCGGTTGTCCTTGATGTCGCCGCTCCAGGTGGCCTGCTTGCTGCCCCAGTCGTAGGCGGTCTTCACCTGCTTGCTCTTGACCAGCACCAGCGAGGCGTCGCTGGAGGACAGCGGACGGAACTGGCCGTCCTTCTCCTCGAAGGTGGTGGACTGGGTCAGGTTGACCAACTGGTTGCGCACGTTCAGGTCGTACTTCCACTTGCCGGCGCCCTGGGCGGCCAGGGTCATCTGGCCGTTGCCCTGCATGCCCATGGCACTGGCCTGGTAGGTGGCGTTGAACGGCTGCAGGGCCAGGGCCGGCGCCGCGGCCAGGGCGAGCACGGCGATGGCGGCCAGCGCCTTGAGCGGGCGGATCGGGTTGGATGTCATGTCATTGCACTCCCTGGTAATCGATGAGGCGCAGGTCGATGGCGTCCTCGCCATCGTCGCGTTGCAGCATGCGCACGGGGGTGGGCACGCCGGAGGCGACCCAGAAAATCTGTTCGCGGTCGCCGCCGTTGGTGCGGGCCACGCGCATGGCGTCGTAGCTGAGTTCGCCGACCTGCACGATCTCGGTCTGCGGGGCGACCGCGTACTGGTACTGGCGCGCGCGGCCGTTGTCGACCACGCGGTAGTCCAGCGCCGCGCCCGGCTTGGCGTCGCGCATGATCGCCAGGTCCAGCAGCAGCGAGCTCATGTCGCCGGCCTTCAGCGGAACCGGCGCGCGCCGGTCCTTGTCGACCTTGCCTTCCCATTGCGCGGTATTGCTGCGCCAGTCGTAGCTGCCGGTCTGCTGCTTGTCGCCGAACACGGCCTTGCGCACCGTGCTCTGGCTCAGCGGCCGCAGCAGGATGCCGGCACCGGTGTCGGTGACGTCGAACACCGTGCTCTGCTGGATGTTCAGGCGCAGCAGGCTGGCCACGCCGCGCTCGCCGCGGATCTCCAGGTCCAGCCGCCACTGGTTGCCCTCGCGGTGCACGACCTGCAGGGTGGCATCGCCGGCGCGCTTGCCCTTGTACCAGGCCTCGTAGGTGGCGGTGAACGGCGCCAGCGTCCAGGGCTGGGGGGCGTCCTGCGCGGTGCTGTCGGCAGCCGCTGGCGCGGCGGGCGGTGTTGCGTTGGGCGTCGCCGGCGCCTGCTGGGCCTGGGTTGCGGGCACGGCACAGGCGAGCAGCAGGATGCCGGTCAGCAGGATGGTCTTCACGGGGTCGCTTCGGGGTGGGGCATGCGCCGTTCGAGGGAATCTAGTGTCAGCGGCGTAAATCGCGGCTGACCATCGACGTAGGTCGTGCCATCACGTTCAGACAGGCGCCCGGCCACCGCGAGGCGCAGCACCGCGGGCAGCAGGCGGTGTTCGAGTGCCAGCACGCGCGAGGCGAGGGTCTCGGGCGTGTCGCCGGCTTCGACGGGCAGGCGCGCCTGGGCGATCAGGCTGCCGGCGTCCAGTTCGGGAATGACGAAATGCACGCTGCAGCCGTGCTCGGCGTCGCCGGCGGCCAGCGTCGCGGCATGGGTGTGCAGGCCGCGGTGACGCGGCAGCAGGGAGGGGTGGATGTTGAGCATGCGCCCGGCGAAGCGCGCGATCAGCGCCTCGCCCAGGATGCGCATATAGCCGGCGCACACGATCCAGTCGGCGCCGGAGGCGGCCAGGGCGTCGCCCAGCGCCTGTTCGTAGGCCTGGCGGCTCTCGAAACTGGACGGCCTGGCCGACCAGCGCAGCTCCGGCGGCACGCGCATCAGCGCGCCGGCCTGCGGGCGGTCGGAGAAGACGCCCACCAGGCGCGCGTCCAGCCGACCTTGCGCGATCGCGTCGAGGATCGCCTGCAGGTTGCTGCCGCGCCCGGAGGCCAGCACCGCGATGCGGGGCAGGGTCATGCGCGGCGCCCGGAGCGAGGGCAGGGCAAGCGCCGGGCCGTCAGCCGATCCGCACGCGCTCGCCGGCGCCGGCGGCCACCACCTGGCCGATGCGCCAGTGGCCGATGCCGGCCTGGTCCAGGCTGGTCTCCAGCGCCGCGGCGCTGGCCGGATCGGCGATCAGCACGAAGCCGATGCCGCAGTTGAAGGTGCGCCACATCTCCGCGTCGGCCACCGCGCCGGCCTGCTGCAGCCACTGGAACAGCGGCGGCAGCGGCCAAGCGCTCGCGTCGATGTCCAGGCCCAGGCCGTCGGGCACGACGCGGATGATGTTCTCGGTCAGGCCGCCGCCGGTGATGTGGGCCATGGCGTGGATGGGCTTGCCCGCGCCTGCGCCGTGGCTGCGCAGCAGCGCCAGCACCGGCTTGACGTACAGGGTGGTCGGCGCCATCAGCGCATCGATCAGCGGCACGCCGCCGATGTCCAGCTCGGCCGGGCGACCGGCGCGGTCGTAGATGCGGCGGATCAGCGAATAGCCGTTGGAGTGCGCGCCCGAGGACGCCAGGCCGATCAGCACGTCGCCTTCGCCCACGGCGCTGCCGTCGAGCATCTCGGCCTTCTCGACCGCGCCGACGGTGAAGCCGGCCAGGTCGTATTCGCCCGGGGCGTACATGTCGGGCATCTCCGCGGTCTCGCCGCCGATCAGCGCGCAACCAGACAGTTCGCAGCCCTTGGCGATGCCGCCGACCACGGCCACGGTGGTGTCCACGTCCAGCTTGCCGGTGGCGAAGTAGTCCAGGAAGAACAGCGGCTCGGCGCCCTGTACCAGCACGTCGTTGACGCACATGCCGACCAGGTCGATGCCGATGGTGTCGTGGCGGCCGAGCTCCTGGGCCAGCTTGAGCTTGGTGCCGACGCCGTCCGTGCCCGAGACCAGCACCGGCTCGCGGTACTTGCCGGACAGGTCGAACAGGGCGCCGAAGCCGCCCAGGCCGCCCATCACCTCGGGCCGGAAGCTGCGCTTGACCAGGGGCTTGATCCGTTCGACCACGGCGTTGCCGGCGTCGATGTCCACCCCCGCGTCGCGGTAGGTCATGGGCGTGGCGGCGGGCGGGTTGGGCTGGGTCACAAGGCGGCCGGATCTGAGGGAGGCGGGGGGCGCATTTTAAGGGAAGTGCGTCCCTCGGCGTGCGCGGCGTGAACGGGGCGTGCTGGCGGTGGCGGGCCGTTCGGGCAACAATCCGCACGATTCGCTGTTGACTTTAGGACGCTCGATGCGCCGTTTGCACGCCCTGGCCGCTGCTGCCGCCCTTCTCTTTTCCTGTGCACTGCCTGCCGTCGCGCAGGACGCGCTGCGCACCGAGGGCGATGTCGCCAAGGCCCAGGGCCTGTACGAGGCCGAGGTCACCGTGCCCAGCCAGAGCGAGGGCGACCGCAACGGCGGCCTGGCGCGCGCGCTCGGGCAGGTGCTGGGCAAGGTCAGCGGCGACCGCAACGCCGCCACGCGCCCCGGTGTGGCTGCCGAGCTGCGCAACGCCAAGAATTATCTGGACAGCTACGACTACCGCCAGGACCAGGGCACCTCGGCCACCGGCGCGCCGTCCTTCCGCACCACCCTGATCGCCCGCTTCGACCCGCAGAAGGTCGACGTGCTGGCCAGCGTGCTCGGCCTGCCGGTCTGGCCGCAGCCGCGCGCCAAGCCGGTGCTGTGGCTGGCCATCGACGACGGCTCGGGCCCGCGCCTGGTCGGCGTGCAGCAGTCCGGCGCGGCGCGCTCGGTGCTGGACCGCGCCGTGGACCGCGGCTACCGCCTGGGCCTGCCGCAGGGCACCGCGGCCGAGGCCGCGCTGGCCGCGGCGATCTGGCGCGGCGACACGGCGGCGGTGGCGAGCGCCTCGGCCCGCTATGCCCCGCCGATGCAGCTGATCGGCAAGCTCTACCGCGGCAAGTCCGGCTGGGTCGCCGACTGGACCTTCGTGGACAGCGGCAAGGTGCTGGCGACCTCGTCCAGCGACAACGCCGACGCCCGCCAGGCCATGGCCACCGGCGCCGACGTGGCCGCCGATGCGCTGGTCAAGCGTTACGCCAAGCAGGCCGTCGGCGGTCAGCCGGGCACCTACCGGATCCTCGTCAGCGGCATCCGCAGCGCCGAGGACTACGTGCGCCTGTCGGCGGCGCTGCAGCAGACCGCCGTGGTGCGCCGGATCGCGCCGGTGCGCGCACAGGGCGATGTGCTTGAGCTGGACCTGGATCTGCTCAGTGGCGTCGAAGGCCTGCAGCGCATGCTCGGCCAGGATGGCCCGCTGGTCGGCGGCGACGGCAATCCGCCGCAGTTCTACCTCAAGTGACCCGCGCGCTGACGCCCAGGACGGTGCACCCATGATCATCGAGGACCCGCTGCAGGTCATCGCCCAGTTCCTGCGCCGCCTGCAATGGGCGGCGCTGGCGGCCGCCCTGGTGTGGCTGCTGTGGATTCTCTCGCCGGTGCTGACCCCGTTTGCCTGCGCGGCGATCCTGGGCTGGATGGGCGATCCGCTGGTGGACCGGCTGGAGGCGCGCGGCTGGTCGCGCGGGATCTCGGTCACGGTGGTGTTCTTCGTGATGCTGCTGGCCATCACCGTGGTGCTGTTGCTGCTGGTGCCGACGATCCAGGACCAGATCTCGATCCTGGTGCGGTCGCTGCCGCGCTATCAGCAGTGGTTCTACCAGGTGGCCCTGCCGTGGATCGAGGGCCGCTTCAACGTGCGCGTGGCCGAATACCTGGACTTCACCCACATCTGGGGGCTGCTGCGCAGCAACTGGGAGCGGGCCGGCGGGGTGGCCTACACCCTGTGGGGCTATGTGTCCCGCTCGGGCTTCGCGCTGTTCGGCTGGATGGCCAACCTGGTGCTGATCCCGGTCATCGCCTTCTTCTTCCTGCGCGACTGGGACCTGATCGTCGGCCGCGTGGCGGCGATGGTGCCGCGCAACCAGATCGGCGTGGTCAGCCGGCTGGCGGGCGAGTCCAGCGAGGTGCTGGGCGGCTTCCTCAAAGGCCAGCTGCTGGTGATGATCATCCTGGGCGTGCTCTACGGCGCCGGGCTGTGGGCGGTGGGCCTGGACCTTGGCATCCTGATCGGCCTGATCGCCGGCCTGCTGACCTTCGTGCCATATCTGGGGCCGACCAGCGGCGTGGCGATGGGCCTGATCGCCGCGCTGATGCAGTACGGCGACGTCAAGCATCTGGTGCTGGTGTCGGTGGTATTCGCGGTGGGGCAGGTGATCGAGAGCTATGTGCTGACGCCCAAGCTGGTCGGCGATCGCATCGGCCTGCACCCGGTGGCGGTGATCTTCGCCGTGCTGGCCTGCGGCCAGCTGTTCGGCTTCCTGGGCATGCTGCTGGCGTTGCCGATCGCCGCGGTGGCCAATGTGCTGCTGCGCTATGCGCACGAGCGCTATACCCACAGCCAGCTCTATGCCGGCGGGCAGCCGACCATCCTGCTCGATCCACAGCGCACGCCGGTCGAAGGCCTGCATCCGCCGCAGGATCCCTCCTCGCCATGAGCGTGCCGCAGTTGCCGCTGGCGCTGCGGACCCCGTCTGATCAGCGCTTCGAAAGCTTCCTCGGCGCGCCGGCCGGCGCGCTGGCGCAGCTGCAGGCCCTGGCGCGCGCGCCGGAGGCCGACTGGCTCTACGTCGCGGCCGCGCACGGCGCCGGCAAGACCCACCTGGCCCTGGCGGCCTGCGCGGCGGCCGGCGAGAGCGGGCGCGAGGCCGCGTATCTGCCACTGAAGGCGGCGGCCGGCCATCTGCAGCAGGCGCTCGACGGCCTGGAGCGCCATGCCCTGGTGGCGCTGGACGGCCTGGAGGCCATCGCCGGCGATCGCGCCGATGAGATCGCGCTGTTCGACTTCCACAATCGCGCGCGTGCCGCCGGCATCGGCCTGCTCTACACCGCCGCCGATGTGCCCGATGCGATCGGCCTGGTCCTGCCCGATCTGCGCTCGCGTCTGGCGCAATGCGCGCGCATCGTGCTGCGCCCGCTGGATGACGCCGGGCGCGCGGCGCTGCTGCGCGATCGCGCGGCCCGGCGCGGGCTGGTGCTGGAAGACGCGGCGGTGGACTGGATGCTCACCCGCACCGTGCGCGAACCGGCGCAGCTGGTCGATCTGATCGAACGTCTGGATCGTGCCTCGCTGGCGGCCAAGCGGCGGGTGACCGTGCCGTTCCTGCGGCAGGTGCTGGCGGAGGAGTAGGGCCTGCGGTCGCGCTTGGCCTGGAGCACATCTGTGGGCGCAACTGTCTGCTCCGATCACGTCGCGGCCTCCTTGTAGAGCGGAGCTTGTGGCAATCCCCTTTGGGGACTCCGCTGCGTTTCGTCCAGACCATCGGGAAAGCCCCAGCGGAGCAAGCTCCGCTCTATAGGTGGGGCCGCCGTTGTGGCCATTGGCCAATGGCGGCGATGGGCGCTACTTCGAAAGCTCCATCGCCGTTGTGGCGGCTCCCAAACCCTCGGCGCGCAGCTGCGCGTCCAGGTCGGCCAGGCGTTGCGGCGTGCCGACGTCGGTCCAGCGTCCGGCATGGTGCTGGCCGGTGACCGCGTCGCGCGCCATCGCCGCGCGCAGCAGCGGCGCCAGCGGGAAGCGGGGCGGCTGTGCGTCCGGTCCGGGATCGGGGTCGGCCGCTTCGAACGCCGCGCGCCAGTCGCGCAGGATCTCGGGACGATACACGCCGATGCCCGAATAGGTGAAGTTCTGCGCATCGTCGCGGCGCGGCTGCAGGCGATGCCCGTCGCTGAAGCAGAAATCGCCGCGCGGATGGTGCGGCGGGTTGTCGATCATCACCAGATGCGCGTCGCCGGCCGGCGCGCGCGGCAGCGTGGCGAAGTCCAGGTCGGTCCATACATCGCCATTGACCGCCAGGAACGGCGCCTCGCCCAGCAGCGGCAGCGCGTGCAGCATGCCGCCGCCGGTCTCCAGCGGGACCGGGCCCTCGTGCGAGAAGGCGATGCGCACGCCGAAGGCGCTGCCATCGCCCAGCGCGCGCGGGAACTGGTCGGCCAGCCAGCTGAGGTTGATGACGACGTCGGTCACGCCGATCGCGGCCAGCTTGCGCAGATGCCAGACGACCAGCGGCGCGCCGCCCACCTCGAGCAGCGGTTTGGGTGTGTGGTCGGTCAGCGGCCGCATGCGCTCACCCAGCCCGGCGCAGAAGATCAGCGCCTTCATGCGCTGCGCGCCGCCAGGGCCGGGCGTATGCGCTGGTCCAACAACTGCTGCAGCGACTGCAGCTGCGGATGGCGCGGCAGCACCTGGTCCAGATAGGCGATGAAGCGCGGCAGGTCGGGCAGGTACTGCGACTTGCCATCGCGGTAGTGCAGGCGACAGAAGATGCCTAGAATCTTCAGGTGGCGCTGGATGCCCATCCAGTCGGCATCGCGCAGGAAGGTCTGCGCCGAGGCCGGCACCGGCACGCCGGCCTGCAGCGCCCGCGCGTGGTAGCGCAGCAGCCAGCCGTCCACGCGTTCGAGCGGCCAGCTCAGGAAGGCGTCCTTGAACAGGCTCACCGCGTCGTAGGCGACCGGCCCGCGTACGCAGTCCTGGAAATCCAGCACCGCCGGGCCCGGCAGCACCGGCATCAGATTGCGCGGCATGAAGTCGCGATGGGTCAGCACCTTGTGTTGGCCCAAAGCGTTGTCCATCAGGCGGCGCTGGACCAGTTCCAGGCCGTCGCTGGCGTCGCAGTCCAGTTCGATCCCCAGATGCCGGCGCAGGAACCATTCCTCGAACAGCCCGGCATCGCGCTGCAGTAGCGCCTCGCCGAACACGCCCGTGCCTTCCGGCGGTGCGATCGCCTGCAGCGTCAGCAGCTGGTCGAAGGCGGCGTCGAACCAGGCATCGGCCTGCGCCGGGTCGCGCGACAGCAGCTGCGCCAGGGTCGGCTGGCCGAGGTCTTCCAGCAGCAGGAAGCCGGCGTCCACATCGCGCGCCAGGATCCTCGGTACGCGCACGCCGCCGTCTTCCAGCAGCGCGTGCCAGGACAGCCACGGGCGCACGTCCTCCAGCCCGGGTGGGGAGTCCATCACGATCAGCGACTCGGCCGCGCCCTGGGTGCGCCAATAGCTGCGCTGGCCGGCGTCCACACTGGCCCGCTGCAGTAACAGAGCGGGCGCCTTCAGTGTGATGCGCGCCCAGGAAAGTCGCTGGTCCGCGCGTGCGTGTGGGCTCGAAGGCGAGGACGCCTCGTTCATGGAACGTGCCGCATTCAGGTCGGGGTGCGCAGGGTACACTGCGATCGACATCCCCCACGGAAGAGAAGCAGACGCCATGAGCAAACTGCAACCCGTCCTGTTGTCGGGCGGCTCCGGCACACGCCTGTGGCCGCTATCGCGAGAAGCCTATCCCAAGCAGTTCCTGCCGCTGGGAAACGAAAAAACAATGGTGCAGGCGACCTGGCTGCGGGTCGAACCGCTGACCTCGCTGCCGCCGCTGGTGGTGGCCAACGAAGGGCACCGGTTCCTGGTGGCCGAACAGCTGCGCGAGATCCGCGCGCCGCAGCCGCGCATCCTGCTCGAGCCGGTCGCGCGCAATACCGCGCCGGCCATCGCCGCCGCGGCGCTGTGCGCGCTGGAGGACGGGCAGGACCCGCTGCTGCTGGTGCTGCCCTCCGATCATGTGATCACCAACCCCGAAGCCTTCCGCAACGCGGTCGAGCAGGCCAGCCCGGCCGCCGAGGCCGGGGCGCTGGTGACCTTCGGCGTGGTGCCCAGCCATGCCGAGACCGGCTTCGGCTATATCCAGGCCGGCGGCGGTCAGGGCGTGCAGCCGGTGCTGCGCTTCGTCGAGAAGCCCGACGCGGACACCGCGGCCCAGTATCTGGCCGAGGGTGGCTACTATTGGAACAGCGGCATGTTCCTGTTCAAGGCCAGCCGCTATGTCGAGGAGCTGGAGAAGTTCAACCCGCAGATGGTCTCGGCGGTGCGCGAGTCGCTGGCCAAGGCCAAGCGTGACGGCGACTTCATCCGCCTGGACAAAGACGCCTTCACCGCCTCGCCATCCGATTCGATCGACTACGCGGTGATGGAGAAGACCGCCGACGCCAAGGTGCTGCCGCTGGACGTGGGCTGGAACGACGTCGGCTCGTGGTCGGCGCTGTGGGACGTGACCGAGAAGGACGCCAACGGCAATGCGGTCGAGGGCGACGTCATCACCGTGGACACGCGCAACAGCTACGTTTACGCCGAAAGCCTGGTCGCGCTGGTCGGCCTGGACGATGTGGTGGTGGTGGAGACCGACGATTCGATTCTTGTGGCCAAGAAGGACCGCGTGCAGGACGTCAAGAAGGTCGTGGCCCAGCTCAAGCACGACGAGCGCAGCCAGGCGCTCCTGCATCGCAAGGTCTATCGCCCCTGGGGTGCGTACGACTCGATCGACATGGGCGCGCGCTTCCAGGTCAAGCGCATCACCGTCAACCCAGGCGCGACGCTGAGCCTGCAGATGCATCACCACCGCGCCGAGCACTGGATCGTGGTGAGCGGCACGGCCGAGGTCACGCGCGGGGACGAGGTGATCCTGCTCACCGAGAACCAGAGCACCTACATCCCGCTGGGCGTCACCCACCGGCTGAAGAATCCCGGCCGCCTGCCGCTGGAGCTGATCGAGGTCCAGTCCGGCAGCTACCTGGGCGAGGACGACATCGTCCGCTTCGAGGACCAGTACGGCCGCACCTGAGCCGCCGCTGCGGCATAGCCAATAAGTCGAAGGCCCGCCCCACAGGCGGGCCTTCGGCGTTTATAACGTTCGACTGCCCTCGCGCTGCGCTCACGGCCCAGGCCGTCAGCATGGCCCAAGCTGTCCGGCGCCAAGGCGCGAAGGCGATCCATTCCCCCCTCATCACAGCGAGGCCCGCATGAGCGTACCGACCGCCACCACCGCCGATCCGATGGCGCAGAGCCACCACAGCCTCAAACGCTCGATCTCCAACACGCTCAAAGGCTCGGCCGGCAACCTGGTCGAGTGGTACGACGTCTACGTCTATTCGGTCTTCGCGACCTACTTCGAATCCAAGTTCTTCTCCGCCGGCGACAAGAACGCCACGCTGTACGTGTGGGCGATCTTCGCGGTGACCTTCCTGATGCGTCCGATCGGCGCCTGGTTCTTCGGCCGCTTCGCCGACCGCCACGGTCGCCGTGCCTCGCTGACGCTGTCGGTGACGCTGATGGCGATCTGTTCGTTCGGCATCGCCATCGTGCCGACCGCCGCGACCATCGGCGTGTGGGCGGCGGTGTTCCTGGTGCTGGCGCGCCTGCTGCAGGGCTTTGCCACCGGCGGTGAGTACGGGGCCAGCGCCACCTACATGTCCGAGGCCGCCGTGCCGGGGCATCGCGGCCTGTTGTCCTCGTTCCACTACGTCACCCTGGTGGGTGGCCATGTGCTGGCCCAGCTGACGCTGTTCCTGCTGCTG
Organism: Pseudoxanthomonas sp. UC19_8; assembly: GCF_042700505.1. Taxonomy (NCBI): domain Bacteria; kingdom Pseudomonadati; phylum Pseudomonadota; class Gammaproteobacteria; order Lysobacterales; family Lysobacteraceae; genus Pseudoxanthomonas; species Pseudoxanthomonas sp. UC19_8. Next base: position 983,134 of record NZ_CP170559.1, read on the forward strand.
ACCTTCTTCACCCGCGAGCACGTGGTGGAGTGGGGCTGGCGCGTGGGCTTCGCCATCGGTGGCGTGTCGGCGATCGTGGTGTTCTGGCTGCGCCGCACGATGGACGAGTCGCTGTCCAGCGCCGCCATCGAGGACGCCAAGTCCGGCGCGGCGCGCAAGTCCGGCTCGCTGCGCGAACTGTTCGTCAACCAGTGGCGCCCGCTGCTGCTGTGCTTCCTGATCACGGCGGGCGGCACGCTGGCCTTCTACACCTATTCGGTGACCGGCCCGAAGATGATCCAGACCGCCTTCGCCGGCGACGACATCATGAAGGGCACCACGCTCAACCTGGCGGCGCTGACGGTGCTGATGCTGCTGCAGCCGCTCGGCGGCTGGCTGTCCGACCGCATCGGCCGCAAGAGTCTGCTGGTGTTCTTCGGCGTGGGCAGCGTCTGCTACACCTGGTACTTGATCACCGCGCTGCCGCAGCAGACCACGTTCGGCGCGGCCTTCGCCATCCTGGTGATCGGCTTCGTGATCCTCACCGGCTATACCTCGATCAACGCGGTGGTGAAGGCCGAACTGTTCCCGACCTACATCCGCGCCCTGGGCGTGGGCCTGGGATACGCGCTGGCCAACTCGGTCTTCGGCGGCACCGCGCCGATGCTGTACCAGTGGGCCAAGGGCGCCAAGCAGATGGACGCCTTCATCATCTACGCCACGGTGGTGATGTTCATCTCGCTGCTGGTGTACATCTTCTTCCTGAAGAACAAGGGCGAGAACTGGCTCGACCACGAGTACGCGATGCACGCGCGCCACGGCAAGCGCTGATCGCGACAGACTGAGAAGAAAAAAGGAAGGCCATCCGCGAGGATGGCCTTCCTGGTTTCCAGGGCCTGCTGCGCCGTGGACTCAGCGGCGGGTGAACAGGCTGGTCAGTCCCAGGATCACCACCGCGCCGAGCAGGGCGCCGAAGAAGCCGGCGGGTTCGCCGGCCGCATACCAGCCCATCTGCCGGCCGAACCAGCCGGCCAGCACCGCGCCGACGATGCCGAGGCCAATGGTCAGCAGGCAGCCCATGCGCGCGCTGTGGGGCGTGATCAGCCGTGCCAGCAGGCCGACCACGAAGCCGACCAGGATGATGTAGAGCCAGCTCTCGCTGCCGAACAGTCCGCTCATGCGCATGCCCTCGGGGATGATCGGCGCAGCCTAGCACCGCCACTTGGGACGAAAAATGGCGGCGGAGGGCAGGCTGCCGACGCGCGTTCCTCCGCGTTCATGCCTCGCCTCAGCAGCAGCCGTGCTCGCCGTGCGCCTCGCCGCCGGCCACCGCCGCGGTGCCGCTGGTCAGGCCGGCCACGCTGGCGGCGTGGTGCGCGGCCAGCACATGCGACACGCAGGCCGTCACCCGCTTGCCCATCGGGATGTGCAGGAACTCGTTGGGCCCGTGCGCATTGGAATGCGGCCCCAGCACGCCGGTGATCATGAACTGCGCGCCGGGGAACTTCTCGCCCAGCATGCCCATGAACGGGATGGTGCCGCCTTCGCCCATGTACATCGCCGGCTTGCCGAAGGCCGCCTGTGAGGCGTCCTCGATGGCCTGGGTCAGCCACGGCGACTGCGGCGGCGCGTTCCAGCCGGTGGAAGACTTCTCCAGCTTCAGCTCGACATGGGCGCCGTTGGGCGGATCGCGCAGCAGCACCTCGTCCAGGATCTCGCCTGCGCGCTTGCCGTCCAGCGTGGGCGGCAGGCGCAGGGAGATCTTCACCGAGGTCTGCGGGCGCAGCACGTTGCCGGCCGAGGCCAGCGGCGGCAGGCCGTCGGCGCCGGTGATCGACAGCGCCGGGCGCCAGGTGCGGTTGAGCACCAGCTCGGTCAGATCGTCGGACATCGGCGTCATGCCGTCCAGGAACGGGAACTTGTCGTAGACCTCATCGCCCAGTACCTGGGCCACCTTGCCGGCCTGCTCCAGACGCTCGGGCGGGATCTCCACGAACAGTTCCTCCACGCGGATCCTGCCGGTGGCTTCGTCCTCCAGGCGCGAGAGCAGCTGGCGCAGCAGTCGGAAGCTGGACGGCACGATGCCCGAGGCATCGCCCGAGTGCACGCCTTCGCTGAGCACCTCGACGGCGAAGTTGCCGCCGGCCATGCCGCGCAGCGAGGTCGTGCACCACAGCTGCTCGTAGTTGCCGCAGCCCGAATCCAGGCACACCACCAGCGAGGGCCGGCCGATGCGCTCGGCCAGGTGGTCGACGTAGGCGGGCAGGTCATAGCTGCCCGACTCCTCGCAGGCCTCGATCAGGATCACGCAGCGCGCGTGCGGCAGGCCCTGTTCCTGCAGCGCCATGATCGCCGCCAGCGAGCCGTAGATCGCGTAGCCGTCGTCGGCGCCGCCGCGGCCGAAGAGCTTGTCGCCCTTGAGCACCGGCTTCCAGGGGCCCAGGTCTTCGTCCCAGCCGGTCATCTCCGGCTGCTTGTCCAGGTGGCCGTACAGCAGCACGCAGTCCTCGCCGGTCCCCGCGCCGCTGGCCGGGATGTCCAGGAAGATCAGCGGCGTGCGGCCTTCCAGCTGGATCACCTCCACCTGCAGGCCGGCGATGGGCTGCGCCCGCGCCCAGGTTTCCATCAGCGTCACCGCCCTGGCCATGTGGCCGTTGGCGACCCAGTCGGCGTCGAACATCGGCGACTTGTTGGGAATGCGGATGTATTCGACCAGCTGCGGGACGATCTGTGCGTCCCACAGCTGCCCGACGAAACGATCAAGGCGTGCGGTATCCATGGCGCTCAAACTTTGAAATGAACGCCTATGGTACCCCCGCCGCTCCCGGCGCCCGATCGGGCCGGCCTGGGGGTAGGACTTTTCCTACACGCGAACGGGGTGTTGCCCGGCAGCCGTGGAGGCGCTGCGCCGATATCGTGGCGGTGCGAGGAGGGAGGAGACTGGCTGCACCGGAAGGCGTAGGGAACCGCCCCGGCACAACCATCCTCATCGCACAAGGAGTGTCGCCATGAAACCCGTTTCGATCCTGATCAAATCGCTGATCCTGTCGCTGGCCTTGTCGGCCGGCGCCTTCGCCGCCGAGAGCCGCGTCAACATCAACACGGCCGATGCGGCCGCCCTGGACGCCACGCTGTTGAACGTGGGCGCCAGCAAGGCGCAGGCCATCGTCGACTACCGCAAGGCCAACGGCCCGTTCAAGAGCGCCGAGGAGCTGGCGATGGTCAAGGGCATCGGCCTGAAGACAGTGGAGAAGAATCGCGATCGGATCGAGGTGGGTCGCTCGGCGGCCGCACCGAAGAGGCCTTCCGCCGCGGCTGCACCGGCCAAGCCGGTCACCCGCCGCTAGAAGGCAAGCATGGTCACGGGGCGAAGCGGTGCCGGATGCATCGCTTCGGTCTGACGGGCAGGACGCTGCGTGACAGGCATGGACGCCGACAAGGACGTAGCCCGTTGACGAGGGCAGGGCAGGACGCCAGCAAGCTGGGCACGATGCCGACAGGGATGTACCGCCGCCCGGGTGCGCCGCACGCACCCGGGCGGTTTCCTTTTCTGCGTGCCGAGAATGCCCAGTGGCTGCGGCCCGAAGGCAGCGCACGCTCTAGACTGGCGCCCCCGTCCACGCTCCCTGCGGCCATGCCGACCAGTCGTGTCATTCCCGCCAATGAGTACCGCCGCGAACGCTGGCGCAACCAGCTCGGCTGGACGCGCCAGATCGCCACCGGCGGGCGCGACGACCAGGACTGGGACTGGCGCCTGTCCATCGCCGAGATCGAGCGCGACGCGCCGTTCTCGCCGTTTCCCGGCATTGAACGCGAGCTGGTGCTGCTGCGTGGTCAGGGGCTGCGGCTGTGCTTCGAGGACGGTGAGCAGGTCACCCTGCATCCGCCGCACGACCGGCTGCGCTTCAGCGGCGCACGCGGCGTGCGTGGCGAGCTGCTGGACGGACCCACGCACGACTTCAACCTGATGTGGCGCCCGGAGGTGCTGCAGGCCGAGCTGCTGCTGCGGCCGCTGGTCGGGCCGATGCTGTTCTTCGCCGATGCGCGCACGCACTGGGCGATCCACCTGATCGGTGGGCAGGCGCGCTTCGACGCGGCCAGCGGCCTGCCGCCGCTGTGGAGCGGCGACAGCGCGCTGCTGTATGGCGCGCCGGGCCGCACGCGCTATGCGCTGGAGGGCGGCGGCGAGCTGATCGCGGTGAAGTTCACCACGCGCGACGCGTCCGACGGTCCTCAGTAGACGTCGCGGCGATAGCGTCCCTGCAGGCGCAGCGACTCGACCGTCTCATCGCCGAGCACCTCCCGCAGCACCGCATCCACGCCCGGGGCCATGCCGTCCAGGCTGCCGCAGACGTAGAGCGCCGCGCCGTCGCGCATCCAGGCCTGCAGGGGCTCCCCCGCGGCGCGCAGCGCGTCCTGCACGTAATGGTGTCCGCCCGGGTCGCGCGAGAACGCCAGGTCCATCCGCTCGAGCCAGCCATCGTCCTGCCAGACCACCAGATCCTCGCGGTAATGCAGGTCGTGGTCGCGCTGGCGCTCGCCGAACAGCAGCCAGTTGCGGCGCGCGCCCCGCGCGATGCGGGCCTTGAGCAGCGCGCGCAGGCCGGCGATGCCCGTGCCGTTGCCGATCAGGATCAGCGGCACGTCCGCCGCGGGTGGATGGAAGTTGGGATTGGCGCGCAGCCGCAGCGCGATCGGTGCGCCGATCGGGGCGTGATCGCATAGCCAGCCGCTGGCCAGGCCCGGGCTGCCGTCGGGGCGCTGCATGCGGCGCAGCAGCAGGTGCAACGCGCCGTCGGCGGGCAGCGAGGCGATGGAGTACTCGCGGTGCGGCAGCGGTGCCAGCGCCGCGATCAGCGCCTGTGGGCCGGTTCCGGCCTGCACACTGTCGGGCAGCTGGCGCGAGGCGAGCACGTCGGCCAAGGCGGTGTCCTGATCGTCCACGCGCACCTTCGCGCCGCCGTCCACGCCGTGTGCCTGCAGCCAGGCCGCGACCGTCGCCGGTGCATGGCGCGGGCCGATCTCGACCAGGTCGCCGGCCTGCCAGTCCGGCATCGCCTCCGGCGGCGTCAGGGCCAGGTGGTAGACCGGCCCGCCGACGCTGCCGGGGTTGCGCAACGCGCGCTCAGCCAGGGTCCAGGCCTGGTAACGCGGCGCGCTCCAGTCGCGCAGGTCGGCATCGCCGGTCACCAGCGAGAGGTGATGCTGCCAATGGCGCAGCGCCGCCTGGTCGGCGTTGTCGACCTCGACCCGGTCGAACAGCGGCTGCGCGCCATGCGTGCGCAGCCATGCATCCAGCTGCCGGCCGAAGGCGCAGAACTGCGCATAGGTCGCATCGCCCAACGCCAGCACGGCGTACTGCAGGTCCGCCAGGGCGGCCGGCCGCGCCAGCACGTCGCGCACGAAGCCCAGCGCCGGCTCCGGCGGATCGCCTTCGCCGGTGGTGCTGACCACGAACAGCGCGCGCCGGTAGCGGGCCAGCCGCGCGCCATCCAGCTCGGCCAGGTCGAGCAGGTGCACCGGCGTGCCGGCCTGCTCCAGCGACTGCGCGGTGCGCTGCGCCAGCTGCAGCGCGAAGCCTGTCTGACTCGCATATGCGACGAGCACCGTGTCGGTGCCGATGGCGCTGGCCGGTGCGGCCGGCGTGCGCCGCGTGCGCCACAGGATCCAGCCGGTGAAGCCGGCGTACGCCGCCAGGCTGGCACCGGCCCAGAGCCAGCGCGACGGACGCGGCGCGCCCGGCCACCACGTGCCTGGCTGCCAGGCGAACAGCGCCGCCGCCAGCGCCGCCAGCAGCGCGAACACCAGGGCATTGCCCCAGGCGGCGCGCGGGATCGCAGGACGCAGCAGTGCGCTCATGCCGCCAGCGCGGCCTCGAACTGCGGCGTCATGTGCTCGCTGGCGCCCTGCGCGCCGCGCACCACGAAGCGCGCCGCCAACCCATGCGCACGCGCGAACGCCAGTCCTGCCTCCCATCCCATCACCGTCAGCGCGGTGGCCCAGGCGTCGGCCTCCATCGCCGTGGCGGCCAGCACGCTGACCGCGGCCGCGGCCTGTTCGACCGGGCGGCCGCGGCGCGGGTCGAGGGTGTGCGAATAGCGCGTGCCGTCCTGTTCGAAGCGGTGCCAGCGATCGCCCGAGGTCGCCACCGCGCAGGCCTTGAGCGCCAGCACGCGCGGCTGCAGGCCGCCGTCCTCGTCGGCACCGGTCTCGACCAGCACGCGCCAGGGCGTGCCATCGGGCTTGCGACCGCGGCCGGCCAGCTCGCCGCCGACTTCCACCAGCGCATCGCGCAGGCCGCGCGCGTGCAGTGTGTCCAGCAGCAGATCGGCCGCGTAGCCCTTGGCGATGGCCGACAGGTCCAGCTGCGCGCCGCCGGGCTGCAGCAGCTGCGCCCCCTGCGCGCGCCATTCCAGGTCGCGCCAGCCGGGGCGCTGGCGCACTTGCTGCAGGGCGTGATCGGCGGGGCGGCCAGGCAGGCCCGCTCCGGCGCCGAACCCCCCAGGCCTGGACCAGCGCGCCGCAGGCCGGATCGAAGGCGCCATCGCTGGCGCGCGCGATGCGCAGCGCCGCCTCCATCACCGTGGCGAACTCGGCCGGCAGCGTATGCCAGGTCCCGGCCGCGGCGCGGTTGAAGCGGCTCAGGTCCGAGCCCGTCTCCCAGGTGCTCATCTGCGCGACCACGCGGTCCAGCTGCGCCTGCAGCGCATCGTGCAGGCGATGCAGGTCGGCGCCGGCCGCGACCACCACGCGCGCAGACCAGGTTGTGCCCATGGTCTGTCCATCCAGGCGGGCCAGTTCGAGGGGAGTGGCGACGGCGGCAACCATGCGAAGGAGCGGGCTCGGGACAGACAGGGCGCAGGCGCATCCGCGCCATGTGCCCCATAGAGGCTTACTGCGGCATTACTTCCAGCGTGGCCACGTAATTGAGACGGCGCTGCTTGGCCTGCGGCAGCGAGGTCTTGTCGTCCTCGCTGCTGGCGTTGAGCCAGTACATGCCCGCGTCCGGCCAGGTCACGGAGAAGGCGCCCTGCGCGTCGGTCTTGGCCTTGATCTCTTCCTGCGCGTTGCGATAGCGGGTGCCGCCGCGGATCACGGTGACCTCCACGTTCGGCGCCGGCTTGCCGTCCAGCACCAGCTTGAAGTTGGCCGCCTCGCCGGCGACCAGGTCGCTGGGCGCGGTTACCGGCACCAGTTCCAGGCCTACGCCGCTGGGCTTGAGCGCGGTGGCGGTGGGGGCGCCGTGGGTGACGAAGGTCTCCACGCGCGAGGCCATCTGCGACACCTGCAGGTTCTTGGCGTTCTTCGGCACCTCGGCGGCGAACTTGGCCGCGTCGCCGCGCCAGCGCTTGCGCTCGCCATCGGCGGTCTCGTAGCTGGCGAACAGCCCGCTGCTGACCGAGGCGATGCGGTAGGTGCCTTCCTGCTTGAGCTCCACGTCGAAGACGCTGCGGTACTTGCCGGTGGAGGCGTTCTCCGGCTTGACGGTCGAGCCGTCCGGCGCGGTGATCACCAGATCGTCCAGGCGCATCGGCACGTGCTCGAAATAGAACAGGTCGTTGGACACCGCCGCATCCACGCTCACCCACGGATCGCTGCCCGAGAAGGTCGTGCCCGAGGGCAGCAGCCACTGCTTGTGCGCGGCGGCGGAGAAGGAGGTGACGGCGGCGGCCAGGGCCAGCGCCAGGGTCAGGGAACGCTTCATGCGGGATGCTCCGGTTGCGTGTGCGAAGAACGACGGCGGATCGGGGATCAGGGCTTGATCGTCAGCGACACCGCGCCCAGTTCGGAGGCGCCCTGCGCCTTGCCCGACTGCGCGGCGGTGGCCGGCCAGGTGAAGGGGATCTTGAGCAGCTCGCGGCCGCCGACTTCGCGTGCGGCCTCGACCACCAGCGTGTAGCTGCCCGGAGCGAGGCCGGACAGCTGCGGGCTGTTGCCGGCGAAGTCCAGCGTCTGCACGCCGGCCGGGCGGGTCGGGCCGGTCACGCCGTCGATCGGCAGGTCCAGGCTGCGGCCGGACTTGCGCCACCACTGGCGCAGGTCGGGCAGCCACTTGGTGCCGTGGCCTTCCTTGGTGTCGGTGTTCTGGTACCAGACCGCCAGGTTGGACGCGGCCTTGCCGTCGGCGCCTTCCACGTACACCGCCACATAGGGGCGGTGGTACTCGGCGACGTTGAGCTTGGGGATCTCGACCTTGACCTGCATGGTGGCGGCGGACGCCGGCACGGTCAGCAGGCCGCTGAGCGCGAAGGTCAGGGTGATCGGGACGGTCTTGGTCATGGCACGCAAGTCCTGTGGGGAAGGTCAGTGAATGAAGATCAGTGCCAGCAGCAGCGGCACCAGCAGCCCTAAGCCGACCATCGGCCAGGTCATGCGGCGCTGGCCGGCATGCAGTTGCAGCAACAGCAGGCCGGTGATGCAGAACACCAGGCAGGCCACCGCGAACAGATCCAGGAACCAGCTCCAGGCCGTGCCCGCGTTGCGGCCCTTGTGCAGGTCGTTGAACAGCGAGATCCAGCCGCGGCGCGTGGATTCGTATTCGATCGCGCCGCTGGCGCGGTCCAGGCTGAGCCAGGCATCGCCGCCGGGACGCGGCAGGGAGACATAGACCTCATCGGCCGACCACTCGCCCTGCCGCCCGGACAGGCTGATGTCCAGCTCGCCTTCGATCCAGTCGCCGACCACGCGCGGCAGCGGCGCATTGCCGCCCTCGCGCGTGCCCAGGGCCTGGCGCAGCGCCGGCGGCAGGGTGGCGTTGCGATGCACGATCTGCGGCTTGGCCTCGATGCTGGCCGCGTGGTTGAGCGTGATGCCGGTGGCGGCGAACAGCAGCATGCCGATCAGGCAGATCGCCGAACTGATCCAGTGCCACTGATGCAGCGTGCGCAGCCAGAAGCCGCGGCGTTGCTGCGTGGAGAGCGGGTCGGCGGCCTGGGCCAAGTGGGGATGTTCCGTTGCAGCGGGAGAGGCGAAATGCGCGCGGCATTACACCACGAATGAGAATCGGTCTCAATTAAATCCCGCGCCGCGCCGATGACCTTCCGGCCAGCGTGCAGTCCACTCAGACCTCGGCCCAGCCGCGCAGCAGGTTGTGATACACGCCGGTCAGCTGGACGATCGCCTGCGCATCGCCGCCGCTGGCGGTCAGCCGCTGGATGGCGGTGTCCATCTCCAGCAGCAGCCGGCGCCGGCCTTCGTCGCGGACCATGCTCTGCACCCAGAAGAACGAGGCCAGCCGCGCGCCGCGCGTGACCGGGGTGACCTTGTGCAGACTGCTGGAGGGATACAGGATCAGGTCGCCGGCCGGCAGCTTGACCTCGTGTTCGCCGTAGGTGTCGCTGATGATCAGCTCGCCGCCGTCGTATTCGTCCGGCTCGCACAGGAACAGCGTGCACGACAGGTCCGAGCGCACCTGCTGGCGCGGCTGCCCCGGGCGATCCACGGCCATCACCGAACCATCGACGTGGAAGCCGTACTCCCCGCCACCGGTGTAGCGGTTGAAGCGCGGCGGCAGCGTGCGCAGGGGCAGGGCGGCGGCGAAGTACAGCGCGTTGCGCTCCAGCGCGGCCAGCACCTGCTGGCCCAGCTGCTCGCGCAGCGGCGAGGCGTCGGGCAGCTGCTGGTTGCGTTTGACCTTCGCGCCCTGCGCGCCGACGGTCTCGCGGCCGTCGGTCCACTCGGCCGTTTCCAGCGCCTGCCGCATGTGGCGGACCTGGTCCGCATCGAGGATCTGTGGGATATGCAGCAGCATGGAAGGATTCCCTACAACGACGCACGGGAAGGCGTGCCTTCCCGTGCTGGAGTGCCGGTCGCCCGGCGGTCCTGTGCCATCAGACCAGCGGCGTCAGGCCTGGCCCGTCAGAAGCGGAAGTCCGCGCTGAGCAGGAAGGTGCGCGGCGTGCCCGGAGTGTAGCGGTAGCCGCTCTTGTTGATCGCCGCCACGTAGTCCTTGTCGAACAGGTTGTAGCCGTTCAGGCGCAGGCTGAAGTTGCGCGAGAGGTCGTAGGACACCACCGCGTCGTACACCGTGTAGGACTTGGCGTACTTGGGCGTGCCCACCGCGCCGTCGCTGCCGCGGTGCATCTGGCCCGAGTAGCGCACGCCGCCGCCGATGGTGAGGCCAAACGGGAAGCGATAGCTGGTCCAGCTGGTGAAGGCGTCGTCCGGGGTGTAGCTCAGGTTGGGCGTGCCGTCGGCGCTGATCGACGGGCCCTCGGTGACCTTGGTCGACATGGAGGTATAGCCGGCCGAGACGCTCCAGTTGTCGGTGATGTTGCCCACCGCCGAGAGCTCCACGCCCTTGACCTTCTTCTCGCCGGTCTGGGTCGGATGCCCGAACTCGTCCAGCACGTTGGCGTTGATCTCGTTGGTCACATCGGTCTGGAACAGCGCCAGGTTCAGCGCCAGGTTGTCCAGCACGGCCCACTTGGTGCCGACCTCGAAAGTCCTGGCCTTCTGCGGATCGGCATTGATGCTGTTGGCCGCGCCGTCGGCCGCGGCCAGGGCGAAGTTGGCCCCGCCCGGCGGCTGCTGCGACAGCGCCCAGTTGGCGTACAGGCTGACCGCATCGCCGGCCTTGTAGACCGCGCCGAGCTTCCAGTTGAACAGCGTATCGCTAGTGTCGGTGTCCACCGTGGTCACGCCGCTGCCGACCGGCGCGCCGTTGCACGGCACCGCGTTGCGGCCGGTGCCGTTGTTGCAGATGGCGCTGGCCTGGTACTCGGTCTTGTAATGGTCCAAGCGCACGCCGCCGGTCAGCAGGAAGTTCTCGCCGAACTTCAGCGTGTCGAAGGCGTACACCGAGGCGGTGTCGGTCTTGCCGTAGCTGCCGGTGCCGTTGTGGTACCAGGCCAGCGTGCCGACGGCATTCCAGTCCGGGTTGTAGAGGTTGGCCGCCGGCAGGCTGCCGGTGGTGCCGAAGTTGCGGTTGAACTGCTCCTCGCGGGTCAGCTCCAGGCCGGTGCTCAGGTTGTGCACGACCGCGCCGGTGGCGAAGTCCGCGCGCAGGTTGAGCTGGTCGGTGATGATCTTGTTGCGCTGGTCCTTGAAGGTCGGCAGGCTGCGCGCGACCGTGTAGGTGGACAGGTCGCCCGGATTGGTCCACTTGATGTTGCCGGCCAGGGGATTGGCCGCCGTGCCGCCGGTGGTCATGAAGGCGCTGAGTAGGTAGTCCTGCGTCGTCTCGCCCCAGCGCGCGGTATTGGTCAGCTTGAGCGTGTCGGAGAAGTCGTGCTCGAGGATGAACGTCGCCTGCTTGGCTTCCACATCGTCGTGGTCCAGACGCGTGCCGTAGAAGTTCTCCGGATCGACCGGGTGGCCGGCCAGCTGCGCCAGGCCCGGCTGCGGCGTCCAGCCCGGCAGGCCGATGGTCGGCACGAAGCCGTCCGGCACGTTCTCCTGCTTGACGTAGTACAGGTTCAACCATGCGCGCGTGGCGCCGTCCAGGTTGAAGCCCAGCGAGGGCGCCAGGCCCCAGCGCTTGTTCTCCACGTGGTCGCGGCCGGGCACATCGCTGTCCTGCCACATCGCGTTGAGGCGCAGCGCCAGGCCGCCGGCCAGCGTCTGGCTCCAGTCGGCCGTGCCGCGGCGCTGATCATCGGTGCCGCCGGAGAGCGTGCCGGAGACCGCGTCGTGCAGGGTGGCGCGCTTGCTGACCATATTGATCGCGCCGGTCGGCGCGCTGCGGCCGTTGTCGGTGCCCGCCGGTCCTTTCTCGACCTCGATCTGATCGATGTTGAACACATCGCGCGAAATCGAACCCAGGTCGCGCACGCCGTCGACGAAGATGCTGCTGGAGCTGTCGAAGCCGCGCATGTAGATGGCGTCGCCGGTGTTGGTGCTGCCGTTTTCGCCGGCATAGAACGCGCCCACGCCGGGCGAGTTGCGCAGCGCCTCGGTCAGGGTGGTGGCGCCCTGCTGGTTGAACAGGTCGCTGGTGATCACCTGGATGGTCTGGGGCGTGTCCTGCAGCGGCTGGGTGAACTTGGGCGAGGCCACGGCCTTGGCCTGGATGCGCGAGCCGTGCACGTCGATCTTGTCCAGGGTGCGCGCGTCGCCGCGGTGATGGCGCTGGCCATCGTGCTCGTCCCGGTCGTGGTCGCGCTGCTGGTCGGCGGACGCGCCCGGCGCGTCGATCCCGTCGGTCGCCAGGGCGGTGCCCGGCAGGGCCAGCGCCAGCGAGGTGGCCAGGGCGGCGGCGGTCAGCGGGCGGGCGCCCGGAAGGTGCTTGCGGGAACGGATGTGCGACATGTCAGCGGTGCTTCCAATGAAGTGAAGATTGGTTCCCCCATTGGCGACGGCTGACGGGAGTGCGGGGCCACACGCGACCAGGCCCCAAGACCAACCGGGGAGCGACGGCATCGCGTGAGGCGGAAGGCGGCCCGGGCCAGGCCTGGCGCGCATTCCTTAACGGGCCGTGATTGTAATGAGAACGATTTGTATTCACAACCGTTCAGCTCGGCTCGTCGTGCGATGTGAGCTGCATCCCCCGCGTGCGGCCGTCGAGACGCAGCGCGCGACTAGGCGATCCGCAGTTCCGAGGCGAGCACGTCCAGGATGGTGTGGACCTTGGGCAACAACTGCCGGCCGACGGGCCAGACCAGATTCAGCGGCAGGCCGTCGGTCGTGTGGTCCGGCAGGATCGGCACCAGCGCACCGGAGGCCAGGTCCTTGCGCACCAGCCAGGTCGCCAGCTGCGCGATGCCGCAGCCGGCCTTGACCGCGGCGACCTGGGCCTCGCCGCTGCCCACGACGATCCGGCCCTCCATGGTCCGTCGCTCGACCGCGCCGGCGTCGTGCGCAATCAGCCAGGGGCTGGTGGAGCCGTCGGCCTTGCCGTACAGCACCGTGTCGTGGCGGGACAGGTCCGCCAGCGACGCCGGCGCCCCGCTGCGCGCCAGGTACTCGGGCGAGGCGCAGAAGATCAGGCGCTCGCTGCCGAGGTAGCGGTGCCCCAGCGACGCCGGCCAGTGATCCGGACCGCCGATGCGGACGGCGACGTCGATGCCTTCCTCCAGCAGGTCGACGAAGCGGTCAGTCAACGAGACATGCGGGCGCAGGTGCGGATGCTGCTGCGCGAACCGCAGCAGCAGCGGCCAGACCTGCAGCCGGCCGAACGCCGCCGGCGCATCCAGCCGCAGGCGGCCCACCGGCTCATGGCGCTGGGCCGCCAGGACGGCTTCTGCCTCCTCCAGGTCGGCGAGCACGCGCACGCAGGTGCGATAGAACGCCGTGCCGGCGTCCGTCAGCGCCAGCCGGCGCGTGGTGCGCTCGAACAGGCGGCTGCCCAGCCGGTCTTCCAGGCGCGCCACGCTCTTGCTGACGGCCGAATTGGTCAGGTTCAAACGCTCGGCGGCTGCGGTGAAGCTGCCTGCGTCGGCGGTCGCAACGAAGGCTTCGATGCCCTTGAGGCGCTCGGAAGGAATCATCTGCCGTGCCCGGATTATGGAAATTGAGTCCATATTAGGTTGAAAAATGATCCGGGATTGGAATCTGGTTCGCCAATAAGCTGGCAGGACCACATCTGGTACCCGGAGCCTCATCTCCATGTCTTCCCTTTCCCCTCCGAACGCGGCCGTTCCGGCGGGTCGCGGCAGTCTGTCGATCGTCATCCTCGCGGTGGCCGCCTTCGTCATCGTCACCACCGAGTACCTGATCGTCGGGCTGCTGCCGGGGCTCGCCCGCGACCTGGAGATCTCGATTTCCGCCGCTGGTCAGCTCGTGACGCTGTTCGCCTTCACGGTGATGCTGTTCGGCCCGGTGCTGACCGCGCTGCTCTCGCATGTCGAACGCAAGCGGCTGTTCGTCGTCATCCTGCTGATCTTCGCGGCGTCCAACGCCCTGGCGGCGGTCGCGCCCAACGTGTGGGTGCTGGCGGTGGCGCGGTTCATTCCGGCGCTGGCGCTGCCGGTGTTCTGGGGCACGGCCAGCGAGACGGCCGGACAGATCGTCGGGCCGCAACGCGCGGGCCGTGCCGTGTCGCAGGTGTATCTGGGCATCTCCGCCGCGCTGCTGTTCGGGATTCCGCTGGGCACGCTTGCCGCCGATGCGATCGGCTGGCGCGGCACCTTCTGGATCCTGGCCGGGCTGTCGCTGCTGATGGCCTTGGCCCTGACCGTCTTCATGCCGAGGGTGGCCAGGCCCGAACGGCTGCGCCTGGCCGAGCAGACCCGCATCCTCAAGGACCCGTTCTTCGTCGCCAACGTCGTGCTGTCGGTCGTCGTGTTCACGGCGATGTTCGCCGCCTACACCTATCTGGCCGACCTGCTGGAGCGCATCGCCGGGGTGGCGCCGGCGCATGTGGGCTGGTGGCTGATGGGCTTCGGCGCGATCGGCCTGCTCGGCAACTGGCTGGGCGGGCGCCTGGTCGATCGCAGTCCGCTGGGCGCGACCGCGGCCTTCGCGCTGCTGCTCGGCGTGGGCATGGCGGCCAGCGTGCCGCTGGCGGGCTCCGCTGGGCCGCTGGCGGGCGCGCTCGCGCTGTGGGGCATCGCCTACACCGCGCTATTCCCCATCTGCCAGGTGCGGGTGATGCAGTCCGCGTCGCATGCGCAGGCGCTGGCCGGCACCTTGAACGTCTCGGCCGCCAACGCCGGGACCGGGCTGGGCGCGGTCATCGGCGGCCTGGTGATCCCGCAATGGGGACTGGCCAGCATCGGCTATGTCGCCACCGGCATCACCGTCGTGGCGATCCTCATGGTGGCGGTGGTCGCGCGTTTGCGGGAGCGGTGATCGGCTTCGGTGCAGGCCGGCGAAACGCGGGGCCAGCATCACGGTGAAATGAAAAGGCCGGCGCATGGCCGGTCCGGTACGGTGCAGAACCCTGGAGCGGTCAGTCGCGGTCGTCGCGCGACCACACGCCGCCGTGTTCCACCTTGACCGGGAACTTGGGCACCGGCGCATAGGCGGGCCCGCACAGCGGCACGCCTTCGCGGATATCGAAGCGCGCGCCGTGCAGCACGCACTCGATGCTGCCGGTCTCGGCGTCGAAGGAGCCCGCCGCCGAAAGCTCGAATTCGGCATGGCTGCAGCGGTCCTCCAGCGCGTAAAGGTCGCCGTCCAGGTTGAACACCACGATCGGCGCGCCGGTGACCTCGTCGAAGCCGCTGCGCATCTCGCCCGGCAGCAGCTCCTCGGTGGCGCAGACGAAGGTCCAGGTCTCGCTCACGGCCGGCTCCTAGACAAGGGCTTTCTCCAGCACCTCGAAGCGCAGGTCGTCGCGCAGCGGCGTGCCGAAGCGCGCATCGCCGTACGGGAAGGGCTTGAAGGTGCCGGTGCGCACGTAGCCGCGGCGCTCGTAGAAGGCGATCAGGCTCTGGCGCACATCGATCACGCTCATGCGCATCACCTCCACGCCCAGTTCCTCGCGGGCGATGCGCTCGGCCTCGACCATCACGTCCTTGCCGATGCCGGCGCCCTGCAGGGTGGGGCGCACCGAGAACATGCCGAAATAGCCGGCATCGCCCTCGCGCGCCACGTGCGCGCAGGCGACCAGCGCGTCGTCGCGATAGGCCAGCAGCACGCGGCTGTCGGCGCGGCAGAGGTCGCCGGCCAGCACTTCGCGATCGATGCGCTGGCCGTCGAGCAGGTCGGCCTCGGTGGTCCAGCCGGCGCGGCTGGCCTGCCCGCGATAGGCCGAGGTCACCAGTGCGGTGATCGCCTCGATGTCGTCCAGGGTGGCGTTGCGGAAGGTCAGTGTGGTCATCGGCCCATTGTAAAAGGCCGGCGGCTTCGTGGGAGCCGCCATGGCGGCGATGGGGCTTTACCGGTAGACCCACTCGCCGCCATGGCGGCTCCCACCGGTAGAGCGGAGCTTGCTCCGCTGCTCTTCGGTCGGTTCGTGGGAAGGCCCCAGCGGAGCAAGCTCCGCTCTACAGGCAGGCCGCTGCGGGACTTGAGAAGACAGTTGCTCCCACCCACATTCACCCCAGCAGCGTGCGGGCCTTCTTCAGCGCGGCCACGAAGGCTTCGATCTCCTCATGGGTGTTGTAGAAGGCCAGCGAGGCGCGCAGCGTGGCCGCGACGCCGAAGTACTGCAGCAGCGGATGGGCGCAGTGCTGGCCCGAGCGCACGGCGACGCCTTCCAGGTCCAGCAGCGTGGCCAGGTCGTGCGCGTGGGCGCCGTCGATCAGGAACGACACCACCGCGGCCTTGTCCGGCGCGGTGCCGAAGATGCGCAGGCCTTCGATGCGCTGCAGTTCCTCGGTCAGATGCGCCAGCAGCTGCGCCTCGCGCGCGCGGATCGCGGCCATGCCGACGCCGTCGAGATAGTCCAGCGCCGCGCCCAGGCCGACGAAGCCGGCGATGTTGGGCGTGCCGGCCTCGAACTTGTGCGGCACCTCGTTGAAGGTGGTCTTCTCGAATCTGACCTCCTTGATCATCTCGCCGCCGCCGATGAAGGGCGGCATGGCCTCCAGCAGCGCCCGGCGCGCCCACAGCGCGCCGGTGCCGGTGGGCCCGCAGATCTTGTGGCCGGTGACCGCGTAGAAATCGCAGCCGATCGAGGCCACATCCAGCGGCATGTGCGGCGCGGCCTGCGAGCCGTCCACCACCGTGACGATGCCGGCCTTGCGCGCGGCCTTGCAGATCTCGCGCACCGGGTTGACCGTGCCCAGCACGTTGGACACGTGGGCCACCGCCAGCAGCTTCACCTGCGGGGTCATGGCCTTGTACAGTGCGTCCAGGTCCAGCTGTCCATCGGGCAGGATCTCGGCCACCTGGATCGTCGCGCCGGTGCGCTGGGCGATCAGCTGCCACGGCACGATGTTGGCGTGGTGCTCCATGCGCGAGACCAGGATCACATCGCCGGCCTTGAGCGTGGGCAACGCCCAGGAATACGCCACCAGGTTGAGCGCGAAGGTGGTGCCGCTGCACAGGATCAGCTCGTCGCCGCGCACACCCAGGAAGCGCGCCAGCGTCTTGCGCGCGCCCTCGTAGGCGTCGGTCGCCTCGGTGCCCAGCGCGTGCACGGCGCGGCTGACGTTGGCGTTCTGGCGGCGGTAGAAGCCGTCCACCGCGGCGATCACTTCCACCGGCTTCTGCGCGGTGTTGGCGTTGTCGAAGTAGATCAGCGGCTTGTCGTTGACCGCCCGCGTCAGCAGCGGGAAGTCCATGCGGATGCGGTCCCAGTCCACGCCCTGGGCCTGGCCGGACTCTTCCGGACGCACGCCGGCGCTGCCGCTGTTCTCGTGCTTGCTCATGCGGCGCCCGCCTGGCGCAGCGCCAGGTCGAGGATCGCGGTCAGCTGGCCGATCAGCGCGTCGTCCTCGAGCACGGCCAGCGGCTCGCGGCAGAAGGCGGCGGTCAGCAGGCGCTGCGCGTCGGCCTGCGGCAGGCCGCGCGAGCGCAGGTAGAACAGCGCATTGGCGTCGAGCCGGCCCACGGTGGCGCCGTGCGCGGCCTGCACTTCGTCGGCATGGATTTCCAGCACCGGCTGGGTGTCGATCTCGGCGGTGTCGGACAGCAGCAGATTCTTGTTGGACAGGCGCGCGTCGGTGCCGTCGGCGCCCTCGCGGATCAGGATGCCGCCATGGAACACGGCCCGGCCGCGGCCGGCGCCCAGCCCGCGCCAGGTCAGGCCGCAGCTGGTGTCGCGCGCGATATGGTCGATGCCCAGTCGCGTATCGACGTGGCGGCGCCCGCCGGCGAGCAGCACGCCGTTGGCGTCCAGGCGCGCGTGCTCGCCTTCCAGGCGCACGTTGAGCTCGTGCCGCGACAGCGCGGCGCCCAGCTCCAGGTCCACGCGCGTGTAGCGCGCATCGCGCGCCAGCACCGCGTCGGTGCGCAGCAGGCTGGTGGCCTTGTCCGATTCGTGCTGGGCACGGGCGTGGACCAGCCGTGCACCCTGCGCCAGATGGACATGGGTGAGCGCATTGGCCAGGTGTGCGTGCTCGCCGGCGCCGAGATGGTGTTCGACCACGCGCAGGCGCGCGCCGGCGCGCAGTTCGATCAGGTTGCGCAGATGCCAGGCGCGGTCGACATGCGCGTCCCGCGCAGGCGCACCCACGTCCAGGTTCGGGCTGTCCAATTCCGCCGCGCCGATGAAGACCAGCTGCAGCGCCGTGTCCGCCTGCACGCCGGCCTCGACGCGCAGCAGCACGCCTTCGCTGGCCAGCGCGGCGTTGAGCCGGGCGAAGACCTCGTCGTTGCGTTCGAAGCGGCGTGCCAGGAAGCGCGCGGCATCGCTGCCCTCGGCCAGCGCCTCGGACAGGCGCTGCACGCTGACCCCTTCGTCCAGACCCGACAGATCGGACAGCGCCTGGGCATGGCGGCCGTTGACGAACACCAGGCGCGGGGCGGGGATATGCGCCAGCAGCGCGGCATCGACCTGCGGTGCGGCGTCCACCGGCGCGAAGCGGCGGCGCTCCAGCGCCCGCAGCGAGGTGTACTTCCAGGCCTCGTCGCGCTGGCTCGGCAGGCCGGCGGCCAGGGCGTCGTCCAGCACCGCGCGGCGCGTGGCATCGCCGCTGAAGGCGGACGCCAGGGAGTCCAGCAGCGTGCTCATGCCGCCGCTTCCGGCGCCACGCGGTCCTTCAGCCATGCGTAGCCGTGGGCTTCCAGCTCCAGCGCCAGCTCCGGCCCGCCGGTCTGCACGATCCTGCCGTCGGCCAGCACGTGCACCACATCCGGCTTGATGTAGTCCAGCAGACGCTGGTAGTGGGTGATGACCAGGAACGAGCGCCCGGCGCTGCGCAGCGCGTTGACGCCCTCGGCCACGGCCTTGAGCGCGTCGATGTCCAGGCCCGAGTCGGTCTCGTCAGGATCGCCAGCTTCGGCTCCAGCACGGCGAGCTGGAAGATCTCGTTGCGCTTCTTCTCACCGCCGGAGAAGCCCTCGTTGACGCCGCGATGCAGCAGCTCGTCCTTCAGGTGCAGCACGGCCAGCTTCTCGCGCACCAGCTTGAGGAACTGCATCGAATCCAGCTCGGATTCGCCGCGCGCCTTGCGCTGGGCGTTGAGCGCGGCGCGCAGGAAGTAGGTGTTGTTCACGCCCGGGATCTCGACCGGATACTGGAAGGCCAAGAACACGCCGGCCGCGGCGCGCTCTTCCGGTTCCAGCGCCAGCAGGTCGGCGCCTTCGAACCGCACGCTGCCTTCGGTGACTTCATAGCCCTCGCGGCCGGCCAGGATGTTGCCCAGCGTGGACTTGCCCGCGCCGTTCGGGCCCATGATGGCGTGCACCTGGCCCGGCTTCACCTCCAGCGAGAGGCCTTTGAGGATGTCCTTGCCGGCAACGGCGGCGTGGAGGTTGTCGATCTTGAGCATGGGAATGGGGAATTGAGAATAGGGAATAGGTAAAAGCAGAGGCGTCGCGGCTAGGCACCGGGCGAGAACCGATTCCCGATTCCCCATTCCCGATTCCCGGCCCCCAAGGGCGTCAGCCCACCGAGCCTTCCAGCGACACTTCCAGCAGCTTCTTGGCTTCCACGGCGAATTCCATGGGCAGCTCGCGGAAGACCTGCTTGCAGAAGCCGTCGACGATCATCGACACGGCGTCTTCCTCACTGATGCCGCGGGCGCGGCAGTAGAACAGCTGGTCGTCGCTGATCTTGGAGGTGGTGGCCTCGTGCTCGACGGTCGCGCCCGGGTTCTTCACCTCGATATAGGGGAAGGTGTGGGCGCCGCATTGCTTGCCGATCAGCAGGCTGTCGCACTGGGTGTAGTTGCGCGCGCCCTCGGCCGAGCGGTCCACGCGCACCAGGCCGCGGTAGGTGTTCTGGCCGCGGCCGGCGCTGATGCCCTTGGAGACGATCTTGGACTTGGTGTTGCGGCCCACGTGGATCATCTTGGTGCCGGTGTCGGCCTGCTGGCGATGGTGGGTCAGCGCGACCGAGTGGAACTCGCCCACCGAGTCGTCGCCCAGCAGCACGCAGGAGGGGTACTTCCAGGTGATGGCCGAACCGGTCTCCACCTGGGTCCAGGTCACCTTGCTGCGCGCGCCCCGGCACTCGGCGCGCTTGGTCACGAAGTTGTAGATGCCGCCGCGGCCCTGCTCGTCGCCCGGGTACCAGTTCTGCACGGTCGAATACTTGATCTCGGCATCTTCCAGCGCGACCAGCTCGACCACCGCGGCGTGCAGCTGGTTCTCATCGCGCATCGGCGCGGTGCAGCCTTCCAGGTAGGAGACGTAGGCCTTGTCCTCGCACACGATCAGGGTGCGCTCGAACTGGCCGGTGTGGCCGGCGTTGATGCGGAAATAGGTGCTCAGCTCCATCGGGCAGCGCACGCCCTTGGGGATGAACACGAAGCTGCCATCGGAGAACACCGCCGAGTTCAGCGCGGCGAAGTAGTTGTCGCCGACCGGCACGACCGAGCCCAGGTACTGCTTGACCAGCTCCGGATGCTCCTTGATGGCTTCGGACATCGAACAGAAGATGATGCCCTTCTCGGCCAGCTCCTTGCGGAAGGTGGTGCCGACCGAGACCGAGTCGAACACCGCGTCCACCGCCACGCCGGCCAGCTTGGCGCGCTCATGCAGCGGCACGCCCAGCTTGTCGTAGGTGTCCAGCAGCTCCTGGGGCACCTCGTCCAGCGACTTGTACTTGGGGCCCTTGGGCGCGGAGTAATAGCTCAGCGCCTGGAAGTCGATCGGCGCGATCTTCAGCTTGGCCCAGTGCGGCACCGGCATGGTCAGCCAGTGGCGATAGGCGGCCAGCCGCCAGTCGGTCATCCACTGCGGCTCGTCCTTCTTGGCCGACAGCGCGCGGACGATGTCCTCGCTCAGGCCGGGCGGCAGCGAGTCGGACTCGATCTCGGTGATGAAGCCGGCCTCGTAGCGGCGGCCGAGCTGTTCGACGATCTCGGCGTTGCGGACGGGGGCGGCGGGAACCTGGGTTGCTTCGGTGGCCATGGGGGCTGCCTACAGTTCAGTTGTCCACGCGCACGGCGATGGGGCGGCGGCGCGTATCGGGAGTGGGGGAGGGGGCGGCCGGCTGCAGCATCTGCGCCAGCGTCATGCCGCGCAGCGCGTCGGCCACCACGTCGTTGATCAGCCGCCAGTTGGCGCGCACACCGCAGCGCTGGGCGATGCCGCACTGACTGTCGTGCTGGCTGCATTCGGTGATCGCCAGCGGCCCTTCCATGGCCTCGATGATCTGCACCAGGCTGATGTCGCCGGCCGCATGGGCCAGCCGGTAGCCACCGTGCACGCCGCGCAGGCCTTCTACCAGCCCGGCCTGGGCCAGCGGCTTGAGCACCTTGCTGACGGTGGTGGCCTCCAGGCCCGAGGCCTCGGCCAGCTCCGTGGCGCTGAGCACTTCGCCGCTGCGGTTGGCCAGGACGGTCAACAGGACGGTGGCGTAATCGGTGAGCTTGGTGACGCGCAGCATGGTGGCGGGGCGCCCACGCAGGGGCGACGGATGAAATTGGACCGAAATTGTACGCTTTCCCGCCGCGCGACTCAAACCCCAGACCGCGTGAAACAATGGGCGCGTACAGCTTGGCTGCACCATGGAAGCCGAGTGGTCCGGGACCGCGGCACCGTCGATGCCGGAGCCCCAGCGCAAGGCGGCGCCTTGCGGCGGATGGATCAGGACTTCTTCCTACTCGAAGGCATCAAGCAGCGCCTTGCCCCCTCCCTTTCGCCGCAGGCGAAGGGGAGGGCCGGGGTGGGGTGCTTTTGCTCTTGCTTCTGTGGCTTGACCGGGAAAGCCACGACCCCTCCCCATCCCTCCCCCTCGCCTATGGCGAAAGGGAGGGGGCCTCAAGTCGAAGCCGTCCCGTCACTGATCGCGCTCTGCGCATGGGCAACGGTCTCGAACGACCGCGCAAACCGAAGCCTTGTGACGTGACGCGCGCGGCAGCGGGCCGGCGGGCAGCGGCCGCGACTAGCGAGGCAGGACGCCGAGCGCCCGAATCAGGGCAGGATGCCCTGATTGAGGGAAAAGCGGCCGCTGCCCGCCGGACCGCTGCCCTTCCGAAGCAGGCTCACTCACTCCACTGCAGCAGGCGCACTTACACGCCGCCGCCTGTGATCGGAAGAAGAGCCAAAGCAACAGCTGCCCATTGCAGCGACGCACGGACCTCCGTGCCCTGTGCCGTCCGCGAGAAAGTCGCTGGGTTCCCGCGTTCGCTGGAACGACGAGCTTGGGCTCGGCGACGACGCTTGTAAGGGCCTCGCACCGACGGGTGAAGGCCATCCCGAGCAGCGCTGCTGCGCAGACGCTCGACATGCAGTGGCACGAACTGCGGCGCGAGGCGACAATGCGGGACGACCCTCTTCATGGATGCCTCGATGCCGCGCAAGATCGCCACCCGCAAGTCCGCCATCCATGGCAACGGCATGTTCGCCGTGGCCCCGATCAAGAAGGGGGAGCGGCTGATCGAATACCGCGGCGAACTGCGCACGCACGCGCAGGTGGATGCCGACGAAGGCGGCGATGTCGAGAGCGGCCATACCTTCCTGTTCACACTTAATGATGAATACGTCATCGACGGCGCCCGCGGCGGCAACAGCGCCCGCTGGATCAACCACAGCTGCAATCCCAACTGCGAGGCCCTGATCGAAGAGGCCGAGGGCGACGACCGCACCAAGGACAAGGTATTCATCGAGGCCATCCGCGCCATCAAGCCCGGCGAAGAGCTGACCTACAACTACGGCATCACCCTGGCCGAGCGGCACACGCCGCGGCTGAAGAAGATCTGGGCCTGCCGCTGCGGCTCGAAGAACTGCACCGGGACCATGCTCCAGCCCAAGCGCTGAGGCAGTCCGCGCGCGGGCTGCAAGCGGCCGCGCGCGGAGCGGCGCATGCAACGCGCCATGGCCGTGGATGCACGCGGCGGACAAAAGGTTGCAATGACCAATGCCAGTCGGCACGCGCTGACAAGCTTCCCAACATACGCACCCGAAGGCGGCCATCGGCCCCTCAGGCTCAGAAGGAAGCAGGACCATGCGTGGCTCGGTATTGGCGGCAAGCGTGTCGATGGCGTTGGCGGCGCCCGCCGGCGCGGTGCAGATCGATGGCCGGATCGATCCGGCGGAATGGGCCGGCGCCCAGCACATCACCGACTTCCGCCAGGTGCAGCCGCTGACCGGCGCACCGGGCAGCCAGCCTACCGAGGCCTGGATCCTGGCCACTCCCGAGGGCCTGGCGGTGGCGGTGCGTGCGGTGCAGCCGCCCGGTGTGCCGCGCACCCTGCAGAAGGTGCGGCGCGACTTCAAGGACCAGGTCGACCGGATCAACCTGATGGTGGACTTCGACGGCGACGGGCGCACCGGCTACAACTTCGTGGTGTCCTCCACCGACGGCATCAACGATGCGGTGGTCACCAACGAGAACCACTTCAACACCGACTGGGATGGCCACTGGCAGCACGCGGTCAGCGCGGACGAGCAGAGCTGGTCGGTGGAGATGCTGATCCCCTGGTACATCGCGCCGATGCACAAGGCCAGCGGCGGCAAGCGGCGGATGAAGCTCTACCTGGACCGCGTGATCGGTGCCACCGGCGAGCGCGCCGCCTGGCCGGTGGCCAGCTTCGAGCGGCCGCGCTTCCTGTCCGACTTCGCGGTCGTGGAGGTCACCGACTACCAGCAGTCGCTGCTGGCCGTGACCCCGTACATCTCGGGCCTGTACGACAACGT
This sequence comes from Pseudoxanthomonas sp. UC19_8, assembly GCF_042700505.1. Classification (NCBI taxonomy): domain Bacteria; kingdom Pseudomonadati; phylum Pseudomonadota; class Gammaproteobacteria; order Lysobacterales; family Lysobacteraceae; genus Pseudoxanthomonas; species Pseudoxanthomonas sp. UC19_8. The sequence continues at coordinate 1,006,690 of NZ_CP170559.1, forward strand.
GCACGGCGGCACCGATGTACAGGGCGGGGTGGACGTGTTCTGGAAGCCCAGCGGCCAGTTCCAGATGACCGCCACCCTCAACCCGGACTTCGGCCAGGTCGAGAGCGACGACCTGGTGGTCAACTTCGACGCCACCGAGACCTATGTCAGCGACAAGCGCCCGTTCTTCACCGAGAACCAGGGGCTGTTCGAGTTCACCACGCCGTCCGATTTCAGCCAGCTGCTGTATACCCGGCGCATCGGCGGGCCTTCCGACGACGGGCGCGGCGCGGCCGACATCAACGCCGCGGTGAAGGTCAACGGCAGCCTGGGCGCGACCAAGTACGGCGTGTTCGTGGCCGAGGAGGACGGCGAGGCCGGGCGCAGCTTCCGCGCGCTGCGGCTGGTGCGCGACTTCAGCACGCAGAACCTGGGCCTGATGCTGACCCAGGTCGAGCGCCCATGGCTGGATCGCGAGGCGACCGTGCTGGGCGTGGACCACAACTGGCGCCCCAACGCGCGCTGGAACGTGCGCACGCGCCTGCTCGGCAGCCAGATCAGACAGGCCGGCCAGACCACGCGCGATGGCGGCGGCACGCTGTGGGCCGACTACGAGATGGACCACGGCTGGCGCCAGCAGTGGATCGCCATGCACTTCGGCAGCGATCTGCAGCTCAACGACGCCGGCTACCTGTCGCAGAACAGCCTCAACTACGGCCATTGGGAAGTGCGCAAGCGCTTCCCCGAGCAGCCGGCGCAGTCGCGCTATGCCTCCAAGGACTGGCGCTGGCGCATCAGCCAGGTCAACAACGACCACGGCGAGATGCTCGACCGGCAGCTGCGGATCAGCCGCCAGGGCGAGGTGCGCGATGGCAGCGAGGAGTTCATCCAGGTCAACTTCAACGATGCCGGCGTGGACGACCTGCTCACGCGCGGCCATGGTTCGGTGCAGCAGCCCTTCAATACCCAGCTGGTCTACGAATACAGCCGCCCGCGCAAGGGACGCTGGGCGCACGAGGTGGAGCTGTGGGCGCGGCGCGGCAGCATCACCGACGCAGGCGCGCTCAACTACAGCGCGGACTACACGGCGACCTATTTCGTCAACGACGACTTCAGCCTCTACCTGGGCGGCTATGCGGATCATTCGCCGGCCTGGTCGATCTGGCAGCGCGACAACCTGGTCGGCCTGTACAACGGCCGCGAATGGCATCTCAACGCCGGCCTGACCTGGAACCTGGCCAACCGCCAGGAGCTGCGCGTGAAGCTGCAGGCGCTGGCCATCGAGGCGCAGGCCAAGGGCGCTTACCGCGTGCTGGCCAACACCCAGCCGCTGCGCACCGACGAGGCCGTGCCGGACTTCAGCGTGCGCAACCTGGGCTTCCAGGTGCGCTACCGCTACGAGGTCGCACCGATGTCGGACTTGTACATTGTCTACGCGCGCGGCGGCTACCAGGAGACCGACCGCAGCGATCCGGTCGGCCGCCTGCTGGGCGATGCGCTGCGCCTGCGCGAGGACGAGCAGCTGCTGGTGAAGTTCAGCTACCGCTTCACGCTGTAGCCATGAGGCAGGCCCGGAGGAATTGCCCTTTCGACCAACGCTGAAGGGCCCGCGCCTGCGGCACACTGGCGGCCCGTTCCCTGCGAGGTTGCCCCGTGACCCAGTCCCTCCAAGGCCAGGTGGCCGTCATCACCGGCGCGGCCAGCGGCATCGGCAAGGCCCTGGCGCAGACCCTGGCCCGGGCCGGGGCGCGCGTGGCCATCGCCGACCTCAACCAGGCAGGTGCGCAGGCCACCGCCGCGCAGATCCAGGCCGAGGGCGGCCAGGCGCTGGGCGTGGCGATGGACGTCACCGACGAAGCGGCGGTCGATGCCGGCATCGACCGGGTCGTGCAGGAACTGGGTCCCGTGGACATCCTGCGTCGCCAATGCCGGCGTGCAGATCGTGCATCCGATCCAGGATTTTCCCTTCGCGGACTGGAAGAAGCTGCTGGCCATCCATCTGGACGGCGCCTTCCTCACCACCAAGGCCGTACTGCCGGGCATGTATGCGCGCAAGCGCGGCACGGTGATCTACATGGGCTCGGCCCATTCGCACGAGGCCTCGCCGCTGAAGTCGGCCTATGTGACCGCCAAGCATGGCCTGCTCGGCCTGTCGCGCACGCTGGCCAAGGAGGGCGGGCCGCATGGGGTGCGCAGCCATGTGATCTGCCCGGGATTCGTGCGCACGCCGCTGGTGGAGAAGCAGATCCCGGAGCAGGCCGCCAGCCTCGGCATCAGCGAGGAAGAAGTGATCAAGCGCGTGATGCTGGGCAATACGGTCGATGCCACCTTCACCACGGTCGAGGACGTGGCCGCGATGGTGAAGTTCCTGTGCGAATACCCGAGCAACGCGCTGACCGGGCAGAGCTTCCTGGTCAGCCATGGCTGGCATATGAGCTGAATGCGGCGCGTGTTCGCGTCGCGTCGAGACATCGCCACCAGGAAACGACAGGCCTCGAACGGCGCGGCGCCGAAGATGGGGTTCCTTTCTTCAACGGAGCCTTCGCTCATGACCACGCTCACTGGCAAGACCATCGCCGTGCTCGCCACCGATGGATTCGAACAGTCCGAACTCACCGAGCCCAAGCGTCGCCTGGAGGAAATGGGCGCCAAGGTCGAGGTGATCTCGCTCAAGGGCAAGGACAGCATCCGCGGCTGGGACCAGAAGGACTGGGGCGACTCGGTCAAGGTCGACAAGCAGCTCGACCAGGCCAAGCCGTCCGATTACGACGCGCTGGTGCTGCCGGGCGGTGTGATCAACCCCGACACGCTGCGCCGCGAGTCGTCCGCGCTGGACTTCATCAAGGCCGTGGCCGCCGACGACAAGCCGGTGGCGGCGATCTGCCATGGCCCCTGGCTGCTGGCGGAAACGGGCCTGGCCAAGGGACGCAAGCTGACTTCGTGGAGTTCGCTCAAGACCGACCTGTCCAATGCGGGCAGCACCTGGGAAGACCGCGAGGTGGTGGTCGACGGCAACATCATCACCAGCCGCAATCCCGACGATATCCCGGCCTTCAGCAAGGCGATCGCGGAAGCGCTGGCGAACTGACAGCTCGAAATCGAGAAGAAAACGGGGCGCGGCCTTCGGGTCGCGCGCCCGTCTGTAGAGCGGAGCTCGCTCCGCTGGGGCTTTCCCAAGATCCGGCCGAAATGCAGCGGAGCAAGCTCCGCTCTACAACGAGGTCACGACTTAATTAAAGAAGATAGCTACTCGCACGATGAGGCGATCAGCGTTCGTCGCCTCGTGCCGAAGGCTCGTATCCTTCCAGATCCGCTGAATCCAGATGCCAGGTCCGGTCCTTCGCCGGCGCGCCGTCTGCCATCACGGCACGCAGGGTAAAGCTGCCCCTGTAGTGCCGCGTACTGCCATCGGCCTGCAATGCGGCCAGGTCGACCGGCACCTGGATATAGCGCGAACCAGCCGCGCCCTCCGCATCGAAGGCCTGGCCGACACGCGCATCGACCTGGCGGGTCTTGGCATAGCCTTTGGCGAAGACGTCGAAGGGCTGCCGGCTGGCCGCGCCGTCCCGGCTCCAGAGCGCATAGGCGGCTGCGTAGTCGCCCGCGTTGATCGCCGCGTAGTAGCGACGCACGGTGTCTTGCGCGCTTTCGGCGGTTGGTTCTCCAGGTGTAGCGGCTTCTGCGGCCTGCATCGGCGGCGGTTCGGCCAGCGCGTCTTCGGTCTGCGAATCGCTCGGCACCGACGCCGGCGGCGTGGCGGGCGTCGGCGCGCTGGTCGCGGGAGGGGCGTCGCCAGAACGCGCCTGCCGATCCTTGCCCGGATCGCAGGCGGCCAGCGTCGCGATTCCGGCCGCGAGCAGGCCGAGCATCAGCATGCGCAGACGCATCGGGTCAGGGCGCATCGCTCAGATCCGGCATGCCCACGGGCTGGTCGAACTGGACCACGATGCGGCCATTGCGCACGCGCGCGGACTGCACACGCACGTCGCCCAGGCTGGCCAACAGCTTGGGATCCAGGCGGTACAGCGGTTCGCTGCGCGCGTAGTCCTGCAGGAACAGGCTGACCAGCTGCCGATCGCGTTCGTGCAGTTCGCCGCCGTTGGTGGCCGCGACGCGATCCACGGTGGGCGCGTCCAGGTACAGCGTCATCGCCTGCGGGTCGTAGCGCAGGCCGCTGCTCAGCCAGACCCGGCCCAGCGGATTGCCGCTGGCGCTGGCGTCGAACTGCATCTGGACCCGGTCGCTGCCCGGCGGAATGCGCAGCTGCGGATTGCTGGCGGTCATCGAGACGCAGGCCGCCCAGCGCCTGGAAATCGCGCGGGAACTCATGCTCGAGAAAGCCCTGCACCTGTGTCGCGCTGACGGACAGCTCGTTGGAAGGCGCTTGGCTGGAGGACTGCGCCTGGGCCCACGACGCGGCCGTGATCGGTGCGATCACCAGGGCCGTGGCGACGAGGGCGGCGCGCATGCGGTGGGCGAAGAGAGCCTGCATGGAAACGTCCGAGAGAGGCGGCTGGAGGCCAGGCACACCTTAAGCACATCGGGTGAACCGGGCCTCAATCGAGCTGTGGGCGGATCGAGGCGCTGGACAGCGTCCAGCCGTCGTTGCCGATCTTGCGACGCAGGCGGTACCAGCCGTCCCACCGCTGCACACGGCCCTGCGCATCGGCGACCTGCAGATGCACGGGGATTTCCAGACTGCGCGAGGGGTATTGGTCCGGGTCCAGCGGCTTGGGCGCGTCGCTGTTGATGCGCATGGTGCGCGGGCCGAGCGCGCGCAGCGCGGCATCGTCGGGCACCGGCGCCGGCTTGCCGCCGGTCCATTGCGCATCGGCCTGGTCCAGCCGGCCCGAGGCGATGTCGGCCAGGTAGGCGTGGAGCACACCGGCGGCTTCGAGCAGGTGGGCCTGCTGCTGCGCGTCCAGCGCCTGGCGCCTGGCCAGCGCGGCCTGATCGTCCGTGCGCGTGCCGGCCTGCGGCAGCGCGGCGGTCGTGGCCAGCTCGGCCTGCGGCTCGGGCTTGCGGCTGCAGGAACAGTTGCCCAGCAGCAGACACAGCAGCAAGGGCAGCAGCAGGCGCATGGCGGGATCGGGCAGTGGCGGTGGCGCGCAGTGTACGCGCGGCCTGCGCTAGCGGTTGGGGTCGATCCCGGCGATGAAGCGGTCCAGCGCCGGCTCCAGCGGCGCGAACGGGTCCTCCTGCGCATCGCGATGGCGATGGGCCAGATCGCGCAGCACGCGGCTGGCCACCAGGGTGGCGGCGCGCTCGTCCGCGCTGAGCTGACGGTGACGCTGCGACTGGTGCATCAGCCGCAGCCAGTCCTGGCTGGCGCGATGCTCGAATTCGATGCTGCAGCGGTCGCGGCACGGGTAGCCGTCGTCTTCGACTGGCGTGATGGTGATGCGATAGCGGTGCGGGCGAGGGTCCTGCATGGCGGTCACGAGGCGAAGTGCGAGTGGCCAAGGTAGGTATCCGCGCGCCGTCGCGCGAGCCGGTGGGGCGCGACTCAGTGTTCCGGCGGGCGCCAGGCGCGCAATGCCGGCAGCGGATCGCGCGCGCCATCGGCGCCGTAGATGCCGTAGTGCAGGTGTGGCGGCGTGCCGCGCGCGTTGCCGGTGGTGCCGATGAAACCGAGCAGGTCGCCGGGCAGGACGCTGCGTCCTTCACGCAATCCGGGCGCCCAGTCGTCCAGGTGCGCGTAGTAGTAGCGCTCGCGTCCTGGTCCGAGCACCCACACCTGGCGCCCGCCCAGGCCGCCATCGCGAATCGAGACGATCACGCCCGGTGTGGCGCTGCGCACCGGCGTGCCGCGGGCGGCGAAGATGTCCACGCCGGCGTGGGTGCGGTCGCGCCCGCGCGGCGCGCCGAAGGTGGCGGCGATGCGCGTGGCGCGCACGCCTTCGACCGGGACCGGCAGCGCCTGCGCCGGCGGCATGCGCGTCACGCGCCAGAGCATGCGCGGGGTCTGCATGAAGGGCTGGTTCCAGGCCCAGCCCGCGGCCCAGGCCAGCAGCGCCAGCGCGACCAGCCAGAGCAGGGCGCGGCGCAGGCGGCGAGCGGGCGTGGTGGCGGAAGGTGCGTGCATGTGCCTTAAGCGTGGCGTGCCGCCGATGAGCCTGCGGTCAAGGCGCGCGATGCGAGACGGTCGTTCGGGCTGCGCCTTGTCCGCGATGCGGGAAGCCCGGAAACGACTCGGGACGGCCAAGGCCGTCCCGAGCAGTGAAACCGGTGGCGCCTTCAGGAATCAGGCGGCCGCCGAATCCTTCAGCGTCTTCATGAAGGTGGCCTTGAGCTTGGTCGAAGCCGGCTTGGCGGCGAACCACTGCTCTTCCTTGGTGAAGGGGTTGATGCCCTTGCGCTTCGGCTTGGCCGGCACGCTGACGGTCTTGATCTTCAGCAGGCCCGGCAGGGTGAACGTGCCCGCGCCCTTCTTGCTCACCGAGCCCTGGATGGCCGACTGCAGCGCAGCCATGACAGCGCGCACGTCCTTCGGAGCCACGCCACTGGATTCGGCGATGTGGGCGACCAGACCGGACTTGGTCAGGGCCTCCTTGATCGGCTTGGGAGCAGCCGGTTTGGCGGCGGTCTTGGCGGCCTTCTTCGGCGCTACCTTCTTGGTGGTCTTTGCCATATGTGTCCTGTGTACCGTGTTGGTGGATGTACTGGCCGAACGGTCGGCCTGCGGAATGTAGGGCAAGGCGCGGGCCCAGCCAAGAGGAATTCGGCTTTTTTCGCGGTTTTTTCGTGTTTTCTCGACCAAAGGCGCGTGGGCGAGCTCCCGGTGACGCTTCTGAAGGTGTCGAGCCCCAGTGTAGGAGCCGCCATGGCGGCGATGTGGCCTTGCCGATAAAGCCCATCGCCGCCATGGCGGCTCCCACAAAAAAGCGATCGGAGGTCAGGGGGGAAACAACGTCTCGCGTGTTTTTGCCGCACTGCGCGATGGCCTGTGCGCGGCCGGCACGGTGCGCTTACATCGTGGCGCTTAGGCTGCGGGTCACTTTCAAGCACACAGGAGCACATCGCATGGGTATCTCGCGTCCGGCCACCGCACACTGGGAAGGCGACCTGAAGTCTGGCAAGGGCAAGCTGTCCACGCCGCAGAGCGGGCTGCTGTCCGACACGCCTTACGGTTTCAACAGCCGCTTCGGTACCGAGAAGGGCACCAATCCCGAGGAACTGATCGCCGCCGCGCACGCCGGCTGCTTCACCATGGCCCTGTCCAATCTGCTGACCGAGGCCGGCTCGCCGCCGACCTCGCTGGACACGCGCGCCGAAGTGGACCTGTCCATGGAAGGCGGCCCCGCGCTCTCGCACATCCGCCTGAAGGTCAAGGGCGTGGTGCCGGGCATCGACGCGGCCAAGTTCAAGGAGATCGCCGAGAACGCCAAGGAGAACTGTCCGGTGTCCAAGGCGCTCAAGGCGGTGCCGGTGAGCCTGGAGACCGAGTTCGCCGGCTGAGTCTGTCTGGCGTTCCAGAAAAGGGCCTGTCGCGCGGTTGAACGCGCGGCAGGCCGCCGGCCGGGTTCAGGACCGGCTCACCGCGGCGGCTCGACGATGCGCGTGCGCCGATCCGGCGCCGGAGACCGCCCATATGATCCGCTCCACGCTCGGCCTGTTCCTGATCGGTGTGACCTGCATCGCGCCGGCGTCCGGCCAGTCGCGCTATGCGGACTACTACGCGCAGCGCTATGGCGATGGCTACGCCTCCAACAGCCGCGACTATTACGACGGCCGCGACAGCGGCAATTACGACTATGCGCGCGTGGTGCGGGTCGATCCGATCATCGCCGCGCCGCCTCCTCCGCAGCAGCAGGTGCTATTACCGCGATGCCGACGATGCCTATGCGCGCGGCGGCGATTACTACGATGGCAATGGCCAGCGCCAGGCCACTCCGGGCGGACGCATCGCGGCGACCATCGCCGGTGGTGTGCTCGGTGCCGTGGTCGGCAGTCGCTTTGGCGGCGGGACGGGCCGGGTGATCGGCACCGCGGTGGGCACCGCCGCCGGCACCGCGGCCGGTCAGTCGGTCTACGACAACTCGCACACCGAGCGCGGCACGGTGCGCGTCTGCGAGCCGGTGTCCGACCAGCGTTACGAAGGCGAGGTGGAGGGTTACAACGTCACCTACGAATATGCCGGCCGGACCTATCAGACCCGCACTGCCTATAACCCGGGCGATCGCATTCGCGTGCGTGTGGATGTGGTGGCCGCGCAGAACTGAAAACGCTGCATCGACATCTGCAGGCGAAAGGGGCCCTTGTGGCCCCTTTTGTTTTTTGGACTGGGCGCTGGAATGACTGAGGCGTGTGTGTGCTTTGGCTTCGGAGGGCAGCGGTCCGGCGGGCGGGGGCCGCTTTTCCCTCGATCAGGGCATCCTGCCCTGACTCGGGCGCTCGGCGTCCTGCCTCGCTCGTCGCGGCCCCCGCCCGCCGGCCCGCTGCTGCGCGCGTCAGGTCATGGCGCTTCGGTTTGCGCGGTCGTTCGAACTTTCTTCCTTGCGCCAAATGCGATCAGTCACGGGAAGGCATCGACTTGAGGTCCCCTCCCTTGCGCCAAGCGCAGGGGAGGGATGGGGAGGGGTCAGGGCTTTACCGGTCAAGCCACCGAAGCAAGAGCAACAGCAAAAAGCACCCCACCCCGGCCCTCCCCTTCGCCTGCGGCGAAAGGGAGGGGGCAGAGCGCTGCCCGAGGCCTTAGGGTTGGAAGAAGTCCTGATCGTTACGCTCGCGGAGCCTCGACCCGGTCGGGTGCGCGGAGAGCGGGCCAGGGATCGTCCGCGGCGGCGAGTCCGCCATGGATGGCGGACCGAGCCGAGGAGCCGCGCCCGACCGGATCGAGGCTGGGCGGCGAAGTGGTGCTCACCACGCAGCGCATGACGTCAACAGGTCCGCATCCACCGCACTCCGGCGAAGAACACTGCTGGTGGATGCGCCGCGCGGTGCGCGATTACTTCGCCGGCGCCGGCCGTTCTAGCAGGTAGAGCCCGGTTTCCGGAGCATCGGCGTGCGGCTCGGCAGCATCGGGGCCGGCGGCGATCGTGATCGCCAGCTGCTGGCCATCGCTGCCGCCCACGGCAACGCTGGTCGGCCACGCCAGGGGCAGCCCGACCACCTCCTGCATCATCCGCCTTCGGCCGAGACGCGCGCTACCGCCCAGCCGCCGTGCAGGGCGACCCAGACATCGCCCTGCGCGTCGGCCGCCAGGCTGCGCACCTCGCCAGAGGCCTTGGGTACCACGGCCAGGCGGCGGATGCGCGCATCGCCTGGGCGCATCTCGTAGAGCGTGCCGGTGGTGGCGCTGGCGGCGAACAGGCGCGTGCCGGCCGGGTTCCAGCACAGCGCGTCGATGCGGTCGTCGATGCGCCAGCCCGGCACGGCAATGCCGGTGTGCAGCCAGGTCGCGATGCGATAGCCGCCGGCCGGATCCGGCGTGACCTGCCACTCGCGACCGTCGGGCTGCACGCAGGCCGCGATCGGCGCGGGCTGGCCGCGCCGGTCGAGCTGTCGTGCCGCCGGCTGGCCGTCGAAATCCAGCCGCAGGATGCCCTCGGCATGCACCACTTCCAGGCCCATCGGCGTGGCGTGCAGGCCGCGCGCGGCCACCGTCAGCGTGGCGATGCGCTGGTCCTCTTCCTGAGTGGCGCGGTGCAGGGTGGCCGTGGCGGTGTCGATCCAGTACCAGGCGTTGCGCGCGGCCGACCAGGTGGCGAAATCGCCGCCAGTGGCGGGCGGGCCGGGCACGCGTGCCGACCTGGTCGTCATGGGTGACCTCGACGGCGCCGGCCAGGCGTTCGCCGATGCGCTGGGCCGCCTCGGTCAGCTCGGTGCCGAAGGCGGCCATGCGCTCGGGCGTGAAGCGCTCGGTGGCCCCGGACAGGCTCAGCGCGCCGCGGACCACGCCCTGCATGTCGCGGATCACCGCGGCCACGCAGCGCGCGCCCAGGCGGCTTTCCTCGTCGTCGATGGCGTAGCCGCGCTCCTTGACCGTGGCGATCATGGCGTTGACCTGCTCGCGGCTGGTCGCGCTGTTGGGCGTGAACGGCGTCATCGGCAGCCGAGACAGCAGCGGATTGCGCTCGCCGGTGCGCATGGCCGCCAGCAGCGCCTTGCCGGCCGCGGTGACGTGCAGCAGCCGGCCCTGGCCGACGTGGGTGTCGCCCTGCGAGCGGTGCGCGCCGCGCGCGCGTTCCAGCGCGATGACTTCCAGGCCGTCGCGCACCCACAGGCTGGTGGTCTCGCCGGTGATGGCGCGCAGGTAGTTCAGCTCGATGTTGGCGGCCACGACCAGCTGCGGCGCCGGATGCGATTCGCGGCTCAGCTGCAGCGCGCCGAAACCCAGCCGGTAGGCGCGGCGGGTGGACTCGCGCCGGACCAGGTTGCGCTCGATCAGGCCGCTGAGCATGCGGTAGGCGGTGGTGCGCGGCAGCTGCACCTGCTGGGCGATCTCGGCGAAGGTCACGCCCTTGGGCGAGGTGCCGATCGCCTCGAGGACATCCAGCGCGCGTTCGATGGTGCCGGTCGCCTTGCGCGTGTTCTCACTCATGTCGCCGGTCATCCTGGCCCGCTGGCCGATGTGGGGCAGTGAAGATGCCGCGGCCGGGGCGGGCCGCGCGCGGCGCATTGTCCGGCAAACCGGGCCGGGGCGGGGAGTGCGCCGGTGGATCGGTCCGTCCGCTGCGCAAGGTGGGCCTCACCAGTCCAGCGTGCCGCGCACCACGGTCTGCACCTGGCCGCCGGACCACACCTCGCCGGCGGCGTCGATGGCCAGTTCCAGCAGGGCGTCGAAGCCGACCTCGCGGCCCTGGCTTGCGACATAGCGCCCGCCGCTTCCGGGCAGGGCGCCGCGCTGGTCCAGCCAGGCCGCCAGCACCGCGTTGGCCGCGCCGGAGGCCGCGTCCTCGAAGCGGCGGCCGTTGCCGACGAAGGCGCGCACCGCCAGCTGGTAGTCGGGCTGGCCGGCCGCGCGGGCATAGGCGAACACGCCCATCGCGCCGGAGCCTTTCGCCAGGGTGGCGATCGCGTCCCAGTCCGGCGTCAGGCCGCGCAACGCGGCCTCGTCGGCCAGTTCCACCACCCACCACTTGCGGCCGCCGTCCATCAGCGCCGGCGGCAGCGCGCCCAGTGGCCAGCCGGCGATGGCCGGCGCCAGGCGTGCATCGGCCGGGTCGACCACCTCGGCCAGCGAGGCGCGCGGCACGCGGATGGCGATGCGCTGGCGTCCGTCGATGGTCTCCACCCGCAGCGGCAGGCGCCCGGCGATGCCGTCCTGGATCAGCACGTCGTCGCGCGGCACGGCCAGGCCCGCGGCCAGCACCGCGTGCGCGGTGCCCACGCTGGGGTGGCCGGCGAAGGGCACCTCCTTCTCCGGAGCGAACATGCGCAGCCGGTAGCTGGCGCCTTCGTCCTGGGCCGGGAAGACGAAGGTCGTCTCCGGCAGCTTGGTCCAGCGCGCGATGGCCTGCATGGCGGCCTCGTCCAGCCCCTGCGCATCCAGGACCACCGCCAGCGGATTGCCGTTGCCCGCGCGTGCGGAGAAAACATCGACCTGCAGGAAACGACGCGATTGCATGGGCACCGGGGGGCTGGAAACGGGCGTGCAGGGTAGCAGCGCGCCGCGGCCTCACCAGTGCAGCGTGCCCTCGACCACACCCTGGACCTGCCCGCCGATCCAGACCTCCCCGTCGGCGTCCACCTGGAGGTGCACACGGCCGTCGCGGCCGACCTCGCGGCCCTGGCTGGCGACGCAGGCGCCGCCGATGCCCGGCAGCCGGCCCTGTGCGTGCAGCCACGCCGCGATGCAGGCGTTGGCGCTGCCGGTGACCGGGTCTTCGGGCGTGTTGGGCGCATCGGCGGGGCAGAACGCGCGCACGACCAGGTCGTGGCCGTCGGCGGCTTCCGCGGCGAAGAGCGCGACGCCGAGGCTGGCCGAGGCGCGGGCCAGCGCGGCGATCGCGCCGAAGTCCGGGCGCGCGCGGCGCACCGCCTGGGCGTCGGCCAGTTCCAGCAGCCACCAGCCCGGGCCGTTGTTCCACAGCGCCGGCGCCGCGGCCAGGGCCCAGCCGCGGTGCGCGGCGTCCAGCAGGACCTGGGCGTGGGGCGCGGTGGGCAGCGCCCGCGCGCGAGGCGCGCGGATCCGGGCGTGCAGCACGCCATCGACCTGCCGCACCTGGGCGGGCAGCAGGCCGGCCGCGCATTGCTGGGTCAGCCGGCCATCGCGCGGGCTCGCCAGGCCCCGCGCGACGGCGGCCCAGGCCGCGCCAACGCTGGGATGGCCGGCGAAGGGCAGCTCGCAGTCGGGCGTGAAGATGCGCACGTGGTAGTCGGCGCCTTCGGCGGCAGGCACGAAGAACACGGTCTCGGGCAGCCCCAGCCAGGCGGCCAGCGCCTGCATCGCGTCGCTGTCCAGGCCGTCGCTGTCGAGGATCACGCCGAGCGGATTGCCGCAGCCCGGACGCGCGGCGAACACGTCCAGCTGCAGGTAGCGCCGGCCCGGCGCGCTCACCAGGTGATCTGGCCCTGGATGACCGGCTGCACCAGGCCGCCGATCCAGACCTCGCCCTCGGCATCCACTTCCACCTCGATCAGGCCGTCGCGGCCCAGTTCGCGGCCCTGGCTGACCCGGTAGCGGCCTTCGCCGCCGGGCAGGGCCTGGCGCGCGTGCAGCCAGGCGGCGATCAGGCCGTTGGCGCTGCCGGTGACCGGGTCCTCCGGGACGCCGCTGGCCGGGGCGAAGGCGCGCACCACCAGGTCATGGGGGCCGCCGTGGCTGCGGGCGAAGGCGGCCAGCTTGCCCTTGCCCGGCAACAGGGCGATCTGCCCCAGATCCGGCTGCCAGGCGCGCAGCGCGGCCTCGTCGGCCAGTTCCAGCAGCCACCAGTCCGGGCCGTTGTTGTACAGCGCCGGCGGCAGCGGGCCGCGGGCCGCGCCGAACACTTGCGGCGCCAGCAGCCAGGCCGGCGGCGGCACGTCGAAACGGTGCACGGCGCGCGGCGTGCGCACCGAGATCCGGCGCCCGCTGTCGGCCTGGCGCACCCGCACCGGCAGCATCCCGGCGGCGCACTGCTGGATCAGGTCGACCTCGCCCGCGGCCTGCGCGTGCAGGTGCTCGGACCGCACCAGACCCAGCGACAGCGCAGCCCAGGCGGCGCCCACGCTGGGGTGACCGGCGAAGGACAGCTCGGTTCTCGGCGAGAAGATGCGCACGTGGTAGTCCGCGCCGTAGCCGCCCAGCGGCTGGAAGAAGACCGTCTCGGACAGGTTCAGCCAGGCGGCCAGCGCCTGCATGGCCGCGGTGTCCAGCGCATGCGCATCGACCACCACGCCCAGCGGGTTGCCCGCGCCGGGGCGGTCGGCGAAGACGTCGAGTTGCAGGTAGCGGCGCTGGATCATGGTCGGGTCCTGGGGCCGCGGGGGCTTGGCTGGGCGTGTTCCATTAGAATTGCAGGTTCCGCCCGCGTGATCGGGTTTTTCCTCCCCATCGTAGACCGCAAAGTCCCCATGTCCGCTTCCCCCCCGAACGATCGCTGGATCGTGCTCAAGTTCGGCGGCACCTCGGTGTCGCGTCGTCATCGCTGGGACACCATCGGGAAGCTGGCCAAAAAACGCGCCGAGGAACACGACGCGCGCGTGCTGGTGGTGGTCTCGGCGCTGTCGGGCGTCACCAACGAGCTGACCGCGATCGCCGACGGCGCCCAGGATGCCGAGGCCCGCGTGGCCGCGCTGGAGCTGCGCCACCGCGAGTTCGTGGCAGAGCTGGAACTGGACGCGCAGGCCGTGCTCGGCCAGCGCCTGGCCGCGCTGCGCGCGCTGGCCACCGACCCGCGCGCGGCCACCCGCGCGCTGGACTGGCAGGCCGAGGTGCTGGGCCAGGGCGAGCTGCTGTCCTCCACCATCGGCGCGGCCTACCTGGCCGCGAACGGCCTGGACATCGGCTGGTGCGATGCGCGCGAGTGGCTCGATGCGATGACCATCCCCAACCAGAGCGCCTGGGCGCAGCGCCTGTCGGTGTCGTGCGATCCGCGCGGCAGCGACGACTGGCGCGCGCGCTTCCGCACCCAGCCCACGCGCGTGCTGATCAGCCAGGGCTTCATCGCCCGCCACGGCGACGGCGGCACCGCGATCCTGGGCCGCGGCGGCTCGGACACCTCGGCGGCGTACTTCGGCGCGCTGCTCAAGGCCCAGCGCGTGGAGATCTGGACCGACGTGCCCGGCATGTTCAGCGCCAACCCGAAGGAAGTGCCGGACGCGCGGCTGCTCACGCGCCTGGACTACTTCGAGGCGCAGGAAATCGCCACCACCGGCGCCAAGGTGCTGCACCCGCGTTCGATCAAGCCCTGCCGCGACGCCGGCGTGCCGATGGCGATCCTGGACACCGAGCGCCCCGAGCTGCCGGGCACCAGCATCGACGGCAACGCGGTCACCATTCCCGGGGTCAAGGCGATCAGTCGCCGCAACGGCATCGTGCTGGTGTCGATGGAAGGCATCGGCATGTGGCAGCAGGTCGGCTTCCTGGCCGATGTGTTCGCGCGCTTCAAGAAGCACGGCCTGTCGGTGGACCTGATCGGTTCGTCGGAGACCAACGTCACCGTGTCGCTGGATCCGTCCGAGAACCTGGTCAGCACCGACGTGCTGGCCGCGCTGTCCTCGGACCTGGCCGAGATCTGCCGGGTCAAGGTGATCGCGCCATGCGCGGCCATCACCCTGGTCGGCCGCGGCATGCGCTCGCTGCTGCACAAGCTGTCGGATGTGTGGGCGACCTTCGGCAAGGAGCGCGTGCACCTGATCTCGCAGTCGTCCAACGACCTGAACCTGACCTTCGTCATCGACGAGGCCGACGCCGACGGCCTGCTGCCGATCCTGCACGGCGAACTGATCGACTCGGGCGCCATGCCGGTGGAGGAGACCAGCGTGTTCGGCCCGCGCTGGCGCGAACTCAACGGCGCGCTGCGCCCGCGCCCCACGCCGTGGTGGCAGGCCCGGCGCGCACAGCTGCTCGACCTGGCCCAGGCCGGCACGCCGGTCTACGCCTATCACCTGCCGACCGTGCGCGAGCGCGCCCGCGCGCTGGCCGCGATCAAGCAGATCGACCAGCGCTTCTACGCGATCAAGGCCAACTCGCATCCGGCCATCCTGCGCACGCTGGTGGAGGAGGGCTTCGGCCTGGAATGCGTGTCGCTGGGCGAGCTGGAGCACGTCTTCGCCACGCTGCCGCAGCTGGAGCCGCGCCGGGTGCTGTTCACCCCGAGCTTCGCGCCCCGGCACGAGTACGAGGCGGCGCTGGCGCTCGGCGTCAACGTCACCATCGACAGCGTCGAGGCGCTGCAGCGCTGGCCGGAGGTCTTCAAGGGCCGCACCCTGTGGCTGCGCGTGGACCTGGGCCACGGCGATGGCCATCACGAGAAGGTCAACACCGGCGGCAAGGCGTCCAAGTTCGGGCTGTCGGCCGCGCGCGTGGACGAGTTCGTCGCGCTGGCGCGCAGCCTCAACATCACCCTGACCGGGCTGCACGCGCACCTGGGCAGCGGCGTGGAGGCCGAGGGCCACTGGCGCCTGATGTGCGACGAGCTGGCCGGCTTCGCCCGCCGCATCGGCACCATCGAGGTGATCGACATCGGCGGCGGCCTGCCCATTCCCTATCACGCCGATGACGAGCCCTTCGACCTGGACGCTTGGTCGCGCGGGCTGGAGGAGGTCAAGGCCGTGCATCCCGCCTTCCGCCTGGCCATCGAGCCGGGCCGCTACCTGGTGGCCGAGGCCGGCGTGCTGCTGGCCCACGCCACCCAGGTGATCGAGAAGGACGGCGTGCTGCGCGTGGGCCTGGACGCGGGCATGAACACCCTGATCCGCCCGGCGCTGTACGACGCCTGGCACGACATCGCCAACCTCAGCCGCCTGGACGACGCGGACACGGCCAGCTTCGACGTGGTCGGCCCGATCTGCGAATCCTCCGACGTGTTCGGCCGCCGCCGCGCGCTGCCGGCGGCGAGCGCGCCGGGCGACGTCATGCTGATCGCCGACGCCGGCGCCTATGGCTACAGCATGGCCAGCACCTACAACCAGCGTGCGCTGCCCAAGGAGACGATCCTCGATGTCTGACTGGACGTTCCAGCGCGAGACGGTCAAGCAGTTCCGTTTCAGCGGCTGCGACTTCGACCCGGCCACCGGCGTGGCGCGCCTGCGCTATGCCTTCGACCAGGGCCCGGAACTGGTGGAGACGGTGAGCTTCCCCGGCGCGCCGTTCGCACTGGACCCCGCGCGCGAACACGCGCTGCGGCGCGCGCTGCGCCTGCTGCACCTGATCGCCGGCGTGAGCTACTACAAGGCGGCCGTGCCGCCCGAACTGGTGATCGAGGGCGAGCCCATCGATGCGGACACCGCCGCACTGATGGAGGACCTCTACACCCACGGTCTGGGCGAGTTCGCCTATCGCAATGGCCTGGACCTGCACGGGCGCATCCGCTTCCCCGCCAGCGAGGCGGCCGATGCCGCGCCGGCGCCGACGCTGGGCCTGGCGCCGCACGCGCTGGTGGCCATCGGCGGCGGCAAGGATTCGCTGGTGTCCATCGAGGCGCTGCGCCAGGCCGGCGTGGCGCAGACGGTGAGCTGGATCGGCGGCTCGCAGCTGATCGCCGCCTGCGCGGCGCGCACCGGCCTGCCCACGCTCAACATCGGCCGCGCGCTGGCGCCGGCGCTGTTCGAACTCAACCGCCAGGGCGCCTACAACGGCCATATCCCGGTGACCGCAATCAACTCGGCCATCCTGGTGGTGGCCGCGCTGCTGCGCGGGGTGGACCAGGTGGTGTTCTCCAACGAGCGCTCGGCCAGCTACGGCAGCCTGATCCCCGGCACCGGCGAGGTGAACCACCAGTGGTCCAAGGGCTGGGCGTTCGAGTCGCTATTCGGCGCGCACGTGCAGCGCTTCGTCGCCGCCGACCTGCACTACTACTCGCTGCTGCGGCCGCTGTCCGAGCTGGCCGTGGCGCGGCAGTTCGCCAAGACCGACCACTACGACGCGCACTTTTCCAGCTGCAACCGCAACTTCCACATCCTGGGCGAGCGTCCGGTCAACCGCTGGTGCGGGCAGTGTCCCAAGTGCCATTTCGTGTTCCTGGCGCTGAGCAACTTCATGCCCAAGCCGCGCCTGCTGAACATCTTCGGCCGCAACCTGCTGGACGATGCCGCGCAGACCGCCGGCTTCGATGCGCTGCTGGAGTACCAGGACCACAAGCCGTTCGAATGCGTGGGCGAGGGGCGCGAGTCGCGCGCGGCGATGGCCGCGCTGGGCCAGCGCCCGGAGTGGCGCGAGGACGCGCTGGTGGCGCGCTTCAACCGCGAGATCGCCCCGCAGCTGGACGCGGCCGACCTGCAGATCGCACCCCTGCTGCAGCCCGAGGGCGAGCACCGCATCCCGCCCGCCCTGTGGGAGCAGCTGCGTGCGAATTTCGCAGCTTGAGGGTCGGCGCGTCGCGCTGTGGGGTTGGGGGCGCGAGGGGCGCGCCGCCCACGCCCTGCTGCGCAGCCGGCTGCCGGGACAGGCGCTGACCCTGTTCTGCAGCAAGGCCGAGGCGGCGCAGGCCGCGACGCTGGGCGATCCGCTGCTGTTTCCGCAGGTCGAGGTCACCGGCGCGGCGCTGGGCCGCTTCGAGGTGGTGATCAAGTCGCCGGGTATCAGCCCGTATTCGCCCGAGGCGCTGGAAGCGCAGGCCGCCGGCGCGCGTCTGCTCGGTGGCACGGCGCTGTGGTTCGCCGAACACCCCGACGCGCGCACCGTGTGCGTGACCGGCACCAAGGGCAAGAGCACCACCACCGCGCTGTTGGCCCACCTGCTGCGCGCCGGCGGCCATCGCACCGCGCTGGCCGGCAATATCGGCCTGCCGCTGCTGGAGGTGATGGACCCGCAACCCGCGCCGGAGCTGTGGGCGATCGAGCTGTCCAGCTACCAGACCGGCGCGGTCGCCGACAGCGGCGTGCGCCCCGAGGTGGCGGTGGTGCTGAACCTGTTCCCCGAGCACCTAGACTGGCACGGCAGCGAGCAGCGCTATATCGAGGACAAGCTCGCGCTGGTCACCCGCGCCGCGCCGCGCACCGCCGTGCTCAATGCGCGCGATCCGGTGCTCTCGCAGCTGGCGCTGCCGGACAGCCGCATCGTCTGGTTCAACCGCGAGGACGGCTGGCACCTGCGCGGCGAGCTGCTGTATCGCGGCGATGTACAGGTGTTCGACACGCGCGCGGTGCCGTTGCCTGGTCGCCACAACCGCGGCAACCTGTGCGCGGTGCTGGCGGCGATCGAGGCGCTGGGGCTGGACGCCGCGCCGCTGGCGCCGGCCGCGCTGGACTTCCGCCCGTTGCCCAACCGCCTGCAGACCCTCGGCACGCGCGGCGGCCTGACCTACGTCAACGATTCGATCGCCACCACCCCGCACGCCACGCTGGCGGCGCTGGACTGCTTCGCCGGGCAGCGCATCGCGCTGCTGGTAGGCGGGCACGACCGTGGCCTGGACTGGCACGACTTCGCCCAGGCCATGCGCCAGCACGCGCCGCTGGGCATCGTGACCCTGGGGGCCAACGGCCCGCGCATCCATGCGCTGCTGGAGGCGGTGGCGGGCGAGGGCGGCTTCGGGTTGGCCGCCGCGCCTGACCTGTCTTCCGCGGTGCACCAGGCCGAGGCGATGCTGGAGGGGCAGGGCCTCGTGCTGCTGTCGCCGGGCGCGCCGAGTTTCGGCATGTATCGCGACTATGTCGAACGCGGCAAGGATTTCGCGCGGATCGCGGGGTTCGATCCCGAGGCGATCGTGGCGATACCGGGGTTAGGGATTGCTTGAGGGCTTGCGCGCAGTGTGCGCGTGAGCTGAGGTGAGATCGCCGGGGCCTTTACGCTGTAAGCCGAGCGCTTTCGTGCCGCTCCGCGAAAAGATCTACTTTCTTGCTTGTACAAGAGATGCTTGCATGGCCGAACGCTTTTCAGGCTGGCCTTACGGTAGCGGCTCCTGCCTCTCCGCTTTGCTTTACGACGTGATTGAGAGCGACAGCAACCGCAAAGAGCAAAGTCCCTGGATTCCCGCTTTCGCGGGAATGACGATCTGAGAGAGCTGCTTCGGCCGTTGCCGTTGCCGTTGCCCTTGCCGTTGCCGTTGTCGTTGCTACTGCTGTTGCCGTGGTCGTTGTTGTTGCCGTTGCTTTACCTGTCTGAGCCGTAAAGCGAGCCGAGCATCGCAGGAAGTCAGGGCCGAAGAGTCGCCCTGTTTGAGCGAAGCGAGTTTGGGCGACGTCCCTAAAAGGGGATAAATGCCCTGACTTCCGAGAAGCGCAGGGGACCGCCGCGCAGCGGCGGCTCGCGTCCCGGCGAGAAGCGGTTTTGGCTACTTTTGACAAGACAAAAGTAGCTCGCGCCCGCAGGCGCGAAAGCTTTGCTCCTGCTTCAAAGCCTTGGCTTCAAAGCTCTCGCTTCAAAGCTCTCGCTTCAAAGCTCTCGCTTCAAAGCTCTCGCTTCAAAGCGCCTGATTGAAGCCTTGAAACACCAAGGCCGCACATCCCATCAAGCAAAGGCCGCCGCATACCCCGACTGCGCCACCACCTTCTGCACCGCATCGGCCACCCGCAGGTTGCCGGCGATGACCTGCCGACCTTCGGCCTTGGTGCCGTCGTCCATGCGCGCCAGCGCGGCGCCCTTGAAGTCGCTGGCCTTGCCGCCGGCCTCGCGCACCAGCAGCACGCCGGCGGCGATGTCCCAGGCCTTCACGCCGGCCTCGAAGTAGGCGTCGGCGCGGCCGCAGGCCACATAGGCCAGGTCCAGCGCGGCCGAGCCGGTGCGCCGGATGTCCTCGGCGTGGTTGAGCAGCTCGCGCACGCATTCGAGCTGGGCACCGACGCGGGCGCGCTCGCGCGGCGGGAAGCCGGTGTGCAGCATCGCGCCGGCCAGCTCCTTGCGGTCCGACACGCGGATCTTGCGCTCGTTGAGCTGCGCGCCGGCGCCGCGGCTGGCGGTGAACAGCTCGTTGCGCAGCGGGTCGAAGATCACCGCATCGCTCGGTTCGCCGTTGTCCACCAGCGCGATGGAGACGCAGAAATGCGGAAAGCCATGCAGGTAGTTGCTGGTGCCGTCCAGCGGATCGATGACCCAGTGGTAGCGCGGGTTCTTGCCGGGCAGCACGCCGCCTTCCTCGCCGATCACGCCGTACTCGGGGTAGGCGCGGCGCAGTTCCTTGATGATCGCCTTCTCGGCGTCGGCATCGACTTCGCTGGCGTAGTCCATGCGGTCCTTCTGGACCACATTGAGGCTCTCGAGCTTGTTCATGCTCCGCAGCAGCACATTGCCCCCGACGCGCGCGGCCTTGGTCATGACGGTGACGACGGGATTGAGCATGCGAAGCGACCTCGGTCAGGCGGGGCGTGTGGTACGCGGCAGATGGAAAGAGCAGGCCGGCGCGGCGGCCGGACCGCGCATTCTAGCACCGCCCTCGGCCGCGGGCCCTGTCCTGGGGTGTGCGGGGAGGACGGATGAGGGCGCGAACACCTAAAATCGCGGCATGGACACCATCGATTCCAGCGCCGCCGCGCGCATCCGCTTCGTGCTGGTCGGCACCCAGCATCCCGGCAACATCGGCGCGGCCGCGCGCGCGCTCAAGACCATGGGCCTGGCCCAGCTGGTCCTGGTGCAGCCGGAGAAGTACCCGCACGAGGAGGCCTTCCGCCGCGCCGCCGGCGCGGACGACCTGCTGGCCGATGCGCTGGTCACCGACGACCTGGCCGCCGCGCTCGCCGACTGTCAGCTGGTGCTGGGCTGCACCGCGCGCAGCCGCCGGGTGCAGCTGGAGGAGCACAGCCCGCGCCAGGCGGCCGCACAGCTGGCGCGGGTCGCGCGGCAGGCGCCGGTGGCGCTGCTGTTCGGCCGCGAGCGCACGGGGCTGACCAACGAGGAGCTGCAGCTGTGCCACGCGGCCGTGCATATCGATGCCAACCCCGATTACAGCTCGCTCAACCTGGCCGCCGCGGTGCAGGTGCTGGCCTACGAGACGCGCCTGGCGCTGCGCGAAGCCCAGGACGCCAGCCCGCCGGCGGAGGCGGACCAGGCCGATCCCGGCGCGGCCCCGGCCACGCACGCCCAGCTCGAAGGCTTCTTCGCCCAGCTGGCGGACACGCTGGACCAGGTCGACTTCCACAAGGGCCGCGCGCCCGAATCGGCCATGCGCAAGCTGCGCCGCCTGTACCTGCGCGCGGGCCTGGACGAAAAGGAAGTGCGCCTGCTGCGCGGCATCCTGGCCGACTGCCAGCGCATGGCGCGCCTGGCCGGCCAGGCAGGAGCCGCGTGATTGTCCGGTGATGTCAAAGTCAGCTAGGCTGGCGCGTCTCCATTGCGGAAGTCCCCGTTTGCGCTACTGGCTCCTTGGCGTGCTGCTGGTGTGTGCGGCGATGGCGATGCCCCTGCGGGCCGCCCCGGCACCGGGTGAGGACGATCCGCACGTGCTGGTGCTGGGACGCATCAGCGACAATCCCAAGGCCCATTACGCCCAGCTCAAGCCGCTGCTGGACTACGTGGTGGCGCGCATGGGCGACGTCGGCATCACTAGCGGCCGCATCCTGATGGCGCGCGACGCACGGCAGATGAGCAGCTACCTGCGCCGCGGCCGGGTGGACTGGGTCACCGAGACCTCGGGCACCGGCGTGGAGCTGCAGCGCCGCACCGGCGCGCAGCCGCTGCTGCTGACCGAGCGCGGCGGCGCCAGCCTCTATCACACGCTGATCTTCGCCCGGGCCGACTCGGGCCTGACCTCGCTGGACGATCTGCGCGGCAAGTCGATCGCGCTGCAGGGCGTGGGCTCGACCAGCTCCTACATCGTGCCGGCCTCGATGCTGCTCGATGCGCATCTGCCGCTGGAAATCCTGCTCTCCCCGCGCGACCGGCCCGACGCGCAGTCGGTCGGCTACGTGTTCGCGCGCTCGGAGTTCAACATCGCCGCCTGGGTCGACAAGGGCATGGTCGAGGCCGGGGCGCTGAACGATCTGGACTGGAAGGACGAGCGGCGCATGCCGCTGGCCTTCCGCCGCAACATGCGCGTGCTGGCGCAGTCCCCCGACTTCCCGCGCGCGCTGGAGATGGTCCGGCCGGGCCTGGCCCCGGCGGTGCGCGAGCGCCTGCGCCAGGTGCTGCTGCAGGCCGCGCAGGATCCGCAGGCGCGCGATGCCCTGAAGCGCTTCTTCGGCACCACGCGCTTCCTCGAACTGGATGCTCCGGCGCTCAAGGCGCTCGAGCATGTGCGCCAGGCCGGCGCCCGCGTGCGCGAGCAGGTCGAGTGAACCTGAGCCGGCGCACCCGCTTCGGCCTGCAGACCCAGCTTTCGCTGGCGATGGGCGTGACGCTGCTGATGATCGTGCTGCTGCTGGCGGTGCTGCTGCAGCGCCAGCACGCCATGCAGCAGGAGGTCGATGCGCTGGGCCGCCAGGCGGTGCAGTCGATGGCCGCCGAAGGCCTGACCCGCCGCGGCAGCGCGATGGCCGAGCAGCTGGCCGATTCGCTGGCCAACCCGATGTACTACTCGGACCTGGACGCCATCGGCGTGCTGGTGCGCGAGGCCACCCTGCAGCCGGACGTGGCCTATGTGCTGGTCTTCGACGAGGCCGGCAACGTGGTCAACGACGGCTCCTGGGACATGGCCTCCTACGGCCAGCCGATGCGCGACCCGCTGGCCGCGCGCGCCCTGGCCAGCCGCGCGCCGCTGACCCAGTGGACCGAGAAGGTGGTGGAGATCTCGCGGGTCGTCGAACTGGGCGATTCGCGCCTGGGCGGCGTGCGCATCGGCTACTCGCTCGATTCGGTGCGTGCCAGCGAGGAGCGCGCCTCCAAGCTGCTGCGCGAGCGATTGGAGGCGTTGGGCCGGCGCCATGCCGGCTGGATCGTGATGCTGCTCGGCGCGCTGCTGCTGGTCGGCGTGGGCATGGCCTGGTACGTGCAGCGCACGCTGGTGCGGCCGATCCGCGCGCTGGCGCAGTCGGCGCGCGCGATCGGCGTGGGCGACTACGACGTGCCGCGCCCGGTCAGCGCGCGCGAGGACGAGGTCGGCGAACTGGTGCGCGCGTTCTCGGAGATGAGCGACAGCATCTCCCGGCACGACAAGGACGTGCGGCGCATGGCCTATACCGATGCGCTGACCGGGCTGGCCAACCGGCTGGCGTTCCGCGAGAGCCTGGACCAGCGCATGCTGCTGGTGCGCGGCGGTGGCCGCCAGCTGGCGCTGCTGTTCGCCGACATCGACGACTTCAAGCGGGTCAACGATTCGCTCGGCCACGAGGCGGGCGACGAGGTGCTGGTGCACTTCGCCACGCGCATCCGCGAGGTGGTCGAGCGCCTGGGCGGCGACGAGGCGATGGTGGCGCGCTTCGGCGGCGACGAGTTCGTGATCCTGATCCAGCACGGCGACGTGCGCGCGGTGGCCGCCGCGCTGGCCGAGGCGATGGTGCAGTCGCTGGGCGAGCCGCTGATGGTGCAGGGCCGTCAGGTGTTCCTGGGCACCTCGGTGGGCATCACCTTGTTCCCAGAGGATGCGGCCGGCGCCACGGCGCTGATGAAGAACGGCGATGTGGCCATGTACCAGGCCAAGATGGCCGGCAAGAACTGCTACCGCTTCTACAGCCGCGCCATGGACCAGGCGGTGGAGCGGCGCGTGCGCATGGAATCCGAGCTGCGTGGCGCCTGGGACCGCGACGAGCTGAGCCTGGTCTACCAGCCGATCTACCGGCTGGCCGACAACCGCATCGTCGGCGCCGAGGCGCTGCTGCGCTGGCACCACCCCGAGCTGGGCGCGGTCTCGCCGATGGTCTTCATCGACGTGGCCGAGCAGAGCGGGCTGATCGAACAGATCGGCCCGCGCGCGCTGCGCGCGGCCTGCGCGGCGGCGGCGCGCTGGAACGGCATCGCCAGCGGCGAGGCGCCGTTCGTGTCGGTCAACGTCTCCCCGCGCCAGCTGCGCAGCGGCGATCTGCCCGAACTGGTGGCCGAGGTGCTGCGCGAGACCGGTCTGGCCGCCGGCCGCCTGCACCTGGAGCTGACCGAGACCGCGGTGATCGGCGATGAGGCCCATGCCAGCAAGATGCTGGCCAAGCTGCATCGCGCCGGGGTCAAGGTGTGGCTGGACGACTTCGGCACCGGGTTCTCGGGCCTGAGCCACCTGCGCCGCGTGCCGGTGGACGGGGTCAAGATCGACCGCAGCTTCGTGGCCGACCTGCAGCGCAACCACGACGATCTGGCGCTGACCAGCGCGATCATCGCCATGGCCCATTCGCTGGGCATCGCGGTGGTGGCCGAGGGCGTGGAGAAGCAGGGCCAGTTCGACCTGCTGCGCGAGCGCGGCTGCGACCTGGCGCAGGGCTACTGGCTGGGCTACCCGCTCAACGAAAGCGAGTTCGTGCAGCTGCTGGCCTGAGCGTTCCGGGATCCCGCTCAGCGGGGCTAGAACAGCCGCTGCACCTGATGGATCACCATGTGCGCCAGGTTGCCCGAGGCCACGCCGAACACCGCGATCGCCACCGCGCCCATCACCCAGGCGGCCAGCAGCAGCATGCCGTCGCGCTCGAGCAGGGCGAAGACGTAGAGCAGCAGGAGCAGGCCGAACAGGTAGTTGGTGAACGGGATCGGCAGCGCCAGCAGCACGCCCAGCAGCAACAGCAGCAGGCCGGTGAAGGCACTGGCCAGGCGGCTGTCGAGCATGCCGGGCCAGCGTGGGCGGACGACCTTCTCCAGCCAGCGCAGCGGCTTGGCCAGCGCGTCGCGGAAGCGCACCACCGAGTGCCGCATCGGGCCGCGGATGGCGATGAAGCGCGGCAGCCACGGCTTGCGCAGGCATAGCAGCAGCTGCGCGCCGACCAGCATCACCAGCGGACCGCTCAGGCCCCCGGCCACGCCGGGGATGGGGATGAAGGAGGGCAGCACGCCGATGAACAGCAGCATGCCGAACGCGCTCTGCTGAAGATCGGCCAGCAGGTCCACCAGGCGCAGCCGTTCGTTCGGATCGCCGCGGGCCATCTCGTCCAGCAGACTGCGCGTGGTGGCGGCCCCCGACTCAGCCGACGATGTCGTCATCGTCGGCATCGTCCAGCTTCTGCAGCAGCAGCTTGTCCACGCGCGCGCCGTCCAGGTCCACCACCTCGATGCGCCAGCCGGCCCATTCGAAGTGCTCGCCCACGTGCGGGATGCGGCCGAAGTGCTCGATCACCATGCCCGCGGCGGTGTAGTAGTCCTCTTCCTGCTCGTCGGGCAGGGCCACGCCGCCGAGCAGTTCGCGCAGGTCGTCGGTGGACAGCGAGCCGTCGATCAGCAGCGAGCCATCGTCGCGGGTGGTGACCAGGGCCTTGGGATCGGGGTTCTCGGCCATCTGGTGGTGGCGGCCGACCACCGCGTTCATCAGGTCGCTCAGGGTCACCATGCCCTGGATCTCGCCGTACTCGTCCACCACCAGCGCCAGGGACTGCTGCTCCTCGCGCAGGATCTCCAGCAGCTTCATGGCATGCGTGGACTCGGACACGAACAGCGCCTTGCGCAGGTCGGTGAACAGCTCCGGCGAGTGGTCGGCGATGCGGTCCAGCAGCGACTTGACCTCCAGCACGCCGACCACGTCCTGGTCGTTGTGGCGGTAGACCGGGAAGCGCGAGTACTGCGATTGCCGCATGGTCTGCAGGTTCTGCTCGTAGGGCGCGGCGATGTCCAGCCACACGATGCGCTTGCGCGGGGTCATCAGGCTGTCGGCGGTGCGGTCGCCCAGGCGCAGCACGCGGTTGACCATGTTGCGTTCGTCGTCGTCGATCACGCCCTGCTCGTGGCTCTCGCTCACCAGCATGCGGATCTCTTCTTCGGTGACCGCCTGGCGCGCGTCATCCTTGATGCCCAGCAGGCGCAGCACGGCGCGGTTGATCGCGCCGAGCAGGGCCACGATCGGCTTGGAGATGCGCAGCAGCCCGGTCAGCGGCAGGGCCACGACCGCGGCGATCTTCTCGGGATTGGTCAGCGCCAGGCGCTTGGGGATCAGCTCACCGAAGATCACATAGCCGGCGGTGATCAGGGTGACCGCGGTGGCCACGCCGATGCGGGCGTTGTACTGCGCCAGGCCCGGGAACCAGCCGTCCAGCCAGCCGGCGATGATCGCGCCGATGGCATCGCCGCCGAACACGCCGCCCAGGATGCCGATCAGGTTGATGCCGATCTGCACGGTGGACAGCAGGTTGTCGGGATGCTCGGCCAGGGCCAGCGCCGCGCGCGCGCCGCGGCTTTCGATGGCCTGCTGCTTGAGGCGCAGCTTGCGCGAGGTCATCAGCGCCATCTCCGACAGGGCGAAGAAGGCGTTGAGGGCGATCAGGAACAGGACGGTCAGCAGCTCGAGCACGGCTTGCCCTCCACATCAGGTGACAGGGCGGAACGTGTCCGGCGGATGGCCGCGCGGGCGGCGGGGGGATAAGGGTCGTCGTCCATAAGATGCGCCCCGTACAGGGCGCCGGCGCAGTCTAGCAAACCCGACGTGAGTGCCAATAACGCCGGTAAGGCAATCGGATCAACGACTTGCGCCCAGCTGACAAGCTTGTTGCTGCCCGGCCGAAACGAAATTGTCATAATCGCGCCCTGATGGCCGTCCCTCCCGCGACGGTGGGTGCGAGCGACGCATGTTTTCCCTGCAGACGATTTTCGGTTCCGGCCAGCAGTTCTATACCCTGCTCGACGAGGCGGCCGACGCGGCCCACGAAAGCACCCAGGCGCTGCACGCGATGATGAAGAGCAGCGACCGCCAGCCGGCGCTCAACGCCTTCAAGCTCGCCCGCCAGCGCGAGCGCGCGGCCTCGGACAAGATCGGCCAGGCGCTGGTGGACAGCTTCATCACCCCGATCGAGCGCGAGGACATCGAGGCGCTCGGCTCGGCGCTGCACAAGATCCCCAAGCAGGTGGAGAAGTTCGCCGACCGCTATTCGCTGGCGATCAAGCACCTGGAGCAGATCGATTTCGCCCCGCGCGCGGCCATGCTCGAGCAGGCCGCCGGCGTGGTGAAGGACATGGTCGACGTGCTGCCCAAGATGAACCTGGATCGCACCACGGCGCTGTACGAGAAGCTGCGCGCGCTGGAGAACGAGGCCGACCGGCTGATGCTGGAACTGTACCGGGACATCTACTCCGGCCGCCTGGACTACCTGCAGATGTTCCTGCTCAAGGAGTTCTTCGAGATCCTGGAGAAGGCCATCGACCGCTGCCAGGAAGCCGGCGCGGTGGTCTATCAGATCGTGCTGAAGAACTCCTGATCCCATGCGCTCGAACGCCATGTCGCCCGGCTCCGGGACTTCGCACGCCGGCCTCGCCGGCTCGCGCCTGCATCGCCCATTGAATGCCCCGGCAGGGGAGCGCGCGCCATGCTGACCCTGGTGCTGGTGGTGATCCTGGCCGCGCTGATCTTCGAGTTCATCAACGGCTTCCACGACACGGCCAACTCCATCGCCACGGTGGTCTCCACCAAGGTGCTGGCCCCGGGCTGGGCCGTGGCCCTGGCGGCGGTGACCAACCTGATCGGCGCGCTGACCGGCACCGCGGTGGCGGCCACCATCGCCACCGGCCTGATCGACACCAACGTGGTCGCCGCGTCCTCGCAGGTGATCCTGTGCGCGCTGCTGGGCGGCATCGTCTGGAACCTGATCACCTGGTGGAAGGGCCTGCCGTCCTCGTCCTCGCACGCGCTGATCGGCGGCCTCTGCGGCGCGGCCCTGGCCGCCGCGCACAACAACTGGGACGCGCTGATCTGGTCGGAGAGCGCCGGCACCTGGGTCAAGAACAAGGGCCTGCTGTGGAAGGTGTTCGTGCCGATGGTGACCTCGCCGATCGCCGGCTTCGTGCTGGGCGTGCTGGTGATGCTGCTGCTGTGGGCGATCATCGCCGGCATGGCGCGCGCCGGCGGCACGCTGCGCCGCCTGGCGCGCCCGCGCTGGGTCAATGCGTTCTTCGGCAAGGCGCAGATCGCCTCGGCCGCCTACATGGGCTATGCGCACGGCCACAACGACGCGCAGAAGACCATGGGCATCATCGCCCTGACCCTGATGGGCGCCCAGCAGACCGGCGCGCTGGACGATCTGCCGCCGTGGCTGGCCTTCCTGCATCCGCAGGCGGGCGCCGGCAGCGCCGATGTGGCGCTGTGGATCGTGCTGACCTGCGCGGTGGTGATGGCCGCGGGCACCGCCTCGGGCGGCTGGAAGATCATCAAGACCCTCGGCCACAAGATGGTCAAGCTGCACCCGATCCACGGCTTCGCGGCCGAGACCAGCTCGGCCACGATCCTCACCGTGGCGGCGCATTTCGGCATGCCGGTGTCGACCACGCACAGCATCTCCACCGCGATCATGGGCGTGGGCTTCGCCAAGAATCCGAAGGCGCTGAAGATCGGGGTGATCGAGCGCATCGTGTGGGCCTGGATCCTGACCATCCCGGCCGCCGGGGCGATCGCCTATGGGTTGCTGTGGGGGTTGCAGCGGGTGGGTTGGGCGTAAGCCTGCTGGCTTTGTGCACCGGTGACGGGAAGCTTTCTAGCTTCCCGTTTTCTTTTTTGGGAAGGCAATCGCAACGGCAAAGGCTTTCGTGCCGCTTCGCGGCCCGACCTACTTTCTTTGCTCGTGCAAAGAAAGGTAGGCAAAGAAACACGCCCCGAGACGGCACGCCTGCGCTGCGCGCAGGTCCGCTCCGGGGCGAGGGATTTTCCAAGGGGACATCCTGTCCCCTCGGAAAACGCCGCACATCCCTGTGCGGCGCCCTGCGGGTCTTGTCCTCGCCCCTCCGCCGTGCCTCACGGGGATCTGAAAGTCCAAAGCAGAAGCAACCGCAACAGCCGAAGCCGTCGTGCTTTGGTTTTTGCTTCTGCTGTTGCTCTACCCCCTCACTTGAGGTCGGGCGGAGGACGACGGGTCAAACCCGAAGGGCGACGCGCAGGACGCGCGTCGTTTTTGGAAGGGACATGGATGTCCCTTCCAAAAATTCCCGGCGGCCGGAGCGGACTTTTCGCGCAGCGAAAAGCCGACCGCCAGGGTGTGTTTTCTTTGGCCTACCTTGACCAGCCATTCGGCTGTGGAGAAGCTCTTCTTTGCACAAGCAAAGAAAGGTAGGTCGGGCGGCGAAGCCGCACGAAAGCTTTTGCTTTCAGGAAAGCGTACGCCGTAACACCTAAACCCAGCTGCGGGGCAGGGCTAAACTCCAGCCCATGCCCCCCGACCTCTCCACCCCCGAAGCCCGCGCCACCGCCATCCTCAAGGCCATCCGCGCCGTGCCGGCAGGCCAGGTGGCGGGCTACGGCGAAATCGCGCGGCGGGCCGGGCTGCCGGGCCGGGCGCGGCTGGTCGCGCAGGTGCTGCGCAAGCACGGCGCGCCGGACCTGCCCTGGCATCGCATCCTGCGCTCGGACGGCTCCATCGCCTTCGAGGAAGGCAGCCGCGGCTGGCGCGAGCAGAGCCAACGGCTGCGCGCCGAAGGCGTGCGCGTGGTCAAGGGCAAGGTGGTCGGCCAGCAGGCCGCGGCCAGCGTGGACAAGCAGATCTGGGGCATCGGCTGAGTCCAGGCGCCGCGCCTTTTTCCCGGCCGCCCGGCAGTCCTGGCTGACCTCGTCTTACGGGGGGCTGGCCGTCGCGTGCAAAGGACGCACCGCGCGCCTCAAGCCGCCGTTGTGAAGGGCGCCGACCACCGGCGCGACACGTGCCCAACCGATGGTTCGGCCCAGCCTTGGCACCCCACAGGCTTGCGCGAGCGCTCAGCCGGCCGCACGTATCATGCGTCCCGCTTCCCACTCCCGCTTCGAGGCCTTCGATGTTTCCGCGACTGCAGCCTGCGACCCAGGCGCTCCTGATCGCCAATGTGGCGATGTTCCTGCTGCAGATGGTGATGCCCGATGCGCTCACCGCGCGGCTGCTGCTGTGGCCGATCGGGGCGGGCCAGTTCTACGACGGGGCCGGCTTCATGCCCTGGCAGCTGGTCACCGCCGGCTTCATGCATGCCGGGCTGCCGCATCTGTTCTTCAATATGCTGGCGCTGTGGATGTTCGGCTCGGCGCTGGAGATGGTGTGGGGGCAGAAGCGCTTCTACACCTACTACCTGGTCAGCTTGGTCGGCGCCAACGTGCTGCAGGTGATCGTCGGCACGCTGCTGCTGATGCAGAGCCAGCCGCCGGTGCCGGTGCTGGGCGCGTCGGGCGCGGTCTTCGCGCTGCTGCTGGGCTACGGGATGCTGTTCCCCAACCAGCGCATGATCGTGTTTCCCATCCCGATGGAGATCAAGGCGCGCACGCTGGTGATCATCTACGGCGCGGCGGAGCTGTTCTTCGCCTACACCGGGCGCCAGCCGGGCGTGGCGCATTTCGTGCACCTGGGCGGCATGCTGTTCGGCTGGCTGCTGATCCGCTACTGGCGCGGGCAGCCGCCGTTCAAGCGCGGCGGTGGGCGCGGCGGCAACTCGCGCTTCCGCGTGGTGCGATAGCGCCAGGCGTAGATGCAAAAGAAAAACGCGGCCCGAGGGCCGCGTTTTTCATTGCTCAGGAAGCGAAGCCGCTCAGCGCCAGATGCCGATCTGCTCGGCCGCCGGGCGCACCATCGGATTGCCCGCCTTGCACTCGAAGGTCGCACCGAACTCCGGCTGGTTCTGCAGCGTGGCATCGCTACGCACGGGGCCGGGGGCATGGGTGTCGCTGGCCTGGCGCAGCGTGGCTTCCTGCGGGGCGACCTGCTGGGCCCACAGCTGCGACCAGCTGCGGAAGAAGGTCTGCTTGGCGCCCGGGTTGGCGGCCGGCTGGGCGGCGCTGAAGGCGTCCCAGGCCAGCTCCACGCCGGACAGGTCGGCCAGGTCTTCGTCTCGGGTCAGCGTGCCGTTGACCTTGGTGGCGGTCAGGCCCGGGTAGGCATAGCCGTTGTACTGGCTGGTCACCCGCGCGCCCAGGGCAGTCCAGGCGGTCGCATCGGCCGGAGTCCACCAGTCGCGCAGCTGGCCGCTGGCGTCGATCATGCGGCCCTTGGCGTCGAAGCCACGGGTCATCTCGTGCCCGACCAGCGAACCGAACGCGCCGTACAGCGCCGACACATCGCGCTTGGCGTCGAACACCGGCGGCTGCAGCACCGCGGCGGTGACGATCAGGCGGTTCTGGGCCAGGTCGTAGGCCAGCGCCGGCTGCTGCGGCAGCACGTTCCAGCGGCGCTCGGCGTTACCGCGGCCGATGCGCTTCATCTCCTCGCGGTGGCGCCAGGTGCTGGCGATGAGCATGTTGCCGCCGAAGCTGCCTCGGCCCATCGGCTGCACGGTGTAGTCCAGATCGCGCTTGGGCGCGCCGATCTCGATATCCAGCTTGGCCAGCTTGGCCTTGGCCTCGGTCTTGGCCTGCGGGCTCATCCAGGCGTTGCGGTCCAGGGCGCGGTCGAGCGCGTCGCGCACGCCCTTGGCGATGGCATCGGCCTGCTCGCGGGTGGTCTGCGGCAGGTAGCGCGCGGTGTATTCGCGGCCCAGCATCGGGCCGGCGGCGGTGTTGATCGCCTCCAGGACCGACACCCAGCGCTCGTCGGGCTGGGTCTTTCCTTCCAGCACGCGGCCGCGGAAGTTGTAGGACGCATCGCGCCAGGACTTGGCCAGGTACGGCGCCATGGCATCGCCCACGCGCCAGCGCAGGTAGGCCTTCCACTGCTCCGGCGGCAGGCTCTTGACCAGCGTGTCCAGCTGCGCGAACAGGTTGGGGTCGGCCAGCGAGACGGTGTCGTCCTTCACGCCCTGGGCCTGCAGGAAGTCGGCCAGCTGCAGCGCCTTGTACTGCTTCTTCAGGTCGGCGACCGGGACCGGCGCGTAGTTGTTGAACGGGTTGGCCAGCTGCTCCAGCGGGCGCGAGGCGGTGGCCAGGCGGGTCTCCAGGTCGATGACCTGGGCGGACTGCGCGTCGAGCTGGTCGGCCGGAGTGCCGGTCAAGGCCAGGATCTGCTTGACGTAAGCGCGGTAGCGGCCCAGCAGCTCGCGCGTGGGCGCGTCGCCGCGGGTGTAGTAGGCCGGGTCGGGCAGGCCCAGGCCGCCCTGCATGAAGTAGCCGATGTGGCGGTCCAGTGCCTTCAGATCCACGTCCGGGCTGAAGTTGAACGCCACCGGGATGCCGACCTGGTGCAGGGCGGCGATGGCGGCCGGCACGTCCTTGTTCTTCTTGATGCCGTTGATGCGGTCCAGCAGCGGCGCGATGGGCTTGGCGCCGTCGGCCTCGACGGCCGCCTCGTCCAGGCCGCTGGCCCAGAAGTCGCCCAGCAGCTTCTGCACGTTGCCCTGCGGGGACTGCATGGCGCCGTCCAGCAGCGCCTTCTGCTGCTGCAGGCTGTAGTCGCGCATGTTGCCCAGCGCGGAGATGGCGCCCACGCCGGCCGGCAGCGGGTTGGCCTTGAGCCAGTCGGCGTTGGCGGCGGCGTAGAAATCGGTGCACTCGGCGCTGACCGCCGGTGCCTTCTTGGCGGGCGCCTTTTTCGACTTCTTCTGGGCGAAGGCATCGCCGCTGCCCAGCGCGACGAGCAGGGCCAGGGCGAGCAGGGAGGGCGTACGGGCGTGGCGCAAAGGCGTCATCTTGAGACTTCTAGGTGGTCGAAGGCGCGGATTCTAGCAATGCGCCGCCCGGCGCTACGGTGAAAGATGCGGTTGGGTTCATGGAGCCCTCCATTTCAGCGCTCGGCGACCCGATCCCACCGGCATGGAGCTCGGATAATCTGTCGGCAGCGCCAGGCGAGCATGTTCATGCGGCAGTCGGTCTTCACCTCCAGCACGTCCGCGATGGAGGCCCTGGTCTGGGTGCCGTCCTCCGGACCGACGCCCACGCGGACACTGCTCTATCTGCACGGGGCCGGCGGCTTCGGCAGCGGGCTGGCCGGGCTGTTCGAGCATCCCGATCTGCCGAGCCTGCTGCGCGATGGGCTCGAGATCGATGCCCGCGTCGTGATCCCGAGTTGCCATCTGGGCACGCAGTGGGAACTCGCTGTGCTGTGCCGTTTCCTGGAAGACCTGGAGGCCGCGCACGGCCGGCCATCGCAAGGGTATGACGTGGTGGGATACAGCCGCGGCGGGCGCGGGGCACTGGCCTTCGCCGCGGCCCATCCAGAGCGCGTCCGCAGCGTCGCCAGCATTGCCGGACCGGAGGTCACCGAGCTGCTCGCTCGCCTGACCCACCGGCCGCTCCTGTTCTGTCACGGGCTTTCGGATCCCAAGACACCTGCCGCGCAGGTGCGTCGGATGCATGAAGCGGTGCTCGCTCAGGGCGGCAACAGCCATCTGATGCTGGTGGAGGGCGACCATTTCATCGTGGCGGACCTGTTCCGCGCCGGCCGCATCTTCGCGTGGCACAGGAGCCTCCAAGAAGCACTGTGATGCGTCCCGGCTGGGGCGCCTGGAGAAGCGCGGGCCCAGCAAAGCGAAGGCCCGGACGAGCCGGGCCTTCGGTACAGCGTTGAAGCGGTGACGCAGGCTTACCAGATCACCACGCGCTTGTCGTCCGGGCGGACCATCGCATCGCCGGCCTTGCACTGGAAGGCGCTGGCGAAGGCCGGCATGTTGGACGGGGCGGCGATGGCGCGCAGGGACATCGGCGCGTGCGGATCGGCGTTGAGGTAGACGATGGCCTGCTTCTCGCGCACCGCGCCGCGCCACACGCGGGCCCAGTTGAGGAAGAAGCGCTGGTCCGGGGTGTAGCCGTCGATCTGCTTGCCGGCCTCTTCCGGGTGCTGCTTCAGCGCGGTCTGCAGCGCGTCGTAGGCCACGTTCACGCCGCCCAGGTCGGCGATGTTCTCGCCCAGGGTCAGCTGGCCGTTGACATGCAGGTCCGGCTTGCCTTCGATCGGGGAGTAGGCGTTGAACTGGTCCACCAGCTTCTTGGTGCGCTCCTCGAACTTGGTGCGGTCTTCCTTGGTCCACCAGTTGACGTTGTTGCCGGCGCCGTCGAACTGGCTGCCTTCGTCGTCGAAGCCGTGGCTGGCCTCGTGGCCGATGACCGCACCGATGCCGCCGTAGTTGAGCGCGTCGTCGGCCTTGGCGTCGAAGAACGGCGGCTGCAGGATCGCGGCCGGGAAGTTGATCGTGTTGTCGGTCGGGTTGTAGTACGCGTTGACCGTCTGCGGGGTCATGCCCCATTCCTTGCGGTCGGTCGGCTTGCCGATCTTGGCGATGTCGTACTGGTAGTTGAACTTCTGCGCGGCCTGCAGGTCGCCGTAGTAGTCACCGCCCTTGATCTGCAGCCCGGCCCAGTCGCGCCAGGTGTCCGGATAGCCGATCTTGGGCAGGAAGGTATCCCACTTGGCGATCGCCTTGGCCTTGGTCTCGGCGCTCATCCAGTCCAGGTTCTCGATGCGCGCCTTGAGCGCGTTGCGCACGTTGTCCACCAGCTCGGTGGCGCGGGCCTTGGCTTCCGGGGTGAACACCTTGGCCACGTACAGCTGGCCCAGGCCCTCGCCCATGGCGTGGTTGACCGAGCCCAGCACGCGCTTCCAGCGCGGCTTCTGCTGCGGCTGGCCGGACAGGGTCTTGCCCCAGAAGTCGAAGCTGGCGTCGGCGAACGGCTTGCTCAGCGCGTTGGCGGCGCCGTCGATGGCGTGGAAGCGCAGGTAGGCCTGCCACTGCGCGGTCGGCGCGCTGACCAGCAGCTTGTCAAACTGGGCGAAGAACTTGGGCTGGGACAGCGAGAAGCCCTGGTCGATGCTCACGCCCTGGGCGTTGAAGAAGTTCTCCCAGGAGAAGTGCGGGGTGACCTTGTCGGCCTGCGCCACGGTGACGAAGTGGTACTGGTTCTTCGGGTCGCGTGCATCCACCGGCGAGAGCGTGGCGGCGGCCAGCGACTTCTCCAGGTCGAACACCTGCTGGGCCTGCGCCTTGGCCGCATCGGCCGGCGTGCCGGTCAGCTCGAAGGACTTGGCGATATAGGCCTGGTAGGCCTCGCGAATATCGGCGTACTTCGGATCGGTGTAGTAGTCCTTGGTCGGCAGGCCCAGGCCGCCCTCGTTGGCGTAGGCGATCTGCTTGTCGGCGTGCTGGAAGTCGGCGCCGGCGCCGAACTCGAACACCTGGCCGTCGCCCTGCGCGTAGCGCTCGACGATGTACTTGGCCACGTCCTGGTTGGTCTTCAGCCCGGCGATGGCGTCCAGGGTCGGCTGGATCGGGGTATAGCCCAGCTTGTCGATGGTGGCCTCGTCCATGCCCGCCGCGTACAGCGCGCCGATCTTGTGCTCGACGCTGTCGCTGGCCGCGCTGGTGTTCTTGGCCGCGGCCTCGACCAGCTCGTGCTGGGTGTTGAGGCTGGTCTCGGCCAGCGCGTTGAACGCGCCCCAGCTGGTGCGGTCGTCGGGGATCGGGTTGGCCTTGACCCACTTGGCGTTGACGAAGCCGTTGAAGTCGTTGCAGGCGTCGATGTTCTTGTCCAGCTCGGACACGTCGAAGGACGGAGTGGCCGGCGCGGCGGCGGCCGTGGCCGGCGGCGGCGCGGAGGCGGCCGGCTCGGCGGGCTTGTCCTGCTTGCAGGCGGACAGGGCCGTAGCGACGGCCAGGGACAGGGCGATCAGTTTCGGTGCGTTCACGTCGTTGGACTCACAGCCCGCAAGGGGCATTGGAAGGTGCCGCTTGGGCACGAAGAGGGCGAAGAAGCGAGGCGCCTGCGCGCCTGGCCGTGAGGGAAGGGGCTACCAGATCACCACGCGGTGCGCGTCGTCGCGGACCATCGCATCGCCGGGCTTGCAGGCGAACGCGGCGGCGTACGCCGGCATGTTCGACGGCGCGCCGATGGCGCGGAACTGGGCCGGGGCGTGCGGGTCGGTCTTCAGGCGCACCGCCAGCTCCTCCGGCTTGAAGTTGCGACGCCACACCGTGGCCCAGTTGAGGAAGAACCGCTGGTCCTGCGTCAGGCCATCGATCTTGGGATCCTCCTTGCCGGCGTTGGCCGCCTGCATCGCGTCGAAGGCGGTGTTCAGGCCGCCCAGGTCGGCGATGTTCTCGCCCAGGGTCAGCTGGCCGCTGACCTTGCCCTGCGGCGTGGTGTAGCCGTCGAACTGGGCGATCAGCGCGGCGGCGCGCGCCTTGAAGGCCTGGAAATCCTGCTGCGTCCACCAGCCCGGATCGTCGATGAAGTCGCCCGACGGCCCGAAGCGGCTGCCCTGGTCGTCGTAGCCGTGGGTCATCTCGTGGCCGATCACCGCGCCGATGCCGCCGTAGTTGAGCGCCGCGTCGGCCTTGGGATCGAAGAACGGCGGCTGCAGGATCGCGGCCGGGAACACGATCTCGTTCTGCTGCGGGTTGTAGTAGGCGTTGATCGTCTGCGGCGTCATGCCCCACTCGGTGCGGTCCACCGGCTTGCCGATCTTGGACAACTCGTAGCGGTAGTTGAACGCCTGCGCGGCCAGCACGTTGCCGATGTAGCTGTCGCGGCCGGTGTGCAGGCCGGACCAGTCGCGCCACTTGTCCGGGTAGCCGATCTTGGGCGTGAAGGTGTTCCACTTCTCGATGGCCTTGGCCTTGGTCGCCTCGCTCATCCAGTCGAGCTTCTCGATGCGCGCCTTCAGCGCGGTGCGCAGGTTGCCCACCAGCGTTTCCATCTGCGCCTTGGCCTCGGCCGGGAAGGCGGCCTTGACGTACAGCTGGCCCAGGGTCTCGCCGGCCTGGCGGTTGAGCGTGGCCAGCACGCGCTTGGGCAGCGGACGGATCTGCTGCTGGCCGCGCAGGGTCTTGTTCCAGAAGGCGAAGTGTTCATCGACGAAGGGCTGGCTCAGGTACGGGCTCGCGTCGTCGATGGCGTGGAAGCGCAGGTAGGCCTGCCAGGTCGCCGGGGCGGTATCGCCCAGCATCGCCGAGACCTCCTGGTGGAAGGCCGGGATGGCCAGCGAGAACTGCTTCGGCGCGGCCACACCCTGGGACTTGAAGAACGCGCTCCAGGACCAGTTGGGGGTGAGCTTGTCGGCCTGCTCCAGCGTGACCGGGTTGTAGGACAGCTTGGCGTCGCGCGAGAGCTCGGTGCTGGTCTTGGAGACCTTGGCCAGGCGCGTCTCGAAGGCGATGACCTCGCCGGCCTGCGTGGCCGCGGCCTGCGCCGGGACGCCGGCCAGCTCCAGCGTGCGGGCGATGTGCGCCTGGTAGGCCTGCAGCTTGGCCTTGTTGTCGGCCTTGGTGTAGTACTCCGGATCGGGCAGGCCCAGGCCGCCCTGGAAGGCGTAGGCGATATTGACGCTGGAGTCCTTGAAGTCCGGGCTGGCGCCGAAGCCGAACAGCGGGTTGCGCCCGGCCGCCGCTTCGCTGCGCAGGTAGTCGGTGATGCGCGCGGTGTCGCTCAGCCCGTCGATGGCGGCCAGCGTGTCCTTGAGCGGGTCCAGGCCCTGCGCATCGATCTTGGCCCGGTCCATGCCGGTGGCCCAGAAGTCGCCGACGATCTTGGTCACGCCCGTGGCGTCGGTGCCGGCGGCGGCCTGTTCGGCCAGCTGCTGCTGCACCGCTTCCGAGCGCTCGCTCAGCACCTCGAAGCTGCCCCAGCTGGTGCGGTCGGCTGGCACCGGGTTGGCGGCCAGCCACTTGGCGTTGGCGTAGGCGTTGAGGTCCTTGCACGCCGCATCGGCCGGGCCCAGGTCGGTGGGCTGGAAGGCGTTGAACGCCGGCAGCTTGGAGACATCCACGGCCAGGGCCGGCGGGGTGGCCGGCGCCGCTGCGGCGGCGGGCGCGGCGGCCTCGGTGGCAGGCGCCGCGGGCGGCGCCTTGTTGCAGCCGGCCAGGGCGGCGGCGATGGACAGGGACAGCAGGAGCGGGGTCTTCGGGGACAGGTTCACTGGGGCTTCCGTTCGGGACTGACGATGCCGGTGGCCCCCACGGGGGCGGGCAAGGGGGCGACTGTAGCTCGCCGGTCGGGGAGGCGCGGGGTGTCGAAGGTCATGGCCCGCGCCGCCGCTTCAGCGTGCGAAGGGCTCGCGCACGGCCACCAGGTCGCGGGTGGCGCGCAGCAGCAGGTCGGCGCCCTGCAGGTCCTCGGCCTGCAGGCTGGCCAGGCCCATGCGCAGGGGCTGGCCGGCGGTGGCCGGGCCGGCGCGGCCCGGGCGGCCCTCCAGGTCGGCCTGCAGCGCGGTGGCGACCAGCGCGGCCACATGCGCCTGCGCGCCGCCCAGCAGCGCGGCGAAGCGCCCGGCGTCCAAGCGCGCGGCCAGGTCGTGCGGGCCCTGCGCGCGCAGGCGCAGGGCGCCGGCCACGGCGGCGGCCAGTTCGCCGTTGTCCTGGGCCGAGGACGCGCCGGGACGGATCTCGACCAGCAATAGCGACAGGGGCGCACGCTGGCGGCGCGCGCGGCGCACCGCCTGCTCCAGGCGCAGGTCGAAGCCGGCGCGGTTGGCCAGGCCGGTCTGCGGATCGGTCAGGCCGCGCTGGCGCACGCGACGCCAGGCGCGCACGCCACCCGCGACCAGGCCGACGGCCAGCACCAGCAGCGCCGGCATCGGTGGAAACCACGCCCCGGCCAGCAGCAGCGCCCAGCACAGCAGCGCGGTCACACCCACGGCCACGAACATGGGCGCCCACAGCCGCCGCAGGCCGGGCAGGCCCAGCAGCAGCAAGGGCAGGGTGACCAGCATGATCGACAGCAGCGCCTGCGCGCCGACCGGCATGGGCCAGATGGCGTTGCCTTCCAGCAAGCGGGCCAGCGCATTGGCCTGGACGTCGAGCGCGGGCAGGGTGCGCCCGCCGGGCGCGCGCAGGCGCTCGGTGGGCGCGTCAAGCCGGCCGACCAGCGCCACGCGTCCGGCCAGCGCGTCGGCGCCCACGCGGCCCTCCAGCACGCCGGCCGCCGAGACGCGGGCGATCCGCGTCTGCGCATCGGGGTAGGGCAGCAGCACGGTCTGGCTGCGCACCCAGTGCGCCTGTGCTGGCCAAGCGGCAGCCGGCGCGGTGGTCGATGGGCTGGAAGCGGCCGGCGTGCGGGCATCGCGCCCGGCCAAGGCCGCGAGCGCGCTGGCGAAGGCGGGCCAGCGCGCGCTGCCCAGGCCGGCGCGCAGCGGCAGGCGCCGGGCGATGCCGTCGCGGTCGACCTCGACGTCCACATGGCCCAGCCCGGCGGCGGCCTGGATCAGTTCGCCGGCCGGCAGCAGCGCGGTCGCCGGCTGCGGCGCCGGCGGCAGGTCCGGCACCACCGGCAGCACGACCGCGCCGTTGCGGGCGATCGCCTCGGCCAGCAGCGCATCGCCCTGCGGATCGAACAGGCTCGGCTGGGCCAGCAGCAGCTGCAGCCCGACCGCGCGGGTGCCGGCGGCCGAGAGCCGGTCCACCAGCGCGGCCAGTTCGCGCCGCGGCCAGGGCCACGGGCCGAGCTGGCGCTCGCTGTCCGCATCGATGGCGATCACCACCACCCGCGCATCGGCCGGCCGCACGCGCCCGGCGGCCAGGGTGTCGAACAGTGCGGCATCCAGCGGTGCGGTGACCTGCGAGACGGTCAGCAGGACCACCAGCGCGGCGGCGCCCAGCGCCGTGAGCAGGCGCGCGCCGACCCCGGCGCGACCGGCCAGCCACCGCCGCGCGCCACGGCTTGGGACGGAGCGCGTGTTCACGCTACGCTGGATCTTCCGTTGGGGATCGGCATGTCCGGGGCCTCGCGCGGGGTGTCCCACGATCGGCACGAGTGTATGCAGGCCAGCCACAAACCGTACAAGCCGTCACGAAAATCGCGGCGCGTGAGCCCGCCGCCCTGCGACGTGCTGCTGGTCGGCGGCGGCCACAACGGCCTGACCTGCGCGGCCTATCTGGCCCGCGCAGGGCTGCGGGTCACCGTGCTGGAGCGGCGCGGCGTGGTCGGCGGCGCGGCGGTGACCGAGGAATTCCATCCGGGCTTCCGCAACTCGGTGGCGTCCTACACCGTTTCGCTGCTGCAGCCGCGCGTGATCGAGGACCTCGACCTGCGCGGTCACGGCCTGCGCATCGTCCCGCGCCGGCGCGGCAATTTCCTGCCGCTGCCCGATGGCCGGTACCTGCTCACCGGCGCCGGCCAGACCCAGGCGCAGGTGGCCAAGTTCTCCGCGCGCGACGCGCAGGCCCTGCCGGCGTACGAGGCACGGCTGGAGGCCATCGCCGACGTGCTGCGCGCGCTGGCGCTGCAGCCCCCGCCCAACGTCACCGACGCGGGCTGGTGGAAGGCGCTGCCCGAACTGCTGCGCGGCGCCCGGCTCGGGCGCCGGCTGATGACGCTGGATGCGACGCTGCGCCAGGAGCTGCTGGACCTGTTCACGCTCTCGGCGGCCGAGTACCTGGACCGCTGGTTCGAGAGCGCGCCGATCAAGGCGCTGCTCGGCTTCGACGGCGTGGTCGGCCACTACGCCAGCCCGTACACGCCGGGCACCGCCTATGTGCTGCTGCACCACGTGTTCGGCGAGGTCGAGGGCGTCAAAGGCGCCTGGGGCCACGCCATCGGGGGCATGGGCGCGATCACCCAGGCCATGGCCGCCGCCGCGCGCGCGGCCGGCGCCACGATCCGTACCGACGCCGGCGTCGAGGAGGTCCTGGTCGAAGGCGGCCGCGCGGTCGGCGTGCGGCTGCACACCGGTGAGGCGCTGCGCGCGCGCTGCGTGGTGGCCAACGTCAACCCGAAGCTGCTCTACCAGCGCCTGCTGCGCGCCGAGCATGTGCCGCCGGCCACCGCCGAGCGCATGGCGCACTGGCGCTGCGGCTCGGGCACCTTCCGCATGAATGTCGCCCTGGCGCGGCTGCCGTCCTTCAGCGCGCTGCCCGGCGAGGGCGACCACCTCACCGCCGGCATCATCCTGGCGCCGTCGCTGGACTACATGGACCGCGCCTACCTCGACGCGCGGGCGCACGGCTGGGCGCGCGCGCCCATCGTCGAACTGCTGATTCCCTCGACCCTGGACGACGCGCTGGCACCGCCCGGCCAGCACGTGGCCAGCCTGTTCTGCCAGCACGTCGCCCCGCAGCTGCCCGACGGCCGCAGCTGGGACGACCATCGCGAGGAAGTGGCCGACCTGATGATCGCCACGGTCGAGCGCTATGCGCCGGGCTTCGCCGCCTCGGTCCTGGGCCGGCAGATCAAGAGCCCGCTGGATCTGGAGCGCGACTTCGGCCTGATCGGCGGCGACATCTTCCATGGCGCGCTGACGCTCAACCAGCTGTTCGCCGCGCGCCCGGCGCTGGGGCAGGCGGACTATCGCGGCGCGATCCCAGGTCTTTATCTCTGCGGTGCCGGCACCCATCCCGGCGGCGGGGTCACCGGCGCGCCCGGCCACAATGCCGCCCAGGTGGTCATCGGCGACCTGCGCTGACCTGCCGCGGGCGCCGCGATGCGTGCATTTGGTGACAACCGGCACTGCCTGGGACGGCCGGCGGCGTCCAGTATCGGCCGACTCCTCCGGAAGCTGCCGCCATGTGGATGGACTTCGCGCTCGCCGCCCTGCATCACCTGCTGCTGTTCGGCCTGATCGCCATGCTCGTGGCCGAATCGGTGCTGCTGTCGCGGCCGCTGGACGCGTCCGGCGTCGGCCGGCTGCTGCGGCTGGATCGGGGCTATGGGCTGACGGCCGGGCTGCTGCTGGGCGCCGGCCTTTGGCGGGTGTTCGGCGGCATCAAGGGCGCCGACTTCTATCTCCACAACCCCTGGTTCCACGCCAAGCTGGGCTGCTTCGTCCTGGCCGCGCTGGTGTCGCTGTGGCCGACGCTGCGCTTCCTGCGCTGGCGACGCGCGCTGACCGGCGATGCCGCCTTCCTGCCGTCGCCGGCCGAGACCGCCCGGGTGCGCGGGGCGATCCGTTTCCAGCTGGGGCTGATCGCGCTGATCTTCGTGCTGGCCGCCGGCATGGCGCGCTACGGCGGACTGCGGGTTTGATCGCGCGCGCTGGCCTGGCCTGACGGTCCCGCGCGTTGT
Source organism: Pseudoxanthomonas sp. UC19_8 (assembly GCF_042700505.1). Classification (NCBI taxonomy): domain Bacteria; kingdom Pseudomonadati; phylum Pseudomonadota; class Gammaproteobacteria; order Lysobacterales; family Lysobacteraceae; genus Pseudoxanthomonas; species Pseudoxanthomonas sp. UC19_8. Next base: position 1,048,539 of record NZ_CP170559.1, read on the forward strand.
CGTAGGAGACCTTTGATGAGACGAGGCAGCGCATGCGAGTGACAGGCATCGGCGCCGCGCTGGTGGTCTGGCTGGCGGTGAGCATGCCAGCCCCGGCCGCCGCGCCAACCCCCATGGCGCATCCCATGACGCCGCAGGGCTGCCGGCCCGTGGCCGAGCGCACCGGTGAGGTCGGGTGCTGGATCATCGGCGAGCAACCGGTCGCCCCCCTGCCGCAGCCGCCGTACTGGCAGATCGACCGCTTCCCCGACCGCGCCAGCGCCGAGGCAGCGCGCTCGCCCAACGGTCTGGTGCTCGAATCGCTGGGCGAGGTCTGGCTGATGACCATCGCCGGCAAGGACTGGACGCCGCCGGCCGGGGCGACGCATCGCGCCAGCATCGGGCCGCTGCCGGTCGATCCGCGCCACGCCTATGCGGCGCAGTACATGGAGGCGGTGTTCACGCCCGGCATGGTCTCGCGCACCCATGTGCACTCCGGGCCGGAAGCCTGGTTCACGCTCAGCGGCGAGACCTGCCTGGAGACGCCGCAAGGCATCGTGCTGGACCGGCCGGGCGACACCGGACGGATCATTCCGGGCGGCCCGCCGATGGCGCTGATGGCCACCGGCGATCGGCTGCGCCGCGGGCTGGTGCTGATCCTGCACGACGCCACGCAGCCGGCCACGACCGTGGTCCAGGACTGGACGCCCAAGGGGCTGTGCGAGGCGCGGCTCAAGCCCGCATCGCATTAGTGCCTGCCGTGGGCCTTGCGTTTCGACGCGAAGCCCGTCGCCCGCATCAGCGTTCCGGCGGATCGGCGTCGATCACCTGCAGATGCACGCCGGTGGTGCGCGGCAGCACGCTGGCATCGGTGGCCACCAGCACGGTGCCCGGCTGCACCAGCGGCAGCACCTGGGCCTTGAACGCCTCGGGGATCACCACCTGTCGGGCCAGGTCCTCGGGCAGCGGCGCGCCGGCGTCGTCCTCGCTGCCGGGCACGCCGATGCCGATCCATTCGGGCATCGGCGTCGTCGGCGTCACGCTGCCGGCGGCCGGCGGCACGTAGCCGGCCTTGACCACATAGGCGTGCGTGCCGCTGCGCAGGTCCGGGCCGCCCAGCTTGATGCGCGTGCGTCCGATCTCCACCCCGTCGCGGTAGACGAACAGGATCCGGTCGGTGCGGCTGAGCACCACCGACAGCGGGCCCTTGCTCGCCCGCGACGGGTCCCAGCGCCAGGGCTGGCCGTCCTCCAGCAGGGGCATGTCCACGTCCTTGCCGGTGGACGGGTCGATCGGGCTGAGCGCGCCGGGGTGGACCAGATCGGCGGCCGAATGTCCCGCTTCGGCCACGACCACGACCATGCCCATGGTCGAGGCGTCGAACAGCTTCTGCGCGAAGCCGGTCGGCAGATGCACGCAGCCGTGCGATTCGGGATAGCCGGGCAGGCCACCGGCGTGCAGCGCCACCCCGTCCCAGGTCAGCCGCTGCTGGTAGGGCATCGGCGCGCTGTTGTACTTGTTGGAGCGGTGGTCCTTGTCCTTCTGCAGGATGGTGAACACACCGGTCGGCGTCTCGTAGCCGGCCTTGCCGGTGCTCACCGTGCTCCAGGCCATCAGGATGCCGTTGCGATACACATAGGCGCGCTGTTCGGTCAGGCTGACGATCACCGCCATCGGCCCGGCGCTCTTGTCATCGCCGGCCCACACCCATTGCCCAGGCTTGAGATCGGCCGCGGCCGTATCGATCGGACGCGACTGTCTGTCTCCCCAGAACGGCACCGCCGCCAGCGCCAGCAGCGGCACCAGCGCGATCAGACCCAACACCTTGGCATAGCGCCGCATCGTGGCCTCCTGGCCATCCGAAGTGGCGATCAGCCTAGCGCGCGGCGATCGCGGTGCCGTGATCGGCCTTGGGCGCGCGCTGCAGGCGCGCCATCGCGCACTGGGCCAGCGACGAGCGGGTCAGCCAGGCCTGCTGCGGGTAGTAGGAGAACACGAACTGGCCGTCCTTCATCACATCGATGATCGGCTTGGCCATCGCCGCGCGCACCGCCGGGCAGCCCCAGCTGCGGCCCAGGCGGCCCAGCTTCCTGCCGGCCTCGGCGCTGACGTAGGGCGCGCCGTGCATCACGATCGCGCGGCTCATGGCCGCGTCGTTGAAGCCCGCGTCCAGGCCCTGCATGCGCAGGGAATAGCCGTTCTTGCCCTGGTAGGTGTCGCGCGTGACGAACAGTCCCAGGCTTGAGGCGTGCGTGCCGTCGGCGTTGGAGAAGGTGGTCGGCACATCGCCGCCCGAGCCCTGACCGTGCGCCACCAGCTCCTTGTACAGCAGCTTGTGCCTGGCCAGATCGAACACCCACAGCCGCGGCGTCAGCGACGAGCGGCTGTAGTCGATCACCGCCAGCCGCTGCGCATTCACCCCGATGCCGTGGGCCTGGGCGCACTGCATCGCCGACAGGCCCAGCGCCAGCACCTGCGGATCGGCATCCGGCGCCAGCGCAGCCAGCGAGGGCGGCGCGTCGGGGGCGGCAGGAAGGGCGGGTGCCGGCAGGGCCGATGAGGCCCCGCGGGGCGAGGCGATGGTGGGCGAATGCGCGGCACCGGGCAGCGCAGTGACCAGCGCCACCAGCGCCGGAATCAGGACAGGCTTCATGGCGGGCATTCTAGCGAGCCACGGCGGCGCCTTCCTGACTGGGGGGCGCGGGCTCCGGATCCAGCCGCGCGATGCGCCTGGCGGTGGCATAGGGCTCGGGGCGTTTGGGTTATTCAACAGGCTCACCGTCAGGTGCCGCCGGCGCGCAGATAGCCACCTTGTGAACTAAAGGGCCAAAAAAAACCGGCCCCTTGCGGGGCCGGTCCGTTACGTGACGCTCTGTTGCCTGCCAGTGATCAGAAATCGTAGCGGGCGGTGAGGCGAACGGCGCGCGGGCTGGTGTAGTACAGCACGCGGCCGTACTGCGGGTGCGCGGTCGTGCGGCTGCTTGCCGAGCGCTCGTAGTACGCGGAGGCATCCTGCGTGTTGAACAGATTAAGCACATCAGCCTGCAGGGTCAGGCCTTCCAGCCAGCGCGGCGTGTAGGCCACATTGACGTTAAAGCTCGACGTCCAGGGCGTCTCGCCAGCCGCGCCACGCGGCGAGAAGTAGTAGCTGTCGCTCATCGGTGCCGCATTGGCGGGATTGTTCGACGCGGAGGTGGCACCCGGGACGCCGCAATAAGCGTAGTAGGCACCGTTGTACAGACCGGTCTTCGCATAGGGCCAGTAGCTGGTGCAGCTCTTCGGGCGACCGCTCTGGATCACGATGGAACCACCCGCGCTCCACTCGTCGTTGAAGCTGTACGAGCCGATCACCTTCAGCTGGTGGGTGCGGTTGTTCGGCAGGCTGCCGTTCTTGCCGACCATCAGCTCCGGCAGGTCCCAGTCCTGGGTCACCGACACGTCCGCCTGGCCACCGTTGCCGGTGTCGGTGGACGAGTTCAGCTGTCCTTCCGCGTTGCCCCAGTTGTGCGACAGGGTGTAGGTCAGGCGGGCGAAGTAGTTGTCACCCTGCCACTGGACGTAGGAATCCAGCGCGCCGTACTTGCGCTTGAGCCTCGGGAACGGCGTGCCGAACACCTCGACGAAGTCGGTCTTCTGCTTGACCAGATTGCCCGTGCCGTCGTCCACGTAGAAGGTGGCCGAGTTGTTGCCGGCGTTGAAGATGTAGCAGGCGTCCGGGCAGATGTCGTCGATGGCGCTCTTCAGCTCGCGGTAGGTGCCCTTCAGGCCCCAGGAGAAGGTCTCGTCTTCCTGGCGATCGAAGCCGAGGATGTACTCGTCCTGGTAGTGCGCCTTCAGGCCCACTGCCGCGATGGTCCGCGGATCCTTCTTCTCGCCGCATTCGACGTTGGAAGAGAAGCTGCCATCCGGGCAGTTGTACGGGCTGTTGGCGCGGGTATACGGGATGGCCCGCAGACCCGTCGGGGTGCCGTCGGCCGCGATCCCGGTGTAGGTGTAGTACTGGGTCGAGCTCAGCGAGGGGTTGGAGCCGCGCACCGAGACGTTGTTCGGCACGGCCAGGTGGTAGCGGCCAGCGTTGCCGTAGATCTTGAACGTGGAGTCCCCGTTGACATCCCAGCTGAAGCCGATGCGCGGAGCCCAGTTGTTCTCCTGCTTCAGGTAGGGCTCGCCATCGCCGTTGTAGTTGGTGAAGCCGTCGTTGCGCAGGCCCAGCGACAGCAGCAGGTTCTCGGTGACGTGCCAGCGGTCTTCCAGGTAGTAGGCCTTCTGCTTGACCGTCGTCTCGCCGCCGTGAGCGTAGTAGCTCTTGCCGACGTAGTAGCCGGTGGTGCCGAAACCGCCGCCGGAAGCAGGCGAGCCCACGTAGTGGCTGGCGTCGATGGCAGCGGCCGGGTTGTTGGACCGGCTGTAGGTCCAGTAGTAGCCGCTCGGGCCCACCACATTGTCGCCACGGAAGGAGACGGCTTCGAAGTAATCGTAGCCCGCGCGCAGTTCGTGGTCGCCCAGCGTGTAGTTCACGTCGAAGCGATAGGCCTTGGTGTCGTCCGCACCGACATAGTCGTAGGTCGGACCGTACTTCTGCGGGTTGGAGATCGAGGCGTACTGCGCGGGCACAACCGAGGACGACAGATCGGCGTAGATCACGCTCGGATCGTAGCCGGCCATCGGATTGGGATAGATGTCGATGTGCTGCTCGCCATACATCGCCGACACGCTCAGGGCATCGGTCAGGTAGCCGGTGTACTTGCCGACATACAGCCGGGTCTTGGTCTCGGGCTTGCTGGTGGCGTACAGCACATCATCGTGCTGCAGCTTGTCGTAGTCATACCCGTAGTAGCTGGCGTCGGTCTTGCTGTTGTCCTGGACACCGGTCAACTCGAGGATGTGGTTGTCCGTGATGTTCCAGTCGATCTTGGTCACCCAGCGCGGGTAGGTGTACTCGTACTCTCCCCAGCCCTGGGCGCGATTGGACGCAGAGATGGCCGAGGCACCCGACGCGGTCTTGCCCTGCAGGTTGCCGGTGATGCGGGAAGACGCGCTGTCGATCTCGGTGCGTTCGGCATCGGCATAGATGAACAGCCGATCCTTGATCAGCGGGCCGCCTGCCCAGATGCCGTAGGTGAAGTTGTTCGACGTGTTCTTGCTGTTGAGCTTGTAGAGCTTGCCGTCGGTCCAGTTCTGCGGCGTGGTGTTGTACGCCGGGTAGTGGTTCTCGGCGCTCCAGTAGCCCGTGTCCGGGTAGTAGATGTCCTTGGCCTTGGCGCGCAGGGACTGCGGCGTGTAGATCGCATAGACACCGCCATGCCATTCATTGGTGCCGCGCTTGGTGATGATGCTGATCACGCCGCCGGTGCTGCGACCATATTCCGCACCGTAGCCGCCGGTCAGCACCTGCTGCTGCGCGATGGCGTCAAACGGAAGCTGCGTCGAACCGATCGCGGTCAGCGGGTTGGTGACCGGAAAACCGTTGATGTAGTACGCGTTCTCCGAGGCCGCGGCGCCGCCGAAGCTGCCCACGTTGGACGACGTGCTGTTGTAGGAGGTCGAGTTGATGACGCCGGGGGCGAGCAGCGCGACGCTGTTGATGTCGCGGCCCACCGAGATGCGCTGCAGCTCCTGTGCCGTGAACACGGTGCGTGTGTCGGTCTGGGACACGTCGATTTCGTTGATCGGGGCGCGCCCGACCACGGTCACCTTGTCCAGGTTCTGCGCTGCGGTGAAATCCACCTGTGCGCCGGAGTTGACCTTGACAAGGACGTCGCGGGTCTGGCCGCCCGAGGTGACCTTGTAGGCGCCCGCGGGAAGGGAGGCGATGGAGAAGCTGCCGTTCGCTTCGGCAGTGACGGTCCGGGTCAGACCGGTGTCGCTGACGATGGTGATGGTCTGGCCGCTGTCAGCCTTGCCATAGATGCTGCCGCTGGTGCTCTGCGCCTGGACCCCGCCGGCGACGCACATGCCCAGTGCAATGCTCAACGCGCTGCGCTTGATCGTCCGCGAAAGCGGGCGAATTCCCCTTATGTTGCTCATCTGGCTCTCTCTCAAGATTGTCTGAAGGAATGGCCGGCGAGTGTTCCCCCACGCGCGGCCAAGCTGAACAGCTGCTTTCTGACGCAACTGTTAACTGAGATTAACCGAAATTTCATGAAAGTGTGCGACCCCTGCAACAAATGTCAGGCGTCGCAATAATCGTTAGCTTTCAAACATTTACCGCTAAAGCGGGAGCCGAGCGAGCGGCTAGTTGCTGACGGCTTCCAGCCGCAGGCGCTCTTCCAGGGCATGGCCCAGATAGGCCCGGATGGCGTGGCGCATCAGGTACAGCAGCGGGATCATTGCCACGGCGGCGAGCATCTTGTAGCCGTAGTTGACGGTGCTGATGGCCAGGAAGCGGGACATGGGCCAGTGCTGGGGGCCCAGCACGAAGGCGATGTAGAGCACCACGAAGCTGTCGACCAGCTGCGAGACGGCGGTCGAGCCAGTGGCGCGCAGCCAGACGTATTTTTCGCCGGTGCGGCGGCGGATGTGGTGGAACACCGCCACGTCGATCACCTGGCCCAGCAGGAAGGCCACGATCGAGCCGCCGATCGACCACAGCCCCTGGCCGAAGATCGCGGCGAAGGCCGCCTGATAGTCCGGCACGCCCTGGGCCTGCGCGGCGCCCACCCACCAGCCGGCGGGCGCGACCTGGATGGCGGCGTAGGCGAACAGGAAGCCGTACACGATCAGCGCCACCGCCACCCACGAGACGAAGCGCACGCCACGGGTGCCGAAGAACTCGTTGATGGTATCGGTCAGCACGAACACGAACGGCCACAGCAGCGTGCCGACGGTGAAACTCAGCGAGCCGGTCTGACCGAACAGATTCCACTGCAGCGGCGCGATGCCGAGCGTGTCCTCCAGCGCGAAGATCTTGACCCCGATGAACTCGGCCAGCACCGCGTTGACGCACAGGAAGGCCGCCAGCCCGATGAACAGCCGCACCGCGCGGTCATCCAGCGTGCGCGGCGGCGCACTCACGCCAGGCGATCGCCGCGCCGGGTGAACGGCATCGAGTCCGGTGCGATCGCGCCACCGGAGATGATGAAGCTCATGGCCTGGTCGACCGTCCAGTCGGTGGGAGTGAGCTGGTCCACCGGGACGATCTCCAGATAGCCGCCGGTGGGATTGGGCGTGGTCGGCACATAGACGGCCGCCAGCTCGCGGCCGGTGCCTTCCTCGCGCATGACCCGCGTCACCAGCCCGACGGTCTTCATGTCCCGGTGCGGGAAGTCGATCAGCACCACGCGCTGGGTGCTGCCCGGTTTGGTCTGCAGCATGTCCAGCAGCTGGCGCGCGCCGGTGTAGATCGTGCTGGCCAGCGGCACGCGCCGGATCAGCGCCTCGAACCACTGCAGCAGCTTCTGCCCGATCACGCGGCGGGTCAGTACGCCGACCAGCAGGATCAGCAGGACGGTGGCGACCAGGGCGATCACGGCCGGACCCAGGCGCCGGTGAACCAGGGTGCGGCCACCGGGAAGTCGCGGGCGATCTGCTGGGCCAGGGGCTCGATCAGCGGCCGGCTGGCATCGGACAACAGCACGAAAACGAACTTGATCACCACCCAGGTCAGCCAGATCGGCAGCAGGGTGAGCAGGCCGGTCAGGAACAGGCTCTGCAGGGAAGGGCGGGGGGCGGGGGTCGACATGCGCGCATTGTAACGGTGCAGCGCCGCTTACCCCCCGCCCGGCCGGGCGTTCGCGTCAGTCGGCAGCAGGGGCGGCGGGCGGGCGTGCGGCCGGCTTGAGCCGCACATAGAGCTGCTTGCGCACGCGCGCCACGACCTCGCCGTCCGCATCGGTCACATCGACCTCGAACCAGGGCAGCGACTTCTGCCCGCCCGCGGTGGCCGCGCGCACCTGGGCCAGCGCCTCATCGGTGATGCGGAACTGCGCCGTAACCTTGCCGCGCCCCGGTTTGACGAACTCGATCTCCCCGGCCTTGTCCCACACGTAATAGTCGCGCCCCAGCGCATGCATCATCAGCAGCATCCAGAACGGGTCGGTCATGGCGAACAGGCTGCCGCCGAAATGGGAGCCGACGTAGTTGCGGTTCCACGGCCGCATGCGCAGCTCGACCCGCGCCTGGCGCCAGTCCGGCGCGATCGCGGCCACGTGGATGCCGGTGAACAGGAACGGCGGCCACAGGTTCAGGCCATGGCGCAGCGTGGACGGTTTCATGACAGCCGGGCAGCGGGATCGGAGCGGGAGGCGAGGCTAACATACGGATTGGTATGGAGCGCGACCCGACGCAAGGCGAAGTGAAAACCGAGGTGGGAGCAACTGTCTCCTCAAGTCTTAGCGCTCACCTGTAGAGCGGAGCTTGCTCCGCTGGGGCCTTCCCCACGATCCGAACGAAAAGCAGCGGAGCAAGCTCCGCTCTACAGGTGGGCCGCCATGGCGGCTCCCACCCCGATTCTTCTGAGCCCGACCCCGGCGATCCGCCCCAGGGCCGCCGCCGATCAGAACAGCAGCGCCGACATCTTGCGGCGGTAGCGGCCGACTAGGTCCTCGTCCTCGATCACGCGGAAGGCATCGATCAGCGACTTCTTCGCCAGCCCATCCTCCCAGGCGCGGTCGCGGCGCAGCAGTTCGATGAACTGCTCCAGCGCGCCCTCGGCGTCGCCGGCCACCAGCTTGTGCACGCCCAGCAGGTGGCGCGCGTGCAGGTCGCCCTCGTCCTGGGACAGGGCCGCTTCGAGCGCCTGCGGGGCCGGCGCGTCCTTGAGCTGGGCGGCGAAGCCCAGCCGCGCCCGCGCCTTGACCGCGCGCTCGTCGGTGGACAGGTTGGCCGGCAGCGCATCGAGCAGGGTCTCGGCCTCGGCCGCCTCGCCGGTGCTCAGCAGGGCCAGCGCCAGATCCAGCTTGAGCTCGTCCTTGTCGGGCTCGGCGGCGATCGCCTCACGCAGTGCGGCGACCTGTTCGGCCGGCGACAGCGGCGCGGCTTCGGCCTGCTCGGCCTCTTCGTTGGCGGCCGGCTGCACGCCGATCTGCTCGAGCACCTTGCGCAGCTCGCCCTCGGGCAGCGCGCCGGGGATGGCGCCCAGCACCTGGCCTTCCTTGAACACGACCATGGTCGGCACCGAGCGCACCTGGAACATGGCGGCCAGCTGCTGCTCCTGGTCGACATCGACCTTGGCCACCTTGAAGGCGCCGTTGTACTCGGCGGCGAGCTTTTCCAGGATCGGCCCCAGCGTCTTGCACGGGCCGCACCAGGTCGCCCAGAAGTCGACGATGATCGGCACCTGCAGCGATTGCTGCAGGACGTCGGCCTCGAAGGTGTCGGTGGTGGCGTCGAAAACGTGCGGCTGGGCGGACATGGAGATTCCTTGCGACGGCAATGGGGGCACAGATGGAGCCGGGGCGGGGAGGATACAAGGCGCGGCCGGCCGCCATTGACAGGGGCGGCACGGCCGCTAGCCTTGCCGGCGCATGTCTGCACCTTCCTGCCTTCCTGCCGCCTTCGACGCGGCCAAGTGCGCCGCCGCGTGATCGCCCGGGTCCGGCGACGCTGGTGGCGCGGGTGCGTGCCGGCCGCGGCCGCGCTGTGGGTCGGCGCACTGCTGGGCTTCGGCGCGGCGCTGCCGGGCTATGTGCAGTCGGTCCATCCGGTGGCGCTGCTGGGCGCGCAGGGGATTGCCGGCGCGGCGGCGTTCAACCTGTTCGGTTTCGTGTTGCCCGGCGCCTTGTGCGCGGTGGCCGCCGTGGCGCTGCGCCTGCGCCTGCCGCTGCACGCCGGCTGGAGGCAGCGCATCGGCGCGCAGCTAATGTTCCTCTCCACGCTGGGCTTCGTGGCGATGGGCGTGTTCCGGCTCGACCCGGTGCGGCTGGAGGGCACGCAGACCCTGCTGCATGCCACCGCCTGGGGCCTGTGGTGGTCTACGGCGTTGGCCTCGGCGCTGCTGCTGGCCGGCGGATTGCGCGGCGATCCGGCCTGGCGCGGGCTGGTGCGGGGCGGGCCGCCGCTGGCCGGGCTTGCGGTGCTGTTCGCGCTGGTGCTGCCGGCGGTGCTGCCCGATGGCCTGTCCCAACGCGTGGCGATCCTGGCCTGGCTGGGCTGGTGCGGCCTGGCGGCCGTCAGCGGCCCGGATCGGCCGCTGACCGCGACACTGCGCGGCTGAGCGCCGCGCCGCCGGCGTACCGCGCGGGTGCGCCCGGTGGTGCGCTGCGGTAGGCTTTGCGGCTTTGCAGCCGCTCGCCGCCACGTTCCCGACCATGTCCGCCGTTCCCGAAACCCACGCCTACGACCCCAAGCGGGTCGAAAACCTCCGCGCAACAGTTCTGGAATGCGACCAGGGCGTTCGAGGTCAACGAGACGTCCGACAAGCCCAAGTATTACTGCCTGTCCATGCTGCCGTATCCGTCCGGCGCGCTGCACATGGGCCACGTGCGCAACTACACTATCTCCGACGTCATCAGCCGCTACAAGCGCATGACCGGGCACAACGTGCTGCAGCCGATGGGCTGGGACGCGTTCGGCCTGCCGGCCGAGAACGCCGCGATCAAGAACAAGACCGCGCCGGCCAAGTGGACCTACGCCAACATCGCGCACATGCGCGAGCAGCTCAAGTCGCTGGGCTATGCCATCGACTGGACGCGCGAGTTCGCCACCTGCGCGCCGGAGTACTACGTGCACGAGCAGCGCATGTTCACCCGCCTGCTGCGCAAGGGCCTGGCCTATCGCAAGGCCTCGGTGGTGAACTGGGACCCGGTGGACCAGACCGTGCTGGCCAACGAGCAGGTCATCGACGGCCGCGGCTGGCGCTCCGGCGCGCTGGTGGAGAAGCGCGAGATCCCGCAATGGTTCCTGCGCATCACCGACTACGCCCAGGAGCTGCTGGACGGCCTGGACACGCTGGAAGGCTGGCCCGAGTCGGTCAAGACCATGCAGCGCAACTGGATCGGGCGCTCGGAAGGCCTGGAGATCCAGTTCAACGTCGAGGGCGGCCATGAGCCGCTGACGGTGTTCACCACGCGTCCGGACACGCTGATGGGCGTGACCTTCGTGTCCATCGCCGGCGAGCATCCGCTGGCGCTCAAGGCCGCGGCGGACAACCCCGAGCTGGCCGCGTTCCTGGAGCAGCTCAAGCTGGGCGGCGTGTCCGAGGCCGAGCTGGAGACGCAGGAAAAGCGTGGCATGGACACCGGCCTGAAGGCGGTCCATCCGATCACCGGCCAGACCGTGCCGGTGTGGGTGGCCAACTTCGTGCTGATGGGCTACGGCACCGGCGCGGTGATGGCCGTGCCCGGCCACGACCAGCGCGATTTCGAGTTCGCCACCAAGTACGGCCTGCCGATCGTGCAGGTGATCGAGCTGAAGGAGCCGCGCAACGAGGCCGAGGCCAGCTACGACCCCACCGAATGGCGCGACTGGTACTCGGACAAGACCCGCGAGTTCCAGCTGATCAACTCGGCCGAGTTCGACGGCCTGGATTTCCGCGGCGCCTTCGAGGCGCTGGCCGAGCGCTTCGAGCGCAAGGGCCAGGGCCAGCGCCGGATCAACTACCGGCTGCGCGACTGGGGCGTGAGCCGCCAGCGCTACTGGGGCTGCCCGATCCCGGTGATCCACTGCCCGCGCTGCGGCGCGGTGCCGGTGCCCGACGACCAGCTGCCGGTGCTGCTGCCGGAGAACGTGACCCTGGACGGGGTGAAGTCGCCGCTGAAGGCCGACCCGAAATGGCGCAAGACCACCTGCCCGGACTGCGGCGGGGCGGCCGAGCGCGAGACCGACACCTTCGACACCTTCATGGAGTCCAGCTGGTACGTGGCCCGCTACACCAGCCCGGGCGCGGCCACGATGGTGGACAAGCGCGCCAACTACTGGATGCCGGCGGACATGTACGTCGGCGGCATCGAGCACGCGATCCTGCACCTGATGTATTTCCGCTTCTATCACAAGCTCATGCGCGACGCGCGCATGGTCGACAGCGATGAGCCGGCCACCAACCTGCTGACCCAGGGCATGGTGATCGCCGAGACCTACTACCGCGAGAACCCGGACGGCTCGAAGGACTGGATCAACCCGGCCCTAGTGGACGTGCAGCGCGACGAGCGCGGCCGCATCGTCGGCGCCACGCTCGCCGCCGACGGCCTGCCGGTGCAGATCGGCGGCGTGGAGAAGATGTCCAAGTCGAAGAACAACGGCGTGGACCCGCAGGCGATGGTGGACAAGTTCGGCGCCGACACGGTGCGCCTGTTCTCGATGTTCGCCGCCCCGCCCGAGCAGTCGCTGGAATGGAACGAGGCCGGCGTGGAAGGCATGTCGCGCTTCCTGCGCCGCCTGTGGACCCAGGTGCAGCGCCATGCCGACGCCGGCACGGCGCCGGCGCTGGACGTGGCCGCGCTGAACGCCGAGCAGAAGGCGCTGCGCCGCAAGACCCACGAGACCATCGCCAAGGTCGGCGACGACTACGGCAAGCGCCACGGCTTCAATACCGCCATCGCTGCGGTGATGGAGCTGTCCAACGCCCTGTCCAAGTTCGACGATGCCAGCGACCCGGGCCGCGCCGTGCGCCAGGAGGCGCTGGAGGCCGCGGTGCTGCTGCTCAACCCGATCACTCCGCATTCCAGCCACGCGCTGTGGCAGCTGCTGGGCCATGGCGAGACCCTGCTGGAGGACCTCGCCTTCCCGCAGGCCGACGCGGCGGCCATGGTGCGCGACTCGGTGACCCTGGCCGTGCAGGTCAACGGCAAGCTGCGCGGCACGATCGAGGTGGCGGCCGACGCGCCGCGCGACCAGATCGAGGCGCTGGCCAAGGCCGAGCCCAATACCGCCAAGTTCCTGGAGGGCACGACCCTGCGCAAGGTGATCGTGGTGCCGGGCAAGATCGTCAACCTGGTGGTGGGATGAGGTCTCAAGCGCTGTTCACGCGCGATCGTGCAGGCTCGCCCGTCCGGTTGCCGCCTGCGCGCGCCTCGTCCAGACTTCCGTCCATGAATGTGACCCCGATGCTGCGCCTGCTGGCCCTGTCCCTGCTCGTGTCCGTGCTGAGCGCCTGCGGTTTCCACCTGCGCAGCAAGATCGCGCTGCCCTCCGACCTGGGCCCGGTGAAGGTCTCGGCCACCGACCAGTACAGCCCGCTGGCGCGCGATCTCTCGGTCGGCCTGAAGGCCGCCGGCGCCATCCCGGCCGACGATCCCAAGGCCAAGGTCGCCACCCTGGACATCATGTCCGAGCGCTGGGGCGACCGCCCGATCGCGCTGGACGAGCAGGGCCGCGCCCAGGAATACAGCCTGCGCTACGCGGTCGTGTTCCGCTTCCTGCGTGCCGACGGCAGCGAGCTGGTGCCGCAGCAAGTGGTCGAGCTCTCGCGCGACTACGTGGCCGAGGCGACCAACCTGACCGGCGCCACCTCCGAGCGCGAGATCCTCGCCGACGAGCTGCGCCGCGACATGTCCGCCTCGATCCTGCGCCGCATCGACAGCGTGGTGCGCGGCGTCGGCCGCCCCGGTGGCGCAACGGTGCGCTCGCCGGTCCCGCCCGCACCCTGATGGAACTGGCGCCGGACCGGTTGGTCGCCCAGAGCGCCGAGGGCGAGCTGGCGCCGGCCTACCTGATCGCCGGCCCGGAACCCCTGCTGGTGCTGGAGGCCGCCGACGCGGTGCGCCAGCGCGCGCGCGCGCTGGGCATCGCCGAGCGCGAAGTCTTCGACGTGGAAGGCCGCGACATCGACTGGGCCGGCCTGCAGGCCAGCTTCGACGCGCCCAGCCTGTTCAGCGCCCGCCGCATCGTCGAGGTGCGCCTGCCGACCGGCAAGCCGGGCAAGGAGGGCGCCGAGGTCATCAGCGCCTTCTGCGCGCGGCTGCCAAGCGATGTGATCCTGCTGGTCACCGCCGGCGAGTGGAGCAAAGCCCATCGCGGCAAGTGGGCCGACGCGATCGAGCGCATCGGCGTGCTGTCGGTGGCCTGGGCGATCAAGCCGCACGAGCTGTCCGGCTGGGTGCAGGCGCGGCTGCGCGCGCGCGGCCTGCGCGCCGAGCGCGACGCCATCGCCCTGCTGGTCGAGCGCGTGGAAGGCAATCTGCTGGCCGCCGCGCAGGAGATCGACAAGCTGGTCCTGCTGGCCGCCGGGCGCACGCTGGACCTGGCGACGATGGAATCGCTGGTGGCCGACGCGGCGCGCTTCGACGTCTTCCGCCTGATCGAGACCACCCTTTCTGGCCATGCCGCCCAGGCCTCGCGCATGCTCGCCGGCCTGCGCGCCGAGGGCGAGGCCGTGGCCGCGCTGATGCCGATGATCATCCGCAACCTGCTCAGCACCGCGCAGCTGGCCAAGGTCGCCGAGCGCGGCGGCAACCTGGCCGCCGAGATGAAGGGGCAGGGCATCTGGGAGAGCCGGCAGGCGCCGTTCAAGCGCGCCCTGCAGCGCCATGCCAGCGCCGCGCGCTGGGAGCGCTTCGTCGCGCAGGCCTCGCGCATCGACCGCATCGCCAAGGGCCGCGGCGACGGCGACGCCTGGGTCGCCCTGGAGCGCCTGCTGCTGGCGATCGCCGACGCGGCGGCGGTGCGGTTGGTGGCGTGAGTAAGGCCGGGATTCGGGATTCGGGAATGGGGAATCGGGAAGAGCGTGGGTCGCTTGGATCTGCGGTGCCCAGTGCTTCGCCAAAGCAGCAGCGCGCGAGCTACGCGGATGCGTCTGCTTTTCCCGAATCCCGAATCCCGACTCCCGAATCCCCGCTCCATGTCATCTACGGCGGCACCTTCGACCCCTTCCACAACGGCCATCTGGCCATCGCCCAGCTGGCCGCGGCCGCGCTGGCGGCGCCGGTGACGCTGGTGCCGGCGGCCGATCCGCCGCATCGCCCGCCGCCTGGCGCCAACGCGCCGCAGCGTCTGGCCATGCTGCAGGCGGCGGTCGCCGGCCTGCCCGCGCTGCGCGTGGACCGGCGCGAGCTGGATCGGCCCGGGCATTCCTACACCGTCGACACCTTGCGCAGCCTGCGCGACGAGCTGGGCCCGCAGGCGCCTCTGGTCCTGCTGCTCGGCGCCGACAGCTTCCTGGGCCTGCCGGGCTGGCATCGCTGGCAGGAGCTGTTCGCCCTGGCCCACCTGGTGGTCGCCGAACGCGCCGGCAGCGGGCTGGGCGAACTGCCGGCCGCGCTTGCGGCGCAGGTGCAGGCGCGCTGGGTGCAGGACCCGGCGGCGCTGCACGCCGCGCCGGCCGGTCAGGTCCTGCGCCTGCACCAGCCGCTGCAGCTGGAGTCGGCCAGCGAGGTCCGGCGCCGGATCGCCGCGGGCGGCGACTGGCAGGCGCTGGTGCCGCCGCCCGTCGCCGCGTTCATCCGTGCCCACGGCCTGTACGGGGTGGCGGGGCTATAATCGCGGCCTGTCCGGCCCCTCCAAGTGCTTCTTTTGTCCAGCCAAGCCCAAGTCATCAAGACCCGTCTGCCCAGCCCGCCCCCGGCCCTGCCGGTGCTGCTCGCCACCGTCCACGATGCCGTCAACGAGCTCAAGGCCAAGGATGTCGTCGAGATCGACGTGCGTGGCAAGTCCAGCGTCGCCGACTTCCTGATCATCGCCTCGGGCACCTCGACCCGGCACGTGAAGTCAATCGCCGACGAAGTGGTGAAGTTCGCCAAGAAGCTCGACGTGATGCCGCTGGGCGTGGAAGGCGAGCGCGAGGCCGAATGGGTGCTGGTGGACCTGGGCGATGTGATCGTCCACGTCATGCTGCCGCGCGTGCGCGAGTTCTACGCGCTGGAGCGCCTGTGGACCGTCGGCGATCAGCCGCCTGAAGAGCAGGAGTGAGCGCGGAAGGATGAGCAGGAGCGAATGAAGCTGCTCGACCCTGCTTCCGTCTTCGCTCACTTCCCACTCCTCTCCATTCACAGCTCGCCCGAACCATGAAGGCCCGCCTGATCGCCACCGGTGAGCGCGCGCCCGCCTGGGTGGCGCAGGGATTCGCCGAATACCAGAAGCGCCTGTCGCACTGGCTGCCGTTCGAACTGGTCGAGGTCGCGCCCGGGCTGCGCGGCAAGCATCGCGACGCCCAGCGCGCCATCGAGGACGAAGGCCAGCGCGTGCTGGCCGCTCTGCCCAAGGGCGCGCACATCGTCGCGCTGGAAGTGACGGGGAAACAGCATTCTTCCGAGCAGCTGGCCCAGCGCCTGGAGCACTGGCGCGGGCAGGGGCGTGACCTGGCCTTCCTGATCGGCGGCCCGGAAGGGCATTCGCCGGACGTGCTCGCCGCCGCGCACGAGACCTGGTCGCTCGGCCCGCTGACCCTGCCGCACATGCTGGCCAGACTGCTCGTCGCCGAGCAGCTCTATCGCGCTGCGGCCATGCTGGCCAACCATCCCTACCACCGCGCCTGATCCGGCTTGCCGGTGGTGGGCCGACAGGCGCCGGCGAAGATCGCCGGCGCCGTGGCAAGCGGCGGATGCCGCACGGACGATCAGCGCAGGCTGAAGTCCACCGGAACCCGGCCGTAGGCCTGCACCGCGTGGCCGTCCTGCATGGCCGGCTGGAACTTCCACGCCTTTAGCACCTGCATCCGCGCGGCCCGGTCCAGGTCGCGATTGCCGCTGCTGGTCTCGATGGTCGCCTCCAGCGGCGTGCCATCCACGTCGACCAGCACGCGCAGGATCACGGTGCCCTCCGCGTGGCTGGCGATCGCGCTGCGCGGGTAGGCCGGCGCCGGCGCATGCACGTAGGACAGCGTGGCCGAGGCCAGCGGGCCGGAGGGCGCCTGGGTCGCGCCGGTGTCCACCGTGGCCGGCTTGGCTACCGTGGCCGGCGCAGGATCGGCCATGGTCTGCGTGGCCGCGACGGGCACGTCGACCGGCCGTGACACCGTGATCGGCGTCGGGGCCGGCGTGGTGCGCTGGGTCGGCGCGGGACGCGCGGGCGTGGGCTTGGGCGGCGGCGCCACCGTGGCCTCCACAGGCTTGTGGATCAACTCGAAATCCGGCTTCGTCTCTTGCACCGTCCGCGCCAGCGGCGGCAGCGTGGCCGGGATCAGCAGCAGCATGAAGGCCAGCGCGTGCACCAGCATCGCCGCGGCGATGCCGCTGATGCGCGCCACATTGACTCGCCCTTCCGGGCCATAAGGGAGCGTACGAACCATGGACCACCTCCGTTGTCGGGGACATGCTTCACTTAGAACGCGCGGGGCGCTGGAATGGGGTTGGCCTCCTCTGCCATGGCGCCCGCCCTCGACTGTGCGCTTTCGGGCGTGCTGCATGCAATGCCTCGGCCGCTCATCGGGGCCACGCCAAAAAGAAGCGCCCCGGCTCCTTTCGGAGGCCGGGGCGCCGGTACTGCGGACTTCTATAACGTTACAAGCTTACCAGTCGGTTTTCCGCGCTTAGAAGTCGTAGGACGCGGAGAACTGGACGTAGCGCGGCTGCTGGTAGAACAGCGGCATGTCCCAGGTGTTGGACACGGTGTAGGCCGAGTCCGTTCCGAACGTGGCGTCGGTCTGGATCGCGCGCTGCTGGTTCAGGACATTGAAGACCTGCACCGCGAAGGCCAGCTTGCCGTCGCTGAAGCCCGGACGATACTGCAGGCCCAGATCCAGGATCTCGGTCCACGGCGTGCGGCCAGCCTTGCCCGGAGGCGAGGGCTCGCCGGCGCAGGTGTGGTACGAGGCGCCGTAACCGATCGGATCGGAGGCATCGGTACCTTCGACCACGCCGTTCGCGCTGAACAGGCCCAAGCAGGACTTGGGCGTGCCGGAAGACACGCGCAGGGTGGCCGAAGCCATCCATTCCGGTGCGATCTGGTAGGCGCCGAAGGCCTTCAGCTGGTGGCGACGGTCGTTGGCGAGGTAACCACCGGCATAGGCCATGATCGCGGCCGCATCCCAGTCCTGGGTCTTGGAGACGTCGGTCTGGCCGATGTCGGACTTCAGCTGGCCTTCGGTGTTACCGAAGTTGCGCGACCAGGTGTAATCGACACGTCCCTGCCACTTGCCGTCGAACGGATGCTCCAGATACATGTTGACGGCGAAGTAGTTGCGCTTGGCCTTCTTGTTGAAGCCCCAGTCTTCCTTGCTCATCGTGAGCTCGGTACGGCCGCCGTCGACGTTGGCCAGGCTGAAGTCGTTGCTGTAGCCGGGGTTGAACATCACGCAGCCCGGGATGATCACCGAGTCCGGATCCACGCCATTGGCTTCCAGCTTGGTCTCCATGCGGGCCGGATCGCAGATGTCGTCGATCGCGGTCTGCAGCTTGCGGTACATCACCTTGGCACCAGCAGCCCAGCTGTCGCCGAGGGTCTTGTCGAAGCCCAGGATCAGCTCATCCTGATACATCGAGCGCAGATCGCCCGCAGCGAAGGCCTGCGCGTCCGGTGCCTGGCCGCACTCAAGGTTCGACGAAACCGTGAAGCTCGTGCCCGGGCAGACGCGATTGGTGTTGGTCAGCGGGACCGGCGTCAGGCCGGTCGGAACGCCGTCGGCGTTGATGCCGGTATAGGTGTAGTACTCGCGGGTGAACAGGGACGAGGAAGCACCGCGGATGGCGACGCTGTTCGGCAGGGCGAGGTAGTAACGGCCCAGATTGGCGTAAATCTTGAGCGAGGAATCGCCGAAGACATCCCAGCTCGCGCCCAGGCGGGGCGCCCACTGGTTGCCGCTGTCGACATAGTTCTCGCCAGCGCTGTTCTTGTTGGTGAACTTGTCGTTGCGGACACCCAGGGACAGCAGCCAGTTGTCGGTGACCTGCCAGCGGTCTTCCAGGAAGTAGGCCTTCTGGTCGACGGTCATGTCGGTGGCGGTGACCAGAATGTAGCGCTGGACGAAGTAACCGTTGCCGCCGGCCGGGCCGACGCCAAGGCCGCCATTGACGGCGCTGCCGCCGTTGGCCGCCTTGCCGTAGATCCAGCGCTCGCCGTTACCGTCCATCGTCTGGCCTTCGTTCTCGGCCACGAAGTTCATGTTGTCCACGCCGGCGGTCAGCGTGTGGTCGCCGATGCGCCATTCCAGGTCGGCGCGCAGGCCACGCGTCCTGTCCTTGCCGTCAACGGCGGCGGAGGACACGTTCTGGTTGCCGATAGGATTTCCGCCATTGAGGGCCGGATTCTGCAGATTGGGGGTTGTAATCAGCGGCAGTGACTTCAAATTGCTCTGATTATAGGTCTGGTTGGTCCGGCGGCTGCGGCCCCACAGTGCGTTGAGCGTCAGGTTATCGGAGAGATAACCGGTGTATTTGAAAATGTCGTACCGATAATCGATCTTGGTGGTATCCGCGAACGAGCCGTTGGGGCCGCCGGCCTCCAGCGTGCTGTAGTCGTAGGTATAGTTCGTTCCGCTCGTACGATCGTTATTCTTGATGTACGTATATTCGAGCGTGTGGTTATCGGTGATATTCCAGTTGATTTTCCCGTAGACCTTGGGATTGCTGTAGTCGTAATGGGTCTGGTAGCCGTTGCCATCCGCGCCGGCGACGGTGACGTTCCGCGTCGAGACCCCTTCGGTCTTCTCCTGCTCGCCCGCCAGGAAAATGAACAGTCGATCCTGGATCAGCGGACCGCCGGCGTACAGGCTGTAAGTGTTGACGCCGGTCTCGTCATCGCGACGCTCGCGATAGATGGTGCCGGGGACCGTCGCGTCTTCCCATTCGTACGGCGTCCCGGTGCCGGCCTGGGTGGGCAGCGTCCTGTTGGGATAGTAGGTGCTCTTGGGCGCAGCGCCGAGCGACTTGGGCTGATAGATCACCGCGCCGCCGAAGTGCCACTCGTTGGTGCCGCTCTTGCCGACCTGGCTGATGACGCCGCCGTTCGAACGGCCGTAGCGGGCGCTATAACCGCCCAGATACATTTCCTGCTGATCGATGACGCCGTAGGGCAGGCCCACGCCGCCGATGTTGCTCAGCGGGTTACCAGTGCTGAAGCCGTTGATGTAGTAGGCATTTTCGGAAACGCCGGCGCCACCGAAGGACACGGTATTGCCCTGGCCGAAGTAGCCGCTGCCCCCAACCGTGCCGGGCGACAGCAGGGCGATGGCTTCGGCGCTGCGACCGATCGGCAGGCGCTGCAGATCCTGCGTGGTGAACACGGTGCGCGAGTCGACCGAGGTGACGTCGATCTTGGGCGCGCTGGTACCGGTCACCACGACCGTTCCCAGATCCGTGGCGCCGCCAGCGCCGGATCCACCGCCGGAGAAGGAGACATCCGTACCGGAGCTGACCTTGATCAGGACGTTCTTGCGCTGATCGACCACCTCATCGCCGCGGCGCAGCGTGATGGTATAGGTGCCCACCGGCAACGAGCCGATGTTGTAACGACCTGAGGAATCGACCGTCGCAGTGCGGGTAATGCCCGTGTCGCCTTGGACTTGAACCGTGAGACCGGCTTCTGCCGGAACCGAGCCATAGACGCTGCCGGTCGTACTCTGCGCGAGCGCGCCCGAGCTGAAAGCCATTGCAAGGGCGACGCTTAGCGCGCTGCGGTGCATCGCGCGCTTGGTGCTGGGGTGAAGTGCCACAGTCTCTCTCCTGACTACGTACGAAATATTGGTTCCCGTTCGGCACACGATGGCAAGTGGCCGAACGGTTAACCGGAATTTAGCGACCTTCTCGCACGAAGTCACGAAAAATTAATTAATTGCCAATCGGATCAAGAATTAATCCCGTGGTCAAGCGTTTGTTCAGTTAAATGAACTGCGGTGCGGCGCGCAGCCGAGTCTTTCCTGGCCGGAGACTTCTAGCGCCCCAGCTCGAACACCACCTCGATGCTCACGCTGAGCGTGGTTTCGCCGGGCGAGACGGGCGTGGCGTCGGCCTTGGCGGCGCGGGCCATCATCATCACCGGGCGGGGCGCGCCGCCGCTGCCGGATTCGGAGATGCTGACGATGCGGCGTACCTTCAGGCCCAGGCCCTTGGCATAGGTCTCGGCGCGGGCCTGGGCCTTCTTCAGCGCGTCCAGGCGGGCCTGGTCGTAGACCGGTTCGGGCTGATCGATCTCGAAGGTCGGTCCGTTGATCTCGTTGGCGCCCTGGGCGGCCAGCGCGTCCAGCACCTGGCCCAGGTCGGCGATCTTGCGCACCTTCAGGCTGACCGTGTTGGTGGCCTGGTAGCCGGTGATCTTGGGCGCTTCGTTGTCGCGGTAGTTGTACTGGGGGTTGAGCATCACGCCGCTGGTCTGGATGTCGCGCTCGGCGATGCCCGCCTTGCGGATGGCGGCCATGACCTGGGTCATCTGGGTGGCGTTCTGGCGCATGGCGGTGTTGCCATCGGCGGCCTGGGTCACCACGCCGGCCGAGATCGTGGCGATGTCGGGCGCGCGGCTGGCTTCGGCCTGGAGGAGATCGACAGCAGCGTGCCGTCGGCGGGCAGGGCGTAGCCGGCAGCGGCGGTCTGCGCGGAAGCGGTCATGGCGGGAGCTCCAAGGGCGAAGGCCAGTGCGATCAGCAGCGGGCGGAGGCGGTGGGTGCGCATCGTTGTGGTTCCTCGATGAAAGTGGGTGGAGTGTCGTTGCGGGAAGATGAACGGGCCGTCGGCCACGGTGGGGTTTGCGGGCGCCGGAGGGGTGCGGCCTCCCGTTCAGTTTCGAGGCGCGGGTTATCCTTGGGCGATGCTGTTCCTCGCCTCCCAATCCCCGCGGCGCGCCGAGCTGCTGGCCCGCCTCGGGCTGGCATTCGAGCCCTTGTCCCTGGACATTCCCGAACAGCGCCAGCCTGGCGAGGCCGCGCTGGACTATGTGCGTCGCGTGGCCCTGGAGAAGGCCCGGACCGGCCTGGAACTGGTGCGTGAGCGCGAGGATGCGATCGTCCTGGGCGCCGATACCGAGGTGATCCTGGACGATGTGGTGTTCGGCAAGCCGGCCGATGCGGCCGATGCCGAGGCGATGCTGGCGCGGCTGTCCGGGCGCACCCATACGGTGGCCAGCGCGGTGGCGGTGATGACGGCGCGGCGTCAGGCGCAGGTGCTGGACCTGTCGGAGGTGCGCTTCGCCGCGCTGAGCGCGCCGGCCATTGCCGACTACGTGCGCAGCGGCGAGCCGATGGGCAAGGCCGGCGCCTACGCGATCCAGGGGCGCGGCGAGGCCTTCATCGCCCACCTTTCCGGCAGTCATTCGGGTGTAATGGGATTGCCGCTGCATGCGACGGCGAACCTGCTCACGCAATTCGGAGTGCTTTGATGTCGGAGGAGATCCTGGTCAACGTCACCCCGCGGGAAACGCGGGTGGCGGTGATCGAAAACGGGATGCTGCAGGAGCTGCACATCGAGCGTGGCTGGCGCCGCGGGATCGTCGGCAACATCTACAAGGGCCAGATCCAGCGGGTGATGCCGGGCATGCAGGCCGCCTTCGTCGAGATCGGCCACGACCGTGCGGCCTTCCTGCACGCCAGCGACATCGTGCGCGCGGCGCCGCCGGCCGCGGTGGCGGCGGGCGAAGAGGTGCCGCTGCCGCCGGCCGCGCCGGCGGCGATCCACGAGCTGGTGCGCGACGGCCAGGACGTGGTGGTGCAGGTGGTCAAGGACCCCATCGGCACCAAGGGCGCGCGCCTGACCACGCAGATTTCGATCCCGTCGCGCTATCTGGTGCTGATGCCGCAGTCCAAGGTGATCGGGGTGTCGGCGCGGATCGAGGACGAGGCCGAGCGCGCCCGGCTCAAGGGCCTGGTGAGCGATCTGGCCGCCCAGCACGGCCACATGGGCTACATCGTGCGCACCAACGCCGAGGGCCAGCCGGCCGAGGCGCTGGCCGAGGACGTGGCCTATCTGTCGCGCGTGTGGAACGTGATCAACCGCCGGGTCGGCGAGATGGCTCCGCGCGCGCTGCTCTATGAAGACCTCAGCCTGCCGCTGCGCGCGGTCCGCGACCTGATCCGCAAGGACGTGGAGCGGGTCAAGGTGGACTCGCGCGAGACCTACGAGCGCCTGCAGGCGTTCGTGGCCAAGTACATGCCGCCGCTGGCGGAGAAGCTGGAGCTGTACTCGGGCGACCGACCGATCTTCGACCTGTACGGGGTCGAGGACGAGATCGGCCGCGCCCTGGACAAGCAGGTGCCGCTGAAGTCCGGCGGCTATCTCGTCATCGACCAGACCGAGGCGATGACGACCATCGACGTCAACACCGGCTCGTTCCTGGGCCAGCGCAATCTGGAGGAGACCGTCTACCGCACCAATCTGGAGGCGGCGCAGGCGGTGGCCCGGCAGCTGCGGCTGCGCAACCTCGGCGGCATCATCATCATCGACTTCATCGACATGTCCGATGCCGAGCACAAGCGCCAGGTGCTGCGCACGCTGGAGAAGGGCCTGGCGCGCGACCACGCCAAGACCACGGTGTACGACTTCTCCCCGCTGGGCCTGGTGGAGATGACGCGCAAGCGCACCGTCGACAGCCTGGCGCGCCAGCTGTCCGAGCCCTGCGGCGCCTGTGGCGGCCGCGGCATGGTCAAGACGGCCGAGACGGTGACCTACGAGATCTTCCGTGAGATCACCCGTGCCACGCGCCAGTTCGAGGCCGCGCGCCTGCTGGTGATCGCTTCGCCCAAGGTGGTCGCACGCATCACCGACGAAGAGTCCCAGGCGGTGGCCGAACTGGAGGAATTCCTGGGCAAGTCGATCCGGCTTCAGGCCGATGCCGAGTATCTGCAGGAACAGTTTGATGTCGTGCTGCTCTGAGGGCGGGACCCGGGATCGGGTCGCCGGGACCAGGCAGAGCAGGTTGGGCCAGAGGGAGTTGCGGGTTCGGCCGGCGTCCGGCATGGGCTCGCGGGTTCGGGCGCGCGCGCGCTCGATCCTTCCGTTCGTGGGTACCGCGTCCCGGCGTGTCTGTGGTTGCCTCCCGTCTTCCCTGATCCCGGCTTCCCCCTGATGCCGCTTGCCTTTCACCATCGCCTGCGCGTGCTGCGCCGGTTGGCGTGGTATGCGCTGGCCGGTGGGCTGGTGCTGGTCGCGCTGGTGCTGGGCGTGCTCAGTCAGCTGCTGCCGCTGGCGCAGCGGCATCCCGATCAGGTGGCGGCCTGGCTGAGCCAGCAGGCCGGCCGGCCGATCAGTTTCGATGCGCTGCACACAGCCTGGACGCGGCGCGGCCCGTTGCTGCAGTTCGACGGGCTGCATGTGGGGCCCAAGGGGCCGGGCGAGGGCGTGGATATCGGCCAGGCCGAGCTGCTTGTCTCGCTGTATGCCGGCCTGCTGCCGGGCCGGGCCTTCACCGAGCTGCGTCTGCGCAATCTGGCGCTGGAGGCCGAGCGCGCCGACGACGGCAGCTGGTCGATCCGCGGCTTTCCGGGACAGCAGACCCGAGGCGATCCCTTCGATGCGCTCAACGGCCTGGGCGAGCTGCAGGTGGTCGATGGCCGTCTGCGGGTGATCGCGCCGTCGCTGGGCCTGGACCTGCAGCTGCCGCACGTGGACCTGCGCCTGCGCGTGCAGGGCCGCGACGTGCACGCCGGGGCGCGGCTGCGCGAGCGCGTGGGCGGCACCCCGATCGACCTGGCCCTGCTGTTCGACCGCGAGCGCGGCGACGGGCGCGCCTATCTGGAGGCCAGGGCCTTGCGCCTGGCCGACTGGCCGGCGCTGTCCAACCTGGCCGGCCTGCGCCTGCAGGGCGGCCAGGGCGAGGTGCGGGCCTGGGCGCGCCTGAAGGCCAAGCGCCTGCAGCAGGCGCAGTTCGACCTGGACCTGCGCCAGGTCCGGCTGGGCGCGAATGACCGTCGTGGCGAGGTGGCCTTCGACCAGGTGCGCGGGCTGGCGCGCGTGCAGGTGCAGCCGGACGGCTGGCGACTGGACGTGCCGCAGCTCATGCTGGGCAAGGTCGGCGCCGGGCAGGGCGTGCGCGGGCTGACGTTGGCCGGCGGTGCGCGCTCGGCGCTGCTGGTCGACGCGCTGCAGGCCGAGCCGCTGCTGCAGGTGCTGGCGCTGCACGATCGCATCGCGCCCGGCCTGCGCGAGTGGCTGCGCCAGGCCCGCCCGCAGGTCGGCCTGTCCCAGGTCAGCGTCGCCGGCACCCTGCAGGGGCCGCTGCGGCTGCAGGCGCGGGTCGATGGCCTGGCGTTCGCGCCGGTCGGGCATGCGCCGGGGCTGTCGGGCCTGGGCGGGTCGCTCACCGGCGATGCGCAGGGCCTGGCGCTGGTGCTGGACCCGAAGCTGCCGTTCAAGTTCGACTGGCCGGCCGGCTTCGGCGTGGTCCATCCGGCCACGCTGCACGGCACGCTGGCGGCCTGGCGCGAGGGCGAGGGCTGGAAGGCCGGCACGCCGTCGCTGGTGGTGGACGGGCCGGATTTCGGCGTGACCGCGCGCGGTGAGGTGTGGTTCCAGAATGATGGTACGCGGCCCTGGCTCAACGTTGCCGCGCAGGTGCACGACACGCCGGTGCCGGCCGCGCGCGGCTTCTGGGTGCGCCACCTGATGTCCAAGCCGGCGCTGGAATGGCTGGATCGGGCGATGCAGGGCGGCATGGTGCGCAACGGCACCGGCCTGGTCGGCGGCGATCTGGACGACTGGCCGTTCGTGCATCAGCAGGGCATCTTCGATGCGCAGGCCGACATCGAGCAGGGGCGCATCCGCTTCCAGCCCGACTGGCCGGACATGACCGAGCTGGACGCGCACGTGCGCTTCCTCGGCAATGGGTTCTCGCTGGAGGGCAAGGGCCGCCTGGGCGAGGTGCCGGTCTCGCGCCTGCAGGGCGGTATCGCCGACTGGCATGAGAGCGTGCTCAAGATCGAGGCCGAGGGTGGCGACGATGCCGCGCGCCTGCTCTCGCTGCTGCGCCACAGCCCGCTGCAGCAGCGCTACGGCGAGGCGATGAAGGGCCTGAGCGTGTCCGGCCCGGCCAAGGTGCAGTTCGGCATGACCCTGCCGCTGCGCGGCGGCGCGCAGCCGGAGGTCAAGGGCCAGGTGCAGCTGGACCGCGCGCAGGTGGCCGACAGCACCTACGACCTGGCCTTCACCGAGGTGCGCGGGACGGCGACGTTCTCGCAGGGCGGCTTCGACGCGCCGCAGCTGGACGCGGTGCGCGCCGGCGCGCCGGCGCAGCTGGCGCTGCGTGCCGGCGATGCAGTGCAGGACGCGGCGCATGTGTTCGAGGCGCGCCTGGCCGCGCCACTGACCGCGGCCGAGCTGCTCGCCCGCGTGCCCGAGCTGAACTGGTTGAACAGTTACATGCAGGGCCGCTCGCCGTGGACCATCGACGTCGGCGTGGGGGCGCCCGCGCAGGGCGGCGGCGATCCGCCGGTGACCGTCACCGCGCAGTCCGACCTGACCGGCACCGCGCTCAAGCTGCCAGCGCCGCTGGACAAGCCGGCCGCGCGCGCGCTGCCGGCCACCGTGGCGGTGCAGATGCCGCTGGAGCAGGGCCGGGTGGACGTGAGCTTCGGCCGGCTGATGGCGCTGCGCGCGCAGCCGCGCGCGGGTGCCACCGGCGTGCGCGTGGACCTGGGCCGCGCGAGCATTTCCCAGCCGGTCCCGGCCAGTGGCCTGAGCGTAGGCGGCACCGCGCCGGTGCTGGATGCGGCCGGCTGGATCGCGGTGGCGCGCGCCTCGGGCAGCGCGCCGGCCGACGATCCGCTGGTCAAGGCCGGCGCGGCCGCCGCGCCGCTGACCAGCCCGCAGGCCGGCGCGCCGCCGCCGCCGGCGGCGAACAGCCAGCCGCTGGCGCTGCGTGGCATCGACCTGACCGCGCAGAAGCTGCTGCTGATCGGCGCCGCCTTCCCCAACACCCGCGTGCAGCTCGGCCCGGCCCGCGCCGCGCTGGACGTCAGGCTCTCCGGCGATGCGCTGGCCGGCCATGTGCACGTGCCCGACGACGCCAATGCCACGATCGAAGGCCAGCTCGACCGGCTGTACTGGACCTCGGCCACGCCAGCGCCGGACCCGGCCACTGCGGCGACCCGGCCGGCGACCTCACCCGACGGCTCGACCCCGGTCGAGGACGACCTGGATCCCACCGCGCTGCCGCCGCTGTCGCTGCAGATCGGCGATCTGCGCTTCGGCGATGCCAAGCTGGGCCAGACCACGCTGCGCACGCGCAAGCTGCCGGCCGGCCTGCGCATCGACACTCTGCAGATGCGCGCGCCGCAGCAGAAGATCGACGTTACCGGCGACTGGACCGGGCGCGGGCGCAGCGCACGCACGCACCTGCAGGTGCAGGTCGACAGCGACGATGTCGGCACCCTGATGGACGGGCTGGGGTTCACCGGCCGGGTGCGCGGCGGTCACGGCAAGGTCGGCCTGGATCTGGCCTGGCCCTCGAGCCCGGCGGGCTTCACCCTGGCCGGGCTGGATGGCAGTGCGCGCTTCGACATCCACGACGGCGCGCTGCTGGAGGTCGAGCCCGGCGCCGGCCGCGTGCTGTCCTTGTTCAGCCTGACCCAGCTGCCCAAGCGGCTGATGCTGGATTTCCGCGACTTCTTCTCCAAGGGGCTGGCCTTCAACCAGGTCAAGGGCGAAGTGGATCTGGGCGGCGGCCAGGCCGGCGACCGACGACACGGTCATCAACGGCTCGGCGGCCGAGATCCGCATCACCGGCAGCACCGACCTGAAGGCGCAGACCTTCGACCAGACCATCCACGTGCTGCCGCGTTCGGGCAACCTGCTCACCGTGGTCGGCGCCGTCGCCGGCGGCCCGGTCGGCGCGGCGGTGGGTGCAGCCGCCAACGCCGTCCTGCGCAAGCCGCTGAGCGAGGTCGGCGCCAAGACCTACCACGTCACCGGCCCCTGGAAGGACCCGGACGTACAGGTCACCGAACACAACGAAGCCGCGCCCGCGCCCGCGCCGGCGACCACACCACCGGCGCCCACGCCCACGCCGTAAGCGCGCGGCTTGCAATCGCCCCCCACACCCCGATCATTGCTGCCATGACCTCATCTGCCATCGCCCTCGCCGAATCGCGCCTGCTGCTGCCCGCAGGCCTGGACCAGACAGGACTGGACCGTGCCTTCGGCACGCTGCTCGGACCGGGCATCGACTTCGGCGACCTGTATTTCCAGCACAGCCGGCGCGAGAGCTGGACGGTGGAGGACGGCATCGTCAAGGACGGTGCGCATTCGATCGAGCAGGGCGTCGGGGTGCGCGCGATCTCCGGCGAGAAGACCGGCTTCGCCTATTCGGACGACATCAACGCGGCCGCGCTGCTGACCGCCGCCGGCTCGGCGCGGGCGATCGCGCGCGACGGCGCCAGCCATGCCCCGCGCGCCCTGGTGCGCGGCACCGGCCGGGCGCTGTACGCGCCGGAGGATCCGGTCGATGCGATGGACAACGACGCCAAGGTCGCCGCGCTGCGTGCGGTCGACCGGCTGCTGCGCGCGGCCGATCCGCGCGTGCAGCAGGTCAGCGTGAGCTTGTCCGGCGGCGTGGACACGGTGCTGGTGGCACGCAGCGACGGCGTGCTCGCCTCGGACGTGCGCCCGCTGGTGCGGCTGAACATCCAGGTGATCGTCGAGCAGAACGGCCGCCGCGAGTCCGGCTATGCCGGCTATGGCGGGCGCTATTCCTATGCGCAGCTGCTGGCCGACGGCAAGCCGGAGGAGTTCGCGCGCGAGGCGCTGCGCCAGGCGCTCGTCAACCTCGAGGCGGTCGACGCGCCGGCCGGGGTGATGCCGGTGGTGCTGGCCTCGGGCTGGCCGGGCGTGCTGCTGCACGAGGCCGTCGGCCACGGCCTGGAAGGCGACTTCAACCGCAAGGGCACCAGCGTCTACGCCGGACGCATCGGCCAGCAGGTCGCCTCGCGCGGCGTGACCATCGTCGACGACGGCACGCTGGAGGGCCGGCGCGGCTCGCTCAACATCGACGACGAGGGCCAGCCGACCCAGTGCACCACGCTGATCGAGGATGGCGTGCTGGTCGGCTACATGCAGGACAGCCTCAACGCGCGCCTGATGGGCATGGCGCCGACCGGCAACGGCCGCCGCGAATCCTTCGCCCATCTGCCGATGCCGCGCATGACCAACACCTACATGCTCGCCGGCCAGCACGAGCCGGAGGAGATGATCCGCTCGGTCAAGAAGGGCCTGTATGCGGTCAACTTCGGCGGCGGCCAGGTCGACATCACCAGCGGCAAGTACGTGTTCTCTGCGACCGAGGCCTACCTGATCGAGGACGGCAAGATCACCGCGCCGGTCAAGGGCGCCACGCTGATCGGCAATGGCCCGGAGACGATGCAGAAGGTGCGCATGGTCGGCAACGACCTGGCGCTGGACGCCGGCGTGGGCGTGTGCGGCAAGGATGGCCAGAGCGTGCCGGTGGGCGTGGGCCAGCCGTCCCTGCTGATCGACGGGTTGACCGTGGGCGGCACGCAGGCGTGAGGGGAGCGGCTTGCTTCCCTTCTCCCACCGCGACGGTGGGCTGTCTGAGGAACAGGTGTCCGCAGCGCGGATGAGGGCGCCGGACTTGCTTCAGGCACTGCGCGCGCGCCGGGCCCTCACCCCGACCCCTCTCCCTGGGGGAGCGGGGCTAGTCTTCGTGCGCGTCGAGCGCGTCGGCACCGTTCGCGTCGGCCGCATCGATCAGGCCGCGGATCTCGCGATACAGCTCGCGGTAGGACGCCGGCGGCTTGTTCTTCTTGCGCTCTTCGGCCACGTTGCGCACCAGCTGGCGCAGGCGCTGGCGGTCCGCGTCGGGGAAGGCATCGACCAGCTGGGTCAGCGCGTCGGGGTCGTCCAGCAGGCGCTCGCGCCAGCTTTCGGCCTGGTGCATCAGGCCGGTCTCACGGCGCGCGGCGTCGCCGCCGGCGTCCAGCGCATCGCGGATCGCTTCCAGCGTCGCATCGTCCTCCTTGCGCATCTGCTTGGCCAGGTACTGCAGCTGGCGCTTGTGCGCGATGTGCGAGGTGACCTTCTGCGTGTCGCGCACGTGGTCGGCCAGCTCCTCGCTCATCGGCAGCTGGGCCAGGCGCGCGGCCGGCAGCGCCACCAGTTGTTCGGCCAGGGCGCGCACCTCCAGCGCGTCCTGCCGCTGCTGGGTGCGGCTGGGGCCGTAGAACTCGCCGGTTTCCGGATCGCGTCCGCGCATCTCACACTTCTCCACGAGTCGGCGCGCGCAGCGCGCCGGATCAATCGAAATCCAATCAATAGGATAAGCCATTGAACGCCATCGCTTCCCCCGTGCATGACGACAGCAACGCGCGCCTGGACCATCTGGCGCGCCTGTCCGAGCGCCTGCTGGACATGGCCCGCGCGCGCGGCGCCAGCCAGGCCGAGGTCAGCTGCAGCGAGGATCGCGGCCTGAACGTCAACGTGCGCCTGGGCGAGGTGGAGACGGTCGAATCCACCCAGGACCGCGCCATCGGGGTGACCGTCTACTTCGGCCAGCGCAAGGGCAGCGCCAGCACCGCCGACCTGCGCGAGGACAGCCTGGCCGCCACGGTCGAGCAGGCCTGCGCCATCGCGCGCTACACCGAGGACGATGCGGCCGCCGGCCTGGCCGACGCCGCGCGCATGGCCACGGCCTTCCCGGACCTGGACACCTGGCATCCGTGGGAACTGGACGCCGATACGGCCATCGACCTGGCGCTGGCCTGCGAGGCGGCCGGGCGGCAGGCCGATGCGCGCATCAGCAATTCCGATGGCGCCTCGGTGGGCAGCGGCTACGGGCTGTCGGTGTACGCCAATTCGCACGGCTTCATCGGGCGCGAGCGCGGCACGCATCATTCGATCAGCTGCGCCCTGATCGTCGGCACCGGCGAAGGCATGCAGCGCGACGGCTGGTACACCACCGCGCTGGCGCGCGAGCGGCTGCAGGCGCCGGAGGCCGTCGGCCTGCGCGCCGCGCAGCGCACCGTGGCGCGCCTGGCGCCGCGCGACCTGGCCACCGGCCAGTATCCGGTGCTGTACAGCGCCGAGGTCGCGCGCTCGCTGATCGGGCATCTGCTCGGCGCTGTCAGCGGCGGCGCGCTGTATCGCAAGGCCAGCTTCCTGCTCGATCGCGCCGGCACGCAGGTGTTCCCGGACTGGTTCTCGATCGAGGAGCGGCCGCTGCTGCGCGGCGGCCTGCGGTCGGGCAGCTTCGATGCCGAGGGCGTGGCCACGGTCGATTCGCCGCTGGTCGCCAATGGGGTGCTGCAGCGTTACGTGCTGGGCAGCTATTCGGCGCGCAAGTTGGGCCTGAGCAGCACCGGCAACGCCGGCGGCGTGCACAACCTCATCGTGTCCAGCAATGCCGACGACCTGCCGTCCCTGCTGCGCGAGATGGGCACCGGCCTGCTGGTGACCGAGCTGATGGGGCAGGGCGTCAACGGCGTCACCGGCGATTACTCGCGCGGCGCCGGCGGGTTCTGGATCGAGAACGGTCAGATCGCCTACCCGGTCGACAACGTGACCGTGGCCGGCAACCTCAAGGACATCTTCGCCGCCATCGAGGCGGTCGGCAGCGACATCGACCCGCGTTCGCACATCGCGATGGGCTCGCTGCTGGTGGGCAGAATGACGGTCGCCGGGAGCCAGTAAGCACCGCATTCGCACGTGAACAGGGCGATCCTGGCCGGATCGCCAGAAATCACTTGCCCATCACATCGCTGACGTGCAATGTCGCCAACGCCGGATCGGCGTGACCGAGGCTTCGACCGCACCTGGTCGGCCCGGACAGGGGGACAACATGAAGCGACTTCTCTGCCTGCTGGCCTTCGGCTGGCTGCTAGGCCTTTCGACGACTGCGCTGGCCGCCGATGCGCACGTGGCGCTGGTCAAGCGCGTGGAAGGCAGTGTCAAAGTCGTGCGCGCCTCCGGTAGCGTCGAGGCGAGCGGCGGCACGCAGCTGCTGGTGTCCGACCGCCTGATCGCCGCGCCCGGCGCGACGGCCTCGATCGTCTTCCGCGACGGCACGCTGCTCACGCTGGGCTCGGGCGCCGACGTGCTGGTGCGCGACTACCTGTTCGAGCCCAAGGACGACGCGTTCTCCTTCTCGCTCTATCTGAACAAGGGCTCGGCGATCTACGAGTCCGGCAAGATCGGCAAGCTCAAGCCGGAGGCGGTCAAGATCGACACGCCTACCGCGACGGTCGGCGTGCGCGGCACCCGCCTGCTGATCGAGGCGAACTGAACGCCATGACGTGTTCGATGCGCCACGCCTGGATGCGGGTCGCCGTGCTGTGTGCCGCCCTCGGTCTGGGCGCCTGTGCGTCCACGCCGACCCGGGTGACGTTGCTGCCGGACCACGACGGCAAAGTCGGTGCACTGGTGGTGTCCACCGCACAGGGCCAGCAGCGCATCGAGCAGGCCTACGCCACGGTCAGCGTCGGCGATGCCAAGGCCCGGCCGGGCGCGCCGCGCGGCCAGGACCAGGCGGCGTTCGAGCAGGCCCATCGCGCGCTGCTGGACGCCCAGCCCACGCCGCCGCGCAGCTTCGTGCTGAACTTCAGGTTCGACAGCATGGAGCTGACGCCGGAATCGAAGAAGCAGCTGCCCGGCGTGCTGGAGGTGGTGCGCGGACGCTTGCCGACCGAGGTCACGGTGTTCGGCTATGCAGACTCGGCCGGCTCGGCCAAGTACAACATGGACCTGTCCGAGCAGCGCGCCCGCGCCGTGGCCAGGCTGCTCAAGCAGATCGATCCGGACCTGCCGGTGGAAGTGCGCTGGTTCGGCGACAAGGTGCCGCTGGTGCCGACCCGGCCGGGGGTGCCGGAACAGCGCAACCGGCGCGCCGAGATCTTCGTTCTCTAGACGCGCGCCCGACCATGCAGCTCGCGCCCGCCCTGACCGAATCCTCGCCCCGTCGGCGGCTGGGGTTCTTGCTGCTGGCCGTGCTGGTGGCGGTGCTGGTGGTCGCCAGCGGCCTGTGGAAGGACGCGCCGGCGGCGCGGCTGGACCGCGCGCTGCTGGACGGGCTGCTGGTCCATGCCGCCTCCGGTGTGCAGGCGCCGGACACGGTGGTGGTGGACATCGACGAGGTCAGCCTGGCGGCGGTGGGGCAGTGGCCGTGGCCGCGCTATCGCCTGGCCACCCTGATCGAGCGCGTCGCGGCCGAGCACCCGTCGGCGATCGCGCTGGACATCCTGCTGCCCGAGCCCGATCGCACCTCGCTTACCGACATCCAGCAGACCTTCAAGCGCGACTTCGACCTGGACGTGTCCTTCGCCGGCGTCCCGGCCGGGCTGCTGGACAACGATGGCTACCTGGCCCAGGTGATGGCGCAGCACGCGGTGATCGGCGCGCGCTATTTCTATTTCGACCATGCCACCGAGGGCGCCGGGCCGGTGCGGCCCGGGGTGGGCTTCGAGGGGCGCCTGGACCGGCTGCAGTTGCCGCAGGCGCCTGGCGTGCTGGACAACGTGGCGCCGATCGCCGCGCGCACGCGCACGGCGGGCTTCGTCAACATCCGCGCCGACGACGATGGCCAGCTGCGGCGCGCGCCGCTGCTGATCGCCCATCGTGGCGTGGTGCACGCCAGCCTGGCGCTGGCTGCGACCATGCAGGCGCTAGGCGTGCGCAGCGGCCAGATCGAACAGGATCGCGACGGCCTGTCGCTGCGGCTGGGCACGCACCGCGTGCCGATCGATGCGGCCGGCCAGGCGCGGCTGCGCTTCAACGGCGGTCCGGCCCAGTACGCCAGCATTCCGGCGGTGGACGTGCTGGCCGGACGCGCGCGCGGCCAGGACCTGCGCGGCCGGATCGTGTTCATCGGCTCCTCCGCCGTCGGGCTCAACGATCTGCATCGCACCGCGCTGGATCGCGACTTCTCCGGCGTCAAGCTGCAGGCGGTGCTGGCGCAGAATTTGATGGACGGCAATGCAGTGCGCGTGCCGGGCTGGGGCACGGGCGCGGCGCTGCTGAGCAGCGTGCTGGGCGCATTGTTGCTGGCCTGGCTGTTCGCCGCCGGACGCGGGCTGGCGCTGCTGGCGGCGCTGGCCGCGCTGCTAGCCGCGGGCCTGCTGGGGTTGGCGGCGGCGGTGTTCGCGCGCACCGGGGTGTACCTGCCGACCGGCGCGGCGCTGCTGACCCTGGGCCTGCTGCTGGCGCTGTGTTGCGGCGTGCGTCTGGTGACCCAGCATCGCCGCGCGCAGCGCTGGCGCCGGCAGCTGGAGAACGCTCGCCAGGTCACGATCGAATCGATGGCCGCGGTGGCCGAGACGCGCGACCCGGAGACCGGCGCGCACATCAAGCGCACCCAGCACTACGTGCGCGCCGTGGCCCGGCACCTGCAGCGCAGCGGCCACTACACCGAGATCCTGACGCGCGAGTACATCGACCTGCTGTTCCTGTCCGCGCCGCTGCACGACATCGGCAAGGTCGGTGTGCCCGACCACATCCTGCTCAAGCCCGGCGCGCTGACGCCGGAGGAGCTGGTGATCATGCGCCGCCACGCCGAATACGGCCGCCAGATCATCCTGAGCACGTCCGGGCGGATCGAGGGCGACAACTTCCTGCAGATCGCCGGCGACATCGCCGCCACCCACCACGAGAAATGGGACGGCAGCGGCTATCCGGCCGGACTGAAGGGTCAGGAGATCCCGCTGTCGGGCCGGATCATGGCCGTGGCCGACATCTACGACGCGCTGATCAGCCGGCGCTGCTACAAGGATCCGTTCCCGCACGAGCGCGCCAAGGCCATGATGCTCGAGCTGCGCGGTACGACCTTCGACCCGGTGGTGCTGGACGCGTTCTTTGAGATCGAGGCCGAGGTGCTGCAGATCGCCGCGCGCTATCGCGACGAGGACGATGCGTCGGACGGGGACTGGGACGACACGCTGGCCGGCCTGGATGGCCGCACCCGGCCTCAGGCCACGTAAGCTGCGCAGGTACCGGCGCACATCGCCGGCCGGCTTCCTTCCACCCTGGACCTGCGAGAAACGCGCATGAACGAATTCGAGAACGTCACCGCACCGCCGCCGCCCCCGCCGGGCACTCCCTCGGCCGAGGACCGGCAGTGGGCGCTGTTCGCCCATCTCTCGGCGCTGCTCGGCGGCCTGCTGACCTCCGGCTGGCTGGCCAGTCTGGGCTGCGTGATCGGCCCGCTGATCATCTGGCAGATCAAGAAGGACACGCTGCCCTTCGCCGCCGACCAGGCCAAGGAGGCGCTGAACTTCAACATCACCGTGGCGATCATCATGCTGGTGCTGACCCTCATCGGTCTGATCACGCTGGGCATCGGCTTCATCGTCACCGGCCCGCTGATGCTGCTGGTGGGCATCGCCGCGCTGGTGTTCATCATCATTGCCGCGATCAAGTCCAATAACGGCGAGGCCTATCGGTATCCGTTCGCGTTCCGCTTCATCAAGTAGGCGCGCGCTTGCGGTGAACTAAAAAAGCCCGGCTCTGGCCGGGCTTTTTTCTTGGCTTTTTGCTGATTTGGGATGCGGCTTAGGGGCGTGTCTGGAGTTCGGCGGGAGCGCAATCCGACGGGCGTTGGTCGCTCTCCCTCGGTCGTGGCATCTGTCCTGCCTTTCCCTATCGTCGTTCCCGCGAAAGCGGGAACCCAGGGACTTTCGCTCGGAGCACCAAGAAGAGGTGCTTCTCGCGCTTCCATGATCGCGTTGCAGCTGAGCGTTCTGGCTTCGGAGGGGCAGCGGTCCGGCGGGCGGCTGCCGCTCTTCCCTCGGTCGGGGCATCCTGCCCCGACTCGGGCGCTCGGCATCCTGCCTCGCTCGTCGCGGCCACCGCCCGCCGGCCCGCTGCCT
This sequence comes from Pseudoxanthomonas sp. UC19_8, assembly GCF_042700505.1. Lineage (NCBI taxonomy): Bacteria > Pseudomonadati > Pseudomonadota > Gammaproteobacteria > Lysobacterales > Lysobacteraceae > Pseudoxanthomonas > Pseudoxanthomonas sp. UC19_8. The sequence goes on from NZ_CP170559.1 coordinate 1,084,048, forward strand.
CGCGCGTCAGGTCACGAGGCTTCGGTCTGCGGGCGTTCAAACCCCTCCTCGCGCACAACGCGACCAGTGACGGGAAATGATCGACTTGAGGCCCCCTCCCTTGCGCGCAGCGCAGGGGAGGGATGGGGAGGGGTCGGGGCTTTCCCGGGCAAGCCACCGAAGCAAGAGCAAAAGCAAAAGCAAAAGCAAAAGCACCCCACCCCGGCCCTCCCCTTCGCTACGGCGAAAGGGAGGGGGCAGAGCGCTTGCTCAATGCCATCGGGTCGACGCTGGTCGGCGAAGTCCGCTTGCCTACTCACTCCGCAGTGATCGCATCGACCGCCTGGCTTCCCCCTTACACCGGCGCACACCTTGAGGGAGGGGACGGACCATCGCCAGGCAGCGACCCAGCGGTCGCTAAATCGGCTGGCGCGACGGTCAACCGGGACCGAGCTGGGGCGTTGTCCTGCTTGACCTTCGCCACGAGCGCGCTGCCGATGACCCTCGAACACGCTGTCAGTGCGGCCAACCGTTTCGGCCTGGGCGCCCGCCCGGGCGAACTGGCCGGCCTCGATGATCCGCAGGGCTGGCTGCTGGCCCAGCTGCGCCCGGCGCCCGTGCCCGCGGCCCTGGCCGCGCTGCCGGGCAGCATCGATTACCTGCAGCAGGACATCGCTTTGCAGCAGGCCCGGCGTGTGGCCAAGCGCGAGGGCGGCGACGCGCCCAAGGCGCTGGCCAAGGCGCTGCGTCAGGGCCAGCTGCGCGAACTGACGGCGCGCTACCAGGTGGCGGTGGACAGCCAGGCCAGCTTCGTCGAGCGCATGGTGCGCTTCTGGTCCAACCACTTCGCCGTGTCGGTGGACAAGCGCGTGGCCGCGCCCTATGCCGCGCCGATGGAGCGCGAGGCCATCCGCCCGCACGTCACCGGCCAGTTCGGCCAGCTGCTGCTGGCGGTGGAGACGCACCCGGCGATGCTGCGCTTCCTGGACAACGGCAGGTCGGTCGGTGCGGATTCGATGCTGGCTCAGCGGGTGCGCCGGCGCGACCCGGACAAGACGCCCGGCCTCAACGAGAACCTGGCCCGCGAGATCCTCGAGCTGCACACCGTCGGTGCCAACGGCGGCTATACGCAGGCCGATGTGACCGAGTTCGCCAAGGCCATCACCGGCTGGGGCGTGCCGGGCCCGCAGGACTTCCGCGGCGGCGGCGTGGAGGGTGCGTTCGTGTTCCGACCTGCCGCACACGCGCAGGGCGCGCGCATGGTGATGGGCAAGCGCTATGCGCAGCCGGGCATGGCCCAGGGCCGCGCGATCCTGGCCGATCTGGCCGTGCATCCGGCCACGGCGCGGCACGTGTCGGGCAAGATCGCCCGGCATCTGATCCGCGACACGCCGCCGCCGGCGGTGATCGAGGCGATGTGCCAGGCCTGGGCCCGGACCGACGGCGATCTGGCGGCCGTGTACACCGCGCTGATCCGCCACCCGGCGGCCTGGGATGCGCAGGCGCGCAAGTTCAAGACGCCCGACGACTACCTGGTCTCGGCGCTGCGCGCCGGCGGCGCGCTGGACGATCGCCGGCCGCAGGCGCTGGCCACGCTGCTCGGTCGCATGGGGCAGCCGCCCTTCACCCCGCGCTCGCCCGCCGGCTTCGAGGACGACGCGGCGCAGTGGAGCGGCCCGGACGCCCTGTGGAAGCGCGTGCAGAGCGCGCAGGCGCTGGCCGAGGCCGTGCCTGAGGAACAGCTCGATCCGCTGCGCACCGCGCAGACCGTCTTCGCCGACACGCTCGACGCCGACACCGTGACCACGCTCAGGCGCGCCGAGTCGCCGCGCGACGGTCTGGCGCTGCTGTTCGCCAGCCCCGCTTTCCAGTGGCGGGCCTAGGCCTGATCTCGCCCTTCGGCGTGTATGCCTGAACTGTTTTCCGCGAAAGGTCCGATCGTCATTCCCGCGCAAGCGGGAATCCATGGACGTCGAGGTCGGACCTGCCACCAACCCCGAGCACCACGATCCTGCTGAGAGGCCACGCATGAAACTCACCCGACGCGCCTTCCTTGGCGCCGCTGGCGCGATGACCACGCTGACGCTGTGGCCGTCCATCGGCCTGGCCGCGCAGCGCGCCTATGACACGCGTCTGCTGGTGGTGCTGCTGCGCGGCGGGCTGGACGGCCTGCATGCGCTGGTGCCCAGCGACGACCCCAGCTATCGCAGCCTGCGCGGCGACATGGCGCCGGGCGATACGCTGAAGCTGGACGGCCAGTTCGGGCTGCACCCTTCAATGGCCTTCGCGCACCAGCTCTACGGGCAGCGGCAGCTGCTGCCGGTAGTGGCGATCGCACCGCCTTACCAGCAGCGCTCGCATTTCGAGGCGCAGGACTGCCTGGAGAACGGCAGCGCCCGACCCAGCGGCGCCAACACCGGCTGGCTCAACCGCTGCGCCGGCGCGATGGCCGGCACCGAGGCGCTTTCGATCACCAGCGTGATGCCGCTGATCATGCGCGGCCCCGGCGATGCGTCCACCTGGTCGCCGCCGCTGCCCGAGCAGGTCAATCCCATCCTGCTGCAGCGGCTGCAGGACCTGTACGCGCGCGATCCCGCGCTGGCCGACAGTTTCCAGCGCGCGGTGGCGACCCAGGGCGCAGGCGAAGGCGGCGGTGAAGGCGCCGGCAAGGGGCGCATGGCGGCGGCCACTGCCGCAGCGGCACGCTTCATGTCCCAGCCCGCCGGGCCGCGCATCGGCTTCGTCGAGGATTCCGGCTGGGACACCCACGCCGCCGAGGCAGCGATCCTGAAGAACAAGCTGTCCGAACTGGACAACGGATTGCGCGCCTTCCACGACGGCGCCCCGGACATCTGGGCCAGGACCGTCGTGGTGGTGGTGACCGAATTTGGCCGCACCGCCAAGGTCAACGGCACCGGCGGCACCGACCATGGCACGGGCGGCCTGGCCCTGCTGGCTGGCGGTGCCGTGCGCGGCGGCCGCATCGCCGGCGACTGGCCCGGCCTGTCCCAGCGCGCCCTCAACGAAGGCCGCGACCTGCGCGTCACCACCGACATGCGCGCCCTGTTCAAGGCGGTGCTGGCCGGTCACCTGCGCGTGGACCAGGGCAAGCTGGAGACCGTTGTGTTTCCCGGCAGCGGCAGTGTGCGCGGGATGGAGGGATTGCTGGCCTGACGCCACCCGCGGCACCCTCGAGGGGCGGGGCGGTAGTGTGTCCTCAACGAAGCCGGTTTTACGCAGAGACCGTGCGTCGACACTTGGTCGGCGAACGGAGCGTAACGGTGAACGAGGAGATCGAGATCAAGCTTGCGGACGAGCATTACGAGCGCGTCCACAAGGTCGGAAAGCGCATCGAGGCGGACGTGCTCGCGCACGCCGAACATGTCCTGGATGTGCTGTACGGCGAGAAGCGGGAGAAGGTGAAGGTCAAGTGCGTCAAGGTCTTCCCCAACAACATGAAGACTGCCATCCTCGACGAGCGTGGCAAGGTCATCGGCGTCTGGGTCGACCCGCCCGGCATCTGCCGCCGACCGCGCAAGGGCGAGAAGTTCGACTGAGTTCGGCTCGCCCGGCTTAGCCCTGAGTCCAACAACACGAAGCAGGCGGCATGAGCAGGTGCCGCCTGCTTCATCTCATGCCCGGGGCAGCGCTCGCCTTGACGCGTGGTCGCTTTGACCGCGTGAGCGGCGGGCGGGGGGAGAGATGAAGACGGTCGCTACGCGGCGTGAGCCAGGATGCTCAGGAAAGACTCAATGCGCGCGCCGCACCGTCAGCTCGCCCAGCGCGGCGAGCGCGTCGGCGCGTTCGTCGAAGGGGGCGAGCAGGTCGCGCATCTGCGCGGCCAGGTCGTCCAGCCTGGCCTTGGCGCCGTCCATGCCGAGCAGGGCGGGGTAGGTGGACTTGTCCTGGGCAGCGTCCTTGCCGGCGGTCTTGCCGAGGGTCTCGGAGCTGGCTTCGACGTCGAGGATGTCGTCGCGCACCTGGAAGGCCAGGCCGAGCGCGTCGGCGAAGCGGTCCAGGCGCTGCAGCGTGGTCGCGTCCGCGCCGCCGGCCAGCGCGCCCAGCCGCACGCTGGCGCGGATCAGGGCGCCGGTCTTGAGCGCGTGCATGCGCTGCAGCGCGGACAGCGCCTGCTGCTGGCCGGTGGCGTCGATGTCCAGCGCCTGGCCGCCGCACATGCCGGCCACGCCGCTGGCATGGGCCAGGGTCTGCAGCCAGGCCACGCGCAGCGCGGGGTCGGCGTGCGCGTCGGCGAGCACTTCGAATGCACGCGTCTGCAGCGCGTCGCCGGCCAGGATCGCGGTGGCTTCGTCGAAGGCCACGTGGACGGTCGGGCGGCCGCGGCGCATCGCGTCGTCGTCCATCGCCGGCAGGTCGTCGTGCACCAGGGAATAGGCGTGGATCAGTTCCACCGCCGCGGCGGGCGCATCGAGCGCGGCTTCATCGGCGCCGGTCAGCGTGCCCGCCCCATACACCAGCAGCGGGCGCATGCGCTTGCCGCCGCCGAGCACGGCGTGACGCATCGCCGCGTGCAGGCGCTGTGGGGACAGGTCGGGCGCGGGCAGCGCGGCCTCCAGCGCCGCTTCGACGCGCTGTGCCCAGCGCGCGAACGCGGTCTCACTGCCCATCGGGCAGCGGCGCGAAGGGCTCGGCGGTCTCGGGGCGGTCCGGGTCGGTGAGCAGGCGCACGCGCAGTTCGGCCTGCTCCAGCGCGGTGCGGCAGCTGCGGTACAGGCCGACGCCGCGTTCGTAGGCGGCCAGGGACTCTTCCAGGCTCAGGTCGCCCTGTTCCATGCGCGCGACCAGCTGCTCCAGCTCGTCCAGCGATTGCTCGAAATGCGCCACGGGCGAGGCGTCGGCGGTGGGTTTGTTAGCCATGGGCAAAGTGTGGGGGCCATGCTGCGAAGGGTCAATCAAACGCGGCCCGGCGGTGTCCAGTGCAATCGTGCGTTTTGGGCCTCAAGCCAGGCCTGGAACGGGCCGGACAGGAGGCGGTCGCCCATCGCCAGCACGCGGCCCTCGGCGTCGCGCAGCAGCGGCAGCTGCGCGCGCTGCCACGGCGGAATGCCGGCCGCCTGCAGCGCATGCTTGAGCGCGTGCGAATGGGTCCGCCCAGGCAACTGGATGCGTTCGCCGCCCTGGCGTGCGCCGACCTGCACCGGGACCTCGAACGCCGCGCCGTGCAGCCGGAGTTCGCCGCCGCAGGGCAACGCCAGCGGCGCATCGCCGCGCCAGTGCGTGCGCCATGCGCGGGGCAGTGGCGGCGTTGCACGCCCGGCGTGCAGCAGGTCGCGCCAGCGCTGCAGACGAGCCTCGCCCCAGTCGAAGCGCGCCTGCGCATCGTGCCCGGCATCGAGCAGGCTGGTCTCCAGCTGGACGATGCCCTGCGCAGGCAGCGGTGGCAGGCCCAGCGTGGCGATCCAGCGGCGCACGACGCGCGCGCGCAGTTCCGGCGACAGCGCCCGCAGCGCGGGGACCGACAGCAGCTGCGCATCGTCGGTGCGCGCGCGGTCCAGCGCGTCCTGGTCCAGCTGCAGCAACAGTGCGTCGGCCTGCGCGCTCAGCGCGGCGCTGCGCGCCAGGGCGGCGTCGGCGTGCGGCCAGCGCTGGCGCAGCAGCGGCAGCACGTGGTGGCGCAGGAAGTTGCGGTCCAGCGCGGCATCGGCATTGCTGGGATCTTCGACCCAGCGCAGGTCGTGGGCCTGGGCGTAGGCCAGGATCGCGCTGCGCGGCAGGTCCAGCCAGGGCCGCCACAGTTGGCCTTGCGCGAACGGGCGCAGCGGCCGCATCGCCGCCAGGCCTTCGGGTCCCGAAGCGCGTAGCGCGCGCAGTAGAAAGGTCTCGGCCTGATCGTCGCGGTGATGGGCGGCGACCAGCAGGTCGCCAGGTCGCAGGACGCGGGCGAAGGCCGCGTGGCGCGCGCGGCGTGCGGCGGCTTCCAGTCCCTTGCCGGCAAGTTCGACGACGACGCGTTCGACCCGCAGCGGCAGCTGCAGCCGTGCGCACAGCGCTGCGCAGTGGACTTCCCAGGCATCGGCGTCGGCATGCAGGCCGTGATGCACATGGACGGCGCGCACGCGGCCGGGCCAAGTGGCGGCCAGCGCGTGCAGCAGTGCGGTGGAATCCAGGCCGCCGCTCAGCGCCACCCACAGCGCGGCCTCGGGCGTGGTGGCGGGCAGGGCGGCCAGCAGGTCGGTCGGTGAGGCCATCCGGGGATGGTGCCACGCAGGGTGCGTCGCGGCGACGCGCGGACCACCTGCGGTCGCGGCGCAGCGGCTGGCGCATCGAGTGCGGCATGCGCCGGTCCGTCGATCGCGCGCCGTCCGCAGGCAAGGCGCGCGATGCGGGCTACAGCGCGATGCTGCCCGGTCCCGCTTCCTGGTCGGAAGGCAGCGGATCGCGCTGGCGCGGGCGCAGGGTCGGTGGTATCGGCGGGCGGCCGATGCCCTTGTCCAGCAACCAGGCCTGGCAGGCGCGCTGCCAGTCGCGCATCGCCTCGGGTACGTCGCGGTAGAAGGCGTCCTCCACGATGGGCATGCGCCCGTCGTTGGACTGCGCGGTGCCGAGCAGGCGCGCGCCCTCCAGGTCGTGCATGCGCATGGTCGGGTCGCCGCCGTGTTCCAGCAGCCAGTACAGCCGATCGAAGCGGCCGCTGCGCGCGTACCAGCTCAGCACGGTGTCGTAGTGGTCGGCGCCGTCCAGGACGGTGTCCTGGTTGGCGCCGGACAGGATCAGGTGCTGCACGTTGGCCCAGCGGCCGTGTTTGAAGGCCACGTACAGCAGCGGCTGGCCCTCGGCGTTGCGCGTGTTGGGGTCACCGCCGCGCATCAGCAGTTCGGTCAGGTAGTCGGGATCGGACCGTTCTGCCGCCGGCACCAGCGCCGACTCGAACGCCGCGGCCGTGCCGGCCTGGCCGCGCACATTCGGCGAGGCGCCGGCGTCGAGCAGCAGCTTCAGGCCCTTCGGGTTGGCGGTGAGCACCGGCCAGGCCAGCAGCGGACGGCCGCTGCGGTCAAAGACGGTGTTCGGGTCGAGGCCCTGTTCGCGGACCAGCTGGTCGATGCGGTGCGTATCCAGGTGGTCCACCGCCCGCGCCAGCGCCAGACCCGGGCCGGTGAAGTACGCATCCGGGTCCAGCACGTGATTGGCGTTCCGCGGCAGGCTCAGGGCGACGTACACGCAGCCGCAGACCGCCAGCAGCACCGGCGGCAGCAGGAGCAGCAGGGTGCGCAGCGGGCCACGGGGCAGGCGGAGACGGCTCACGGGTGGGCGGCTTGGAGAAGGCTTCACGGGCTAAGGTACGTGGAAAGCGCGCCGTGCCGGCCCGCGCCGGTCTCGTCGGCCGAGACGCGGCCCGGCTACAGTGGCGCCCGGTTTTTTCTCCAGGGAACGCTCCATGGCCAAGGCCGCCTCCAAGGCCCGCACCGCCTATGTCTGCGGCGAATGCGGCGCCGAATACAGCAAGTGGCAGGGCCAGTGCACCGAATGCCACGCCTGGAACAGCCTGAGCCAGGTCGTGCTGGAGCCGGCCGCCGGCGCCGCGCCGGCCGCCGCGCGCCGCACCGGCTGGGCTGGCAAGACCGAGGCGCCAAAGATCACCGCGCTCAAGGACGTGCGCAGCAGCGAGGACGTGCGCGTGTCCACCGGCATCGGTGAGTTCGACCGCGTGCTCGGCGGTGGCCTGGTCGAAGGCGCGGTGGTGCTGGTCGGTGGCGATCCGGGCATCGGCAAGTCGACCCTGCTGCTGCAGGCGCTGGCGCGGATGGCCGCGACCCTGCCGGTGCTGTACGTCACCGGCGAGGAATCGCTGGCCCAGGTCGCCGGCCGCGCGGTGCGCCTGGACCTGCCGCTGGACGGCCTGCACGCGCTGGCCGAGACCGGGATCGAATCCATCCTCCAGCACGCCTCCACCGCGCGCCCGAAGCTGTTCGTGGCCGACTCGGTGCAGACGCTGTGGACCGAATCGCTGACCGCCGCGCCCGGTTCGGTCAGCCAGGTGCGCGAGAGCGCCGCGCGCCTGGTGCGCTATGCCAAGGAGACCGGCACGGCGGTGTTCCTGGTCGGCCACGTCACCAAGGAAGGCGGCATCGCCGGCCCGCGCGTGCTCGAGCACATGGTCGATGCGGTGCTGTACTTCGAGGGCGAATCGGGCAGCCGTTTCCGCGTGCTGCGCGCGTTCAAGAACCGCTTCGGCGCGGTCAACGAGCTGGGCGTATTCGCCATGGGCGACAAGGGCCTGAAGGAAGTGCCCAACCCGTCGGCGATCTTCCTGTCCGGCGGCAGCACCCGCCAGCCCGGCAGCTGCGTGATGGTCACCCGCGAGGGCACCCGTCCGCTGCTGGTGGAAGTGCAGGCGCTGGTCGATGCCTCGCCGCTGTCCAACCCGCGCCGCGTCGCCGTGGGCCTGGAAGGCAACCGCCTGGCGATGCTGCTGGCGGTGCTGCATCGCCATGGCGGGATCATGGTCGGCGACCAGGACGTCTTCATCAACGTGGTCGGCGGCATCCGCGTGCAGGAGACCGCGGCCGACCTGCCGGCGCTGCTGGCGGTGCTCTCGTCCCTGCGCGACACGCCGCTGGCCGAGAAGACGATCGCCTTCGGCGAGGTCGGCCTGTCCGGCGAGATCCGCCCGGTGCCCAACGGCGAGGACCGCCTGCGCGAGGCCGCCACCCACGGCTTCAAGCGTGCCATCGTGCCCAAGGGCAACGCACCCAAGTCCAGCGCGATCAAGGGTATGGAAGTCGTCGCCGTCGAACGCCTCGCCGATGCGCTGGAGGCGGCGTTCGGCTGAAGATTCGCCTGGGCTGAGGCTCCCGGACAGGCGAGACGGCCCGGTGCAAATCCGGCCTAGCGGAAACTTGCCTGGCTGAAGCAGCTGTCTCTTCCGGCCCAGTCGCGGTCGCCTTGTAGAGCGGAGCTTGCTCCGCTGCTCTTCGTTCGGTTCGTGGGAAAGGCCCAGCGGAGCAAGCTCCGCTCTACAGGGGCCAAAAAAGCGAAAGGCCGCGGTGTCCGCGGCCTTTCGGGTGTTGCTTTGGAGCGTGAGGCGATCAGGCCAGGCCGGCCTGCTTCATCACTTCGGCGGCGTAGTCTTCCACCACCTTCTCGATGCCTTCGCCCACGGCCAGACGCTTGAAGCCGACCACTTCGGCGCCGGCGGCCTTGAGGGCCTGCTCGACGGTCTGGTTGGTGTCCAGCACGTAGGGCTGGCCGTACAGGGTCACTTCGCTGACGATCTTGTTGATCTTGCCGCTGATGATCTTTTCCAGGATCTCGGCCGGCTTGGACTTGTCCTTCTCGGACATCTTGGCCAGCTCGATTTCCTTTTCCTTGGCCACGAAGTCGGCCGGCACGTCGCTGGCCTTGTTGTACGGCGGGTTCATCGCGGCCACGTGCATGGCCAGGCCACGGGCCAGGTCGGCGTCGCCGCCCTTGACCTCGACCAACACGCCGATCTTGCCGCCGTGGACGTAGGCGGCCACGTTGTTGGCGCTGTCGACGGCGACCAGGCGACGGATCTGCATGTTCTCGCCGAGCTTGGCGATGGCGGCGGCGCGGGACTCCTCGACGGTCTCGCCGGAAGGCAGCTTGGCCGACTTCAGCGCGTCCACATCGGCGGCGCCGGAGGCCAGGGCGGCCTGGGCGACGGCGTCGGTGAAGGCGACGAAGTTGCTGTCCTTGGCGACGAAGTCGGTCTCGGAGTTGATCTCGACCAGCACGGCCTTGCCGCCGTCCTGCGCCGCGGCGATGCGGCCTTCGGCGGTGACGCGGTCGGCCTTCTTGTCGGCCTTGGCCAGGCCGGACTTGCGCAGCCACTCGGCGGCGGTGTCGATGTTGCCTTCGTTCTCGGTGAGCGCCTTCTTGCACTCCATCATGCCGGCGCCGGTGCGCTCGCGCAGTTCCTTGACCAGGGAAGCGGTGATTTCCACGGTGATGACCTCAGTTGGGAATGGGGTGGACGGCGCAAGCGCCGGTCCTTGAAGCGACAGCGGCGGAGCCTGCGCCCCGCCGCCCTGAGCCGGCGCACAGTGGCGCGCCGGCGTTGCACGGCCGTGACGCCTTAGGCGGCGGCTTCGTCGCTCTTGCGGCCACGACGGGCCGGCTTGGCCTCGGCGTTGCCTTCGCTGAACTCTTCCTCGCGCACGGTGGCCGAGTTCGGCGCGGCGGCCTTGCCTTCCAGCACGGCGTCGGCGGCGGCGCGGGCGTACAGCTGCACGGCGCGGATGGCGTCGTCGTTGCCCGGGATGGCGTAGTCCACCAGGGCCGGGTCGTAGTTCGAGTCGACCACGGCGACCACCGGGATGCCGAGCTTCTTGGCTTCCTTGATGGCGATGTCCTCATGGCCGATGTCGATGACGAACAGGGCGTCGGGCAGACGGTTCATCTCCTTGATGCCGCCCAGCGAGGCCTGCAGCTTGTCGCGCTCGCGGCGCAGGCCCAGCACTTCGTGCTTGACCAGCTTCTCGAAGGTGCCGTCGGTCTCGGCCGCTTCCAGCTCCTTCAGGCGGGCGACCGACTTCTTCACGGTGGCGAAGTTGGTCAGCGAGCCGCCCAGCCAGCGCTGGGTCATGTACGGCATGCCGCAACGCTCGGCTTCTTCCTTGATGGCTTCGCGGGCCGAACGCTTGGTGCCGACGAACAGGATGGTGCCGCGCTTCTGGGCGATGGCGCTGATGAAGTTCATCGCGTCAACGAACAGCGGCAGGGTCTTTTCCAGGTTGATGATGTGGATCTTGCCGCGGGCACCGAAAATGTACGGGGCCATCTTCGGGTTCCAGTAGCGGGTCTGGTGACCGAAGTGCACGCCGGCTTCCAGCATCTGGCGCATGGTGATCTGGGACATCGTGAAAAACTCCAAGGCAGTGGAACCGGCCGCGCGTTTGGGATGCGGCACTGATGGTTCCGGGGTTGGGCCTCCCTGCGGCGTCCGTGGCCGAACCCTCCTGGTAAGGAAGGCACCCCGGCACGGGCTGTGGCAGCAGGTGTGTATTCGCCGGTGACGCCCGGCGTGGGCGGTCTCTACAAGGCCAGGCGGCCTTTCAGAGCCGGCGGATTATAGCCGGCGGGCGCAGGTGGGCGCAAATCGCGCCCTGGCGCGGGTCAGGCCAGCAGCGGGGCGGCGGCGATCAGGATGACGAGCAGCAGCAGACGGCGGGAGGAGGACAGGCGCATGGGGTTTCCGGGGGAGGTGGACGGGGCGAGATGCCCGGTCTGCCCGGAGTCATGCAGGCGGCGTGCCAACTCCGGCATGGCGCATGAAGTCGCATCGCAGGGCGTTTTATGAGACCGCGTTCACAAGGAGCGCGCCCTGGCGTCGCCTGCGCGGGTCGGTTCTGACCTTGCGCGTCAGTAGGTGATGGTCACGGTGATGGTGTCGCTGTAGCTGCCGGCGGCCGCGCTCTGCCCGGACGGCACGCGGCCGTAGACGGTGGCGGTCTGGGCGGCGCCGGTCCCGGTGCCCTGCAGGGTGTCGGTGTTCAGAACGTTGCCCCAGCGCTGGCTGCGCGCGGGGTCGAGGTAGAGGTCGTAGGCAACGTACTGACTGGTCGCGCCCTGGCGCATGCGCCGCTGGCCGAGCAGGGCGTTGCTGCCATTGTCCAGGCCCAGCTGCCAGGCGGTGCGTCGCGTGCAGGTCAGGCCGATGGCGGAGGTCTGGTCGACATTGGCGGCGATGAAGCCCGCGACGCTGCCGAAGTCCAGATCGCTGGCGCTGTAGGCGTAGCACTGCCCCGGCACGTTGGCGGACACGACGAAGGGGAAGGCGTCGTTGGTCGTCGTCGCGCCGGAGACATTGCAGGCGGCGGGAAAGCTCGCCGCGGCGCCTAGCAGCGGCGTGTTGGCCGCATAGGTCAGCACGGTGTTGGCGCCGGCGAAGGTGCTGCCGTAGCTGCCGGCCGCCAGCGCCTGGTTGGCCGGAATGCGGCCATAGATCGTCACGGTCTGCGCCTGCGAGCCGCCGATGATCAACGGAACCGCGTAGTCGAAATCCAGCACCAGCACGGTGCTGACCGCATTGCCCAGCGCGCCCCAGATCTGGCTGCGGGCCGGGTCCAGATAGAGCTGGTAATTGAGCGTGTCGCCCGCTGCGCTGCGCATCCGGCGCGGCGACAGCGAGGTATCGACGCTGCCCGGGCCCAGACCCACGCACAGCCGCACCTTGGTGTTACTCAGCACGGCCAGCGCGGCGGTGCTGCAGGTCACAGTGAAGGAGGTGACGGTATCGGTGACTTGTGTGGGCGAGACATTGCCGAAGGCAAGCACTGTTGGCGTGGTGGCGGTGCACACCGTCGCCGCGCGCGCGCTCGGCGCCCAGGCCCAGAGCGCCAGCAGGGCCAGCAGCAGGCAGCACGGCAGGCGGCGGCTCATTGGCGGGTCTCCGGGACGCAGGTCAGCGGACCGATGCGTGGGATCCGGGCGGAGGCGATCCGGGCGGGATAGTCGAAATCCACCACGCAGGTGCCCGATTCGGCGCCGATCCGCAGACGGTTCCTGAGCTGCAGGTTGTCGAGGTAGGTCTCGCCGTCGTGGCCGACGACGGCGACCGGCTCCTCCGCGCCGTCCGGCGTCACCGTGCTGCCCACCGCCAGCGGCTGGCCGGCCGGATCGCGCAGGACCAGCGTGGCGGCGCGGACCTGGGTGATGTCGAAGGGCACCTTCAGGCCGGCGCCGGCGCGCGGGGTGACCACGCGTTCCACCTCGTCCACGCGCAGGTCGGCGGGCAGGTCGAGGATGTCGATCGAGACCCGGTTGCGCTGCCAGGGCTGCAGCGGGGTCACCAGCAGCAGACCGTCGGCGTTGGTCTGGCCGATCAGGCGGTTCTCCAGCCGGACCGGGATGTGCGGTCGTCCGGTCGAGACCACGCCGAAGGCGTTGTCGACCGAACGCGCGGCCAGCACGCCGCCGCCCAGCCAGGCCAGGCTGCCACTGGCGCTGGCATAGCCGTAGGTGGTGCCGCCCTGGCTGGCCGCGCCCAGGCCGTAGCGGCCGACATCGTTCTGCCAGCCCAGTTCGGCCAGACCGCCGGTGCCGTCGGTCCCGCTGCGGGCCTGCACGCGCCAGCCCAGCCCGTTGGGGCCGCCGTCGCCGGGTATGGCCCGGGAGGCCTCGACGACCTGGGTGTTGAGGTTGCCGTTGCGCTGGGTCGAGACCGAGGCCCGGCGCAGCCCGTCCAGCGCCAGCGAGGCCGACAGATAGAGGCTGCGGTCGGAGGCGTCGTCCAGGTTCTGGTTCACCGACAGGTTGGCCGACCAGTCCTCGCCGAAGGTCTGCGACCAGAACAGGCCCGCATAGCGCAGGCTGGGTTCGTCCTCGTTGCGCAGTCGCACGTAGCTGGCGCTGAGCGAACCGAAGCGGGGCAGGGAGACGCCGAAGATCGCGTGGTCGCTGGCGCTGACCGGGATGCTGCCCTGCAGGCTGCCGATATCGCGATAGCGCCCATGCGTGCGCTGGGTGCCGATGGCCAGGTTGAAGGTGCCGTTGTTCCAGGTGTGCTCGATCGCGGTCTGGCCGCCTGCCTCATCGCCGCGGCGGCTGCGCGCATAGGAGGCCGACAGCACGCCGGCGCCGCCCAGCAGCCACAGTCCGCCCGCGCCGGCGTTGCTGATGTTGCCGCCATGCTCGGCGTGACCCTCGACGGTGAAGCCATCGCTGACGCCATAGCGGAACGTTCCGGTGCCCACCACCGTGTTGCCATAGCGGAACGAGCGCAGGCCGTAGTCCTCGCGCAGCACGCCCACCCCCACGCCGCCCTCGGACAGGCCCTTGGCCAGCAGCGCCTGGGTGCCGTAGAAGGAGAAATCCAGCGTGCGCACCTGGCCGAAGGCATCGGTGACCACCACCTGCGCGTTGCCGGTGCCGTTGATGCCGGGCAGGGTGGAGAGCTGGAACGGCCCGGCGGCGACCTGGCCGCTGTACTGGCGCAGGCCATCGACATACAGCTCCACCTGCGAGGGCACCGCGGCGTCGCCGAGGAAGGCCGGCAGGGGCGTGGTCACGCGATACGGCTGCAGCCCATAGTTGCGCCCGAGCTGGACGCCGGCCATGCGGATCGAGCGCGTCCAGTCCAGGGCGTCGCTGTAGAAATCTCCCAGCTGCAGGGTCAGCGCCCGGTCCGGCAGGTCCAGCTGCCAGTGGGTGTCCAGGCGCGTCGGTTCGACCCGCCAGCCGTGGGTGCCCTGGCCCTCGTAGAGGCGCATGACCGAGGTGTTGCTGAGCACGCCCTGGCCGATGCCGAAGGCGCGCAGTTCCACGGTGGCGGCCAGATTGGTCTGGTCGGCAGTGCGATTGGCGTAGAGGTCGTAGTTGAGCAGCGCCCCCGGCGAGGAGGTGGCCTGCGGGGCGGGCTCCTGCTCGGGCGCGAGCACGGTGGTGTCCAGCTTCAGCGCGGACAGCGGCGCATCGAAGAACAGGCGCTGGACCTCGGGCTCGTAGCGCACCGCGACCTCGGGCAGCGCATCCAGGGCGAGCACCTCCTCGGGCGCGCGCCCGTCCAGGCGGAAGCCGATCGCGCGCAGGGTCTGCACGGATCCATGCAGGCGCCCGCGGCGCAGTTCGAAGCGCTCGATCTTGCCCGTGTCGGTCTGGTTGAGGCTCACCTGCAGGTACAGCACCTGGTCGTAGCGCGGGTCGGCCATCGGCGCGGCGGGCGGCGGAGCCAGGTCGAAGGCCGCGACCGGCGGAGCGATCAGCAGGGCCAGCAGCGCAGCCCGCGCCAGTGCGGCAGACCAGCCTTCAGCGGGAGGGCGGCACGAGCGGCAGTGGACGCTTCTCGGCTTCACCGTTGATCCTGGCTTTGAAATGCGCGCCGACGTAGCGGCCGGCGGCGCCCGGGAGCGTCCAGCGCATCGTCTGACCTGGCAGCACATAGCCCACCAGGCCGGGCAGCAGCACGGTGTCCGGCCCGCTTGCCTGGACCATGCCCAGGTCGGCCAGTTGCGCGTGGCCGGTGCCGGTGTTGCGCACTTCCAGCGCGCTGGCGCCATCGGCGGCGGCCACCACCGTGGCGGCCAGGACCGGCTGCGGCGCCGCATCGCCCGGCTGCACGAATACCGGCACCGAGTAGCGCAGCACCAGCTGCAGCCCCTGTCGCGCATTGCCGCTGGGCAATTCGTCGACGAGGACGCGGTAGCTGGCCTGAGCGGCGACGGGCGAGCGGTCCGGACGGATCAGCCGGACCAACTGGCGCGCGCCGGGGGCGATGGTCTGCATCGGCGGGCTGGCGATCACCTCCTGGGTGGCATCCAGCGACTCAGTGCCGCCGGACTGGGTCCAGCGGAACACGCGCAGCTGGACATGGACCGGCTCGGTCCCGGTGTTGCTCAGCCACAGCGCGTCGGCATTGCGTGCCGGGGTGAGGGTGATCGAGGTGGGAGAAACCTGCAGACTCGTGGCAAAGGCCGTGTTGCCCAGCGTGGTGATCAACGCTATCCAGGTCCATCTGATGAGCCCTCTCCTGTGTTTTGCACGCGCATCCTGGGTTTTCCCCATATCGCTCCTTCAGTAGATGATCGTGGCGGTCACGGTGTCCTGATACGAGCCCGGGGCGGGATTGTTGGCCGCCAGGTTGTTGATCCGGCCGTAGACCGGATAGACCTGATTGATGCCCAGGCCCGTGCTGGCCAGCGTGTTGGTGCCGGTGGTGCCGCCCCACACGGTCGTGCGGCTCAGGTCGGCGTAGAGCTGGTAGCCGACATAGTTGTTGGTGGTGACGGTGGCGTCGGTATGCTTCATCCGGCGCGTGGTCACATCCCCGGCCGTGGCGGCGTTGGCGCCCGCATTGAGCGCGATGGCGTACGGAGTCAGCGGCGTGCAGCGGACCGTCAGGCTGCCGGCGTTGTCGACGTTGGCGGTCACCGTGGAGGCCTGCGTGCCGAAGTCCACGTCGGTCGCGGCGGCGGCCGTGATGGTGCAGGACTTGGTCACCACCAGCTTGACGTTGAAGGTGGTGGTATCTGCCGCCTGGGCGATGCCGCAGGCGGCCAGCAGGGCAACGGCGAGGGTGTTGGAAAGCAGGTAACGCATGGAGTCTCTCCCGGTCCTTGGGACCACAAGTACCGGCGCCTTGGCCGGCTCGGGTTTAAAGAAAGTGACCTTACGAACAGTGCTGACCTGCGCTGAATACAAAAAATTATTCATGCAAATCTGAGACTTGCGTCCTAGTAGGCGGCGTCTTGTGGTCCGTTACTAACGGGGGCGGGGCCTTCGGTGGCGGCGCGTGACCGTCATCGAGATGCGCGGTCGGAGCCTCCCGGGCGGTGGATGCGAGGGCCTGGCCCCACTGCGGTCGGGCGCCGTTTCCCGGCCGCGAGACCGGACCTGCCCGTTCAGATGCGGGCGCAATCGGCGATAATGGGCGCATGAGCATCCAACTGAAATCCGCCGCCGACCTGGAGAAGATGCGCGTGGCCGGCCGCCTGGCCGCCGAAGTGCTGCAAGTGGTCGCCCCGCACGTGAAGCCGGGCGTGACCACCGCCGAGCTGGACCGCATCTGCCACGACCACATCGTCCACGTGCAGGGCGCGATCCCGGCCAATGTCGGCTACCGCGGCTTCCCGGCCACGGTGTGCACCTCGGTCAACAACGTGATCTGCCACGGCATCCCGAGCGAGGGCAAGGTCCTCAAGGAAGGCGACATCGTCAATATCGACGTGACCGTCATCAAGGATGGCTGGCACGGCGATACCAGCCGCATGTACTACGTCGGCACCCCGTCGGTGATGGCCAAGCGCCTGGTCGAGACCACCCGCGAGGCGATGTTCCGCGGCATCCGCGCGGTCAAGCCGGGCGCGACGCTGGGCGATGTGGGCCATGCGATCCAGCAGTACGCCGAGTCCGAGCGCTTCAGCGTGGTGCGCGAGTACTGCGGCCACGGCATCGGGCAGGTCTACCACGACGAGCCGCAGGTGCTGCATTACGGCCGTCCCGGCGATGGCGTGGTGCTCAAGCCCGGCATGACCTTCACCATCGAGCCGATGATCAACGAGGGCACGCGCTACACCAAGACCCTGCCGGACGGCTGGACCGTGGTGACCAAGGACCGCAAGCTGTCGGCGCAGTGGGAGCACACCGTGGCGGTGACCGAGGACGGCGTGGAGATCCTCACCCGCCTGCCAGGCGACGACAACGACCTGTGACCGCCCCGCCGGTTGCCAGCGGCGCGGCGCGCGCGCCGGCGCAGGCCGATCCGGCCACCGATGGCGTCTGGTCGCAACAGGCCCGCGCCGCGCTGGCGGCCACCGACGATAAGCTGGCGCGCCGCTACGAGGATCTTGACCGCATCGACCACGTGCTGGCGCTGCGCGCGCGCGCGGTCGACCACCTGCTGCGCGAGGCCTGGCGGCGCTGCCTGCCGGCCGAGAGCGGGCTGTCGCTGTTCGCGGTCGGCGGCTACGGGCGCGGCGAACTGTTTCCGCAGTCGGACGTGGACGTGCTGGTGCTGGGCGAACCGGAGGCCCAGCAGCTGCACCACGACGCGCTCGCCCGCTGCCTGGCGCTGGTCTGGGACACCGGCCTGAAGCTCAGCCATGCCGTGCGCTCGCCGGCGCAGTGCAGCGAGGCGGCGCAGGATCAGACCGTGGCCACCGCGCTGCTCGAGGCGCGCCCGCTGATCGCCGACGAGGCCGCGCGCAAGGCCCTGGCCGAGGCCGTGTCGCCGCGGCAGGTGTGGCCGCCGCGCGAGTTCTTCCAGGTCAAGCGCCAGGAGATGGCCCAGCGCCACGCGCGCTTCGGCGACACCTCGGACAATCTGGAGCCGGACATCAAGGACGGCCCGGGCGGCCTGCGCGACCTGCACACGCTGGGCTGGATGGCGCTGCGCACCTTCGGCGTGCGCGACCTGGAGTCGCTGGTGGGCATGGATCAGCTGGGCCCGGACGAGGCCGCCGCGCTGGCGCGCGAGCGCCGCGTCCTGGGCCGGCTGCGCTACGGGCTGCACCTGGTCGCCGGCCGGCCGGAGGAGCGCCTGCGCTTCGACTACCAGAAGGCGCTGGCCACGCGCCTGGGCTACCGGGACGCGCCCGGCAGCCTGGGCGTGGAGCAGATGATGCAGGCCTTCTACCGCAGCGCGGCGATCGTGCGCCGCATCGGCGACCGCCTGCTGCAGCGCTTCGAGGAGCAGTTCGAGGGCGAAGGCACGCCGCAGGCGCTGGATGCGGACTTCGAGCTGCGCCGCAACTACCTGGCCGCGCGCGATCCGCACTGGCCGGCCGACGTCGGCGCGGTGTTCGCGCTGTTCGCCACCTGGGCCGCGCAGGCCGAGGTCCGCGGCCTGCATTCGCAGACCGCGCGCGCGCTGGCCGAGGCGCTGCCGACGCTGCCGGCCTATGCGCGCGCCAGCGCCGAGCAGCGGGCGCAGTTCATGGCGCTGCTGCGTGGCCCGCGCGCGGTCGACACGCTGGCGCGCATGGCCCGCCTGGGCGTGCTGGGGCAGTGGCTGCCGGCCTTCGCCCAGGTGTCCGGGCGCATGCAGTTCGACCTGTTCCACGTGTACACGGTCGATCAGCACACGCTGATGGTGTTGCGCAATCTGGCGGCGTTCGCCAACGGCCGCGCCGACGAGCGCTTCTCCATCGCCCACGAAGTCTGGCCGCGCCTGCGCAAGCCCGAGCTGCTGCTGCTGGCCGGGCTGTTCCATGACATCGGCAAGGGCCGCGGCGGCGATCATTCCGAGCTGGGCTCGGCCGATGCGCGCGACTTCTGCGCGGCGCACGGGCTCAGCGAGGCCGATACCGACCTGGTGGCCTGGCTGGTCGAGCAGCACCTGCGCATGTCGGTGACCGCGCAGAAGCAGGACATCGCCGATCCGGAGGTGATCCACCGCTTCGCCACATTGGTCGGCGACCGCGAGCACCTGGACTATCTCTACCTGCTGACCTGCGCCGACATCGCCGGCACCAGCCCCAAGCTGTGGAACGCGTGGAAGGACCGGCTGCTGGCCGACCTGTACTTCGCCACGCGCCGCGTGCTGCGCGAGGGCCTGGAACAGCCGATGGCCGCCGGCCAGCGCGTGGAGGAAGGCCGCGAGGCGACCCGCGCGCTGCTGCTGGCGCAGGGCTTCGATGCGGACACCATCGCGCGCCAGTTCGCCGAGATGCCCGATGAGAGCTTCCTGCGCTTCCGCCCCGAACAGCTGGCCTGGCAGGCGGCGGCGCTGGTGGACGTGCGCCACGGCCAGACGCTGGTGCAGGTGCGCCTGATCGACGACAACACCCGGGCGATGGAGGTGTTCGTGCACTCGCCCGACCGCGACGGCCTGTTCGCCGCGATCCTGGCCACGCTGGACAAGCAGGGCTTCGCCATCCACCAGGCGCGCGTGCTGGTGGGGCCGCACGGGACGGTGTTCGACTCCTTCGAGGTCCTGCCGGCCGACACCTATGCCAGCGACGATCCCGGGCACCTGGCCGATGCGCTGCGTCGCGCGCTGGCCGGCGCGCTGGACCAGGTGCGCGTGGCCCAGCGCACCGTGCCGCGCCAGCTGCGGCATTTTCGCTTCCCGCCGCGCTTCGAGTTCGGCAACACGCTCGATGGCCGCTACACGGTGCTGGACCTGGTCGCGCCCGACCGGCCCGGGCTGCTGGCCCAAGTCGCGCAGGTGCTGCGCCGCCAGCATCTGCGCGTGCACGATGCGCGCATCGCCACCTTCGGCGAGCGCGCCGAAGACCTGTTCCACCTCAGCGACGAAGGCGACCAGCCGCTGACCGACGCCGAGCGCGAATCCCTGCGCCAGGCCTTGGCCAGCTGCCTGGAAGCGGCCGCCTGATCTCCCTCACCCTCTGTCTGCAGGAACCCCACACCCCATGTCCGCCGTCGATCTCGAATCCCTCAAGTCCACCCTGGAAGACGCCTTCGCGCGCCGCGCCGAACTCACCGCCGACGAGATCCAGGCGCAGGTGCGCCCGGCCGTGTACGCGGCCATCGACGGGCTGGAATCCGGCGCGCTGCGCGTGGCCGAGCCGCTGGCCGAGGGCGGCTGGCAGGTCAACGAGTGGCTGAAGAAGGCGGTGCTGCTGTACTTCCGCGTCAACGACATGCGCGTGATCGAGGCCGAGCCGGCGCCGTTCTGGGACAAGGTCGAGGCGCGCTTCGCCGGCTACGACGCGGCGCAGTTCAAGGCCGGCGGCGTGCGCGTGGTGCCGGGCGCGGTGGCGCGCCGTGGCACCTACTTCGGCAAGGACGTGGTGCTGATGCCCAGCTTCACCAACATCGGCGCCTACGTGGGCGAGGGCACCATGGTCGACACCTGGGCCACGGTGGGCTCGTGCGCGCAGATCGGCAAGCACTGCCATCTGTCCGGCGGCGCCGGCATCGGCGGCGTGCTCGAACCGCTGCAGGCCTCGCCCACCATCATCGAGGACCACTGCTTCATCGGCGCCCGCGCCGAGGTGGTCGAAGGCGTGGTGGTCGGCCATCACAGCGTGATCGGCATGGGCGTGTTCCTCAGCCAGTCCACCCGCATCTACAACCGCGCCACCGGCGAGGTGAGCTACGGCTACGTGCCGCCGGGCAGCGTGGTGGTCTCCGGCTCCCTGCCGGCCAAGGACGGCACGCATTCGCTGTACGCGGCGGTGATCGTCAAGCAGGTCGACGAGAAGACCCGCGCCAAGACCAGCGTCAACGACCTGCTGCGCGGACTGGCGGACTGAGCGCCGCGGTGCCGGATCTCGCGCAGGCCGCGGCATACCGGCATCCGTCCGCCGCCTGCTACGGGCGCGCGCTGCCGCGTCTGCTGCACGCCCCCGGCTGGACCCGATGGCGGCGCGCGCTGACGCGCCGCTGGCCGCTGCCGGCGCTGGTCAGCGATGTGCGCGAGGTGATCTATCTGAGCTGGTGGGTCGACGTGCGCGCCGCGCCGCCGGCGCCGCCCGGGCACACCTATGTCGTCCATCAGGGGCGTACGCCGTACACCATCCTCAGCTATCGCCACGGCCATTTCGGTCCCGCGCTGGCCGGGCCGCTGCGCACGCTGCTGCCCTCGCCGCTGCAGAGCAACTGGCGCTGGTACCTGCGGCGCGAAGGCGACCCGGCCGCGACGCCGGTGGTGCTGTTCGATCGCAACACGATGGACCAGATCGCCTACGTCGCGGGCGCGCGCGCCTGGAGCGATGCCATGCAGCCGCACCTGGCCGCCCGCTTCCTCCATGCGCTGCAAGGCGATGGAGGCGGCAGCACGCGGATCGATCCAGGGCAGGGCACTGCGCCCGCGCTGCGGGTGCAGTGGCAGCCCGCCCATCAGTGGGACGATGCCCAGTGGCAGCCAGCGTTCGGCACGCGCGAGACGCTGCTGCGGTTTCTCACCTGCCAGGACGAGGCGATCGCTCGCACCTGCGACGGGCGCTGGGCCAGCACCCGCATCGCGCTGCCGGTGGATCTGGCCACGCTGCAACCGCTGCGGCTGACCGGCACGCTGGCGTGCCCGCGGCTGCAGGACCTGGGCGTCAGGCTGGAGGAGGGGCTGGCGTTCCGGTTGCCGCGCGTGGCGTTCCGGGTGGTGTCCGAACGCCTGCTGTGAGCCCGCGTGGGTCTGCACTGCCTTGACGCGAGGCTGCTGAATGACAACGCCATGCCGGTTTGGCCAGCGGTTCACCTTTGACTTTAGTCCTGTTTTGGATCGATCCAGCGGCGCCTAGACTCGGTGCTGGTCTATTGCGGCGGGAGCGGGGCATGCGGGATCGGGGCTGGAAGGCGGCGGCGCTGGGGTTGGTGATGGTCGCGGGCATGTCTGGCGCCTGGGCCGCGGAGCCGGCCGCCAAGGCGCGTGCCGGTAATCCCATCTTCCCGGGTTGGTACGCGGACCCCGAGGCGGCGGTCTTCGACAAGACCTACTGGATCTATCCGACCAGTTCGCTGCCGTACGCGCAGCAGACTTATTTCGATGCGTTCTCCTCGCCGGACCTGGTGACCTGGACCCGGCATCCGGGTGTGTTGAAGAAAGATGCGGTGTCCTGGGCGCGCGAGGCGATGTGGGCGCCGGCCGTGGTGGAGAACCGCGGGCGCTATTACTTCTTCTTTGCCGCCAACGACATCAAGAGCGATGCCGAAGTCGGCGGCATCGGCGTGGCCGTGGCCGACGCGCCCGCGGGCCCGTACCGCGACCTGATCGGCAAGCCGCTCATCGGGCAGTTCCACAACGGCGCCCAGCCGATCGACCAGTTCGTGTTCAAGGACGACGACGGCACCTGGTACATGATCTACGGCGGCTGGAAGCACGCCAACATCGTCCGCCTGAAGGACGACTTCACCGGCGTGCGGCCGATGGACGACGGCACGGTGTTCAAGGAGATCACCCCGGCGCCGGAGTACGTCGAAGGTCCGCTGATGTTCAAGCGCGACGGCAAGTACTACTTCCTGTGGTCCGAGGGCGGCTGGACCGGGCCGGACTACGCGGTGGCCTATGCCATCGGCGACTCGCCGCTGGGCCCGTTCAAGCGCATCGGCAAGATCCTGCAGCAGGATCCGAAGATCGGCACGGGCGCGGGCCACAATTCCATCTTCCGCGGCCAGGACGACACCTGGTACATCGTCTACCATCGTCATCCGCTGGGCGACCACGATGGCAATCATCGTCAGGTCGCCATCGACCGCATGGTCTTCGATGCCCAGGGCCACATCCTGCCGGTGAAGATGACCAACGAGGGCGTCGCGCCGCACCCGTTGCGCTGACGCGGCGTCCTCGCAAGCCCCCAGGACTTGTGAGACACGCCTGCATGACTACCACGCTCTACGGACTGAAGAACTGCGACACCTGCAAGAAGGCCAGCAAGTGGCTGGATCGCTTCGGGGTGGCCTACACCTTCGTCGACTATCGCGAGCACAAGCCTTCGCCCGAGACGCTGGTGGAATGGGCGGGCAAGGCCGGTGGCTTCGACGCGCTGGTCAACAAGTCCTCGACCACCTGGCGGCAGCTGCCCGAGAACCGCAAGTCGCCCGGCAGCGAGGCCGAATGGAAGCTGCTGCTGCGCGAGCATCCGCAGCTGATCCGGCGGCCGGTGGTGATCACCGACGATGGCACGCTGAGCCAGGGCTTCTCCGACAACGGCTTCAAGGCGCGCTTCGGGATCGCGTAGAGCGGAGCTTGCTCCGCTAGGGCTTTCCCGCTGATCTGGCCGCTGGAACTCTTGCGGGGATCCTGACCGAAGAGCAGCGGAGCAAGCTCCGCTCTACGGGGGCGGGGGTCGTCGTATCCTTGTCGCCCGCTCAGCCGATCCGCTTTTCCATGAATGATGTCCTAGCGCTGACCTGCGAACTGGTCTCGCGCGCCTCGGTCACGCCCGAGGATGCAGGCTGCCAGGCCTTGATCGCCGCGCGCCTGCAGGCGGCGGGATTCACCTGCGAACATCTGCGCCTGGGCCAGGTCGACAACCTGTGGGCCACCCACGGCAGCGGCGCGCCGGTGCTGGTGCTGCTGGGCCATACCGACGTGGTGCCTCCGGGCCCGCTGGAGGCGTGGACCAGCGATCCCTTCGCCCCGCAGGTGCGCGAAGGCAATCTTTACGGTCGGGGCACCGCCGACATGAAGGGCAGCGTGGCCGCGTTCGTGGTCGCCGCCGAGCAGTACGTGGCCGCGCACCCCGACCATGTCGGCACCCTGGCCGTGCTGGTGACCAGCGACGAGGAGGGCGATGCCATCGATGGCGTGCGCCATGTCGCCAGGCTGTTCGCCGAGCGTGGCCAGCGCATCGACTGGTGCATCACCGGCGAGCCGTCCTCGACCGAGATCCTGGGCGATCTGCTGCGCGTGGGCCGTCGCGGCAGCCTGACCGGCACGCTGGTGGTCAAGGGCGTGCAGGGCCATGTGGCCTATCCGCACAAGGCGCGCAACCCGATCCACCAGGCCGCAGCGGCGCTGGCCGAGCTGACCGCGCGGCACTGGGACGATGGCTACGAAAGCTTCCCGCCGACCAGCCTGCAGGTCTCCAACCTGCATGCCGGCACCGGCGCCAGCAACGTGATCCCGGGCGAGCTGCGGATGCAGTTCAACCTGCGCTATACCCCGCACTGGGATGCGCCCAGGCTGGAGGCCGAGATCACCGCGCTGCTAGACCGCCACGGCCTGGAGTACACGCTGAGCTGGCATCGCAGCGGCGAGCCGTTCTACACACCGGAGGGCCGCCTGCGGCGCATCGCGTGCGAGGTGCTGGGCGAATTCGCCGGGGCGCCGCCGGAGGAAAGCACCGGCGGCGGCACCTCGGATGCGCGCTTCATCGCGCCGCTGGGCGCGCAGTGCATCGAGGTCGGCCCGGTCAATGCCACCATCCACCAGGTCGACGAGCACGTGCGCGTGGCCGATCTGGAGCGGCTGCCGGCGCTGTACCTGGCCCTGGTCGAGCGGCTGCTGATGGGGCAGGAGTAGGGGGTCATGCGGTCCCGGGTGTTGCGGGCGACGCGTCGGCCGCGCGCCATCGGCGCCTGTCGGATGCCGGTTTCGTTGCCGCTGAAAGGGTTGCGCCGCGCGCGGAAGCCGGGTTAACGTCGCCCCATGCCGTCCGTCCTGGCCAACGTCGCGAACAACAACAACCGCAATCTGCGCGCGAATCATCGTGCGCGACCGATGCGGGTCTGCGACTAGGCAAAGCAACAACGACGAACGCCTGAGGAACCAGAAAACCCGCATCGGCCGATGCGGGTTTTTTTATGCATGTGCAGGTCCCTCTGCGAAAGGCCTGGCCCTCCGTGGCCGGGGATCCAAATAGAAGCGCCACTTACCCCACGTCAGGTTTTTCAGGAGTTTTCCCATGTGTTCGATCTTCGGCATCTTCGGTCTGCAACCCGGCGATGATCTTGGCGCGCTGCGCCGGCAAGCGCTGGAGTGCTCGCAGCGTCAGCGCCATCGCGGCCCGGACTGGAGCGGCGTCTACGTCGACGACGGCGCGATCCTGGTGCACGAGCGCCTGGCCATCGTCGATCCGGCCGGCGGCTCGCAGCCGCTGCTGAGCGAGGACGGCGAGCTGGCCCTGGCGGTCAACGGCGAGATCTACAACCACCGCGAACTCAAGGCCGAGCTTCAGCAGCCCTACGCCTTCCAGACCGGCTCGGACTGCGAGGTCATCAACGCCCTCTACCGCGAGGACGACGTCGAATCCTTCCTCAACCGCCTCAACGGCATCTTCGCCTTCGCGCTGTGGGACCGCGCCGCCGGCCGGGTGATCATCGCCCGCGACACCATCGGCGTGTGCCCGCTGTACTGGGGCCACGACAGCCAGGGCCGCCTGCGCGTGGCCTCGGAGATGAAGTCGCTGTCCGAGCAGTGCGCCGATGTGGCGCAGTTCCCGCCGGGCCACTGGTACGACAGCGCCACCGGCGAGCTCAAGCAGTACTACAAGCGCCCCTGGCGCGACTACGACGCCGTGGAGGGCGTCGAGGTCACGCCGACCGAGCTGCGCGAGGCGTTCGAACGCGCCGTGCATCGCCAGCTGATGACCGACGTGCCCTACGGCGTGCTGCTCTCCGGCGGCCTGGATTCCTCGCTGGTGGCCGCGGTGGCCGCGCGCTACGCGCGTCACCGCATCGAGGACGGCGACCGGACGGAGGCGTGGTGGCCGCGCCTGCATTCCTTCGCCATCGGCCTGAGCGGTTCGCCCGACCTGGCCGCGGCCAAGGTCGCCGCCGAATCGCTGGGCACGGTGCACCACGGCTTCGAGTACACCTTCGAGGAAGGCCTGGACGCGCTGCCCGAGGTGATCCGCCACATCGAGACCTACGACGTCACCACCATCCGCGCGTCCACGCCGATGTTCCTGCTGGCGCGGCGGATCAAGGCGATGGGGGTCAAGATGGTGCTCTCGGGCGAGGGCAGCGACGAGATCTTCGGCGGCTATCTGTACTTCCACAAGGCGCCCAACGCGCGCGAGTTCCATGAAGAACTCATCCGCAAGCTCGACGCGCTGTACAACTACGACTGCCTGCGCGCCAACAAGTCGATGATGGCCTGGGGCGTGGAGCCGCGCGTGCCGTTCCTGGACCGCGAGTTCATGGACGTGGCCATGCGCATGGATGCCGCGCACAAGATGATCACCGTTGGCGCGGACGGGAAGAAGCGCATCGAGAAGTCGGTGCTGCGCGAGGCCTTCGCCGGCTATCTGCCCGATTCCATCCTGTGGCGGCAGAAGGAGCAGTTCAGCGATGGCGTGGGCTATGGCTGGATCGACGGGCTCAAGGCGCATGCCGAGGCCCAGGTCACCGACCGCGAGCTGGCCGCGGCCGACAAGCGCTTCCCGGTGAACCCGCCGCAGACCAAGGAGGCCTACTACTACCGCACGCTGTTCGAGCAGGCTTTCCCATCCACCGCGGCGGCCGAGACCGTGCCGGGCGGCAAGTCGATCGCCTGCTCCTCGCCGGCGGCGATCGCCTGGGACGCGAGCTTCGCCGCGGCCGCCGACCCGTCCGGTCGCGCGATTGCGGGAGTGCATGCGCAGGCGCTGTGACATGGGCAGGTCGAGCCGCATGCAGTGCCTCTTCCACAGCCGTTGAGGGAGTCCTAGAAACCGTCGTTCCCGCGCACGCGGGAACCCATGGACGTCGCGCGACCTGCACGAAAGTCCCTGGATCCCCGCTTTCGCGGGGATGACGAGTGGTGGGTTTGCGAAGCGAACGCGGCCGCCGCTTCGGCAAGCAGATCCGCCTTACGGCTCGTGCCGCACGCAATAGCCGTAGCGCTGCGGGTCCATGTCCACGCCCGAGGCGCTGGCCTGGTTGCTGGCCTTCCAGATGTTGGGCTTGAAGGTCGCGCTGGTGCAGTTGGCCGACTTGTCCACGCCGATGGTGTAGGTGAACGGGTCCTTGTCGAAGTGGTTGGCGTCGAAGACGTTGTCCTGGCTGACGCTGTTGTCCCAGCACTGCGTGCTGCCATCGGCGTTGCGGAAGCGGATCGCGCAGGTCAGGAACACGCCCGCGCCGTGGTTGCCGCTGAAGGTGTTGCCGGCGAACAGGTTGCCCGAGGAATTGGACAGGTAGGCGCCCTGGCTGCCGTTGTTCGACAGCACGTTGTCGCGGATCTGGCTGTCGCGCAGCTCCTCGGCGGTGATCCCGGCGGCGACGTTGTCGTGCACGCGGTTGTCGGTCATGGTGACCTTGGAGGTGCTGTTGAAGGACACCCCGTCCCAGACCGCGCCGGAGACGTCGTTGTGGTCCAGGGTGATGTCGCGACTGCCCTGTTCGGTCAGCAGGCAGGCGCTGCGGCACTGGCTGGCATGCAGGCCGGTCAGGCGCACGTCGTGGCCGTTGCGCACCACCACCGCGCTGTTGCTCAAGTAGGGACGCTCGGGCATGAACTCGTGCTCGACGTCCTTGGCGCCGATCAGGCTCAGGTCGGCGATGGTGACGCCGGTGATCGGGCGGCGCGGCACCTGCTGCTGATAGTCGCCGACGACCAGCAGGGGCTGTTGCACGTCGGGCGCCATGCGCAGGACGGTGGTCGGGCCGGCGCCGCGCAGGGTGAGGTGGTCGCGCTGGATCGAGACCAGGCCCTTGAGCGGATACTCGCCCACGGCCAGGCACAGCGTCACCGGCGCGTCGCCGGCCGGCAGCGCGTCGATGGCCTGCTGCAGGTTGTCACCGGGCTTGGTGCGCGCCGTGCAGCTGGACGGTTCATCGGCCAGCGCGGGCAGGGCGAGCGCGCCGAGTAGCGCAGCCGCGGTCAGTCGCAATGGGGTCGAGCGATGGATCTTCATGGGGGAGAAGGCAAGGGGATCGGCCTTCAAGAGCCTAAGGATCGCCGCTGAACGCCCGGCAGGCGATGCTTCACCGGGCTGTCCCGGCGGTCAGCATGGTCGAAGCCATGTGTGTGCGACGGCCCTTCTCCGACGGCTTTTGCGTATGCATCGTGTGCACGGCACGCACACGCGGTCTTGGCATCGGTCTCGCCATGATCCGCCCCGACAGCCACGAGGCGGCGCGGCAACCCGGACAGCGCGCCGTCTGCAACCGAGAGGACTCGACCGGATGGGCAAGCGCCTGCGAGTACTGATGGTGGACGACAACGCCGAACTGCTGCGCGTGGTGCAGGACGGGCTGTCGATGTACCAGGTGGACGTGGTGACGGCCGGCAGCGCCGGCGAGGCGCTGGACCTGCTGATTCGCGACGGCGGCTTCGATGTGGTGATGAGCGATGTGCTGATGCCGCTGGGCATGTCCGGCGTGCAGCTGGTGGAGATGGTGGCACGCGAGTACCCGCAGATCGCGGTGGTGCTGACCTCGGGCTATCCGCAGGCCAGCCTGCCGGAGATGCCGCGAGGCGTGCGCTTCTTGCCCAAGCCCTATCAGTTCAGCGGCCTGATGGCGGCGCTGAACGAGGAAGTCAGCCTGCACTGAGCCTGCGTCAGCGCGCCGGGACCAGTTGCAGCGTGTGCTGCGTCGGACCGGGCAGGAACGGCGTGGCCCGCCCCTGGACCCAGTCGGCATGGCCTGAGCCCCAGAACGGCGACAGCGGATGGCCGCTCTGCCCGCCGGGCATGTGCATGAGGCCGTCGGCCTCGTGGCCCGGCGAGACGACCATGCGCTCGGACGCGCCGAAGGCCGGCGCCTGCACGCGCGGCATGTCCCCGGCG
The DNA here is from genome assembly GCF_042700505.1 of Pseudoxanthomonas sp. UC19_8. NCBI lineage: Bacteria > Pseudomonadati > Pseudomonadota > Gammaproteobacteria > Lysobacterales > Lysobacteraceae > Pseudoxanthomonas > Pseudoxanthomonas sp. UC19_8. The sequence continues at coordinate 1,112,562 of NZ_CP170559.1, forward strand.
CCGGGCAGGTGGTCCGGCGGCATGCACAGCCAGGACTTGAAGCGCGCGGGCAGCGCCGCCGCCAGCGGGTGGCAGATCGCCGCCGTGTTCTGCTCGCCCCAGGTGCGCTTGGCCAGGGGGCCGATGGCGCTCAGTTCGCGGCGCGTCTCGTCGGCGGCGTCCTCCAGCAGACGCGACCAGCCGGCGGCGTCCTCGCAGGCAGCCCCTTGCTGGTCCGCCGCGCAGGCGTAGCGGCGCGGGAGCAGGTGTGCGGGTCGCTGCTCCAGCAGCGGCCAGACCACGCCTTCCAGCTGCGGGACCAGCGCGGCCGGCGGCCGGTCGAGCGTCACGCCGGCCGGCGCCACCAGCCCCTCGGCAATGCGGTCCTGCACGGCCAGGCGCCAGCGCCGCACCAGGCGGAAGCTGACCGAATCCGCGCTCGCCCGGCCGTCCCAGTGACCGGACGCCTTGGCCAGCGCCGCCAGCGCCGACGAGGGCGGCGCGCCCTGGGCTTCGCGCTGCAGCAGCGCCCACCAGCGCTGCAGGAACACGGCGCGGTCGTCCAGTTGCACGGCCAGCAGGCTGCGCTCGTCGGCGCGTTCGAGCCGCTGCAGGTCGTTGCGGATCTGCCGCGCGCGGGCGCCGAGCACATAGCCGCCATCGCCCAGCACGGCCAGCAGGGGGCCGTCGGCGACGCGATTGTTGGCCGTCCACAGCCGGCCATCGGCCGGGTCGACGAGCGGCTCGACCAACCGGGTGGAGATCGGCCAGGCCGGGCAGGGCGCGGCCGGCCGGCCCTGCGCATCGAACGCGGCCGAGGCGCTGGGCAGCACCAGGGCGCTGGCCTCGCAGCCGGGCGTGCGCTGCGGCAGCGGCCCGAGCAGGCGCCAGGCGATGCGGCCCTTGGCGTCGGCGAGCAGCAGGTTCTGCGCGGGCACGGCGACGTGCCCGGCCATGCGCAGCGCGTCGTCCAGATCGCCGGCGCGGGCGAAGTCGTCCAAGCCCAGGTTGAGCGCGCCGGGCAGGTGCCCGACCCAGCGCAGCGCCAGCGCCTGGCCGCCGGGCAGGTCCTCGACCAGCGGGCCGTAGGCGCTCTGGCGCACTTCGAGCGTCTGCGCCGCGGCGCCGGCCACGGCGAGCGTCTCGCGGTACAGACGCACCGGCGCGCAGCCCGGCGCGGGCGTGGCGGCGCAGGGCCTGATGCGGAACAGGTCGGCGGTGTCGGCGAAGCCGTTGGTGAAGCCCCAGGCCACGTGCGTGTTGCTGCCCACGATCACCGCCGGCAGCCCCGGCAGGCTGAAGCCGGTCACGTCCACGCGGCCGCCCGGCGCGCGCGGATCGGCGTAGCGCAGGCGCACGCGGAACCAGAGGTTGGGCGCGCGCAGGGCCAGGTGCATGTCGTCGGCGACGATGGCGCGGCCATCGGCGGTGTGGGCGGCGGCGACAGCGAAGTTGTTGCTGCCCGGGGCCAGCGCTTCGCCGCCGGCGCCGGCCGATGCGGCTGCCGGCAGGGTGCGCAGGTCCACGACATCGGCGCCGGGCAGCACCGCATCCTCGCGCGGCGCACCCTGCAGGGGCGCGTCCCAGTGGCTGCCGTCGTGGCCGAGCAGGGCGAACAGGGCCGGCGGCAGGCGCTGCTGCAGCTTCCACAGCGACAGCGCGCGGGCGTCGTCGGCGTCCTGCAGGTCGAAGTACATCGCATCACCGGTGAGCACCGCATCGGCCGCGGTCCACGGCTGCGGCCGCTGGCGCAGCAGCAGGTAGGGCCAGGGCCGCACGCGCAGCGCGGCCAGGCCGGCATTGACCCCGGCGGTGTAGGCGTCCAGTTCGGCGCGATGGTCGCCGGCGAAGGCATCCAGGCCGGCCTCGGCGCGGGCGCGCATGCGGTGCAGGCGATGGCGCCGGTCCAGCGGCAGGGCGCGGGCGCCGAACAGCGCGGCCAGCTCGCCGGCCGAGGTCCGGCGCATCAGGTCCATCTCGAAATAGCGCTCCTGCGCGTGGACGTAGCCGAGCGCGCGTGCCGCATCGGCCGGGTTGCCGGCCTCGATGGTCACCGTGCCCAGCGCATCGCGGCTGATGCTCACCGGGCCCGACAGGCCGGCGATCTGGCGCTGTCCGTCCAGCGTGGCCAGGCTGCCGCGCAGCAATAGCCAGGCGACCAGCGCCAGCAGCAGGCACAGCACCAGCAGGGACAGCAGGACACGACGCAGCCAGCGGACCATTCGGGACGGTTCCGGCCAGCAGGGGGGAGGCTGGCCCGCGCACAGCATGCCCGGATTGTGTGAAGCCGGGACGTCTCCGGCGCGGGCTGCGAGTGAAAGTGATTCCGTTTAAAACATTGTCCGCGCCGATGCGCGACCATGGCGGCCGTTCCAGTCACGAGGTTCCGCCATGAAAGGCCATCCCGAGGTCATCGCCTGCCTGATCGACCTGCTGCGCGGCGAGCTTGCCGCCCGCGATCAGTACTTCCTGCATTCGCGCCGCTACGAGGACCAGGGCCTGCAGCGGCTGTACGAGCGCATCGGCCACGAGATGGAAGAGGAGACCGAGCACGCCGACGCGATCCTGCGCCGCATCCTGTTCCTGGAAGGCGACCCGGACATGCGCCCGCATCCGTTCACCCCCGGCAAGACCGTGGTGGAGATGCTCGAGGCCGACCTGCAGACCGAGTACAAGGTGCGCGCCGACCTGGCCGCCGGCATGAAGCTGTGCGAGGAGAAGGGCGACTACGTCAGCCGCGACATGCTGCTGGCGCAGCTGCGCGATACCGAGGAAGACCACGCCTGGTGGCTGGAACAGCAGCTGGGCCTGATCAAGCGCATCGGCCTGGCGCTGTACCAGACCTCCAAGATCGGCGACGGCAGCGCGACCGCGCAGCACTGAAAGCCCTGCCCAGGGCCCGCCAGGGCCGCAACGCAAGACGCCGGGCAGTGCCCGGCGTCTTCGTTTGCGTCGATCGTGCGGCGCGCGCCGCGCTGCTCAGGCCGCCTCGTAGGCGCCGTAGCCGCGCAGGCGCTCGTAGCGGCGCTGCAGCAGGGTGTCCACCGGCACGTCGGCCAGGGCATCCAGTTCGCCCAGCAGCACGGCCTTCAGGCGCGTGGCCATGGCGCGCGGGTTGCGGTGGGCGCCGCCGGTGGGTTCGCGCACGACCTTGTCCACCAGGCCCAGCTCGCGCAGGCGCCTGGCGGTCAGGCCCAGCTGCTCGGCCGCGTCCTTGGCCTTGCCCGCGTCCTTCCACAGGATCGAGGCGCAGCCTTCCGGGGTGATGACCGAATAGGTGCTGTACTCGAGCATGATCGTGCGATCGCCCACGCCGATGGCCAGCGCGCCGCCCGAGCCGCCTTCGCCGATCACCGTGCACACGATCGGCACCTTCAGCTCGGCCATCTCCATCAGATTGCGGGCGATGGCCTCGGACTGGCCGCGCTCCTCGGCGTCGATGCCGGGCCAGGCGCCGGCGGTGTCGATCAGGGTGAGGACCGGCAGGCCGAAGCGTTCGGCCATCTTCATCAGGCGCAGCGCCTTGCGATACCCCTCCGGCTTGGGCATGCCGAAGTTGCGCATGATCTTTTCCTTGGTGGCGCGGCCCTTCTGGTGGCCGATCAGCATCACCGGGCGCCCGTCGATGCGGGCCAGGCCGCCGACGATGGCCTTGTCGTCGGCGAAGGCGCGATCGCCGGCCAGTTCCTGGAACTCGTCGCAGAACACCTTGATGTAGTCCAGCGTGTAGGGCCGGGCCGGATGGCGCGAGAGCTGGCTGACCTGCCACGGGGTCAGGTCGCGGAAGATCTGCGCGGTGCGCGTGCGCAGCTTGGTCTGCAGGGCGCGCACTTCGGCATCGACATTGACCGCCGGACCGGCGCTGGCGCTGCGCAGCTCCTGGATCTTGGCTTCCAGATCGGCGATGGGCTGTTCGAAATCGAGGTAGTTGGGATTCATCGGCAAGCGGTGAGCCGTAAAGCGGGGGAGTTTAGCCGATGCGGGCACAAGGCCCCGTACCGGGGGGTGTGGTGCGGCGCGCGGGCCTAGTGCGCCCAGGGGCGGTGGCCGACGGCCATCTTCACGGTGCGCACGCCGGGCAGCTCGCGCAGGGTGCCCATCAGGTCGGCATCGACGCTCACCGACTGGCTGCCGTTGATCTCGACCATGCCGGCCACCCCGCCCGGCAGCAGCAGGTCCAGGCGCAGCGAGGTACGCCCCGGGCGATGCTGGTCGAGCAGGGCCTCGATGCGCTGCAGCACGCCGGGCACGCGCAGGTCCAGGCGCACCGACAGCTTCTGCGTGGCCTGGACCAGCTGGGCGTAGTCCCAGACCTGGCGCAGGCGCAGGCTGTAGCCGCCGTTGAACTCGTCCTCGCGCAGCTCGCCCTTGACCACCAGGATGCGGTCGCGGGTCAGCAGCTGGCCGAACTCGGCCATCGCATCGGAGAAGGCGCTGCACTCCAGGCGGCCGCGACCGTCCTCCAGGGTGATGAAGCTCTGGCTGTCGCCCTTCTGCCGCACGGCGACCACCTTGCCGGCCAGCACCGCGACCACGCCGGGGCGCCACTTGCGCTCGCCGCCGCCACCGCCGCCGGACTGGCTGGACCAGATCGTGTCCAGACTGCCCAGGTCGTTGCCGACCAGGGCGCGCAGATCCTCGCGGTAGGGATCCATCGGGTGGCCGGACAGGTAGAAGCCCAGCGTGTCGCGCTCGGCCGCAAGCTTGTGCGCCAGCGGCGCCTCGTCGCATTCGGGCAGCTCGATGTGGATGTCGTCGCCGCCGGCGCTGGAGCCGAACATGTCCACGATGCCGGCGTTGCGGTTGCGCGCCAGCTGGTCGATGGCCTTCATCACCTCGGGCACCTGCAGCATCAGCGAGGCGCGGTTCTTGCCCAGCTCGTCCAGCGCGCCGGCGTTGATCATCGCCTCCAGCGTGCGGCGGTTCAGGCGCGCGGCCTCGGTGCGCTTGCAGAAATCCAGCAGGTCGCGGTACGGGCCGCCGCGCTGGCGCTCGGCCACGATCGCCTCGCACGCGCCCTGGCCCACGCCCTTGATCGCGCCCAGGCCGTAGCGGATGGTGGTCGCATCGGTGGCCACGAACATGAAGTCCGAGTGGTTCACCTCCGGCGGCAGGATCTCCAGCGACAGCCCGCGCGCGTCGGCCAGGAAGCCCACCACCTTGTCGGTGTTGTCCATGTCCGAGGACAGCGTGGCGGCCATGAACTCGGCCGGGTAGTGCCGCTTGAGCCAGGCGGTCTGGTAGCTGACCAGCGCATAGGCCGCCGCGTGCGACTTGTTGAAGCCGTAGCCGGCGAACTTCTCCATCAAGTCGAAGATCTCGTCGGCCTTGGCCTGATTCACGCCGCCCTTGGCGGCGCCCTCGCGGAAGATCTCGCGGTGCTTGGCCATCTCGGCCGGCACCTTCTTGCCCATCGCGCGGCGCAGCAGGTCGGCGCCGCCCAGCGAGTAGCCGCCGACGATCTGCGCCATCTGCATGACCTGCTCCTGGTACACCATGATCCCGTAGGTGTCCTGCAGCATGTCCACCGTGCGCGGATCGGGGTACTCGAACTCCTGCTGGCCGTGCTTGCGCGCGATGAAGTCCGGGATCAGGTCCATCGGGCCGGGGCGGTACAGCGACACCAGCGCGATCAGGTCCTCGAAGCGGTCCGGCCGGGCGTCCTTGAGCATGCGCCGCATGCCCGAGGATTCGAACTGGAACACCGCGCCGGTGTTGGCCGCGGCGAAGATGTCGCGGTAGGTCGGCACGTCGTCCAGCGGCAGCGCGGCGATGTCCACCGGCTCGATCCCGGCGCGCGCATGGCGCGCGTTGATCGCCTTGACCGCCCAGTCGATGATGGTCAGCGTGCGCAGGCCGAGGAAGTCGAACTTCACCAGGCCCACGGCTTCCACGTCGTTCTTGTCGAACTGGGTGACCGGGTTCTTGCCGCGCGTGCCCTCGTCGTGTTCGGCGAACAGCGGGCTGAAATCGCTCAGCGGAGAGGGCGCGATGACCACGCCGCCGGCGTGCTTGCCGGCGTTGCGGGTGAGGTCTTCGAGCTGGCGCGCCAGATCGATCAGGTCGCGCACGTCGTCTTCGCTGCCGTAGCGCTGGATCAGCTCGGCCGAGGCCATCTCGCTGTCCTTGCCTTCGCCCATCGCGTCCTTGAGCGTGATGCCCAGGATGTTGGGAATCAGCTTGGCCACGCCGTCGACGAAGCCGTACGGGAAGCCCAGCACGCGCCCGCAGTCGCGCACCACCGCCTTGGCCGCCATGGTGCCGTAGGTGATGATCTGGCTGACGCGGTCGCGGCCGTACTTGCGCGCGACGTAGTCGATCACCTCGTCGCGCCGGTCCATGCAGAAGTCGATGTCGAAGTCGGGCATCGACACGCGTTCGGGATTGAGGAAGCGCTCGAACAGCAGGTTGTACGGCAGCGGATCCAGATCGGTGATCTGCAGCGCCCAGGCCACCAGCGAACCGGCGCCCGAACCGCGACCCGGGCCGATCGGGATGCCCTGGTTCTTGCCCCACTGGATGAAGTCGGCCACGATCAGGAAGTAGCCGGGGAAGCCCATCTTGATGATGGTGTCCAGCTCGAATTCGAGCCGGTCCACGTAGTCTTGGCGCGTCTTGCCCGGCGCCAGCGGATTCTTCTCCAGGCGCGCGTCCAGGCCGCGGCGCGACTCGCTGCGGATCCAGCTGTCCAGCGTCTCCTCGTCCGGCACCGGGTAGGCCGGCAGGAAGTAGGTGCCGAGCTTGAGCTCGATGTTGCAGCGTTGCGCCAGCGCCCGAGGTGTTGTCGATCGCGTCGGGCACGTCGGCGAACAGCTCGGCCATCTGCTCGGCGGACTTGAGGTACTGCTCGCGGCTGTACTCGCGCGGGCGTTTGGGATCGTCCAGCACGCGCCCGGAGGCGATGCACACGCGCGCCTCGTGCGCATCGAAGCCCTCGGGCGTGAGGAAGCGCACGTCGTTGCTGGCGATCACCGGCAGCCCGCGCGCGGCGGCCGCGTGCAGGGCGAAGGCGTTGAACGCCTCCTCGCCCTCGCGCTGGGTACGGGTCAGCTCCAGGTGCAGGCTGTCGTCGAAGGCGCGCTGCCAGTCGGCGATGTGCTGCTCGGCCAGGTCGTGGCGGCCGCTGGCGGCCAGGCGCCCGGCCTGGCTGTTGCGGCCGATGATGCCGAACAGGCCCGAGGTGTCCTCGCGCAGCCAGGCCGGATCGATTGCCACCCCGTCGGTGCGATGGCCCTCCAGCCAGGCGCGCGTGAGCAGGCGCGACAGGGTCAGGTAGCCGCCGTGGTCGCGGCACAGCAGGGTGATCGGCCACGGCGTGCCGTCTTCCTCGATCACGCTGACGTCGGCGCCGGCAATGGCCTTCATGCCGACCTTTTCGCAGGCGTTGTAGAACTTCACCAGCGCGAACAGGTTGTTGCGGTCGGTCACCGCCAGCGCCGGGGCCTGCAGTTCGACCGCGCGGCTGACCAGGTTGGGCCGCTTGGCCTTGGACGGCAGGCCCTCGTCCGGTTTCTCGGGCACGCGGATGGTCGAATCCGCCAGCGAGAATTCGGTGTGCAGGTGCAGGTGGATGAAGCGGGAAGACATCAGGGTCAGTGTACGCAAGCCGGCCTGCGCGGGGCAGGCTTGACAGCCTCCCGGACCGGCACGGGCCGGCCGCTACGCGTTCAGGCCCAAAGGCCTAGAACAGCGCGACCTGTCCCAGCCCGGCCCGGCGCGCGGCGGCCTCGCGCACCGGCGCGAAGCTGTGACGGTGCTGCGGGCAGGGGCCGTGCGCGTCGAGCGCGGCCAGGTGCGCGGGCGTGCCATAGCCCTTGTGCACGGCGAACCCGTATTCGGGATGGGTCTGGTGCAGCTCGCGCATCATCCGGTCGCGGGTGACCTTGGCCAGGATCGAGGCGGCCATGATCGCCCGGTCGCGGCCGTCGCCGCCGATCAGCGCATGCCCGGGGCAGGGCAGGCCGGCGGGCACCCGGTTGCCGTCGATATGGGCCACGCCGGCCACGTGCGCCACCGCTTCCACCGCCAGGCGCATGCCGAGCATCGTGGCCTGGTAGATGTTGAGCCGGTCGATGTCGGGCACCTCCAGCACCACCACGTGCCAGGCCAGCGCACGCTCGGTGATGCGGCCGTAGAACAGCTCGCGCTTGGCGGCGGTGAGCTGCTTGGAGTCGTCCAGCCCGTTGATGCGCGGGCGCGCCGGGTCGAACACCACCGCCGCCACCGTCAGCGGCCCGGCCAGCGGCCCGCGCCCGGCCTCGTCGACGCCGGCGACGAGCAGGGGCCGGGGACCAGGGGCCGGAGGCAAGGCAGAAGGCTGGCAGCCGGGCATCGGGTCGTTCATGTCGATGTCGAGGCCTGGTCCCGGGCCCCCGGCCCCTGGCCCCTGCTTTCCAGCAGTTCATCCACCGCATCTGCCGCGCGCGCCGAGGCGTCCTGACGCAGCAGGGCATGCAGCTCCAGATAGCGTCCCTGCAGCGCGGCGACCGCCTCGGGATGCGCGAACCACGCCAGCACGGCCGCGGCCAGCCGCTCGGGCGTGCAGTCTTCCTGCATCAGCTCGGGCGCGAGGTCCTCACCGGCCAGGATGTTGGGCAGGGCGAAGCGCTTGACCTTCAGCAGCCGCAGCCTGCGCGCCAGCCAGGCCGAGGCCGGGGCGACCTTGTAGCCCACCACCATCGCGCGCTTGGCCAGCATCGCCTCCAGCGTGGCCGTGCCCGAGGCCAGCAGCACCACGTCGCTGGCGACCATCGCCTCGCGCGCCTGGCCATCGAGCAGGCGCGGACGCGGCGAGGGGAAGGGCGTGGCGGCCAGCAGCGGCTCCAGCACGGCGTGCACGGCCGGGTTGGCGGCCGGAATCAGCACCTGCAGGCCAGGCACCTGCTCGGCCACGCGCAGGGCGGCATCGATGAAGTCCTGCGCCAGGCGGCCGACCTCGCCCATGCGGCTGCCGGGCAGCACCGCCAGCACCGGCCGCGTGCCCAGGCCCAGCGCCGCGCGCGCGGCCTCGCGATCGGGCTGCAGCGGCAGCGCATCGGCCATGGGATGGCCGACATAGCGCGCATCCACGCCATGGCGCGCGTAGATGTCCGGTTCCATCGGGAACAGGCACAGCACCAGGTCGGCACTGCGGCCGATCCCGTCGGCGCGCTTCTCGCGCCAGGCCCAGACCGAGGGGCTGACGTAATGCACGGTGGGCACGCCGCGCTGCTTGAGCCAGCGCTCCATGCCCAGATTGAAATCCGGCGCATCGATGCCGATGAACACGTCCGGCTGCCAGTCCAGCAGCTGCTGGCGCAGCGACTTGCGCAGGCGCAGCAGGCGCGGCAGATGGCGCAGGACCTCGGTCAGGCCCATCACCGCCAGTTCGCTGGCGTCGAACCACGCATCCAGCCCGGCCGCGCGCATGCCCGGACCGCCGATGCCGGCGAAGCGGGCCTCGGGATGGCGCTGGCGCAGCTGTGCGATCAACCCGGCGCCGAGCGCATCGCCGGAGGCCTCGCCGGCCACCAGCGCGATGCGCGGCGCGCGTGCGCCCTGCGGACCTGCCGTCAGCTCGGCCAGGGTGCGCGAGGAGCCGGCCGTCGTAGGCATCAGGCGTGCACCGCTCAACGCACCAGGCGGCGCTCGCCGTGGGCGATGAAGTCGAGCATGGCCTGCACATCGCTGCTGTCCTTGGCCTGCTCGGCCAGCTGCGCCTGGGCCTCGGCCAGCGGCAGGCCGGCCACGTACAGCGTGCGGTAGGCGCGCTTGATCGCGGCGATGCGCTCGGCATCGAAGCCGCGGCGCTTGAGGCCTTCGCTGTTGATGCCGCGCGGGCGGCCATGATCGTCGGCGGCGAACATGGTGAACGGGGCGACATCGCCGCCGACCAGTGCGCCCATGCCGATGAAGGCGTGCGCGCCGACGCGGCAGAACTGATGCGCGCCGGAGAAGCCGCTGAAGATCACCCAGTCCTCGACCGTCACATGCCCGGCCAGGGTGGTGTTGTTGGAGAACACGCAGTGGTTGCCGACATGGCAGTCGTGTGCCACGTGGGTATAGGCCAGCATCCAGTTGTCATCGCCGATGCGGGTGACGGTGGTGCCGGTGACGGTGCCGCGGTTGAGCGTGACGAACTCGCGGAACACGTTGCGGTCGCCAATCACCAGCTCGGTGCGCTCGCCGGCGAACTTCTTGTCCTGCGGCGGTCCGCCCACGGCGACATGGCCGACGAAATGGTTCTCGCGGCCGATGCGGGTCGGGCCGGTGATCGAGCAGTGCGGGCCGACGATGCTGCCATCGCCCACTTCCACGTCGGCGCCGATCAGGCTGAACGCACCGACCTGCACGCCGACGCCGAGCCTGGCGCCCGGGTCGACCACGGCCGAAGGGTGGATCAGGGTCTGCGCCATCGGCTCAATCTCCCTTGCCCTTGTCGACCTCGGCGCACAGCATCTCGGCGCAGGCGACCTGCTTGCCGTCCACGCGCGCGATGCCTTCGTACACGGCCATGTTGCGGATCTTGCGCTTGATGGTGACCTCCATCTCCAGGCGATCGCCCGGGACCACCGGCGCGCTGAACTTCACGTTCTCCACCTTGACCAGGTAGAACAGCTTGCACGCGGCGGCCTCGCCGTTGGCGATCTGGGTGATCAGGCCGCCGGCCTGGGCCAGCGCCTCGATGATCAACACGCCCGGCATCACCGAGCGCTCGGGGAAGTGCCCCATGAAGAACGGCTCGTTGAAGGTGACGTTCTTGTAGGCCTTGATGCGCGTGTCCGGCTCGAGTTCGGTCACCCGGTCCACCAGCAGGAACGGATAGCGATGCGGCAGCAGGCGCTGGATGGTTTCGATGGTGAGCGGCAGTTCCAGGTTCATCGTCATGGTGCTTCTTGGGTGTCCTTGCCGGAGGGAATCCGGCGGGCGAGCGCATCGAGCTGGCGGAAACGCGCCGCGTTCTTGCGCCAGGTGCGGACATCGGTGATGGGAAGGGAAGAGGCGTAGGTGCCCGGCTCGGTGACGGGACCTGCGACCATGGACATGGCCAGCACGGTGACCTTGTCGCCGATCTCCAGGTGGCCGGCCACGCCGACCTTGCCGGCCAGCATGCAGTACTGGCCGATCTTCGCGCTCCCTGCGATACCCACCTGCGCGGCCATGGCGGTGTGCGCACCGACCTGCACGTTGTGGGCGATCTGGATGAGGTTGTCCACCCGCACATCCTCGGCCAGCACGGTGTCTTCCAGCGCGCCGCGATCGATGCAGGTGTTGGCGCCGATCTCGCAATCGTCGCCGATCACCACGCCGCCCAGCTGCGGCACGTTGAGCCAGCGCCCGGCCTCCATCGCCAGGCCGAAGCCCTGCGCGCCGAGCACGGCGCCGGGATGCACGCGCACGCGCCGACCCAGGCGCACGCGCACCACCAGGGTGACGCGGGCGACGAGCTCGCAGCCTTCTTCCAGGCTGCAGTCCTCGCCGATCACGCAACCCGGGCCGACGATGCAGCGCTCGCCGACCACGCTGTTGGCGCCGATGTAGACATGCGCGCCGATGCTGGCGCTAGCGGCGATGCGCGCGGAAGGCTCGATCACCGCGCTGGGGTGAATGCCGGGCGCGCGCGGATACGTCGGCTCGAACAGCTCGGAGACCTTGGCGAAGGCCGCATGCGGATCCTTGGCCACCAGCGCCACGCCGCGCACGCCCTCGACGTGATCGCGGCCGACGATCACCACAGAGGCCTGCGTGGAGGCCAGCAGGTCGGCGTAGCGCGGATTGGCCAGGAAGGCCAGCTGCCCGGGCTGCGCGCCGGCCAGCGTCGCCACGCCGGTCACGACGGTGTCGCCATCGCCATGCAGTTCCAGGCCGAAGCGCTCGGCCAGGGCGCCAGCCGTCTGGGAAGAAGGAGTGGTCATCGGCGGCATTTTACCCCGGACCCGCACCGCACAAGCGAAGGCCCGGTCGAGCCGGGCCTTTGCCTGTGCCAGCGAGGGTCGACGCGTGGCGCTTAGAACGAGCCGCCGAAGGTGAACTGCAGGCGCTCGATTTCATCGCCCGGCTGGGTCTTGAGCGGGAAGGCGTAGCTGATCGAGATCGGGCCCACCGGCGCGCGCCACAGCAGCGCCACGCCCGTGGAGGCGCGCAGGTCGTTGGCGTGGAAGTTGTCGTAGCCGTTGAACACGTTGCCCACGTCGATGAAGGCCGAGATGCGCGCGGCGTTGGAATCGAACAGCTTCGGGAACAGCATCTCGATCTGGCCGATCGTCTTGAGCGAACCACCCAGCGGCTGGCCGCGGTTGTAGTAGGCGGTGGGTTCCGAACGCGGGCCCAGGGTGTTGTCCTCGAAGCCGCGCACCGAGCGCACGCCGCCAGCGTAGAAGTTCTCGTAGAACGGCAGGCCGGTGGCGGTGAAGGTCTGTGCGACCGCGCCGGCCGTGCCGCATGCCACGGCGACGTCGGTGGCCGGGTCCTTGCAGATCACGCGCGAGGTGTCGCTGCCGTAGCTATTGCCGTAGCCGATCTCACCACCGGTGCGCAGCACGAACGCCGGGCTGAGCGGCCAGTACTTGGAGAACTCGTAGTTGAGCTTGTAGTACTCCACGGTCGAGCCGGGCAGGGTGATTTCCGCCGAGACGCGCTGGTAGGTGCCGCGGGTGGGCATCCAGTAGTCGTTGCGCGTGTCGCGCGCCCAGCCGACCTGGGTGCGCCAGGCGTGGAAGGTGCGGCTGCCCAGCGCCTTGACGTAGTCGACGATGGCCTGCGGGGTGTAGTTGTCGTAGGTGCTGACCTGGGTCGAGTCGACGCCGAACATGACCGAGATGCTATCGCTCTCGCTCAGCGGGATGCCCAGGATCGTCTGCGCGGCGACGTTACGCGAGGAGTACGCGGCGGTGTTGTAGTCCGAGTAGTCCAGGTCGCTGTAGGACAGGTTGTAGCCCAGCGACACGCCGTCGTCGGTGAAGTACGGGTTGGTGAAGGAGAACGAGTAGCGGCTCAGGTAGTCGCTGCGCGAGGCCTCGACCGACACGCGGTTGCCGCCGCCCAGGAAGTTGTTCTGCGACAGCTGCACCGAGGTGGTGATGCCGGACAGCTGCGAATAGCCCAGGCCGAACACGAAGCTGCCCGAGGTGGTTTCCTTGACGTTGTAGATCACGTCCACCTGATCGCGCGTGCCCGGCACCGGCTGGGTCTGCACGTCCACGGTCTCGAAGTAGCCCAGGCGCTGCAGGCGGATCTTGGAACGGTCGATCGCCGCCTGCGAGTACCAGGCGCCCTCGAACTGGCGCATCTCGCGGCGCAGCACCTCGTCGGCGGTGCGGCTGTTGCCCTTGAACTCGATGCGGCGCACGTTGACGCGCGGGCCCGGCACGACCTGGAAGTTGATGCCGACCGTGCGCTTGTCGCGATCGATGGTCGGGATCGGGTTGACCTGGGCAAAGGCGTAGCCGATGTTGCCCAGCGTGGCGGTGATGCCGTCGGAGGTCATCTCCAGCAGGCGGCGCGAGAAGATCTGGCCCTTGCGCACCAGCACCATCTTCTCCACGCGCTCCTGCGGCAGGATCGTGTCGCCGCTGACCTTGACGTCCGAGACGGTGTACTGCTCGCCCTCGGTCACCCCGCCGGTGATGAACATGTCCTTCTTGTCCGGGCTGATCGCGACCTGGGTCGAATCCAGGCTGAAATCCACGTAGCCGCGGTCCAGGTACCAGGAGTTGAGCTTCTCGATGTCGCCGGAGAGCTTTTCCTTGGAGTACTGGTCGTCGCGCTTGTACCAGGACAGCCAGTTGTGCTCCTGCGACTCCCAGCCCTCGCGGATGTCTTCCTGCGGGAACTTCTCGGTGCCGATCAGGTTGATGTGGCGGATCTTGGCCGCCTTGCCTTCCTTGATCGCGATGGTCACGTCCACGCGGTTGCGATCCAGCGGGCTGACCGTCGGGGTGATCTGGACGTTGTACTTGCCGCGGTTGTTGTACTGGCGCACCAGCTCCTGGGTGACGCGGTCCAGCGCCAGGCGGTCGAAGGTGCCGCCCTCGGACAGGCCGATGTCGTTCAGGCCCTTGGTCAGGTCCTCGGTCTTGATGTCCTTGTTGCCGGTCAGCGTCAGCTTGTTGATCGCCGGACGCTCCTTCAGCGTCACCACCAGGATCGAGCCCTGGCGCGAGAGCTGCACGTTCTCGAAGAAGCCGGTCTTGTACAGCGCGCGGATCGCCTCGCCGATCTTGGCCTGGGTCACCGTGTCGCCGCGCTCGATCGGCAGGTAGGTCAGCACCGTACCGCTGGAGATGCGCTGCACCCCGTCCACGCGGATGTCGCTGGCCACGAAGTCCGAGGCCGAGGCCGGGGCGGCCGGCTGCGTGCCGAAGGCCGGCGCGGACGGCTGCTGCTGCGAGCCGAACGGCGGCACCGTGCCGGTCGACTGGGCCCAGGCCGGTGCCGCGATGGCCGAAGCCAGGGCAAGGGCGAGCAGGCGGCGGGTCGGGAGTCGCGTCATCATCACATCCGTCGAAAAACTGGTTTTGGAGTGACCCCGTGCGGGGCCGGGCCGCGACGCGGCCATGGAAGAGGTAGTGGAGGGCATCAGATCACCGGGCGCAGGATATCGTTGTACAGCGCCAGCCCCATCAGGCCAGCCAGGAAGGCCAGGCCCACGAACTGGCCCGCAGCCATGGCCCGCTCGCTGAGCGGGCTGCCCTTGACCAACTCGATAAGGTAATACAGCAGGTGTCCGCCGTCCAAGACCGGGATCGGCAGCAGGTTGACGATGGCCAGGCTCAGCGAGAGCAGCGCCAGGAACTGCAGGAACCAGGTCAGGCCGCGTTCGGCCGAGGCATTGGCCACCTTGGCGATGGTGATCGGCCCGGAAACGCCCTGCAGCGAGGCGTGGCCGGTCACCATGCGCCGGATCATGCCCAGCGAATCGGAGGCCAGCTGCCAGGTCTGGCGCAGGGCGGCGGGAATCGCCTGCAGCGGCCCGTAGCGCTGCAGCGCGTCGTAGGCCGGGGCGGTGTCGCGGCCCAGCGAGATGCCCAGACCCCAGTAATGCGCGCCGCTGGCCGGGTCGGTCATCTGCCGCGGCCGCAGCGGCAGGGCCAGGCGGCTGCCCTCGCGTTCGACCTCGATCATGACCTCGCCGCCGCGCGCGCCCAGGGTCTGCACCAGCGGACGCAGGTCGGCGGCCTGCTGCACCGGCTCGCCGTCGATGGCGGTGATCAGGTCGCCGACCTGCAGCACGCCGGCGGCGGGCGAATCGGCCGCGACCGCGCGCACCTGCGCCGGATCGACCAGGAACTGCCAGCGCAGGCCCAGCGTCCCGGCCACGTCCTGCTCGTTGAAGCCGGCCGGCACGCGCGAAGTGTAGACCGTGCGCTCCAGCGTATTGCCCGCCGCGTCCTCGACCCGGGCGCGCGCGTCGCGCCCATCCATCGCCGCGCCGGTCAGCTCGATCGTGGCCTCGGTCGCGGTCGGGGTGCTGCGCCCGTCCACGTCCAGGATGCGGTCGCCCGGGCGCAGGCCGGACTGCTGGGCGATGCCGGCCACGTGGCCGACGACCGGGGCGAAATCCTCCTTGCCGATCACGAACATGGCCCACAGCAGGGCCACGCACAGGATCAGGTTGGCGATCGGACCGGCCGCGACGATGGCGATGCGCTGGCCGACCGGCTTGCGGTTGAAGGCCTCGTGCAGGCGCTCGGGGGGGACGTCGGCCTCGCGCTCGTCCAGCATCTTGACGTAGCCGCCCAGCGGGATCGGCGCGATGGCGAACTCGGTGCCGTGGCGGTCGCGGCGCGACCACAGCGGCTTGCCGAAGCCCACCGAGAAGCGCAGCACGCCCACGCCGCAACGGCGCGCGACCCAGTAATGGCCGAATTCATGGAAGGTGACCAGCACGCCGAGTGCGACGATCAGCCACCAGATGGAGCCTGCGATATCACTCATGCGGAAACGGCGTGGCCTGTGGTGCGGTGGATCCAGTCCTGGCTGAAGCGCCGCGCGAGGCCATCGGCCGCCAGCAGCGCCTCCAGCGTCTCGGCCGGGGCATGCGCATGGGCGGCGAGGGCATCCTCGACCAATGCAGGGATCGCTAGGAAACCGATCCGGCCCTGAAGAAAGGCTGAAACGGCCGATTCGTTGGCCGCGTTGAGCACCGCCGGCGCCGCGCCGCCGGCCGCCAGGGCCTCCCAGGCCAGCCGCAGGCAGGGAAAGGCCTCCATGTCCGGCGCCTCGAAGTCCAGCCGGCCGTGGGCCAGCAGGTCCAGCCCGCCCACGCCCGATTCCAGCCGCTGCGGCCAGCCCAGGCCGACCGACAGGGCGGTGCGCATGTCCGGCAGGCCCAGCTGGGCCAGGGTGGAGCCGTCGATGAAGTCCACCAGCGAATGCACCAGGCTCTGCGGGTGCACCAGCACGTCCAGCCGCTCGCGGCCGACGTCGAACAGATGCGCGGCCTCGATCAGCTCCAGGCCCTTGTTCATCAGCGTGGCCGAATCGACCGAGATCTTCGGCCCCATCGACCACTTGGGATGGGCCACGGCCTGGGCCACGGTGACCGTCTCCAGCGAGGCGCGACTGCGCCCGCGGAACGGCCCGCCCGAGGCGGTCAGGATGATCCGGCGCACCTGCGCCCCGGCCTGGCGCGAGCCCAGACACTGGAAGATGGCGTTGTGTTCGCTGTCGATCGGCACGATGTCCGCGCCGGAGGCCTGCGCCGCGGCGATCACCAGGGCGCCGGCCAGCACCAGCGATTCCTTGTTGGCCAGCAGCAGGCGCTTGCCGGCGCGTGCGGCGGCCAGGGTGGAGGACAGCCCGGCGGCGCCGACGATGGCGGCCACGACCGTGTCGCAGGCCTGGCCGGCCACCAGCGCGTCCAGCGCCGCCTCGCCGGCATGCGCCTGGATGGCGGACAGGCCGGCGTCGGCCAGCGCGTCGCGCAGCTCGGTGTAGCGGGCCGGATCGGCGATCACGGCATGGTCGGGACGGTGGCTGCGGCACAGCGCGACCAGCGCCAGCACATTGCTGCCGGCGGCCAGCACGGTCGCGCGCAGCTGGTCCGGGTGCCGGGCGATCACGTCCAGCGCGGAACTGCCGATCGAGCCGGTGGCGCCGAGCACGGCGACGCGACGCGAGAAGGGAACAGGCGCATCCATCGGCTTAGAACCCCAGCAGCTCGCGGCCGATCAGGAACACCGGCAGCGCGGCGATCACGCCGTCGATGCGGTCCAGCACGCCACCGTGGCCGGGGATCAGGTGGCCGGAATCCTTGGCCCCGACGTGCCGCTTGAGCAGGCTTTCGAACAGGTCGCCGGCCACCGAGAACAGCACGGTCACCACGCACACCAGGGCCAGCGCCGGCATCTGCGCCAGCGACACGCCCGCCAGCCAGCCGCCGAGCAGGCCGATGACCACGCCGCCGATCAGCCCGCCGGCCAGGCCCTCGATGGTCTTGTTGGGGCTGATGCGCGGGGCCAGCTTGTGCTTGCCGAAGGCGCGCCCGGCGAAGTACGCGCCGCTGTCGGCGGCCCAGACCAGCGCCAGGGCGGTCAGCAGCCACAGATGGCCGCTCATGCCGGCCTTCGGGTCGAAGCTGTTGGAGTGGATCAGGCACAGCGCGCACCAGGCCGGCACCACCGCCAGCGTGCCGGCGGCCAGCTTGAACAGCCGCGCCCAGGTCTGGTGGTCCGAGGCGAAGGCGTAGAAGCGCAGCCACACCAGCGCCAAGACCCACCAGACCACGCCGACCAGCGACACCAGCTGGAATAGCGCCGGCGAAAGCCCGCTCGGCGCGCGGCTGGCCCAGGTCAGCAGCACCATCAGCGCCAGGTTGAGCAGGACCAGCACGGTGCGCGCCAGGGTGTCGTCCACCTCGGCCAGCTTCAGCCATTCCCACAGGCCGATCAGGAACAGCGCGGCGGCCAGCGCGGCCAGCCATGGCGTGGGCAGCAGCACGATGGCGGCGATCGCCAGCGGCGCCATCACCAGCGCGGCGATCACGCGGACGCGGGTCATGCGGGAGCTCCCTGCGTGGCGACCTGCTCACCGGTCAGGCCGAAGCGGCGCTCGCGCTGGGCGAAATCGTCCAGCGCGGCTTGCAGCACGCCGGCATCCAGGTCGGGCCATAGGGTCTCGGTGAACCACAGTTCGGTGTAGGCCAGCTGCCACAGCAGGAAGTTGCTGATGCGGTGGTCGCCGCCGGTGCGGATGAACAGGTCCGGCGGCGGCAGGTCGGCCAGCGCCACGCGCGCGTCCAGGCTGGCCTCGTCGATGTCTTCCGGCCGCAGCCGGCCGGCCGCGACCTCCACGGCCAGGGCGCGCGCCGCGTCGGTGAGGTCCTGGCGGCCGCCGTAGCTGGCGGCGATCACCAAGGTCAGCGCGGTGTTGGCGGCGGTCTGCGCCTCGGCGGCGGCCATGCGCGCCACGATCGCCGGGGCGAACCGCGCGCGCTGGCCGATGAAGCGGATGCGCACGCCGCGGCGGTGCAGCTCATCGACCTCGCGCTCCAGCGCGCCCATGAACAGCTTCATCAGCGCGCTCACCTCGTCGGCCGGGCGGCCCCAGTTCTCGCTGGAGAAGGCGAACAGGGTCAGCGCCTCGATGCCGCGCTCCAGGCAGAAGTCGATGCACAGGTTGACCGCGCGCGCGCCGGCGCGGTGGCCGATCATGCGCGGGCGATGGCGGCGCTGCGCCCAGCGGCCGTTGCCATCCATGATGATGGCCAGGTGGCGCGGCTGGGCGCGGGGCAGGGCGGGCGGCATGGCGGTCATGAGGGCGGTGTGACCCGCTCAGACGGCCATCAGTTCCTGTTCCTTGGCCTTGACCACCTCGTCGACGTCCTTGATCGCCTTGTCGGTGAGCTTCTGGATCTCGTCCTCGCTGCGACGCACCTCGTCCTCGGTGATCTGCTTGTCCTTGAGCAGGTCCTTGACCTGCTGGTTGGCGTCGCGGCGCACGTTGCGGATGGCGACCTTGGTGTCCTCGCCCTCGCTGTGCACGACCTTGGACAGGTCGCGGCGGCGTTCCTCGGTCAGGGCCGGGATGTTGATGCGGATGACCGTGCCGGCGGTGTTGGGCGTCAGGCCCAGGTCGGAGGCCAGGATGGCCTTCTCCACGGCCGAGACCATCTGCTTCTCCCACGGGGTGATGGTCAGCGAGCGCGCATCGGCCACCGACACGGTGGCCACTTGCGAGAGCGGCATGTCCGAGCCGTAGTAGTTGACCTTCAGATGATCGACCAGGGCCGGGGTGGCGCGACCGGTGCGCAGCTTGGTCAGGGCCTGGCGCAGCGACTCGACGCTCTTGTTCATGCGCGCCTGCGCGTCGTTCTTGATGTCGTTCAGCATCGTCGGGTCCTGGGATTCGTCAAACCCGGGATTATAGGTCAAAGCCGGCACTGGCCGGACTTGGGCTCAGTGGTGATGCGGCGCCGATGCCGCTTCGCCGCCTGCGGGACGGCAGGGCTGCTGGCAGGCCTGGCCGCGTTCGAGCTGCAAGGTGGCGTGGCCGATGCCGAAGCGCTCGGCCAGCGCGCTGGCGGTGGCCTCGATGAAGGCGTCCTCGTCCTGCACCTCGGGCCGCACCACGTGCGCGGTCAGCGCGGTCTGGCCCGCGCCCAGCGGCCAGATATGCAGGTGGTGCACCGCGGTAACGCCGGGGCGCGAGGCCAGGAAGGTCTCCACGGCGGCCTGGTCGATGTGCCCGGGCACCGCGTCCATGGCCGCGGCGAAGCTCTCGCGCAGCAGGCCGTAGGTGCCGATCGCGATCACCACACTGATCACCAGGGCGGTGGTCGGGTCCAGCCATTCCCAGCCCAGCCACCACATGCCCAGGCCCGCCAGGACCGCGGCCAGCGACACCGCCGCATCGGCCATCAGGTGCAGCACCGCGCCGCGGCGATTGAGGTCGCTGCCGCCGTGGCTATGGCCATGCCCGCTGTGCAGCAGCCAGCCCGCGCCCAGGTTGACGGCGATGCCGATCGCGGCCACCACCATCACCGGGATGGCGGGGATCGAGGGCGGCTCGCTGAAGCGGCGGATCGCCTCCCAGGCCAGGCCGCCGGAGAACACCATCAGCACGATCGCGTTGGCCAGCGGCGCCAGCAGGGTGGCCTTGCCCCAGCCGTAGGTGTGGCTGGCGGTGGGCTGACGGCGCGCCATGGCCGCCGCCGCCCGAGGCCAGGGCCAGGCCGAGGACATCGCCGAGGTTGTGCAGCGCGTCGCTCAGCAGCGCCAGCGAATTGGTGTGGAAACCGTAGCCGGCCTCCAGGGCGGTATAGGCCAGGTTGACCAGCATCGCCACCGCGTAGCCGCGGGTGCCGCTGTCGTGGTCGTGCGCGCCAACGGCGGCGCCGTGCGCGTGGCCACTTGCGGCGCGGTGCGCGTGGCCATGGTCATG
Source organism: Pseudoxanthomonas sp. UC19_8 (assembly GCF_042700505.1). Classification (NCBI taxonomy): domain Bacteria; kingdom Pseudomonadati; phylum Pseudomonadota; class Gammaproteobacteria; order Lysobacterales; family Lysobacteraceae; genus Pseudoxanthomonas; species Pseudoxanthomonas sp. UC19_8. The sequence continues at coordinate 1,132,902 of NZ_CP170559.1, forward strand.
ACCGGCGTGGTCGTGGCCGTGGTCTGCGTGATCGTGGGAGTGGGAGTGCGCCATGGGGCGGCAGGGTGAGGCCGGCGGGGCGCGGACACAATTACAGGATCACGGAGTGACCGCGCAAGAGCAGAGGAGTGCGCGTAGAGGGGGGGAGTGAGGAGTGAGCAAGGGCGGCGGGCTTTCGACTCCCACTCACTCATCTGCGCTACTCATCTCCACTCGCCTCAGCCCCGGCCTTCCACCAGCGTGCCGATGTTCTCGCCGCGCAGGATGTTCATCAGGTTGCCCGGCACCGACAGGTCGTAGATGCGCAGCGGCACGGCGCTGTCGCGGCACAGGGCGAAGGCGGCGGTGTCCATCACCTCCAGGCCGCGGCGGATCACCTCATCGTAGGTCAGCGTGTCGAAACGCTTGGCGTCGGGGAACTTGCGCGGGTCCTTGTCGTAGACGCCGTCGACCTTGGTCGCCTTGAGCAGCAGGTCGGCCTCGATCTCGATCGCGCGCAGCGCCGCGCCCGAGTCGGTGGTGAAGAAGGGGTTGCCGGTGCCGGCGGCGAAGATCGCGATGCGGCCCTTCTCCAGGTGGCGCACGGCGCGGCGGCGGATGTAGTCCTCGCACACGTCGTTGATCTTCAGCGCGCTCATCACGCGCACCTTGGCGCCGAGCTTCTCCAGCGCGTCCTGCATGGCCAGCGCGTTGATGACCGTGGCCAGCATGCCCATCTGGTCGCCGGTGACCCGGTCCATGCCGCCGGCGGCCAGGCCGGCGCCGCGGAAGATGTTGCCGCCGCCGATCACCAGCGCCACCTCGGCGCCGGCATCGCGCGCCTCGATGATCTCGCGGGCGATGCGGCCGATCACCTTTGGATCGATGCCGTAGTCCTCAGATCCCATCAGCGCCTCCCCGGAGAGTTTCAACAGGATGCGGCGATAGGCGAGGGGCGCGGTCATCGGGGGGAAACCTTGGCTTGGACAAACGTCGGCCAGTCTAGCCGACGCCGGCCGGGGCGAGAAGCGAGGCGTGCGTGGAGAGCAGTGAGCGGGAGCGTCCGCTTTGGCTGCGGGAGCGTCCGCTTTGGCTCACGCCTCACTTCTCCACGCGTACTCCTGCGCTCAGACTTCCAGCGAGGCAAGGTCTCCCTTCGTCTCCAGCCACGCCTTGCGGTCGCCGGCGCGCTTCTTGGCCAGCAGCATGTCCATCAGGCCGGTGGTCTGCTCGGCGTCGTCCACGGTCAGCTGGACCAGGCGGCGGGTGTCGGGGTGGATGGTCGATTCGCGCAGCTGCGAGGGATTCATTTCACCCAGACCCTTGAAGCGGGTCACGTTGACCTGGCCCTTGAGCTTCTCGCGCGCGATCTTCTCCAGCAGCAGGCGCTTTTCCTCCTCGTCCAGCGCGTAGAACACCTGCTTGCCCACGTCCACGCGGAACAGCGGCGGCATCGCCACGAACACGTGGCCGGCGGCGACCAGCGCCGGGAAATGCTTGAGGAACAGCGCCGACAGCAGCGTGGCGATGTGCAGGCCGTCGGAGTCGGCGTCGGCCAGGATCACCACCTTGCCGTAGCGCAGGCCGGAGATGTCGTCCTTGCCCGGGTCGCAGCCGATGGCGATGGCCAGGTTGTGCACTTCCTCGGAGGCCAGCACGCTGCCGGAGGCCACTTCCCAGGTGTTCAGGATCTTGCCGCGCAGCGGCATGATCGCCTGGAAGTCCTTGTCGCGCGCCTGCTTGGCGCTGCCGCCGGCCGAGTCGCCTTCCACCAGGAACAGCTCGGTGCGCGAGAGGTCCTGGCTGATGCAGTCGGCCAGCTTGCCGGGCAGGGCCGGGCCGGAGGTGACCTTCTTGCGGACGATCTGCTTTTCGGTCTTCAGCCGCGCGCTGGCGCGGTCGATGGCGATCTGGGCGATCTGCAGACCGGTCTCGACATGCTGGTTGAGCCACAGGCTGAAGGCGTCGTGCGCGGCGCCCTCGATGAAGCCGGCGGCCTGCCGCGAGGACAGGCGTTCCTTGGTCTGGCCGGAGAACTGCGGATCGGTCATCTTCAGGCTGAGCACGAAGGCGACCCGGTCCCACACGTCCTCGGGCGCCAGCTTGATCCCGCGCGGCAGCAGGTTGCGGAAGTCGCAGAACTCGCGCAGCGCATCGGTCAGGCCTGAGCGCAGGCCGTTGACGTGGGTGCCGTGCTGGGCGGTGGGGATCAGGTTGACGTAGCTCTCCTGCACCAGCTCGCCTTCCGGCACCCAGGCCACGGCCCAGTCCACCACCTCGGTGTCCTTCTTCAGCACACCGACGAACAGCTCGGCCGGCAGCAGCTCGCGCCCGGCCAGTTCGCCCTTGAGGTAGTCGCGCAGGCCGTCCTCGTAGTGCCAGCTGTCCTGCTCGCCGGTGGCCTCGTCGAACAGCTTGACCGTCAGGCCCGGGCACAGCACCGCCTTGGCACGCAGCAGGTGGCGCAGGGCGCGCACGTTGATCTTGGGCGTGTCGAAGTACTTCGGATCGGGCCAGAAGCGCAGGCGCGTGCCGGTGTTCTTCTTGCCGACCGTGCCGACCACCTCCAGCGGGCTGGCTCGGTCGCCGTCGCGGAAGGTGATGCGGTGCTCGGCGCCCTCGCGCTTGATGTGGATCTCCACCAGCGTGGACAGCGCGTTGACCACGCTGACGCCCACGCCGTGCAGGCCCCCGGAGAAGGTGTAGTTCTTGTTGCTGAACTTGCCGCCGGCATGCAGGCGGGTGAGGATCAGTTCGACGCCGGGGATCTTCTCCTCCGGGTGGATGTCCACCGGCATGCCGCGGCCGTCGTCGGCCACCTCGACGCTGCCGTCCTTGTAGAGGGTGACCTCCACGGTCCTGGCATGGCCGCCCAGCGCCTCGTCCACCGAGTTGTCGATGACTTCCTGCGCCAGGTGATTGGGGCGCGAGGTGTCGGTGTACATGCCGGGCCGGCGCTTGACCGGGTCCAGGCCGGAGAGGACTTCGATATCGGCAGCGTTGTAGCGGGTATTCATTGAACTCGATCAGGTCGTGTGGGTGCCACGAAGGGCGGCAAGTGTGCGGTCTGGGGTCTGGATTTGCACGTTCGCGCGGCTTTGCCCCGGCTGTGGCCGCCGCGGAGGCGTGGGCGGGCCGCGCTTGCCGATACAATCGCCCGCCAGCGGGTGCGACGCGCGCCATCGGTGAGGAGATTGTCAGTGGTGCAAGTCGCCGCCCGTGAGACAGCGGGCGCCCCCGGCCAGGCCGGAATCCAACAGCTGATCGCCGCCGACGTCGGCGGCACCTACGCCCGTCTGGGCCTGGTCGAGCTTGCGCCCGGGCACGCGCCGCGGCTGCGGCTGCACCGGCGCTATGCCGGCGCCGATTTCCCCAGTCTGGCCGCCGTGCTGCTGCGCTTCGCCGACGAACTGCGTGCCGCCGGCGAAGCCTGCCCGACAGCCGCCGTGGTCGCCATCGCCGGGCTGCTGCAGGGCGATACGCTGCTCAACGCCAACCTGCCCTGGCCGGTGTCGCTGGCCGACACCCGGCGCCAGGCCGGCCTGCAGCGGCTGCACCTGATCAACGACTTCCAGGCCCTGGCCTGGGCCTTGCCGCACGTGGCCCTCGACCAGATCCGGCCGCTGACCGGCGAGCCGGCCACCGGCGTGCAGTTTCCCGCGCTGCTGCTGGGGCCCGGCACCGGGCTGGGCGCGGCGCTGGCGATGCAGGGCCCGCAGGGCTTTGTCGTCTGGCCCAGCGAGGCCGGGCATGCCGCGCTGGCCGCGACCACGGACCTGGAGCTGGACGTGGTGCGCGTGCTGCAGCGCCGGTTCGGCCACGTGGACAACGAGCGCGCGCTGTCCGGTACCGGTTTGCTGCACCTCTACACCGCCCTGTGCGAACTGCGCGGCGCCACGCCGGCGTTCGCCACGCCCGCCGAGCTGGTGGCCGCGGCCGAGGACCGGCGCGACGCGCTGGCGGTCGAGTGCCTGGACCTGTTCTGCCAGTGGCTGGGCAGCCTGGCCGGGGACCTGGCGATCACCTTCTGCGCGCGCTCGGTCTATCTGGCCGGCGGACTGGCCGGCCATCTGGGCCGACACCTGGAGGCCGGCGGCTTCATGCGCCGCTTCCACGACAAGGGCGTGCTGTCCAGCGCGCTGCGGCAGGTGCCGGTGGCGTGCATCGCGCACGGACAACTGGGCATCATCGGTGCCGCCGCCTGGTGCGCGGCCCAGCCCGACCTCTTCTGACCCCCACCGACCCCACGACGGAGCCCTGCCATGTCCACCCGCCGCACCTTCCTGCAGTCCTCGCTTCTGGTTGCCGGCGCGGCGGCGCTGCCGCGCGGCCTGGCCCAGACCGGCGCCAGCGGCGCCAAAGTGGTGTCGACCTGGGACTTCGGCGTGCCGGCCAACCAGGCCGCCTGGGCGGTGCTGGGCAAGGGCGGCAGCGCGATCGACGCGGTCGAGGCCGGCGCGCGCTGGGCCGAGACCGGGCAGTGCAATTCCACGGTCGGGCGCTGCGGCTATCCCGACCGCGACGGCCACGTGACCCTGGACGCCAGCATCATGAAGGGCGACGGCAGCTGCGGCTCGGTCGCGGCGATCGAAGGCATCGACCATCCCATCTCGGTGGCGCGCCTGGTCATGGAAAAGACCCCGCACGTGATGCTGGTTGGCGCCGGCGCGCAGCAGTTCGCGGTCGAGCAGGGCTTCACCGTGCGCGACCTGCGTACGCCCGAGGCCGAGAAGGCCTGGAAGGAATGGCTCAAGACCTCCAAGTACGCGCCGGAGATCAACGTCGAACGCCGCGGCCTGCCCGGCAACAAGGAAAATCACGACACCATCGGCATGCTGGCCATCGACGCCAGCGGCAAGCTGGCCGGTGCCTGCACCACCAGCGGCATGGCCTGGAAGATGCGCGGCCGGGTCGGCGACAGCCCGATCATCGGCGCCGGCCTGTACGTGGACAACGACGTCGGCGGCGCCACCGCCTCGGGCGTGGGCGAGGAGATGATCCGCAACGCCGCCAGCTTCCTGGTGGTCGAACTGATGCGCCAGGGGCGCAGCCCGGCCGAGGCCTGCCGCGAAGCCATCGAGCGGGTGGTCGCCAAGCGCCCGGAGGCCAGCAAGACGCTGCAGGTGTGCTTCCTGGCGCTGAACAAGCACGGCGAGGTCGGCGCGTTCGCGCTGCACAAGGGCTTCGTCTACGCGGTCTGCGATGCGGCCAAGCAGGACGCGCTGCTGCCGTCGCCGTCGATCTACAGCACCGAGCAGACCTGAGCGGCATGGCGCAGCGGGTGAAGCTGGAGATCGCGGCCAACGCGCTGGAATCGGCCCTGGCCGCCCAGGCCGGCGGCGCGGACCGGGTCGAACTGTGCGAGAACCTGGGCGAGGGCGGCTGCACGCCGTCCTACGGCACCCTGGCGCTGGCGCGCGAGCGGCTGTCGATTCCGCTGTATGTGCTGGTCCGCCCGCGCGGCGGCGATTTCGTCTATTCGCCGGCCGAGTGGGAAGCGATGCGTCGCGATGTCGCCCTGTGCGTGCGCCTGGGCTGCGACGGCGTGGTGATCGGCGCGCTGACCGCCGGGGGCGAGATCGATGCGGAGGTCTGCGCCTCCCTGGTCGCCGCGGCCGGGCCGCTGGGCGTGACCTTCCACCGCGCCTTCGACAGCGTGCGCGACCCGCAGCGCGCCCTGGAGCAGATCATCGCCCTGGGCTGCGAGCGGGTGCTGACCTCGGGCCAGGCCGCCGGCGCCCCGCAGGGCGCGGCGGCCATCGCCGCCGCCCGCGCGCAGGCGGCCGGGCGGCTGTCGGTGATGGCCGGCGCCGGCCTGACCGTGGACAACGTGGCCGAGCTGGTGCGCCGCACCGGGGTGGGTGAGGTCCACGCCTCGGCCAAGGCCTTCCAGGCCGGGCAGGGACATAGCGATCTGCCCGGGCTCGAGGGCGGCTACTGGCGCACCGACGCCGATCAGGTGCGCGCGCTGCGCGCGCGCCTGGACGAAATCGCCGCAAACCAGGCCTAGCCGGCCGTCCGCCGCATTCAGGCCCGGCTGAACAAGCCCGGCGTAGCCTTGTCGCGTCGTCCAGCTGCGCCTTCGCGCGGCGACGCACCTTGAAGGAACCTCACAGGAGGCCCCATGAAAACCCGCACCGTCCTGTTGCTCGCCGGCGCCGTCGCCGCGCTGTCCTCCGCCGCCGTGGCGCTGGCCCAGTCCGCCGCGCCCCAGGTCGAAGGCAAGGCCAGCGCCGCGGCCAAGCCCGAGGACACCCGCAGCGAGGCCGAGAAGCGCGCCGCGCGCCGTGCCGCCAACGAGGCCCGCATGAAGGGCCAGGACCAGCACGCCCCGGCCCAGAGCGAAGAAGAGGAAGAGGAAGCCCGCAAGCGCTGATCCTTCCCCTTCCGCCGTCCGCCCGCGCCCCGCTCGTCGGGGCGCGGGCGTTTTGCAACCGCGCACGCGGATCGGAAAGGCCTTTTTCGCTCGCGAGGTTTGGCCGTCCGGTTCGGTGCCGGTAGACTATGGCTTTCCTGGAGCCCTCAGATCCATGACTCCCCTGATTTTCGTGACCGGCGGCGTGGTGTCCTCGCTTGGCAAGGGCATCGCTGCCGCCTCGCTCGCGTCCATTCTCGAAGCGCGTGGCCTGAAGGTCACGATGATGAAGCTGGACCCCTACATCAACGTCGACCCGGGCACGATGAGCCCGTTCCAGCACGGTGAGGTCTACGTCACCGACGACGGCGCCGAGACCGACCTGGACCTGGGCCACTACGAGCGCTTCGTGCGCACGCGCCTGAGCCGCAAGAACTCGGTCACCACCGGGCGCATCTACGAGAACGTCATCCGCAAGGAGCGCCGCGGCGACTACCTGGGCGCGACCGTGCAGGTCATCCCGCACATCACCGACGAGATCAAGCGCAGCATCGACGAGGCCGTGGCCGGCTTCGACGTGGGCCTGATCGAGATCGGCGGCACGGTGGGCGACATCGAGTCGCTGCCGTTCCTAGAGGCCATCCGCCAGATCCGCACCGAGCGCGGCCAGGAGAAGGCCGTCTTCATGCACCTGACCCTGGTGCCCTACATCGCCGCCGCCGGCGAGCTGAAGACCAAGCCGACCCAGCACTCTGTCAAGGAGCTGCGCTCGATCGGCATCCAGCCCGACGTGCTGCTGTGCCGCTCCGAGCAGGAGATCCCGGACGGCGAGCGCCGCAAGATCGCGCTGTTCACCAACGTCTCCGAGCGCGCGGTGATCAGCCTGCGCGACGTCGATGTGCTCTACAAGATCCCGCTGGGGCTGAAGGAGCAGGGGCTGGACCAGTTCGTGGTCGACCGCCTGAAGCTGCCGGCCAAGCAGGAGGCCGACCTGCGCGAGTGGGAGGCCGCGGTCGATGCGACGGTCAATCCGTTGGACGAGGTCACCATCGCGGTGGTCGGCAAGTACGTGGACCACAAGGACGCCTACAAGTCGGTCGGCGAGGCGCTCAAGCACGGCGGCCTGCGCCAGCGCACGCGCGTGAACCTCAAGTGGCTCGAATCGCAGGACATCGAGGCCGGCACCGCCGACCTGGACGGCGTGGACGGCATCCTGGTGCCGGGCGGCTTCGGCGATCGTGGCTTCGAGGGCAAGGTGCTGACCGCGCAGTACGCGCGCGAACACGGCGTGCCGTATTTCGGCATCTGCTACGGCATGCAGGCGGCGGTGGTGGACTACGCGCGCCATGTCTGCGGCCTGGCCGGCGCCAACAGCACCGAGAACGACAAGCAGTCCCCGCATCCGGTGATCGGCCTGATCACCGAGTGGCGCACCGCCTCGGGCGATGTGGAAAAGCGCGACGAGCGCTCCGACCTGGGCGGCACCATGCGCCTGGGGCTGCAGGAGCAGCGACTCAAGCCCGGCACGCTCGCCCGCGAGTTGTACGGCAGCGACGTGGTCGCCGAGCGTCATCGCCACCGCTACGAGTTCAACAACCGCTATCGCACCCAGCTCGAGGACGCTGGCCTGGTGATCAGCGCCAAGTCGATGGACGACACGCTGGTGGAAATGGTCGAGCTGCCGCGCGACAAGCACCCGTGGTACCTGGCCTGCCAGGCGCACCCGGAGTTCCTGTCCACTCCGCGCGATGGCCATCCGCTGTTCGTCGGCTTCATCCGCGCCGCGCGCGAGCGCAAGGCCGGCGGCAAGCTGCTCAAAGAAGCCAGGGCGTGAAGGCAAGAAGTGAGCGCGGAGCAGTGAGGAGTGAGCCAAGGCCGTCGCCTTGCTCGCTTCCGCCTCTCGCTCACGTCTCGCACCTCTGCGCTCACTCCTCCCAACGAGGCACCCAATGAAACTCTGTGGATTCGAGGTTGGCCTGGACCAGCCGCTGTTCCTGATCGCCGGCCCCTGCGTGATCGAGTCGATGCAGCTGCAGCTGGACGTGGCCGGCAAGCTGAAGGAGATCACCGGCAAGCTGGGGATGAACTTCATCTTCAAGTCCAGCTTCGACAAGGCCAACCGCACCTCGGGCACGTCCTTCCGCGGCCCCGGTCTGGAAGAGGGCCTCAAGGTGCTCGAGGCCGTGAAGCGGCAGATCGGCGTGCCGGTGCTGACCGACGTGCACGAGTACACGCCGATGAACGAGGTCGCCGCGGTCGTCGACGTGCTGCAGACCCCGGCCTTCCTGGTGCGCCAGACCGACTTCATCCGCAACGTCTGCGCCGCCGGCCGTCCGGTGAACATCAAGAAGGGCCAGTTCCTCTCGCCCTGGGACATGAAGCCGGTGGTGGAGAAGGCCAAGTCGACCGGCAACCAGGACATCCTGGTGTGCGAGCGCGGCGCGTCCTTCGGCTACAACAACCTGGTCAGCGACATGCGCTCGCTGTCGGTGATGCGCGATACCGGCTGTCCGGTGGTGTTCGATGCGACCCATTCGGTGCAGCTGCCGGGCGGGCAGGGCACCAGTTCGGGCGGCCAGCGCGAGTTCGTGCCGGTGCTAGCGCGCGCGGCAGTGGCCGTGGGCGTGTCCGGCCTGTTCGCCGAGACTCATCCCGACCCGGCCCACGCGCTGTCCGACGGCCCCAACGCCTGGCCGCTGGACAAGATGGAAGCGCTGCTGGAGACCCTGCTGGCGCTGGATTCGATCACCAAGAAGAACGGCTTCCTGGAAGACGGCGTCAAGGCCTGATGCCGCCCGGTGCGCCCCCGTCGCGCGAGTTCGCCGGCCTGAGCCGCCTGGCCTGCGGCGCGCGTGCCGCCGCCGTCACCCGCCACCGCAGCGTCAGTCGAACGCTCGCCGCCGAGGCGCGTCGGCCGATCCACCGCCGCGCGGCGGCAGCTTCTACAATCGCCCCTAGCTCGAACGCGCGCGTCGCCGCCTGGCCGACGTGCGTGGCCATGCCGGGTCTGCGGCCCTAGGCCCCAGGCCACTCCCCTCGTCCCTCATCCGATCGATAGAGCCCAACCAGATCCCATGACCAACATCGCCAAGATCCACGCCCGCGAAATCCTCGACTCCCGTGGCAACCCCACGCTGGAGGCGGAAGTCACGCTCACCGATGGTTCCTTTGGCCGTGCGGCCGTGCCCTCCGGCGCCTCGACCGGCGCCAGGGAGGCGGTGGAACTGCGCGATGGCGACAAGACCCGCTACCTGGGCAAGGGCGTGCGCAAGGCGGTCGAGCACGTCAACACCGCCATCGCCAATGCGCTGACCGGCTTCGATGCGGTCGACCAGGAAGGCCTGGACCGCCGCCTGATCGATCTGGACGGTACCGAGAACAAGGGCCGCCTGGGCGCCAACGCGCTGTTGGGCGTGTCGCTGGCCAACGCCCATGCCGTGGCCGCCTCCGAAGGCAAGCCGCTGTGGCGCTACCTGGCCGACACCAGCGAGCATCCGGCCGACTGGCAGCCGACCCTGCCGCTGCCGATGATGAACATCATCAACGGCGGCGCCCATGCCGACAACAACGTGGACTTCCAGGAGTTCATGGTCCTGCCCGTCGGCTTCGCCTCGTTCTCCGAGTCGCTGCGCGCCGGCACCGAGATCTTCCACGCCCTCAAGAGCGTGCTCAAGGGCCACGGCCTGAGCACCGCGGTGGGCGACGAGGGCGGCTTCGCCCCGGACTTCCGCAGCAACGTCGAGGCGCTGGACACCATCCTGGAGGCCATCGGCAAGGCCGGCTACACGGCTGGCGAGGACATCCTGCTGGGTCTGGACGTGGCCTCCAGCGAGTTCCACGACAACGGCAAGTACAACCTGGTGGGCGAGAACAAGCGCCTGACTTCCGAGCAGTTCGTCGATTTCCTCGCCGACTGGGTCGCCCAATACCCGATCATCACCATCGAGGACGGCATGGCCGAGGACGACTGGACCGGCTGGAAGCAGCTGACCGAGCGCCTGGGCAAGACGGTCCAACTGGTCGGCGACGATCTGTTCGTCACCAATCCGAAGATCTTCAAGGAAGGCATCGAGTCGCACACGGCCAACGCCATCCTGATCAAGGTCAACCAGATCGGCACGCTGACCGAGACGCTGGAAGCCATCGCCATGGCCCACCACGCCGGCTATGCGGCGATCGTCTCGCACCGCTCGGGCGAGACCGAGGACACCACCATCGCCGACATCGCCGTGGCCACCACCGCCACGCAGATCAAGACCGGCTCGCTGTCCCGCTCGGACCGCGTGGCCAAGTACAACCAGCTGCTGCGCATCGAAGAGGCGCTGGGTTCGGCCGCGCGCTACGCCGGTCGCAACGCGTTCGTGTCGCTCAAGCGCTGAGGGTGCGCGTGATGGGCCGGCGCCGCTTCCACCCCGTCCGCGGGGGCTGACATGGCCAAGTGGCGCTGGCTGCTGCTGGTGCTGGTGGGACTGCTGGCCTTCCTGCAGTATCACCTGTGGTTCGGGCGCGGCAGTTCGGGCGAGGTGATCGCCATGAAGGCGCAGGTGGCCAGCCAGACCCGCGAGAACGAGGGCCTGCGCGAGCGCAACGCGGCGCTGGCCGCCGAGGTCGAGGATCTCAAGTCCGGCGAGGCCGCGGTCGAGGAACGCGCGCGCAGCGAGCTGGGCATGATCAAGCCTGGCGAGAAGTTCTACCGCGTGGTCGACACCGCGCCGGCGCAGGGCGATACGTTGCCCGCGCCGCCGTCGGCGCCTGCCGCCAGCGAGCCGGCGCCGATCTCCGAAGAAGACGCCGTGCAGGCAGAGGGCAATTGATGCGTGGGATCTGGGTGGTGATTCCCGCGGCCGGCCGCGGCACGCGCTTCGGCGGCGAAGTGCCCAAGCAGTATCTGGAAGTCGGCGGGCAGTCGGTGCTGGCCTGGACCCTGGCCGCGCTGCTGGGCCATCCGCTGGTCGAGGGTGCGGTGGTGGCCGTGTCGGCCGATGACCCATGGTGGCCGGGCTGGACCGCCTTCGGCGGCAAGCCGGTGCTGGCCTGCGTCGGCGGCGGCACGCGCGCGGCCTCGGTGCTGGCCGCGCTGCAGGCGCTGCCTGAACACGTGCGCGCCGACGACTTCGTGCTGGTCCACGACGCGGCAAGGCCCAATCTGGCCGATGCCGATCTGGAGCGGCTGATCGAACGCGGTCGCGAGGACCCGGTCGGCGCGCTGCTGGCCGCGCCGGTGCGCGATACGCTCAAGCGCGCGGGCGATGACGGTGGCGTGGACGCCACCGAGCCGCGCGAGCGCCTGTGGCGCGCGCTGACCCCGCAGATGTTCCGCCGCCTGCAGCTGACCCGCGCCCTGGACGAGGCCGCTGGCGCCGGCATCGAGGTCACCGACGAATCGATGGCCATGGAGCGCCAGGGCCTGCGCCCGCTGCTGGTCGAGGGCAACGACACCAACTTCAAGATCACCACGCCGGGGGATCTGGACCGGTTCGCCTACATCGTGGGAGCCGGGACGGGAGACCGGGGACCGGTGACCCGGGAGGAGCGGGTGCAGATGCCACAGCAACAGCAACAGCAGGATCATCGAACGGAGCAGGCTTCTGCTTCCCCCGGTCCCCGGTCCCCGGTCCCCGGTCCCGCCTTCCCCATCCGCATCGGCCAGGGCTTCGACGTCCACGCCTTCGCGCCCGATGGCGATCACGTGATGCTGGGCGGCGTGCGCGTGGAGCACAGTCGCGGCGTGCTCGCGCACAGCGATGGCGATGTGGTGATCCATGCGCTGTGCGACGCCATCCTCGGCGCGCTGGCGCTGGGCGACATCGGCCGCCACTTCCCGCCGACCGATCCGCGCTGGGAAGGCGCCGACAGCACGCAGTTCCTCGAGCACTGCGCCGGCCTGGCGCGCGCGCGCGGCTGGCAGGTGGGCAACGCCGATGTGACCGTGATGTGCGAGCGGCCCAAGGTCGGCCCGCACGCGCTGGCCATGTGCACGCATCTGGCGCAGGTGCTGGGCGTGGCCGCCGACGCGGTCAGCGTCAAGGCCACCACGACCGAGAAGCTGGGCTTCACCGGGCGCGGCGAAGGCATCGCCGCGCAGGCCGTGGTGCTGCTGGTGCAGTCCTAATTCGACCGACGGGTTGTAGAGCCGAGCTTGCTCGGCTGAAGCTTTCCCGGGAAGGCCTCAGCCGAGCAAGCTCGGCTCTACGGAATCGGGCGAGCGAGCCCCAGCCGAGCAAGCTCGGCGCTACGAGAATGCAAGGCCCCATGACCGAGACATCTTCGCTTCCCCTTGCCTTCGGGCCGCCGGTGCTGGAGGCGGTCTTCCGCACCCAGCCGGAGGATTTCCAGGTCGACGAATGCGACGCCTTCGCGCCGCACGGCGAGGGCGAGCACCTGCTGCTGACGCTGCGCAAGCGCGGCCTCAACACGGCCGAGGTGGCGCGCACGCTGGCGCGCTGGGCCGGCATCGGCGAGGTTGGCATCGGCTACGCCGGGCTGAAGGACCGCCACGCCGTCACCACCCAGCGCTTCAGCGTGCACCTGCCCAAGCGCGTGGCGCCCGATCTGGCCACGCTGGCCACGCCCAACCTGGAGGTCGTCGCCTCGGCCTGGCACAACCGCAAGCTGCCGCGCGGCGCGCTGGAGGGCAATCGCTTCACGCTGGTGCTGCGCCAGGTGCGCGGCGAGCGCGAGGCGATCGAGCAACGCCTGGGCGAGATCGCCGCGCGTGGGCTGCCCAACTGGTTCGGCGAGCAGCGCTTCGGCCGTGGCGGCGGCAATGTCGCCCAGGCCTTGGAAATGTTCGGGCATGCCCGCTCCTCGCCCGAATTCGCCGCTGCCGGCGCGCGCGCTGCGAGGAGGCCCATCAGGCGCGAGCAGCGCTCGCTGCTGCTGTCGGCGGCGCGCTCGGAGCTGTTCAACCGCGTGCTGACCGCGCGTGTGCTCGATGGCAGCTGGGAGCGCGGCCTGGACGGCGAGGTCTGGATGCTGGCCGGCAGCCGCAGCGTGTTCGGGCCGGAGCCGTGGAGCGCGGTGCTGGCCGAGCGCCTGGCGGCGTTCGACATCCATCCCAGCGGCCCGCTGTGGGGCGAGGGCGCGCCGCGCGTGGAAGGCGCCTGCGCCGCGCTGGAGGCGCAGGCGCTCGGCGAAGGCGACGGCCCCGCGCTGCGCGCCGGCCTGGAGGACGCGCGCCTGAAGCAGGAGCGCCGCGCTCTGCGCCAACGCGCCGATGCGCTGCAGTGGCGTTGGCACGACGCCGACACGCTCGAACTGCGCTTCGCCCTGGCGCCCGGCAGCTACGCCACCGCGCTGCTGCACGAGCTGGGCGCCGTGCGCGAGGCGAACCGCATCGTCTGAGCGAAGCGGCCGTGCGGCGCATCACGCGTCGCCCGGCGGTCCCGGGCTGGCCTGCGCATCGGCCTGCTGCGCCTGCAGGAAGACCTCCGCCTGCGCCTGGAAGGCGCGCTGGAACGCCGGCCGCGCGATGCCGCGCGCCAGGTAGTCGAGCAGGTTGGGATGTTCCTCCAGCAACGTCGAGCCCTGCAGTCGCAGCAGCACGCTGAGCATCAGCAGATCGCCGGCGCTGAACTCGCCGTCGAGCCACGGGCTTTGGCCAAGATGGAGGGACAGCTCGCCCAGGCGCTGGCGCACGCGCTTGTCCAGCGTCTCCAGACGTTCGGCGAACCACGGCGTCTGCCGCTCCAGGACCACGCACAGCGCGCGCTCGAACACCGGCGGCTCGATCGTGTTGAGCGCAGCGAACATCCACGACACCGCGCGCAGCCTGGCGTCGGGAGCCTCGGGCAGCAGGCCGGGATGGGTCTGGGCGATGTGCAGCACGATCGCGCCGGATTCGAACAGCACCAGCCCGTCCTGTTCATAGGTGGGGATCTGGCCGAAGGGATGGCGCGCCCGGTGGGCCGGCTGCTGCATGGCCTCGAAGGACAGCAGGCGCACCGCGTAGGGCTGGCCGACTTCCTCCAGCGCCCAGCGCACGCGCATGTCGCGGGCCAGGCCGCGCCCGCGGTCGGGCGAGCGTTCGAAGGCGGTGATCGTCGGAAGCATGGGAAATCCTCGATGTGAAGTGGCTGGCGCCCCCATCGGTCGTTCCCGCCAAAGCGCGGACCCGGCGACTCGTGCGTGGCAAGTCGAAGACCGCGGGTTTCTGCCTTCGCGGGCACGACGCGCTTCGCTTTGCCGCTTTGGGGTGGGGCGATTCCTCGCGGCGTCGGTCTGTGTTGCCGGTCCATCCCGCACGACGTGCGGGCGGGCGGCAGATCGACACGTCAGGCTTGCGTTTGGCGCTTCAGCGCGCCGCCAGCAGCACCAGCACCGCGCCGGTGCCGCCCTGCGCGGGCGGCGCGGAGTGGAAGGCCAGCACGTCGCTGCGCTGGCGCAGCACGCGGTCCACCACGTTCTTCAGCACCGGGATCTCCGCGTCCGAGCCCAGGCCCTTGCCGTGGATGATGCGCACGCAGGCGCTGCCGCTGCGCTGGGCGTTGCGCAGGAACAGGCGCAGCGCCGTCTCGGCCTGGCCGGCGGTGGCGCCATGCAGATCCAGCTCGTCCTGGACGGAGAACTGGCCGCGCTTGAGCCGGTTGAACACGGTCACCGGCAGCGCCTCGACGCGATGCGCCAGCACATCGCCCGCGCCGATGGGCATGGCCTCCAGCGCCTGGCGGAATTCGCTCATCGCCGCGCGCTCGTCGGCCTGGGCCATGCGCGCGGCCGGGCGTGGGCGCGGCCCGCGCGGCGGCGTCGGCGCGTCGTCCAGGCGCCGCACCGGGCCGATGGCCGTGCGGAACAGGTCGCTGTCGTCGTCGTCGCGCGCGTCGCTCATGCAGGCAGGGTACGTGGCCGGGCGCGTCGCGCAAGGGCGAAGCGCGCGGATCGATCCGGTATCATCCGATGCGCATCAAGAAGGAACCCCATGCGCGTATTGGTCTCAAACGACGACGGTGTCGACGCCCCCGGAATCCGCATTCTCGCCGAGGGCCTGCGTGACGCCGGTCATGAAGTCTGGGTGGTGGCGCCCGATCGCGACCGTTCCGGCGCCAGCAACTCGCTGACGCTGGACCTGCCCATCCGCGTGCGCCAGCTGGACGCGCACACCATCCGTGTCAACGGCACGCCCACCGACTGCGTGCATCTGGCGCTGACCGGCATGCTGGACTTCGATCCGGACATCGTCGTGTCGGGTATCAACAACGCCGCCAACCTGGGCGACGATGTGATCTATTCGGGCACCGTGTCGGCGGCGATGGAAGGGCGCTTCCTCGGCCTACCGGCGGTCGCCGTCTCGCTGGTCACGCAGGATCATCAGGCTCGCCACTTCGAGACCGCCGCGCGCGCCGCGGTGGACATCGTGGCGCGGCTGGCGGCCGATCCGCTGCCGGCCAACACCATCCTCAACGTCAACGTGCCGGACCTGCCCTGGGAGCGCGTCCGCGGCTACGAGGTCACGCGCCTGGGCAACCGCCACCGCTCGGAGGCCTGCCTGCCGCAGAACGACCCGCGCGGCGGCACGGTCTACTGGATCGGCCCGGCCGGTCCGGAACAGGACGCCGGCGTAGGCACCGACTTCCACGCCGTGCGCAGCGGCGCCATCTCGATCACGCCGATCCACGTCGATCTGACCCGCTACCAGGCCCTGGAGACCGTGTCCGGCTGGGTCAGCGGGCTCAGCGCGGGCCTGGAGCCGGCGGCATGACCCCACGCCTGCGCGTGCCGGCGGCCGAGGCGGCCGGCTCCGGCATGACCTCGCAGCGCGTGCGCGACCGCCTGGTCCAGCGCCTGCGCGAGGGCGGCATCGTCGACGAGCGCGTGCTCAACGCGATCGGGACCGTGCCGCGCCACCTGTTCGTCGACGAGGCGTTGGCTACGCGCGCCTACGAGGACACCGCGCTGCCGATCGGCCACAGCCAGACCATCTCCCAGCCCTGGGTGGTGGCGCGCATGACCGAGCTGCTGCTGACCGGGCGTAGCCCCAGGACCGTGCTCGAAGTAGGCACCGGCTCGGGCTACCAGGCCGCGGTGCTGGCGGCGCTGGGGCTGGAGGTCTACACCGTCGAGCGCATCGGCGATCTGCTGCGCCTGGCGCGCAAGCGCCTGCGCCAGCTCGGCATGAACGTGCGCAGCAAGCACGACGATGGCCGCGTCGGCTGGCCCGAGCAGGGTCCCTTCGATGCCATCATCGTCACCGCCGCCGGCCCGGCGCTGGTGGACGCGCTGATCGATCAGCTCGCGCCCGGCGGCGTGCTGGTGGCCCCGGTGGGCGGCAGCGCCTCGCAGTCGCTGGTGCAGGTCACCCGCGATGCGGACGGCCAGCTGCGGCAGGCCACGCTGGCGCCGGTGATGTTCGTCCCCCTGCTGTCTGGAACCCTCGACTGATGCAGCTGTTCGGTCCGCTCTACGCCCGCGCCATCGCCTGGTCGCGGAACCGGCACGCGCCGCGGCTGCTGTTCGGCCTGAGCTTCATCGAGGCGATCTTCTTCCCGGTGCCGCCGGAAGTGATGCTGGCGCCGATGGCGCTGGCCCAGCCCAAGCGTGCGTTCTCCTTCGCCGGCGTCAGCCTGGGCGGCTCGCTGCTGGGCGCGCTGGTGGGCTACGCGCTGGGGCATTTCGCCTACGCGGCGGTGCAGCCGCTGATCGATGCGCTGGGCTGGCGCGCGGCGGTCGATGGCCAGGTCGCGCATCTGCGCGAACTGGTGGCGCAGTCGCCGTGGCGCGCGTTCTGGCTGCTGGTGCTGGCCGGGTTCACGCCGATCCCGCTGAAGATATTTACGTGGGCCTCAGGCATCGTCGGAGTGCCGCTGCTACCGTTCATTGCCAGCATGGTGGTCGGACGCGGCAAGCGCGTGTTCCTCATCGCCTTGGCATTGCGTCTGGGCGGGGCACGGGCCGAAGCGGCCCTGCGCCGCTGGATCGAACCGGTCGGCTGGATCGCCAGCGTGCTGCTGCTCGGTGTCTTGGCTTGGCTGGCGTGGAGGGCAAAGAACGGATGAGATTCGGCATGGACCTGGGGCTTGGCCCGACACGACGCGTGGCGCCGCTGGCGCTGCTGATGGGCACGGCGCTGGCGCTGGCCGCGTGCAGCAGCACCGTCACCCGCACCTCCGGCCCTGCTTCGCGCCCTGGCGTCGGCGGCGGGACCAGCGCGCCGCGCGCGGTCGTCTCCAAGCCGCAGTACGGCAAGAGCGTCACCGTGCAGCGCGGCCAGACGCTGTACCGCATCGCCACCGACAACGGCATCGCCCCGGCCGATCTGGCCGCGTGGAACGGCCTGTCCGCGCCTTACACCATCTATCCGGGCCAGTCGCTGCGGCTGTTCCCCTCCAATGGCGCGCGTCCGGGCACCACGGTGGCCACCGGGCGTCCCGCCACGTCCGCGCCCGCCGGTGCCACGCCCACGCCGGTCGCCGCGCCGCCGCCGGTCAAGAGCGATATCGCCTGGCGCTGGCCGGCCGATGGCCAGATCGTCGGGCGCTTCGTGCCCGGCGATGCCTCCAACCAGGGCGTGGACATCGCCGGCAACGCGGGCGATGCGGTGCGGGCCACCGCCGATGGCGTGGTCGTGTACTCCGGCGCCGGCCTGGTCGGTTACGGCGAGCTGATCATCGTCAAGCACTCCGAGGCCTGGCTGTCGGCCTATGGCCACAACCGCAAGCGCCTGGTCAACGAGGGGCAGCGGGTGAAGTCCGGCCAGCAGATCGCCGAAATGGGCCGCAGCGGCGCCTCGCGCGACATGCTGCACTTCGAGATCCGCTACAACGGCAAGCCGGTCGACCCGCTGGGCTATCTGCCGCCCAAATAGTCGCGCGGGACCACACCGGGGCAGTTGAGACTCTTTGCCGGTGAGGCTCCATGTCGGCCTGTCTCCTCAAACCTCGCGGCCTGCCTGTAGAGCGGAGCTTGCTCCGCTGCTCTTCGTTCGGTTCTTGGGGAAGGCCCCAGCGGAGCAAGCTCCGCTCTACAGACGGCTGCGCCCGGTCGGGTCGGGCGTGGTCGGCGACGTCCGCGCTCCGGCTCCGCACTGCGTCGGAAAGCCAAAAGAAAAGGCCGGCATTGCCGGCCTTCTTCATGTCCGCCACGGGAGCGCGCCTCAACCGCCGAGGATGAACCCGGCCGCCACGCGCCGGCCTTCGCCGGCCAGGATGTGGTAGGTGCGCGCCGCGGCGGCGTTGGCCATGACTTCCAGGCCGATGCCGCGGGTCAGGCACGCGGCCATGACCTCGGCCGAGGGGAAGATCTGCCGGCTGCCGGTGCCCAGCAGGACGATCTCCGGGTTCAGCGCCAGCAGCGGCTGCAGCGCGGCCACCTCCAGCGCGGCGGCGTCGGCCACCGGCCAATCGGTCTGCAGGGAGTCCGGGGTGAGGATGAAGCTGGCCCGCAGCACCTGGTCGTTGACCGTGGCGCTGGCGCCGTCGGCCGCGCGCAGGCTGTAGGCGTAATCGGGACGTTCGTGGCTCAGTTGCATGGCGGCTCCCGTCTGGGCTGGGCGCGGGACCGGCGGGGAACCGCGCGCCGAAAGGGGGTCTTCAGGCCCGCGGCAGGACGATCGTGCGCTTGTCGCGGCTGGGGCGGTACAGCACGGCCACGTGGCCGATGCGCTGGACCAGGGCGGCGCCGGTGCGCTGGACGACGCTGTCGATCATCGCATCGCGCACCTCGCGGTCCGCGGCGGCGATCTTCACCTTGACCAGCTCGTGGCGCTCGAGCACCTCGTCCAGCTCGGCGTAGAACGCCTCGGTCAGCCCCTTTCCGCCGGTCTGCAGCAAGGCCTTCAGCCCATGCGCCTGCCCGCGCAGGAAACGGTTCTGGGCGGCGGTCAGGACAACGGACATGCAAGGCACTTGGGGGTGGTGGAGGGCGATCAGCGTATCATGGCCCCCTATTTTCCATCCCGATCACGCGAGCGTGCGCGCCGCGCAAACCGCCGTCCCCATGGCCAAACGCAGTCAAAGCAGCCAGCGCTGGCTCAAGGAACACTTCTCCGACCCCTACGTCAAAAAGGCGCAGGCCGAGGGGCTGCGTTCCCGCGCCGCCTACAAGCTGGAGGAGCTGATCGAACGCGACCGGCTGCTCAAGCCCGGCATGACCGTGGTCGACCTGGGCGCCGCGCCCGGCGGCTGGTCGCAGTACGTGCGCCAGGCCATGGGCGACAACGGCCGGGTCGTGGCGATGGACATCCTGGACATGCCCTCCCTGGCGGGGGTGGAGTTCCTTCACGGGGACTTCAGGGAGCAGGCCGTGTTATCCCAGCTGGAAGCCATGCTGGGCGGGGCGCAGGTCGACCTTGTGCTTTCCGACATGGCCCCCAATAAGAGCGGTGTGGATGCGGTGGACCAGCCGCGGGCGATGCATCTGGCGGAACTGGCGATGGATTTCGCCGACCACCATCTGCGCACCGGCGGGGCTTTCCTGATCAAGCTGTTCCAGGGCGTGGGCTTCGACGATTACATCCGCGACCTGCGCAAGCGGTATGACAAGGTCGTCATCCGCAAGCCGGACGCCTCGCGCAAGCGGTCGCCGGAAGTGTACGCACTGGGGCAGGGCAAGCGCGCCCAGCCCAAGTGAACCGGACGAGCGGGCCGGTCAGACAATTTCGCTTTAACGTGTAGTGCCAGAGGACCACCCAAGGCCATGAGGATGAACGACTTGACCAAGAATCTGCTGCTGTGGGTCGTAGTGGCGGTGGTGCTCATGGTGGTGTTCCAGAGCTTCTCCCCGCGCCCGGGCGCGGGGCCGGGCAGCAACCAGCTCACCTACACCCAGTTCGTCAACGACGTGAACAACGGGCAGATCAGCTCGGTGGAGTTCACCAACAAGGGCGACCAGAAGACCAACGCGATCAGCTACAAGCGCACCGACGGCACCCAGGGCCTGGTGTTCGGCCCGACCGACGAGAGCCTGGTCAACGTGCTGATCGCCAAGGGCGTGAACATTAGCCAGCAGGAGCCGGACAGCGGCATCTCGCTGGCCGCGATCCTGCTCAACTTCCTGCCGGTGCTGCTGATCATCGGCTTCTGGATCTTCATCATGCGCCAGATGCAGGGCGGTGGCGGCGGGGCCAAGGGCGCGATGTCCTTCGGCAAGTCGCGCGCCAAGCTGCAGGGCGAGGACCAGGTCAAGGTGACCTTCGCCGACGTCGCCGGTTGCGACGAGGCCAAGGAGGAAGTGGGCGAACTGGTCGAATTCCTGCGCGACCCGACCAAGTTCCAGAAAGTCGGCGGCAAGATCCCGCGCGGCGTGCTGATGGTCGGCCAGCCCGGCACCGGCAAGACGTTGCTGGCCAAGGCCATCGCCGGCGAGGCCAAGGTGCCGTTCTTCTCGATCTCCGGCTCTGACTTCGTGGAGATGTTCGTCGGCGTCGGCGCCAGCCGCGTGCGCGACATGTTCGAGCAGGCCAAGAAGCACGCCCCGTGCATCATCTTCATCGACGAGATCGACGCGGTCGGCCGCCATCGCGGCGCCGGCCTGGGCGGCGGTCACGACGAGCGCGAGCAGACCCTCAACCAGCTGCTGGTGGAGATGGACGGCTTCGAGGGCGGTGAGGGTGTGATCATCATCGCCGCGACCAACCGTCCCGACGTGCTGGATCCGGCGCTGCTGCGCCCGGGTCGCTTCGACCGCCAGGTCGTGGTCGGCCTGCCGGACGTCAAGGGCCGCGAGCAGATCCTCAAGGTCCACATGCGCAAGCTGCCGCTGGCCGACGATGTCGATGCGATGATCGTCGCGCGCGGTACGCCGGGCTTCTCCGGCGCGGACCTGGCCAACCTGTGCAACGAGGCGGCGCTGTTCGCCGCGCGCGGCAACGAGAAGGAGGTCCGGATGGACCACTTCGACCGCGCCCGCGACAAGATCCTGATGGGTGCCGAGCGCCGCTCGATGGCCATGAGCGAGGACGAGAAGACGCTGACCGCCTATCACGAGGCCGGCCACGCCATCGTCGGCCGCGTCGTGCCCGAGCACGACCCGGTCTACAAGGTCACCATCATTCCGCGCGGTCGCGCGCTGGGCGTGACCATGTACCTGCCCGAGGGCGACAAGTACAGCTACAACCGCACCGCGATCGAGTCGCAGCTGTGCTCGCTGTACGGCGGCCGCGTCGCCGAGGAACTGATCTTCGGCACCGACAAGGTCACCACCGGCGCATCCAACGACATCGAACGCGCGACCAAGATGGCCCGCAACATGGTCACCAAGTGGGGCCTGAGCGACGAGATGGGCCCGATCGCCTACGGCGAGGAGGAGGACGAGGTGTTCCTGGGCCGTTCGGTGACCCAGCACAAGAACGTCTCCGACGCCACGGCGCGCAAGATCGACGAGGTCGTGCGCGGGATCCTGGACAACGCCTACCAGCGCACCACCAAGATCCTGACCGACAACCTGGACAAGCTGCATACGATGGCCAAGCTGCTGCTGCAGTACGAGACCATCGATGCGCCGCAGATCGACGCGATCATGGAAGGCCGCGACCCGCCGCCGCCGGCCGGCTGGAGCAAGACCAACAACGACAATAACGACCGCGGTGGCGGCAGCAAGCGGCCCCTGCCGCCGATCGCCGGCCCCGCTGCGCAGACCTGAGGGCCTGGCGCAGAGGTCATCGAAAGGCCGGGATCAGTCCCGGCCTTTTGCTTTGTCACCACCGACCGATCAAGAGGGGCGCGTGCGTACGATCTTCGACAGCAGTGGATGGAGCCTGGGCGTCGGCATCGCGCTGGGCGTGGCGCTGGGGGCGGGCTTCGGCCTGGCCATGCACGACCTCGGCGTGGGCCTGGCGATCGGCATCGGCCTGGGCGCGGTGCTGGGCGTGTTCATGAGCAGCCAGAAGAAGAAGCGTCGCGGCGGCTGACGCGTATCATGCGCGCTCGCCCAGACTCGCCGCAGCGCCCATGTTCGACACCTCGCCTCAGCTGGACTGCAACGGCCGCGTGCTGCGCCTGGACCGGCCGCGGGTGATGGGCATCGTCAACGTCACGCCGGACTCGTTCTCCGACGGCGGCGCGCACGACACGCTGGAGGCGGCGGTGGCCCACGGCCTGAAGCTGGCCGAGGAGGGCGCGGACATCCTGGACATCGGCGGCGAATCCACGCGCCCCGGCGCGCAGGCCGTGCCGGTGGAGGAGGAGCTGCGTCGCGTGGTGCCGGTGATCGAGGCGCTGGTCGAGCGGACCACGCTGCCGATCAGCATCGACACCTTCAAGCCCGAGGTGATGCGCGCGGCGGTGGCCGCGGGCGCGGGCATGATCAACGACATCCGTGCGCTGCGCGCCGATGGTGCGCTCGAGGCCGCCGCGCAGCTGCGCGTGCCGGTCGTGCTGATGCACATGCTGGGCGAGCCGCAGTCGATGCAGGAGGCGCCGGAGTACGACGATGTGGTCGGACAGGTGCATCGCTTCCTGGCCGAGCGCATCTTCGCCGCCGAGATGAGCGGCATCGACCGGCGCCAGCTGATCGTCGATCCCGGCTTCGGCTTCGGCAAGACCACCGCGCACAACCTCGCGCTGCTGGCGCAGCTGCAGCGCTTCACCGAACTGGGCGTGCCGGTGCTGGCCGGCATGTCGCGCAAGCGCAGCATTGGCGAGCTGACCGGGCGCGAGGCGCCGGCGCAGCGCACGGCGGGTTCGGTGGCCGCGCACCTGATCGCCGTGCAGCGCGGCGCGATGCTGGTGCGCGTGCACGATGTGGCCGCCACGGTGGACGCGCTCAAGGTGTGGGCGGCCGTCGATGCGGTGCCGGCGGTGCGTCAGGACGCGCCGAAGAAGCCTGAGATTCGCTGGCCCGAGGATTGAGTGATCAGGGCGGGTGAGGGGGCTTTGGTTTCCCGGGAAGCGGTGACCGGCCTCGCGCGTCGCGCTTGAAAGTCGCTGGGTTCCCGCTTTCGCGGGAACGACGGTAGGAGGATTCGTGCGCAGGTTCGCTGTGGGCCTAACAGTCGTCATCCCCGCGAACGCGGGGATCCAGGGACTTTCGTCCAGGCCGCGCAGTGTCCATGGGTTCCCGCTTTCGCGGGAACGACGGTAGGGAGATTCGCGCGCAGGTTCGCTGTGAACCTAACAGTCGTCATCCCCGCGAACGCGGGGATCCAGGGACTTTCGTCCAGATCGCGCAATGTCCATGGGTTCCCGCGTCCGCGGGAACGACGATAGGGAGACTCGCGCGCGGGCTCGCCCTGCGAACCCAACAGTCGTCATCCCCGCGAACTCGGTGGCTCCAGGGGCTTTCGTCCAGGCCGCGCAACGTCCATGGGTTCCCGCTTCCGTGGGAACGACGATAGGAAGATTGCGCGCGGATTCGCGCTGTGAACCTAACAGTCGTCATCCCCGCGAATGCGGGGATCCAGGGACTTTCGTCCAGGTCGCGCAACGTCCATGGGTTCCCGCTTTCGCGGGAACGACGGTTGAGGCTTTGTGCGCGGCGGTTAGTTCAGCGCTTTCAGTTTGGCGAGTACGTCGTCCACGGTGTGCGCGACCACGGCGTCCGGTACCACGTGCAACGCGCGCTCGTCCGCGGCAGGGGGCTCGAGCGTGTCGAGCTGGCTGCCGAGCAGGCTGGCGGGCATGAAGTGCCCAGGCCGCTGGGCGATGCGCTGGTCGAGCTGCTGGCGCGCCACGTCCAGCCAGACGAACACCGCCTGCGCGTCGCCGTCGCGCAGCACGTCGCGATAGGCGCGCTTGAGGGCCGAGCAGGCCACCACCACGCCCACGCCCTGCGCCCGCTGCTCGGCGATCCAGGCGGCGACCCTACGCAGCCAGGGCGCGCGGTCGGCATCGGTGAGCGCGATGCCCTGGCGCATCTTGTCGATATTGGCCTGCGGATGCAGGTCGTCGGCGTCGAGCACTCGGTAGTCCAGCGCCAGGCCGAGCAGCCTGGACACGGTGGTCTTGCCGGAGGCGGAGACGCCCATCACGATGAGGGTCTTGGGGAGGGGCATGGTGGTGGAGTTCAAGCGGGGAATGCGCGGAGAGGCGTGAGGCGTGAGCAGAAGCGACTGCGAACAGCAGGTGTCGCCTGATTCAACTGATGCGCTGGCTTTCGCTCATTCCTCACGCCTTTCCACTCACGCCTGTCTCAACGACGCGGCGCGCGTTTCGCGGCCGCCTTGGCGGTCTTCTTCACGGCTTTGCGTCCGGCGGGTTTCGCCGGTGCCTTCTTCACCGCCGGCTTGGCGGTTTTCGCCGCCGGCGCGGAAGCGGCCTTGCCAACCTTGCCTGCGGGCTTGTCGGCCGCCTGCGTACGGGCGCGCTGTGGCGGACGCGTGCGCCCGGGCGTGAGCGCGCGCCAGGTGCGTCCGCCGTCCAGCGCCAGCAGCGCATCGGCGGCGGTCGGCCCTTCGCTGCCGGCGACGTAGTTCGGGAATTCGGTCGCCGGCTGCCGCGCCCAGGCGTCCAGCACCGGCTGCACGATGCGCCAGGCCGCATCGACCATCGTCGCGTCCTGGAACAGCGCCGCCTCGCCGCGCATGCAGTCGTGCAGCAGACGCTCATAGCCCACCGTGTTCTGCTGCGGGAACCAGTCGCGATAGCGGAAGTCCATCCGCACCGGCGCCAGCGCCACCGGATAGCCCGGCCGCTTGACGTCGAACTGCAGCGAGATGCCTTCGTCCGGCTGGATATGCAGGACCAGCCAGTCAGGACCATAGCCGCCGATGGCCGTATGCCGGAAAGGCGCCAGCGGCGCGGGCTTGAAGCGGATCGCCACTTCGGTGGTGCGCGTGCGCAGGCGCTTGCCGGTGCGCAGGTAGAACGGCACGCCGGCCCAGCGCCAGGTGTCGATGGCCAGCTTCATCGCCACATAGGTCTCGGTCTCGGAGGTATCCGAGGTGGTGTCTTCCTCGCGATAGCCCGGCACGTTGCTGCCGTTGACGCTGCCGGCGGCGTACTGGCCGCGCACCACGTCCTCAGGCGCCAGCGGACGCACGGCTTCGATGACCTCCGAGCGTCGGCGCAGCATCGCCTTGGGGGTGAAGTCGGACGGCGGCTCCATCGCCACCATCGCCAGCAGCTGGAACAGGTGGTTGGGCACCATGTCGCGCAGCGCGCCGGTGGGCTCGTAGAAGCTGCCGCGACCCTCCACGCCGATGGTCTCGGCCGCGGTGATCTGCACGTGGTCGATGCGGTCGCGGTTCCAGACCGGCTCGAACAGGCCGT
Source organism: Pseudoxanthomonas sp. UC19_8 (assembly GCF_042700505.1). Lineage (NCBI taxonomy): Bacteria > Pseudomonadati > Pseudomonadota > Gammaproteobacteria > Lysobacterales > Lysobacteraceae > Pseudoxanthomonas > Pseudoxanthomonas sp. UC19_8. The sequence goes on from NZ_CP170559.1 coordinate 1,158,375, forward strand.
TGGCGAAGCGGAAGGCCTGGATGTTCTGCACCGTCTCCTTGCCCAGGAAGTGGTCGATGCGGAAGACCTGGTCCTCCTCGAGCACGTCGGCGATCTGCGCATTGAGCGCGCGCGCGCTCTCCAGATCATGGCCGAAGGGCTTTTCGACGATCACCCGGCGCCACGGGCCGCCCTCTGTCTGCTTGACCAGCCCGGCGCGGCCCAGCTCGGTCACCGCCGTGCCGAAGAAGCGCGGCGCGGTGGCCAGGTAGAACAGCACATTGCCCTGCGTGTCGTGCTTGGGGTCGATCTCCTCCAGGCGCTTGCCCAGCAGGCGGTAGTCCTCGGCCGAGGTAAAATCGCCGCGCTGGTAGAACATGCGCTTTGAGAGCCAGCGCCAGGTGTCCTCATCGATGCTCTCGGCCTGGAACTCGCCGCCGCGCGAGGCCGCCTGCGCGCGCAGCGCATCGCCGATCTTGCGGCGCCACGCCGCCTCGCTGACATCGCCGTGGTCGAAGCCCAGGATGGCGAAGCGCTCGTCCAGCTGGCCGGCGCGCTTGAGGTTGTACAGCGCCGGCAGCACCAGGCGCTGGGCCAGGTCGCCGCGGGCGCCGAACAGCACCAGGATGCAGGGCGGGGCCAGGGCTTCGGCGGTGACGCCGGGAGAGGTGGTGTCGCTCATGCGTGGATCTCCGTGCTGGTGCGCTGGATGTCGTGGAGGTTGTTGAGGCGATAGGCGGCGTTGACCAGGGCCACGTGCGAATAGCCCTGCGGGAAGTTGCCGAGCATGCGCCGGCCGCGCGGGTCGTATTCCTCGGCCAGCAGGCCCACGTCGTTGCACAGCGCGAGCAAGGCGGTGTAACGCTCGAGCGCCTGGTCGGTGTGGCCGATGATCGCCAGCGCCTCGACCAGCCAGAAGCTGCAGGCCAGGAAGGTGCCTTCGCCGTCGGGCAGGCCGTCGCCGGCTTGCTCGGTGGCATAGCGCTGGACCAGGCCGTCGACGGTGAGGCGGTCGCGGATCGCCTCGACCGTGGCCACCAGCCGCGGATCGTCCGGCGGCAGGAAGCCGGTCAGCGGCATCAGCAGCAGCGCCGCGTCCAGCGCCTCGCCGCCGTAGCTCTGCACGAAGTAGCCATCCGGATGCAGGGCGTTGGCCAGGATGTCGGCGTGGACCTGCGTGGCCTGTTCGCGCCAGCGGGCGCGATCTTCCTCGCAATAACTGGCCTCGTTCTGCGCGGCCAGGTCGAAGGCGCGCCAGGCCATCAGCTTGGAATGGGTGAAGTGGCGACGGCCCGAGCGCACCTCCCAGATGCCCTCGTCCGGGTCGTGCCAGCGCTGCTCCAGCTCGACCAGGAAGGCGCGCTCCAGTTCGATGCCGGACTCGCCCGACTCCATGCCGCGCAGGCGCGCGGCCTCGAGCATGCCGATCAGCTCGCCATACACGTCCAGCTGGAACTGCTTGGCCGCCGCGTTGCCCAGGTTGACCGGGCGCGAGTCGCCATAGCCGGGCAGCCAGTCGGCCACCCACTCGGGCAGGCGCCGTTCGCCGCCCACGCCGTACAGCGCCTGCAGCTGGCCCGGGGTGCCGGCCACCGCGCGCTTGACCCAGTCGCGGAAGGCCGCGGCCTCCTCGCGATAGCCAGCGTTGGTCAGTGCCAGCAGGGTGAAGCTGCTGTCGCGCAGCCAGCAGTAGCGGTAGTCCCAGTTGCGCTCACCGCCCAGAGACTCGGGCAGCGAGGCGGTCGGCGCGGCCACGATGGCGCCGGTGGGCAGATAGCTCAGGCCCTTGAGCACGACCAGCGAGCGCTTGACCTGCGCGCTCCAGGGCCCGGCATCGGCGCAGCGCGAGGACCAGTCTTCCCAGAAGCTCAGCGTGGTCTGCAGCGCCTCTTCCACCTCCAGCGCCGGCGGCTGCTCCAGATGCGAGGCGCCGTGGCTGAGCACGAACCACGTGCGCTGGCCCGGTTCGAGCGTGAACTCGGCCGTGGAGACCATGTCGTGGCTGTCGATGGTCAGCGGCGTGCGCAGCAGCAGCTGGTCGGGGCCGGCGACCGCGCGCAGGCCGTCGTCCTGCTGGGTTACCCACGGCACGATCAGGCCATAGCCGAAGCGCATCACCAGCTCGGTGCGCATCGGCACCTTCCCGCGCAGCGCCTCCACCCGGCGCACCAGATGGTTATGCACCTCGCCGTTATGGCTGGCGACCATGAAGTCGGTGACCAGCACCTGCCCGCCGTCGGTCTCGAAGATCGTGTCCAGCACCAGGCTGCCGTCGCGATAGCTGCGCTGGCTGCGGGCGGACTCGTCGGCCGGGCAGAGCAGCCAGCGGCCGTGCTCGGGCGTGCCGAGCAGGGCGGCGAAGACGGCGTCGGAGTCGAACCGCGGCAGACAGAGCCAGTCGATCGAGCCGGCGCGGGTCACCAGGGCGGCGCTGCGGCAGTTGCCGAGCATGGCGTAGTCTTCGATGGGGGTCGACATCGGGCGGTTCCGGACTGAGCGGCGTAGAAGTACCAGCGCGGCCGTGGGCGGTGCGTGGTCTGGCACCCGGCCGCGCGGGCAGTGTTCAGGTTTGCCGGGCCTTGTCATCGCGGCGCTTCGTCGCCATGACGCCCCTGTCAGCGGGCAGCCCCGGGGCAAGCGGGTAGAATCGGCCGGCGCCGTGCCCCCGCCACATCGGGCGCGCTGCGTCTCATCAATTCGGAGTTGGCATGGCCTGGAATACCCCTGGTAGCGGTTCGGGAAACAACGGAAGCGGCAACGGGCCGGGCGGGGGGCGCAATTCCTGGAAGCCGGGACAGGGCGGCGGCCTGGACCAGATCCTGGCGCGCCTGCGCGCCCTCTTCGGCGCCGGCGGCGGTGGCCCGCTGCGCTGGGTGCTGGTGTTCGTCGTGCTGCTGCTGGCCTTCAGCAGCTTCCAGCTGGTGGGCGAGCAGGAGCGCGGCGTGGTGCTGCGCTTCGGCCAGTTCGCGCGGATCATGCAGCCCGGCCCCAACTTCAAGTGGCCCTGGCCCATCGAAAGCGTGCGCAACGTGCAGGTGACCACCATCGGCACCTGGGGCCTGCAGGAAATGCCCGTGCTGACCAACGACGAGAACATCGTCAACGTCACCCTCAACGTGCAGTACCGGATCAACGACCCGCGCCAGTACCTCTACGGCACCCAGGACGCCGACCAGGTGCTGCAGCAGGCCGCGCAGAGCGCGGTGCGCGAGCAGGCCGGCCGCGCCTCGCTGGAGGACGTGCTCAACAAGCGTGGACCGCTGGCCTCGGCCGCCAAGGAGCGCCTGCAGGCGGCGCTGGACGCCTACCACACCGGCATGGTCGTGACCGACCTGACCCTGCCCAATGCGCGCCCGCCCAACGAGGTCAAGCCGGCCTTCGACGACGTCAACAGCGCCCAGCAGAGCCGCGAGCGCCTGGTCAACGAGGCCCAGGCCTACGCTGCGCGCGTGGTGCCCGAGGCCCGTGGCGAGGCCGCGCGCACCCGCACCGCCGCCGAAGGCTACAAGGAGGCCGCCATCGCCAACGCGCAGGGCGACGCCGACCGCTTCAGCCTGCTGCAGCAGCAGTACGCCGCCGCGCCGGAGACCACCCGCAAGCGCCTGTGGCTGGAGACGGTCGAACAGGTGCTGGGCCATAACCGCAAGGTGGTCGGCGGCGATGGCCGTCAGCTGATCTACGTACCGATGGACGCCAACGCCCAGGCCAAGGTGCTGCCTCCGGCCTCGACCCTGCCGCGCCTGCCGACCGACACGCTGCTGCCGGCGGTGCAGAGCGCGGGCGGCAGCGACAGCGCCGCGTCGACGCCGACCGACCCGCTGCGCCCGCCGCGACCCACCGGCCGCGAGGAGGGCCGCCCATGAAGACTTCCGTGACCGTGGCCGTGATCGTGGCCGCCCTGCTGGCGCTGATGGGCTCGGTGTTCGTCGTGCGCGAGGACCAGACCGCGATGGTGCTCAACCTGGGCCGCGTGGTGCGCGCCGACGTCAAGCCGGGCCTGCACTTCAAGCTGCCGCTGGTGGAGACCGCGCGTGTGTTCGACCGCCGCTTCCAGATCCTGGAGACCGCGCCGGAGCGCTACTTCACCTCCGAGCAGAAGGACGTGTCGGTGGACTTCTTCGCCATCGGCTACATCTCCGATGTGCGCGCCTACTACCGCGCCACCGGCGGCGACCAGCGCAACGCCAACGCGCGCCTGGCGCCGATCGTGACCAACTCGCTGCGCAACGAGATCAACTCGCGCACGCTGACCCAGCTGGTGTCCGGCGACCGCAGCGAGATCATCGCCAGGCAGCTGGTGTCGATCAACGCGGCGATCAAGAACCTGGGCATGCAGCTGGTGGACATCCGCCTCAAGCAGATCGACCTGCCGCAGGACAGCAAGGTGCTGGGCGAGGTCTACGACCGCATGCGCGCCCAGCGCCAGCAGGTCGCCAGCGCGCTGCGCGCCGAGGGCGAGGAGCAGGCCCGCACCATCCGCGCCGAGGCCGACCGCCAGGCCACGGTCATCGCGGCCGAGGCCGAGCGCGACGCCCAGCGCCTGCGCGGCGAGGGCGATGCCCAGGCCGCGCAGCTGTACGCCAAGGCGTCGGCTGCCGACCCGGGCTTCTACGCCTTCTACCGCAGCCTGGAGGCCTACCGGCAGTCCTTCGCCGACGGCAACGCGGTGATCGTGCTGGACAAGAACGACCCGTTCCTGCAGTACATGAAGTCCGATCGCTGATTGGCTGTTGTTGATCCATTGATGGAAGTGGAGCGGGGCGCCTTGGGGCGCCTCGCTTTGTTTGGGGGTTTGTGCTTTTGGTTGGAGCGGGGCTTGTTTTGATCCCTTGTGGGGGCTCTGGAAGCCAACGCTGAAAGCGAGCAAAAGCAGCGGAGCAAGCTCCGCTCTACAGAACGCGCGCGACCGTCCGCAGGCGCCCGACCGTCCGCCCGCGTGTGACCGTCCGCTCTTGTAGAGCCGAGCTTGCTCGGCTGCTCTTAGCCCGCACCGCCAATCAGTGCGAGAGCCTTGCTTCTCCAGAGAGGCGAACTTGCAGCAGCGAAAGGCAGCCCATCCTGCCCAACGCCCGACCAAGCGCATCCCCATCGCACGCAAAGCCAATGCCACGCCTCTCGCAACCTGAACGACATCCCCACCACCCAAGGTGGCCCCCGTCCCGCAAAACCCGGATAATGCACAAAAGCCGGCCGGGCGCTTCCCACCAGAAGCACACCCTTCCGGCTTTTTCCGTGTCCTGGATGCGGTGATGCGCGTGCGGCCCGCCCCGATGGCGGCTGACATACACGCACCTCACACTCCAGACCGCACGGCCCAAGTCCGCGGCCCCGATGGCCGCAACAAAACAGGAGTACCCGTCATGGGTCAGTCAGTGGTGGTGTTGGGCGCCCAGTGGGGCGATGAAGGCAAGGGCAAGATCGTCGATCTGCTCACCGAAGAGATCGGCGCCGTCGTGCGCTTCCAGGGCGGCCACAACGCCGGCCATACCCTGGTCATCAACGGCAAGAAGACCGTGCTGCACCTCATCCCGTCCGGCATCCTGCGCCAGGACGCGCTGTGCCTGATCGGCAACGGCGTGGTGATCAGCCCGGCCGCGCTGATCAAGGAGATCGACGAGCTGGAAACGGCCGGCGTGGAAGTGCGTAGCCGCCTGAAGATCTCGCCGGCCGCGCCGCTGATCATGCCGTACCACATCGCCCTGGATCAGGCCCGCGAGAAGGCCGCCGGCGGCAAGGCCATCGGCACCACCGGCCGCGGCATCGGCCCGGCCTACGAAGACAAGGTGGCGCGCCGCGGCATCCGCATCGCCGACCTGCATTACCCCAAGCAGCTGGAAGAACTGCTGCGCACCGCGCTGGACTACCACAACTTCGTGCTGACCAAGTACCTGGGCGTGGAGGCGGTCGACTTCCAGAAGACCCTGGATGAGGCGCTGGCCTTCGGCGAGTACGTGCAGCCGATGAAGTCCGACGTGGCCGGCATCTGCCACGACCTGCGCAAGCAGGGCAAGCGCGTGCTGTTCGAGGGCGCGCAGGGCGCGCTGCTGGACATCGACCACGGCACCTACCCTTACGTCACCAGCTCCAACACCACCATCGGCGGCGCGCTGGCCGGCACCGGCGTGGGCGCGCAGGACATCGACTACGTGCTGGGCATCGCCAAGGCCTACGCCACGCGCGTGGGCGGCGGCCCGTTCCCGACCGAGCTGGACGACGCCATCGGCCAGGGCATCCGCGACCGCGGTGCCGAGTACGGCGCCTCCACCGGCCGCCCGCGCCGCTGCGGCTGGATGGACATCGTCGCGCTCAAGCGCGCCGTGGCCATCAACGGCATCTCCGGCCTGTGCATCACCAAGCTGGACGTGCTCGACGGCATGGAGAAGCTGAAGGTCTGCATCGCGTACGAGTACAACGGCAAGCGCACCGAGTACGCCCCGCTGGACGCGCAGGGCTGGGAAGACTGCACCCCGGTCTACCTGGAGTTCCCCGGCTGGAACGAGACCACCCACGGCATCACCGAGTGGGACAAGCTGCCCGCCGCCGCCCGCGCCTACCTGCGCGCGCTGGAGGAACTGGCCGGCTGCCCGATCAGCATCGTCTCCACCGGCCCGGACCGCGACCACACGATGGTGCTGCAGGATCCGTTCGCCTGATTGCACGTTGTGCCCCCTCTCCCGCGTGCGGCAGAGGGCGGGGGTGAGGGCCTTTCAGCGCCTTTGCCCATGCCAAGCCCCGCGCAAGCGGGGCTTGGTGCTTCTGGCGATAGAAAATTCGTTCCAGTGGTTCGGTGCCGATGCAACGCCCGCGATCCTTACGATCCTTCAGACTGGAACAACCCATGGTGCAAGGCGAATGCCTGGCACCTGTCGGAAAGTCGATCCGGGTCTGCGCAGAATCGCCCGTCCAATGCGTCGAGGCGTCTGTCGTCCGGGCGCATTTGAATCACCCGCTGACGTCGGGTCCAGGTATCCACGGGAACGCTCCCAAAGCCAAACAGGATCTGTTTCGCTTTTTTCAGGAGCTCCAGCGAATGCGTCGCGCCCATGGATTCCAGGCCGACAACCGCCCATTCGTAGTGTTCACCCGAACTGTTGAAGAAGAACTGATCAAAACCGCCGTTGTAGACCTCATCAGCCAAGCAGCCCACCGCCCAGTACTGCTTCTCCACGTCGGACAGGCGTTCGATGCCGCCATCGTCACCGTAGATACGCGCTATCAGCGAGCGCCAATAAATTCGGGATGGATCTGTCGCGTCGAGTTCGCGCTCCCGCTGATGGCTCGCCTTCGAGGCTTCGATGCTGGCGCGCCTGCCCGATTTGCAGGGCAGGCACACGCCGCCGTTTCGGGCAGCCGTCGTTTCCAGAATCGGTGCACCACATGCGTTGCAGGGAACCTTCATCACACCATCCAGGGCCCAATCTCAAGCGTAAGAGCATGATCCGTACGTTGTATACCCGATGGACAGATCCCCTGGGTGCGGCTATACGAGCTAGCCTCAGCCGCCCGCGTGGTGCGGCTATCTCATTGATCTGGGGCGATCCTTCGCCAGTAGCACTTGAACGCCTGCGCATCACTTGAGACCATGCATCGCAATTGCAACGCATGAGGTGTGGGATGAAAACCGCGTCGCTGCCGTCCCTGCGGGTCGATCCAGAACTGCGCGAAGCCGCCGAGTCGGTCCTGCAAAAGGGCGAAAGTCTGTCCGCCCTGATGGAGCAGTCGCTGCGCGATGAGGTGCGGCGTCGCCGGCACCAGGCCGAATTCATCGCCAGAGGCCTGGCTTCGCGCGAGCAGGCGCGCCAGACAGGGCGCTACATCGATGCGCAGGATGTGTTGGACGGACTGCAAGCAAGCTTGGATCGCGCACGAAAGGAATAGGCCGGGATGGCATGGACCATTCGCTTTACGGAAGAAGCGCAGCAGGACCTGGAGCGCTTATACGACTGGCTGCTGCAGCATGCGGCGTGGGACTACTCCGTTGCCGAACGGGCCCTGCAGGCCATGCGCGAAGGCATCGCCCTCCTCGAATGCGCACCGATGAGCTGCCGCAAGGCCACGGCGGATCCGTTCTTGCGAGAGCTTGTGATGGGCTTGAGCAGTGCGGGATACGTGCTGTTGTTCGAGATCGAGAACAGCACGACGGTCACCGTCCTGGCCGTCAGGCACCAGCGTGAAGATGACTATCATTAGGCGGCGAGTCAATCGATAAATGGCGCCTGTGCCCGGAGCGCGTCGCCAATTACGGGAAGCTGGAGATAAGAGGGATTGAATGGACAAGTCGTCGTTAACCGAGCGCGATATCTGCACGAAGTTCATCATTCCTTCAATCGTCACTGCGGGCTGGGATATGGATCTCCAGGTGCGCGAAGAAGTCGCTTTTACCAAGGGGCGTGTTGTCGTTCGCGGCAAGCTGCACAGCCGAGGGTTGGCGCGTCGTGCCGACTTCGTGCTCTACCACCGCGCCAATCTTCCTTTGGCCGTGATCGAGGCAAAGGACAATAGGCATGCCGTTGGTTCCGGCATGCAACAGGCGCTGGGGTATGCAGATGCGCTGGATGTTCCGTTTGTGTTCTCAAGCAACGGCGACGGATTTCTTTTCCACGATAGAACCGCAACCGGCGGCAAGGTCGAAACCGAATTGACGTTGGACCAGTTTCCCTCGCCACAGGAACTGTGGCGTCGCTATTGCCTCTGGAAGGGGTTTGGTGAGGACGCACGACAGGTGGTCGAGTCCCCGTACTACGACGATGGCAGCAGTCGCTCGCCGCGCTACTACCAGATCAATGCGATCAATCGAACGATCGAGGCTGTGGCCAATGGTCAGAACCGCATCCTGCTTGTGATGGCCACCGGAACCGGAAAAACCTATACCGCTTTCCAGATCATCTGGCGGCTTTGGAAGTCGCGCCAGAAGAAGCGCATCCTGTTCCTGGCTGATCGCAATATCTTGGTCGATCAGACAAAGAACAACGATTTCAAGCCGTTCGGCGCGGCGATGACCAAGATCACCAAGCGCCAGATTGATACGTCCTACGAAATCTACCTATCCCTGTACCAGGCGGTGACCGGCGTAGAGGACGTCAAGAACATCTACAAGCAGTTCTCTCGGGAGTTCTTTGACCTTGTCGTCATCGACGAATGCCATCGGGGCAGCGCGGCCGAGGATTCTGCGTGGCGGGAGATCCTGGAGTACTTCTCTGGTGCCACGCATATCGGTCTGACCGCGACGCCAAAGGAGACCAAGGAGGTCTCCAGCAGTACTTACTTTGGAGAGCCCGTCTACAGCTACACGCTGAAGCAGGGCATCGAAGACGGCTTCCTGGCACCGTACAAAGTGGTTCGCATTGACTTCGATGTCGATCTGCAGGGCTGGCGGCCACCCAAAGGGATGCGCGACAAAAACGGCGAGTTGATCGAAGATCGCATCTACAACCTGCGGGATATGGATCGCCATCTTGTGGTCGAAGCGCGGACATATCTGGTCGCGCAGAAAGTCACCGAATTCCTAACTGCCACCGGTCCATTCCAGAAGACCATTGTCTTCTGTGACGACATCGATCATGCCGAGCGTATGCGCCAAGCCTTGGTGAATCTCAATCCGCAGCGCGTCGCGGAAAATCGGAAGTACATCATGCGCATCACCGGCGATGACAATGAGGGAAAGGCCGAGCTCGACAATTTCATCAGTCCGGAAATGCGCTACCCCGTCATCGCGACCACCAGCAAGCTGATGACAACCGGGGTTGACGCGCAAACCTGCAAGCTCATCGTGCTGGACCAGCACATCAGGTCGATGACCGAGTTCAAGCAGATCATCGGTCGCGGGACGCGCATCAATGAAGACTACGGCAAGTATTGGTTCACCATCATGGATTTCAAGAAGGCGACCGAACTGTTCGCTGATCCATCATTCGATGGAGACCCGGAGGTGATCTACAACCCCTCGCCCAACGACAGTCCTGTACCGCCTGAGATCGGAGGCGGCGAGGGTGGCGACGGCGGTGTGATCGGCGATCCTCCAGATGGCGGTGATGACGTCACCATCGGAGGTGAGGATGGGCCGAAGCGCATCAAATACGTCATCGACAAACTATCGGTATCGGTCGTGGCCGAGCGCGTCCTGTATTACGGATCCGATGGCAAGCTCATCACCGAGTCGCTGCGCGACTACACCCGCCAACGCGTCCTGCGCCAGTTCGCATCGCTCGATGACTTCCTGCGGCGCTGGAGTGATGCCCAGCAGAAGAAGGCCATCATCGACGAGCTGGCTAGCCAGGGCGTGTTATGGGAGGAGCTGGCCGGCGAGGTCGAGAAGAAGCTCGGCCAGCCACTTGATCCGTTCGATCTGATCTGTCACGTGGCCTTCGATCAACCGCCGCTGTCGCGCAGGGAGCGGGCGGAGGGTGTGCGCAAGCGCAATTACTTCGCCAAGTATCAGGGCAAGGCGCGGCAGGTACTCGAAGGCTTGTTGGACAAGTACGCCGACACTGGGGTGGAGCACATCGAGGACATCAGGATCCTGCAGCTCGACCCATTCCGTACCCTTGGAGCACCGGTCGAACTTGTGGCCGCCTTTGGCGGCAAGACGGATTACCAACAGGCCATCCTGGAGCTGGAAAGCCAGCTATACAGCAGCGCGGACGTTGCCTGAGCTGCTTTCCATAGTATTCTTGTCCTTTGTTTCAGGACGAGGGACGGTCCATTTCCGTTACTCATGAAAAGTCAAGACATTCTGCTCCTGCTGAAACTGGTCAGCCTTGAGCGCCAGCAATCGGTCCCTGTGCGCGGCGAGAAAGCCGCGCTCGGCATTCCCGATGACTGGCGCGGCTGGGCCATGTCGTCAGCTCAGGAGGATGAGAGGGCGACCGGCCTGGCCGAAGACGCGTTCTCCGTGCGTGGCCTTGAGGAATCCACCGGCATCAGCAAATCGGAAGTCAGTCAGGCGCTCCGGCGTTGCGCCGACGTGGGATTGGTCCTACCCGAGCGTGGCAGTGGAATCCCGCGCGTCAACACGCGCGCCTTGCTGGGCTTTGTGATGAACGGGCTGAAGTATGTGTTCCCGGCGCGCCCAGGCCCGATTGTCCGAGGCATTCCCACGGCACACGCCGCGCCGGTACTGGCCGATCGTTTGTTGTCCGCGGGCGAACACATCTACGTCTGGGAGGACGGCTACGGCAGCGAACAGGGTCAGCGCGTGGAGCCCCTGTACAAAAGTGTGCCGCGTGCCGTCCGTCGCGATGCGGAGCTGTACGCCATGCTGGCATTGGTGGATGCGATAAGGCTGGGGCGTGAGCGTGAGTCGGCGCTTGCCGGCAGTGTGCTGACCCAATATCTGCGGGAGGTACCGTAATGGGCGCGCCTGGAAACTGGGATATCCAACAGCACATGCTGGCACGCGTGGCTAAAGCGCTTGGGCCGGATCTGCTGCCGGAAGTCGCCTTCGTCGGAGGCTGCACCACCGGTCTGCTGATGACAGACTCGGTAAGCCGGGAAGCTGTCCGCTTTACCGAAGACGTCGACCTGATCGTGCACGTCATGGGCTTGGGTAGTTGGTACCGCCTGCAGCAGGTGCTGGCGGGTAAGGGCTTTCGCACCTCGCCCAACGACGACGTCGTCTGCCGCACCCGCCTGCGCGATCAGCATCCCAGTGAGCTGATCGTCGATTTCATGCCCGACGACGCTGCCGTCCTCGGATTCAGCAATCGTTGGTACGCCGATGCGCTGCGTGAGGCGTACGATCACGCGCTGCCGACAGGTGTGACGATCCGCGTGGTCACTCCACCCTACTTTCTGGGCACCAAGCTGGAGGCCTACCGGGGCCGCGGCAACCGCGATCCATTGGCCAGCCGGGATATCGAGGACATCCTCAATGTCGTGGATGGCCGCGCCAGCCTGTGCGATGAGGTCGCGCAGGCGTCCACGGCGTTGCAGTTGGATATCGCCCAGGGGATCGCCGAACTCCTGCGCCACCGCGACTTCAGCTATGCCGTTCAGGCCACTTCCAACAACAACCGCCAGCGCGAGGAGTTGATCTTCACGCGGCTGGACGCACTTGCATCATTCAACAGGTAACACGATGTCGATCAGCAGTACCATCAAATCCATCCAGGACATCATGCGCAAGGACTCCGGCGTCGACGGAGACGCCCAGCGCATCGGCCAGCTGGTGTGGATGTCGTTCCTCAAGATCCTCGATGACCGAGAGCAGGAATGGGAGCTCATCCACGAGGACTACCGTTCGCCGTTGCCGCAGCGCCTGCGTTGGCGCAACTGGGCAGCTGATCCGGAAGGGATCACCGGAGAGGAGCTGAAAACTTTCATCGATATCGAGCTGTTTCCCGGGCTGCGCGACCTGAAACCGCGCCACAGCAAGCCGCTGGGCTTTGTCGTGCGTAATGTGTTCCAGGACGCCTACAACTACATGAAGTCCGGGCAACTGATCCGCCAGGTGCTCAACAAGATGCAGAGTGGCGTGGACTTCAACAAGGCGCAGGAGCGCCATGCCTTCGGCGACATGTACGAGCAGCTGCTGCGCGACCTGCAGAGCGCCGGCAACGCAGGCGAGTTCTACACGCCGCGCCCGGTTACCGAGTTCATGGTGCGCATGGTCGATCCCAAGCTGCATGAAAAGGTGATGGACCCTGCCTGTGGCACCGGTGGTTTCCTCACCTGCGCCATCGAGCACAAACGCCAGCGTTATGTGCGCACCGCCGAGGACGAGGCAATCCTGCAGGCCAGCATCTTCGGCGTGGAAAAGAAGCCGCTGCCGCACCTGCTGGCTACCACCAACATGGTGCTGCACGGCATCGAGGTGCCCAGCCAGATCAAGCACGACAACACCCTGGCTCGCCCCTTGATCAACTGGGGGCCGGGCGAGCGGGTCGAGTGCATCGTCGCCAACCCGCCGTTCGGCGGAATGGAAGAAGACGGCATCGAAACCAACTTCCCCACCGCCTTCCGCACCCGGGAAACCGCCGATCTGTTCCTGGTGCTGATCATGCACCTGCTCAAGGACGGTGGCCGCGCCGCCGTGGTGCTGCCAGATGGCTTCCTCTTCGGTGAAGGCATTAAGAGCCGCATCAAGGAAAAGCTGCTCAGCGAGTGCAACCTGCACACCATCGTGCGCCTGCCCAACGGCGTGTTCAACCCCTATACCGGCATCAAGACCAACCTGCTGTTCTTCACCAAGGGCACGCCCACCAGGGTCGTGTGGTTCTATGAGCACCAGTACCCGGCCGGCTACAAGAGTTATTCCAAGACCAAGCCCATGCGCGTCGAGGAGTTTGCTATCGAGGAGGCTTGGTGGGGCAGCGAGGCAGATGGCTTTGCCACGCGGGTGGAAAACGAGTTCGCCTGGAAGGTCAGCTTCGACGAGCTGCAAAGCCGCAACTGGAACCTCGACAGCAAGAACCCTCACGTCGGCGAGCAGATAAGTCACGACCCGGACGAGCTGTTGCGCAGCTATGCCGCTCTGCAAGGCGGGATTGGCGAGCTGCGCGACCAGCTCAAAGCTGTGCTGGCCGAAGCGCTGGAGCGCCGGGTATGACGGCGCTGCTGACCGACAATCTTCCGCTGCTTGCGGGTGCGCCCAATGGCATCAAGAAGCTGCGCGAGCTGATTCTGGAGCTGGCGGTACGCGGCAAGCTGGTGCCGCAAGACCCAAGTGACGAGCCGGCCAGTAGGTTGCTAAAGCGGATTGCCGAGGAGAAGGCGCGGTTGGTGGCGGAGGGGAAGATTAAGAAGCAAAAGCCGCTCGCTGATATAAACGCGGACGGGGTGCCGTTTGAAATTCCGGTGACCTGGGAGTGGGCTCGTCTTGGCGAAATCACCAACTTTGGTATCACTATCAAAAAAGGAGAAATTCCAGAGGATGCCTGGGTACTCGATCTGGAGGATATCGAAAAAGACACATCAAAACTTTTGCAGAAAGCTTGTCTTAAAGAGCGCAACTCACTCAGTGACAAGAACAGTTTTACTAAAGGCGATGTCCTCTATGGAAAACTTCGCCCATATCTCAATAAGGTTCTGGTGGCTGACGAGGACGGATTCTGCACAACTGAGATTCTTCCTTTCAGATGCTACGGTCCTTTTGTAGCTCACTACTTCATGGTAGCGCTGAAAAGTCCGTACTTTCTCAGCTATGTGAATGCTCGGAGCTACGGTATGAAAATGCCTAGGCTAGGAACCGAAGACGGTAGGCAAGCCTTTTTTCCACTTCCCCCGCTCGCCGAGCAGCATCGCATCGTCGCCAAAGTCGATGAGCTGATGGCACTGTGCGACCGTCTGGAAGCCCGGCAGGCCGATGCCGATAGCGCCCACGCCAAACTGGTGCAGGCGCTGCTGGGCGGCCTGACCCAGGCTAGTGATGTCGAAGACTTTGAGCAAAGCTGGCAGCGCCTGGCCGAACACTTCCATACCCTGTTCACCACCGAATCCAGCATCGACGCCCTCAAGCAAGCCCTGCTGCAACTGGCGGTGATGGGCAAGCTGGTGCAGCAAGATCCTAGCGATAAACCGGCCAGCGCGCTTGTACATCGAATTCATGCTGAGAAGCAGCGCTACCTGGCTGAATCAAAGGCCCGTAAACAAAAGGATTTCGCTACAGAATCGCGCCCGGAGCCACCATTCGAAGTTCCTGATGGCTGGGAGTGGCGAACTATTGATGATGTTCTGCATGTAACGGGCGGCGTAACCCTTGGGCGACAGCTTGCCGGTCGCAAGCTAGTGTCTAAGCCCTATCTCCGCGTGGCGAATGTCCAGCGGGGTCGCTTGACGATGGATCACATCAAGGAAGTCGAAGTACCGGAAGACGAAGTTGAGAAGTACCTACTTCAGCGCGGCGATCTGCTGATTACTGAAGGTGGTGATTGGGACAAGGTCGGACGTACAGCAACGTGGCGAGATGAGCTGCCTGAATGTCTCCATCAAAATCATGTATTCCGGGCGCGTGCAGTTACAGCAGATTGGGAGCCTCGCTGGGCTGAGATGTATCTGAACTCTGCCTCAGCAAGAGAGTATTTCGCTGGCTCGTCAAAACAGACCACAAATCTTGCTTCCATCAACATGACCCAACTTCGGGCATGTGCGTTTCCGTTGCCGCCGCTAGCCGAACAACACCGCATCGTCGCCAAGGTTGATCAACTGATGGCACTCTGCGACCAACTCAAAGCTCGCCTCGGCGAGGCCCGCCAAGTGCATGGGAATCTGGCTAATGCATTGGTTGGCCAAGCTTTGAATGGTGAGAAGGAGTCGAGGGCTGAGATTGTCGACTTCAGTGCTTATCTGATCTCAAAGCTCGCGCTACAACGCACCTTTGGCCGTGTTGCGCATATGAAGTTGCTGTTCTTGGCGGATTCTCATCTGGGCTTGCGCTTGATGGATGGATATCGTCGCCATGCTGCTGGCCCACTCGATACGTCGATTTACCGGGTGGAGGAGCGTGCCGCTCAGAAAGGGCTGTATACGACCTCAGTCGAGGTGCTCAAATCTGGGCAGGAAAAGGTCGCCTATCACATCGGGGCGAACATCAATCGCTCTGTCGAAATGGCGGCTGCTGCACTCGGCGCTGGTCGGAAGGAGTTGGATCGTCTTATCGCGCTATTCGAAGGGCGTAAGACGGACGATCTGGAGGCCGTCGCAACGCTGTACGCAGTCTGGAACGATGCGCTTGCTGAGGGGCTCCATCCCAATGACGAGTGGTTGATCAATGAGTTTCGCGGCAACTGGCATGAGGCGAAGGAGCGCTTCACACCGGACATCTTAGGTAAGTGGCTTGGCTGGATGCGCGATCATGGACTTGTCCCGACGGGTAACAGTGCGGTGACGAAGCCACAGGCAGCTTTCTTGTTCAAATGAATCTGTGGCGTTCTGGGTACGGGCTGATGGCAACGGATCGTTTGAGTTCTGATGAGGAAGCCTCGTTGCCGTTGGCTAATTATGCGTTTCCCCTGCTCGCAGCAGGGCTCGATATCCATGCTTGACGTCGGGATTTTTCAGTAGCAGTCTTGCTGCACGGAGCCTCGAAACTCCGCAGACAGCGGTACCCACCTCCGATAAACCGGTGGGTTTTTTGTGCCTGGATGTTCTGCAGGCGCAACCGACGCGATGCCTGCGTCGGGAGGGCGGTGAATACAACACCCGCAAGGGGAATAAGCCCGCCGGCTGTCTGCGGTTTCGAGCCTCCCGACTTCCCGTCCGCCATTCTCGGCGGGCGGCTCCCTTCATGGAACGAGGAGGCACCGATGTCGTACGACCGTTTGGACGATGAAGAAGGCCCCGGCTATTTCCTGCCGGTGGAGGGCCAGGTGCGGTTGGCGCGCTTGAGCGATCACGTCAGGTTTCTGGCACGGCTTTTGGCGCCGCGCACGCAGGCGGAGGAGGACGCGGCTGGGCGTGGGGTGCGCATGGGCGAGGTGGCGTTCTGCCTGGAGCTGTTGGCCGATCAGGTGGGGCAGGTGCTGGAGGCGCTGTCGTGGCCGGCGCAGGGCCCTGGGGATGCGGCTGAGGGCCTGCCCGATATCGATGGTGATGGGGCGACAGATGCAGGGTGCGCAGCCTTCCGCGTTACGCTGGCACAACTCGACCGGCTCAACCTGCTGGTCGAGACCGCTTCGGCGCATGCGAGGGTGGTGGCGGTGGGCGATGCGACCGGGCGGGTAGGGCATGCGCCGCCGGAAGTGGGCGAGACGCTTTGCGCTGCGGTCGATGAGGTGCGTGCGTTGCTGGGGCAGGTCGAGCGTCAGCCGCTGCGTGCCGCGTTGTCGGCTCGCGTGCGCGAGGAACAGGCGATCTACGCGGTGGGGCCGGCGGTGCAGGCTGACGAACGCGGGTGGATGCACTGAGCTTCAAGGGGCATCGGGCAGGGTAGCGAGGCTCCGCTTTTGTTGCGGTCGGTTGGAAAGGTCCCCTGGATCCCCGCTTTCGCGGGGATGACGACGTGGGGGTTGGGGGGAGGTGACCATAGATGGCGCGAAGTCAGCCGGGATGGGCAGCTGGCGATGGGCTGTCTGGCGGGCCTGGTCATGCAAAACAACGGGTTATGGTCAATGTTCCGTATTCCGGAATATGGAATGCGCCGCCCGCTCGATCCGATGGCCGAGCGCCTTCGCGACACGCGGTAGCGCGGTCTTCACGCTTGAGGGGCTACCTGACAAAACCGACATGACTTTCGGGGGGCGCCGGGCCGGGTAGGGGGAGAGGATCATCCGCGGCTTCGGCGCGGGGACGCGCCAGCCACTTCAAGGAATCCGCATGCGCAAGACCCTGGTGACCGCCATCACGCTGGCCCTGGCCGGCACGAGCCTGGCGGCGTCGGCCCAGTCCACCCCGGCCACTCCCGCCGCGCAGGTCGCCGACAGCGCCGCGCAGGTGACCACGCAGCTGCCGCGCACCGCGCGCCCCAGCCACTACGCGGTGCAGATCATCCCGCACGCGGACAAGATGAGCTTCGACGGCAAGGTCAGGATCGATGTGCAGGTGCTGCAGCCGACCCAGACCCTGGTGCTGCAGGCGGCCAACCTGACTTTCGGCACCAGCACGCTCAGCGCGGGCAAGGGCAAGCCGCTCACCGCCAAGGTCAGCACCGATGCCGATGCGCAGACGGCGAGCTTCGCCTTTGACAAGACGCTGGCGCCGGGCAAGTACGTGCTGTCCATCGACTACAGCGGCATCATCAACACCCAGGCCAATGGCCTGTTCGCGCTGGATTACGCCACCGCCGATGGCCAGAAGCGCTCGCTGTACACGCAGTTCGAGAATTCCGATGCGCGCCGCTTCATCCCGTCCTGGGACGAGCCGGACTTCAAGGCGACCTTCGACCTCAGCGTGACCGTGCCGGCCGCGCAGATGGCGGTGAGCAACATGCCGATCGCCTCGTCCAGGGACGCCGGCAACGGCATGAAGCAGGTGGTGTTCGCCACCACGCCGAAGATGTCGACCTATCTGCTGTTCTTCGGCCTGGGCGACTTCGAGCGCGCCACGCTGGCGGGGCCCAACGGCACCGAAATCGGCGTGATCGCGCAGAAGGGCAAGGTGGACCAGGCCAAGTTCGCGCTGGAGTCCGGGCGCGATGTGCTGAAGGAATACAACGCCTACTTCGGCGTGGACTATCCGCTGCCCAAGCTGGACAACATCGCCGCGCCCGGCCAGAGCCAGTTCTTCAGTGCGATGGAGAACTGGGGCGCGATCTTCACCTTCGAGTACTCGCTGCTGCTGGACCCGGCCGTGTCCAACGTCAACGATGAGCAGCGCGTGTTCACCACCGCCGCGCACGAGATCGCCCACCAGTGGTTCGGCGACCTGGTGACCATGGCGTGGTGGGACGACCTGTGGCTCAACGAGGGCTTCGCCACCTGGATGGAGGGCCGCACCACGGCCAAGCTGCATCCGGAATGGGACATCGACAAGACCGAGGCGGCCTACACCAGCCGCGGCGCGATGGGCCGCGACGCCTACGCCACCACCCATCCGGTGGTGCAGCACGTGGCCACGGTCGAGCAGGCCAGCCAGGCCTTCGACGGCATCACCTACGGCAAGGGCTCTGCGGTGATCGGCATGCTGGAGGACTACGTCGGCTCGGACAACTGGCGTGCCGGCGTGCGCAGCTACATCAAGGCCCACGCGCACGGCAACGCGGTCACCGACGAGCTGTGGAGCGAGGTCGACAAGGCCGCGCCGGGCAAGAACTTCACCCAGGTCGCGCACGACTTCACCCTGCAGCCGGGCGTGCCGCTGATCAAGGCCAATGCGGTCTGCGCCAGCAACAGCACCACGGTGACGCTGGAGCAGGGCGAATTCACGCTGGACCGCCCCAACAAGACGCCGCTGCGCTGGAACGTGCCGGTGACCCTGCGCGGCGCCGACGGCAAGGAAACGCGCGTGCTGGTGCAGGACGGCAGCGCCCGCGTGACGCTGCCGGGCTGCCAGCAGCCGGTGGTGATCAACGCCGGGCAGAAGGGCTACTACCGCACGCTGTATGCGCCGGCGATGTTCCAGGCGCTCAGCGCCAAGTTCTCCACGCTGCCGGTGGTGGACCAGCTGGGCGTGATCATGGACGCCGGCGCGCTGTCCAGCGTCGGCCTGCAGCCGGTCGCCGACCAGCTGGACCTGACCGCCAAGGTGCCGCTGGATGCCTCGCCGGACCTGTGGCTGCAGGTGGCCGGCGTGCTGGGCGGCGTCGACGGGCTGTTCGATGGCGATGCCAAGCAGCAGGCGGCGTGGCGCAAGTACGCCATCGCCCGCCTGTCTCCCAAGTTCCAGCAGCTGGGCTGGGACAACCGCGCGGGCGATCCGGCGCGGGTCAAGCAGCTGCGTTCGAGCCTGATCGGCGTGCTTAGCAACATGGGCGATGCGCAGGTGATCGCCGAGGCGCGCCGCCGCTTCGCGGCCTTCCAGGCCGACCCGAAGTCGCTCTCGCCGGATCTGCGCCGCACCGTGCTGGGCATCGTCGCGCGCAACGCCGACGCGGCCACCTGGGACACGCTGCACGCGATGGCCAAGCAGGAGACCTCGTCCATGGTGCGCGACCAGTACTACTCGCTGCTGGCCTACGCCAAGGACCCGGCGCTGGCCCAGCGTGCGCTGGACATGGCGCTGACCGATGAGCCGGGGGCGACCAACGCCGCCAGCATGATCGGCGCGGTGTCCCAGGAGCATGCCGACCTGGCGTTCGACTTCGCCGTGGCCCACCGCGAGAAGGTCGACACGCTGGTCGATTCGACCTCGCGGGCGCGCTACTACCCGGGCCTGGGCAGCAGCGCGGACGACCTGAAGATGGTGGACAAGATCAAGGCCTATGCCGACAAGTACATCGCCCCGACCTCGCGCCGCGCGGCCGAGACGGTGATGACCAGCATCCAGACCCGGGTCAAGCTGCAGGCCGAACGCCGTCCGCAGGTGGTGGCGTGGTTGAAGCAGCAGAAGTAAGCACTGTCTGAGGCATGC
Organism: Pseudoxanthomonas sp. UC19_8; assembly: GCF_042700505.1. NCBI lineage: Bacteria > Pseudomonadati > Pseudomonadota > Gammaproteobacteria > Lysobacterales > Lysobacteraceae > Pseudoxanthomonas > Pseudoxanthomonas sp. UC19_8. The sequence goes on from NZ_CP170559.1 coordinate 1,178,295, forward strand.
CAGGGATTGAGGCGTGCAGGCAGGAAGAAGCCCCGCGATGCGGGGCTTCTTTTTGTCCCTCGCTGGTGTGCGGGGATGCGGACCACTTGTTGAAGCGCGTAAATGTGCGCCACGCCGCTTGTGTCGGTAAGCGCTACTTCGGCAAGCGGCCTCGACCCGGGCGGGCACGGCTCCTCGGCTCGGTCCGACCTCCATGGCGGACTCGCCGCCGCGGGCCATCCAAGGCCCGCTCTTCGCGTGCCCGGCCGTGTCGAGGCGCTGCGGCGGATGGATCAGGACTTCTTCGAACTTGAAGGCCTCAAGCAGCGCTCTGCCCCCTCCCTTTCGCCGCAGGCGAAGGGGAGGGCCGGGGTGGGGTGCTTTTGCTTTTGCTTCGGTAGCTTTCCCGGTAAAGCCTCGACCCCTCCCCAGCCCTCCCCTTCGCCTATGGCGAAAGGGAGGGGGCCTCAAGTCGATAGTTTCCTGTCACTGATTGTGGTGTGCGCGAGGCAGGGGTTCGAACACCCCCGCAAACCGAAGCCCTATGACCTGACGTGCCCCTACCGAAGTCCCAGCCCTCAGACGCACTGCTCCCTGGATCGGGCGAAGGTCACTTTTGCGAGGTATGTCCGGATCTAGAGGTGTGTCCGGATCTATCAGCCATCCTCACGCAGATCAGCCTCCGCGGCCGATCCCGGACCCCCTTCATGGTCCCCATCGCGCACGGCCTGGCCCGGCGGTCCGAAGGACGCGCTGCCGTCGTCGTAGCGGATCAGGTCGCGCACGCCGACCACGCCCTCGATCTGGCGCACACAGGCCACGGCGCGCTGCTTCATGTCGCGCTCGGGCACGTTGCCGGTCAGCGTGACCTGGCCGTCCTGGATTTCGACCAGGATCTCGCCGGCCTCGATGTCCGGCTGCTGCGCCAGGGTGCGGACCACATCGTCGCCGATCAGCTGGTCGGAGCGGGCAGGGGTGCTCATGGTGGAAGTCCTTGTAGTGGGTGAGGCGATGCTGCGCCCGCGCAAGTGAGCGCACCGCCAAGAGCGCGCTCGATGAAGGGCGCGCCGGCCGGGACGCGTATGCTTGCCGGGATTTCGATTCGCCTGGGAGGGCACGATGAAACAGACGATGCGGGTGTCGCTGATGGGCGCGCTGCTGGCGGCGGCCAGTGCGCAGGGGGCGGAGGTCACGAGCGCGGCCTACACGCCGAGCGGCGGCGCGGTGACGGTCTACACCTCGGCCTCGGGCGCGCCCGCGCAGATGGTGCGCAGCGAGGTGGCCGCCCTGCAGCCCGGCCACGCCCTCACCGAGCGCGAGAACTCGATCTTCGTCGACCCGACCCGGCGCTTCCAGACCGTGATGGGCGTGGGCGGGGCGATCACCGATGCCGCTGCCGAGACCTACGCCAAGCTGAGCAAGGCCAAGCAGGCCGAATTCATGAAGGCCTATTACGACCCGGACGCCGGCATCGGCTACAGCTGGGCCCGCACCACCATCCACAGCTCGGACTTCTCCAGCGCCAGCTACACCTACATCAAGGAAGGCGACAAGGACCTCAAAACCTTCTCCATCGCGCACGATCGCAAGTACCGCATCCCGATGATCAAGCAGGCGATCGCCGCGGCCGGCGGCACGCTGCCGATGTTCGCAAGCCCCTGGAGCGCGCCGGCCTTCATGAAGGACAACAAGAGCATGCTCAAGGGCGGCCACCTGCTGCCGGAGTACGCCGACGCCTTGGGCCAACTACTACACCAAGTTCATCGCGGCCTACGAGAAGGAAGGTATCCCGATCTGGGGCATCAGCATCCAGAACGAGCCGATGGCGGTCCAGATCTGGGAGTCGATGCAGTTCTCGGCCGAGCAGGAGCGCGACTTCCTCAAGGACCACCTCGGCCCGACCATGGCCAAGGCCGGCTACGGCGACAAGAAGATCATCGTGTGGGACCACAACCGCGACATGATGGTCCACCGCGCCAACGTGCTGTTCGACGACCCGGAGGCGGCCAAGTACGCCTGGGGCATGGGCTTCCACTGGTACGAGACCTGGGCTGGCTTCGACCCGATGTACGACAACGTGGCCTCCGTCTCGCGCGCCTATCCGGACAAGCCGCTGCTGCTGACCGAGGCCTCGATCGAGAAGTTCGACTTCGACCGTATCCAGGACTGGGCCCACGGTGAGCGCTATGGCGCCTCGATGATCCACGACTTCAACGGCGGTGCGGTGGCCTGGACCGACTGGAACATCCTGCTGGACGAGCATGGTGGCCCCAACCACGTGGGCAACTATTGCTTCGCGCCGCTGCAGGCCGACACGCGCACCGGCGCGCTGATCTACACCCCGCCGTACTGGTACATCGGCCATTTCTCCAAGTTCATCCGCCCGCAGGCGCAGCGCGTGAGTGCCGCCAGCAGCCGCAGCAATCTGATGACCACGGCCTTTCTCAACCTGGACAACCGGCTGGCGACCGTGGTGATGAATGGCAGCGACCAGGCGATCACCTACAACTTCTATGTCGGCGAGGCATCCACCCAGGTGGAGATCCCCGCGCACGCGATCCAGACGCTGGTGTACTGAGCCGTCGCGTCATCCCCGGCCTCTTCGATCGGCATGATCGAAGAAGACGCCCCGCATCCGCGGGATGTCCTGCTTTGGCCCGTGGCGTCCATCTTGTAGAGCGGAGCTTGCTCCGCTAGACCGGCCCCGGCGACCCGACCGAAGGGCAGCGGAGCAAGCTCCGCTCTACGGTTCCGGCGACCCGACCGAAGAGCAGCGGAGCAAGCTCCGCTCTACGGTTCCGGCGATCCGACCGAAGGGCAGCGGAGCAAGCTCCGCTCTACGGTTCCGGCGACCCGACCGAAGGGCAGCGGAGCAAGCTCCGCTCTACGGTTCCGGCGACCCGAACGAAAGGCAGCGGAGCAAGCTCCGCTCTACGGTGGGTTGCGATTTTTCCGATGCGATATCGGGCGAGCGCCTGATGCATTGCGCGAGGCGCGCCGCTCAGGCTGCGGGCATGGCAAGCCCTGCGCTACACATTGGACGGTACTCGGTGATCGGCGCTGTCTACGCGGTGACGACGGTGACGCTTCTGCGTCGTCCCCTCTTCGCCAATCTGGTCGCCGCGCAAGCGATGGCTTCTGAATTGCGTGGGTCGGATGCGTCCGGCGATAGCGACTCCATTGCCCGGGTCGTTATGCCGGATCACGTGCACTGGCTGTTCGAATTGCGGGCCGAGAGCTTGAGCCGTGTGGTGCAGCGATTGAAGTCGCAGGCTGCGCGTGACATCAATATCGCGTGCGGAACACGCGGTGCATTCTGGCAACCAGGGTTCTACGACCGGCAGATGCGCGGTGACGAGGATCTGCTGACGCAGGCGCGCTACATCCTCGGGAATCCTGTGCGACGTGGATTGGCTGGGGGTTTGGGTGAGTATCCACATGCCTGGTGCCGATATGGCAACGACCTATCGCTGGCGCCATGACCCTGCCCTGTAGAGCGGAGCTTGCTCCGCTGGAGCATTCCAGGCGATCTGACCGAAGGGCAGCGGAGCAAGCTCCGCTCTACAAAGGGTTTGAATTTTTCTGGGCCATGTCGCGTGATGTGCTGATCGCTTGCGATCGCTCGATGATTGGCGCTTTCGGCGATCTGGCAGGCAGCGGTATCTGTTGCGCTGGGCATCTTCGGTGATCTGGCCGAAGGGCAGCGGCCATGTAGAGCGGAGCTTGCTCCGCTGGAGCATTCCAGGCGATCTGATCGAAGGGCAGCGGAGCAAGCTCCGCTCTACAGAGGGTTTGAATTTTTCTGCGCCATGTCGCGTGATGTGCTGATCGCTTGCGATCGCTCGATGATCGGCGCTTTCGGCGATCTGGCAGGCAGCGATATCTGTCCTGCTGGGCATCTTCGGTGATCTGGTCGAAGGGCAACGGCCCTGTAGAGCGGAGCTTGCTCCGCTGGAGCATTCCAGGCGATCTGATCGAAGGGCAGTGGGGCTTGCTTCGTTGATCATTTCCGGGCGATCTGACAGAAAGGCAGCGGAGCAAGCTCCGCTCTACAGAGGGTTTTTGAATTTTCCGGCACCATGATGCGGGGCAGGCCTTGGGCTTGCCTTGCGTGGTCCGGCGCGCCGCGCAGGTATGCGGTCCCGGATCGACCCAAGATGGTAGAAAGGGCGTTCGGCGGCGGGGGTCTGCTGCCTGGACACCGAGCATTCGCATGGCACTGATCGATACCCGGCATCACCAGATGTACCCGGCGCTGGATGCGGCCCAGCTGGCCACGGCGCGACGGTTCGCCAGCGGGCCGCTGCGGCGGTTCGCGCCGGGCGAGGAGGTGTTTGCCGTCGGCGACCACCCGGCGCCGGTCTGGCTGGTGCTGGAGGGGAGCATCGTCGTGTCGCGTCGCGACGGGTTGGGCCATGAGGAGGTCATCCACGAGCACGGCGTGGGCAGCTTCACCGGCGAGGTCAGCCAGCTGGCCGGGCGTAGTTCGCTGGCCGGTGGCGTGGCCGGTGCGCAGGGCTGTACGGCCGTGCCCCTGGATGCCGCGCATCTGCGCGCCCTGCTGATCGGCGCGGCCGAGCTGGGCGAAATCGTGATGCGCGCGCTGATCCTGCGCCGCGTGGGCCTGATCGAAAGCAAGGCGGTCGGCTCGGTGCTGGTCGGCCAGCCGGGCGAGGCCGAGCTGGTGCGGCTGCAGGGCTTCCTCACCCGCAACGGCTATCCCAACACGCTGCTGGACGCGACCCAGGACGCGCAGGGCCAGGCCCTGGTCGAGCGCCTGGGCATCCACGCCGAAGAACTGCCGCTGATGATCTGCCCCAACGGCACCGTGCTCAAGCGGCCGACCAACCTGGCCGCGGCCAGCTGCCTGGGCATGACGCCGGAGCTGGATCCGGCGGTGGTCCACGATGTGGTCGTGGTCGGCGCGGGGCCGGCGGGGCTGGCGACGGCGGTCTATGCGGCGTCCGAGGGGCTCTCGGTGCTGGTGCTGGAGCAGCGCGCCATCGGCGGGCAGGCCGGTGCGTCTTCGCGCATCGAGAACTATCTGGGCTTCCCCACCGGCATCTCCGGCCAGGCGCTGGCCGGGCGCGCCTACAACCAGGCGCTGAAGTTCGGCGTGGAACTGGCGCTGCCGCTGGATGTGCGCACGCTGCAGTGCGAGGCCAGGGCCGAGGATCCGCATGCGCCGCTGCAGCTGAGCCTGGACAACGGCCAGGTGGTGCAGGCGCGCACGGTGGTGGTCGCTTCCGGGGCGCGCTATCGCCGGCCGGAGGTCGCGCAGCTGGCGCGCTTCGAGGGCAGCGGCGTGTCCTACTGGGCCTCCCCGATCGAGGCGCGCATGTGCGCCGGCGAGGAGATCGCGCTGCTGGGCGGCGGCAATTCGGCCGGGCAGGCGGTGGTCTACCTGGCGCCGAAGGTGAAGAAGCTGCATCTGGTCATCCGCGGCAAGAGCCTGGAGGCGTCGATGTCCAGCTACCTGATCGAACGCATCCAGGCGCTGCCCAACGTGGAGCTGCACACCAATACCGAGCTGCTGTCGCTGGAGGCCGACGATCAGGGCGCGCTGGCCGGTGCGACCTATCGCGATCGCACGAGCGGCCAGTCGCACAGTTGCTCGCTGCGGCATCTGTTCCTGTTCATCGGCGCCGACCCCAACACCGATTGGCTCAAGGGCTGCGTGACGCTGGACCCGGCCGGCTTCGTGGTCACCGGTGCCAACGGCGCGGCCTTGCTGGAGACCGACCGGCCCGGCGTGTTCGCCATCGGCGATGTGCGCGCAGGTTCGGTCAAGCGCGTGGCCGCCGCGGTGGGCGAGGGCGCGGCCGTGGTCGCGCAGATCCATCAATACCTGGCGGCCCTGGAGCCGCGCCCTGCCGCAGAGCCCTGAAGGAGCCATCATATCCCGTTGCACGCATCTGGATGACATCGCCGAGGTCACGCCCAGCGCCAAGGGCTGCGAGGATTGCCTGGCCATCGGCAGCCCGTGGGTGCATCTGCGCCTGTGCCGCATCTGTGGCCACGTGGGCTGCTGCGACGATTCGCCGCATCGCCACGCCAGCGCGCATTTCCACGCCACCGGCCATCCCATCATCGAGGGCTACGACCCGCCCGAAGGCTGGGGCTGGTGCTACGTGGACAGGACCGAGGTCGATCTGCCCGATCAGACGCCGCAGCTGGGGCCGATCCCGCGCTACGTGTAGCGCGGCCGCGGTGCGACCGTCGGGCGATGCCGAGGCCGACGGGTCCGGTACGATGCGGTCACCGCAGCCTGAAGGACCGTGCATGTCCAGCCCGAGCGTGGTGCCCGCTTCGCCATGGCGTCAAAGGATCGTGCGTGGCGCGCTCTGGTTCGCGGCGATCGCGTGGGGCGTCCTGCTGGGGGCCAAGGTCTTCGACCTGGTGGTCCTGGCGGGCGCCTGGAGCGCGGCGCCGCCGGCCTCGTTGCGGCTGTTGCCCTACGGGGCCGCGTATCCGGTCAATACCGGTGATTTCTTCATTCCGCCCTCGGCCTTGCTGCTGGTCGCCACGTGGATCGCGGTCTTCGCCGGCTGGCGCACCCCGATGCGCTACCGCCGCTGGCTGCTGGCCTCGGCGCTGACGATCCTGGTCGTGCTGGTCTTCACCGTGGCGTCGTTCTGGCCCATGAATGCCGCGCTCTGGGCCGTCGCCAAGGGCGCGCCCGGCGCGCTGCAGGATCAGGCGAGCATCGAGGCCCTGGTGCATGCCCTGGCTGCGCAACGACTGGCTGCGCGTGATCGCCGCGACGGCGGGGTTTCTGAGCACCCTGCGTGCGATCAGCTTGCCGTTCCCCGCCGAACAGGCCATGACCGGCCCCGCATCGCGCGCGAGCAGGCTCGCGTCTGCGGGCTGTGTCCTCCTGCTGCTGGCGTTCGTGGCGTACTTCGTGTCCGAGGTGCTTTAGCCGTCTCACGCGCTGAGATGGGCACGTGGCAGGCTGGCGCGGTGAGGCAGGTTCCATGACCCGACGCGGCGGCAGCGCCGATCTTCCCCTGCATGGCGGGCGCGTACCGGCGTGGCTGGGCCAGCGCATGACCCGGCTGGGCGCGGTGATGTGCCAGGCCATCGTCCACACCTATGGGCGCGACGAGCTGCTGCGGCGGCTGGCCCATCCGTTCTGGTTCCAGTCCTTCGGCGCGGTGATGGGCATGGACTGGCATTCCTCCGGCATCACCACCAGCGTGATCGGCGCGCTCAAGCGCGGGCTGACGCCGCTGTCGGGCGAGCTGGGCATCCATGTCTGCGGCGGGCGCGGCCGGCATTCGCGCGCCACGCCCGACGAGCTGCTGGCGGTGGGCGAGCGCACCGGCGTGGACGGCGCGGCGCTGGCGCGCGCCAGCCGGCTTGTGGCCAAGGTGGACAGCGCGGCGGTGCAGGACGGGTTCGACCTGTATCTGCACGGCTTCATCGTCGGCGACGACGGCCAGTGGGTGGTGGTGCAGCAGGGCATGAACACCGCCAGCAGGCAGGCGCGTCGCTATCACTGGCTGTCCGAAGGGCTGAAGGACTTCGTCGATGCGCCGCACGCGGCCATCGAGGGCCCGCGCCAGGGTGCGATCGTCAACCTGGCCGATCGTCGGGCCGCCGGCGCGCGGGCGGCGCAGGTCTCGCTGCTGCAGACGTTGAGCCCGCAGGAAATCGCGCGCGAGTACGGGCGCCTGGCGACGCCGTCGGCGGCGACGGTCAAGCGCTTGGCACGCGCGCGGACCGAGGCCGCCTTGCCCGTCACCGGCGACCTGTTCGCCGAGCCGGCGGCGGAGGCACCCGATCCGCAGGCCTGGAATCCGGCCGCGCAGCCGCATCTGTCGCTACCGGACCATCACGACGTGCGCGCCCAGGACATCGTCCTGCGCCGGCTGCATGGCAGCCTGGCCGCGGCCGCCGAGCAGGGGCCGAAGGACTTCACTGCGTTGTTGCAGGTGCCCGGCGTGGGCGCGCGCACCGTGCGCTCGCTGGCGATGGTGGCCGAGGTGCTGCACGGCACGCCGTGCCGCTTCAGCGATCCGGCGCGGTTTTCGCTGGCCCATGGCGGCAAGGACCGGCATCCCTTCCCGGTGCCGACCCGGGTGCTGGACCACACCATCGGCGTGCTCAAGACCGCCGTGCGCCAGGCCCGGCTGGGCAACGAGGAAAAGCTCGAGGCGATCCGCCGCCTGGATGCGCAGGCGCGGCAGCTGGAGGCGCAGGCCGAAGGTCCGTCGCTGGAGGCGTACCTGGAAGAGGAGCGCCGCCAGTCACACCGCTATGGCGGGCGCAGCGTGTTTGGCTGGGAGCCGGCGCCGGATGAGGCGGCCGGAGTTCCTCCCGCGCCGGCCGCTCCGCAGCGCGCCGCATCGTGAGCCGCGCCGTCAAGGCGGCGTTCCCGATCGACGGGCGCTGCTTCACCTATGTCTTTCCGTGCGCCTGGGAGGACTTCTGCAAGATCGGGTTCTCGCGCGATCCGCTGGGGCGGATCGGCGCGCTGCATCCGCGCTGGTTCGAGTTCTTCGACCTGCACAGCGGCGTGCTGATCGAGACCGAGACCGTCCGCGATGCCCGCGACCTGGAACTGCGGCTGCGCGGGCCGCTGCGTGCCCATCGCGCGCCGATGCCGCTGACCATCCGCGATGCGGCCGGCGGCCAGACCGAGTGGTTCCGCGGCGTGGCCGCGCCGCTGGCCATGCACGTGGCCGAGCTGGCGCAGGGCGGCTATCGCGTGCTGCCGCTGCACGGCTGGCTGCGGGCGGCGGCCCTGTCGCGGATCGACCGGCTCTACGACTGGGCCGATGCCCAGCTCAGCGTCGAGGAGCTGGAGGGCCTGGTCGGTCCCACGCCGGCCGGGCGGGCGCTGGGCGATGTGCTGGACGGCTATCGCAGCCTGGACATCGACCTCACCGATCGGCTGTCGCCGGCGATCGCGCGCTGGTACGGCAAGGTCTGAACTCGGCGTGTGCCGGCCAGCGGGCCGGGCCGGGCCGCGGCTCACGCGCGAGCAAGGGCGTTTGAGCGAAAATCACCGCTACCGCTGTCGCCCCACCGGTCCATTGAAGCCCGAACGCCTGCTGCCGCTGATCGTCGCCACCGCCTTGTTCATCGAGAACATGGACTCCACGGCGATCACCACCTCGCTGCCGGCGATCGCCACGGACCTGGGCGTGGAGCCGGTGGCGCTGAAGCTGGCCCTGACCACCTACCTGCTGGCGCTGGCGGTGTTCATCCCCATCAGCGGCTGGGTCGCCGACCGCTTCGGCGCGCGGCCGACCTTCATGACGGCCATCGCGGTGTTCCTGCTCGGCTCGCTGGGCTGCGCGGCCTCGACTTCGCTGGAATGGATGGTCGCCGCGCGCTTCGTCCAGGGCATGGGCGGGGCGATGATGGTGCCGGTCGGGCGGCTGGTGCTGTTGCGCAGCGTGGCCAAGGCCGAGCTGGTGCGGGCGCTGAGCTGGCTGACCATCCCCGCGCTGCTGGGGCCGATCCTGGGCCCGCTGCTCGGCGGTCTGATCACCACCTACAGCCACTGGCGTTTCATCTTTCTGATCAATCTGCCGATCGGCGCGCTGGGCATGTGGCTGGCGTGGCGGCATATCCCGCTGCTCAAGGAGCCGGTGCAGCCGCTGGACTGGACGGGCTTCGCGCTGTCGGGATTGGGCCTTGCGCTGACGATGTTCGGGCTGGCCACGTTGGGCCGGCACATGGTCAATATCGGTCTGGCGCTGGGCTGCGTGGCGGTGGGTGGGGCGGTGATGGGCGTCTACCTGTGGCATGCGCGCCGGGTCGCGCATCCGCTGATCGATCTGAGCCTGCTGCAGCTGCCGACCTATCGCATCGGCGTGCTGGGCGGGTCGGTGTTCCGCATCGGCATCGGCGCGATCCCGTTCCTGCTGCCGCTGATGCTGCAGCTGGGCTTCGGCCTCAATCCGCTGCAGTCCGGTGCGATCACCTTTACTTCGGCGGCTGGCGCGATGTTCATGAAGACGCTGGCGGCGCGCATCCTCAAGCGCTATGGCTTCCGCAAGGTGATGGTGTTCAACGCGGTGGCGGCCTCGCTGATGCTGGCGACTTATGGCTTCTTCCGGCCGGGGACGCCGTATCTGCTGATGGTGACGCTGCTGCTGGTCGGTGGCTGTTTCCGCTCGCTGCAGTTCACCAGCCTCAACGCGATCATCTATTCGGAAGTGGATCAGGCGCGGATGGGGCAGGCGACCAGCCTGGCGGCGATGATCCAGCAGATCTCGCTGGCCCTGGGCGTGACGGTCGGCGGCTATGCGCTCAGCCTGGCCAGCCTGGCGACCGGTCAGCCGACCGGGGTGCCGATCAACTTCACCTTCGCCTTCCTCACCATCGGCCTGATCTCGGCCAGCTCGGTGATCGCCATGCGCAAGCTGGCGCCCGACGCCGGCGCGGAGATGGCCGGCCGCGCCAAGCCGGGCGAGGAAGTGCACGAGCCCAAGGTGGTGGCGCGACCGGGGACTTGAGTCGGGGAATGTTGTTCCCCTGAGCGAGGGATCACGTTGCGATGGACCGTGGTGCGTGCGCGTTGTTGCTTCGGAAAGGCAGCGGTCCGGCGGGCGGCGTCCGCTTTTCCCTCGGTCAGGGCATCCTGCCTCGCTAGGCGCGGCCTCCGCCCGCCGGCCCGCTGCCGCGCGCGTTGAGCGCATGGGCTTCGGCTCGAAAGATGGACCGCGGCGGCGCGCCTGGTGCTCGCCGGCTGCCACTTGTAGAGCGGAGCTTGCTCCGCTGGGGCTTTCCCTGCGAACCGAACGAAGAGCAGCGGAGCAAGCTCCGCTCTACAACGAGGCTGCGATCTGAGAGACAGCTGCTCGCAGCGCAGCATGAAACCCACTCAGGCCTTTTCCATCCAGACGCCGGCCTTCCGGGAATCAGCGAGCCGAGGCGCCGCGCCCTGCCGGCCCGCCACCCCCCCAAGAAGCTCGACACGCGCATGCGCCAATCGATCAGTCGAGAGAAGCAAAAAATGGGCTGCGGTCCATCAGTCGAGAGAAGCAGCAAAAGAAGGGCGCCGGTCCATCAATCCAGAGAAGCAACCAAAAAAGGGCGCCGGATGCGATCCGGCGCCCTTGCTTCATCTTCTCAGGCGAAGCGAGTCAGAACTTGTAGTTCACGCCCAGCACGATGGTGCGGCCCCACTCGATGTACTCCAGCGGGCGGTCCTTGCTGCCGGCGTAGGTGCGGTACGGGGTGTTGGTGAGGTTGCTGGCCTGCAGCAGCAGGCTCAGGCCGTCCAACCGGCCGCTGCCGAAGGTGTAGCTGACCTGGGCGTCGGTGATGTTCTCGCCGACCACGTAGCGCAGGGTGCGGTTGCCGTTGAAGTTGCCGATCTCGCCGATGAAGTCCGAGCGGCGGCGCTGGCTCACGCGCGCCTCGAAGCCGTTGCGCTCGAAGTAGGCGGTGAGGTTGTATACGCGATCGGACAGGCCGGGCAGGCTGATCGCGCCGTCGCCGACGCTGGAGGCGCTCTCCGGATCCTTGATCTTGACGTCGCTGTCGTTGAACGTGGCGCTGGCCTGGATGCCGAAGCCCTCCAGGGGCGCGAACACCATGTCCAGCGGCAGTGAGGCGGTCAGTTCCAGGCCGCGCAGCTTGCCGCCCTTGCCGTTGAACGGCGCGCTGAAGGTGCCGGTGGTCTGCACCGGCACGGTCATGCCGGGCGGACGCACGTAGCCGGCGACCAGGTCGCTGAAGTCGTAGTCGTCGCGGGTCTGGGTGTAGATGTAGCTCTTGAGATCCTTGTAGAAGAACGCGGCGGCCACGTAGGCCTTCTCGCCGAAATACTTCTCGTAGGAGATGTCCAGCGCATTGGCGCGCCACGGATCGAGCATCGGATTGCCGCCGCTGGCGCCGGGCTTGCCGGTGGAGGTATCCACGCCGAACTCCAGCGAGGCGCGCATCTGGTCCACGCGCGGGCGCGCGACCTGCTTGGCCAGGGCGAAGCGCAGGGTCTGGTCGGCGGGGAACTGGAAGGCCAGGTTGAGGCTGGGCAGCCAGTCGTTGTAGGTCTTGCCGTCGTCGATGGGGCGCACCTCGCTGCCCGCCGGCTGCGAGCCGTCCCAGTAGTTGGCCTGGGAGGACTGATCGGTGTGCTGCAGCTGCACGCCCAGGTTGCCGCGCACGCCCACCTCCCCCCACTGGGTGTCGATGTCCGCGCGCATCCAGGCGGTGGTGATCTTCTCCAGCACGGTCCAGGCCTTGGACACCAGGTAGGAGGCGTCCTCGTTGGGCGAGAACTGCATGTAGCGATCCACCGCGCCGGGCACGTTCCAGGCCGGGATGTAGCCGATGCCGGCGAAGCCCAGGTTGACCGGCGCGTACTGCAGATCGGGGGCGATGGTGGTGTCGCCCTGCGGACCCAGGTTGATGTTGCCTTCGGGCTGGTGCTTGGTCTTCTCGCGGCGGGCGTAGTTGACGCCCACGTCCAGGTCGGAGAACCAGCTCAGCGCGTCGGGCATGGGCAAGCTGGCCTGCAGGCGCGCGCCCTTCAGCTCGTCCTCCACCTGCGGCACCTTGCCGTAGCCCGAGCCGTAGATGGTGTTGGTGATGAACAGCGACTCGGGGTTGGAGTAGTTCAGCCCCGGCGAGATCTGCGAGAAGTCGTTGTTGCGATAGGCCAGGCCGACCGTGTCCAGCTGCGGCATCGGGGTGAGCTGGAGATTGCTCTCCAGGTTGAGCTCCTTGCGGGTGGCCTTGGAGTAGTTGAGGTCGGCGTTGACCTTGACCGCGCCGACATTGAAGGCGTTGTTCCAGCCGAAGGCGTCGATCTTGTCCTTGCGCTTGTTGTACATGCCGCGCACCAGCGGATAGACGCCGCTGGCGGTGCCGCCGGTGAAGGTGTCGTTGCCGTTGACCTGCGGGTTGGCGATGTTCAGGCCCGGGGTGTAGCCGCCGTTGTAGTTGCTGAGGTTGACCTCGAACTGGTTGGCCGTATCGACCTGCTCGGCCTCGGTGTGGAAGGCGTCCAGGCGTGCTGGTCGCAGGCGTTGGACGGGCGGTACTGCAGGGTCGCCATCACGCCGTCGCGCTTGGAGTTGCCGGTGCGGCGCAGGGCCTTGATGCCGTCGGAGAAGTAAGTGCCCGGCGCCACGCCGGGGCGGTTGCCACTGTCGGTGTTCTGCGTGCTCCACGGCTCGTACAGGCCGACCTGGTTTTCCTGGATCGGCGTGTCGGTATGCGCATAGCCGATCGACAGGCCCAGGGTCTTGTCGAAGAACTGATCGATGTAGCTGGCGCTGAGGCGGTTGCCGTAAGGATCGACGTTGGCCGCCTTGCCCAGCGAGTTGCGCTGGTAGCGGCCACCGAGCGCGATCACGCGCTCGCCGAAGCTCAGCGGACGCACGGTCTGCATGTCCACCGTGCCCGACAGGCCCTGGCCGACCAGGCCGGCGTCGGGCGTCTTGTACACGGTCACGCCGTTGACCAGCTCGGACGGGTACTGGTCGAACTCCACGCTGCGGTTGTCGCCGGTGCTCACCACCTCGCGGCCGTTGAGCAGGGTGGTGGAGAAGTCGGGCGAGAGGCCGCGCACGCTGATCACCTGCGCGCGTCCGGCCACGCGCTGCGCGGCCAGGCCGGGCAGGCGGGCCAGCGACTCGGCGATGCTCACGTCGGGCAGCTTGCCGATGTCCTCGGCCGAGATCGCCTCGACGATCGAGGTGGCGTCCTTCTTGACCGAGATCGCGCCCTCGATGCCGCGGCGGATGCCGGTGACCTTGACCCGGTCCAGGTCGGTGGCGTCGGTCTTGACCGCGGCCGGATCGGCCTCGGTGTCGGCCGGCGTGCTCTGGGCCCAGGCCTGGGCGGTGGCCATGCTCATGGCCACGGCGATGGACAGGCACAGCAGGTTGCGCTTGGGAGTCAACATTTTCCCCTCCAGTCAATGTTGGTACTGCATTCGAGTTGATCCGGTGTCCCCCTCGACACCGGCGATTCGCGAAGGCCCGGAACAGCGCCTTGCTTGAATGGGCGGCCATGGTAGTGCGCGTTCCCGGATGTGCATGGGCCTGCATACGTATTCATGGCGGTGCGCTTGCAACGGCGTCATCGGACGGGCGATGCAGCGGCCTGCGTCTTCGCTCGCGCGACCGAAAACGGCTTGAAAACAAGGGCTTTCCGGCGGTTTCTGGCGTCCGTGCTGCAGCGCAGGAACGATTCCGCGCAGCCGCCGACATCACGCTCGATCACGCCACGGCGCCGAACCAGCTGCCGCGCGCGGGCAGGGCGAGCGTGCGTCCTTCGAGTCGTGTACCCGGCAGTCCGTGATCCTCCAGCGCGGTGGCGGCAAGGCCTTCGGGCAGGGTCCAGCGCTGCGCCTGGGCCGAGAGGTTGAACACCACCAGCACGCGCTGGTCTTCGTGTTCGCGCAGGAAGGCCAGCACCGGCTCGTCGGTCTGCAGGAAGGCGATCGTGCCCAGCACCAGCGCCGGATGCCGGCGCCGCCAGCGCAGGAAGCGGCGCACGTGCTGCAGGACCGAGTCCGCATCGGCCTGCTGGGCGGCGATGCTGCGCGCACGGTGCTCGGCCGGCACCGGCAGCCAAGGTTTGCCGCTGGTGAAGCCGCCGGCATCGGCATCGCGCCAAGGCAGGGGTGTGCGACAACCGTCGCGGCCCTTGAAGTTGGGCCAGAAGGCCTTGCCGTAGGGGTCCTGCAGCAGCTCGAAGGGCACCTGCGCCTCGCTCAGGCCCAGCTCCTCGCCCTGGTACAGGCACACCGAGCCGCGCAGCGAGCACACCAGCGCCACCAGCTGCGCGGCGAAGGCATCGTCGCCCGCGCCGCCCCAGCGCGAGACCGCGCGCGGCACGTCGTGGTTGGAAATGGCCCAGCACGGCCAGCCATCGTCCATCGCCGCCTCCAGCCGGGCGACGGTGTCGCGGATGTAGCCGGCGCTGAAATCCTCGACCAGCAGCTCGAAGCTGTAGCCCATGTGCAGGCGCTTGCGACCGGTGTACTCGGCGGTGGTGGCCAGCGAGTCCTCCGAGGAGATCTCGCCCAGCGCGGCCACGTCCGGATAGCGGTCCATCAGCCCGCGCAGCCGCTCCAGGAAGGGCAGCATCTCCGGGCGGGTGTTGTTGTAGTAGTGATACTGGTAGGCGTAGGGGTTGTCCGCGCTGAAGCCGCGGCCCACGCGCTGGTCCTTGGGCTTGGGCGGGTTGTCGCGCAGCTGCGCGTCGTGGAAGCAGAAGTTGATCGCGTCCAGGCGCATGCCGTCCACGCCGCGGTCCAGCCAGAACCGCACATTGTCCAGCGTCGCCTGCTGCACGGCCGGGTTGTGGAAGTTCAGATCCGGCTGCGCGCCGAGGAAGTTGTGCAGGTAGTACTGCTCGCGCCGCGGCTCCCAGCGCCAGGCCACGCCGCCGAACAGCGACATCCAGTTGTTCGGCGGGGTGCCGTCCTCCTTCGGATCGGCCCAGACGTACCAGTCGGCCTTGGCGTTGTCGCGGCTCAGCCGGCTCTCCTGGAACCAGGCGTGCTGGTCCGAGCAGTGGCTGAGGACCTGGTCGATCATCACCTTCAGGCCCAGCGCATGCGCCTTGGCCAGCAGGGCGTCGAAGTCGGCCAGCGTGCCGAACAGCGGATCGACATCGCGGTAGTCGGCGATGTCATAGCCGAAGTCGGCCATGGGCGACTTGAAGAACGGCGAGATCCAGATCGCGTCCACGCCCAGGCTGGCGATGTAGTCCAGGCCCTCGACGATGCC
Organism: Pseudoxanthomonas sp. UC19_8; assembly: GCF_042700505.1. Taxonomy (NCBI): domain Bacteria; kingdom Pseudomonadati; phylum Pseudomonadota; class Gammaproteobacteria; order Lysobacterales; family Lysobacteraceae; genus Pseudoxanthomonas; species Pseudoxanthomonas sp. UC19_8. The sequence goes on from NZ_CP170559.1 coordinate 1,193,981, forward strand.
GGGCAGGTCGCCCACGCCATCGCCATTGGTGTCCTTGAAGCTGCGCGGGTAGACCTGATAGATCACCGCGCCGCGCCACCAGTTGTTCATTGCCGTTCCCCGAAGTCATCCGGCCCGGGCGCCGCGAGCGGCCCTGGGCGAAGCGGGCGCCACTATTCCACGCATGACCCGGCGCGTCCTCGCGCAACGACGGGGCGAGGCCATGAATACGTATGCAGCGCGCTGCGATGTGTGAGTCGAAGAAGGGGCTTCGCGCGGGGTGCATCGATCATGCGGCGCATCGCTGATACCGCTTGAAAATAGGTGTTTCGGGCGTGTCGTACACATTCGAATAAAGCGACTTTGACATCGCAGCGTATGCACACACTTGGTTGCACTGCAGCATGGAAAGCGCGACGGCAACGGTCACCATGTCGCCCGGCGAACCGCGGCCGTGATTCGACACGGCCGCGCGGTGTCGCAAGGGGATCGATCGCGCGTCATGAGCCAAACCCGCACCCTGTCGTTCTGGCAGATCTGGAACATGTGCTTCGGCTTTCTGGGCATCCAGTTCGGCTTCGCCCTGCAGAACGCCAACGTCAGCCGCATCTTCCACACCCTGGGCGCCTCGGTGGACGACATCCCGGTGCTGTGGATGGCCGCGCCGCTGACCGGGCTGATCGTGCAGCCCATCGTCGGCTATCTGTCCGACCGCACCTGGACGCGGCTGGGCAGGCGTCGCCCGTATTTCCTCATCGGTGCGGTGCTGGCCACGCTGGCGCTGCTGGCGATGCCGCACTCGCCCGCGCTGTGGATCGCGGCTGGCCTGCTGTGGGTGCTGGACGCCTCGATCAACATCTCGATGGAGCCCTTCCGCGCCTTCGTCGGCGACCTGCTGCCCACGCGTCAGCGCGCCTCGGGCTATGCGATGCAGAGCTTCTTCATCGGCATCGGCTCGGTGGTGGCCAGCCTGCTGCCCTGGCTGCTGGCGCAGGCCGGCGTGGCCAACACCGCCGGTGCAGGGGAGGTGCCGGACACCGTGCGCTATGCGTTCTACTTCGGCGGGGCGGTGCTGCTGCTGACCATCCTGTGGACCGTGCTCACCACGCGCGAGGACCCGCCGGGCCAGCTGGCCGGCGAGCGCGAAGCGCCGGAGGCGGAGGTCGCGCCGGCGCTATCGGCATCCCCGCCCGCGCTGCGTCTGCGCCTGGGCACCGCTGCGCTGGTGCTGGGCCTGATCGGCTGCGCGCTGGTCGCGCTGTTGGGCCTGGACAAGCAGCTGTATGTGCTGGGCGGCGGCGCGGCCGTGTTCGGCGCCCTGCTGCTGGGTCGCGGCCGCGTGCGCGGCGGCATGTATGCGGCTATCGTCGACGATCTGCTGGACATGCCGCCGACCATGCGCCGGCTGGCGGTGGTGCAGTTCTTCTCCTGGTTCGCCCTGTTCGCGATGTGGATCTACACCACCGATGCGGTCACGGCCACGCACTTCGGCACGCGCGATACCACTTCGGCCGCCTACAACGACGGCGCCAACTGGGTGGGTGTACTGTTCGCCGCCTACAACGGCTTCGCCGCGCTGGCCGCGATCGTGATCCCGCAGATGGTGCGGGTGCTGGGGCTGCGCTGGAGCCATCTGCTCAATCTGTGCCTGGGCGGAGTGGGGTTCCTGTCGTTTCTGCTGATCCGCGATCCGCACGGGCTGCTGCTGTCGATGGTCGGCGTGGGCTTCGCCTGGGCCTCGATCCTGTCGCTGCCCTATGCGCTGCTGTCCGACAGCGTGCCGGCGCGCAAGATGGGCCTGTACATGGGCATCTTCAATTTCTTCATCGTCATCCCGCAGCTGGTGGCCGCCTCGATCCTGGGCCTGCTGGTCAAGACCGTGCTGGGCGGCGCGCCGATCAACGCGCTGGCCGTCGGTGGCCTGAGCCTCTTGGTGGCCGGCCTGTGCACGCTGCGCGTGCGGGACGCCCGTCCGGAAGCCCACGCATGAGAACGTTCTGCCTTTCGCTGTTGGCCCTGTCCCTGGCCGTGCCGGCGCGCGCCGACGAGCTGTACGGCACGCTCGAACCCTTCGCCAGCAAGGCGATCTACTTCGTGATGACCGACCGCTTCGTCAACGGCGATCCGTCCAACGATCATCGCGACCAGGGCGGTCGACACCGCACCTTCGACCTGCCCACGCCGGGCGCGCCGGTCGGGCAGAGCGACAACATCGGCTACCTCGGCGGCGACTTCAAAGGCATCGTCGACAACGCCGGCTATATCCACGACATGGGCTTCGGCGCGGTGTGGGTGACGCCGATCGTGGACAACCCGGATGAGGCCTTCACCGGCGGCGATCCGGTGCGCTGGGGCAGCGCGATGACCGACCGGGGCAAGACCGGTTATCACGGCTACTGGGGCGTGAACTTCTACAAGCTGGACGAACACCTGCCCAGCAAGGGCCTGGACTTCGCCGGCTTCACCCGCGCCATGAAGGGCCAGCAGCTGGACGTGGTGCTGGACATCGTGGCCAACCACGGCTCGCCGGCGTACTCGATGCCCAAGGCGCAGCCCAAGTTCGGCCAGATCTTCGACAAGGACGGCCGCAAGCTGGCCGACCACCAGAACCTGGATCCGTCCCAGCTGGATCCGAAGCACAACCCCATGCACGCCTTCTACAACACCGGTGGCGGCCTGGCCCAGCTCTCGGACCTGGCCGAGGACAACCCGGCGGTGCTGGACTATCTGGCCGGCGCCTACGAGCAGTGGATCGAGCAGGGCGCGGCGGCGTTTCGCGTGGACACGATCGGCTGGATGCCGCACCGCTTCTGGAAGCAGTTCGCCGACCGCATCCGCGCCAGGCACCCGGGCTTCTTCATGTTCGGCGAGGCCTTCGACTACGACGCGGCCTTCATCGCCGCCCACACGCTGGAGCGCAACGGTCACTACAGCGTGCTGGACTTCCCGCAGCGTGCCAGGCTGTCGAAGGTGTTCGGCAAGGAGGGCGGTGGCTACGAGGACCTGGAGCGCACGCTGTATCTCGAGGACGGCCCGTACGCAAATCCGTACGACCTGGTCACCTTCTACGACAACCACGACATGGCGCGGCTGGATGCCAGCGATGCGGGCTTCATCGACGCCAACAACTGGCTGTTCACCGCGCGCGGCATCCCGGCGATCTACTACGGCTCGGAGACCGGCTTCATGCGCGGCGCGGCCGAGCATGCCGGCAACCGCAACTACTACGGCCAGCAGCGCATCGATGCCGCGGGCGACAGCGCGATCTACCGCAACCTCAGGCGCATCGCCAACCTGCGCCGCGATTCGATCGCCCTGCAGCGCGGGCTCCAGCTCAACCTGATGCTGAAGGGCGATACCGGCGCCTTCTATCGCGTCTACGAGCACGACGGGCAGGCGCAGACCGCGCTGGTGCTGCTCAACAAGGCCGATAAGGCCTCGACCCTGCGACTGGAGACGCTGCTGCAGGCCGGCACTTGGCGCGATGGCTTCGACGGTAGCCAGGTGCGCATCGAGGACCGCCTCGCGCTGGAGGTGCCGGCGCATGGCGTCCGGGTGCTGTTCTACGACGGTGCGCTGACCAATGCCGACCTGCGCAAGCGCCTGGCCGAAGACATGGGCCACCGGCTGCGCGATTGAGCGGGGCGCGCCTACGCGCCTCGACCTGCGGTGACGCCTGCGCGGCGCTTCAGCCGCAGTGGGTGGAGCCGCGCAGCGCCAGCGTGACGGGGATGGTCTGGCTGTCCACGGGCTGGCCGTGCAGCTGCTGCAGTAGGGCGTCCACCAGCAGCATGCCGGCCTGGCGCGTGTCCTGCTGCACGGTTGACAGGGCCGGGGTGACGAAGCCCGCCAGCGGGATATCGTCGAAGCCGGCCACGGCCACCTGCTCGGGGATGCGCAGGCCTGCCTCGCGCAGCGCCTTCATCGCGCCGATGGCGATCAGGTCGCTGGCGCCGAACACCGCGTCGAAGGCCACGCCACGCGCCAGCAGCGTGCGCGCCGCGTCGTAGCCCGACCGTTCGCTGGTCTCGGCGTCCACCTGCAGCGCGGCTTCGTGCCGCAGCCCCGCCGCGTCGAGGGCGGCGCAGACGCCACGATGGCGCTCCTGAATTCGGGGTAGTGCGCCGAGGCATGGCCGAGGAAGGCGATGCGCCGCCGCCCCTGGGCGATCAGGTGCGCGGCCATGTCGTGCCCGCCCTGGAAGTTGTCGCAGCCGATCGACACGCCCGGCTGGCCGGGCAGCGCGGCGCCCCAGCGCACGAAACGGATGCCCTGCTGCTGCAGCTTCTCCAGCCGCACGCGCGACTGCAGGTAGTCGCCATAACCGAGCAGGATCAGCCCATCGGCCTTCTTGCTGTCGGCGTAGTCGGCCTGCCAGTCGGTGGACAGGTTCTGGAAAGAGATCAGCAGGTCGTAGCCATGCAGCGCGCAGGCGCGGGTGATCGAGCCCAGCATCGAGAGGAAGAACGGATTGATCGCCGATTCGTCCGGCGTCGGGTCCTCGAAGAACAGCAGCGCCAGCGTCCCGGTGTGCTGGGTGCGCAGGTTGGAGGCGTTCTTGTCGACCTTGTAGTGCAGCTGCTCGGCGATGGCCAGGATGCGCCGGCGGGTGTCTTCGTTGACCATCGGGCTGCCGCGCAGGGCGCGCGAGACCGTGGGCTGGGACACGCCGGCCAGGTGCGCGATGTCGAGCGAGGTGGCCTTGCCCTTGATCGAATGCTGCACGGAACACCACGCCTGTATTGCGTTGCGCGCGATCATGCCATGCGGCCTCGGGAAGGCCGTGCTGCAGTGCCGCATCGATTGCGCTTTGTGGGTGCGGGCGTCGGGTCAAGCCCGATGGCCGCGCCGGCTCAGGCGCCGTTGGCCGCCGTCCTGGAACCTTCCGCTACACCGCTTCGCCTGCGGCATGGCCGCTGGCCCAGGCCCACTGGAAGTTGTAGCCGCCCAGCCAGCCGGTGACGTCCAGCACCTCGCCGATGAAATGCAGGCCGGGCGCGCGCCTGGATTCGAACGTGGCCTGCGACACCTCGCGCGTGTCCACGCCGCCCAGCGTGACCTCGGCGGTGCGATAGCCCTCGGTGCCGCTGGCCACCAGCGGCCAGGCCCGTAGCAGCTCGGCGGCCTGGCGCAGCTGCGGGTCGTTGAACTGCTTCATCGGCCGATTGGACAGCCAGTGTTCGCACAGGCGCTGGGCGAAGCGGCGCGGCAGCAGATCGCCCAGCACCGTCTTCAGCTCGGCGGCGGGGCGCGCGGCCCGCTGCGCCTGCAGCACGGCCAGCGCGTCCTGCCCCGGCAGCAGGTCCAGGTGCAGCGGCTGGCCGGGCTGCCAGTACGAGGAGATCTGCAGGATCGCCGGGCCGCTGATGCCGCGGTGGGTGATCAGCATGGCGTTGTCGAAGGCGACCTTGCCGGACGCCGCGCGCACCGGCAGCGACACGCCGGCCAGGTCGGCCAGCTGCTCCTGCGGGCGGCCGCTCAGCGTCAGCGGCACCAGCCCCGCGCGCGTGGGCAGCACCGTGTGGCCGAACTGCCGCGCCAGCGCATAGCCGAAGCCGCTGGCGCCCATGGCGGGAATCGACAGCCCGCCGCTGGCCACCACCAGCGAGGGCGCGGCGAACACGCCCTGCGCGGTGTGCACCGCATAGCCGCCATCCTCGCGTGCGACCACGCGCTCCACGCCGCAGCCGGTGGCGATGCGCACGCCGGCTGCTTCGCATTCGGCGACCAGCATGGCCACGATCTGCTTGGACGCGTCGTCGCAGAACAGCTGGCCCAGCTCCTTCTCGTGATAGGCGATGCGGTGCTTCTCGACCAGCGCGATGAAGTCGCGCGGCGTGTAGCGCGCCAGCGCCGAGCGGCAGAAGTGCGGGTTGTCCGACAGATAGTTGGCCGGCGAGGTACCGGTGTTGGTGAAGTTGCAGCGCCCGCCGCCGGACATCAGGATCTTCTTGCCCACGCGGTTGGCGTGCTCGATCACCAGCACCGACCGTCCGCGCGCGCCGGCGGTGGCCGCGCACATCAGCCCGGCCGCGCCGCCGCCGATGATCAGGACATCGTGGGTGAAGCCGGACGGCACCTTCAGTCCTGCGGCGCGTGGCGGACGATGGGGACCACCACCAGCTGCAGATCGTCGCCCATCAGCTGGACTTCGCCGTCCTGGATCAGCACGTCCAGGCGCAGGGTGCGCACGAGCCTGGCCGCCAGTTCCCGGATCGCGTCCTGCGGCAGGTCGATCACGGTCAGCTGCTTCATGCGGCGCAGCGAGGCGGCGTGCTTGTGCCACCACACATCGCCGGCATGCCCGGCGTAGCCGACCACCACCACCTCGCGCGCGCGGCCGGCGGCCTTGCGCAGGCGGCTCTCGTCGGGCTGGCCCAGTTCGATCCACTGTTCGATCTGGCCGCTGTAGTCGCGGCGCCACAGGTCGGGTTCGTCCTCGTTGCTCAGGCCGCGGCCGAAGGCCAGGCGTTCGTCGGCATACAGGACGAAGGCCAGCACGCGCGCCACCAGGCGCTCGTCGGTCTCCGAGGGGTGCTGGGCCAGGGTCAGGCTGTGGCTGGCGTAGTGGTTGCGGTCGAGGTCGCTGATCTGCAGCTCGACCTTGCGGATCGTGGCGGAAAGGGCCATGGCTCAAGACAAGGAAGTGAGAACAAACGCGTCCCCCGCGCAGGCAGGCGGCGCGGGCGATCACGGGAAGGAGGGGGCAGGGAGGATCCCGCGCAGGACAGGGCCATCCAGGGCCTGGAGCCGGCGCGAACGCCCACTGCACTGCTGCAGCGCAGCATCCGCTGGCGCCACCGGCGGCGACTTGGGGCACCTGCCGGACGGCGTATGCTACCGGCTAGCTGTTTGTTTTGAAAGGGATTTCGTGGCTTGTTGAACGATCGGGTTTGGAAATGTCGGGGCCTGGCCGGCGAATTTCCTGGATCGGCCGGCGATTGTGTTGGCTTTTTCACCGCAACCTGCGTATCGTGCGGCCCACTGTGCTTGCCAGGGTCACCGTGGTTCGTGAGCCTGATGCGGTAGATCGACAGATCGGCTACATCGTTTGCGTTTTTCCTACGCCTGCAAACCCAGTCTCGGCCCGGAATCCCGGCGCCGCGATTACCCATCATGTTTTCAGGAGTAGTAAAAATGAGCGATCGTCAGACCGGCACCGTCAAGTGGTTCAACGATGCCAAGGGCTTCGGCTTCATCACCCCGCAGAGCGGCCCGGACCTGTTCGTGCATTTCCGCGCGATCCAGGGCAACGGCTTCAAGTCGCTGAAGGAAGGCCAGCAGGTCACCTTCGTGGCCGTGCAGGGTCAGAAGGGCATGCAGGCCGACCAGGTGCAGGCGCTGTAATCCAGCCCCCACCGCGTCAACACGCATGAAGAACGCCGGGCTTGTCCCGGCGTTTTTTTTTGCTTTATCGAGGGGGCTTGGGCCGTGCGTGGTGCGACTCCGGAGGTGCATACGCATCGCCGCTTCGGACGGGCAGCGGTTCGGCGGGCGGTGTCCGCTTTTTCCCTCCATCAGGGCATCGGCGCCCTGAGTCGGGCGCTCGGCGTCCTGCCTCGCTTGCCGCAGCCACCGCCCGCCGAACCGCTGCCGCGCGCGTCAGGCAGTAAGGCTTCTTGTCGAAAGAAATCGCGATCCATCTGCAGCGGAGCCTCGTCCCGGCTGAAATGCTGAACGCGACGTGCTTTGTCTGCCCCAAGTCACCGTGGGATCCGCCCTTGTGGCCTGTCTGGCCAATGGCGGCGATAAGGCGCTACCGGTAATGCATGAGCCGCCATGAGGGTTCGTCGGCAAAGCGCCATCGCCATTGGCCAGACAGGCCACAAGGGCGGATCCTACTCTGTAGAGCGGAGCTCGCTCCGCTGGGGCCTTTCGCGCGAACCGGACGAAAAGCAGCGGAGCAAGCTCCGCTCTACAGATAGGTCGCTGCGGGATCCGAGGAGACAGCTGCTCCCGCGTCCTCCGGCGAAGCACCTTTTTTATGCCGGTAGCGCCGCCATATCAGCAGCGACAAGGCGCAAACGCGAGGCGGGCTCCATGCAGTTGAACTTCGACAACCGATTCATCGCCGAGCTGCCGGGCGATCCGGTCGTGGGGCCGCAGGCGCGTCAGGTCGAAGGGGCGCTGTGGTCTTCGGTCGCGCCGACGCCGGTGGCGGCGCCGCGCGTGCTGGCCTGGTCGCCGGAGGTCGCCGCGCTGCTGGGCCTGCAGGCCGAGGACATCGCCGAGCCGCGCTTTGCGCAGGTGTTCGGCGGCAATGCGCTGGCGCCGGGCATGGCGCCGTTCGCCACCAATTATGGCGGGCATCAGTTCGGCCATTGGGCGGGACAGCTGGGCGATGGGCGGGCGATCTCGCTGGGCGAGGTTATCGCGGTGGACGGGCGTCGCCAGGAGCTGCAGCTCAAGGGCGCGGGGCCGACGCCGTACTCGCGCTTCGCCGACGGCCGTGCGGTGCTGCGCTCGTCGATCCGCGAGTTCCTGTGCAGCGAGGCGATGGCGCATCTCGGCGTGCCGACCACGCGCGCGCTGTGCCTGGTCGGCACGGGCGATGCGGTGATCCGCGACATGTTCTACGACGGCCATGCCGCGCCGGAGCCGGGGGCGATCGTGTGCCGGGTGGCGCCCTCGTTCCTGCGCTTCGGACATTTCGAGCTACCGGCGGCGCGCGGCGATGTGGCGCTGCTGCGCCGGCTGGTGGACTTCACCATCGCGCGCGACTTTCCCGAGCTCGACGGCCCGGCCGGCGAGGCGCGCGATGCGGCCTGGTTTGCGCAGGTGTGCACGCGCACGGCCGAGCTGATGGCGCACTGGATGCGGGTGGGCTTTGTCCACGGAGTGATGAACACCGACAACCTGTCGATCCTGGGCCTGACCATCGACTACGGTCCGTATGGATGGATCGACGACTTCGATCCGGACTGGACGCCCAACACCACCGACCGTCAGGGCCGACGCTATCGCTACGGCTGGCAGCCGCAGGTGGCGTTCTGGAACCTGAGCCGGCTGGCCGGCGCGCTGTCCCCGCTGTTCGCCGATCCGGCGCCGCTGCAGGCCGGGCTGCAGGCGTATGCGGATGTGTTCGCCGCCTGCGAGCGCCGCGATACGGCGGCCAAGCTGGGCCTGGCGCAGTACACGCCGGCCGATGCCGCGCTGATGGCCGATCTGCGCGCGCTGCTGCACGCGGCCGAGGTGGACATGACGCTGTTCTTCCGCGAGCTGGGCGAGCAGGCTCCAGGCCCGCAGGCGCTGGAGGCGCTGCGCGAGGCGTTCTACGACGCCGCGAAGTTCGAGCTGCACGCGGCTGCGTTCACCGACTGGCTGACGCGCTACGCCGCGCGTTGCGCGCAGGACGGCGACGAGGCCGCACGGCGTGCGCGCATGCGCGGGGTCAATCCCCGCTACGTGCTGCGCAACTATCTGGCGCAGGAGGCGATCGACCGCGCGCACGACGGCGACCTGGGCGGCATCCACACGCTGCTGGAGGTGCTGCGCCGTCCCTACGAGGATCAGCCGGGGCGCGAGGCCTTCGCCCGCAAGCGCCCGGACTGGGCGCGCGATCGGGTGGGCTGCTCGATGCTGTCGTGCAGCTCTTGAGCACGGCAGCGTGCGGCGCGGTGCAGTAGCATCGCGCTTTACCCAGGACCACGAGCGTGTCGATGTCCGTGCAAACCGAATGGGCCGCGCTGATCCGCGATGTGCCCGATTTCCCCAAGCCTGGCGTGCTGTTCAAGGACATCACGCCGGTGCTGGCCGATGCGGCTGGGTTCGCGGCGGCCACGGCCGCGCTGGCCGATCCCTGGCGCGAGGCCGGCGTGCAGGCGGTGCTGGGCATCGAATCGCGCGGGTTCATCCTCGGCGCGGCGTTGGCGCGTGCGCTCAAGTGCGGGTTCGTGCCGGTGCGCAAGCCGGGCAAGCTGCCCGCTTCGGTGCTCAGCGTCGAGTACGGCCTGGAATACGGCAAGGACACCCTGCAGATGCACCGCGACGCGCTGCCGCCGGGCACGCGCGTGCTGATCGTCGACGACGTGCTGGCCTCGGGCGGCACGCTGCATGCGGCGCTGTCGCTGGCGCGACAGCAGGGCTGCGACGTGCTGGGCGCGGCAATGCTGATCGAGCTGCAGGCGCTGGGCGGGCGCGGGCGCTGGCAGGCGGACCTGCCGCTGACCGCGGTGCTGCGCTTTCCGTGAGGGCAACAAGCGCCGGCGGAGCCGGGGTCCTGTGACATCTGCGGCCCTGAATGCTCGGGAAAGAGGTTTGATACGGCGGGTGCTTTGGAAGCCTGAGCCAGCGTTTCCCGCGACCTGATCCAACCCCCTCCCGGCCTCCCCCTGCTGCGCAAGGGGAGGGGCGGAGCGGTGCCGGAGCGGGCATTCGCCACACGTGCGTCAGCGCAAATTCCGTCATCCCCGCGAACGCGGGGATCCATGGACGTTCGCGGGGACTGGCGGGAAGCAGGCCGTCGCCCCGCGCGCGATCTCCCGCCTCAGCCCGTCGCCCTGATCACATCGGCCAGCACATTGAAGATCCGGTCGATGTGCGGCTTCTCCACGATCAGCGGCGGCGACAGCGCGATCACATCGCCCGTCACGCGGGTCAGCATCTGGCCGTCCTCGAAGGCGCGGCGGAACACCTCGAAGCCGCGCGCGCCCGGCGCTCCCTCGCGGGGCGCGAATTCGATCGCACCGATCAACCCGAAGTTGCGCAGGTCGATCACATGGGGCAGACCCTTGAGTGAATGCAGGCCCTGCTGCCAGTAGTCGCCCAGTTCGATCGCCTTCTCGAACAAATTCTCCTCGGCATAGGTGTCCAGCGTGGCCAGCGCGGCGGCGCAGGCCAGCGGATGGCCCGAATAGGTATAGCCGTGGAACAGGTCGATGGCGCTGTCCGGCCCCTGGTCGAAGGCCTCGAAGATGTCCTCGGACACGAACACCGCGCCCATCGGCACGCAGCCGTTGGTGATGCCCTTGGCCGCGGTGATGATGTCTGGCGTGACGCCGAAGCGCTGCGAGGCGAAGGCCTTGCCGACGCGGCCGAAGCCGGTGATCACCTCGTCGAAGATCAGCACGATGCCGTGCCGCGTGCAGATCTCGCGGATGCGCTTGAGATAGCCCTCCGGCGGCAGGATCACGCCGGCGCTGCCGGAGATCGGTTCGATGATCACCGCGGCGATGGTGGACGGATCGTGCAGCGCGATCACGCGTTCCAGTTCCTCGGCCCACTCCAGGCCATGCGGCGGCAGACCCTGCGAGAAGCCGTTGCGCGCGATATCCAGCGTGTGGCGCAGATGGTCCACGCCCGGCAGGCCGGGTCCGAACCACTTGCGGTTGTTGGGCAGCCCGCCCACCGAGATGCCGCCGAAGCCGACGCCGTGGTAGGCCTTCTCGCGGCCGATCAGACGGGTGCGCTGGCCTTCGCCGCGCGCGCGCTGGTAGGCCAGGGCGATCTTCAGCGCCGTGTCCACCGACTCGGAGCCCGAGTTGGTGAAGAACACGTGGTTGAGGTCGCCCGGCGTCAGCGCGGCCAGACGCTCGGCCAGCACGAACGGCAGCGGCGAGGACATCGAGAAGTTGGGCGCGAAGTCGAGCGTGCCGATCTGCTGGCGCACGGCATCGACGATGCGCGGCCGCGCATGACCGGCGTTGACGCACCACAGCCCGGCGCAGGCGTCCAGGATCTGCCGGCCGTCGACGTCGATGTAGTGCATGTCCTTGGCGCTGGCCAGCAGGCGCGGCTTGGCCTTGAACGCACGGTTGGCGGTGAACGGCATCCAGAACGCGTCCAGCGAATCGGGCATGTGTGCACCCAGTTCGGCGTAGTGGGCCGCGTAGCCATCGCGCGGGGAGAGGGAATCGGCGCTCATGCAGGCCTCGCAGGGGACGGGAAAGGGATCGGCGCTAGCCTAGCGCGTTGAAGAAACTTTACAACTTGCGGCCGAAACGGCTCAATGCGGCCTTGCGTGTCAAGAATCCGCAACAGATGGGCAGCCAGGGAGCCACCATGGACATCGGAGCGCGGTTGCAGCAGGTGCGCACCGCCAAGCAGCTCAGTCAGCGCGAGCTGGCCAAGCGCGTGGGCGTGACCAACAGCACGATCTCGCTGATCGAGCAGAACAAGGTCAGCCCCTCGGTCGGCTCGTTGAAGAAGGTGCTGGACGGCATCCCGATCTCGCTGGCCGATTTCTTCACCCTCGACCTGCAGCCGGGACCGCCGGACAGCCCGTTCTACACGGTGGCCGACACGCCCGATGTGGGCAGCAACGGCGTGCACTATTTCCTGGTCGGACAACGCGTGGCGCGACGGCAGATGTGCATCCTGCGCGAGGTGATGCCGCCGGGCACCGACACCGGCCCGACCCTGCTGGTCCACGCCGGCGAAGAGGGCGGGGTGGTCGTGGCCGGCGAGGTGGAGATCACCGTCGGCGAGCAGGTGCGCGTGCTGCGCGCCGGCGAGGGCTATTACTTCGAAAGCCGCGTGCCGCATCGCCTCCGCAACCTGGGCGAGACCGAGGCCGTGATCGTCAGCGCGAACACGCCGCCGACGTTCTGAGACCGACGCCGCCGTCGCAGCCCTGCGAGCGATGGGCTGCGGAGCGTGCAGGGCATCGCGCGGTATCCAGACAGCCGCTTCTCCTTGCGACGCGAAGCAGCAGCAGGATCAGACGCTGGAGAGTCTCCCTGGGATCAGCCCCGGCGCGCCGCATCGATCGCGGCCACATCGATCTTGCCCATCGTCATCATCGCCTCGAATACGCGCCTGGCCACCGCGGGGTCCGGATCGGCCATGCCTTCGGTCAGCGTGCGCGGCGTGATCTGCCAGGACAGGCCCCACTTGTCCCTGCACCAGCCGCAGGCGCTCTCCTGCCCGCCGTTGCCGACGATGGCGTCCCACAGGCGGTCGGTCTCGGCCTGGTCATCGGTGGCGATCTGGAACGAGAACGCCTCGCTGTGCTTGAACACTGGCCCGCCGTTGAGCCCGATGCACGGCACGCCGCACACGGTGAACTCCACGACCAGCACGTCGCCGGCCTTGCCGGAGGGGAAGTCGGACGGCGCGCGCCGCACGGCGCCAACCTGGCTGTCGGGAAAGGTCTGCGCGTAGAACTGCGCAGCTTCCAGCGCGGTGCCGTCGTACCAGAGGCACAGGGTGTTCTTCGGAATCATGGGGTGTTTCCTCCTGGCGGTGAACGACGCGGCGGGACTGCCGCGTCCTTATACGGCTCCGACGCGCGAAGGCGATGAAGATCGACACGCAGGCCAACGGACTCCGAGCGCGATGGTTGCAGGCGACACCGCTTGCGGCGCGCCCGCGGCCGCGCCGTGCCGCTTAGAATCGACGGTTCCCTCCATTCCATTCCGCAAGCCCTGCCTTCATGACCACTTCCCACGCCCCCCTGCGCGGCAGCATCGTCGCGCTCGTCACCCCCATGCACCAGGACGGCAGCGTCGACTACGCCGCCCTGCGCAAACTGGTGGACTGGCACGTGGCCGAAGGCACCGATTGCATCGGCGTGGTCGGCACCACCGGCGAGTCGCCCACGGTCGACGTGGAGGAGCACTGCGAGATCATCCGCGTGGCGGTCGAGCAGGCCGCCGGCCGCGTGCCGGTGATGGCCGGCTGCGGGGCCAATTCCACCGCCGAGGCGATCGCGCTGGCCAGGTTCGCGCGCGAGGTCGGCGCCGACAGCCAGCTGCAGGTGGTGCCTTACTACAACAAGCCCGGTCAGGAAGGGCAGTACCGCCACTTCGCCGCCATCGCCGAGGCCACCGGCGATCTGCCGATCGTGCTCTACAACGTGCCCGGCCGGACCGCAGCCGACCTGGCGCACGACACCGTGCTGCGCCTGGCGCAGCTGCCGCGCATCGTCGGCATCAAGGAGGCCACCGGCAACATCGAGCGCGCGCAGTGGCTGATCCGCGAGGCGCCGGAAGGCTTTTCCATTTACTCCGGCGACGACGCCACGGCCGTGGCGCTGATGCTGTGCGGCGGCCACGGCAACGTCAGCGTCACCGCCAATGTTGCCCCGCGGCTGATGCGCGAGCTGTGCGCGGCGGCGCTGGCCGGTGATGTCGTCACCGCAATGGCGATCCAGCGACGCCTGCTGCCGCTGCACAAGCAGCTGTTCGTCGAGGCCAACCCGATCCCGGTCAAGTGGGCGGTGTCGCGCCTGGGCCACTGCGGCGGCACGCTACGCCTGCCGATGACCGAACTCGAGCCGGCCAACCAGGCCAAGGTCGAGGCGGCGCTGCGCGAAGCCGGCTTGCTGGGCTGACGCCGATGTCGCCGGCGCCGCGCACAGGTCGTGCCGCCCCGCGCCGGATCGCAGGCCTGCGGCCTTGAGCGATCCGACGCGGCCGGCTTCAACCGAAGACGCCGGCAGCGTGCGGCGCGAGATGGTGCGCGTGCGCGGTGAAGTCGCCGAGGCACGCGCGGACGAGATCGCCGAGGAAGTGCCGGTGGCCTTCGTCTACAACGACGCGCCGTTCGCGGTGATGATGGCCACGCCGTGCGACCTGGTCGATTTCGCCCAGGGCTTCGCGCTCAGCGAGGGCATCGTCGAGGCCATCGAGGATGCGCATGTCGAGTCGATCGAACACCTGCTTGAAGGCGTGGAGGTGCGCATGCGCATCCCGCCGCAACGCGAGCAGGCGCTGCAGCGACGCCGCCGCAGCATGAGCGGGCGCAGCGGCTGCGGCGTGTGCGGCAGCGAACTGCTGGAGGCGGCCCTGCGCGATCCCGCACCGGTCGGCCCCGGGATCGTCGTGACGCCCGCAGCGCTGCAGCGCGCCTTGCGCGCGCTGCGCGCCGCCCAACCGCTGGGCGCCCGCACCGGCGCCACCCATGCCGCCGGCTGGGCGCTGGCCGACGGCGAGATCGCCTTGGTGCGCGAAGACGTGGGCCGGCACAACGCGCTGGACAAGCTGATCGGCGCCATGCACCGCGCCGGGCTCGATCCCCAGGCCGGTTTCCTGGTCGTCACCAGCCGGGCCAGCTACGAAATGGCGATGAAGGCCGCCAGCGCCGGCATCGCCTTCCTGGCCGCCATCTCCGCCCCGACCGCCCTGGCCCTCGCGCTGGCCCAGCGCACCGGCCTGACCCTGCTGGGCTTCGCCCGCGAGGACGGCTACGCTGTCTATACCCATCCCCAGCGGCTGGACGGATAAGGCGCTGAAGATCGGGGCGTTGGCGCATCGGTGGGCCACGCTACACCGAGCCCTTCTCAGTGGCTGGGCTCTGGGTGGTGAGAACGAGTGCTTCAACGCAACGCTATGGTGCGGGCGCGCACTGGAAGGGAGAAGGGATGAAGAGCGTGGCCAAGATTGCCTTGATATTGGTTTTGATGGGGACTGCGGGCGGTATCGGATTTTATTTTGGGATCAAGCAAGGGGCGGATATGATGGCCACCCTGGCCGGTCAGAATGAGGTCTCCCAGGCGCTGGGGCGTATCCGACTGTCGGCCGCTGCGATAGAACGCCATGATCTTTCCTATTCTGTGGCGCTGCACGAGAGGGATATCGGTCAGGCGTTATTCGATCTTGGCGTGTACGCGCCCGCGGTGCCGTATTGGAGCTGCCGCGAGAAAGATCGAGGAGCCATCAAGGCCGCGAAGACATATATAGCTGCGCATCCAAGTATGGGTGGTCTTCCTCCCAAGAATATTCTTGATCGGGCGCTTGGAATTTGTGAAGGGGATCCGCACTGATGGATGAAGCGTCAGAGGCGGAAAGACCTGGAATCCTTTGAAATGGAGTGGATACCGCCAAGCGCGGACGGCTTGTGGAGAAAGTTAGTGCGAGGGCCTGAGGGCGGAGGAAGTTGGCTAATCCATTAAACAGTGGGGCTCGCCGTGAGTGCTAATAGGTTAATCCTGTCTGCCATTTGGATAGCAATAAAACTCTTTGGAATTACTGTTTTTGTCTTTTCAACGAGGGATTGGCTTATTAATAGACATCCAGCCTATCTGGATTTAATTTCGATGTCCGCTATCTTTATCTACTCTCCCCTGGTCGTATATCTTGTTCTGGCTCCGGCATTTAGAATCCTGGAAGTGCTTGGGCTGTATCCGCGAGGTAAGTGATCCATTTAATTTTCTGGTTCTTTATGGTCTCGACTAAGTCACAACAGGGTTTTATAGCATCTCCGATGCGCTGGGCTGGAAGTACGACAACTTGTGGCAAGTCCGGGCAGACGGCGCTGGGCAGCTTGGGCTGTGGCTAAGACGGCAGCGGCCAGCTGGTGGCCCAGACCGGTACGCACGCCCCGCAGTCGCTTCTTGCGGCCAGTACCAACAGACAACAACCGCCAGACCAAGGCTAACAACGTCGCCCTCAGCTACGACGGCAACGGCAACCTGATCAGCGAAGGCAGCCGAACCTACGTCTGGGACGATCGCGACCGGCTGATCCAGATCAAGTCCGGCAGCACGGTCATCGCCAGTTTCAGCTATGACGCATTGGGACGGCGCATCGCCAAAACCGAGGGTGGGGCCACCACCAATCACCTCTGTGACGGGCTGGACGTGGTCCAGGAGACGCAGGGCACCACGGTTAATCCGATCCTGACGGGGGCCGGGCATCGACCAGCGTCATGCGCGCAGCTGTCGTGCCTATTTCTTGAGCGACTTGCTGGGCAGCACACGTCTGCTGACCGATTTCTCAGGCACTGTAATACAACGTTATGACCATGACTCCTACGACGTCACGACCCAGATGGCATTTGCTCTGACGGGGCATGCATATCAAACAACACGCGTGCTCAAGTGTGTTGCTTCGCACATGATGTCTGCTACGAGCAGAACAAGTGCAAATGCCTCATCTTGGAGCGGCACACTAAGTAATCCGGAGGTTGCGTGCGCCCAACGTAACATTGCCGCGGTATCCTGCATCTCCACTATGCTCTCAACGGCGGGGCGCTATCCGGCGTGGGCGCCAGATCCGAATACTATCTCTAAGTGCGAAAAAATGAAGTCCTACGTGTCAAATCGTAAATTGGGCCAGATCGCCGTAATTTGTGCTTGCGTAGCGAATTTCTGTGCTTGTGGAAGGCTTTATGATGCGAATTTTCAACTTAGATCCGGATGTCGAGCCCCTCACTTCCTGCCGCCAGGGGAGGAATTAAGGTCAGATATACACATGAGTACCTACATCACTGATAATGGAGCTTTTGCGGATTTTGAGTGGCTAAGTGCCGGCGGTAAAAAGACTGGTCTGGTAACTGCGAGATCGCTTACACAGGATGCTATAAAGATCGCGAATGAGAGTGGTGGCGAGGATCCTGGGATATTTCAACTGTTGCGTGCCAATGGGGTAATTGACGTGGTGCGCTATGATTATTCCGGGGGCGCCGTTAAATTCTGTCCTGTTGACGATCCTAAATTAATAGCTGAAGTCCGGAAAAGAGCTGGGTCCGGCTTGCAACAGTAGCCAATGCGTGTTGAATTATGTGTGCTGCTGTCATGTCGCTTGACTGGGCTTTATTATCTGATCTGGTCGGCACCTAAGGCCATATTGATTAAATGATTCGCTACGCTTATCTGAATGGCCGCCCGCGAAGTGCTGACAGGTCAAGAAACGGATGCCTATGACACAGTCGGCGCCATATTCTTGGGCCGTAGCATTTCCTATGACCATGAGATTAGGGAAGACTTGGGCAATCCATAACATTTGGCTCATCTCGTCCTCGCGAATCGTCTCAAGCGCAACCGTCTCCACGCCCCCCGGTCAAACATGACAGAATCCGCCGGCTTTTGTTCCGGAACGCGACCTGAAGATGTCCTCGACCACCGCCGCCCCGCCCGTCAACTCTCCGGCCCGCGTCTTGCTGGCCAGCCTGATGGGTACCACGATCGAATTCTTCGATTTCTACATCTACGCCACCGCCGCGGTGCTGGTGTTCCCCAAGCTGTTCTTTCCGCAGGGCGATCCGGTGGCCGCGCAGCTGGCGTCGCTGGCGACCTTCGCGGTGGCGTTCGTGGCGCGGCCGTTCGGCTCGGCGCTGTTCGGCCATTTCGGCGACCGCATCGGCCGCAAGGCCACGCTGGTGGCGGCGCTGCTGACCATGGGCATCTCCACGGTGGTGATCGGCCTGCTGCCCAGCTATCACAGCGTCGGCCTGCTGGCGCCGGTGCTGCTGACGCTGTGCCGCTTCGGCCAGGGCATCGGCCTGGGCGGCGAGTGGGGCGGGGCGGTGCTGCTGGCGACCGAGAACGCGCCGCCGGGCAAGCGCGGCTGGTACGGCATGTTCCCGCAGCTGGGTGCGCCGCTGGGCTTTCTGCTGTCGGCCTCGACCTTCCTGATCATGGGCGCGCTGCTGTCGCCGGAGCAGTTCCTGGCCTGGGGCTGGCGCGTGCCGTTCCTGGCCTCGGCGCTGCTGGTGCTGATCGGCCTGTGGGTGCGTTTGTCGATCCGCGAGACGCCGGCCTTCCAGCAGGCGATCGAGCGTAACGAGCGTCTGCGCGTGCCGTTCCGCGCGGTGTTCTCCCAGCATCTGGGGCCGCTGGTGCTGGGCACGCTGGGGGCGCTGGCGACCTTTGTGCTGTTCTATCTGATGACGGTGTTCGCGCTGGGCTACGGCACCGTGACGCTGGGGTACTCCAAGCAGGAGTTCCTGCTGATGCAGATGGTGGGCATGCTGTTCTTCGCCGCCGGCATCCCGATCTCGGCCAAGTTCGGCGACCGCACTTCGGCGCGCCACGCGATGATGGTGGCCAGCGTGGGCATCCTGCTGTTCGGGCTGGTGTTCCCGACGCTGTTCACCGCCGGGCATCCGGCCTTCGTGCTGGTGTTCCTGTGCCTGGGCTTGTTCGTGATGGGCTGGACCTATGGCCCGGTCGGCACGCTGCTGTCGGAGGTGTATCCGACCGAGGTGCGCTACACGGGCTCGTCGCTGTCCTTCAACCTGGCCAGCGTGCTGGGCGCCGCGCCGGCGCCGTACGTGGCGACCTGGCTGGCCGGTAAGTACGGCGTGCAGCCGGTGGGCTTCTACCTCAGCGGGGCGGCGCTGATCACCATCCTGGCCCTGCTGGCGGTGCGCCGCCACGCCAGCGTCACGCTGTAGGCCTTCAGCGGAACAGGCGCGCCATCGTGCGCGCCAGCCAGCCGCCCTGCTGGTGGTGGCGGCTGAACTGGTCCAAGGTGCCGGCGCACGGTCTCCGAATAGGCCTTGTCGTCGCTGCGGATGTGGTTGAACAGCCAGCGCGCCAGCATCTGCTTGAGTTCCTCGGTGACGTCTTCGCCGGCCTCGAAGCGCAGGCGGTACTCGCTGACGCGGCGGGTGAACACCTCATGCACCCGCTTGTGCGCGGCGCAGAAGGGATAGCCGGCTTCCTCCATCAGCTCCTCCTCGAAGGCGAAGTGGGAGAGGGTGTAGTCCACCAGTTCGGCGATCACTTCGCCCACCGCCAGGCGCTGGCCCTGCTGCTGGGTCTGATGCAGAGTGTTGATCATCTCGACGATGCGCCGGTGCTGCTGGTCGATCACCCCGATGCCGGTGTCCAGATCGTCCTGCCAGATCAGAAGTGCCATCGCGTGTCCCGTGCGGTTGCGGGCCCTGAGGCCCCATGCCCGCAGGCTGGCATCGGCCGATCGCCGCGGCATTGATCGCAGTCAATGTCGTGCGGTCACCACAGCGCGTCGCGCAGCTTGTACCAGCTCATCGCCGCCACCAGCAGCGGCGTGCGCAGTGCCTGTCCGCCAGGGAAGGGCGCCTGCCGGATTTTGGCGAACAGGTCCAGGCGGGCGGACTGGCCGGCGATGGCCTCGGCGATCAGCTTGCCGGCCAGGCCGGTGGCGACCACGCCGTGGCCTGAGAAGCCCTGCGCGAAGTACAGATTGGGCTGCAGTCGCCCCCAGTGCGGGGCGCGGTTGCGCGAGATGTCTACCAGGCCGCCCCAGACATAATCCAACGCGACCTCGCCCAACTGCGGGAACACCTCCGCGATGCGCCGGCGCATGATCGCCGCGAGATCGCGCGGGGGGCGCCCGGAGTAACTGGCGCGTCCACCGAACAGCAGGCGGTGGTCGTGGCTGAGGCGGTAGTAGTCCAGCGCCCAGGCCGTGTCGGCCACGGCCATGTCGTTGCCGATCAGCGCGCGTGCGCGTTCCTCGCCCAGCGGGACGGTGGCGGCGATGTAGGTGCCGACCGGCATGATCCGCGCTTCGAGTTCCGGCGCGATACCGTGCAGCGGCGCATTGCCGGCGAGCACGCCGAAGTCGCAGTGCACCTGCCCGCGTGCCGTGCTGAACATCGGCCGCGCGCCGCGCTGCAGGCGGGTCACCGCGCTGGTCTCGAAGATGCGCACGCCGGCGTCCAGCGCCGCGCGTCCCAGGCCCAGCGCATAGGCCAGCGGATGCAGGTGGCCGCTGATCGGATCGTAGAGCGCGCCCAGGTAGCGTTCGCTGGCCAGGGTGGCGCGCAGGCGTTCGCGGTCCCACCACTGCACCGGATGCTCGTAGTGGGTGTGGAAGCGTTCGACCATGGCCTGCACCTCGCGCTGCTGGCGGGCTTTCAGCGGCACGGTGGCGTGGCCGGGGCGCCAGTGCGCCTGGATGCCGTGTCGGGCCAGCCGCGCGTGCAGCCAGGCCAGGCCTTCGCGGGACAGATCGAACATGCGCCGCGCGTCGTCCAGGCCCACCAGCGCCTCGAGCTTCTCCTCGCCGCAGCCGAAGCCGACGATGGCCTGGCCGCCGTTGCGGCCCGACGCGCCCCAGCCGATCCGCTGCGCCTCCAGCACCACCACGCGATGGCCAGCTTCGGCCAGCTCAAGCGCCGCGGCCAGGCCCGTGTAGCCGGCGCCGAGGATGCAGACATCGCAGTCGATGCGCCCCTCGAGCGTGGGCTGGGCGGGCAGGGGCGTGGTGCTGGCCGCGTACCAGCTGTCGGGGTAGGTGCCGGGCGTGTCGGGCTCAGACCGCACGCAGGTACCAGGCGTAGTCCAGGTCGGTGACCTGGGTGTCGAAGCTGCGCTGTTCCTTGCGCTTCTGCTGGCCGTAGAGGTGGCGGAAGCGCTCGCCGAAATGTTCGGCGATGAAGGCGCTGCCCAGGAAATCCTCGATCGAACCGCGCCAGTGCGGGCTGTGCTGCTCGGTCTGGGCGTAGGCGTTGCCGACGATGGGTGGGCCGGGATCGAGGCGCTGTTCCAGTCCATGCAGCATCCCGGCCAGCACCGCGGCGCAGGCCAGGTAGACATTGGCGTCGGCGCCGGCGATACGGTGCTCGATGCGCGTGTTGGCCGCATCGCTGTGCGGGATGCGCATGGCCACGGTGCGGTTGTTGTAGCCCCAGCTGCGGCCCAGCGGGACGAAGGCGTTGGGCACGTAGCGGCGGTAGCTGTTGGCGTGCGGGGCGAACAGCAGCATGGTGTCGGCCGCGCTGGCCTGCAGGCCGCCGACGGCGTGCAGCAGCGCCGCGGCCGGCGCCTGCGCGGTGCCGGCGAAGACATGGCGGCCCTGCGCGTCGAGCAGGCTCACGTGCACGTGCAGGCCGCTGCCGGCCTGGTCGACCAGCGGCTTGGCCATGAAGCTGGCTTGCAGTCTTTGTTGCTGTGCCACGGCCTTGATCGCGCGCTTGAGCATCACCGCGTCGTCGCAGGCCTGCTGCGCGTCGGCGCGATGCTTGAGATTGATCTCGAACTGGCCCGGCGCGTATTCGGCCACGGCGGTGTCGGCGGGGATGTCCTGCGCGCGGCACACGGACGCGACCGCATCGATGAAATCGCGGTTGTCGTCCAGGTCTTCGATCGAATAGACCTGCGTGCTCGTGTTGCGCGTGCCGGTATTGGGGTTGATCGCCGGCTGCGGGCGGCCGTGCGCATCGGGCAGGCGGTCGAACAGGTAGAACTCCAGCTCGATGGCCACCACCGGGGTCAGGCCGAGGTCGGCGAAGCGCTGCACCACCCGGCCCAGCACCTGCCGCGGATTGGCCTCGAACAGGCCGCCGGCGCCGTCCTCCATCGCCAGCAGCAGCTGCGCGGTGGGGCGCGGCGCCCATGGCACCGGCCGCAGCGAGCCGGGCACGGGCCGGCAGATGCGGTCCTCGTCGCCGATGTCGTAGCCCAGGCCGGTTTCCTCGACGGTGTTGCCGGTGATGTCGGTGGCGATCAGCGACATCGGCAGGCAGATGCCATCGGCGAATACCTTGTCCAGCGCCTGGCGCGTGATGCGCTTGCCGCGCAGCACGCCGTTCATGTCCGGCAGCAGCAGGTCGATGGCCTCCAGGTCCGGCAGGGCGGCCAGGGTAGCGGCGTCGCGGGCGTCAGACGGGGCGGTCATGGCGGACTCTTGGCGGCGTTGGAGACAGCCTAGCAGGCGCGTTGTTGTCAAGAATACTCAACGCCGTTGCCGCGCGAGTTCATGAATCTGGCCTGCAGGACAGCAACCGACGGCTCGCACGCGGTGTGTGTTGTAAAAATAAAACGGCCACGCTAGCTTGCTTCAACGCCCTGAGGAGTCGTCCTGCATGGCCAGACCGCCGCTGGTCGGTGTGCCGACCGACCGCAGACCGATCGGATCGCATCCCTTTCTGATGGTGGGCGAGAAGTACCTGCGGGCGCTCGTCGAGGGCGCCGGCTGCGTGCCGCTGCTGTGGCCGTCGCTGACGCCGGCCTTGCCGGTGGAGGCGTTGCTGGACACGGTAGATGGCCTGCTGCTGACCGGCGCGGTCAGCAACATCGAGCCGCATCACTATTCGGACGAACCGAGCTGGGAAGGCAACCCGCACGATGCGGCGCGCGACGGCACCGCGCTGCCGCTGGTGCGTGCGGCGCTGGCCGCCGGCGTGCCGATCCTGGCGATCTGCCGCGGCTTCCAGGAGGTCAACGTCGCCCTGGGTGGCACGCTGCACCAGAAGGTGCACGCGGTGCCGGGGTTGATGGACCATCGCGAGGACACGCGCGCGCCGCTGGAGATGCAGTACGGCCCGGCCCATCCGGTGACACTGGCGCCGGGCGGGCTGCTGGCGTCCTTCGGCGAGGACGCGCCGTGGGTCAATTCGCTGCATGGCCAGGGCGTGCGCCGCCTGGCCGAGGGCCTGGTGGTCGAGGCGACCGCGCCCGATGGCCTGATCGAGGCCTTTCGACATGAAGGCGCGAGTTTTCTGCTCGGTGTGCAATGGCATCCGGAGTGGCGGGTGACCGAGCAGCCGTTCTACGCCGGCATCTTCCATGCCTTCGGCCAGGCCTGCCGTGCCCGTGCCACCCGCCGCCAGGAGGTCGCCTTCGCATGAGCCGCCGCAAGACCCAACCCGATACGCCCGCAGAGCCGGCCGACAATTCGCTGCGGCGCTGGCTCAAGGAGCGGCGCATCACCGAGGTCGAGTGCCTGGTGCCGGACATCACCGGTATCGCGCGCGGCAAGATCATTCCGGCCGACAAGTTCAGCCACGACTACGGCACGCGCCTGCCCGAAGGCATCTTCGCCACCACGGTCACCGGCGACTATCCCGACGACTATTACGAGCTGACCAGCCCCTCGGACTCGGACATGTTCCTGCGCCCGGACCCGGGCACCGTGCGCATGGTGCCGTGGGCCGCCGATCCCACCGCGCAGGTGATCCACGACTGCTGGACCAAGGACGGCGAGCCGCACGATCTGGCCCCGCGCAACGTGCTGCGGCGCGTGCTCAAGGCCTACGAGGAGGCCGGCCTGCAGCCGGTGGTGGCGCCGGAGCTGGAGTTCTTCCTGCGTGCAGAAGAACACCGACCCGGACTTTCCGCTGCTGCCGCCGGCCGGGCGCTCGGGCCGGCCGGAGACCGCGCGCCAGTCGTACTCCATCGATGCGGTCAACGAGTTCGACCCGATCCTGGACCTGATGTACGACTACTGCGATGCGATGGAGCTTGACGTGGACACGCTGATCCACGAATCCGGCGCGGCGCAACTTGAGGTCAACTTCACTCACGCCGACGCGCTCAGCCGCGCCGATCAGGTCTTCCTGTTCAAGCGCACCATGCGCGAGGCCGCGCTGCGCCACGGCATCTACGCCACCTTCCTGGCCAAGCCGATGGAGAACGAGCCCGGCAGCGCCATGCACATCCATCAGAGCCTGCTGGATCGCAGGACCGGCGCGAACGTGTTCGCCGGCAAGGAGCTGGGCAAGGAGCGCAAGACCTTCCTGCACTACATGGGCGGGCTGCAGAAGTACGCGCCGATGACCATGGCCTTCTTCGCGCCCAACGTGAATTCCTACCGGCGCCTGGCCATCGGCCAGGTGGCGCCGATCAATGTGCAGTGGGGCTACGACAACCGCACCTGCGGCCTGCGCGTGCCCAAGGACACGCTGGAGAACACGCGCGTGGAGAGCCGCTTCGCCGGCTCCGACGCCAATCCGTATCTGGCGATGGCGGCGACCCTGGCCTGCGGCCTGCTGGGGCTGCAGGAGAAGCTGCAGCCGACCAAGCCGCTGGCCAGCAGTGCGCAGGACATCGGCTTCGAGCTGCCGCGCTCGCTGGGCGAGGCGCTGGACGAACTGGAGGGCTGCGCGCCGCTGCGGGCGCTGCTGGGCGAACGCTTCGTGCGTGCCTATATCTCGGTCAAGCGCAAGGAGTACGAGACGTTCTTCCGGGTGATCAGTTCGTGGGAGCGGGAGTTTCTGCTGTTGAATGTCTAGGCGCGTGCCACGCGGTGGCGCTGTGGAAGCGGCCGATCATTCTCCGTCGTCGTCCCCGCGAAAGCGGGGACCCCCGTGGACATGGGCTTTGCGCGCGAAGGTCCATGGATTCCCGCTTTCGCGGGAATGACGGTTTTTCTAGGTCGCGGAAACGATGGCCTTATGGGCTGATCCAAGCCGCTAAGAGAAACCAACGCAAGTACGACTGCCACTGTGTAACAAGCGAGAAGCACAAGTCCATGGATGCCCACCAAGCCCGCACTCTGCAAGACCTCGATGCCGCTCACCATCTGCATCCGTTCAACGACAACGCGGCGCTGGCCGCCAAGGGCACGCGCATCCTGACCCGCGGCGAGGGCTGCTACGTCTGGGATGCCGAAGGCCACAAGCTGCTCGACGCCTTCGCCGGGCTGTGGTGCGTCAACATCGGCTATGGCCGCGCCGAGCTGGGCCGGGCCGCCGCGCGGCAGATGGAGCAGCTGGCCTACTACAACAGCTTCTTCCAGTGCACCACCGAGCCGACCATCCGCCTGGCGGCCAAGCTGGCCGAGCTGACGCCGTACGATCTGGATCACGCCTTCTTCGTCAACTCCGGCTCGGAGGCCAACGACACCATCCTGCGCCTGGTGCGGCACTACTGGGCGGTGCAGGACCAGCCGCGCAAGAACGTCTTCATCGCCCGCCACAACGGCTACCACGGCACCACCGTGGCCGGCGCCAGCCTGGGCGGGATGAAGAGCATGCACGGGCAGGGCGGCCTGCCGATCCCGGACATCGTCCATGTCGATCCGCCGTTCTGGTTCCACGATGGCGGCGAGCTTTCAGAAGACGAATACGGCCTGCTCGCCGCGCGCCGGGTGGAGGACAAGATCCTCGAACTGGGGCCAGAGCGCGTGGCCGCCTTCATCGGCGAGCCGGTGATGGGCGCGATCGGCGTGTACATCCCGCCGCGCACCTACTGGCCGGAGGTGGAGCGCATCTGCCGCCAGTACGACGTGCTGCTGGTGGCCGACGAGGTGATCACCGGCTTCGGCCGCACCGGGGAATGGTTCGGCGCGCAGACCTTCGGCTTCCGTCCCGATGTGATGACCATCGCCAAGGGCATCACCTCCGGCTACATCCCGCTGGGCGCGGCGATGTTTGGCGAGCGCGTGGCCGGCGTGCTGAAGGCGCAGGGCGGCGAGCTGGCGCACGGGGCGACGTACTCGGGCCATCCGGTGTGCGCGGCGGTGGCGCTGGAGAACATCCGCATTCTGCAGGAGGAGCGGATCGTCGAGACCGCGCGCGATCACATCGCGCCGTACCTGGCCCAGCGCTGGGCGGAGCTGGGTGAGCACCGGCTGGTCGGCCAGGCGCGCATCGTCGGCCTGATGGGCGCCCTGGAGCTGGTCCCGCACAAGGGCCGGCGCACCCTGTTCGAGGAACGCGGCAAGGTGGGGGCGCTGTGTCGGGACAACGCGCTGCGCCACGGGCTGATCCTGCGTGCCACCTACGACGCGATGCTGCTGTCACCGCCGCTGGTGATCGAGCGCGCGCAGGTGGACGAGCTGTTCGACAAGGCCTGGAAGGCGCTGGACGACACCGCCGCGGCACTGGGGATCTGAGGCGTGATGCCGGTCAGGACAGCCCATCGACCCGGGCCGCACGCAGGCTGCGACGGGTACAGTCTGACCAACGACCGCCGCGGCGGCGGATCAGTGTGGAGAGTGGCGATGAAGTTGCGGGTGTTCGGAATGGTGGTGGCGATGGCCGGCCTGGCCGCCTGCGGCGGCGGGGATGGCGCGGCAGCGTCGGGCGAGGCGGGCGGCGGCAAGTCCAGGAACGTCAACGTCTACAACTGGTCGGACTACATCGCCCCGGACACCAATGCCGACTTCGAGAAGGCCACCGGCATCTCGGTGACCTATGACGTGTTCGACGGCAACGAGGTGCTGGAGGCCAAGCTGCTGGCCGGCGCCAGCGGCTACGACGTGGTGGTGCCCACGCTCAACTTCCTGGGGCGGCAGATCCAGGCCGGCGTGTTCCAGCCGCTGGACAAGGCCAGGATCCCCAACCTGGCCAACCTCGACCCGCAGATGATGCAGAAGATCGCCAAGCAGGATCCCGGCAACCAGTACGCCGTGCCCTACATGTGGGGCACCACCGGCATCGGCTACAACGTGGACAAGGTCAAGGCGGCCTTCGGCAATACCGAGGTCACCAACAGCTGGGATCTGGTGTTCAAGCCGGAGAACCTGGCCAAACTCAAGGACTGCGGCGTCACCTTCCTGGACACCCCGTCCGAGCTGATCCCGATCGCCCTCAACTACCTGGGCGAAGACCCCAACAGCACCGATCCGCAGGTCATCGACAAGGCCGGCGCGCTGCTCAAGACGATCCGCCCCTACATCGGCCAGTTCCATTCCTCCGCCTACATCGATGCGCTGGCCAATGGCGATACCTGCCTGGTGGTGGGCTGGTCGGGCGATGTGATCCAGGCGCGCGAGCGCGCGGCCGAGGCCGGCAACGGCGTGCACATCGCCTACTCGATCCCCAAGGAAGGCGCGCCGCTGTGGTTCGACATGCTGGCCATCCCCAAGGACGCCAGGAACGTGGACAACGCCTACGCCTACATCAACTACCTGCTCGACCCGAAGGTGATGGCCAGCGACTCGGACTTCGTCCGCTATCCCAACGCGGTGCCCAAGGCCAAGGCGCTGATGGACAAGGCCATCACCTCCGACCCGACGATCTATCCGCCGCCGGAGGTGGAAGCCAAGCTGTTCACCTTCGCCATCATCCCGCCGGAGGTGGACAAGCAGTACACCCGGCTGTGGACCGATCTGAAGACCAGCCGGTAGGCGGCGACGGGGCGGGGCGCATGGCCTGCATCGTGGTGCGGCGCTGCGGCAGAATCCAGGCGTGATCCGCCCGTCGCCCGCATGATCCACCCACGGCGGCCGGTACCGCGCAGGCATCCAACAGCGACGAAGGCAGCGAGATGGCGGCAGGGGAACAGCAGGTGGTCACTTCGGGATCCGGCCCCGCGCCGGGGGCGGAGGGCTATCTGCGCCTGGAGGGCGTGCGCAAGGACTTCGATGGCGTCCTGGCCGTGGACGAGATCGACCTGTCCATCCGCAGGGGTGAGCTCTTCGCCCTGCTGGGCGGCTCGGGCAGCGGCAAATCCACGCTGCTGCGCTGCCTGGGCGGGTTCGAGACGCCCAGTGCCGGCAGGATCTTCCTCGATGGCCAGGAGCTGGGCGCGCTGCCGCCGTACGAGCGGCCGATCAACATGATGTTCCAGTCCTATGCGCTGTTCCCGCACATGACGGTGGAGCAGAACATCGCCTTCGGCCTCAAGCAGGACCGCATCCCTAAGCGCGAGATCGCCAGGCGCGTGGATGAGATGCTCGCGCTGGTGCGGCTGGACGGTCTGGCCAGGCGCAAGCCGCACCAGCTCTCCGGCGGGCAGCAGCAGCGCGTGGCGCTGGCGCGCTGCCTGGCCAAGGGGCCCAAGCTGCTGCTGCTGGACGAGCCGATGGGCGCGCTGGACCGCAAGCTGCGCACGCAGATGCAGCTGGAGCTGGTGTCGATCATCGAGAAGACCGGCGTGACCTGCGTGATGGTCACCCACGATCAGGAAGAGGCCATGACCATGGCCACCCGCATCGCGCTGATGGAGGCCGGCCGCATCCGCCAGGTCGGCACGCCCGATGAGATCTACGAGCAGCCGGCCAGCCGCTTCGCCGCCGGCTTCATCGGCTCGGTCAACATGATCGAGGCGGTGATCGACCAGGACCACGCCGAATTCGTCACCTTGCGTGCGCCGCAGCTGGCCACCGACATCTACGTCGGCCACGGCATTTCCGGCTTTGCAGGCCAGGCGGTGTGCTTCGCCGTGCGGCCGGAGAAGCTGGGCATCGCCAAGGAGGAACCGGCGCAGCCGTACAACAAGGCCCCCGGCGTGATCGAGGACATCGCCTACTTCGGCAGTCATTCGGTCTATCACGTCAGGCTGCCCAGCGGTCTGGTCGTCCTGGCGCACTTCGCCAATGTGCAGCGCTGGGCCAGCGAGGGCCTGACCTGGGGCGATCCGGTCTGGGTGTGGTGGGGCGACCACGATGGCGTGGTGCTGACCCAATGAGCGCGCCGGCCTGGCTGACGCGGCTGCGCCAGCGCACGCCCGGCCCGCGCTGGGGCGTGATCGGGGTGCCGTATCTGTGGCTGCTGGTGTTCTTCGCCGTTCCGTTCCTGATCGTGCTGAAGATTTCCTTCGCCAGGCTGGCCATCGCCATGCCGCCGTACACGCCGATCCTGGACATGGACGGTGCGCAGGTCGCGCTCAGGCTCGACCTGTCCAACTACCTGCAGCTGGGCGCGCTGCAGAACGGCTACATCGCCGCTTACCTGAGCTCGCTGAAGATCGCCGCCATCGCCACGCTGCTGGCGCTGCTGATCGGCTATCCGATGGCCTATGTCATCGCGCGCTTGCCGCCGGCCTCGCGCCACATCGCGGTGATGCTGGTGGTACTGCCGTCGTGGACCTCGTTCCTGGTCCGCGTCTATGCCTGGATCGGCCTGCTCAAGAGCAGCGGGCCGGTCGGACGGCTGCTGGAGCAGCTGGGCGTGATCGATGCGCTGCAGGCGATGGGCTGGATCGCGGGCCGGCAGATCCTGTACACGCCGCTGGCCGCCTACCTCGGCATCGTCTACTGCTATCTGCCCTTCATGGTGCTGCCGCTGTACACCAACCTGGTCAAACACGACCCGCGGCTGCTCGAGGCGGCCTACGACCTGGGCGCGCGTCCGTGGAAGGCGTTCGTCACGATCACCCTGCCGCTGTCGCGCGCCGGCATCGTCGCCGGCTGCATGCTGGTGATGATCCCGGCGGTGGGCGAGTTCGTGATTCCCGAACTGCTCGGCGGCCCGGACACGCTGATGATCGGCCGGGTGCTGTGGAACGAGTTCTTCGCCAACCGCGATTGGCCGCTGGCCTCGGCGGTGGCCATCGCGATGCTGGCGCTGCTGATGATCCCGATCCTGATCTTCCACCGCGTCCAGCAGCGCCAGCTCGAGGGCCGGCTGACGTGAGCGCGTTCGGTCGCATGCGCTGGCCCGCCCGGATCGTGCTCGGGCTGGGCTTTTCGTTCCTCTATCTGCCGGTGCTGCTGCTGATGCTGTGGAGCTTCAACCGCTCGCGGCTGGCCACGGTGTGGGCGGGGTTTTCGCTCAAGTGGTATGGCGAGCTGCTGGGCGACGCGTCGATTCTGGAGGCGGCCTGGGTGAGCCTGCGCATCGCCTTCTGGACCGCCACCGCCGCGGTGGTGCTGGGCACGCTGGCCGCGCTGGCGATGACGCGCCTGCGCCGCTTTCCGGGCAGGACGCTGTTCGGCGGGCTGATCGCCGCGCCGCTGGTGATGCCCGATGTGATCATCGGTCTGTCGATGCTGCTGATGTTCGTCTCGCTGGGCGAGGTGTTCCATTTCCAGCCCAAGGGCATGGTCTCGATCTGGATCGCGCACACCACCTTCTCGCTGGCCTTCGTCGCCGTGGTGGTGTCCTCGCGCATGGCCGAGCTGGACAGGTCGCTGGAAGAGGCGGCGATGGACCTGGGCGCCAACCGGGTCAAGGTGTTCTTCCTGATCACCTTGCCGATCATCGCCCCGGCGCTGGTCTCGGGCTGGCTGCTGGCCTTCACCCTGTCGCTGGACGATGTGGTGATCGCCAGCTTCGTCTCCGGCCCCGATTCGACCACGCTGCCAATGAAGGTGTTCTCCTCGGTGCGGCTGGGCCTGAGTCCCAAGATCAATGCCCTGGCGACGCTGATGATCGTGGCGGTGTCGCTGTGCGCGTGCCTGGGCTGGTGGCTGATGTCGCGCGGCGAACAGCGCCGCAAGCGGGACCGGCAGCTGGCGCTGCGGGGCGGGGACGACGGCCGGAGTTGACATTAAATGGGACTCCGGGTTTCACTTTCACGGCGTCGTGAGGCCCCGGTGCTCTAGCCTCCACGCAGACGTGCACGGCCCCGAGCGCTTGCGCCGCAGATCGCGGGTGCAAGCGCCTGGGGCATGGCCCCCACCTTCGCGCGCAGGAACCTGCCTTGAGCCAACACGACGATCCCGACCGCGGCCAGGACGGCCGTGCGCAGCCCCCCGCCGACGGGGACGATCCGCAGGGCCGGCAGGATCCGCCCAAGCCTTCGCCGCTGAAGAATCCCAAGGTGCGCTGGACGCTGATCCTCATCGGCGTGGTGGTGCTGATCGCGCTGATCGTCTGGCTGGTCTATCACCTGCTCATCGGGCGCTACCTGCAGGAGACCAACGATGCCTATCTGCAGGCCGATGCGGTGGCCGTGGCGCCGCGCGTCAACGGCTATGTCACCAAGCTGCTGGTCGAGGACCACGCCCGGGT
Source organism: Pseudoxanthomonas sp. UC19_8 (assembly GCF_042700505.1). NCBI lineage: Bacteria > Pseudomonadati > Pseudomonadota > Gammaproteobacteria > Lysobacterales > Lysobacteraceae > Pseudoxanthomonas > Pseudoxanthomonas sp. UC19_8. The sequence continues at coordinate 1,224,953 of NZ_CP170559.1, forward strand.
CAAGGCGGGGCAGCCGCTGATCGAGATCGATGGCCGTACCTACACCGCGCAGCTGGAGCAGGCCCAGGCCGCCGTGGCCGTGCGCCAGGCCGACATCGCCGCCGCGCAGGCGGCCATCGAGGGCCATCGCGCGCAGCTGGTGCAGGCGCGCAGCCAGGCCGCCTCGGCGCAGGTGCAGCTGAAGTTCGCCAAGGCCGAGGTGGCGCGCTTCACGCCACTGGCCGCCTCCGGTGCCGACACCCACGAGCATCTGGAGAGCCTGCGTCAGCAGCGCGATCAGGCCCAGGCGCAGTTCGATGCCGCCCAGGCGCAGATCGTCGGCGCGCAGAGCCAGATCGCCGCGGGCGAGGCGCAGCTGGAGCAGGCCAAGGCCGGGCTGCAGCAGGCCCAGGCCAATGTCGACCAGGCCAACGTGGCGGTGGGCGATACGCATCTGAAGGCGCCCATCGACGGGCGCGTGGGCGATCGCACCGTGCAGGTCGGTCAGTTCCTGGCCGCCGGCACGCGCACGATGACCATCGTGCCGGTGGAGTCGCTGTACCTGACGGCCAACTTCAAGGAGACCCAGGTCGGGCTGATGCGCCCGGGCCAGCCGGTCGAGATCGAGGTCGATGCGCTGTCGGGGGTGACCCTGCATGGCCACGTGGAGAGCCTGTCGCCCGGCACCGGATCGCAGTTCGCGCTGCTGCCGCCGGAGAACGCCACCGGCAACTTCACCAAGGTCGTCCAGCGCGTGCCGGTGCGCATCCGCGTGGACGCCGGCGAGCAGGCGCGCAAGGTGCTGGTGCCTGGCATGTCGGTGATCGCCACGGTCGATACGCGTTCGGCCAAGGGCGCCAAGGACGAGGCCCAGGACGAGGCCGACCGTCTCGACGCCCGGGACACCTCCAAGCCGTGAGCGCCACCGGCGCCAGCGCGGGCGCTCGGACGGCCGGCGCGCAGAAGGCCGACGCCGGGGCGTGGCTGGCGGTGGCCGCCGGCACGATCGGCTCGTTCATGGCCACCCTGGACATTTCCATCGTCAACGCGGCCCTGCCGACCATCCAGGGCGAGGTCGGCGCCAGCGGCACCGAGGGCACGTGGATCTCCACGGCCTATCTGGTCAGCGAGATCGTGATGATTCCGCTGACCGGCTGGTTCGTGCGCACGCTGGGGCTGCGCAACTTCCTGCTGATCTGCGCGCTGGCCTTCACCGCGTTCTCGGTGATGTGCGGGCTGTCGACCTCGCTGCCGATGATGATCGTCGGCCGCGTCGGCCAGGGCTTCGCCGGCGGCGCGCTGATCCCCACCGCGCTGACCATCGTCGCCACGCGCCTGCCCCCGTCGCAGCAGACCATGGGCACGGCGCTGTTCGGCATGACGGTGATCATGGGCCCGGTGATCGGCCCGCTGCTGGGTGGCTGGCTGACCGAGAACGTCAGCTGGCATTACGCCTTCTTCCTCAACGTGCCGGTCTGCGCGGGCCTGGTGGCGCTGCTGCTGCTCGGGCTGCAGCACGAGCAGGCGCGCTGGGCCGGCCTGCTGGAGGCCGACTGGCTGGGCATCTTCGGCCTGACCGCCGGCCTGGGCGGGCTGACGGTGGTGCTGGAGGAGGGGCAGCGCGAGCGCTGGTTCGAATCGGAATTCATCCTGTTGCTGTCGGCGCTGTCGCTGGTGGGTTTCGCCGCGCTGCTGGCGACCCAGTTCCTGCGGCACGAGCCGGTGATCCAGCTCAAGGTGCTGCTCAATCGCAGCTTCAGCGCCGTGTTTGTGATGATGCTCGCGGTGGGCATGATCCTGTTCGGCGTGATGTACATGATCCCGCAGTTCCTGGCCATGGTCTCGGGCTACAACACCGAGCAGTCCGGCTATGTGCTGCTGCTGGGCGGCGTGCCTACGGTGATCCTGATGCCGTTCATGCCCAAGCTGCTGGGCACGGTGGACGTACGCGTGCTGGTGATCGGCGGGCTGCTGTGCTTCGCCGCTGCGTGCTTCATCAATATCGACCTGACCTCCTACAGCGTGGGCAAGACCTTCGTCGCCGGCCAGCTGCTGCAGGGCTGCGGGCTGGCGCTGGCGATGATGGCGCTCAACCAGGCGGCGATCAGCTCGGTGCCCAAGGACCTGGCCGGCGATGCCTCGGGCCTGTTCAACGCCGCGCGCAACCTGGGTGGCTCGATCGGCCTGGCGCTGATCTCCACCTTCCAGGAGCGGCGCATGACCTATCACACCCAAGTGCTGGGCAGCTCAGTCACGGCCAACTCGCCGCTGGGCCAGGACTATGTGCACCAGCTCACCGGTGCCCTGCACGCCGCCGGTGGCGATGCCGCGATGCAGGCCATCGGCGCCCTGGCGCGGATGGTGCAGCTGCAGGCGCTGGTGATGACCTACAACGACCTGTTCTGGATCTTCGGCGTCATCGTGGTGTGTTCGATCCCGCTGGCCTTCCTGCTCAAACCGCTGCCCAAGGGGACGCAACTTGCGATGCATTGACGCCCGCCGCGCCGCGCGCGCATCCCTGGCCGTACTGGTGCCGGCCCTGCTGGCCGGCTGCGTGCTCGGCCCCGACTATGTTCGCCCGGAGGTGGCGCCCGAGGCCGTGCAGGCGCCGCGCCTGCATCGCGCCGACGCGGCCGAGGTGGTCAGCGCGCCGCCGCCCAGCCAGTGGTGGCGCGAACTGCACGATCCGCAGCTGGACTGGCTGATCGACACCGCGCTGCGCCAGAGCCCCAACCTGCGCGCGGCCGACGCGCGGGTGCAGGCCTCGCGCGGGCTGTTCGCCCAGCGCCGCGCCGAACGCCTGCCGCAGGTCGGTGCGATGGGCGCCTACGCCCACGTCAAGGCGCCGGATTCGATCCAGCACGACATCCGCGACGGGGCCGCCGGCATCGCCCAGGCCACCGACCCGGCCACCGGCGCGGCGGTCGAACAGGCCGCGCGCGACCTCGATCTGGACAGCGACCTGTACCTGGCCGGCTTCGACGCCAGCTGGGAGCTGGACTTCTTCGGCCGCCGCCGTCGCGCCGCTGAAGGCGCGGCGGCGCAGGCCGAGGCCGCGCAGGCGCAGCTGGCCGATGCGCAGGTACGCCTGGCCGCCGAGATCGCGCAGGTCTATCTCAACTATCGCGGCCTGCAGGCGCGTATCGCCCTGGGCCAGGACGCCGTGCGCGATGCGCAGCAGGCGCTGGACCTCACCACCCAGCGCCGTGCGCACGGGGCGGATTCGGACCTGCAGGTCGAACGCGCCCGCGGCCAGCTGCAGCAGGACCAAGCGCGGCTGCTGCCGCTGCAGGCCCAGCGCAGCGAGGCGCTGGACCAGCTGGCCTTGATGGTCGGGCAGGTGCCCGGTTCGCTCGATGCGCGCCTGGTGCCGGTCGTGCCGCTGCCCGCGCTGCCGGCGCAGGTGAAGGTGGACGACCCGGCCGCGATGATCCGTCGCCGCCCGGACGTGCGCCAGGCCGAGCGTGAGCTGGCCGGCGCCAACGCCCAGATCGGCGAGGCGCTGTCGGGCTATTTCCCGCAGGTCACGCTGATGGGCAACCTGGCCGCGGTGGCGACCAAGCCCAGCGAGCTCAATGCCGATTCGGCCGCTACGCTGGTGGCGCCGTTCCTGCGCTGGTCGATCTTCGATTTCGGCCGCATCAAGGCCCAGGTCGCCCAGGCCCGCGCCGGCACCGAAGGCCGCGCCGCCGCTTACGAGAACACCGTGCTGGCCGCGTTGCAGGATGCCAACACCGCGCTGTCCAACTTCGGTTCGGCGCGCCAGCAGCTGCTGGTGGCGGTGCAGGCCCAGGCCTCGGCCGACCGCGCCGCCGTGCTGATGCAGCAGCGACGCGCGGCGGGCGCCTCCTCGCAGATCGACCTGCTGGACGTGCAGCGCCAGCAGCGCAGCGCCCGAGACAGCGCGGCCCAGGCGCAGGTGCAGCTGCTGGTGGATTACGTGGCCCTGCAGAAGAGCCTGGGCCTGGGCTGGCAGGACGCACCGCAGCCGGGCATCGCGGGGCGCTGAGTGGCGGGGATGCTGGGTGGGAGCAACTGTCTCCTCAACTCCAGCAGCCGTCCGTCTGTAGAGCGGAGCTTGTGGCCATCCCCGCTTGGGGACTCCGCTGCTCTTCGTTCGGTTCGTGGGGAAGGCCCCAGCGGAGCAAGCTCCGCTCTACAAGGGGGGAACTGCCATGGCGGCGATGGGGCTTTGCCGGTAGAGCCCCATCGCTGCCATGGCGGCTCCCACAAGGAGCGGGACGAAGCAGCGGCGACGGCTGGGTAACGCGCATCGGCGGATGATGGCGCGCTGTCTTGATGCTTCGCGGAGTCGCGCATGTCTACTGAAGTCCCCAATCCCTACACCGGCCAGGTCGAGCACCGTCAGACGCTGATGGGCTCCAACACCGTGGAGGCGGCGCTGCACGCGGCCCAGGCCGCGTTCCCCGAATGGGCCCAGCGCTCCATCGAGGCGCGAGCGGAAGTCCTGCATGCGGTCGCCGCGGCGCTGCGCGAGCGACGCGGGACCTTCCAGGCGCTGATGACGGCCGAGATGGGCAAGCTGAAGAAGGAAGCCCTGGCCGAGGTCGACAAGTGCGCCGACGCCTGCGACTACTACGCCGACCACGCCGCGCACTACCTGAAGCCCGAGCCGATCCAGACCGAGGCGCGCTCCAGCTACGTGCGCTACGAACCGATCGGCTGCGTGTTCGCGGTGATGCCGTGGAATTTCCCCATCTGGCAGGTGTTCCGCTTCCTGGCGCCGACCCTGATGGTCGGCAACACCGCGCTGCTCAAGCACGCCACCAACGTGCCGCGCTGCGCCGATGCCATCGCCGAGGCGCTGCGCGCCGGCGGCGTGCCCGAGGGTGTGTTCGGCGTGCTGCACATCGACAACGATCAGGCCGCCCAGGTCATCCGCGATCCGCGCGTGGCCGCGGTCACGCTGACTGGCTCCGAGCGCGCGGGCCGCTCCATCGCCGCCACCGCCGGCAGCGTGCTGAAGAAATGCGTGATGGAACTGGGCGGCAGCGATGCCTTCGTCGTGCTCGACGATGCCGACCTGGACAAGACGGTCGCCGCGGCGGTGAAGGGCCGCTTCGACAACGCCGGCCAGACCTGCATCGCGGCCAAGCGCTTCATCGTGGTCGATGCGATCGCCGAGCGCTTCGTGCAGCGCTTCGTCGAGGCCGCCGGCCAGCTGCGCACCGGCGATCCCAACGATGAAGCCACCACGCTGGCGCCGATGGCGCGCCAGGATCTGCGCGACGAACTGCACAAGCAGGTCGCCGCCAGCGTCGCCGATGGCGCCACCGTGCTGCTCGGCGGCCGGCCCGGGCCCGGCCATGCCGAGTACCCGGCGACCATCCTGGATCACGTCAAGGCTGGCATGCCGGCCTATGCGGAGGAGTTGTTCGGCCCGGTGGCCAGCATCCTGCGGGTGCACGACGAGGCCGAGGCCGTGCGCGTGGCCAACGACACCAGCTTCGGCCTAGGCGGCAGTGTGTGGACCGCCGATGCCGCTCGCGGCGAGCGCGTGGCCCAGCAGCTGCAATGCGGCGCGGCCTTCGTCAATGCCATCGTCAAGTCCGACGTGCGCCTGCCGTTCGGCGGCACCAAGCGCTCGGGCTTCGGTCGCGAACTGGCCAACCACGGCATGCATGAGTTCACCAACATCAAGAGCATCTACGTGAGCTGATCCGGCGCGGTGCCCGCATGCGATGATCGCGGGCACCAAGCACGTCGGGAAAGTGGGGCATGCCAGGGAACAGGCACCAGATCGCGGTAATCGGCTATGGCACCGCCGGCCAGGCGGCGGCCGCATTGCTGGCCGCGGACGGGCATCAGGTGCATGTCTTCGAACAGGCGCCGGTGCTGGGGCCGGTGGGCGCCGGCTTCCTGCTGCAGCCCACGGGGCTGCAGGTGCTGTGGGAGATGGGTCTGTTGCCGCAGGCCCTGGCGCATGGGCGTCGCATCGATCGTCTGTATGGCGAGACGCCGGCGGGGCGCGCGGTCATGGACATGCGCTATGCGCATCTGGATCGGCGTCTGTTCGGGCTGGGCATGCAGCGCGGGGCGCTGTTCGCGCTGCTGGCGCAGGCGTGGGAGGGCTACGGCGGCGTGCACTGCGGCACGCGCATCGTCGAGATCAGCCAGGACACGCGCCGCGTGCGCGAGGCCTCGGGCCAGTGGCATGGGCCGTTCGATCTGGTGATCGCCGCCGATGGCGCGGGCTCGGCGCTGCGCCGGCACACGCAGGGAGTCCGCTCGGAGGCCGCCTATCCGTGGGGCGCGCTGTGGTGCCTGGTGCCGCAGGAAGACTGGGCCTGGCCGCATGAGCTGCGCCAGCGCTACGTGGCTGCGCGCAAGATGATCGGCATGCTGCCGGTCGGGACGCGCCCGGGCGATGACACGCCGCGCCTGAGCTTCTTCTGGAGCCTGCCGGCCGAGGGATTCGCGGCCTGGGAGCAGGCGGGGATGCCGGCCTTCCGGCAGGAGGTCGCTGCGCTGTGGCCGCAGGCCGATGCGCGACTGCATCCGCTTGAGGCCTGTGGCCAGCTGGCGCGCGCTGGCTATCGCGATGCCGTGGTCCACACCTGGCATCGGGACCGTCTGCTGCTGATGGGCGATGCGGCGCACGCGATGAGTCCGCAGCTGGGGCAGGGCGTCAACATGGCGCTGATGGATGCCGCCGCGCTGCGCGATGCCTTGCGCGCCGAAGCCGACCTTCCCGCCGCGCTGGCCCGCTATCAGCAGCGCCGTCGTGCGCATGTGGGCCTCTATCAGTTCTGGAGCCGCTGGCTGACGCCGCTGTTCCAGTCCGACCGCGACCGGGTGGCCAGGCTGCGCGATCTTGCTTTTCTCCGGCTGGGCCGGATGCCAGGCGGGCGCGGCCACATGCTGCGCGTGCTCAGCGGCCTTCAGCATGGCCTGTTCGGGAAGCTGGCCTTGCCCGATGCCTTTCTGCTGGCGTTGGCGGGCGATGGATTACAGGTGGTATCGGAAGCGCCTTCTGGCTTGGAACTGGCCGACGGCGGCTGAGTTCCGCTGCAAACTCCCTACCGTCATTCCCGCGAAGGCGGGAATCCAGTGGCTTTCTCGCATAAGGCTGAAGACGTTGGATTTCCTGGCGCTCTCAACGCGTGGGCGTTACTGGCTTCGGAAGGGCAGCGGACCGGCGGGCGGTATCCGCTTTTCCCTCGGTCAGGGCATCCTGCCCTGCCTTAAGGCGCTCGGCTTCTGCCTCGCTCGTCGCGGCCACCGCCCGCCGGCGCGCTGCCTCGTGCGTGGCGTCGGAAGACGTCGGGTCGAGAGTCAAAGAATTCCCCATCCATTCTTCGCGGAGCCTCGCCCCGGTCGGGTACTGCGTGGTCATCAACCGCCGTAACGCGCCTCAGGCTCGTGGAGCTGGCTGCCGGGCTTGGGCGTCAGGTGCTTGCGGATCCAGTCGGCGAAGGCGGCTTCGGCCAGGGCGCCATCGGCCAGGCCGAGCATGGCGATGTACTTGTCTTCGTCGCGGGCCTGCAGCTCCACGCCGTTGAGGACCAGGAACACGCGGTAGCAGACATGGGCGGTGCGCTTGTTGCCGTCCACGAACGGATGGTTGCGGGCCAGCCCGAACGCCAGGCTGGCGGCCAGCGCGGCCAGGTCCGGAGGTGGATGGCCGTAGCCGAACAGCTGCTGGGGGCGGGCCAGGGTCGCATCGAGCAGGGCGTCGTCGCGCACACCGCCGCTGCCGCCGTGCTCGGCCAGTTGGCGGTCGTGGATGGCCAGCACCAGGGCCCGCGTCATCCAGACGATCATCTCACTGCGCCAGTTTGTGCAGCACCGTGCGGTCCTCGCGCATGATCCGCTCGGCCACTTCCATCTGCGCGGCCAGGGTCGGGTCGAAGACGGTGAGCTTGATGCCGTCCGGAATTTCCAGGGCATAGAGCGTGTCGCCCTTTTCCAGGCGCAGGCGGGCCAGCAGGTCCTTGGGCAGGATGACGCCGGCCGAATTGCCGACGGTGGTGATCTTGAGCTTCATGGTTGTGCGCTCGAGGTTATAACGATGGTTATATTCCGACAGGTCGGCGCAGGAACGCAAGGGCCAGCGAGAACTTTGCCGTATCTCGCCTCGTGCGACGCAAGCGGTGTACAAATGTCCACCCATGGACCCCCTGACCCCTCAACGCGCCGCCGTGCTGGTCTATCTGAAGGCCCAGGCATTGCGCGGTCACGCGCCCAGCCTGGCGGAGATCGCGGCTGAATTCGGCTTTTCCTCGCGCAATGCCGCGCACAAGCACGTCCAGGCACTGGCCGAGGCGGGCCTGATCCAGCTGCGCGCTGGGCAGAAGCGCGGCATCCGGCTGCCCGAGGCCGCGCGCCGTGATGCGCTGCTGGCGCTGCCGGTGCTGGGCCGGGTCGCCGCCGGCGTGCCGATCGGCGCGGATATCGGCCTGGACGAGCAGCTGCTGCTGGATGCCGGCGTGTTCTCGCTGCGGCCGGACTATCTGCTGCGCGTGCAGGGCGATTCGATGATCGACGATGGCATCCTCGACGGCGACCTGGTCGGCGTGCATCGCAGCGCCGAGGCGCGCGACGGGCAGATCGTGGTGGCGCGCATCGAGGGCGAGTTGACCATCAAGCGCCTGGAGCGCGGCCGGCACCAGCTGCGCCTGCTGCCGCGCAATCCGGCGCATGCGCCGATCGAGGTGCCGGCCGGGGCGGACTTCGCCATCGAAGGCCTGTACTGCGGCCTGGTGCGCAGGGGTTGAGGCCGTGGCCGAGGTGCCACGTCGTGCGTTGTCGGCGGTGCCGGCCCCGGGCCTGCCGCTGGACGAGCTGCTGGCCGCGCGCACGGTCTGGCGGGCCGGGCGCGGTGGCGCGCCGCGCCATGACGGCGAGCCCACCGGCCATGCCGCGCTGGACGCACTGCTGCCCACCGCCGGCTGGCCGCGCAAGGCCTTGACCGAACTGCTGCTGCCGGCCGACGGCATCGGCGAGATCGCCCTGCTGCTGCCGACGCTGGCGCGCCTGACCAGCGCCGGCGAGCGCGTGGCGCTGATCGCCCCGCCGTACATCCCTTACGCACCGGCCTGGCAGGGCCGCGGGGTGGATCTGGCGCAGCTGGAGGTGGTCGACGCGGCGCCGCGCGATGCGCTGTGGGCCTTCGAGCAGTGCCTGCGCAGCGGCGCCTGCGCGGCCGTGCTGGGCTGGCCGCAGGCGGCCGACGAGCGCGCGCTGCGCCGCCTGCAGGTGGCCGCCGACAGCGGCGACTGCTGCGGCTTCGCCCTGCGCGAGGCGCGCCATGCGCTCAACGCCTCGCCGGCCGCGCTGCGCCTGGAGTACCGCAGCGAGGAGGGCGCCTGGCGCGTGCGCAAGTGTCGCGGCGGCCAGGTGCCGGCCCAGCCGCTGCGGCTGGTGCATTGAGGCGTGGCCATGCCATCGCATCGACCGCTGCCGTGGAATCCGGCTCCCCGACCCGACGCTGACGCGACGCCCTGCGCGCGGGCGGTGCGCTGATGCTGTGGGCCTGCATCCTGCTGCCGCACCTGGCCATGGACACGGTGCTGCGGCGCCTGCCCGAGGACGAGCGCGCCGCGCCGCTGGTACTGGTCGAAGGGCCGGCGCAGCTGCGCCGGCTGCATTCGGTCAACGCCGCCGCCGCCCAGGCCGGGCTGACGCCTGGCATGCGCCTGTCGGCCGCGCACGCGCTGCTGGCGCAGGTGCGCACGGTGGATTTCGATGCGCAGGACCAGGCGCGCAGCCAGCGCTTCCTGGCCAGCTGGGCCTATCGCCACAGCTCGCTGGTCAGCCAGCAGTGGCCGCATGCGATCGTGCTGGAGGCGCGCGCCAGCTTCCGCCTGTTCGGGCCGTGGCCGCGCTTCGCCCGGCGCCTGCGCCAGGAGCTGGAGACGCTGGGCTTCCGCCATCGGCTGGCACTGGCGCCCACGCCGCGCGCGGCGCAGGTGCTGGCCGGGCGCGAGGACGGCCTGGCCATTGCGCGCCCCGAGCGCCTGCAGCAGGTCCTCGACGCGGTGCCGGTCCGCGCCGCGCACCTGCCCGAGGACAGCGGCGAGCGCCTGCACCGCATGGGTCTGCACACGCTGGCCGCGCTGCGCGCGCTGCCGCGCGACGGGCTGCGGCGGCGCTTCGGTCTGGCCCTGCTCGAACACCTGGATCGCCTGTATGGGCAGGCCGACGACCCGCTGGACTGGTACGCACCGCCGGACCACTTCGACGCGCGCGTGGAGATGGGCTACGAGGTGGAGAACCACATGGCGCTGCTGTTCCCGCTGCGGCGCCTGGTTGGCGATCTGTGCACCTATCTGTCGATCCGCGACGGCGGCGTGCAGCGTTTCGTGCTGCGGCTGGAGCACGAGCAGGGCCATAGCGATGTGGAGGTCGGCCTGCTGGCGCCCGAGCGTAACCAGGCGCTGCTGTTCGAACTGGCGCGCAACCGCCTGGAGCGCGTGGCCATCGATCGGCCGGTGGTGGGCCTGCGCCTGCTGGCGCGGCAGCTGCCGCCGTTCGTGCCCGCGGTGCGCGACCTGTTCGACACCCGCCCGCAGCAGGCGCTGGACTGGCCGCAACTGCGCGAGCGCCTGCGCGCGCGGCTGGGCGATGCGGCCGTCTACCGGGTCGAACCGGCCGGCGATCCGCGCCCGGAAAAGGCCTGGCGCCGCGCCCTGGGCGATGCGCCGGCGCGCGGCGTGGAGGCCGCCCCCGCGCGTCCGCTGCGCCCGGCCTGGCTGCTGCCGCAGCCGGTGGCCCTGCATGGCCCGGCGCGGATCATCTCCGGCCCAGAACGTCTGGAAAGCGGTTGGTGGGACCAGGGCGATGCGCGTCGCGACTACTACGTGGTGGAAACCGCGCGTGGCCAGCGTGCCTGGGCGTTCCAGCCGGCCGGCGTGCGCGATGCGCCGTGGATGCTGCATGGGTGGTTCGGGTGAGGCGGGGCGTGAGTGGAAAGCTGCGGGAGAGAGGGCGATGAGTTGGGATGACGCGGTCGATGGGGTGGATCGGGACACGCCGGGTGGGCGCATGCCGCGCGCCTGGCGCACGGCCCAGCGCCTGCGCACGGCGGCCAACGACGATGCGCCGCAGGGCATGGCCGCAGACGGCCTGCCGGCCTATGCCGAGCTGCACTGCCTGTCGGATTTCTCTTTCCTGCGCGGGGCCTCGGATGCCACGGCACTGTTCGAACGTGCCAAGGCCTGCGGCTACAGCGCGCTGGCGATCACCGACGAATGCTCGCTGGCCGGCATCGTGCGCGGTTGGGAAGGCGCACGGGCCACCGGCGTCAGCCTGATCGTCGGCAGCGAGTTCGCGCTGGTCGATGGCACCCGCTTCGTGCTGCTGGTGGAGACGCGCGCCGGCTACACCCAGCTGTGCGCGCTGATCACCACCGCACGGCGCGCGGCCAGCAAGGGCCGTTACACCTTGACGCGTGGCGATGTGGAGACGCAGTTCCATGCCGAAGCGCCCGAACTGTTCGCCCTGTGGCTGCCCGGCGCGCAGCCGCAGGCGCAGGACGGGCGCTGGCTGCAGCAGGTGTTCGGCGAGCGCGCCTATCTGGCGGTGGAACTGCTGCGCGACGGCGACGACGACGCGCGGCTGGCCGCGCTGCTGGCGCTGTCCCGGCAGTTGGGCATGACGCCCTTGGCCAGCGGCGATGTGCACATGGCCACCCGCCGCGAGCGCGTGCTGCAGGACACGATCACCGCGATCCGCCACATCGTGCCGCTGGCCGAGGCCGGCGCGCTGCTGTTCCGCAACGGCGAGCGTCACCTGCGCTCGCGCCGGGCGCTGGGCAACATCTATCCGGCGGCGCTGCTCGAGGCGACGGTGGACCTTGCCCGGCGCTGTAGCGGCTTCGACCTCAAGCGCGATGTGAAGTACGACTACCCGGCCGAGCTGGTGCCGACCGGGCATACCGCGACCAGCTATCTGCGCGAACTGACCGAGGCCGGGATCCGCACGCGCTGGGCCGAGCGCGGCCTGACGATCTCCGACAAGGTGCGGGGCGATATCGAACAGGAGCTGGCGCTGATCGAGGAGCTGAAGTACGAGGCCTTCTTCCTGACCGTGCATGACGTGGTGCGCTTCGCCAAGTCGCAGGGAATCTTGTGCCAGGGGCGCGGCTCCTCGGCCAATTCCGCCGTGTGCTACGCGCTGGGCATCACCGCGGTGGACCCGGACGAGAATCGACTGCTGATCTCGCGCTTCCTGTCCAAGGCGCGCAACGAGCCGCCCGATATCGACGTCGATTTCGAACACGAGCGGCGCGAGGAGGTCATCCAGTACGTCTATCGCAAGTACGGCCGCGCGCGTGCGGCGCTGGCGGCCACCGTCATCAGCTACCGCGGCAAGAGCGCGGTGCGCGAGGTGGCCAAGGCCTTCGGCCTGCCGCCGGACCAGATCGCGCTGCTGGCCAACTGCTTCGGCTGGGGCAATGGCGACACGCCGATGCAGCAGCGGCTGGAAGAGGCCGGCTTCGATACCGCCAACCCGCTGATCGTGAAGATCCTGGCCCTCACCGGCATGCTCGAAGGCAAGCCGCGCCACCTGTCCCAGCACGTCGGCGGCTTCGTCATCGCCGAGCAGACCCTGTCCACCGTGGTGCCGGTGGAGAACGCGGCCATGGCCGACCGCACCATCATCCAGTGGGAGAAGGACGACCTGGAGACCATGGGCATGCTCAAGGTCGACTGCCTGGCGCTGGGCATGCTGACCTGCATCCGCAAGACGCTGGACCTGATCCGCATACACCGCGGGCGCGATCACGACATCGCCAGTGTCCCGTCCAACGACAAGCCCACCTACGACATGATCCAGCTGGCCGACACGGTCGGCGTGTTCCAGATCGAATCGCGCGCGCAGATGGCCATGCTGCCGCGGCTCAAGCCCGCCAAGTTCTACGACCTGGTGATCGAGGTGGCGATCGTGCGTCCCGGGCCGATCCAGGGCGACATGGTCCATCCCTATCTGCGCCGGCGTCAGGGCCTGGAGCAGCCCACCTATCCGTCCGAGGGCGTCGAGGAGATCCTCGGGCCGACGCTGGGTGTGCCGCTGTTCCAGGAGCAGGTGATGGAGCTGGTGATCCATGCCGGCTATCAGCCGGACGAGGCCGACGGCCTGCGCCGCTCGATGGCCGCCTGGCGACGCGGCGGCGACATGGAGCCGCACCGCGTGCGCATCCGCCAGCTGATGGAGGACAAGGGCTACGCGCCGGCGTTCATCGACCAGATCTTCGACCAGATCAAGGGCTTCGGCTCGTATGGCTTCCCGCAGAGCCACGCGGCCTCCTTCGCCAAGCTGGTCTATGTCAGCTGCTGGCTCAAACGGCACGAGCCTGCGGCCTTCGCCTGCGGCCTGTTGAATGCGCAGCCGATGGGGTTCTATTCGCCCAGCCAGATCGTGCAGGACGCGCGCCGCGGCAAGGCCGCGCGCCAGGCCGTCACCGTGCTGCCGGTGGACGTGCTGCACAGCGACTGGGACAACACCCTGGTCGGCGGAAGGCCGTGGCGCAGCGCGCACGATCCGGGCGAGCAGCCGGACATCCGCCTGGGCTTCCGCCAGGTGGCCGGCCTGTCCGAGGCCACCGGCAAGGCGATCATGGCCGCGCGCGCGCAGCGCGCCTTCGCCGATCTGGAAGACCTGTGCCTGCGCGCCGGCCTGGACGAGAAGGCCCGCACCGCGCTGGCCGAAGCCGGCGCGCTGCGCTCGCTGGTCGGTCACCGCAATGCCGCGCGCTGGGCGGTGGCCGGGGTCGAGCGTCGTCGCCCGCTGCTGCCCGGCAGCCCGCGCGAGCAGGCCATCGCGCTGCCGGCGCCGCGCACGGGTGAGGACATCACCGCCGACTACCGCAGCGTCGGCCTGAGCCTGGAGGCGCATCCGATGGCGCTGCTGCGCGGGCGCATGCGCGCCCAGCGCATCCTCGGCCTGCGCGAGCTGCAGGACCGGCCCAGCGGCAGCGGCGTGCACGTGGCCGGGCTGGTCACCCAGCGTCAGCGCCCGGCCACGGCCAAGGGCACCATCTTCGTAACCCTCGAGGACGAGCAGGGCATGATCAACGTGATCGTCTGGCCGCACCTGGCGATGCGCCGGCGACGCGCGCTGCTGGAGTCGCGGCTGCTGGCCGTGCGCGGGCGCTGGGAGCGCGTGGACGGGGTCGAACACCTCATCGCCGGCGACCTGCGCGACCTGAGCGAGATGCTCGGCGAGCTGGCGCTGCCCTCGCGGGATTTCCATTGAACGCGCGCTCGGCCCATCCGTACGTCGGCGACCTGTTCGCGCCCGCGCCGCTGACGGTGTTCGACGACGCCGAGGGCGGCATGCGCTACTGGCCCGACGTGGTCGATGCGGCCACCGCCGCGCGCTGGTTCGACGCCCTGCGCGAGGGCGCCCACTGGAAGCACGAGCGCCGCCCGATGTACGACCGCATCGTCGACGTGCCGCGTCTGCGCGCCGGCTACCGGCTGGACGATCTACCGCCGCAGCTGCCGCTGGCCGACATGCTGGCCCTGGTGCAAGCGCGCGTGCCGGCGCCGTACACCGGGGTGGGCATGAACTTCTATCGCGACGGCCGCGACAGCGTGGCCATGCACCACGACAAGCTGCACACGCTGGTCCCCGGCCAACCGATCGCGCTGGTCTCGCTGGGCGGCACCCGGCGCATGCACATCCGCGCCATGCACGGCCGCCGCCGCACCTTCGCCCTCGACCTGGCCCCGGGCAGCCTGCTGGTGATGAGCCATGCCAGCCAGCTCACCCACGAACATGGCATTCCCAAGACCGATGCGGCGGTGGCACCGCGCATGAGCGTGGTGTTCCGCGCGCGGCCGGACTGAGAACTGCGTCAAGCGCATTGCGTGCGGTGTGCAATGCCTGAGTTCCCCGGCTGGCGGGCCGGGAGTGCCGCCGTTTCCTCGACAAGCGTGACGTACATGCACTTGTCAACTCGATCACGTTGGTAATTCGGGATATCCGCTTCAGAAAGCGCTTGCAGCTCCGTCTTGACAGATCTAAACAGGCGCACGCGATCCGCATAGGCTCGCCAGGAACAGGGGCGTTACATGCACGGCTTGAAGCATCACCATCGCCTCCGGCGCGCCGGGGGTGCGTCAGCTTCCGTTGGCGATCGCCTGGCCTTGGCGTATCGCCAGGAAGGCTTTGCCGTGCGTGCCGCGCCGCTGCCCGCCGATGGCCCGCAGCAGCCCGACGCCGCCCTGCTGCTCAGCCGTGGCGGCCAGACCGTGCTGGTCCATGCCTACGGTTCGGTCCATGGCGCGCAGGCGCAGGCCGCCGTGCAGCAGCTGGCCACCGACGGCTTCACCCAGGGTGCGACGCGGGGCGAGCTGATCGCCGCCGCCGGCTTCACCGTGGCCGCCTACCAGGCCGCGCTGCGTCTGGGCCAGATCACGCTGTGCGAAGACGCCGCGCGCGCCGCGCTGCTCGATGCCCCCGTCGAGGACACGCGTATTGCCACGCGCGCCCGCACGCCGGGGCGTCCGGCCCTGGCGCTGCGCGCTGCCATCAGTTGCGGTGGCGCGGCGATGGCCCTGGTCCTGGTGCTGGCCGCCATGCCCGGCCTGCGCGGCCAGATGCAGGACCTGCTGCACCGTCCCGCGTCCGCGCCGGCCATGGCCACCCCGATCGCGGCCAGCGACTGGGTGGCACCGGCCGGATCGCGCTCGGGCGCGCTGGAGCTGGGCGGCACGCTCGCTCCGTCCGTGGCCCAGGCCCAGTCGATGACCGCGCCGCTGCCGGCCAACTTCAACCAGGCACTGGCCGCGCGGCTCTAGGCCTCGCGACTCCTCCGTCACGCGATGGCGTGACGTCCACGCCCCTGCATGCAGTCTGTTGCGGACAGCCTTTTAGGAGCGCCGCATGCCGACCCTGCCCAACGCCCCCATCCCGCCGTCCGACATGGACCCGCGCGTGGACGATCCGCCGCCGTTGCCCGCCCCGTCGCGGCATGACGGCCAGGAAGAGGGCGACCCCGCCGTCGACGAACCGCTCGCACCGGGCCATCCGCACGGCGCTTGAGGCCACGCACAACGACGAAGGGCGGGTCCTGCGACCCGCCCTTCGTCTTGCTCTGACCTGGAGTTCTTACTGCGAAGACATCGAATAGGGCAGCTTGCCCAGGTCGGTGGCCCAGGTCGTGTTCGGCTGGGCCTGCATGGTGAAGCGTAGTTCGCCGCCGGCCATGATCTGCGCGTGGGTGAGGTAGGCGCGGTCCAGCGGCTTGCCGTTAAACAGCACGTTGCCGACGTAAGGATGTGCGGCATCCAGTCCGTCGGCGATCACGGTGAAGCGCTTGCCGCCTTCCAGGTTGAGCGTGGCGCGCGGCAGGAACGGCCGGCCGATGATGTACTGGTTGCTGCCCGGCGTGACCGGGTAGAAGCCCAGCGCGGTGAACACGTACCAGGCCGACATCTGGCCCAGATCGTCGTTGCCGGCCAGCCCGTCGGGCGTGGCCTTGTACTGGGTGTCCATGATCTGCTTCAACCGCTGCTGTGTGCGCCAGGGCTGGCCGGCGTAGGCGTAGAGATAGGCCACGTGGTGGCCGGGCTCGTTGCCGTGCGCATACCAGCCGATCAGGCCGGTGATGTCCTCCATGTGCTCGAACACCTTGGGGTCCACCTTGGCGTCGAAGGCCGCATCCAGCTTGCCCAGCAGCGCGTCGGCGCCGCCATGCGCCTTGACCAGCCCGGCCACGTCCTGCGGCACGTACCACGAGTACTGCCAGGCGTTGCCTTCGGTGTAGTCGGTGCCGTAGCCGCTGGCGGTGGGATCGAAAGGCTCGCGGAAGGATCCATCGCGCTTGCGCGCGCGCATGAAGCCGGTGGCCGGGTCGAAGGCGTGCTTCCAGTTGCCCGCGCGCTTGTCGAACTCGGCGGTGATGCCGGCATCGCCCATGTCGCGCGCGACCTGGGCGATGGTCCAGTCGTCGAAGGCGTATTCCAGCGTCTTGGAGGCCGCTTCGCCTTCCTCGTCGATCGGCACATAGCCCAGCTCGCGGTACTGCGCGATGCCGTCGTAGGGGCCGTAGTTGGCGCTGGCGACCATCGCCTCCAGCGCCTGGCGCGTGTCGTAGCCGCGGATGCCCTTCATGTAGGCATCGGCGATCACCGGGACGGCGTGGTAGCCGATCATGCACCAGGTCTCCAGGCCGTTGAATGCCCAGATCGGCAGGATCCCATACGGGCTCTCGCGCCGCGCGGCCAGCAGCGAGTTGACGATGTCGTTGGTGTGCGCGGCAGGCTGGACGATCGTCAGCAGCGGATGCAGCGCGCGATAGGTATCCCACAGCGAGAAGGTCGAATAGTTGGTCCAGCCCTTGGCCTGGTGCACGGCGTTGTCCGGGCCGCGATAGCGGCCATCGACGTCCATGAACAGCGTCGGCCCGAGGAAGGTGTGATACAGCGCGGTGTAGAACTGCGTGCGCTGGACCGGCGTGCCCTGCGCCTGCACCGCGGCCAGCGCCGTGGCCCAGGTCTGCCTGGCCGCGTCGCGCAAGCCGTCGAAGTCCCAGCCGGGCACTTCGGCATCGAGATTGGCGATGGCGTTCTCTTCGCTGACCGGCGAGATCGCCAGCTTGACCAGCACTGGGCCGCCCGCATCGCCCACATCGAAGCTGGCGACCAGCTGGCGGCCCTCGATCTGCGCGCGCTGGCCCGGAGCCTTGTCGGCCGGCGGGGCGAAGCCCTTGTAGATCACGTCCTGCTCGGTGTCGTTGAGCGTGTGGCCGGTCAGGGGCTTGGAAAACCGCATGGCGAAATACAGCTGGCGACCGGGCGCCCAGCCGCGCGTCTCGCGGAAACCCGTCACCGTGCCGTCGGCGCGCAGCCGCACGCGCGACCACAGCACCTTGCCCGGGTAGTCGTACATGCTGGTGCGCATGTCCAGGATCACGTGCCCGGGCTTGCCCTTGGGGAAGGTGTAGCGGTGCACGCCCACGCGCGCGGTGGTGGTCAGCTCGGCGCGCACGCCGGCATCGTCCAGGGTCACGGCGTAGTAGCCGGGCTGGGCGGTCTCGGTCTGGTGACGGAAGCGCGAGGTGAAGCCGCTGCCGGGCTTGTCGATGTCGCCGCGCTCCAGCTTGACCTCGCCGGTGGAGGGCATCAGCAGGAAGTCGCCCAGATCCGAATGTCCCGAGCCGGAGAAGTGCGTATGCGAGAAGCCCACGATGGTGCTGTCGCTGTGGCGGTAGCCCGCCGCCCAGCCATAGCCGTCCTTGCGCGACTTGATCTGGGTATCGGGCGAAAGCTGCACCATGCCGAAGGGCAGGGTGGCGCCGGGAAAGGTGTGGCCCTCGCCGCCGCTGCCGATGAAGGGATCGACCGCATCGAACGCCGCCTGCTCGGCTGGCGTCAGCCGTTGCGCGGCGGTGCCCGACAGCGGCAGTGCCGCCAGCAGACCGGCCAGCCCCAGGACGCCGACATGCCGCATCAGCGCCGAGCGCTGGGTGGACAGGTTTCGCATTGCTCATGGACCCCATTGCGATGATGGGCACGGACCCTAGCACGGAGCGCCGGGCATTCCTGCTCGACCTTGGTCCTGCGGTGGCACGCATCACGGCGATACGCACGCGACCTTGACAGGGGCGGCTCTATAGGTGGAACTCCAGATGCATCGGGAGTCTTCCATGCCCAGCAACAAGTCCGCACACAAGGCCGCGCAGGACGACAAGCGCGCCGGCAAGTCCCCCAGCACCCAGGCCGGCGAGTACGTGCGCGAGGAGATCGAGGAACTGGAGGCCGGCGAGGGCCGCGCCAAGAGCAGGCAGCAGGCCATCGCGATCGGCCTGTCCAGAGCGCGCCGCGACGGCGTCCAGGCCAAGCCCGGCAAGAAAGCCTCCGGCGAGGTCAAGCACAAGGCCGGCCAGGACCTGGCCACCGGGCGCAAGCGCGCCACGAAGAAGACGACGAAGCAGGCCGTCAAGAAAACCGCGAAGAAGGCCGCAAAAAAGACAGCAAAGAAGACCGCGAAGAAGTCTGCAAAGAAGGCCACGAAAAAGACGGCGCGCAAGAAATCCAGCTGACGGCCCGCGCACAGGCCCCAACCGTGGTTCCCGCGAACGCGGGAACCTAGCGACTTTCGCACGTCGCCCGAGCGTTCCAACCGTCGTTCCCGCACAACGCGTAACGGTTAGCGCCTCTGAGCAACATGTGCGCCTAAGCAGTGGTCGGGTGTGCCCGGCGGCACCGGCGGCCGCGAGGATCGCCACGCTGTTCACAGACCATCGAATCCCCAGCCGCTAGCCTGCTGGAGTCACCACAGGGGTCATGCGATGCCGTACACCACACCGGTGCCCGACGGGGCGCCGATGCCGGAGGCGTTCGAACGCGCCGTTCCCGACGCACAGCGCACCGAGGGCGTGCTCTATCACACGTCGGTGCTGCCGGCGTCGGCACGTCGCGCGCCGGACGGGGACGACGCACGCCTGCTGCTCGGGCTGTCCTCGCCGGAACAGGACTGGTGGCAGGCGCTGTTCGAGGCCGACACCGAAGGCGCGCGCCGCGAGTACGACGCCTTCCTCGCCGGCGATGCGCCGTTGGACATCGAGTACCGCGTGCGCCTGCCCGGCGGCGGGCAGCGCTGGTTGCGCGACCGTGCGCGCGTGGTCGCCCGCGACGCGCAGGGACGCCCGAGCCAGCTGATCGGCGTCTTGGACGATGTGACCGGGCGCAACTCGCTGCGCCGGCGCGCGCGCGAGGCGGCCGAGAAGTACCGGCTGCTGTTCGACTCGATCGATGCGGGCTTCTGTGTGATCCAGATGCTGTTCGACGCGCAGGGACGTCCGCAGGATTACCTGTTTCTCGAGGTCAACGCCGCCTTCGCGCGGCAGACCGGTATCCAGGACGCGCCGGGTCGGCGCATGCGCGAGATCGCGCCGGCGCACGAGGAGCACTGGTTCCAGACCTATGGACGCATCGCCCGCAGCGGCGTGCCCGAGCGCTTCGAGCACAGCGCCGCGCAGCTGGGCTTCTACTACGACGTCTATGCCTTGCGCTTTGGCGAGCCGGCGCTGCATCAGGTGGCGGTGCTGTTCAACGACATCTCCAGCCGCAAGCAGATGGAGGATGCGCTGCGCGAGGACGGTCGGCGCAAGACCGAGTTCATCGCCATGCTGGCGCACGAACTGCGCAATCCGCTGGCGACCATCACCAGCGGCCTGCAGGCGATGAAGCTGGGCAGCCACGGCGTGGCCATGCATCCGGCCGCGCCGATGATGGAGCGCCAGATCGTGCAGATGAGCCAGCTGCTGGACGACCTGCTGGACATCAACCGCATCGCGCTGGGCAAGGTGGTGCTGCGCAAGGAACGCTGCGACCTGGGCCAGCTGGCCGCGCATGTGGCCGAGGCCTTTCGTGCCCATTATCTGGAACGCGACGTGCGCCTGGAGCTGGAACTCCCGCAGGCGCCGGTGTGGGTGCGCGCCGATTCCACGCGTATGGCGCAGGTGCTGGGCAATCTGCTCAGCAACGCGGCCAAGTTCAGCCATCCCGGCAGCCAGGTGCGGCTGCGCGTGGGCGAACAGGACGGCCGGGCGATGGTCGAGGTGCGTGACACCGGCATCGGCATCGAGCCCGACAAGCTGCAGCACATCTTCGAGCTCTTCGCCCAGGTCGACAGCAACCGGCATGCGTCCTTCGGCGGGCTGGGCGTGGGCATCGCGCTGGCGCGCGAGCTCGTTGGCCGCCACGACGGCGTCATCGAGGCGCACAGCGCCGGCCTGGGGCAGGGCAGCACCTTCACCGTGCGCCTGCCGCTGGACGCGCCGGCACCGGCCGTGGTGCATGGCGTCGAGGACAAGCCGGCCCGCGACGGCGCGCTGCAGCTGCTGCTGATCGACGACAACCGCGATGCGGCCGATTCGATCTCGATGGTGCTCGAGCTGCTCGGCCACCAGGTCACCACGCGCTACAACGGCGCCGACGGCCTGGCCGCGGCCGAACAGGCCAGGCCGGACGTGATCATCACCGACATCGGCATGCCCGGCATGGACGGGCACGAGGTCTGCCGCCGGCTGCGCGCGCGGGCCGACGGCGCAGCGCTGCGCATCGTGGCGCTGACCGGCTGGGGCACCACGGAGGATCGCGAGCTGACCCGGCAGGTCGGCTTCGACCACCATCTGGTCAAGCCGGTGACCGCGGCCAAGCTGCGCGAGGCGCTGGCGGCGGTGACCGAACGCGCCTGAGCGCGCACCCCGCTCAGGTCGGGATCGGCCCCGGCGTCTGGCTGTCAGGCGATCCCACGTCCTGGCGTTTCTCGAAGAAGCCGCACGCCTCCTCGGCCGGCATCGGACGGCCCAGCAGATAGCCCTGCAGCAGGGTGCAGCCCAGCTCTGTGAGCAGGGACTGCTGGGCCGGGGTTTCCACGCCCTCGGCGATGACCTGCAGCCCCAGCGAGTGGCCCAGCGCGATGATGGCCGACACGATGGCGGCATCGTCGCCACCGCGCTCGAGGTCCTGCACGAAGCCGCGATCGATCTTCAGTTCGCTGGCCGGCAGCTTCTTCAGGTACAGCAGGCTCGAGTATCCGGTGCCGAAATCGTCGATGGAAATGCTCACGCCCATCTCCACCAGCCGCTGCAGGATCGCCAGGCTGGCCTCCGCATCGTGCATGGCCATCGATTCGGTGATCTCCAGCACCAGCGCGCTGGCCGGCAGGCCGTGGCGGCGCAGGGCCTGCGCCACATCCTGGTAGAGCTGGTCGGAATGGAACTGGTTGGGCGAGAGGTTCACCGCCACGCTCTGCACCTCCAGGCCCTGGGCGCGCCACTGGGCGAGCTGGCGGCAGGCTTCGTCCAGCACCCAGCGGCCCAGCTCGATGATCAGACCGGACCGCTCGGCCAGCGCGATGAAGTCGCCCGGCATGATCAGCCCGCGCTGCGGATGCTGCCAGCGCACCAGCGCCTCCACCCCGATCACCGGCCCGTCCGGTGCGCGCAGCTTGGGCTGGTAGTGCAGGCGCAGCTCGTTGCGCTGCAGGCCGCGGCGCAGGTCCTGGATCAGCGCGATGCGCGCGTGCGCGCCGTGGTTCATGCCCGGCTCGAACAGCTGGTAGCCGTTGCGGCCGCGCTCCTTGACCGCATACATCGCCGCATCGGCGTTGGCCAGCAGGTCGTGGGCCACGGTGCCGTGTTCGGGATACAGCGCCGCGCCGATGCTGGCCGACACGGCGATCTCGCTGCGGTCCAGCTCCAGCGGCACGCTGGCCAGCTCCATCAGCAGCTCGGCGATGCGCATCGCGTCCTGCGGCGCCTCGATCGTGCTGAGCACCACGAACTCATCGCCGCCGAGCCGGGCGATGGTGGCGTGCGGCGAGAGGCGCCTGACCAGCTGCGAGGAGAACTGCAGCAGCAGCCGGTCGCCGATCTGGTGACCGTAGGCGTCGTTGATGCCCTTGAAGCCGTCCAGGTCGACGAACAGTAGGGCGAAGCGCCCGCCCTCCCGCTCGGCCGCCGCGATGGCCTCGCCCAGCCGCTCCTCCAGCAGGATGCGGTTGGGCAGGCTGGTCAGGCCATCGTGCAGGGCCAGATGGCTCAGTTCGCTGTTGGCCTTGGCCAGCGAGGCGGCCAGCAGCGCGGTGCGGTCCTGCAGGCGCCGGTCCAGCACCGAGGTCATCAGCGCGATGCCCAGGATGGCGAAGGTCGCCATGCCGATCAGCGCCGCCAGCACCGGCGGGGTCAGGCCGTTGTGCAGGGCGGCGCCGCACACGCTTCCGGCCGGGAAGCGCGCCGCCGCCATGCCGGTGTAGTGCATGCCGGCGATGGCCAGGCCCATGACGCTGGCGGCCGCCAGGCGCCACGGCAGCAGGTGGCTGAGGCGCTCGCTGCGCAGCCTAAAGAAGATCAACAGCGCCGTGGTGGCCGCCGCGATGGCGATCAGCACCGACAGGGCGAACCACAGCGGGTCGTAGTCGATCCCCGGCTGCATGCGCATGGCGGCCATGCCCACGTAGTGCATGGCGGCGATGCCCACGCCCATGATCGTCCCGCCGCCGAACAGCTGGCTGGCCGGCAGGGTCTCGCGGGTCACCATCCACAGCGCATAGGCCGAGGCCACCACCGCGATCAGCAGCGAATACAGCGTGATCAGCAGGTCGTAGCCTTGCGGGATGGGCAGGCGGAAGGCGGTCATGCCGATGAAGTGCATCGACCAGATGCCGAAGCCCATCGCGCAGGCGCCGCAGACCAGCCAGCCGCGCGCGGCCCGGCCGCTGCTGGCGGCGATGCGCCCGGTGAGGTTCAGCGCCACATACGAGGCGAAGGCGGCCACGATGAAGGACGCGACCACCAGGAGAGGGTTGTAGATACCGGACATGCGACTGACGAATTCGGCTCGGGGGAGGGCACCGCGACCAGCCGATCAAGCAAGGTCCATGCCGATCCCGGCGCCTCCCGTGCGGGCTGGATCGGGCGGTCGCACGCCCCTCGGGCTTGCCGGCGCCCGGCGGAATGTGACCTGGCGCGTCATCGCCCTGTGACACCGCCGGCAACGAAAAGCCCCGCCGAGGCGGGGCTTTCGTAGTCTCGACCCGGGCCTGGGATCAGGCCTCGACGTCTTCCTTGTAGGCATCGACCGGGATGCAGGCGCACATGATGTGCTTGTCGCCGTAGACGTTGTCCACGCGCGCCACCGGCGGCCAGTACTTGGCCTGGCGCAGCGAGGGCAGCGGGAAGGCCGCCAGCTCGCGCGGGTAGGCGTGGGTCCACTCGCTGCCGGAGACCTGCACGGCGGTGTGCGGGGCGTGCTTGAGCGGGTTGTCCTCGCGTTCCAGGCGGCCGTCCTCGACCGCACGGATCTCCTCGCGGATCTGGATCATGGCGTCGATGAAGCGGTCCAGCTCGTGCTGGGACTCGCTCTCGGTCGGCTCCACCATCAGCGTGCCGGCGACCGGGAAGCTCAGGGTCGGGGCGTGGAAGCCGAAGTCGATCAGGCGCTTGGCGATGTCCTCGGCGCTGATGCCGGTGGTCTTCTCCAGCGGACGCACGTCCAGGATGCACTCGTGCGCGACCAGCCCGTTGCGGCCGGTGTAGAGCGTCTTGTAGTGCGGTGCCAGGCGCTTGGCGATGTAGTTGGCGTTGAGCAGCGCCACCTGGGTCGCCTTGCGCAGCCCGGCGCTGCCCATCATGGTGATGTACATCCAGCTGATCGGCAGGATCGAAGCCGAGCCGAAGCTGGCTGCCGAGACCATGCCCACCTCGCCCTGTCCGCCCAGCGTGCGCGGCAGGAACGGGGCCAGGTGCGACTTGACCGCGCACGGTCCCACGCCCGGGCCGCCGCCGCCGTGCGGGATGCAGAAGGTCTTGTGCAGGTTGAGGTGGCTCACGTCCGAGCCCCACTTGCCCGGCTTGGCCACGCCGACCAGGGCGTTCATGTTGGCGCCGTCGGTGTAGACCTGGCCGCCGTGCGCGTGCACGGCCTCGCAGATGGCCACGATGTCCTCCTCGAACACGCCATGCGTGGACGGGTAGGTGATCATCAGCGCGGCCAGGCGGTCGGAATACTTCTCGGCCTGTACGCGGATGTCCTCGACATCGACGTTGCCGTTGGCATCGCACTTGGTGACCACGACCTTCATGCCGCACATCTGCGCCGAGGCCGGATTGGTGCCATGCGCCGATTCGGGGATCAGGCAGATGTCGCGATGGCCCTCGCCGCGTGAGCGGTGGTAGGCGCGGATCGCCAGCAGGCCGGCATACTCGCCCTGCGCGCCGGAGTTGGGCTGCAGGCTGACCGCGTCGTAGCCGGTGCACTCGACCAGCATGGCCTCCAGCTCGTCGATCAGCTGGCGGTAGCCGGCCCACTGCGCGGCCGGCGCCAGCGGATGGATCGCAGAGAACTCGGCCAGGTCACCGGGATCATCTCGGCGGTGGCGTTAAGCTTCATGGTGCAGCTGCCCAGCGGGATCATGGTGCGATCCATCGCCAGGTCCTTGTCGGCCAGGGCGCGCATGTAGCGCAGCAGCTCGTGCTCGCTGTGGTGGGTGTTGAACACCGGGTGCTGCAGGAACGCGCTGGTGCGCACCAGGCCCTGCGGCAGCGCATCGGCGCTGGCCGCGTCCAGCGCGTCCACATCGACCTCCACGCCGAACAGCTCGCCCAGGGCGACGATGTCGGCGCGGGTGGTGGTCTCGTCCAGGCTGATGCCCAGCGCCTCGCTGTCGATCACGCGCAGGTTGATGCCGGCCTGCAGCGCACGGGCGTGCAGCGCGTCGGCATCGACGGCCTTGACGTGCAAGGTGTCGAAGAAGTGCTCGCCGACCTGCACGCCCGCCCCGCGCAGCGCGGCGGCCAGGATCGCTGCCAGGCGATGGGTGCGGCGGGCGATGCGGGTCAGGCCCTCGGGGCCGTGGTAGACCGCGTACATCGAGGCCATCACCGCCAGCAGCACCTGGGCGGTGCAGATGTTGGAGGTGGCCTTCTCGCGGCGGATGTGCTGCTCGCGGGTCTGCAGGGTCAGGCGGTAGGCCGGGTTGCCCTGCGCATCGATCGACACGCCGATCAGGCGGCCGGGCATCGAGCGCTTGAAGGCGTCGCGACAGGCCATGAACGCCGCATGCGGGCCGCCGAAGCCGAACGGCACGCCGAAGCGCTGCGAGTTGCCGACCACGATGTCCGCGCCCCATTCGCCGGGCGCGGCGATCAGGGTCAGCGCCAGCAGGTCGGTGGCCACGGCCACCAGGCCCTGGCGCGCATGCACCGCGTCGGTCAGCGCCTGGTAGCCGGCGAGCGTGTCGAACGAGAGCTCGCCGAAGGTGTCCGGATACTGCAGCAGCACGCCGAAGGCGTCGGCCTCCATCGCCTGCGCCGGGGTGCCCAGCTCCAGCACGATGCCAAGCGGCTCGGCGCGCGTGCGCAGCAGCTCCAGGGTCTGCGGATGCACCGCGTCGTGGACGAAGAAGACATTGGACTTGGACTTGGCCGAACGCTTGGCCAGGGTCATCGCCTCGGCCGCGGCCGTGGCCTCGTCCAGCAGCGAGGCGTTGGCGATCTCCATGCCGGTCAGGTCGGCGCACAGGGTCTGGAAGTTGATCAGCGCTTCCATGCGGCCCTGCGAGATCTCGGCCTGGTAGGGCGTGTAGGCCGTGTACCAGGCGGGGTTCTCCAGGATGTTGCGCAGGATCACCTTGGGCGTGTGGGTGCCGTAGTACCCCTGGCCGATGAAGCTCTTGAACACCTGGTTCTTCTGCGCGATGGCGCGGATCTTGGCCAGCGCCTCCTCTTCGGTGACGCCTTCCGGCAGGGCCAGGGCGGCGGGCGACTTGATCTTGCCCGGGACGATGGCGTCGGTCATCGCATCCAGGCTGGGGTGGCCGACCGCCTCGAGCATCTGCGCGATCTCGGTGTCGTTGGGGCCGATATGGCGTTCGACGAACGCGGCGTGGTGTTCGAGGTCGCGCAAGGACGGGGAGGGCTGGGACATGGCAGGCATCCGAAGAAGAGGGCACGCGGGATGGAACGGACCTCCCCTCCTGGCCGCGTCCCCCCGCGCGAAGCGGAGATCCGGCGCCGGCCTGCGGCCTGGCCGCGGGCAACGTCGCCGGGTTCCCGCTTGCGCGGGAACGACGAGCGGATGGAAGCATCCTCTCGCGCCCCTCTGTCCTTCTGCCTGAGAGTTTGGAGGCGCGCTGGACTGCGCCTTGTGCCCCTTCGGCGCCGGCGCCGACCCTCGCGGGCGGCCGGTCTCTCCAGAGTGTGTGCTGCCTGCGGTGGTATCGGGCCTGAGCGATTACGGGCGTTGCGCCTTCGGCAGCGGTGCGGGCCTGGCATGGCCCCGCGCCGCTTCTCCCACCTGTGTTGCCCTGGCGATTATACGGGCCGCGGACGGGTGCGTATCGCCTGCGGCAGCGCGAGCCGCGCGAGCCCTGTTCAGTGCCGTGCGGCAAGACGCTGCGCGCAGCGCCTATCATGAGCACCAACCCGCCTTCCTTCCCCGTCACGCCGCGCCCTGCGCGCGGCGCGCCCGCCGTGCCGTCCGCGCGGCAGGCCCCCGCTTTCCCGGACCCCCGCATGCCGTTGCCCGCCACCTCGACCCGCCGTCTCGCCCTGCTGCTGGCGGGGCTGGCGATGTTCGGCCCGTTCTCCATCGACACGATCTTCCCGGCCTTCCCGCAGCTGGCCCAGCGCCTGGGCGTGGACCAGACCGCGGTGCAGCAGACCGTCAGCGTCTATCTGCTGGCCTATGGCGTGATGAGCCTGGCCCATGGCGCGCTGTCCGACGCGTTCGGGCGGCGGCGGGTGATCCTGGCCGGGCTGTGCGTGTTCGTGGCCGCCTCGGCCGGCTGCGCGCTGTCGCGCGATCTGGGCACGCTGCTGCTGTTCCGCGCGCTGCAGGGCTTCTCGGCCGGCGCCGGCATGATCGTCGGCCGCGCGGTGATTCGCGACCTCTACGCCGGCCCGCTGGCGCAGAAGCTGATGAGCCAGGTGTCGATGATCTTCGGCATCGCCCCGGCCATCGCGCCGATCATGGGCGGCTGGATCCTGGGCACCGGCCTTGGCTGGCCGATGATCTTCTGGTTCCTGATGGTCTTCGGCCTGCTGCTGTTGCTGGCCACCGCGGCCTGGCTGCCCGAGACCCTGCCCGTGGACGCGCGCACGCCGCTGTCGCCGCGCGGGCTGGCGCGCCGCTATGCCTCGATCGGGCTGGACCGGCGCTTCCAGCGGCTGGCCGCGTCCGGCGCGCTGGCCTTCGGCGGGGTCTTCCTCTACATCGCCTCGGCGCCGGTGTTCGTGCTCGAACTGCTGGGCAAGACCGAGCAGGAGTTCGCCTGGCTGTTCCTGCCCACCATCGGCGGCATGACCCTGGGCGCGTGGCTGTCCGGGCGCATGGCCGGCAGGATGAAGCCGGCCACCCAGGCGCGGCTGGGCTTCGTCTGCTGCGGCGTGTCCGGCATTGCCAGCATCGTCTACGCGCTGCTGGCGCCGCGCCTGCAGGTGCCGTGGGCGGTGCTGCCGATCTTCGTGGCCGGCACCGGCATGGGCCTGGTGTTCCCGATCCTGGCGCTGGCCGTGCTGGACCTGTACCCGCATCAGCGCGGGCTGGCGTCCTCGTTGCAGGCCTTCGTCCAGCTGATGGTCAGCGCGCTGGTCGCCGGCGTGGTCTCGCCGCTGGTGGCGCATAACCCGGTCAAGCTGGCGCTGGCCGCCAGTGCGTTCTTCCTGGCCGGCTGGCTGTGCTGGAAGGCCGACCGCCGCGCCGGCCGCCGCCTGCCGCGCCAGGACGCGATCACCCCGCGCCTGGAGCCGCAGGACAACGTCTAGAAGCCCGCCGCCGCCACTCAGGCCGGCGGCAGCGCGATCGCCTGGCCCTCGACGCAGGCGATCAGCCGCTCGCCCGGGGCCAGGTCCGGCACCACGCCGGCGGTGAACTGCGAGAACGCCGGCAGCACCGTCATCTCCTGGCGCAGCAGGAAGGCCGGCCAGCGCACCGTGGTGCCCGGCGCCTTGAACACCGGATGCAGATGGCCGCACAGCACGTGCCGCTGCGGGTCGGGCTGCGGGTGGTGGCGCAGCACGAACGGCCCGTCCTCGACGCTGTCCGGAAACGCTTCGAAGCCCAGGTCGGCGGCGGCGTCCAGGTCGCGGTCGTGGTTGCCGGCCAGCGCGATCACGCGCAGGTGATGATGCTGGCGCCGCCACCGGTCCACATGCCCGCGCCAGCTGGCCTGCGGCGCCGGGCCGTGCAGCACGTCGCCCAGCACCCACAGCTCGTGCGCGCCGGTGTGTTCGACCAGCGCCGCCAGCCGGGCCAGATCGTGGTGGGTGCCGCCGCTGGGCAGGGCGATGCCGGCGCGACGGAAGATGTCGCCCTTGCCCAGGTGCAGGTCGGCGATCAGCAGGCGCCGGCGCGCGGGCCAGTACAGCGCCCGGTCGCCCAGGGCGCGCATCGGTTCACCGGCCAGCATCAGGTCCAGCTCAACGGCCATGCTTGCGTTCCAGCTGCTGCGCGGCGCGCTGCACGCGCGTACTCCAGTCCTCGGTGCTGAGCTGCCCGCGCAGGCTCTCGGCCCATAGCGGGAAGGACAACGGCGTCAGGCTGGCCGGGGCGCACAGCCGCAGCTGGCGCCGGGCGCAATCGTGCAGGGTGTCGGTGAGGCGGTCCAGTTCCAGCACGCCGCTGAACAGCTCGCGCTGGGCCTGGTGCAGCAGCAGGTGGTCGGGGTCGTGGCGGGTCAGCACGTCGAACAGCAGCCCGCTGGAGGCCTGCAGCTGGCGCATGCTGCGCGGCGTCTTGCCGGGCAGGGACGGCGGCAGCAGGCCGGCCACGCGCGCGATCTCACGGAACTGGCGGCGCGCCAGCTCGCCCAGGTTGAGGCTGGCGGTGAGGTCCTCCAGCAGCCGCTCGGGCGAGAGCAGGGCGC
The DNA here is from genome assembly GCF_042700505.1 of Pseudoxanthomonas sp. UC19_8. Taxonomy (NCBI): domain Bacteria; kingdom Pseudomonadati; phylum Pseudomonadota; class Gammaproteobacteria; order Lysobacterales; family Lysobacteraceae; genus Pseudoxanthomonas; species Pseudoxanthomonas sp. UC19_8. The sequence continues at coordinate 1,254,278 of NZ_CP170559.1, forward strand.
GCAGGGTGTCCTCTTCCAGCTCGACCGCATTGGCGGGCGAGAGCACCAGCCCGTAGTCGTTGGCGGCGAAGGCGAAGGTGTTGGCGTGCAGCCGGCCCCAGCGCAGCGCCAGCAGCGCGGCCAGGCCCTCGTGCACCTGGCGTCCGGCGAAGGGGTACAGGAACACGTGCAGGCCATCGCGCGCCCTGACCCGCTCGCACAGCAGGCTGCCCGGCGCGGGCAGGGCGGACAGGCGCGCCTGCAGGGACAGCAGCGGGGCGATCGCGCGCAGCTCCGGCGCGCTGTGGTCGCCGCCGAAGACGGCCTCCACTTCGTGCCCCAGCTCGGAGGACAGCGGCATGCGCCCGCCCATCCACTTGGGCACGGTGCCGTCGCCGCGCTTGGCCACGCGCACGTAGGCGGTCATGTCTTCCAGGCGCACCAGCTCGAGCGTGCGGCCGGCGAACTGGAAGCGGTCGCCGCGCCGCAGGCGGCCGACGAACTGCTCCTCGATCGAGCCCAGCCCGCCGCCGCGCAGGAACTTCACCTGCACCGCGCCGTCGCTGGTGATGGTGCCGATGGACAGCCGGTGCCGCAGGGCGACCTTGCGGTCGTGCACGCGGTAGACGCCGTCCTCGTCGCGTACCACCTTGTGAAAATCCGGGTAGCGGTCCAGCGCGCTGCCGCCGCGTTCGATGAAGTCCAGCACCGCGCGCCAGGTGACCTCGTCCAGCGCGGCGAAGGCCTGGGTGTTGCGTACCTCGGCCAGCAGCGCGTCCGCCTCGAAGCCGCCCCCCAGCGCCAGGGTGACGCAGTGCTGGGCCAGCACGTCCAGCGACAGGCGCGGGGCGTGGCGCGGCTCGATCGCGTTGCGGGCGATGGCCTGGCGCGCGGCGGCGTACTCGACCAGTTCCAGCGCGTGGGTCGGCACGCACACCACGTGGCCGGCCTCGCCCGGACGATGGCGTGCGCGGCCGGCGCGCTGAAGCAGGCGCGCGATGCCCTTGGGGCTGCCGACCTGCAGCACCTGGTCCACCGCCGGGAAGTCCACGCCTAGGTCCAGGCTGGAAGTGGCGACCACGCAGCGCAGCGTGCCGGCGCGCAGGCCGGCCTCGGCCTGCGCGCGCAGCTTGGGGCCGAGCGAGCCGTGGTGCAGGGCCAGGGTCTCCAGCGCCTCGGGCCAGACCGAGGCCAGCGCCTGGTGCCACAGCTCGGCCTGCGCGCGGGTATTGGTGAACACCAGGCTGGTGCGCACCGACATCAGCTTGTCCAGCACGCGCGCCAGCTGCGCCAAACCCAGATGGCCCGACCACGGGAAGCGCTCGCCCGCCTTGGGCCGCAGGGTCTCGATCACCAGGGTGCGGGGGCGGACGCCGGAGACGAGGGCGAAGCCGGGACCGGGAACCGGGGACCCGGGACCCGGGAGTGAAACAGAAGCGTTGGCTTGCCCGGTGGCCGTGACACCTGCGGCCAGCGCTTTCCCGGGTCCCGGGTCCCCCGTCCCCGGTCCCGCCTCGACCACCGGCATCAACGCCCCCGCAGCCTCCTCCAGATTCCCCAGCGTCGCCGACAGCCCCCAGGTCTTCATACGCGGCGAGAGAGCGCGCAGGCGGGCCAGTGCCAGCTGCAGCAGCACGCCGCGCTTGTTGGGCAGCAGCTCGTGCCATTCGTCGACGATGACCGCGCGGATCTGGCGCAGCTGGGGCGCGGTGTCGGGATAGGACAGCAGCAGGGCCAGCGACTCGGGCGTGGTCACCAGCACGTCCAGCTTGCCGGCGCGGGCCAGACGCTTGTCGCGCGCGCTGGCATCGCCGGTACGCTGGCCGACCTGCCAGTCCAGGCCGACGCCGGCGATGGCCTCGCTCAGCGCGCGGGTGGTGTCGGCGGCGAGCGCCTTGAGCGGGGTGATCCACAGCACCTGGAGGGGGCGGACGCGGTTGTTCTTTTTTTTGGGGGGTGGGGTGGGTTCTGCTTCCTCGCGGTTGGAAGAAGAGCCCTTGGGCGTCGCCGCTGTCTGAAGCGCTAGTTCAGCAGGCAGATCTGGTGCGGTTGCGCTTCTTGTCTTCGGACGCACCCTCACCCCAACCCCTCTCCCGGGGGGAGAGGGGCTCAAGGCAGCTTCGTGCAGGGCTTCGAACAGCGGGCCGCCGAAGGCGGCCAGGGTCTTGCCGCTGCCGGTCGGGGTGTGCAGCAGGCCGGAGCGGCCGGCCAGGTAGTGCTGCCAGACCTCGCGCTGGAACGGCAGCGGCTTCCAGCCGCGCGTGCCCAGCCAGGCCTGCAGCGGCGCGTCGAAGGCGCGCGCGCGCGTCGGGCGCGTCGCCTTCGGCTGCGCCTTGCCGGTGCGGCCGGTCGCCGCGGTCTTGCGGGGCGTCACCGCGCCAGCGCCTTGAGGTCTTCCAGCCGGTCGGCCTGCGCCATCGGCTTGTCGTGGCGCCAGCGCAGGATGCGCGGGAAGCGCGTGGCCACGCCGGACTTGTGCCGCTTGCTCAGGTTGACCGCCTCGAAGCCCAGTTCGAACACGTGGTGCGGCGTGACCGCGCGCACCGGCCCGAAGCGCTCGGTGGTGTGCGCGCGGATCCAGCTGTCCAGCTTGAGGATCTCCGCATCGTCCAGCCCCGAATACGCCTTGGCCACCGGCACCAGCGTGTCGCCGTCCCACAGGCCGAAGGTGTAGTCGGTGTACAGCGTGCTGCGCCGGCCGTGACCGGCCTGGGCGTACAGCAGCACGGCATCGATGGTCAGCGGATCGATCTTCCACTTCCACCAGTCGCCGCGCCGGCGGCCGCCCTGGTAGGTGGAACTGCCGCGCTTGAGCATCAGCCCCTCCACGCCGCGCGTGCGCGAATCCTCGCGCAGCTGCGCGGCGGCTTCCCAGTCGGCGGCCTGGACCTGCGAGGACAGGACGATGCGCGGATCGGCGTGCGCGGTGAGCAGCTGTTCCAGCAGGGCGCGGCGCTGGTCCAGCGGCTGCTCGCGCAGGTCCTCGCCGTCCAGCTCCAGCAGGTCGTAGGCCTGCACGCGCGCGGGCGTGTCGGCCAGCGTCTTGGCGCCGGGCTTGCGACGCTGGATGCGCGTCTGCAGCGCGGTGAAGGGCAGCGGCGCGTCCTCGCCGGCGCGCCAGGCCAGCAGCTCGCCGTCGATCACGCAGTCGCGCGGCAGTGTGGCCGCGGCCGCTTCGATCTCCGGGAAGCGGCCGTCCAGGCGCTCCTCGCCGCGCGACCACAGCGCCACCTCGCCGTGGCGGCGGATCAGCTGCAGGCGGATGCCGTCCCACTTCCATTCCAGGCGCCAGTGGCCGATGTCGCCCAGCGATCCGACCTCGGCCTCCAGTGGCGAGGCCAGAAAGAACGGATACGGCTGCTGGCGATCGCCAGGCAGCTCCTCGTCGGAAAGCAGATCCTGCAGGAACTGCGGCGTTGGCGCCCAGGTCCCGAGCATGCGCTGGGCGATGCGTGCGATGTCGATGCCGCTCATTTCCGCCAGCGCCTGCTGCACCAGCCGCTGCGACACGCCCACGCGCAGCGCGCCGGTCAGCAGCTTGTTGAACACCAGCCGCTGCGCATAGGGCAGGGCATGCCAGGCCTCGACGATGACCGCGCGGCGCACGGCTTCGTCCCGGTTGGCCACCGGCAGCAGACGCTCCTCGATCCATTCGGCCAGGCCCACGTCCGGCGGCGGGGCGGCCGGGTCGTCCAGCAGCAGCGCCAGGGTCTCGGCCAGGTCGCCGACATGGTCGTAGCTGTCGTCCACCAGCCAGTCCGGCGTCGCCGATTCCTGCGCGATCCACGCACGCAGCTCGCCGGTGCCGGCGATCTTCTGCCGCGGGCCGGTGATCTTGCCGCCGGCCAGCAGGTACAGCGCCCACACCGCATCGCGCGGCGGCGCATCGCGGAAATAGGTGATCAGCGCCGCGCGTTTGTCCAGCGTGGCGGTGCTCTCGTCCAGCGCCTTGTACAGCTCGGCAAAGCGCTTCATGCCGACCACCCCTGCGCAACGTCTTCCTCGTCATTCCCGAGCACGCGGGAATCCAGGGACTTCGCTTTCGGTCCCACGGCACAGCCGCGCGATGAGGACGAGAACGCGCCTGCGCAGGCAGCACTGCAAGCGCGCGAAGGCGACAACACGGCCCGTTTCACTCCTCGCTCCCGTAATCGGTGCGGAAGGCTTCGGCCGCGATGCCGGCCTCGTTCATCGCGCGGATGATGGCGTCGGTATTGCCGTGCGTGGCGATCACCCGACGCGCGCCGGTCTCGCGCACGGTGCGCAGCAGATCCGGCCAATCGGCGTGGTCGGAGACCACGAAGCCGCGATCGTAATTGCGCCGACGGCGATTGCCGCGCACCCGCATCCAGCCCGAGGCGAAGCCCTGCTGCGCCTTGCGGAAGCGCCGGATCCACGGGCTGCCCGCCGCCGAGGGCGGCGCCAGGATCAGCTGGCCGGCGTAGTCGCTGCCCTTGGCGGTCTCCGACACCGGCAAGGTATCGAGCATGGCGATGCCGGCGCCGCGATAGACCTCCACGCCGGCCTGGATCGCGCCGTGCAGCAGCGCCGGCTGATCGTCCAGGTCGCGCAGCTCGGCCAGCAGCCGCTGCGCCTTGCCCAGCGCATAGCAGTACAGGATCGCCGCCTCGCCGCGCTGCGCGCAGTGCCGGCGCCAGGCGACGATCTCGCGCGCGACCTCGCGCGTGTCCGGCCAGCGGTAGATGGGCAGGCCGAAGGTCGCCTCGGTGATGAAGGTGTCGCACCGCACCACCTCGAACGGCGCGCAGGTCGGGTCCGGCTGACGCTTGTAGTCGCCCGAGGCGACCCAGACCTGATCGCCCACTTCCACCCGCACCTGCGCCGAGCCCAGCACATGGCCGGCCGAATGCAGCGACAGGCGCGCATCGCCGATCCGGAAGGCCTCGCCGTAATCGTGGATGGCGTAGTCCTGCTCGCCCAGCCGCCACTGCAGGATCGGCAGGCTCTCGCGCGTGGCCCAGTAACGGCCCATGCCGGTGCGCGCGTGGTCACCGTGACCGTGGGTGATCACCGCGCGCGGCACCGGCCGCCAGGGGTCGATATGGAAATCGCCGGCCGGGCAATACAGCCCTTCGGGACGCAGGACGATCAGGTCGTTTGAGGCTTGGGCCATGGTCGGGAGGGTGCGGACTGGGATGTGCACAGGCCGCCAACGTTGGGACGGGCCGTCTCAGAACTTGAGATCGAACCCGAACCGCAGCTGACGCATCGGGCTTACGCCGCCACAACACCCTGGCCTGCAAGCTGCAGGCAAGCGGACTTGGAGGACTCATGAGAACAACGCTGCTACCCACGCTGCTGCTTGCGCTGAGCGCGTGCGCACCCGAGGCGCCGCAGGCCGGCGCACCTGTTGCCTCAGCGCCTGCGGCTTCCACGGCATCGGTCGCCTCCGCGCCGGCCGCAGCACTGTCGGCCTCGGCGCCTGCCGCCACGCAGGAAACGTCCACCAATGACGCCGAGGTCGATGCCCGCATCGATCAGGTGCTTGGCGACCACGCGGCTTATCGCAGCGTGCTGGAGCGGCTGCAGGCGGCGGTCAAGGCGGACGACCGCCCCGCGGTGGCGGCGCTGATGCGCTATCCCTTCGAGGTGCGCCTGGCCGATCGCAAGCGGCGCATCGACAACGCGCAGGACTTCGTCGCGCAGTACGAGCAGATCCTGACGCCTGCCATCGCGCAGGTCATCACCGCCCAGCGCTATGGCGCGCTCCAGGTGAACCAGAACGGCGTGATGCTGGGCAGCGGCCAGGTGTGGATCAACGGCGTGTGCAACGACGCGGCCTGCAAGGATGTCGACGTCAAGGTCGTCGCGCTGCAGCAGGGCGGCTGACCGTTCCTGCGGCACAATCGGCGCGGGAGGACACCGATGATGGAACACCGCGCCACGCCCGCCTTCGAGACCCACACGGTCGACAACCAGCCGCCGGAGTTCGCGCCGCGCGATCTCTGGACCGACGATGTAGTGCTGCGCGAGGGCTGCATGCGCGAGGGCGGCGGCGAATTCGCCGCCGCGCTGCAGGCCTATGGCGCACAGGCAGGCAGCGAACTCTATGCCCTGGGCTTCGACGCCAATCGTGACAAGCCGCGGTTGAAGACGCACGACCGCTTCGGCCAGCGCATCGATCTGGTCGAATTCCATCCCGCCTATCACCAGCTGCTGCACGCGGCCAAGGCCGGCGGCGTCGCCGGGTTGTCCTGGCACACGCCGCGGCCGGGCGCGCATGTCGCCCGGGCCGCGCTCAGCTATCTGCATCACCAGGCCGAGGCCGGCACCAGTTGCCCGTTGACCATGACCCACGCCGCGGTCCCGGTACTGCGCCGCGAGCCCGCCCTGCGCGAATGGGCGGACAAGGCCGCCGCCCCGCACTACGACCCGCGCGATGTGCCCATCGCCGACAAGACCGGCATCACCTTGGGGATGGGCATGACCGAGAAGCAGGGCGGCTCGGATGTGCGAAGCAACGCCACGCGCGCCACGCCGCTGGCGGGCGAGGGCGAATACGCGCTGGTCGGGCACAAGTGGTTCTTCTCCGCGCCCATGTCCGACGGCTGGCTGGTCCTGGCCCAGGCGCCGTGCGGGCTGAGCTGCTTCCTGATGCCGCGCCGCCTGCCCGATGGCCAGAAGAACGCCTTCCGGCTGATGCGGCTCAAGGACAAGCTGGGCGACTGGGCCAACGCGTCCAGCGAGGTTGAGTTCACCGGTGCCTGGGCGCGGCGCATCGGCGAGGAAGGGCGCGGCGTGGCCACCATCCTGCAGATGGTCATGCTCACCCGGCTGGACTGCATGCTCGGCGCCACCGCCGAGATGCGCATGGCCTTGGCCCAGGCCGTGCATCACGCGCGCCATCGCGCCAGCTTCGGCCAGCCGCTGGCCGCCCATGCGCTGATGCGCAACGTGCTGGCCGACCTGACGCTGGAATGGGAGGCCGCCCTGGCCCTGGCCCTGCGCGTGGCCGGCGCGGTCGATCGCGCCGCGCACGATCCGCACGAGGCCGCGCTGGCGCGCGTGACCACCGCCATCGGCAAGTACTGGCTGTGCCGCCGCGCGCCGGCCTTCGTCAACGAGGCGCAGGAGTGCCTGGGCGGCGCCGGCTACGTCGAGGAATCGATCCTGCCGCGCCTGTTCCGGCAGTCGCCGCTCAACGGCATCTGGGAAGGCAGCGGCAATATCCAGTGCCTGGACGTGCTGCGCGCCTTGGGCAGGGAGCCCGACTGCGTGCAGGCGCTGCTGGACGAGTTGAACGCCGCGCGCGGGCGGGATCACGACTACGATCGCCAGTTGGACCTCGTCGCCGCGCAGCTGGCCGGCCGCGCGATGGTCGAATCCGACGCGCGCCTGCTGGTCGAGCGCCTGGCGCTGCTGCTGCAGGCCGGCGCGCTACTGCGCACGGGCAGCCCCGTGGCCGAGCCGTTCTGCCGCTCGCGCCTGGGCGGTGCGCACGGACTGGCGATGGGCACGCTGCCGGCGGAGACGGATTTCGCGCTGCTGATCGCGCGTGCGTTGCCCTGAGCGCGAATCAATCGTCCAGGCCGAGGCCGGCCATGATCCGCGCAAGGTTTTTCTCGACCCGCGCCTGGCGGGTCTTGGACTGCTTGGCCGACGAGAAATGCAGCAGATAACCGCGTTGGCGGCCCGGCGTCAGGCCTTCGAAGGCGGCCTTCAGCGCCGCGTTTTCCTCCAGCCGCGCGCGGAACTCGTCCGCCACGGGAAAATCGGCGGTCTTCCTGGGGGCGATCTTGAGCCCGGCCTGTTCGACCGCAATGGCCGCCTCGACATAGGCCTTCAGTGTCGCGGCTTTGCCTTTGATCTGATCCAGTGCGGTGAAGCGGATCTGCCGCGCCGATCGTACGTACTCGGTCTGCTGGACCAGCAGGCCATCCGGGTCGGGTATCAGGGCGCCCTTCATGAACAGCAGGGCGCAGTACTCCTTGAAGCCGTGCATCAGCACGACGTTTCCCTTGCCCAACGCATAGCAGGGCTGCCCCCACTTCAGGTCCTCGGTCAGCGGCGTCTGGCGCAGGATCGATCGCAGCGCCTCGAACTCGGCCCGCCAACGCTCGGCCCGCACCATGAATGCATCCACCTTGGGATTCGCCGTCGCTGCCGTCATCGCGCTCTTCCGTCTGCGTGCTTGTTCGAACTTGAGGGCAAGCGTCAGCGATCGACGCCCACGCCCTTGGCCATCGCGCGCGAGCCGGTCAGGATCATGCGCAGCATGGTGGAGAGCTGGCCGATCAGCTCCGGATCGCGTTCGCGCGGCAGGTCCATGGCGCTGGCGCCGGCGGCGAACACCAGGCGGGTGATCGCTTTGGAGACCAGGGCCGGCTGGTGCAGGGTGGCGCCCTCGGCCGCCGCCAGGCGCACCAGGTCCACCTGCAGCTCGTCCTCGAAGTAGGTGAGCTCGCGCTCGACCGCCGCCTTGAACGCGTCCGAGCCGACCATGCCCTCGCGCAGCATCACGTGCAGCAGCTTGTCGTCGGCCCGTAACTGCTCCATGAAAGTCTCCACCGACAGGCGGATCACGCTGCGGTCGGTCGAGGCCGCGCGCTGGCGGGCCTGGCCGATGATCTGGCGCAGCGAGCGGCCGGCCAGGTCGATCAGGGCCACGGCCAGCTCGTCCATGTCGCGGAACTGGCGATAGAAGCTGTTCGGCGCGATCCCGGCCTCGCGGGCGACCTCGCGCAGGCTCAGCGAGGACAGGCTGCGGTGCGGGCCGACCAGGCGCAGGGCGGCGGCCAGCAGGTCCTGGCGCGAGATGGCGGCGCGGCGGCCGCCGCTGGCGTCGTCGGAGCTGGGGTCGATGGCGGCGGACTCGGTAGCGGGCACTGCGGATCCTGGTCCGTGCGGGGCGCCGCCATCATAGCCCCTCACATCAATATACAAGTGTATAGACATCCGTTCTCACGCCTGTATAGTGCATGGCCATGAATGCGATCCGTCGTCCTCGTTCCAGCTCCCCGGTCCAGCGCGTCGCCCGTCGCCTGGTCGAGCCGGCGGTCTTCGACTTCTGGGCCAGCCGGGTCCACCCGTTGTGGAGCTGGGAGCGCCCGCTGGCGCGCCTGCGCGAGCGCCGCCAGGCCGCCGAAGGCGCGGTCACGCTGGTGCTGCAGACCAACCGCCATTTCGCCGGGCTGCGCGCCGGCCAGCACATCAACCTGGGCGTGGAGCTGGACGGCGCCCGGATCACCCGCAGCTACAGCCCCAGCAGGGTCGCCGGCAACCGGATCGAGATCACCGTGCGTGAGGTCGAAGGCGGGCGGGTCAGCCAACACCTGTGCCGGCACGCGCGCATCGGCGAGGTGTTCGCGCTGGGCGCGGCCTTCGGCACCATGACCCTGCCGGCCGCCGTGCACGGCCCCTGGCTGTTCCTGGCCGCCGGCAGCGGCATCACGCCGCTGATGGCGATGCTGCGCGAGCTGGACGCGGCCGGCATGCCGGTCGAGCTGGACCTGGTGTACTGGGCACGCACCCGCGCCGAGGTCTGCTTCGCCGACGAACTTGCCGCGCTGGCTGCACGCCATCGCGGCCTGCGCGTCCATCTGCGGCTGACCCGCCAGGCCGATGGCCCGGCGGCGGCGCGCATCGACGACACCGACCTGGCCGCGCTGGTGCCCGAGCTCGGCCATCGCCAGGTGTTCGCCTGCGGCCCGCACGGCTTTGTCCAGAGCGCGCGTGCGCAGTTGGAAGGGCGCGTGGTGCGGTTCGAGGCCGAGGCCTTCACCCCGCCGCGCGCGCTGCCGGGCGAGGGCGGCAGCGTTGCCCTCACCCTGTCACGCAGCGGGCGCACGCTGACCGTGCCGCGCGACGCGTCGCTGCTGGAGGCGCTGGAGGCGCAGGGCCTGCGCCCGGCCTCGGGCTGCCGCATGGGCATCTGCAATACCTGCGCCTGCACCCGGCGCGAGGGCATCACCCGCGACACCCAGACCAATGCGCGTTCGGGCGAGCCCGACGCCACCGTGCGCCTGTGCATCAGCGCCGCGGCCACCGACCTGACGCTGGACCTTTAGATGAGCAAGCACAACCGCCCCCTGTCCCAGGACGAGCTGCAGCGCTTCGGCGCCGAGCTGGACGCCCTGCGCGCCCGCACCGTGGCCGCGCTCGGCGCGCGCGATGCGCGTTACATCCGCCGCGCGGTCGCGGCGGTGCGCTGGAGCGGTGCGCTGGGCCGCATCGCGCTGTTCGCCGGCGCAGTGGGCGGAACCTTCGTGCCGGCGCTGCTGTGGCCACTGTGCGTGCTCGGCACCGCGCTGCTGGCGCTGTCCAAGATCCTGGAGAACATGACCGTCGGCCACAACGTGATCCACGGCCAGTACGACTGGATGGGCGATCCGCAGCTGCACAGCCGCAGCTACGAGTGGGACATCGTGGCCACCAGCGAGAACTGGAAGAAGACGCACAACTTCCGCCACCACACCTACACCAACGTGCGCGGGCTGGACGACGACATCGGCTACGGCCTGCTGCGCATCTTCCCCGAGCAGCGCTGGAAGCCGTTCTACCTGCTGCAGCCGCCGATCGCGGTGGTGTTCTGCCTGCTGTTCGAGTGGGGCGTGGCGATCCAGGACCTGCGCCTGGGCCGCTGGCTGGCCGGCAAGATGAGCTTCAGGCAGCTGCGCGCGCAGTTCGCGCCGGTCGGCCGCAAGATGGGCCGGCAGGTGCTGAAGGACTATGTGCTGTTCCCGGCGCTGGCCGGGCCGTGGTTCCTGCCGGTGCTGCTGGGCAACCTGGCGGCGAACATGCTGCGCAGCATCTGGACCTATGTGGTGATCTTCTGCGGTCACTTCACCGCCGATGCGGAGACCTTCCCCAAGGACTGCGTGCGCAACGAGAGCCGTGGCCACTGGTATCTGCGCCAGCTGCGCGGGTCGTCCAACATTTCCGGCGGTGCGCTGGTGGACGTGCTCACCGGCGATCTGAGTCACCAGATCGAGCATCACTTCTTCCCCGACATCCCGGCCAACCGCTACAGCGAGATGGCGGCGGAGGTGCGCGAGATCTGTGCGCGCTATGGGCAGCATTACAACACCGGCTCGCTGTTCAAACAGTTCAGCCAGGTGGCCTGGCGCATCGTGCGCCATGCGTTTCCGAGCCGACCGCGCCGGGTGCGCGCGCTGGTCGAGGCGCCCGCGGCCGGCTGAACCGCGCCGCGTGCGCGGAGCGGGCTTCACCGCGCAGCCAGCGGCATCGCGCTAGCGTGGCCGGACACTCACACAAAGGAGTTCGGTCATGCTCAACCGGACCGTCATCCTGTCGATCGCGGCGCTGCCGATCCTGGCCGCCGCGCCGCTGGCGCAGGCGCAGCAGCTCAACCAGCCGCAGCCGGTGCAGATTCCCAATGCGCGCGATGCCTCCGGTACGTCTCCCCAGCGCAGCACCGGGGTGCGCTCGGACGCGGGCCAGCGCGCGACCACGCCGCCGGTCAGTCCCAAGGGGCCTGCTACGGATGCACAGCGGCCCACGCAGCCCAGCAGCGTCACGCCCACTGCGCCGGCGACGCCCGCGCGCGTGATCGATGCGCAGGGCCGGCTGGTGCCGGGCGCGGTGCAGGTTGGTAACAACCAGGTGCTGGACCCGAAGACCGGGCGGATCTATCCAGTGACGCCGGCGGGTGACGGGCTGCGTATTGCAACGCCGCCCAAGCCCTGAGTGAGTGAGGCCTTTCAAGAAGAACTACGTCAGAAAAGCCCGGTGCAAGCCGGGCTTTTTTTGCGCGTTGTGGCTCTTCGCCTGATCAGTGGGGGGGGCGCTGACTTCGGAGGGGCAGCGGTCCGGCGGGCGGCGTCCGCTTATCCCTCGATCAGGGCATCCTGCCCTGACTCGGGCGCTCGGCATCCTGCCTCGCTCGTCGCGGCCACCGCCCGCCGGCCCGCTGCCGCGCGCGTCATGGATGGGGCTTCGGTTCGAAAGAAATCCAGATCTATTCGCCGCAAAGCCTCGATCCTGCCGCGCGTGGTACAGAGCGGACAGAATGAATCGCGGCGGCGCGCTTGGTGCTCGCGGAGCGCCAACCGAATCCCACCTGTAGAGCGGAGCTTGCTCCGCTGCGTTTCGTTCGGTTTGTGGGGAAGGCCCCAGCGGAGCAAGCTCCGCTCTACAGGCAGGCCGCTGCGCGATTCGAGGGGACAGTTGCTCCCACCTGGCCATGAGGCGCGGTCAATCTTTCCCATTCAAGCGTCGGCCATCGAGGGGGAGCCGAGCCGAGGGCCGCGCTCGGCCTGGTCGAGGCTAGTGGGCGCAATGCGCTCACCGCCCCGCACTCATCCCGTCGACAGAGTCGCGTCACCGCCCTGCGGCGACGCGACTTGCCTGCTGCTCGCAAGCCCTCAGTCCGCCTTCGCCTCCAGCCCGCGCTTCTCCAGCAGCGGTTCGATCCGCGGCGCGTGTCCGGTGAAGTCGACGAACAGCTTCATCGCGTCCTGGCTGCCGCCCTGGGAGAGCAGGGTCTTGCGGAAGCGGTCGCCGTTGGCGCGGCTCAGGCCGCCGTGCTGCTTGAACCACTGCTGGGTGTTCGCATCCAGCACCTCGGACCAGATGTAGGCGTAGTAGCCGGCCGAATAGCCGCCCATGATGTGGCTGAAGTAAGGCGTGCGGTAGCGCGGCGGCACCGGGGCGTAGGCGATGCCATCAGCCGCCAGCGCCTTGGCTTCGAAGTCCACCACGCCGGACGCGGCCGGGACCTGGTCCTCGGTGATCTGGTGCCAGCGCTGGTCCAGCATCGCCGCGCCCAGGTATTCGGTGGTGGCGAAGCCCTGGTTGAACTTGGCCGCGGCCACGACCTTGTCGAGCAGGGCCTGCGGCATCGGCGCGCCGGTCTGGTGGTGCTTGGCGTAGTGGCGCAGGATCGCCGGATCGTCGGCCCACATCTCGTTGACCTGCGAGGGGAACTCGACGAAGTCGCGCGGCACGCTGGTGCCGGAGAAGTAGGGGTACTTCACGTCGGAGAACATGCCGTGCAGGGCATGGCCGAACTCGTGGAAGGCGGTGGTGACCTCGTCCCAGGTCAGCAGCGTCGACTGGCCGGCCGGCGGCTTGGGGATGTTGAGGTGGTTGGCCACCACCGGCTTGTCGCCGGTCAGCGCGGACTGCGACACGTAGGAATTCATCCACGCGCCGCCGCGCTTGGACGCGCGCGCATACGGGTCGAAGATGAAGATGGCCAGCTGGGAGCCGTCGGCATCGAACACGTCGTAGACGAAGGTGTCGGCGTGGTACTTGGGCAGGTCGTGGCGCTCCTTGAAGCTCAGGCCGAACTCCTGGTTGGCGGCGTAGAACACGCCGTTTTCCAGCACGTTGCGCATCTCCAGGTAGGGCTTGAGCTGGGACTCGTCGAAGTTGTACTTGGCCTGGCGCACCTTCTCGCTGTAGAAGGCCCAGTCCCAGGCTGCGAGTTCGAAGCCCGGCTTGCCGGCGGCCTTCTGTTCGGCGTCGATCATGGCCTGCAGGTCGGCGGCCTCGCGCTTGGCGTTGGCCACGGCAGCCGGGGCCAGCTTGCCCAGCATCGCGTTGACGGCCTCGGGCGTCTTGGCGGTCTGGTTCTCCAGCGAGTAGGCGGCGTAGTTGGGATAGCCGAGCATCTTCGCCTTCTGCGCGCGCAGGGTCATGATGCGCGAGACGATGGCGGTGTTGTCGTAGGCGTTGCCGCGGCTGCCGCGGTTCACCGAGGCCTTGAACAGCTGCTCGCGCGTGGCCCGGTCGGTCAGATGGGTCAGCGGCGGCTGGCCGGTGGTGTTGAGCAGGGTCAGCACGTACTTGCCGGGCAGCTTGCGCGCCTTGGCTTCGTCGGCCGCGGCGGCGATCTCCGCCGCGCTCAGGCCGTCGAGTTGCCGGGCATCGTCCAGCACCAGGGCCGAGTCGTTGACCTCGGCCAGCACGTTCTGGCTGAACTTGGTCGACAGCGTGGCCAGCTCGGCGTTCATCGCCTTCAAGCGGGTCTTGTCCGCGTCGGAGAGCTTGGCGCCGGAGCGCACGAAGTCGCCGTAGACCTTCTCGACCAGGCGCAGGCTCTGCGGATCCAGGCCCAGGCCGGCGCGGCCGTCGTAGACGGTCTGGATGCGCGCGAACAGCTTGCCGTTGAGGTTGATCGCATCGCGGTGCGCGGCGAACTTGCCGGCGTAGTCGGCCTGCAGCTGCTTGCGCGTGTCGTTGGTGTCGGTGCCGACCAGGTTGAAGAACACCGAGGTCGCCCGATCCAGCAGCTGGCCGCTCTGCTCCAGCGCCACGAAGGTGTTGTCGAAGCTCGGCTTGGCCGGGTTGTCGGCGATCGCCGCGATCTCCTTAAGCTGCTGCGCCATGCCCGCATCGAAGGCCGGGGCGAAGTCGGCGTCCGTGATCTTGTCGAACTGCGGGTAGTGCAGCGGCAGCGGGCTTTGGACGAAGAATGGATTGCTGGCCTGGCTGGCGGCGGGCGTCGCAGAGGTCTGGGCGTAGGCGGGCATGGCGGTTCCAAGGGCGAGGGCGAGCGCCAGGGTCAGGCGGTGGGTCATGTGGCTCCGGATCGGGGTGGTGGACATCGACCCCCGAGGCTAACCGGGACCCGGCGCCGCGGCCCATGACCGAAGGCATGGACTGACGCAATCGTCACGCGTGACCGGCCACCCTCGATAGCCTAAAATTTGTGACGTAAATCACATAACATTAGGTGCGGCGCCATCATGGCGCCTATGATCGGTCGGCCAGGGACAACGGAAGGTAGGCATGCGGGGTGTTTTCGAATTCGCGGCGCTGGACATCAATGGCCACGAGCAGCCGCTGGCCGACTGGGCCGGCTCGGTCCTGCTGATCGTCAATGTCGCCTCCCAGTGCGGGTTCACCCCGCAGTACGGCGGCCTGGAGCTGCTGTGGCAGCAGTATCGCGATCGCGGGCTGGTGGTGCTGGGCTTTCCCTGCGACCAGTTCGGTCACCAGGAGCCGGGCGACGAGGCGCAGATCCGCGCCTTCTGCAGCCTCAACTACGCGGTGACCTTCCCGATGTTCGCCAAGGTCGAGGTCAACGGCCCGAACGCGCATCCGCTGTGGCAGCGGCTCAAGCACGACCGGCCGGGGGTATTCGGCACCGAGCGCATCAAGTGGAACTTCACCAAGTTCCTGGTCGGCCGCAACGGCCAGGTCCTGCGCCGCTATGGATCGCGCAATGCGCCCGCGTCGCTGGCGCGGGACATCGAGGATGCGCTGGGCTGAGCGCGCGCAGCGACTCCCGCCTGCTAGCTGTCTCTCGGATCAAGCCGCAGCCTTCTTGTAGAGCGGAGCTTGCTCCGCTGCTCTTCGTTCGGTTCGTGGGGGAAGCCCCAGCGGAGCAAGCTCCGCTCTACAGGGAGCCGCCATCGGCCAGAGGGCCACAAAGGCGGGGTCCACGGCGAGGCTGGCGACTACTTCTCGACGAAGGCGCGCTCGAACACGTAGTGGCCGGGGCTGCCGATGCGCGGGGAGGCCTCGAAGCCGCGGCTGTCCAGCAGCGTGCGCAGGTCGGCCAGCATCTGCGGGCTGCCGCAGATCATGAAGCGATCCCGCGCCGGGTCGATCGGCGGCAGGCCCAGCGTCTGGGCCATCTGCCCGCTGCCCAGCAGCTCGGTCAGCCGGCCCTGGTTGCGGAACGGCTCGCGCGTCACCGCCGGGTAGTACAGCAGCCGCTCGCGCAGCAGCTCGCCCAGCAACTCGTGCTGCGGCAGCTCGCGCTCGAAGTAGTCGCGGTAGGCCAGATCCTGCTCGTAGCGCACGCCGTGGGTGAGGATCACCTTGTCGAAGCGCTCATAGGTCTCCGGGTCCTTGACGATGCTCAGCCACGGCGCCATGCCGGTGCCGGTGCCCAGCAGGTACAGGTGCCGGCCCGGGTGCAGGTCGGAGATCAGCAGGGTGCCGGTGGGCTTGCGCCCGATCAGGACGCTGTCGCCCGGCCGGATGTGCTGCAGGCGCGAGGTCAGCGGGCCGTTGGGCACCTTGATGCTGAAGAACTCCAGCTGCTCTTCCCAGTTGGCGCTGGCGATCGAGTAGGCGCGCAGCAGCGGGCGGGTCTCGCCCTCCAGGCCGATCATCACGAACTGGCCGTTCTCGAAGCGGAAGGCCTCGCTGCGCGTGGTGGTGAAGCTGAAGTAGTCGTCGGTCCAGTGACGGACCTCAAGCACCGTTTCGGCGCCGTAAGCGGAAGACATGGGCGGATCGTGTTGGGCAGGGGAGAGGAACGCGTTGCAGTATAGCCGCGAAGATGAGATTGGTTCTCATATCCGCGCACGCGTCGACCGACGGGGGGCCAGGTGCGGACGCGCGAGACCGCGCGTCCGCCGGCCGGATCAGCCCTGGCCGCCGCCCCGCGGACCGCGACCGCGCGGCGCGCCGCCGGAACGATTGCCGCCCGGGCCGCGGTTGCCACCCGGACGCGGGCCGTTGCCACCGGGGCGGTTGCCGCCGGCCGGACGACCGCCGGGGCGGGCCTGGCCCTGGCGCTGGCCGTACGGGCTATAGCTGCCGGGCGTGGCGTGGTCGGACGGGAAGCTGGGCGCATTGCCCGGATGCCCGTACGGCTTGGCCTTGCGCTGCTGGCCTTGGCCTGCGCCCTGGCCGCGCGGACCGCGCTCGTCGCCGAAGCCGCCGCCATAGGGGCTGTTGCCGTTGCCACCGCCACCACCGCCCGGACCGCGGCGCTGGCCGCCGGCCGGCTTGCCGCCGAAGGGCTTCTTCGGGCCGGCGTTGCGGTGGCCGCTCGGGCCGGTGTCCACGCCGTCGGGCACGTACCAGCTGCGGAACGCGGCCGGGTTGCCTTCCGGCAGCGGCTTGGGACCTTTTTCCTTGCGCTGCTTGAACGGCTTCTGCGACTGCTTGGCCGCCGCTTCGCCGCTGACGGTCAGGCCGCCCTTGAAGCCGCCGCCCTTGCCGCGGCCACGGCCGCGATCCTCGCGCACGTTGTCGAAACGGCGCAGCTCGCGACCTTCGTCGGCGGTGCTGTGGCCGTTGACGTAGGCATTGCCGGCGCCGCGCGCATTGATCTGCAGCGTGGCCTTGGCCGCCTTGCGCTGGCCGATCACCGGCTGCAGGGTCAGCGCGGCCGGGGCGCCGTCCTCCAGGCCCAGCTGCTTGCGCAGCGCCTGGACCTGGGCGTCGGGCAGCTCCTGCGACTGGCCGCGCAGCAGCGGCTGCGGCAGTTCGATGGCGCCGTAGCGGATGCGCTTGAGGCGGCTGACCTGGCAGCCCTGCGATTCCCACAGGCGGCGCACCTCGCGGTTGCGGCCCTCGCTCAGGGTCACGCGGTACCAGTCGTGCGAATCGGTGCCGCCGATGCGTTCGATCTCGTCGAACTTGGCCGGGCCGTCCTCCAGCGCCACGCCGCGGCGCAGGCGATCGACCAGGTTGTCCGGCACGGTGTCCTGGCCTTCCGGGGCGCGCACGCGCACCACGTACTCGCGGCTGACCTCGAAGGAGGGGTGCATCATCGCGTTGGCCAGCTCGCCGTCGGTGGTCAGCAGCAGCAGGCCGGTGGTGTTGATGTCCAGGCGGCCGATGGCGATCCAGCGCGCGCCCTTGAGCGCGGGCAGGGCCTCGAACACGGTCGGCCGGCCTTCGGGGTCCTCGCGCGTGGTCACCTCGCCCTCGGGCTTGTTGTAGATCAGCACGCGGGTGGGCTCGGTCAACGCGCTGGCCACGAAGCTGCGGCCGTCCAGCTCGACGCGGTCGCCGCTGCCGATGGACATGCCGATCTGCGCGGTCTGGCCGTTGACCTTGACCAGGCCATCGGCGATGCGCTGCTCCAGCGCGCGGCGCGAGCCCAGGCCGGCCTGGGCCAGCACCTTGTGCAAGCGTTCCTCCAGGCGGACTTCGGGGGCTGCGGCGGCGTCGCGCTTCAGCGAGAGCTTGCTGCGGGGGGTGTCACTCATGTTTGTGCTCCGACGAGACCGTATCGGCGTCGTCTTCTTGGTGGGTGGTGGAAGCCGGCGCGTCGGTCTGCGGCGCGTCGGTGGGTTCGGCCGCGTCCGCGAGGGGCGCGTCGAGGTCGGGGGCGTCCTGCGTGGCCGGCGGCGGCTGTTCGCCGTCGGCGTCCGGCGCGTCCTGCGCCGGCGGGGAGTCGGGGGAGGCCGGCTGTTCGCCGTCTTCGTCGGCGCTGGCGGCGTCATCGGCCGGCACGGCCTCAGCGTCCGCATCCGCATCCGCATTCGCGTCTGCATCTGCATCCACATCCGCGTCCGCGTCGGGCTGGCCCTCGGCGGCGGCGCGGGCCGGCAGCGGGGCGCCGGGCAGCGGCAGCTGCGGGTCGAGCTCGGCGATGTCCTTCAGCTCGGACAGCGGCGGCAGTTCGTCCAGGCGCTTGAGCCCGAAGTAGTCCAGGAAGCCCTTGGTGGTGCCGAATAGCGCCGGCCTGCCGGGCACGTCACGGTGGCCGACCACGCGGATCCACTCGCGCTCTTCCAGCGCCTGGATGATGTTGCTGCTGACCGCCACGCCGCGCACCTGCTCGATCTCGCCGCGGGTGATCGGCTGGCGGTAGGCGATCAGCGCCAGGGTCTCCAGGGTGGCGCGGGTGTAGCGGGTCTTGCGCTCGGTCCACATGCGGCTGACCCAGGCGTGCACGTCCGGCTTGACCTGGTAGCGCCAGCCGCTGGCCACTTCGACCAGCTCCACGCCGCGCTCGGCGCAGGCCTGGGCGAGCTGTTCCAGCGCCAGGTCCAGGCTGCCTTCCGGCGCCGGGCGGTCCTCCGGGAACAGCTCGGCCAGCTGCGCCAGGCTCATCGGCTGGGCCGAGGCCAGCAGCGCGGCCTCCACGATGCGGTTGATCAGGCCCTGGTCCGCGTGGGCGACCGGGGCGGTCGCGGTGTCGGTATCGAAAGCGTCGTCGTCGTGCATGCGAGGGTCTTGGCCGCGCCGTCAGCGCGTGCGGGTCGTGGTGGCCGGCGCGCTCATGCGTCGTTGGCCGCGTCGGTGTCGTCGAACTCGCTGGAGAACTGCAGCGGCTCGTTGGTGTTGTTCAGCGCCAGGGACTTGATGTAGATCGGCGCCAGCGGGGCCTCCTGGACGATGTCCAGCAGCTGCTCCTTGGCCAGCTCCAGCATCGCCAGGAAGGTCACCAGCACGCCGAGCCGGCCCTCGGCCACGGTGAACATGGTCTCGAAGCGGTGGAACTTGCCGTCCTCCAGCCGCGAGAGCACCTCGCCCATGCGCTGGCGCACGCTCAGCGCCTCGCGCTTGATCGCGTGGCCGGAGAACAGCTCGGCGCGCTTGAGCACATCGTGCAGCGCCAGCAGCATCTCCTTCAGGTCCACCTCCGGCGGCACCTTGATGGCGGTGCGGTCCGGCACATGGGCGTGGGCCACGGCGGTGTCGCGGTCCTGGCGGGGCAGGGCGTCGATGTCCTCGGCGGCCTGCTTGAAGCGCTCGTACTCCTGCAGGCGGCGCACCAGGTCGGCGCGCGGGTCGCCTTCCTCGCCGTCCTCGGCCTGCGGCCGCGGCAGCAGCATGCGCGACTTGATCTCGGCCAGGATCGCGGCCATCACCAGGTATTCGGCCGCCAGCTCGAAGCGCAGCTCCTGCATGACGTTGATGTAATCCACGTACTGGCGGGTGATCTCCAGCACCGGGATGTCCAGGATGTCCAGGTTCTGCCGGCGGATCAGGTACAGCAGCAGGTCCAGCGGGCCCTCGAAGGCATCGAGGATGACCTCCAGCGCGTCCGGCGGGATGTACAGATCCTGCGGGATCTGCAGCACCGGCTGGCCATGCACCATCGCCAGCGGCATCTCGTGCTGCTGCGGGCTTTGCGGCTTGTCGGTGGAAGCGGTCGCGTCGGGCGCGGATTGCGATGTCATCGAGGGTCGAAAGCGGGTCGCGTCAACACTGCGGTCCGGACCGGTTGGCGTGGGGGAACGCCGGGGCCGGCCCTGCGATTGCCAGGGGGCATGCGCTTCCCGCAAGGGGCGGCGCCGGGGTACTACAGGTGGTCAAGCCTTGCGTGGGCGGTCGAGGTGCGCACGTCAGCCAATGCGGCGCTCGCCTGTGGGGAGGGCGGCGGGCAACGAAGGATCAGGTGGTCTGGCCTTAAGGACGCGCTTGGCAGCGTGTGGGTCGCGGGCAGGTCCGGGCGGGCCTGGGCGATGGCCGCTGCGGGTCGTGCCGTGCCAATCAGGTTCGCAGAGTACGGTTTGGCCGGCCGCCTGTCCAGCGCGGGCGCATCCGTACAATCGCAGGCCCATCCGAAGTCCAGCGGTCTTAATGCCATGTGGTACGCCATCGAAGGCCATGATGTCCCCGATTCCCTGCCGCTGCGCCAGCCGGCGCGCCCGGCGCACCTGGCGCGGCTGCAGGCGCTGCTCGATGCCGGCCGGCTGCTGGTGTGCGGGCCATGCCCGGCGATCGATTCGCCCGATCCGGGCCCGGCCGGCTTCAGCGGCAGCATCGTGATCGCGCAGTTCGACTCGCTGGAGGACGCGCGCGCCTGGGCCGATGCCGACCCCTATGCGCTGGCTGGTGTCTATGCGCGGGTGGACGTGCGTCCGTTCCTGAAGGTGCTGCCGTGAGCGAGGCGACGCGGATCGAGCGCATCCGCCAGGCGCTGGACGCCTGCCTGGCGCCGACGGTGCTGGAGCTGGAGGACGAGAGCCACCGCCACGCCGGCCACGCCGGCGCGCGCGACGGCCGCGGGCACTTCAAGGTCCGGGTGGTCAGCGAGGCCTTCGCCGGCAAGCTGCCGCTGGCCCGGCACCGGCTGGTGTATGCCGCGCTGGGCCCGATGATGCAGACCGACATCCATGCCATGAGCATCGTCGCCCAGACCCCGGGCGAGGCCGCCAGCGCCTGAGCGGGCGCGCGTTGCCCAGGCGTGCGACGGCACCAATTTCGCGGGCTTTTGATCCGGCGCCGCCCTAGCATCGGCCCAAGGTAGGATGGACCGCGCGGAGTGGAAGCGCTTACATTCAGCGCCAGAACCAGTCAGCCAGACCGCGGAGGGCGGATGTCGCGCAACGGAACCATCACCATCCGGGATGTGGCGCGTGAGGCGCAGGTCTCGGTGGCGACCGTCTCGCGGGCGCTCAACGGTCACGACAACGTCGCCGAGGAGGTCCGCAAGCTGGTCCTGGAGACCGCCCGGCGCCTGCGCTACCAGCCGCATGCCGCCGCGCGCAGCCTGAGCAGCCGCAGCACCCAGACCATCGGCGTGGTCCTGCCGGACCTGTACGGCGAGTTCTTCTCCGAGCTGATCCGCGGCATCGACGGGGTGGCGCGCGAGCACCGCCGCCATCTGCTGGTGTCCAGCTACCACGGCGCCCAGGACGCCCAGGGCGCGGCGCTGCGCGCGATGCGCGGGCGCGTGGACGGGCTGCTGGTGCTCTCGCCCTATGCCGACCAGCCGGGCTTCCTCACCGACAACCTGCCCGATGGTCTGCCGGTGGTGCTGATCAACACGCACCTGCCGCACGGCGACTATCCGGTCCTGAACATCGACAACCACGGCGGCGCGGTGGCGATGATGCGCCACCTGGTGGCCAGCGGCCGCAGGCGCATCGCCTTCATCGCCGGGCCGGCCTGCAACTTCGACGCGGCCGAGCGCCTGCGCGGCTATCGCGACGCGCTGGCCGAGCTGCTGCCCGGGGTGGCCGAGCAGGTGCTGCCGGGGCGGTTCGACGAGGCCTCGGGCATGGAGGCCGGCACCGCGCTGCTGGCGGCCGGGAGCCGGCCCGATGCGGTCTTCGCCGCCAACGACACCATGGCCCTGGGTTGCCTGTTCGCCTTCAACCAGGCCGGGGTACGCGTGCCGCAGGACATCGCCCTGGCCGGGTTCGACGACGTGCCGGTGGCGCGCTTCGTCCACCCGCCGCTGACCACCATGCGCATCAGCATCGCCGAGCTGGGCGCCAACGCGCTGCGGCGGCTGCTGCAGGACATCCAGGCCAAGGCGCCGCTGGCGCTGCCCGATCCGGCGCCCTTGGTGCCTGAACTGGTGGTGCGCGACTCGGCCCCGGCGGCCGCGGCGCTCTGACTCGGCAGGCCACGGCTGTTAACCTTGCACCACCCCCGCACCGCTTTCGTTTTGCGCCGGACTTCGTTTGCAGGTGTAAACGTTTACATGGATCTTGAGCCTTGAAGACGCGTCGACGCCTCACCTCGCTGCTGCCGCTGACGGCATCGGCCCTGGCCGTGCTGCTGGCGGCCTGCCAGCAGCAACCCGAACCCACGCCCGTCAAGCCGGTCAAGGTGACCGGGCGTCCGCCCGTCGAGCTTCCCGTGGAAGACAAGAAACCCGAATTGCCGGCGCTGTTCCGCGACATCGAGCGCCGGACCTTCCAGTTCTTCTGGGACACCACCAACGAAAGCAACGGCATGACGCCGGACCGCTATCCGTCGCGGCCGTTCGCCTCGGTGGCCTCGGTCGGGTTCGCGCTGACCGCCTATCCGATCGGCATCGAGAACGGCTGGGTCAGCCGCAGCCAGGCGGTGGACCGCACGCTGACCACGCTGAAGTTCCTCTACGAGCTCAAGCAGGGCAAGCAGCCCACCGGCACGGCCGGCTACAAGGGCTTCTACTACCACTTCCTGGACATGCAGACCGGCCAGCGCTTCTCCAGCTGGGTGGAGCTGTCCACGGTGGACACCTCGCTGCTGCTGATGGGCGTGCTGTTCGCCCAGTCCTATTACGACGGCGATGACCCGCGCGAGAAGCAGATCCGCGACCTGGCCGAGCAGATCTACCGGCGCGTGGACTGGACCTGGATCCAGCCGCGCTCGCCGCTGATCTCGATGGGCTGGTTCCCCGAGAGCGGCTTCATCAACCACGACTGGACCGGCTACAGCGAGGGGATGATGGTCTACATCCTGGCGCTGGGCTCGCCCACCCATGCGGTGGAGCCCGACGCCTGGCAGGTGTGGACGCGCACCTACAACGAGATCTGGGGCGTCTACCAGGGCCAGGAGTACCTGTCCTACGGCCCGCTGTTCACCCATCAGTACACCCATGTCTGGGTCGATTTCCGCGGCATCCAGGACGACTACATGCGCGAGCACGGCATGGACTACTTCGAGAACAGCCGCCGCGCCGCCTATGCCCATCGCCAGTACGCCATCTCCAACCCGATGAAGTGGAAGGACTACGGCGAGAACGTGTGGGGCCTGACCGCCTCGGACGGGCCCCAGCAGACCCAGCAGGAGTATCGCGGCGAGATGCGCGAGTTCCGCCACTATTCGGCGCGCGGCGCCGGCCTGCGCGACAACTTCGACGACGGCACCATCGCCCCGACCGCGGCCATCGCCTCGCTGCCGTTCGCGCCGGAGATCGTGATCCCGGCCACCGAGGAGATGCACAAGCGCTTCGGCGACTACATCTATTCCAGCTACGGCTTCCTGGACGCGTTCAATCGCAGCTTCACCTACGACATCCCGATCAAGACCGGCCGCGTGGTGCCGGACAACGGCTGGGTGGGCAGCGACTACATCGGCATCGACCAGGGCCCGATCCTGACGATGATCGCCAACTATCGCGACGACTTCGTCTGGAACGTGATGAAGAAGAACCCGCACATCCGCAAGGGACTGGAGCGGGCGGGCTTCACCGGCGGCTGGCTGGCCAGCGAGGACAAGGGCAAGGACGACAAGGACAAGCGCGCGCAGGCCGAGGCGGCCAAGACCGCGCAGGCGCCGGGCCAGATGGACGCGGCCACCGCGCGCGCGCTGGGTACGGCCGAATCGCGCGTGCCCAATTCGCAGTCCGAGCCACAGCAACAGCAGCAGCGCCCGCAGCAACCGGGTTGAGTCGCGCATGAGTCCATCCCGCTTTTCCCACGCGCGCCCCGCACGGCGGCTGCGCGGCGCGTTGGCGCTGATGCTGCTGGTGGGCATCGCCGCGCTGGCGGCCTGCGTACCGCGCGATGCGCAGCGCACCACCGTGCGCTTCTGGGCGATCGGCCGCGAGGGCGAGGTGCTCGGCACGCTGCTGCCCGAGTTCGAGGCCGCCCATCCCGACATCCGCGTGGACCTGCAGCAGATCCCCAGCACCGCCGCGCACGAAAAACTGCTGACGGCCTTCGCCGCCGACACGCTGCCGGACGTGTGCCAGCTGGGCAATACCTGGATCGCCGAGTTCGCCACGCTCAAGGCGCTCACGCCGCTGGAGCCCTACGTGCGGCGCTCGGCGGTGGTCAAGCAGGACGATTACTTCCCCGGCATCTGGCAGACCAACCTCATCGACGGGCAGCTGGTGGGCATCCCATGGTATGTGGACACACGCCTGCTGTTCTATCGCAAGGACATCCTCCGCGAGGCGGGGGTGAAGCTGCCGATCACCACCTGGGCGCAGTGGGACCAGGCGATGGCGCAGATCAAGGCCCACGTCGGGCCGGACCGCTACGCCATCCTGATGCCGCTCAACGAGTTCGAGCAGCAGCTCTCGCTGGCCCTGCAGCAGGACGATCCGCTGCTGCGCGACCACGACAACCGCGGCAACTTCGAGAGCCCCGGCTTCCGCGCGGCGCTGGCCTTCTACGCCAACACCTTCGCCCAGGGCTGGGCGCCGAAGATGTCCGAGACCCAGGTCTCCAACGTCTGGGACGAGTTCTTCCGCGGCACCTATGCCTTCTACCTGTCCGGGCCCTGGAACATCCGCGAGTTCCGCATCCGCGCGCCCGAGGCGCTGAAGGACCAGTGGGGCACGATGGCGCTGCCGGGGCCGCACGGGCCGGGCGCGGGCATCGCCGGCGGTTCGAGCCTGGTGATCTTCCAGAGTTCGCGCCACAAGGAGGCGGCGTGGAAGCTGATCGAGTTCCTCTCGCGTCCGGACATCCAGCAGCGCTTCCACGCGCTGATCGGCGACCTGCCGCCGCGCCGCTCGACCTGGCATACGCCGCAGCTGGAAGGCGATCCGCTGGCGCGCGCCTTCGCCGACCAGCTCGAGCGGGTCAAGCCCACGCCCAAGGTGCTGGAATGGGAGCGCATCGTGCAGGAGATGCGGCTGGTGACCGAGCGGGTGGTGCGCGGCGGCGAAAGCCAGGACGCGGCGGTGGCCGACCTGGATCAGCGCGTGGACAAGATCCTGGCCAAGCGCCGCTGGATCTATGAGCGCGACCATCCCGGCAGCGACGCCAAACAGACGGAGACCGCCCGATGAACCGTTCGCTCGCCGGATGGGTGTTCACCGCGCCGGCGCTGATCGTGCTGGGCGTGTTCTTCGGCCTGCCGGTGCTGGCCGCGCTGGCGCTGAGCGTCACCGACTTCGATCTCTACGCGCTGGCCGATCCGCACAACCTGCGCTTCATCGGGCTGGACAACTACATCGACCTGCTGCGCACGCCGATGTTCTGGAAGGCGCTGTGGAACACGACCTACTTCGTGCTGGTGGGCGTGCCGCTCTCCATCGCCGCCTCGCTGGGCGCCGCGCTGCTGCTCAACGCGCCGGCCGCGCGCTTCCGCGCGCTGTTCCGCACCGCGCTGTTCGCCCCGGTGGTGACCACGCTGGTGGCGGTGGCGGTGATCTGGCGCTATCTGTTCAACACCCAGTACGGGCTGGTCAACTACGTGCTGGTGCACCTGGGCGTGCCGGCGCCGGACTGGCTGGGCGATCCGCACTGGGCCATGCCGATGATCATGCTGTTCGCGGTGTGGAAGAACTTCGGCTACAACATGGTGATCTTCCTGGCCGGGCTGCAGGCGATCCCGCACGACCTCTACGAGGCCGCGCGCATCGACGGCGCCAACCGCTGGAAGCAGTTCTGGCACATCACCCTGCCGATGCTGGGCCCGGTGCTGCTGGTGGTCGGGGTGATCACCATCTCTGGCTATTTCCAGCTGTTCGCCGAGCCCTATGTGATGACCCGCGGCGATCCGCTGCAGAGCACGGTGAGCGTGCTGTATTTCATGTTCGAGGAAGGCTTCAAATGGTGGAACCTGGGCCGCGCCTCGGCGGTGGCCTTCCTGCTGTTCCTGATCATCCTGGCGGTGACCACCGTGATGCTGCGCCTGGGCCGCAGGAAGGGGTTGGTATGAGGGGCTTGCACATGCGCGCCCGGTGCGCGGGAGGCCCGGCATGAGCCGCGAAGTCGGGGGCTCGCGCTGGAACGCGATCCTGGTCAACGGCGGCCTGCTGGCGCTGGCCATCGTCAGCCTGGCGCCGCTGGCGTGGATGGTGTCGGTGTCGTTTATGCCGGCCGGCGAGGCCAGCCGCTTCCCGCCGCCGATGCTGCCCAGCGCCGCGACGCTGGCCAACTACCACCAGCTGTTCGAACGCACCGGCATGGCCGACAACTTCGTCAACAGCCTGATCGTGTCGCTGGCCATCACGCTTGGATCGCTGCTGTTCAACACGCTGGCCGGCTATGCCTTCGCCAAGCTGCGCTTCGCCGGGCGCGAGCGGGTGTTCCAGGTGCTGCTGGCCGCGCTGGTGATCCCGGCGCAGGTGGCGATGCTGCCGCTGTTCCTGCTGATGAAGCAGCTGCATCTGGTCAACAGCTTCGGCGGGGTGATCGTGCCGGCGCTGGCCACGGTGTTCGGCATCTTCCTGGTGCGCCAGTACGCGCGCAGCATTCCCGACGAGCTGCTGGAGGCCGCGCGCATCGATGGCGCCGGCGAGCTGCGGATCTTCTTCCAGATCGTGCTGCCGATGCTCAAGCCGGTGCTGGTGACGCTGTCGATCTTCACCTTCATGGCGGCCTGGAACGACTTCATGTGGCCGCTGATCGTGCTGACCGACCAGGATCACTACACGCTGCCGGTGGCGCTGGCCTCGCTCTCGCGCGAGCACGTGATGGACGTGGAGCTGATGATGGCCGGTGCGGTGGTGACGGTGGTGCCGGTGCTGCTGCTGTTCCTGCTGTTGCAGCGGTACTACATCCAGGGGCTGTTGCTGGGGAGTGTGAAGGGGTGAGGCGCCACGCTTGCGCGCCACTGGCGCGCGTGGCGCCGAACGCCCGGCCAGGGATGGCCGGGCCGGACGTTCCGAAGTCGGATCGTCTCGCCATGGAGGGCCGAGTCACGTTTCCTGTTCAGCGGGCACGTGGATCGCGCAGCGGCTTGCCTATACAAGCAAAGGCTTTCGTGCGGCTGCGCCGCCCGACCTACTTTTCTTTGCTCGTGCAAAGAAAAGTAGGCAAAAGAAAACACGCCCCGGGCGGCGCGCCTGCGCTGCGCGCAGGTCCGCTGCGGGCCGAGGGATTTTCCAAGGGGACATCCTGTCCCCTCGGAAAACGTCGCACATCCATGTGCGACGCCCTTGCGGGTCTGGTCCTCGGCCCTCCGCCGCGCCTTAAGGGGTAAGTTGCAAGCCAAAGCAACAGCTAGAGCAACAGTTAGAGCAACAGTTAGAGCAACAGCTAGAGCGACAGCTAGAGCGACAGCTAGAGCGACAGCTAGAGCGACAGCTAGAGCAACAGCTAGAGCGACAGCTAGAGCAACAGCTAGAGCGACCGCTAGAGCGACAGCTAGAGCGACAGCCCAGGCCGCCGGTTCTCTGGCAACCTTCTATGAACTTCTCGATGGCTACTGATATGTCCCGTTGCCGCCCGCTTGTCGCTTTCTTGATCGCGCTTGGCTTGCCTGCGTCTGCGCTAGCGCAGACGCGCGTGCTCGATGCGTTCGACGATCCTTCCACCTGGAAGGTGGTGACCTCCAACCAGGTCACCGCGAGCCTGCGCACGGTGCCCGGGGCCGATGGCGGCAAGGCGCTGTGCCTGGACTACGACTACCACGGTGTGTCCGGCTATGCAGGGCTGCAGCGCCAGGTGGCGCTGGACTATCCGGACAACTATCGCTTCGACTTCCAGCTGCGCGGGTCCTCGCCGGCCAACGATCTGCAGTTCAAGCTCACCGATGCCTCGGGCGACAACGTGTGGTGGGTCAATCGGCCGGCCTACGACTTCCCCGACGAATGGACGCCGGTGACCTATCGCAAGCGCCAGATCGACAAGGCCGGGGCCGGACCCGGACAAGACGCTGCGCCATAGCGCCAAGCTGGAATACACGATCTACAACAACGCCGGTGGCAAGGGTTCGGTGTGCTTCGATGCGCTCACCTTCACCGCGCTGCCGCCGCAGGACACCAGCCCGCTCACCGGCTCGGCCAGTGCCTCGACCGCCAACGGCGGCAGCAGCGCTGCGCTGGCGGTGGACGGCAATCCGGACACGGCCTGGTATGCGGACTTCGACGCGGCCACGCCGCCGCAGCTGACCCTGGACCTGCGCAGCGTGCGCGAGTTCGGCGGGCTCAAGCTGGTGTGGAAGCCGGGCGAGCAGGCCAGCGACTACCTGGTGCAGCTGTCCGACGACGGCGTGCAGTGGCGCGACGCGCGCGCGGTGGTCGATGGCGATGGCGGCACCGACTGGATCGCGCTGCCGGAAACCGAAGCGCGCTACGTGCGCGTGCTGCCCGCCGAAGGGCCGCACAACTCCTTCGGCCTGGCCGAACTGCAGGTGCTGCCGCTGGCGTTCTCGGCCACGCCCAACGAGGTGATCAAGACGATCGCGGCTGCTTCGCCCAAGGGCTGGTATCCGCGCGGCTTCAGCGGCCAGCAGCCGTACTGGACGATCATCGGTCTGGATGGCGGCACCGAGCAGGGCCTGATCGGCGAGGACGGCGCGGTGGAAGTCGCGCGTGGCGGCTTCAGTGTCGAACCGTTCGTGGTGACCGACGGGCGGCTGGTGAGCTGGACCGACGTCAAGGCCCAGCAAAGCCTGCAGGACGGCTATCTGCCGATCCCCAGCGTGGAGTGGCGCCATCCCGCGCTGGCGCTGACCACCACGGCCTTCGCCGACGGCACGCCGGCCGATTCGCAGCTGGTCGTGCGCTATACGCTGCGCAATCCGGACAGCCGCGCGCATGCGTATCGCCTGGCGCTGGCGCTGAGGCCGTTCCAGGTCAACCCGCCGACGCAGTTCCTGAGCGTGCAGGGCGGGGTGAGCCGGATCGAGTCGATCGCCTTCGACGGCCGCACCGCGCGCGTCAACGGCGCGCCGCGGGTGTACGCCTCGCAGGCGCCCGACGCCGCCTTCGCCACAAGCTTCGACGGCGGCATGGCGGTCTCGCACCTGCTGGACGACGCGGTGCCGGCGCAGGCCGAGGTGGTCGACGAGACCGGCCTGGCCTCCGGGGCCTACGTGTACGAGCTGACGCTGGAACCGGGCCAGTCGCGCCAGTTCGACCTGCGCGTTCCGATGACCGGCAAGCCGCGCTGCTCGAGCAGCGTGGCCGCCGCGGACTGCGGCGCGCAGGCGCGTCAGGACGCGGTGGCGGCGCTGTGGCGCGACAAGCTGGACCGCGTGCGCTTCACCGTGCCGGCCGCCGGCCAGCCGCTGGTCGATACGCTGCGCACCGCCACCGCGCACATGCTGATCTCGCGCGTGGGGCCGCGCCTGCAGCCGGGCACGCGCTCGTACAACCGCAGCTGGATCCGCGACGGGGCGATGATCTCCGAGGGCCTGCTGCGCATGGGCCGTCCGCAGGTGGTGCGCGACTACATCGCCTGGTATGCGCCGTTCCAGTTCAAGGACGGCATGGTGCCGTGCTGCGTGGACCGCCGCGGCAGCGACCCGGTGCCGGAGAACGACAGCCACGGCGAGCTGATCTTCGCCATCGCCGACTACTGGCGCTACACCGGCGATACGGCCTTCGTGCAGCGCATGTGGCCACACGTGGAGGGCGCCTATCGCTACATGGAACAGCTGCGCCTGTCCGAGCGCACCGAGCAGAACCGCGCCAAGGATCCGGCCTTCTACGGAATGATGCCCGTGTCGATCAGCCACGAGGGCTATTCGGCCAAGCCGGTGCATTCGTACTGGGACAACTTCTGGGCGCTGAGGGGCTACAAGGACGGGGTCGAACTGGCCCAGGTCCTGGGCAAGACCGAGGACGCCAAGCGCATGGCCGCCTCGCGCGATCAGTTCCGCGCCGATCTGATGGCCTCGCTGCAGGCGGCGGCGCGCGAGCGCGGCATCGATTTCCTGCCCGGCTCGGCCGAGCTGGGCGATTTCGATTCCACCTCGACCACCATCGCCCTGGCGCCGGGCGGCGAGCAGGGCCAGCTGCCGCAGCCGCTGCTGGACAACACCTTCCAGCGCTACTGGACCGAATTCGAGCAGCGGGCCGACGGGCAGCGTGCGTGGAAGGACTACACGCCCTACGAGTGGCGCAACGTGGCCGCCTTCGTGCGGCTGGGCTGGCGCACGCGCGCCAACCGCGCGGTGGACTTCTTCTTCGCCCATCGCACCCCTCAGCCTTGGAACCAGTGGGCCGAGGTGGTCTCGCATACGCCGCGGGTGCCGTTCTTCCTCGGCGACCTGCCGCATGCCTGGGTGGCGTCGGACTTCGTGCGCACCGCGCTGGACATGTTCGCCTACACGCGCGAGCTGGACGACAGCCTGGTGCTGGCCGCGGGCATTCCGCCGGCCTGGCTGGACGGGGAGGGCATCGCCATCGCTGGCCTGCGCACGCCCGAGGGTCCGCTGAGCTACACGCTCAGGCGCGCCGATGGCCAACTGCAGCTGGACGTGCCGGCCGGCCTGAAGCTGCCCAAGGGCGGCCTGGTCCTGCCCTGGCCGTATGCGGGTACGCCGGGCCAGGCGACCATCGACGGCAAGCCCGCGCAGTGGCAGGACGGTGCGCTGCGCGTCACCAGACTGCCGGCGACGGTGCGGATCGCGGCGCCGTGAGCGAGGTTGTGCGTCGCCACCTGTAGAGCGGAGCTTGCTCCGCTGGGGCCTTTCCCACGAACCGAACGAAGAGCAGCGGAGCAAGCTCCGCTCTACAAGAGGGAGCTGCCGTGATGGCTCCCACCCGCCAGCAGAAGAGCGAGGCACGTTCACGGGCAGGCATGCCGGGATGCGGGACCATTCAGTGCTCGATGGACCAGTGGAGGTCGTGCCATGCGCGCATTCGGATTCCTGAGCTTCGGTCACTACGGGCATAGCCCGGGTTCGGTGGCCCGCACCTCGGTCGAGATGATCCGCCAGGCGGTGGAGATCGGCGTCGGCGCCGATGCCCTGGGCGTCAATGGCGCCTACTTCCGCGTGCATCACTTCGCGCGCCAGCAGGCCGCGCCGATGCCGCTGCTGGCGGCCATCGCCGCGCGCACCCAGCACATCGAGGTCGGCACCGGCGTGATCGACATGCGCTACGAGAATCCGCTGTACCTGGCCGAGGAGGCCGCCGCGCTGGATGCCATCGCGCAGGGCCGCATCGCGCTGGGCATCAGCCGCGGCTCGCCCGAGCCGGCGCTGCGCGGCTACGAGGCCTTCGGCTACACCGGCGCGGCCGACCCGCGCGGCGGCGACTTGGCGCGCGAGAAGTTCGCGCTGTTCCTGCGCGCCATCAAGGGCGAACCGATCGCGCCGGGCGATCCGCAGCTGGTCGGGCCCGGCCAGCGCCTGGCGATCGAGCCCGCGCGCGCCCGACCTGGTCAAGCGCATCTGGTGGGGCTCGGGCACGCGCGAGACCGCCGAATGGGTCGGGCGCCACGGCCTGAACCTGATGTCCTCCACGCTGCTCACCGAGGACGATGGCAAGCCCTTCCACGCCCTGCAGGCCGAGCAGATCGCGCGCTTCCGCCAGGCCTATCGCGAGGCCGGGCACAGCGGCGCGCCGCGCGTGTCGGTCAGCCGCAGCGTGTTCCCCATCGTCAACGAGCTGGACGCGCGCTACTTCGGCCAGCGCGGCGACGGGGCGAGCGATACGGTGGGCATCATCGACGGCTTCCGCTCGACCTTCGGCAAGACCTATGCGGATACGCCGGACAGGCTGATCGACCAGCTCAAGGCCGACAGCGCGGTGATGGCGGCCGACACGCTGATGCTGACCATCCCCAGCCAGCTGGGGCCGGACTACAACCTGCACGTGCTGGAGTCCTTCGCCAAATACGTCGCGCCAGCCCTGGGCTGGAAGCCGAACACCGAAGGCCCGGTGGTCGGCGACGCAGTCGAACCCGCCGCGGCGTAAGGCGCGCCTGGCGCGATGCCGCGGGCGCCGGGTCAGTCGGCCTGACGTGTCGGCAGCTGCGGCAGCAGCGCGCTCTCGCCGACGTATTGCTGCAGGATGCCGCGCATCTCCTCATCGCCGATGCGCTCCAGCGGAATCGCCTCGGGCGCGAAGAACACGCCATGGGTGGCGACGCCGGTGCCCAGCTCGCAGCGGTAGACGATGCGGCGCTCGCGGCCGTGGCCGCACACCGCATAGACGAAGCCGACCACCACCGGCAGCTCGGTCGCCTCGCGCAGGCGGCTGGCCAGCGTCGCGTCCTCGCCCTGCGGAATATCGAAGGCGGGCAGGCGCAGCTGGCCGTCGCTGTCCTCGAACAGCAGCACCTGGTCCTCGCGCGTGGCGATCGCCACCGCGCGCGCCTCGGGAGCCGCGCTGGCGGTGCGCGTGGCTTCCTCGGCCAGGCGCGGGGTGAAGTAGCTGCCGCGCACGTAGCCCAGCCCGTTGGCGGCGCTGTGCTCGAAGGCATGCACGCGGCCGAGCAGGATCACGTGGTCGCCGGCCTCGACCACGCGTTCCAGCGCGCAGTCGAACCACGCCGCCACCGTCTCGATCAGCGGCGCGCCGTGCGGGCCGGCATGCCAGGCGCAGGCCGGCGAAGCGATCCTGCACGGGCTGGGCGAATCGGTTGGAGATGTCCTTCTGGTGTTCGGCCAGCACGTTGACCGCGAAGCCCGGGCCCTGGGTGAAGGCTGCCAGATTGCGCGAACTGCGCGCCAGGCAGACCAGCAGCAGCGGCGGGTCCAGCGAGACGCTGGCGAAGGAGTTGGCGGTGAAGCCGATCGGCCGCCCCTGCGCGTCCAGCGCCGTCACCACCGTCACACCGGTCATGAAGGCGCCGAAGGCGTCGCGCAGGGCGCGGGGATCGTGGGTCTGAAGCATGTCCGGGACTTGCGGCGACGGCGGGGGAGCGCAGCCTACCAACTCGCGCGCCGCGACGGGCCCAGTCGCATCGCACACCGCGTTGCGGCGTCGGCGTCCGCACGGCGGGAGCCGCCAAGGCGGCGATGGGGCTTTACAAGCACGCTTGACCAGCCAACCCTCTCTCGTCGTTCCCGCGAAAGCGGGAACCCAGCGTCTTTACGTTCCGTGCCGAAGTCACTGGATTCCCGCGTTCGGGGGAATGACGAGTGGGGCTTTCCTGATGAAGCCCTATCGCCGCCATGGCGGCTCCCACCAGAAGCAGCGCTCCCACGCATCGTCAGCGCGAACTCACACGCCATACCGTATCGCCCACATCGTCGGCGATCAGCAGCGCGCCGCTGGCGTCCTGCGCCAGGCCCACCGGCGCGCCGAACAGCTGCTTCTCGTCGTCGGAGTGGAAGCCGCTGACCACCGTCTGCGGCGGCCCCGCCGGCATGCCCCGCTGGAACGGCACGTACACCACCTCGTAGCCGCTCAGCGGCGAGCGGTCCCAGCTGCCGTGCTCGGCCACGAAGGCGCCGCCGTGGTACTTGGCCGGCAGCGCGTTGTCCTGCGAGAACCACAGGCCCAGCGCCGCCACGTGCGAGCCCAGCGCGTAGTCCGGCTTGATCGCCTTGGCCACCAGGTCGTCCCGCTGCTGCTTGACGCGCGTGTCCGCGTGCTGGCCGTAATAGCTGTAGGGCCAGCCGTAGAAGCCGCCTTCCTGCACCGAGGTCAGGTAGTCGGGCACCAGGTCGGCGCCGATCTCGTCGCGCTCGTTGGCAATGGCCCACAGCTTGCCCGTGGTCGGCTCCCACTGCAGCCCGGTGGGGTTGCGGATGCCCGAGGCGTAGATGCGGCTGCCGGCCGAGGCCACGTCCACTTCCAGCACCACCGCGCGGCGGTATTCCTGCTCCAGCCCGTTTTCGCCGATGTTGCTGTTGGAGCCCACGCCGACGTACAGCTTGCGGCCGTCGGGGCTGGCCAGCAGCGCCTTGGTCCAGTGGTGATTGATGGTGCCCGGCAGGTCGGTGAACTCCACGCCCGGCGCGGTGATGCGGGTCTGGCCGGCGACGTAGGGGAACTTCATGATCGCATCGGCATTGGCCACGTACAGATCGTTGCCGATCAGCTGCACGCCGAAGGGCGAGTGCAGGTGTTCCAGGAACACGTGCTTTTCCCAGCGGCCGTCGGCGCCGGCGCGCAGCAGGGTGATGCGGTTGCCGCCCTTGCCGCTCTTGCCGGACTGGCCCTTGATCTTGTTGGCGATCAGCTGCTTGGGCGTGGTCACCGGTTCGGCGCCGGGGCCGTTGGCCTCGACCACCAGCACGTCGTGGTTGGGCAGCACGTAGAGCTGGCGCGGATGCATCAGGCCGTCGGCGATCTTCTCGATCTTCAGGCCATCGGCGACCTTGGGCGTCTGGCCGTCCTTCCAGCCCACGCCGGCGGGCACCTGCATCGGCGGCACCAGGAAGTTGCGCGCGGCCGGCAACGGCGGCGCGTCGCCGGACTGCTGGGCCGGATGCAGTTCGGCCTTGCCGCCGCAGGCGGCCAGCAGGATCGCGCAGG
Organism: Pseudoxanthomonas sp. UC19_8; assembly: GCF_042700505.1. Classification (NCBI taxonomy): domain Bacteria; kingdom Pseudomonadati; phylum Pseudomonadota; class Gammaproteobacteria; order Lysobacterales; family Lysobacteraceae; genus Pseudoxanthomonas; species Pseudoxanthomonas sp. UC19_8. The sequence continues at coordinate 1,288,668 of NZ_CP170559.1, forward strand.
CCAGGCCCAGGGTGGTGCGGGTGAGGGAATCAATCATGGACATAGCCTCCAAGGCGGGCGTCGCGCACGGCGATCAGCACATTGCCGATGGCCAGCAGCAGCACGGTCAGGGCCGACAGCCACACGCCGGCGGGGATCACGGCATAGGCATCGCGGCTGTGCACGAAGGCGTTGAAGATCGCCGCGACGATGGCCAGCAGGTTGAGCCAGAAGGCCAGCCGGTCCGCGCCCTGCGCGGTGCGGCGCCCGGTGATCCACACCTGCGCCAGATTGACCAGGCGCGGGATGATGGCGGCGACCAGGCCCAGCACGATCAGCCACGCCGCGCTCTTCATCCACAGGATCACCCCGGTGTTGGCGTAGGTGATGTCGAAGATCAGCGCGGCGACGAAGCAACCGAACGGGATCGGATTGAGCAGCCCGTAGAGCGCGGCGGCGACGGCCGAGCGTCGCGGTGCGATGTGCGATGTCATGGAGAAGTCTCGAAGCGAGGAAAGGCGTCCGGCGCGGCGATCGGCGCGGGACGCGGTTCACTGTCCTCGCCCGGATGTGGATGTGGTGTGGTGGTCGCTACCGCGCGAGGTTGCGTCCAGAGGCGCGTAGGCGCTGCCTACGCCGCCGCCGCTTCGTCATTCCCGCGAAGGCGGGAATCCAGCGGCTTTCAAGCGCTAGCGCCAATGTCCATGGGTTCCCGCTTTCGCGGGAACGACGGTTTGAGGGTGTTTGTTCGCGCCTGAGAACTTCGTATTGCCGGCATCAAGCGGCGAGGGGCGAAGCACTCGCATCCCCGTCATTCCCGCGAATGCGGGAATCCAGCGCCTTTCGACCGCAAGCGCAGGCGCCGGCAGCGCCTGCACAGGCCAAACTCAGCCGCCGCGCGCCTGCTTGACGATCTGCGCGGCGCGCGCGGCGGTCTCGCGCACGGAAGTCCAGTCGCCCGCGGTGATCCACTGCTTGGGCACCATCCACGAACCGCCGATGCACACCACGTTGGGCTGGGCCAGGTATTCGGCGGCGGTGGCCTCGGTGATGCCGCCGGTGGGGCAGAGCTTGAGCTGCGGGATCGGCCCGTGCAGGCCCTTGATCATCGCCAGCCCGCCCACCGCATTGGCGGGGAACAGCTTGCACACGTGGAAGCCGAGCTGCAGCAGGGTCAGCAGTTCGGTCGGCGTGGCCGCGCCGGGGATCACCGGGATGGGCGCGGCGGCCAGCGCCTCGGCCATGTGCGCCGGGGTGCCGGGGGTGACGATGAAGTCGGCGCCAGCGCCCACGCACTGACCGATCTGGTCGATGGTCAGCACCGTGCCCGCGCCGATGGCGAACTGCGGCAGCTCGCGTTTGAGCGTGGCCAGCGCTTCCATCGCCACCGGCGTGCGCAGGGTCAGCTCGATCACCGGCAGGCCGCCTTCCAGCAGCGCATGGGCCACGCCCCGGGCCTGGTCCAGCGTGTCCACTGCGACCACCGGCAGGATGCCGGCGCGGCGAAGCAGGTCTTCGGTCTGTTGCTGGCGCTTGGAGATGATCATGGTCGTGCCTTGCGTGCGTGGAAGGGGATGGGGCAGGGCGCCGGTCAGGCGTCCTTGGCCTCGTGCGGGGCCGCGGCGGCCTGCGGGGTGTCGCCCAGTTCGTATTCGGCGTCGACCTCCCAGCCGTGCTCGGGCGTGGGCGGGCCGCAGGAAATGGACACCGCGCCCTGGTCGGCCGGCGTCACCTGGGCGCGGTTGAGCGCGAACAGGTTGCGGCCCAGGTCGTGCGAGGGCCGGGCGGTGTCGGGCGCCAGCGTGCGCAGCTGCCATTCCTCCGCGTCGACCTGCGCCTCCAGCACGCCGGCCTCGGCGTCGAGCAGGATCATGTCGCCCTCGCGCAGGCGCGCCAGCGGGCCGCCGGCGGCGGCCTCGGGGGTGATGTGGATCGCGGCCGGGATCTTGCCCGAGGCGCCGGACAGGCGGCCGTCGGTGACCAGCGCCACGCGCCGGCCCTGGTTCTGCAGCAGGCCCAGCAGCGGCGCCAGCGAATGCAGCTCGGGCATGCCGTTGGCGCGCGGGCCCTGGTAGCGCACCACCGCGACGAAGTCCTGCGGCAGGGCGCCGGCGGCGTGCAGCTTGTTGAGGCTGCGCGGGTCGTCCACGACCACGGCCGGGGCATGGATGCGGCGGTACTCGGGCTTGACCGCCGAGGTCTTGATCAGCGAGCGCCCGAGATTGCCGCGCAGCAGGCGAAGGCCGCCCTGGGCCTCGAACGGCGCCGACACCGGGCGCACCACCTTCTCGTCGGCGCTGGTGGCGATGCCGGGGCTGTAGGCCAGCTGGCCATCGGCCAGGCGCGGCTCGTCGCAGTAGGCGCGCATGCCGCCGGCCACGATGGTCGGGATGTCGTGCATCAGGCCGGCGTCGAGCAGCTCGCGGAACACGAACTGGGTGCCGCCGGCGGCGGCGAAGCGGTTCACGTCGGCCTCGCCGTTGGGATAGACGTGGGCCAGCAGCGGCACCACCTGCGAGATCTCGTCGATATCGTCCCAGGTCAGCACGATGCCGGCCGCGCGCGCCACCGCCACCCAGTGGATGGTGTGGTTGGTCGAGCCGCCGGTGGCCATCAGCGCGGCGATCGCGTTGACGATCGCGCGCTCGTCCACCAGATGGCCGATCGGGCGGTAGTCCTCGCCCAGGGCGGTGATGCGCAGCGCGCGCTCGGCCGCCGCGCGGGTCAGCACGTCGCGCAGCGGCAGGTCCGGGTTGACGAAGCTGGTGCCCGGCAGCTGCAGGCCCATGGCCTCCAGCAGGGTCTGGTTGGAGTTTGCCGTGCCGTAGAAGGTGCAGGTGCCGGCGCCGTGGTAGCTGGCCGATTCGGCCTCCAGCAGCTCCTCGCGGGTGGCCTCGCCGGCGGCGTAGCGCTCGCGCACGGCGGCCTTTTCCTTGTTGGGGATGCCCGGCGTCATCGGCCCGGCCGGCACGAACACCGCCGGCAGATGGCCGAAGGCCAGCGCGCCCATCAGCAGGCCCGGCACGATCTTGTCGCACACGCCCAGGTACAGCGCCGCGTCGAACATGTCGTGGCTCAGCGAGATCGCCGTGGCCTGGGCGATGACATCGCGCGAGAACAGCGACAGCTCCATGCCCGGCCGGCCTTGGGTGACGCCGTCGCACATCGCCGGCACGCCGCCGGCGACCTGCGCGGTGGCGCCCAGCTCGCGCGCCAGCTGGCGGATCATCTCGGGGTAGTGCTCGAATGGCTGATGCGCCGAGAGCATGTCGTTGTAGGCGGTGACGATGCCCAAGTTGGGCGTCACGTCCGCGCGCAGCCGGCCCTTGTCGGTCGGTCCGCACGCGGCGAAGGCGTGGGCCAGGTTGCCGCAGCTCAGGCGGGTGCGCTGCGGGCCGTCCTTGAGCACCGCGTCGATGCCTTCCAGGTAGGCCCGGCGCGGCTGCGCGCTGCGGCGGCGGATGCGGTCGGTAACGGCTTCGATGCGCGGATGCAGGGTCATGGCAGGCGGCTGTGACAGGCGGGAAAGAGGGCGCGTCGCGAACCGGGCTGAAGCAGACCACTGGCAATACCAGTGGGATCTGCAATTCCGCTGCGGTCGTCAGCAGGCCCCAAGTCTAGCGCGATCGCGTTTCGACCGGGCGCGCGGAGAAGATACCAATACGATTCCAGTCAGGCGACCGGCGGTTCCGGCGCGTGCTTGTAGGCGGGCCCGAACACCTCCACGGCCATGGCCGCCGCGCCCAGCAGGCCCGGCTGCTTGTGCAGGTTGGCCAGCACCGGGATCTTGCCCATCGCCGGCGAGAAGCGGCCCTTGTGCTCGAAGCGCTGGCGGAACCCCGAGCGCTGCAGCTGCGGCAGCAGGCGCGGGACCAGTCCGCCGCACAGGAACACGCCGTCCCAGGCGCCCAGGGTCAGCACCAGGTCGCCGGCGATCGCGCCGAACACGGCGAAGAACACGTCCAGCGCATGCAGGCAGCGCGCATCGCCTTCGGCCGCGCGCGCGGTCACGTCAGAGGGCTGCATCGGACCGGGGTCCTCGCCGGCCATCTCGCTGAGCGCGCGATGGATGTTGACCAGGCCCGGGCCGCAGATCAGCCGCTCGTTGGACACCCGGCCGAACTGGCGCGAGAGCCGCTCCAGGATCTCGATCTCCTCCGGATTGCCCGGCGGGAAGCTGACATGGCCGCCTTCGGTCTCCAGCGCATAGCGCTTGCCGTCGCGCACCAGCAGGCCGCCGGCGCCCAGGCCCGTGCCCGGGCCGATCACCGCATAGGTCAGGTTGCGCGACAGCGGCACCGGCTTCCACGGCGTGCCGCCGACCTGGGCCACGTCATCCGGGCCGAGCAGGGAGGAGGCCATGGCCTGGGCGGCGAAGTCGTTCATCAGCTTCACGCCTTCGAAGCCGAGCATCTTCTTCAGCCGCGGCACGCGGATCACCCAGGGGTGGTTGGTGACGCGGACCTCGTCGCCGTCGACCCGGCCGGCCGCGGCGAACACGCCGTTGCGCGCCGTGGTCCCGGTCTGGTCCATGTAGTGCTTGGCCGCATCGGCCAGCGAGGGGAAGTCGGCCACGACGTACTCGCGCGTGCTGTCCACCAGCAGCGGGTTGTCGGCACCGGTGTCGGCCAGCGCAAAGCGCACGTTGGTGCCGCCGATGTCGGCCAGCAGGACGCACTGCGCGGGGTCGGAAGAGCTCATGCGGGATTCCTGGAACGAGGAAGAAGGATCGGGCGCCGGCCGCGTCGACGGGCCGGGGCGCGAGGCGCGACGGATGGTAGCGCGTGGCCCCGTCCGGCCATGCGGCGCATACGAATGCGTGGGAGATTTCGACATCGCCCCCTCCGGCAAGTCGATTGTGGGATTGGCGTGGTGAAAACGCTTACATGGCAGAATACCGCGTCGCGCCTGCGCTCGTCACCGGGTCGGGCGTAGCCTTCGCCGCAGCGCGCGCCCAGCGCGATGCCGTGTGCGGTGCAGCAACGAAACTGAAGGAGACACGATGGCGAGTGTGCAGCTGGATCAGGTCCGCAAGGTGTACGACAACGGCCAGGTGGCCGTGCACGGCGCCAGTTTCGAGGTCGCCGACGGCGAGCTGATGGTGCTGGTGGGGCCCTCGGGCTGCGGCAAGTCCACCCTGCTGCGCATGATCGCCGGGCTGGAGGAGATCAGCGGCGGCACGCTGAAGATCGGCCCGCGCGTGGTCAACGACGTGGCGCCCAAGGATCGCGACATCGCCATGGTGTTCCAGTCCTACGCGCTGTATCCGCACATGACGGTCGCGCAGAACCTGGCCTTCGGCCTGAAGCTGCGCAAGCACGACAAGGCCACCATCGCCGCGCGCATCCAGGCCGCGGCCGAAACGCTGGGGCTGACCTCGATGCTGGACAAGCTGCCCAAGGCCATGTCCGGCGGCCAGCGCCAGCGCGTGGCGCTGGGCCGGGCGCTGGTGCGCGAGCCGGCGGTGTTCCTGCTGGACGAGCCGCTGTCCAACCTGGACGCCAAGCTGCGCAACTCGGTGCGCAGCGAGATCGCCCGCCTGCACCGGCAGCTGGGCACGACCATGATCTACGTCACCCACGACCAGGTCGAGGCCATGACCCTGGGCCAGCGCATCGTGGTGCTCAAGGACGGGCAGATCCAGCAGATCGACACGCCGATGGCGCTGTACGACCGGCCGGCCAACCTGTTCGTGGCCGGCTTCCTGGGCAGCCCGGCGATGAACGTGCTGCGCGGCACCGCGCAGGCCGAGGGCCTGCGGCTGGACGACGGCACCCTGGTGCCCTGGCACGGCGCCGCCCCGGCGCCGGCCACGCCCGGCCGGGCGCTGATCGTGGGCGTGCGCCCGGAGGACCTGCATCTGGTCCAGGCCGGCGCCCCGGGCAGCTTCGCGGCCACCGTGGAGAACATCGAGCCGGTCGGCAACGAGATCTTCGTCCACCTGCTGGCCGGCAAGCTGGCGCTGGTGGCCCGCGTGGCCCCGCGCGCGCTGCCCGCGCCGGGCGAGCCGATCGGCCTGCAGCTGGACCCCGCGCGCCTGCACTGCTTCGACCCGGCCGACGAGCGCCGCCTGGAAGCCTGAACCCGTCCGGCCGGCCCGGTAGGGCGCCGGTATACTCCGGTGTCCGCCGACGGCCCTGCCGCGCCGGGCCCCGCAGGCCCGCGCCAAGCGCCGCCGGACTCCATCACCCCGGCTGCGCGGCCTTCTCCCCCCTTTGAGAGGGCCCGCGCGCCGCCAACGCGACGCGACGCATGCGCCTGTCCACGATCAAGCTGTCCGGCTTCAAATCCTTCGTCGATCCCACCACGCTGCACCTGCCGACCAACATGACCGGCGTGGTCGGCCCCAACGGGTGCGGCAAGTCCAACATCATCGACGCGGTGCGCTGGGTGATGGGCGAGAGCTCGGCCAGCCGCCTGCGCGGCGATTCGCTGACCGACGTGATCTTCTCCGGCTCGGCGGCGCGCAAGCCGGTGGCGCAGGCCACGGTCGAGCTGATCTTCGACAACGCCGACCACACCATCTCCGGCGAATTCGCCGCGTTCAACGAGATCTCGGTCAAGCGCACCGTCAGCCGCGACGGGCAGAGCAACTACTACCTCAACGGCACCAAGTGCCGCCGGCGCGACATCACCGACCTGTTCCTCGGCACAGGCCTGGGGCCGCGCAGCTACTCGATCATCGAGCAGGGCATGATCAGCCAGATCATCGAGGCCCGGCCCGAGGACCTGCGCGTGTACCTGGAGGAGGCCGCCGGCATCTCCAAGTACAAGGAGCGCCGCAAGGAGACCGAGACCCGCATCCGCCACACCCGCGAGAACCTCGAGCGCCTGTCCGACCTGCGCGAGGAAGTGGACAAGCAGCTCGAGCACCTCAAGCGCCAGGCGCGCCAGGCCGAGCAGTACCAGGCCTACCAGGAGGAGCGCCGGATCAAGGACGCGCAGTGGAAGGCGCTGGAGTACCGCGGCCTGGACGGCCAGCTGCGCGGCCTGCGCGAGGGTCTCTCGGTCGAGGAGACCCGCCTGCAGCAGCTGATCGCCGAGCAGCGCGAGGCCGAGGCCCAGATCGAGGGCGACCGCGTGCGCCGCGACGAGGCGGTCGAGGCGCTGGGCCGCGCCCAGGCCGACGTTTACCAGGTCGGCAGCACGCTGGCCCGCATCGAACAGCAGATTCAGCATCAGCGCGACCTATCCACGCGCCTGGTCAAGGCCCAGGCCGAGGCCCAGGCGCAGCTGGCCGAGCTGGGCACGCACATCGAGAGCGACAGCGCGCGCCTGGACGTGCTGCGCGAGGCGGTGGAAGAGGCCGAGCCGCAGCTGGAGCAGCTGCGCGAGGACGACGTCATGCGCCAGGATGCCCTGCGCGAGGCCGAGGCGAAGCTGGCCGACTGGCAGCAGCGCTGGGAGGCCCACAACCGCGCCACCGCCGAGTCCTCGCGGGCCGGCGAGGTCGAGCGCACCCGCGTGGACTACCTGGACCGGCAGTCGCTGGAATCCGAGCGCCGGCGCGAGGCGCTCACCGCCGAGCGCGCCGGGCTGGACCTGGAGGCGCTGTCGGCCGCCTACGAGGCGCTGTTCGAGCAGTACGAGGTCAAGAAGGCCTCGCTGGACGAGCTCAACGAGACCGTCGAGCAGCACAAGCAGGCCGTCTCCGGCGTGGCCGAGCGCCAGCAGGCGCTGCAGGCGCAGCTGGCCCAGGTACGCAAGGACGCCCAGGCCGCACGCGGCCGGCTGTCCTCGCTGGAGACCCTGCAGCAGGCCGCGCTAGGCCAGGAGCAGGGCGCCGCCCTGGCCTGGCTGCGGGCGCGCGGGCTGGATTCGGCGACCCGCGTGGGCGAGTCGCTCACCGTCGAGGCCGGCTGGGAGAACGCGGTCGAAGGCGCGCTGGGGCGGCTGATCGAAGGCGTGCTGGTGCAGTCGCCCGAGTCGCTGGTCGAGGCGCTGGCCGACCTGGACGAGGGCCGCATCGCGCTGGTCTCGCCTCAGGAAGGCGAGGAGACCTTCGCGCCGACCTCGCTGGCGGCCAAGGTGCGCGGGCCGCTGGCCGTGCGCCGCCTGCTGGCCCGCCTGCACGCAGCCGAAGACCTCGCCCAGGCGCGCTCTCTGCTGCCGACCCTGCCGGCCGGCGATGCCATCGTCACCCGCGGCGGCGAGCGCCTGGGCCAGGGCTGGGTGCACGTGCAGCGCTCCAGCGCGTCCAGGCAGGGCGCCCTGCTGCGCGAGCGCGAGATCCAGACTCTGCGCGAGCAGATCGACCAGCTGCAGGCGCAGGAGGCGCAGGCCGAGCAGGACCTGGCCGAGCTGCGCGAGGTCGCCCTGGCCGGCGAACAGGCGCGCGAGGAAGCCCAGCGCAGCCTGTACCAGGCCCATCGCGCCGTGTCCGAACTGGCCGGCCAGCTGCAGGGCCAGCAGGGCCGGCTGGATGCCGCGCGCACCCGCATCGAGCGCATCGATGGCGAACTAGCGCAGCTGTCCGACGCGCTGGAACAGGCCCGCGACCAGGCCGCCGAGGCCCGCGCCCGCCTGGAGGACGCGGTCACCCGCATGGCCGACCAGGAGGACGCGCGCCAGCAGCTGGACGCCGAGCGCCGCGCCCTGACCGCCGCGCGCGATGCCGCCCGCGAAGCGGCCCGCACCACGCGCGAGGCGACCCACGCGCTGGCCCTGACCCTGGAATCCCAGCGCACCCAGATCGCCTCGCTGACCCAGGCGCTGGAGCGCATGGGCGGCCAGCGCGGCCAGCTCGATTCGCGCCTGGGCGAGATCACCGCCCAGCTCAACGGCGGCGAGGATCCGGTGTCCGAGCTGGAAGCACAGCGCGAGAACGCCTTGCACGAGCGCGTGCGCGTCGAGCGCGTGCTGGCCGAGGCGCGCACCGCGCTGGACGGCATCGACAACGGCCTGCGCCAGTACGAGCAGACCCGGCAGAAGCGCGACGAGCAGGCCCTGGCCCAGCGCGAGGCCATCGCCCAGCGCCGCCTGGACCAGCAGGCGCTGGTGCTCAAGGCCGAGCAGCTGTCCACCGCGGTGGAGCAGGCCGGCTTCGTGCTGCAGGCGGTGATCGAGACGCTGCCCGAGATCGCCGACCCGGCCGAGTGGGAAGCCGCGGTGCAGCAGCTGGACTACAAGATGCGCCGCCTGGAGCCGGTCAACCTGGCGGCCATCCACGAATACGGCGAGGCCAGCACCCGCAGTGAATACCTCGAGTCGCAGAACGCCGACCTCACCGCCGCGCTGGAAACGCTGGAGGAGGCCATCCGCAAGATCGATCGCGAGACCCGCGGCCGCTTCAAGGAGACCTTCGACCGCGTCAACTCGGGCGTGCAGGCGCTGTACCCGCGCCTGTTCGGCGGCGGCCATGCCTATCTGGAGCTGACCGGCGACGACCTGCTCGACACCGGTGTGTCGATCATGGCGCGCCCGCCGGGCAAGCGCGTGTCCAGCATCTCGCTGCTGTCGGGCGGCGAGAAGGCGATGACCGCGGTGGCGCTGGTGTTCGCCATCTTCCAGCTCAATCCCGCGCCGTTCTGCCTGCTCGACGAGGTCGACGCGCCGCTGGACGAGGCCAACGTCGGCCGCCTGGCCAACATGGTCAAGGAGATGAGCGAGAAGGTGCAGTTCCTGTTCGTCAGCCACAACAAGGCGACGATGGAAGCGGCCGATCAGCTCTCCGGCGTGACCATGCGCGAGCCGGGCGTTTCGCGCCTGGTGTCGGTCGATCTGGCCGAAGCCTCGCGCCTGGCGGGCGCGGCCTGAAGGCAGGAGCGAGTTTGGATGAGTCAGGAGTGAGCAAGCAGGTGCGGTACTCGCGCTTTCACTCACTTCTCACTCCTGCGCGCTCGCTTCTGGCCCTGAAGCACCAGCCGTGGCACCATCCGGCCAGTTTTTGAGAAGGAGCCCCAGCCCATGTCGGACGTGATGATGCTGAGGATCGGCATTGCCGTGGTGGGCGTGATCCTCATCATCGCGATGGTGATCTTCGGCCGACCCAAGAAGGCGCCGCAGGGGCGCCGCGTGGAATCCGGCGAGCGTGGCGATGCGACGCGGGTCGAGCCCAGCCTGGGCGGCGATCCGGCCGATCCGGACTACAGCGGCGAGGGCGTCAGCCAGCCCGACCTGGGCCTGGCCGATCCCGGTGCCGGTGACAGCGACCTGGGCAAGCGTCCGGGTTCGGACTTCGACAAGATCATCTCGCTGTACGTGGCGGCCAAGTCGGGCCAGATGCTGCGCGGCGAGGACATCGTGGTGGCCGCGGAGAAGACCGGCCTGACCTTTGGCCACATGAACGTGTTCCACCGCCTGATCGAGCATCACCCCGAGCGCGGTCCGGTGTTCAGCATGGCCAACATCATGCAGCCCGGCAGCTTCGACATGGCCGCCATCCGCGAGCTGGAGACCCCGGCCATCGCCTTCTTCCTGACCCTGCCGGCGCCGATGACCGCGCTGGACGCCTGGGAGATGATGCTGCCCAACGTGCAGCGCATGGCCGAATTGCTCGACGGCGTGGTCCTGGACGACAGCCGCAACGCGCTGGGCCGCCAGCGCATCCAACACATCCGCGAGGAGCTGCGCGGCTACGACCGCCAGCACGAGGCCCCGCCGCTGAGCAAGGCGCCGCGCTGGTAATCCGCGGCTCGCGACGTCGCCTCTGCGACGCCACGCCGACGCGCTAGCGCTTCATCACACCCACCAAGGATCGCGCCGGCGCCTCATCGCGGCGGCGCGGGCTGGGCGGTGCGCGGGCGCGACACGCGCCGGCGCCAGGCCAGGTAGCGGGAGAAGCCCCACAGCACCGCGGCCAGGCAGAGCAGGGTGAGGAAGTAGCCCGAGGTGCCCAGGTCCAGTCTGCCCACCAGCAGCGCGGCGGCGTAGGTGAGCAGGATGCCGGCGGTGAAGACCTCCAGCGAATGGCGGCCCATCGAGGCGAACACTTCGTGCAGCGCCAGCGCCGGGCGCGGCATCCGCCGATCGCGCAGTGCGGCGGACAGCCAGAAGTACGCGGCCAGCACCAGCGCCGCGTGCGGAATGCGCAGCAGGCCGAGCTGATGCTTGTCCCACCACCAGGCATCGCTCAGGCCCAGCTTGCGGTCGGCGACGAAGGCCACCGTCGCCAGCGCCAGCGCGCCCAGGACCGCGACGGCCGCCGCGGACCGCCGCATCCAGCGCTCCAGCCGGTCCAGGACGCCCAGCCGTCCGCACAGCAGGCCGCCCATGAAGCACAGCTGCCAGGCGAAGGGATTGAGCCCGTAGCCCTCGCCGTGCAGGCCCAGCGCCGCGCGCGCGGCCGGCAGCTGGCACAGCAGGTACAGGCCCAGGGTCAGGCCGAAGGCCAGCGGCGCGGCGCGCTGGGCCAGCGGCACGAACACGATCGACACCAGCAGGTAGGCCACGTACAGCGACAGGATGTCCAGCAGCGGCGGGCTGTTGGCCAGCAGCAGGAAAGACAGCGCCGAGTCGTCCGGGCGCTGCACATGGTCGGCCAGGCCCAGCGCCTCCAGGCTGGAGGGCAGCATGATCGAGCAGATCGCCAGCAGCGCGACGAAGGCCAGCGCGTTGTACAGGTACAGGTGCCCGGCCCGGTGCGAAAGGCGCACGAAGCGCTGGGCGAAGGTCACGCCCGGGCGCGTGTGCAGGATCCCGATCAGCGCGCCGGAGACGAACAGGAACAGCTCGGCCGCCGAGGAATACCCCAGCATCGTCGGCGTGAACCATTCGCGCCCGTCGTAGCCCAGTTTGCGCGCGAAGCTGGAGGTGTGGTCGAAGGCGATCACCAGCAGGCAGAGGCCGCGGACGAAATCCAGCGCCTCGATCCGGCTGCCCGCGCGCGGCGGGGCGACCGGCGCGTTCAAGCCCAAGGCTCCGAACGGTGGGGCACGATGCATGTGCAGGGATCATGGCTCCCGCGGCCGAACGGCTGGGCGCAGGTGAGGAGCGAGGGAAACAGAAACAGGGCCGACGGGCGGCCGTGTGCGGACGTGGGGGTTCGCATGGGCAAGGGCAGCGGCGGGGGAGATCCGACCCTAACGCCTGTCATGTTCAGTGTTTGTAAGTCGCTACATCTCGCATGCATCGACATCGCAGGCTGTGACATGCCGCTCGCGTAAGATTTGCCGATGAGCCCGGCCAAGACCCCCCAGGCGCGCGTGACCGAACTGCGCCAGCAGCTGGATGACGCCAGCTATCGCTACCATGTCCTCGATGAGCCCAATATTCCCGATGCGGAATACGACCGCCTGCTGCGCGAGCTGGACGAGCTGGAGGCCGCCCACCCCGAGCTGGTGACGCCCGATTCGCCGACCCAGCGCGTCGGCGCGGTGGCCTCCGGCCGCTTCGCCGAGGTGCGCCACGCGCTGCCGATGCTGTCGCTGGGCAACGCCTTCGACGACGCCGAGGTGGAGGACTTCGTGCGGCGCATCGCCGAGCGGCTGGGACGGCGCACGCTGAAGTTCTCGGCCGAGCCCAAGCTCGATGGCCTGGCGATCAGCCTGCGCTACGAGCAGGGCGTGTTCGTGCAGGGCGCCACGCGCGGCGACGGCACCACGGGTGAGGACGTCACGGCCAATCTGCGTACGGTGCGGGCCATTCCGCTGCGGTTGCGTGTTGCGGGAATGGGGAATGGGGAATCGGGAGTCGGGAAAGGCAAGAGCGGGGCGGCTTCCATTCCCGATTCTCCATTCCCCATTCCCAGCGTCCTGGAAGTCCGTGGCGAGGTGTATATGCCGCGGGCAGCGTTCGAGGCCTATAACGAACAGGCGCGCCTGCATGGTGGCAAGGTGCTGGCCAATCCGCGCAATGGCGCGGCCGGTTCGCTGCGCCAGCTCGATGCGCGCATCACCGCGCAGCGGTCGCTGGCGTTCTATGCCTACGGCGTGGGCGAGGTCGAGGAGGGCGCGCTGCCGGACACGCACTCGGGCACGCTGCAGCGCCTGCGCGAATGGGGCTTCCCGGTCAGCGACCTGTCGCAGGTGGTCGAAGGCGCCGAGGGGCTGTTGCGCTACTACCGGGAGATCGGGCAACAGCGCGATTCGCTGCCGTTCGACATCGACGGGGTGGTCTACAAGCTGGACGACGTGGCCGGCCAGCGCGAGATGGGCTTCGTCTCGCGCGCGCCGCGCTGGGCGCTTGCGCACAAGTATCCGGCGCAGGAACAGGCCACCACGGTGGAGGACATCGAGATCCAGATCGGTCGCACCGGGGCGGCCACGCCGGTCGCACGCCTGGCGCCGGTGCAGGTGGCCGGGGTCACCGTCACCAACGCCACCCTGCACAACGCCGACCAGATCGCGCGCCTGGACGTGCGCGTGGGCGATGCGGTGATCGTGCGCCGCGCCGGCGATGTGATCCCCGAGGTGGTCAGCGTGATCCTCGAGCGCCGTCCCGCCGGCACCGCACCCTGGCAGATGCCGGCGCAGTGCCCGGTGTGCGGCTCGGACATCGTGCGCGAGGAGGGCGCGGCGGTGTGGCGCTGCTCGGGCGAGCTGAGCTGCCCGGCCCAGCGCAAGGAGGCCATCCGCCACTTCGTCTCGCGCCGGGCGATGGACGTGGACGGGCTGGGCGAGAAGTTCATCGAGGTGCTGGTCGATGCCGGCGTGGTCCAGGGCGTGGCCGATCTCTACACGCTCGACCTGGATCAGCTGCTGCAGCTACGCCTGGTCACCGGTGCCGAGACGCCGGAGGGCTTCCTGCGCGAGGCGCGCGAGCATCTGGCCGCCGGCGCGTACGCGAAGCTGGAGGCCACGCTCGCCGGCGTGCGCGGCGACGGCGACGCAGTGCCGGAGACCTGGCAGGCCGACCTGCTGCGCGCCGGCCTGCCGGCCTTCGACTGGAACCGCAAGAAGATCGCGACCAAGTGGGCCGAGAACCTGGTCGCCGCGCTGGAGGCCAGCAAGCGCACGACCCTGGAGCGCTTCCTGTTCGCCCTGGGCATCGAGCATGTCGGCGAGAGCACGGCCAAGGCGCTGGCGGCGTGGTTCGGCGATCTGGAGCTGGTGCGCAGGCTGCCCTGGCCCGTGTTCAAGCGTGTGCCGGACATCGGCGGCGAGGTGGCGCGCGCGCTGGGGCGTTTCTTCGAACAGTCCGGCAACCAGCAGGCCATCGACGACCTGCTGGCGCGCGGGGTGGAGATCGTCGACAGCCATCCGCCCAGCGCGCTGCTGCGCGAAGGCCTGGACCTGGCCACGCTGCTGGTCGACCTGGAAATCCCCAAGCTGACCCGGATCCGCGCCACCGCGCTGGCCGCGGCGATGCCGCAGGTCGCGCAGATCCTCGCGGCCGACCAGGACGCGCTGATCGCCGCCGGCCTGCCCAAGAACACCGCCGCAGCGCTGGTCGAATGGCGCGACGCGGACGACCACGCCCACCTGCTGCAGGCCACCGGCGAGGCCCTGGCGCGCCTGGACGCGATCACGCCCCAGGCCGGCGCGATCCAGGCCGGGCCGCTGACCGGCCAGACCGTGGTGCTCACCGGCAGCCTGGAATCGATGACCCGCGACGAGGCCGGCGCCCGACTGGAGGCGCTCGGCGCCAAGGTCGCCGGCAGCGTGTCGAAGAAGACCGCCTTCGTGGTCGCCGGCAGCGAGGCCGGTTCCAAGCTGACCAAGGCGCAGGACCTGGGCATCGAGGTCTGGGACGAGGCGCGGCTGATCGCCTTCCTGGACCAGCACGCGTGAGCTGGCAGCCCAGCGCCCGCCCGGAGGTGCTGCGCCTGCGCGCCCTGCTCAACGCCCAGGTGCGCGCGTTCTTCGCCCAGCGCGAGGTGCTGGAGGTCGAGACACCGGTGCTGTCCCAGGCCGGCAACACCGAGCCCAACATCGACAGCTTCACGACCGCGTTCAGCGGCCATGTCAGCGCCGGCGCGCGCACGCGCTGGCTGCGCACCTCGCCCGAGTACCCGCTCAAGCGCCTGCTCGCCGCCGGCATCGGCGACTGCTATGAACTGGGCCGCGTGTTCCGCAATGGCGAGGCCGGCGGCCGCCACAACCCCGAGTTCACCATGCTCGAGTGGTATCGGGTCGGCTGGGACCACCGGCGCCTGGCGCAGGAGACGATCGAGCTGGTGCGCCTGGCGCTGGCCCTGGTCGACCGGCAGGCACGGGTGGACGAATTGACCTACCGCGAGCTGTTCCTGCGCGGCCTGCAGCTGGACCCCTTCAGCGCCACGTTGGAACAGCTGCAGGCGCCGCTGGCGTCGGTGCGCATCGACGGCGAAGGGCTCACCCGCGACGACTGGCTGGACCTGCTGATCACCCACCACCTGCAGCCGGCGTTCGCGGCCGACTGCATCACCATCGTGCATGACTGGCCGGCCAGCCAGGCCGCCCTGGCCAGGCTGCGCGCGGGCGATCCGCCGGTGGCCGAGCGCTTCGAGCTGTACCTGGGCGCGGTCGAGCTGGCCAACGGCTATCACGAGCTGCGCGACGCGGCCGAGCAGGGCGCACGCTTTACCGGCGACCAGCGGCGCCGGGCCGAACGCGGTCTGGTGCAGCCGCCGCAGGATCGCCTCTTGCTAGAGGCCCTGCCCCTCATGCCACACTGCGCCGGCGTGGCGGTAGGCATCGACCGGTTGCTGATGGCGATGCTGGGGACGGCGAGCATCGCCGACGTGCTGGCCTTCGATTTCGCACGGGCCTGACACACCAAAGGCATACACGGATCGTAAACAGGTCACTATGCTGGCATGCAGTGCTCGCAGGGAGTTGAAGCTTGCGTATCGCTCAGGGGAATGTCGTGTCCATCCGTCGTGTGCTGCAGGCCGGGCTTCCGGGAACCGCCGCCTTGATGCTGTCCGCCTGCGGCAGCGTGGGCTGGATGTTCGGCGGCCACGACACGCCGCCAGGCGAGGTACCGGTGGAGCACTTCAGCTGCGAGTCCAAGGACCAGAACCTGAAGTATTGCGACGTGGACACCTCGGCCGGCGTGCGCCTGACCCGGCAGGTGTCCAACATGCCGTGCATCAAGGGCCGTACCTGGGATTACGGCCGCTTCGGCGTCTGGGTCGACCATGGCTGCCGCGGCGAGTTCATCAGCGGCGCCGGCGATGACGACGGCGGCGAGTTCGACCTGCGCCACAAGGTGCTGCGCTGCGAATCGCAGGACCAGCAGCGCCGCCGCTGCGATGCGCAGGTGACCAGCCCGCCGGCCACGCTGCTGCGCCAGCTCTCCGACACCGCCTGCAAGGAAGGCAGCACCTGGGGCTGGGACGCGCAGGGCGTGTGGGTCGATGGCGGATGCCGGGGCCTGTTCCGGGTCCGATGAACCGCCACATCGGCGCGGGTAAAATGCGCCGATGAACGAGACCTTCGATTACGCCCGCTACGACCGCATCCGGCCCCTGCTGTGGACCGGCGATGCCCTGCAGCTGCTCGACCAGCGCAAGCTGCCCTTCGTGGTCGAACACCTGAGCTGCAGCACCAGCGACGAGGTCGCCGCGGCGATCCATGCGCTGGCCGTGCGCGGCGCGCCGGCGATCGGCATCGCCGCGGCCTGGGGCACGGTGCTGGCCGGGCGCGCCATCGAGGCCGCCGACGGCGCCGAGGCCGCGCTGAAGCTCGAACCGGCCCTGCAGCGCCTCAACGCCGCCCGCCCCACCGCGGTCAATCTGGCCTGGGCGCTGGCGCGCATGCGCCGCGCGCTGCAGTCCACCGGCGCCGACTGGCGCGAGGTGCTGGAGCGCGAGGCGCAGGCCATCGCCAGCGAGGACCTGGCCGCCAACCGCCACATGGGCGAGCTGGGCGCGGCACTGATCGGCGAAGGCAGCGGCGTGCTGACCCATTGCAACACCGGCTCGCTGGCCACCGCCGGCTTCGGCACCGCGCTGGGCGTGATCCGCGCCGGCGTGGCGCAGGGCCGCATCGGCAAGGTCTTCGCCGACGAGACCCGGCCGTGGCAGCAGGGCGCGCGCCTGACGGTATGGGAGCTGCAGCAGGACGGCATCGACGCCACCCTGATCGCCGACTCGGCCGCCTCGCACCTGATGAAGACCGGCGCGGTGCAGTGGGTGGTGGTCGGCGCCGACCGCATCTGCGCCAACGGCGATACCGCCAACAAGATCGGCACTTACCAGCTGGCGATCGCCGCGCGCCACCACGGCCTGAAGTTCATGGTGGTCGCGCCGTCCTCGACCGTGGACATGGACACGCCCAGCGGCGAGCTGATCGAGATCGAGGAACGCGATCCGGGCGAGCTGCACGGCATCGGCGGCGTGCGCACCGTGGCCGAGGGCATCAAGGCCTGGAACCCCGTGTTCGACGTCACCCCGGGCAGCCTGATCGATGCCATCGTCACCGAGAAGGGCGTGGTCGAGCGGCCCACCACCGAGAAGATGCGCGCCGCCTTCGGCTGAAGAACGCGACCGGGGCTTGCGATGCGCCCTGCGCAAGGCCTTGGGCGCGGTCGCCGCAGGCCCGCGCGCAAGGCCCGCTTCCGCGCGCAAGTGATTGATTCTTGGCGCTTCCCGGTACGCATCGGGGGGCGGGCGCGTGTTACAATTTCAAGGTTGAAATCCCCTCCGAAACCAGCCTGCCGCGCCGTTGGCGGCCTGGCCCGTTTCGGCCCGATGTACCGAACACAAGCACGGACCTCGAATGGCTGATCTCGCCAAGGAAATCATCCCCGTCAACCTCGAAGACGAGATGCGCAAGAGCTACCTCGATTACGCCATGAGCGTGATCGTGGGCCGCGCCCTCCCGGACGTCCGGGACGGCCTGAAGCCGGTGCATCGCCGCGTGTTGTACGCGATGAACGAACTGGGCGCGCACAGCAACAAGCCGTACTACAAGTCCGCGCGCATCGTCGGCGACGTGATCGGTAAGTACCACCCGCACGGCGACCAGTCGGTGTACGACACGCTGGTGCGCATGGCCCAGCCGTTCTCGCTGCGCTACCTGCTGGTGGACGGGCAGGGCAACTTCGGTTCGGTCGACGGCGACTCGGCCGCGGCGATGCGTTACACCGAGGCGCGCATGTCGCGCCTGACCCACGAGCTGATGGCCGACATCGACAAGGAAACCGTCGATTTCGTGCCCAACTACGACGAGAAGGAGCTGGAGCCGTCGGTGATGCCGACGCGCTTCCCGAACCTGCTGGTCAACGGCTCGGCCGGCATCGCGGTGGGCATGGCGACCAACATCCCGCCGCACAACCTGTCCGAGGTGGTCGACGGCCTGATCGCGCTGATCGACAACCCGCTGATCGACATCGATGCGCTGATGGACTACATCCCGGGGCCGGACTTCCCGACCGCGGGCATCATCAACGGCACCGCCGGCATCATCGCCGGCTACCGCACCGGCCGCGGCCGCGTGCGCATGCGCGCCAAGGCCGAGGTCGAGGTCGACGACCGCACCGGGCGCGAGGCGATCATCGTCACCGAGATCCCCTACCAGGTGAACAAGGCGCGGCTGATCGAGAAGATCGCCGAGCTGGTCAAGGAGAAGAAGCTCGAGGGCATCAGCGAGCTGCGCGACGAGTCCGACAAGGACGGCATGCGCATCTACATCGAGATCAAGCGCGGCGAATCGGCCGAGGTGGTCCTCAACAACCTGTATTCGCAGACGCCGATGGAGTCGGTGTTCGGCATCAACATGGTCGCCCTGGTCGACGGCCGCCCGCAGCTGCTGAACCTCAAGCAGATGCTGGAAGCCTTCGTGCGCCATCGCCGCGAGGTGGTGACCCGTCGCACGATCTTCGAACTGCGCAAGGCCCGCGCCCGCGCCCACATCCTCGAAGGCCTGACCGTCGCGCTGGCCAACATCGATGAGATGATCGAGCTGATCAAGACCTCGGCCAACCCGACCGAGGCGCGCGAACGCCTGCTCGCCAAGACCTGGGAACCGGGCCTGGTGGGCTCGCTGCTGGCCGCCGCCGGCGCCGAGGCCTCGCGGCCGGAGGACCTGCCCAAAGGCGTGGGCTTCATCGATGGCCGCTACCAGCTGACCGAGGTCCAGGCCACGCAGATCCTGGAGATGCGCCTGCACCGCCTGACCGGCCTGGAGCAGGAAAAGCTCACCGAGGAGTACCGCCAGCTGCTGGACACCATCGCCGGGCTGATCCGCATCCTGGAAAACCCCGATGTGCTCAAGGAGGTCATCCGCGAGGAGCTGCTGAACGTCAAGGCCGAGTTCGGCGATGCGCGCCGCAGCGAGATCCGCCAGAGCGAGGAAGACCTGGACATCCTGGATCTGATCGCCCCGGAAGACATGGTGGTCACCCTGAGCCACGCCGGCTACGCCAAGCGCCAGCCGGCCAGCAGCTACCGCGCGCAGAAGCGCGGCGGCCGCGGCCGCAACGCGGCCACGACCAAGGACGAGGATTTCATCGACCAGCTGTGGCTGGTCAACACCCACGACACGCTGCTGACCTTCACCAGCAAGGGCCGCGTGTTCTGGCTGGCCGTGCACCAGCTGCCCGAGGCCGGGCCGAACGCGCGCGGCCGCCCGATCATCAACTGGATCCCGCTGGAAGGCGATGAGAAGGTGCAGGCGGTGCTGCCGGTGCGCGAGTACGCACAGGGTCGCTACGTGTTCTTCGCCACCCGCAATGGCACGGTCAAGAAGACCCCGCTGACCGAGTTCGCCTTCCGCCTGGCGCGCGGCAAGATCGCCATCAACCTGGACGAGGGCGATGCGCTGGTCGGCGTGGCGCTGACCGACGGCGAGCGCGACGTGCTGCTGTTCGCCTCCAACGGCAAGGCCGTGCGCTTCGGCGAGGAGGCGGTGCGCTCCATGGGCCGTACCGCCACCGGCGTGCGCGGCATCAGGCTGGCCAAGGGCGAGGACGTGGTCAGCCTGATCGTGGCCGAGCGCGCGGCCGGCGCCGGCGCCGAGTCGGAGGACGAGGCGGCCGACGAGGTGGTCGAATCCAACGATGAGACCGTGCTGGAGACGATCCAGGACGAATCGGGCTGCTACATCCTCACCGCCACCGAGAACGGCTACGGCAAGCGCACTCCGCTGGCCGACTACCCGCGCAAGGGGCGCGGCACCCAGGGCGTGATCGGCATCCAGACCAACGAGCGCAACGGCAAGCTGGTCGGTGCGCTGCTGCTGGGCAATACCGACGAGGTGATGCTGATCTCCGACGGCGGCACGCTGGTGCGCACGCGCTCGACCGAGATCTCGTGCGTGGGCCGCAACACCCAGGGCGTGACCCTGATCCGCCTGTCCAAGGGCGAGAAGCTGCAGGCCATCGAGCGTCTGGACGCCTCGCTGGAGGAGGAAGAGGACGCGGTGGCGGCCGATGCCAGCGCCGAGGCGCCGCCGCCGTCGCCTGCCGGCTGAGCCGGCGCGGCTGGCCGGGCCGGTGACGAGGGTCGCCGGCTCGCTGGCCAGCCAGTGTGGACATCGTGAGCGGCCGCGCCTTGCACAGGCGCGGCCGTTTTCTTTTGCGCGGGCTGGCATGATGTCTTTGGGAGCTGGCTCGTTCCGGGGGCAATGACGATGATGCGGTTTCGGTAGAGCCTCATCGCCGCCGTGGCGGCTCCCACCTGCATCTTGGTCGCCGGCATGTGTCCTCGGGCGGCGCGATGGGCATCCCGCAGCGCCATGGCCAAGCGCGGGCAGGACGCGCAGCACAAGCACCGCCGCCCTCGCTTCTGGCTCGGTGGGAGCAACTGTCTCTCAGATCAAGCCGCGCCCCCTTGTAGAGCGGAGCTTGCTCCGCTGGGGCTTGCCGATGATCCGGTCGAAACGCAGCGGAGCAAGCTCCGCTCTACAGGTGGGAGCCGCCATGGCGGCGATGAGGCTTTCCCGGTAGCCCCTTCCTTCCCATTGCCCAGAAAGCCCACGGCGGCCCCTCCAGCCTCCATCCGCGCCCTCTATACTCCCGCGCAAAACCGGCTGAAGGGACTGGTGTTGCATGGAGAGTATCCAGGGTCGCGGCGCGCTGTCGCCGCAACGTGTCGCCGCGCAGGACGCGCCTTCTTCGATCCGGTCGCGACCGTCGCGCCGCCCCTGGCGCGCCGCCCTGCTGGCCGGCGCCTTCGCGCTGCTCGCCCTGACCGGCTGCGATCGCAACAAGACCGGCGATCTGCCGGCGGTGTCCGGCGAGGCGGTGCAGGCGCAGAAGACCAAGTCCATCGCCGGCTTCGGCCTGGTCAACGCCTATCCGGACCAGCACGAGGGCCAGGTCGCCATCGCGCTGGAATTCAGCCAGCCGCTGGTCGAGTCGCAGGACTTCGACAAGCTGATCCACGTCAGCGACGACAAGGGCGCGGTGGTCAGCGGCAGCTGGGTGCTGGATGAGCACGCCAGGATCCTGCGCTTCCCGTCGGTGGAGGCCGCACGCGACTACACGGTCAAGATCGATGCGGGCCTGCTGGCCGCGGCCGGCGGCAGCCTGGGCAAGGCGCTCGAACAGGTCGTGCACACCGGGCAGATCGAGCCGGCGGTGGCCTTCGCCTCGCAGGGCAGCGTGCTGCCGGCCAAGGACACCCGCGGTCTGCCGGTGGTGTCGATCAACGTGCCGGAAGTGGACGTGGAGTTTCTGCGCGTGCGCGAATCGCAGCTGCCGCGCTTCTTCGCCCAGTACCAGCGCGGCGGCAGTCGCGGCGCCTGGTCGCTGGACGAGGACTACAGCCAGAACAAGCCACTGGGCGAGCTGGCCGATTCGGTCTACCTCAACCGCTTCGTGCTGGGCGGCAAGCCCAACGAGCGCATGGTCAGCTATCTGCCGGTGCAGGACATCAAGCAACTGCAGGAGCCGGGCCTGTACTTCGCGGTGATGAAGCGCGTGGGGCGCTACTCCGACCAGCTGCAGACCGCGTTCTTCAGCGTCAGCGACCTGGGGCTGCACGCGCGCGCCTACAAGGACACGCTGTTCGTCCACACCGCTTCGCTGGCCGACGGCAGCGCCACCGGCGGTGCGCAGCTGCGCGTGCTCGACGCCAAGGGCGAGACCGTGCTCAAGGGCGAGACCGACGGCAACGGCAACGCGCTGCTCAAGTACACGCTCAACGCCGGCCAGGTGTTGGTGGCCAGCCGCGGCAAGGACGTCACCCTGCTGCCGTTCAACCAGCCGGCGCTGGACCTGTCCGAATTCGCCGTGGCCGGGCGCGAGCAGGCCTGGTTCGACGTGTTCGCCTGGTCCGGCCGCGACCTCTATCGCCCCGGCGAGACGGTGCGCGTGTCGGCGCTGCTGCGCGACTTCGACGGCAAGCCGGTCAAGGCCGGGCAGCCGCTGTACCTGCGCCTGAAGCAGCCCGACGGCAAGATCTTCCGCGAGACCCGGCTGACCCCGGGCGAGCAGGGCTATTTCGCCTTCGAGCAGGCCATCCCGGTGGAGGCGCCCACCGGGCGCTGGCAGGTGGAGTTCCGCACCGACCCGGCCAGCGCGCAGGCGGTGCAGGGCATGACCCTGCGCATCGAGGAGTTCCTGCCCGAGCGCATGAAGCTGGACCTGTCCGCGCCGGAGATCCTCAAGCCCGGCCAGGGCCTGGCGCTGAAGGCCGATGCGGCCTATCTGTACGGCGCGCCGGCCGACGGCAACCGCTTCACCGCCAAGCTGGCCGTGGCGGTGGAGCAGCATCCGCTGGACAAGCTGCCGGGCTGGTTCTTCGGCGATGCCACGGTGCAGCTGCCCAAGGAGGCCAAGGACGTTGTCGATGCCACGTTCGACGCCAAGGGCCACTACGAGGAGACCTTGTCGCTGCCCGACGAGGTCAAGCCGGTCACGCCGGTGGCGGCCATCGTCACCGGCAGCGTGTACGAAACCGGCGGACGCACGGTCAACCGCTCGCTCAAGCGCGTGCTGTGGCCGGCCGACGTGCTGGCCGGCGTGCGGCCGCTGTTCGACGACAAGGAAGGCTCGGCGGCCAACGGCACGGCGGGCTTCGAGATCGCCCGCTTCAACGCGGCCGGGGCGCGCCAGCCGGGCAAGGGGCTGAAGGTCACCCTGGTGCGCGAGCGCCGCGACTACCACTGGACCCATGACGAGGACACCGGCTGGTCGTTCGACTACACCCAGCGCTTCGAGAACGTCGACACCAGGGCCGTCGATGTCGGCGGCGACGCGGTGCGCGTGGACTTCCCGGTGGAGTGGGGCGGTTACCGGCTGGAGGTGTTCGACCCGGCCACCGGGCTGACGACGCGCTATCCGTTCACCGCCGGCTGGAGCTGGAACGACGACAACCGCGGCCTGGACGCGCGCCCGGACAAGGTCAAGCTGTCGCTGGACAAGACCGGCTACCGCGCCGGCGACACGCTCAAGGTCACGCTCACCCCGCCGCACGACGGCAAGGGCGTGCTGATGGTCGAGTCCGACCACATGCTCTACGTCAAGAACATCGAGGCCAAGGCCGGCAGCGTGTTCGAGATCCCGGTCACCCAGGACTGGGAGCGCCACGACGTCTATGTGACCGCGCTGGTGTTCCGCGGCGGCAGCGCGCCGTCCAAGATCACCCCCGCGCGCGCGGTCGGCGTGGCGCACGTGCCGATGGACCGCAGCGCGCGGCGCGTGGCCGTGGGCCTGAAGGCACCCGAGCAGATGAAGCCCGGCCAGGACCTGGCCGTGACGGTCAGCGTGCCGCAGCTGGCCGGCAAGGACGCGCATGTCACCGTCTCGGCGGTGGACGTGGGCATCCTCAACATCACCCGCTATCCGGTGCCCGACGCCACCGCGCACTTCTTCGCCCAGCGCCGCCTGGGCGTGGACAGCTACGACGTCTACGGCCGGGTGATCGAGAGCTACGAGGGCGACACGGCCAAGCTGCGCTTCGGCGGCGACATGGCGCTGGGCGCCTTGCCGCAGGCGCGGCGGCCGACCGCCAAGGTGCAGACCGTGGACCTGTTCGCCGGGCCGGTGAAGCTGGACGCCAAGGGCAACGCACGCGTGCTGCTCAAGGTGCCCGACTTCAACGGCACCTTGCGCGTGTCGGCGCTGGTCTACTCGGACGACCACTACGGCAGCCGCGACACCCAGACCCTGGTGCGCGCGCCGGTGGTGGCCGAGGCCAGCATGCCGCGCGTGCTGGCGCCGGGTGACCGCAGCATGGTCACCCTGGATGTGCAGAACTTCACCGGCAGGCCGGGGACCTTCCGCGTGCAGGTGGACGGCACCGGGCCGCTGGCCATCGGCGAGGGCAGCCGCAGCGTGTCGCTGGCCGACGGCGCCAAGACCACGCTGAGCTTCCCGCTGCAGGCGCGTGAGGGCTATACGACCGCGCAGGTGCGCGTGCGCGTGGACGGCGCGGCCGACGGCTTCAAGGTCGACCGCAGCTTCGACCTGCCGGTGCGCGCCGGCTGGCCCAGCGTAACCCACACCGAGAGCCGGGTGATCGATCCGCTGGCGCCGGTGACGATGGGTGCGGGCTTCGCCGACGGGCTGATGCCCGATTCGGTGCGCGCGCGCATGGTGGTCAGCGCGCTGCCGCCGATTCCCTTCGCCGCCGCGCTGGAGGATCTGCTCAAGTACCCCTACGGCTGCATCGAGCAGACCACCAGCAAGGGCTACGCCGCCCTGGTGATGGACCAGGCCACCGCCGACCTGCTGGGCACCAAGGGCCTGGACCCGGCCAAGCGCCGCGAACGCATGGAGGGTGCCTTCGCCCGCATCGCCTCGATGCAGGTGGCCAACGGCAACTTCTCGATGTGGGGCGACGATGGCGACGTGGTGCCGTACATCACCCCGTACGTGGCCGACTTCCTGCTCGACGCGCGCGAAGGCGGCTTCGCCGTGCCCGACACGGTGCTGCAGAAGGCCTTGAACCGTCTCAGCGAGGACCTGCTGTCCGGCGGCAACCAGTTCTACGGGTCCAACTTCCGCGATCACCTGCGCTTCGCCAACCAGGCCTATGCCGGCTACGTGCTGGCGCGCGTGGGCCGTGCGCCGCTGGGCACGCTACGGGCGCTGTACGACAACGACCGGGGCAAGTCGATGACCGGCCTGCCGCTGGTGCAGCTGGGGCTGGCGCTGTCGCTGCAGGGCGATACCAAGCGCGGCGCGCGCGCCATCGCGCTGGGCTTCGACAAGACCGGCGACCGGCCGGAGTGGCTGGGCGACTACGGCACCCGGCTGCGCGACGACGCGCTGATGCTGGCGCTGGTGCGCGAGCGCAAGCTGTCCAAACCCGAGTACGACGCGCGCGTGATCGCCCTGGGCCGCGAGCTGGACGAGCGCCGCAAGGCGCGCTGGTTCTACCTGAGTACGCAGGAACAGGTCGCCATCGCGCGGCTGGGCAAGTCGCTGCTGGGCGATGCGCAGGCCAAGACGCTCGGCGGCACCTGGTCGGCCGACGGCGCCAGCGAGACGGTGCAGGACCTGCGCCTGTTCGCGCGCAGCTTCGACATGGCCACCCTGGCCAAGGGCGTGAGCTTCAGCCCACAGGGCCAGCCGCCGCTTTACGCCAGCTTGGAGATCGCCGGCGTGCCGCGCACCGCACCGGCCGAGGACCGGTCGAAGATCGGCGTCACCCGGCGCTACTACGCCACCGACGGCAGCGAGTGGAAGGGCGGCACGCTGAAGGAGGGCGAGGCGCTGATCGTGGGCCTGCGCATCACCGCCGACACCGAGGTGCCCGACGCGCTGCTCACCGACCTGCTGCCGGCGGGGCTGGAGATCGAGAACTTCAACCTGTCCGACGCCAAGCAGTGGGCCGACGTGGTGGTCGATGGCATCACTCTCACTGAGCGCGGCGACGCGGCCGAGGTCAAGCACGAGGAGTTCCGCGACGACCGCTACGTGGCCGCCCTGCGCCTGGGTCGCGGCGGCAGCGGCGCCAAGGTGTTCTACCTGGTCCGCGCCGTCACCCCGGGCACCTACACCGTGCCGCCGCCGCTGGTGGAGGACATGTACCGCCCCGACATCCGCGGTGTCGGCACCTCCACTCCGACCACGATCACGGTAGTGCAGCCGTGAGGCCTCTGCGGCGGCCAGCAATGGGTGTGATGCTGGCGGTCACGGCGGCAATGCCTTTGATCGCGAGAGCCGACTACGAATTACCTCCGTTCGTCATGCCCCCGGCTTCGCAGTTGAAGGTGGCGAGCAAGATCGGCTTGCGGGAGCCTGTCAGTTTCAGGGGGGAGGAGCAGGTATCGGGAGACCTGCTGGCCGAGTGGCAGCCGGCGGGTTCCAACGGAATCGAAGCAAGTTACTCGATTGTTCCTGACGCGCCTTCTGCGGCGCGCCTTCCCCATTTCGAGGGTTACGGCATCAGGGTGATCGATCTCAGCAACGGCGAGGCAGCCCTGGCGATGATGCTCGGCGATGCGCAGGCCCAGCGGCTGATACTGGATCGCCACATGAAGCGGGTCCGCGTACACGGCACGTTCGTCATCACCGACTATGAGATGTCGGTCGAATGCGACGTCCCCTGGGCCAAGGCGCGCGTGCTTACAACCGAGCGGACAAGTGCCGTGGCCGACGTGCCTGAGTTGGCAGGGCGTTGCTGAGCGCCTGTCCGCGCCAGTGCGTTCTCCGCTTTGATCGAGTCGCGGACTTTCCTTGTCTGATCGCACGCCAGATGAGTTCGGATGAACGCGTGGCGCTCTAAGCTCCCGCGTCTGAGGCAGCTCCTGCGCTGGACGGCCGTCGCTGTGCTGGTGGCGCTGCTGGTCCTGGACTTCGCTTTCCCGCCGCCGTTGCCCAAGGCGCGCGATACCAGCACGCTGGTGGTGGCGCGCGACGGCACGCCGCTGCGGGCCTTCGCCGATCGCGACGGGGTATGGCGCTATCCGGCCTCGCCCGAGGGCGTCTCGCCGCTGTACCTGCAGGCGCTGCTGACCTATGAGGACCGCTGGTTCTGGCGGCATCCGGGCGTCAATCCGTGGGCGCTGCTGCGCGCGGGCGGGCAGATGCTGCGGCGCGGGCAGATCGTCTCGGGCGGCTCGACGCTCACCATGCAGGTCGCGCGCATCCTCGACCCGCACACGCGCACGCCCTGGGGCAAGGCCAAGCAGCTGCTGCGCGCCCTGCAACTGGAGGCGCACCTGAGCAAGCGGCAGATCCTCGACCTGTATCTGGAGCGCGCGCCGTTCGGCGGCACCATCGAGGGCGTGGAGGCCGCCAGCTGGGCCTACCTGGGCAAGCCGGCCGCGCGGCTGTCGCATGCCGAGGCCGCGCTGCTGGCGGTGCTGCCGCAATCGCCCAGCCGGCTGCGTCCGGACCGCCATCCGCAGGCCGCGCGGGCGGCGCGCGACAAGGTGCTGGCGCGCATGGTCGCCCTGGGCGTGTGGACCCAGGCGCAGGTGGACGATGCCCGCATCGAACCGGTGGTCGCGCGCGCCCTGCAGCCGCCGCTGAGCGCGGCGCTGCTGGCCGAGCGCCTGCATCAGCAGCAGCCGCGCGCCGCGCGCATCGTCTCCACGCTGGACGCCGACCTGCAGCGCACGCTGGAACAGCGCGTCACCGCCTATTTCTCCAACCTGCCCGAGCGCACCTCGGCGGCGCTGCTGGTGGTGGACAACACGACGATGGAGGCGCGCGCCTATGTGGGCTCGGTGCAGTTCGGCGACGACAAGCGCCTGGGCCACGTGGACATGGTGCAGGCCTGGCGTTCGCCGGGCTCGACGCTCAAGCCCTTCCTGTACGGGCTGGCGCTGGACGATGGGCTGATCCACTCGGAGAGCCTGCTGGTCGACGCGCCGCAGGGCTTCGGCGGCTACCGGCCCGGGAACTTCGATGCCGCCTTCAACGGACCGGTCGGCGCGGCCGAGGCGCTGCGCCTGTCGCTCAACGTGCCGGCGGTGGACGTGCTGGACCACGTCGGCCCGGCGCGCTTCGCCGCGCGGCTGGCCAACGGCGGCGTCGCGCTGCGCTTCCCGCGCGGGGCGGTGCCCAACCTGGCGATGATCCTGGGCGGCACCGGCGCGCGCCTGGAGGACCTGGTCGGCGCGTTCGCCGCATTCAACCGCGACGGGCTGGCCGGGCGCGTGCGCTATCGCCCGGAAGACCCGATCTCCAACCGCCGGCTGCTCTCACCCGGCGCGGCCTGGATCATCCGCCAGGTGCTGCAGGACAACCCTCGGCCTGGCGAGAGCGTGGGCACCTTCGACACCGGTGGCCGCCCGCGCGTGGCCTGGAAGACCGGCACCAGTTACGGCTACCGCGACGCCTGGGCGATCGGCGGCACGCGCCGCTATACGGTCGGTGTGTGGGTCGGCCGGCCGGACGGCACGCCGCTGCCGGGCCAGTACGGGGCGGTGACCGCGCTGCCGCTGATGTTCGAGGTAATCGACAGCCTGCCGCGCAGCCGCGGCGATGCGGCGGCCGTGGCGCCACCGGCCAATGTGGCCCAGGTCGAGGTGTGCTGGCCGCTGGGCCTGCCGCCCGACCCGCAGGCGCCGCAGCTGTGCCAGCGCCGGCTGCAGGCCTGGACGCTGGACGGCAACGTGCCGCCGACCTTCGCCGAGCGCGACGCAAGGCTCTGGCGCGCTGGGCGGGAGAGCTTTCTGCGCGATGCCGCCAGCGGCCAGCGTCTGTCGGCCGAATGCACCCGGCCGCATGCGGCGCAGGAGGCGAGCATTGCGCGCTGGCCGGCGCTGGCCTCGCCCTGGCTGAGCGTGGCCGAACGCCGCGCCGCCCAGCTGCCGCCGCTGGCGCCGGACTGCGCGCCGGATGGACGCGAGGCCAGCGCCGCGCTGCGCATCGAGGGCCTCAACGATGGCGCCACGCTGGCGCGTGCGCCGGGCAGCGACAAGCCGGCCAGCGTGCGCCTGCGCGCCCTGGGCACCGAGACCGAGGTGCAGTGGCTGCTCGACGGGCGCTGGATCGGCCTGACCCGTGGCGCGCGCAGCTTCGAGCACGGCTTCGAGCAGCCGGGCGAGCACACGCTGACCGCGCTGGCCGACAGCGGCGCGTGGAGCACGCTGAGGTTCCGGGTGTTGCGGTAGGGAAGCAGAGGCCGGGGGTCAGAGGCCAGGGGGCGGGGCCGGCGCTGGTCGTCCGGGCGCGCATGCCGGGATTGGGGGCATGTCCTAAAGAAAACGCCGGGCGATGCCCGGCGTCTGTGTGCGAGATCTACTTCCTTGCAGGAGCTGCTTGCTGAAACCAGAGGCGGCGATACGCCTGGTCCCTGGCTTACTTCCCGATCCACCCTTCCAGCATGTCCGCGAACTCATCCGCATGCTCTTCTTCCTGCTCCAGGATGCGCTCGAGGATGCGCTTGGTGGTGGTGTCCTTGTCGCCGATGTAGTTGATCATCTGGCGGTAGCTGTCGATGGCGATGCGCTCGGCGATCAGGTTCTCCTTGACCATGTCGCGCAGGTCGCTGCCTTCCTTGTACTCGGCGTGCGAGCGCGCGGTCAGGGTGTCGGGGTTGAGGTCCGGCTCGCCGCCGAGCTGGACGATGCGCTCGGCCAGCATGCCGGCGTGGTCCTGCTCCTGCTTGGCGTGCTCCAGGAACTCGGCCTTGACTGCGTCGGCCAGCATGCCCTTGGCCATGAAGTAATGGCGGTAGTAGCGCAGCACGCACACGTACTCGGTGGCCAGCGCCTCGTTGAGCAGCTTGACGACTTCCTCGCGGTCGGCCGTATAGGAATCGGTGATCGCGCCGTCCTCGAGCTTCTTGCGCGCGTTGGCGCGCAGGGTCTCGCGATCGGCCAGGTCGGCGGCCGAGGTGTGGTTGAACTTGGTGGCTGATGTCTTGGACATTGGCTTGCCTCGCTTGATGGATGTGCGGTGGGAAGGATCAGTCGGGAAGGTGTTGCAGCACGTAGTCGGCGGAGGAGACCTCGAACGCACCGGGCTCCTCGACCCAGAGTTGTTTGACCACGCCGTCTTCGGCATAGAGCGCGTAGCGCCTGGAGCGCAGGCCCATGCCCTGCGCGCCCAGGTCCAGCTCCAGGCCCAGCGCGCGTGCGAAGTCGCCGCTGCCGTCGGCCAGCAGCTGCAGCCCTTCGGGCACGTGCAGCGATTCGCCCAGGCCTTCATCACGAACGCGTCGTTGACCGAAACGCAATACACTTCGATGCCGCGCTTGCGGAATGCGTCGAAGTGCTCGATGAAGCCAGGCAAATGGCGCGCCGAACAGGTCGGGGTGAAGGCGCCCGGCACCGCGAACAGCACGACCTTGTGCGCGCCGAACAGGGTCGGGGTGTCGACCTTCTCCACGCCCTGGCGGATGCGGGTCAGGATGACTTCGGGGATGGGGTCGCCGATCTGGATCGTCATGGGAGCCTGGAGGCGCGGGAGGGCGGCCGCGTGAACCGTACCCTAGGCAGGGCCGTGGGAAGGCGGCGTCAAAACCCTTGAAAAGCCGCGTGCGGCGCTTATCTGTTGGTCACGGAGGCCACGGGCCCCTGCCGCACGCACGTCGCGTCTGCGGCCATCCAATCGGAGACATTCATGATGAATTTCGTGCGCTATCAAGGCTGGCCCGTCCGCCCCGGCCAGCTCGAACTGGGACGCGTGTTGGACCGCTTCGCGCAGGCCGGCCAGGCCGCCACCGAGAGCGTGGGCTGGACCCCGCGCGTGGACGTGAAGGAAGAGGCCAACCGCTTCGTGATCTTCGCCGACCTGCCGGGCGTGGACCTGGAGGCGATCGAGGTGCAGATGGACAAGAACGTCCTGAGCATCCGTGGCGAGCGCGCCGCGCCGCAGGCCGGCGAGGACGCCCGCTTCACCCGTCAGGAGCGTCGCCACGGCGCGTTCGCGCGCAGCTTTACCCTGCCGGACACCGCCGATGCCGAGGGCATCGTCGCCACCGGTGGCAACGGCGTGCTGGAAGTGGTGATCCCCAAGCGGCCCGAGGCCGCGCCGCGTCGCATCCAGGTCGGGTCGATCCAGTAACCTGTACCCCGGCCCGCGTTCCGCGCGGGTCCCATGAACCGGTCGCGATGCGGTGTTGACCGCATCGTGGCCAGGATCGGGCCCGCGGCTGCCAAGCCGCGGGCTTTCTTGCGGAGGTACGATGGAATTCAAGGACTACTACCAGACGCTTGGCGTGGAACCCACGGCCGGCGAGGCGGAGATCAAGACCGCCTACCGCCGCCTGGCGCGCAAGTACCACCCCGACGTCAGCAAGGAGGCCGATGCCGAGGAGCGCTTCAAGGCGGTCAACGAGGCCTACGAGGCCCTGCGCGATCCGGAGAAGCGCGCGGCCTACGATCAGCTGCGCGCGCGCGGCTATCGGCCCGGGCAGGAATATCAGCCGCAGGACTTCGGCGGCGGCTATGGCGGCCAGGGCTTCGACTTCGAGGAAGTCTTCGGCAGCGCCGGGGGCGGCGGTGCCGGCTTCAGCGATTTCTTCGAGAACCTGTTCGGCCAGCGCGCACGCGGCGGTCCGGGCTTCCGCAGCGGCCAGGCGCCGCGCGGCGATACCCGCGCCAAGCTGTCGGTGCCGCTCAAGGCGGTCTACGAGGGCAGCAGCATCCGCGTGACCGTCAACGGCAAGCAGCTGGACGTGCGCGTGCCCAAGGGCATCAAGCCCGGCCAGGCGATCCGCCTGAGCGGGCAGGGCAACGGCGGCGGCAACCTGCTGCTGGAGATCGAGTACGCGGCCGACCCGCAGTTCGAAGTGGACGGGCGCAACATCATCCACGTCCTGCAGGTCACGCCCTGGCAGGCGGCGCTGGGCGCCACGGTGAGCGTGCCGACGCTGGGCGGTTCGGTCGAGCTGAAGATCCCGCCGGACTCCGACGCCGGGCGCAAGCTGCGCCTGCGCGGCCGCGGCCTGCCGGGTCCGCCGGATGGCGACCAGATCGTGGAGCTGGAGATCACCGCGCCGCGCGCGGTCACCGAGGCCCAGCGCAAGGCCTACGAGAAGCTGGCCAAGGCCTTCGCCGACAGCTGACCCACGCTCGGCGTCGAGCCAGAATGCGAAACGGGCGCCTCAGGGCGCCCGTTTCGTGTTTCGCGGTGGCCGGCCGGCGTCAGGCGGCCGAGGTCGGCGGCTGGCGCGCGGCGCTGAGGATGCGCTCGATGACCTCGGACAGTTCGTCCTCGGAGAAGGGCTTGGTCAGATAGGCCTTGGCCCCCTGGCGCATGCCCCACATGCGGTCGGTGTCCTGGTCCTTGGTGGTCACTAGGATCACCGGGATGTGCTTGGTGGTGGGCTCGCGGCTGAGCTGGCGGGTGGCCTGGAAACCGTTGAGGTTGGGCATCACCACGTCCATCAGGACCATGTCGGGCAGCTCGCGCTTGGCCACCTCGACCCCCTGCACGCCATCCTCGGCGGTGATCCACGTGTGTCCCAGCTTTTCCACGATGCGCTGGATGCCCAGCAGCTGCGACGGTGAATCGTCGACGATGAGAATGCGCGCCATACCCTGTGTCCTGACCTGTCCCCTGCGCAGGATTGTAGAGGCCTTTGGTGGCGCTGCGTAGGCGGCGCGCACCGTCAATCCGCGCGCCTTCTGCCGTCCATCCGCGGCCGCGATCCGCAGCGTGATCGCGCTCACGGAATCCTCGCTGGTGGGAGGCGACGCGACAGCGCCGGTCGCCCGCGCGGAGACGTCGATCGGCAGGCCCGTGGCCCGACGCCTCCGTTGCCTTGGCTCAGCGCAGCGCCTGCGGCGCTTTCCGTCGATCCGCGCGGCAACAGGCCCTGGGCGCCAATCCGATCAACGCGTCGCTACGCGCCTGCTGCTTACCGCAGCGCCTCGCGGCGCTTCTCGTCGATCCGCGCCGCAACCGCCCTTGGGCGCCAGTCTGATGAACGCGTCGCTACGCGCCTGCTGCTTACCGCAGCGCCTCGCGGCGCTTCTCATCGATCCACTTGCTCGCCTGCGCTGGCGTATACGCGCGCATCCACCCCAGCAGCGCATCGATGTCCTCGCCATGCCACAGGTCGGCGCGCTGGGCCGCGTGCAGGAAGCGCTGCTCGACCATGCGGTCGATCATCGCGATCAGCGGCTGGTAGAAGCCGTCGATGTCCAGGAACGCGCAGGGCTTGTTGCCGATGCCCAGCTGGCGCCAGGTCAGCATCTCGAAGATCTCCTCCATCGTGCCGAAGCCGCCGGGCAGGGTGATGAAGCCATCGGCCAGGTCGAACATGCGCGCCTTGCGCTCGTGCATGGAGCCGACGATCTCCAGCTGGGTCAGGCCGCGATGGGCCACTTCCCAGTCCACCAGCTGCTGCGGAATCACGCCGACCACCTCACCGCCGGCGGCCAGCACCGCATCGGCCACCGCCCCCATCAGCCCGACCTTGCCGCCGCCGTAGACCAGACGCAGGCCTTCGGCCGCCAGTCGCTGCCCGAGTTCGGTGGCGCGCTGGACGTAGACGGGTTTGGCGCCGGCGTTGGAGCCGCAGTAGACGCAGATGCTTTTCATGGGGAATGGGGAGTTGGGAATGGGGAATGGGAAAATCAAAAGCCTGAACGCATGACGCCGGACATAGGTCCGGCGTCATGCGGTGGGAGTGGTGTGACGGGAACGCGCTTGCCATTCCCGATTCTCCACTCCCGATTCCCGGCTCTAATTCGCCTTATGAATCGCCCGCTTGGCCACCGCCATGGCGGCGTCGTGCACCACTTCGGACAGCGAGGGGTGGGCGTGGCAGATGCGGGCCAGGTCGTCGGCCGAGCCGCTGAACTCCATGGTCAGCACGCCTTCGTGCACCAGCTCGGAGACGTTGACGCCGACCAGGTGCATGCCCAGGACGCGGTCGGTTTCGGCATGGGCCAGGACCTTGACGAAGCCGGCCGGCTCGGCCATCGCCACGGCGCGGCCGTTGGCGGCGAACGGGAAGCTGCCGGCCTTGTACGGCACGCCCTCGGCCTTGAGCTGCTGCTCGGTCTTGCCGACCCAGGCGATCTCCGGCTCGGTGTAGATGACCCACGGGATGGTGTCGAAGTTGACGTGACCCGGCAGGCCGGCGATCAGCTCGGCCACCGCGATGCCTTCCTCGAAGCCCTTGTGCGCGAGCATCGGGCCGCGCACGCAGTCGCCGATGGCCCACACGCCGTCCACGCCGGTGTGGCAGTGCTCGTCGACCACGATCTGGCCGCGCTCGTTGAGTTGCACGCCGGTGCCCTCGGCCAGCACGCCCCTGGTCGCGGCGCGACGGCCCACGGCCACCAGCAGCTTGTCCACGGTCAGGGTCTGCTCGCCGGAGGCGTCGGTGTAGGTGACCACGACCTCCTTCTTCTTGCCCTTGCCGGTGACCTCGGTCGCGCTGACCTTGGCGCTGAGCTTGATGTCCAGGCCCTGCTTCTTGAACTCCTTGGCGGCGGCCTTGGCCACTTCGGCATCGGCGGCGGCCAGGAAGTCCGGCAGCGCCTCCAGGATGGTGACCTCGGCGCCCAGGCGCTTCCACACGCTGCCCAGCTCCAGGCCGATCACGCCCGCGCCGATCACCGCCAGGCGCTTGGGCACCTCGGTGAAGTCCAGCGCGCCGACGTTGTCGACGATGTTCTCGCCGTCGAACTTGGCGAACGGCAGCTCGATCGAATCCGAACCCGGTGCCAGGATCACGTTGGTGCCCTGCAGCTCGACCTCGCTGCCGTCGTGCTGCTTGACCTTGACCAGGTTGCCCGGCTGCAGCTGGGCGAAGCCGTAGTACGGGGTCACCTTGTTGGCCTTGAACAGCATGCCGATGCCGCCGGTGAACTGCTTCACGATCTTGTCCTTGCGGCCGACCATGGTGGCCACATCGATCTTGGCGTCCTTGAAGCTGATGCCGTGCTCGCCGAACAGGTGGCCCATGTTCCAGAACTGGCGCGAGGAGTCGAGCATCGCCTTGGAGGGGATGCAGCCCACGCGCAGACAGGTGCCGCCCAGGGCCGGCTTGCCGTCCTTGCCCAGCGCCGCATCGATGCAGGCGACCTTCATGCCTAGCTGGGCGGCGCGGATGGCCGCGTGATAGCCGGCCGGACCGGCACCGATGACGACGACGTCGTATTGCTGTGTTTCGCTCATTTCATTCGCTCACGGGAATGGGGAATAGGGAATGGGGAATGGCACGGGCGTAGGCGCGTGCCGTTTCCCATCCAGGTCCAGGCGGGAAGGGAGGGGAGGGACGCGCGTTCGATTCCCGATTCTCCATTCCCGATTCCCGGCCTCACAGACCGAACAACATCCGGCCCGGGTTCTCCAGCTGGTTCTTGATGTCCACCAGGAACTGCACCGAGTCCTTGCCATCGATGATGCGGTGGTCGTAGGACAGGGCGATGTACATCATCGGCGCGATCACGACCTGGCCGTTCTCGGCGATCGGGCGCTCCTTGATGGCGTGCATGCCCAGGATGGCGCTCTGCGGCGGGTTGACGATCGGGGTGGACAGCAGCGAGCCGAAGGTGCCGCCGTTGGTGATGGTGAAGGTGCCGCCCTGCAGATCGTCCAGGCCCAGCTTGCCGGCGCGCGCCTTGGCGGCGTAGTCGGCGATGCCCTGTTCGACCTCGGCGAAGGACTGGCGCTCGACGTTGCGCAGCACCGGGGTGACCAGGCCCTTGTCGGTGGACACGGCGATGGAGATGTCGCTGTAGCCGTGATAGACGATGTCTTCGCCGTCGATCGAGGCGTTGACCAGCGGGAAGCGCTGCAGCGCGTTGGCGGCGGCCTTGACGAAGAAGCTCATGAAGCCGAGCTTGATGCCGTGGGCCTTCTGGAACTCGTCCTGCAGTTCCTTGCGCGCCGCGCTGACCTTGGCCAGGTTGACCTCGTTGAACGTGGTCAGCATCGCGGTGGAGTTCTTCGAATCCATCAGGCGCTTGGCGATGGTCTTGCGGATGCGCGTCATCGGCACGCGCTCCTCCGGACGGGCGCCGGCGGCCTTGCCCACGCCGCCACCGGCGGCGAACTTGACGATGTCTTCCTTGGTCACCGCGCCGCGACGGCCGGTGCCTTCCACCTGAGCCGGATCCACGCCCTCGGTGATGGCGGTGAAGCGCGCGCCCGGGGGCAGGTTGTCGGCGCCGGCGGCGGCCTTGGGCGCTTCGGCCTTGGCCGGGGCGGGGGCCTGCGCCTTGGCCGGGGCCTCGGACTTGGCGGCCGGCTTGACCTCTTCCTCGGCCGGCTTGGCAGGTGCGGCCTGCGCGGTGGCGCCTTCCTCGATGATCGCCAGGACCTGCGAGGAGGTCACCGTGTCGCCCTCGGCGAACTTGATTTCCTTGAGCACGCCGTCCACCGGCGAGGGCACCTCCAGCACGACCTTGTCGGTCTCGAGGTCGACCAGATTCTCGTCGCGCTTGACGGCCTCACCGGCCTTCTTGTGCCAGCTGGCGATGGTGGCGTCGGAAACGGATTCGGGAAGGACCGGAACTTTGACTTCGGTGGCCATGCGGGAGCGTCCTAGGGATTTCTGGAGTGTTGATCGAAAGGGTGAAAGGCTTATTCGGCGACGAGGTCGTTGCCGAAGGTGTTGACCAGCGCGTCGGCGACCAGCTGCTGCTGCTCGGCCACGTGCTCGGCCATGTGGCCGGCGGCCGGGGAGGGCGAACGGGCGCGGCCGGCGTAGTGCAGCGACTGGCCCTGCGCCAGGCAGGCCTGCAGATGGTGCTTGATCTGATACCAGGCGCCCTGGTTCTGCGGCTCTTCCTGGCACCACACCACGTCGGTGGCGTTGGCGTACTTCTTCAGCTCGGCCGCCAGCAGCTCGCGCGGGAACGGATAGAGCTGCTCCACGCGCAGGATCGCCACGTCGTCCTGACCGCGCTTGGTCGCATCCTCCAGCAGGTCGTAATAGACCTTGCCCGAGCAGGCCACCACGCGCTTGACCTTCTTCGCATCGGCCTTGGCGTCGGGGATCAGGTGCTGGAACTCGCCGTCGGCCAGCTCCTCGAGCGTGGACACGGCCAGCTTGTGGCGCAGCAGCGACTTGGGCGTCATCACGATCAGCGGCTTGCGCGTGGTCATGCGCATCTGCCGGCGGATCATGTGGAAGCACTGCGCCGGGGTGGTCGGCACGCACACCAGCATGTTTTCCAGCGCGCACAGCTGCAGGAAGCGCTCCAGGCGCGCCGAGCTGTGCTCAGGGCCCTGGCCTTCGTAGCCGTGCGGCAGGAACAGCGCCAGGCCGGTGATGCGGCCCCACTTGGCCTCGCCGGCGGCGATGAACTGGTCGATCACCACCTGCGCGCCGTTGGCGAAGTCGCCGAACTGGCCTTCCCAGATGCACAGCGCGTTGGGATCGGTGGTCGAGTAGCCGTACTCGAACGCCATCACCGCCTCCTCGCTGAGCAGCGAGTCGATGACCGTGGCGTCCTGCGGGTCGTCCACCAGCTGGCGCAGCGGCAGGTAGTAGCTGTCGGTCTTCTGGTCGTGCAGGATCGCGTGGCGATGGAAGAAGGTGCCGCGGCCCGAGTCCTGGCCGACCAGGCGCAGGGTGTTGCCCTCGGACAGCAGGGTGGCGTAGGCCAGGTTCTCGGCGAAGCCCCAGTCGCCCGGCAGCTCGCCCTCGGTCATCTTGGCGCGGTCCTCGTAGATTTTGGCCACGCGCGCGTGCAGGCTCACCCCTTCCGGGATGGTGTTGATGACCTTGGCCAGCTGCTTGAGCTTGTCCAGCTTGACCGTGGTATCGACCGGATCGGACAGCTTGCCCGACAGGTACTTGGACCAGTCGATGGCCAGCGGGTCGCGCTCGGGCTTGGCCAGCTCGGTGGTGTAGGCGCCGGAATCCAGCTTGTCGCGGTAGGCGTCGACCATGGCCTTGGCGTCGTCGGCGCCAATCACGCC
Source organism: Pseudoxanthomonas sp. UC19_8 (assembly GCF_042700505.1). Lineage (NCBI taxonomy): Bacteria > Pseudomonadati > Pseudomonadota > Gammaproteobacteria > Lysobacterales > Lysobacteraceae > Pseudoxanthomonas > Pseudoxanthomonas sp. UC19_8. The sequence goes on from NZ_CP170559.1 coordinate 1,326,189, forward strand.
GTCCTGCTCCAGACGCTCGGCGTAGAGCTCGCGGGTGGTCTTGTGCTTGCGGATGACCTGGTACATCAGCGGCTGGGTCGCGGCCGGCTCGTCGGCCTCGTTATGGCCCCAGCGGCGGTAGCAGACCAGGTCGATGACCACGTCCTTCTTGAACGCCTGGCGGAACTCGTAGGCCAGGTTGGCCGCGAACACCACCGCATCCGGGTCGTCGCCGTTCACATGCAGCACCGGGGCGCCGACCATCTTGGCCACGTCGGTGCAGTACAGGGTCGAGCGCGCGTCGTCGCGGGCGCTGGTGGTGAAGCCGACCTGGTTGTTGATGACGATGTGCACGGTGCCGCCGATGGCGAAACCGCGCGCCTGCGACATCTGGAACAGCTCCATCACCACGCCCTGGCCGGCGAAGGCGGCGTCGCCGTGGATCAGCACGGGCAGCACGTGGCTGCGCTCGGTGTCGTGGTAGCGCTCCTGGCGCGAACGCACCGAGCCTGCGACCACCGGGTCGACGATCTCCAGGTGCGAGGGGTTGAAGGCCAGCGCCAGATGCACCGGGCCGCCGGGGGTGGCCACGTCGGCCGAGAAGCCCATGTGGTACTTCACGTCACCGGTGTGGGCACGGTCGTCGTGGGCGTGCTCGAACTTGCCTTCGAACTCGTCGAACAGCTTGCGCGGGTTCTTGCCCAGGGTGTTGACCAGCACGTTGAGGCGGCCGCGGTGGGCCATGCCCACGGCGATGTCGCGCATGCCGTCGCCGCCGCTGCGGCGCAGCACGACGTCCAGCATCGGGATCAGCGAGTCGCCGCCTTCCAGCGAGAAGCGCTTCTGGCCCACGTACTTGGTGTGCAGGTAGCGCTCCAGGCCCTCGGCGGCGGTCAGCCGCTCCAGCGTGCGCTTGCGGGTGTCCGCGTCCAGGCCGTACTGGCCGCCGGCGGTCTCCAGGCGCTCGTACAGCCAGCGGCGCTGCTCGAAGTCCGGGATGTGCATGAATTCGGCGCCGATCGAGCCGGTGTAGGTCGCCTTCAGGCGCGCCACCAGGTCGCGCAGGACCATGCGCGGCTGGCCGCCCACGCCACCGGTGCTGAACTCGCTGTCCAGATCGCGCTCGGACAGGTTGTGCCAGTCCAGGGTCAGGTCGGGCGGGTTGACCGGCTCGGTCAGGTTCAGCGGATCGAGCCGGGCGTTCAGATGGCCGCGCGAGCGGTAGGCGGTGATCAGGCGGCCGACGTGGCGCTCGCGCTCATCGGAGGGCGCCGCGCCGTTGGCGGCGTTGGCGGCCTGCTTCGCGGCCTGGGTGATGTGCGAGATGGCGGCCGAATGCGGCACATCGCCGGCCTCGCGGCCCTTGAAACCGTCGAAATAGGCGCGCCACTTGGGATCCACGCTGTCCGGCGAGACCGGGTACTGCTCATAGAGGTCTTCGACGTAGGCGGCGCTGCCGCCGTTGAGCTGGGAGGACTGCACGAACTGCTTGAGAAGATTGTCCACGATGGTGGCCTTGAGGCGTCGTTTTGTGGGTTGGAAAGGCGGGCGCGGCAGGCGCGTCGCCCGCTCTGGCGGGTCCGACGCGCACCAATGCGGCGCAACCATCAAAGTATAGGCGTGGGCCTGAATCTCACCGGCGTGTGTCCGGCGTCAGCGGCGCGGCGTGGTGACAATGACCCACTATGCGGGACATTGCCGCGGACACCGCATTGCGGCCCTGCACAGGCGCTTCACAGGCCAAGCGCGCGCAGCTCGGTGCAGGGACGGGCGCGTTCCCAGTAGCGGGCGAAGGCCTCGCGCAGCTGGCGGCTGCGGCCGGGTGCGTCGGGCTCGAATTCGCCCTCGATGCGGTGGCCGAGCGGGCGGAAGTAATGGCCACCGGTGTCGTTGACCGCGAAGGCGGCGGCATAGACCCGGTCCACCGGCTCGGTCACCAAGCGCAGCTGGAAGCTGGTGGGCAGGCGCTGGGCCAGCGGGATCAGGGCCGATCCGGCGTGCTGCGGCGTTTCCAGGTCCTGCATCAGGATGCGGATCTCCACGCCGCGCTGGCGCACCGCCAGCGTGCGCAGGGCCTCCAGGACCGGCGGGGCGTCGAGCAGCCCCGGGTCCAGCTCGCGGGTGTAGCAGCACAGCAGGCTGCGGGTGGCGGCGGCCAGGGCGACCAGGGCCTCGACCGCCTCGGACTGGCGCTCGACCAGCATGGCGCGCTCAGTCGCGCAGCTTCAGGCGCATGAACTGGTGCGGGATGCCGACATCGTCGAAGGGCTCGCCGATGGAGACGAAGCCGTGCCGGGTGTAGAAGCCCTCGTTGGCGACCTGCGCGTACAGGGTCAGGTCCTTCCAGCCGTTGGCGCGAGCCTTGTCGATCATGGCCTTGAGCAGGGCCTCGCCGACGCCGCGGCCGCGCCAGGGCTTGAGCACCGCCAGGCGGCTGAAACGGCCGTCCGGGGTCAGGCGCGCGGTGCCGATCGGCGCGCCGGTCGAGCTGATCGCCAGCAGGTGGTCGCCGGCCGGGTCCAGCGAGTCCCACTCGGTATCCGGCGGGATGTGCTGTTCGGCGACGAACACCTCCTCGCGCACCCAGCGCAGCGCCTCGCGGTCGGCGATGAACGAGGCCGGTCGCAGCGTGAAGTCAGTCGGTGTCGAAGTCGTGGTCATCCTCATCGCTTCCTGGCAGCAGGTAATGGCCGGAACTTACCAGAACCGATGTCGCCGCACGGCCGGCTTCGCCCAAGGTCTGATATGCCGCCTGGTCCAGCACCTCGGCGGCGGCCAGCAGGCGGGCATCGCGCAGCGGCATCGGCAGGGCCTGGCCGCTGGCGAACAGCACCGCGCCCTTGCGCGCCCGGCGCCAGGCGATGCGCGTCATCGGATGGCGCTGCAGCACCGCGCCCTGGGCCAGGGCCGCCTCGACCTCGGCCCGGTCCGGGGCGTGCTCGGGCACGGCCGCGGTGCCGGCGCTGCGGTAGGTGGTGATGAAGCGGCCGAACCATTCGCCCAGCCGGTCCGGATCGTTCATGCGCAGCGCGTTGAGCGCCTCGACCACCCGGCCCATCGCCGCCGCATCGATCTCGAACGGATCGGCCGGGACGGTCAGATCGCGGTCCTGGTAGCGGATGCCCTCGTCGGCGTCGGCCACCAGCGTGTCCAGGTAGTCGCCGATCAGCTCGGCGGCCGAGGGCGCGCGCATGCCGACCGAGAAGGTCAGGCACGCATCCTCGGCCACGCCGTTGTGCGGCACGCCCGGCGGCAGGTAGAGCATGTCGCCCGGCGCCAGCACCCAGTCGTGGCTGGCGCTGAAGCGGCGCAACAGCTTGAGGTCGACATCGTCGCGGAAGGCCAGCGGCGGATTGGGCGAGGCATCGATCTGCCAGCGGCGATGGCCGTGGGCCTGCAGCAGGAACACGTCGTACTGGTCCACGTGCGCGCCGACCGAGCCGCCGGGCGCGGCGAAGCTGACCATGATGTCGTCGATGCGCCAACGCGGCAGGAAGTCGAAGGCCTCCAGCAGCGCGGCGATATCCGGATCCCACTTGTCAACGTCCTGCACCAGCAGCGTCCAGTCGTGGTCGGGCATGGCCGGGAACTCGGCCTCCTCGAACGGCCCGCTGCGCACGCTCCAGCCATCGCGGGCGCGGTCGTGCTGGATCAGGCGCGACAGCGCGGCCTCCTCGCAGGCCAGCCCGGCCAGATCGCCCGGCTCGATCGGCGAGACGAAGCCCGGGAAGGCGTTGCGCACCAGCAGCGGGCGCTTCTGCCAGTAGTCGCGCAGGAAGGCCTGCGGCGACATGCCCAGCAGCGAGCGGCCGCCGGCGTCGACTTCGATGGGCAGGACGCGCGGGGCGCGCGCAGGCGAGGTGGTGCGTTTGGACATGATGGGGTCGGATCGAGTCAGGAAGTCGGAACGGCGGCGTCCAGCGTGCGCTGGCGCAGATAGAGGTAGAGCGGCAGCCCGGAGGACACGCCGATGCAGCAGGTGGCCAGCGCCGCGAGCCAGGCGCGCCGGACCGGCAGGCGCCGGTGCTCCAACTGCATCCAGACCAACAGGACCACGGCAGAGCACAGCACGTCCAGCCCGAAGAAGCCGCCCACGCGCGTGGAGAACAGCTCGCGCACCAGCGCCGGCAGGTCCAGGCCGTGGACATTCAGCCAGGGCCAGAACCATAGCAGCGGCACCGCGCTGCCGATCACGAACAGCGTCAGATACAGCGTGCGGGCGAACGGGGAAGCAGGCGAGGGCATGGCGGCGGGCCTGGGCGTGCCGACGGGCGGCGGAAGACGCGCATTGTCCCGCGATTGCCCGGCGCTTACAGCACCTTGTTGTCGCGACCGCGGTCTTCCACCGCGGGCTTGCCGGACGGATTGAGGGTATTGCCATTGCCCAGGAAGCGGATCCTGCCGATCCGCGTGGCCAGCACGACGTTGTCGTCGCCCTCCAGCTGGACCAGGTCGACCTGGGTCAGGTTGAGGGTGTTGCGCTGGCCGGTCACCGTCGCCTGACCGAGCTTTTCGTTGAGCACGGTGATGTCGTGGCCTTCCACGCGCAGGGACTGGGCCTGGCTCAGGTTGAGCTCGACGTGCGAGCCGGTGATCACCACCGCGCCGCAGGCCCCGTCGATGACCACGCTGGCGCGGTCGCGGGTCAGCCGCAGGTCCTTGCCGCCGCACTGCGCGCCGCTGGCAGGATCGACCAGGGTCTGCGCTGCCGCGGCGGGCGAAGCGGTGGGGGAGGTGCTGGGCGAGGCGCCGCCGCAGGCCGCCAGTGCCAGAATTCCCGGCATCAGTCCAATCGTCACCATGGTCCGGATCGCGCGCATGATCCAACGCCTCCTCCTTTGCGGGAGGGCGGAGCCTAGCAAGCTCAGCGTGCGATCGCCGCGTAGCCCTGCGCGCTGAACTGGATCAGGCACCAGCCATGGCCGAACGGGTCGTGCAAAGTGGCGATGCAGCCCCAGTCGGCCTGCCGCACCTGGCCTTCGCGCACCAGGCCGGCCGCTTCGGCGCGGGCCAGGGCATGGGCCAGATCGTCGACCACCACGTCCAGGTGCAGCGGCGTCCAGTGGCGCGCGTAGTCGCGCGGCCGGTCGGCCGCCGCGGGCGTGCCGGCCGAGGCCTGCAGCAGGTAGATCGGCACGGCCGCGCCGAGCAGTTCCAGCACGCCTTCGCCCAGGCGCCGTCCGGGTCTTAGGCCAAAGGCGTCGCCGTACAGCGCCTGCGCGCGGTCCAGGTCCGGCACGTCGATGTTGATCAGCAGCCGCATGGCACTGGCGCCCGATCGCGGCGATGGCTCGGCGTCGGCCACCGCGGCAGCGGTCAGATCTGGCGGGCCAGGGTCGCGGCCAGGCCGGTGTAGCGGCCCGGGGTCAGCGCGCGCAGCTGTTCCTTATCCTGCGCCGGCAGGTCCAGGGTCTCGACGAAGGCGCGCATCGATTCGGCGGTGATGCCCTGGCCACGGGTCAGGGCCTTGAGCTGCTCGTACGGGTTGGGCAGGCCATGACGGCGCATGACGGTCTGCACGGCCTCGGCCAGCACTTCCCAGGCCGCGTCCAGGTCGGCCTCCAGGCGCTCGGGCGCCACGGTCAGTTTGCCCAGGCCCTTGGCCAGCGAGTCCAGCGCCACCTGGGTGTGGCCGAAGGCCGTGCCCAGCGCGCGCAGCACGGTCGAGTCGGTCAGGTCGCGCTGCCAGCGGCTGATCGGCAGCTTGGCGCTGAAGTGCTCGAACAGCGCGTTGGCCACGCCGAAGTTGCCTTCGGCGTTCTCGAAGTCGATCGGGTTGACCTTGTGCGGCATGGTCGAGGAGCCGATCTCGCCTTCCTTGAGCTTCTGCCTGAAGTAGCCCAGCGAGATGTAGCCCCACACATCGCGCGAGAAGTCGATCAGGATGGTGTTGGCGCGGCGCGCGGCATCGCCCAGCTCGGCCACGTTGTCGTGCGGCTCGATCTGGGTGGTGTAGGGGTTGAACACCAGCCCCAGGCGCTCGACGAAGCCCTTGGCGAAGGCCGGCCAGTCCACCTCCGGGTAGCTGATGGCGTGGGCGTTGTAGTTGCCCACCGCGCCGTTGATCTTGGCAGTCAGCTCGACCGCGCCGAGCTGGCGGATCTGCCGCTCCAGGCGCGCCACGACGTTGGCGATCTCCTTGCCCAGCGTGGTCGGCGAGGCGGTCTGGCCGTGGGTGCGCGAGAGCATCGGCTGGTCGGCCTGGGCGTGGGCCAGCGCGCGCAGCGTGGCGGCGATGCCCTCCAGCGCCGGCAGCAGCACCTGCTGGCGGGCCTGGTGCAGCATCAGGCCGTAGGACAGGTTGTTGATGTCCTCGCTGGTGCAGGCGAAGTGCACGAATTCCAGCGCCGGACCCAGCTCGGCGTCGCCGGCCAGCTGCTCCTTGATGAAGTACTCCACGGCCTTGACGTCGTGGTTGGTGGTGCGCTCGATCTCCTTGACCCGCGCGGCCTGCTCGACGCTGAAGTCCTCGGCCAGCGCGCGCAGCCGGGCGATGGCCTGGGCGGAGAAGGGCGCCAGTTCGACGATGCCTGGCTCGGCGGCCAGGGCCAGCAGCCATTCCACCTCGACCTTGATGCGGGCGCGGATCAGGCCGTACTCGGAGAAGATCGGGCGCAGCGCGTCGACCTTGGTGGCGTAGCGGCCGTCGAGCGGGGACAGGGCGAGCAGGGAGGCGTTGGTCATTGCGGGAGGCTGGCGAAGGAAGAAGCGGGGCGGACGCCGGCGCGCGGTGCGCGCAGGCCAGGCGTGGCGGGTGGGCCGCACAGTTTACCCGTCCCGTCCGGGTCACGCCCCGGGGCGTATCCTTCGCCGCGTCCAGCCAGCCGCTGCGGAACACACGCGTGCCAGCCGTAGCCCTCGAAACAGAAGGAAACACGCTGATGTCGAACAAGGTCCGTCTAGAACACGACAGCATGGGCGAGCTGCAGGTGCCCGCCGAGGCCCTGTGGGGTGCGCAGACCCAGCGCGCCGTGCAGAACTTCCCCATCTCCGGCCGGCCGATGCCGCGCGGCTTCATCCGCGCCCTGGGGCTGATCAAGGCCGCCGCCGCGCAGGTCAACGCCGAGCTGGGCCTGCTGCCCAAGGCCACCGCCAAGGCGGTGCGCAAGGCCGCGCTGGAGGTGGCCGACGGCGCCTACGATGCGCACTTCCCGATCGACATCTACCAGACCGGTTCGGGCACCTCGTCCAACATGAACGCCAACGAGGTCATCGCCAACCTGGCCTCGCGCGCCGGCGGCAAGGGCGAGGGGGCGAAGAAGGCGGCGCAGGCCGTGCATCCCAACGACCACGTCAACCTGGGGCAGAGCTCCAACGACGTGGTGCCCACCGCGATCCGCGTCAGCGCGCAGCTGGCCGTGGTCGAGGACCTGCTGCCGGCGCTCAAGCACCTGCGCAAGACCATCACCGCGCGCGGCAACGCGGCCGGGGGCATCGTCAAGACCGGCCGCACCCATCTGATGGACGCCATGCCGCTGACCTTCGCCCAGGAGTTCGGCGCCTGGGCCGCGCAGCTGGCCTCGGCCGAGGACCGCATCGCCGACGCGCTCAAGCGCCTGCGCCGGCTGCCGCTGGGCGGCACCGCCATCGGCACCGGCATCAACGCCGATCCGCGCTTCGGCAAGCAGGTGGCCAAGACGCTGAGCGAGCAGACCGGGGTCAAGTTCGAGAGCGCCGCCAACAAGTTCGAGGGCCTGGCCGCGCAGGACGACGCGGTCGAACTCTCCGGCCAGTTCAATGCGCTGGCCGTGGCGCTGATCAAGATCGCCAACGACCTGCGCTGGATGAACTCCGGCCCGTTGGCCGGCCTGGGCGAGATCGAGCTGCCCGCCCTGCAGCCGGGCAGCTCGATCATGCCGGGCAAGGTCAATCCGGTGATCCCCGAGGCCACAGTGATGGTCTGCGCGCAGGTCATCGGCCACCACACCGCGATCACCGTGGCCGGGCAGACCGGCAACTTCCAGCTCAACGTGGCCCTGCCGCTGATCGCCGCCAACCTGCTCGAATCGGTGCAGCTGCTGAGCAACGTCTCGCGCCTGCTGGCCGACTCGGCCATCGCCGGGCTGACGGTGCGCGAGGACAACGTGCGCGCCGCGCTGGAGCGCAATCCGATCCTGGTCACCGCGCTCAATCCGGTGATCGGCTACGAGAAGGGCGCGGCCATCGCCAAGCAGGCCTACAAGCAGAACCGGCCGGTGATGGAAGTGGCCATCGAGGTCACCGGGATGAGCGAGGCGCAGCTCAAGCCGCTGCTCGATCCGGCGGCGCTGGCAAAGGGCGGCATCCACGGCAAGCCGGGCGGTGGCGGCGGCTGAGCGAAGCCCGCATCGGCGGGATATCGCAGGTGGGGTCGATCAAGGAAGGTCCTGCGCGTGCCGGGTTCGCGATTCGAGCAAGGCATGCGGCGGACCCTCGACCTCGAGCGTTTCGCGCACGGACGCGCGTTGCCTGGTGCGATCGAAGAATGCCTGCAGGTTCGGCCATTCCGTCAGTCCCAGGCCGATCCGGCCGGCCCAGGTGAGCATGGTGAACAGATAGGCATCCGGTGCGGTGAAATCTTCGCCGTCGAGGAACGCGCGTCCGCGCAGGCACTGCTCGACATACGCCAGGCGCGGCGCGACGTGCAGGCGGGTCTGCGCCTGTCCGGCCTCGGTCCTGGACAGGAAGTTGGCGGCCACGCCGCCGTGCCGCTCCGGCGTGATGAAGTTCTTGTGCAACTCGGTGGCGATGAAGTTGAGCCATTCCAAGCTGCGATAGCGTGCCGGCGTGCCGGCGGCGGGGATCAGCCGGGAGGTCGGCGCGTGATCGGCGATCCATTGCAGGATCACGGCGCATTCGGTCAGCAGGCCGCCATCGTCCAGCCGCAGGGCCGGCACGTAGGCCTTCGGATTGACGGCGCGGTAGTCGCCGCCGGACCAGCTGTGGTGCAGCAGGTCGACGTGTTCCAGCGAAAAGGGCAGGGCGGCTTCGCGCAAGAGGATATGGGGCGCCTGCGAGCTGGCGCCTGCAGCGTGGAAGAGGATCATCAAGGGTCCTGCAAGGGATGTGCGTGGGGCCCAAGCTAGCGGCCCGTCGCCTTGCGCGGAACGCGCGATCCTGCGCGGCAAGCGTGCAGAATTGCGCCCATGATCGACTGGCAGGATCTTCGCTACTTCCTTGCGGTGGCACGGCTGGGGTCGCTGACCGCGGCGGCGACCGAGTTCGGCGTCGATCACGCCACCGTGGGCCGCCGCGTCGCGCGCCTGGAGGCGGCCACCGGGCTCACCCTCATCGTCCGATCGCCGCGCGCCACGCGGCTGACCGAGGCCGGGCTGGCCCTGGCGCAGGCGGCGCGTGGGGTGGAAGACCAGTCGCAAGCCGTCATCCGCCATCTGCGCGGTCATGCCAGCGAGGCCTCGGGGACCGTCGCGATCAGTGCGCTGCCCGGACTGGCCGCCTATCTGATCGCGCCAAGCCTGGCGGAGTTCCAGGCCCGGCATCCGCAGATCCGCCTGTCCCTGTCGGCGAGCTCGCAGGTCGCCTCGCTGGAGCGTGGCGAAGCCGACATCGCCATCGGGTTGGTTCGGCCGCAGGCCGCCGGGCGGGTGGTCAAGCGCGTGGGCACGCTCGCCTTCGCGTTCTATGCCACCGGCCAGCTCCAGCAGCGCGACGCGCGGGACTGGACCTTCATCGGCTTCGAGTCCTCGCTGAATCACCTGCCGCAGCAGGCGTGGCTGCGCGCCTTCGCCGGTCCTCGCCCGATCACGCTGCGCTCCAACGATGTGATCACCCAGCTGCAGGCGGCCATGGCCGGCGCGGGCGTTGCGCTTTTGCCGTGCCTGCTGGGGCAGGCCCACGCCGAACTGGTGCGCTTGCCCGATCAGCCGCCACTTCCGGCCCGGCCACTGTGGATGTCCGTCCATCCGGATCTGAGGCGATCGCCCGCGGTGCGCGCCACGCTGGAGCATCTGGCCCGGCTCTGCGACGGCCTGCCCGCCGGCTGAGGCAAGCGCCTCATCGTGCGAGAGACCGCCGACTCAGCGGGCCTCGAGCCGGATGGTCTCCATGCTGGCCGAGTAGGCGCGCAGCTCGGGGAAATCCGTCAGCAGCTGCTGCTGCAGGGTACGCAGCTGCGCGTCGGGCGCAATGGTGACCGGCTTGCCGCCGCTGGCCTGCAGCTGGTCGAGCACCTGCTGACGACGCATCTGCAGCTGGCCGAAGTAGTCCTGCAGCTCGGCGGTCTTTTCCGACGATTGCGGCAGCACCACGTCGTCGATCTTCAGCGTCCCGCCCGGACCGATGCCCACCGGCGCGCCCGGCGACTGGCGCAGGATGACCTCCATCGTGGTCACCGAGGTGGCCGGCTTCATGCGCTCGGCGCGGGCCGAAGGCTGGCCGCCGTTGCCGCAGGCGGTCAGGACGAGCGCGGCCGCGGCCGCGAGCAGGGACGGGCGAAGGAATCTGGACATGAGGCGCATTGTAAGCACCGTGCCCCGTGACGCCCTTGCCCATCGCGGCCGCGTTGTCGTCAGAAGTCCCAGTCCTGCTTGTTCATGCAGTCCTTGACGTCGCTTTCGTCCATGGTCGCGTACGGCCGGAACTCCGGCTGGGCCGCGGCCCAGGCCTGCTGCGCCTGCAGCAGGGCCGGCATGCGCGCGCACAGCTGTTGGACGCGTGGCTTGATCTTCTCCTTGACGGTGGCCTCGGTCTGCTTGCTGATCTCATCGTCGGACTTTCCGGACAGCACGCCCTTGAGCGCGCTGGCGGCGGCGTCGATGCCGAGCTTGGCGCCTTCCAGGCCGATGGCGATGCCGTCGCGGGCCACGCTCTGGATCTGCGTGCGATAGGCCCGGCCCAGCGCCTTCTGCTCGGCGTTCATCGGCACCGGCTTGCCGTCGATCAGCAGTTCGCCGTCCGGGGTCAGTTCGGCCTTGGGCAGGTGGCTGCCATCGTCCTTCAGCGAGAAGTTCTCGGTGGCCAGCTTCTCCTGGGCCTTGGCCAGCTCGCCCTTGCTGTCTTCCATCTCGGCCGAGGCCTTCTCCAGGCCCTTCTGGGCCTCGGCCAGGCCGTTAGTGGCCGGCTGGCAGGCGGCCAGGATCAGCACGCCGGTGCTCAGCATCACGCGCAACGGGGACATCTTCATGGCGGATGGTTCCTTGCAGGAAATGGATGTGGAGTTCAGCGGTCCTTGGGGACGCTGACCGTGCCGCTGACGTGCCCGGTGTCGACATCGCCGCTGCCGACGCTGTGGACGGTGAAGTTGCCGCGCACGTCATCCACGCGCAGGTCGCCCGAGCCGATCGAGCCGACCTCGACGTTCCCGGACACGCCGCGCAGGCCGACGTCGCCCGAGCCGATCGACTTCACCGTCACCGCGCCGGTCTGGCGCAGGGTCAGGTCGCCCGAACCGACATCGCCGACCTCGACCGCGCCGCCGATGCGATCGCCCTCGACATCGCCCGAGCCGATCGAGAGCAGCCTGAGGCTGCCGGCGCCATGCAGCTTCAGATCGCCGGAGTTGACCTTGGCGGTCACCGGCCCGGCGATGTCGCGCAGCTCCACATCGCCCGAACCCACATCGGCGCTGGCCGCCCTGGCGCCGTCCAGCGTCGCATCGCCCGAACCGACGTCCAGCTGTACCAGCACATCGGCGGGCACGGTGCCGCTGATGTCCAGGTAGGTATAGCTCTCGCCCATGGAGAAGCGCAGCGGCCGGTCCTCGGCCAGGCTGACCACCAGCTTGTCGCCCTGGCGCTGCTGGGTCAGGGTCAGGTCCTTGAGGCGATCCTGGCTGGACGCGCACGCGCGTCCGGAGAGCGCGCCGGATGCGCCGGCCGAGGCCTTGAGCTTGAGGTCGTTGGAGCCGACCTTGAACAACACCGACTTGGCCCCGGCCAGGTCCAGATCGAGCTTGCGCGGCTCGGAGAACTTGCAATGCGCCTCGTCGGCGGCATGGGCCAGCAGCGGGGTGGCGCCGGACACGGCCAGGGCGGTGAACAGCAGGCAGCGGGTGAGCGTTTGCATCGTCGAATCCTTGCGAGAAGATGAAGGGGAAATCAGGCGTCGTCGCGGCGGCGGCGGATGACCACGGCCAGGGCGATCAGCGCGATGCCGACCGCGGCGCCGATCCACAGGTCCGCACTGGCGTAGATGGACGGGTCGGTCAGGTTGTGCAGGCCCATGCGCAGGCTGTCGGTCGGATCGCCGGCGGCGTTGAGCGCGCTCTCGGCCGTCTCGTTATGGGCCATGCGCGCCGGCTGCCACATGCCCGGGATCACGCTCAGCAGGCCGCGGTACATCACCGTGTACCAGACCGGACCCAGCGGCAGGCGCACGCCCGGCATCGCCGCCATGATGCTGACCACCAGGCACAACAGCAGCGGCACCAGTACCGCCCACAGGAAGGGCACGCGCCGCGCCCAGGCCGAGCACAGCATCAGCCAGCCGATCGCCGGCAGCGACCACAGCATGTAGATGGGCAGGGTGGCCAGCACAGAGCCGATGATGCGGAACGGATGCGAGGCGGTGAAGATCGCGCCGGCGCCGGGCAGACCGGCCGCCGAGGAGGCCACGGCGATGATCACCCACAGCCCCAGCCCGACCAGCAGGCCGACCACCACCGACACCACCTGCGTCAGCAGCAGCGCCCAGGTCAGCTTGGAGGCGACCGTCATCGTGTCCGACACCGGCAGCGACTTCCAGAACAGCACGCTGCGGTCGTGGCGGTCGTTGTACAGGCTGCCCAGGCAGTAGAAGAACACCACGAAGGCGACCACCACGCTGGCGATGGCGAAGCCGGACAGCAGCGCGATGTCGCCGGCGATGCCGTAGCCGGTGGCCAGCTTGCTGAAGTCGCTGCCGACGGTGTCGCCGCCCATGTGGCTGCGCATCTGGATCGCGCCGATCACCGCGCCCAGCGCGGCGAAGAACAGCACGATGCCGCCGGTGATCACCTGGGCCCAGAGGAAGCCGCCGCGGTTTTCCCAGTATTCGCGGCGCAGCAGCCAGGCGAACACGCCGGGCTTGGTCAATGTGCGGGCAGGGGCGTTCATGCGTAGGTTCCTTTCATGATGGCCACGAACAGATCGGCCAGGCCGGGGTTGCGGGTTTCGCCCAGCGCGTCGAGCTGGGCGCGCGGCACGCCGTCGAACAGCATCACCGTCTTGCCGAACGGCAGGGCGCGCTGGTCGATCGGACGCAGGCTGCGGGCCTGCTCGACGCTGGCCTCGGACACCAGCAGCTCGGTGTAGCGCGAGCCGACCTCGTCCATGGTCGCGGTCAGGGCGATGCGCCCGTCGCGGATGAACATCACGTCGGTGAGGATGTGTTCGATCTCCTCCACCTGGTGGGTGGTGACGATGATCGTCTTGTCCTCGTCGAAGTAGTCCTCCAGCAGGCGCTGGTAGAACTGCTTGCGATAGAGGATGTCCAGGCCAGGGTCGGTTCGTCCAGCACCAGCAGCCGGGCGTCGATGGCCATCACCAGGGCCAGGTGCAGCTGCACGATCATGCCCTTGGACATCTCGCGCACCCGCAGGTTGGGCTTGAGCTGGGTGCCCTCGAGGAAGCGCAGGCACTTGGCCCGGTCGAAGCGCGGATGCACGCCGCCGACGAAGTCGATGGCCTCGGACACCTTCATCCAGCGCGGCAGCACGGCCACGTCGGCGATGAAGCAGACCTCGCGCATCAATGCGTCGCGGCTGTGGCGCGGGTCCATGCCCAGCACCTTCAGCTCGCCCTCGAACGGGGTCAGGCCCAGGATCGCCTTGAGCGCGGTGGTCTTGCCGGCGCCGTTGGGGCCGATCAGGCCGACGATGCGGCCGGATTCGATCAGGAAGCTGGCGCCGTCCAGCGCTGCCTTGTTGCGGTAGGTCTTGCGCAGGTCGCTGGCCTGCACGACCGGGGTGGTCACGGCATTCATGGATTGCCTCCCTTGGGCAATTCTTCGAAGGTCAGGCCCAGGCGGGCGATGCGTTCGGCCACGGCCGGCCATTCGTCCTTGAGAAAGCGCTCGCGCTCGGTGGCCAGCAGTTTCTTGGCGGCCTCCTCGGTGACGAACATGCCCAGGCCGCGCCGCTTCTCGACCAAGGCCTCGTCGGCCAGTTCCTGGTATGCGCGAGAGACGGTGATGGGGTTGAGCTGGTATTCGGCGGCCACCTGGCGCACCGAGGGCAGGGCGTCGCCGGGCTTGAGTTCACCATCGAGCATCATGGCGATGACCTTTTCCTTGAGTTGGCGGTAGATGGGAGCGCCGTCGCTCCACTGGATGGGTGTCATGGTTCAGCTCCCGGGTCGCAGCAGTCGGGCAAAGGAGAAGTAGGGCATCGACAGCGAGTGCCGTCGTGCGCGGGTGCCGTCCTGGGCGGGTGAGGCGGTGGCCGCGGCGGTGTCGTCCAGCACCTGCGGCAGGGCGGGGGCGGCCGCGGCGGTCGTCAGCGAAACGGCCGAAGCGGCACGCAGATGGCCGAACAGGCCGACGGTGCCCATGGCCAGCAGCAGGAGCGCGAAGGCCACGGTCGGGGAGGTCCTGAGACGCTTGTCCATCGCTTTCTCTGCTTTGGGTTAGTGGTGTTGTAGGTGACTATAACACCAAAGCGAGCGGCGTCAAGCGCCGTCCCCTGTTTTTTTCCCCAACCAATGGCAGGGGTGGTGCCACGTGCTGCAAAGCGGCAGCGCCGCCGTGCATGCCACAATGTGCGTCTGTCGCGCCGGGAGCCCCGGCGCTTTTTGTCGCACGAGGGATGCACTGGATGAAATCGATTGGCACTTGGGTGGCGGGCCTCGGCCTGGCTTCGGCCCTGATCGCAGGCACTGCGATGGCGCAGGACAAGACCACGCTGGAGACCCAGCGTGACAAGGTGAGCTATGCCATCGGCATGGACATCGGCCGCTCGTTCGCGCCGATCGCCGACTACATCGACCCGGCCTCGCTGCAGCAGGCCCTGCAGGGCGCCATGAAGGGCGAGAAGCCCACCCTGAGCGAAGCCGAGGCCCAGGCCACCGATACCGCGCTGCGCGCCAACATGGCCGCCAAGGCCGGCCAGACCCCGCCGGGCCAGCCGCCGGGCGCCCAGCCGCCGGCCGTGAACAAGCAGCACGTCGGTCAGCTGATCGGCAGCTACATGGTCGGCCCCAAGCTGGCCTCGCTGAAGGACGAGGTCGAACTGCCGGTGGTCATGCAGGCCGTGCGCACCGTGCTGGCCAAGGGCAACACCCTGCTCACCGAGGACCAGGCCAAGCAGACCGTGCAGGCCTACGCCAGCGAGCGCCAGGCCGGCCTGTCCCAGCGCAACCGCGACGAGGGCGCGGCGTTCCTGAGCAAGAACAAGGACGTCAAGGGCGTGGTCACCACCCCCTCCGGCCTGCAGTACATGGTGCTGCGCCAGGGCAGCGGCGAGCGTCCGACCGCCGCCAGCACCGTGCGCGTGAACTACGAGGGCAAGCTGCTGGACGGCACCGTGTTCGACAGCTCCTACCAGCGCGGCGAGCCGGCGACCTTCCCGCTGGCCAATGTGGTGCCGGGCTGGACCGAAGGCCTGCAGCTGATGCCGGTGGGCTCCAAGTACCGCTTCTGGATCCCGGCCAGCCTGGGCTACGGCGATGCCGGCGCGCCGGGTGGCGGCATCGGCCCGAACGCGACGCTGACCTTCGACGTGGAACTGCTCGGCATCGCCAAGTAATGTCCACGCCGTCCGACCCCCTGCCGGACAGCCTGGAGCGGCGCTTCGTCGAACTGGAGATGCGCCTGGCCTTCCAGGAGCACGCGCTGGCCGAGCTGAGCGAGGCCCTGGCCGACGCCAGGGCCGAGGGCAGCCGCAATGCCGAACTGGTCCGCCACCTGCTGGCGGACCTGAAGAAGGTCCGTTCCGAGCTGTATTCCGACCCGGGCGACGAACCGCCGCCCCCGCATTACTGATCCACCGAACTGATCCACAGATGACCGATTCGTTGCGAGACCAGCTGCTGGGCCTGGGCTTCAAGCCTTCGCCCAAGCCCGAGCGCCCGGCCGAGCGCAAGCCCGGCGGCAAGCCGTCGCAAGGACACAAGCCGCAGGGCGCGCGTCCGGGCGGCGGCAAGGGCGAGGGGCGCCCGCACGCCGGCGGCAAGCCGGGCGGGCAGCCGCGCCACCGCGGCCCGCAGCCGCAGGGCGGGCGCCCGGGCGGTCAGCCGCAGCGCTCGGGCAAGCCGCGCTCGCGCGAGGACATCGACCTGGCCAAGGCCTATGCGATCCGCGCGCAGAAGGAAAAGGACGAGCGCATCGAGGCCGAGCGCCTCAAGCAGGAAGAGGCCCGCCTGCGCCGCGAGGCGCGGGCCAAGGTCGATGCCATGCTGGTCGGCAGGACGCTCAACGACCCGGCCGCCGAGGTCGTGCGCCACTTCCCCTACGGCGGCAAGATCAAGCGCATCCACGTCACCGCCGACCAGCTCAAGGCGCTCAACGCCGGCGAGCTGGGCGTGGTGCAGCAGGCCGGGCGCTATCTGCTGGTCGAGGCCGCGCTGCTGGCGCAGATCGAGGAGGTCTTCCCCCAGGCGGTCGCGCTCAAGGTCGATCCCAACGCCCCGGCCGAGGACGATCCCTACGCCGACCCGAAGTACCAGGTCCCGGACGACCTGATCTGGTAGCACCCGCCTCCCGGTAGAGCGGAGCTCGCTCCGCTGAGGCTTTCCTAAAGATCTGTACGGAAAGCAGCGGAGCAAGCTCCGCTCTACTGTAGATCCTTGATCGCCAGGCCGCGCAGCTTGGGGGCCTTGAACGCGGTGATGCCGACCACGCACAGCGTCACGCAGCCGCCCAGCACCACCGCCGGCACCAGGCCGAGCAGACGCGCCATCACCCCGTCGTAGAACGCGCCCAGCTCGTTGGACGAGCTGATGAAGATGCTGTTGATCGACGACACGCGGCCGCGCATCTCATCGGGCGTGGCCAGCTGCATGATCGTCCCGCGCAGCACCATCGACACGCCGTCGCACAGGCCATAGACGACCAGGATCGCGGCCGAGAGCCAGAAGTGCCGCGACAACCCGAAGGCGATCGTGCACAGGCCGAAGGCGGCCACCGCGATCATCAGGATGCGGCCGGCGTTCCTGTCGATGGGGTGGCGCGCGACCCACAGGCCCGCGGCGACCGCGCCCAGCGACGGGCAGGCGCGCAGGACGCCTAAGCCTTCCGGACCGTAGTGCAGGATGTCGTGGATGAAGGCCGGCAGCATCGAGACCGCGCCGCCCAGCAGCACCGAGAACATGTCCAGCGCCATCGCGCCGAGCATGATCTGGTTGGAGAACACGAAGCGCATCCCCTCGGCGATGCTGCTGAACACCGGCGCGCGCGGCCCGGTGGCGACCGGCTCTTCGACCTTCAGCGGCACCAGCACGCCGATGGCGACCGCCGCCAGCACCGCGGCGACGGAATAGGCCAGCGTGGTGCCGCCCCAGGCCACCAGGCCGCCGCCCAGCGCCGGGCCGAGCACCAGCCCGGTCTGGAAGAACACGTTGGCGATGCTGGTGCCGCGCGCGTACTGGCGGCGCTGCAGCACCCGCGCGAACAGCGCGTTGTACACCGGGGTCAGGAAGCAGCGGACCATGCCGGTCAGGCACACCGCCGCGTACATCGGCCACACGCCCTGGGCGGGCAGCCAGCCGCGGGTGACGCACAGCAGGATCAGCGGGGTGAGCAGCAGGCCGAAGGACGCGGCCATGCCCAGCTTGCGCCGTGGCAGGTGGTCCACCAGATAGCCGGCGAACGGCGCGGTGCACACGAACGGCAGCACCTCGGCCAGGCCGATCAGGCCCAGCGCCAGCGGATTGCCGGTGATCTGGTAGATGTGCCAGCCGACCGCGACCGAGACGACCTGGTAGGAGAGGATGGCGCCGATGCGGTAGGCCAGGGTGCGGATGAAGCCCGGCTGGGCCAGCACTTCGCGGACGCTGACGTCCGCTTCCGGGACCGGCGGTGGCACGCTCACGCGGCCTGCGCCTTGGCGGTGTCCTGGATGAAGGCCAGCAGCGCGGCCAGGCCGTTGCTGCGGGTCGGCGAGAGATGCTTGGCCAGGCCGATGTCGGCGATGTAGCCGGGCTCGGTGGCCAGGATCTCGGCGGCCGGGCGGCCGGAGTACACGCGCAGTGCCAGGTAGATCAGGCCCGAGACGATGGCCGAGTCGCTGGCCGCCTGGAAGTCCAGCCGCTGCGCGTTGCCCTGCGGCACGATCCACACCATCGACTGGCAGCCGAGCAGGCGGTGTTCATCGGTCTTCCATGCATCGGGGAAGGGCGGCAGCTTGCGGCCCAGGTCGATCAGATACTGGTAGCGCTCGGCCCAGTCGGAGAAGAACGCGAACTCTTCCTTGATCGCCGCCTGCGCTTGCACGGCGGTGGGTTCGAGGGGGAATACGGTGTCGGTCATCGGTCTTCCATAGTGCAGGGATCAGCCCCTCTCCCTCGAGGGGTGGGGTGAGGGCCGGGCGGAGCAGGGAGGTTCGGCACCGCGCGGACTTCGCTCCGACCGCGGTCGCAGGCCCGCAGCCTCGATATTCGCGCCTTGCGGTGCACCTTTCACCGCAGGACGCTCGGCGCCGACGGGAGAAGGCGACCGCCAAATCAGCCGCGCTTCCAGCGCACGCCCTGCGGGGTGTCTTCCAGCACGATGTTCTCGCTGGCGAGCTGGTCGCGGATCGCATCGGCGCGGGCGAAATCGCGGGCCTGCTTTGCCGCCGCGCGCGCGTCGATCAGCGCCTGGATGCGGGCATCGTCATCGCCGCTGGTCCCACGGCTGAACCAGTCGGCCGGCGCCTGCTGCAGCAGGCCCAGCGCCAGGCCGGCGCCGAGCAGCTGGGCCTTCAGCGCCGCCTTGTCTTCGCCGCGCTCGGCCTTGCGGGCTTCGGCGGCGATGCGCGCCAGCTCGGCCAGCGCCAGCGGCGTGTTGAGGTCGTCGTCCAGCGCCGCCTCGATGCTGTCGGGAATCCGGGCGCTCGCCTCGACCTCGCCCAGGTCGCGCAGCGTGCCGTACAGGCGATCCAGCGTGCGCACCGACTGCTCGATCAGCGCATCCGACCAGTCCAGCGGCTGGCGGTAGTGCGCCGAGAGCAGGGCGTAGCGCAGCGCCTCGGGCGGGTGCTGTTGCAGCAGGTCGTGCACGCGCTCGATGTTCCCCAGCGACTTGCTCATCTTGGCGCCGCCGAAGTTGAGCATGCCGTTGTGCAGCCAGAAGCGCGCGAAGGCCGCCCCGCCGTGCGCGCACTCGCTCTGCGCAACCTCGTTCTCGTGGTGCGGGAACTGCAGGTCCACGCCGCCGGCGTGGATGTCGATGGTGGTGCCCAGGTGGGCGGCGGCCATGGCCGAGCACTCGATGTGCCAGCCCGGCCGGCCGCGGCCCCAGGGCGAGTCCCAGCCGGGCAGCGCGTCGCTGGAGGGCTTCCACAGCACGAAGTCGCCGGCGTCGCGCTTGTACGGCGCCACGTCCACGCGCGCGCCGGCCAGCAGTTCGTCCGGGTCGCGGCGCGAGAGCTGGCCGTAGCGGGCGAACGAGCCGACCGAGAACAGCACGTGCCCGTCGGCGGCGTAGGCGTGGCCGCCGGCGATGAGCTGCTCGATCATGGCGATGATCTGCGGGATGTGCGCGGTGGCCTCCGGCTCGATGTCCGGCGGCACCACGCCCAGGGCCGCCATGTCGGCCCGGTAGGCCGCGGCGAACTTGTCGGTGATGGCACTGATCGGCACGCCCTGTTCGGCCGCGGCGGCGTTGATCTTGTCGTCCACGTCGGTGATGTTGCGCGCGTAGCGCAGGCCGCCATAGCGGCGGCGCAGCAGCTGCGCCAGCACGCCGAACACCACCGGGCCGCGCGCGTTGCCGATGTGCACGTAGTTGTAGACGGTGGGGCCGCACACGTACATGGTCGGGCTGGCCGGATCCAGCGGCGCGAACGGCTGCACGCTGCGCGTGAGGGTGTTGAACAACTGCAGGGGCATGGAGGCGGGGGCGCGGAAGCAGGTCAGCGATTCTACCCCGGACCGCGGGCGACAGCCCGGATTCAGCGTGGGTGTGGGACCGCTGCCTACACTGTGGAGTCGTTGCTCGCTCATCTCCCCCGCGCTGCATGCCTCCAGCTTCCCGTGCCCTCCTGATCGCGTGCCTGTCCGTATGCCTCCCGGTGGCCGCGCAGCAGGTCGCCGTCGTGCCGGTGGAGAACGTGCGCATCGACTACGCTCAGGTCCTGTCGGTCGAACCGGTCTACCAGACCCTGCGCGCCACCCGCAGCGAGCCGCAGTGCGACCCTCCGGCGGCCGGTGAGGCCGATGACGCGCCCAAGGCGGAGGGGCGCATCGCGCGCCTGGTTGATTCGGTCAAGGGGGTCTTCAGCAGCGACGAGAAGAACGCCAAGCCCGAGGAGGCCCCGGCCAAGCCGCCCACCACCGGGCAGAACTGCCGCATGGTCACCGTCGAGCGCGAGTTCCGGCGGCCGATCGCCTACGACGTCGACTACGTCTACAAGGGCACCAAGTACCGCTCGCGCCTGCCCGAGGATCCGGGCAACCGGCTGCGCATCCGCGTCTCGGTCACGCCGTATGCGCCGGGCCAGCAGCGCGCCGGCAATCCTTGAGTGCCGCGGCGGCCTTGCGCCGCAGCATGGCGCGTGCGAGGATGCGCGCCCGATGAAGACCTCTTCGCACCTGTACGCAAGCGCCGCCCGGATGGCCTCGGGCATGACTTCGCGTGCTCGCCGACCGGAATCCGCACACTAGCTGGGTCCCCGGAGGTCTTGTCCTGCACACCGGAAAAACCCAGCCCACAGGCTGGGTTTTTTCGTTTTTCCATGACGCCAAGGTTTCAACCGCAACCGCGCGCCCCGCGCCCCGACCTCTCGCAAAGGATGATCCGATGCCGCTGAAGCACTTCTTGAACACGCAGGACTGGAGCCGTCCGGAGCTGGACGCCCTGCTGACCCAGGCCGCGCTGTTCAAACGCAACAAGCTGGGCAACGAGCTGAAGGGCAAGTCGGTGGCGCTGGTGTTCTTCAACCCGTCCATGCGCACGCGCACCAGCTTCGAGCTGGGCACCTTCCAGCTGGGCGGCCATGCCGTGGTGCTGCAGCCGGGCAAGGACGCGTGGCCGATCGAGTTCGACTTCGGCAAGGTGATGGACGGCGAGGCCGAGGAGCACATCGCCGAGGTCGCCCAGGTGCTGGGCCGCTATGCCGACCTGGTGGCCGTGCGCGCGTTCCCGAAGTTCGTCGACTGGGCCACCGACCGCGAGGACCGGGTGCTGAAGAGCTTCGCCAAGTACAGCCCGGTGCCGGTGATCAACATGGAGACCATCACCCATCCATGCCAGGAGCTGGCGCACATCATGGCGCTGCAGGAGCACTTCGGCACCAGCGACCTGCGCGGCAAGAAGTACGTGCTGACCTGGACCTACCACCCCAAGCCGCTCAACACCGCGGTGGCCAACTCGGCCCTGACCATCGCCACGCGCATGGGCATGGACGTGACCCTGCTGTGCCCGACGCCCGAGTACGTGCTGGACCGGCGCTACATGGGCTGGGCAGAGGCCAACGTCGCCGAGAGCGGCGGCTCGCTGCAGGTCAGCCACGACATCGAAAGCGCCTATGCCGGCGCCGATGTGGTCTACGCCAAGAGCTGGGGCGCGCTGCCGTACTTCGGCAACTGGGGC
The DNA here is from genome assembly GCF_042700505.1 of Pseudoxanthomonas sp. UC19_8. Lineage (NCBI taxonomy): Bacteria > Pseudomonadati > Pseudomonadota > Gammaproteobacteria > Lysobacterales > Lysobacteraceae > Pseudoxanthomonas > Pseudoxanthomonas sp. UC19_8. Next base: position 1,347,810 of record NZ_CP170559.1, read on the forward strand.
CCGGAGAAGCCGATCCGCGATGCGTACAAGCACTTCATCGTGGACGAGGCCAAGATGGCCCTGACCAACAATGGCGTGTTCTCGCACTGCCTGCCGCTGCGCCGCAACGTCAAGGCCACCGACGCGGTCATGGACTCGCCCCAGTGCATCGCCATCAACGAGGCCGAGAACCGGCTGCATGTGCAGAAGGCGATCATGGCCGCGCTTGCTTCGCAAGCGGGAATCGGGAATCGGGAATAGAGAATCGTCGTAGCAACAGCCTTTACCCCCACTTTTACGTGCCATCAAGGAAATCGCCATGAGCACCGCTTCTCCCATTCCCGATTCCCCAGTCCCCACTCCCGGCCTCAAGGACATCGTCCTCGCCTTCTCCGGCGGCCTGGACACCAGCTTCTGCATTCCCTATCTGCAGGAGAAGGGCTATGCCGTGCACACCGTGTTCGCCGATACCGGCGGCGTGGATGCGCAGGAGCGCGATTTCATCGAGAAGCGCGCCGCCGAGCTGGGCGCGGCCAGCCACGTCACCGTCGATGGCGGCCCGGCGATCTGGAACGGCTTCGTCAAGCCCTTCGTCTGGGCCGGCGAGGGCTATCAGGGCCAGTACCCGCTGCTGGTCTCCGACCGCTACCTGATCGTCGATGCCGCGCTCAAGCGCGCCGCCGAGCTGGGCACCAAGGCGATCGCGCACGGCTGCACCGGCATGGGCAACGACCAGGGTGCGCTTCGACCTGGCGGTCAAGGCGCTGGGCGATTACGAGATCGTCGCCCCGATCCGCGAGATCCAGAAGGAGCACACCCAGACCCGCGCCTACGAGCAGAAGTATCTGGAGGAGCGCGGCTTCGGCGTGCGCGCCAAGCAGCAGGCCTACACCATCAACGAGAACCTGCTCGGCTTGACCATGTCCGGCGGCGAGATCGATCGCTGGGAAGCCCCGGGCGAGGGCGCGCGCGGCTGGTGCGCGCCGCGCGCCGAGTGGCCGCAGGCGCCGCTGTCGGTGACCCTGACCTTCGTCGAAGGCGAGGCCGTCGCGCTGGATGGCGAAAAGCTGGCCGGCGAGAAGATCCTGGCCAAGCTCAACAAGCTCTTCGCCCCCTACGGCGTGGGCCGCGGCGTGTACACCGGCGACACCGTGATCGGACTGAAGGGCCGCATCGTGTTCGAGGCGCCGGGCCTGGTGTCGCTGCTGGCCGCGCACCGCGCGCTGGAGGATGCCGTGCTGACCAAGCAGCAGAACCGCTTCAAGCCGGAAGTGGCGCGCAAGTGGGTCGAGCTGGTGTACGAAGGCTTCTACCACGACCCGCTCAAGACCGACATCGAGGCCTTCCTGAAGTCCTCGCAGGCCAAGGTCAACGGCGAGGTGGTGCTGCGCACCGACGGCGGCCGGGTCGAGGCCGTGGCGGTCAAGTCCCCGCACATCCTCAACGCCAAGGGCGCGACCTATGCGCAGTCGGCCGACTGGGGCGTGGAGGAGGCCGAAGGCTTCATCAAGCTGTTCGGCATGAGCTCGACGCTGTACGCGCAGGTCAACCCCTGAGTCGCGCCGCGGGTGGCCGGGCTTCGGTCCGGTCATCCGTGGATGGATCGTCCGCATTCCACCTGGACCCTACCGCCATGTCCGCCGTGATCGATCCGGTCGCGCGGCAGTTCGAAGCCTACAACCGCCGCGACCTGACCGCCTTCCTTGCCTGCTTCGCCGAGGACTTCACGTCCTACCGGATGCCGGCCGTATCGCCCGCGCTGCGGGGCAAGGACGCGCTCGCCGCGTTCTATGCCGAACATCGCTTCAACAACCCGGCCTTGCGGGCGGAGCTGCTGTCGCGAACGGTGCTGGGCCGGATGGTGTTCGATCACGAGCGGATCCACGGACTCGGTGCGCAGGCGCAGGAGACCATGGCGGTGTTCGAGGTCGAGGACAGCCTGATCCGTACGGCCTGGTTCTACGCCACGTGAGCGGCGCCGGCCTGATCCCCACGCATGTGGCAGCCGAGTCCATGCGCCCGATGCGTTCCATGAAGGATCCCGACACCATGCAGTCCCCATTGCGCATCAGCACCGACAAGCAGGAACTGGACGTGGCGCTGATCCACCGCTTCCTCTCGTCCGAGGCCTACTGGAGCCGGGACATCCCGCGCGACACCGTGCAGCGCGCCATCGACGGGTCGCTGTGCTTCGGCGGCTATGTGGACGGGGCAGGGCAGGTGGCGTTCGCGCGGGTCATCACCGACGGCGCCACCTTCGCCTACCTGGCCGATGTGTTCGTGCTGGAAGACCAGCGCGGCAAGGGCTACAGCAAGCAGCTGATGCAGGCCGTCATGGCCCATCCGCGGCTGCAGGACCTGCGCCGCTTCATGCTGGCCACCTGGGATGCGCACGGCCTGTACGCGCAGTTCGGCTTCCAGCCGGCCGCCCGGCCGGACCGGCTGATGGAGAAGCTGGACATGGAGCTCTACAGCCGCAACGCCGCGCAGCTCGCCGCACCCTCACCTTGAGCCGAAGGGCAGGGCCGCGCGGCCCCGCTCACTCCTCACTTCTCGTCCCATCACTTACTGCCCGCCCCATGACGACCCTGCTCGAAACCACGCTGACGCATCTGGAGAAGCTGGTGTCCTTCGACACCCGCAACCCGCCGCGTGCGCTGACCACCGGCGGCATCTTCGACTACCTGCGCCAGCAGCTGCCGGGCTTCAAGGTCGAGGTGATCGATCACGGCGCCGGCGCGATCAGCTTCTACGCCGTGCGCGGGACGCCGAAGTACCTGTTCAACGTGCATCTGGACACGGTGCCGGATTCGCCGCACTGGAGTGCCGATCCGCACGTGATGCGGCGCCAGTCCGATCGCGTGATCGGTCTGGGCGTGTGCGACATCAAGGGCGCGGCGGCCGCGCTGGTCGCCGCGGCCAATGCCGGCGACGGCGACGCGGCCTTCCTGTTCTCCTCCGACGAGGAGGCCAACGACCCGCGCTGCATCGCCGCGTTCCTGGCCCGCCAGCTGCCCTACGAGGCGGTGCTGGTGGCCGAGCCGACCATGGGCGAGGCGGTGCTGGCCCATCGCGGCATCAGCTCGGTGCTGATGAAGTTCAGCGGCCGCGCCGGCCATGCCTCGGGCAAGCAGGATCCCTCGGCCAGCGCGCTGCACCAGGCCATGCGCTGGGGCGGCAGGGCGCTGGACCATGTCGAGTCGCTGGCCCACGCTCGCTTCGGCGGGCTGACCGGCCTGCGCTTCAACATCGGCCGGGTCGAGGGCGGCATCAAGGCCAACATGATCGCGCCGAGCGCCGAGCTGCGCTTCGGCTTCCGGCCGCTGCCCTCGATGGACATCGACGACCTGCTGGCCACCTTCGCCGGCTTCGCCGAGCCGGCCGCGGCGCACTTCGAGGAAACCTTCCGCGGCCCGAGCCTGCCCTCCGGCGATATCGCCCGCGCGGAGGAACGTCGCCTGGCCGCACGCGATGTCGCCGACGAACTCGGCCTGCCGATCGGCAACGCGGTGGACTTCTGGACCGAGGCCTCGTTGTTCTCCGCCGGCGGCTACACCGCGCTGGTCTTCGGGCCGGGCGACATCGCCCAGGCGCACACCGCCGACGAGTTCGTGACGCTGGAGCAGCTCGAGCGCTACGTGCAATCCGTCGATCGCATCATCAACGGCCGCTAACGCCGCGTCTTCCCCCTCCTTTCCAGACTTGCGCACACCGTGAACATCCCCGTCGCCAACGCCCAGACCCGCCAGACCATCGTGCGCCTGCTCTCCAGCATGGCCAGCGCGAAGGAGATCAGCCAGTACCTCAAGCGCTTCTCGCAGCTGGACGCCAAGCGCTTCGCGGTGGTGAAGGTCGGCGGCGCCGTCCTGCGCGACGAGCTGGACGACCTGACCTCCTCGCTGACCTTCCTGCAGGAGGTCGGCCTGACCCCGATCGTGCTGCACGGCGCCGGCCCGCAGCTGGACGCCGAGCTGGCCGCCGCCGGCATCGAGAAGCACACCATCAACGGCCTGCGCGTGACCTCGCCGCAAGGCCTGGCGATCGTGCGCCGCGTGTTCCAGTCCTCCAACCTCAAGCTGGTCGAGGCGCTGCAGGCCGCCGGCGCGCGGGCGACCTCCATCACCGGCGGCGTGTTCGAGGCCGATTACCTGGATCAGGCCACCTACGGGCTGGTGGGTGAGGTCAAGGCGGTGAACCTGGCGCCCATCGAGGCCAGCCTGCAGGCCGGCTCGATCCCGGTGATCACCAGCCTGGGCGAGACCCCGTCGGGCCAGATCCTCAACATCAACGCCGACTTCGCCGCCAACGAGCTGGTGCGCGAACTGCAGCCTTACAAAATCATCTTCCTCACCGGCACCGGCGGGCTGCTGGACGAGCAGGGCAAGGTGATCGATTCGATCAACCTGTCCACCGAGTACGACCACCTGATCCAGCAGCCGTGGATCCATGGCGGCATGAAGGTCAAGATCGAGCAGATCAAGGACCTGCTGGACAAGCTGCCGCTGGAGTCCTCGGTGTCGATCACCCGGCCGGCGGACCTGGCCAAGGAGCTGTTCACCCACAAGGGGTCGGGCACCCTGGTGCGCCGCGGCGAGCGTGTGCTCAAGGCCACCGGCTGGGACGAACTGGACCTGCCGCGGCTGACCGCGCTGATCGAGTCCAGCTTCGGCCGCAAGCTGGTGCCCGACTACTACCGGAACACGCCGCTGCTGCGCGCCTACGTCAGCGAGAACTACCGCACCGCCATCCTGCTCACCGAAGGCGAGGGCATGGTCTACCTGGACAAGTTCGCCGTGTCCGACGATGCGCAGGGCGAGGGCCTGGGCCGTGCGGTGTGGAACGTGATGCGCGAGGAGACCCCGCAGCTGTTCTGGCGCTCGCGCCACAACAACCAGGTCAACATCTTCTACTACGCCGAGTCCGACGGCTGCTTCAAGCAGCAGAAGTGGAAGGTGTTCTGGTACGGCATGGACGACTTCGCCCAGATCCAGCGCTGCGTGGCCCACTGCGCCACGCGCCGGCCGACACTGGAGGGCTGACGATGATGCAGACCGCAGCCAACCCCTGGCGGACCGTGCCGACCCTGCGCGGCGAACACGTCGTGCTGGAGCCGCTGTCGGGCGCGCATGCCGAGGGCCTGCGCGCGATCGTGGCCGATGGCGTGCTGCCGGCGCTGTGGTACACCGGCGTGCCCAAGGTCGAGGCGGTGGACGGCTATATCGCCGACGCGCTGGAACAGCAGGCGCGCGGGGCGATGCTGTGCTTCGCCGTGCTGGACGCCCAGGGCAAGGTCGCCGGCAGCACGCGCTTCTACGATCTGGAGCCGGGCGTGCCGCGGCTGAGCATCGGCTACACCTGGTATGCGCCGCGCGCGCAGCGCACCGGCCTGAACACGCAGGCCAAGCAGCTGCTGCTGGGGCATGCGTTCGATGTGCTGGGCTGTGCCTCGGTGGTGTTCGAGACCAGCTGGTTCAACCATGCCTCGCGCGCGGCCATCGCGCGGCTGGGCGCGCGCCAGGACGGCGTGCTGCGCAACCACAGGCGCCATGCCGACGGCACCCTGCGCGATACGGTGATCTTCTCCATCCTCGACCGCGAATGGCCCGCGGTCAGGGCTCATCTGCAGTTCCAGCTGGACAAACACGCATGACTTCCCCTGTTTTCACCGTCGGCATCGTCGGCGCCCGCGGCCACACCGGCACCGAGCTGATCAAGCTGATCGCCGCCCATCCGCAGCTGCGCCTGGTCTTCGTGTCCTCGCGCGAGCTGGACGGCCAGCCGGTGCGCGAGCACAACGCTGCGTACGCCGGCGAACTGCGCTTCGAGAACCTGGACGCCGACGCGGTCGCCGCCAAGGGCGCCGACGCGGTGATCCTGGCGCTGCCCAACGGCAAGGCGCAGGCCTATGCCGACGCGGTCGCCGCCGCGCGCCCCGAGACGGTGCTAGTCGACCTGTCGGCCGACTACCGCTTCGAGCCGAGCTGGTACTACGGCCTGCCCGAGCTGACCCGCGGCGCCTACGCCGGGCAGAAGCACATCAGCAATCCGGGCTGCTACGCCACGGCGATGCAGCTGGCGATCGCGCCGCTGCTGGACCAGCTGGCCGGGCCGCCGCAGTGCTTCGGCGTGTCCGGCTACTCCGGTGCCGGCACCACGCCGTCGGACAAGAACAACCCGGCGCTGCTGGCCGACAACCTGATGCCGTACTCGCTGACCGACCACATGCACGAGCGCGAGGTGTCCGCGCATCTGGGCGTGCCGGTGGAGTTCATGCCGCATGTGGCGCCGCACTTCCGCGGCATCACCATGACGGTCAACCTGTGGCTGCAGCAGCCGATGACACGCGAGGCGATCAAGGCCCGCTACCAGGCGCGCTACGCCGGCGAGCCGCTGATCGACGTCGTCGACGACGCGCCCTGGGTCAGCCGCATCGCGGGCCGGCATGGCGTGCAGATCGGCGGCTTCACCCTGGCGCCGGGCGGCAAGCGCGTGGTGGTGGTGTCCACCTTGGACAACCTGCTCAAGGGCGCGGCCACCCGAGGCGATGCAGAACCTCAACCTGGCGCTCGGCCTGCCCGAGCTCACCGCGATCCCGCACTGAGACCGAATTGTTTGTAGAGCGGAGCTTGCTCCGCTGCTTCTCCCGGTGAAGCCCCAGCGGAGCAAGCTCCGCTCTACAAGGGCCAAGCGCCAACACCCAATCCAAGGTCGGCTTGACCGCCGCCTTCGCAGGAGCAAGACCGATGGCAGACCTGTTGTGGCAGAAACCCGGCGTGGCCGTCGATGCCAAGATCCAGACCTTCCTGGCCGGCGACGACGTCATCCTGGACCGCGAATTCTTTCTTCACGACATCGCCGCCAGCACCGCGCATGCCGAGGGCCTGCAGCACATCGGCATCCTGTCCGAAGCCGAGCTGGCCGGCCTGAGGCGCGAGCTGGCCGTCCTGGCCGACGATTTCCGCAGCGGCGCCTTCGTGCTGGATGCGCAGTACGAGGACGGGCACTCGGCCATCGAGGCGCGCCTGACCGAGCGCCTGGGCGATGCCGGCCGCCGCATCCACACCGGCCGCAGCCGCAACGACCAGATCCTGGTCGCCACGCGCCTGTGGCTGAAGGACAAGCTCGGCGCGCTGGCGCAGCTGAGCCGGCAGATCGCCGGCGTCGCCCTGGAGCGCGCGCAGGCCGAACAAAGCCTGCCGATCCCCGGCTATACCCACATCCAGCGCGCCGTGGTGTCCTCGGCGGGCATGTGGTGGGCGGGCTGGGCCGAGGCCTTCATCGACGATGCGGTGCGCGCGGCCGATACGCTGAAGCTGATCGACGCCAACCCGCTGGGCACCGCCGCCGGCTACGGTGTCAACCTGCCGCTGGATCGCGCCCATACCACCGCCGCGCTGGGCTTCGCCCGCCTGCAGGTCTCGCCGATCTACGCGCAGCTCTCGCGCGGCAAGTTCGAACTTGCCGCGCTGGAGGCCCTGGGCAGCGCCACGCTGGACCTGCGCCGCATCGCCTGGGACCTGTCGCTGTTCACCAGCGGCGAGTTCGGCTTCGTCGCGCTGCCGGCGCAGTACACCACCGGCAGCTCGATCATGCCCAACAAGCGCAACCCGGACGTGATCGAGCTGATGCGCGCCACCCACGCCAGCGTCGCCGCGGCCCGCACCGAGATCGAGCAGCTGCTGTCGCTGCCGTCGGGCTACCACCGCGACCTGCAGGCCTCCAAGGGCGCGATCTTCCACGGCTTCGGCCGCGGCCTGGCCGCGCTGGAGCTGCTGCCGGCGCTGCTGGCCAATCTGGAATGGCGGCAGGACCGCATCCGCGCCGCGATCGATTCGGGCATGTACGCCACCGACGTGGCGGTGGAAGCCGCCGTGGCCGGCGTGCCGTTCCGCGAGGCCTACAAGGCCGCCGCGGCCAGCGCCGACACGGCCGGGCAGGGCCGCACGCCCGAAGGCAGCCTGGCCGCGCGCGTCTCGCCCGGCGCGGCGGCGGACCTGCAGCTGGAGGTGCTGCGCCAGCGCTGGGAGGCGCTGCGCGTTTGAAGGGCCGCCGCCTTTCCTGAAGAACAGGGCGGCGTTTGGTGGTCGCGACACGATCCGACGACTGGATCGCGCGCCGATCACGAAGGGCGTCATCCCCGCGCAGGCGGGGATCCAGTGGCTTTCGCAGCGCACCCATCGCGCTCGGCCACGCAACGACAAGCAGGAGATGCATCGATGAAGCTGTATCTGGTGATGGCCATCCGCAAGGCCGACTTTCCCGCCGACGTGGTCGGCCCGCACAAGGACTGGCTGATCAATCTCAAGGTCGAAGGGCAGCTGCACATGGCCGGCGGCTTCAGCGACGGCAGCGGCGGCGCCTACATCCTGAAGAACCTCGACAGCCTGGAGCAGGCCAGGGCCCTGGTCGCCACCGACCCGCTGGCGCTGCGCGACGCCTCCGAGCTGACCGTGTACGAGTGGAATACGCCCTAGCGCTTCGTATGGATCCTGGGATGCGAACAGCCAACAAAATCCGTCATTCCCGCGAAAGCGGGAATGACGATAGGGCGAGCGCCGCCGGCTTCGCACCCTTCGCACAATCCACACCACGCGCTCCAGCCCTTTCCATCCCCGAACCCCCATGAACGACGCCGCCACGACCACCGCCACCGCGTTCACCGAGCAGCTGCTGCCGCCGTGGCGTCGCGCGGTGCTCAAGGTGGGCAGCAGCCTGCTGGCCGCCGACGGGGGTGGCCTGTCGCCGAAGTTCGCGCTGGGGCTGGCGCAGTTCGTCTCGGCCAACGTGCTGGCCGGGCGCGAGGTCGTGATCGTGTCCTCCGGCGCGGTCGCCGCCGGGCGCGCGATCGTGCCGAAGGCGGCCGAGGCCGGGGCCGGCATCGCCGCGCGCCAGGCGCTGGCCGCGCTGGGACAGGCGCAGCTGATCGGGCTGTGGCAGCGCTTCTTCGAGCGGCCGGTGGCGCAGGTGCTGCTGACCCATGACGACCTGCGCAACCGCCGCCGCTACCTCAATGCCCGCGCCACGCTGCTGGAGCTGCTGGCGCTGGGCACGTTGCCGGTGGTGAACGAGAACGACACCGTCTCCATCGACGAGCTCAAGCTCGGCGACAACGACAACCTGGCCGCGGTGGTGGCCGCGCTGGTCGATGCCGACGCCTTGTTCATCGCCACCGACATCGACGGCCTGTACACCGCCGACCCGCGCAGCAACCCGGCCGCGCGCCCGCTGGACGAAGTCACGGCGCTGACGCCGGAGGTGTTCGCCATGGCCGGCGGCAGCGGCAGCAGCGTCGGCACCGGCGGCATGCGCACCAAGCTGGAAGCGGCGGCCAAGGCCGGCGCGGCGGGCGTTGAGACTTACCTGTTCAACGGCCGCAGCGCCGAGGTCGTGCGCGGGCTGGCCCAGGACCGCCTGCGCGGCACGCGCCTGCATGCGGCGCAGACGCGCATCGCGGCGCGCAAGGGCTGGCTGCGGCACGCCCCGGTCGAACCCGGCGCGATCCTGGTCGATGCCGGCGCGGCCGGCGCCCTGGTCGAACGCGGCGCCTCGCTGCTGCCCGGCGGCGTGATCGGCGCCGAGGGCGACTTCCGCCGCGGCGACATGGTCGAGGTGCAGCTGCGCGGCGAGGACGGCCAGCGCCGGCTGGCGCGCGGCATCGCCCAGTATTCGGCCGCCGACATCCGCCGCATCGCCCGCCGGCACTCGCGCGACATCGAGGCCGTGCTGGGGTATAGCTATGGCGAGAACGTGATCCACCGCGACGACCTGGTGCTGCTGTGACCCCTGTTTGTTGTCTCTTCCGCTCGCATCGTGGCCTCCCTGTAGAGCGGAGCTTGCTCCGCTGGGGCATTCCCCACGAACCGAACGAAGCGCAGCGGAGCAAGCTCCGCTCTACAGGGGGAGGCGCCCGTCCAATGGTGGCCTCCACCAGAACCCTCTTCATTCGAGTTGAGTCCCTGCCATGACCGACGACATCAAGACCCAGGCGCTGGCCTGCCGCGACGCCGCCCAGGTGCTGGCGCAGCTGTCCAGCGCGGACAAGGCCGCGCTGCTGGAGGCCATGGCCCAGGGCCTGCTGGACCACGCGCCGGAGATCCTGGAGGCCAACGCCAAGGACCTGGACGCGGCGCGCGCCAAGGGCGTCGGCAGCGCCATGCTCGACCGCCTCACGCTCAACCCCGAGCGCATCGCCGGCATCGCCGCCGCGGTGCGCGAGGTGGCCGCGCTGCCCGATCCGGTCGGCCAGGTCACCCGCACCGATACGCGCCCCAACGGCATCCGCGTCAGCAAGGTGCGCGTGCCGCTGGGCGTGATCGCGATGATCTACGAGGCCCGCCCCAACGTCACCGCCGACGCGGCCGCGCTGTGCATCAAGGCCGGCAACGGCGTGATCCTGCGCGGCGGCTCGGAGGCCATCCACTCCAACACCGCCATCGCCACCGTGCTGCAGGCCGCGCTGGAGGCCGCGCACGTGCCGGCCGCCGCGCTGACCCTGGTCACCGACCTGCGCCGCGAGACCATGCTGGCGCTGCTGCAGCTGAGCGACATCGTCGACCTGGCCATCCCGCGCGGCGGCGAGGGCCTGATCCGCTTCGTCGCCGAGCACGCGCGCGTGCCGGTGATCAAGCACTACAAGGGCGTGTGCCATCTGTTCGTGGACGACAGCGCGGACCTGGACCTGGCGCTGAAGCTGCTGGTGGACGGCAAGGTCTCGCGCCCCAGCGCCTGCAATGCGCTGGAGACCCTGCTGGTCCACCGCGACATCGCCGACGCCTTCCTGCCCGCCGCGGCCAAGGCGCTGCTCGCGCGCGGGGTGGAGCTGCGCGGCGACGAGGCCACGCGCATCCTGGTCGCCGAGGCCAAGCCGGCCTCGGACGAGGACTACGCCGCCGAATTCCTCGACCTGGTGCTGGCCGTGCGCGTGGTCGACGGGCTGGAGCCGGCCATCGCCCATATCCGCCACTACGGCTCGGACCACACCGAGGTCATCGCCACCGGCGATGAGGCGCATGCGACCGCCTTCGTGGCGGCGCTGCGCGCGGCGGTGGTGATGGTCAACGCGTCCTCGCGCTTCTCCGATGGCGGCGAGCTGGGCCTGGGCGCCGAGATCGGCATCTCGACTACGCGCCTGCATTCCTACGGCCCGATGGGGCTGGAAGCGCTGACGGTGGAGCGCTTCGTGGTGCAGGGCGAAGGGCAGACGCGGGTCCCGATCGCGATCGACTGAAGTCGTCAGGCATCCGCACCGAGACCGTTCCGACGCGCCGGCCCTCAGCACCCAGGTCGGCAGCTGAGTGCGGGATTTGGGGAGAGCAACTGTCCCTCAGATCGAGTCGCAGCCTCCCTGTAGAGCGGAGCTTGCTCCGCTGAGGCTTGCCGAGGATGCGGCCAAAGCGCAGCGAGCAAGCTCCGCTCTACAAGGGGCAGCAACTGTTTCCGAAATCCCGCAGCGGCCTGCCTGTAGAGCGGAGCTCGCTCCGCTGCTCTTCGTTCGTTTTGCGGGAAAGGCCCAGCGGACGGTTCGTGGGAAAGGCCCCAGCTGAGAAAGCTCCGCTCTACAGGGGGAAGCCAACCGTGAAGCGGGTTGCCGTATGCCATCAGTCACGGTGCCCTGTGGGTGGCGCGCCCATAGACTGTCCGTTCAGTCACCCCGCCTGGAGCCCCACGATGCGCATCGCCGCGTTGCGTCCGACCCTGCTGTCCCTGCTCATGGCCGCCGCGCTGCCCGCGCTGGCCCAGACCTCGCCCATGACGCCGGACATCACCGGCAAGCCCTTCGTCGCACCGGACGCGGCCAACGACTACATCAAGCGCGTCGTGGAAATCCCCATGCGCGACGGGGTCAAGCTGCACACCGTCATCGTCATCCCCAAGGGCGCCCACAACGCGCCGATCCTGCTGACGCGCACGCCGTACAACGCCGATGGCCGCACCTCGCGCCTGGACTCGCCGCATATGCGCGATTTGCTGGGGCAGGGCGATGAGGTGTTCGTCGATGCCGGCTACATCCGCGTGATCCAGGACGTGCGCGGCAAGTACGGCTCGGAAGGCGACTACGTGATGACCCGGCCGCTGCGCGGTCCGCTCAACGACACCGCCGTGGATCACGCCACCGACGCCTGGGACACCATCGACTGGCTGGTCAAGAACGTGCACGAGTCCAACGGCAAGGTCGGCATGCTCGGCTCGTCCTACGAGGGCTTCACCGTGGTCATGGCGCTGACCAACCCGCATCCGGCGCTGAAGGTGGCCAACCCGATGAGCCCGATGGTCGATGGCTGGATGGGCGACGACTGGTTCAGCTACGGCGCGTTCCGCCAGGTCAACTTCGACTACTTCACCGGCCAGCTGAGCAAGCGCGGCAAGGGCAGCGCGATCGCGCGCGAGGGCTTCGACGACTACAGCAACTTCCTGCGCGCCGGCTCGGCCGGCGACTACGCCAAGGCCGCCGGCCTGGACCAGCTGCCGTGGTGGCACAAGCTGACCGAGCACCCGGCCTACGATGCCTTCTGGCAGGAGCAGGCGCTGGACAAGGTCATGGCCAGGACCCCGATCAAGGTGCCGACCATGTGGCTGCAGGGCCTGTGGGACCAGGAGGACATGTGGGGCGCCAACCACAGCTACGAGGCCATGGAGGCGCGCGACACCGGCAACGACAAGAACTACCTGGTGATGGGCCCGTGGCGCCACAGCCAGGTCAACTACGACGGCAGCAGCCTGGGCGCGCTGCAGTGGGATGGCGACACCGCGCTGCAGTTCCGCCGCGACGTGCTGCTGCCGTTCTTCAACCAGTACCTCAAGGACGGCGCGCCCAAGGCCGACACCCCGCCGGTGCTGATCTACGACACCGGCGCCAACCACTGGGACCGCTACAAGGCCTGGCCGCAAGTGTGCGAGCAGGGCTGCAAGGCCAAGCCCAAGGCGCTGTACCTGTTGGCCGGCGGCAAGCTGGGCTTCCAGGCGCCGGCCGCGGACGGCGCGCAGTACGACGAGTACGTGTCCGACCCGGCCAAGCCGGTGCCGTTCGTGCCGCGCCCGGTGGACTTCTCCGATCGCCAGATGTGGACCACCTGGCTGGTGCAGGACCAGCGCTTCGTCGACGGCCGCCCGGACGTGCTGACCTATGTCTCCGAGCCGCTGACCGAGCCGCTGACCATCGCCGGCCGCCCGCAGGTCAACCTGCAGGCCTCCACCAGCGGTAGCGACAGCGACTGGGTGGTCAAGCTGATCGACGTGCAGCCCGACGAGGTGGCCTCCAATCCGAAGATGGGCGGCTACGAGCTGCCGGTGGGCCTGACCATCTTCCGCGGCCGCTATCGCGAGAGCTTCGAGCATCCCAAGGCGATCACGCCCAACCAGGCGCTGGCCTACGACTTCGACCTGCCCAACGCCAACCACACCTTCGGCAAGGGCCACCGGATCATGGTGCAGGTGCAGTCCACGCTGTTCCCGCTGTACGACCGCAACCCGCAGACGTACGTGGATAACATCTTCTTCGCCAAGCCGGGCGACTACCAGAAGGCCACCCAGCGCGTGTGGCATACGCCGCAGCAGCCGAGCTTCATCAGCCTGCCGGTGAAGTAGGGCGTACGAAAAACCCGCAGGCGGCGAGCGCCTGCGGGTCTTGGTTGAAGCGCTGACGCCGGCGCCTGCCTTACTGCGGCGAGAACTCTACCGGCACACGCACCAGCTGGGCCACGGCCTTGCCATCGCGCATGGCCGGGCTGAAGCGCCAGTCGCTGGCGGCCCTCAGCGCGGCGCGGTCCAGGTCGCGGTTGCCGCTGCGCTGGGCGATGGTGATCTGCGAGGGCTCGCCGCGCGCGTCCACCTGCACGTTGAGCAGCACCGTGCCGCCCTCACCGGCGCGCAGCGCCGACGGCGGATACTTCGGCTGCGCATTGCTGGCCAGCAGGGCCGGGGCGCGATCCGGCGCGACCTTCTTGGCCGACGCGGTGCGGGCGGGCTCGCTGCGCTTGGCGACCACCGGCTGATTCGGACGATCGGCAGTTGCGGAGTCGGCGGTCGGCTGCGTGGCAGGCATCGTGCCGTCGGTCGGCGGGGCCATCTCGGCGCGGCGATCGCCGCTCAGCCACCACGCGCCCGCGGCCAGCACGACCAGCAGCAGCAACCACAGCAGCGGGCGCGCCCCAGGGCGCCGCCCATCCGGCCGCGCGTCGGCGTGTGCGTCGCGCTGGGCCTGGGCATTGAATTCGGTCTGGGTCTGCGACATGTCAGGACTCCTTGCTAGGCGCCGTTGGCGGCGCGTAGGGGAGTGTCTGCAGCCATTCGTTGCTCACACGTGAGAGGCCGGTAAAGGCAGGCCATGCTGCACCTGCACGGTTCAGCGATGCGAAACGCGTGTGGTGGGCGCTCAGCGCTCCAGGTTGAACTCCACCGGAATGTCCACCGCGCCCGCCACCGGCTGACCATCGTCGATGGCCGGCTGGAACTTCCACTTGCGCACCGCCTCCATCGCCGCGCGGTCCAGATCGCGCGAGCCGCTGCGCCGGATCAGCGCCACGCCGCCGGGATTGCCCTGCGCATCGACCTGGATGCGCACCATCACCGTGCCGGTCTCGCCCTTGCGCAGCGCGGACGGCGGATAGGTGGGCGGCGGGCTCTGGCCATCGATCGGCAGGGGCGTGGCGCGGTTCTGCGGCGGCGCGGGGGCGGCCGGCGCGGAGGCGACGGGCGGGGCAGTCTCGCCGCTGGAGCGGGCAGGGGCGTCCTCCACGACTGGCGCCGGGAACGCGCTGGCGCCGCTGGTGCCCGCGTCGGCCTGCGCCTGCGCGTCGGCCGATGGCGCCTGCATGCCGCTGGCGCCCTGATTGGCGGCCGCCGGCTCGGGCAGCGGCGCGGTGGCCGCCTCGGTGCCGCTCTGGTCGGCCGGCTGGACCGAATAGAAGCTCGCATCGCCCCGGTTGGACAGCCACACGATGCCGAACAGCAGCAGCCCGGCCACGAACGCCCCCAGGGCGATCCACAGCGCCTTGTGCGGCAGGCGGAAGGTGAAGGCACGATCGCGGGAGGTGGACATGGTGCGGGCAGGGCGTGAGGAGCAGGCCGCGATTCTTGCACAGGCCGGCCGCGCGCTCCCGACTGCACGCTGGCTGGCGGCGGGCGTGGCGCTGTGGAAAAGGCGATAATCCACGCCTTTCCCGCTCACCGCCGCACGACTGCCACGATGCTCGATCCCGCACTGCTCCGCACCCAGCCCGCCGAACTCGCCCAACGCCTGCGCCTCACGCGCGGCTTCGAGCTGGACGTGTCCGCGCTGGAATCCCTGGAGGCGCGCCGCAAGCAGCTGCAGGTGCGCACGCAGGAGCTGCAGAACCTACGCAACACCCGCTCCAAGGCGATCGGCCAGGCCAAGGCCAAGGGCGAGGACGTCGCCCCGCTGATGGCCGAGGTCGCCGGCTTCGGCGAAGAGCTCAAGGCCTCCGAGGTCGAACTGGACCAGCTGCGCGCGCAGATCGAGGCCGTCGCGCTGGGCATCCCCAACCTGCCGCAGGCCAGCGTGCCGCCGGGCAGCGACGAGTCGGGCAATGTCGAGCAGCATCGCTGGGGCACGCCGCGCGCGTTCGACTTTGCGGTCAAGGACCATGTGGAACTGGGCGCGCGCAACGGCTGGCTCGACGGCGACACCGCGGCCAAGCTGTCTGGGGCGCGCTTCACCGTGCTGCGCGGGCCGATCGCGCGCCTGCACCGGGCGCTGGCGCAGTTCATGCTGGACCTGCACACCGGCGCGCACGGCTACCAGGAGACCAATGTCCCGGTGATCGTCAACGCCGAGAGCCTGATCGGCACCGGTCAGCTGCCCAAGTTCGAGGAAGACATGTTCGCCACCCAACTGGGCGAGCACCGTCGCTACCTGATCTCCACCGCCGAGATCTCGCTGACCAACATCGTGCGCGACAGCATCGTCGAGGACGCCGCGCTGCCGATGCGCATGACCGCCCATTCGCTGTGCTTCCGCTCCGAGGCCGGCAGCGGCGGTCGCGACGTGCGCGGCATGATCCGCCAGCACCAGTTCGAGAAGGTCGAGCTGGTCGCCATCGCCCGCCCGCAGGACAGCGACGAGGAACACGAGCGCATGACCCGCTGCGCCGAGGTGGTGCTGGAGAGCCTGGGCCTGCCGTACCGGCGCATGCTGCTGTGCTCGGGCGACATGGGCTTCTCGGCGTCCAAGACCTACGATCTGGAAGTCTGGCTGCCCTCGCAGGACACCTACCGCGAGATCTCCTCGGTCTCCAACTGCGAGGCCTTCCAGGCGCGCCGCATGCAGGCGCGCTGGCGCAACCCGGCCACCGGCAAGCCGGAGAGCGTGCACACGCTCAACGGCTCGGGCGTGGCCATCGGCCGCTGCCTGATCGCGGTGATGGAGAACTACCAGAACGCCGACGGCAGCATCGACGTGCCGCAGGCCCTGCGCCCGTACATGGGCGGCCTGGAACGCATCGCCTGAGCCCGCAGCGGCGGCCGTGTCCGCGTGCGCGCCGCCATGTGCGGCCGCGCGCCAAGCTGTGTCAGCGCCGCCACGTGTGAACCCCCGGCAAGCGCCAGCCGCGCGCGGGCTTGCCTGACATTTCCGACAGGATTATCAAGCGCGGGCGTCCTCGGCCGCGCTCGATCCGGGCGCCTCGCCGCCGGCGCATTCGTCCTCAATCGGAAGGTCATTGTCATGAACACCAAGCAGCTGCTGCAGATCGCGACCCTCGGCGCCGCCCTGGCGCTGGGCACCACCGCCTTCGCCAAGACCCACACCGGCACCGCGCAGACCCATCACTGCAAGCTCGCCGACGGCAGCACCGACACCAGCAAGACCCACAAGCAGTGCACCGCGGCCAAGGGCACCTGGGCCAAGGACGCCGCCGCGCCCGCCGCCACGCCCGCGCCCGCGTCCACCAGCACCAGCAACTGACGCCAGCCGAAGGCCACGCGTCGCGCCTGGCGGGCGCGTGGCCCTGGGGCAGGGGCCGATTGGCCCACCGACGGGGTGAAGAATCCCACCCCATTTGGTCCGTTTTCGTTGCATGGGCAAACATACGGGTGTTAAATACCCTGAATCGTTCCAGATTCGGGATGGCGCCATGCAGGACCTCAACGACCTCTACTACTTCGCCATGGTCGTCGACCATGGCGGTTTCGCCGCCGCCGAGCGCGCGCTCGGCATCCCCAAGTCGCGTCTGAGCCGGCGCATCAGCCAACTGGAGACCGACATGGGCGTGCGCCTGCTGCAGCGCTCCACGCGCCGCTTCGCGGTCACCGACGTGGGCATGAGCGTGCACCGCCACGCCCAGACCATGCTGGCCGAGGCCCAGGCCGCCCGCGAGGTGGTCGACCGCCTCTCGGCCGAGCCGCGCGGCGTGGTCCGCGTCAGCGTGCCGGTGGCGGTGGCGCAGATGCAGCTGCCCAAGATCCTGCCGGCCTTCCTGGACAAGTACCCCAAGGTGCGCCTGCAGCTGCACGTCAACAACCGCCGCGTGGACATCATCAACGAGGGCTACGACGTGGCCCTGCGCGTGCGCGCCAAGCTCGACGACGACGGCAGCCTGGTGATGCGCAGCTTCGGCCAGATCCAGGAACTGCTGGTGGCCAGCCCCAAGTACCTGCAGCGCGCCGGCCGCCCGCAGGCGCCGGAAGACCTGGCCCAGCACGTGACCATGTCGATGAGCGAGGACGAGGCGCGCCAGCGCTGGGAGCTGCACGGCCCCAACGGCGAGGTGCGCAAGATCGAGCTGCAGCCGCGCCTGGCCGGCTTCGACTTTCCCCTGCTCAAGGCGCTGGCCAAGGACGGCTACGGCATCACCATGCTGCCCGAGACCGTCTGCGCCGACGCGGTGCGCAGCGGCGAGCTGGAAGTGGTGCTGCCGGAATGGTCGCTGCCGCAGGGCATCTGCCACGCGGTGTTCGCCTCGCGCCGCGGCCTGCTGCCGGCCGTGCGCGTGTTCATCGACTACCTGGCCGAACACCTGCCGCAGCAGATTGAGGAGTCGCGCCTGGACTGCGGCGGCAAGTGCACCGAGCGCCTGGTCGAACTGGGCCTGCGCAAGGCCTCCTGACCCGCACGCCGCGCGCGGCTACACCTGCGCCCGCGGCCCATGCGAGAATGCGACGCCCGGCCACCGCGCCGGGCGTTCTGCTGTCGGGCCAGGCCCCGACACGCACCCGGAGAGATGGCCGAGCGGTTTAAGGCACCGGTCTTGAAAACCGGCGAAGGGTTAAACCTTCCGTGGGTTCGAATCCCACTCTCTCCGCCATACACTGCTTAATTTGTGGAAAGTATCCACGGCTCCGAAACTTCCCTCGCCGCTTACCCTACTGATGCAGCTTCCTTCATAAAGCCGCCCGCGAGGGCGGCTTTTCTTCAAGAGACCCTCGTTCGCACGGTCGGGATGATGTTGGGCATGCGCTTGCCCGATTGCCATTCCTCATAGGACGGCATGACTTCCCACGATTCATCACTTGTCATCTGCTCATGGGGCACCGCGGCCTCCATGTGCTTGAACACTGCGAGGAGCTGGCGGTCGCGCGCAGTGAAGGCATAGCGAATCTTCTGGGACGCCGCTCCAAATCCTCCTGTGACGCTCTCGGAGTCAGGCAGGAAAAGGATGCGCGTCTCTCCGGTGTCTACAAACGAGACATCGCGAATGGCGTCGCCGTTTTTCCAAATGGCGTGTCTTTCAGCTTCGATGTAGACGTCGCCGTTTGACCAAAGGCGGAACCCGAAAACAGGCTCCCCACCATGAATCTTGGCGAATTCCATAACATTCCTGTCGCAACAGCTCTGACGGCTCCACGGTTCCGGTTCGCAGTCAATGAAGAACGGCGTCTGGTCACTCAGTCTCCGGCTGAACTCCATAACCTTGTCGCTCAGGGCCGCTGGGGTAGTTAGATTGGCGATGAGCTGCTTGAGATCACGCATGACAATCGCACGGTCCGCCGAGTTGTAGAGATCGAATCGCTTGGGTTCCTGCGCCCGCTTGCGCAGCTTTTGTTTGCGGCGCTGGTGACTGTTCCGACTCATGATTTCACCTACTTTCTTATTTTGGTTTTGCCACTCTCGCGGCCTCCGCGCGGTGTTGTACCCGCCGGTCGTCGTCTAGCAGCGCGAGGTGACGCCGATGCCCGGCGACGCTGGCGCGCAATGTGGGATCATTCGGATTCGCGTCGAGCAGAGCCTGCGCATGGCCCATTTTCCGATGCTGCTTGTTGGGGGCCCGGCTGACGCCGTTGCGCATAGCGCGGCCAGTGACGAGCTTTGGTCCGTCGGCCCGGAATACGCGCGTCTTCGTCTCTTTGATTCTGAGTCCAGCACGAAGCAGTAGCCGGCTCACCCAACGAACGTCGGTGTGCCCGAATCCGTTTCCGGTGATTCCCATGTCGTCGATGTAGAGCGTGAACACGCCGCCACGAGCGCGCACCCGGTCGTCAATTGCATCGAACACTTCGCGATACGCCCAAAAGGACACGAGGGGACTAGCCGGACTTCCAGTAGCAAGGTGCCAATCGCAACAAAGTAGGTGCGCCAGCGTTAGAGAAACATCGGGCGAACATTTCAGCCATACCTCAAAGAATCGCGCGACCCGTTGTAGGGTCACCGACTGGTAAAACCCCTCAATGTCCATCGTGATCGTGCAGCCGTTCGCCGCGCAGTGCGCGGCGGAATTGCTTAGGTATGAGCTGCCAACGCGACCGGAATGCACGTAATCGGGCAGCTTGATGCGGTTCAGAAGGTCAAGAAGCCGAGCCTGAAACTTCTTGAGTCGCGCAGCCGGAGCCTCGATCAAGCGCTCCTTGCCTGTCTTCGACTTTTCCATGTAGCGGCTGTAATTGTCAGCGCGCCGGCTGAAGGTCTTGAGCTGGCCCGGTGTCCCGGCCCAATACAAAATCTCGGCGAGTCGAGAATGGCTACTCAAACCATGCAGGTGCGAAGTCGAGACATCGTACCGCTCAGTTCGCTTTTTTGGTCGCGGCACTTTCTTCATCCTCGGAGTGCTCATTCTCTACAGTCCATGCGAGGACGCTAAGAAGTTTCTCGGCACGCGCGCGCCTGGCTTCGGACTGACCTTCGAGGGCTTCCATAAAGCTCAAGAAAGTGGATGCAGGTACATCGAAGGTGCTTGCATACTTGTTCAACACGTCGAGGCTCACTTTCTTCTCGCCTCGTTCCAGCTCAGATAGATATGACTTCGAGATTCCCAACGAATCGGCAAGCTCGCCCTGTTTCATCCGATGAACCTCGCGGACGATCTTGAGGGCTCTATTCAACATGTTTCCTCCGTAGTGTCTCCTCTGATGTATTGATTGCTGTTCTATGGGAGGGTGCTGGTCTTGTCGTATCGTGCGTAGCCGCCGGCGTCCATCAAAAGAAACGATCGAGCAATTTCCAGATGATTCCGATTACCAACCGCATGAACCAAGGCTTCCTCAGGAATCGCTTGAGGTAACCGACCAACCGCTGACGCTTGTCGTGCTTCCGATCAACTTGCTGCTCGTTCATGATCTTGTCTCGGTGTGCTGCACATGCAGCCCTTGCTACACCCGAGACGGGGAAGCGCCAGCTTTCGCCCTCCTATAGCCCATTGGCGTCGACCTTGCCGACGCCACCTGAATCCCACGACCCTCAACCCTCGACATCGGACATCGACGACTCGGAACGCCGCAGGAACTTGTGGGGCTTCCACCCCGCGGGCCTCACGGCCCCCCACCGTGCAAGGGCGATCAGCCCGTCACGACGAAAGTAGACTGCCACTACAGCGCGCTTTTGTCGTGCTGTTGGCGAACATATATTTAGTATTTGTTCACTTAATAAGCTTGGGAAAAGTCCACCGCGGCCCGGGCGGCATCCGCGGCTCCGGCTCCAAGGCAAAGCCGCGGGAGATCTTTTTCCAGCCAGCGGCAAGTGCGTTGAGGACATCGGCCTTGAGGCCGAACTCCTCCTGCATTTCGACCTTGGTCCGGGTGACGATCCGCCCGGACGCGAGGTGGCGCCAGCGGTAGCGGGTGTCGTCGCGGTGATGATCAAAATAGGGGTCTCAAAAT
Source organism: Pseudoxanthomonas sp. UC19_8 (assembly GCF_042700505.1). NCBI lineage: Bacteria > Pseudomonadati > Pseudomonadota > Gammaproteobacteria > Lysobacterales > Lysobacteraceae > Pseudoxanthomonas > Pseudoxanthomonas sp. UC19_8. The sequence continues at coordinate 1,368,834 of NZ_CP170559.1, forward strand.
AGGGGTCAGGGTGCAATTCTCAGGGTGCAGTTTTCGCGAGGGCCGTGATGGGGGCTGCACTCCGGCTCTGGTTTTCGGAATCCCACCTGCTTCATGGCGAGGCTGGCGCCTTCGTGAGGACTGAGATCGTGCCGGTGGAATGGATTCAGCGGCAACACGTCAACTCCACCTAGCGATCTGCTGAAGGAGACCAGCCTGTCGGTCGAAGAGATCGCCATGCGCGCCGGTTTCGGGACGGCCACCAGTTTTCGCCAGCACTTCCGTGTCGCCACCGGCCTGCCGCCGGCCACCTATCGAAGCCGCTTCCATCGCGATGCCGAGGCACGCGCTCGATAGGTTGGGACGCGGCCGCAGAAATAACAAAGCCCTTGGCGGCCAAGGGCTTTGTCCTCGCATGAACAGGCTTGCGAGCCTGATCCGACCCGCCGCGCGTGGTGCACGGCGGGTCGGTCCGCAGCGTTACGGATTCTGCGTCGGCGGCGTTGGCGCCTCCGGCGGCGGCGGTGCCATCTCGGGCGGCGGCGGGGGCGGCTGTCGGTCGCCGTGCGCGTGCGGCGGGGGCGGCGGCGGGCCGTCGGGGCGGGGGTGGGGGGCGCAGGCGGCCAGCGCGAGACACGCGGCGGCCATGAACACAGACGAGCGAACGAGGCGCATATCGGTTCCTTGGGTGGTCGGGCGCATCGACCCTATCGGCGGTTCCGTGTACGCGGGGTCAGCACGGTTTGCCGGGCTGTGTCAGCCCGCATGCCGCCTGGCTTCAGGAAAGTGCCTCGGTTCCGCGCGATGGGCCGATCGCCTGGCGCACCTGGGCCGGGGTTCTGCCGCAGACGCGCCTGATCGCGTCGATGAAGCCGGCATAGCTGCTGAAGCCTGCCGCGTCCGCCACCTGCACCAGCGTCGCGTTGCTGTCGTGCTGCAGGGCAAGCGCGAATTGCGCCCGGGCGCGCAGCACGTACTGCCAGATCGAGCAGCTGAGCGCGGCGCGGAAGGCGCGGTTGAGGTAGTAGGGGCTGGTCGCGGCCGCATCGGCGATCTGCGCGATGTCCAGTTCCTCGCTCAGGTGCGCATGGATGAAGGCCAGGGCCGTGCGCACGCGCCAGGGCTCGCCGCCACGGCTGGCGTGCGCTGGGCGCGAGGCCCGGGGCACCAACTGGGCGGCCACGGCGAGGAAGATGGCGTCGCCGATCAGCGTGCCGTGCGGCTGGCCGGCCGAGGCGTCGGCCAGCAGGGCGCGCAGCAGCCGCGCCATGCCGGGCGCGCGATAGTGCAAGCGGCTGCGGATCGCCTGGCGGACGCCTTCGTGCGCCACGCCCAGCGCGCCGGCCATGGCCCCGTCGGTGAAGTAGAGGCAGGCCGATTCCATCGGCGCATCCCAGCGCGCCGATCCGGTCACGCCGGCCTGGATCATGGTCAGCGTCTCGGGCGGGGCGCGCCCGTGTTCATGGCCGCTGTCCACCTTCAGGACCACGCGCGGCCGCGTCGGGCCCAGCGGCAGGGCGAGGTGATGGAAGGCCCAGCCCGGCTCCTCCAGCTCGATCGCGGGGATCAGCGAGTGCTCCATGGCGCAGGACGACCACTGGCCGCGTGCGCGCAGCAGGTCGGGGCGGTCGTCGGGGAGCTTGCGCAGCAGCGTCACGGGCGGGTCGGACGTCATGGCGGTCCCTTGGCAGGCCAGGAGGGCACGAATTCGCAATACGCCGGATCCTCGGCGCTCCAGGATGCGTTTTCAAGCGGTATCCCACACCACACGGAGGCACCATGGTCCCCTTGCTGCTTGCGCTCGCACTGTCGTCCGCGCCGACGTGCGTGGCCGGCGTAGAGCCGGTCATCGACATCCACATCCACAGCTACGAGCGCGATGGGCGCTTCGAGGCGCGCGTGCCCAACCTAGGCGATGGCCAGCCCATGCGGGTGTTCAACGGTGCGGACCACGCCCGGGCCACCGCCGCGGCCCTGCGCGAGGCCGGCGTGGTGCGGGCGATCGTGGGCGGCGCCAGCACGGCGACGGACGATCGCATCATCGCCCTCGATCCGGCGCGCCTGCGCGGCGGGTTGGAGATCGACGACATCCCCGATGCCGCCATGCTCGACCAGATCCGGGCTCGGCATGCGGCGGGCAAGCTGGCGATGATCGGCGAGGTCGAATACCAGTACCACGGCATCGCCCATGACGATCCGCGTCTTGAGCCGCTGTGGGCGCTGGCCGATGCGCTGGACGTCCCGATCGCGGTGCACTCGGGCGCCGGGCCGGCGGGCATCGTCTACCGCGGCCAGCCGCTGCACCGCGAGCGCCTGGGCAACCCGTCCTCGTTCGAGGAGGTGCTGGTGCGTCACCCGCGCATGAAGCTGATCATCATGCATGCCGGCTGGCCCTTTCTCGATGACACGGTGGCGCTGCTGCATGCCTATCCGCAGGTCTACGTCGACCTGGGCGCGATCGACTGGGCCGAGCCGCGTCCTTTTATGGATCATTATCTTCAGCAGCTCATGATCTACGGCTTCGGCAAGCGCATCCTGTTCGGCTCGGACCAGATGGTGTGGCCCGAGGCCACGGCGCAGGCGATCGCGCGGTTCCGCACGGCGCCTTACCTCTCCGAGGCGCAACGCCGCGACATCCTTTTCAACAACGCCGTGCGGCTGTTCGGCTGGACGGATCTGGCCGATTGCGGCAAGGCGGACGGGTGAGTTGCGCCTGCGGGCGCTGCGAACGGGCCACGCAGCGCACTGCAACGAACGCGTCGGCATGACAGACCGCAAAGCTTGGCGTTAACAAAGATTGACGCTGGAGCGTGCCTGCGGTGCTACTGCGCTAACGGCACGGCGAGGAGGGTGGAAGGCCCGACTCACCGGAGATCCGAAGATGAAAGCGTTGACCTACCATGGTTCCAAGGACGTGCGCGTCGAGACCGTTCCCGATCCGCAGCTGGTGGAGGCCGACGACATCCTCCTGCGTGTGACGGCGACCGCGATCTGCGGATCGGACCTGCACCTGTTCCACGGCAAGATCCCGGAGACCCGACACGGCGACATCTTCGGCCACGAGTTCATGGGCGTGGTGGAAGACGCGGGCCCGGCGGTGACCGAGGTGAGCGTGGGCGATCGGGTGGTCATCCCGTTCGTGATCGCCTGCGGCAAGTGCTTCTTCTGCGAGAACGAACTGTTCGCCGCCTGCGAGACGACCAACCCCGACGAAGGCGCCAGCGTGCGCAAGCGCTCGAAGATGACGCCGCCTGCGGCCCTGTTCGGCTACTCGCATCTGTATGGCGGCGTTCCGGGTGGGCAGGCCGAATATGTGCGCGTGCCCAAGGCGAACGTGGGGCCGTTCGCGGTGCCCGGCAGTCTGGCCGATGAGAAGGTGCTGTTCCTGTCAGACATCCTGCCGACGGGCTATCAGGCCGTGCTCAACGCCAGGGTCGAACCGGGCTCTACCGTCGCCATCTTCGGCGCGGGTCCCGTGGGCCTGATGGCCGCGGCGTGCGCGCGCATGCTGGGCGCCGAGCGGATCTTCATGGTGGATTCGGAGCAGTACCGGCTGAACTTCGCGGTGAGCGCCTATGGCGTGATCCCGATCGACTTCAGCGAGGGCGACGCGTCGGAGCGGATCCTGGAACTGACCAACGGAAGAGGCGTCTCCGCGTCCATCGATGCGGTGGGCTTCGAGGCCAAGGGCAGCACCACCGAGACCGTGCTGAGCACGCTGAAGATCGAGACCAGCTCCGGCGAAGTGATCCGCCAGTGCATCTCGGCCACGCAGCGCGGCGGCGTGGTGAGCGTGCCCGGCGTCTATGCGGGCTTCATCCATGGCTTCCTGATCGGCGACGCCTTCGACAAGGGGCTCTCCTTCGCCATGGGCCAGACCCATGTGCACAAGTATCTGCCGGAGCTGCTGGGCTTCATCGAGGATGGCGATCTGGACCCGGACATCATCATCTCCCACCGCATGAAGCTGGCCGATGCGGCGCAGGGCTACAAGATCTTCGATGAGAAGCAGGAAGACTGCCGCAAGGTCGTGATGACGCCGTAGCAGGGGAGCAGAACGCGCCGCTCGCGAGCGTTGCGTTTGCAAGGCAGGCGGCAAGCAACGCGCGCTACCTGCAGTGGTGTGCTGATTGAAGCGCTCAAGGGAAGCAAGGCGGCGCCTTGCTTCCTTCTTCTTTGCACGAACCGGATCGCGCCGCCCTAGCGCGCCAGCCAGCCGAACATGCGCCGCGCCAGCCCCGTCCACGGCGGACCCATCCGCTGGAACACGTTGATCGGCCCGACCTTGAACACCGCGCGCGCATGGCTGAAGCGCTTGAAGCCTTCCTGCCCGTGATAGGCGCCCATGCCGCTGGGGCCGATGCCGCCGAAGGGCAGGCTGTCCTGGGCGATATGCAGCAGCGTGCCGTTGAGCGTGACGCCGCCGGAGGTCACGCCGTCCAGCACGCGTCGCTGTACGGCGCGCTCGCCGCTGAAGCAGTACAGCGCCAGCGGGCGCTCGCGCGCGGCGGCGAAGGCGATGGCCTCGTCCAGATGGTCGTAGCCGATCAGCGGCAGCACCGGGCCGAAGATCTCCTCGCGCATCAGCAGGCTGTCCTGCGGCGGGTCGAGTACCAGCGTGGGGGCGATCTTCTCCGTCGCGCCGCCCGCATCCAGCGCCTGCACGCGCGCGCCGGCCGCGCGCGCCTGGTCCAGCGCCGATGCCAGCCGCTGGCGATGGCGTGGCGTGATCACCGCCGAATAGTCCGCATTGCCCGCCACCGTCGGATAGCGCCGTCGCGCCGCGTCCAGCACGGCGGCGGCAAAGTCGTCCATCTTCGCGCGCGGCACCAGCACGTAGTCCGGCGCGATGCAGGTCTGCCCGGCGTTGAGGAACTTGCCGAAGGCGATCGCATCGGCGGCCTTGGCCAGCGGATAGTCCGCCGCGACGAAGGCCGGCGACTTGCCGCCCAGTTCCAGCGTCACCGGGGTGAGATGGTCGGCGGCGGCGCGCATCACCTCGCGCCCGACCGCGGTCGAGCCGGTGAACAGCAGATGGTCGAAGGGCAGGGACGAGAACGCCCTGGCCGTGTCCACGCCGCCGGTCGCCACGGTCACCAGGTCGGGGGCGAAGTAGCGCGCGACCAGCTGCGCCAGCAGTTCTGAAAATCGCGGGGTCAGCTCGGACGGCTTGAGCATCGCCCGGTTGCCGGCGGCCAGCGCATCGGCCAGCGGGCCGATCGACAGCAGTAGCGGATAGTTCCAGGGCGCGATGATGCCGATCACGCCCAGCGGCTCATAGCGCAGCCAGGCGCTGGCGGGCTGGAACACCACGTCCACCGGCCGGCGCACCTGGCGCATCCAGCGCTGCACATGGCGCTGGGCGTGGCGGATGCCGCGCAGCGCCGGCAGCACTTCCAGCATGCGCGTTCTCGTCGTGCGAGCGTCCGCCGAAATCCGCGTCGATGGCCTGCACGATCTGCTCGACGTTCTCGCGCACCAGCTGTGCCAGCGTTTCCAGCCATGCGCGCCGCATGTGCGCATCCGCCGCGGGCGTGGCGCGCGAGGCCCGGTGCAATGGCGCGAACAGCGTCTGCAGGTCGTCGTGATTCATGCGGCGCTCCTGCCGAGGATGAGATCGGCGGCCTTCTCGCCGATCATGGCCGACGGCGCCTGGGTATTGCCGCTGATCAGCGTCGGCATGATCGAGGCGTCCGCCACGCGCAGGCCCTGCAGGCCATACACGGTCAGGTCCGGGGCGACCACCGCGCCGACGCCGCGGCCCATGCGGCAGGTGCCGACCGGATGGTAGATGGTGTCGGCGTGATCGCGGATCAGGCGCAGCAGCTCCGCATCGTCCGGGCGCGGGCTGGCGTAGAGCAGCTTGCCGCCGTAGCGCGCCAGCGGCGCTGCATCGAGGATGCGGTGCACGGCGCGTGCGCCCTTGAGCGTCAGCGCCACATCGTCTGGCGCGGAAAGGAAGTTCGGATCGATCAGCGGCGCCTGCGCCGGGTCGGGCGAGGCCAGGCGGATCCAGCCGCGGCTCAGCGGGCGCAGCGCACACACGTGCAGGGTCACGCCGCGCACCAGATGCGTGTGCCGCGCGTGGTCGTCGACCAGCGCCGCGCAGAAGTGGAACTGCAGATCGGGCCGGTCCACTTCCGGCGCGCTGCGGACGAAGCCGCCGGCTTCGGCCAGGTTGCTGGTGAGCATGCCATGGCCGCGCCGCCACGCCGGGAACGCCGCCGCGCCGCGCAGCAGCGTGTCCGGGCCGAAGCCGAGCAGGCCCGGGCCCTTCATTCGCTTCAGGCCCACATAGTCCAGGTGATCCTGCAGATTGGCGCCCACGCCGGGCGCGTCGTGGACCACACCGATGCCGTGTTCGGCCAGATGCGCGCCCGGCCCGATGCCGGAGAGCATCAGCAGCTGCGGCGAGCCGATCGCACCGGCCGAGAGGATCACTTCGCGATGGGCGCGGATCGTCTCGCGCCCGTGCCGGGTCACCACCTCCACGCCCGTCGCGCGGCGGCCTTCGCAGACGACGCGCTCGGCGCGGGTGTCGCTGAGGATGCGCAGGTGCGGCCAGCGCGCGGCGTCGGCCAGGTAGGCCGAGCCGGCGTCCAGCCGCGCGCCGTTGCGCTGGAAGACCTGGTACAGGCCGATGCCTTCCTGGCTGGGGCCGTTGAAATCCGGGTTGGCCGCATAGCCCGACTGCAGCGCCGCCTCGATGAAGGCCTGCGAGACCGCGCTGGGCGAGGCCAGGTCGGACACCACCAGCGGCCCGCGGTCGCCATGCAGCGCATCGGCGCCGCGCTGGTTGGCCTCCGACCGCCGGAACAGCGGCAGCACGTCGTGCCAGCCCCAGCCCGGGCAGCCGGCGGCGGCCCAGCCGTCGTAGTCCTGCGGCTGGCCGCGTATGTAGATCATCGCGTTGATCAGGCTCGAACCGCCCACGCCACGCCCGCGCGGCACGTAGCCGCGGCGCCCGCCCAGCCCGGCCTGGGGCACGGTCTGGAAGGCGTAGTTGCGCGCGGACTTGAACGGCACCAGTGCGGCGATGCCGGCCGGGATGCGCGAGAGCAGGGACGGGCCGGGCGGGCCGGCTTCGATCAGCGCGACGCTGGGCTTTTCCGCCGCGGCCGCCAGGCGCGCGGCCAGGGCACAGCCGGCCGGTCCGGCCCCGACGATGACGTAGTCCGCTTCGCGCATGGTGTGGTCCTCCCGGCGCGGAGCATGGACATACTTGAGGAAGTCGTCAAATTTGTTGCGCTGCAGCCAGACTGCCGATGCCGCCGATCACCAAGCGCGTCATCAGCCCGGCCACTTCGTCGATGTCGATGCGGTCGCGGCCCTCGAGCAGCAGCAGCGTCTCGATGCCGTTGGACACGATCAGGCTGGCGACCAGCGAGACCTGCCACGGCGCCAGCGCAAGCCCCGGCATGCCGCGCACCACGTCGCGCCGGATATCGCCGAGCAGCGAATCGATGCCGTCCAGGTCGTACAGCCGGGTGCGGATGTGGTGCTGGTTGCGCGCGATGAAGGGCAGGGCCGCCTCGATGCCCAGGATCAGCACCAGCAGGTCGCGATAGGACAGCTGCAGCATGGTCTCCAGGTCGTCGGCGCGGGCGCGCGCCTGCGCGGTGACCGCGCGCACCTGGGCCAGCAGATCTGCCAGCAGTTCGTCGAACACCGCCTGCTTGGTGCGGTAGTCGTTGTAGAAGCTGCCGGTCGACGCGCCGCTGGCGGCAACGATGCCCGAGATCGTCGCCGCATCCAGTCCCTGCTGTGCGAACACCGACCACGCGGCCTGCTTGATGCGCTGGCGGCGCTGTTCGGAGGTCGCTTCGCGGCGTTTGGACGGCTTGTAACGGCGCGGGGTGGTCATGGGCTTCGGCGCATCGATCGGGCGCGGGCAGTCGGGCAGGGCGGCGCGGTCAGGATAGCCAGCCGCTCGTTGAACCCGCAGACGGGCGCACAGCGCTTCATGGTGCGATCGCTTCCTTGAGCAGCCGCTCGACCCAGTCGGCGAACACCTGCACCCGCCGCGACAGGTGCTGGCGATGCGGATACAGCAGGGTCATCGGTAGCGGCGCGGCGCGATGCCCGGGCATCACCTCCACCAGCGTGCCGGCGCGCAGCGCGTCGCGCACGTCGTAGGCCGGGATCTGGATCAGGCCCAGGCCGGCCAGGCAGCAGGCGATGCAGGCCTCGGCGTTGTTGACCGTGACCCGGCCGGGCACGTGCAAGGTCTTCGGCGTGTCGCCTTCCATCCATTCCCAGGGTTCGACCCGGGCGCTGGACGGCGAGGCGTAGTGGATCGCCCAGTGGCCGGCCAGGTCTTCGGGCGCGTGCGGCGTGCCGTGCCGGGCCAGATAGGCGGGGCTGGCGACGTTGATCAGCGGCAGCGTGCCGAGCGTGCGGGCGATCAGCCCCGAATCGCTCAGCGGCCCGACCCGGACCACGCAGTCCACCCGCTCCTCGACCAGGTCGACCGCGCGGTCGGTGACGCCCAGGCTGATGTCGATCTCCGGGTATTCGTCGAGGAAGCCGCCCAGCGCCGGGGCGATGATCAGCCGCCCGATGCGCCCGGGCACGTCCACGCGCAGCTTGCCCGAGGGCTTGGTCTTGCCCTGGCGGAACAGCGCCTCGGTCTCCTCGACGTCGGCGATCACCCGCAGGCAGCGCTCGTAGAAGGCCGCGCCGTCCTGGGTCGGGGCGACCTTGCGCGTGGTCCGGTGCAGCAGGCGCACGCCGATGCGGCCTTCCAGCTCGGCCACGGCGGCCGAGACCGAGGAGCGCGGCATGCCGAGCGTGTCGGCCGCGCGGGTGAAGCTGGCCACCTCCACCACGCGGACGAAGATGCGGAACAGGTCGATCCGGTCCACGGCGCTGCGTCCCTCGATTGGTCAGGATCCACGACATGTGAAGTCACACATGTCGGCTTTATGTTCTTGGCCTGGATTATATGGTGTGAGGCACGCCCGCAAGCGGGGGAGGCGGTCTTCGTATCGCGTTCTTCCGAAGCTGGCCGACGTGGTTCCCGTCTTCCACAGCCAAGGATCTTCCAATGACCGACCATTCCCTCCAGGGCAAGACCGTCCTCATCGCCGGTGGCGCCAAGAATCTCGGCGGCCTGCTCGCCACCGACCTGGCCAGGCACGGGGCCAAGGCCGTGGCGATCCACTACAACAGCGCCTCCACCAAGGCCGACGCCGACAAGACCGTGGCAGAGATCAAGGCGACGGGCGCCAAGGCCTTCGCCTTCCAGGCTGATCTCACCACCGCCGCCGCGATGGAGCAGCTGTTCGCCGATGCCAAGGCCGCGATGGGCTCGATCGACATCGCGGTCAACACCGTGGGCAAGGTGCTGAAGAAGCCGATGACCGAGATCAGCGAGGATGAGTTCGACCAGATGAGCGCGGTCAACTCCAAGTCGGCGTTCTTCTTCATCAAGGAAGCCGGCAAGGCGCTGAGCGACAACGGCAAGATCTGCACGCTGGTGACCTCGCTGCTGGGCGCCTACACGCCGTTCTATTCCAGCTATGCCGGCACCAAGGCCCCGGTGGAACACTACACCCGCGCTGCCTCGAAGGAACTGGGCGACCGCGGCATCTCGGTGACCGCGATCGGCCCGGGCCCGATGGACACGCCGTTCTTCTATCCCGCCGAAGGCGCCGATGCGGTGGCCTACCACAAGACCGCCGCCGCGCTGTCGCCCTCGTCCAAGACCGGCCTGACCGACATCGAGGACATCGTGCCGTGGATCCGCTTCCTGGTGAGCGACGGCTGGTGGATGACCGGCCAGACCATCCTGGTCAACGGCGGCTACACCACCAAGTAAGCGCGGCGCCGCGGCCGGCTTCCAGGCTTCCGGCTTTCACGCCTCCACCTGAAGCCGCCGCGGACCCTCTATCGTCATTCCCGCGAAAGCGGGAATCCAGGGACTTTGGGGCTTGCGCGCGCACGTCCATGGATTCCCGCCTTCGCGGCAATGACGGGGGTCTGTTTGCGGGTAGGCAGAAATCTCTGGACGCTCCCGCCGCTGAGCTCGTTCCCATCCGGGCAACGACCCCTGTTAATCCAACTTCCCGGCGCGCCCGTGTCCGGTGACACCCCGCGCACTTCGCCACCACAACCAGCCCGCGCCCTTGCCCAGTTTCACCCGCCGCGAGTAGGCTGACCACGGGAGCGGCATATGCCTACAAGGGGATGGCAAGGATGACGATCCGGGTATTTCTGGTGGACGATCATGCGCTGGTGCGGACTGGCCTGAAGCTGATCCTCGCCGGCCAGGTGGATATCGAGGTGGTCGGCGAGGCCGAGAGCGGCGAGGAAGCGCTGCCGGCCATCCGCAAGCTCAAGCCCGATGTGGTGTTGTGCGATCTGCACCTGCCCGGGCTCAGCGGCTTCGACGTGACCGAGCGCATCGTGCGCGGCGACTACGGCAGCCGCGTGATCATCGTCTCGGTACTCGAGGATGGCCCGCTGCCCAAGCGGCTGCTCGAGGCCGGTGCCTCGGGCTATGTCGGCAAGGGCGGCGATGCGGCCGAGCTGCTGCGCGCGGTGCGCGATGTCTCGCGCGGCAAGCGCTGCCTGGGCAGCAACGTGGCGCAGAACCTGGCGCTGTCGAGCATGAGCGAGGAGGCCTCGCCGTTCGACGATCTGAGCGCGCGCGAGCTGGAGGTGGTGATGATGCTGGTGCAGGGCCTGCGCCAGAGCGAGATCGCCAAGCGCCTCAACCTCAGCCCCAAGACCGTCAGCACGCACAAGACGCGCCTGCTGGAAAAGGTGCAGGTGCAGGACACGATGGCGCTGGCGCGCCTGGCGGCGCAGTACGGGCTGATCGATCCGTCGAAGAGTCTTTGATCGTGCGAGGGTGAAACGTGCGAGGGCGGCAGATGCCGGTGTGCTGCCGGCCTTTCATTGCTGTGCGTGCGCCGCTCAGGCTGGCGTAGGGCGCTCGCAGAGCGCGCTCGCGAAGTGTCCCCTTGATCCGATCAATCGACAACCCGTCATTCCAGCGAAAGCGGGAATCCAGGGACTTTGAGGCTTGCGTGCGAACATCCATGGATTCCCGCTTTCGCGCGAATGACGGGTTGTCGGTCCGTTAGCACGAACTGTTCGTCCCTTCGTAGGGACACGCAAAAGGTCACTTAAAGCCCGCGCAAAGCACCACGGGGTGTGGGTCCCCGCCGCAGCGAAACCTCTACCGTCGTTCCCGCGAACGCGGGAACCCAGGGACTTTCGCTCTGGAGTGCAACAGGCACTGGATGGTCAGACATGCGTCTGCCAGGAAGCACTCCCCGCGCTCGCGGGGATGACGGAGTGTTGGTCCAGTCGTACGGACTGTCGGTTGCTTCATACAGGCTGGTCGTCCCTTCGTAGGGACGCGAGAACGTAAAGACAAAGAGTCACTCAGAAGGCCACGCAAAGCGAAACGGGCGCCTGAGGGCGCCCGTTCCGTTTCATCCCGATGCCGGGCCTGGCGATGAAGCCGGGCCCGGTCCGCGTCGCTGGCTCAGGCGCTGCGCTCGCTGTCGGTCGTGCCGCCGTGGCTGTCGTTCTGCGCGGGCGTCTGTTCGTCGGACACGCGAGGCGCGGGCGCCGGCTCGAACAGGTGGCGCGTCACCGAGCGCGGGGTCTGCGCGTCGGCGGCGAAGAACAGCGAGCCCGAGGCCGCCGCGGGCTTGGACGCCGGGGCATCGGCCGGCGTCTCGTCCTCGGTGGCCTGCGCCGTTGCCGGGGCTTCCTCGGCGGGCGCGGTCACTTCGGCCTGGGCGGCCAGCTCGGGTTCGGGCGCGGTGCTGGCCACGGGGGCCGGCACCTCAGCCGGCGCCTCCACCGACGCATCGGCGGTCGGGGCGGCCGTCGTCACCGGAAGCTGCTCGGGCGCGATCTCGGCCACGACCGGAGACGGCTCGGGCTGCACTTCGACGCTGACGTGCACTTCGGGGCCTGCGGGAACCGGCTCAGCGGCCACCGGCTCGGCCACCGGCGCAGGCGGCGTTGCCGCTTCGACGACCGGGGCGGCGACCTCGTGGGTCGGCGCCGGCGCATCGAACGACGACGCGACCTGCGGCTCCTCGGTGGGCGACGACGGCTTGCTGTCCGGGGGGATGGCAGCGACCACGGCAGTGGCGCTGGCCGCGGCGACCGCGGCGGTGGCGGCCTCGGTGCGCACGCGCGGCTTGGCCGCCGGCACGGCCGGGGCGGGCGCCTCGGCGTCGTCGAAGTCGAACTCCGGCTGCGAGGACGACGGCACGACCACCGGCTCTTCCTCGCCCGCGGCATCCTGCTCGAACGCATCGCCAGCGGCCTGCTCGCCATTGCCACGACGACGGCGGCGACCGCCGCGACGGCCGCGACGACGGCGCGGCGTGCCGTTGTCGTCGCCAGACTCGGCGCCGTCGGCGTTCAGTTCGTCCTGCTCGTCGCGCGCGTTGTCCTCGGTCTCGGCATCGGCATCGACGGCCAGCGGTGCGGCCGGCGCGGGCTTGGGCGCTTCGGCGACCGGTTCGGTCGTCGCTGCCGGCACGGGCTGGGGCGCCTCGGCGTTCAGGCCGGCGGTCACAGCCGTGGCGGCCAGCAGCTCGGGCGTGGCCTCGACCGGCTTGGCCGGCTCGCGCGGCGGCCTGGGCGCACGCGGCTGCGCGGGCTGGGCCTGCTGCGCCGGGGCGTCCTGCTGCGGCTTGTCCTGCTGGGGCTTGGGCTGCTTGGGCGGGTTCTGGTTCTGCGCGGCCTTGGGCTGCTGCTGGGGCTGCTTGTTCTGCTGACCCTCGCCCTTGTTGCGCGGCGCCTGACCGTTGCCGGTCTGCGCCTGGCCGCCGTCCCGATTGCCGCGCGCCTCGCGGTTGTCGCGACGCGCCTGGCCATTGCCGTTCTGCTGGCCGCCGCGGGCGTTGTTGCCTCCCTGGCCGCGGTTGCCTTCATTGCCGTTGCGGCGCTGCTGACCGGTGTTGCCGCGCTCGTTGCGGGCCGGACGCGCCTCGCGCGCCGGCTGCGGCTGCGCGGCGACCGGCGCCGGGGCGCTGGCGGCGCCGAACACGCGCTTGAGCCAGCCGACCACGCCGCCGGTGGCGGCGGCGACCGGCTGCGGCGCCGGGGCGACGGGCGCGGGAGCCGGCTCGACCGGGGCCGGTGCTTCGCGCTCCTGGCGGATCGGCGCGGGCTGGGCGTGCTTGACCGTGGTCACCGCCGGGGCGGCGGGGATGTTGAGCTGGGCCTTGGTCAGCGCATGCACCGGCAGCTTGCGCGGGGTGCCGCGCTGGTAGCTGGGCTTGCTCGACTCTTCGCCCAGCTCGTTCTCGCGCAGGCGGGTGACCTCGTAGTGCGGGGTGTGCAGCTGCTCGTCGGCGACGATGATGATCGGCGCGTCGTGGCGCTGTTCGATCTCGCGCAGCGCGTTGCGCTTCTCGTTGAGCAGGTAGTTGGCGATCTCCAGCGGCGCCTGCACCAGGACCTGCCCGGTGTTGTCCTTCATCGCGTGCTCTTCGGCCACGCGGATGATCGACAGCGACAGCGACTCGACGCTGCGCATGCGGCCATGGCCGTCGCAGCGCGGAACACACGATCTGGCTGGACTCGCCCAGGCTCGGGCGCAGGCGCTGGCGGCTCATTTCCATCAGGCCGAAGCGCGAGATGCGGCCCAGCTGGACGCGGGCGCGGTCGTACTTGAGCGCGTTCTGCAGGCGGTTCTCGACCTCGCGCTGGTGCTTGGAGGAGGACATGTCGATGAAGTCGATCACCACCAGGCCGCCCAGGTCGCGCAGGCGCAGCTGGCGGGCCACTTCCTCGGCCGCTTCGCAGTTGGTGTGGAACGCGGTCTCCTCGATGTCGCCGCCCTTGGTGGCGCGCGCCGAGTTGACGTCGATGGCGGTCAGCGCCTCGGTCTGGTCGACCACGATCGAACCGCCCGAGGGCAGGCGCACGTTGCGCTCGTAGGCGGCCTCGATCTGCGACTCGATCTGGAAGCGGTTGAACAGCGGGATGTCGTCGGTGTAGTGCTTGAGCTTGCGCAGGTTGTGCGGCATCACCTGCTGCATGAACTCCTTGGCCGTCTCGTACAGCTCGGCGGTGTCGACCAGGATCTCGCCCACGTCCGAGCGCAGGTAGTCGCGCAGGGCGCGCACGATCAGGCGCGACTCCTGGTAGATCAGGAACGGCGCCGGCTTGGCCAGCGCGGCCTCGGCCACGGCCTTCCACACGCTCAGCAGGTAATCCAGGTCCCACTGCAGCTCTTCGGCGTCGCGGCCCACGCCGGCGGTGCGGATGATCACGCCCATGTCGTCGGGGATGGTCAGCGCGTCCATGGCCGCCTTCAGCGCGGCGCGGTCATCGCCCTCGATCCGGCGCGAGACGCCGCCGGCGGTGGGCGAGTTGGGCATCAGCACCATGTAGCGGCCGGCCAGGGAGATGAACGTGGTCAGGGCCGCGCCCTTGTTGCCACGCTCGTCCTTGTCGACCTGGACCACCACTTCCTGGCCCTCGCGCAGCAGTTCGCGCAGGCCGGCCTTGTGGTGGTCGACCCCGGACTGGAAGTAGTCGCGGGAGATCTCCTTCAGCGGCAGGAAGCCATGACGCTCGGCGCCGTAATCGACGAAGGCCGCTTCCAGGGAGGGTTCGAGCCGGGTGATGCGGCCCTTGTAGATGTTGGACTTCTTCTGTTCCTTGGAGGGCTGCTCGATATCGATGTCGTACAGCGTCTGCCCGTCCACGATCGCCACGCGCAGTTCTTCCGCCTGCGTGGCATTGATCAACATACGTTTCATTGTTGCGTTCCTCGCGCTGCTACCGCGCGGGGCGCCATGGCGTTTTGCCTCTGGAACGTTCGGCCGCCCCTCGCGCGCTGCGCGGGTGGGGCGGGTTGGAGCTTCCAGCGCTTCGACACCACGGCGGGCCGCGGGAGCGCTTTGTCATGTGTCGGTGTTGCGGGACCGTCGGCGACCGCCCGGGAAGGGCCGTTACCGCGCGGGACGTGTTCAGCTTCGGATGTCTGACGCATCCGGCGGGTGTCGGGGCCTGCCGGCGAGCCGCTAACATGGCCGCCCCGGGGGCGGTGGTCGCGCACTGTGCCGGGCTTTCGCGAGGGAAGCTGGGCTTCTGGCCCGTGTAGAACTTTCCTGCGAAATCAAACCCTTATCTCGCATCGCCGAGTGTAACAGAGAAGCTGCCGGAAATGACCGTACCGCCACGCCCCGACTCGCCGCCCGCCCGCAGTGCCGTGCGCACGGTGGTCGTGCCCGCCGACCGCGATGGCCAGCGGCTGGATAATTTCCTGCTCGGCCAGCTCAAGGGCGCCCCGCGCAGCCTGGTCTACAAGCTGGTGCGCAGCGGCCAGGTCCGCGTGAACGGGGGCCGGGCCAAGGCCGAGCGCAAGCTCGCCGCGGGCGACGAGGTGCGGGTGCCGCCGGTCAGCCTGGAGGAGGCCGGGCCCAAATCGGCGCCGCCGGCCGGCTTCCTGGCGCGGATGGAGGCGGCGATCGTGTTCGAGGACGCCCGCCTGCTGGTCATCAACAAGCCCACCGGGGTGGCCAGCCACGGCGGCAGCGGCATCAGCCATGGCGCCATCGAGACCATGCGCGCCCTGCGCCCCAACCAGCCGCTGGAGCTGGTCCACCGCCTGGACCGCGATACCTCCGGCCTGCTGGTGCTGGCCAAGAAGCGCTCCGCCCTGACCGAGCTGCAGGCGCTGCTGCGCGAGGACGCCGGCCCGGCCAAGGGCATCCGCAAGCGCTACCTGACCCTGCTGACCGGGCGCCTGCCCGACGGCACCATGAACGTGGACTCGCCGCTGCTGGTCGGCCTGCGTCAGGGCGGGGAGCGCCACGTCCAGGTCAACGACGGCGGCAAGCCCAGCGTCAGCCACTTCAGGGTGCTCGAACGCCGCGGCGGCCAGTCCTACTGCGAGGTCCTGATCGAGACCGGCCGCACCCACCAGATCCGCGTCCACGCCCAGCACATCGGCCACCCGGTGGCCGGCGACGACAAGTACGGCAATCCGGAGGCGAACAAGCGCCTGCGCGAGCAGATCGGCCTCAAGCGCCTGTTCCTGCACGCCGCCTCGCTGGAGTTCTCGCTCGACGGCGGCCGCACCCCCTACCTGCTCAACGCCCCCCTGGCCGCCGATCTGGCCGCGGCGCTGGACGCGCTGGGCTGAGCGAAGGCTGGATTCAGTGGGCGAAGCCGATCGGGCGGCTGTTGTCCGGCTTCAGCGCCTGCTCTTCGTCCAGCCAGGCCAGCAGATCGCGCTGACCCGCCTGACCGTCGGCCGCTTCCAGCCGGCGCCGGACCGCCGCAAAATCGCCCGGGGTCAGCCGATCCAGGCGCTGCAGCCGGCGCATGCGATCGGCCTCATCCAGGTCGGGATGCAGACGATGCTGGGCCACGTGGCGCTCGAACAGCTGCAGGCGCTGGCGCGGATCCAGATAGTCGAAGCGCAGCTTGAAGTCGAACCGACGCAGCGCGGCCGCGTCCAGGGCACCCATCAGATTGGTGGACGCCACGAACACGCCCTCGAAGTCCTCCAGCCAGGTCAGCAACTCGTTGACCTGCGTGACCTCCCAGGCGGCCCGCGCGCTCTGGCGGTCGCGCAGGAAGCTGTCGGCCTCGTCCAGGCAGAGCAGGGCGCCGTCGCGCGTGGCCTGCTCGAACATCGCGGCGATCCGGGCCTCGGTCTGGCCCACCCAGCTGCCCAGCAGGTCCGAGGCGCGCTTGCGGTGCAGGGGCATGTCCAGGCGCTGGGCCAGATGCGCGGCCAGCGCGGTCTTGCCGGTGCCTGGAGGGCCGTACAGGCAGATGCGCGCCTGCGGACGGCGTTCCAGCAGCGACAGCATCGGCGCCAGCGGCGGGGTGCTTCGGACCAGCTCGGGATCGAAGGTGGTCCGCGGCCCGTCCTCTTGCAGCGGCGGCTCGCCGGCGATGCGCAGAAGCGCGTTCAGCGAGTCGCGCAGGATGCCTGCTCGCGCCTCGGGTGCCGGCGCAAGGCGCCGCATCAGGCGCGCGGCCCGGGTGAAGTGCGCGGGCGCGAAGGCCTCCCGTTCGGCGATGCATTCCAGCAGCGACGCAGGAACCGGGGTGGCATCCAGTGCCCGTTCCAGCAGGGCGCGGCGGGCGCTGCGCGGCGGCGGCACCACTTCCAGCACGATGTCGAACCGGCGCAGCTGCGAGTCGTCCAGCCCGTCGATGCGGTTGCCGATCCAGACACACGGCAGGGTCATGCTTTCCAGGCGCCGGTTGACCCAGCTCTTGTAGCTGACCTTGGGACTGTCGGCGCCGTTGCCGTGGCGAAAGACGTCCTCGATCTCATCGAACAGCAGCAAGGCCCGCGGGTTGTGCGCCAAGGCACGTTGGGCAGTCTCGAAGGCGCGCAGCCGGGCCAGCGCGTCGATCGGCTCGCCATCGCTGTCGGCGCTGCGCACGAGATAAAGCTCCATGCCCAGTGTGCTCGCCAGGGCGCGGGTGAGCTCGCTCTTGCCGGTGCCTGGCGGGCCGTGCAGCAGCACGTTGGCGCCCGATCCGTCTCGGCGCGCGGCGCGCAGCAGGTCGGCGATGCGTTGAACCGCCGCCTGCAGATGCCCGTAGTCGGCCAGCTTGAGCGTCCCGGGTTCGGCGCGCTCGAACAGGCGGCCGAGGAAGCGTTCGTCCAGCGCCCCATCCTCGAACAGCTGGCTGGTGTGGTCGGCCGGTTCCAGGCACTCGGAGGCATCGCTGCAGTGCACGAAGCTGGCGTACAGCAGTCCGCTGGACAGCAACGCGCCACGTGGCCGGATGGTCTCGCGCAGCCGGGCCGGCGGGAGTTCCAGCGTATCGCCGAGCAGGCGCAGAAGGCCGCCGCGGGTGCCGGGCCAGCGCTTGGCGCCGGCCTCGACCGCGTCGATCAGCGGACGGTGGTCGTGCAGGATGCAGACGAACCACACCACGCGCAGCTGGTCGCGCGACAGGCCGAAGATGCCGGCCAGTTCCTTGATGAAGGGCAGGGCGAGCGGCGTGGCCATGGAGCGCGGGCGCGCCAGCAACTGTTCGACCTTGGCGCGCGCGGCCGCCGTGTCGGCAGGTGCCTGGCGCACGCCGAGCGACAGCAGGCCCTGCGCGACGGTCGGCAAGATGTCGTCTTGCTTGATTGAGGAATTGAGCAGCTGGCGGTACAGGCGCAGCTGCCACACGCGCGCCGATGCGGCGCGCAGGGGAACGCAGTTTGGTGTGCATCTCGTTTCACCGGCGCAATGCGCCAACAGGTCACGGTTCCGCCTGGGCCTCATGCCCATGCGGGGGCGTCGGGATTACGACGCTGTGAGATTTCCTGGGTGAAAGGCGGCACGCATGACGGCGGTCCGGGAGGATGCGAAAAGAGGCGGCGATCCTACAGGCGTCGTGGCCGGTGGGCAAGCGGTCGCGCCGCCCGCCCGGCTTTCAGTCTTGTTGCTGCTGCAGCCGCCGCAGCCGCGGCGTGGCCAGCGGGATGGAGAGCATGGTGCTCATCACGGCCATCAGCAGCAGGGCGGTGAAGGTGGCGCTGGTGATGATCGCCTTGTCCAGCAGGATGTTGGCGAAGATGATCATGATCAGGGCCTTGGTCTGCAGCAGCCAGCCGATCAGGCTGGCCTCGCCGGGCTTCCACTTCAGCAGGCGGCCGGCCAGGTGTACGCCGGCCAGCTTGCCGGCGACGGCGGCCACCAGCAGCACCAGCGCGGCCAGGAACACGGTCGCGCCACCGACGCTCCAGGCGGTGCGCAGGCCGGTGCTCAGGAAGAACACCGGCATCATCACCAGCAGCACGTTGTGGCGCAGGCGGTCCATGTCGGCCTGGTCGAACCAGTGGGCGTCGATCACCACGCCGGCCAGGAACGCGCCGACCATGAAGTGCAGGCCCGACCAGTCCGCGCCGAACGCGCACAGCGCCAGCCAGATCAGCATCACGTACCAGCGGTCGCGCTCGCCGATCGCGCGCATCAGCCTGCGGAACAGCACGCAGGCCACGGCGAAGCCGACCAGGAAGCCGACCTGTCGGCCGATCCGCTCCCAGTCCAGCAGGACCAGGGCCAGCACGCCCCAGATGGCGATGTCGTCCAGGCTGGCATAGCGCAGGATGCGCTGGCCGATGGGTTGGCGCAGGATCGCCAGCTTCTCCATCAGCAGGATCAGGATCGGCAGCGCGGTCACCGCGCAGGCCATGCCCACGCCGGCGACGAACTGCCAGGAGTGGCCCTGCGCACCGATCCAGCCCGGAAAGCGCAGCAGCCCGACCGCCGCCAGTCCGCCGAACAGCAGCGGCACGCCCAGCGCCAGGCCGGCGGTGATGCCGCTCTCGCGGCGGTTGGCCCAGGCCTGGCTGAGGTCCAGCTCGATCCCGGCGATCAGCACGAACAGCATCACCGCCCAGCCGCCCAGGCCGGTCAGGATCTGCACCACCTGCGGGGTGAACACGAATGCGTAGTAGCCCGGCAGCGCCGCGCCCAGGATGCCCGGCCCGAGCAGGATGCCGGTGATGATCTGCACCACCACCAGCGGTGCGAAATACTCGGTGCGGCCCAGCCGCCAGATCAGGAAGGGGACGCAGAAGATGATCGCCATGGCGATCAGGAACACTTCCATGGTGCTGACCGGATGCATCGGCGCTGTCGTCCCTTCGGCAGGTGCCGCGAGGGCGCGGCGGTGCGCGACTGTAGGGCCAGCCCGGCCGCCGCGACAAGCCCGAGGGCAGGCCGCCGGCTGTGAATCGCGATGGGATCTTCAACACCGCTCGCCCCGGGGATGCGACACTGGCCCGCCCGCAACGGACCTGCGACGCAAGTCCCCTGGCATGACGCGATGAAGACTCCCCCCGGCCTGCTGGCCTTGATCGACGATGGTGTGATCGACGAGGTGCTGCGACCGCTCAAGAGCGGCAAGGAAGCCTCGGTGTACGTGGTGCGTGCCGGCGACGAAGTGCGCTGCGCCAAGGTCTACAAGGACATGGCCCAGCGCAGCTTCCAGCAGCGCGTGCAGTACCAGGAAGGGCGCAAGGTGCGCGGCAGCCGCGAGGCCCGCGCCATGGGCAAGGCGACCAAGTACGGCCGCAAGCAGGCCGAGGTCGCCTGGAAGAACACCGAGGTCGATGCGCTCTACCAGCTGCGCGACGCCGGTGTGCGCGTGCCCGAACCCTTCGGCTACTTCCACGGCGTGCTGGTGATGGAGCTGGTGACCGATGCCGAGGGCTTCAGCGCCCCGCGCCTGGGCGAGGTCGAACTGGAAGCCGACCAGGCGCGCGCGTTCCACGCCGTGCTGATGCGCCAGGTGGTGCGCATGCTGTGCTGCGGCCTGATCCACGGCGATCTGTCCGAATACAACGTGCTGGTCGGCCCCGACGGCCCGGTGGTGATCGATTTCCCGCAGGTGGTCAGCGCCGGAGGCAACAACGCGGCGCGGCGCATGCTGCTGCGCGACGTCAACAATCTCACCGCCAGCCTGGGACGCTGGGCGCCGGAGCTGCTGGACACCTGGTATGGCGAGGAGATGTGGGCGCTGTTCGAGGCCGGCGCGCTGCAGCCGGACACGGTGCTGACTGGCGAGTTCACGCCGGATACGCGCACCGCCGATCTGGACGGCGTGCGCGAGGCGATCAACGAGGCGCGGATGGAGGCCATGATCCGCCAGCAGGGGCGCGAGGCCGCCGCCGAGGACGATTGAGCCGGGCATCCCGGCGGGCATGACTTCGGATGGATGCAGCGGCGGCGGTTTGCTGGCACGCTGCGGCGGTTTCCCTTTCCGCCAGGCCTGCCATGTCCCGTTCCCGTCTGCTCGTCTCCACCCTGGCGCTTGCGCTGGCCTGCGTGTCCCAGGCGCACGGCGCCGAGCTCAGTCCCGTGACCAAGCAGACCGGCCTGCCGCGCACGCCGGAGCAGCTGGCGGTGAGCTTCGAGCACGCCGACCTGGGCTTCAAGGTGATTCCCGACCAGCGCCGGATCGAGGGCGATGCGACGCTGACCTTCAAGGCGCTCTCCCCGCTGCAGGCGCTGGTGGTCGATCTGGATCCGGAATACGCGGTCAGCCGGGTCGAGGTGGACGGCAAGCCGGTGGCCCGCGAGGCCTGGCAGAACCCCGAAGGCCGCATGCGCGTGACCCTGCCGCGGCAAGTGCCGGCCGGGGGCAGCGTCAAGCTGCGCGTGGTCTATGCGGGCCAGCCGCACGTGGCCAAGCGCGCGCCGTGGGACGGCGGCTTCGTCTGGGCGACCGCGCCCACCGGTGAGCCGTGGGTGGCTTCGGCCATCCAGGGCGAGGGCTGCGATCTGCTGTGGCCGTGCATCGACCATCCGCAGGGCGAGCCCGCGCTGGTGGACGAGCACATCACCGTGCCCGCGCCGCTGGTGGCGCCGGGCAACGGCGTGTTCCTCGGCATGCAGGAGCGCAACGGCTGGCGCACCTACCACTGGCGCGCCAAGAACCCGGACACCTACGCCATCGCCCTGGACGTGGGCCCGTACGAGCAGCTCAGCGGCAGCTACAAGAGCCGCTACGGCAACACCATCCCGCTGGCCTACTGGTATCTGAAGGGCGACAAGGACGCGCAGGCCAAGGCGCTGTTCGACGAGCTGCCCAAGATGCTGGACTTCTTCGAGAGCCAGATCGGCCCGTATCCGTTCGGCGACGAGAAGGTGGGCGTGGTGCAGACCCCGCACCTGGGCATGGAACACCAGACCATCAACGCCTACGGCAACGACTACAAGAAGGACAAGTACGGCTACGACTGGCTGATGCAGCACGAGTTCTCGCACGAGTGGTTCGGCAACCAGCTGACCAACGCCGACTGGGACGACATGTGGCTGCACGAGGGCTTCGGCAGCTATATGCAGCCGCTGTACTTGCAGTACCTGCGCGGCGAGATGGACTACCACGCCGCGCTGCTGGACCAGCGCGCCGCGGTGACCAACCGCGTGCCGATCGTCAGCGGCAAGTCGCAGACCGAGGAGGCGGTCTACAACCGCGAGCACGGCGCGGGTCTGGACATCTATTACAAGGGCTCGCTGATGCTGCACACGCTGCGCTCGCTGATCGGCGACGAGGCGTTCTTCACCTCGATCCGTCTGGCGGTGTACGGCAGCGCGCATCCGCGCCCGGGCCACTTCAAGCCGCGCTATGTCTCGACCAGGGACTACATCGACATCGTCAACAAGGTCACCGGCAAGGACTACGGCTGGTTCTTCGACGTGTACCTGTATCGTGCCGCGCTGCCGGAGCTGATCGCCGAGCGCGATGCCGGCGGCCTGTCGCTGCGCTGGAAGACGCCGGACGATCTGCCGTTTCCGATGCCGGTGGACGTGCGTATCGGCTCGACCAGCGGGCGCACCGTCACCGTGCCGATGACGGACGGCCGCGGCCACGTCGCGCTGCAGGACAACGACCTCTACACGCTGGACCCGCAGTCCAAGCTGCTGCGTGAGGAACCGCGCTTCGCCGCGGCGGTCAAGGATGCGGCCGAGCGCAAGGCGGCGGCGGACAAGGCCGCGGCCGACAAGAAGACGGACAAGCCCAAGCCCTGAACGGACGCGCCGGCGCGAGGCGATAGACTGGTCCGCATGACATGCCTGGGAGGGACTCATGTTCAAGCGCGTATCGCCTCGTGCCGGCCTGCCGGTGTTGCTGTTGATCGCCGCGATGAGCGGCAACGTCTCCGCGCAGACGCCCAGCGCCGAACAGGTGCAGGCCATGCAGCGGCAGCTGGCCGACTGGCCGCAGCTGTCGCGCTATCGCGATGAGAACGCGGCGCTGGCCGCGCCGGCGCGCGGTGAGCGGCGCGTGGTGTTCTTCGGCGATTCGATCACCGAAGGCTGGGGAAAGACCGGGAGCGAGACGTTCTTCCCGGGCAAGCCCTACGTGAACCGCGGCATCTCCGGGCAGACCACGCCGCAGATGCTGGTGCGCTTCCGCCAGGACGTGATCGATCTCAAGCCTGCCGTGGTGGTGATCCTGGCCGGCACCAACGATATCGCCGGCAATACCGGGCCGGCCACGCCGCAGATGATCCAGGACAACCTGGCCTCGATGGCGCAGCTGGCCAAGGCCAACGGCATCGCCGTGGTGCTGGCCTCGGTGCTGCCGGCCAGCGACTACCCGTGGAAGCCCGGCCTGCAGCCGGCGCCGAAGATCCGCGCGCTCAACGACTGGATCAGGCAGTACGCCCAGCGCACCGGCGCGGTGTATCTGGACTACTACAGCGCGCTGGACAACGGGCAGGGTGGCCTGGATGCGAAGGTCTCCGGCGACGGCGTGCATCCCAACGCGGCCGGCTATGCGGTGATGGCGCCGCTGGCCCAAACGGCGGTGCAGCGCGCGCTGCAGCACGCGCGCTGACGCAGGCTGCGGTCCGTCAGCGCTGTGGCGCTTCCGGCGGGAGCGCCGTGCAGGTCTTGTCGTGGGGGTCCTGGGCGAGCGTCAGCGTCGCCCGGTCCATGCCCTTGGCCCAGAAGGCGTTGCCGGCATCGTCGGCGTAGCGCGCGCCATCGGCGGCGAGGGCGGGCTTGAGCACCAGCAGACGCGCGTCCAGCGTCACTTCGGCGCGCGCCTGGCCGAAGAAGGCCACGGCGATGCGGGTGTCTTCGCAGTCGTAATCCGCGTGGCGGATCGGCGTGTCGGGCGGTGAGGCGTCCGGCGCTGTCTGCGGCGATGGAGCGGGAGCGGCGACTTCCGGGGTCTTGGTGGGCGTGCAGGCGGCCAGGGCTGCGGACACGGCGATGGGTGCCAGCAGGATCAGGGATCGCAACGCGGAGCGCTCCTGCCGCTGTTGCGGCGTATCGAACCAGGGGCCAGCCTAGCCGGGCCTGCCTGGCGCAGGATGATTGGTGGATGAAGCGGGCGGGATCGTGCGCGGGGCTGGAGTTCGGGCGGCAAACAGGCTTCTGTCTTGCTTCACCCGCTGATCCGCCGCTCCTTCAGGTCGTCATTCCCGCGAACGCGGGAATCCAGCTTTTGCCTTTGCTTCTGCTTCGAATGCTTCGCACCAAGCAACCCGCGACCTGATCCAACCTCCTTCCGGCCTCCCCCTGCTGCGCAAGGGGAGGGGCGGAGCGCGCGGGCTCAGGTGTAGGCGATCATCCGGCCGGCGACCAGGATGGTCGGCCACGCCAGCAGCGAGAGCGCGGCCATCGCGCGTCCCAGCGGCGGCGGGCGATGGCGCCAGGCGTGCAGCCTTCCGCCGAAGCACAGGCGGAAGGCCAGCGCATTGATCACCGCCACGGCGACGGCGATCAGCTTGAACTGCATCATGCGGTTGCCGAGCAGGGCGGTGGCGTCGGCGCTGAACAGCATCACCCCGGTGACCACCAGCACCAGCAGCCCGACGATGCCCAGCGGCGTGAGCAGGCGCGAGACCTGTTCCAGCTCCAGCCGCCGGCCGAAGCCCAGCAGGCGCAGATCGAGCAGGCCGATGCTGCCGAGCAGCAGCACCAGCCCGCCCAGGTGCAGCACGTTGGCGAAGGGATAGCCCCAGTCGGCCCGCATCCACTGGCCCAGCGCGGAGGCTTCCAGCTGCTGGGCCCGAGGCCATGACGTCCATGCTGGTCTCGCGAGATCAGCGCAGTTCGATGGTCTTGCCGTCCACGGTGATGCGTTCGGCGCGCAGTTCGGCCGTGCCGTCCAGGCGCGGATAGCCTTCGATCGTGACGGTCTTGCCGACTACGAGTGCGCCGTCCGGCAGGCCGCGCGAGGCCATGCGGCTGATCGGTGCCAGCACCGCGTTCCAGCGCTTGCCCTGGTAGTCGACGCCGACTTCGGCATGCGGGTTGCGGTACTGCACCTGGGCGAGCGGTGCGGAGATCTTCAAGGTCTTGTTGGCGTCATAGCTGCTCCAGCCGTGGTGGGCCAGGGCGGGCAGGGCGATGAGCGCGGCGAGCAACACGGGCAGACGACGCATGGCGCAACTCCGGGCGGTGTCGGGTGTGTGCCGGTGATAGCACGCGTGCGCTTGGGTTCCTGGCAAATGCGCCGCTGCGGGCATGACAATCAGGTCAGGCCCGGATCGACTGAGGATTCAGGCCTCGGGCGTGGCGTGCAGGGCGACATTGAGCTGGTCGACCACCACCGCCCAGTCGGCATCGTCGATGCGTTCCTCGCGCAGCAGCTGGGCCTGGGCCGGCGACCAGAACGGGGCCTCCTCCAGACGCATGGCATCGGGCAGCGGCGCGTGTTCGGCGATGAAGGCGCGGATGCTGCGCTCGTCCGAGGCCAGGCCGAGCTGGGCGAACAGTTCGGAAAAGGGATGGACGGTCTGTTCCATGGTCAAGCTCCGCAAGGTGAAAGGAGAGGGTGACGGCGCCGGCGTCAACGCGGGATCAGCGCCCGGGGCCTAGAGCGAATTGGCGATGCGCTGGCGCAAGGCCGCCAGGGCCTGCGCATCGAGCGCGCCCAGCACGCCGCGCCTGGCTTCCGGGATATGCGCGGCCGGGTCTTCCTCGTCGAAGACGTAGTGCTCCAGCAGCGCCCGCCAGGCCTGACGCTCGTGCGTGGGCAGGCCGGCGAAGGCCAGGCGCGCATGCAGCAGCGCCACGATCCCGGGGCTCGGCGCACGGCCATCGGCCAGGGGCGGCTGCCACCAGAAGTTCACCAGCGCGTTCAGGCGCTCCAGCGAGGCGACGTGGTGCCACCACAGCGGCGGCAGGTACAGCGCATCGCCGGGCGCCAGTTCGGCGACCAAGGCGTGTTCGCGCGCCTGGGCCAGGCGCGGGAACTGCGCCGTGTCATCGTCCAGGTCGGCCAGGCTGATCGCCGCGCCGGTCGGCGCGAAGTCCAGCGGGCCGATGTAGAGATTGCGCACCTGCTCCGGCGCGAACACGCTGAAACGCCGCCGCCCGCAGACCACCACGGCGATGTTGTGGAAGGCGTCGAAGTGCGCCGGCGTGGTGACCCGGTTACCCAACCACAGCCGCGGCGCGATGGCGGCCGGCAGGCCCTCGATCGCATGGTCGGCCAGTATGCCAGGCAGGCAGCCGGCGATCGGTGCGCTCTGCAGGGCCACGCCGTGTACCGGGCCTTCGCGGCGGCTGTACTGCGCCAGCCGGGTCAGCACATCGGTCACCGACACCTTGAAGTGCTGGTAGTTGAAGCCCTCCAGCGTGGCGTCGTAGCCGACCAGGCCGTTGGCCTCCGGCGGCATCAGCAGCGTGTCCACCGCCGCGCCGCTGTCGTGCGCGGCCAGCAGCTTGGCGAACTCGGTGTCCGAGCGCCGCGCCGCCTGCACCATCGGCCAGTGCGCGCACAGGCCGCGCAGGACCAGCGGCGTACCGCGCTCGACCAGCATGGCCGGGTCGACCGCGCCGGCGTCGCGGACTTCTTCGATGGCAGACGGCATGCGCGGGCGGCCCGGCGGCGGTGGAGCCGTGCATGCTAGCGAAACCGCACCGATCCGGCCGGGCGCGGGCGTCTGGCCCGCGCGGCTCGCTGCGGATTCATCTGGATCGGCGTAGGGTCGGGGACTCGTCCACAGGCAGGAGACGGCCATGGCCACCGGTTGGGCCAACGATGGCGCGGTGCAGGACCAGATCGATGCGACGGTGAAGGACGCGATCCAGCGCGCCCGCAGCCAGTTGCCCAGCGGTCCCGGGCTGACCCATTGCGAAGAATGCGATGCCCCGATCCCGAAGGCGCGACGCGACGCCATTCCCGGCGTGCGCCTGTGCGTGCAGTGCCAGGCCGCGCACGATGCCGAGCAGAAGTCCGCCAGCGGCTACAACCGCCGCGGCAGCAAGGACAGCCAGCTGCGCTGAGTCAGCTGCCGGCGATGCGCTGCGCGTCGCGCCAGCGGCGGATGCCGCGCTGGAAGAACCAGTTGTTGGGCACCTGCACCGAGGTGGCCGGCGCGCCGTCGCCGGCCGCTTCTTCCTGCAGGGTGGTGTAGAGCAGGTTGACGTCGATCACCTTGCCCTTGATGCCGGGCTTCTCGCCGTTCTCGAGCAGTTCCACCGTTTCGTACAGGCGGAACGGACGCACGATGAAGATCAGGAACGTGCAGAAGATATTGGACAGCACGCTCCACGCGGCGAAGAAGGCCACCGCGCCCACCGTCGCAAAGCCGGTGAACGCCGTCCACAGCACGGTGCCGGACACGCCAAGACGCTCCAGGATCAGCAGCGTGGCCGCCATCAGCAGCACGGTGTTGAGCACCCGGCGCACGCCCATGGCCAGTTCGGGCGGCAGGTCGTAGCGTGCCGCGGCGCGGCCGATCAGGCGCTTGAGCAGCAGCTGCAGCAGCCGCGTCAGCAGCAGGATCAGCAGGACCTGCGCGACGGGCAGGATCACGCCCAGCCAGTCCTGCAGCAGCGGGGGAAACGGGATCTTCATCTTCGCCACAACGGATCGCACAAGCGGTCGACCATGATGCCAACCCTGCGCAGGGCCGGCAAAGCTGGCGATCGCGGGTCCGCTGCGCACACCGGCGCGAGGCTGCGCCGGTGCGCCAGCATGAAGCTCACTCGGTGATCGGCGTGCCGATCGGGCCCAGATAGTCGAGCTTGCCGACGGGCACGCCGTGGTGGCGCAGGATGTCGTAGGCGGTGACCACGTGGAAATAGAAGTTCGGCAGGCCGAACTGCAGCAGATAGTCCACGCCTTCCAGGCGCGTGCCCAGCTTGCCGAACTTCAGCGTGATCTCGCGCGTGGCGCCGGCATCGACCTGTTCGGGCGTCAGCGAGGCCAGATAGTCGGCGGTGGCCTGGATGCGCGCCTGCAGCTCCTCGAAGGTCTGCTCGGTGTCGGCCAGCTTGGGCGAGGGCACGCCGGACAGGCGCTCGCCCGTGCCCTTGGCGGTGTCGCTGACGCGCTGCACCTGCGCCGCCAGCGGCAGCATGTCCGGTGCCAGCCGGCCCTGGATCAGCGTGGCCGGGTCCAGGCCGGCCTCGGCGGCGTGGCGCGCGCCGCGTTCCAGCACATGCGAGAGCTGGCGCAGGCCGCGCTGCAGGGACGGGATGGCGACTTGGTAAAGGGACAGCGACATGGTGTGTTCCGGGCTGGAGATGAGCGCGCAGCCTAGCGCCGTCCCCACGCCCACGCAGCGCCCATCACGAAGACGCGGCGTTGCAGGCCGATGGCCTTGTGTGAACGCAAGGCCGAGCCGCGCTGCAGCCGGGCGTGGCGACGGGCACAATCGGACGATGCGCCACGTGCTCCCCCTGTTCTGCAATGCCCTGGCCCTGCTGCTGTTCGGCATCGGATTGACCGGGCCTCTGGTGCCCAAGGGCGGCACGCCCGGCTGGTGGGTCCAGATGGGCTTCGGCGCCGCGCCGATCGCGCTGCTGTTCGTCTGCGGCTATGCCGCGCGCGGCTGGCCGGCGCGGATCGCCTTCGTGCTGCAGGGCGCCGTGCTGCTGGCGGTACTGCTGGCGATCCTGTCGATCCAGGCCGGCGCGTTGGGACTGCCGCCGCCGCGCTGACGGCGGCGGGCGCCTCACGGCATCTGCGGCTGCAGGCCCACGCCGAGCCGGTTCCAGGCGTTGATGGTGGCCACGGCCATGGTCAGGGTGGCGATGGCTTCCTCGTCGAAGTGCGCCTGCAGCGCCTGGTACGCGGCCTCTTCCGGTTCGCCCGAGGGCAGGGTGGTCAGGCCCTCGGCCCAGGCCAGTGCGGCGCGCTCGCGGGCGTCGAACAGGCGGCTGTCGCGCCAGGCCGCCACGGTATCGAGCTTGCGCGGCTCCACGCCGGCCTTGCGCAGCGCCGTGGCATGCATGTCCAGGCAGTAGGCGCAGCCGTTGAGCTGGGAGACGCGCAGGAATACCAGTTCCACCAGCGCGTGTTCGAGCACGCCCCCGTGGACGTGCTGGCTGAGCGTCAGCAGCGCTTGGGTGGCCTTGGGCAGATGGCGGGTGTAGTCGATGCGGGCGAAGGTGGTGGCGCTCATGCGCAAGATCCTTTCAGCGTGGCGACCGACAGGGCCGCCTTCCCTGCAAGGACGCGCCAGAGGTGGCTCGCGTGACAGCTCCGGCGTCTCCTTCCGCACAGGGGAGGTTGAAGAAGATCGTCGCCAGGTTCGGACCCAGACACGCACGGTCGGCGCTACGGGCGGCCCGACTGGACCGCCACGGCGGCCAGCTTGTCCGGATTCATCAGGGTCAGGATGTCGCTGATGCGCTCGCCGTCGCTGACCAGCATGGTCAATGAATGCAGCCGGCCGTCCACGAAGCGCAGGATCGCCGGCTCGCCATCGACCCAGCCCACGCGCGCCTCCACCTGGGCGCCACGCCGGGCGATGGCCCAGTACAGCCGCGCGATGCGCTCGGCGCCCAGCAGCGGGCGCAGCGCGGCGGTGACCTTGCCGCCGCCGTCGGATACCAGCCGCGCATCGGCGCGCAGCAACGCGGCGATGGCCGCCTGGTCGCCGGACTGCGAGGCGGCCATGAACGTCTCCAGCAGGCGGCGATGGCGATCGGCCGGCACCTCGAACCGCGCGTGCCCGGCCTGCAGCCGCGCGCGGGCCCGGTGCACCAGCTGCCGGCAGTTGGCCTGGCTGTGGCCCAGCAACGCGGCGATCGCCTCGTAGTCGTAGTCGAACACTTCCTTGAGCAGGAAGGCGGCGCGCTCGTCCGGCCCCAGCCGCTCCAGCAGCGCCATCAAGGCCCAGGACACCGATTCGGCCTGCTCGGCGCGTTCGGCCGGGTCGGGGGCCAACGCCACCTGCAGCGGCTCGGGCAGCCATGGGCCGACGTAGTCGGTGCGGGCGTTGCGCACCGCGCGCAACCGGTCCAGCGCCAAACGCGTGGTGGCGGTGACCAGCCAGGCCTCCTCGTCGCGGATCTCCTCCTGCGCCGCGCCCTGCCAGCGCAGCCAGGCCTCCTGGACCACGTCCTCGGCCTCTGCGCGGCTGCCCAGCAGGCGATGGGCCAGCGCCAACAGGCGGGAACGGTGCGTTTCGAAACGGATGGCGGGTCGCATGAGTCCCAGGACGCGGGAGCGGGCGCCGGTGTGACAGCGGGGCCGGCGCGGCAGTTTGGCCTAAAATGTCCCGATTCCTCACTTCCCACCGCTAGCGTCGAGCCAGCCATGAACCTCCACACCCATGCCGCCCCGCCGGCGTCCACCGCGCCGGTGTCGATCCGGCAGGAAGACCTGATCCAGTCCGTGGCCGATGCGTTGCAGTACATCAGCTACTACCACCCGGTGGACTACATCAAGAACCTCGCCGCCGCCTACGAGCGCGAGGAATCGCCGGCCGCCAAGGACGCCATCGCCCAGATCCTGATCAACTCGCGCATGTGCGCCGAAGGCCACCGCCCGATCTGCCAGGACACCGGCATCGTCACCGTGTTCCTCGAGATCGGCATGAACGTGCGCTGGGACGACGCCACGATGGGCGTGGAGGACATGGTCCACGAGGGCGTGCGCCGCGCCTACAACGACCCGGACAACAAGCTGCGCGCCAGCGTACTGGCCGATCCGGCCGGCAAGCGCATCAACACCCGCGACAACACGCCGGGCGTGGTCAACGTCAAGGTGGTGCCGGGCAACAAGGTGGAGGTGATCGTGGCGGCCAAGGGCGGCGGCTCGGAGGCCAAGTCCAAGTTCGCCATGCTCAACCCGTCCGACTCGATCGTGGACTGGGTGCTCAAGACCGTGCCGACCATGGGCGCCGGCTGGTGCCCGCCGGGCATGCTGGGCATCGGCATCGGCGGCACCGCCGAGAAGGCGATGCTGCTGGCCAAGGAAGCGCTGATGGAGCCAATCGACATCGTCGACCTGCAGGCCCGCGGCGCCTCCAACCGCGCCGAGGAGCTGCGCCTGGAGCTGTACGAGAAGGTCAACGCGCTGGGCATCGGCGCCCAGGGCCTGGGCGGCCTGACCACGGTGCTGGACATCAAGGTCAAGGACTACCCGACCCACGCGGCCAACCTGCCGGTGGCCTTGATCCCCAACTGCGCCGCCACCCGCCACGCCCACTTCACCCTGGACGGCAGCGGTCCGGTGATGCTCGACCCGCCCTCGCTGGAGGACTGGCCCACGCTGACCTACAACCCGCAGGGCGCGCGCCGTGTGGACCTGGACACCATCACCGCCGAGGAAGTCACCACCTTCAAGCCCGGTGAGGTGCTGCTGCTCAACGGCAAGCTGCTCACCGGCCGCGATGCGGCGCACAAGCGCATGGTGGACATGCTCAACCGCGGTGAGACGCTGCCGGTGGACCTCAAGGGCCGCTTCATCTACTACGTCGGACCCGTAGACCCGGTGCGCGATGAGGTCGTCGGCCCGGCCGGCCCGACCACGGCCACGCGCATGGACAAGTTCACCCGGCAGATGCTGGAGCAGACCGGCCTGCTGGGCATGGTCGGCAAGGCCGAGCGCGGCCCGGCGGCGATCGAGGCCATCCGCGACAACAAGGCGGTCTATCTGATGGCGGTCGGCGGTTCGGCCTATCTGGTGTCCAAGGCGATCAAGGCCGCGCGCGTGCTGGCCTTCGAGGACCTGGGCATGGAGGCGATCTACGAATTCGAGGTCAAGGACATGCCGGTCACCGTGGCGGTGGATGCCACCGGCGAGTCGGTGCACAAGACCGGCCCGCGCCAGTGGCAGGCAAGGATCGGCAAGATTCCGGTGGTGGTCGAACCGGCGTAAGCGCTGCGGCGCCAACGCGTGCAGGACAGCAGGGCCGGCGTGCATACTCCGGCCCTGTTCGTTTGCGGCAGGAGGGGTGGTGAAAGCATGGATCCTGGCGGCGTGTCTGCCGCTGCTCGCCGCCTGCGCCAGCACCGATCCCGGCGTGTCCGAGACCACGTTGCTGCGCCCGGCCACCCCGCAAGGCCAGGCCTGCGCGCGCCAGTGCGACACGCTGCGCGCGGCCTGCACCGGCGCGCCGATGCACAGCGCGCCCGCCACGCTCGGCGGCGCCCGCTCCGATCCCAAGCCGACGGCGGCCTCCTGCGCCACCACGCACCGCGACTGCGTGCTGGACTGCGGTGGCCGCCTGGTCGGCGACTGACCCCCCACGCAGGCCGCCTCCATGACCGACGCCGTTCTCTACTACAGCCCCAGCACCGCCAGCCTGGTCGTGCATTGGCTCCTGATCGAACTGGACATCCCGCACCGGCTGGAGCTGGTCGATTTCGACACCCGCGCGCAGCGATCGCCCGAGTACCTCCGGCTCAACCCGCAGGGCCGCGTGCCCACGCTGGTGCTGGACGGGCAGGTCCTGACCGAATCGGCCGCCATCGTCATGCACCTGGCCGAGCTGCATCCGCAGGCCGGCCTCGCCCCGGCCGTGGGCACGCCGGAGCGCGCCGCGTACTACCGCTGGCTGTTCTTCTGCACCTATACGCTGATGCCGGCGTATCGCAGCTGGTTCTATCCGGACGAACCGGCGGGCGAGATCAACATCGAACCGGTCAAGGCCGCCGCGCGCGTTGCGCTTGAGTACGCCTGGCAGCAGGTGGCCGACCATCTGGAAGCCAACGGCCCCTACCTGCTGGGCGAGCAGCGCAGCGCGGCCGATTTCGTGCTGACCATGCTGATGCGCTGGTCGCGCTACATGCCGCGGCCCACCGACGATTGGCCGGTGCTCAAGGCGTTTGCGGCGCGGATGAAGGCCTTGCCGTCCTTCCACGAGACCTACCGCCGCGAAGGCATCACCGACTGGCAGTAGCTCCGGTCCGTTGCCACAGGGAGGGTGACGATGGGAAACGGTCTGTCGATTCGTGCCGTGGCGATCCTGCTGTGCGCCTCGGCGCTGAGCGGTTGCTGGGCCGACAAGGTGCATCGGCCGGCTAGTGCGGCCGGTGCCGTCTGTGCCGAGCAATGCGACCAGCAGCGCCTGCAGTGCAATAACGCGGCCGAGTCCTTGGCGCTGAGCGCGCGGGGCAGTTGCCAGGCGCAGCGGGATCACGTCGAGCAGCGGTGCTCGCCCTGGGTGAAGGATGCGGACAAACAGCGCTGCCAGCGAGCGAACAATCCGGGCGGCCCGACATGCGTCGATCCCAGTCCCGATTACGCCAGCTGCACCAGCACTTGGCGCGGCTGCATCACCTCGTGCGGCGGCTGGTTCGAGTAACCCTCAGTCCGCCAACAGCGCCAGCACCTGCTCCGGCGGTCGGCACAGCCGCGTCCCGCGTGCGGTGATCACGATGGGGCGGTTGATCAGCACCGGATGGCGCAGCATGGCCTCGATCAGCCCCGCATCGTCGATGCCCGGATCGTCCAGGCCCAGCTGCGCATACTCGGGCTCCTTGCGGCGCATGAGTTCGCGCAGGGGCTGGCCGGTGGCCGCCAGCGTCGCGGTCAGCGTGGCCCGATCCGGCGGGTCGTTGAGGTAGTCGACGATATGCGGCTCGATGCCGGCCTGGCGGATCAGCTCCAGCGCCCCACGCGAATTGCCGCAGCGCGGGTTGTGCCAGATCACCACGGTCTGCGGATCATGGCTCGGCGTCTGGCTCATCGCGCGCCGCCCCCGCGCAGCCGTGCGGAACGCGGTGGCTCGGTGCCGGGATCGTGCATCGCGGAGTTCCTTGAGAAGGCCTGGGACGGCCGACCATTCTACGTGCCACCGGGGAGAGGTCCGCGCCGAACGGGCGCACGACCAGGCCGGTCTTCCTGACGCCATGTTTCCAGTCGCTGCGCGACAGTGGGCGACATCCGGTCGACAGGAACGCTGCCATATCCGCCTCAGACAGTCCCATAGCCGTTCTCCCGGCCGGCACGCAGGCGCCGGATTTCAGCCTCAATGCCACACCCGACCAGGCGCTCGCGCTGCATGAGCTGAGCGGCCGGCCGGTCGTGCTGGTGTTCTATCCGGCGGACTGGAGCCCGGTCTGCGGCGACGAGCTGGTGCTGTTCAACACCGCCCTCCCGTTGATCGCCAAGTCCGGGGCCACGGTGCTCGGCATCTCGGTGGACAGCGTCTGGTGCCACCAGGCCTTCATCGCCGACCGCAAGCTGGGGTTCGAGCTGCTGTCGGACTTCGAACCCAAGGGCGCCGTCGCCCGACGCTACGGCGCCTACGATGCCGAGCACGGCTACTGCAAGCGCGCCCTGTTCGTGATCGATGCACAGGGCACGATCGCCTGGAGCTATCTCTCGCCCACCGCGATCAATCCCGGCGTGGACGGCGTCCTGGACGCGCTCGACGCCCTGCCCAAAGGCTGAAGGCCGAGCCGGCCGCACAAGGAGACTCCCATGTCCACGCTTCGCATCCCGGTCGGCCCCGACGACCACGCCCAGGGTCCGGCCGATGCGCCGGTCACGCTGGTCGAGTACGCCGACTACCAGTGTCCGTACTGCGCCCAGGCCTTCCCGGTCGTGCGCCAGCTGCAGGCCCGCTTCGGCCACGACCTGCGTCTGGTGTTCCGCAATTTCCCGCTGAGCCAGGCCCATCCCCAGGCCTTGCCGGCTGCGCTGGTGGCTGAATTCGCCGGCCAACACAGCAAGTTCTGGCCGGCCCACGACGCGCTGTTCGAAAACCAGGACCGGCTCGGCGGGTCGCTGTACGCCGAGCTCCTGGAGACCCTGGGGCTTGGGGCCGATGCGCTCGAGTCGGCGCTGCAGTCGCGCTCGCTGCTCGAACGCGTCCAGGCCGACCTGGACGGCGGCCTGCGCAGCGGCGTGAACGGCACGCCGGCCTTCTTCCTCAACGGCCAGCGCTACGACGTGCGCAGCGGCTTCGACGAGCTGGCGGCGCCGATTGAGGCGTTGATCGCCCAGTCGAGGGCTTGAAGCGCGCTGGCGCGCCGCTGCGCGCCAGCGCCGGGCCTCAGTACCACTCCAGCAGCGAGATGCCCAGGCCGATGTAGGTGGCCTTGTGGTTGTAGTCGATCAGGCTCTCGCCATAGCCGTGGAAGATCTCGATATGCCCGCGCAGGTTGCGGTCGATCGGGAAGCCCCAGGAAGCCTGCAGCGCGCCATGCGACTGGTCGCCGCCGCGCAGTGAGTGCCGGCCCATCAGCGAGAACTCGTGGCCATCGTGGCTGTAGGTCAGCGTGGCGTCGCCGCGGCCCATGTAGTTTTCGATGTCCGGATTGTCGTCGTCGTGGCCCTCCGGGATGCGGTACCACGGCCGCACCACCAGCGCCCAGTTGTCGCGGTCGAAGCCGATCATGCCGATCACCCGGTTCCAGCTGCGCGAGAGCGGGTCGCCGCGGCCGTTGGACTGGTGGTTGAGGCTCAGCCCGGCCAGGCGCCCGTGCCAGTCGCCGAGTGAATAGTTGGTGCGGAACACCATCATCACTTCCGGCTCGTAGTTGGTCTCGCGGAACGGGCGCGAGGCCTCGCTGTTGTAGGTCTGCCAGCGCGAGCTCTGCGTATAGCCGCCCCAGATGTCGCCGTTGTCGCCGAACAGGTTCTCCACGAACTTGGTCTTGAAGCTCAGCTGGAACTTGGTCTCGATGCTCTGCAGGTCCTGCGCCACGGTCACCGTGTTGTCCGGATTGGGCGAGGAGGGCATCTCGTTCTTCTTCGACGTCCAGAACGCCGGCAGCAGGTACACCGGCTTGTAGGCGCGCATCTGGAACACGCCCAGCTTGGATGCGGCCGCCAGCTCCCAGCGCGAGTCCAGCAGCGAGCCCTTGCCCGCATTGGCCAGCACCGCGTCGTAGTCGTCGTCGGCGTACATCGAGCCGCCGCGGCGCTTGGCCTTGGCGCTGCTGGCGTCCAGATCCTTCTGCTCCTTGGCGATGCTGGCCGCCGCATCGGCCTGCGCGGTGCTGGGCGCCACGCGCTTGATCGCAGTGTCGTAGCAGGCCAGGCGCTGGGCGTCGACGGTGATCAGACCGCAGGCCTCGACCGAGGCCGGGGTAATGGTGGTGGTGCCGTCCTGGGCAGCCGCCGCGCCAGGCGCGGCGGCAACGCACAGCAGGGACAAGAGTCGGGGCAGGGGGTGCGGGCGGCTCATAGCTGTGACCTGATGGGAAGGATGAGGGTTTCGAACAGTTTCTCCCGCAGCGGCCGTGTGCGCCAGCGCTGCAGGGAATAAGGCGTGGCCTTGGCCAGATCGCTCTCGTACAGCGCCGTCATGCGTTCGGCCAGCGCCGGGTCGTAGACGTTGAGGCTGGCCTCGTCGTTGAGCCGGAACGAGCGGATGTCGAAGTTGGTCGAGCCCACCGACACCAGCAGGCCATCGACGATCAGCAGCTTGGTGTGCAGCATCGTCGACTGGTACTCGCTGATCTGGATGCCGGCTTCCAGCAGCGGCCCCCAGCTGGCCCGCGAGGCCAGCCGCACCGACAGCGAATCGATATGCGGACCGGGCAGCAGCACACGGATGGCGACGCCGCGCGCCCGCGCCTCCAGCAGCGACCGGGTGATCAGCGCATCGGGGACGAAGTAGGCCGCGGCCAGGTCGATCGTGCGCGTGGCCGCGGCGATGGCCAGCAGATACATCAGATGCATGCTCTCGCTGCCGCCGGAAGGCGAGGCCAGGAAAAGCTGCGCCGGACTCTCGCCGACGGGATCCAGCAGCGGGTAGAAGGCCTCGCCATCGAGCACCCGGCCGGTGGACTTGATCCAGTTGTCGTTGAAGGCGGTCTGCACCTGCGCCACCACCGGGCCTTCGATGCGGTAGTGAGTATCGCGCCAGTGCTCCGGATCCTGCGCCTGTCCCAGCCACTGGTCGGCCACGCCGACTCCGCCGGTGAAGCCGATGCGCCCATCGATCACCAGCAGCTTGCGATGGGTGCGGTTGTTGATGCGCTGCAGGTTGTACCAGACCAGCGGGCGGTAGCGATGGACCTCCACGCCGGCCTGTTCCATCTCCTCGACCAGGGCGCCGGTCCATCTTCAGGCTGCCGCCCCAGTCGATGGTCACCTTGACCTGCACGCCTTGCCGGGCGCGCTCGGCCAGCGCCTGGCTGAACTCGCGTCCGATCCGGCCCGACCAGTAGATATAGGTCTCGAAGGTGATGGTCCGCCGGGCGCCGGCGATGGCGTCCAGCATCGCCGGGAAGATCTCGTGCCCGTTGTTGAGCACCTCGATGCGGTTGCCCGGGGTGATGGCCGGGCCGAGCAGCACGGACATCTCGCGCATGAACTGCGGATCGTCCACACCATGGCGATGCGGCGGCACGTGCTCGAGTTTTTTCTCCGGCGTGGCGAAGTTCAGCGCGAGCAGCACCACCACCAGCGTCAGCACCACCGCTGCCGCGATCATCCAGGTCATGCGACCGACATCCCCAATCCCCGCAGGCCGCCTTGGGCCCAATGCGGCGGGATTCTGGCAAAGCCGCCTTCACGCGTTGCGTGAAGGCGTTGGGACCTTCCGGGAGATCGAGGGCAGGCCTAGTAGAACCAGGCGATCAAAAACACCGCCAGCATCGCGAAGGCCAAGCCCACCTTGAGCACCACGCCCACAACCAGCCCGACCCAGGTCGCCAGCCCGACCTTGCCGGCCTGGCGCAGCTCGCGCCCGTGGATCAGCTCGCCAACCAGCGCACCGGCGAAGGGCCCGACCAGCAGTCCCAGCGGCATGAAGAACAGGCCCAGCACGGTGCCGATCACCGAGCCGATGATGGCCAGGCGACTGGCGCCGACCCGCTGCGCGCCCATCGCGGTGGACAGCACATCCACGGCCAGCGACAGCGCGGTGAGCAGGCCCAGCACGGTCAGCGTGACCCAGCCGACCTGCTCGAATCCGCCGGCCCATGCCGCAAGCAGCATGCCGGCGAAGGCCAGCGGAAGTCCCGGAAGTACCGGAAGCACCACGCCGAGCACGCCGGCCAGGATCATCAGCGCCGCCAAGACGTACATCGCCGTCTGTAATTCCACTTATTTTTCCTTTAGGAACATGGGGTTATGATTTTATGAACGTGCGTTGAAGGGCGTTGCTTTTTCATATTGGCCGCGCTACTGTCAAGCCGCTGCGTTTGCCAAGGTCACCGTGAATCGTGGCCTGATGCGGTAGATCCAAAGATCCGCTACATCGTCGTACCTCGGCTCCTCCTTGCAACCAGCCGCCCGACCCGGCGTACCCAACCCCTGTTCCAAGGAGATCCGCAATGGCAGACCGCGAAACCGGAACCGTGAAATGGTTCAACGATGCGAAGGGTTTTGGCTTCATCAGTCGTGAGAATGGCGAGGACGTGTTCGTGCACTTCCGCGCCATCCAGACGCAGGGCTTCAAGAGCCTCAAGGAAGGCCAGAAGGTGACCTTCACCGTCGTCCAGGGCCAGAAGGGCCTGCAGGCCGACGCTGTCCAGCCTGTCTGAGCCCGCGCGGGTCGTTCCCCCGCGACCAGGCGCAAACGAAAAAGCCCGGCGGAAGCCGGGCTTTTTCGTGCCTGCCATTCGGCTGCCGACAGGTCAGCGGATCACCACACGGCCATTGACCACGCGCACGTAGGTGTTCTCGGTCACGCCGCCCAGGTCGCGCTGGTTGATCACGATGGTGCGGCCATCGTCCATGCGCACGGTCACGTCATAGGTATCGCCGGTGACGCGGTCCTGGATCGCGTTGCCGGCCAGCGCGCCGCCCACCGCGCCGGCGACGGCGGCCACGTTCTTGTTGCCCTTGCTGCCGCCGGTCTCCTTGGAGATCTCGCGGCCGGCGACCGCGCCGACGATGCCGCCCAGCACCGCACCGGTGCCGGTGGGCGCGCTGCGGTTGGAGGAGACCGGATCGATGCGGGTGACGATGCCGCAGTCGGCGCAGTAGCGCGACGAGGCGGGCGGATAGGAGGAACCGCGGTAATCATCGCGGTAGCCATAGTTCGGGCTGGTGGTAGCGCAGCCCGCCAGGGTCAGCACGCCAGCGCTCATCAGGACGAGAGTTTTGAACTGCATCGGATGACTCCTTCGCCCCGCGGGCGTGCCAGGTGGAATGCGGCAAGCGCCGCGTGCCCGGCATCGTGTTGTCATCGCCATGAACGCGGCATCAATTGAAACCGCTTGCCACGGGCCCGACCGAAGGCCTCATCAGACGCCGTTCATCCTCCGCCGCCGGTCAGTGCGCGAAGTCGTCGTGGCAGGCCTTGCAGGCCTCGCCGATGCGCGCGACCACGGCCTTGGTGTCCGGGCAGCCGACCGGCGGCGCCGACAGCGCGCCGTCCAGCGTCGCCCGCAGCTGGCCGGCATGGGTCACGAACCTGGAGTCCTCGGCCAGATCGGGGAACGCAGTTTCCAGATCGTTGCTGACCGCGCGCAGCGTCTGCAGCCGGGGCAGAGCGTCGCTGGCCGTGCAGCGGTTGGCGGCCAGATTCGCCTTGAGCACATCGGTCTGCTTGGCCATCACGTGCATCACGCTATGCGGGAACGGATCCTGCCGCGCCTGCAGCGCGCGCATCCCCATCACCGTGATCACCCCGCCGACCAGCAGGCCGAGCAGGAACAGGAACAGGAAACGGGATGCTTGGCTGGCCACGGGGCGTGCTCCTTGGGACGGTGTGATCGATGGTACGACGGCCGAAGCCGCGCTCCTACAATAGCGTCATGAACGCCGCCGCCTCGCCAACTGTCAGCCCTGTCACCACCCTGTGGAAAGAACGCTTCGCCGGCGTGGACCGCCTCTACGGCGTCGGCGCGGTCGAACGCCTGTCCCAGCGCGCGGTCGCGGTGATCGGCATGGGCGGGGTCGGCTCGTGGGTGGTCGAGGCGCTGGCACGCAGCGGCGTGGGCAGGCTGGTGCTGATCGATGCCGACGACATCTGCCTGTCCAATACCAACCGCCAGCTGCCGGCGCTGGACGGACAGTACGGCCGCAACAAGGTCGTGGTGATGGCCGAACGCTGCCGCGCGATCAATCCGGAGATCCAGCTGGAGGTCGTCGAGTCCTTCCTGACCTCCTCCAACCTGGAGGCGCTGCTTGGCCAGCCGCTGGACCTGGTGATCGATGCCTGCGACAGCTTCCGCACCAAGGTCGAGACCATCGCCTGGTGCCGCCGCCGCAAGCTGCCGATGATCACCGTGGGCTCGGCCGGCGGGCGAACCGACGCGACCCAGGTCCGCGTGCGCGATCTCTCGCGCACCGAGCACGATGCGATGCTGGCGCTGGTCCGCAAGAAGCTGCGCGCCGAGTTCAACTTTCCGCGCAATCCGCAGCGCTACTTCGGCGTGTCGGCGATCTACTCCCTGCAGAACGTCCAGTACCCGCAGGCCGATGGCAGCGTCTGCGGCTTGCGGCCGGTGCTGGGCGCCGAGGCGGCCTTGAAACTGGACTGCGGCGCCGGCCTGGGCGCGGCCACCCACGTCACCGGCACCTTCGCTTTCGCCGCGGCGGGGCGGGCCATCGAACTGCTGCTCAAGCCGCGCAAGGAAGAAACGCCCGCCACCGTGTGAGGGTGGGCCGCCTTCCCATCGGCGGCCGGGACATCGTGAAGCGACGCGGGAACCGTGAGCCTTGGGCGCCGGCAGTTGGGACCCCCTGGGCAGGGCTCAGTCCCGAAGTCCGAACAGCCGTGTGGCGTTATCGGACGTAACCCGTGCGACCTCTTCATACGGCTGGTCGCGCAGCTCGGCGATCACCTCGCACACGCGCGCCAGACGCGCCGGCTCGTTGCGCTGTCTGCGGTGTTCGGCATCGGGCTGATCGGGTGCATCGGTTTCCAGCAGCAGATGCTCCAGCGGCATGCGCGCGGCCAGGCGGCGCAGGCGCTGGGCGCGCTCGTATGTCACCGGTCCACCCAAGCCGATCATGAAGCCGTTGTCCCACAGCTGCCGGGCCTGTTCCTCGCTGCCGGCATAGCTGTGCACCACGCCACGCAGCCCGCCGACCTTGCGGACCGCCACGATCACCGCTTCCACCGCGCGCCGCGCATGCACGATCAGCGGCAGGTCGAACTCCCGCGCCAGCGCCAACTGGCCCTCGAAGTAAATCTGCTGCGTCTGGTGGTCCAATCCCTCGACGAAGAAATCCAGCCCGCACTCACCGATGGCCACAGGGCGCTCGCGCTCGATCCATTCGCGCAGCAGATCCAGATGCTCCGGCGCGTGGGCCTGCAGGAATATCGGATGCAGGCCATAAGCCGGATACAGCCCCGCGTGCTGGCTACACAGCCTGCGCAGCGCCGGCCAGCCAGCCGCATCGATCGCCGGGACGACCTGGCGTCGCACGCCGGCCGCTAGGGCACGGGCGATGACTGCGTCGCGATCGGCGTCGAACTCTGCGGCGTCGAGGTGGCAGTGGCTGTCGGTCAGCACGCGATCAGCGTGCCGAGCGCGGCCGGGTGTCCAGCGACGGCTGGGCGCGGCGGTCCTTCCAGTTGGCCAGCAACAGCGTGCCCAGGCCCAGCAGGATCTCGTCGACGAAAGGAATGAAGTCCGGTACCGCCAGGTCCACCACGAACAGCAGCGCGGTGAGCTTGAACAGGGTGGGGTGGCGCAGCCGGCGCGCCCAGCGCAGCAGCGGGGAAACGAGAGGGCTTGGCATGACGGCCTCGCAGCGATCTGGATCTGGAAACGCTAACACGGCGTCGCCTGGCACGGCGTTTAGCCGCTAGCGGGGTTCGGCTGTGTCGTTCGGTGCCTTGTTCAGCTTCATGCGACAACAATCCAGGCCAACACAGTGCGGGCAAGGCCCGTGATGGAGAGGCGTCATGAAGAACACCACCACCCTGATCCTGGTTGGCGCTGGGGCGCTGCTGTTCGGCGGCGTTGCCACTGCGGCTTACATGAACCACCGGAGTTCGGCGGAGACCTTCGCCACCGCGCCGCAGGGCGAGCTGGCGGCGACCACGCCGCTGGAGAACGGCGATGCCTTGCCGGCCAGCGCGGTGCCCACGGGCACGCAGGTCGATTACGCCGATATCGTCAATGTCGTGCCGATCACGCAGAAGGGCACGCTGTACGCCACGGTGATCGGCACCGATCCGGTGCGCGAGACCACCACGACCACGACCCCGCGTGAGGTCTGTGAGGACGTGGTCGTTAACGACCGTCTGCCCGAGCGCGACGGCAATGTCGGCGGCACCGTCGTCGGTGCGCTGGTCGGCGGCCTGGTCGGCCACCAGATCGGCGGCGGTCACGGTCGCGACCTGGCGACCGCCGCCGGCGCCGTGGCCGGCGGCTTCGCCGGTAACCGCATCGACCGCAACCACGTCGGCGGCCGCGTCGTGCAGCGCACCGAGCGCCAGTGCCATACCGAGAACGCCACGTCCGAGTCCTCGCGCGTGACCGGCTACAACGTGACCTATCGCAACCCGGATGGCACCACCGGCACCATGCGCATGGACCAGAAGCCCGGCAGCCGCATCGCCATGGGCAAGTCCAGCGAGGTCACCGGCTACAACGTGACCTACCGCTACGACGGCGCCGAGAAGACCGTGCGCCTGGACCGCAAGCCCGACTCGGACCGCCTGCCCGTGATCGACGGCCGCGTGGTCACCCAAACCGCCGCGCTGGATTCCAGCCCGCGCGGCTGAGGTTCCCAGACAACAAGGGCGACAAGCAGGGCCGGCTCGAAAGAGCCGGCCCTTTGCGTATGGGGCAGGTCGATCGCCCAGGCCCGGACGGTCCTACAATGAAGTGCGCGCCGTGGGGACGGCGCATCGGCGTCGGGGTGTTTCGGCAGCCTTGGGCGCGCCAACAGGAACTGCCCGCCATGACGCGGGCCATGGGGAAAGGATGATAGGCAAGGTGTGGTTTGGCATGGCGCTATGGCTGGCGGTCGCGGCGGCGGCAGGGGCGATCGATCGTCCGGACATGGCGGCAACGCCAGCCTGGGTCGCCGATGAACCGACGGAGACCGGTCATCCCGCACCGGCTGCGGGCAACCTCCGGTATGAGGTCGTGTCCGACCAGGTCGATCTGACCGGCGCGAAGCCGGTCTGGTATCGGCATATCGGATTCACCGTACTGCGCGAGCAAGGGCTGACCGACGGCGGAAACTTCAGCGTCGATTACCAGCCGGAGTACCAGCGCCTGGTGCTGAGCGAGATCGAGGTGCTGCGCGACGGCCGCCGCATCGACATGCGGGACCGTGCCAGCTATGCCCGTCTGCGTCGGGAGCAGCAGCTCGACTCGGGATTGCTGGATGGGCGGGTCACGCTGAACGTCACGGTGCCGGACCTGCGGGTCGGTGATCGGCTCGACTACAGCTTCATGGTGATCGGGCAGAACCCGATCTTCGGGTCCGCTTACTACGACGACTTCGGGGCGCGCTACAACGTGCCGGTCGGCTGGAGGCGCGTGCGGGTGCGCTACCCGCAGATCCAGCCGGTCTTCGCGCAAGTGAGCGTTCCGGGATTCGCGATCTCCAAGACCGGTGCTGGCGGTGTGGAGACGTTGGATATCACCGCGCGCAACCTGCCATCGGTGATCGAGCCGGAGCAAACGCCGGCAGGCTATGCCAGCTTGGGCACCATCCGCCTGTCCACGGCCAGGAGCTGGTCCGACATCGTGGCCTGGGCGGCGCCCCTGTATCCACGCAGCTTCCGTGATCCGGCGGTGGCCGCCGCGATGGCCTCGCAGCTCAAGTTGGATCCGGCCCAGCCGGAGGCGTCGCTGCAGCGCGCCGTTGCGTTCGTGCAGGGCCAGATCCGTTACACGGGCCTGGACATGGGCGTCAATTCGCATGCGCCGCACGCGCCGGAGGCGACGCTCGCCGACCGTTTTGGCGACTGCAAGGACAAGACCACCCTGCTGGTCGCCCTGCTCGGGCTCGCCGGTGTGCGCGCCGAGCCGGTCCTCGTCAACACCCAACCGGGGAAGAACCTGGGCGAAGCACTGCCATCTGCGAACCTGTTCGATCACGTGGTCGTGCGTGCGCATCTGCCTGGCGGCGAGGTGTGGATCGACGCCACGCGCGACCGCGAGTTCGGCCCCCTGAACGAGCGCCTGGCGCTGCCTTATCGCGTCGGCTTGCCGCTGGTGGCTGGCGGCGGTGCACTGATCGATATTCCGTACCCTCTGCCAGCCAAGCCGCAGGTCGAGGTCTCCGAACGGGTGCAGGTGCGCTCGACCGATGATGGTTACGAGGCCACGTTCGATCTGTCCACCCGCTACCGGCAGGGAGAGGGCGAGTCGGTCGCGTCGGGGTATCGGCGCAACGGCGACCAAGCCACCGGTGAGCGCTATCTCAGGTACATGCAGGATTTTTACGAAGGCCTTTCGGCACTAGGCAAACCCGTCATGCAGGAGCCCGGCGAGGGCATGGTCGACATGCATGAGCGATATCGCCTGATGTGGAAACGCGTCGACGGGACCGTGCTCGATCTCTGGCTGTTCCAGCTCAACGACTGGATGACCAAGCTGCCCAATCAGGCGCGCAGCACGCCGTATGCGCTGGGCGGTCCCCGCTTCGCGGTGCAGACGATGGAAGTGCAGGCTGGGAACGGATTCGACATTCCGGATGCGCGCGAGGTTGTCGAAAACCCCTGGTTCCGCTTCGTGCGCAGCACGCGCGTGGAGGGCAAGACACTGCACATCACGGGAGAGTGGACGCGCCTGGCCAAGCAGATTCCCGCGAGCGGCATGGAGCGCGCGGCGCGGGACATGGCACAGGCACGCGACCTGCTGGTGTTTCCGCTGGAACTGGAGTCCCGGCAGTCGCTGTGGGGGAGCTGGCGGGACTGGTGCTGGCCGTTTGCCGGCCTGCTGCTCGCTGGCCTGCTGGTCCTGGCCTGCTATCCGTTCCGCCGCGGCAGTCTGCCGATGTCGGTTCTGTTCGCCCCGCGTCATGCGGCCCTCGCGGTCCCGGCAAGGCCCTGGAGCATGGCCTGTGCCTGGCTCGCCTATTTCGGCCTGACCTACTTCGACATGGCGGCCGACAAGCTGGTCCCTGGCACGAAACTTCCGATCCAGGCGGTTGCGCTGGTGCTGATCTTTGCCGCCGTCATCGGCGGCTGGCTGCGGGCCGCGATCAGCGCTGGCCTGCTGCGCATGGCGCTCGGTTGGCTCCGGTGCAAGGCCGCGACATTCGACGGCATTTGCCAGGCGCTGGTGGTCGCAACGTTCTCGGCGCTGCCCTTCAGTCTGGGCGCACTGGTGGCGCTGCAGGGTCATGTCACCTGGCTGAACAGCGAGGCGGAGTTGGATAGCGCGCGATTCCCCGGCCTGATGTCGGCTGGCCTGCTCATGTTGTGTGGATGCGGATGGGGGATGGTTTCTGCGATCAACGCGGTCGCGGCGAGCGCCGCGACGTCGCGGCGGCGTG
Source organism: Pseudoxanthomonas sp. UC19_8 (assembly GCF_042700505.1). Taxonomy (NCBI): domain Bacteria; kingdom Pseudomonadati; phylum Pseudomonadota; class Gammaproteobacteria; order Lysobacterales; family Lysobacteraceae; genus Pseudoxanthomonas; species Pseudoxanthomonas sp. UC19_8. Next base: position 1,413,801 of record NZ_CP170559.1, read on the forward strand.
CGCTGGCGGGCATGGCCATCGCCGCAGGCATCGTGCTGTTGTTGATCGGGGTCGTCGTCGGCATCGTGAGGCTGGCGCGCTGAAGGCGGGTAAGCCAGCGCGGGATTGATCACCTCGACGGTGGCTCAAAGCTCATCCACCCCAACCAGGCGGTGGATCCTGCCGGCACAATAGGTCCGGGCCGGCCCATGGGGGCAGTGATGACGATCAAGGTGTATGGCATGTCCTCTTCGGGCAATTGCCACAAGGTGCGCATGGCGCTGACGCTGCTGCAGCGGCCGTGCGATTGGGTCGAGGTGGACAGCGCGGCCGGGCAGACGCGCACGCCGCAGTTCCTGGCCAAGAACGCCAATGGGCGCGTGCCGATCCTCGAGCGCGAGGACGGGCAGGTGCTGGCCGAGTCCAACGCAATCCTGTGCTGGCTGGCCGAGGGCAGTGCCTTGATGCCGGCCGATCCCTGGCAGCGGGCGCAGGTGCTGGCGTGGATGTTCTTCGAGCAGTACAGCCACGAGCCCTATGTGGCCGTGGCACGCTTCATCTGTGGCTGGATCCCGCCGGACTCACCGCGCCACGCGGAGCTGCCGCGGCTGCGCGAGCGTGCCGCCGATGCGCTGGCGGTGATGGAGCGTCACCTGCAGGCGCAGGCCTGGTTCGGCGCGGAGACGATGTCGATCGCCGATCTGGCGCTGTTCGCGTACACGCACTGCGCCGACGATGGCGGTGTGTCGCTGGAGGCCTTCCCGCAGGTGCGCGCCTGGCTGGCCAGGATGCTGGCCGTCGACGGCATCACGCCGATGCCCAGGCCGCCGCTGCTCGCCCACGCCTGAGCGAGGGCGTCGCCTCAGCGCGCCAGTCCGTCGAGCAGGACGCGCTGGGCCAGGTGCTGGTCGCCGCTGTACAGGTCGATGGCAGGGAGCTCCAGCGGCAGGATCGCCAGCACCGGGCCGGGGGCGCGATGGCTGGCGCAGACCACCTGGCCGACTTCGCGTTCGGCGTCCGCGACCGGCGCCCCCGCCTGCAGCAGGGTGTCGCTCTCCAGCAGCGCCAGACCGCGCTTGGCCTTGCCGAGGAAATGCGTGCGGGCCACGATCTCCTGGCCGGGATAGCAGCCCTTCTTGACGCTGAAGGCGCGCAGGCGCTCCAGCGAGAGCTGCTGCGGCGTCCATTGTTCGCGCTGGCTGGCCTCCAGGCGCGGCAGGCCGTGCGCCAGATCCAGGTCGCGCCAGCGCTCCAGCGCGGCCGCATCCGCTTCGCCCGCGGTCTTGCCCAGCAGCAGCGTGCGCGGCTGGTGGGCGCTGCCGACATCCATCGCGATGCCGGCGTCGCCCTGGGCGAGCAGGGCGCCTTGCGCGTTCGTCCAGGCGGCGAACAGCCCCTGGGCATGCAGGTCGGCGGGCACGGAGACGACGACCTTCTTGCGGAACACGAAGCGCTTGAGCGCGGTGGCCAGTTCGACGGCCGGCACATCGGGCACGACCAGCACCAGTCGATCCGTGGCCAGACGCAGCACGGCGAAAACGGCGATCACCCGGCCCTTGGGCGTCAGCCAGGCGTTCCACTGCCAGCGACCGTCCTCCAGCGCATGCAGATCGTTGGCGAACTGCGCCTGCGCGAACGCCACCGCATCCGACCCCTCCAGACCGACCACGCCGTGGTCGGGGAGGGCAAAGGCCCGTTCACTGGGATTTGCGTGGTTGTCAGTCAAGATCGTGAGGATTAACATTTTGTGCGTTGCGAGACTCACATGATAGGCCAAACCCCTCCCACCCCCGTCCCCGAGCCTGAAACGCAGAAGCCCGAACAGGCTCCGGCGCAGAAGGAGATCGGCGGCCGCGACGGCCCCGAGCCGACCCGCTACGGGGACTGGGAAAAGAACGGGCGCTGCATCGACTTCTGAAAGTCGAATCCACGGCGCCTTCCAGCCAACGCGGCCTTTCCCGACCGCCCAGCCGAGACTAAGAGCCAATCCAATGGCGACACGTCAACGTCCGCTTTCCCCGCACCTGCAGGTGTATCGCTGGCAGATCCAGATGGCCACGTCCATCCTGCATCGCGCCACCGGCGTCATCCTGTCCCTCGGCGCACTGCTGATCGCCGCCGCGCTGGTCGCGCTGGCCTCCGGCCCCGATGCCTGGACCTGGATCTCCGCCCAGGCGGGCACGTGGTACGGGCTGGTCTTCCTGTTCCTGTGGACCTGGGCCTTCACCTACCACCTGCTCAACGGCATCCGCCACCTGGCGCAGGACGGCGGCCTGGGCTATGCGGTCTCGGCCTTCGTGCGCAACGGCTGGCTGGTCAGCGCCGGTAGCCTGGTCCTGGCGCTGCTGGTCTGGGGCGGCGTGCTGGCCAAGGGAGGTGTGGCATGAGCTTCCGCAACCCGCTCAAGCAGGCCAAGGGCCTGGGCTCGGCGCACGCCGGCCTGCATCACTGGGTGGTGCAGCGCTATACGGCCGTGGCCCTAATCTTCCTCGGGCTGTGGTTTGTCTATTTCGTGGTCGGCCTGATCCACGCCGACTACCTGGCCGCCACCGACGCCATCGCCCGGCCCTGGAACGCCACGCTGCTGGTGGCCTTCCTGGTGGCGATGTTCTGGCACGCGCAGCTGGGCCTGCAGGTGATCCTGGAGGATTACGTGCACACCCCGCTGACCGCCTTCGTGTCGCAGCTGCTGGTCCGCTTCGTCTGCTTCCTCGGTGCGCTGGCCAGCGTGTTCGCCGTGGTCCGCATCGCCTTGGGGAACTAACGCCACCATGTCTTCCGCATACAAGATCACCGAACACAAGTACGACATGGTCGTGGTCGGCGCCGGCGGCGCGGGCCTGCGCGCCACCTTCGGCCTGGCGGCCAAGGGCCTGTCCACGGTCTGCCTGACCAAGGTGTTCCCGACTCGTTCGCACACCGTGGCCGCGCAGGGCGGCATCTCCGCCGCGCTCGGCAACATGGGCGAGGACGACTGGCGCTACCACTTCTACGACACCATCAAGGGCTCGGACTGGCTGGGCGACCAGGACGCGATCGAGTACATGGTGCGCGAGGCGATCCCGGCGATCATCGAGCTGGAGCACTACGGCGTGCCGTTCTCGCGCACCGAGGCCGGCAAGATCTACCAGCGTCCGTTCGGCGGCATGACCACCAAGTACGGCGAAGGCCCGGCGGCGCAGCGCACCTGCGCGGCGGCCGATCGCACCGGCCACGCCATGCTGCACACGCTCTACCAGCAGTCGCTGGCGCACAACGCGCGCTTCATGATCGAGTACTTCGCGCTCGACCTGATCTTCGACGAGGAGGGCGTGTGCCGCGGCGTGCTGGCCCTGGACATGGCCGAGGGCACGCTGCACCTGTTCCGCGCCCATGGCGTGGTGCTGGCCACCGGCGGCTACGGCCGCGCCTACTTCAGCGCCACCTCGGCCCACACCTGCACTGGCGACGGCGGCGGTCTGGCCATGCGCGCCGGCCTGCCGATGCAGGACATGGAGTTCGTGCAGTTCCATCCGACCGGCATCTACGGCGCGGGCTGCCTGATCACCGAGGGCGTGCGCGGCGAAGGCGGCATCCTGCGCAATTCCAGCGGCGAGCGCTTCATGGAGCGCTATGCCCCGCACTACAAGGATCTCGCCTCGCGCGACGTCGTGGCGCGCTCGATGACCATCGAGATCCGCGAAGGCCGCGGCGTGGGCGAGCACAAGGACCACATCCTGCTCGACCTGACCCACCTGGGCCCGGAAGTCATCCACGAGAAGCTGCCCGGCATCGCCGAGAGCGCGCGCATCTTCGCCGGCGTGGACGTGTCCAAGGAGCCGATCCCGGTGCTGCCGACCGTGCACTACAACATGGGCGGTATCCCGACCAACTACCACGGCGAAGTGGTGCGCAAGGTCGGCGACGATCCGGATGCGGTGGTGCACGGCCTGTACGCCATCGGCGAGGCGGCCTGCGTGTCGGTGCATGGCGCCAACCGCCTGGGGTCCAACTCGCTGCTGGACCTGGTGGTGTTCGGTCGCGCGGTGGCCAACCGCTGCGCCGAGACCATTCAGCCCAACCAGCCGCACAAGACCCTGCCGTCGGACGCCTGCGACAAGGCGCTGGGCCTGCTGGACAAGCTGCGCCACGCCAATGGCGACACGCCGACCTCGGTCATCCGCGACAACATGCAGCGCACGATGCAGGCCGACGCGGCCGTGTTCCGCACCAGCAAGACGCTGGCCGAGGGCTGCGAGAAGATGGCCAAGGTGTTCGACAGCTTCCAGGACGTGAAGGTCTCCGACCGTTCGCTGGTGTGGAACTCGGACCTGATCGAGACCTACGAGCTCAACAACCTGCTGCTCAACGCGGTGGCCACGATCAACTCGGCCGAACAGCGCCACGAGAGCCGCGGCGCGCATGCGCACGAGGACTACCCCGAGCGCGACGACGTCAACTGGCAGAAGCACACACTGGTCAGCGTCGACGAGCAGGGCAAGTGCAGCTTCGACTACCGCCCGGTGCACATGTACACGCTCAGCAAGGATGTTGACGTGGTTCCGCCCAAGCCGCGCGTCTACTGACCAGAGCCGGGAGACGGGAATCGGGAATCGGGAATCGAAGAAAGCGCTCGCGCTTTTCGCCCCTGCTTCCCATTCCCCAATCCCTAATCCCCATTCCCGGATTTTAAGCCATGGCTGAGTTTGCACTCCCCAAGAATTCCAAGATCGGCAAGGGCAAGCATTTCCCCGCCAAGGGCGCCAAGAACACGCGCACCTTCAAGATCTACCGCTGGAGTCCGGACGACGACCAGAACCCGCGCACCGACACCTACGAGGTGGATCTGGACAAGTGCGGCCCGATGGTTCTGGACGCGCTGATCAAGATCAAGAACGAGATCGATCCGACGCTGACCTTCCGCCGCTCCTGCCGCGAAGGCATCTGCGGCTCGTGCGCGATGAACATCAGCGGCACCAACACGCTGGCCTGCACCAAGGCCATCGAGGACTGCGGCCGCGGCGAGGTGCCGATCTATCCGCTGCCGCACATGGACGTGGTCAAGGACCTGGTGCCGGACCTGACCCACTTCTACGCCCAGTACGCCTCGATCAAGCCCTGGCTGCGCACGCAGAGCCCGGCGCCGGACCGCGAGCGCCTGCAGTCGCCCGAGGACCGCAAGAAGATCGACGGCCTGTACGAGTGCATCCTGTGCGCCTGCTGCTCGACCAGCTGCCCGAGCTACTGGTGGAACGGCGAGCGCTACCTGGGCCCGGCGATCCTGCTGCAGGCCTACCGCTGGATCATCGATTCGCGCGATGAGGACACCGGTGCGCGCCTGGACGATCTGGAAGATCCGTTCAAGCTCTACCGCTGCCACACCATCATGAACTGCGCGCGCACCTGCCCCAAGGGTCTGAACCCGGCCAAGGCGATCGCCGAGATCAAGAAGCTGATGCTGGCCCGCGCGGCCTGATCGCTTCGACTGCTGCCCGCACGGCGCCCTCCGATGGAGGGCGTTTTGCTTTCCACGAACTGGACACGCCCATGAGCGATGCGAGCGACCCCACCTTCGACCCGGTGATCAAGCGCCTGCGTTGGCGCAGCCGGCGCGGCATGCGCGAGCTGGACCAGCTGTTCGAGCGCTACCTGGACCACGCCTGGCAGGACGATTCCGAGGAACAGCGGGCGGTTTTCCTAGCGCTGCTCGAATGCGAGGACGATAAGCTCTGGCGCTGGTTCATGGGCTACGAGGACTGCCCCGATGCCGCGCTCGCCCAGCTCATGGAACGCATCCGCCAGCTGCCGGCTTGAGTGGCGCCCCTCGCGCCTGCTGGGCGCGATGCTGGCGCTCATCGGCGTGCTCGCGGTCTGCGCGGTGCTGGCCAGCGGCCTGCCGGGCTGGGGGATCGCGCTGCTGGGGCCGTGCAGCGCGGCGCAGGCGAGCGTGTCGTTGCGGCGCTATCTGCGGCGGCCATCGTGCCTGCTGGTCATCCCCGGCGGCGACGCCGCGCCCACGCTGGATGGCGTAACGCTGACGCGCTGCCAGGTGCAGTGGCGCGGACCGTTGGCGTTTTTGGCCTGGCGCGACGCCGCCGGCCGGCGCGGTCACCTGGTCTGGTGGCCCGATACGCTGCAGGCGCGCGCACGACGTGAACTGCGTCTGGCCGCCGACGGGCTGGCCATTTCCGCGCGCGGCGCGGCGATGGCACCATAGCGCACCGCCAGGCCCGCGACGGACTGGTTCACCTCACCGCAGGCCGCAATGTTCAAACCCATCCCGGTCGCCATCGGCCTGCGCTATCTGCGCGCCAAGCGACGCAACGGCTTCATCTCCTTCATCTCGATGGCCTCGATCATCGGCATCGCGCTCGGCGTGATGGTGCTGATCACCACGCTGTCGGTGATGAGCGGCTTCCAGCGCGAGATCCGCGACCGCCTGCTGCAGATGACCGCGCACGCGACCGTGTCCTCGACCGGCGAGCCCATGCGGGATTGGCAGACGGCGGTGAAGCTGGCGATGGAGGATCCGCGGGTGGCGGGGGCGGCGCCGTATGTGGATGGCGAGGGCCTGATCGCCGGCAACGCGACGCAGAACATGCCGGCGGTGGTGCGCGGCATCGTGCCCGACCAGGAAGCGCACGTTTCAGTCCTGGCCAAGAAGATGGACCAGGGCTCGGTCGATTCGCTGCAGCCGGGTAAGTTCAACATCCTGCTGGGTAGCGAGCTGGCGCAATGGTTGAACGTGCGCGTGGGTGACAAGGTCAACGTGCTGACCAGCGACGTGCAGAGCACGATCGTCGGCGCCCTGCCGCAGACCAAGCGCTTCACCGTCACCGGCATCTTCACCGTCGGCTACAACGACATCGACAAGGGCATGGCCTTCGTCGACATGCAGGACCTGCAGCGGCTCAAGCGCATGGGCGACGGCGTCACCGGCGTGCGCCTGATGCTGCACGACATGGACCAGGCCTACGACGTGGCGCGCGATCTGGCACGGCGCCTTCAGGAAGTCAGTCCTTATCCATACCGCATCAGCGACTGGACCAGCGACAACGCCAACCTCTACCAGTCGTTGAAGATGGAGAAGACGGTGATGGGCGTGCTGCTGTCGCTGATCATACTCATGGGCGCCTTCACCCTGGTCAATTCGCAGGTCATGCTGGTGACCGACAAGCAGGCCGATATCGCCATCCTGCGCACGCTGGGCCTGACCCCGCGCGGGGTGATGCAGGTGTTCATGGTGCAGGGCTCGCTGATCGGCGTGATCGGCACCGTGGTCGGCGTGATCAGCGGCATCGTGCTGACCATGAACCTGGAGCGCATCCTGGAGCTGATCGAGCACACCTTCCACGTCGTCCTGCTGCCCTCGGACGTGTACTACATCACCGGCCTGCCGTATGTGCTCAACCCGCACGAGATCGTGGTGATCGCCCTGGTCGCGCTGACCATGAGTTTCCTGGCCACGCTGTATCCGGCCTGGCGCGCGGCACGCACCGACCCGGCCGAGGCCCTGCGCTATGAGTAAGCCGATGCAAGACAGCAGCGTGATCCGCGCGCAGGCGCTGGCCAAGACCTATGCCGAAGGCAAGATGAAGACGCCGGTCTTCGACGGCCTGGATCTGGACGTGCAGGCCGGCGAGACCGTGGCCATCGTCGGCGCCTCAGGCGCCGGCAAGAGCACGCTGCTGCACCTGCTGGGCGGCCTGGATACGCCGACCTCGGGTGAGGTCTTCGTCGCCGGGCAGAAGATGTCGGGCCTGTCCAATGCGGCGCGCGGCAAGCTGCGCAACCGGGCGCTGGGCTTCGTCTACCAGTTCCACCACCTGCTGCCCGAGTTCACCGCACTGGAGAACGTGATGATGCCGGTGGCGCTGGGCGGCGGCGACCTGAGCGAGGCGCGCCAGCGCGCGACCACGCTGCTCGAGCACGTCGGCCTGGGCCATCGCCTGGAGCACAAGCCGGGCGAACTCTCCGGTGGCGAGCGCCAGCGCGCGGCCGTGGCCCGGGCGCTGGTCAACAACCCCGGCTGCGTGCTGGGCGACGAGCCCACCGGCAACCTGGACGACAAGACCGCCGAGACCGTGTTCTCGCTGATGCTGGACCTCAACCGCGCCCAGCGCACCAGCCTGGTCCTGGTGACCCACGACCGCGGCCTGGCCGCCCGCCTGGACCGCACGCTGGAGCTGCACCAGGGCAAGCTGCGCCCGATCGCGCTCTGAGTCCGAAACGCACGCAACGAAAAAAGCCCGCCGATGGCGGGCTTTTTCTTTGTCTCAAAGCTGGTCGAAACCTCGCTTGTTCTACAGCGCCTGTCCGTTAACGACGGTCAACAAGTGCACCGGAGATTGCAGCGCCAGCGACTGTCCATCGCGCAGACCCACCGGATCGAAGGACTGCTCAGCCTCGGCAAGCCAAGGAATCGGCGTGCGGATGATGGTCGGAAGTTCCTGCCACCCGTTGATGGGGGACTTGGACTCGCCCAGCCAGAACGTCACCGGAAGGATCAAGGTGGCATCGGCGACATCGCCGAACTCGACATTGGCTGGCGTGAATTGCCATTTCCTGGCGGCTTCGATGGAGGCCTTGCCGAAGGCCTTGGCCCATTGCGCGCTCTGCTTTGGCTTCATGTCGCGATATGGAAACGCGACCTGGGTCGCCATCGCATCCACGACCTGTCCCTGGGCATTAATGCGCACGGCCAGGAGCACGTTGCCCATCACGCCGGCGCGTGCCGCGTCTACGGGATAGCGTGGCGGCTCCATGGATGTCGCGGGCTGTCGGGTCGAATAGAAGCGGACGTCGCGTATGTGCAACTGGTAGCCGCTGTCCACCTTGGTCGCCACCAGTGCCAGCTGCATCGACGTCTTGGCATAGCCGGGCTTGCCGTCGTGCATCACAGGCTCGAACTTCCACTGCCGCACCGACTTCTCGATGAGGTCCTTCAGCGGTGGAGTAACGATGGTGCGGATATCGATCGCGAAGACCTTACCCTGCGGATCGATGCCCAGTTCGCCGGAAACCGGCAGGATCATGTCCGCTGTCTCCGCAGCCGGAACCGCGTCCCCAGCCGCAGCCATCCCCGGCGCTGCGCCGGCCAACAGCAGCGCCCAGCCAAGCATCCACTTGTACATACGGCATTCCCCAATGCGTAGACGGGACGACTATAGGACAAGCGCGCATGTGCGGGAATGTCCGCCTGGGTGGCCTCCAGGCGCAGTGGCGGCGAGGAAGGCGTGATGGCAATCAGCACCCCGGAGGCCAGGTTCTAGTGGGGCGCCCGGCCCATGGCCACCCAGTGAACTTTCCAGTTCCGACCTCGTGGACACGGGCTGCTGGGCCTCAGCGCGGGTTGGTACGCAAAGTCGGCGAGGCCGCGCCAAAGCTGCAAACAAAAAAGGCCTGATTCTCAGGGAAATCCCTTTGAATCAGACCTTTGTTGAACATTTGCGGATGAACGCAAACGGGAAACTTGGTGGAGCCAGGGAGGATCGAACTCCCGACCTCGTCATTGCGAACGACGCGCTCTCCCAGCTGAGCTATGGCCCCAAGGGGAGCGCCATTCTAGCGATGCGTCCGCGGATTGCCAACCGGTCTGCGTGCGATCGCCAGGCGATGGCGCGGAGGCGTTCTGGCATGGACCGGGCACGCGCCTGGCCGGCGCTCAGCCCTCCCGCGGCGCGTCCAGGGCGGGCAGGGGCCGCTCGCCCGGGGCGCGGATGGCCTTGGTGACCACGTAGGTGGAATAGCGGGCGATACCCAGGTCCTCGCGCAGCAGTTGCTCCATGAAGGCCTGGTACTGGGCGATGTCGCTGCACTCGATCATGGCGATGTAGTCGATGCCGCCGCCGGTGGCGTAGCAGAACGCCACTTCCGGGGCGTCGGCCATGCGCTGGGCGAAGGTGCGCATCGAAGCGGCGGTGTGCTGGCCCAGCACGATCTGCACCAGCACCTGGCTGGTCTTGAACAGGCGCTGCCAGTCGATCACCGCGCGGTAGCCGCGGATCAGGCCGGCGGCCTCGAGCTTGCGCACGCGCTCCCAGGTCGGCGTGATCGACAGGCCGATCTCGCCGGCCAGGGTGGACTTGGTCACGCGCGCCTGGCGCGAGAGGATCTGCAGGATCCTCAGGTCGTCCTGATCCAGGCGCAGGCTCGGATCGATGCGCAGCGGCCGGGCGGCCGCCTCGGGGGGGACATCGGAAGACATGTGGGGGATGCTGGCGTCGGCTTGCGCAAGGGCAAGGCGGCGTCGAATCGCCGCCGCCCTGTTGCATCACTTGATGCCGCTGACCACCGGCAGCAGCACCGAACTGGCCTGCGCGCCGCCAAGCTTCACGCTGATGGTGGCCTCGCGGTAGTCCTTGGGCTGGGCCAGGAAGATGTTGGGCACGAAGGTCTGCGGATTGAGGTCGTACAGCGGGAACCAGCTCGACTGGACCTGCACCATCACCCGGTGCCCGGGCAGGAAGGTGTGGTTGGCCACGGGCAGGTCGAAGCGGATCGGCACGGTGGTGTTGGACTGGATCGCGCTGGGGTGCTCCAGGCTCTCGCGATAGCGCCCGCGCAGGATGTCGGCCGAGACCATCAGCTGGTAGCCGCCCAGCTTGGGATCGTCCGGCACCACGTCGGGGTAGACGTCAACCAGCTTGACCACGAAGTCGCCGTCGCTGCCGGTCGTGGACAGGCGCAGGTCCACCTTGGGCGTGCCGCTGATGCGCAGCGGCGCGTCCAGCACCTCGGTGACGAAGGTCAGCACGTCCGGGCGGGCGGCGGCCTGGCGTTGGTCGCTGACCAGCCAGCTCGGCCACGGGTTGTCGTCGTAGCCGGTGGCCGGCAGCGGCCGGGGCAGGAAGGGCACGGGGTTGGACGGATCGGACACGTACTCGTCGCTGCCGGCGGTGGCCTGCGCATCGAACCCCGCGGTGCCGTTGTCCTTCAGATACAGCGGCTGCTCGGCGATGCGGCAGCCCGAGGCACAGCCCTGCGGCCAGGACTTCAGGTGCTCCCAATGGTTCTCGCCCGTGCGGTAGACGGTCACCGGCGAGACCTGCATCGGCGGCGCGTCGTCCATCAGATAGTGGTCGAGGAACGGGCGCAGCACCTCGCGGCGGAAGGTCGCGGCGGTGTCGGTGTCGAACTTGATCGCGCCCAGGTGGGTGCCGTCCTCGCGCTGGCCGCCGTGGTTCCACGGGCCCATCACCAGGAACACCTTGTCGTTGCGCGTGTCCTTGGGTTCCAGGGCCGCGTACACGGCCATGTCGCCGTAGATGTCTTCCTGGTCCCACAGGCCATGCACCAGCATCACCGGGATGCTGAGCGGCTCCTTGGCGAGCAGCTTGTCGACCGCCTGTTCCTGCCAGAAGGCGTCGTAGGACGGGTGCGCCAGCAGCTTGCGGAAGAAGCCGAGCTGGTCCATGCCGCGGCGCTTGCCGATCAGGCCGGCCGCGCCGCCCTTGAGGTAGAAGTCGTAGTCGTCGGCGTCGGTCTGGATCCAGTGGATCGTGTTGCCGCGCGTGGCCTCCTGCTCGTAGATGTAGGGCAGGTTGGTCTGGCGGAAGGCGCCGTTATGGAACCAGTCGTCGCCGCGCCAGCCGTCGACCATCGGGTTCATCGGGATGGCCACCTTCAGCGCCGGATGCGGATGGAACAGCGCCATCAGGCTGGTGAAGCCGTCGTAGGAGATGCCCAGGATGCCGACCTTGCCGTTGGACTCGGGCACGTTCTTGGACAGCCAGTCCACCGTGTCCCAGGTGTCGGTGGAGTGGTCGACGTTGCTGTCGTTGAGCGGGCCGATCTGCGGCCGGTTCATGACGTAGTCGCCCTCCGAGCCGTACTTGCCGCGGATGTCCTGGACCACGCGGATGTAGCCGTGCTTGTTGAACAGCTCGGGGAAGTTGTCGTAGCCCTGCAGCACGGCGGCCAGGCGGTTGCTCTTGGCCAGGGTGGTCATGCCGTCGGCGTCGTAGGGCGTGCGCGTGAGCAGCATCGGCGCGCGATGGGCGCCCTTGGGCACCAGGATGACCGTATGCAGCTTGACCCCGTCGCGCATCGGGATCTCGACCTCGCGGCGGACGAAATCCGCCTCCGGGTCGTCGGGCACGACGAAGTGCGCGGGGCGATCGGGCTCGGGCTTCTGCTGCGCCAGCAGCGTCGGCATGGCCAGCAGCGCGGACAGCAACAGCGTGGTGCTGGCGAAGAACAGGGCAGGACGGTGCAACCGAGACATCAGCTTCTCCGAGGCGGGCGACGGGACGTCCCGCGCCGGGCTCGCGTTCGCAGCGCGAGGCCGCGCGTGCGAAGGACCGGTCCGGAGGACGTCGTAGCGTAGCGCCTGGCCTGCTGGCGCGATAGCGGGCTCGCGCCCTGGGACGGGGCTTGTGGTCAGGCCCGTGGCGAAGCCAGCAACGGCGCCAGCACCGGTTCGAGCTGGGCGCGGCGCCAGCCTTCCAGCGCGGCCGGCCACTGGCCGTGCTCCATCAGCGCCTCCAGCCAGCGGCGCGAGGCGAGGATGCCGTCGGGCAGGCCGAGCGCGGCCGAGTGCGCGGCCACGGCGTCCTGCAGCTTCTTCAGGCGCTGCTTGTCCTGGTCGCCGTTCCTGGCCAGCGGGGCGTCGGCTTCGTCCGGCAGCGGCGTGGACAGGGCCTGCCAGAGCGCGTCGGCCAGTTTGCGCGGTGACTTGGGCTGGCTTTCGAGCCAGTCGATCAGCGCCTCGCGCGAGGCCATGGGCGTGCGCGCCAGGGTCACGGCCAGCTCGTTGTCCAGGATCCAGCTCTTGGGCCGGTCGCTGGCGCGCGCCTGCGCCTCGCGCCACCGGAGCAGCCGCAGCAGGCGATGCTGCGCCGGCGCATCGAGGAACTGCGCGCTGCGCAGCGCCAGATGCGGCCAGCGCTCGCCGCCATCGTCCTCGCCCTGGGCGATCAGCCGCGCGCCGTCGGCCTGCAGCCACTCCAGCCGGCCCAGCGCCTGCAGCTTCTCGGTCAGCGCCGCGTACAGCGCGCCCAGGTGGACCACATCGTCGGCCGCGTACTCCAGCTGCGCGGGACTGAGCGGGCGCTTGAGCCAGTCCGAGCGGGTCTCGCCCTTGGCCAGGGTGACCCCGGTGATCTGCGCCACCAGCTTCTGGTAGCCCATGCCGCCGCCGATGCCGGCCAGCGCCGCGGCGATCTGGGTGTCGAACAAGGGCGAGGGCAGCACGCCGCAGGCGCAGCGCAGCGCGATCAGGTCCTCGCTGGCGCTATGCATCACCTTGACTACGCCAGAATCGGACAGCAGCGGCGCCAGGGCCTGCGGCATGCCGGGCACCAGCGGGTCGACCAGCAGGATGGTGTCGCCGATGGCGATCTGGACCAGGGCCAGCTGCGGCCAGAAGGTCTTCTCGCGGATGAATTCGGTGTCCAGGCCCACCCAGGCGGGCAGCTGCTGCAGGTGCGCTCGCAGCGCGTCGGGGGTGTCGATCCAGAGGGGCACGCGGGTCTCGAGGTTGGGAACCAGGGGGCGCCCCATCGCGCAGGCTTGCACACGCCTTGGCACGGTTGAGGCGACAATAGCCTAACGTCCCCGGCCATCGGCCGCCTTTGGATCATGACAGGAGGAACCTTGCGGCGATTCGCCCCGGCGCTGCTGGCGCTGCTGCTGACAGCCTGCGACCGCGCGCCCGAGCCCGTCGCGCGGCCGGCCGCGCCTGTGGCCAGCCCGGCCCCCGCGTCCGGCCAAGCGCCAGCGCGCACGCCAAGCGTGACCATCAGCGACAGCAATGGCGATGCCGCGCTGAACTGGTCGCCGCCCGCGCTGGCGCTGGAATCGAGCCAGGTGCGCCAGGCGCGCCGCGAGGCCGCCGCCGCGCTGCGCGCGGGCGACCTGTTCGAACAGCCGCGCGATGCCATCCCGCTGTACCTGGCGCTGCTGCGCCTGAATCCCAACGACGCCGTCGCCAAGCGTGGCCTGGCCAACGCCGGCACCGCCCTGCTGGCCCAGGGCCGGCGCGCGGTCGCCGCCGCGCAGGACGATCCGGAGGCGCTGGCGCGCGCGGTGCGCATCGCCGCGGTGGTGCGCACGGTGCTGGCGCAGGATCCGCGCGCCGAACCGTATCTGGAGCAGGTCGATCTGGCCGAGCAACTGGCCCGGCTCAACGCCACCGGCGAGAGCCAACTGCGCCAGGGCCTGCTGGGCGAGGAGGGCAAGGACGGCGCCCTGAGCACTTTCCGCGCCGTGCTGGCGCAGGCGCCGGGCCAGCCGCGCGCCCTGCAGGGCATGGCGGCGACGGAGAGCGCCTTCATCCGCCGCGCCGACGACGCCGCGCGCGCCAGCGACTTCGACGAGGCCGCCCGCTGGATGGGCTTCGCCAACGGCCTGCGCGAGGACGCGCAGACGGTCAAGGACGGCTATGCGCGCATCGAAGCCGAGCGCACCCGCCAGATCGCCGCGCTGCGCGACGCCGGCGTGGACGATCTGGTCTCGCCGCTGGGTCTGAAGGACGCGCGGCAGAAGCTGGAGGCCGCCCTGCGCATCGCCCGGCCCGGCGATCCGGTGGCCGCCGACCTGCGCCAGCGTATCGATCTGGCCACGCACTACGGCCTGTTCCGGCCCGGCCAGTCCTTCACCGATGCCATGCATGGCGGCGGCCGCACGCCGGTGATGGTGGTGGTGCCGCATGGCGCCTTCCGCATGGGCGCCGACGAGGACGAGCCAGGCGCGTCCGAAGCCGAGCAGCCGGCGCATTACGTGCGCTTCGACCGCGGCTTCGCCGTCTCGCGCACGGCGGTGACGGTGGGCCAGTACCGGCGCTTCGTGCAGGCCACGCAATACCGTTCGCGGGCGACGCGGCGCGGGCATTCGATTGTCTACGACGAGCGCAGCGGCAACTTCGTGCGCCGCAGCGGCGTGGACTGGCAGTCGGACTACGCCGGCGCCAAGGCGGCCGACGACATGCCGGTGCTGCACGTCAGCGTGCGCGACGCGGAGGCCTACGCCGACTGGCTGGCCGAGCAGACCGGGCACGCCTACCGCCTGGCCTCGGAGGCCGAGTTTGAATACATCCTGCGCGCCGGCAGCCAGGGGCGTTACTCGTGGGGCAACTCGACCCCGCCGCCGGCGGGCGTGGGCAACCTGACCGGCGGCAACGACGTCTCGCCCAGCGGTCGCCACTGGGGCAACGCCTTCGTCGGCTACGGCGATGGCTGGTGGGGCCCGGCGCCGGTGGCCACGTTCAAGCCCAACGCCTGGGGGCTGTACGACGTGGGCAGCAACATCAGCGAGTGGGTCGCCGACTGCTGGCACGCCAGCTTCCGGCGTGCGCCGGGCGACGGCGCGGCGTGGTTCAATCCCGGCTGCCGGGCCCGGGTGATCCGGGGAGGCGGGTGGGCCTCCTCGCCGCAGCAGGCACGGGCGGCGTGGCGCGCCTCGCAGGACTCGGACATGACCAGTGCGCGGGTAGGCTTCCGCGTGGTGCGCGGCATCTGACAAGGATCAAGGCATGAATGCGGCTTATGGCAATGGGGGCATGCAGCGGCGGCGCGGATTCGGGATCCGCTGGTGGATCCTGTTGCTGTTCGCCGGCTATGCGGCGTTTCAGTGGATCTCCAGCCGCCAGACCGATCCCTACACCGGCCAGGACGCGCATTACGGCGCCACGCCCAGCGAGGAATCCGAGCTCGGCGTGCAGGCCTACCAGCAGGTGCTGGGCGAGGCGCGCCAGCAGGGCGCGCTGCTGCCGGCCAGCGATCCGACCAGCCAGGAAGTGGCGACCATCGCCCAGCGCCTGATCGCGCGCGTGCCGCAGGTGGCGGCCGACCTGGCCAAGCAGCACGACCAGCCGGTGCCGGACCTGTCCGGCTACGACTGGCAGGTCAGCGTGCTGCGCTCGGACGAAGCCAATGCGTTCTGCCTGCCGGGCGGCAAGATCGCCGTCTACACCGGGCTGTTCCAGATCGCTCAGACGCGCGATGCGCTGGCGGTGGTGATGGGGCATGAGATCGCCCATGCGCTGCTGCGCCACAGCTCCCAGCGCATGGCCCAGCAGAAGCTGGTGCAGATGGGGCAGGTGGCCGCCGGCATGTCCGGCATGGACCAGCAGACCATGGCCGCGCTCGGCGCCGGCGTGCAGTACGGCGTGGTGCTGCCCTACGGCCGCAACCATGAATCGCAGGCCGACGAGGTCGGCCTGATGCTGGCCGCGGCGGCCTGCTACGACCCGCAGCAGGCGATCCCACTGTGGGAGCGCATGTCCCAGCTGGGCGGCGGCGAGCGTCCGCCGGAGTTCGCCTCTACCCACCCGGACCCGTCCAACCGCATCGCCCGCCTGCAGCAGCTGATGCCCGAGGCCGAACAGTTCCGCGCCCGCTACTGCGGCGGCCAGCCGGCGAGCGACCAGCCGCTGTAGCGCGTCTTCAGAAGCCCATGTACAGCCCGCCGTTGACCGGCAGGTTGGCGCCGGTGATGTAACCGGCCGCGTCCTCGGCCAGGAAGCGCACCGCGCGGGCGATGTCCTCCGGCTCGCCCAGCCGGCCTACCGGCACCAGGCCCGTGGCGCGCTGCAGGACCTCGGCCGGCATGGCCGCCGTCATCGGCGTGCGCACATAGCCCGGGGACACGCTGTTGACCGTGACGCCTTTGGAAGCGACCTCGCGCGCCAGCGACATGGTCAGCCCATGCAGGCCGGCCTTGGCCGCCGCGTAGTTGGCCTGGCCGAAGTTGCCGGTCTGGCCGCTGACCGAGCTGATGTTGACGATGCGGCCGTGGCCGCGCTCGACCATGCCGGCGATGGCGTGGTGGCACAGCTGGAAGGCGCTGGTCAGATTGACCTGCAGGACCGCGTTCCACTGCGCCAGCTCCATCTTGCGCAGGGTCGCATCGCGGGTGATGCCGGCATTGTTGACCAGGATGTCCAGCGCGCCGTGCGTGGCCTGGACGCGGGCGATCAGCTGCGCGCATTGCGCATCGTCGCCGACATCGGCCGGTTCGAAGGCCACGCGCCCGTCGGTGGCCGTCTGGAAGGCCTCGAGGCGCGCAGGCTCGGCCGGCAGGTCGGTGGCGATGACGGTGTGGCCGGCCTCGGTCAGGGCGCGGCAGATCGCCGTGCCCAGGCCGCCGATGCCGCCGGTCACCAATGCGATGCGTGGAGTCATGGATGCAGGATCGATGAAGGACAGCCCGCAAGGATACTCCGCAGGCTTGCGGCCCCGTCCGTGCGGGCTGTTGTCGCCGCGATGCGCGGCAATCCATGCTGCGCAGCATGGCGTGGGGCAGGGCAATGCCGAGGGTGTCGCTCAATGCTCACAATCGCGTCTGTCTTGGGGCCGCGATCTGTGCCGGACACCTGCCTGACCGAACGCGGAGATGCGTACAGGCACCCTGAGCGGACGGCGCTTGCTGCGCCTGCCGCTTGGTTATCGCTTGAAGAAATCTGGCTCAGGGTCGGCGTTGCGGGAGTGCGCGACGCACCAATGACTCGAGCCGTATTGCCGGCGCCATCGCGGCCGGTCGGATCGGACGCCACGGGCCAGGCCAGGGCGTCGGTGGGTCGAAGCGGAGCGGCCGCTTCGCGGTGCGAAAAACGCCGCGCTTTAGCGGCGCGTGGACTTGCTGGAGCTCTCGCGCGTCGTCGGGCCATCCTTCGCGCCGTTGCTGCCGCCCGTGCCGGGCGTGGAAGTCGGACGCGTGGGGCCGCGGCTCAGGCCGCTGGTGAGGTTGCGCTGGAAGTCCTGCCAGATCTCCAGGTTGCGCTCGGTGAGCTGGTTCATCATCGCCCACGGCGTCTGCCCCAGCAGGTTGCCCATCTGCTGGCGGAACTGCGCCTGCTGGTCCATGAACATCTGCATCGAGCGCTCCAGGTAGTTGCCCATGAAGCCCTGCAGCGAATCGCCGTAGAAACGGATGATCTGGCTGAGCAGCTGGGTCGACAGCAGCGGCTCGCCGTCCTGCTCCTGGTCGCTGATGATCTGCAGCAGCACCAGGCGGGTCAGGTCCTCACCGCTCTTGGCGTCGCGCACTTCGAACTCTTCGCCATCGACGATGAGCTGGCGCACGTCCTCGATGGTGATGTAGCTGGAGATTTCGGTGTCGTAGAGACGACGGTTGGGGTACTTCTTGATGATCCGGATCGCAGCCATGGAGCAGTCACCTCAATCAATGTGCGCGGAGCATGCGCCCGGGTTTTTTGCGGCGCAACCATACTTTGGGAGCGTTTGGGGTTTGGAGTGGCACTGTCGGGCGAGGCCGCCCGGGCACGCGCCGGGCACCCTGGTCGGACTCACCAGCCCATGTACTGACCACCGTTGGCCGACAGGTTGGCGCCGGTGATCCAGGCCGCCTCCTCGGCCACGAAAAAGGCCACCGCGTAGGCGATGTCCTCGGGCGAACCCAGGCGGCCGGTGGGGATCTGGGCCACGATCTTGTTGCGGATCTCCTCGGGCACGGCCATCACCATCTCGGTGGCGATGTAGCCGGGCGAGACGGTGTTGACGGTGACGCCGAACTGCGCGTTCTCCTGCGCCAGGGAGATGGTGAAGCCATGCATGCCGGCCTTGGCCGCGGCGTAGTTGGCCTGGCCGTACTGGCCCTTCTGGCCGTTGATCGAGCTGATCTGCACGATCCGGCCCCAGCGCCGGGCGCGCATGCCGGCGATCACCGGCCGGGTCATGTTGAATACCGAGGACAGGTTGGTGTCGATCACCTCGTTCCACTGCGTCGCGTCCATCTTGTGGAAGGTGGTGTCGCGGGTGATGCCGGCGTTGTTGATCAGGATGTCGACCGGCCCCAGCGTCGCGGTGACCTCATCGACCATGGCCTGCGCCTGCTCGGGATAACGCACGTCGCCCTGCACCAGGGCGATGTCCACGCCTTCGTCGGCCATGCGCTGCTGCCAGGTGCGGGCGCGCACCGGGTCGCGGTAGTTGGTGGCCACCCGATGGCCCAGACCCGCCAGCTTGCGGCAGATGGCCGTGCCGATGCCGCCGGTCCCGCCGGTAACCAGTGCAACGCGAGGAGTCATGGAGAAGCGCATCTAAGGAGGCAAGGGGCTGGCGATTCTAGTCAGCACCTGCAGCATGTTTGTTGTGCGACGCAGCATGGATTCCCGCCGAAGCGGGCAGGCGCGCGGGGTCGAAGCCATGCTGCGCCGCATGCAGCAGCGTGTCCACCGTATCGGCACCTGCCAGCACGCCCGCCGCCTGGCCCAGCTGGACCCAGGCCGAACGCAGCGCGGGCAGCACGTTGTCGGCATCCAGGGCCTGCGCGCCTTCGGATTTGGACAGCTTGTGCCCGTGGGCATCCAGCAGCACCGGCAGGTGCAGGTAACGCGGCGTGGGCAGGTCCAGCGCCTGCTGCAGCAGGATCTGGCGCGGCGTGGAGTCCAGCAAGTCGGCGCCGCGCACGATATCGGTCATGCCTTGGTCCGCGTCGTCCACCACCACCGCCAGCTGGTAGGCCCACGGCCCGTCGGCGCGGCGCAGGACGAAGTCGCCGACCACGCGCCCGACCTCCTGGCGCTGCGGGCCCTGCAGGCCGTCGTCGAAGGTGACAATGCAGTCACCGGGTACGCGCAGCCGGATGGCCGGATCGGGCCGCCGGGCCCGGGCGACGCACTGGTGGTGGACCCCACCGGTGGCGGCCAGGTCGGCGCGGCTGCAGTGGCATTCGAAGGCCAGCCCGCGCGACAGCAAGCGCTCGAGCGCGGCGGCGTAGGCGTCGCCGCGCGCGTGCTGCCAGCGCACCGGTCCATCGCTGCGCAGGCCGAGTTTTTCCAGCAGTTGCAGCTGTGACTGGGCGGCGCCGGGGACTTCGCGCGGCGGGTCCAGGTCCTCGATCCGCACCCACCACTGCCCGCCGGCGTGGCGCGCCAGCAGCCAGCTGCCGAACGCGGCCAGCAGCGAGCCGGCGTGCAGCGGGCCGGTGGGCGAGGGCGCGAAGCGGCCGCGGTAGGAGCTTGATGACATTGACGAAATCGACGCGCAATCGCTGAACAACCGGTCAGCCGGCAGCTTGAAGTCAAACCGGGGCGTCCACAAGATTCATCTCGTTCCCCCTCATTCCTCTTTCCCTGGAGTCGACCGTGTTTACCCGCATCGCATTGTTCCTGCTGACCAACCTGGCCGTGCTGGCCCTGGCCAGCGTTGTGATGTCCCTGCTTGGGGTCAATTCGGCCAGCATGGCCGGCCTGCTGGTGATGGCCGCGCTGTTCGGCTTCGGCGGCTCGATCATCTCGCTGCTGATGTCCAAGTGGATGGCCAAGCGCGCCACCGGCGCGATGGTGATCGAAACCCCGCGCAACGAGGCCGAGCAGTGGCTGCTGGAGACCGTGCGCCGCCAGGCCCAGGCCGCCGGCATCGGCATGCCCGAGGTCGCCGTGTACGAGGCGCCGGAGATCAACGCCTTCGCCACCGGCGCCAACCGCAACAACGCGCTGGTGGCCGTGTCCACGGGCCTGCTGCGGCAGATGAGCCGCGACGAGGCCGAGGCCGTGCTGGGCCACGAGGTCAGCCACGTCGCCAACGGCGACATGGTGACCATGGCCCTGTTGCAGGGCGTGCTGAACACCTTCGTGATCGTGCTGGCGCGCGTGGTCGGCGGCGTGATCGACAGCTACCTGTCGGGCAACCGCGAGGGCAACAGCCGCGGCTTCGCCTACTACATCATCGTGTTCGCGCTGGAGATGGTGCTGGGCCTGTTCGCCACGATGATCGCGATGTGGTTCTCGCGTCGCCGCGAGTTCCGCGCCGACCACGGCGGCGCCACGCTGGCCGGCCGGCAGAAGATGATCGCCGCGCTGGAGCGCCTGCAGGCCAACCACAGCACCAGCACGCTGCCGGCGCAGGTGGAGGCCTTCGGCATCGCCGGCGGCATGGGGCAGGGCCTGAAGAAGCTGTTCCTCAGCCACCCGCCGCTGCCCGAGCGCATCGCCGCCCTGCGCGCCGCGCAGGTCCAGCAGCGCGCCAGCACGGTGATGTAAGCCGGCTGACCGCCATGCTTGGCAACGAAAAGCCCGCCTTTCGGCGGGCTTTTCGCATCCTGCGGCGCCTTCGCTCTAGCGCTTCAGGCGTTGAAGTCGAAGCTCATCTCCGGCATCGCGTTGGCGACGAACGAGCCTTCCACGTAGTCCAGCCCGGCGCCGAACAGCAGCGACATCGTCCCCGGGTCCTGCACGTGCTCGGCGATGGTGGTGATGCCGTCGCGCTGCGCGCGTGCGGTGATCTCGCGGATCTTGTCCTGGTTCTCGGCCACGCGGGTGTGGTCCTGGGTGAAGCTGCGGTCCAGCTTGAGGAAGGCCGGGGTGAAGTGCGCCAGCAGCTGGAACGAGTCCAGCCCGGTGCCGAACTGCTCCAGCCCGACCTTGCAGCCTAGGCGCGCCGCCGACTGCAGCAGCTCCTGCGCCGCGCGCAGGTGGGTGAAGACCTTGGCCTCGGTGGTCTCCAGCCAGAGCCGCTCGCCCGGCAGCCCGGTGGCGGCCAGTTCCTGGGCGATGGTCTCCACCAGGCGCGTATCGCCGAAGGAAGCCTGGCTGATCTTGACCATCATGCGCGTGGGGCGCCCGGCGCGTTCGCGCGCGGCCAGTGCGGCGATGGCCGCGCGCACCACCCAGCGGTCGATGTCGGCCAGCAGCCCGGCTTCCTCGGCGATGGCCAGAAAGGTCACCGGCTTGATCCGCTCGCCGCTGCCGTTGTCCAGGCGCAGGAAGCCTTCGTAGAAATCGCCCGGCGCGCCGAGCAGCGGGATGATCGGCTGGTAGTGCAGGGCGAAGCCGCTGCCGGTCAGCGCCTCGCGCACCAGGTCCAGGATGCGCTGGGCGTACTCGGCCTCGGCGCGGTCCACCGCGGCCGGGTCGAAGATCAGCACGCCGTTGCCGCCGACGCTGGCCACCGACTGCAGGTTCTCGCTGGCCCGCGCCAGCACCTGGCTGACGCTGGCGATCTTCTCGCCGATCTGCACGCCGCCCACGCTCAGGGTGGCGGTCACCGCGTGGCTGCCGATCTCGAACACATGGGCGGCGAAGCCGGCGCGCAGGCGCTCGGCTAGCGCCGCGGTGTCGGCATGGCTGCAGTGGCACAGCACGGCGAAGCCGTGCTCGCTGAAGCGGGCGGCGACCATGCCTTCGCCGATCAGGCTGGAGAAGCGCGCCGCCATCGCCGCGATCAGCGCATCGGCCGAGCCCAGCCCGATGTCCGGCAGCAGGCGCGCGTAGTGATCCGGTTCGACCAGTAGCAGGCCGTACTGCTGCTCGCCTTGTCCGACCTGGGCCACGGCATCCTCGAGCGCATGCAGGAAGGTGGGGCGGTTGAGCAGGCCGGTGACCACGTCGCGCTGACGCAGGTCCTCGACCTCGCGCGCCAGTTCGGTATCCAGCTCGCGGCGGCGGAACACCACCTGCACGCAGGCCTCGCCCTCGTAGGTGGCGGTGGCGAACTCCATCACCGCCGGGAAGGCCTCGCCGTCGAGCGTGCGTGCCTCGCACTCGTAGCGCGGCGGGGGCGGCTCGCCCTTGCCGATGCGCTTGAGCAGCTGCTTGAAGTCTTCCACATCCTTGGGCGCGATCAGGTCCAGCAGGGACAGACCCTCGATGTCCTCGAAGGACGCGAATCCGAACATGTCCAGATACGCATCGTTGGCGCGGATGTGCATGCCTTCGTGCACATAGGCGATGGGGTCGCGCGAGGAGGCGATCAGCGCATCGCAGCGGCGCTCGGTCTCGCGCAGCTGGGCCTCCAGGCGGCGCAGGCCGCGGCGGGCCTCCAGGTCCTCCCATTCGGCGCGCAGCACGCTGAGCAGGTGATCGGGACGCGAGCACACGGCGACCGCGCTGGCGCCATTGATCAGGTCGTCCACCACCGAAGGCGTGCCGGAGGCGTCGACCATCACCACCACCGGGATGTCCTTGCCGACGGCGGCGACCTGCTCCAGCACCGCCGAGACCGTGAGGGTGCGGGCGGTCTTGGCCACCAGGATCAGGTCCACCGGCTGGCTGGCCAGTTGCTGGACCAGTTCCTCCGCATCCAGCGGGCGCAGCGGCCGCACGGCGATGCCGTCGTTGCGGAACGTGCTGACCACGCCCTCTGCCGCCTCACCGCTGTCGTCGATGATCATCAGCCGCACGGGCGTGTCTTTGCCGATCTGCATGGCGCTTCGTGCTGGGAGCGGGGGACGGCGTTTAATACAGCATGGTCACCGGAGCGTCCATCCTGACCATCGGCTGGCTTGCGGATTCGTGAAGGCCGTCCTGTGCTACGGCCGCGCGCGCTCAGCGCAGCGGGCGCTTGCCGGTATCGCCCGGGATCTCGCGCACCAGGCGCGGCACCAGGTAGCCGGACAGGCGCGCGGCCAGCTCGGCATGCAGCGCCAGCGCGGTGGCGTCGTCCACCTCGAAGTGGGCCACGCCCTGCACGCGGTCGAGCTGGTGCAGGTAGTAGGGCAGCACGCCGGCGGCGAAGCCGCGTTCGGACAGCGCCGCCAGTGCGTCGACGCTGTCGTTGACGCCGCGCAGCAGCACCGCCTGGTTGAGCAGGGTCGCGCCGCTGCCGCGCAGCGCGGCCAGGGCCGCATCGACGCTGGCATCGAACTCGTTGGCGTGGTTGGCGTGCAGGACGAAGGCCACCGGCCAGGGCAGCGCGCCCAGCCACTGCAGCAGGGCGGCATCGACGCGCTCGGGCAGGACCACCGGCAGGCGGCTGTGGATGCGCAGGCGCTTGAGGTGCGGCACCTGGCGCAGGGCATCGGTCAGCTCGGCCAGCTTGGGCGTAGACAGCGACAGCGGGTCGCCGCCGGACAGGATCACCTCGTCGATGCTCGCATCCTCGCGCACCCGGGCGATCGCCTCGGCCCAGTGGTCGCGCGCGGCGGTCTCCTCGCCATACGGGAAGTGCCGGCGGAAGCAGTAGCGGCAGTGGATCGCACAGCTGCCGGTGGCCACCATCAGGGCGCGGCCCTGGTACTTCTGGATCACGCCGGTGGCCGAGCGCGCGGCCGCATCGCCGACCGCGTCCAGGCCGAAGCCGGGCAGCAGGCGCAGCTCCTGGTCCAGCGGCAGGACCTGGCGCAGCAGCGGATCGTGCGGGTCGCCGTGGCGCATGCGCGCCACGAAGCCTTCGGGCGCCAGCAGCGGGAACTGCGCCGCGGCCTGCGGGCAGACACCCAGCGCGGCGTCGTGCAGGCCCAGCCGCGCGAGCAGTTCACCCGGATCGCGCACGGCCCGACGCAGCGCCTGCTGCCAGCCCGAAGGCTGCAGCGGGGCGGGGGCGGTAGCGCTGGCGGCGGGGGCCGGCTGTCTGGAAAGGGGTGCTGCAGGTATCATGAGCGTTTGAACGAAGCATGCGCTCGCCGGTTGCGGCGGGCGTCCCCATTGTATCCGGCCGCTCGCGCATGGCGGCGGGTCTGTCTTATCTCCAGGAGTTTGCCCATGGCCACCTACGGCATGAACGACGTCAAGAACGGGATGAAGATCCTGCGTCAACAACGAACCCGCCATCATCACCGAGACCGACTACGTCAAGCCCGGCAAGGGCCAGGCGTTCACCCGCATGCGCTTCCGCCTGATCCGCTCGGGCCGCGTGCAGGAACTGACCCTCAAGAGCACCGACTCGATCGAGGCCGCCGACGTGGTCGATACCGACATGCAGTATCTGTACAACGATGGCGAGTACTGGCACTTCATGCAGCAGGAGACCTTCGAGCAGGTGCAGGCCGACGAGGCCGGCGTGGGCGATGCCAAGAAGTGGCTCAAGGGCGAGGAGGCCTGCGTGGTGACCCTGTTCAACGGCAACCCGATCCAGGTCACGCCGCCGAACTTCGTCGAGCTGAAGATCACCGAGACCGACCCGGGCGTGAAGGGCGACACCGCCGGCACCGGCGGCAAGCCGGCCACCCTGGAGACCGGGGCGGTGGTGCGCGTGCCGCTGTTCGTGGGCACCGACGAGATCATCAAGGTCGACACCCGCACCGGCGAGTACGTCAGCCGGGTGAAGTAACCCCCATCCAGCGCGCAGGGAGCGTCGCATGCAGGATCTTGGCTTGGTGCAGGAACAGCAGGGCGATGCCCAGGCGCGCGCGGATGTGTTTCCGCACGACCGGGTGGTGTTCTTCAGCGATGCGGTCTTCGCCATCGCCATCACCCTGCTGGCCATCGAGCTCAAGCTGCCCGACGCGGAAATGGTCGAGCGCCTGGGCGAGGGCGCGGCGAACGGCCATACGCTGGCGCTGTTCATCGCCTACTTCGTCAGCTTCCTGGTCACGGCCACCTTCTGGATGAGCCATATGCAGACCTGGCGCCACGTGCGCCATGTCAGCGGCCGGCTGGTGTGGGGCACGATCTGGCAGCTGATGTTCGTGGCGCTGATGCCGTTCGCCACGCGCGAGTACTCCGAGTCGGTCAGCAGCGCCTCGCCCGGGCGCTTCGCCTTCTACGCGGTGGTGCTGGCGACGATCTCCTTCTTCGGCTTTCTCACCCGGGTGTGGGTGGCGCGGCAGGAGTCGCTGTCCGAGCGCCTGGGCGCGGCCCAGGCGCGTTGGTTCGTGGTGCGCAGCACGGTGTCGATCGCGGTGTTCCTGCTGGCGATCCCGCTGGCCTACCTGTGGCCCAACCCGTACTCAGCGTTCTTCTTCATGCTGATCTGGCCCGCTTCGTTCCTGACCCGGCGCCTGATGCTGGGCAAGGCCGGCTGATCCTCTTTGGTAACCAAGGCACCCGTGAATCCGTCCGACGCTGAATCCTGCGACCTGTTGATCGAAGCCGGCTATGTGGTGCCGGTCGAACCGCACGCGGTGGTGCTCGAGCAGCACGCCGTGGCCATCACCGACGGGGCGATCGTGGCCATCGCGCCGATCGCGCAGGCCCGCACGCGCTTTGCCGCCAAACAGGTCGTGCAGCGGCCCGAGGCTGCGCTGATCCCCGGCCTGGTGAACGCCCACACGCACAACCCGATGACCCTGCTGCGCGGCATCGCCGACGACCTGCCGCTCAAGGTCTGGCTGCAGCAGCACATCTGGCCGGTGGAAGGCGCGGTGATGGGGCCGGAGTTCATCGCCGACGGCATCACCCTGGCGATCGCCGAGATGCTGCGAGGCGGCACCACCTGCGTCAACGAGAACTACTTCTTCCCCGACGTGCAGGCGGCCACCTACAAGCACCATGGCTTCCGCGCGCGCATCGGCCTGCCGGTGATCGACTTCCCCACCGCCTGGGCCAGCAGCGACGACGAGTATTTCGACCGTGCCGGGCAGGTCCACGACCAGTGGCGCGACGATCCGCTGATCGCCACCGCGTTCGCGCCGCATGCGCCGTATACGGTCAACGACGCCAACTTCGAGCGGGTGCGCATGCTGTCCGACCAGCTCGACGTGCCGGTGCACCTGCATCTGCACGAGACGGCGCAGGAGGTGGAGCAGTCGCTCAAGGACTACGGCCAGCGCCCGATCGCGCGCCTGGACCGCATGGACCTGATCAACGACCGCCTGATCGCCGTGCACATGACCCAGCTGACGGAAGGCGAGATCCACCTGTGCGCCGAACGCGGCGTGTCGGTGGTGCACTGCCCGGAATCCAACCTCAAGCTCGCCTCCGGCTTCTGCCCGGCCTGCGCGCTGGCCCGCGCCGGGGTGAACCTGGCCATCGGCACCGACGGCTGCGCCTCCAACAACGACCTGGACATGTTCGGCGAGACCCGCACCGCGGCGATCCTGTCCAAGGCCGTGGCCCAGGACGCGGTGGCGCTGGACGCCTTCGCCGCCCTGCGCGCGGCCACGCTGGGCGGGGCCAGGGCGATCGGCTTCGACCATCTGGTCGGCACGCTGGAGGTGGGCAAGCAGGCCGACATCGCCTGCGTGGACCTGTCCGCGCTGGAGACCCAGCCGCTGCACCACGTCGTCTCCCAACTGGTCTACGCCACCGGTCGCCACCAGGTCACCGATGTGTGGATCGCCGGGCGCGAACGCCTGGTCGACCGCCAGCCGGTCGGGATCGACATGGCCGGCGTGGTCGCCAACGCGCGCCAGTGGCGCCAGCGCATCGCCGGCCTGCATCCGGCCTGACCCCTCACGCTCCCTGATGCGGCCCTTGCGCATGCTGGCCGCTGTTTCCCGCGGCCCCACGGCCGCGAGGCCTTCGAAAAGGAACGCGCCATGACCCCCGCATCCAACGCCAATTTCCACCAGGCCGAACTGGACAAGTTCGGCGCCCTGGCCACCCGCTGGTGGGACCCGGACGGCCCGCAGAAGGCGCTGCATGCGCTCAACCCGGTGCGCCTGCAGTACGTCGCCAGCCGCCTGCCGCTGGCCGGCAAGCGCGTGCTGGACGTGGGCTGCGGCGGTGGCCTGCTGAGCGAGGCGCTGGCCGCCGCCGGCGCCCAGGTGGTCGCCATCGACCTGGCGCCGGAGCTGCTGAAAGTCGCGCGCCTGCACAAGCTCGAATCCGGGGTGGAGGTGGACTACCGGCAGATCGCCGTCGAGGCGCTGGCCGAGGAGGAGCCGGAAAGCTTCGATGCCATCACCTGCATGGAGATGCTCGAGCACGTGCCCGATCCGGGCGCGGTGATCGACGCCTGCGCGCGCCTGCTCAAGCCCGGCGGCCAGCTGTTCATGTCCACGCTCAACCGCACCCCGGCCGCATTCGCGCTGGCGGTGGTTGGTGCCGAGTACATCGCCAAGCTGCTGCCCAAGGGCACCCACCGCTATGCCGATTTCATCAAGCCGGCCGAACTGGCCGCCTGGGTGCGCGCCAGCGGCCTGCAGATGCGCGATGTCAGCGGCCTGGTCTACGAGCCCTGGCGCAGCGCCGCCCGCCTGAGCCGGCGCACCGAAGTGAACTACCTGGCGTGCGCGGCGAAGGCATGAGCGTAGCGGGCGAGGGGGCGGGCGGCGCAGGCCAGGACGAGGGCGAAGGCGCTTCCAGCCCGGCGCAGGAGATTGCCGGCCCCTGCTTTCCGCCTGTGGCGTTGTTCGACCTCGACGGCACGCTGCTGGACAGCGCGCCGGACATGCTGGCCACGGTCAACCGGATGCTGGCCGCGCGCGGCCGGGCGCCGATGGTGCTGGCCGACATCCGGCCCCACGTGTCCAAAGGCTCGAGGGCGATGTGCGGGGCGGCGTTTCCCGAACTGTCGCCGCAGGCGCGCGAGGCGCTGGTGCCGGAGTTCCTGCAGGTCTATGCCGAGGAGCTGGGCCGGCATGGCGCCCCGTTCGACGACATCGAGGCGATGCTGGCCGCGCTGGAGGCCCACGGCAGCCGCTGGGGCATCGTCACCAACAAGCCCGAGGGCCTGGCCCGCGACCTGATGCCGCTGCTGGGCTGGCAGTCGCGCTGCGCGGTGCTGATCGGCGGCGACACGCTGGCCGAGCGCAAGCCGCATCCGCTGCCGTTGCAGGAGGCCGCACGCCTGCTCGGCGCGCGCATCGACGACTGCGTCTATGTGGGCGACGACGCGCGCGATATCCAGGCCGCGCGCGCCGCCGGCATGCCCGCGATCGCCGCGCTGTGGGGTTATCGCCTGGACGACGACGATCCGGTCAGCTGGCAGGCCGAGGTGATGCTCGACACGCCGGCGCAGCTGCTGGACCCTGCGCATTGGCCGCAGGTCGGCGGGCGCTGATGTCCACCGCCCTGGACAGCTTCCTGGACAAGTGGCGCGCCCGCTGGCCCGAGTGGCCGCTGGTGCAGGCCTTCGTGCCCGCCGCGCAGCGACCGCTGGCCGAGGCCTGGTTCGCGCTGCTGCAGGAGCTGTTCGATGCGATGAACATCGCCGGCGATCCGCTGCCTGCCGATGCCAAGCTGGCCTGGTGGGGCGAGGAACTGCGCGACTGGTCGCGCAGGCGTTCGCGCCATCCGCTCGGCCGCGTGCTGGAGCCGGTCCCGGCGCCGTGGGAGGTGCTGGCCGATGCGCTGCCGGGGCTGACCCTGATGCGCTCGCTGCCCGAATCGCCCGATGCCGCGCTGCCGCTGGTGATGCCGCTGGCCAATGCGATCCAGCAGGTCGAGGCGGCGCTGTTCCCCGGTGCGCGCAGGGTCAACGCGCTGGAGCCGATGGCCGCGCAGCTGCTGTTCCTGCGCTGGATGGAAGTCCCACCGCACGCCGATACCTTCGCCTGGCGCGATGCGCTGCTGGCGCGCTGGCCCGCGCGTGTGGACGGACCGCGCCCCCGGCGCCTGATCGCCGCGCTGCTGCGCCTGCGCCTGGCCAACCTGCATGCCGACGCGCAGGGCAGCACACCGGCGAGGCCCGCCAGGCTGGTATGGACGGCGTGGCGCGCGGCGCGTGGCGGGAGCTGAGCCAGCTGCGGCGGCGCTCGTCGCCGCACAATGCGGATATCGGGGGCGTCCAAGAAGAATCGACCGTCGTTCCCGCGAAGGCGGGAACCCAGCGCGTCAGCTTTAGCGTGAAAAAGTCCATGGGCTCCCGCTTTCGCGGGAGTGACGCAGTTGGAGTCTTGAAATCGTCATTCCCGCGAACGCGGGAATCCATGGACGTTGCGCCGCCGGAGCACCAGACATCCAGGCCGCCGCGCGACGCCTGCGGGCCGCGCCTCAATCCGTATCCGGCAACAGGAAGTTCCCCGGCCGCGGCCCATCGCCCTCCAGCAGCACCGGGGCCTGGGCCTCGTCCTTGAGCTGCACGCCGGAGAGCTGGCGACGCATCGCTTCACCCATCAGATAGGCGAGCTTGTGCATGGCCGTGTCGTAGGACAGGCCGGCGGCGCGGATGTTGGAGATGCAGTTGCGCGCCGCATCGGTCAGGCCCACGCGCGGGGCGAAGGTCAGGTAGGCGCCAAGGCTGTCGGGCGAACTCAGGCCCGGGCGCTCGCCGATCAGCATCACGCACAGGCGCGCGCCGAGCCGTTCGGCGATCTCATCACCCACCGCCACGCGACTCTGTTCGACCACGCAGACCGGGGCCAGCGACCAGGCCTGCGTGCGCGCGTGGTCGCGCAGGCGCTGCAGCATCGGCGCGGCGTGGGTGTGCACGGCCAAGGCGGACAGGCCGTCGGCGAGGACGATGCAGATATCGCAGCTGCGCGCCTTCAGCGCCGCGTGGGCGCGCAGGGCCTCGGCGGAGGCGTCGTCGAGGCGACGGCCTAGGTCCGGGCGCTGCAGATAGGTCTCGCGGTCCGCGGCGGCGCTGTGCAGCGGCAGCACGACCAGCGCCAGCGCGCCGGCGGCCTGCGCGAGCGCCGCGTGGTCCAGCGGCAGATGCACCGCATCGCGCGCCTGCGCATGGGCGAACTGGAACTCCAGCTGCGCGCGCGTCGGCAGGCTGGTGCCGGCGCGGCCCAGGGCGATGCGCGCCGGCGTGAGGCGGCGCAGCGCGGCCCAGGCATCGGGCGCGGTCGGCGAGGGTGGATCGTCCTGCGCGCTCATAGCTGCCCCAGCGCCTTGCGGAACGGTGCGGGCACATCGCGCCCGAGTTCGAAACGCCCCTCGCGCAGGCGCAGGATCTGCATCTTCTCCAGCCAGGCCTCGAACTCGGGCGCCGGGCGCAGGCCCAGCACCTGGCGCGCGTAGAGCGCATCGTGGAACGAGGTGGTCTGGTAGTTGAGCATCACATCGTCGCTGCCGGGGATGCCCATGATGAAGTTGATCCCGGCCGCGCCCAGCAGGGTCAGCAGCACGTCCATGTCGTCCTGGTCGGCCTGCGCATGGTTGGTGTAGCAGATGTCGCAGCCCATCGGCACGCCGAGCAGCTTGCCGCAGAAGTGATCCTCCAGCCCGGCGCGGATGATCTGCTTGCCATCGAACAGATACTCCGGCCCGATGAAGCCCACCACGGTGTTGACCAGCAGCGGCTTGAACTGACGCGCCACCGCGTACGCCCGCGCCTCGCAGGTCTGCTGGTCCACGCCGTGATGCGCCTCGGCCGACAGCGCGCTGCCTTGCCCGGTCTCGAAATACATCACGTTGACGCCGACGCTGCCGCGGCCCAGCGCCAGGCCGGCCTCGTAGCCTTCCTGCAGCAGCGCCAGGTTGACGCCGAAGCTGGCGTTGGCGCCTTCGGTGCCGGCGATCGACTGGAATACTAGGTCCACCGGCGCGCCGCGCTCGATCGCCTTCAGCGTGGTGGTGAGATGGGCCAGCACGCAGGACTGGGTGGGGATCTCGTAGCCGCCGATCACGCCGTCGAGCATCTTCAGCAGCTCGACGATGTCGCCGGTGCTGTCGCTGGCCGGGTTGATGCCGATCACCGCATCGCCGTTGCCGTACAGCAGGCCGTCCAGCACGCTGGCGGCGATGCCGGCTGCATCGTCGGTGGGATGGTTGGGCTGCAGGCGCGTCGACAGCCGCCCGCGCAGACCGAGCGTATTGCGGAAGGCGGTGGTCACGCGCACCTTGGCCGCCACCAGCACCAGGTCCTGCACGCGCATCAGCTTGGACACCGCGGCGACCATCTCCGGCGTCAGCCCCGGCGCCAGCGCGGCCAGGCTGGCCTCGGTCGCGGCCTCGCCCAGCAGCCAGTCGCGGAAGTCGCCGACGGTCAGGTGCGCAACCGGCGCGAAGGCCGCCGCGTCATGACGGTCCATGATCAGCCGGGTGACCTCGTCTTCCTCGTACGGGATGACCGCCTCATTGAGGAAGTGCCGTAGCGGCAGCTCAGCCAAGGCCATTTGCGCGGCCACGCGCTCGCGGTCGGTCTGCGCCGCCACGCCGGCCAGGCGATCGCCCGAACGCGCCGGCGTCGCCCGCGCCAGCAGGGTCTTGAGATCGGCGAAGCGCCATTGCGCCCCGCCCACGCTATGGACGAATCCGCTCATGCGGGCAGCATGCCGATGGGCGGATTCAGGCCGCGTCGACCGCGCGGTCCGGCTGCGGTCCGCCGCCGCGAAGGCTCAGCCGGCACACGCCCATGCCCAGCGCCATCAGCAGCACGAACACGCCGGCGATCTGCGGGTTGAACCACACCATCGCCACCAGGCAGACCACCGCCAGCAGCAGCGCGATGCCCGGCACCACGGGGTAGCCCGGCGCGATGAAGCTGCGCGCCAGGCCGGGTTCGCTGCGGCGCAGCTTGAACAGGCTCAGCATGCTCATGATGTACATCACCACCGCGCCGAACACCGACATAGTGATCATCGCCGCGGTCAGGCTCATGCCCTGCAGGCTGACCAGCCCGTCGCTGTAGATCGCCGCCACGCCGATCAGGCCGCCGGCGAGGATGGCCCGGTGCGGCGTCCGGAAGCGCGACAGCTTCGCCAGCCCGTGTGGAAGGAAGCCGGCCCGCGCCAGCGCGAAGAACTGGCGCGAATAGCCCAGGATGATGCCGTGGAAGCTGGCGACCAGGCCGAACAGGCCGATCCACACCAGCATGTGCAGCCAGGTCGAGCTGTTGCCGACCACCGCCTTCATCGCCTGCGGCAGCGGATCGTTGATGTTGCTCAAGGCGCGCCAGTCGCCCACGCCGCCGGCGAAGAGCATCACGCCGAACGCCAGCACCACCAGGGTCAGGATCCCGGCGATGTAGGCGCGCGGGATGGTGCGCCTGGGGTCCTTGGCCTCCTCGGCGGCCATGGCCGCCCCTTCGATCGCCAGGAAGAACCAGATCGCGAACGGGATCGCCGCGAAGATCCCGGCCAGCGCCGCGGCGCTGAAGCGGTCCGAGCCCGCCCAGCCACCGGCGGCGAAGTTGGCCAACGAGAAGCCCGGCGCGACCACGCCCATGAACACCAGCAGCTCCAGCACCGCCAGCACGGTGACCACGACCTCGAAGGTGGCCGCGATGCTGACGCCCAGGATGTTCAAGCCCATGAACACCACATAGGCCCCGACCGCGGCCAGCTTGGGATCCAGCGCGGGGAACTGCACGTTGAGATAGGCACCGATGGCCATCGAGATCGAGGGCGGGGCGAACACGAACTCGATCAGCGTGGCGATGCCGGCCACCATGCCGCCGGTGGCACCGAATGCGCGCCAGCTGTAGGCGAACGGCCCGCCCGCGTGCGGGATGGCGGTGGTCAGCTCGGTGAAGCTGAAGATGAAGCAGGTATACATCGCGGCCACCAGCAGCGTGGTGACCAGGAAGCCCAGCGTGCCGGCCACGCCCCAGCCGTAGCTCCAGCCGAAGTACTCGCCGGAAATGACCAGCCCGACCGCGATGCCCCACAGGTGCAGCGTGCCCAGCGTGGGCTTGAGTTGCTCGTTGGACATCGCGCATCTCCAGGGGGAAGGAATGTGGCGCTGCGCACGATGCGCCTCGCCGAGAAGGCGGGGCGGGATCGCAGCTTCGCCGGCCACGCATCGCGACCCGGATCCACGCCACAAGGCCGCAGACGCCAGCCGCAGACGATTCGGTTATACCGGTTATCCCCGCCCAACGGCCCGAAAGCGAAGGGTAGGGGGTAGGCCCATGGGGCCTCACCTGTGGGAGCCGCCATGGCGGCGACGAGGCTCTAACGGTAAAGCCTCATCGCCGCCATGGCCTCTCCCACAGATTCCGCTCCCGCCTGTAGAGCGGAGCTTGCTCCGCTGGGCCTTGCCGATGATCCGGTCGAAACGCAGCGGAGCAAGCTCCGCTCTACAAGGAGGCCACGGCTTGACCCGAGAAACAGTTGCGCCCAACAATCGAAGCGCTGACCGAAACATCGGGCGTCACTTCCCGCGCTCCAACACCAGCAGCGGATCGATGCGCACATCGAACCAGTTCATGCCCCAATGCAGATGCGGCCCGGTCGCGCGCCCGGTGGCGCCGACCGCGGCGATCACCTGGCCCTGCCGCACCACATCGCCCACCTTCACGTCGATGCGCGAGAGGTGCAGGAAGTTGGAGCTCACGCCGAAGCCATGGTCCAGCACCAGCGTACCGCCGGTGAGGTACAGGTCGGGCGCGGCGAAGGTCACCACGCCGCCGGCCGGCGCCTTGACCGGCGTACCGGTCGGCACGGCGATATCCATGCCCGAATGCCCGGCGGGCGAGGGCTGGCCGTTGTAGACCCGGGCATTGCCGAAGCGCCCGCTGATCCGTCCCTGCACCGGCCAGAGGAAGGGCGTGGCGAAGTCGGTGCGGTCGTCGTCGCGCGTGCGCACCGCCGTCACCGCGGCCTGCTCGCGCTCGATGCGCGCGGCGATTTCCGGCGGTGGGTTGACGGACTTGGGCGGGACGCCGTTGACGCGCTCGGTGGGCCAGTCGCGCGGCGTCACCGCGATCTCGACGGTCTGCGCAGCCGCGCCCGGCGCACCCACCTGTACGCGCAGCGGCCCGGTCTCGTTGCGCCCGACGCCGAACACCACCGTGCCATAGCCGCTCACCCGCAGCGTGCGTCCGCCGTAGCGCACCACGCTGCCTGGCGCGACCTTGCCGAACACCAGCGCGCCCTGCGACACCGACGCGGGGAAGGTCGCCGCTTCAGCCTGCTGCGCCTGCGCCGCGGCCCCGCCCAGGACCGTGGCGCCGCCGGCCAGCGCCAGCAGCGCGGCCAGCCACAGCCGCCTCAACGCTCGAACTCCAGGCGCATGCCGCGCGGCGTGCCGACCAGCTGCTCGCCGTTCCACACCATGCGCCCGTTGACCCAGGTCGCGTCGATCTTGTGGTGGAAGGTGGTGCCCTCGAACGGCGACCACTCGCACTTGGACAACACATCCTCGCGCCTGACGGTGAAATCCTCGTCCTCCACCAGCACCAGGTCGGCCCAGTAGCCCTCGCGCAGGAAGCCGCGCTCCTTGATGTCGAACAGCTGCGCCGGCGCATGGGCGAACTTCTGCACCACCTGGGCGATGCTGAGCTTCTTCTCGTGTACCAGCTCCAGCGCGGCCACCAGCGCGTACTGCACCAGCGGCAGGCCGCCGGGCGCCTTGGTGTAGTCGGTCTGGGATTTCTCGTCCAGGGTGTGCGGCGCATGGTCGGTGGCCAGCACGTCGATGACGTTCTCTGCCACGGCCTTGATCAGCGCGACGCGGTCGGCCGGGTCCTTGATCGCCGGATTGCACTTGATCAGGTTGCCCAGGCGCGCGTAGTCGGTGCGGTCGAAGCGCAGGAAGTGGATGCAGGTCTCGGCGGTGATCTGCTTCAGGCGCTTGCCGGCCTTGTCCACCAGCGGCCCGGCGTTGAACAGCGCCAGCTCGTCGGCGGTGGACAGGTGCAGCACGTGCAGGCGCGTGCCGTGCCGCTTGGCCAGCGACAGCGCCAGGCGCGTGGAGGCGATGCACGCCTGGCGCGAGCGGATGTCGGGATGGAACTCCACCGGGATCTCATCGCCGTACTGCGCGCGGTAGCGCGCCAGGTTGGCGTTGATGGTCGGGGTGTCCTCGCAGTGGGTGATGATCGGCACCGGCGCGTCGCGGAAGATCGCGTCCAGCGTGTCCGGATCGTCCACCAGCATGTTGCCGGTCGAGGCGCCCATGAACACCTTCACCCCGGGCGTGGCGCGCGGATCGACGCGCTGGATCTGCGCCAGGTTGTCGTTGCTGGCGCCCATGTAGAAGCCGTGGTTGCCCCAGGCCCGCCCCTTGGCCAGCGCGTACTTGGCCTCCAGCGCCTCGGCGGTGAGGGTGGGCGGGTTGGTGTTGGGCATGTCCATGAAGCTGGTCAGCCCGCCGGCCACGGCCGCGGCCGACTCGGTGGCCAGATCGCCCTTGTGGGTCAGGCCCGGCTCGCGGAAGTGCACCTGGTCGTCGATCATGCCCGGCAGCAGCCAGCGGCCGCCGGCCTCGATCACCGTCTGGCCGGCGTTGATCGCGATCTGCGGCGCGATGCGCGTGATGCGGCCGTTCTCGATGCTGAGGTCACCTGTGGTCTCGCGCCCCTCGTTGACCATACGGGCGTTGACGATCACGGTGGCGGGCATCGGCAGGATCCTGAATGCGGTGAGGAGGCGTGGGGCGCGGGCGGCACCGGGTCGTCGCCGCCCGGATGCAGCGGATGGCAGCGGCCGATCCGGCGCAGCGCCATCCAGCCGCCGCGCAGCGGGCCGAAGCGCTCGATCGCCTGCATGGCGTAGACCGAGCAGGTCGGCTCGAAACGGCAGCGTGGGCCCAGCAACGGGCTGATGAAGCGCTTGTAGCCGCGCAACAGGGCGATGAGTCCGCGTTGAAGCATGGTCCGATGATAAGCCATGGTTTTGCGCGCCTGTGATTGGTGTGGTTGCCGCACCTGTCCGGGTAGGCTATAAAGGCCCGCTTTTCCCGGCCCGGGAATGATTCAAGGACGCTGTTCGTGGCAGCCAAGAAACCCGCAAAAAAGGCCGTCAAGGCCGCCAAGACCGCTGTCGTCGCCAAGAAGGCGGCTGTCGCCAAGTCGCCGGCCAAGGGCGTGGTGGCCAAGAAGGCCGCGCCTGCGCCCGCCAAGAAGACGGCAGGCAAGACCGCACCCGTGAAGAAGGCCACGAACCCCAGCACCGCCGCCAAGACCACGGCGGCGAAGAAGCCGGCGCCCGCGCCGGCCAAGAAGGCCACGGCAGGGAAGGCCGCGCCGAAGACCGCTCCGCAGCCGGCTGCCAAGCCCGCTCCGGCTAAATCCGCTCCCGCCAAGGCGACCAGCCCCAGCAAGGCCCCCGCAGTGAAGACCGCCGCGACATCGGCCCCTGTAGCGTCGGCTGCCAAGGCTGCCCCTGCAAAGAACACAGTGCCCGCTTCCAAGACCCCTTCGAAAACCGAAAAACCCGCCGCCCAGGCCAAGCCCGCCGTTGCCCGCGTGACCGGCAAGATCGCCGTCGCGGTCACCGGACGCACCCCGGAACCCGCCCCCAAGGGCAAGGTCCGCAAGGTCGAGTACACCGTCGATGAGGCCACCGGCCGCCCCGTGCTGCCGGCCGGCTACAAGCCCAAGGCCGACGAGGAGTACATGGGCCCGCTGCAGCTGGAGTACTTCCGCCAGCGCCTGCTGCAGTGGCGCGCCGACCTGGTCGAGGAATCCAAGCAGACCATCGAGAACCTCAAGGACGAAGTGCGCGACGTCGGCGACGAGGCCGAGCGCGCCACCCGCGAGACCGAGAACTCGCTCGAACTGCGCACGCGCGACCGCTACCGCAAGCTGATCGGCAAGATCGACAGCACGCTCAAGCGCCTGGACGCCGGCGACTACGGCTACTGCGTCGACACCGGCGAGGAAATTGGCCTGGAGCGCCTGGAGGCGCGCCTGACCGCCGAGCGCACCCTCGATGCGCAGGAGCGCTGGGAGCACCTGCAGAAACAGCAGGGCGACTGACGCCTGACCCGATTGTCATCAAGAAGCCCCGCTAACGCGGGGCTTTTTTCGGGCCCTTCCCAAACCAGGGACCGCGGCGCATGGATGTCCATGGCTTCGGAGGAGCGGCGGCCCTTCTTTTCGGGGAAGACCTTTCTCGCTCGCTGAAGAGCAAGACGCGGCGTTCCGCGGGAGCAGACATGGCGGCGATGGAGCTCTGCATAACGAGCGGGGTGCTTGGTCAACGAGAAGTGGCTGCTTGCCGTCTTCCTTCTTGCGGCCATGCGCCTGATGATCGGTCATGGCGGAATTTTTGGAGCCTGGGCGCCGGGACGCTGCGTGGTCACCAGGCGCATGAAGGTCTCATGCTGGTAACGGCTCATACGCAGTTGCTGGCCGTTGTCCATCGTGACCACATGGTGGCCGTTGAACCAGGGATCGATCGTCTTGATGCGCTGAATGTTGACGATCGCCGAGCGGTGGACACGCGCGAAGCGTTGCGGGTCAAGGCGCGCCTGCAGCGTCGTCATGGTCTCGCGCAGCTCGTGCACGCGGCCGGGCACGTGAATCTGCACATTGTTGCGGTTTGAGCGGATCCAGATGATGTCCTCGACATCGACGAAAACCACACGCTCGCCTTCGCGCACCGGGATCCGCACCAGGTAGTCCTCGCGCCGGCGCAGCATATCCAGCGCTTGCATGATCCGCGCGGCGGCCTCGCCGTCGGAGCCCTGCGCCGCCGCCAGCCGTAACTTGACCCGGCGAAGCGCATCGGCGAAACGTTCGCGGCCGAATGGCTTGACCAGATAGTCGACGGCGTTGGCATCGAACGCGCGCACCGCGAACTGTTCG
This sequence comes from Pseudoxanthomonas sp. UC19_8, assembly GCF_042700505.1. Classification (NCBI taxonomy): domain Bacteria; kingdom Pseudomonadati; phylum Pseudomonadota; class Gammaproteobacteria; order Lysobacterales; family Lysobacteraceae; genus Pseudoxanthomonas; species Pseudoxanthomonas sp. UC19_8. The sequence continues at coordinate 1,451,687 of NZ_CP170559.1, forward strand.
TAGGCGGTCACAAAGACGGTCGCCGGCATGCGCGAAGCGCCGATCGTCGCCACCACGTCGAGACCGGTGATGCCGGGCATCTGGATGTCCAGGAACACCAGATCGGGCGAACTCTCGCGGATCCTTTCGACGGCGGATACCCCATCGCCGCACTCGCCGACCAGTTCGATCTCAGGGTCATCGCGCAACAGCCGAACGATCGCAAGCCGCGCGATTGGCTCGTCGTCGATGACCAGCGCGGTGATGCTCATGCGCGCGGCACTTCGGGGTCGTCTTCTTCGTTGAACAGGCCGGCGTCGCGCTTGTTGGCGGCTACTCCCCGGCTGTCGCGTCCGAATGTTTCGGCCGTGGGCTCTTCGAACGCGCGGAACGGCAACTGGATGCGGCAGACGACGCCCTGCGGCCAGGTGATATCCAGGCGCACCCGCGCGGCATAGCCATACAGCTCCTTCAGCCGCAGGCGGGTGTTGGACAGGCCGATGCCGTGACTAGGAACCTGCCTGGCATCGCAGGCAAGCTGGTCGACGCTGGTGCTAGCACCTTGATTGTCGATGTCGCTGTTACGGTTGCGCACGTCCAGGTAAAGCATATCGCCTTCGCGGCGGCTCTCGATCTCGATGCTGTCCGCGCCCACGCGCTTGCCGATGCCGTGGTGGATCGCGTTCTCGACGATCGGCTGCAGGATCAGGCTCGGCACCGCGCAGTCGAGCGTGTCAGGAGCGATGTAGATCCGTGTAGTCAGGCGGTCCTTGAAGCGTGTGCGCTGGATGCCAAGATAAAGCTCCAACAACACCAGTTCCTGGCGCAGGCTGATTTCCTGGCCATCGTAGTCCTCCAGAAACGCACGCAGCAGTTCGCTTAGGCGCAGCAGCATGTCCTCGGCCGAGGCGCTGTCCTCTTCGAGCAGGGTGATGATGGCGTGCAGCGTGTTGAACAGGAAATGCGGCTGCAGCTGCGACCTGAGCACGAGCAGCCGCGATTGTGCTAGGTCGGTGGCCAGCTGGCTGGCCTCCAGCTCACGTCGCGCTTTCTCGGCGTGGAAGTGGACGGCCTGCTGGATGGCGAACAACATCCAATAGGTCAGCAGGCCTATCGCGTAGTGTTGCTGCAGGAAGTACCTGAGCTGTTCGTCGAAGCCGCTGGGTTCGAACAGCGTGGACACCATCGCGCCGATCATCATCGCGATGAACGTCACGCACAGGCTGATCAGAAGCTGCCTGCCCAATCCGTGGAAGATCAGCGTATCGCGTACCGGGTAGCGCTCGGCCAGCCGGAACACGGTGGGTGCGAGGGCCGCCCAGGTGTACCACTGGATCAACGACCAACGGAGCATGTCCCAGAGCGGCCAGTTGGTGGCGGGCATTCCGTGGTTGAGCTTGTTCTGCAGAGCAAATATCAGCGCGACCGCCGTCCACAACGCCATGTAGGCGAACAGGCCGATCTTGAGACTGCCCAGGCGAATCTTCATGCTGCTCCGGTGTCGACTTGGCTTGCGGATGGTGGCGTGCGGATCAGGGCGACGGCGTCTTGCCCTCCGGCGCTCAGTGAGGGCGGCCGCATCGTAGGCGCATTTGCATGCCGTCGGAAGCGATTCCGGCGGCCGGCTACGATTGGTGGGCGCACTACTACGATTGGTCCCGAATTGCTTCCCAGCGCCACGACGCCACGGCCTGATGGCGATGCCGGAGCGTGCGTCACCCGCCTCCGGCTCCTTTCCCGTGTCGGAGCCACTGCAATGTCCATCGTGCATCACCTCGCCCTGGTCGCCCTGCTTGCGACTGCGTCTCATGCTGCCAACGCTCACACCGAGGGAAGCGACACACGCTATTTCAAGCTGATCAATACCAGCTACGACAGCGTGGTGTCGGTCTCGGTGGCACCCGCCGGCGACGGCAATTTCGTGCCGATCACGATCGCGCCACTGCCTGGAGGCTTCAACGTGGCGATCATCGAAGTCTCCGGCGCGCATTGCGTGCAAGACTTCCGCATTGGCTTTCGTGGCGGCCGCACATTGCTCTACAGCGATATCAACGTGTGCCGCAGCAGTGGGCTGTACCTGAGGGCGATCGATGGCAGGCGCACGGATGTCGATGCCAGGGCCCCGAATACCACGCACCTGCGCAGCCCTCTCATGCGCCGCTGGTAAGCGGCCTGGGTCTCGGGGCAGGCGCTGGAGGCGGCGCTATTCCGGGTCGTAATCCAGGTTGGAAGCCAGCCAGCGTTCGGCCTGTGCCAGATCCACGCCCTTGCGCCGGGCGTAGTCGGCGACCTGCTCCTTGGAGACGCGGCCCACGACGAAGTACTGCGCGCCGGGGTGGCTGAAGTAGTAGCCGCTCACTGCCGCGGTGGGCAGCATGGCGAAACTCTCGGTCAGGGTCATGCCGGCGTTCCGGGGGGCGTCCAGCAGCTCGAACAGCAGCCCCTTCTCGCTGTGCTCCGGGCAGGCCGGATAGCCGGGGGCAGGGCGGATGCCGCGGTACTTCTCGGCGATCAGCGCGGCGTTGTCGAGCGCCTCGTCGGCCGCATAGCCCCAGAACTCGGTACGAACACGCTGGTGCAGGCGTTCGGCCAGGGCCTCGGCCAGGCGGTCGGCCAGGGCCTTGAGCAGGATCGCGTTGTAGTCGTCGTGCGCGGCCTCGAAGCGCGCCACATGCGGCTCGATGCCGATGCCCGCGGTCACCGCGAACGCGCCGATCCAGTCCTGCTTGCCGCTGTCCTTGGGCGCGATGAAGTCGGCCAGGCAGAAGTCCGGACGATCGGCCGGCTTGTCGACCTGCTGGCGCAGGAAGCGCAGGAAGTGCCGGGATTGGGGATTCGGGATTGGGGATGGGGCTGGCTGCGTTGAATCTCCAATCTCCAATCCCGAATCCCGGTGGTCCCCCACGACCACCTCGACATCGTCGCCCACGCTGTTGGCCGGCCACAGGCCGAACACGGCCTTGGCGGTCAGCCATTTCTCCTCGACGATCTGCTTGAGCATCGCCTGCGCATCGCGGAACAGCTCGCTGGCCTGGGCGCCGACCACGGCGTCGGTCAGGATGGCCGGATACTTGCCGAACAGCTCCCAGGCGTTGAAGAACGGCGTCCAGTCGATGCAGTCCACCAGCTCGGCCAGCGGATAGTCGTCCAGCACGGTGATACCCAGGCGCCTGGGCGCCGGTGGCGTGTAGTGGTCCCAGCCGCCGTCGAACTTCTGACCGCGTGCCTTGGCTAACGTGACCAGGCGCTTGGCGTCACCGCGGTTCTTGTGGCGCTCGCGGATCTCGGCGTAGTCGGCGTCGTTGGCGGCGACGAAGGCGCTGCGCATGTCGCGCGAGATCAGCGACTGGGCCACGCCCACCGCGCGCGAGGCGTCCTTGACCCAGATCGTCGGCGCGCTGTAGTGCGGGTCGATCTTCAGCGCTGTATGCGCGCGCGAGGTGGTGGCGCCGCCGATCATCAGCGGCATCTCGAAGCCCTGGCGCTGCATCTCGCGCGCCACGTGGGTCATCTCCTCCAGCGAGGGCGTGATCAGGCCGGACAGGCCGATGATGTCGGCGTTCTCGGCACGGGCGCGGTCCAGGATGGTCTGGGTCGGCACCATCACGCCCAGGTCGACCACGTCGAAGTTGTTGCAGGCCAGGACCACGCCGACGATGTTCTTGCCGATGTCGTGCACGTCGCCCTTGACCGTGGCCATGATGATCTTGCCGTTGGACTTGCCCACATCACCGGTGCGCAGCTTCTCCTCTTCGATGAAGGGCAGCAGATAGGCCACCGCCTTCTTCATCACCCGCGCGGATTTGACCACCTGGGGCAGGAACATCTTGCCGGCGCCGAACAGGTCGCCGACCACGTTCATGCCGTCCATCAGCGGGCCTTCGATCACATCCAGCGGACGCGCGGCCTGGGCGCGCGCCTCCTCGGTGTCGGCCTCGACGTAGGCATCGATGCCGTTGACCAGGGCGTGGGCGAGGCGGTCGCGCACCGACTTCTCGCGCCAGGCCAGGTCTTCGACCCGCTTCTCGCCCTTCTTGCCCTTGTAGCGTTCCGCGATTTCCAGCAGGCGCTCGGTGCCGTCCTTGCGGCGGTTGAGGATCACATCCTCCACGCGCTCACGCAGCTCCGGGTCCAGGTCGTCGTAGATCGGCAGCGCGCCGGCGTTGACGATGCCCATGTCCATGCCGGCCCTGATGGCGTGGTACAGGAACACCGAGTGGATCGCCGCGCGCACCGTCTCGTTGCCGCGGAAGGAGAAGGACACGTTGGACACGCCGCCGGACACGTGACAGTGCGGCAAGGTGTCCTTGATGATGCGCGTGGCCTGGATGAAGTCCACCGCGTAGTTGTCGTGCTCCTCGATGCCGGTGGCCACGGCGAAGATGTTGGGATCGAAGATGATGTCCTCGGGCGGGAAGCCGACCCGCTCGGTGAGGATGCGGTAGGCGCGCGTGCAGATCTCGACCTTGCGCGCGCAGGTGTCGGCCTGGCCGGTCTCGTCGAAGGCCATCACCACCGCGGCGGCGCCATAGCGCAGCACCTTGCGCGCGTGTTCGATGAAGGCGTCCTCGCCTTCCTTCAGCGAGATCGAGTTGACCACGCCCTTGCCCTGCAGGCACTGCAGGCCGGCCTCGATCACGCTCCACTTGGAGCTGTCCACCATCACCGGGATGCGGGCGATGTCCGGCTCGGAGGCGATCAGGTTGAGAAAGCGCACCATCGCCTTCTCCGAGTCGATCAGGCCCTCGTCCATGTTGACGTCGAGGATCTGCGCGCCGTTCTCCACCTGCTGGCGGGCGACCTCGACCGCCTCCTCGTAGCGCTCCTCCTTGATCATCTTGCGGAACTGCGCGCTGCCGGTGACGTTGGTGCGTTCGCCGACATTGACGAACAGCAGCTGCGGCGTGATGACCAGCGGCTCCAGGCCGGACAGGCGGGTGTAGCGGGGCGAGGGTGCAGCAGTGGACATCACCAGACCTTGTAAATCTGTCCGGTCTGCACGCCCTCGATGCTGCGCTGGAAGGCCAGCGCCGCGCGGGCGGCGGGGACCGGCTCGAAGCCGGGGAAGAAGTCGGCGTAGGCGTCCCACGCCTCGGCCAGGACGGTGGGACTGACCGCATTGATGCGCAGGCCGCGCGGCAGTTCGCAGGCGGCCGCGCGCACGAAGCCCTCCACCGCCGCGTTCACCGCGGTGGCGTTGACGCCCTGGGCGATCGGCTGTTCGGCCAGGATGCCGGTGGTCAGCGTGATCGAGCCGCCGTCGTTGAGATACCGCTGGCCCAGCAGCGCCAGGCGCACCTGGCCGAGCAGCTTGTCCTGCAGGCCGCTGTCGAACTGGGCCGCGGTCATCTGCGCCAGCGGGCCGAAGTGCACGTTGCCGGTGGTGGAGACGATGGCGTCGAGGCGGCCCACGCGTTCGAACAGCGCCAGCACGCTGGCTTCGTCGCGCAGGTCGACCGGATGGGTGGCGTCGTGACGCGAGGCGGCGATCACCTCATAGCGCGGCGCGAGCAGGGTGCGCACGGCACGGCCGAGCGTGCCGCTGGCCCCGATCAGCAGGATCTTCTTCATGCCCATCTCAGGCCGCCTGCGCCAGGCGCTGCGGCAGCGGGCGCGGCGCGATCCCGGCCACGGCCTCGGCGATGGCGCGGATGTGATCCGGCGAGGTGCCGCAGCAGCCGCCGACCAGGTTGAGCAGGCCGGCGGTGGCGAACTCGTGCAGCGTCTCGGCCATTTCCTCCGGCGTCTCGTCGTACTCGCCGAAGGCGTTGGGCAGGCCGGCATTGGGATGCGCGCTGACATAGCAGTCGGCCACGGTCGCCAGCGTCTCCACGTGCGGGCGCAGGTCCTTGGCGCCCAGCGCGCAGTTCAGGCCGATCGACAGCGGGCGGGCGTGCATGAGCGAGGTATAGAACGCCTCGGCCGTCTGCCCGGACAGCGTGCGCCCGGAGGCGTCGGTGATGGTGCCGGAGATCATCACCGGCAGCCGCGCGCCACGCCCGTCGAAGGCTTCCTCGATGGCGAACAGCGCGGCCTTGGCGTTGAGCGTGTCGAAGATGGTCTCGACCATCAGCGTGTCGGCGCCGCCGTCGATCAGGCCTTCCACCGCCTCGCGATAGGTCTGGCGCAGGGCCTCGAAACTGGTGTTGCGGAAGCCCGGGTCGTTGACGTCCGGGCTGATCGACGCGGTGCGGCTGGTCGGCCCGAGCACGCCGATCACGAAGCGCGGCTTGTCCGGCGTGGCGGCCTCGACGGCATCGCAGCACTGGCGGGCGATGCGCGCGCCTTCCTTGTTCAACTCGTAGACCAGGTGTTCGAGGTGATAGTCGGCCTGGCTGACGGCGGTGGCGTTGAAGGTGTTGGTCTCCACCAGGTCGGCGCCGGCCTCCAGGTAGGCCGTGTGCACGCCGGCGATGACCTGCGGATTGCTGAGCAGCAGCAGGTCGTTGTTGCCCTTGAGGTCGTGGCCATGGTCGCAACCCGGGCCATGCGCGTGATCCTGCGCCTGAAGGCTGTCGAAGCCACCGGCGAAGCGCTCGCCGCGGTAGTCGGCCTCTTCCAGCCTGTGGCGCTGGATCATGGTGCCCATCGCGCCATCGATGATCAGGATGCGGCTGGCCAGCGCGTCCAGCAGCAGCTGGGTGCGGGCCGGGTTGAGCCAGGGCAGGGATTGGGTGGTACTCATGCGGCGCTCCTCACGGCTTGATGCCGGTCAGCGAGATGACTTCGAAATGCGGCGGGCGGCGTTCGCGCGTGACCACCTGCAGGCTGGCCACCTGCAGGCCGCTCTTCTCGGCGAACCGGCGCAGTTCGGCGTCGGTGAAGCCCAGATTGACGTGGCCGTACGCGTTGACCACCGACTGGTGCTCGTGCCGGCCCAGGCTGGACAGCAGCAGCTTGCCGCCCGGGCGCAGCACGCGTGCGGCCTCGGCCACGGCCTTGGCCGGGCGCTGGGAATAGGTCAGCGCATGCATCAGCACCACCAGGTCGAAGGTGCCGGCCTCGAACGGCAGCGCGTGCATGTCGCCTTCGCGCACCTCCACATTGGGGAAGCGGCGCAGGCGTTCGCCCGCGGCGGCGACCACGCGCGCACTGGTGTCCACGCAGACATAGCGGTGCGAATGCGGCGAGAGCAGCTCGGCCAGCACGCCATCGCCGGAGGCGATGTCCAGCACGTCGCCGGTGTGCAGCAGCGGCAGGGCGGTGCGCGCCAGCGCTTCCCAGGTGCGGCCCGGCGAATAATGGCGCTCCATGTCGCCGGCCACGCTGTCGGCCCAGTTCTGCGTGGCGGCGCGCGCGGCCAGCACCTCGGCCACGCGCTCGGCGTCCTGGCGCAGCAGCGGGTCGTCGCTGCCGGCGCGCAGGCTGCGCCACAGCTCGCGCTGGGCCGGATCCAGGTTGTCCTCGTCGAAGCGGTAATACGCCGACACGCCGGCGCGGCGGTCGCGCACCAGGCCCGAATCCTTGAGCCTGGCCAGATGCGTGGACACCCGCGGCTGGGCCAGCCGGGTGATGGCCGACAGCTCGGCCACGGTGAGCTCCTCGCCGGCCAGCAGGGCCAGCAGACGCACGCGGGTGGCGTCGGCGAAGACCTTCAGGCGCGCCGACCAGGCTTCCAGATCCATATTTATCTCTATATCAAGATATGGAGATATTTTGCCGGCGATGCCGGGTTCGGTCAATTCCATACGCAACCGCATGGTGGTTCGCTACAATCCTCGCCATCACCCAATGGGAGGGGAACGACCGTGGATTTCGGATACACCGACGAGCAGCTGATGATCCAGGATGTGGCCCGCCGCATCGCCCAGGAAAAGATCGCGCCCAGCGCCGAGCACTTCGACAAGACCGGCGAATTCCCGCTGGAGAACATCCAGCTGCTGGGCGAGAACGGCCTGATGGGCATCGAGGTGCCGGACGAGTACGGCGGCGCCGGCATGGATCCGATCAGCTACGTGCTGGCGATGATCGAGGTGGCGGCCGGCGACGGCGCGCACTCGACCATCATGTCGGTCAACAATTCGCTGTACTGCACGGGCCTGCTGAAGTTCGGCAGCGAGGAACAGAAGCAGACCTATGTGCGCGCCATCGCCGATGGCAGCCAGATCGGCGCCTTCGCCCTGACCGAGCCGCAGTCCGGCTCGGATGCCACGGCCATGCGCTGCCGCGCGGTGCGGCAGGCCGACGGCAGCTTCGTGATCAACGGCAAGAAGAGCTGGATCACCTCCGGGCCGGTGGCCAAGTACATCGTGCTGTTCGCCATGACCGATCCGGACAAGGGCGCGCGCGGCATCACCGCCTTCATCGTCGACACCGACAGGCCCGGCTTCCACCGCGGCAAGACCGAGCCCAAGCTCGGCATCCGCGCCTCGGCCACCTGCGAGATCGAGTTCGCCGACTACGTGGCCCAGCCGGCCGAGGTGATCGGCGAGGAAGGGCAGGGCTTCAAGATCGCCATGGGCGTGCTGGACGCCGGCCGCATCGGCATCGCCTCGCAGGCCATCGGCATCGCCCGCGCCGCCTACGAGAAGACCGTCGAGTACGTGAAGGAGCGCAAGGCCTTCGGCGCGCCGATCGGCACCTTCCAGATGACCCAGGCCAAGATCGCCGACATGAAGTGCAAGCTGGACGCCTCGCTGCTGCTGACCCTGCGCGCGGCCTGGCTCAAGGGCCAGGGCAAGGCCTTCAGCAGCGAGGCGGCCATCGCCAAGCTCACCGCCTCGGAGGCGGCGATGTGGATCACCCACCAGGCCGTGCAGATCCATGGCGGCATGGGCTACTCGAAGGAAATGCCGCTGGAGCGCTACTTCCGCGACGCCAAGATCACCGAGATCTACGAGGGCACCAGCGAGATCCAGCGCCTGGTGATCGCGCGCGCGGAGACCGGATTGCGCTGAAAGCCGCGCGGGGTGCTGGCCGCCCCGGGCGTGCCGGCGGCTGTGCATTTGCAGTCGGCACCAAAGCTCCGACCGTCGTTCCCGCGCACGCGGGAACCCAGCGACTTTCGCGCGGACAGGCGCAAGGCGCTGGATTCCCGCGTTCGCGGGAATGACGGTTCTGGTGGGTGCTCGCTGATTCGAAATTTAGGAGTCATGTGCGGCGCCTCTCTCACGAGAGGCGGGCCGCTCAGCACCGTGGGAGCCGCCATGGCGGCGAGGGGCTTTGCCGGTAAAGCCTCATCGCCGCCATGGCGGCTCCCACCAAGCAAGACCGACCCCAAGCAACACCCGGCCCCAAAGAAGAAGCCCCGGCATCACCGGGGCTTCTTGGGTTTCAGGACCTCAAGGCAGACGGTCAGTGACCGCCATGCCCCTGCGGGGTGTCCTGACGCGGCGGCTGGCCGTCCTGCCCGCCGTCCTGGTGCGAGGCCAGGTATTCCTTGGAGGGCTCGTCCATCTTGTCGCCCAGCAGGCGCCGCACCACGATGAAGAACATCGGGATCAGCAGCAAGCCCAGCACGGTGGCGAACACCATGCCGCCGATCACGCCGGTAGAGATGGCGTGGCGCGCGTTGGCGCCGGCGCCGCTGGACAGGGCCATCGGCACCACGCCCATGATGAAGGCGAAGGAGGTCATCAGGATCGGGCGCATGCGCAGGTGCGCGGCGTTGACGATGGCGTCGTGCAGCGTGCGGCCCTGTGCGCGTTCCATCACCGCGAACTCCACGATCAGGATCGCGTTCTTCGCCGCCAGGCCGATCACGGTGATCAGGCCGATCTGGAAGAAGATGTCGTTGGACAGGCCGCGCAGCATGGTGAAGGCCAGCGCGCCCAGGGCGCCCAGCGGCACCACCAGCAGCACCGAGACCGGGATCGACCAGCTCTCGTACAGCGCCGCAAGGCACAGGAACACCACCACCAGCGACAGCACCAGCAGCAGGGTCTGGCTGTTGCCGGCCAGGATTTCCTGGTAGCTCATGCCCGACCAGTCGAAGCCGAAGCCGGCCGGCAGCTTGTCGCGCACAATGCCTTCCATGGTGGCCATGGCCTGGCCCGAGGAGCTGCCCGGCGCCGGCGAACCGTTGATGTTGACCGCTGAATAGCCGTTGTAGCGCGCCAGCGACGGCGGCAGCGAGGCCCAGCTGGTCGACACCACGTTGGACAGCGGGATCATCGAGGGATTGCCCTGCGCATCGCTCTCGGTGCTGCTGGGCACATAGAACTGCTCCAGCGACTCGGGCCCGGTGCGGAAGGGCGCGTCGGCACGCATGTTCACGCGCTTGATGCGGCCACCGTAGAAGAAGTCGTTGACGTACACCGGCGCCAGCATCAGCTGGATCGAGGTGTAGATGTCGCTGACCGACAGGCCCATCGACTGCGCCTGCACGCGGTCGACCTTCAGCTGCAGCTGCGGGGCGTTCTCCAGCGTGTTGGGGCGCACCTGCATCAGCGACTTGTCCTGCGAGGCGATGCCCAGCAGCTGGTTGCGCGCGGCCATCAGCGCATCCTGGCCGGCGCCGGTGCGGTCCTGCAGCCACATGTCGAAGCCGCCGAACTGGCCCAGGCCCTGGATGGTCGGCAGGTTGACCACGAAGATCTGCGCGCCCTTGATGCCCTGCAGCGCGCCGTTGGCCTGGCCGATGAACTGCGTGGCCACCGGGCGCTCGTCCCAGGGCTTGAGGCGGATGAAAGCCATGCCCACGTTCTCGCCCTGGCCCAGGAAGCTGAAGCCGGTGATCTGCATCATGCCTTCGAAGCCATCCAGCTTGCCCAGCGTGCCGCGGATCTGGTCCATGACCTCGTTGGTCTTCTGCATCGGCGTCCCCGGCGGGGTCTGCACGATGGCCAGCGCGTAGCCCTGGTCTTCCTCGGGGACGAAGCTGGTGGGGATGCGCGTGAACAGGAAGCCGGTCAGCACCACCAGCACGGCGAACAGCAGCATCCAGCGCGGCGCGTGGCGCACCTGCCGGCCGATCATCCCCACATAGCCCTTCTCGGTCTTGCCGTAGTACTTCTCGAAGGTGCGGAAGACGATGTTCTTCTTCTTCTCGTGGCTGTTCTCATCGTGCTGCTTGAGGAAGCTGGCGCACAGCGAAGGGGTGAAGCCCAGCGCCAGGAACGCCGAGAAGCCCATCGAGATGGCGATGGTCAGCGCGAACTGCTTGTAGATCTCGCCCGAGGCGCCGCCCTGCAGGGCCGAGGGGATGAACACGGCCGCCAGCACCACGGTGATGGCCACCACCGCGCCGGTGATCTGCTCCATCGCCTTGATCGTGGCCTCGCGCGGCGGGAGCTTCTCCTCGGCCATGATGCGCTCGACGTTCTCGATCACCACGATCGCATCGTCCACCACGATGCCGATCGCCAGCACCATGGCGAACATGGTCAGCTGGTTGATGGTGAAGCCGATGATGTCCAGGCCCATGAAGGTGCCCAGCAGCGCCACCGGAATCACCAGGGTGGGGATGATCGTCGCGCGGAAGTTCTGCAGGAAGATCAGCATCACCAGGAAGACCAGGATGATGGCCTCGATCAGCGTGTGAACCACTTCCTCGATGGAGATCTTGACGAAGGTGGTGGTCTCGTAGGGCGTGAACCAGGTGACGCCCGGCGGGAAGCTGGCCGCCAGGTCGTTCATCTTGGCCTCGACCGCCTCGTACACGCTCAGCGCGTTGGCGCCGGGCAGCAGCTGGATGGCGAAGGCGCCGACCGGCTTGCCGTTGTACTTGGTGTCAAAGCCGTAGTTCTGCGCGCCGAAGGCCACGCGCGCCACGTCCTTCAGGCGCACGGTCGCACCGTCGTTGTCCGCGCGCAGGATGATGTTCTCGAACTGCTCGGGCTCGGTGAAGCGCCCCTCGGCCGAGACCGTGACCTGGAAGGCCTGGCCTTCCGGCGCCGGGTCCGAGCCCATCGAGCCGGCGGCGAACTGCACGTTCTGCGCCTTGACCGCCGCCAGCACCTGGCTGGCGGACATGTTGTAGCCCTGCAGCTTCAGCGGGTCCAGCCAGATGTTCATGGCGTACTCGGAACCAAAGTGCTGGGTGCTGCCCACGCCCGGCACGCGCGAGATCTGGTCGAGCACGCGCGAGGCGATGATGTCGTTGAGGTGGTTGCGGTCGATCGAGGCGTTCTCGGACTGCACGCCGACCACCATCAGGAAGCCGGCGTTGGCCTTGGCCACCACCACGCCCTGCGCGGTCACCTCACTGGGCAGGCGCGGCTGGGCCAGCGACACCTTGTTCTGCACCTGCACCTGGGCGATGTCCGGATTGGTGCCGGTCTCGAAGGTCAGGGTGATCGTGGCGCGGCCCGAGGAGCTGGACGTCGAGCTGAAGTACAGCAGGTTGTCGATGCCGGTCAGCTGCTGCTCGATCACCTGGGTGACCGAACGTTCGGTGGTGCTCGCGCTGGCGCCGGGGTAGGTCGCCTGCACCGTGATCTGCGGCGGCGCCACGTTGGGGTAGGACTCGATACCCATATTGAGGATCGAGATCACGCCGGCCAGCGAGATCAGGATCGCGACGACCCAGGCGAAGACCGGGTGATTGATGAAGAACTTGGGCATGGGGGTGAATCCTTACTTGGCCTGGTCTTGCGCAGGCTGCTGGGTGTCGCCCTGCTTGGCGTCGGCGCCCGCGGCGGCGGGCTGCTGGGGCTTGCCGCCGGCCTGCTGCTGGCTGGCCGCCAAGGCCTGCGCGTAGGGCACGGCCTTGACCTGGCCGCCTTCCTTGGCCTTCTGCAGGCCGACGCCGATCACGCGGTCGCCGGTCTTCAGGCCGCCGGTGACGACCCACTTGTGGTCCACCGAAGTGGTTTCCATCTGTACGTCCTTGCGCACGACCTTGCCGTCGGCACCGACGACCAGGGCGTAGGCGCCGTTGGTGTCGCGCTGGATGGCCTCCTGCGGCACCAGGTACACACCGCTGCGCGTGCCCAGGTCGGCCTCGACGGTGACGAAGCTGCCGGGCAGCAGCGCCTTGTCGGGGTTGGGCACGGTGGCGCGCAGCGAGACCGTGCCGGTTGCCTGGTCGACCACCACGTCGGAGAAGCCCAGCGTGCCGACCTGGTTGTAGACCTGGCCGTTGGGGAGCTTGATCTTGACCTTGGTGTCCTTGGTGTCGGTCAGGCTGACGCTGCCCTGGCCCTGGGCCTGGCGCAGCGACTGCAGCTCGGAGGAACTCATGGTGAAGTTGACGTAGAGCGGATCGATCTGGTCCACGGTGGTCAGCAGGGTCACGCCCTCGGCGCCGACCAGCGCGCCCTCGGTGACCTGCTGCTTGCCGGCGCGGCCGGAGATCGGCGCGGTGACGTTGGCATAGCCCAGGTTGATCTGGGCGTTGGTCACCGCGGCCTTGGCCTGCTGCAGGGCGGCCGCGGCGCTGCGCTCGGCGGCCTCGGCGTCGTCCAGGTCGGACTGGGACACGTACTGCTGCGGCGCCAACTTGCGGGCGCGCTCGGCGGCGATGTGCGCGTTGGTGTAGGTGGCCTGGGCCGAGGCCTGCTGGCCCTGGGCCGAGCTGAGGTCGGCCTGCAGCGGCGCCGGGTCGATCTTGAACAGCACCTGGCCTTCCTTCACGTCGGTGCCTTCCTCGTAGACGCGCTTGAGCAGCACGCCGGGCACGCGGGCACGCACGTCGGCGCTGCGCACCGGCGCCAGGCGACCGCTGAGCGCGCGGGTCAGCGGCACGCTGGTCGGCTGCACGTCGATCACGCCCACTTCCGGCGGCGGCGGAGCCTGCTGCTCCTCCTTCTTGCAGGCGGCCAGGGCCAGCATGAGAGCGAGGCTGAGCAGGAGCGGGCGGGTTGGGGCGGTCATGGGAGAGGGCTCCGGAAAAACTGAAGGGTGGTGAGGTGGCAGGAAGTGGGCGGCGCTAGCAGCGGCAGCGGGCGGCGTGTGCGTCGGGCGCGAAGGCGCGCAGGAAGGCCTCGACCGCCCGGCTCGCCCAGGCGCGGCGTGCGGCGGGCAATCGCTGCGGCTCGGCGAAGCGCACGCGCTCCAGGTCCAGACCGAGCAGCATGCCGAACAGCAGTTCGGCCGACGCGTGCGGATCGTCATGCCTCAGCAGGCCGGCCTGCATGGCCTGGGACAGCCACTGGGCCAGGTGCTGATGCAGGCGCTCGCCGCCATCGCGCCAGATGCCGCGGGCTTCGTCGGGGAACTGCGGCGACTCGGCGCTGAACAACCGACAGGCCGCGACCACGTCGGGCTCGGCCAGCCGCTCGAGGTATTCTTCGGCGAAGGCCAGCAGCGGTGCACGCACGCCATCCTCGAAACTTCCCAGCCGCGCGGTGGTCAGCTGCAGCTGCTCGTGCATCAGATCCCGCAGCAGCGCGTGCTTGCTGCCGAACTGCGAATACAGCGTCTGCTTGGAGCAGCCAGCACGCTGGGCGAGCGCATCCATGCTCACGCGAAAACCTTGCTCGGCCATCAGCGCGCGCATGGCAGTAAAGACCCGCTGGCGTCGCTCGGCTGCGGTCGGAGTGGCGTCAGACAGGCTCATGGGGGCTGGACTATACCGTCCAGTTCAGAATTTGAATACCCCGAAAATGCAGTCGCGACGCGGTTTATCCGCGCTTGTGAAGATCGAGTGATGGGGCGGTGACGGGATCGACATGCAATGACCGTTTATCCGCGCGTCGAGCAAACGCGTCAGCGCCTGACGCACGGCTTCCAAGACTTGCAAACGCGCTGGAAGTGTGAGCAATCGGCATGCGCTCAAGTCGATTGATCATGATGCCGCGCAACACGAAGGTTTAAGAGAGCAGGCCTACAATGCGCGATTAACTTCCTCGATGTAAGCGACTGTATGAGCACCACCGGCAGCAGGCTCCGCAATAAATCCGCTTCGACCTCCAAGGCCGCCTCGGCCCCGCCCTCAGGCAAGTCCAGCAGCAAGCCCGCCAAGGCCATCGCGCCGTCGGCCAAGCCCGTTCCTGCAACCCCGCCCAAGACGCGCGCTACGAAGGCCGGCGCGTCCACCCCAGCGTTCTCGCTGCAGCCCATCCACGACGCCTTGAAGACGCTGGTGCCCAGCGCCAAGCGCGAGCAGGCCAAGGTCTTCGCCGATGCCTTCTACCGGCGCATGGAGCAGGACGAGTTCCCGCACCACAGCGCGCAGGGCTGGGCCGCGATGGCGGTGGACATGCTGGAGTTCGCGCGCGTGCGCAAGCCCGGCACGGCCAACGTGCGCGTGTTCAACGCCAGCGCCAAGGCCAATGGCTGGGAGTCCTCGCACTCGGTGCTGCAGATCGTCAACGACGACATGCCTTTCCTGGTCGATTCGGTGAGCATGGCCCTGGCCGGCATGGGCGTGGGCGTGCATGTGCTGGGCCATCCGGTGGTGCGTTTCGAGCGCGACAAGTCGGGCAAGGCCACGGCGGTGGGCGAGGGCAAGGCCGAATCGCTGATGATGCTGGAGATCGACCGCCAGCCGGCCGAGGCGATGCCGCGCATCGAGGCCGAGATCCGCCGCGTGCTGGCCGAGGTGCGTCAGATCGTCGGCGACTGGAGCGCGATGCGCGAGAAGATGCTGGCCGTGGCCGAGGACCTGGCCACGCGCCGCATGCCGGTCTCCGATGGCATGCGCCGCGAGACGCAGGAATTCCTGCAGTGGGCCGCCAACGACCACTTCACCTTCTTCGGCTATCGCGAGTACCGCGTGCAGAAGCAGGGCGGCGAGGAAGTGCTGGTGCCGCAGGAGGACACCAGCCTGGGCCTGATGCGGGGCCATGCCTCGGGCAAGCCGCGTGCGGTGCGCTCGCTGGCCGCCAACCTGCTCAACGAGGCCGGCGAAGCCGAGGCGATGATCCTGACCAAGACCAATGCGCGCGCCACGGTGCATCGCAAGGGTTACATGGACTACATCGGCGTGCTGTCCTTCGACGCCAACGGCCGCATCACCGGCGAGCAGCGCTTCCTGGGCCTGTTCACCTCCAGCGCCTACAACCGCCGCCCGTGGGAGATCCCGCTGGTGCGCGAGCGCCACGAGCACGTCATGCGCCAGTCCGGCCTGTCGCCCAACAGCCATAGCGGCAAGGCGCTGCGCCATATCCTGGAGACGCTGCCGCGCGAGGAGCTGTTCCAGTCGCGCCAGGACGAGCTGGCGCGCACCGCGATGGGCATCCTGGGCCTGCAGGAGCGCGTGCGCAGCAAGCTGTTCCTGCGCCGCGATCGCTACGGGCGTTTCTGGTCGGCGCTGGTCTACGTGCCGCGCGACCGCTTCAACACCCAGCTGCGCCTGCGCATCGAGACGCTGATGAAGGAGGCCTTGCACGGCGACGCGGTCGACACCACCGTGCAGCTGGGCGAATCGCCGCTGGCGCAGCTGCACCTGACCGTGCGCCCGCGCCCGGGCGAGGAGGTCAGCGTCGATGCGGCCGAGCTGGAGTCGCGCCTGTCGCATCTGCTGCGCAACTGGCAGGACGACCTGCGCGAGACGCTGATCCAGCGCCACGGCGAGGCGCGCGGACTGGCGCTGGCGTCCAGCTTCGGCCGGGCGCTGCCGCAGTACTACATCGAGAACGTGTCCACCGAGCTGGCCGCCGACGACGTCGAGCGCCTGGCCCAGCTCAAGGACGCCGACGACCTGCGCCTGAGCCTGTACCGCTCGCCGCGGCACCGCGCCGGCGAAGGCGCGCTGCGCCTGAATCTCTATCACCTGGGCATCGACATCCCGCTGTCCGACGCGCTGCCGCTGATGGAGAACATGGGCCTGCGCGTGATCTCCGAGCATCCCTTCCGCCTCGATCTGGACGGGCGCGTGGCCTACATCCAGGAGTTCGAGGTCGAGCCGGCCGGCGGCGACATCGAAGTGGCCGCGCGCGCGGAGGATTTCGACGAGGCCTTCGCCCGCGTCTGGCGCGGCGATGCCGAGAACGACCGCTTCAACCGTTTGGTGCTGCGCGCGGGCCTGAGCTGGCGCCAGGTCGCGGTGCTGCGCAGTTACACCAAGTACCTGCTGCAGACCGGCGTGCCCTTCACCCAGGCTTCGGTCGAGGACACGCTGGGCCGCTACCCGCTGCTGGCCGCGCTGCTGGTGCGGCTGTTCGAGGTGCGCTTCGACCCGACGCTGGACGGCAAGGCCAAGGCGCGCGACGGCAAGCGTGCGCAAGCCGCGGCGCAGGCGCTGCTGGCCCTGGCCGACACGGCCGACGAGGACACGCACAAGGCGCTGCACGCCCTCGCACAGGCGGCCACCCAGTCGCGCGACGCGCAGACCGAGGCCGTGCATGCGGCCATGCTCAAGCTGCTCGACGGCGTCTCCAGCCTGGACGACGACCGCATCCTGCGCAGCCTGATGGGCACCATCGAGGCCACGCTGCGCACCAGCTACTACCAGGTCGACGCAGACGGCGCGCCGGCGCACACGATCAGCTTCAAGTTCGATTCGGCCAAGGTGCCCGACCTGCCCAAGCCGCGCCCGTACCGCGAGATCTTCGTCTGCGGCCCGCGTGTGGAGGGCGTGCACCTGCGCTTCGGCGCGGTGGCGCGCGGCGGCCTGCGCTGGTCCGATCGCCGCGACGATTTCCGCACCGAGGTGCTGGGCCTGGTCAAGGCGCAGATGGTGAAGAACACGGTGATCGTGCCGGTCGGCGCCAAGGGCGGCTTCTACGTCAAGCAGTCGCCGGCCAGCGGCGAGCGCGACGCGGTCATGGCCGAGGGCATCGCCTGCTACAAGATGTTCATTCAGGGTCTGCTGGACATCACCGACAACATCGTCGGCGGCAAGATCGTGCCGCCGCTGGACGTGGTGCGCCACGACGCCGACGACCCGTACCTGGTGGTGGCCGCCGACAAGGGCACGGCGACCTTCTCCGATATCGCCAACGGCCTGGCCATCGACCACGGCTTCTGGCTGGGCGATGCCTTCGCCTCGGGCGGCTCGGTGGGCTACGACCACAAGGGCATGGGCATCACCGCCAAGGGCGCGTGGGAATCGGTCAAGCGCCACTTCCGCGCCCTGGGCCGCGACTGCCAGACCCAGGACTTCACCGTGGTCGGCATCGGCGACATGTCCGGCGACGTGTTCGGCAACGGGATGCTGCTGTCCGAGAAGATCCGCCTGGTGGCCGCCTTCGATCACCGCCACATCTTCCTGGACCCCAACCCCGATGCGGCCAGGTCCTTCGCAGAGCGCGCGCGCATGTTCAAACTGCCGCGTTCGTCCTGGGCCGACTACGACACCAAGCTGATCTCGGCCGGCGGCGGCGTGTTCCCGCGCACGCTCAAGACCATCCCGCTGAGCCCGCAGGTCAAGCAGGCGCTGGGGTTGGACGCGGGCATCGCCGCGCTGTCGCCGACCGAGCTGCTCAGCGCCATCCTCAAGGCGCCGGTGGACCTGCTGTGGAACGGCGGCATCGGCACCTACGTCAAGTCCGTGCAGGAGAGCAATGCCGATGTCGGCGACCGCGCCAACAACGCGCTGCGCGTCAACGGCGGCCAGCTGCGCTGCAAGGTGGTGGGCGAGGGCGGCAACCTGGGCCTGACCCAGCTGGGCCGCATCGAGGCGGCCCAGAACGGCGTGCTGCTCAACACCGACTTCATCGACAACTCCGCCGGCGTGGACACCTCCGACCACGAGGTCAACATCAAGATCCTGCTCGACGGCGTGGTGCGGCAGAAGAAGCTCACCGAAGCGGCGCGCAACGCCCTGCTGGCCAGCATGACCGACGAGGTCGGCCAGCTGGTGCTGACCGACAACTACCGCCAGAACCAGGCGCTGAGCCTGATGGAGCGCATGAGCGTCTCGCGCCTGGGCTCCAAGCAGCATTTCGTGCAGGTGCTGGAGGCGCGCGGCCTGCTGGACCGGCAGATCGAATACCTGCCCAGCGACGCCGAGTTCGCCGACCGCAAGGCGCGTGGGCTGGGCCTGACCCGGCCGGAGCTGTCGGTGCTGCTGTCCTATTCCAAGCTGGTGGCCTTCGCCGAGCTGCTGCACACCGACATCCCCGAGGATCCGTACCTGTCCAAGGAGCTGCAGCGCTACTTCCCGCAGCCGCTGCAGAAGAAGTACGCCGCGCAGATGGAGCAGCACCGCCTCAAGCGCGAGATCATCGCCACCGCGGTGACCAACTCGACCATCAACCGCATGGGCGCTACCTTCCTGCTGCGCATGCAGGAGGACACCGGCCGCGACATCGGCGAGGTCGCCAAGGCCTACACCATCACCCGCGAGACACTGGACGCGCGGGCGCTGTGGGCGCAGATCGATGCCCTGGACGGCAAGGTGGCCGAGGCGGTGCAGATCGACGCCCTGCAGGTGATCTGGAAGCTGCAGCGCAGCTTCACCCGCTGGCTGCTGACCCGCACCGGACCGATTCCGGCCATCGCCACGGCGGTGGAGCGCTACCACGCCGGCTTCAACGACATCCGCGCGGCCGACGGCGTGCTGCCCGATTCGCTGCGGCCGGCCTACGAGGCCGCGCTGGCCGACTGGAAGGCCAAGGGCGTGCCCGATGCGCTGGCCGGCCAGCTGGCGGCCCTGCCGTACCTGGAGCCTTCGGCGGACATCATCGAACTGGCGCGCGCGCACAAGCTCTCGGCCGTGGCGGTGTCCAAGGTGTACTACCGCCTGGGCGATGCGCTGCACCTGCCTTGGCTGTTCGCGCAGATCGACGCGCTGCAGGTCGACGGCCGCTGGCATGCGGTGGCCCGTGGCGTGCTGCGCGACGAGCTCTCCGCCCACCTGCGCGCGATGACCGCGCAGGTGCTGGCCCTGCCCGGCGACAGCGCCGAGGCCAAGGTCGGGCGCTGGATGCAGCGCGACGATCCCACGCTGCGCTTCACCCGCTCCATGCTCGACGACATCGCCGCCCAGCGCACGCTGGACTACCCGACCGCCTCGGTCGCGGTGCAGCGCCTGTCGCAGCTGACCTGATCCAGGCCAGCCGAGAAAGGCACGCGGGGCCGGGTGGCGACACCTGGCCCCGCTTGTTTTTGCGTCGGTTGAAGACGCAACACGCGCCGCGGGCGGGCGCCGGGTATCCTTCACCGCATGACCGCGCCGCGCCTTGCCTTCCTCGCCAGCCATACCGAAGCCGCACAGCAGGCCCTGGCCGAACTGAGCCAGCGCTACGGCCAGCATGCCCCCGACCAGGCTGACATCCTGGTGCCGCTGGGCGGCGATGGCTTCATGCTGCAGACCCTCCACCGCCACGGCCTGCTCGGCAAGCCGGTGTTCGGCATGAAGCTGGGCACGGTCGGCTTCCTGATGAACCACCACCGCGACGACGATCTGCCCGCGCGTATCGCCGCGGCCGAGCCGACCAAGCTGCGCCCGCTGGAGATGCGCGCGCAGACCGAGTCGGGCATCGAGGTGACCTCGCTGGCCTACAACGAGGTCTCGCTGCTGCGTCAGACCCGGCAGGCCGCGCAGCTGCGCGTGGATCTCAACGGCCAGACCCGCATCGAGGAGATGACCGGCGACGGCGTGCTGGTGGCCACGCCGGCCGGCAGCACGGCCTACAACTATTCCGCCCATGGCCCGATCCTGCCGCTGGGCAGCCACACCATCGCCCTGACGCCGATCGCGCCCTACCGCCCGCGGCGCTGGCGCGGGGCCATCCTCAAGGCCGACACCGAGGTGCGCATCCAGGTGCTGGACCCGTACAAGCGCCCGGTCAGCGCCACCGCCGATTCGCACGAGTTCCGCAACGTCACCGAGGTGACCATCCACGAATCGCGCACGCACACCGTGACCCTGCTGTTCGACCCGGAGCACAACCTGGAAGAGCGGATCCTGAGCGAACAGTTTCTGGTTTGAGGCGGGGCCAGCTGCCAGGTGCAAGGGCCCAGAGCCCAGAGACCGCAAAAGCACCGCGACCACTGGCAACCCGACCATTCGCAGCCACCGACGAAATCTTCTGATCCCGAATCCCGAATCCCGAATCCCTGCTAGATGCCCGACAACTCGCCCCGCCTGCTCACCGTCGCCGTCACCTCGCGCGCCCTGTTCGACCTGGAGGAGAGCCACGCCCTGTGGCAGGCCGAAGGGCTGGACGCGTACGCCGCCTACCAGCGGGCGCACGAGGACGACGTGCTCGGGCCAGGCGTGGCCTTTACCGTGGTGCGCAAGCTGCTGGCGCTCAACCAGGGCGCGCCGGCCGATACGCCGCGCGTCGAGGTGATCCTGCTGTCGCGCAACTCGGCCGACACCGGCCTGCGCATCTTCAACTCGATCCAGCACTATGGCCTGGACATCGTGCGGGCCACCTTTACCGCCGGCGAGCCGACCTGGCCTTACATCAAGCCGTTCGGCACCGATCTGTTCCTCTCGGCCAACCCCGACTCGGTGCGCAGCGCGCTCAGCCACGGCATCGCCGCGGCGACCATCCTGCCCAAGCCGCCGGGCGAACGCGCCGAGGAGGCCGCTGCGGCGGCGGGGGAACTACCGGCGGGACGGCTGTCCAACCAGCTGCGCATCGCCTTCGACGGCGATGCGGTGATCTTCGGCGACGAGAGCGAACGCATCTCGCGCGAGCAGGGCGTGGAAGCCTTCGGCCGCCACGAGCAGGAGAAGGCGCGCGAACTGCTCTCCGGCGGCCCGTTCCGCGGCTTCCTCGCCGCGCTGCATCAGCTGCAGGCCGCCTTCCCGCCCGGCGAGCACGCGCCGATCCGCACGGCCCTGGTCACCGCACGCTCGGCGCCGGCGCACGAGCGCGTGATCCGCACCCTGCGCGAGTGGGGCGTACGCCTGGACGAGGCGCTGTTCCTGGGCGGCAGGCACAAGGGCCCGTTTCTGGCTGCCTTCGGCGCCGACATCTTCTTCGACGACTCGCAACACAACATCGACAGTGCCCATCCGCACACCGCGGCGGGGCATGTGCCGCATGGGGTGGCGAACGAGAAGTGAGTGGAGAGGAGTGAGTAGAAGCCCTGCCGATGCTTTCGCTCTGCTCACTCCTCACTGCTCTTCGCTCACTCCCCGCCTCAAAGCGGCAAGCGGATATCCGTCAACTTCCACACCAGGCCCTGACGTTCGAACACGAAGGTGATCGGGGCGCCGCTGTCGGTGCGGGTGGTGGCGGTGAAACGCGAGAGCGACGCGTAGTGGTGCTCGGCACCCTTGAGCGGTTCGGCCGGCGCGGGCGGGCCGTAGGTATCGCCGTTGGCGGTGTCGCCGAGGGCGCGCTTCCAGACCGAGCGTCCCTGCAGGAGCGCGGCAATGCCGGTCGGGGTGACCATGGCATCGACGCCGACCCCTGCCGCGCCGCCGGCCAGCGAGAGCGCCAGCGCGCCAAGAAAGCTGGACTGCGCGTCCACGCCGGCGGCGCGGACCATGCGGTCCTGCAGCTGCGCGCGCAGATTGAGGCGCAGGTTGGGAAAGTCGACGTAGCGGTCCAGCTTGCCCGTGTCCTGCGCGGCCAGTGCGTCGCGGATGCCGTGGATGGCGATGTACGGCCCGGCCGCGACGAAGCCCGCCAACAGCAGCAAGGCCAGCAGGGGCACAGCCAGCATCCACTTTCGCATCGTGTTACCCGGCGCTTGGAGTGTGTTGAAGAGTACAGAGCGCGGCAGGTGCGGCCGTCAAGGCGCGTGCCCGAGGACCCGCCTCGGGCTTGTGATCGAAGGCGGCCGATGAAACCATGGGCCGGTTCCATGCGAACCCGGGGATCTGCATGTCGAAGATGGGGTGGGGACTGGTGCTGGCCTTGGCCTGCACCGGTGCGGCGACGGCGGCGGTGCCGGCTGGTCACCGGATCGAGGTCGTCGACCGCGATGTCGCGCTGTTCTGGCAGGCCTACGATCAGGTCAAGGTCCTGCCGGACCGGGCACAGCAGATCGAGGTGCTGCAGACGACCTACCTGGATCGCGGCAGCCCGGGGCTGGCGGCATTCGCGCTCGCCAAGGACTACGACGCGGCGACCTATGTCGATGCGATCCGCGCCTATCCGCGCTATTGGGATTCGGTGCGGCCTCGCACCGCCCTGGCCGGAGCGGCGATGGACAAGGTGCAGCACCACCTGCGGCGCTTCGCGCAGCTGTATCCGGCGCTGAAGCCGGCCGGCATTTACTTCGAGGTCGGCGCGCTGCGCTCTGCCGGCACCACGCAGGAGGACAAGGTCCTGATCGGCGTGGAGATGGCCACCAGCGATGAGCGCGTGGATCTGTCGCAGATGCCCGAACGCCTGCAGCGCTTCTTTCGCGGCTACTTCGCCAGCCGGCCGCTGGAGAACCTGGACCTGCTGGTGATCCACGAGACCGTGCACACGCAGCAGCGTGGCGCACGCGCCAGCCTGCTGGCCCAGGCGGTCTATGAGGGCGTTGCGGACTTCGTGGCCGAACAGGTGACGGGTCGTCTGCCTGACCTGCCTTACGTCGCCTACGGGCCTGCGCATGACGCCGCGATTCGCGCGGCCTTCCGCAAGGACATGGGCGGCAACGACTACAGCGCCTGGCTCTACAACAACACCGACAACGGCTTCGGCACCCGCGACCTGGGCTATTACGTCGGCTATGCCATCTGCCAGGCGAACTATCGTCGCAGCGCGGACAAGGCCAAGGCGCTGGCCGAGATGATCGAGCTCGACTATGCCGACGCCTCGGCCGTCCAGCGCTTCGTCGATGCCTCGGGCTACTTCGCGCAGGATTCCTAGCGCGCCGGCAACTTCAGAACTCCAGGTCCAGCGCCGCGCACAGGTAGTCCATGAATGGGCCCAGCGCGGCCAGATCCGCGGCCAGGGTCTGGCGCAGCCGCGGCCCGGTCATCGTCGCATCGTCCAGCGAGCGCCAGAACACGAAGTTCTTGTGCTTGAGATCGTGGATGAACGCGAATTCGGCCGGGAACCCGCGCGGCGCACGGCTGAGCATCTCCGATTCCTCGAACTCGAAGCGCTTGCGGAAGGCCGGCGCATGCGCGGCGGCCTTCCAGGTCATCGGGTTGTCGAAGATGAACTGCCGCAGCTTGCGCAAGGTGTCGGGCTCCGGATGCCACAGGCCGGCGCCGACGAAGCTCTCACCCGGCTGCAGGTGCACATAGAACGAGGGCGCGGGCACCTGCTTGCGGCGCTCGTGGTATAGCCGCGCGCCCTGCCAGAGCTTGTAGGGCGACTTGTCGTTGGAGAAGCGCGCATCGCGGTAGATGCGGAACAGCGAGCCGCCGACCGTCTTGGGGTCGGAGCGGAACTTGTCGCTGACCGCGGCCAGATCCGGCTGCAGGTCGGTCAGCAGGCGCAGGAACGGCTGGCGGACATGGTCCTCGTACTGCTGCTTGTGCGCGGCGAACCAGGTCTTGTCGTTGTGGCGCGCCAGCGCCTTGAGGAACTTGAAGCTGGCGTCGGAGAAATAGGGGCTCATGCAGCGAACGGGTCTCGGATCAGGTCGGCAGCGTGGCGGCCGGGCGGCTAAGGCGGCGTGCAGAGGTTACAGCCCGATCTGCAGTTCACGCCCCCAGACCTCCAGGCGGTCCAGCAGCACCTGCTTGGCGCCGTCGGTGGTAGGCTCGGCGCGCAGCTGCGCGATCTGGGCGAGATAGTCGGGCAGGCTCTGCTCGGCCAGCACGGTGCCCGGTGCCAGGCGGGCGCGGCGGTAGTCGTCCCAGCGTGCGCGTTCGGCGGCGTCGAGCGTCTCGGGCCAGTTGCGGGCCCGATAGCGGAACAGCAGCTCCTGCAGCCGCCCATCCTTGAAGCCGAAGTCGCGCGTGCCCAGCTGCGCCGGCGGCGTGCCGCGCACCTCGGCCAGCTTGCGCCGCTCGCCCTCAGCCAGGAAGCCGTGGTACAGCGAGGCATCGGCGTCCGGCGTCTCCTGCGCGCGCTCGCTGGCGAACACCTGACGCACTTTCTCGGCCACCGCGGGCGCATGCGCGCGCAGCAGGTCGGCCTGGGCCTGTACGGCCTCGGGGACGATGCCCAGGCGCGCGAAGTCGTCCGCGCGCAGGTAGTGCCAGGGCACCAGGGCCGGGCAGCGGTTGAGGTGCACTTCCTTGAGCGGCACGCGGCGCACGTCCTCGGGCAGGTCGCCGCGCGGGGTATAGAGCCGGTCGGCGATGTCCTGCGCATCCAGGTCCAGCAGCGCCTGGGCATCGCCGTCCAGGTCGAGCACGATGATGCGGCTGTCGATGCGCGGATGGCGCGCCACCGGCAGCACCGGCGCGGCGCACAGGCGCTGGGCCGGATAGCGCTGCGAGACGTGCAGCAGCGGCGTCATCCCGACGGTGTCCATCAGGCCGGCGGCGAAGCGCTTGTTGCGCAGCTGCAGCGCGTAGTCCCACAGGCGCGGCTGCGCGCGGCGCATGGCGCGGGCGATGCCGAGCGTGGCGCGCACGTCGGACATGGCCTCGTGCGCCTCGCCGACGCGCACGTCGTTGGCCAGGGCCAGGTGTTCGAGCTTGAACGAGGTGCCCTTGCCGTCCTCGCGCTGCGGCCAGTGCACGCCTTCCGGGCGCAGGGCATGGAACAGCCGCGCCACGTCCAGCAGGTCCCAGCGACAGTTGCCGCCGCGCCACTCGCGCTCGTAGGGATCGAAGAAATTGCGGAACAGCCCGTGGCGCACGAACTCATCGTCGAAGCGCAGCGTGTTCCAGCCCAGCGTGCAGGTCTGTGGCCGCGCCATCTCCTCGAAGATGCGCGCCATCGCCTCGCACTCGCGCACCCCGTCGGCCAGCGCCTGCTGCGGGGTGATGCCGGTGATCAGCGTGGCGATGGGCGAGGGCAGCAGGTCGTCGGCCGGCTGCACGTAGAAGGTGACCGGGTCCTCGATCGGGTTCAGCGCCGCGTCGGTGCGCTGGGCGGCGAACTGGGCGATGCGCGTGCGGCGCGGGTCCTGACCGAAGGTCTCCAGGTCGTAGAAGAAGAAACTCTCAGCCATTGCGGATACGGCACGACGAACGGCCGCACAGTATGCCGCCGGCGCACACCGGCGGCCGAGTGCCGCGCTTAGAGGCTGAGATCGAACCTCAGTCCCGCGACCCAGGCATTGGGCAGATCCTGCAGGCGGCCCGGCGCGTTGAACTGGTCCGGATGCATCACGTAGTGCAGGCTGGGCGCGATGCGCAGGTGCGGATTGACCGCAAAGCCGTAGCTCAGCTCCATCATCGTCTGGCCGCTTTGCGGGGTGCCGACGCCGCCGGCCGCGGCGCGCGCCAGGCGCAGGTTCTCCAGCGCCGCATCGCTGTACTGCTGGCGGGTGACCACCAGCGCGACATCGTCGTGCGGGCGGCTGGCGAAGGTGCCCTTGTGCACCAGGCCGGCCTGGGCGAACCAGTCCTCGATCAGCTGGCCCGAGGTGCCCTTGAGCACGGCGCCGAACAGGGTCAGCCCGTGCGTGGCGTCCGGCCCGCTGACCTGCTGCTCGAAGCGCGCGTACACGCCGGAGCGGCCATGCCGGCTGGCGTAGTCCTGGCCGCTCAGCACCGCCGGCGTGCCGGCCGCGTCGTACAGCGGATCACGGTAGGGGGCGTTGTCCTGCCAGCCGCCCAGTTCGTACATCGCCTTGTGGCGCGCATCGGCCGAGCTCTGCCAGCCGACCGCGTAAGGCACGATCCAGCCGGTCGCCTCGCGCGTGCTCCAGCGCAGGCCGTGCTCACCGTCCTTGGCCTGGCTGGGGTCCACCTGGTAGGCGCCGACGTGCACGTAGACCTGCGGCGTCACCCAAGCCTTGGCGTCGGCCATCCAGCTGGAGACCGGCCACCAGGTGAAGCTGCTGGTCCGGAACACATAGGTCGGATTGCCGCAGGCCGAGTTGCCCTGGAAGTACTGGCACAGGTCCGAGCCCAGGAAGTGGATATTGGCCACGCTGCGACCGGCCTCGAGCACCAGGCGGTCGTTGAGCAGCTTCTGTTCCAGCGTCAGGTTGGCCAGGCGCGTGCCCTGGCCGCCATAGATTTCCTGCACCGAAGTGCTGTTGCCCAGGCTGCTGTTGACCAGGTTGGTGCCATGCCGGTTGATCACATAGGCCTTGAGCGTGGCCCCGGACCAGCCGAAGGCCTTGTCCAGATCGACGTCCACACCGGCCATGGCCTGGCCCGCGTAGGCGCTGCCCGAACCCTCGCCGCCGCCGAGCATCGCGGCGGCCTCGCCGGTGTAGGACAGTTTGGGCGTCACCACCTCCTGGGCATGGGCCAGGGGAGCGAGAGCCAGGGTGAGCGCGGCCGGCAGCACGCGATGGAGGAGGGTGGACATGCGTCGGGTTCCTGATCAGGAGAACGGCGTGGGTAAGAACGCGCGGCTGCGGCGCCGCGCGAGGCAGTCGAAGCGAAGCGGGTCGGCGCGGGCGGGTCAGCCCTTGGCCACGACCGGCTTCTTGAACAGGCGCAGGGCCACGGCCGTGACGACCACACCCACGACCAGGGCCAGCAGATAGGTGCCCAGGTGGGTCACCGCGTTCGGGATCGGCAGGACGAACACGCCGCCATGCGGCACCTTCAGCTCGGCGCCGGCCGCCATCGAGATCGCGCCGGCCACGGCCGAGCCCAGCACCAGGGCGGGGATGGTGCGCAGCGGATCGCGCGCGGCGTAGGGGATGGCGCCCTCGGTGACGAAGGCCAGGCCGAGCACGCCGGCCGCACCGGCGGTGCCGCGCTCCTCGGCGGTGAAGCGATTGCGGAACAGCCAGGTCGCCAGCGCGATGCCCAGCGGCGGGGTCATGCCGCCGATCATGGTCGCGGCCATCGGCGTATAGACCTGGCTGGAGATCAGCGCGGTCGAGAACGCGTAGGAGGCCTTGTTGACCGGCCCGCCCATGTCCACCGCCATCATCCCGCCCAGCAGCAGGCCCAGCAGGATGGCGCTGGTGCCCTGCATGCTGCGCAGCCACTCGGTCAGCCAGGTCAGCAGGTGCGCCACCGGCGTGCCGATCACGTACATCATCAGCAGGCCGACCAGCAGCGTGCCCAGCACCGGCAGGATCAGGACTGGCTTGAGGCCTTGCAGGCTGCGCGGCAGGCGCAGCACGCGGTTGATCCAGGCCACGCCGTAGCCGGCGACGAAGCCGGCCAGGATGCCGCCGATGAAGCCGGCGCCCATGTTCGCCGCGACCACGCCGCCGATCATGCCCGGCGCGATGCCCGGCCGGTCGGCGATCGAGTAGGCGATATAGCCGGCCAGCGCCGGCACCATCAGCAAAAAGCCGCCCTTGGCGCCGATCTGCAGCAGGCTCCAGGCCAGCGTGCCGCGATTGGCATCGTCGCCGGCGTAGATGCCGCCGATGGCGAAGGCCAGCGCGATCAGCAGGCCGCCGGCGGTGACGAAGGGCAGCATGAACGACACGCCCGTCATCAGGTGCTTGTACGGACCGGCGCTCTTGGTCTTCTCGCTCGGTGCGGCCTGCGCGGCGCCGCCGGCCTGCACGCTGGCCTCGGCCAGCGCCTTGCGGATCAGCGCCTGGCCATCGTTGATGGCCGGCTTGGTGCCGCTCTTGAACACGCGCTTGCCGCCGAAGCGCGACAGCTCCACCTCGCGGTCGGCGGCGATCAGGACCACGTCGGCCTGGGCGATCTCCTCCGCGGTGAGCGTGTCCTGCGCGCCGACCGAGCCCTGGGTCTCCACGCGCAGGTGGTAGCCCAGCGCCGCAGCGGCCTGCTGCAGGCCCTCGGCGGCCATGAAGGTGTGCGCGATGCCGGTCGGGCAGGAGGTGATGGCGACGATGTGCTTGTCGTCCTGCGCCGCCGGCGCGGCGGCGGCCGCACCGACCCAGCCGGCCAGCACGCCTTCGGGGTCGTCCAGCACCGCATCCAGGCCGACCTCGGTGATCGCGGCCTGGCCGAAGCGCGCGCGCTCGGCGTCGCCGTCGCCGACCAGCAGCACGGCGCTGGCGCCGGCGCACTGCCCGGGCTGCAGCGCGCCGGTGATGCCCTGGTCGCTGCGGATCTCCACGGCCGGCTCCAGGCCGCGCTGACGCGCCGCCCGGCGCAGCGCCTCGGCGGCGAGGACCGCCTCGGTGCTGCGCGCGCCGGCAGCGATGACCACGATGGAAGCTTGCATGGGAGAACTCCTGGGACTCTGGGATGTGCCGGGCCGCGAAGGGTCAGGCCACGCGTTCGATCCGGACCTCACCGGCCCAGGCGCGGACCTGGGCCGGATCGAGCCGGCGGGCATCGCCGCTGTGCAGGCGGCTCATGGAAAAGGCGGTGGCCCGCTGCGCGCAGCCGGCCAGGTCGAAGGACGGCTCCAGCAGCGACGCGGCGATGCCGGCCACCATCGCGTCGCCCGCGCCGACGGTGCTGCCATCGGCCAGGCGCGGCGGCCGGGCGAGCAGGGCGCCACTGCGGTCGAGGAACAGGGCCCCGTCGCTGCCCATGGAGATGGCGACCAGCGACACCCCGCGCGCCAGCAGGGCGCGGCCGGCGTCCAGCACCGCCTCGCGGTCGTCCAGGGCCTGACCGGTCCAGGCTTCCAGCTCGTGGCGGTTGGGCTTGACCGCGAACGGCACCGATTCGCCGTCCAGTGCGGCCACCAGCGCCGGGCCGCTGCTGTCCAGCAGCACGCGCGCGCCGGCCGCCTGCACCTGGGCCTGCAGCTGCGCCCAGGCGGTGGGCGGCAGGCCGGCCGGCAGGCTGCCGGACAGGACCACCGGCATCTGCGGCGTCAGCAGCGCCGCCAGGCGCTGGCCGACGGCGTTCAGGGCGCCGGCGTCCAGGCACAGGCCGGGCAGGTTGATGTCGGTGGTGCGGCCGTCGCGTTCGACCAGCTTGATGTTGGTGCGGGTCAGCCCCGGTACGCGCAGGCAGGCATCGGCGATGCCGCGCAGCTCGAACAGGCCGCGGAACACCGCCTCGTTGTCCACGCCGATCACGCCCAGCGCCGTGGTCGGCACGCCCCAGTCGGCCAGGCAGGCGGCCACGTTGATGCCCTTGCCGCCGGCGTCGTCCCGGCTGCGCCCGGCGCGGTGCACGTGGCCGGGCTCCAGCGTATCCAGACGCACGGTCTGGTCGATCGCCGGATTCAGGGTGACGGTCAGCACGCGTGGGCTCATGCGCCGGCTCCCTCGAGCGCGCGCACCTGAGTGGCATCGGCGCAGGCCAGGGCCTGTTGCGCCAGCGCCTGCAGATCGGCCAGCGCCGCGGCGCGCAGGCGCGCCTTGACCGCCGGGATGTCGTTGGGCGTCATCGACAGCTCGTCCACGCCCAGGCCGGCCAGCAGGCAGGCGCCGAACGGATCGCCGGCCAGGCCGCCGCACACGCCGACCCAGCGCCCGTGGGCGCGGGCGCCTTCGACCGTGCTGTGAATGGCGCGCAGCACGGCCGGATGCAGGCTGTCGGCCTCGGCCGCCAGCTCGGGGTTCTGGCGGTCGATCGCCAGCACGTACTGGGTCAGGTCGTTGGTGCCGATGGAGAAGAAGTCGGCGTGCTGGGCCAGCAGGTCGGCCTGGGCGGCCGCGGCCGGCACCTCGATCATGATGCCGATCGGCACCTGCGGGGCGTCCAGCTCGGCGCGCAGCCGCTCGCAGATGCCGCGCAGGGCGACCAGCTCGGGCACCGAGGTGATCATCGGGAACATGATCGACAGGCGCGCGCCTTGGGCGGCGGCGCGGTACAGCGCGCGCAGCTGCGGTTCGAGCAGGTCGGGACGGCGCAGCAGCAGGCGCGCGCCGCGCACGCCCAGGAACGGATTCTCCTCGTGCGGCAGCTCCAGGTGCGCCACCTGCTTGTCGCCGCCGATATCCAGGGCACGCACGATCAGCGCGCGCCCGTCCAGCGCGGCGGCCATGGCCACATAGGTCTGGAACTGCTCTTCCTCGTCCGGCGTGCTGCTGCGCTCCAGGAACAGGAATTCGGTGCGCATCAGGCCCACGCCCTCGGCGCCCTGTTCCAGCGCCAGCGGCACCTGCTCGGGCAGGTTGACGTTGGCGCCGATGTCGATGCGATGGCCATCGGTGGTCTGCGCCGGCTGCGCCCGCTGCTGGGCCTCGCGTTCGCGCACCTGGCGCTGCTCGTCGATCCAGGCGCGCGCGGCGGCCAGGTCGTTGGCCGAGGGCGACAGGTACAGGCGCCCGCTGTTGCCGTCGAGGATGGCCTCGGTGCCCGGCGCCACGGCCAGCAGGTCGGCGCCGCCGGCCACCAGCGCCGGCACGCCGAGCGTGCGCGAGAGGATGGCGGTATGCGAGGTCGGGCCGCCCTGCGCGGTGGCCAGGCCGAGCACGCGCTGCGGATCCAGGTTGGCCGTGTCCGACGGCGACAGGTCGGCCGCCAGCAGGATGCAGGGATGGTCGGGCAGCTCAGCCAGGCCGCCGCCGGCGGCGCTGGGATCGAGCTGGGCCAGCACGCGCCGGCCGACGTCGCGCAGGTCCGCGGCGCGTCCTGCCAGCACCGGGTTGCCCAGCGCCGCCAGGCCCGAGGCGGTCTGTTCGATGGCCTGATGCCAGGACCAGGCCACGCCATGGCCTTCGACCATCAGCTGGCAGGCGCGGGTGATCAGATCGGTGTCGTCCAGCAGCGCGCCCTGGGCCTTGAAGATCGCCGCGTCCGCCGCGCCGAGCCGGCGCTGGGTGTCGTCCTCCAGCGCCCGCAGCTGCTGGCGGGTGCGGCTGAGCGCCTGATGCAGCTGCGCGCCGCCTTCGCCCAGCGGCGTGGGGCGGTCGGCCACCTCGGTCTGCGCGCCGGCCAGCACATGCACCGGCGCGATCGCCAGGCCGGGGCTGGCGCCGATGCCGACGATGGCCGCCTGCGCCTCGGGCGGGGTCCAGCCGTTGACCGGCGCGGCGCGGCGCTGGGCGGCGCGTTCGGCGTCGGCCTTCTCCTGCAGGATCAGCCCGTCCATCGCCTTGCGCAGGGCGGCCAGGGCGGGCTCGGCGTCCTGACCCTCGGCCGAGACCACGATCGCATCGCCCTGGCGCAGGCCCAGCTGCAGCAGCGCCACCAGGCTCTTGGCGTCGGCCGCCTGGTCGCCGGCACGGACCTGCAGGCGCGCCACGAAGCGGCGCGCGGCCTCGGCCCAGCGCGTGGCGGGGCGCGCATGCAGCCCGTTGGGGTAGGCGATGGTCCAGTCGAAGCGATGCTCCAGGTCGCTGACCGGCGCGGCCGGCTGGCTGGCCGTCTCGCCGGACAGCGCGGCGACGATCTGGTCCGCCTCGGTGGTCGTGAACAGGCGCTGCAGCGTCGCCTCGTCCTGGATCAGCCGCGTCAGCCGGCGCAGCAGGGTGATGTGCGTGTCGGACTGGGCGGCGATGCCAACCACCAGATGGGTGATCTGGCCCGGATTCCATTCCACGCCCTGCGGCAGCTGCAGCACGGCGATGCCGTCGCGGCGCACCAGGTGACGGTCCTCGCCCAGGCCGTGGGGGATGGCCACGCCATGGCCGAGGAAGGTGTTCGCCAGCTCCTCGCGGCGGGACATGCTGGCCTGATAGCCCTCGGCCACGCAGCCGCCGGCGGTGAGCAACTGGGCGACCTGGGCGATGGCATCGGCCTTGTCGCGGGCGTGGGCATTGAGGCGAACGAGTTCCAGCGCGACCGGCGCGGGGGAGGGTTGTGGCGACACGAGGAACTCCAAGCAGATCTCTTGGGGCGCAATTGGGAACGTTCCCATCCAAAATTTCAATGTGCACTGCACAAAAGCCAAAAGCCGCGGCCGCGCTACGCTGTGGCCAGGCCACGGCAGCCGGCACCGGCGAGGAAGCGAGGGAAACGATCCCAGTGAGCATCAGCATCAACGACGTGGCCCGCGTGGCGGGCGTGTCCAAGTCCACGGTCTCGCGCGTGATCGGCGGCGGCGCAGTCAGCGCCGAGGTCCGCGCACGGGTGGAGGCGGCCATCGCCCAGACCGGCTACCGGCTCAACCTGCAGGCCCGGCGCCTGCGCTCGCGCCACAGCGGCATCGTCGGGGTGATCGTGGCCGACATCCGCAATCCCTTCTTCACCGCCCTGATCCGCGCGGTGGAGGCGGTGGCCTATCAGCAGGGGCTGCGCGTCATGCTGTGCAACACCGACGAGGATCCATCGCGCGAAGCGCTGTACCTGCAGATGATGCAGGAGGAGCGCATCAGCGGCCTGATCTTCGCGCCCACCCGCACCACCGTGGGCCGGCTCGAGCGCATGCAGTGGGACTATCCCACCGTCCTGGTCGACCGCGCGCCGGCCAGCGGACGGCACGACAGCGTGGTGATCGACAACGCCGCGGCCATGACCGAGCTGGTCGGGCATCTGCTGGCGCAGGGCTATCGCCGCATCGGCGGCCTGTTCGGCAGCACCAGCACCACCGCGACCGAGCGCCGTGACGGCTATCTGGCCGCGATGCAGGCCCACGGCCTGGCGCCGGACTACCGCGAGATCGAGCCCACGGCGGAGGCCGCCATCGCCGCGGTCGGCCCGTGGCTGGCGCAGCCGGACCGGCCGCGGGCGCTGGTGACCAGTAACAATCTGCTGCTGATGGGCGCGCTGCGCGCCGCGCGCGCGGCGGCGCTGTCCATCCCGGATCAGCTGGCCCTGGCCGGCTTCGACAACGAGCGCTGGACCGAGCTGGTCGAGCCCGGCATCAGCGTGGTCGAACAGCCGGTCGAGGAGATGGGCCGGGCCGCCATGTCGCTGCTGCTGGAGCGGATGAAGTCGCCCGAGCTGCCGGTGCGCCGGCTGGTGATGGCCACGCGCTGCGTGCTGCGCGGTTCGACCGGCGCCATGCAGCCCTGACGCGACGTGGCGGCTTGGAACCGCTCGGACGTGCGCCATCGGCCATGTGGATGGGGGCTCTAAACCCGCGCGCGCTTTTCTGCATCCAAGCGGCAGTCATCGAAACCCAAAGGTCCGTGGATGCGCCGTTTCAGCTTTGCTTTCGCCCTGAAAGGCGATCGGGTCCGGTTTCGCATGCCGGCCTTCATGGCAGCGCTCCTGGTGCTGCTGGCCGGCCTCTCGGGACAGGCCCTGGCACAGGCCCGACCCGCCGAGCTGAAGCAGTTGGTCGACAGCTACGCCACGAACCGGGGCTTCAATGGCGTCGTGCTTGTCGCCCAGCACGGACGTGTCGTGTACCGCGCCGCCTACGGGCTGGCCAACCGCGAATGGCAGGTGCCGAACGCGGCCGACGCGGTGTTCCGGATCGGCTCGTTGAGCAAGCCGATCACCGCCATCCTGGTCCTGCAACTGGTGCAGGAGCACAAGCTGCGGCTGGACGGAACACTGGGCGAGTATCTGCCCGCGCTCTATGGCGACACGCCCGCTGCCGCGGTCACGGTGGCGCAACTGCTCAACCATACCTCGGGCATCGTCGATGTCCCCAGCAGCTACGACGATCCCTGGTGGCAGACCCAGGCACGCCAATCGTTCGCGCCGCAAGACTTCGCCAAGGCGTGGATCCCGGGAAAACTGCAGAGCGCGCCGGGCACGGTGTGGCGTTACAACAACTCCGGCTACTTCCTGCTCGGCCTGCTCATCGAGCAGGTGACCGGCGCCAGCTATGAGGCGAACCTGCGGAGCCGGATTCTGGACAAGGCCGGCATGGCGCACAGCGGGCTGTATCACGCCAGCGAGGTCATCCCGCGCCTGGCCGAGGGCTATCAGACCAGGCCCGACCTCAGCCTGGTACGCCCCATGCCGATCGATCCGACGGTCTCGTTCTCGGCTGCCGGTCTGTATGCCACGGTCGACGATCTGTTCCGCCTGGACCGCGCCCTCTATGGAAACGCGCTCCTGGACGAGCGCTGGCGGCAGGCCATGTGGACCGACTACCGCTCGGAGTACGGCTATGGCTGGGGGGTGGAGCAGTGGCACACGCCGTCGGGGGGCACGTACAAGGTGGTGTCGCACACGGGCAGCGTGCCGGGTTACCAGAGTTTCTGGCTTCGCTCCGAACAGGATGAATCGATGGTGGCCATCCTGGACAACTACTGGCAGGGCGATACCGTGGTGACGCTGGGCAAGGACTTGATGGACGTGCTGCACGGCAAGCCGGTGGCGCTGGCCAGGAAGAACCTGGGCGACCTGCTGATTCCCCTGGCCCTGTCGCAGGGCGTGCCGGGCATGCGCAAGGCTTACGAGACGCTGGGCGCGAACGCCAGCCAGTACGACACTTCCGAAAGAGCGCTGAACACGCTGGGCTATCGCCTGCTGAGGATGCAGCGCGTGCCGGAGGCCATCGCGGTCTTCCAGTGGAATGCCGGCGCGCATCCGGCATCGGCCAATGTGCATGACAGCCTGGGCGAAGCCTATCGCGCCGACGGACAGCGTGAGCAGGCGATCCGCAGCTACCGGAAGGCCTCGGAGCTCGCCCCCGACGATGCCCGCCTGCGCGGCATTCTGAAGGAGCTGGGAAGCCAGTGAACCGGCAAGCGGCGTTACCGGCGCCCAGGGTGCTGGCGCCTCAGAGTAGCGAGTCAAGCGCTGGCAGGGTCTCCTGGATGCGCCGGTCCAGCAGGTCCCAGTCGATCTGCGCCAGGTCCGCATGGCCGGCGGTCGCCTCCCGCAGCAGCTGGCGCTGGAGCTCGCTGCGTTCCAGCGCCACCGCGTAGGGGATGCGCATGAAGGTGACCATCGTGTAGTGCGGCACGAAGCGGTTCGGGTGGCGCTGCTGCAGCGCCTGCTCGAGCTGGCGCTGCAGCAGGAAGTCCGCATCGTCCACGCGGTCGCGCATCTCGATGTAGTTGTCCAGGGCCATGGCCTGGATCGCCGCGGCATTGGGCTTGCGCTGGGCCTCGAAGGCCGCATAGGCCTGGGCCAGCGAATCGGCCCGGTCCAACTGTTCGGCCAGCGCCACGCAGTCCTCGAAGGCGCAGTTCATGCCCTGGCCGTGGAAGGGCACCATCGCGTGCGCCGCATCGCCCAGCAGTACCGCGCGCCCGCCCAGATGCCAGCGGTCCAGGTAGAGCGTGCCCAACAGGCCGGGCGGATGCGCCTCCCAGTCGTGGACCAGGTCGGGGATCAGGGGCAGGGCGTCGGGGAAGTCGCGTTCGAACAGGGCGCGGGCCTGCGCGCCGCTGGCCACCGTGGCGAAGCTCGTCGGCCCCTCGTTGGGCAGGAACAGGGTGACGGTGAAGGTGCCCTCGTCGTTGGGCAGGGCGATGCACATGTAGTCGCCGCGCGGCCACAGATGCAGCGCGTTGGGCTCGATGCGGAAGCCGCCGTCCTCGGCCGGCGGGATCTCCAGTTCCTTGTAGGAATGCCCCAGGAACTCGGTGCGCGCGCCCAACGGACAGGCGCGGTCCATCGCCGCGCGCAGCGCCGAGCCGGCGCCGTCGGCGCCGATCAGCGTGTCGAAGCGGATGTCGTGCGGCGAGTCGTCGCGGTCATCGATGAAGCGCGCATAGCCGGCGGGGAAGTCGACCGTATGCAGACGCCGGTAGAACTGGATCTTCGCCCCGGCCGCCTCGGCCAGGTCGAGCAGGGCGATGTTGAGGTCGGCGCGGTGGATGGACCAGATCACCTCGCTGTCGTCGCGGCCGTAGCGCTGCAGCTGCGGCGCTTCGCCGAGCGCATGCACCATGCGCCCGCGCATCATCACCGCGCGTGCCATCACCGCGTCCTCGGCACCGGCCTGGCGCAGGGCGTGGCGGCCGCGTTCGGCCAGGGCCAGGTTGATCGACCGGCCCGACTCGTAGCCCTTGATGCGCGGATCGCCGCGTCGCTCGAACAGGGTCACCTGCCAGCCGCGCTGCGACAGCAGGATCGCCAGCAGGCTGCCGGCCAGGCCGGCGCCGATCAGGGTGATGGGGCGTGCCGAGACGTTCAACGCATGGCGCCCGCGGTGGCGACCGGGCTCATACGCCGCGCCACAGTTCCACTTCCTCGACGAAGCGGTAGACGTCCTTGAAGCTGTTGTACAGCGGCACCGGCGAGATGCGGATCACGTCCGGCTCGCGCCAGTCGCCCAGCACGCCCACCGAGACCAGGTAGTCGAACAGTTCGCGGCCGCGCTCGCGGCCGCCGGCCACGCGCAGCGAGAGCTGGCAGCCGCGGCGCTCGGGCTCGGCCGGGGTGATGATCTCCAGCGTGTCCAGCACGCGCGCCTCGATCAGCTCTTCCAGGAAACCGGTGAGCTGCTCGGACTTGGCGCGCAGCGCCGCCATGCCGCCGGCGCGATCGACCAGCGACAGCGAGGCCAGCAGCGGGGCCATCGCCAGCACCGGCGGATTGCTCAGCTGCCAGCCCTCCGCGCCCGGCGTCGGCGTGAACTGCGGCGCCATCAGGAAGCGGGTCTGCTTCTCGTGTCCCCACCAGCCGGCGAAGCGCGGCCGGTCGGTGTGCGCATGGCGCGCATGCACGAAGGCGCCGGCCACCGCGCCCGGCCCGGCGTTGAGGTACTTGTAGTGGCACCACACGGCGAAGTCCGCATCCGCATCGTGCAGCGCCAGCGGCAGGTTGCCGACCGCATGGGCCAGGTCGAAGCCGGCCACCGCCCCGGCCGCGTGCGCCAGCCGCGCCACCTCGGCCAGGTCGAAGGCCTGCCCGGTGCGGTACTGGATGCCGGGCCACAGCACCAGCGCCAGGCGATGGCCGTGCATGGCGATGGCCGCCTCCAGCGCCGCCATCGAGATGGTGCCTTCGGCCTCGTCCGGCTCCAGCTCGATCAGGTCGGTGGCCGGGTCGAAGCCATGGAAGCGGATCTGCGACTCGACCGCATGCCGGTCGGAAGGAAACGCGCCAGCCTCGATCAGGATTGCCGGGCGCTCGGGCGTGGGCCGGTAGAAGCTGACCATCATGAAGTGCAGGTTGGCGGTGAGGGTGTTCATCGCCACCACCTCGCTGGGCAGCGCGCCGACCACGCGCGCCAGCGGCTCGCGCACCTGCTCGTGATAGGTCATCCACTGGCCCTGGCCGCGGAAGTGGCCCTCCACCGCCTCGTGCGCCCACTTGTCCAGCACCTGTTCGACCGCCTTGCGCGCCCCCTTGGGCTGCAGGCCGAGCGAGTTGCCGCAGAAGTACACCTGTTCGGTGTGCTTGTGCCGGGGAATCAGGAATTCCTGGC
This sequence comes from Pseudoxanthomonas sp. UC19_8, assembly GCF_042700505.1. NCBI lineage: Bacteria > Pseudomonadati > Pseudomonadota > Gammaproteobacteria > Lysobacterales > Lysobacteraceae > Pseudoxanthomonas > Pseudoxanthomonas sp. UC19_8. The sequence goes on from NZ_CP170559.1 coordinate 1,489,429, forward strand.
GGAAGCCGCGCAGCGGATCTGCGGCGTCCAGGGCGATGGCGTGCGTGCGGGCGTCGGACATGGAAACTTGGGAACTTGAGCGAATCGAGGAAGCACCGGCGTCCGACAGCCTCGGAGCGCGCGGCGAAGCCTCGGAGTCTACCCGGGCGCGCCGCCCGCCGCCGCGACCGGGGCCGCAGAAGACCGGGCATGGCGGCGGCGTAGCAGGTGGGTGACGGTATCGACGCTGTCGGCGATGCGGTCGGCCGCATCGAGCAGGGCGAAGGCGGTCTCCTGCTCGTGCGGCACCGCCTCGGCCAGGCGGCGCTCGTCCGGGCGCAGGGTGGGGATCTCGGAGAACTTGCCGGTCTGGCGCAGATAGCGCACCTGCGCGCCCAGGGCCGCATCCAGCGCCTGGGCGAAGGCGCCAAGCTCAGGCAGATCGGGCAGCGCGGCGCCCTCGCGCAGCTGGGCCTCCAGCGTCAGCGGCGCGCGCATCAGGCGCGTGGCGTTGGCCAGCAGCGATTCGGCCAGCTGCGCCTCGTCGCGGTTGCCGTGGCGGCGCGGCTCGGCGCGCAGCCGGTCGATGGAAGCCTGCACATTGGTGCGCGCCGCGCGCGCGGCCACGCGGGTGTCGTCCAGCACGTCCACGCGCCCGGCCAGCAGGGCGCTCAGGTGCCGCTGATCGGCCTCCAGCAGCGTCGCCAGCGCGGTGCGGGTGCGCTTGCCTTCCCAGGTGGGCCACAGCGCATAGGTCAGCATCGCCAGCGCGCTGCCGATCAGTGTGGCGACCACGCGCGCGCTCAGCGCCTCGCCCGGCGCGTAGCCCTCGAAGGACAGCAGCATCACCAGCATGCCGGTCAGCAGGGCCACGCCCAGGCCGTAGTTCATCTGCGTGGTCAGGCGGAAACCGAAGCAGAACAGCCACAGCAGCAACAGGCGCACCACCGTGCCGTCCATCGCGTAGTGGATCAGCGCCGTGCCGACCACCAGCCCGGCCAGGGTGCCGACCACGCGCCCGGCGCCGAAGCTCAGCGTGCCGCCGAAATCGGGCTTGAGCACGATCGCGGTGGTCATCGGGATCCAGGTCCCGTGCGGCAGCTTCAGCGTCTTCTCCAGCACCAGCGCGACCATCAGCGCGGTGGCGCAGCGCAGCGCGTGGCGGAACGCGGCCGAGGACAGCGTCAGGTTGGCGCGCAGGGTCACCCAGGGCGAATTGGGCCGCATCGAAGGCGGCAGCCGCGCCTCGACCTGCTGGGCGTTGATCTGGCCCTGGCTGCTGGCCCAGTAGCCGTTGCGCACCAGCGCACGCAGCTGCCCGGCCAGCCCGGCGGCGCGGCCGCTGGCCAGGCGCAGCAGGCGCTGATCGCGGGTCGTGGCCGCCTGCTTGCGCGCGGCCTCGACCGCCGGCACCAGCGCCTGCAGCCGGGCCACGTCGCCCTCGGCGCGCTGCGGCGAGGCGGCCTCGCGCAGCGCCGCGGCCAGATGGTCGAGCACCAGGGCGGCCTGCTTGAGCACGGTCTCGAGCAGCTCGCGCGCCTTGGCGTCCTCCAGGCGCGCATGCACATCGGCCAGTGCCAGCAGGTCGATGCGGGTGCGCTCGCACAGCTCGGCCATGATGCGGAACGACTGCAGCGCCACCCCGCGCGTGTGGTGCTGGCCGTGCAGCAACAGCAGCGTGTCCTGCGCCGCCTGCAGGGTGGGCGAGGGCTGACTGGCGTCGGGACGGGTGCGCGCGGTGATGGCCAGCTGCTGCAGGATGGTCGCCAGGGCGAAGCGCTCGGGTCGGTAGCGCTGCAGCGGCCAGGCGGCCACCGCCATCACCATCTGCAGCAGACCGCCGGCGAAGATCAGTAAGGCCACGCCCGGCGCCTGCGCGGGCGACAGGCCCATGTTGGCGCAGACCATCAGCAGGATCATGCTGGCCAGGCCGTTGCGCGCGGCCAGCGGCCCCAGCGCCACCACCAGGCCGCCGGCGAAGCCCACCGCGAACACCGCCACCGCCAGCAGCGCCAGGTGCTGGCCGACCAGGATGCCGACCGCCGCCGACAGGCCGGCGATCGAGGCGGTCATCAGCATGCGCCGCATGCGCAGCCCGTAGGCGCCGGGCTGGTCGGCGAACATGGTCTGCAGCGCGCCGATCGCCATGCCGAGGCCGATCGCCGGCTCGCCGGCCCACACCCCGCCGGCCAGCGAGGCGAACACGGCGAAGGAGTTGCGCAGCGCCACCCGCACCGGAATATCGCGGGGCTTGAGGCGGATCAGGCTGCGCAGGAACGGGGACATGGTGGGGCGAGGCGTGAGCGCGAAGGCGTGAGGAGTGAGTAAAGCGAAGGCAAGCGCGCGAGGCCTAAGCCGCTACCGCTCACTCCTCGCCGCACCACGCACTCCTGCTCACGTATCCGGCATCACATAGCGCGTCGGCGCCGGGTTGAGGTGACCACAGGCCTGGCAGGTGCGGTGCTCGCGCGAGGCGTAGAAGCGGTCGAACACCGGCGGGAAGTCGGTCTCGATGTTGCGCAGCGGGAAATACTCTTCGTAGAGCTTGTGGTTGCAGCGCTCGCAGAACCACAGCAGCCCATCCTGCTCACCCGGCAGACGGCGGCGCTCGATCACCAGCCCGACCGAGTGTTCCATGCGCTGCGGTGAATGCGGCACGCGCGGCGGCAGCAGGAAGATCTCGCCGGCGCCGATCGGGATATCGCGCGGCGCGCCATCCTCCTGGATGCGCAGCACCATCTGCCCCTCGAGCTGGTAGAACCACTCCGGCCCCTCGTCGTAGTGGTAGTCGGTGCGCGCGTTCGGCCCGCCGACCACCATCACGATGAAGTCGCCGGCGTAAATCACCTTGTTGCCGACCGGCGGCCTGAGCAGGTGGCGGTGTTCCTCGATCCAGGCCTGCAGGTTGAGCGGGGCGGGCAGCATGGCGGACTCCTGGGAACGAGGCGGGGCAGGCTAGGCGTCGCGCTTGCCGGTGGTCGGCATCGCCGCCAGGGCGCGCGCGTAGGCCGGCTGCAGATCGTCGGGCCCGGCCACGTCCATGCCCAGCTCGCGCACGCGGCCGTCGGACAGGCTGTAGCACCAGCCGTGCACGGCCACCTGCTGGCCGCGCGCCCAGGCATCCTGCAGGATCGTGGTATGGCACACGTTGGCGACCTGTTCGATCACGTTGAGCTCGCACAGGCGCGCGTGGCGCAGGGCCTCGTTCTCCACCCGCTCCAGCCGCGCCGCGTGCTTGCCGGCCACGTCGCCCACATGCCGCAGCCAGTTGTCCACCAGGCCCATCCGCGCCCCGGTCATGCTGGCATGCACGCCACCGCAGCCGTAGTGGCCGACGATCAGGATGTGCTCGACCTTGAGCACATCGACCGAGAACTGCACCGCCGAGAGGCAGTTGAGGTCGCTGTGCACCACCACGTTGGCCACGTTGCGATGGACGAACACCTCGCCCGGGTCCAGCCCCAGGATCTGGTTGGCAGGCACGCGCGAATCGGAGCAGCCGATCCACAGATAGCGCGGCGACTGCTGCTTGGACAGGCGTTCGAAGAAGCCCGGATCGTCCTTGCGGACCCTGTCGGCCCAGTCCAGGTTGTTGCGCAGCAGGTCTTTGAGATCGCTCATGCCCGCGATTATCGCAGAAGCCTTTGCGAAGACGGTATGGAACTCACGCCCCAAGGCTTGGTGGCCACAACTCTCTCTCAGACCAGTCGTGACCGCCTTGTAGAGCGGAGCTTGCTCCGCTGCGCTTCGGTCGGGTCATCGGGAAAGCCCCAGCGGAGCAAGCTCCGCTCTACAGGTGGAAGCCGCCACGGCGGCGATGGGGGCTTTCTCGGGAAGGCCTGATGGCCGCCGTTGGCCAAAAGGCCACGAGGGCAGCGCTCATCCCGGACCAGCCGCTAGCGCTGGCAATGCGCGCAGTCGTACAGCCGCCGCCCCGCCAGCTCGCGGCGACGGATCAGCGTGCCGCAGTCCAGGCACGGCTCGCCGGCGCGGTCGAAGACCTTGAAGGCGAAGCCATCGGGCGTATCGGTCAGGTAGTCGGCGCGCATGCCTGCGGCCTTGCGGATGCCGCGGCTGCGATAGCTGCGGCGCGGCACGTCCAGCAGCGCCCTGGCCAGCAGCCGGCGCTCGTCCGGGTTCAAGCCCGCCGCATCGCGCGTGGGCGCGATGCCGGCCTCGAACAACACCTCCGAGCGCAAATAGTTGCCCATCCCGGCCAGGAAGCCCTGGTCCAGCAGCAGCGCGGCCAGCGACATGCGCATGAAGCGCGGCTCCTGCAGCCGCTGCTCCACCGCCGCCGCGGTCAGGCGCTTGTCCAGCACGTCCGGCCCGAGCTTGGACAGGAAGGGATGGCGGGCCAGGTCCGCGTTCTTCCACAGCGCGATGTCCGAGGCCGAATACAGCAGGATGGCCTTGTCAGCCGTCTCCAGCGCCACGCGCAGGCTGCGGGTGGTCTCCGGCCGTTCGCCGGCCTCGGCGATCCGCCACACCCCATAAAGCTGGTTGTGCGTGTACAGCGTGGTGCCGTTGTCGAAACGCGTCAGCATCGCCTTGCCATGCGTCTCGATGGCGGTGATGCGCGCGCCGATCAGCCCGCGCTGCTTGGATTTGAGCGAAGGCGGGTAGAACCACACCTGCTCCAGGGGCTGGTTGCCGACCGCCTCGAACAGGCGATCGGCGGCGCGACGGATCTCGGGACCTTCAGGCATGGGCGGATTCGATCAGGGTAAGGGTCGTGGCCGCGTGCAGACGCTAGATCGACTGCAGCCGGCCGCCGTCCACGGCCAGGCTGACGCCGGTGATGTAGCCGGCGGCGGGGCTGGCGAGGAAAGCGACGGCCGCGGCGATGTCGGCCGCTTCGCCGAGGCGGCGCACGGGCACGCCCTGCGCGATGCCGTCCAGGATCTGCTCGGCGCTCTGGCCGCTGGCCTGCATCCGGTCCTGGACGATGTGGTCCATGCGCGCGGTGCAGGTGAAGCCGGGCAGCACGTTGTTGATGGTGATGCCATCAGGCCCCAGCTCGCGCGACAGCGTCTTGGCCCAGCCGGCCACCGAGGCGCGGATGGTGTTGGACACGCCCAGGTTGGGGATCGGCTCGTACACCGAGGTCGAGAGCACGTTGACGATGCGGCCCCAGCCGGCGGCGCGCATGCCGGGCAGCACCGCCTGCACGCGCACATGGTTGGCCAGGGTGTGGTGGCGGAAGGCGGTGAGGTAGGCCTCCAGATCCGCGTCGATGGCGCGTCCGCCCGGCGGCCCGCCGCCGTTGTTGATCAGCACGTGCACCGGCTTGCGCGCGGCCAGGCCGACCACATCGGTGGAGAGCATCTCGGTCTTGCCGTCGTCGCCGAACAGCCAGCCATGCGTCTGGCCTTCCCGCACGACGGGCAGCTCGGCCACCAGCTGCTGCAGCATGGCCTGGCGCCTGGCCAGCACGGTGACATCGCAGCCCAGCAGCGCCAGCTCGATCGCCGCGGCCCGGCCGATGCCCTCCGAGGCGCCGCAGACCAGCGCATGGCGGCCGGAAAGGTTCAGGTCCATCGCAATACTCCGATTCGGATCGCGGGGCGTTACTGTGACGCCAAGCGTGTTATGGCGTCGCGTTCTGCCTGGCGGAAGCAACGGCTCTCACATCAAGCCGCAACCTCCTTGTAGAGCGGAGCTTGCTCCGCTGCGGCTTGCCGACGATCCAGCCGAACGGCAGCGGAGCAAGCTCCGCTCTACGGCTTGCCGACGATCCGGCCGAAAGGCAGCGGAGCAAGCTCCGCTCTACAGATGGGCGCCGCCTCGTCAGTCTGCGGTATCGATCAGGCCTGCATCGCCACGCATCAGCGCGGCAACCTCGCGCGCCTCGGGATCGTCACGCGCGGCCAGATCCTCGATCACCGCCTGCTGATTGGCGCGCGGATGGTTCTGGCTGAGCTTGAACTTCAGCTCGGCCCGCTCGACCACCAGCCGAAAGCCGACGATGCCGGCCAGCTGCCGGATCAGGCGCGCATCGTCGTGCTCGAAGCGCCAGTCGCGGCCGACACTGGCCTCGTAATGCGCACTGAGCCGGTCGACCAGGTCGGCCAGGGCATCGGTATCCTCGACGCGTTCGAGCACGCCGTGCAGATGGGCGACAGCGTAGTTCCAGGTCGGCACCCGCGCGGCCTGCGCCTTGTCCGGATATGCCGAAGGCGAGACATAGGCGTGCGGGCCGTGGACGATGGCCAGGGCCTTGCCCGTGTGGCGTGCCTGCGGGTTGGGCTTGGCCCAATGGCCTTCCAGCACGATGCGCGCGCCGTCGCGGGCGTAGAGCACCGGCAGATGGCTGACCTCGGGCGTGCCGTCGTCGTGCTGCGTGATCAGGGTGATGAAGGCATCGCGCGCGATCAGCGCATCCAACCGCGCCAGGTCGGTCTGCGCGAAGGCGCGCGGGGTGTACATGCCGCCCTCGCTCAGGCGTGCCCGCCGCCCAGCCGCTGCACCATCATCGGCTTGAGCGCGGCATCGTCGTCGGCGTGCGGCGGGATGACCTCGTGCAGCGAGAAGCCGCGCAGCAGCGCATCTTCCTCGTCCAGACCGTCGTAGGCGACGAATTCGGCGTCGAACAGCGCCCCGCGGGCGCTGTCCTCGCTGTCGTAGGCCAGCGTATTGCCGTCGCTATCCAGCACCTCGGCGGTGCCGGCCTCCTTGATCCGCAGCCGGGCCCAGATCAGGGTCTGGCCCAGAGTGGCCAGCCACCACTGGACGCGTGTCGTCTCGTTCATTTCACTACCTCGTAGGCCAGCCACAGCAGCCCGGCCATGGCCAGGCCGCACACGATCACCAGCGCGGCGATGCGCGCCGGCGTGGCCAGGCCGTTCAATGCGCCGTCCCGGCGCTGCAGGTAAGTGCCGCGCAGCAGCCAGGCCAGCGCGGCGGGTTTCATGAAGGCGCCCGGACCCAGTTCCTCGGCCACCTGCGGATGGCGGTCGCGCACGTGGATCAGGGTCAGCGGCCAGAAGATCACGAAGGCGCAGAACCCGGCGATCGCCGTGGCCACGAACAGCAGGGCGAAGAACAGGATCACGCCAGCACCAGTCGGGCCAGCGAGGGCAGCGCCACCGAGCACACGGCCAGCACCGTGGCCCACAGCAGCGGCGCGCGCAGGCTCTGCATCGCCGCGCGCACCTGCGGGTCGGCCTTGGTGGCGCGCACGTCCAGCCCCTGTTCCTGCTTGGCCATCAGCAGCTTCTGCAGGCGCAGGCTGCGGGCGATGCCGACCAGGCCGAAGCCGAAGGCCGCGAACCCGGCCACGAACGTCGCCACCTGCACCACCAGCTGCGCATGCATGGCGCTCAGAACTCCGCGTTGCCCGGCGCGCGCGGGTAGGGGATCGCGTCGCGGATGTTGGACAGGCCGCAGACGTAGACCACCAGGCGCTCGAAGCCCAGACCGAAGCCGGCATGCGGCACCGTGCCGTAGCGGCGGAAGTCGCGATACCAGCCGTAGTGCGACGGATCCAGGCCGAACTGGGCCATGCGCGCGTCCAGCACATCCAGGCGCTCCTCGCGCTGGCTGCCGCCGATGATCTCGCCGATGCCCGGGGCCAGCACGTCCATCGCCGCGACGGTCCGGCCGTCGTCGTTCAGGCGCATGTAGAAGGCCTTTATGTGCTCGGGGTAGTTGGTCACCACCACCGGGCGGCCGACGTGCTCCTCGGTCAGCCAGCGCTCGTGCTCGGTCTGCAGGTCCAGGCCCCATTCGACCGGGAAGTCGAACTTCTTGCCGGACTTGCGCAGCAGCTCGATGGCATCGGTGTAGTCGATGCGTTCGAACGGTGCGTTGATGAACGCCTCCAGCTTGCTGATCGCGGTCTTGTCCACGCGCTCGGCGATGAAGCTCAGATCGTCCATGCGCTCGTCGAGCACGGCCTTGAACAGGTATTTGAGGAATTCTTCGGCCAGGCGCGCGTCCTCGGCCAGGTCGGCGAAGGCGATCTCCGGCTCGATCATCCAGAACTCGGCCAGGTGTCGGGTGGTGTTGGAGTTCTCGGCGCGGAAGGTCGGGCCGAAGGTGTAGACCTTGCTCAGGGCCAGGCAGTAGGCCTCGACGTTGAGCTGGCCCGACACGGTCAGGAAGGTCTCCTTGCCGAAGAAGTCGCGGCCGAAGTCCACCTCGCCGGCGGCGTTGCGCGGCAGATTGGCCAGGTCCAGCGTGGAGACGCGGAACATCTGCCCGGCGCCCTCGGCGTCGGAGGTGGTGATGATCGGCGTGGAGATCCAGTTGAAGCCGTTCTCGTGGAAGAAGCGGTGCACCGCCTGGGCCAGGCAGTTGCGGATGCGGGTGACCGCACCGAACAGGTTGGTGCGCGGGCGCAGGTGCGCGACCTCGCGCAGGAACTCCAGCGAGTGCGCCTTGGGCTGGATCGGATAGGTCTCCGGATCCTCGACCCAGCCGACCACCTCGACCGACTCGGCCTGGATCTCGAAGCGCTGGCCCTGGCCCTGCGAGGCCACCAGGGTGCCGGTGGCGATCACCGCGCAGCCGGCGGTCAGGTGCTTCACCTCGGACTCGTAGTTGGGCAGGGTGTTGGGCGCCACGACCTGAATGGGGGCGAAGCACGAACCGTCGCTGACGTTGACGAAGGACAGGCCGGCCTTGGAGTCGCGCCGCGTGCGCACCCAGCCGCGTACCGTCACCTCGCCGCCGGCCGGGAGCTTGCCCGCCAGCGCATGTTCGACGCTCACCACCGTCATGTCTTGAATCCCGGCCCGTTCGGCTCGATCTGAATGAACGCGCAAGTCTACCGGTTGGCGCACGCGGCGGGCACGCTCCGTTCGCTCCGTGGGGCCGCCGGCGGCGCACCCACACCTTATAATTCCGGTCCGCAGCATCGCAGGCATCGTCATGGCCATCACTCTCACGCCGCTCGCCCACCAGCGCGTCCAGCGCTTCGTCCAGACCACGCCCGGCGCGCTGGGCCTGCGCTTCGGCGTGACCCGCACCGGCTGCTCGGGCTGGGGCCATGTGACCGACCTGGCCCGCGAACAGCGCGAAGACGACACCGTGTTCGAGCAGGACGGCGTGCGCATCTATGTCGATGCCGACAGCCTGCCGCTGGTGGACGGCACCCGGATCGATTTCGGCAAGCGCGGGCTGGGCGAGGAGTTCCTGTTCGCCAACCCCAATGCGACGGCCGAATGCGGCTGCGGCGAGAGCTTCACTACCGACGCGAACGCGGCCTAAGGCTCAGGGAGCGCCAGACGGGGCAGGGGGCAGGCGCGTCGCTGACGCTGCCTGCGCAGCCCTGATGCCGGCTCCGGCTGCCGGCCTGCAGCCGCCCGAATTGCGCCCGATCCCCGCGCGATTGCACGCAACCCCTTGACCTGACATAATTTCCTGCTCCCTGCCGGCCACCAGGCCGTCGGGGCTCTTGCTCCACCGCATCGGCGGGGGGCTGTCCGGCCGGCGGCATCGCGCCTTCGGCCATCATCCGAAAGGGAACGACAATGCGTTTTTACGAAATCGTGTTCCTGGTCCACCCGGACCAGAGCGAGCAGGTGCCGGCCATGGTCGAGCGCTACAAGGGCATCATCGAGAACGGCAACGGCAAGATCGTGCGTCTGGAAGACTGGGGCCGCCGTCAGCTGGCCTATCCGATCCAGAACCTGGTCAAGGCCCACTACGTGCTGATGAACGTCGAAGTCGACCAGGCCACCCTGGCCGAGCTGACCGAGACCTTCCGCTTCAATGACGCCATCCTGCGTCACCTGATCATGAAGCGCGACGGCGACGTGGCCGACACCGAGATGTCGATCATCATGAAGAGCAAGGACGAGAAGAGCGACAAGCCCGAGCGCGGCGAGCGCCGCCGTCGCGACGACGAAGGCGACACCGCCAAGTCCGACGACGATTCCGACTCCGCCGAAGCCGCCTAAGGAACCCTGACCATGTCCAAGTTCTTCCGTCGCCGCAAGTTCTGCAAGTTCACGGCCGAAGGTGTCAAGGAGATCGACTACAAGGATCTCAACACCCTGCGCCAGTACCTGACCGAGACCGGCAAGATCGTCCCCAGCCGCGTCACCGGCACCAAGGCGCGCTACCAGCGCCAGCTGCAGACGGCCGTCAAGCGCGCCCGTTTCCTGGCCCTGATCCCGTACACCGACAACCACGACGTCTGAGTGCGGAAGTGAGCGGCGGCTAGCGCCGCAGGGAGTGCGTAGTGAGCAAAGCCTCGGCTGTCGCTCGCTCCTCACTCCTCTCTACTCACCACTGCTTCAACGACACCCGTCCTATTCGGACAGCAACCGTTGCGGCGCTCCTGCGCCGCTAACGAATAACGGAGCAAAGAAATGGATCTGATCCTCCTGCAGAAAGTGACCAACCTGGGCGTCCTGGGCGACAAGGTCAGCGTCAAGCCGGGCTACGGCCGCAACTACCTGGTGCCGCAGGGCAAGGCCGTGCCGGCGACCGCCGCCAACGTGGCCGAGTTCGAGGCCAAGCGCGCCGAGTACGAAGCCAAGGCCAAGGCCATCCACGACGAGGCCTCCGGCCGCGCCGGCAAGTTCGAAGGCGCCAGCGTCACCGTCAAGGCCAACGCCTCGACAGAAGGCAAGCTGTTCGGTTCGGTCGGCCCGCGCGACATCGCCGAGGCCTTCACCGCCGCCGGCCTGCCGCTGGAAAAGAGCGAAGTGGTCATGGGCGAAGGCCCGCTGCGCAACATCGGCGAGTACGACGTGCTGCTGAAGCTGCACGCCGACGTGGAAACCACCGTCAAGGTGGTGGTCGAAGCCGAGGCCTGATCCTTCAGGCGACGCGGTTCGATACGACGGGCGCCGCGAGGCGCCCGTTTTCGTTGGGGATCTTCTTCGCAAGGGTTGTTGATCGCGACGTGCGTGCGTGGGACTTCGGAAGGTCAGCGGTCCGGCCCCCCAACGACCAACGCAATCCTGGTTCGGGAAAGATCGACCACACCGCTTGCACCAGTGGCTCTTGGGTGCTGTGGCTTCGGTGGGAGCGACTGTCTCCACAAATCTCAGCGGCCTGCCTGTAGAGCGGAGCTTGCTCCGCTGGGGCTTCCTCATGATCGGGCCGAAAAGCAGCGGAGCAAGCTCCGCTCTACAGGTGGGGGCCGCCATGGCGGCGATGCGGCTCTACCGGCAATGCCTGCGCCGCGATGAAGCTTTGCCGGGAAAGCCCCGTCGCCGCCATGGCGGCTCCCACGGTCATGGGGCCAGACAAGCAATGTTGCCACCAGCATCTTCAGCAGTTCAGGCGGGGCCGAGGCCCGGCGGCCGATGGATCGTGACTTCTGTCGAATCGAAGCCTTGAATCTCAACGCTGCCCCCCGAACTCAGGACGCCGACACACGCGGATTAGAGAAGAAGCCACTTCGATCCACACCGCGCGCTCGCAGCCGATGAGACGCGCAGCGCACATCTTCTCCACCACTTGTCCACAGGCTTATGCATACCGGTCGAGCGGCCGGCTGACTAACATGGGCGCGCGCGTTGGCGCGTTCGCCCTTCGAGACCTCACACCCATGGCTGCACCCCGTCGCGATCGCGAATTCCGCAACGATCCCACCGATACGCGCATCGAACAGCTGCGCATGCCCCCGCACTCGATCGAGGCCGAGCAGGCCGTCCTGGGCGGGCTGATGCTGGTGCCCGATGCCTACGACCGGGTCAACGACAAGCTCACCCCGAACGACTTCTACCGCCGCGACCACCAGCTGATCTACCGCGCCATCAGCGAGCTGGCCGAGCGCAGCCGCCCGTTCGACGCGGTGACCCTGGGCGAATGGTTCGAAGGGCAGGGCCAGTCGGACCTGATCGCCGGCGGCGCCTACCTGATCGAACTGGCCAGCTCCACGCCCTCGGCCGCCAACATCACCGCCTACGCCGAGATCGTGCGCGACAAGGCGGTGATGCGCCAGTTGATCGACGTGGGCACCGAGATCGTCAACAACGGCTTCCAGCCCGAAGGCCGCGAGAGCGCCGAACTGCTGGCCGCGGCCGAGCAGAAGGTGTTCGCCATCGCCGAGGCCGGCGCGCGCGGGCGCAGCGACTTCGTGGCCATGCCCAACGCGTTGAAGGACGCGTTCTCGGTGCTGCAGGACCGCTACAACAACGGCGGCACCATCACCGGCCTGCCCACCGGCTATACCGAGTTCGACGGCATGACCGCCGGCCTGCAGCCGACCGACCTGATCATCCTGGCCGCGCGTCCGGCCATGGGCAAGACCACCTTCGCGCTGAACATCGCCGAGTACGCGGCGATCAAGTCGAAGAAGGCCGTGGCCGTGTTCTCGATGGAAATGTCCTCGGCGCAGCTGGCCCTGCGCCTGATCTCCTCCAACGGGCGAATCAACGCCCAGCGCCTGCGCAACGGCCAGCTGGAGGACGAGGACTGGAGCCGCGTCACCGCGGCCATCCGCATGCTCAAGGAGACCAAGATCTTCATCGACGACACCCCGGGCCTGTCGCCCGAGGTGCTGCGCTCCAAGTGCCGCCGCCTCAAGCGCGAGCACGAGCTGGGCCTGATCGTGATCGACTACCTGCAGCTGATGAGCGTGCCGGGCAACAGCGAGAACCGCGCCACCGAGATCTCCGAGATCAGCCGCTCGCTCAAGGGCCTGGCCAAGGAACTCAACGTGCCGGTGATCGCCCTGTCCCAGCTCAACCGCTCGCTGGAAACGCGTACCGACAAGCGCCCGGTGATGGCCGACCTGCGCGAATCCGGCGCCATCGAGCAGGACGCGGACATGATCGTGTTCATCTACCGCGACGACTACTACAACAAGGAAAATTCGCCGGACAAGGGCCTGGCCGAGATCATCATCGGCAAGCACCGCGGCGGCCCGACCGGTTCGTGCAAGCTGAAGTTCTTCGGCGAGTACACCCGCTTCGACAATCTGGCGCACGATTCGGTGGGCAGCTTCGAGTAAGCCCGTCGGCGCGCGGCTTCACCGCCCCGCGCCGGCCGGGCGTGCACCATCGCGGGCGTCTCCTTCCGCCCCAAGGCCCGCATGCCCGTCGCACTGGTCTGGTTCCGCAACGATCTGCGCCTGGCCGACAATCCGGCCCTGCACATGGCGCTGGAGGCCGGCTTCGATCCGATCCCGGTCTACATCCACGCCCCGCACGAGGAAGGCCGCTGGGCGCCCGGCGCGGCGTCCAACGCCTGGCGCCACCGCTCGCTCAAGGCGCTGAGTGCCGATCTGCACGCACGCGGCTCGCGCCTGGTCGTGCGCCAGGGCGACAGCAGCCGCGTGCTGGAGGCGCTGATCGCGCAGAGCGGGGCACAGGCGCTGTTCTGGAACCGCAAGTACGAGCCGACCACCCAGGCGCGCGATGCCACGATCAAGCAGGCGCTGAAGGACCAGGGCTTCGATGCGCGCAGCTGCAACGCCGCGCTGCTGGCCGAGCCCTGGGACGTGACCACCAAGAGCGGCGGGCCGTACAGGGTGTTCACGCCTTACTACCGCAGCGTGCTGGCCGCGCTGCCGCAGCGTGCGCTGCACGACGCCCCGCGCACGCTGCCGTCGGTGCCCGCGCGCATCGGCAGCGACGGCGTCGACGCGCTCGGCCTCAAGCCGCGGCTGGGCTGGGATGCGGGCTTCTGGGCGCAGCACCAGCCCGGCGAAGCCGGCGCGCACGAGGCGCTGGAGGTCTTCGTCGACGGTGCGCTGTCGGGCTACCTGGACCAGCGCGACCTGCCGGACCGGACCGGCACCTCGCAGCTGTCGCCGCATCTGCACTTCGGCGAGATCGCACCCTGGCGGGTGATCGCGCGGCTGGAGCAGGTGCGCAGCGCCAAACTGGAGCGCGACATCGACGGCTTCATCCGCCAGCTGGTGTGGCGCGAGTTCGCCTATCACCTGATGCACCACTTCCCGCACACGATCGAGGACAACCTCAACCCGCGCTTCGACGGCTTCCAGTGGGCCAGGGCCGATGCCAGCCGGATGCAGGCGTGGCAGCGCGGTCGCACCGGCGTGCCCATCGTCGATGCGGGCATGCGTCAGCTGTGGCACACCGGCGTAATGCACAACCGCGTGCGCCTGCTCGTGGCCAGCTATCTGACCAAGCACCTGCGCGTGCACTGGCTGGAAGGGGCGCGCTGGTTCTGGGACACGCTGGTCGATGCGGACCTGGCCAACAACACGCTGGGCTGGCAATGGGTGGCCGGCACCGGCGCCGACGCCTCGCCGTACTTCCGCATCTTCAATCCGGTAACCCAGGCGCAGAAGTTCGATCCGAAGGCGCACTACATCACCCGCTGGGTGCCCGAACTAGAAGCGTTGCCGCTGCAGGCGCGCTTCGCGCCATGGGAGTCGCCCGACCTGCTTGAGCGCCTGGCGCCCGAGTATCCGCGCCGGCCCCTGGTGGATCTGTCCGAAGGGCGCGAGGCCGCGCTGGCCGCGTATGCGGCGACGCGTTGAACCTGACAGGACTACGCGCCGCTGAACCTCTCCAGGCTCGGCACTGCGCGATTCATCGGAATTTGTCGCGGTGGGCGTTAGCGTGCGCACACCGCAACACACCCGGATCCACCCCCGGAAAGGTTCTCTCACCATGAACACCTCCAAGCTGCTCTCCCGCACCCTGCTGTGCGGCGTCCTCTCCGCGACCGTGCTGGCCGGCTGCGCCACCTACACCGGCCAGACCAGCGACCCGAACGATCCCAACCGCACCCGCAACAACGCGCTGATCGGCGCCGGAATCGGCGCGGCGGTGGGCCTGCTCAGCGGCCACGATGCGACCTCGCGTCGCCAGCACGCGCTGATCGGCGCCGGCGTCGGCGGCCTGACCGGCGGCGCGATCGGCGTCTATCAGGATCGCCAGGAGGCGCAGCTGCGTCGCCAGACCGCCGGCACCGGCATCGACGTCAGCCGCGACGGCGATGTCATCAAGCTCAACCTGCCGGACGGGGTGACCTTCGACTTCGGCAAGTCCGCGCTCAAGCCGCAGTTCTATCCGGCGCTCAACAACGTGGCCGCCACGCTGAAGGAGTTCAACCAGACCATCGTGGAAGTCAGCGGCCACACCGACAGCGTGGGCAGCGATGCGGTCAACCAGACCCTGTCCGAGGCGCGCGCCAATTCGGTCGCCGACTACCTGATCGGCCAGGGCCTGATGCGTCAGCGCTTCGAGGTGATCGGCATGGGCAAGCGCTATCCCATCGCCAGCAACGACACCGAGGCCGGCCGCGCGCAGAACCGCCGCGTCGAGATCCGCGTGCTGCCGGTCGAGCAGGGCGGCTGACGAACCGCAAGTTCCACACGTCGCACGACACAACGGGCCGCATCGCGGCCCGTTGCTTTTGTGACAGCGCGCCCGCGATGGTCTCCCGCGACACCGCGCGCCGTGGAAAGCTGCGTGTGATCAGGTCGATGTTGCGGCGCGTCATAATGCACGGCCTTCCGCATCCGCCAGGCATCCCCCATGGCCACTGCGCCCACGCCCGTCACCGCGCCGGCCGCGCCCGTTTCCCGCCGCGTCTATGTGCTGATCCTCTTCGCCCTGTCGATGGGCGGTTTCGCGATCGGCGTGGGCGAGTTCGCCTCCATGGGGTTGATGCCCCATATCGCCCGCGGGCTGTCGATCAGCGAGCCGCAGGTCGGCCATCTGATCAGCGCCTACGCGCTGGGCGTAGTCGTGGGCGCGCCGGTACTGGCGATCCTGGGCGCGCGCCTGCCGAGGCGCACGCTGCTGCTGCTCCTGATGGGGTTCTATGCGCTGGGCAACCTGGCCAGCGCGCTGGCGCCGAACTACGGCGTGGGGCTGGTATTCCGCTTCATCGCCGGGCTGCCGCACGGCGCCTACTTCGGCGTGGCCGCGCTGGTGGCCGCTTCGATGAGCCCGCCCGACCGCCGCGCCGCCGCGGTCAGCCGGGTCATGCTCGGCCTGACGGTGGCGATGCTGATCGGCAATCCGCTGGCGACCTGGCTGGGCCAGGTGCTGAGCTGGCGCTATGCCTACGGGCTGGTCGGGGCGCTCGCGCTGCTGACCGTGGCGCTGGTGGCCGCCTTCCTCAAGCCGAACCCGAACGAGCCGCGCCAGGATCCGCTGCGCGAACTGCGCGACTTCCACCGCCCGCAGGTCTGGTACGCGCTGGCCATCGGCGCGATCGGCTTCGCCGGCATGTTCTGCGTGTTCTCCTACCTGGCGCCGACGCTGCTCGAGGTCACCCGCCTGGACGAGCGCTGGGTGCCGGCGGCGATGGTGGCCTTCGGCGTCGGCGGCATCCTGGGCAACGTGGGCGGCGGCTGGCTGTTCGACCGACTGCAGTTCCGCGCCACGCCGGTGGTGCTGACCTGGTCGACGCTGGTGCTGCTGGCGTTCCCCGCCAGCGCCCATTCGGTGTGGACGCTGCTGCCGGCGGTGATCGCGGTCGGCACCATGGTCAGCCTGGCGCCGGTGCTGCAGACCCGGCTGATGGACGTGGCTTCCAGCGCGCAGACCCTGGCGGCCGCGTCCAACCACGCCGCCTTCAACGTGGCCAACGCGCTGGGGCCGTGGCTCGGCGGACTGGCGATCAGCGCGGGGCTGGGCTGGACGGTCACCGGCTATGTCGGCGCGGCCACCGCCGCGGCGGGCCTGGCGCTCTACGGTCTGGCGCGCCGCGCCGAGCGGCGCGAGGCGGGCGAGGGCGCGGCCGAAGCGGCAGGCTGAGTCGGGTCGGGCGAGTGGCGCGCACCTTGCGCGTCACCTAGGCTGGCGGCTCCGACCGGCTTTCGCGCGCCTTGGTGCTGCGCTGCGGGATGCAATCCAATGCGCGGTATGCGAAATTTCAATCGATCTAAATCGGTTGAACACGGCCAAATGGCGATTCAGTCTCACCTCCCGCGCGCCCCTGCCGCGCCGTGTGCGCCAGCGCTGGCTCCCGCGCGCATGGCCGCACTGCAAGTCCGTCTCTTCCCGCTCTCTTCTGCGAATTCCCAGCATGCCGCATGACGCTGCGCCCGGCCGCCCGGCCTCTCTAGTCTGCTTCGGCGAAGTGCTGATCGACCTGCTGGCCCAACCGCCGGTCGAAGGCCAGGCCCGCGCCTTCGAGCAGTACGCCGGCGGCGCGCCGGCCAATGTCGCGGTGGCCGCCGCGCGCCTGGGCGCGGACAGCCAGTTCGTGGGGATGCTGGGGCAGGACATGTTCGGCGACTTCCTGCATGAGGCGCTGGCTGGCTTCGGCGTCGGCGTCGGCCATACCGTGCGTACCGCGCAAGCCAAGACCGCGCTGGCGTTCGTGGCCCTGGACGAGGCGGGCGAGCGCAGCTTCAGCTTCTATCGCCCGCCTGCGGCCGACCTGCTGTTCCGGGCCGAGCATTTCGACGCCGACTGTCTGGCGCGCGCCGATGTCTTCCATTTCTGCTCCAACAGCCTGACCGACACGGACTGCGCGCAGGCCACCTTCACCGGCGCGCAGCGCGCGGGCCAGGCCGGTGCCGTGGTGAGCTTCGACCTCAACCTGCGCCCGGCGCTGTGGCCGGAGGGCGTCGATCCGACGCCCACGCTGTGGCAAGGCCTGGCGCTGGCGCAGGTCGTCAAGCTCTCTCGCGAGGAGCTGCAGTTCCTCGCCGGCCACGATGCGCAGGCCGAGGCCGGCGTCATCGCCCGCCTGCTGGCCGGGCGCACCGAACTTCTGGTGATCACCGACGGGCCCGGCGAGGTGGTGTGGACCACACGCCAGGCGCAAGGACAGGTGTCGGGCTTCGCCGTGCAGGTGCGCGACACCACCGCCGCGGGCGATGCCTTCGTCGGCGGGCTGCTGGTCCGGCTGGTCGAACTGGGCGGGGCGGGCGCGGGCTTCAGCGCGTTCTGCGCCGACCCGGCCCGCGTGGAAGAAGCCGTGCGCTTCGGCACCGCCACCGGCGCGCTGGCGGTCACGCGCAAGGGCGCGTTCGCGGCCATGCCGACCCGTGCCGAAGTCCTGTCTCTGCTGTGATCAATCCGATGGACGCTGCCCCGATGCCCAACTTCCGCTCCACCGACTTCCTGCGCGAGCACATCGCGCAGACGATGGCCTTCTACCACCCGCGCGCGATCGATCCGGCCGGCGGCTTCTTCCAGTACTTCAAGGACGACGGCACCGTCTACGACGCCGGCCACCGTCACCTGGTCAGCAGCACGCGCTTCGTCTTCAACTACGCCATGGCCTGGCGCGAGTTCGAGCGTCCCGAATACCGCGAGGCGATGCTGCACGGCCTGCGCTACCTGCGCCAGGTGCACCGCAACCCGGCCAACGGCGGCTATGTCTGGACCCTGCGCGATGGCGTGCCGGAGGACACCACCAACCACTGCTACGGGGTGGCCTTCGTGCTGTTGGCCTACGCCTGCGGGCTGAAGGCCGGCGTGGAAGAGGCGCGCGGCTGGATGGACGAGACCTGGAACCTGCTCGAGCAGCGCTTCTGGGAAGCCGGCCCCGGCCTGTACCGCGACGAAGCCGACGCCGACTGGAACTTCAGCACCTACCGCGGCCAGAACGCCAACATGCACATGTGCGAGGCCATGCTCGCGGCCTGGCAGGCCAGCGGCGAGCGTCGCTACCTGGATCGCGCCCTGCTGCTGGCCGACCACATGACCCGCCGTCAGGCGGCCAAGGCCGGCGGCCTGGTGTGGGAGCACTATGACACCGACTGGAACGTGGACTGGGAATACAACAAGGACAATCCCAAGCACCTGTTCCGCCCCTGGGGTTTCCAGCCCGGCCACCAGACCGAATGGGCCAAGCTGCTGCTGATTCTGGACCGCGAGCTGGACGGCGGCATCGACTGGCTGGTACCGACCGCGCGCCACCTGTTCGACACCGCCGTGGCGCGCAGCTGGGACGACAAGCGCGGCGGGCTGTACTACGGCTTCGCACCGCTGGTGACGCCGCTGCCCGCCGACGGCGGCGACATCGCGCAGCAGCCCACCCAGGTCTGCGACGACGACAAGTACTTCTGGGTGCAGGCCGAAAGCCTGGCCGCCGCCGCCCTGATCGCCCTGCGCACCGGCGATGCGGCGTACTGGGACTGGTACGACCGCCTGTGGCAGTTCTCGTGGGCGCACATGATCGACCACACCTACGGCGCCTGGTACCGCATCCTGGATTCGGACAACCGCAAATACAGCGACGAGAAGAGCCCCGCCGGCAAGACCGACTACCACACCATGGGCGCCTGCTACGAAGTGATGGATCAGCTGCGCGCCCACGGCGCAGGTCAGTAGCGGCTGGATCGCTTCCTAGCGGTCGCGGAAGCCGGTCGGACGCCAGTCGCCGCCCGGGACGACGGCCGGCGCACCATGCGGCGGCAGAATGAGGACCAGGTTGCGGCGGCCATGTGGCGCGGCCTGCGGATGCGGGCCCACGGTCACGCTATAGGTCTGCCCCGCGGCGAGCACCCGTCGATCGGTCGGCGTTTCAATGCGATGGCCAGGAAACGAAGAAGGCCGCCCTCACAGGCGGCCCGACTCGTTGAATCCATTCAAGTGTTTGGTGGAGGTGGGGGGAATTGAACCCCCGTCCGAAGGCACTCCATGCCCGGTACTACATGCTTAGCTCACCGTTGGATCTCGTCCCGGAGCAGCACGGCGTGCGAAGCGCACCCCAGGACCAGCCTGTTTTGGTTAAGCGATGACTGACAGGCAGCCGTCAACGCCGGTTCCGTGATAATGACCCTACATCCACGAGCACGGGCACAAGTGGGTTCGGGGCTTACGCCTTAAGCGGCGAGAGCGTAGTTGTCGTCGTTGGCAACTATGATTTTGCCGCTGGATTTACGAGGAAAGCTGCCCCCTCGGCATGCACCAGACAATTTCGCAACCCCCGTCGAAGCCAGTGCACCCCCGGTTCGAACTGGGTCGGAAGATCGTTCCGATGCAGCCAGTGTAGGGGCGCAGCACACCGGTCACAAGGCGTGCGACGCGGCCCGGTTAGCCTGCAGTGGCCTGATCGCGCCGGCCCAGCGCCGGCGTTGGCATGGACATCCCCCGGCAGGAGACGCGCATGGCCCGCAAGCCCCCGGCCCGCAAGGCCGCCCCGTCCACGTCCTCGACCCGGCGCAAGAGCGCCACCGCCAGCAGGGCCGCGGCCGCGCCGGAGACCCCGCTGGCGCGCAGCGGCTACATGGCCGGCGCCCAGGGCAAGGCGATGACCGTGGTCTACATCCACGGCATCGGCAACAAGCCGCCGGCCGAGGTGCTGCGCTGCCAGTGGGACCAGGCGCTGTTCGGCCGGGCCATGGGCGAGCGCACGCGCATGGCCTACTGGGTGGATCGCAAGCGCTATCCGGTGCCCGAGGCCGGCACCTGCAGCGATCGCGACGAGGGCCCGACCATCAGCCAGGCCGAGCAGCGCGTGCTGTCCGCCTTCGGCCTGCCGCCGGCCGGGGGCGACCTGCATGCGCTGGTCGATGCGCTGGCGCAGACGCCGCAGCAGCGCGCCCAGCTGGAAGCGGTGCTGGAGCAGGTCCAGGACGGCGCGGCACTCGAGGCGGCGGCCGGCCCTGGCGCGCGCGGCCTGTGGTCGGGCCTGAACGAGATCCTGATGCGGCTGGTCTCGGCCGCGCTGCTGCAGGATGTGCACGATTTCTTCTTCGTCCCGACGCGGCGCGCGGCGATGGAGGACAGCCTGCGCGAGCGGCTGATGTCCGGCGGCGGGCCGTTCGTGGTGGTGGCCCACAGCCAGGGCTCGATGATCGCCTACGAGGTGCTGCGCAAGCTCAAGGCCAGCCAGTGCGATGTCGCGCTGCTGCTGACCATCGGCTCGCCGCTGGGGCTGCCGGCGGTACGCAGCATGTTCAAGCAGGACATCAAGCAGAAGAAGCTGCCGTTCCCGCCGTGCGTGCGCGCCTGGTTCAACGTCGCCGACCGCCGCGATCCGGTCGCGCTGGACGCGGATCTGTCCGATGACATCGTCGGCGCCGACGGCCGCTTCAGCAACTACGCCGCGCCGGGCATCAACCCGGACGGGCCGCGCAATCCGCATTCGGGCTCGGGCTATCTGTCCATCGCGCAGGTGCGCAGCCGGGTCCGCGACGTGGTCGGGGCCGGCTTCGACCAGCCGGTGACCAGCACGGTGGTGCTCAAGGACCTCTCCGACCGGATGGAGGCGATGGGCGGGGCGACGCGGCACGAGGTGCTGATCGAGCTGGACCAACTGCCCTCCGGACTGCGCCCGGCCGAGGTCAAGGCGGACCTGGTGGCGCGGATCCGTGCGCTTGCCGCGCCGCAGACCGGGCTGTCGGGGCCAGCGCTGGATGAGGCGATCGTGCTGGAGGACACGCTGGACCGCTTCGTGTCCGCGCAGCTGACGCGCTTCGAGATCGAATCGCTGCGCAACGACTTCAAGGCGCTGAGCTTCAGGCGGCTGTGGCGAGACGCGGGCAAGCGCGCCCTGCTGGACCGCTCGCGCAGCGTGATCCAGGCCGACGCCGCGCAGAGCGCCTATCACGCGCTGGGGCAGGGCATCGGCTGGGCGGTGCTGGACACCGGCATCGCCGCCGGCCATCCGCACTTCTACCAGGCCGGCAAGCGCGACCTGGTGCCGGCGCAGTGGGACTGCACCGTGCGCGGCGCGCCGAAGCTGCTGCGACGCGCCGACGGCCGCGCCTTCACCCACATGGACCGCAGTGGGCACGGCACGCACGTGGCCGGCATCATCGCCGGGCAGTGCAGCGCGCCGTATCCCGGGCAGGACGGTGGGGCGAAGGTCGCGTTCACCGCGATCGCGCCGCAGGCCCAGCTGTATGGCTTCAAGGTGCTCGACGATGAAGGCCGCGGGCGCGACTCGTGGATCATCAAGGCGATCCAGCAGGTCGCCAGGATCAACGACGAGGCCGGCCAGCTGGTGATCCACGGCGTCAACCTGAGCCTGGGCGGCTGGTTCGACGCCGAAAGCTATGGCTGCGGCTTCACCCCGCTGTGCAACGAGCTGCGCCGGCTGTGGCGGCAGGGAGTGGTGGTGGTGCTGGCGGCGGGCAACGAGGGCCTGGCCTGGCTGGTCCAGCAGGACGGCGTGCCGCTGGCGGCCAACATGGACATGACCATCGGCGATCCGGCCAATCTGCAGGAGGCCATCGCGGTGGGATCGGTGCACAAGACCAACCCGCACAGCTATGGCGTGTCCTACTTCTCCTCCAAGGGCCCAACGGCCGACGGGCGCTGCAAGCCGGACGTGGTGGCCCCGGGCGAGAAGATCATCTCGGCGCACTACGACTACCGCCTGCGCGAGCCGTCCACCTGGATGCTGGAAATGAGCGGCACCAGCATGGCCGCCCCGCACGTGTCCGGGCTAGTGGCCGGCTTCCTGTCGGTGCGGCGCGAGTTCATCGGCGCGCCCGACCGGATCAAGGCGCTGCTGATGGCGCACTGCACCGACATCGGCCGCGATCGCTACATGCAGGGCTGCGGCGTGCCCAATCTGGTCAAGATGCTGGCGGCGACCTAGCGGGCGTGCCGAATGCGGCCTTGCCAGGAGGCCAGCCGAGGCACCGCGACCGCTAGAGGACCCGCGGCGCGCTCAAGCGTCGCGGTTGTGCCGGCGCATCACGCGCTGCTTGTCGCGCGCCCACTCGCGGTCCTTCTCCGAGGCGCGCTTGTCGTGGGTCTGCTTGCCCTTGGCCAGCGCCAGCTCCAGCTTGACCTTGTTGCCCTTCCAGTACATCGCGGTGGGGATCAGGGTGTAGCCGTCGCGCTCGACCTTGCCGATCAGCGAGTCGATCTCGCGCCGGTGCAGCAGCAGCTTGCGGGTGCGGCGGTCGTCGGCCACCACGTGGGTGGAGGCCTGGATCAGCGGGGTGAACTGCGCGCCGAACAGGAACAGCTCGCCCTGGCGCACCACCGCGTAGCTCTCGCCGATGTTGGCGCGGCCGGCGCGGATCGACTTCAGCTCCCAGCCCTGCAGGGACAATCCGGCCTCCATGCGCTGCTCGAGGTGGTACTCGTGGCGCGCGCGCTTGTTCAGCGCGATGGTGCCCGTGCTGTTTGCTTTATCCTTGTCCGACTTCTTTGCCATCCGTCCATTGTCGCCGATGGAGCCGGTCGGGGCGAGCCCGCCCTGTTTCGCCGCTCACTCGCACCCCACACACGATGCCCACCATCCGCCGCAGCGCCCTGGTCGAACATCCGGCCGAGTACATGTTCGATCTGGTCAACGACGTCCGCGCGTATCCGCGCCGCTTCAGCTGGTGCGACAGGGCCGAGGTGATTTCCGCCGACGGGGCGCACATGGTGGCGCGGCTGGACCTGGGCCTGGGCGCGCTGCGCACCTGGTTCACCACCGAGAACACGCTCGAGCGCCCGCGGCGCATCGACATGCAGCTCAAGGACGGCCCGTTCCGCAAGCTGCACGGGCTGTGGGAGTTCCAGGCGCTGGGCGAGGGCACCAGCAAGGTCAGCCTGACGCTGGACTTCGAACCGTCCAGCCGGCTGCTGGGGCCGGCGTTCACGCTGGGCTTCCAGACGCTGGCCGACCGCATGGTGGACGATTTCGTGCGCACCGCCGACCGCGGCGACTAAAGGCGATGAAGGTCGAGGTGGTGCTGGCCTGGCCGCGGCATTACCGCGCCGCGACGCTGGAACTGCCGGAGGGCGCCAGCGTGGCCGATGCGCTGCGCGAGGCGCGGCTGGAGGGTCAGGATCAGGCCACGGGCGTGGCGGTGTTCGGCGTGCAGGCCACGCCGCAGACGCGACTGCACGAGGGCGATCGGGTGGAGCTGCTGCGTCCGCTGCAGGTCGATCCGAAGGATGCCCGCCGGCGCCGCGCGGCGACGCCTTAAGGCGTCGCGCTCAGGCGCGGATCAGCCGCCGCCGCCTTTCTTCTTCTTGTCCTTGGCCAGGTTGGGGCCGAACTGGCGGACGCTGTTGCGGGCCAGTTCCTCGTCCTGGTTGGGGAAGTAGTCGCCTTCCCACTTGCTGACCGCATCGCCATTGAAGAACACGGTGAAGTTCTTCATCTGGGTATGGCCCAAGCGGTCGGTGCGCTCGGTGGCCGTGTAGTCCCAGCGCTGGGCATGGAACGGGTCGGCCACCGACGGGGTGCCCAGCAGGGCGAGCACCTGCTGCTTGCTCTGGCCCACGGCGAGCTTGTCCACGTCCTGCTGACGCAGCAGGTTGCCCTGGTAGATCGGCTGCTTGTAGATGATGCCGCAACCGGAAGTGGCCAGGCCAAGGGCGGCGATAAGCAGGAATTTGCGCATGAAGGACGGGTCTGCAAAGGTCGGGAACAAGCCCGCCGATGATACACTGCGCCGCATCGCCGCGACCCAACCGCAAGGCAGCTGGCGTTAAACCGCCAATGAATGGGAGCCCCACGATGGAATCGCTCGATCTGCGCAAGGTCGGTTTGAAGGTCACGCATCCGCGCCTGCGCATCCTGGCGCTGCTGGAAGAAGCCAAGCCCCGGCACATGACCGCCGAAGACATCTACCGCGCGCTGATGGGCGTGGGCGATGAGATCGGCCTGGCCACGGTCTACCGCGTGTTGACCCAGTTCGAGGCCGCCGGCCTGGTGCTGAAGCACAACTTCGAGGGCGGCCAGGCCGTCTACGAGCTGGACCGCGGCGAACACCACGACCATATGGTCGACATCGACACCGGCAAGGTCATCGAGTTCTCCAGCGACGAGATCGAGGCGTTGCAGGAGAAGATCGCCGCCGAGCACGGCTACGAGATCGAGGAACACTCGCTGGTGCTGTACGTGCGCAAGAAGCGCAAGTAAGCCGCCTTGCTGGATGTGGGGGAAAAGGCCGGGAAATCCCGGCCTTTTTTTCGCACCCCCTATTCATCGAGGGGCACGGCGCGTGAGCGTCTTGGCTTCGGAGGGAAAGCGGTCCGGCGGGCCGCTTCCCCGCACGTGGTGCGGGAGGCTTCGGGTCGGCAGAAGTCCTGATCCACGTGCCATGGGAGCAGCCGTCTCTTCCGATCAGCTCGCGGCTTACCTGTAGAGCGGAGCTTGCTCCGCTGCTCTCCGTTCGGTTCGTGGGGAAGGCCCCAGCGGAGCAAGCTCCGCTCTACAGGGCGGCGTCACGCGCGGTCGGTGCTTTCCCATCCAACAGGACGGGGCGGCGTCAGTCCACCGCTTCGAGCAGCTTGCCGGCGGCGGCACGGGCCTCGGCGCTGACCTGGACACCGCCGAGCATGCGGGCGAGCTCTTCGCGGCGGGCGCTGGCGTCGAGCGATTCGACCGAGGACTGGGTCATGCCGTCCACCGGCGCCTTGCTGACGCGGTAATGGGCATGGCCTTGGGCGGCGACCTGCGGCTGGTGGGTCACGCACAGCACCTGGCGCGCGCGGCCCAGGTCGCGCAGCTTCTTGCCGACGATGTCGGCCACCGCGCCGCCGATGCCCGAGTCGACCTCGTCGAACACCATGGTCGGCACCGCGTCCGAGCCCAGCGCGGCCACCTCGATGGCCAGCGAGATGCGCGAAAGCTCACCACCGGAGGCGACCTTGCGTAGCGGCCGCGGCGGCTGGCCGGCGTTGGCCGCCACCAGCAGTTCGACCCGCTCGGCGCCCTGGGCGTCGGGGCGCTCGGCGTCGATGGGTTCGAGCTGGACTTCCAGCTTGCCGCCGCCCATGCCCAGCTCGCCGATCAGGGTGCTGGTCTGCTTGGCCAGGCTAGTGGCGGCCTTGGTGCGGACCTTGGTCAAGGCCGCAGCGGCGGCCTTCCAGGCCTGGCGGGCGGCCTCGATCTCGGTATTCAGCCCGGCCAGGCGCTCGCCGGCGCCGCGCAGGCCGTCCAGCTCCTGTTCGATACGGGTGGCGACCTCGTCGAGCTGTTCGGGTGCGACGCGGTGCTTGCGCGCCAGGTCGTGCAGCCGGCCCAGGCGGCGCTCGGCGCGCTCGAACTGGGCCGGATCCACGTCCAGGTCGTCGCGGACCTGGTTGAGCAGCGCCAGGGCCTCCTGCAGCTGGATCTGGGCGCTGTCGAGCAGGCCGTCGACCTCGCCCAGGCGCGGCTCGTGGCTGAGCACGCGCGCCAGCTCGGCGCGGGTCTGCAGCAGCAGCCGGCTGGCCGAGGGGCCTTCGTCGCCGGACAGGCGGGTCAGCCCGTCCTCGCAAGCCTGGATCAGGCTGGAGGCGTGGGCCTGGCGGCGATGTTGCTGGGACAGGGCCTCGATGGCGTCGGGGCTGAGGTCCTCGGCGCGCAGTTCGTCGAGCTGGTGCTGCAGATAGTTGAGCCGGTCGGAGACATCGCCCTGCGCGGTCAGGCGCTCGCGCTCGGCCAGCAGCGTCGACCAGGCGGCCGCGGCCTGGCGCACCTTGGCCAGCTGCGGCGCGCTGCCGGCGAAGGCGTCCAGCAGGTCCAGCTGGCGCGGCTTGGACAGCAGCGCCTGGTGCTCGTGCTGGCCGTGGATCTCCACCAGCAGGCCGGCCAGTTCGGCCAGCTGCGAGACCGGCACGGCGCGACCGTTGATCCAGGCGCGCGAGCCGCCGTCGGCGCGCAGCACGCGGCGCAGCTGGCAGGCGCCGGCCTCGTCCAGGGCATGCTCGGCCAGCCAGGCCAGGGCAGGGGCGGCCGGCGCGAGCTCGAACTCGGCCGACAGCTCGGCGCGCTGGGCGCCGTGGCGCACCACGCCGGCATCGGCGCGCGCGCCGGACAGAAAGCCCAGCGCGTCGACCAGCAGCGACTTGCCGGCGCCGGTCTCGCCGGAGATCACCGTCATGCCGGGGCCGAATTCCAGGTCCGTGGCGCGCACCACGGCGAAGTCCTTGATGGTCAGGTGTCGGAGCATAGTGGCCGGCATTGTAGGGGCAGCCGGCGCAGCGGTTGAGACAGGCGCGGCCCGGTTGCAAGGGCGGCGACGGGACGCTATCTAAAGCGTCATGAAGCCCTCAAGTCCGGACCTCGATGCGCGTTCGCGGCAGCTGCTGCGCACCCTGATCGCCCGCTACATCCAGGATGGCGAGCCGGTCGGCTCGCGCACGCTGGCCCAGCACGCCGGCCTGGACGTCAGCCCGGCGACGATCCGCAACATCCTGGCCGACCTGGAGGACGCCGGGCTGCTGGCCTCGCCGCATACCTCGGCCGGGCGCATTCCCACCCCGCAGGGCTACCGGGTGTTCGTCGACAGCCTGGTGCAGATGCAGCCGCTGGCCGAGCGCGAGGTCGCGCGCCTGCGCGCCGAGCTGCCGGCCGGCACCGGGACCCAGGCGCTGCTGGGCAACGCCTCCGAGCTGCTGTCGGCCATGACCCGCTTCGTCGGCGTGGTCGGCGCGCCGCGGCGCGAGCAGTTCGCCTTCCGCCACATCGACTTCGTGCCGCTGGACGGGCGCCGGGTGCTGGCGATCGTGGTGTTCGCCGACAGCGAGGTGCAGAACCGGGTGATCGAGCCGCGCCGCAGCTTCGACCCCTCCGAGCTGGAGCGCGCGGCCAACTACCTCAACCACCATTTCGCCGGCCGCCCGATCGCCGACATCCGCGCCACGCTGCTGCGCGAGCTGCGCGCGGCGCGCTCGGAGATGGAAGGCCTGCTGGCCCACGCGGTCGAGCTGGCCGACCACGCGCTGACCCCTTCGGACGATGACATGGTGCTGGCCGGGCAGACCCGGCTGATGGGCGTGCAGGACCTGTCCGACCTGGACCGGCTGCGCGAGCTGTTCGAGGCCTTCGCCCGCAAGCGCGAGATCCTGCAACTGCTGGAGCGCACCATGAACGCGCCGGGCGTGCGCATCTTCATCGGCGAGGAGACCGGCCTGGCGCCGCTGGACGGGATGTCGCTGGTCGCCGCGCCGTACCGGGCCCAGGCCAGCGGCCAGGTGCTGGGCGTGCTGGGTGTGATCGGGCCCTCGCGCATGGCCTACCAGACCGTGATTCCTGTGGTGCAGGCGGCGGCCGATGCGCTCGGCGCGGCAATGCTGCGTCCCGGCGATGACTTGAATCCGTCCGCGCCGACCCCATAGGTGGGGCTTGCGGCGGACATCCGACCGCCAGGACGGAAACCACAGACATGACTTCTAACGAACATCCGGGCGGCGAGCAGGCCGCCGCGCACCCCGACGCCCAGGCTTCCACCGAGGCGCTGCTGCAGGCCGAACTGCAGACCCTGCGCAACGAACTGGACCAGCTGCGCGCCTCGGTCCTACTCGAGCGTGCCGACCTTGAGAACCAGCGCAAGCGCGTGGCCCGCGACGTGGACAACGCCCGCAAGTTCGCCAACGAGAAGCTGCTCAACCAGCTGCTGCCCGTGTTCGACAGCCTGGACGCCGGCCTGACCGCCGCCGGCGCCGAGCCCAGCCCGCTGCGCGATGGCCTGGAGCTGACCCAGAAGCAGCTGCTCAAGGTCGCCGACGACAACGGCCTGACCGTGCTCGACCCGGTCGGCAAGCCCTTCGATCCCGAACACCACCAGGCCATCAGCCAGGCCGACGCCAGCGGCGCCGCGCCGGGCAGCGTCGTGCAGGTGTTCCAGAAGGGCTATCTGCTGGGCGGCCGGCTACTGCGTCCGGCGCTGGTGGTCGTGGCCCGCCACGACTGAACGCGACCGGCGGATCTGTCCGGATCGAGATTTTGTGTTCCACGGGCGCTTGAAGCCCACCATCACATCCCTATATCGGGTTCATCGGCAGGCGCGATCCGCCCGCCACACCCCGACAACCACGCTTCCTAACGGAGTCACATCATGGGCAAGATCATCGGCATCGACCTCGGCACGACCAACTCGTGCGTGGCGATCATGGAGGGCGGCAAGGCCCGCGTCATCGAGAATTCCGAGGGCGACCGCACCACGCCTTCGATCGTGGCCTACACCAAGGACGGCGAAGTCCTGGTCGGCGCCTCGGCCAAGCGCCAGGCGGTCACCAACCCCAAGAACACCTTCTACGCGGTCAAGCGCCTGATCGGCCGCAAGTTCACCGACGCCGAAGTCAAGAAGGACCTGGACCTGGTGCCGTACACCATCCTGGCCCACGACAACGGCGATGCCTGGGTGGCCACCGCCGACGGCAAGAAGATGGCCCCGCAGGAAATCTCCGCCCGCGTGCTGGAGAAGATGAAGAAGACCGCCGAGGACTTCCTGGGCGAGAAGGTCACCGAGGCGGTCATCACCGTGCCGGCCTACTTCAACGACAGCCAGCGCCAGGCGACCAAGGACGCCGGCCGCATCGCCGGGCTGGACGTCAAGCGCATCATCAACGAGCCCACCGCCGCGGCCCTGGCCTACGGCCTGGACAAGGGCGACACCAAGGACCGCAAGGTCGCCGTGTACGACCTGGGCGGCGGTACCTTCGACGTGTCGATCATCGAGATCGCCAACGTGGACGGTGAGAAGCAGTTCGAAGTGCTAGCCACCAACGGCGACACCTTCCTGGGTGGCGAGGACTTCGACGCACGCGTCATCGACTATCTGGTGGACGAGTTCAACAAGGACCAGGGCATCGACCTGCGCAAGGACCCGCTGGCCCTGCAGCGCCTGAAGGACGCCGCCGAGCGCGCCAAGATCGAGCTGTCCTCCTCGCAGCAGACCGAGGTCAACCTGCCGTATGTCACCGCCGACGCCTCCGGTCCCAAGCACCTGAACATCAAGCTGACCCGCGCCAAGCTGGAAGCCCTGGTCGACGACCTGATCAAGAAGTCGATCGAGCCGTGCCGCACCGCGCTCAACGACGCCGGCCTGCGCGCCAGCGACATCAGCGAGGTGATCCTGGTCGGCGGTCAGACCCGCATGCCCAAGGTGCAGTCGGCCGTGGCCGAGTTCTTCGGCAAGGAGCCGCGCAAGGACGTCAACCCCGACGAGGCCGTGGCGCTGGGCGCCGCGATCCAGGGCGGCGTGCTGGCCGGCGACGTCAAGGACGTGCTGCTGCTGGACGTGACCCCGCTGTCGCTGGGCATCGAGACCCTGGGCGGCGTGTTCACCAAGATCATCGAGAAGAACACCACCATCCCGACCAAGGCCTCGCAGACCTTCTCCACCGCCGAGGACAACCAGTCGGCCGTGACGGTGCACGTGCTGCAGGGTGAGCGCGAGCAGGCCCGCTTCAACAAGTCGCTGGCCCGCTTCGACCTGTCCGGCATCGAGCCGGCCCCGCGCGGCCTGCCGCAGGTGGAGGTGTCCTTCGACATCGACGCCAACGGCATCCTGCACGTGTCGGCCAAGGACAAGAAGACCAACAAGGAGCAGAAGGTCGAGATCAAGGCCGGTTCGGGCCTGTCGGACGAGGAGATCCAGCGCATGGTCGCCGATGCCGAGGCGCATCGCGACGAGGACAAGAAGTTCCAGGAAATGGTCGGCGCCCGCAACCAGGCCGACGCGCTGATCCACTCGACCCGCACGGCGATCACCGAGCACGGCGCCAAGGTCGGCGGCGATGTGATCGGCAAGGTCGAGGCCGCGCTGGCCGACCTGGAGACGGCGATGAAGGGCGACGACAAGGCCCAGATCGAGGCGCGTTCCAAGGCGCTGGAAGAGGCCGGCCAGTCGCTGTACGCCGCCGCCGCGGCGGGCGAGCAGGGCGGTCCGGGTGCGGACGCCGGCGCCCAGCAGGCGCGCGGTGCGGCCGACGACGTGGTCGATGCCGAGTTCACCGAGGTCAAGGACGATAAGAAGTAAGCAGGGATTCGGGATTGGGGATTCGTAAAGGCCTTGGCCTGCGGATCCCCGCCCCCCCGATCCTTGTCCCTGTCTGCGGTGCATAAGAGCGGAAGAGACAGGATCTCTCCGCTTTTGCCGTTAACGAATCCCGATTCCCGAATCCCCAATCCCCGCCTATGAGTAAGCGTGACTATTACGAAGTCCTGGGCGTGGCCCGCAACGCCAGCGACGAGGAGCTGAAGAAGGCCTATCGCCGCTGCGCGATGAAGTATCACCCCGACCGCAATCCCGGCGACCACACCGCCGAGGTGATGTTCAAGGAGTGCAAGGAGGCCTACGAGGTGCTGTCCGACGGCGGCAAGCGCCGCCTGTACGACCAGCACGGCCATGCGGCCTTCGAGCACGGCATGGGCGGCGGCGGTGCCGGCTTCGGCGGGCCGGACATGGGCGATATCTTCGGCGACATCTTCGGCAACATCTTCGGTGGGGCCGGCGGCGCGCGTCAGGCCCGTCGCGGTGCCGACATCGGCTATGTGATGGAGCTGGACCTGGAAGAGGCCGTGGCCGGGGTCGAGAAGCGCATCGAGATCCCGACCATGGCCGTGTGCGAGCCCTGCCACGGCAGCGGTTCGGAGGACGGCAAGGTCGAGACCTGCACCACCTGCGGCGGTCGCGGCCAGGTGCGCATGCAGCGCGGCATTTTCACCATGCAGCAGGCCTGTCCGCACTGCGACGGACGCGGCCAGATCATCCGCAACCCCTGCCGCGTCTGCCATGGCGCCGGGCGCGTGGAGGAAGAGCGCGTGCTGTCGGTCAAGATCCCGGCCGGCGTGGACACCGGCGATCGCATCCGCCTGGCCGGCGAGGGCGAGGCCGGCCCGACCGGCACCCCGCCAGGCGATCTGTACGTGGAGGTGCGTGTGCGCGAGCACGCCATCTTCCAGCGCGACGGCGATGATCTGCATTGCGATGTGCCGATCCGTATCTCGCAGGCCGCGCTGGGCGACACCGTGCGCGTGCCGACCCTGGGCGGCGAGGCGGAGATCCGCGTCCCGGCCGAGACCCAGACCGGCAAGCTGTTCCGCCTGCGCGGCAAGGGCGTCAAGTCGGTGCGCAGCCGCGCCACCGGCGATCTGTTCTGCAAGGTCGTGGTCGAAACCCCGGTCAACCTGACCCAGCAGCAGCGCGAGCTGCTCGAGCAGTTCGAGGCCACCTTCGTCGGCGAGGACGCGCGCAAGCATTCGCCCAAGTCGGCCACGTTCCTGGATGGCGTCAAGGGCTTCTGGGACCGGATGACGTCGTGAGCTTGGGGTCCTGAGTCGGCTCGCCGACTCAGAACCTCCGCGCCATACCCGCAATCGGCACCCGCAAAGCACCCTGATCCGCTCCCTCCCTTGCGCGCAGCGCAGGGGAGGGCCGGGGAGGGGTGCTTTTGCTTTTGGCGTTGCTGCGCAAGCAGCGACAGCAACAACAGAAGCAACAGCAACAGCAAAAGCCAACCCCTCCCCCTCAGTCGCTAGCCGCGACTTCGAGCTCCCCTGCGCTGCGCGCAAGGGAGGGGGCAGGAGCAGCGATGCGCGGGCGACGCTTCAATCCCCAATCCCCAATCCCCAATCCCCGCCCCACCACCCACTTACAATGCGCGCATGACCCAAAACACGCGCGAAAGCCATCTCGTCCACGGTCGACGCCAGCGCCCGGAAGGGCCAGCGCCGGTCGATGTCCTGACCGTGCAGTCGCAGCTGGTCTATGGCCATGCCGGCAACAGCGCCGCCGCGCCGCCGCTGCGCGCGCTCGGCCTGCGGGTGGCCGAGGTGCCGACCACGCTGCTCAGCAACACACCCTTCTATCCGACCCTGCGCGGCCACATCCTGCCGGCGCAGTGGTTAACCGATCTGCTGCTCGGCGCCAGCGAGCGCGGCCTGCCGCAGCGCGCCCGCGCCCTGGTGTCGGGCTACTTCGGCAGCCTGGCCAACGGTGAGGCCTTTGCCGACTGGCTGGAGCGCACGCAGGCGCAGGCCCCGGCGCTGCGCTACGTGCTCGACCCGGTGATCGGCGACACCCATACCGGCCCTTATGTCGAGCCGGCGCTGGAGACGGTCTTCGTCGAGCGCCTGCTGCCGCGCGCGTGGATGGTCACGCCCAACGCCTTCGAACTGGGCCGCCTCACCGGGCTGCCCAGCTTGGCCCAGGACGATGCGCTGACCGCCGCGCGGCAACTGCTGGCGCGTGGGCCGCAGTGGGCACTTGTGCACAGCGTCGAGGGAGCCCCGGGCGAGCTGGTCACGCTGCTGGTCGGGCACGAGGCGGTGTATCGCTGGGCCACGCCGTGGCTGCCGGTGGACGTGGCCGGCACCGGCGATGTGCTGGTCGCGCTGACCCTGGGCCTGCATCTGCGCGGTGAGCCGCTCGAGAGTGCGATCGGCAGCGCCCTGGCCGGCGTGCACGCCGCGCTGGAGGCCACCCTGGCCGCGGGCGTGGAGGAACTGGACGTGCACGCCGCCGCGCCCGCGGCGCTGGCCACCCCGGCGCGCTTCCCCGCGCAGCGGCTGGCATGAGCCCGGTGTCCTGCGTCGGCATCGTCGGCAGCGCCGGCGCCTACGGCCGCTGGCTGGGCGCCTTCCTCGAGCGGCACCTGGGCGTGCGTGTCATCGGCCAGGATCCGGCCGATCCCGCCTCGCGCACGCCGCAGCAGCTGATCGAACAGGCCCAGGTGCTGGTGTTCAGCGCGCCGATCCGCATCACCGAGCAGGTGATCGGCGACTACGTGCGCCTGGCGGCCGGGCGCGAGGCCGGGCAGCTGTGGATCGACCTGACCTCGATCAAGACCGGCCCGGTCGCCGCGATGCTCGCCTCGCAGGCCGAAGTCGTCGGCCTGCATCCGATGACCGCGCCGCCCAAGTCGCCCACGCTCAAGGGCCGGCCGATGGTGGTGTGCGAGGCGCGCCTGGACGCCTGGCGTCCCTGGCTGCAGCGGCTGCTCGACGCGCTGCAGGCCCAGTGCGTGCGCACCACGCCCGAGCACCACGATCAGGTCATGGCGCTGGTGCAGGCCCTGGTCCACGCCACCCACCTGGCGCAGGCTGGCGTGCTGCGCCGCCATGCCGAACACGTCGGGTCACTGGCCGAGCTGTTCCCGTACCGCTCGGCGTCCTTCGAGATGGACGGGGCGATGATCGCGCGCATCCTGGCGCTCAATCCGGCCATCTACGAGGACATCCAGTTCGGCAATCCGCACGTGCCGCAGGTGCTGGACACGCTGGTCGAGGAGGTCACGCGGCTGCGCGATCTGGTCGGGCAGGGCGATGAGGCGGCGCGCGGCGGATTCCGCCAGGACGTGCTGGCCGCCAACAAGGCCGCCATCGGCGCCACGGCGCTGGCCGAGGGCAACTACCGCTTCGAGCGCATCGGCTATCTACTGGCCGACCTGGCCGAGACGCGCAGCCTGTCGGTGCATCTGCCGCTGGATCAGCCCGGCTCGCTGCGGGCGCTGCTGCACGTGTTCGAGCGGCACGGGGTGAGCATCGCCTCGCTGCATTCGCTGCGCAATCCGGCGGGCGAGCTGCACTTCCGGCTGGGATTCGATGCGGATGTCGACCTGGGCGCGCTGGCGCGGGCGGCGGCCGAGGTCGATGCCAGCGGCATCGGCCGCGTGCTCGACGGGGCCTCGTCGATGCCGGCGCTGTCGCCGGCGCGGCGCCTGGCCGCCTCGCTGCAGCGGCGCGCGGCCACGCCGGACGACGTGCCGGCGCTGCTGGCCCTGCGCGAGGCGACCATGCGCGAGCACATGCGCAATTCCGGGGTCGATACCTCGCCCGGCAGCATGCTGGCCCGCCTGTTGAACGGCTACCAGCATGCGCAGGTGCTGCTGCGCGAGGAGCGCATCGTCGGCCTGCTCAAGCTCGATCGCAGCGGGCCGGACCATGTGGTGATGCAGATCCAGGTCGCCCCCGAGCTGCAGGGGCAGGGCCTGGGCCGGGCGCTGCTGGAGGAGTACATCGAGCAGGCGCGCGCCGCCGGCAAGGACGTCACCCTGCACGTGCTCAAGGCCAATCCGGCGCGTGGCCTCTACGAGCGGCTGGGCTTCGTGGTCGAAGGCGAGGATGCGCACGAGTTCCACATGCGTCTGTCGCACCGCTGAGGTTTTCCACACCGCCTGTGGATGACCGGCGGCACAACCCTGTGGACAACCCGGCGGCAGGCGCGCCGGATAAGGCCCGTTTCCGCATTGGTGGATTTTTCGCCAGCAGGACGGCCAGCGCCCACTTAGGCCTTCCGCGTCGCAGCGCGATGCGGCACCGGCGCGCGCGGTATCCTTGGCGGTATGAGCACCCAGATCACCCTGTCCCAGCGCGCCCTGGCCCTGACCAGCTCGGCGATCCGCGAAATCCTCAAAGTGACCGAGCGCCCGGAGGTCATCTCCTTCGCCGGCGGCCTGCCGGCCGCCTCGACCTTCCCGGTCGAGCGCATGCGCGCGGCCACCGACAAGGTGCTCACCGAGGCGCCGCAGGCCGCGCTGCAGTACGGCCCGACCGAGGGCTACGGCCCGCTGCGCGAGTGGGTGGCGCAGCGCCTGGCGGCCGCCGGCGCGCCGGTGCTAGCCAGCCGCGTGCTGATCGTCACCGGCTCGCAGCAGGGCCTGGATCTGCTCGGCAAGACGCTGATCGATGAGGGCAGCAAGGTGCTGGTCGAAACGCCGAGCTACCTGGGCGCGCTGCAGTCCTTCTCGCTGTTCGCCCCGGCCTTCGCCGGCATGCCGTCGGACGAGGACGGCATCGATGTCGACGCGCTTACGCCCGCGCTGCTGGACGGCGCGCGCTTCATGTACTGCCTGCCCAACTTCCAGAATCCCACCGGCAAGCGCCTGCCGCTGGCCCGGCGCAAGGCGCTGGTCGCCACCGCGCTGGCCGCCGGCGTGCCGGTGGTCGAGGACGATCCCTACGGCGAACTGAGCTACGGCGGCGAACACCTGCCCAGCCTGCTCTCGCTCAACCCCGAGGGCGGGATCTACATGGGCTCGTTCTCCAAGGTGCTGGCCCCGGGCCTGCGCCTGGGCTATGTGGTCGCGCCCGAGCCGCTGTTCTCCAAGCTGGTCCAGGCCAAGCAGGCCGCCGACCTGCATACGCCGTCCTTCAGCCAGCGCATCGTCTACGAGACCGTGCGCGATGGCTTCCTGGACGAGCACATCCCGACCATCCGCGACCTCTACGCGCGCCAGTGCCAGCTGATGCTCGATGCGCTCGAGCGCTACTTCCCGGCGCAGGCGCACTGGACGCGGCCGCAGGGCGGCATGTTCGTCTGGGTGACCCTGCCGCACGGCATCGACACCACCGCGCTGCTGGCTAAGGCGATCGCGCGCAACGTGGCCTTCGTGCCCGGCGCACCCTTCTACGCCACCGATCCGCAGATCAACACGCTGCGCCTGTCGTTCGTGACCGTGCCGGGCGAGAAGATCGAGGCCGGCATGAAGATCCTGGGCGAACTGGTGTCCGAGGCCATCGCCGCCCTGCCAGCCGCCGCGGCCGCATGACGGTGAAGGGCGACCGCACGAACCCGCCGCTGCGGGTGCTGATTCACGGTGCCTCGGGCCGCATGGGCCAGGCGCTGCTGCGACTGGCGGCCGGCGAGCCAGCGCTGCAGGTCGTGGCCGCGGTGACCCATCGCCCGCCGGCCACGCGCGTGGTCGATGGCGTGGCGTACTTCGCCGCCAGCGAGCTGCCTGGCGCGCCGGTGTTCGACGTGGCCATCGACTTCAGCCTGCCGGAAGGGTTCGACCCGATCCTGGCCCTTTGCCTGCAGCGCAAGGCCGCGCTGGTCTCCGGCACCACCGGGCTGTCCGAGGCCCAGCGCGCCGCGCTGCAGCAGGCCGGCGGCGACATCCCCGTGGTGTGGGCCTCCAACTTCAGCCTGGGCGTGGCCGTGCTGGCCGAGCTGGTCGAACGCGCGGCCGCCGCGCTGCCCGGCTGGGACTGCGACATCATCGAGTCCCACCACATCCACAAGCAGGACGCGCCGTCCGGCACTGCCCTGACCCTGGGGCAGGGCGTCGAACTGGCCGGCGCCACGCCGCGCTACGCCAGCCTGCGCGCCGGCGACATCGTCGGCGAGCATCTGGTCCAGTTCACCGGCCTGGGCGAGCGTGTGGAACTGACCCACCGCGCCACCAACCGCGACATCTTCGCCCGCGGTGCGCTGCATGCCGCACAGCGGCTCACGGACCGGCCGCCGGGGCTGTATCGCGTGCGCGATCTGCTGGACTGAAGCGGTACCGCGGCCGCGGCGTCGCTCAGTTGTTCATCGCGATCATGCCGAAGCACGCCGCCGCCAGCAGGAGGGTCAGCCCGCCGATCGTGGCCAGGATGCCGATGATGACCTTGGCCCAGACCGGCAGGCCGCCGCGCTGCGGCTCGGGTGCGGGCGGGAGTTCGGGCGGCTGTGCCTGCGGTGGCGAGGTGTCGTCTTGGTCCGCGGTGTTCATGCCGTTGCGTCCTTGAGCGGGGTGCCGTCGACCCAGGCGCGCAGCGCTTGCAGCTGCTGACGCCGGTCGTCGCGGTAGAACAGGTTGAAGGTGTCGAACGGCACGATCGTGCCATCGGGCTGGGCGATGTGGACGCAACTCTTCTTCACCGAGCGCAGGTCGAAGCCCTCCGCATCGATGAAGGCCATGATCAGCACACGGAACACGTTGCGGTAGTCCAGCCCCTGCGGGGCCTGCACCTGCGGCAGGCAGCAGAGCAGGTCGGACAATGAGCAGGCCTGCGACTGCGGCGAATGGTTGGTGGCGAACAGCTTGAACACGGCCTCGCGCAGCTGATCGTCCTTCTCCACCACGATGCTGTTGCGGCCGCCCTCGATCAGCACCTCCGGCGGGATCAGACCGGTCAGCGGCACGACGCGGTCCTCCAGCTTCAGCGCGTAGGCCATCGCCAGCGCATCGGGATGACAGGGGACCGGGATCAGGTCCTCGGGCCGGAACAGCGCGCTCTGCTCGAGGATGCCGCGCCGCACCTCGGTCAGCGTCAGACGGTCGCGCGCCGGGTCGTAGCCCTCGGTGCGGCCTGCGTGCTGGATCGGCTGGAAGGTGACCCCGCGCACGCAGGGCTGGCGCCGGGCGAAGTCGATGATCTCGCCCAACTCGCCATCGTTGAGGCCCTTCTTGACCGTGACCACCAGCGTGGTCGAGATGCCGAGCCGGTTGAGCGCCTCCAGCGCCCGGCGCCGGACCTCCACCAGGCGCGCGCCGCGCAGCTCCTGGTGGACCTCCTCGCGCAAGGAATCGAACTGCAGGTACAGCTCGAAGCCGGGCATGTAACCGGCCAGGCGCTCGACGAACGCCGGGTCCTTGGCGATCCGCAGCCCGTTGGTGTTGACCATCAGGTGGCGGATCGGACGGGCCTTGGCCGCATCGAGGATCTCGAAGAACTGCGGGTGCAGGGTCGGTTCGCCGCCGGAGATCTGCACCACGTCCGGCTCACCCTCGTTGGCGACCACCGCATCGAGCATGCGCTCGATCGTGGCCAGATCGCGAAAGCCGGGGCGATGAGGGCCCGAATCGGCATAGCAGATCGGGCAGCGCAGATTGCAGTGATCGGTGACCTCGATCAGGGTCAGGCAGCTGTGCTGCATGTGCTCGGGGCACAGCCCGCAGTCGTAGGGGCAGCCCCAGCGCCGCTCGGTGTTGAAGCGCTGCGGCAATTCGGGCGGCTTGATGAAGCGCTCGCGGCACAGCCGGTAGTACTCAATGTCGTCGGCTATCAGCACGCGCTCGCGGCCATGCTGCGGGCACCACTTCTCCAGGTAGACGCCGCCGTCCTTGAACAGGATGGTCGCCTCCACCCGGCGCAGGCAGGTCGAGCACACCGACACCGCGGTGTCGTAGAACAGGTAAGGCCTTACTTTTGCCGCCATGCAGGGGTCCATGCGATGCGTGGGAGGTCGCGCACATGGTAGGCCACGCCCAGGACGCACAGCAGCTGCAGGCCGGACAGCAGGCCGAAGTAGTACAGCGGGATCGGCCGGATCGACTCGACCGCCAGGCGGTAGAGCAGGTAGCCGACCAGGAACAGCTTGAAGCGGTCGCCCGGGCGCGGCAGGCGCCCGCCATAGCGGGTCAACAGCCCGCCCCACAGTGCGACGAAGACGATCTCGTAAAGCTGGGTCGGGTGGCGCGCGATGCCATCGCCGAAGTCCACGCCCCAGGGCAGGGTGGTGGGGTTGCCGTAGGTATGGTCCGCCAGGCCGCCCAGGAAACAGCCGATGCGCCCGATGATCATGCCCACCGTCAGCGGCAGGACGAAGGCATCACCGGTCGAGCCGCGGATCCCGGCAAGGCGCTTGGCGAGCTCGACGCCGGCCCAGCCACCCAGCAGCGCACCGATGATGGACTTGCCTTCCAGCAGGCGACGGAACGAGGGGAAGTCGGCGAAGGCATACGCAGGATCGTAGAGCCAGTAGGCGATCTTGCTGCCGACGGCCGCGCCCAGTACGGTGCCGGCCACCAGCAGCAGCGCCTGGACCCGGTCGATCTGCCCGGGGTAGGGCAGGCGCCGGCGCTCGCGCAGATAGAGCTGGAAGCCCACCGAATAGGCGGCCACCTCCATGAGGGTGTGAAGCCAGTAGGCGTTCAGCGTCATCAAGGCCAGTGTAGCCGTCGGCGTGGCGTGTCGAGCTCCCGATCGCCGCGTGAATCACGCCACATCCTGCGGCCTTGCGTGGCAGGCGATGGGGTTGCTCGCCCCGCCGCAACGTTGAGCGAATTTCGTCAGGCCCGGGCGCCGTGCGAAAAAAGCGGCTGGCGCGGGGGGCGCCGGGTCCGTACAATTCGCACTCGCCTGTTAACCCACATCGCCTCGGACCGGAGAAGCGCCGCGTCCGCGGTTTCTTGCAGCCGCAAGTTGGACGTGGGCGCAGGGTTCCTCCCATCCCCAAGGCGAACCTGCAGTGACCCAACCCGCAATCCTGGTCCTCGAAGACGGCACCGTATTCGAGGGTGAATCGGTCGGCGCGAACGGCCTGTCCGTCGGCGAAGTGGTGTTCAACACCGCCATGACCGGCTATCAGGAGATCGTCACCGATCCGTCCTACGCCCGTCAGCTCGTCACGCTGACCTATCCCCATATCGGCAACACCGGCTGCACCGACCAGGACGACGAGGCCGCCAAGGTCTGGTCGGCCGGCCTGATCGTGCGCGACGTGCCGCGCCGTCCCAGCAGCTGGCGCAGCCAGATCTCGCTGCAGGACTGGCTGGCCGCGCGCGGCGTGGTCGCCATCGCCGGCATCGACACCCGCAAGCTCACGCGCATCCTGCGCGAGAAGGGCGCGCAGAACGGCGCGCTGATGGCCGGGCAGATCGATGTCGAGCAGGCACTGGAAGCTGCACGCAAGTTCCCCGGCCTCAAGGGCATGGACCTGGCCAAGGTGGTCTCCACCGACAAGACCTATCCGTGGACCGAGGGCCAGCTGGACCTGGATACCGGCAAGCCGGTCCAGGCCGCGGCCAAGTTCAAGGTCGTGGCCTACGATTACGGCGTCAAGCTCAACATCCTGCGCATGCTGGCCGAACGTGGCTGCGAGGTGACCGTGGTGCCGGCGCAGACGCCTGCGGCGCAGGTGCTGGCGCTCAATCCCGACGGCGTGTTCCTGTCCAACGGCCCCGGCGATCCGGAGCCGTGCGACTACGCCATCGAAGCGATCAAGGAATTCGTCGCCAGGAAGGTGCCGACCTTCGGCATCTGCCTGGGCCATCAGCTGCTGGCGCTGGCCGCCGGGGCGAAGACGGTGAAGATGGGACACGGCCATCACGGCGCCAACCATCCGGTCATCGACCTGGACTCGGGCCGGGTGATGATCACCTCGCAGAACCACGGCTTCGCGGTGGACGAGGCCAGCGTCCCGGCCAATGTGCGCGTGACGCACCGCTCGCTGTTCGACGGCACCAACCAGGGCATCGCGCTGACCGATGCGCCGGCGTTCTCCTTCCAGGGCCACCCGGAAGCCTCGCCCGGCCCGCATGACGTGTCGCCGCTGTTCGACCGGTTCGTCGAGCTGATGGAAACCCAGGCGCGCGGCTGAGTCCGCGCATCTGACCGCCTTGTCGGCATGGCCGCGGCCATGCCTTCCGATTCCAGCGTCGCCGCCGCCTGCGCGACGCCAACACGAGTAGCGAAATGCCAAAGCGCACCGACCTCAAGACCATCCTCATCATCGGCGCCGGCCCGATCGTCATCGGCCAGGCCTGCGAGTTCGACTACTCCGGCGCACAGGCCTGCAAGGCGCTGCGCGACGAGGGCTACCGCGTGGTGCTGGTCAACTCCAACCCGGCCACGATCATGACCGACCCGGAGATGGCCGACGCGGTCTACATCGAGCCGATCAACTGGCAGACGGTCGAGAAGATCATCGCCAAGGAGCGCCCCGACGCGCTGCTGCCGACCATGGGCGGCCAGACCGCGCTGAACTGCGCGCTGGACCTGGCCGATCACGGCGTGCTGGAGAAGTACGACGTCGAGCTGATCGGCGCCAAGCGCGACGCCATCCGCATGG
Source organism: Pseudoxanthomonas sp. UC19_8 (assembly GCF_042700505.1). Classification (NCBI taxonomy): domain Bacteria; kingdom Pseudomonadati; phylum Pseudomonadota; class Gammaproteobacteria; order Lysobacterales; family Lysobacteraceae; genus Pseudoxanthomonas; species Pseudoxanthomonas sp. UC19_8. The sequence goes on from NZ_CP170559.1 coordinate 1,530,431, forward strand.
CCGAGGACCGCGAGCTGTTCCGCGTGGCCATGGGCGAGATCGGCCTGGAATGCCCCAAGGCCGAGGTGGCGCGCAGCTTCGAGCAGGCCGTCGAGATCCAGGCCAAGGTCGGCTACCCGACCATCATCCGGCCGTCCTTCACGTTGGGCGGCACCGGCGGCGGCATCGCCTACAACAAGGAAGAGTTCGAGGAGATCATCAAGCGCGGCCTGGAACTCTCGCCGGTGCACGAAGTGCTGGTGGAAGAGTCGGTGCTGGGCTGGAAGGAGTTCGAGATGGAAGTGGTCCGCGACACGGCGGACAACTGCATCATCGTCTGCTCGATCGAGAACCTGGACCCGATGGGCGTGCACACCGGCGACTCGATCACCGTCGCCCCGGCCCAGACCCTGACCGACAAGGAATACCAGCGCCTGCGCGATGCCTCCATCGCGGTGCTGCGCAAGATCGGCGTGGACACCGGCGGCTCGAACGTGCAGTTCGGCATCAGCCCGACCACCGGCCGGGTGGTGGTGATCGAGATGAATCCGCGCGTGTCGCGCTCCTCGGCGCTGGCCTCCAAGGCCACCGGCTTCCCGATCGCCAAGGTCGCGGCCAAGCTGGCGGTGGGCTATACGCTGGATGAGCTGAAGAACGAGATCACCGGCGGCCTGACCCCGGCCTCGTTCGAGCCCTCGATCGACTATGTGGTCACCAAGATCCCGCGCTTTGCCTTCGAGAAGTTCCCGCAGGCCGACGCGCGTCTGACCACGCAGATGAAGTCGGTGGGCGAGGTGATGGCCATGGGCCGCACCTTCCAGGAATCGGTGCAGAAGGCGCTGCGCGGCCTGGAGACCGGCAAGGTCGGCTTCGACCCCACCGGCCTGGACCTGGCCAGCGAGGACGACCTGGCCACGCTGCGCCGCGAGCTCAAGGCCCCGGGCCCGGAGCGTCTGTTCTACGTGGGCGATGCGTTCCGCGCCGGCATGAGCGTGGAGGAGATCTACGCGCTGTCCTTCATCGATCCGTGGTTCCTGGACCAGATCGAGGAGATCATCGCCGAGGAGCAGCGCGTGGCCGCCGAAGGCCTGGGCTCGCTGGACACCGCGCGCATGCGCAGGCTCAAGCGCGCCGGCTTCTCCGATGCGCGCCTGGCCCAGCTGGCCGGCACCGACGAGGGCGCCGTGCGCGTGCTGCGCAAGGCGCTGGGCGTCAAGCCGGTCTACAAGCGCGTGGACTCGTGCGCGGCCGAGTTCGCCACCAGCACCGCCTACCTGTACTCGACCTACGAGGACGAGTGCGAGGCCCAGCCGACCCAGCGCGACAAGATCATGATCCTCGGCGGCGGCCCCAACCGCATCGGCCAGGGCATCGAGTTCGACTACTGCTGCGTGCATGCGGCGCTGGCGCTGCGCGAGGACGGGTTCGAGACCATCATGGTCAACTGCAACCCGGAGACCGTCTCGACCGACTACGACACCTCCGACCGTCTGTACTTCGAGCCGCTGACGCTGGAAGACGTGCTGGCCATCGTCGAGCTGGAGCAGCCCAAGGGCTTGATCGTCCAGTACGGCGGCCAGACCCCGCTGAAGCTGGCGCGTGCGCTGGAAGCCAACGGCGTGCCGGTGATCGGCACCTCGCCCGATTCGATCGACCTGGCCGAGGACCGCGAGCGCTTCCAGCAGCTGGTCGACAAGCTCGGCCTGAAGCAGCCGCCCAACCGCATCGCCCGCAACGACCAGGAAGCGCTGCTGCTGGCGCGCGAGATCGGCTATCCGCTGGTGGTGCGCCCGAGCTACGTGCTCGGCGGCCGCGCCATGGAGATCGTCTATGGCGAATCGGACCTGGCGCGCTACGTGCGCGATGCGGTCAAGGTGTCCAACGATTCGCCGGTGCTGCTGGACCGCTTCCTGGACAACGCGGTCGAGTGCGATGTGGACATCATCGCCGACAAGGACGGTCAGGTCCTGATCGGCGGGGTGATGGAGCACATCGAGGAAGCCGGCGTGCACTCGGGCGACTCCTCGTGCTCGCTGCCGCCGTACTCGCTCTCCGCCCAGACCCAGGCCGAGCTGCGCCGCCAGGTGGTGGAGCTGGCCAAGGCCCTGAACGTGGTCGGCCTGATGAACACCCAGTTCGCCATCCAGACCGGCGACGACGGCCAGGACGTGGTCTACCTGCTGGAAGTCAATCCGCGCGCCTCGCGCACGGTGCCGTTCGTGTCCAAGGCCACCGGTGTGGCGCTGGCCAAGATCGCCGCACGCTGCATGGCCGGCAAGACGCTGGCCGAGCAGGGCGCCACGGTCGAGGTCGTGCCGGACTACTACTCGGTGAAGGAGGCGATCTTCCCGTTCGCCAAGTTCCAGGGCGTCGATCCGATCCTGGGGCCGGAGATGCGTTCGACCGGCGAGGTGATGGGCGTGGGTCGCAGCTTCGGCGCGGCGATGGCGCGCGCGCAGGAGGCTGGCGGCATCAAGGCCCCGCAGCCGGGCAAGGCCTTCGTCTCGGTGCGCGACCCGGACAAGCAGCGCGTGCTGCCGGTGGCCCAGGCGCTGGTCGAGCGCGGATTCACGTTGGTGGCCACGGTCGGTACGGCACAATGGCTGCGCGCGCACGGCTTCGAATGCGCGCAGGTCAACAAGGTCACCGACGGCCGCCCGCATATCGTGGACCTGATCAAGAATGGCGAGATCGTCTACATCGTCAACACGACCGAGGGCCGTCGCGCGATCTCCGACTCGTTCTCCATCCGTCGTGAAGCGCTGCAGCAGCGCCTCACGTATTCGACCACCATCGCCGGCGCGCGCGCGCTGGTGAATTCGCTGGAGTTCCGCGGCACCGGCCCCGTGCTGGCGCTGCAGGAGCTGCACAAGGAGTTGCAAGCATGAGAGCCCCCATCACCAAGCAGGGCGCCCAGCGCCTGCGTGACGAGCTCGACCACCTCAAGTCGGTCAAGCGTCCGGAAGTGATCGCCGCCATCGCCGAGGCGCGTGCGCACGGCGACCTGAAGGAAAACGCCGAGTACCACGCCGCCCGCGAGCAGCAGGGCTTCATCGAAGGCCGCATCAACCAGCTGGAGAGCGAGCTGTCCACCGCCGAGGTGATCGACGTGGCCGCGCTCAACGCCGGGACGCGCGTGGTGTTCGGCGCCACAGTGGTGCTGGCCGACGTCGACACCGACGAGGAGAAGAAGTACCAGATCGTGGGTGACCTGGAGGCGGACATCAAGCAGTCGCTGATCGCCATCTCCTCGCCGATCGCGCGCGCGCTGATCGGCAAGAACGAGGGCGACAGCGTCACCATCCAGGCGCCCGCGGGCGAACACGAGTACGAGATCGTCAGCGTCTCCTACGGCGCCTGAGCGCGTGGGCGTGCCGATGCGCGGCGTTGATCGCCTGCGGTGCGATGGCGCGATCGCGCGGCATAGCTTCGGCCGGGCGCTGAAGCACGCCGCGCGTCTTCGCTCGATGCGTCACGTGCGCCTCGACCTTGGTCCGTCGCACTAGCATGGCGTCCGCGACCTTGCTGCTGCCGGCGCGTGCCCAGCTCGCCGGCGAGCTGCCGCCCCAGGCCGGCAAGGCCCTGGCCCGCGCCGACCGCGACCAGGGCGAGGCGGGCGAGCGCGCCCAACTGCGCCGCCATTTCCAACTGGTCCCCGATCACTGGCCGGTCGCGGCGCTGACCCGGCAGCTCGACGCCGGCGATGCCGCCCAGTCGCGCTGGCTGCGCGCAGATCCCGCCTTTCTGGCGCCGGACATGACCGGCGCGCGCCTGCTCGCGCATGGACCCGCGCTGGGCCTGGAACAGGCCGACGTCGATGCGCTGCTGCCGGCGCTCAAGCCGCTGTTCGGCGATGCCGGCTTCCTGCTGGACGCGCCGACGCCCGCGCGCTGGTATCTGCGCCTGCTCAGCGACACGCCGCTGCCCGAATTCGCCGCGCCCGAGCAGGTGCTGGGAGACGACCTGTTCGGCCATCTGCCGCATGGCGATGCCGGGCGCCGCTGGCGCGCGCTGTTCACCGAAGCCCAGGTACTGCTGCACCAGCATCCCTGGAACGCCCAGCGCGCCGCGCAGGGCAAGCCGGCGGTCAACGCGCTGTGGTTCTGGGGTCCGGGCGTGCTGCCGCAGGCGGTCACCACGCCGTATCGGCAGGTGCGCAGCCGCGACGAGCTGCTGCTGGCGCTGGCGCGCCAGGCCGGCACCTTCGATGCCCTCGAACAGGGCGTCGACGCGCTGGTCGACCTGCGCCATCTCAAGTCGCCGGCGATGTTCACCGACCAGGTGCTGGCGCCGCTACTGGCCGAGCTGCGCCGCGGCGAGCTGGCGCGCGTGGTGCTGGACTTCCAGGACGGCGCGCGCTTCAGGCTCACCGCCGGCCAGCGCTGGCGCCTGCTGCGCCGCACGCTGACACGCCTGGACGCATGAGGCCGGCCACCCGCATCTCCCGGCGCAGCGTCGCCGCCGGCGGCCCGTGGTCGGACGCCGTGCCGCCGCTGCTGCAGCGGATCTACGCCGGGCGCGGTGCCCTGGCCGAAGCCCAGGCGCGACCGCGCCTGGCCCAGCTGCATCCACCGGAGCTGCTCGGCGGCATGGACGCGGCGGTGGCGCTGCTGGCCGAGGCCATCGCGCAGGACCGGCACATCGTCGTGGTCGGCGACTTCGACTGCGATGGCGCCACGGCCTGCGCGGTCGCCGTGCGCGGGCTGATCCTGCTCGGCGCGCGCCACGTCACCCCCGCGGTGCCCAATCGCGTGACCCACGGCTACGGACTGTCGCCCTCGCTGGTGTCCGAGCTGGCCGCGCTCAAGCCCGACCTGCTGGTCACCGTCGACCACGGCATCGCCTGCCATGCCGGCATCGCGCAGGCGCGCGCCCTGGGCTGGCAGGTGCTGGTCACCGACCACCATCTGCCCGGCGCCGCGCTGCCGCCCGCGCACGCCATCGTCAATCCCAACCTGGCCGGCGACGGCTTCCCCAGCAAGGCGCTGGCCGGGGTCGGGGTGATGTTCTACGTGCTGCTGGCGCTGCGTCGCAGGCTTCATGGCGATCATCCTTCGAGCGAGTCGAGGGCAGGCGCTGATCGCGAGCATCAGACGGCGGACCTCCATGGCCGCGTTCCTCCGAAAAACCGGCCCGATCTGACTGCACTGCTCGACCTGGTCGCCGTCGGCACCATCGCCGACTTAGGTGGGGGCGGATCTGGACACTTTCTTCTAGGGTCAAAGCTCCTAGACCTGCCCTAGATCGGTCTTTGCCCCCCTAAATCCTGAGAGGGATATTGACTGGTTGCCCTTCTACGCAACTTTCGTTAACGTCTTAGGCGCGGCATGTATTGGACTTATAGATAAGTCTATTTATATCAATGATATAAACTTCATAGGTGTTCACTTTGAGGCCTGACCGAGTTAGCTTGGCGTATAGGGTGATTCCGTTCCTGGATCAGGACGCAACCAGCCGGTACGTCTTGATGCATCGCGAATCCGGTCGACTGCCGATCGCGTCGTCCATCTATGAAACGCATCTCGCTCAGAAGAGCGACTCGCAGAAGACAAGGTCAGGATCGCTATACGGGATCGCAAGCTTGTACTCATGGGCTGACGAGCGCGGCGTTGACTTGGATGCACAACTCCTGAGTGGTGAAGGCTTGGCGCCGTCGCAGATCTCCGCTTTCTCGGCCTGGTTGCGGGTACGGCTAGGTGAGGACGGGAAAGCAAGGCTCACGCCTGAATCGAGAACCACACACAACCAGACCCTGCACTTCTGCCGACAAATCTGTGTGCATTTCATAACTCAGTATGCGACATCGAATTCAGCAGTCGCAGAACGCGTTATGCAAATCGAACTTCTTGCCAACTCGCAAGGTCGCGAGTGGACAAGGACACGGATCAAGACGCGGAAGAAGAGAGTAGCGCCAGATCTGACGGACGAAGAACTGGCGCGGATCGAAGAATTTCTATTACCTGAAAATAGAAGTAGGAACGTCGGCCAAGATATTGCATGGCGGGACTATCTACTTTGGAGATTGACGATTGAGTTCGGCTTGCGACTTGGTGAGGTGCTAAGCCTGAGGCTCCAGGACTGTCCGGCGTTGGGTCGCAACTACATTAGTGTCGTCAGGATCGAAGAGCGTGACGACGGAGTGATTGACTCGAGAGGAGCGCATGCCCCAAGGCCAAAAACCCTAAGTCGCGACCTTCGCTTTCTATGGAAGGAGACCAGGTTTCCGCATCTAATTGCCCAATACACGACTCGCTTTCGTCGCGCCTCGGTCAAGGAGCATGGCCGCCAGGTATATCGGTGGGTCCTTCCCCATCCATTCCTGATCGTAGCAACGAACGGTAAGCCGCTTTCTATCAGCACTGCGAATGATGTGGCGTCCGCGATCAAGGCGGCAACTGGCATCAACTTCCACTGGCATCTGGCACGACACGCCTTCTTCAATCGGATGTACCTGCGCGCCAAGACCAATCAGGAACTGCAGGATCTTGTGTACTGGGGTGGCTGGGAGAGCGAAAAGAGCCTTGAGATCTATTCAAGACGTGCTCGAGCCGACCGAGCGAAGGGAGTGATGCGATCCGAAAATGAGAACTGGTCATGGACGGCATTGCAATGATGCAGAACCATGAAACTGGCCTGTGGGAAGGTTCGGACGGACGCAAATTCGTCCGCAATGAATTCAATCCAGACGCCCCAGTGTTTATCGACGTAACGGATGATGTCTGGCGGTTCAGCCTGGGTGGTTCAGCGAGGAGGTTGGATTGGCGACAGGGCGGACTGTCAAATGCTGTTGTTGAGCCTTTGCAAGTTATTGCATTGGAGCAATTGCGAACCAAATCCGCGTCGTGGGCGCAGCACGTGCATCGGATGTTGCATGGCCTTGTTATGGCGGCAAACAGTCTGGGGATAGAGCTTTCAGGTGGGCTTGGCGCTCTGTCCATCAAGGAATGGGCAGCAATGTGGGTGCTGCTTTCAAAAGAAGCTCGAACAATGCTCCGAATCTTCTATAGGGAGATGGCTCAGCGATCAATGGCGGGAGCGAGCCCAGCTATCGCACTGGAAATGGACGAATGGGTCGCGTGGCCACAACCGGCGGGCATGCAGGACGTACTGACCTGGAATGCAGAGACTGGGGCATACACGTCGGGGGAGTCGGAACTGGCCCGACGCGCATTGGCCATGCCCGTAGGTGATGAATCTGATGTTGAATGCATTATCCGGGTTTTTGGCTGGATTCTCTTTGAGACCTATAAGCGTCCACTGCAACTACTTGGTATGCGCAAAGATGCCTTGGTCACCTATAAGGGGCAACGCTGGCAATACTTTTTAAGAATTCCGAAGGTAAAGGCGCAAACGGGCGATGTTGCCGAGTTGTGGCCTGTAAGCGAGGCGCTGGGGAAATCGATACAGGCATTGGGCGACCGCCCATTACTCTTGGCTCTACAGGAAAAATTCGACCGATTGATTGTCGTGCCAGGCAGAAAACAAGGCGGCAACAATCGAAATGCAACCACTATCGGTTCGCGCGATCAATACGGTCTAGAACTTCCGATGGAGTGGCATGAGCATGGGCAGGTACCTACGGGCACCATGACCAGATTGCTGCGTCGATGGAGTATTGAAAGCAATATCGTCAGTCCAAGGACTGGAAAGGTACTTGTTTTTGGAGCGAAGCGCGTTCGTCATACCGGCGGAACGCGTCTTGCCATGCAGGGTACTCCTCGAGACGAAATCCAGACAATCTTCGAGCACGATGATCCTACATCGGCTCAGGCCTACATTGATGCGGTGGCTTCGGAGTTGCTGCCTGCCATCGAGCGAGCAGACCGTGCACTAGGCGGGCTATTCGCCGGTCTTAATGCGGCCTTCTTTCAAGGCGTGGTTGTACCTGCGTTAGGAGAGAAGCAAATTCTCGTTCCCGATTTTCACTCGGGCGCCCCCGCTGTCGTTGGCTCATGTGGCAGCAGCGGGGCGTGCCCAACTCATCCGTTTTGGGCGTGCTACGGAGGATGCCCACATTTTCAAGCGTGGCGGGATGGCGATCACAGCGCTTCAATGAAGTATGTCCAGCGCGAACATGAACGATGGAGCCATGCCGAGGCTGGAAAAGAGCGCAGCAAATTGGGCAAGGATTTTGAACAGGTATACGCCGGGATCAAAGACGTGATCACGGCTATTGAAGAGGGGCATTAGGATGTCGGCCGCACTTTCTCGTTGGCTGCATGAGCACACGGCGGATTCCTCAATTTCGGAGTTGGGGTCGCATTTGCTCGCCTTGATTCCGCCTGGAGCGTCATTCGAATCGGATCAATGGAATGTAATTTCATGGGTGTTACGTCCTGGCAATGGCATCAGCAGATACCTCTACTTTGACAAGATCGTTCATGCCAACTTGAAGGCGGCATGCAAGATTTGGATTCTCCATGGACGGATGACACGAAATCTTGGAGAAGGTTCGGCTCAGGCCCGCTTAACGGTCGTGGCAATTTTAGGGGAAGTTCTCGGGGCACGGTCATTCGACACGCTCAAGAACGAAGATTTCTACGCTGCAGAACGGCGGATCAGAAAGAATCGCGCAGCTGCGGGCGCATACGGACTATGCAAGGTGCTCGCGACGTTCGCGAAGTGGCTGAATTTGCGGACGCGATCGAGACTGAGCTACGTCTCCGGCATGAAGAAGCCAGCTAAGCACGGGCGCAAGGGCAATGATGCAGGTCGCCATGAAAAGTTAATGCCAGACGAGGTCATACGCGACCTGATTGCTGTCAATTCAAGAGACGATATAAGTGACATCGATCGCTTCTATCTGCAGATTTTCACTATCGATGTCGGGGCCGGATTTCGTGTGGGCGAGTTGGCGAATTTGCCGGAAAATTGTCTCATCGAGCACGATGGCGCCTTGCAATTGCTGTACTTCCCCGAGAAGAAAGGGCGTCCCGTTCCAAAGGTGGTGCCTCCCAGTCTAGTGCCGGCAATCCGTGCCGCTGTTTCCGCATTGAAATCTTCCACCGAGGATTTGCGAAAGCTTGCCGCGCAACAGCGTGAGAATGAGCCAGTCGATTGGCTTAAGGTGTCTTCCAATGAGGCGGCTGCATGCTACTTCACATCAAAATTCGCGCACGAATGGACCGCAGATCCAGCCAATCGGCTCATTAATCCCGATGCGGTTTGGCACAAGTTCAAGAAGAAGCTGATCGATGCGATCGGCACGTTAGAGGAGTGCGGTGGTAATAAGTCTGAAGCAGGTCGCAGACTGGGCGTGACGTACATGAGCCTGGAAAGGATGCTGGCCGAGCAGCGTGCCGCCCGCGCAGGTGAGCTCCGCACCATGACCTGCAAGGGGAAGGAAATACGCAGTTGGAATTTCGATCCTCGACTCATTAACGAGAATCAATTCAAGCTGCGCGCGCGAACCACAACACACAAGCTGTATCCGTCTGTCCGAGCGATCATTCAAGACGCCAGAGAAATGCAGTTGCGAGGAGAGTTTTATCCGAATCCGGTTAGAGATGAAGGCCTGGAGGCCCAATTCAAACGATCATTTGCCCTCATTAGAGGCCCAGGGGGAGAATCATACCTGGAAGCTCACGAGGCGTTGCTGCTCCGCAGGCGCGGCCGGGGTGGAAATTCTCGCACTAGCGATTTTCTAGCGGTCACCGTCACCGACTTGGCGCGGTGGCTAAGTCGAAATGATGGAAAAACAAAGATTAGTGTTTTTCAGAGATTCGGGATTGTAGATCCAAGGACAGGCGAGATCGCCAAGTTTACTTGGCATGACGTGCGGCACTGGCTCAACACACAGTATCAGCGAGGCGGTCTTAGTCAGCAGCAGATTGCTCTGATCTTTGGTCGCAAGGACGTCGGTCAGAATGCCACATATGACCAAACGTCGAGCGAAGAGCGAGCAGAACGCTTAAGGAATGCCGTGCGAGACGGAGTGATCGTCGGCGAGATCAGCGACACATATTCGCGTCTGGCGGATATCTCTAGAGAGCAAGCGGAGGAATATCTGGCGGGTGCACTGCGAATGATAAACATCATGCCGCACGGTCTGTGTACCCTAAATTGGGCAATGAACCCGTGCCCACACTATCTCAGCTGTTTCACCTGCGGTGGAGATAGTGAGGAGAATAGTGGCGCTTGCGAGCATCTGATCGTAGATCGCAACAATTCTGGGCATGTCGCTGAGATCAGACGCCTTCGTAGCGAGGCGCAGGTGGCGCTGAAAGTTATTCCTTCGGAGTCTCCCATGTTCAGTCATTACCTGCGTATTTTCAGTAATACGACCCTCAAGCTGGAGCAGATGGGGCTCGGAGTCGAGGTTGTAGCGAAATGAGAAAACAACTTCGCGGTGAAGAATTGTCTGGTCGCATTCGCACGGTAATTCATGAGTTGGCGGATGAGGCGGCGAAGCTCGGGAAGGGCTACGTATTCAATGCGAGCGAGGTTTCGGCACGTGTGCCCGCATCGAGAACGACTCTAAGGCGTTATGATCATGTTGTAGCGGAAACGCTGAAATCGTTGAAGGCAGGGCGCCGATCTACTTCAGGCGAAGCATTGATTGCGCTGTTCCGCGCTCAAAACGAACGGCTGCAAGAAGAACTAGCTGTGGCTCAACGTCAAGTTCAAGCGCTTCGACAGCATCATGTCGAAATATATAGGCGGTTTCACCACAGCTCCGCGGATATAACGCCTTTGCTGACCCCGCTTCTGGCAGAGGAATGCAAGGAGGCTTCAGCTTGCCTGTTCTGTGGGGGTGACATTTCTGCAGTCAAGAGTCGGAAGGCAGGCAGCAATGTCTTCCCAATCAAGCCTTCTGCAGGAAAGCCTGGGCGATGACAGACAGCACAAACATGATGCTTAAGGATCGATCGCGCGATAAGCCTGTGGAGGAGCAGGCCATTAGTCTCGGCTATACGCCGTTGCAGGCGCGGGTGATATCAGGTCGATTACATGGGGTTTCCTTCTCGCAGCTTCGCTCCCTAATTATCCCATCGCCTAACGAGATCGATGGGCCGCACGCATTGCCCGACATTGATAAGGCCTCCGGGCACCTTGCCGACGCAATCTCTGCGCACACACCAATTGCTCTGGTTACTGATCACGATGCTGATGGCGCCACTTCCCACGCGATTCTCAAAAACGCTCTAGTGGCGATGGGGTATCCGGTTGGCCGAATCTATAGTTTTCTCTCGCATAAGATGATCGAGGGGTACGGCCTCAGCGATGCGCTAGTCGATCGCATGCTCCCTCAGCTTCCGCCAAGCACGTGCATTATTACGGCGGATCAGGGGAGTACCGATGAGATGCGAATCTCCCGGTTGGTCGCTGCTGGCCATTCCGTCGTGGTGACGGATCATCACGGCATTCCCGAAGAAGGGCCGCCGCAATCAGCTCATGCCGTGGTGAACCCGGTGCGGCGCGATAGCAAATTTCCAGATAAGGCGATAGCCGGTTGCCATACCGCATTGCTGGTCATGGCGGCTACTCGCGAGCTGTTAATTGAGCGTGGGTCTTTAACCCCGGAATCGCCACGTGTCTCTGATCTTCTAGATTATTGCGCGGTTGGGACCATTGCGGACGCGTCGTCTCTTGCGTACTCGCTAAACAATCGAATGATCGTGCAGCGCGGGCTCCGTTTGATGAATTCGAAGCCGCGACCTTGTTGGCAAGCTATGCGCCGCTTGCTAAAGAAGGAAGGGGACTGGACAGCTGCCGATATTGCATTTCAGATCGCGACACGCATAAATGCTAGAGGCCGGCTAACCGATGCCATGCTGGGGGTGGAGTTTCTGTGTGCCACCAGCGAGGAGGAGGCATTCCGCATCCTCCAGGAACTTGATTCCAACAATCGCGAGCGAAAGGACATTGAAGCGACACTGCGCAGTATTGCAGAACCTTTGGCTAAAGCCGGTATCCGCGATGGGCGACTCGGACTCTGTCTATGGCTGGGGGAACGGTCGCATGCAGGGGTTCACGGTATTACCGCCACTCGAATGGTGGAGCAGTTCGGATTGCCAACGATATGCCTATCGCCGCTTGCGAGTGACGAGAGCATTGCCACCGGATCAATACGAACAACGCCGCACGTTAACGTCCTGCAAGCGCTGACATTAATTAAACAACGCTGGCCAGGCCTATTGTTGAGCGCTGGCGGGCATCGTGGTGCGGGCGGGCTCAAGGTGAAGCGAAGCGATATTCCCACCTTGGTTGATGCATGGGATACGTGTGTCAAAGAAGCCTATGGCGAAGAACTGCCATCACCGTATCTGCTAGTTGACGGGTTGCTCGAAGCACCTGGTTTAGATCATGTACGCGAGTTGTCGGCGTTGGAGCCCTATGGCCGAGAATTCGAGCAGCCAATATTCATGGGTACTTGGCGCGTGAACGATATGCGCCTGATTGGCGACGGAACCCACTTGAAGTTACGGCTCTCAAACAGCGCAACTGACATCGATGCGGTCTGGTTTGGAGCCAACAAAGAGGGGAACCCTCCTGTCAGTGTTGGAGTCAGCGTGACGTTTGCTTATTGTCTGGATGCGCAAAGTTACCGCGGCAACACCCGGCTGCAGCTGATAATTCGGGGGATCGATTTGCGTTGATTGTGCAGTTTGGATGACCTAGCCACGCGTTGCGAAATGAGTGGGACAGAACCGTCACGATCCGCAGCATCTGTTAAACACGACAATGTTCGAGACCGTGGCCAATCAACACCTCTGTACTTGGCCACCCTGTCCAATAGAGTTGTCCCAAGCGCGTCAGCCTATGAACGAAGCCGCGACCCAATGCGCTTTCAGGTTGCGGGTTAAAGGGCGGAAACGAACAGCCATCCCACGTGCCGCTCGCTACTGAAGTCGCACGTCGGCGTATTTCCTGATAGATCGTGTCGCGCAGGCCATCCACCTGGGGTCCGTGCTGCATGGCCATGGAAGCGCCACGCCGTACTGCCGCCCAGGCACAGTAGCGCCACTGGGCTACCGTTAGTACTACTCCGCTTTCCCGATAGGCGAACGCGATGTCCTGTGCCCACTCACCGGAGAACCGATGCTTCAGCAGTTGCTGCTCGAAGAAACGTTCGGCCTCGGCGGATCCCAGTTCGGTCCAAAGCCGCAATCGTTCTGCCGTCGTAAAGTCGTCGCGTTCCAGGGAGTTGAAGTAGTCATCCAGCGCATCGACCAACCGCTCCGGCTCATACACGGCCCAGGACAGATGCCACTGCAAGCCTTCGATCGGCGTGATCCGGGCATCGGGCTTTAGTTCCCAGCGTGCCTCTGGCCAAGGCACTTCGATGACGCCGCGCTCCTGTAAGTACCCCATAGCTACCAGGGTCATCCGCTTGGTCTGCGCGATCGGTAGGCGGTATTCCTGCCCAGTCAATAGCGCCCATAGGTACAGGCATCCTCTTAGCCCGAGTTCATCGACGGTGGCGGGGGCGGGCGACGCCATGTAGGGCAGAGGTGGTTGTTGGGGCTCTAAGAATAACTTAGTATCCAAGAACCGGTCACTTCCGCCATCCTTAAGGCTTCCTTAGGGGGTGGTAGTGACGACTCGAACGGCAAAATACCCGGTTTTTGCGCTACGACTGGCCCAGGCGCGTGAGCGCTCAGGCCTGTCGCAGACGCAACTCGGTGTGCTTGCCGGCTTGGATCCTGCCGTGGCCTCTCCCACAATCAATCAATACGAGCGCGGCAAGCACGAACCCCAGCTCAAACGGGCTAAGCGGCTAGCCGAGGTGCTGGGCATCCCGCCGGCCTTTCTCTATACCGAGGACGACCTGCTCGCTGAACTTCTGCTGCAGTGGAACGGCCTGTCCCTGCGCAAGAAGAAAGAGCTGGTCAAGCTGGTCGAAGCTAACAAGGCGCCAAAAGCGAAGAGATCACGCAGTGCCGCGGAATAGCTAGGCACCCAGCCGAACAGTACTGCGGTGGTGGGCAAATGCAGGCGGATGGCGACCATCGCCACCAGCGGCAAGCCGGCCAGCAGGAGAAGGTGAGGCCAGTGCCAGCCAGGCTGTCGTTTTCCTGTCATCGCGGGTTGCTACGCTTCGTATATTCGATTATTTTAGAAAAATGGAAATCAAAGACGCAACCCTCTCGCTCGCCGCCTTGGGCCAGACCACCCGGCTATCGGTCTTCCGCCTGCTGGTCGAGGCAGGTCCCCAAGGCCGGTTGGCCGGCGAGATCGCCGAGACCCTGTCGCTGCCCGGCGCCACGCTGACCTTCCACCTGAAGGAGCTCAGTGGTGCCGGTTTGATCGAGTGCGAGGCGCGCGGTCGCTTCAAGCGCTATCGCGCCAACTTCGAGGCCATGACCAATTTGATCGCCTTCCTGACCCGCAACTGCTGTGGCGGTGCCACGAACTGCCTGCCAAGCCAGGTGTGCGAGCCCACGCGCCGGAGGAAGGACGCGGCATGAACGAGACGATCGCTTCACCGGTACCGCTTTCCCGGCGCATGGGCGGTTTCGAGCGCCACCTGACCTTGTGGGTGGCCTTGTGCATCGTCGTCGGCACCGGACTGGGCTACCTGTTTCCCGACGGCTTTGCCGCGCTGGGCGCGATGGAGATCGCCAAGGTCAACCTGCCGGTCGCGGTACTGATCTGGTTGATGATCATCCCGATGCTGCTGAAGATCGACTTCGGCGCGATGGGACAGGTCAAGCAGCACTGGAAAGGCATCGGCGTCACCGTATTCGTCAACTGGGCGGTCAAGCCGTTCTCGATGGCGCTGCTGGGCTGGCTCTTCGTCCGCCACGTCTTTGCCCGTTATCTGCCGGCGGATCAGTTGGATTCATATATCGCCGGGCTGATCCTGCTGGCCGCGGCGCCATGCACGGCCATGGTGTTCGTCTGGAGCAATCTGTGCGAGGGCGAGCCGCAATTCACCCTCAGCCAGGTCGCGCTCAACGACGCGATCATGGTGTTCGCCTTCGCCCCGGTTGTGGGCTTGCTGCTGGGCATTTCGTCGATCACCGTGCCATGGTCGACGCTGCTGCTGTCGGTGGAGCTCTACATCATCGTGCCCGTGCTGATCGCCGCGGTCCTGCGTCGCTGGATCCTGCAGCGAGGTGGCGAGGCGGCGCTGCAAGCCCTGCTGAAGCGACTGGGGCCGGTCTCGCTTGGCGCCTTGCTGGTCACGCTGGTTCTGTTGTTCGGCTTCCAGGGTCGGCAGATCGTCGCACAACCGCTGATCATCGCCATGCTGGCCGTGCCGATCCTGATCCAGGTGTATCTCAACGCCGGGGTGGCCTACTGGCTCAACCGCAAGTTCGGTGTTGCCCATTGCGTGGCCGGACCTTCCGCATTGATCGGCGCCAGCAATTTCTTCGAACTGGCCGTGGCCACCGCCGTCAGCGTCTTCGGCGTCCACTCCGGCGCGGCGCTGGCGACCGTCGTCGGCGTGCTGGTCGAGGTTCCCGTCATGTTGTCCGTCGTACGCATCGTGACCGCCTCCAAGGCGTGGTACGAAGCGCGCCCCTGATTTGCCCAACCCCGAGACCCTGTCATGAGCCGTCGCTACAACCTCCTGTTCCTGTGCACCGGCAATTCCGCCCGCAGCATCATGGGCGAAGCCTTGGCCAACCAACTGGGCAAGACACGATTCAATGCCTACAGCGCCGGCAGCCAGCCGCGCGGCCAGATCCATCCGATGACCTTGAAGGTATTGCAGGACGTCGGATTGTCGACCGACAGCCTGCGTAGCAAGGCCTGGGACGAGTTTGCCGAACCGGATGCGCCGCAGATGGATATCGTCATCACCGTATGCGATCGTGCCGCCAGCGAGACGTGCCCGGTGTGGCCCGGCCAGCCGATCACCGCGCATTGGGGCGTCCCGGATCCGGCCGAAGTCACCGGCACCGAGGACCAGGTGCGCCGCGCCTTCACCAATGCACTTCATCTGTTGCAGCACCGGATCGCGTTGCTGATGGCGCTGAAGGTCGAAGCCCTCGATCGCCTGGTGCTGGAGACCCGCGTCCGCGAGATCGGCACGGCGTCCACCTGATACCTTTCGTCTTCCTTTCGACTGCACGCCACCATGACTCTACGCATCGGCATCAACGGCTTTGGTCGCATGGGGCGCCTGACCCTGCGCGCCGCCTGGGGCAATCCCGCGCTTTCCTTCGTTCAGATCAACGACCCGGCCGGTGACGCGGCCACCCTGGCGCACCTGCTGAACTTCGATTCGATCCATGGCCGCTGGCAGCACGAGGCGATCGCCGATGGCGATGCCCTCGTGATCGATGGCGTCCGTATCCCGGTGGCCCGCAACAAGGACATCGCCGCCACCGATTGGTCCGGCTGCGATGTGGTCATCGAGGCCTCGGGCAAGTTCCGCAAACCCGACGTGCTGCGGCCCTACCTCGACCAGGGCGTGAAGCGTGTGGTCGTCACTGCACCGGTCAAGTCGGCCGGCGCGCTCGACATCGTCATGGGCGTGAACCAGCAGCGCTTCGATCCGGCCCAGCACCGCATCGTCTCGGCTGCCTCGTGCACGACCAATTGCCTCGCGCCGGTGGTCAAGGTGATCCACGAAAAGCTGGGCATCCGCCATGGCAGCCTGACCACGATCCACAGCCTGACCAACACTCAGGTCATCGTCGATGCGCCCCACAAGGACCTGCGCCGCGCTCGGGCCTGTGGCAGCAGCCTGATCCCGACTTCGACCGGCTCGGCCACCGCGATCGCCGAGATATTCCCCGAACTGAAGGGGCGGTTGAACGGTCATGCCGTGCGCGTGCCGCTGACCAATGCCTCGCTGACGGACTGCGTGTTCGAGGTCGAGCGGCCGACCACGGTCGAGGAAGTCAACGCGTTTTTGCAGGCCGCCGCCGAGGGCGAGCTCAACGGCATCCTGGGTTACGAAACCCAGCCGTTGGTATCAATCGATTTCCAGACCGACCCGCGCTCCAGCATCGTCGACGCGTTGTCGACGATGGTGATCAATGGCACCCAGGTGAAGATCTACGCTTGGTACGACAACGAATGGGGCTACGTGAACCGTACCGCCGAGTTGGTCCAGTTGGTGGGTCAGGCAGGGTAAGTCCATGTTGTCCCGCCTGTCGCCCGATGTTCGCCAGTACCTGTTGATCACGGGCAACTACTGGGCCTTCACTTTGACCGACGGTGCATTGCGCATGCTGGTGGTGCTGCACTTCCACCAGTTGGGCTACTCGCCGTTGCAGGTAGCGCTGCTGTTCCTGTTCTACGAGATCTTCGGCGTCGTCACCAATCTGGTCGGCGGCTGGCTGGGCGCGCGGATCGGCCTCAACCGGACGATGAACATCGGCTTGGCCCTGCAGGTCGTGGCCCTGTCGATGTTGCTGGTGCCCGGCGCATGGCTGACCGTGCCCTGGGTGATGTCGGCGCAGGCGCTGTCGGGCATCGCCAAGGACCTCAACAAGATGAGCGCCAAGAGCAGCATCAAGCTGCTGGTGCCGGGCGATCAGCAGGGGGCCCTGTTCCGCTGGGTGGCGGCGCTGACCGGCTCGAAGAACGCGCTCAAGGGCATCGGCTTCTTCCTCGGCGGCGCCATGCTGACCACGATGGGGTTTGCGCCGGCGGTGGCGCTGATGGCCGGCGTGCTGCTGATCGTATGGCTGTTGAGCCTGGCGTTGCTCAAGCGCGACCTGGGCAAGGCAAAGCACAAGCCGAAGTTCCGCGACATCTTCTCCAAGAGCCGGGCGATCAACTTGCTGTCGGCAGCACGGCTATTCCTGTTCGGTGCCCGCGACGTATGGTTCGTGGTCGCGCTGCCGGTGTTCCTGGCGCAGACGCTGGGCTGGGATTTCTGGCAGGTCGGTGGCTTTCTGGCCGTATGGATCATCGGCTACGGCATCGTGCAGTCGGTGGTGCCGTATTTCACCGGCAAGCGCAGCGGCAAGGTGCCAGACGGACGCTCGGCTTTCGTATGCGCGGCGATCCTGGCGCTCGTGCCGGCGGTGATGGCGATGCTGCTGGCGCGTGAGGAGTCCGTACAGACGATCCTGGTCGTTGGCTTGCTGGTATTCGGGGTGCTGTTCGCGATCAACTCTTCGCTGCACAGCTACCTGATCGTCAGCTACGCCAGCGAAGACGGCGTTTCCCTCGACGTAGGCTTCTATTACATGGCCAATGCGCTTGGCCGATTGTTGGGTACCGTGCTGTCCGGGTGGATATTCCAGGTGGCGGGCTTGGCGGCGTGCCTGTGGATCTCGGCAGTGCTGGTAGGGCTCGCCGCCGCGATTTCCCTGTCGCTCCCCCGGCACAAACCCTTGGCGGCTGTGGACGTCGAGTCCTCGTGACGTCCACGGACGCATCAACCAGGCATTCCGGCTCGTACACTGTCCAGGACAGGCGTCAATGCAGACCTTCGATCGACATTGACTGGGCATCGCGTTGTACTTCCCAACACTGCTTCGGCCAAGGAACTTCGATGACGTCCACGTCTGCGAGTGTCGCCATTCAAGCCCAGCTCACTCGCCGGGTAGGTGCGAAGGGGGAGTCGCCGCAGCTCGCCTACCAATATTGACCCACAGCAGCGAGCCCTCGAATCAACCAGTACGAGAAAGGCGAGAACGAACTCCGTTCGGCGACGTAACACTTCGATAACCTGGAAGTGAACTCCAGACTGCTCGTGTCTGGATGTGACTGGCCCGCACTGCCAGACTGGGGTAGAGTATTTGAATGACGTTGCGGTCTGCCCTGTTGCGCGTGATGCTGATCGTTGCCCTGATCCTGAATGGGGCAGGGACGGCAGCTGCGTCCGTCATACTGATGCCTGGCGCTTCACCGGATAGCGTGTCGACGGGACAGACCCGATCACACCCGATGACTGTGGCGATGTCGAGTAGTTCGCCCTGCCACGACATGGCGCAGATGACGGCAGAACGCTCCTCGTCGAATACTGTCGGAGCGCTGCCTGCTGAACAGGCGCAAAAAACCAAGCACTCGACCCCGGATTGCTGCAAGTCCAGTGTCTGCCGATGCGCCTGTACGCAGGCCGTTGCGGCTGCACTCATGACCGTGGCCGCCTTTGGCGTGGGCCCGCTGCACTCGGACGTGGTCCGTCCGCTGTCCCTCCGTCACGCGGATCCCACGTTGCCGCATCTGGTCCGACCTCCCATCGGCTAAGTGTCCCAAGGCGCCTGCGGCGCCCCTTCGCTTGCGTGTGTTTTACCGTGCTGTGAACCGCATGGGATCGCAGGCTGTTCCGGTCTTAACACCGGATCCTCTGGACGCGTTGATGGAGTTTCCATGTTTTCCGAAAAATTCGGCTGGACGGCAGATGGCGCATTCCAGCCATCGCGCCGCCGCTTCGTGCAAGGTCTGGCCGCCGGTGGTGCGGCGCTGGGGTTGGGGTTGTGGCCCAAGAACAGCTGGGCGCTGAAAGGCCCCGGCAACGCCAACGTCCTGGCCGGCACCGACTTCGATCTGACCATCGGCGAAACCCCGATGGACTTCACCGGGCGTGTGCGGCCGGCGATCACTGTGAACGGCTCGCTGCCGGCACCGATCCTGCGCTGGCGTGAAGGCACCACGGTGAACCTGCGCGTGGCGAACGCGTTACCCACCGGCTCGATCCACGGCAATGAAACCTCGATCCATTGGCACGGCATCATCCTGCCGGCCAACATGGACGGCGTGCCAGGGCTGAGTTTCAACGGCATCGCCCGTGGCGAGGCGTATCAATACCGTTTTACGGTCAACCAGGGCGGTACCTACTGGTACCACAGCCATTCGGCGTTCCAGGAACAGGCCGGCTTGTACGGGCCGCTGATCATCGATCCGATCGCACCGGAACCCTTCGCCTACGATCGAGACTACGTGGTCATGCTGTCCGACTGGACCGACATGGATCCGACACGGCTGTTCGCGCGGCTGAAGAAGATGTCGATGTACGACAACTACTACATGCGCACCGTCGGGGACTTCTTCAACGATGCAAAGCGCGATGGCGTGGCCGCCACGGTCGAGGATCGCAAGATGTGGGGGCAGATGCGCATGTCGCCGACTGACCTGTCGGACGTCAACGCGAACACCTACACCTATCTGATGAACGGCACCACGGCGTTGGGCAATTGGACCGGTCTGTTCCGCAGCGGGGAAAAGGTGCGGCTGCGTTTCATCAACGGTTCGGCGATGACTTATTTCGACGTGCGCATCCCGGGTCTGAAGATGACCGTGGTCGCCGCCGATGGGCAATACGTGCATCCAGTGACTGTGGACGAATTCCGCATCGCGGTGGCTGAGACCTTTGATGTGATCGTCGAGCCGTCGGGGCAGGATGCCTTCACGATCTTTGCCCAGGATATGGGCCGCACCGGTTACGTGAGCGGCACGCTGGCGGTGCGCGAAGGCCTGCGCGCACCGGTCCCGGCGATCGATCCGCGCCCGTTGCTGACCATGCAGGACATGGGAATGGATCATGGAAGCATGGGCGGCATGGATATGTCCGGCGGCAAGGGCATGGAAATGAGCTGCGGCGCCAACATGGGCATGGCCGGCATGGACCACGGCGCGATGACGCAGGAGTCGAAGCCGGCCAATGCCGATCCGGACGCGGGTCATGACATGGCCGGCATGAAAGGCGGCGCGATGGCGGACATGGACCCCGGGAGCATGGTCACACACCCGGCCAGCGAAACGCGCAACCCGCTGCTCGACAACCAGGCGATGACCGTCAGCTCGCGCCTCGACGATCCGGGCAACGGCCTGCGCGACAACGGCCGCACCGTGCTTAGTTATTCGATGCTCAAGAGCACGTTCGAGGATCCGGATGGCCGCGATCCCGGTCGAGAGATCCAACTGCACCTGACCGGGCACATGGAGAAGTTCGCCTGGGGCTTCAACGGGCAGAAGTTCTCCGAGGTGACGCCATTGCGGCTCAACTACGGCGAGCGCGTACGCATCGTGTTGGTCAACGACACCATGATGACCCATCCGATCCATCTGCACGGCATGTGGAGCGATGTGGAAGACGCCGCCGGCAACTTCATGGTGCGCAAGCACACCGTGGACATGCCGCCAGGCAGCAAGCGTAGTTACCGCGTGCGTGCCGATGCATTGGGCCTGTGGGCTTACCACTGCCACCTGCTCTATCACATGGAGGCAGGCATGATGCGGGCCGTGCAGGTAGGGGAGGGCGTCGCATGAATGCCTTGAAGACCTCACTGCTGGGCATCGCGCTGGCAACGGCACTGCCCGCCGGGGCGCAGGAAATGGACCATTCGAAGATGGCCATGCCGATGTCGCCGTCGACCGAAACCAAGCCGACGGCGAAGAAGCAGCCAGTAGCCGAGCCGGCGCCGAAAATAGCCGCCAAGCCTGCGGTTGCGGATCCCCATGCCGGGCACCCGATGGCACCGGCCACGGCAGCCAAACCTGCCGCGATGCCGATGGATCATTCCAAGATGGACCATGCGATGCCGGAGCCCCCCGCCGAAATCGCACCGCCGATGGACCACGCTGGCATGGGGCATGACATGGCCGGCATGTCGATGGAAGCCATGCCCGGCATGCAGCACGGCGACATGGAGATGGCACCTGGCGAGCCGCGCACGCCGATTCCGCCGATCATCGAAGCCGACCGCGCTGCCGCCATGCCGCCCTCCAAGCACATGGAACACCTCGATAATGCCATCCACAGCTATACGCTACTCAATCGCCTGGAAGGCTGGAATGCCGATCCGGGCAAGGGGCAGGCTTGGGAAGGACAAGGCTGGATCGGCACAGACCTGGACCGCCTGTGGTGGCGCAGCGAAGGCGAGCGGGTCGATGGGCGTACCGAGTCGGCCGATCTGGAAGTGCTTTACGGGCGCAGCGTTTCGACCTGGTGGGACGTGGTCGCCGGCATGCGCCACGACTTCAAGCCCGGCGATTCGCAGAACTTCGTCGCGATCGGCGTGCAGGGCCTGGCGCCATACAAGTTCGAAGTCGAGGCCACGGCCTACATCGGCCAATCCGGGCAAACCGGTGCGCGCCTGGAAGCTGAGTACGAAACGTTGCTGACCAACCGGCTGATCCTGCAGCCGCTGATTGAAGTCAATGTCTACGGCAAGAACGACGCGCGCCGCGGCATCGGTTCCGGCCTGAGCACCGCCGAAGCCGGCGTGCGCCTGCGCTACGAGTTCACCCGGCAATTCGCGCCTTACCTCGGAGTAGTCCATGAACGAGCCTTCGGCCGCACCGCGGATTTGCGCCGTGAAGAAGGTGAAGACGTCAACGACACCCGCTTTGTGGCGGGCATCCGCATCTGGTTCTGATTGGGGAGATCACCATGCCGTTCGTAACACGAAAGTCCCTGCTCGCTATGAGCCTCCTGTCCGGTGTCGCCCTCGTGGGGACGGCCGGTTTCGTCTGGTCGGGCATCTACAACATCGGCGCCGACGACACACACACCAAGCCCGTGTATGCGGTGCTGCAAACGCTGCGCGAGCGCTCGATCGACACCCGCGCGCACAAGCTGCAACTGCCGGCCAACCTCAATGACCCGGCACGCATTCGCCAAGGCGCCGGTAACTACAACGCCATGTGCACGGGTTGCCATCTCGGCCCGGGCATGCAGGAAACCGAACTGAGCAAGGGCCTGTACCCGACGCCGCCCAATCTCGCAAAGGAATCGGTCGATGCAGCCGAAGCGTTCTGGGTGATCAAGCACGGCATCAAGGCCAGCGGCATGCCGGCGTGGGGCAAGAGCATGAATGACGAATACATCTGGAACATGGCCGCCTTCCTGCAGGAATTGCCGAAGCTCAACAAGGCGGGATACGAAACCTTGGTCGCCAGCAGCGGAGGGCACTCGCATGGTGGTGGCGAGAGCGGCGGCCATTCGCATGCGGAGGAGGGCGAGGAGCATGAGCATGCCGAAGGCGAGGGGCACGACGAGATGGCCGGCATGCCGATGAGCGAGGCGAAGCCGCACCCGCATCCTCCGGGCACGCCACCGCACGACGACGCGCCGAAGAACACCAAAGCACCGGCCGGCGGCCAAGTGCATACCCATGCCGATGGCAAGGAGCACGTCCACGCCGCTGCTCCTGCCGCCAAGCCGGCTGTCTCTGCGACAGCCAAGCCGGCGGTCGTCGACCCGCATGCCGGCATGGACATGCCCGAAACCAAACCGGCCAGCGATGGACACGATCACCAACACTGACCGGAGCATTAGTCTCATGATCCATCGAATCGTTTTCCTGACCTTGCTGGCCCTGCCGTTCGCCGCGCAAGCCCATGATCCCGCGCAGCATGCGAAGGCCAGCGAGCCCGCCATCGCCGCCGAAGCGAAGCCTGCTGTCGCTGTCGTGGAAGCCTTCTCGAGTGCATTGCAGGCTGGCGACCTGAAACGCGCCGGCAATTGGTTGGCCGATGATGTGCTGATCTTGGAAAGCGGTGGTGCCGAGCGCTCCAGGACCGAATACCTGATGGGCATGCCAAGCACGATGCGGAATTCCTGAAAGGCGCGCATGTACAGCTGAAGCAACGCACGGCAAAGGCGGTGGGCGAACTGGCTTGGGTCGGCAGCGAAAGCGAATTGCATGCCAGCAAGGATGGCAAGCCCCTGACCCTGCTCAGTACCGAGACCATGGTGCTCAAGCGTGGGACGCAGGGCTGGCGCATCGTCCACATCCATTGGTCATCGCGACCCAAACGCTGAGGAAGCCGCCATGTTGATTCGTCACGCTTTTCCGATCCTGGTGTTGTTAGGCGGCACTGCCCTGGCGGCCTGCGCCAAGCCGGTTGCAACCGTCGCCGAAGGTACCCGCATATCGCCTGAGGTGCAGGCAACGGCCACGCCAACATTGCCAGTGGTACTGGTGCACAAGAGTCCCACTTGCGGTTGCTGCAACCAATGGGTCGAACACATGCGACAAGCCGGATTCACGGTGCAGGTGGACAACCAGAACGACGTCACCCCGATCAAACAGCGTCTTGGGGTGCCGTATGGCAAGGGGTCGTGCCACACCGCGGAAGTGGCGGGCTACTTCATCGAAGGCCACGTGCCGGCGGAAGACATCAAGCGGTTGCTGGTGCGGAAGCCCGACGTGAAGGGACTGGTGCTTCCCGGCATGCCGGCCGGTTCGCCGGGCATGGAACTGCCGGACGGGCGAACGGAGCCGTACACCGTGGAGCAGGTTGCCCGTGATGGCAGCACACAGGCTTTCGCCCAGCATTGATGCCCATCTTGCCTTAGGACATCCCTGCATGAATGAAGGCGAAATATTTTCCTGAATCCGAGACAAAACGCTTGACCTTGGAGGTAACTCCAAAGTGCAAGCTGGCCTTGTCAGCCAGGGTCACCTAGCTGAAAAACCGAATTCTTCCAGAACTTGTCGCTGGAGACAGATCATGAAAATAGCTTCCCACATCTTTGCAATCAGCGCCGGCTTGCTGTCTCTGGCGCCCCTCACCACGTTGGCCATGGGTCAGTCCACGCCGCACGAAATCCATCTTGCCACGTGCGATCAAAAGGCCGACGAACAGGCCCGCCTCTTGAAGCACCAGTTCGCCCAGCGCGATGTCAATCGCGATGGTCTCCTTGAGGCGGCCGAAACCGACAATCCGCAGATGTCGGCAGCATGCCAGGCCAAGTGCCGAGACCGCATCGACCGCAATCATGACGGCGTCATTGAGGCTGCGGAAATCCGCCACGCCTGACCTTGGAGCCGGGACATGCATATCGGACAACTCGCGAAACAGGCCGGCGTCACGCCGGACACCATCCGCTATTACGAACGGGAAGGCGTCCTGCCATCGCCGGCGCGCCTGGAATCGCGCTACCGCAACTACGGCCAGGACGACGTGGCGCGACTGCAGTTCATCCAGCGCGCCAAGGCGCTCGGTTTCACCCTGGCCGACATCGGCGATCTGCTGAGCCTGTCGGGCGACCGTACTTCCGACATGGCCCAGGTCAGGCAGGCCGCGCAAGCGCGGCTGGCCGGCGTCGAAGCCAAGCTGGCGGAACTGACCCGCCTGCGCGACGGCCTGGTTAGCCTGGTCGATGCCTGTCCGGGTCACGGGGAACTGCAGGGTTGCCCCATCCTAAATGCGCTCGTCGGGGAAACACATGAACACGCCTGATCCTTCCAAACATCCCCACCATCATCACCACGCCGCGGGACAGGGCTGCTGTTCGTCCGATGCGAAGGCGACCGCGCCGGCGCCGGCCGCGCACCACGACCACGATGCGGCGCACGGCTGTTGTTCCAGCAAGAAACCCGATGCCGCGAATGCGGATCCGCTGACCGATCCGGTCTGCGGCATGCAGGTCGACCCCGCCACTACGCCGCACCACGCCAGTCACGCGGGCAACGAATATCACTTCTGTTCGGCGCGTTGCCGCGAGAAGTTCGTCGCCGAACCGGCCAAGTACCTTGCACCGAAACCCGAGGTGCCGGCAGCGATGCCGAAGGGCACGATCTATATCTGCCCCATGCATCCGCAAATCCGCCAGGAAGGGCCGGGCACGTGTCCGATCTGCGGCATGGCGCTGGAACCTGAAATGCCCAGCCTGGACGAGGAAGAGAATCCTGAGCTGAGCGATTTCAGTCATCGCTTTTGGTGGTCACTGCCGCTCAGCGTGGTCGTGCTGGTACTGGCCATGTTCGGCCATCGCATCCCCGGCCTGTCCACGCAGGCGCGCACTTGGCTGGAACTCGCGTTGAGTGCGCCGGTCGTGTTGTGGGCCGGCTGGCCGTTCTTCGAACGCTGCGTACAGTCGATCCGCAACCGCAGCCCGAACATGTTCACGTTGATCGGCGTGGGAGTGGCCGCTGCCTTCGGCTACAGCGTGGTGGCGACGCTCGTGCCCGGCGTCTTCCCGGATTCCTTCCGCGAACACGGCCGCGTCGGCGTGTATTTCGAAGCGGCAGCGGTGATCGTGTCGCTGACCCTGTTGGGCCAGTTGCTGGAATTGCGCGCACGTTCGAAGACCTCGGCCGCGATCAAGGCATTGCTGGGATTGGCGCCGAAGACCGCACGACGCATCAACGATCGTGGCGATGAAGAAGACGTGCCGCTCGAACACGTGCATGTCGGCGACCGCCTGCGCGTGCGTCCGGGCGAGAAGGTGCCGGTCGATGGCGTCGTGCTGGAAGGGCGCTCGAACCTCGACGAATCGATGCTGACCGGCGAGCCAATCCCGGTGGAAAAAACCGCAGACAGCCGCGTGATCGGCGCCACGATCAATGGCACCGGCAGCCTGGTGATTCGCGCAGAGAAGATCGGTTCTGACACCGTGCTGGCGCAGATTGTGCAACTGGTCACGCAGGCGCAGCGTTCGCGCGCACCGATGCAGCGCATGGCCGACAAGGTCGCGTTCTGGTTCGTGTTGGCGGTATTCGGCGTGGCCTTGGCGACGTTCTTCGGCTGGGGCCTGTTCGGACCGGAGCCGTCGTGGACCTATGCTGTGCTCAACGCCGTGTCGGTGCTGATCATCGCCTGTCCGTGCGCGCTGGGACTGGCCACGCCGATGTCGATCATGGTCGCCACCGGTCGCGCCGCGCACGCCGGCGTGCTGTTCCGCGATGCGGAAGCGATCGAGAACCTGCGCAGGATCGATACGTTGGTCGTCGACAAGACCGGTACGTTGACCGAAGGCAAACCGGCGTTCCAGGACAGCCTGACTATGGACGGCTTCAATGCCGACCAAGTGCTGCAATGGGCGGCCAGTCTGGAGCAGGGCAGCGAACATCCGTTGGCCGAGGCGATCGTCGCCGAAGCCCGGCGTCGTGGCGTTACGCTGACGCCAGCCGAAGATTTCGACTCAGTGACGGGGCAGGGCGTGCGCGGTCGCGTCGAAGGCCAAGATATGGTCCTCGGCAACCAGGCGCTGATGGCATCCGTTGGCGCCGACGTCGCGCCGTTGGCCGATGCAGTGGAACGTTTGCGCGGGCAGGGCGCGAGCGTGATGTACCTGGCTTCCGGCGGTCGCCTGGCCGGCGCCATCGCCGTGGCTGATCCGGTCAAGCCGACCACGCTGCCGGCGCTCAACGAATTGCGCGCCGCGGGCCTGCATATCGTCATGGCCTCGGGCGACGCGCAAGCCACCGCGGAAGCGGTCGGCCGCACGCTCGGTATCGACGACGTGCGCGGCAACGTCAAGCCGCAGGACAAGGCGGAATTGGTGCAGGCATTGAAGGCGCAGGGCAAGCGGGTGGCGATGGCCGGCGACGGTATCAACGACGCGCCGGCGCTGGCCGCCGCCGATGTCGGCATCGCAATGGGCACCGGCACCGACGTGGCCATGTCCAGTGCGCAGGTGACTCTGGTCAAGGGCGACCTGCGGCGGATCCTGCAGGCGCGGGCGATTTCCGAAGAAACCGTCGCCAACATGAAGCAGAACCTCGGCTTCGCCTTCCTCTACAACGCCATCGGCGTGCCGGTGGCCGCAGGCGTGTTGTACCCGGCCTTCGGCTTGCTGCTCAGCCCGATGATCGCCGCGCTGGCGATGAGCCTGAGTTCAGTATCGGTGGTTGCCAACGCGCTTCGCCTTGCGCGGATGCCGACTGCCGAACCCGCTACCACCACTACGCTCCGTCCCGCCGGGTCCGCGGGCGGCTCGTCCTGTCACTAAGGTCCCACTTTCCACTGGAGTAGAACGATGAAAACGATGATTTCCCTATTGGCGGCATCCTTGTTCTTTGCGGGCACCGCGATGGCACAAACGACGGCACCAGCGCAGAACCATGGCCAGATGGATCACGGCAAGATGAACCATGGTGCGATGAAGATGGATGCCAAGCCGGACGAGTTCACCACGCTTGATACGGACAAGAATGGCACGCTGTCCAAGGCCGAGTTGGCCAAGCACCGCCTCGGCCCGCATTTCGGCATGCTGGATGCCAACAAGGATGGTCGCCTGAGCCCGAAAGAGTTCGCCGCCGGCAAAGGCATGTGACGCTTTGCGGTGAACGGGTTTCGGTAGCGGTTGCGGCCGAAGCCGAAACCCGTCTTCCACGATACGGCTCAGCGGCGACCGACGACTCAGTGGATGAGTCGTGCTGCCACGCGCGCGGTCGCGTTGTCGATGTCCAGTGGTGGCGACAATTCGGCACACGTCCATGATAGCGCGTCGTCCTGGATATGGCGCGCGTCGACCCTGTCGGCCACGGCGAACAAGTCTGGCGTATTGCTCGTTCGACTGACGCCAAGGCAGTGGTAGCGAACGTCGTGGCCCAGGCGTCGCGCGTCCTCGATGGCTTGCAGGAACGGCGTGCCGGAACTGGCGCGCGGTTGTTCGCGTAGGTCGAAGTGTGCATCGAAATTGAAGATGCCGATACGTTGCCGCGCGTTCGCCAGATGCGAAGCCAGGCCGGAATAGCTTGCATAAACGATTTCGTGTCCGCCGCCCATGCCGACGACGAAGTGACCGGCGTCGAGCAGGGCCTTGGCGCGTTCGGCATAACGGGCCTGCGCGTCATCGAGTGCTTCGCCTTCGCAGGCTACGTCGCCGGCGTCATACAGCGCGCTGGCGTGCAGCACCGGCAGGTTGGCCAGCATTTTCCGCAACGCAAGCGGCCCTTGCATCGCACCCATTCGGCCCGAATTGCGGCGGATGCCTTCATCGCTGGCCAAACCCATCAGGGCGACGCCCGGCGAACCGGATTCGTCCGCCTTGCGCACCACCTGGTGCCACCGGCGCGTGTCCGCCAAGCCCGGCGGGTCGATGCGGCCATGCCCAGATGCCAGTTATTTCAGTTGCCTTGAAAGGGCAGGTCGAGGAGCTCCAATTTCACCTGGCACCTGGTGATTTCGGAAGCCGCCGAATGCGACGATGCGCTGTTGCAGGGACTGGTGCACGAGGCGGCGTCCCATCATCTGCTGCAAGGCCATCCCGACCTGCAATCGTGCGATTTCTATTTGTGTGGCCCCCCGGCGATGCTGTCGGCTACCCGCCACATGCTGGCGGAACTGGAGGTTCCGGAAAGCCACGTGGCTTTCGATGATTTCAAGATCTGAGTGATGCGATCAACTAGCGGGCGGCTTTCGTCGCCCAACCGCGATGGGTCGCCCGCCGGTTTGAACACTGACGGCGTGGCCGTCGCGATCAGCACGGCCAGTGCGGCGCCGACATCCACGACTAACTGCGTGAGGATCGTGGGGAGCTTGACAAAGCCCGATTGAGTAGCTGGTTTGCTCACCGTTGTTCCTCGGGCTAGGCACGTTTTCGGGACGGCGCGAGGATGGTCAGCATCTGAATGCCACGCGGTTCAAGGTGCGGAAAGGGCGGGTGGCGGTTCCGAGGTAGCGGTTAACGTTGCTCGTGGGATCACGGTGTGGGGAACACCTGAGCATAGGCATTGGTGATCGGGTAACGCCGTTCGCGTCCAAACGCCCGGCGCGAGATCTTCGGTCCCGGCGCCGCCTGCTGCCGCTTCCATTCGTGGCGGTGCACCAGCTCCAGCACCGGGTCGACAACGAAAGCGGCGAATCCGGCCGCCAGGATCTCCTCGCGCGACTGCTCCTGATCGATGTGGCGGAACAGGATTGCGTCGAGTACGTCGTAGGGCGGCAACGTGTCCTGATCGGTCTGATGCTCGCGCAGTTCTGCCGTCGGCGGCCGGGCGATCACCTCGGGTGGAATGACCGGTGCGCCGCCCACGGTATTGCGCCAGCGTGCCAGTGCGATCACCTCGGTCTTGTACACGTCCTTGAGCGGGGCATAGCCGCCGCACATGTCGCCGTAGATCGTGGTGTAGCCGACCGCGTACTCGCTCTTGTTGCCAGTGGTCAGCAGCAACCCGCCAAGCTTGTTGCTCAGCGCCATCAGCACCGCGCCGCGCGCGCGAGATTGCAGGTTCTCTTCGGTCGCATCGATCGTCGTACCCGCGAACAGACCACTGAGCGTGTCGAGGTAGCCCTGAAACGGTGCGTCGATCGGCACCGTCCGTAGTGCCACGCCCAGGGCCGCGCATTGCGCGGCGGCCAGATCGTTGCTCAACGCACTGGTGTAGCGCGATGGCAGGCGCACGGCGGTGACCCGGTCGGCGCCGAGCGCATCGACGGCCATCGCCAGCACGACCGCCGAATCCAGTCCGCCGGACAGGCCGACCCA
This sequence comes from Pseudoxanthomonas sp. UC19_8, assembly GCF_042700505.1. Taxonomy (NCBI): domain Bacteria; kingdom Pseudomonadati; phylum Pseudomonadota; class Gammaproteobacteria; order Lysobacterales; family Lysobacteraceae; genus Pseudoxanthomonas; species Pseudoxanthomonas sp. UC19_8. The sequence continues at coordinate 1,560,432 of NZ_CP170559.1, forward strand.
GACCCGATCGAAGCCGTTCTTGCTGCAGTAGTCCGTTAGCCCCCGCACGATTGCCCGCCAGGCGACCGCGTCGCGGCCGACATCGGTGTCGATCGGCCACGCGACTGGGGTAAAGCTACGTGAATGCGGATCGAAATCAGCAACCAGTGCGTGTTCCTCGAAGGCAATGGCCGCCGGGTGTACGTGGCCATTGGCGTCGGCGAGCAGGGACGCGCCATCGAACACGATCGCATCCTGGCCACCGACGACATTGACGTATGCGAGCGCGACTTGGTTCGCGCGGGCGCGCTCGGCGAGCAGTGCATCGCGCTCAGCATGTTTGTCGCGCTCGAATGGCGAAGCATTCGGGATCAGGATCAGCTGAGCGCCGGCCGCGACGGTTTCAAACGTGGGCTCCAATCCCCACAAGTCCTGACAAATCATCGCGCCCACGGTGACGCCGTTGACGTCGAAGACGCATGGCCCACCATCGGGATCGACAGCGAAGTAACGCCGCTCATCAAAGACCGCGTAATTGGGTAGATCGCGCTTGCGATAGGTCGTGGTAACGGCGCCTTCACGCAGCACACTCAGTGCGTTGTAGACCACAGCGCCGACAGCTTCCGGCCAGCCCACTACGGCCACGATCCCAGTGACCTCTTGCGCGACGCGGTGCAACGTGGCGACGCAGTCGGACAGGAACTGCGGTCGTAGCAGCAGATCCTCGGGCGGATAGCCGCTGACTGTGAGTTCGGGAAAGAGCACCAAGTCGGCGCGGTAGAGATCGCGCGCCTCGGCGATCCGTTCGGCAATGCGAGCGGCATTGCCGTCGAGGTCTCCGACCGGAAAGTCCGCCTGGACCAATGCGATGCGCAGGCTCATGCGCGGTTTCGGTCATTGCATCGGGCTGCGGGACGCTTCACGCTTGCCTGGTCCGACGCACATTTGCTGCTTTCTCTGTCCGCTTGGCCGGCGGTGGTTCGCGCAAGGTGGCCAGGATCGAACATTGGCCGCGGGCGCCGCCCGAACACGCGTTGATCGTGCGGTCCAGTTCGCGGGCGATGCGGTTGAGTTCGCGGACCTTGCTACGGACATCGGCCAGATGCTCGCGGGCGATGGCATCGATCTCGGCGCAGGACAACATGCGGTTGTGCTCCAACCGCAACAGACTGCGGATCTCGTCCAGGCTGAAGCCCAGGTTGCGGCTGCGGGTGATGAAGCGCAGCCGATCCACCTCCTCGTCGCGGTACTCGCGGTAACCGCTGGCGGTCCGGTGCGGTTTGGGCATGAGCCCCACGCGCTCGTAATAGCGGATGGTTTCCAGATGGCAGCCGCTGGATTCGGCCGCTTCGCTGATCTTCATCGACGCCTCTTGACCCTATAGCGGCTACGGACTTTACCCTGTGGGGCCTACGGGTGCTATGCCCTGCAACAACGAAGTCGCCATGCCAGGGAATACAGCCGCTTGACTCTGTAGGTGGTACGGGGTTTACCCTGTGCAATTGCAACTGGTTCCCATTCCCGTTTTCGACTCTCTCCCATCCAGGCGCTTCCCGTGACGAACTCCTTTTGCCGTGGCTTGCTGATCGCGTTGTTGGCCTCGATGTGCCTGCCGGTCTTTGGGGCCCCCACGTCGGCAGTGAATCCGCGCCAGACCTGGCAATTGCTGGACTATGTGGCTGTCGACTACAGCGCGGCCGTGCAAGCCGGACGCGTCGTGTCCGAGGCCGAGTACGCAGAGATGCGCGAGTTTGCAGGCGCCGTGCGGAGCCAATTGGCGGTGCTGCCGACCACGCCGGGCCAAGCGGCGCTGATCGGCCAGGCGGATCAACTGGTCGCAGCCGTCGAGGGTAAGGCCGATGCTGGGCACGTCGCCTCGTTGGCGCACCAGTTGGCAGACGGCCTGCTGGCCAGCTATCCGGTGGGTGCCGTGCCGGCGACGCCTCCTGATCCTGCCCACGGCGCGGATCTGTACGCCGCGCAGTGTGCCGCTTGCCACGGCCCGTCAGGCGCTGGCGACGGGCCGGCCGCGGCGAGCCTGATCCGCCCCCGATCGCCTTCACCGATGCCACCCGCGCCGCCCGGCGCACGCCCTTCGCCTTGTACGAGGCGATCTCGCAAGGCATCCAGGGCACGGCCATGACCAGCTTCGCGTCGCTGCCCGAGGCTGATCGCTGGGCGTTGGCGTTCCATGTCGGCAGCTTGGCGCATTCGCCGCAGGCGCGGGCCGAGGGTGAAACCCTGTGGCGCGAGGATCCCGCCTGGCGCCAGCGCATTCCCACGCTGGAAGCGCTGACCCGCACCAGCGAGGCGGATCTGGTGGCCGCCGGCAGCGAGGCGGCACAAGCGCGGGCGATCGTTGCCTACCTGCGCGCGCACCCGCAGGCGCTGCAGCACCCGGCGTCAGGCGTAGCGGCCGGGCCGTTCACGCTGGCCCGCCAACGCATGGCCGAAAGCCTCAGCGCCTACGAGGCCGGCGATGCCGTGCAGGCGAAGACCGCGGCCTTGTCGGCGTACCTGGATGGGGTGGAGCCGGTCGAACCCACGCTCGCCGCCCGCGACAACGCGCTGATGCGGGAGCTGGAAACGACGATGGCGCGCTATCGCGACATGATCGGCCGGCGCGTGCCGGTGGCCGACGCGACCGTGCAGGCCGCGCAGGTCACCGGACTCTTCGACCGCGCCGAGGGCGTGCTGCAGGACGCGCATACCGATCGCACCACGGCGTTCCTCGGCAGCTTCACCATCCTGTTGCGCGAAGGCATTGAGGCGTTGTTGATCGTGATCGGCATGATCGCCTTTCTGCGCAAGGCCGAGCGCCGCGAGGTCCTGCCGGCGGTGCACGCCGGCTGGATCGGCGCGTTGCTGGCGGGCGTGGCGACCTGGGCGATCGCCACCCACCTGGTCGATGTGAGCGGCGCCAATCGCGAGGTGACTGAAGGCGTCTCCGCATTGTTCGCTGCCGCGGTGCTGCTGAGCGTGGGGATTTGGATGCACCAGAAGAGCCTGGCCGGCCGCTGGCAACAGTATCTGCACGCCAAGGTGTCGGCGGCGCTGACGCGACGCTCGGCGGTGTTCCTGTTCCTGCTGGCCTTCGTCGCGGTCTATCGCGAAGTGTTCGAAACGATCTTGTTCTTCATCGCGATGTGGAGCCAGGAGAACAGCACCGCGATTCTCGGCGGACTAGTGGCGGGCTGCGTCGTGCTCGCGGCGGTCGCCTATTGGATGCTGCGCATGAGCAAGCGTTTGCCAATCGGCCAGTTCTTCTCGATCAGCTCGATCCTGATTGCGGTGCTCGCGGTTGTGCTCGTTGGCAAGGGCGTGGCGGCGCTGCAGGAGGCCGGCTGGATAGGCCAGGCCCTGGTCGCTGCTCCGAGAATCGATTGGCTCGGCGTGTATCCGTCCTGGCAGTCGCTGCTAGCGCAAGTGACTGTCGCGGTCATCGCCATCGGCGGCTTCTACTTCAACGCCCGCACCTCGCGCGTGTCCGCACGAGTGGAACAATGAGGCACGGCATGTGGCCTGCGCGCGGCAGCAGGGACGGCGCTCGGCGCGACGCCTTCCAGATGCGATCGATCCCGCAGACCCTACAGGCCTGCATGGAGGAACCCACGCGATGAGCGACACCTGCAATAGCTGCGGTAGCACGCAGGCAGTGGCAACGACGACGGTGCCCGCAGCAGCGGCCGTCCGGTCGCCGATGCGCTATCGCATCCAGAACATGGACTGCCCCACCGAAGAGGCGCTGATCCGCAACAAGCTCGGCCAAGTCCAGGGAGTGACGGATCTGGAATTCAATCTGGTGCAACGGACGTTGTCGGTGCACCACACCTTGTCTGCGCTGACGCCCGTGGACGAAGCGCTGGCCGCGATCGGCATGCAGGCGGCGCCCATGGATACGCCGTCCTCCGACGTGGAAACAGCACTGCGTATCGCGAAGATGGATTGCCCCACCGAGGAAGGCCTGATCCGCGGCAAACTCGGCGGCATGCCCGGGGTGGCGTCGCTGGCCTTCAACCTCGTGCAGCGCACCTTGACCGTGCGTCACGCGGCCGAGGCCTTGCCTGACGTGCTGACCGGCCTGAAGTCGCTGGGCTTCGAGGCCGAGGTGGTGGGCAGCCAAGGTGGCGCAGAGCCGGGCGCGCCGGTACCGACACGCACCGCGTGGTGGCCATTGGCCGTCTCCGGTGTGGCGGCGATCCTGGCCGAAGTCGTGTCTTGGCTCGGCGCCCCGACGTGGCTGGTCATCGCGCTGGCGTTGGTCGCCATCGGGACTGGCGGTCTGTCGACCTACAAGAAGGGCTGGATTGCGCTCAAGAACCGCAATCTCAACATGAACGCCCTGATGTCGATCGCTGTCACGGGCGCGATGCTCATTGGCCATTGGCCCGAGGCGGCGATGGTGATGGTGCTGTTCGCGTTGGCCGAGGTGATCGAGGCCAAGTCGCTGGATCGCGCCCGCAATGCGATACGCGGCCTGATGGATCTCACGCCCGAACGTGTCACCGTTCTGCAAGACGATCAGCGCTGGATCGAGGTGGATGCCAAGGCCGTCGCACTCGACAGCCGAGTGCGGGTCAAGCCCGGCGAACGCATAGCGCTGGACGGCATGGTGGTGCTCGGCCGTTCGACGGTCAACCAGGCGCCGATCACCGGCGAGAGCCTGCCGGTCGAAAAGGCCGAAGGCGACCCGGTATTCGCCGGCACCATCAACGAAGCAGGTTCCCTGGAGTATCGCGTTACCGCCGTGGCCAGCGATTCCACCTTGGCCCGCATCATCCACGCGGTCGAAGCCGCGCAGGGCAATCGTGCGCCGACCCAGCGTTTCGTCGATCAGTTTGCGCGCTGGTACACCCCGCTGGTGTTTGCCGTCGCCCTGGGCGTGGCGGTGGTGCCGCCGCTCTTGATGGGCGCGGACTGGCTGGACTGGACGTACCGGGCCCTGGTGCTGCTGGTGATCGCCTGTCCCTGCGCCCTGGTGATCTCCACCCCGGTGAGCATCGTCAGCGGTCTGGCCGCGGCGGCGCGACGCGGCATCCTGATCAAGGGCGGCGTGTACCTGGAGAATGGCCGCAAGCTGCGGTGGTTGGCGCTGGACAAAACCGGAACGATCACCCACGGCAAGCCTAAACAGACCGATTTCGCGGCTTGGGGCCAGGCTGATGCGACCCGCGTGCGCGCCATAGCGACCAGCCTGGCGGCGCGTTCCGATCATCCTGTATCCAAGGCCATCGCCGTGGCGGGACAGAATGACAGCGTGCCGATGCAAGAGGTCGAGGAGTTCGCTGCACTGCCGGGCCGCGGCGTGAGTGGCCGCGTCGCTGGGTCGCTCTACCACCTGGGCAATCACCGGCTCGTGCAGGAGTTGGGTGCCAGTTCCGCCGAGTTGGAAGCGCAGTTCGCGGCCTTGGAAGCCCAAGGCAAGAGCGTGGTCGCCGTCGTAGGCAGCGACGGCGTGCAGGCGGTGTTCGCGGTCGCCGATACGGTCAAGGACAGCAGCCGACAGGCGATCGCCGACTTGCACGCGCTCGGGGTCAAGACCCTGATGCTGACCGGGGACAACCCGCACACGGCGCAGGCCATCGCCGGTGAGGTCGGTATCGACCGCGCCCAAGGCAACCTGCTACCCGAAGACAAGCTGCGCGAGGTCGAAGCGCTCGCCGCACAGGGTACCAGCGGCATGGTTGGCGACGGCACCAACGACGCCCCGGCCCTGGCACGGGCCGACATCGGCTTCGCCATGGGCGCGGCTGGATCCGACACCGCGATCGAAACCGCCGACGTGGCCCTGATGGACGACGACCTGCGCAAGATTCCGGCCTTCATCCGGCTGTCGCGCGCCACCGCTCACGTGCTGACGCAGAACATCACCCTGGCGCTGGGCATCAAGGCAGTATTCCTGGTGCTGACCTTTACCGGTCAGGCCACGATGTGGGCGGCGGTGTTCGCCGACATGGGCGCCAGCCTGTTGGTGGTGGGCAACGGCATGCGCCTGCTGAGGAAGTGACGTGGATACCGTCGCGCATGTGTCCACGAGCGAGGAACGGCATGACCCGCTCCCGGGAACCGGCCTGATGAGATTTTATAACGTCCGTGGCACCGGCTAGGCTGGCAGGATGAACCCGGTCGCCTCCTCCTGCCTGCTGCTGGCCCGCCTGCGCGCTTCCACGCGGCTGGCGGTACTGGTGCTGCTGATCTTCGCCCTGAAGATCGGCGCGGCGGCCGCCTGTGCGAAGCACGATTTCGCGGACATGGGCTTCGGCACGGATGGCAGCCATGCCGTGGCGGTGAAGGCATCGCCGCTGGATAGCGGTAATGACGATTCCACGAAGCTCAAGCTCGGGCATGCCGCTTGCAGTCACTGCGGTTGCCATCATGCTGCCGCCATGGTGCCGGATACGCAGATCGTGGTTGTGCTCGTGCCGCAGGCGCTGCCTATGCGTACGTCCGGGTTGCCGCCCAGCGCGTCGCAACCCTTGGAACTGAGGCCGCCGATCGCCTGAGTCAGGTGTTTTGCCCCTTTGGCGCGGAGCGCCAGAGGACACCGTCGACTCAGAGGATCTTCCAATGCACCTTGTTCGTTCGCCGCGACGACGTCGCGTCGCGCGGCTGGCCGTCCTGGTTCTGGCAGCGAGTTTGCTGTCGGGCTTGGCCATGGCCGCCCAAACCCCCGATACACAGGCCCCAGTCGCACTTCGCGAGGCGCTGCAGGCCGCCTGGCAACACCATCCGAGTTATCGCGCCACCGAAGCGCAACTGGCCGCAGCCCGTGCCCGGTACGATGCGGCCGGACGACCGCTCTACAACCCCGAAGTCGAGTTGGCCGGCGACGATGAAGGCCCGGATCGCACCACAACCGCTGGCCTCAACCTCACGCTCGATCTGAGCGGCAAGCGTCGCGCGCGTCGCGACGCGGCCTCCGCGCGGGTCGATCTAGCCACCGCTGAAGCCAAGCTGCGTCGCCGCGATTTCGCCAAGCAGTGGTTCGCCAGTTGGGCTGAGCTACAGACGGCGCAGCAACGTGTGCGCACCGGTGAACGTCGATTGGCGTTGGTCACGCGCTTTGGCGAGTTGGCACAAAAGCAGTTTGCTGCAGCCGACATTTCCGGGTTGGAGCGCGATTTGGCACTGCTGGCCCGCGATGAAGCGCAAGCCCAGCAGTCGCAACTCGTCGCCGAACAGGCGGAGGCCGAAGCGCGTTTCCGCGCGGTCGGCGGCTCGCCGGAACTCCTGGCGAGCCTGACGCTGCCCAGCGACGCATTGCCGCCGCCGATGCCCTCCCATACCGGCATCGAACAGTTGCCCGACTGGCAAGCCGCACAAGCCGCTGCGCTGGCTGCCGAACGCGAAGTGACCGTTGCCCGCCGCAATCGGGTGGCCGATCCCACCGTGGGCGTGCGCGGCGGACGCATCGACTACGGCAATGTGCAGGACAACGTGGTCGGCGTGTCGCTCAGCATTCCGCTGTTCGTGCGCAATTCCTATCGCGCCGAGGTAGTGGCAGCTCAGGCCGATGCCGATGTCGCGATCGCCGAGGCCGAGCGCGTGCGCGTCGAACTCGATGCCGATCGTCGCCGTGCGATCGACAGCTACGCCGCAGCGCAATCGGCCTGGTCGCGCTGGCAGGCGAGCCGCGGCACGGATGTGGAGCGTCGCGCCACTCTCCTTGAGCGCTTGTGGCGCGAGGGCGAGCTGTCCACCGCTGACTACCTGCTGCAACTCAAGCAGACCCTCGACACGCAACTCGCCGGCGCCGAACTCGAAGCGCGCCTGTGGCGCAGCTACGCCGATTACCTCGCCGCCACCGGACAGCTTGAACGCTGGGCCGGCCTGGAGGGCACCCCATGAGAGAACTTTCGATGACCCCGTTCCGTCTGATGTCGCCGTTGCTGGCCGCGGCGTTACTGCTTGCCATGGCCGCATGTTCGAGGTCCCCCTCGACCGAGTCGGCCCCGACCGAAGCCGAAGGCGCTGAAGCGCCCACCGAAAGCGAAGCCGGCATCGCGCCCGTCAAGCTCGATGCCGCAGCGATGAAAGCTGCCGGCATCGTCGTGCAGGCGTTGCAGCCCGCTTCGATGAGCGAACAGCTGCGTGCGCCCGGTGAAGTGCTCGACAATGCCTACGGCACGGCGCTGATCACGCCCAGTGTCGAAGCCCTGGTCGTGCGTCGCCATGCCAAGCTCGGCGACGAAGTGCGCGCCGGCGCACCGCTGGTGACGCTGTCCAGCGTCGAAGTCGCCAATGCCCAGGCAGAGTTGCGCATCGCCGAACAGGAATGGCGCCGCGTCTCTGCACTCGGTCGTGAGGCCGTGTCCGGGCGCCGCATCAACGAGGCACAGGTCGCGCTCGATCGCGCTCGCGCAACGGCACAGGCGTATGGCTTGCCGGGCACGGCGGCCGGGCGCAGCAACGGCCAGTTCACCTTGACCGCGCCGCATGCCGGGCGAATCACCGAGGATGCCGTGGTCGTCGGCGAGAAAATTGAACCGGGCAAGACGCTGTTCCGCCTGGTCGATGAATCGGTGGTTTGGGTCGACGCCAAGCTGCCATCGGGGATCGTTCCGCGCATCACACCCGGCACGGAAGCGACGGTGGTGTTCAACGGCGAGCGCCTGAAGGGTACCGTTCAGCATCCCGCGCATCGCACGTCGGACACGACCCGCAATGCGGTGGTGCGGATCGAGGTTCCGAACCGGGACGACCGCCTGCACAGCGGCGATTACGTCGATGTGTTCTTCGAGGCCAGCGACGTCGCCAAGGATGGCAACGCCGCCGTGACTATGGTGTCGGTGCCAACCGACGCGGTGGTGCAGTTGGAAGGCGACACGGTCGTGTTCCGTCGCAACGCGACCGGTGCGTTGGAACCGACGCCGGTGCGTACCGGTGAAGCGATCGGCGATCGGACCGTCATCCGCGAAGGCCTCAAGCCCGGCGACGCCGTCGTGGTCGAAGGCGCCTTTGCCGTCAAAGCGCAGATGCTCAAGTCGCAGTTAGGAGAAGAGTGATGATCTCTGACGCCAATCCCGCCTTTGCGGGAGGTGCGCCATGCTGAATCGCCTGGTCGAACTCTCCCTGCGCTACAAGTTCCTGGTCCTGATCGTGTTCGCGGTCGTCGCCTTCCTCGGCATCAGCGCCGTTCGCAACGTGCCGATCGATGCCTTCCCCGACGTGACGCCGGTCCAGGTCAACATCTACACCGAGTCCCCGGGCCTGGCCGCCGAGGACGTCGAGCAGTTGCTCACCACGCCGGTGGAGTCTGCGTTGGCCGGCCTGCCGAAGGTGCAGGAAATCCGCTCGGTCAGCCTGTTCGGGTTGTCGTACGTGTCGGTCTATTTCAAGGACGACATGGACATCTACTTCGCGCGACAACTGGTCAACGAACGCCTGCAGGAAATCGGCGATCGTCTGCCTGAAGGCTATGGCAAGCCGAGCATGGGCCCGAACACGTCGGGCCTGGGGCAGGTGTACTGGTACACCGTCGAACGCGCGCCCGGCGTCAGTAAGGACCAGGTCACCGATATGGACCTGCGCACATGGCAGGAATGGACCGTGCGGCTGATCCTGCGCACGGCACCGGGCGTGGACGACGTTAGTTCCTGGGGCGGTGGCGAACGCCAGTACCAGGTGCAGATCGATCCGCAACGCCTCTACGCCCGCGGGCTGGGCTTCGGCGATGTCATCAACGCGCTCCCCGCCAACAACGGCCAGGTCGGCGGTAACGTGATGGACGTGGGCCGCGAGCAGTTCCTGGTGCGCGGTCTGGGTTTGCTGAAGTCGACCGAGGACATCGGCGCGATCGTGCTCAAGTCGGAGGACGGTGTGCCGGTGTATCTGCGTGACGTGGCAACCGTGGTCGAAGCCCCCGCGCCGCGCTTCGGTGCGGTGACCCGCGACGGCCAGGAAGTCGTGATGGGCCAGGCGCTGGCCCGCATCGGCGAGAACGCCAAGGACGTGGTCGAGGCGGTCAAGGGCAAGCTTGACGTGGTGCGCGATGCACTGCCGAAGACCATGGTGCTCAAGCCGATGTACGAGCGCACTGACCTCGTCAACAAGGCGGTCGAAACCGCGGTGCGGGCGCTGGTGGAAGGCTCGCTGCTGGTCGCGGTAATCCTGTTCCTGTTCCTGGGCGAGGTCCGCTCAGCGCTGGTCGTGATCGTCACACTGCCGCTGGCCATGCTGATTGCCTTCATCGGCATGGGGCAGGTCGGCTTGTCCGCCAATCTGATGTCGCTCGCGGGCCTGGCGATCGGCATCGGCATGATGGTCGACGGCGCGGTGGTAATGGTGGAGAACGCCTTCCGGATCATGGCGGAGCGGTTGGAACACGGAGAGAAGGTCGACAAGACTTCTGCGGTGTTGGCCGCGGCTAAGGAAGTGGCCAATCCAATCACGTTCGCGATCGGCATCATCATCGTGGTGTTCCTGCCGCTGTTCGCGCTGGAAGGCCTCGAAGGCAAGATGTTCAAGCCGATGGCATTCAACATCGCCTTCGCGATGGCCGGTTCGCTGATCCTGAGCCTGACGCTGATCCCGGTCTTGGCGTCGATGATTCTCAAGCCCAAGCCCGAGCGCGATACGTGGTTGGTGGCCAGGATCAAGCGTGGTTATCAGCCGCTGTTGGCGAAGGCGCTGGGCCGCAAGAAAGTGGTCGTGATCAGCGCGCTTGTCGCCTTGGTCGCGAGCCTGGCGCTGTTCCCTTTCCTGGGTAAGGAGTTCATGCCGCAACTGCAGGAAGGCTCGATCATGTGGCGCGTGACGGGCATCCCGTCGACCTCGCTCAACGAATCGATCAAGACCAGCAACACCATCGCCGCGGCCTTCAAGCAATTCCCGGAGGTCGAGACCACGCTGGCGATGATCGGCCGTGCCGAGAAGGGCGAGACCGCCGACGTCAATTACATGGAGATCTACACCGCGCTCAAACCCGAGGAAGAGTGGAAGTCGGGCCGCGACATCAAGCAGCTCGAAGCGGCGATGCAAGAGACGCTGGAGAAGGTCGTGCCGAACGTGGTGCCCGGCTACACCCAACCGATCCAGATGCGCGTGGAGGAACTGATCTCCGGCGTGCGCGCCACCTTGGCGCTGAAGCTTTACGGTGAAGACCTGGGCGAACTCGACAAGCTGAGCGGCCGCATCAAGCGCGTGCTGGACAAGGTGCCGGGCGTGGCCGACCTTGCTTTGGAAGCCAACATCGGCAAGCCGCAGATTCGCATCGCGGTCAAGCGCGACGAACTGGCCCGCCATGGCATGAACGCTGAGGAGGTGCTCACCATCGTCCGCAATGGCCTGGGCGGCGAACCGGTGAGCGTACTGCTCGATGGCGTGAAACGCTTCGATATCGCAGTGCGGCTGGATGACGCGACACGCGATTCGGTCGAGTCATTGCGTCGCATCCCGCTCCGCACGGCAACCGGCGCCTTGGTGCCGCTGTCGGAGGTAGCCGACATCAACGTGGCCGAAGGTTACTCGTTCGTCCGTCGCGAGCAACTGCAACGCTATGCGGTGATCCAGATGGACGTCCGAGGCCGCGACGTCGATAGCTTCGTCCAGGACGCTGAGACGGCGATTAAGCAGCAGGTGAAGCTGCCGCCGGGCTACTGGATCGAGTGGGGTGGGGCGTTCGAGAACCAGCAGCGTGCGCTGGCCAAGTTGGCGCTGATCGTGCCAGTCACGATCTTTTTCATCTTCGTGTTGCTCTATACCGCCTTCAACTCGGTCAAGTACGCGGCGCTGATTCTGGCCAACGTGCCGTTCGCCACCATTGGCGGATTGTTGGCCTTGTTTGTCACCGGCCAGTACCTGTCGGTGCCCTCAGCGATCGGCTTCATCGCGGTATTCGGCGTGGCGATGCTCAACGGCATCGTGCTGGTGAGCTTCCTCAACGAGCTGCGTGAGAAAGGCCTGTCGGTGCGCGAAGCGGTGGTGCAGGGCACGGCTCTGCGTCTGCGACCGGTGCTGATGACCGCGAGCGTGGCGATCCTCGGTCTGGTGCCGATGCTGCTGTCCAGCGGTGTCGGCGCGGAAACGCAACGTCCGTTGGCGACGGTGGTCGTTGGCGGTCTGATCAGTTCAACGCTGCTCACGTTGATCCTGCTTCCGGTTCTGTACGAATGGCTTGAAAACCGCTCCGACCGCAAGGCGGCCGAGCACAATTCTCAGGAGACTGCGTCATGAAACAGATCAAGGCATTTGTGCACCGCAATCGTGTCTCAGACTTGATCCACGCGCTGGAAGCCGCCGGCTTCCAGCGCCTCAGCCTGTTCGACGTGAAAGGCCTGCTGCGCGCACTCAGTGCGCGCGAGCAGGAGTATTCGGTCGAGTTCGGTGATCAAGTGATCAACGAAGTGCAGATGGAACTGTTCTGCGAGGACAGCGACGTAGGGCGTGCGGTGGAGATTTTTCGCCAGATCGGGCGGACGGGTCGAGCGGAAGCCGGCTGGATATACGTGAGCACCATCGATCAGTCGATTCCCATCAACGACGTCCGTTGATGGCCGAAGCGGTGCCGTGACTGGGTGCGGCGGGCCCGGCCTGTCGCGTCCTTCAACATCGGGAGTGCCCACCATGAAGATGATTGTCGCCTTTGTCCGTCCATCGCTGGCTGATCGCATCGTGCGGGTAATCGAGCGTGCGGGCCTCTACCACCTCTCGCTGTCCCGGGTGCACGGCGTCGTGCATCCGAACGAAGCCATCGTCCGTGCCGATCTGGCGCCAGAGGGTGAATCCGACGTGCGGTTGGAAGCCTATTGCGAAGATGCGCGGACCGAACAGATTGTGGCCCTGATCCATGAGGTAGGCCGCATCGGCGACCTGCCGGTAGGGGCCGTGTTCGTCGTGCCGGTGGAGCGGCACGAGGCAATCGGCCCGTCGAGCCCAGCCGAATGACTCATCGAAGGAGAAGCCGCGCATGACTCGCCTCCATAACGGCATTCGTGAATTCGTCGTTCCCGTGAGCGCCGCAGTAGCGGCCGTCCTGCCCGCCACGTATCTGCGCATCACCAGCGGTAGCGCGGGTGCGCTGGGTGATGCGGTGCTGTTTGGTCTTGCGATCCTGGCAGCGGGCTTCCTGTTGTCATGGGGTGCCGAAGCGGCGGAAAAATACATCGCCACCGGTTTCGTGCTGGCGGTGGTTGCGTTGATTACAGTGCTGCCCGAATACGCGGTCGACTTCTACTACGCCTATCGCGCCGGGCAGGATCCGGCCTCGGGTTACGTCGCCTACGCCGCAGCGAACATGACAGGCGCCAATCGTCTGCTGATCGGCCTGGCCTGGCCGCTGCTGGTGGGCCTGCATTGGTGGCGTTCGCGACAGCGAGGAATCGTGCTGCAGTACGAAAACTCGGTCGAGATCGTTTTCCTCGCCCTAGCCAGCGCGTATGCCTTCATCATCTTGCTGAAGAACAGCATTGGCATAATCGACTTTCTCGTGCTGGGCGTCTTGTTCTGCCTGTACCTGTGGCGCACCTCGCGCGCGGAGAACGAAGAGGAAGAGGAAGACGAAGAACCGGGCCCAGGCGCGGTGATCGCGCAGTTGACGCCCGCCAAGCGCTGGACGGTGATGGCGGCGATGAGTGTGGTGGCGGCCGGTGTCATCCTGCTGGCGGCCGAACCCTTCGCCGAATCGCTGGTGGCTTCAGGTCGTCGTCTAGGCATCGACGAGTTCCTTGTAGTCCAGTGGCTGGCACCGCTGGCCAGCGAAGCGCCAGCGGTCACCATCGCCATCCTGTTCGCCCTTGATGGCCGCGCCCGTGCCGGCCTCACCACCATGATCAGTGACAAGATCAACCAGTGGACGCTGTTGGTCGGCATGTTGCCGATCGCGATGAGCATCGGCGCTGGGCGAGTGATGTCGCTTCCGCTGGATGCGCGCCAGCACGAGGAGTTCTTCCTGACGGCGGCGCAATCCGTGTTCGCGCTGGCGCTGCTGTTGCCGCTGCGGCTTAGCCTCTGGGGGGCATTGGCCTTGGCGAGTCTGTTCGTGACGCAACTCGGGCTGGCCTTCTTCTACCAGGCCACGCCCGAGCGCGAGATCGCCGTGCTGACGGCCTTGGCCTGGGTGTATCTCGCGCTGGCGGTAGCACTGCTTGTTCGCCACATCCGGCGATTGCCCGCACTGATGCGGGCAATGCTCGGAACGAGTCCGCAGACCGAATAACGCGTTCGAACCATCGATTCGATTACGGGAGACTTCTTATGGGCGCAGGACACGATCACGGCACCGGCGAGATAAAGCACGAACAGCCATTGTGGTGGGCCTTTGGCTTAACTACCGCGTTCCTGATTGCGGAGGTCATCGGTGGATTGATTACCAATAGCCTGGCATTGCTGTCCGATGCCGCTCACATGGGCACAGATGTCATTGCGCTGGCAATCTCGTTGTTCGCTGTGCGTTTGAGCCGACGACCACCCGACGCCAAGCGCACGTATGGCTATGCGCGGATGGAAGCCATAGGCGCGATGATCAATGGTGGCCTGCTGTTCCTGGTCGCCGGCTACATCCTGTGGGAGGCCGTCGGCCGCTTTCGCGATCCGCCGGAAGTCGCCTCGAGCGGCATGCTGGTGATCGCTGCGATTGGCCTGGTCATCAATCTGATCTCGATGCGCCTACTCAAGGCGGGCAGCGGCACCAGCCTCAACGTCAAGGGCGCCTATCTGGAAGTCTGGAGCGACATGCTGGGTTCCGTCGGTGTCATCGTCGGCGCGTTGGTGATCAAGTTCACCGGATGGACGGTGGCCGACCCCATCATCGCAGTCCTCATCGGACTTTGGGTGCTGCCGCGTACGTGGACATTGTTGCGGGAAGCTGGTCAGGTGCTGATGCAAGGCGTGCCGCATGGCCTGGAGTTGGACGAGGTCCGCACCATGATGCTGTCGCACCCCAACGTCATCGCGGTTCATGACCTGCATGCCTGGGCCTTGGGCTCCAAGGAGCCGGTGCTGACGGCGCATATCGTGTTGCGCGATGGGGGCGATGGAGAACAAGTCCGGCGCTCACTGGCCGCTGCACTGGAGGAGCGGTTCAGCATTCACCACGCGACGCTGCAAGTCGAAATGACGCCATGTGACGATGCACATGGTCATGCCTAATCGGCTATCGCGGCGCATCGACCGCGCTTGTCCGAGTGCTCCGTCGCATGCTCTAGACGGTCCAGGGTCGGACACGACTCGCCGCCAGGCGCCTGACTGCATTCAGCGATGAGGTTCATAAGATCGACTTCCAGCCGATGTAACGCATCGAGTCGTTCGCGAACATCGACCAGTTTGAGTTCGGTCAGTCGACGCGTTTGCTCACAGGCCCGCTTGCCCTTGAGTTCCAGCAGGCCGGCAATTTCATCCAGGGTAAATCCCATCGCTTGGGCTCGCCGGATGAATTGAAGACGGGTGACATCGGCTGGTCCGTAGTGGCGGAAGCCGCCCAAGGGCCGTTGGGGTTCCGGCAACAGCCGGCGGCGCTGGTAGTAGCGCACGGTTTCGACATGCACGCCGGCCGATGCCGCCAGTTTGCTGATGGTGAGGGCGCTCTCGGCCATGGCTTGACTCCGTACCCAGGTACAGACCGTAGTATGCGCTCATGGCCAACCTCCCCGCCAAATCCTCCCTGCCAGCCATCGTTGCGGCGAGTTTTGCCGCCATCGCGGCGTCCGTGTGCTGTGTGGTGCCGCTGGTTCTGGTGCTGCTGGGCGTCAGCGGCGCGTGGATTGCCAACCTCACCGCGCTGGATGCCTGGCGACCTTGGTTCAGCGTGGCCACGTTGGCGTGCCTTGGCTGGGCATTTTGGAGTCTGTACGGTCCTGCCTCCCGCTGTCGAACGGACGGAGCTTGCATTGATCCAGGCGGGCTGCGCCGCCGCCGGCGTTGGCTCTGGATGGCAACCGTCGTGATCGCGCTGCTGCTGCTCTTCCCGTATTACGTAGCTTGGTTCATGTAGGAGACGAACGATGCGCCAGTGGATTGTTGGGTTGATGATCTTGTGGACGGGCATGGCGTGGGCCGCGACGCCGAAGAAGGCCGTCCTCGATGTTGAAAACATGACCTGCCCGGCGTGCAGCATCACGATCGAAAAGGCCCTGGACAAGGTGCCCGGCGTTTCCAAGGCACAAGTCGACACCAAGGCGGCTACTGTCACCGTGGACTTCGATGCCGATCGCACCAACGTGCCAGCTATCGCGCGTGCGATCTCCGAGGCAGGCTTCCCGGCCAAGGCGAGGGCCAACGGTGGCTGAGTTGCAGTTGCAGAGCACGCTGACGTGTCCGCAATGCGGTCACCAGGCCGTCGAGACCATGCCGACGACGGCGTGCCAGTTCTTCTACGAGTGCACGGCCTGTGGCGAGCTGCTGAAGCCCGAACCGGGCGACTGCTGTGTTTTCTGCTCCTACGGCACGGTGCCGTGTCCGCCCATCCAGCAGCAAAGGCCGTGCTGTGGGTAGTCGGTTGGCCACCGGATGTTGGGAACTCGCCGCGCTAAACCGCGTCTATGGACTATTCGGCTTGCTCGCCGCCAGAGGAGTACCATCCCGCCCATGACCCGGCGCGCCCGCCACCGCCTACAGATCGCCGTCCTGGTGATCGTCTGCCTGCTGTTCCAGCAGGCGGCGCTGGCGGCGTATCTGTGCCCGATGGAGCAGATGTCCGCCCAGACCATGGCGATGGCGGAGCCTTGCGCCGAGATGGGCATGGCCCAGCAGCACGACAAGGACAATCCGCTTCTTTGTCAGAAGCACTGTAATCCTGATCACACAGTTACTACCGACACCGCCAAGCTATCGGTGCCACCGCTTGCGTTGCCGGCGCTCATCCTGGCGCCGGTCTACGTGCAACCTGTATCCCACGTCACCATCCAGGCTGACGTGCCGATCGCCCGATCCGATCCGCCCCCACGGCTGCGTTTCTGCAGTCTTCTGATCTAGCCCCCGAAACGACGTAGCGAATCCGCGCCGGCGCCGATGCGCCGTGCGCGCGGCCATGTCCGTTTCGGAGGCGTCATGAACTCCCGTTTTGATCGTTGTCGGTCCTGGGCCGCACTTAAGTGTGCGTTGGTCCGGACCTTGTGCGTGGCCGTGCTGGCGACGCCATTTGCGGCTTTGGCCGCATCCCATAAGCTCACGCTGCCGGAAGCCATCCGTCTGGCCAGCGAGCGTGCGCCGATGCTCGATGCCCGCCGCTCCGGTGTGTTGGCCGCGCAAGAAGAAGCAGCCCGCGCCGGCGCCTTGCCTGATCCAATGCTGATGGTCGGCATCGACAACCTGCCAGTCACCGGAAGCGATGCCTTCGATACGCGCGCCGACGACATGACCATGAAGAAGATCGGGCTGCGGCAAGAGATTCCCTCGCGGGCCAAGCGTTCAGCGCGTCAGTCCTTCGCCGCGCGCCAGATCGACGAAGCGCAGGCGCAAGCAGACGCCGAAGTGCTGGCCGTGCGCCGCGCCACGGCCGAAGCCTGGATCGCCGTGTGGGCCGCGCAGCGCCAATTGACGGCGCTGCAGAAGCTGCGTGAGCAAGCCGCGCTGGCGGCGAAGGTGTCGAAGGCACGCGTGGCGAGCGGTGGCGAACCGGTGAGCGACGCACTCGCCACCGAGGCCGCACTGCTGGAACTCGACAACCGCATCGAGGCCGCCCGTGCCGAGAAGCTGGCGGCACAAGCCGGGCTGGCGCGCTGGCTGGGCGACGCGCCGGTCGAGGTTGCCGATCAAGCCCCGAACTTTGACTCGCTGCCTGTATCCGAAGCCCGATTGCTGGCAGAGGTGAATCGGGTAGGGCCGTTGCTTCCCGCCACCGCTCAGCTCGAAACCGCCGCAGCTGCGATCGATGTCGCCCGCGCCGACAAGCATCCGGACTGGAGCGTGGGTGCGTCCTATGGCCAGCGTGCCGGTGGTCGCAGCGACATGATCATGTTCGAAGTGGGCATCGGCTTGCCGCTGTTCTCGCGTAACCGGCAGGATCGTGGCATCGCAGCCCGGGAAGCGGACTATCAGGCCGCGTTGGCGACCCGCGAAGACCTGCGTCGCCAGGAAGCGGCGCGCATTCGCGCGGATCTCGCTCGATGGGAAGGGCTGAAGCGCCAGGTCGCCCTGCATGAGCACTCCCTGTTGCCGCTCGCGCAGGACCGCAGTGCGACGACGCTCGCCGCGTATCGCGCCGGCGGCGAACTGCAGCCGTGGCTCAACGCCAGACGTGACGAACTCGATGTGCACCTCGCGCACGCCGAACACCTGGGTGAACTCGGACGTGCCTGGGCCGCGCTGGCCTTCCTGTTGCCCTCGGAGATGCAGCCATGAATACCACTCGTCGCAGCGTGGTCACTGCTGCTGTTTCCCTTGCGCTGGTGGCCGCCGTCGGCCTCGGTTACTGGTGGGGGCGCACTCACGGGAGTTCATCCGCCGCCGACACCTCGAGCCCGCAGTCCGCCGAACGCAAGGCGCTCTATTGGTACGACCCGATGGTGCCCGACCAACACTTCGACAAGCCTGGCAAGTCGCCCTTCATGGACATGCAACTGGTGCCGAAGTACGCCGACGAGGCGACGGCCGGCGGCGTTGCCGTTGCACCGGGCGTGCGCCAGAACCTCGGCATCCGCACGGTGGTGGTCAAGCCTGGCCGACTGACGGCAGCCGTCCGCGTGCCGGGCACCATTGGCTGGGACCTGCGTCAGGAACGCATCGTCAGTGCGCGAGTCGACGCCATCGTCGAGCGCTTGCACGTGCGTGCCCCGTTTGAGCCGGTGCGCGCGGGGCAACCCCTGGCCAGCATCATCGCGCCAAGTTGGAACACTGCGATTGCCGAAGCGCGAGCGTTAGGTGGAGCTCGCTCCGCCGCCGCACGAGGTTTGCAATCCGCCGCCCACGAACGGTTGCGTGCGTTGGGTCTGCCCGCGGGCAGTGGTGCGGGGCAGCGCGGACGACTCACCTTGACCTCACCCGTGACCGGCGTCGTCAGCGAAATCGGCGTGCGCGAAGGGCAGTCGGCGCCGATAGGCACGCTGCTGTTCCGCGTCAACGGTACCCGGACGGTCTGGCTCGAAGCGTCGATTCCGCAAGCGGGCACTGCGGGCATCGCGACGGGTACGTTGGTGGAAGCGGCTGTCGACGCATTGCCAGGCGAGGCCTTCCACGGCCGCGTGGAAACCTTGCTGCCGCAAGTGGACATGAGTAGCCGCACCCAACGGGCCCGCATCGTTCTGGACAACCCGGACGGTCTCCTGGCACCGGGCATGTTCGCGCAGATCACCTTGCAGCCAACTGCGAGTATCGAACGGCCGCTGGTACCGACGGACGCGTTGATCGGAGCGGGTGCGCAGGCTCGCGTGATCGTGCTCGGCGCCGACGACATGTTCCATCCCGTGCGCGTGCAGACCGGTCGCAGTGGTGACGGCATGACTGAAATTCTCGCGGGGCTGAAAGGTGGCGAGAAGGTGGTGGCCTCGGGGCAGTTCCTGATCGATTCCGAAGCGAACCTGTCAGGCGCACTCGAACGCCTCAATGCCGGTGCGGGTGATGAAGAAGCGAACATGCCGAGCGATGTCATGCCCGGTATGCCAGACATGGCGATGCCGCCGCAGGCTGCGCCCGCGCGCCCGGCGCCACCCGTAGTACCGCCCAAGAAGAAGGCGCCCCCAGCCGTTGCAACACCAGCGGTCACCGCGTCACCCAAGGCACGGCAATGCCCAGTGACCTATTGGTATGACCCGATGGTGCCGGACAAGCACTTCGACAAACCCGGCAAGTCGCCCTACATGGACATGCAGTTGGTGCCCAAGTTCGCGCCCGAGGCGAACCCGGATTGCACCATTCGTGATGTGCCTGCGGCGGGACGGCAGCCATGATCGCCCGCATCATTCGCGCCTCTATCGCTAACCGGCTATTTGTGCTGGTGGCTGCCATTGCGCTGGCAGCGGCCGGCATCTGGTCGGTATTGCACACGCCGCTCGATGCCTTGCCCGACCTGTCGGATACGCAGGTCATCATCCGCACCGAATGGCCCGGGCAGACGCCGCGCATCGTCGAAGACCAGGTCACCTATCCCTTGACCACAACGATGCTGTCGGTGCCGGGCGTCAAGGCGGTGCGTGGCTTCTCGTTCTTCGGCGACTCGTTCGTCTACGTGCTGTTCGACGACAAGACCGACTTGTACTGGGCACGCTCGCGCGTGCTCGAGTATCTGAGCCAGGTACGTGATCGCTTGCCGGCGCAGGTCAGTCCGGCGATCGGGCCGGATGCCACGGGTCTTGGCTGGATCTATGAGTACGCGCTCGTCGATCGCACCGGCAAGCACGACCTGGGGCAGCTGCGCGCCTTACAGGACTGGTTTCTGCGCTACGACCTCAAGACCGTGCCCGACGTGGCCGAAGTCGCAAGCGTCGGCGGCATGGTCCAAGCCTGGCAAATCGTGCCAAATCCGCAGGCGCTGGCGGCGCGCGGCCTCACCATCAACCAACTCGTCGAAGCCATTCAGTCCGCCAACGGCGCCACTGGCGGCTCGGTGATCGAGCAGGGCGAAGCCGAGTTCATGGTACGCAGCGAAGGCTATCTGCGTACGCGCGCCGATTTCGAGCGCGTCCCTGTGACGACCGGCAACGACGGCGTGCCGGTGCTACTGCAGGATGTGGCGATGGTGCAACGCGGACCGGCCTTGCGCCGCGGCATCACCGAACTCGATGGCGAAGGCGAAGTCGCCGGCGGCGTGATCATTCTGCGTTCGGGCAAGAACGCTTTGGCCGCGATCGAAGCCGTCAAGGCCAAGCTGCAGGACCTGAAGGGAAGCCTGCCGGCCGGTGTCGAAATCGTGCCGACCTATGACCGCTCCGAATTGATCCTCGAAGCCGTGCGCAACCTCACTCGCAAGCTCGGCGAGGAATTCCTTGTCGTCGCCCTGGTGTGTGCGCTGTTCCTGTGGCACGTACGCTCCTCCTTGGTGGCGGTGATCACCTTGCCCTTGGGCGTGCTCGCGGCCTTCATCGTCATGCACATGCAGGGCATCACCGCGAACCTGCTATCGCTCGGTGGCATCGCGATCGCGATTGGCGCGATGGTCGATGCCGCGGTGGTGATGATCGAGAACGCGCACAAGCACCTCGAGCATTTCCGCGACGAGCACCACCGTGAACCCGAGGGCGCCGAGCGCTGGGAGCTGATGGCGGTTTCCGCCAGCGAGGTCGGTCCGGCGCTGTTCGTCAGTCTGCTGGTGATCACGCTGTCGTTCGTGCCGGTGTTCGCCTTGCAGGCGCAGGAAGGACGGTTGTTCTCACCGCTGGCCTACACCAAGACTTATGCCATGGCCGCTGCGGCGGGCCTGTCCATCACCCTGATTCCGGTACTGATGGGCTACCTGATCCGCGGCCATATCCGATCCGAGAAAGACAACCCGCTCAATCGCATCCTGATCGCGCTGTATCGGCCGGTGCTGGATGCAGTGCTGCGTTTCCCGAAACTGACATTGGCGCTGGCCGGTGTCGTGCTGCTGGTTAGCCTGATTCCGCTCTTACGTCTTGGCAGTGAGTTCATGCCGCCCCTGGAGGAAGGCACGCTGCTATACATGCCATCGGCATTGCCCGGCTTGTCTGCTGGCAAGGCATCGCAGTTGCTGCAACAGACTGACCGCATGCTCAAGACCGTGCCCGAAGTGGACCACGTGTTTGGCAAGGCGGGCCGGGCTGAGACCGCCACCGACCCGGCACCGCTGGAGATGTTCGAGACGACGATCACCTTCAAGCCGCGCAGCCAATGGCGGCCGGGGATGACACCCGAGAAGCTGCGCGAGGAACTTGACCGCGCAGTCAAGGTGCCGGGGCTGACGAACCTGTTCGTGCCGCCCATCCGCAACCGCATCGACATGCTGGCCACCGGCATCAAGAGCCCGATCGGCATCAAGGTCTCGGGGCCCGACGTTGCGGTGCTGGCGCAGTTGAGCGATCGCATCGAACGGGTTGCACGCACCGTGCCCGGCGTGAGTTCGGCGCTGGCCGAACGCATCGCGGGTGGTCGCTACATCGACGTGAAGGTGCGGCCCGATATGGCCGCCCGGTACGGCTTAAGCCAGGCCGATGTGCAGCGGTTGATTGCGACGGTGGTGGGTGGAGAACCGGTCGCGGAGACCATCCAGGGCCGCGAACGCTACCCGGTGGTGGTGCGCTATCCACGCACGATCCGCGACTCGCCGGCCGCACTCGCGCAGTTGCCTTTGCTCGCGCCAAGTGGTGTGCAGCTGACGTTGGGACAGGTCGCCGAGCTGAGCTTCAGCGAAGGCCCGCCGATGTTGCGCAGCGATAACGCTCGCCTCAGCAATTATGTTTACGTGGATGTGGCTGGACGCGATCTCGGCTCGGTGGTGACCGATCTGCAACGTGCGGTCGCAAAGCAGGTGCCGATGCCAGCCGGATACGCCGTGGGTTGGTCCGGCCAGTACGAGTACCTCAAACGTGCCAGTGAGCGGCTGCGCGTGGTGGTTCCCGCGACGTTGGTAATCATCTTCGGCCTGATTTACTTGGTGTTTCGACGCGTGTCGGAGGCCGCGATCATCATGCTCAGCCTGCCACTCGCATTGGTCGGGGGCTTGTGGCTGATCTGGGGCATGGGCCATGCCGTATCGGTCGCCACGCTGATCGGCTTCATCGCCCTGGCCGGCGTCGCCGCCGAGTTCGGCATCATCATGTTGCTGTACCTGCGCCACGCGTGGGAACGCCAACTCGCCGCGAATCCGAGCGCGGGCGAGGCGGAACTCGACGCCGCGATCCGCGAAGGCGCCGTGCAACGCGTGCGACCAAAGGCGATGACCGTAGCCGTGATCCTGGCCGGTCTGTTCCCGATCCTGATCGGAAGCGGCGCCGGCTCGGAAGTCATGCAGCGCATTGCTGCGCCGATGGTCGGCGGCATGCTCAGTGCGCCGTTGCTCTCGATGCTCGTGATTCCGGCCGCGTACCGGTTGCTGCAGCGGCGTCGCTTGCGGCGATCACGCCAATCACGTCCCAGCTCACTTTCTTCGTCGGCGTTGCCGACATGACCGGCCACGGCGAGCGCCCCGTTTGGTGCCCGGCGTGCCACTCCCTCTGACTTATCAGGAGGTTCCCATGAAACTGCATCTAACATCGCTCGCCATCAGCCTGCTGCTCCCGATCGCTGCTGCGGCCGCGCCGCGTGAGCGAGCCCCAGTCGGCTCGGTCCACCAGATCGCCGATCATCAGCTCCAGGTGTGCTTCAAGCACACGCCGGCACCGGATGTCGGCACGTCGCTGGCGATCCAGCGCGGCTTCGTCCCCTACAAGAGCAGCGGTGCCACGCTATACAAAACCATCGGCCACGCACGCGTCACCGTCACCGAGGACTCGTGTGTGACCGCTGAACTGGTGGATGGCGCCGCGAAGCGCTACGACCGCGTCATCACCACGGATAGGACCGCTGCTACACAAGAGGGCGACCGCAATTGCCCTTGCTGACGAAGTATGACCACCTGGGCACTGGCAGCTGCGTAGGTGGTCCCTTTTTTGCACTCATCATCTAGCCCAAGGAGAACCCATGAAAATGCCCACCCTCGTACTCACCCTTGCACTGCTGACCGCCTGCTCGTCGCCTTCGGGGGATGCGAATGCCCCCGCGTCGACGAATCATGCGGAAATGCCTGCAGAATCGAAAGCATCCACGGCGGCATCAGCTTCCAACGAATCGATGCCCATGCCGGAAATGGCATCGGCGGCTACCATGGCGTCGGCCAGCGGCACGGTCGAGGCGGTCGACACCGCTGCGAAGACGATCACGATCGCTCATGGACCAATCGATGCTCTGAAGTGGCCGGCGATGACCATGACCTTCAAGGCGCCCGAGGTGGACCTGACCGCCCTGAAGCAGGGCGATCAGGTTAACTTCGAGCTCACCTCGACCGGTATGGATGGCACCATCACCAAAATAGTGCGCAAGTAGTGCGCGTCGGGAAAGGGGCGCGCACGGTCGCGCCCGAGGCGTGGGCTTGCTTCCAGGCATGGGCGCGGAGGCATACAATCCGGTTAGACTAAGTATTCCTTAGTCTAACCGAGCCCAACGAACACGCGTGATTCCTGCAGACGAACTCGCCAGGCTGATGCATGAGGCACTCGCCGACAAGTCGGCGGAACCGGCCTTTTTCCGTGCGCTGCTGGATGCAACGGTCTACGCTCACACGCCACGCAGTGGTCGTCGTGGTGAACGTCTGCGCTTCATCCAGTTCACAACGCCCGAAGGTCTGACCGTGTTGCCATTCTTCACCGAAGAATCGCAGGCCAGAACAGCGGCCGGGTCTGCAGCGACTGTCTTGGTGCTAACCGGACGTCAACTATTCGAATGGACACGGGGTGCGACACTGATGCTCAACCCAAACGAGGTAGGTTGTACGCTGTATCCCGAAGAAATCGCTGCGCTGCTCGATCATGGAGAGGTGGCCATCGTCGAGCGGATCGACACGGGCGGTCAGCAGCTTTGGATAGGGGCTTCCAGCGATTGGCCTACTTGGTTAGTCGACCGGTTGATTGCGCTCTACGCGGGTCTGGATTGTGTCGAGGCGGCTTATCTGGCTGGCATCGGTGCGCCCTATGGCTCCGAACAGCGAGGACTGTTGGTTGCCGTCTCTGTGCCAGCGAAAGATGCCGAGCGTGTCGCCCGTGCCACTACGACGGAATTGCAGCCGCACTGCCGAGCGCTTCGAACCACCGTCGACCTGACTGCTTTTGAGCCTGGTGATCTCCCGGGTTGGTTAAAGGATGCCAGCCTCGAACCGTTCTATGTGCGCGCCATGGGCGAGCGGATAGGTCTTGGTCCGCAGGGGCTGCAGTAAATGACCTCGCTACGCGAAGGTGAAGTTCTCGCCGAACAGGTTGCCTCGGAATTCGTACATGCGTTGTTTCCGAGTTTCCGAACACCGGCGTTTTTGGCTTGCCCAGACGATTTGTGCGCCAAAGCAGTGCTCGCTGCAGTTACGCGTGCGGCAGGTGCAAGAGGAGTTGCGACGGAGATCATTGATCTGCGTCCTGCGCCTGCCGAACTCCTTGGCAGGGTAACCGAGCGGCTATGTGGCTTTGAGGGTAGGCGGAAGCGGAAGGATGCGCCTGCGATCAGCGTGCTTGCGCTAGATGGGTTCGATCTTCTGGAAGGAGTGGACAATGACAGGCCGACCTATCCATTCCGTTCGGAGTTTCAATTCGACGAAGATTTCCGCTGGCTCTTCCTAGGGCGCGACTGGGGCCGGCTTCGGCGGCTATTCGGGACCTATCGTCTGCCGCTGTATCACGCAGCGTCTGATCTCACACCTGAGCCTTGGCGAACGTAATCAGGGCAGCAACTATGGCAGCTAGTATCAAGTAACTAATTGATATTAAAGGCATATCCTTGGGTTTATTGCTCCTTTCAGGCGGATATCGGCAGCCCCTCGGGGGCTGCGCCGAAGTCTGTTTTGTGTCCGCTTCCGACGGAGTCACACGGCTGGTAGGGTTGGTGCAAGTTGTTAGCTAGCATCTCCTCGCACGATGGACCCTGGCCAAAAGTGCACAACCCAAGGAATATCTGAAGTGTTCGGCTCTGTTTCGAATCCACAGGCGAGGTTGCCTAAATTTCGACAGCTACCGAAAAAGTGTCCAGACGGGCGCCGCGCCCTAGCGGATCTGGTGCCGCTGGATGCCAACAACCGTGCGCTGGTCGCCGCCGGCCTACGCCGGCTGCGGGCGGGGCAGGGCTGCGCCGGCCTGCGGGCGCTGATCGAGGTCTGCGGCCGCCGCGCCGAGACGCTCAGCGCCGCCGATGTCGGCTTCGCCGTCGCGCCCCGTCTGAACGCCGCCGGCCGGCTGGAGGACATGGCGCTGGGCATCGCCTGCCTACTGTGCGACGAGGACGGCCCGGCGCGCGAGATGGCCGGCGTGCTGCATGCGATCAACGCCGAACGCCGCGGCGTGCAGCAGCAGATGACCGATGCGGCCGAGGCCGCCCTGTCCAAGGTCGCCGCACTCGATGGCGAGGTGCCGATCGCGGTGTGCCTGTTCGATGCCGACTGGCACCCTGGCGTGGTCGGCCTGGTCGCCTCGAAGATGAAGGATCGCGTGCACCGCCCGGTGATCGCCTTCGCCCCGGCCGAGCCCGGCAGCGACGCGCTGCGCGGGTCCGCCCGCTCGATCCCCGGCTTCCACATCCGCGATGCGCTGGCGGCGGTCGATGCCCAGCATCCGGGGCTGATGCAGAAGTTCGGCGGTCATGCGATGGCCGCCGGCCTGAGCCTGGATCTCGCGCAGCTGCCGGCGTTCGAGGCCGCCTTCCACGCGTACGCCGCCGCCTCGCTCGATGCCGCGCTGCTGCAGGCCGAACTGCTCAGCGACGGCGAGCTGCTGCCGCACGAGTTCGACCGCGCCCACGCCGAGGCCCTGCGCGACGGTGGGCCATGGGGGCAGGGCTTCGCCGAACCGCTGTTCGACGGCGTGTTCGAGGTGATCGACTGGCGGCCGATCGGCGAGCGCCATCGCAAGCTGGTGCTGCGCTGCCCGCAGCGCAGCAAGCCGCTGGACGCGATCCACTTCAACGGCCTCACGCGCGAACCGCCACCGCCTCGGCTGCACATCGCCTATCGCCTGGCCCCGGACGACTATCGCGGCGGCGACGCGATCCAGCTGATCGTCGAGCACTGCGTTCCGGCCTGAACCAGGCCGCGCGCCCGCGCCGCTCAACCGAACCGCGGCTTGACGCCCCAGATCTGCGGCCAGATCGGCGGGATGTCGCGGCAGACGAAGATCGCGTAGCCGTTCGCAGATTCCTCGTTGGCCACCCCCTCGCGGTTGCGGAAGACGCCGTGTGAGGTGCATTTGGCGACGCTGCCGCGCTGATCCTCTTCGGTATTGCCCAGTTCGATGATCACGCTCGGCGGCGGGTTGCCATAGCCGCGATACCAGGCCGAGTTGGTCCGGCTGATCACCGGCGGCAGGCCGAGCGCCGGGCCGTACAGGGCCATGGCGCCGGCCTCTCCATAGTTGTTGGCCAGGATGGCGGTGTTGGCCCGCTCGGCCTCGGGCAGGGCGCGGTAGACCGTGGCCACGCGCTGGGCCAGTTCCTGCCAGCCCACCTGCTCGGCATAGTCGCCGTGCAGGCGCCGGTTGAAGTGCCAGAGCGGGGAGTTGATCGGCGCGATCGGCAGATGCAGCGATGCGCCCAGCGGCAGGCCGACCGCCAGCAAGGCAGCCACGGCGATGCGCAGTCCATGCGCGCGACCCGCCGGCATGGAGGCGCACCAGCGCTCGATGGCCACATAGCCGGCCGCCAGCAGCATCGGATAGCCCGGCGCCATGTAGTAGCCGCGTCCCCGCGAGAGCGCGAACAGCAGCAACGGCACCGCATACATCCAGGCCAGCACGCGGTAAGGGCGCATCGAACCGGCCAGCGTCAGGAATCCCAGTCCCGCCAGCCAGATCGGCAGGGTCAGCGCGCTGGCGTTGGCGTAAAGCTGCTCGGGGAAGAACAAATCCGTGCGGCCGATGGCCACATCGCGCGCATGGATGTGGGCGACGAAGTCCAGGTAGATGAAGTCGTGCCGTACCTGCCAGACCAGGTTGGGCAGGAAGATCGCGAAGGCCACGCCCACGCCCAGCCAGGGCCAGCGCGTGCGCAGCTGCGCGCGCATCGGTCCGGCCAGCACGCCCGCGGCCAGGCCGATGGCCCAGTACACGATGGTGTAGCGCGTCATCAGCCCAAGGCCGAAGACCGCGCCAAGCGCAAGCCACAGGCGCAGATCGCCGCCCTTGGCCAGGCGCAGCACCAGCCACGCGGCCGCCACCACCCACAGCAGGTCCGGGCCGCAGTACATGAGGATGCTGCTGTTGACCAGGCCGAACGGCATGCACGCCGTGGCCAGCGCCGCGCAGACCTGGGCGAAGCGCCGGCCGCCGAGCTCGGCGGCGATCAGTCCCGCCAGCACCATCGCACCGCACTGGGCGAGCACGGCCACGATGCGGAAGCCGATGAGCGAGGTCCCGAACACGGCCAGCTCCAGCCGCGCCAGCCATGGCACCAGCGGCGGGTAGGGCACATAGCCCCAGTCCAGATGCCGGGCGTCGTCCAGCACCTGCAGTTCGTCCCGGTGGAAGCCATAGGCGCCGTTGAGCCACAGATGGGCGATCAAGCGCACCAGCGCCAGCGCGAGCAGCAGCATCAGATCGGCACGGTGGTCGCGCGCACCGACCGGAGTAGCCGCAGACAGCGCGGAGCCATCGGGGTGGTGATCGGAGAGAGGAGCAGGCAAGGGCGTGGTCATGGCAGAGCGTCGGCCGGGATGTTGCTCAGTGTTTCCCCTGCGTCCTGGCCGGACCAGCCGAAAGTGACCACACCCCGCGGGTTTGGGACCAACCGCGGGTCTGCGGGGACGGGGTCCCGTGCACGCGCGGCGGCAAGCGCCGCGATGGGAGCGGCACGGACCGAAGGACTCGTAGAATGGCCGGATGCCTGCACCCGCACCGACCGCCTACGAACGCTTCCTGCCGTGGAAGCGCTGGTTCGAGATCGGCTTCTGGGTGCTCAACGCGGTGGTGGGGGCGACCTTCAGCAGCGTCACCGTGATCATGGACATCCACAAGGTCGGGCTGCACTTCGCCGACTGGGAGCCGGTGGTCTGGGAATGCTCGAGTCACCTGATGTGGCTGGCGATGGTCTTGCCGATCGCCTGGTTCTCCCGCCGCTATCCGTTCCACTGGGACACCTGGCGCAGGCAGCTGCCGCGGCATCTGTTGTTCAGCGTGGCGGTCTCGGTGACGCACGTGTCGGGCATGGTCGCCCTGCGCACGCTGGCCTACTGGTGGATGGGCGGTCACTACGACTTCGGCGACTGGCCCAAGGGCCTGTTCTACGAGTATCTCAAGGACGTGCGCGGCTACTTCTGGTGGGTGCTGCTGATCGAGCTCTATCGGCTGGCCATGCGCCGGCTGCAGGGCGAGGCCAGCCTGCTGGCCCCGCCGGACGAGGGCCAGCCGCTGGAGCCGGTGGACCGGCCCGAGCGCTTCCTGGTGCGCAAGCTCGGGCGCGACTTCCTGGTCGCCACCGATGAGGTCGAATGGGTCCGTGCGGCGGGCAACTACGTCAACCTGCGCGTGCGCGGCCACGACTACCCGCTGCGCAGCACGATGACCGAGATCGCCGCCAGACTGGACCCGGACCGCTTCGTGCGCATCCAGCGCAGCTACATCGTCAACCTGGCCCAGGTGGCCTCGATCGAACCCATCGACGGGGGCGAGGCCCGCCTGCATCTGAAGGACGGCACCACGCTGCCGTGCAGCCGCACCTACCGCGCCGCGCTGCGCGAGAAGCTGGGCGTGGGCGAGGGCTGAGCAGCGGCACCGGTCCTGCGCGCCTGCGCGTGCAGGGGAGGGGCTTTCAGCCCCACGCTCAGCCGTGTCGCTTGCGTGCCGCCTCGAACGCGGCCAGCTGCTCGGCCGTGGCCTCGGGCTGGTGCCTGGCCTTCCATTCGGCGAAGGGCATGCCGTAGACCGCCTCGCGGGCCTGGTCCTTGGTCATCGGCGTGCCGGCGGCCTCGGCCGCCTCGCGGTACCAGTCCGACAGGCAGTTGCGGCAAAAGCCGGCCAGGATCATCAGGTCGATGTTCTGCACGTCCGGCCGCTCGACGTTGAGATGCTGCAGCAGGCGGCGGAAGGCGGCCGCTTCGAGGTGCGTGGTGTCGGTCATGGTGCCAATCGGGGACAATAGGGGGCCTGCACTCTATACCGCGCCTTCGATGACCGCTTCCGCCCCCGCCCGCATCCTCGACGGCCGTCGCATCGCCGAGGACCTCCTGGACCAGCTCAAGCAGCGGGTCGACGCGCGCGTGGCCGCCGGCAAGGGCGCGCCGGGCCTGGCCGTGGTGCTGGTGGGCGGCGACCCGGCCAGCACGGTCTACGTGCGCAACAAGCGTCGCGCGGCCGAGAAAGTCGGCATCGTCGCCCACGACTACGATCTGCCGGCCGGCACCACGGAAGGCCAGCTGCTGGCCCTGATCGACCAGCTCAACGCCGACCCGAAGATCCACGGCATCCTGGTACAGCTGCCGCTGCCGGGCATTCCCGACGCGCGCCGGCTGATCCACCGCATCGACCCGCGCAAGGATGTGGACGGCTTCCACCCGGAGAACGTGGGCCACCTGGCCCTGCGCGAATTCGGCCTGCGCCCCTGCACCCCGCGCGGCATCGTCACCCTGCTGGGCCACACCGACCAGCCGGTGCGCGGGCGCAACGCCACCATCGTCGGCGTGTCCAACCACGTGGGCCGGCCGATGGCGCTGGAACTGCTGATCGCCGGTTGCACGGTGACCTGCTGCCACAAGTTCACCCCGGCCGATGTGCTCGAAGCCAGCGTGCGCAACGCCGACATCCTGGTGGTCGCGGTCGGCCGGCCGCAGCTGATCCCGGGCGAGTGGGTCAAGCCCGGCGCGGTGGTGATCGACGTGGGCATCAACCGGCTCGAGGACGGCCGCCTCACCGGCGATGTGGGCTTCGAGGCCGCAGCCCAGCGCGCCAGCTGGATCACCCCGGTCCCCGGCGGCGTGGGCCCGATGACCGTGGCCACGCTGATGCAGAACACGATCGAGGCTGCTGATGCGGCGGGGATTGGGGATTCGGGATTCGGGATTGGTTGAAAGCGAGGGCAAAAGGCATGCGTTGGCCGATTCCGTTTGCGTCCGGGATCGGACGGCAGCGGGACGCTTTGTTGTGGCCAATCCCCAATCCCGAATCCCCAATCCCCGCCCCAATACGTTAAAATGTCGCGCTTCCCTAGAACCGGTTAGGTGAGCCGATGCTCCGCATCCTGGCTGAAGCACTGACGTACGACGACGTTTCCCTGGTCCCCGCGCACTCGACCGTCCTGCCCAAGGACGTGAACCTGGAAACGCGCCTGACCCGCGACCTCAAGCTCAAGCTGCCGCTGCTGTCGGCGGCCATGGACACGGTGACCGAGCATCGTCTGGCCGTGACCATGGCCCAGCTGGGCGGCATCGGCATCATCCACAAGAACCTCACCGTCGAGGCCCAGGCCGCCGAAGTGGCCAAGGTCAAGACCTTCGAGGCCGGCGTGATCACCGAGCCGTTCACCGTCGGCCCGGACACCACCATCGCCGAGGTGCTCAAGCTCACCCGCGCGCGCAACATCTCCGGCGTGCCGGTGGTCGACGGCCACCAGCTGGTCGGCATCGTCACCAGCCGCGACATGCGCTTCGAGAAGAAGCTCGACGATCCGGTCCGCCACATCATGACCAAGAAGGATCGCCTGATCACCGTGCGCGAAGGCGCCAGCGACGAGGAAGTGCTCGAGCTGCTTCACAAGCACCGCATCGAGAAGGTCCTGGTGGTCAACGACGCCTTCGCCCTGCGCGGGCTGATCACGGTCAAGGACATCCAGAAGAAGTCCGACAGTCCCAACGCCGCCAAGGACCGCGACAGCCGCCTGCTGGTGGGCGCCGCGGTCGGCGTCGGCGGCGACACCGAGCAGCGCGTCGAGGCGCTGGCCGCCGCCGGCGTGGACGTGATCATCGTCGACACCGCGCACGGCCATTCGCAGGGCGTGCTGGATCGCGTGGCCTGGGTCAAGACGACCTATCCGCAGCTGCAGGTGATCGGCGGCAACATCGTCACCGGCGACGCCGCGCTGGCGCTGATGGACGCCGGCGCCGATGCGGTCAAGGTCGGCGTGGGCCCGGGTTCGATCTGCACCACGCGCGTGGTGGCGGGCGTGGGCGTGCCCCAGATCACCGCGGTCAACATGGTCGCCGAGGCGCTGGCCGACCGCATCCCGCTGATCGCCGACGGCGGCATCCGCTACTCGGGCGACATCGGCAAGGCGCTGGCCGCCGGTGCCTCCACGGTGATGGCCGGTGGCCTGTTCGCCGGCACCGAGGAAGCCCCGGGCGAGGTCGAGCTGTTCCAGGGCCGCAGCTACAAGAGCTACCGCGGCATGGGCTCGCTGGGCGCGATGGAGAAGGGCTCCAAGGACCGCTACTTCCAGGACGCCTCCGACGCCGACAAGCTGGTGCCCGAAGGCATCGAAGGCCGCGTGCCGTACCGCGGCCCGCTGAGCGCGATCATCCACCAGCTGATCGGCGGCCTGCGCGCCACGATGGGCTACGTGGGCTGCGCGACCATCGAGGAGATGCGCACCAAGCCGCAGTTCGTGCACATCACCGGCGCCGGCCAGCGCGAGAGCCACGTCCACGACGTGCAGATCACCAAGGAACCGCCGAACTACCGCGCAGGCTGATGCTTGCCCGGGAATGGGGAATCGGGAGTCGGGAATCGATGAACCAGCGCCTTCACCGCTTTACCCATTCCCGATTCTCCATTCCCGATTCCCGGCCCCGATGACCAACATCCACACCGACAAGATCCTGATCCTCGATTTCGGCGCGCAGTACACCCAGCTGATCGCCCGCCGCATCCGTGAGATCGGCGTGTACTGCGAGATCTGGGCCTGGGATCACGACCCGGCCGAGATCGCCGCGTTCCAGCCCAAGGGCATCATCCTCTCCGGTGGTCCGGAATCGACCACGCTGCCGGGCGCGCCGGCCGCGCCGCAGGAAGTGTTCGATTCGGGCCTGCCGATCTTCGGCATCTGCTATGGCATGCAGACCCTGGCGGCGCAGCTGGGCGGGGCGACCGAAGCGGCCGATCAGCGCGAGTTCGGCCATGCCGAAGTCAACGTGATCCACGCCGATGCGCTGTTCAAGGGCCTGAGCGACCACGGCGGGGAGCCGCGACTGAATGTCTGGATGAGCCATGGCGACCATGTGTCGGTCGCGCCGCCGGGCTTCACCATCACCGCCACCACCGACCGCATCCCCGTGGCCGCCATGGCCAACGAGGACAAGCGCTGGTACGGCGTGCAGTTCCATCCGGAGGTCACCCACACCCTGCAGGGCCAGACCCTGCTGCGCCGCTTCGTGGTCGACATCTGCGGCTGCCAGACCCTGTGGACCGCGGCCAACATCATCGAGGACCAGATCGCCCGCGTGCGCGCCCGGGTCGGCGAGGACGAGGTGATCCTGGGCCTGTCCGGCGGCGTGGATTCGTCGGTGGTCGCCGCGCTGCTGCACAAGGCGATCGGCGACAAGCTGACCTGCGTATTCGTCGACACCGGCCTGCTGCGCTGGCAGGAAGGCGACCAGGTGATGGCGATGTTCGCCGAGCACATGGGCGTCAAGGTGGTCCGGGTCAACGCCGCGCAGCGCTACTTCAAGGCGCTGGAAGGCGTCAGCGATCCGGAAGCCAAGCGCAAGATCATCGGCAACCTGTTCGTTGAGATCTTCGACGAGGAGTCCAACAAGCTCAGCAACGCCAAGTGGCTGGCCCAGGGCACCATCTACCCGGACGTGATCGAATCGGCCGGCAGCAAGACCGGCAAGGCCCATGTCATCAAGAGCCACCACAACGTCGGCGGGCTGCCCGAGCACATGAAGCTGGGCCTGGTCGAACCGCTGCGCGAGCTGTTCAAGGACGAGGTGCGCCGACTGGGCGTCGAGCTCGGCCTGCCGCGCACCATGGTCTACCGCCATCCGTTCCCCGGCCCCGGCCTGGGCGTGCGCATCCTTGGCGAGGTCAAGCCCGAGTACGCCGAACTGCTGGCCAAGGCCGATGCCATCTTCATCGACGAGCTGCGCAAGGCCGACCTGTACGACAGGACCAGCCAGGCCTTCGCCGTGTTCCTGCCGGTGAAATCGGTCGGCGTGGTCGGCGACGCCCGCGCCTACGAATGGGTGATCGCCTTGCGCGCGGTGGAGACCATCGACTTCATGACCGCCCACTGGGCGCACCTGCCGTACGACTTCCTCGGCACCGTCAGCAACCGCATCATCAACGAGCTGCGCGGCGTCTCGCGCGTGGTCTACGACATCTCCGGCAAGCCGCCGGCGACGATCGAGTGGGAGTGAGGACACGCCCTTTCCTGATGCCCACGCAAGGCGTCAAGACAACGACGTGATCCCACGATCTCCTGCCTGATCGAGAGGCGATGCCTTGCGGAGCAGCGATCTCCGGGCATGGCGTTGCAGCGCATGGGTTCGAGGTCGCCTTGTCCAGGCAGGCTCGTCTCGGCGAGCTTGGTCGCCCCGAAGCCGTCGCCGGTCAGGGAGCCGCATCACGGTGCCTCAGGTCGAAATCCCGTCTTGCCTCGCGGAAGCGGTCCGCGTTCTCGACGATCCACGTCCACAGCGGGACCATGCGAACAAGCAGCTCCATGCCTGTTTCGGACAATTCGTACTCGACTCTGGGAGGCACCTCTTCGAAGTCGTGACGAAGCACCAGCCCGTCGCGCTCGAGCTGCCGCAACGTCAAGGTCAGCATGCGTTGCGTCACTCCATGCATGCGCCTGCCGATCTCCGCGTGGCGCAACCTGCCGTACACGCCGAGGGTATGCACGATGCCGAGGGACCAACGGCTTCCGGCGTGCGCGAGCACCTCACGCCGCAGGCCGTCGTCATCATCGCGCAGGCCATCGCACACGGCCTGCGCGTACTGAAGAATGTCTTCACGATTCACAACGATCCTCTCGGTATCACGTCTGTGCCTTCTTATGCCTGCATCTGCTCGTCGCTAGAGTGCCGCGATTCCTTCCGATGGGCTACCCGATGAACCAGACAGATCCCAACGCGACGTCGCAGAACATCCTCGTGCTCGGCGCCGGTGAACTCGGCCTGCCGGTGCTGCGCAATCTCGCGCGCCGGGCCAGGCAGGTCGATGGCGCGAGAATCAGTGTTCTGCTGCGTACAAGCGCCATCGAGTCGAGTGCGCCAGCCAAGCGGCGGGACATCGCCGAGATCCAGGACCTTGGAATCGAGATCGTGGCAGGCGACCTGGTGAAGAGCACCATCGACGAACTGGCAGCGTTGTTCGCGCGATACGACACGGTCATCGGCTGCGCAGGCTATGCGGCGGGGATCGACACCCCGATGAAGCTGGCGCGCGCCGCATTGCAGGCGCGCATCCCAAGATACTTCCCTTGGCAGTTCGGCGTCGATTTCGACGTGATCGGCCGCGGCAGTCCGCAGGACATCTTCGATGCGCAGCTGGACGTGCGCGAACTGCTGCGCGGCCAGGATCGGACCGAGTGGGTGATCATCTCGACCGGCATGTTCATGAGCTACCTGTTCGAACCGGAGTTCGGCGTGGTCGACCTGCAGCACGACGCCGTCCGTGCACTGGGCAGCCTCGACACCGCCGTGACGCTGACGACGCCCGACGACATCGGGGTGCTGACTGCCGAGATCGTCTTCGCCCGGCCCCGCATCCGGAACGAGATCGTGTATCTGGCCGGCGACACCGTGACCTACGGAGAGGTCGCCGACAAACTGCAGGCGGGCCTGGGCCGACCATTCCGTCGCTCGGAGTGGACAGAGCAGCAGTTGTTGGACGAACTGGCGCGCGACCCGCACGACATGATGCGCAAGTATCGAGCGGCCTTCGCTCAGGGGCGGGGCGTGGCATGGGACAAGCGTGGAACGTTCAACGATCGCCACGGCATCCCAGTCACCGACGTGGCCTCCTGGATCCAGGAAAACCTTGTGCCTGGTGGCAGCAGATAGACGTGTTCTCAGCGAGCCAAGTCTCGGCCGCTCGCTCTCCAGGACGATCCCCTCGGCCGCCATGACCGCCTGGCGGGCACTCAGGCGGGCACCGACGCGGGATGTCTGTCGCCGAAGCCCGCCTCCCAGCGCAGCGCGCCAGCATAGCGCCTGGCCATGCGGCCCTGATCATCCATCGAGAACAGATGCAGCCAGCGGTTGTCGAACAGTGCGCGGATCTGCGGATGACGCTCCAGCACGTTGGCGATGGCCTCGGGCGGGGCCTCGATCAGGACGGACAGGCGCAGCGGTTCGTGGATGAGCCGTTCGCCATCGTGTATCGACTGCCAGGGCAGGCCGCCGCGCAGCAGGCCGCCGTTGCCTTCGACCACGCCGATGCCGCCGGTGACGTTGTGCAGCAGCTTGTTGCCCGCGCCGAAGACCTCCGGTGCGACGGTCGATCCGTAGTACTGCAGGCTGATCCAGCTGGCGACCACGACCGGGGCGGTCAGGATCAGCTCCAGCACACCGAAGCCTTCGTCGCGCCGCCAGTCGTAGTCGTGCAGGAAGACCTTGCCCGCCAGATCGCGCCCCGCGGTGCGTGACCGCGGAGCGGCAATGAAGGCCTGGCAGCCGGCCAGCGCCCATTCCGGGCGAAGCTCGGCCCAGTCGCGGGCACGCTGGGCGATGTCCTGGCTGCGCTGGGCGCGGGGCAGGCGCAGGGCGCGTGCGCCTCGCGCCAGCGCGCCGGCGGACTGCAGCCAACGCGCCGCCTGTTCGAGATCGGCAGCATGCTCGGGCGAGGGATGATCGGCGGCGTAGAGCTGGACCGCATCGGTGGTGGTGTCGTGCAGCGCGGCCAGGAACAGCGTGTCGGCGGGGATCGCGATGCCGCGCTCGGCAAGCCCGGCGCGCACCTCGGGATCGTTGAGCAGCGAGGCCAGCAGCCGCGCGTTCGTCTCACCCGAGTAGCCGCCGCAGGCGCCGCAGTGCAGGGCGCTGGCATGCGGATTGTTGACCACGTTGGCGCCATGGCCGGCGAGCACGACGAGCCTGGCGAAGCCGGTGGTGAGCGACATGGCCTTGAGCACGCGCGTGGCCATGGTCAGCCGTGTCTCAAGGTCGAGGCTGCTGGCCGGATGCGGTGCGGGGTCGTTCGGCGCGCGATGCCGCGTCAGCGCCAGCCCGTCGCGCAGCAGCTTGGCGACGTAGACAGGGCCCGTGGCCTCGACGAAGGCGAAGGAGGAAATCGCGGCCAGCTTGAAGCGGCCCCAGGCACGCTTGGTCCGCGCCTTGATGCGAGCGCGCAGGTCCGCAGCGGCCAGCGCAGGTGTGGCCTCCCCGGAGCGGGTGAAGACAGCCGGCGCCAACAGCACAGGCAGCCGCGCCTCGACTACATCCGAGGCGAAACGCCGATGGCCGATGCCCAGCCCGAAGAAGCCGGCGAACCCGAGCGTCTGGATGCCGGGATCCAGGCTTTCCAGCGCACGGCGGAACACTTCCGAGCGCACGTCGATGCAGAAGGCCATCTGCAGCTGCGGGCGACCAGCGTGCGAACGCGGCGGGGATGCGTCCGCAAGCACGGCGCCGAGCCGCCGCTGCGCCGCGCATTCGGCCGCCTCCTGCAGGAGGCTGTCGACGAGGTCCCCCGACGTCGCGGACACCGGCGCGGCGTAAGCGCAGAGGGCCATCTGCCACCGGGACGCCAGCGCTGCACCGAACTTGCGCAGCAGCGCCACGTCCCAGGCCATGCGGATGGCGAGCAGGTCGATGACGGACGCATCGTGGCCGCCGTTCAACTCCGCTTGCCACAGCCGATACCGGGCCAGCTGACCCCAGCCGCCGAGCGTGCTCAGCAGCCGGTGGAAGTAGCTCTCCAGCGCGTCCTGGGAGAGCCCGAGGCTGACAGCGCCTTCGACGATCGCGTCGTCGGCACTGACGGGCATCTGCGCCACGTGCCGCGCGAACCCCGTCAGGCCGGCGACCTCCGGAGTCAGGTCGTGGGTCGCGACGACGCGCCACGCGGCGTAGGCGCCGCCGGATGGCCCGGCGCTCCAAAGCGCCTGGCCCTGATCGAAGTAACTCGATGCCCAGTGCCCGATGCGCTCGTTGACGATGCCCGGCCAGTCGATCGCCGCGAGCTGGCGGGCCAGATCGGCTACGGTCGGGATCGCCTGCGGTGCGCCGCGCGCGCCCTGCATCGCGTGCTTGAGGGTGGACAGGCTAGGTGGGCGCGGCGCTGCCGGAGCGCGCTGCAAGGCCGCCTGCAGGTCCGCTTCGGCGATCTCGCCGGCGTGCCAGCGCTGCGCATACCAGGCCCGCGGCATGGTCAATGCGATGCCGGCTGTACGCCGCAGGCGCGCGGCCGCGGTCGCCAGCGGCTCGCCCGTCTGGCCGAGGAAGGGATTGACCGCAACGCTCGAGGCCAGCGGCCAGAGCGGGGGGATCGCGCGCGCCGCGCGATGCGCCGCATCGATGATCCCGTCATGGGACAGGCGCGGCGATTCGGTCGAGGTCATCGGCATGAGGAGTGTCCTGTCGCTTGTGGGGTCACGAGGCCTTGGTGACCGACCAGCCGCCGAGCAGGCGGTCGAGCGCGGCGTTGACGTACAGTCCATTGGAGAGATGGACGCGCAGTCCGGCGGCCGCCGGATGCGAGGCCCAGAGCGGGAACAGCGCCTGCGCCACCGCGACCAGCCCGAAGCTCAGCACCGCGAGTGCCAGGAGCGTCCACTCCAGTCGACCCGGCGCCGGCGTGGCGGGCAGAACGCCCGAGGTCAGCCACTCGGCGACGCTCTGCAGCGCGAAATAGCCGACCGCCGCGGCGCAGGCGTAGAGCGCGGTCCTGCGCGTCAGCGCGCGCGGCGCCGCGTCGGCCAGGCCCTGGGCCAGCAGATAGGCCACCCCGAAGATCAGGATCGCGCCCAGCGCCAGCGCCTGGGGCGACTTGTGCCCGAAGCCGAACGTGAGCGCGAAGACCGCACCGATCCCGACATAGATCGCCAGCGCGATCAGGAAGGCCCGACCGACCGCCGACACGCTGGGGACCGCGACCGGCCCGGGCCGGCGCGTGGCCGCCACCTGCTCGACCGCGCCGCCGGAAGCGAGAAAGGCATGCGCCTTGTAGAGCGAGTGCGCCACGATATGCAGCAGCGCCAGCGGGAACAGCGCAAGGCCGCACTGGAGGATCATGAAGCCCATCTGCGCGACCGTGGACCAGGCCAGCGAGGTCTTGACCGCGGGCTGGGTCAGCATCACCAGCGCGCCGAACAGCGCGGTGAAGCCGCCCAGCATGGCCAGCACGGCCAGCACGCCGGGGCTGAGCAGCATGAGGTCGGCGAACCGGATCAGCAGGAAGCCGCCGCCGTTGACCACGCCGGCATGCAGCAGGGCCGACACCGGCGTGGGCGCCTCCATCATCTCGGTCAGCCAGCCATGGGTCGGGAACTGGGCGGACTTCCGGACCGCGGCCAGCGCGAGCAAGGCAGCCGCCGCGACCAGGGGCCAGGTGTGTGCTCCCGCGCGGGCCATCGCATTGATCGTGGCGATGTCGGTGGTGCCCAGGCGCGTCCAGATGAGGGCGGCCGCGCCGATCAGCGCAACGGCGCCCAGCGTGGAGAACAGCCGCTTCTTGCGTGCCGCACGCCGCGCGGCCACGCGCTCGGGATAGAACAGCAGCAGGCGACGCAGGGCGAGGCTGGTCGCGATCCAGGCGATCACGAGCTGGACCAGATTGCCGGCCTGGACGAGCAGCAGGACGGCCGCGAGCGCGGCGCAGAGCCAGCCGATGAAGTAGCCCTGCCGCGCCTCGCCGTCCAGATAGGTGCGGGCATAGCGCACCACGATCCAGCCGACGAAGGCCACCAGCAGGAGCATCGTCGCGCTCACCGCGTCCAGCCGCACCGACAGGCCGATGCCGCCCCAGCCCAGCAAGGCGCTGGTGCCAGCGCCTTGCACGATCAGCAGCGCAAGCGAGGCCAGCGCGATGAGCAGGGCGCCAAGCGCCGCGCCTTCGGCGACCAGGGGCAGCAGGGGCGGGCGCCGCCCGCTGCGGAGGCCGCCAAGACTGGCGGCAAGCAGCAGGAGGAGCGGGGCAGACAGCGGCAGCAGATAGAGCGACAAGGCGGTCCCCTGGATCGAGCGCGGTGGCAGGCGGGCGCCACGATAGGGATCGACGGGGACGAACAAAAATTCATTGTGTTCGCCATATCGTTCGCTAATATCGAACGATATGGCCG
The DNA here is from genome assembly GCF_042700505.1 of Pseudoxanthomonas sp. UC19_8. Lineage (NCBI taxonomy): Bacteria > Pseudomonadati > Pseudomonadota > Gammaproteobacteria > Lysobacterales > Lysobacteraceae > Pseudoxanthomonas > Pseudoxanthomonas sp. UC19_8. The sequence goes on from NZ_CP170559.1 coordinate 1,600,170, forward strand.
CGTTGAACTACAACCACCTGCGCTACTTCTGGGCGGTCGCGCACGACGGCAACCTCACCCGTACCGCGGAGCGGCTGCACCTGACCCAGTCGGCCTTGTCGGTCCAGATCCGCAAGCTCGAGGAGCGCCTGGGCCATGCGCTGTTCGAGCGGCGAGGGCGGCAGCTGCATCTGACCGAGGCCGGGCATATCGTGCTCGACCACGCCGACGCGATCTTCGCCACCGGCGACGAGCTGCTGGGCACGCTGCGGCAGACCGGTGCGGCACGGCAGGCGCTGCGCGTGGGTTCGCTGGCCACGCTGTCGCGCAATTTCCAGATGGAGTTCCTGCGCCCGGTGCTTGGCCGCACGGACATCGATCTGATCCTGCGCTCTGGCAGTGCGGGCGAACTGCTGCGGGCGCTGGAGGCGCTCAACCTGGACGTCGTGCTGCTCAATCAGGCGCCGCCCGCCGACGCGCTGACCCCGTTCGTCACCCACCGGCTGGCACAGCGCCAGGTCAGCCTGGTGGGCACGCCGGACCGGCTTGGCCATGCCGCGAGCCTCGCCGAGCGCCTGCGAGACCATCCCATCATCCTGCCGACCGTGGACAGCAGCGTGCGCACCGGCTTCGACGCCCTGGCCGATCGCCTGGGCGTACGGCCGCAGATCGTGGCGGAAGTGGAGGACATGGCGATGATGCGCCTGCTGGCCCGCGAGGACATCGGCCTGGCGGTCCTGCCGCCCATCGTCGTCAAGGACGAGATCGCCGCAGGCGTGCTGGTGGAAGGCGATCAGCTGCCCGACATCGTGGAGACCTTCCACGCGGTCACCATGTCGCGACGCTTCCCCAATCCGCTGGTGCGGCTGCTGCTGCAGCCTGCGGACGCGTCGGCGGAGCGCTAGGTCGAATCGACATTCAGTGGTTATCTTCCGCAGGATGTTGAAGACCAAGCCTGCGCGGCCCAGCCGCTACGAGTTGAGCCAGACCCAGTGGGAGCGGATCGAAGCGCTGCTTCCAGGCAAGGCCAGTGATCCTGGCCGTACGGCAGCCGACAACCGCACCTTCGTCAATGGCGTACTGTGGGTGTTGCGCTCTGGCGCGCGCTGGAGCGACCTGCCGCCCCGCTATGGGGCCTATAAAAGCGTGCACAAGCGATTTACCCGTTGGGCCGCCAAGGGCATCTGGGAGCAGGTGTTCCAGAGCCTGATCCGGGATCGAGGCAACGAATACCTGATGATCGACAGCAGCATCGTCCGGGCGCACGCACAGGCGGCGACCGGAAAAGGGGGGCTTCGGACTCGGCTCTGGGGCGTTCCCGAGGAGGTCTGAGCACGAAGATTCACCTGGCCGTGGATGGGCAGGGCCGCCCGGTGCGGTTTCTGCTCACAGGCGGGGAGCGCAACGACATCACGCAGGCCCCTGCACTGCTGGCCGGTTTCAAGCCCAAGTTCGTGCTGGCCGACAAGGGCTATGACAGCCGGGAGCTGGTGGCTTTGATCCGATCACACGGTGCCCAAGCTGTGATCCCGCCACGCAGTTGCCAGCAGCCGCGGGCTTACGACAAGGCGCGCTACCGCCTGCGCAATCGCATCGAGCGTTGCTTCGCCAAGCTCAAGCAGTTCCGCCGGATCGCGACCCGATTCGACCGCAAGCCCAGCCACTTCCTGGCCTTCCTGTACCTCGCCTCGATACCGATGTGGACGGACTGAATGTCGATACAGCCTAGCGAAAATCTTGCGGTGCCGACTGCTGGTGCCGCGGTCGCGAGTCGTGCTTTCTGCTGCGGATAGGCCGCCACACCCGAGACACGGCCGTGCCGTCAGCGCTGCCGCTGCGCGGGACACGACGATCCGCGGCATTAGACTGGCCGGGTCAACGACGACGAACGAGGGTCCCGGTGATCGTTCAAGCCTGTCTCAACGGCGCAAGGCCGCCTGGCTTCCATCCGCGGCTTCCTCTGACGATCGAGGCGATGGCCCGCGATGGCATCGCATGCGTCGCGGCGGGCGCGGGGGAACTACATATTCATCCGCGTGGAGCCGATGGTCGTGAGCATCTGGCCGCGGTCGATGCGCTGATGCCGGCCATGCGCCAGGCCTGCCCCGGCACGCTGATCGGGGTGTCCACCGGGGCGTGGATCGAAGACGACGAGGCGGCCACGCGCGCCTGCATCGCGGCGTGGCGGCATCTGCCCGACTATGCCTCGGTCAATCTGTCCGAGCCGGACGCGCCCGCGGTGATGTCGCTGCTACACGAGATCGGCGTCGGGGTCGAAGCGGGGCTGTCCACGGTCGATGACGCCGAGCGCTTCATTGCCCTGGAGGACCATCGGCGTGTGCTGCGCGTGCTGATCGAAGTGGGCGAACAGGACATCGACGAAGCGGACCGGATCGCCACCGACATCGTGCAGGTGCTGACGCGGGCCGGCGTCGCGCGTCCCATCCTGCTGCACGGCTTCGATGCGACCGTCTGGCATTTCATCGAGCGTGCCCGCGAGCAGCGCTGGTCCACGCGCATCGGGCTGGAGGACGGGCGTCTGAGCCGCGATGGGCGCGTCACCGGCGGGAATGCCGATCTGGTGGCCGAGGTGGTCGCGCGGTATCGCGCCGGCGGGTGAAGCACCCGACCCGGTGCGTCCATGCACCGGATCAGCTGCGCACGTTCGCCGACCCGATGCGCATGACCCATGCGCGCCGCGGATTGCCGTGGCGCGCTCGACCGCAGCCGCTGCTTATTGCGCGTAGCGGGCCAGGTCGAGATCGGCGAGCAGCGTCGGCCCCGTCGGATGCCAGTGCAGCCGCGCCTGGGTGAGGGCACTGGAGGCCGGCATGTCCTGCGCGGCGAAGTGCATCAGCCAGCCGAAGTAGGCCGGGGCCTCTTTCGGCGCGACCGACACCACCGGCAGCTTCAGCCCGCGACCGAGCGATTCGGCGATGTCGCGGCTGCTGACGCCTTCCTCGCCGACCGCGTGATAGCGCGCCCCGCGAACGGCCGCCTCCACGGCAAGCCGGTACAGGCGCACCACATCGGCAAGATGCCCGGCCGACCAGCGATTGCGGCCCTCGCCGACATAGGCGACGTAGCCCTTTTCGCGGGCGACGGCGATCAGCGGCGAGACCAGGCCCTGCCGGAGCGGATCGTGGACCTGCGGCAGCCGCACCACCGACACATTCACGCCAGCCTCCAGCAGGGCATTGCCGGCCAGCTCGGAGGCGACGCGCGGATTGGGATGGTCGGGATTGAAGACGTCCTCGCTCGCCAGTTCGCCGTCCCGGGCAATGCCGAATCCCGTTCCCGAGGTGATGACCAGCGGACGGTCGGAGCCCTTGAGCGCCTCGCCGAGCGCGGCAATGACGCGCCCGTCCTTCTGGCAGTTCTCGACGAAGCGCGAGAAGTCGTGATCGAACGCGGTATGGATCACGCCGTCCGCCTGGGCGGCGCCGGCACGCAGGCCTTCGGGATCTTCGAGCGTGCCGCGATAGACCTCGGCGCCCGCGGCGCGCAGCGCCTGGGCGCCCGCGTCGGAGCGACTGACGCCGATGACCTGGTGGCCTGCGCCGATGAGTTCGGGGACGAGGGCCGAGCCGATGAAGCCGGTCGCGCCGGTAAGAAAGATGCGCATGGTGCGGTGTCCTGAGCGTGGAGCTGCGCACTATCTGGCCGAACGCCATACCGGTAAATTAGTGATCTCATCCTAGTAAAGCGACTAACAGGCTCCGCATGCCCGTCGGCACGGCCAAATCCCTCGGCGAATTCCTGAGAAGCCGCCGCACGCGCCTGGACCCGGCCAGCTTCGGCTTCACCGGTCGCAGGCGGACGCCCGGGCTGCGCCGGGAGGAAGTCGCGCAACGCGCCCACATCAGCCCGACCTGGTACACCTGGCTCGAGCAGGGCCGCGGCGGCGCGCCCTCGCCTGAGGTCCTGGACCGCGTGGCCAGCGCGCTGATGCTCACCGAGGCCGAGCGCGAACATCTGTTCATGCTCGGACTGGGACGGCCGCCCGAGGTCCGCTACAAGGCGGTGGACAGCGTCAGCCCCCGCCTGCAGCGACTGCTCGATCTGCTCGACGCGAGCCCGGCGATCATCCGCACCGCCACCTGGGAGATCGTGGCCTGGAACCGGGCCGCCACCGTCGTGCTGACCGACTACGGCGCGCTGCCGGTGGGCCAGCGCAACATCCTCTACTTCCTGTTCCGCGATCCGGCCGCGCGCGCCAAACAGCACGACTGGGACAGCGTGGCCCGCTTCGTGGTGGGCGGCTTCCGCGCCGACGTGGCGCGCGCCGGCCTGGCCTCCGAAGTCGGTGAGCTGGTGGACGAGCTCTGCAGGCTCAGCCCGGAGTTCGAAGCGCTGTGGCACGACAACGAAGTGCTCGACGCGGGCGGCGGCGAACACCTCAAGCGCCTGCTGCACCCGGAGCTGGGGCCCATCGCACTGGAATACTCGGCCTTCGCCGTCGACGGTCGGCCGGACCTGAGCATGATCGTCTACAACCCGACCGATCCCGACGTCGCGCAGCGCATCAGGGCGCTTGCCGCCGCGTCCGCCTGACGCGGATCGAACGCAGCATCCGTCAGGCCCGCCGCGAGAGGGCCGGGCGACCGACCCGGACGCCCGGCCTCATCCGGCCAGCACCTCGGCGAACAGCGGCGCATCCACATTGCCGCCGGTGAGCGCCACGCCGATGCGCTGCCCCGCCCAGAACCTGCGCTGCTGCATGGCCGCCGCCAGCGCGGCGGCACCGGCGCCCTCGGCCACGTTGTGGGTGGCCGTGTAGAGCAGGCGCATCGCGGCGGCCACCTCATCGTCGGTGACCGCGACCACGTCCTCGGCCTCGGCGCGCACCACCGCCATCGCCTCGGCCACCGGCAAACGGCAGGCCATGCCGTCGGCGAGGCGGGTGTTGGCGGGCGACTCCACCAGCATGCCGCTGCGCCAGGACTGCAGGCTGGCTTCGGCATGCGCCGAGACCACGCCGACCAAGCGCGTGCTCACGCCGCAGTAGGCGCGCGCCGCCGCCGCGCCGGCGAAGCCCGAGCCCAGGCCGATGGGCACGAACAGCACATCCGGCGCCCCGCCAGCGGCCTTGGTCGCCTCGAAGAACTCCACGTAGGCCGTGGCCACGCCGCGCACCAGCTCGCGGTGGAAGGAGGGAATGCGGTGCAGGCCATGCGCGCTCGCCAGCGCGGCGGCGTGATCCGACGCGGCCTGGAAGTCCTCGCCATGCTCGACGAGCTCTACGCCCAGCGCCCGCATGGCCGCGTTCTTCTCCACCGAGTTGCCGTGCGGCACCACGATGGTCGCCTGCAGGCCGTGGCGGCGCGCGGCGAAGCCGACCGACTGCCCATGGTTGCCGCGGGTGGCGCTGATCACCTGCCGCACCTCCGGCTGGGCGCGGCGCAGCTCCTCGAAATAAGTCAGCCCGCCGCGCACCTTGAAGGCGCCCACGGGCGTGTGGTTCTCATGCTTGATCCAGACCTCGGCGCCCAGCGCCTGTTCGATCAGCGGCCAGCGGTACTGCGGCGTCGGCGGCAGGGCGGCGCGCACGGTGGCAAGCGCTGCGGCGATCTCGTCGGAGGAGAAACGCATGGCGGACCTTGGGAGGGCATAGCCGGGAGGGGAGAAGCCAGAGCATACGACGACCGGAAAGCCTCGTGCCGGCGCCTTCGTGCACGCTTTGGAGACACCTGCGCTTCCACGATATGCGCCCCCACACCCTGGATCACTGCCATGGCCGAACCGGTCGCGGAGCTGGACAATGTCCGCGAGGAAGAGCTCGAGGAACGCGCGCCGTCCAAGGCGGCCGCGGTCCACGAGCGCATCAGCCGGCAGGGCGAGAAGGAGCTGGCGCGCGACTTCTTCGCGCTGTTCTGGTCGGCCATCGCCGCCGGCATGACGATGAGCATGTCCTTCCTGGGCCGCGCGCTGCTGCAGGCGTACCTGCCGGATGCGCCGGCCGCGTTCCTGATCGAGGCCGCCGGCTATGCGCTGGGCTTCGTCTTCGTCATCAGCGCCGGGCAGCAGCTGTTCACCGAGAACACCATCACCCCGGTCCTGCCGGTGATGCGCAACTTCAGCCTGTACAGCCTGGGCCGGCTGCTGCGGCTGTGGGGCATCGTGCTGCTGGGCAACCTGGTGGGCGGCTTCATCGCCGCAGCGGTGTTCGCCTGGCTGCCCATGTTCACGCCCGAGGTGGACAAGGCGCTGCTGGAGATCGGCCTGCACCTGGGCCAGGTGCCGCTGGCCACGACCTTCGGCACCGCGGTGCTGGCCGGCTGGCTGATCGCCACGCTGGTGTGGATGCTGCACGCGATCGAACAGAACAAGCTGGCGATGATCGTGATCGTGACCTGGCTGATGGGCGTGGCCGGCGTGGCTCACGTGGTGGTAGGCACGATCGAGGTGATGTATGTGATCCTGCTCGGCCAGGCGCAGGTCTGGCCCTCGCTCGTCGGCGTGGTGCTGCCGGCCCTGGTCGGCAACGTGCTCGGCGGCACCTTCATCTTCGCGCTGATGAGCCACGCGCAGGTCAAGGCGGACGTGGAGTAGCGAGCCGCCTGGCGGGTGCGGGACGCGACTAGGCCGCGTCCCGCAACACGCGATGGAAGCGGTGGGCGCGCCATCGCAGCGCGCCCGCCGCAACAACTCAGCCCTGCTTGGCGGCCTGGTAGCGGCGCGCCACCTCGGTCCAGTCGACCACCTTGTAGAAGGCCTCGATATATTCGGGCCGGCGGTTCTGGTACTTGAGGTAGTAGGCGTGTTCCCACACGTCCAGGCCCAGGATGGGCGTGAGGCCCTGCATCAGCGGGCTGTCCTGGTTGGCGCTGTTCTCCACGCTGAGCTTGCCGGCCTTGTCCACGCACAGCCAGGCCCAGCCGCTGCCGAAGCGGGTGATCGCCGCCTGGGTGAAGGCCTTCTTGAACGCCTCGAAGCCGCCCAGCTCGGCGTCGATCGCCGCGGCCAGCTCGCCGCTGGGCTCGCCGCCGCCCTGGGGCGACATCACCGTCCAGAACAGCGAATGGTTGGCGTGGCCGCCGCCATGGTTGGTGACCGGCCCCTTGAGCTTGTCGGGCAGCTCGGCGATGCGCGACACCAGTTCCTCGACCGGCAGCTCGGCCCACGGCGTGCCTTCCACCGCCGCGTTGAGCGAGTTGACGTAGGTCTGGTGGTGCTTGCTGTGGTGGATCTCCATCGTCTTGGCGTCGATGTTGGGTTCCAGCGCGTCGTAGGCGTAGGGAAGATCGGGCAGGGTGTAGCTCATGGTGCCTCCATGGGGTGGATGATCGGGAGGGCAGGCCGGATCGAGCGCGCCGGGCCACGACCGGCCGCCAGACGCAGTGCAGGACTTGCCTGGAGAACCGGGGTCGAAGGAGTGAGCTGATCGATCATGACGCTGCGCTTGAGGGGCCGCGCGAGGGCGGCATTCGCGTTGCGTCTGCGGCGGGGTCGTTGGCCCGGGGCCGCACGTCAGCGGTGCTGTTGCAGGTCGAATTGTCGCCGCATCCGGGTAGCGCGGCGTGAACGGCGCAGGGGCGCCGCGTAGAATCGCGCCCTCGTCCCCCTCAAGAGACCGTGTCGTCATGGATCCCGCCGCCGAGGCCATCGCCCGCGCGCCCGATGCCCAGGACGAGGCCTGGATGCGTCAGGCCTTCGCCGTGGCCGATCAGGCCCAGCACGAGCTGGACGAGATCCCGGTCGGCGCGGTGCTCGTCGATGCCGACGGCCACTGCATCGGCCAGGGCGGCAACCGCAACCGCTGCGACCACGACCCGAGCGCGCACGCCGAGATCGTCGCCATGCGCCAGGGTGGGGCACACCTGCGCAACCATCGGCTGGTGGGCTGCACGCTCTACGTCACGCTTGAACCCTGCGCGATGTGCGCCATGGCCATGGTCCATGCCCGGCTGGCGCGCGTGGTCTATGCCGCCTCCGATCCCAAGACCGGCGCGGCCGGCAGCGTGTTCGACCTGCTTGCAGACCCGCGCCACAACCATCGCGTGCAGGTCACCGGCGGGGTGCTTGGCGAGGAGGCGGGTCGCCGCCTGACCAACTACTTCCGCGCCAAACGCGGCAGGCCGCTGCTGGACTGACCGTCGGACCGGCCGCGTCGCCGATCCGGCTCCCTTAGCCCGCCGGCACGGGATGCGAGGCGCCCAGCCGGCGGGTCACCCAGCGCCGCGCAGGCGTCTCGATCGCCCGATTGACCAGCGCGGCCAGCGCCACGCTCGCCAGGACGCAGCCGATGCCGGCGACCCACGGGTTCAGATGGCCGAACAGGCCCAGCGCCTGCATCGCGTCCAGCACCGGCATGTGCAGCAGGTAGAGCGAGAAGCTGATGCGCCCCAGCTCGCGCACCGCGGCATTGGCCAGCAAGGCGTCCGACACGCGGGTGCGGAAGGAGAAGGCCAGCACCGCCAGGGCCGCCATCAGCGTGCGCGCCAGATCGGAGTAGTACCAGTGCTCATGCTCCGCGACCTCGCCGGCCGGGAACAGCGGCAGCAGCATGTGCTGATAGGGGATCAGCAGCAGCACCACGCCCAGGCAGGCCAGCAGCTGCAGGCCGCCGATGGTCGCAGGCCGCAACAGCGCCTGGCGCTGCAGCAGGCGCCAGCGCAGCATGGCCACCGCCACGCCGGCCAGGAAGATATGCAGCTTGGTCACGAACAGCACGCCGGGCAGGGCAGGCGAGGTGACGTAGCTGGCCACGACGAACAGCCCCAGCGCGCCCAGCGCCAGGGTCCGCGGCGTGCCCCGCAGCAGCGTCAGCCCCCAGAGCAGCACGAAGAAGCCGTAGAACTGGAACTCCGGCCCCACCGACCAGAACACCCCGACCGAACCGACGAAGGCCAGATGCCGCACCAGCTGCGCCGCATCCATCTGGTAGTGGAAGCCCTGGTGGACGAAGTGCGAGACCAGGAACGACAGCACCACCACCAGGTAGTACAGCGGCACGATGCGTGCCACCCGCGCCACGCAGAAGCGGCGCACCGTCTGCGCGTTGAAGGCCTGGTGCAGATGCAGGTAGGCCATCAGAAAGCCGCTGAGCGCGAAGAACAGCAGCACCCCGCACGCACCGAAGTTCACGCGATCCCAAGCCGCCGACTTGCCCGGAAGATGCGAGACCACCACCGCCAGCGCCGCCAGCCCGCGCACGCCATCCAGCGCCGGCATGTGCTCCTTGCCGACGCCCGCAACGCGCCGTCCCGCTTCCGTGGGAGCCGCCACGGCGGTGATGAGGCTTTCCCGATAAATCCCCGTCGCCGCCATGGCGGCTCCCACATTCCCACCGTCGCGCTGACGCGTCGCTGCGGAGATAGGACTTGTGGACAATGCACCGGCGTCCGCCGCGGGCTGCAAGTGAGGCGGGTTGCGCACGCCGGGCTCCGTAATGGCTGATCTGCATCGTCCATAACGCGAGCGCGTCCCTGCACCGGACAGCCCGCGCCGACGGCCGCGCAGAAGCCCTGCGCTATGATGAACGACTGTTCCGCTCACTTCTTCGCCATGACCACAGCCCTCAACGCCAGCCACCTGATCTGGATCGATCTTGAGATGACAGGACTGGACACGGACCGCGATTCGATCCTGGAAATCGCCACGGTCGTGACCGATTCCCAGCTCAACATCCTGGCCGAGGGACCCGAGTTCGCCATCGCCCATCCGCTCGACGCGCTGGAGCGCATGGACGAATGGAATCGCAACCAGCACCGGCGCTCCGGGCTGTGGGACCGGGTGGTGTCCAGCACCGTGACCCTGGGCCAGGCCGAGGCGGCGACGGTTGAGTTCCTGGCGCGCTGGGTGCCTGCCAACGCCTCGCCGATGTGCGGCAACTCGATCTGCCAGGACCGCCGCTTCCTGCACCGGCTGATGCCGCGCCTGGAGCGCTACTTCCACTACCGCAACCTGGACGTGAGCACGCTCAAGGAACTGGCGAGGCGCTGGGCGCCGCAGGTGCTGGAGGGCGTCAAGAAGCAGTCCTCGCACACGGCACTGAGCGACGTGCATGACTCGATCGCCGAGCTGCGCCACTACCGCCGCTACCTGGCGCAGCTGGCGCTGCCAGAGCAAGGCTGAGCACGCTGCAATCTCGCGGCGAACTTCGCTCGGTGTGAGCCGCCATGGCGGCGATGAGGCCTTCCCGGTAGAGCCCCATCGCCGCCATGGCGGCTCACACAAGGGCGGCGACTGACAGACGCCAGCCACTTCCTACCGTCATTCCCGCGAAGGCGGGAATCCAGGGACTTTCGCGCGGTGGATCAAGACGCTGGGTTCCCGCGTTCGCGGGAACGACGGGTGTGGGTTTCCTCAGGAAGGGAAGTCTGACTTCTGGGTACAGCTGGGATCGCCGAGAAACCGGGGACAGCCCGTCGCCGCCACGGGCGGCTCCCACCTGTAGAGCGGAGCTTGCTCCGCTGGGGCTTTCCCGCGAACTGCACGAAGAGCAGCGGAGCAAGCTCCGCTCTACAGGCGGACCGCCGCGAGATTTGAGGAGACACCTGCTCCCACCCAGCTACAGACAGCAGGAAGGCGGCCTTGGCCGCCTTCTTGCTGTTCAACTCACACGATGAAGCCGCGTTAATTGCCCTTGGCCGCACCCGGCGCCGCGCCCGTATCGCCATCGTCGGTCACCGCCTTGGTCAGCACCTCGGCCAGCGGCCGCCCGTCGGCGTCGTGGTGATAGACATGCAGATCGCGCTGGGGGTAGGGGATGGACAGGCCCTGCTCCAGCAGCTGGTTGCGGATGGCCTCGATCACCGTGCTCTTGGCGCTGCCGAAATCGCCATTGCTGGCATAGGCGAACAGCATCAGGTCCACGCTGCTCTCGCCCAGGTTGGTGACCTGCACGAACGGCTTGGGGTCCTTGAGCACCAGCGGGTTCTGCTCGGCGATCTCCAGCAGGATGCGCTGGGCCTGCTTGAGGTCGTCGTCGTAGCCCACGCCCACCGCGATCTCCAGCCGGCGCGTGGGCAGGGTGGAGTAGTTGATGATCGGCGCGGTGGTGATGGTGCTGTTGGGCAGGGTGATCACGCGCTGGTCGAAGGCGCGGATGCGCGTCTGGAACACGCGGATCTCATCGACGATGCCTTCCTGGCCGGCGGCGACCACGTGGTCGCCGTCGCGCATCGGTCGCAGCACGATCAGCATCACGCCCGAGGCGATGTTGGACAGCGAGTCCTTCAGCGCCAGGCCGACAGCCAGGCCGGCGGCGCCCAGCACCGTGGCCAGCGAGGTCGCCGGCACGCCGATCTTGGTCAGCGCGCTGACGAACACCAGCACCAGCAGCACCGCATAGGACACATTGCGCAGGAAGCTGCTGAGCGTGCTCTCGACGCGGGCGCGGGTCAGGGCACGCTCCAGCGCCAGGCTCAGGCGCTTGGACAGCCACATGCCCACCACCACGATGACCAGCGCGATCCCCCAGTTGAGGAGGATCCCGGCCCAGTCCACCGTGCTCCAGTCGAACGCCGGTGCGCCGGCCGCCCTGGCCTGCGCCGGCGCGGCGGTCGTCGCGGCCAGCAGCGCGTGCATCGCCCCCATCATGCGGCCTTGGTCTTGGCCAGCGCCAGCCAGGTATCGACCACGGTATCGGGATTGAGCGAGACCGACTCGATACCTTCCTTCATCAGCCACTCGGCCAGGTCGGGATGGTCCGAGGGGCCCTGACCGCAGATGCCCACGTACTTGCCCTTGGCCCGCGCGGCCTTGATCGCCATCGACAGCAGCTTCTTGACCGCCGGATTCCGCTCGTCGAACAGGTGCGCGACGATCGACGAGTCGCGGTCCAGGCCCAGGGTGAGCTGGGTCAGGTCGTTGGAGCCGATCGAGAAGCCGTCGAAGATCTCCAGGAACTCCTCGGCCAGCAGCGCGTTGGACGGCACCTCGCACATCATGATGATCTTCAGGCCGTTCTCGCCCTGCTTCAGGCCATTGGCCTCCAGCACCTCGACCACCTTGCGGCCTTCCTCCAGCGTGCGCACGAACGGAATCATGACCCAGAGGTTGTCCAGGCCCATCTCGTTGCGCACCTTCAGTACCGCACGGCACTCCAGCGCGAAGGCATCGGTGAAGGAAGGATCGACGTAACGGCTGGCGCCGCGGAAGCCGATCATCGGGTTCTCTTCCTCCGGCTCGTAGCGCGTGCCGCCGATCAGGTTGGCGTACTCGTTGGACTTGAAGTCCGACAGGCGCACGATCACCGGATTGGGCGCGACCGAGGCGGTCAGCGTGGCGATGCCCTCGGCCAGGCGGTTGACGTAGAAGTCCACCGGCGCGCCGTAGCCGGCGATCTTGGCATCGATCTTCTTCCTGGTCGCCGCGTCCTGCTGGTCGTACTCGAGCAGCGCCTTGGGATGGATGCCGATGTGGCTGGCGATGATCATCTCCAGCCGCGCCAGGCCGATGCCGGCATTGGGCAGCTGGCCGAAGTCGAACGCGCGCTCGGGGTTGGCGACGTTCATCATGATCTTCAGCGGCGCCGGCGGCATGTTGCCCAGGTCCGTGGTGGTGCGCTCGAACTCCAGCACGCCGTCGTAGATGAAGCCGGTGTCGCCCTCGGCGCAGCTGACGGTGACTTTCTGGCCGTCCTGGACCAGCTCGGTCGCATTGCCCGAGCCGACCACGGCCGGGACGCCGAGCTCGCGCGCGATGATCGCGGCATGGCAGGTGCGGCCGCCGCGGTTGGTGACGATGGCGCTGGCGCGCTTCATCACCGGCTCCCAGTCCGGATCGGTCATGTCGGCGAACAGCACATCGCCCGGCTGCACACGGTCCATGTCCTCCAGCGAGCGCACCACGCGCGCCACGCCGGCGCCGATCTTGGCGCCCACCGCGCGGCCTTCGGCCAGCACCTTGGCGCCCTTGGCGGACAGCGCGAAGCGCTCGATCTGGGTCGCATGGCTGCGCGACTTCACCGTCTCCGGGCGCGCCTGCACGATGAACAGCTTGCCGCTGACGCCGTCCTTGGCCCATTCGATATCCATCGGGCGCTTGTAGTGCTTCTCGATGATCAGCGCCTGCTTGGACAGCTCCTGCACATCCTCATCGCTGATGGAGAAGGTGTTGCGCAGCTCGCCGGGCGTGTCCTCGATGCGCACGCGCTCGCCCGGCACATCCGAATAGACCATGCGTACCTGCTTGCTGCCCAGCGAGCGGCGCAGGATCGCTGGCTTGCCGGCGCTGAGCGTGGGCTTGTAGACGTAGAACTCGTCGGGATTGACCGCGCCCTGCACGACCATCTCGCCCAGGCCGAAGGAGGAGGTGACGAACACCACGTCGCGGAAGCCGGACTCGGTGTCCAGGGTGAACAGCACGCCCGAGGCGCCCACATCCGAGCGCACCATCAGCTGCACGCCGGCCGAGAGGAACACGTCCTCGTGCTTGAAGCCATGGTGCACGCGGTAGGCGATCGCGCGGTCGTTGTAGAGCGAGGCGAAGACTTCCTTGACCTTGTGCACGACATCGTCGGCGCCGGTGACGTTGAGGAAGGTCTCCTGCTGTCCGGCGAAGGACGCATCGGGCAGGTCCTCGGCGGTGGCCGACGAACGCACCGCCACGGCCACATCGCCGCCGCCGTTCTCGGCGGACAGCTGCGCATAGGCGCTGCGGATGTCCTTGTCCAGCTCGGGCTGCAGCGGGGCATCGATGACCCAGCCGCGGATCTCCTTGCCGGCCGCGGTCAGCGCGCCGACGTCCTCGACATCCAGCGTCTCGAGCTTGTCGAAGATGCGCTTGGACAGATCGTTGTGCGCGATGAAGTCCTTGAACGCCTCGGCCGTGGTGGCGTAGCCGCCAGGCACCGACACGCCCAGCTGGGCCAGGTTGCCGATCATCTCGCCCAGCGAGGAATTCTTGCCGCCCACGCGGGCCAAATCCGACAAGCCAAGCTCATGCAGCCACAGGATGTTCTGGTTCAAGCGCTACGCTCCGATAGCAGCCGTTGCCACACCCGGTGGGGTTGCAGCGTCGGGCCGCGTCCTAGGGGGAAAGGCGGTTATGATGCAGTGCCAAAACAAGCATCACAAGCTTGAATTGGCGGGGTTTTCAGTTTCAACAGACAGGATGAAGGCAATGTCGAGTGTCCGGCCGGTGTTCTATGTCTCGGATGGAACCGGTATCACCGTTGAAACCATTGGGCATAGCCTGCTCACGCAGTTCTCCGGTTTCTCCTTCATCACCGACCGGATTCCGTTCGTCGACGATCCGGAAAAAGCCAGCGATGCGATCGAACGCATCCGCGAAGCGGGCCTGCGCCACGATGCGCGCCCGATCGTGATCCACTCGATCGTCGATCCTTCCATCGCCCAGGCGCTGGCCTCCAGCGGTGCGCTGATGCTCGATGTCTTCGCGCCCTTCATCGATCCGATGGAGCGCGAGCTGGGCGCGGTGCGCCAGTCGCGCGTGGGCCAGGCGCACGGCATCGTCAATTTCGAGGCCTATCACCGCCGCATCAACGCGATGAACTTCGCGCTGACCCACGACGATGGCGTGGCGATCAACTACGACGAGGCCGACCTGATCCTGGTCGCGGTGTCGCGCGCCGGCAAGACCCCCACCTGCGTCTATCTGGCGCTGCATTACGGGGTTAAGGCGGCAAATTACCCGCTCACCGACCAGGATCTGGAAACCGACCGGCTGCCCGCCAGGCTGCGCCCGTATCGCAAGAAGCTCTTCGGCCTCACCATCGACCCGGACAGGCTGTGCCAGATCCGCCAGGAGCGCCGGCCCAACTCGAGCTACGCCAAGTTCGAGACCTGCAAACGCGAGGTCGCCGCGGCGGAGGACATGTTCCGCACCGAGCGGCTGCCCACGCTGAGCACCACGCACACTTCGATCGAGGAAATCGCCAGCAAGGTGATGTCCACCCTGGGCCTACAGCGCGAAATGCTCTGAAGCCGCTGGCATCTGCCCGGCTTTACGGCGCTGGAAACGGTGCCGGCCCGGCGGTTGGAAAAGCGCGGGCGGACCTCCACGTTAGGTGCACAACCCACCGGGCGTCAATGCTGCCGCATGCGCCTGCCAGCGTGTAGGATCCCCCCATGGCATTGACGCTCTCCCGCGCCGCGCACCTCCCCAAGCTGGGCCGCTTCGGCTGGCTGATGGGGCTGTACGCGGAAAACTACGGCCGGTTGGCGCGGCTGTTCGCCCCGATCGACCTGGCGCCGGGCCAGTACGTGTCCAGCATCGGCGATGGCCTGGATCTGCGTGTGGACGTGATCGAGACCCACCGCTACACGGTCGAGCTGCGCCTGACCTACGGCCTGATCGATCCGCAGACCGGCGAGCCGGATCCTTCGGCGTTCGTGCGGGTGTACCGCGATGCGCGCCAGGCCGAGGCTACGCACTGCTACGTGGGGCGCCGCTGGCAGGACGTGATCGGGCTGTTCCCGCCGCCGGCCGAGCTGATCAGCCACCGCATGCGCATGAACACCTTCCTGGGCAAGTGGCTGGAGTATCTGTCCGAACGCGGCCACGGCGTGGCCACGCTGCGCCGCGTCGACGCGGTCGATGCCGAGGCGTCCGCGCTCGCCTGAGGCGGGCGCTTACCAGAAGTCGGGCAGGGGACGCTTGACGATCGCGTCGGCGCAGTCGATCTGCGACTCCACATGCATGCGCGCCAGGGCCAGGTAGTTGGCCTTCGGGCCGCTGCCGCTGCCGGCCACTTCGCCCAGATACTCGCTGCCCGCCCACACGCGGCCGATCCACTCGGCCTTGTCTTCGCCGATGGTCATGGTGATGGTGTAGCGCAGCCGGCGCCCCTGCTTGTCGGTGCACAGATACACCGTGGGGAACTGCATGGCGAAGTGGTTCTCGGTGCTGAGCTTGCTCAGGAACACGCGGGTCTGCTCCACCAGCTCCGCACGTTGCTGTGCATCCAGATGCTCGGTCTCGCCCTTGAAGTAGGGCGAGTCGTTCAAGAAGTACTCGACAGCCTCCGCGGGCGCATAGCCGTTGCGCCGGATCCAGCTGGCGAAAGCGGTTTCATGGCGGGCGAACAGGGCACTGGCTGGCTTCGACATCGAGACTCCTAGGGATCGGCAGGCGGAACGCGGGGCGACATCGCAAGCACGGCGTTGCGCCTGTTTATTTTGATGAAACCGGGGTGGCGTGGGCATGAAGATTGAAGCGTGTTCGTCTTCATGTGGGGCTAATGCTTGCCGACCTCGTGCGCTCGCGACTTGCATATTGAGCTTGCTTGCATCCCGCGCTTTTGCGAGGAGCGCTATGGCTTCGACTGCGGCGGTTACGGCTTCGACTGTGGGCACCATGGCTTCGGAGGGGCAGCGGGCCGGCGGGCGGCGTCCGCTCTTCCCTCGGTCGGGGCATCCTGCCCCGACTCGGGCGCTCGGCTTCCTGCCTCGCTCGTCGCGGCCACCGCCCGCCGGCCCGCTGCCGCAAGCGTCAGGTCGCAAGGCTTCGGTTCGCGGGGGTGTTCTAAACCTTTCCTCGCGCAAAACGCGATCAGCGACGGGAAATCATCGACTTGAGGCCCCCTCCCTTGCGCACAGCGCAGGGGAGGGATGGGGAGGGGTCGGGGCTTTCCCGGTAGAGCCACCAAAGCAAAAGCAAAAGCACCCCACCCCGGCCCTCCCCTTCGCCTGCGGCGAAAGGGAGGGGGCAGAGCATTTGCTCGATGCCTTCGAGTTGGAAGAAGTCCTGATCCGTTCGCCGCAGCGCCTCGACCCGGTCGGGCGTGCGGAAAGCGGGCCTTAGGATGGCCCGCGGCGGCGAATCCGCCAGGGATGGCGGACCGAGCCGGGGAGCCACGCCCGGCCGGGTCGAGGCTGGTTGGTGAAGTGAGCGCTTCGATCCGTTCGAAGTGAGCTCTTCGATCCGCTCAACGCATAGGCAGGCTTACGCCAAAACCTCGGCAAACAAAAAAGCGCAGCGGGTGAGCGCTGCGCTTCTCGTAAACCTGGCGTCCCCACGGGGATTCGAACCCCGGTCGCTACCGTGAAAGGGTAATGTCCTAGGCCTCTAGACGATGGGGACGCGTCTGGAACATCTGACGCGAACGGGTCGGTCTTCCGACCCGCGCGTCTTGGATGCGGCGATGAAGTGGTGGAGCCAGGCGGGATCGAACCGCCGACCTCCTGCATGCCATGCAGGCGCTCTCCCAGCTGAGCTATGGCCCCGAACTTCAAGAAAAAGCGCAGCCGGACAACGCTGCGCTCTTCGTACAACTTGGCGTCCCCACGGGGATTCGAACCCCGGTCGCTACCGTGAAAGGGTAATGTCCTAGGCCTCTAGACGATGGGGACGCGGTGAAACCTGTGATGCTTCGCAGACGGGCCTAACGACTGCGATTGAAACGTGGTGGAGCCAGGCGGGATCGAACCGCCGACCTCCTGCATGCCATGCAGGCGCTCTCCCAGCTGAGCTATGGCCCCGGTGTCTTGGGAGCCCGGCATTCTAATGACGCCCCGGGCCTTCCGCAAGCATCACGCGAAGGAAATCGCACAGGGCATTGCCGGGCCTGGCATGTGCTGCGCGAACCCGCTCGCGCGCTTGCCTGGACGACCCCGCTGCACCAGAGCCCTCG
Organism: Pseudoxanthomonas sp. UC19_8; assembly: GCF_042700505.1. Lineage (NCBI taxonomy): Bacteria > Pseudomonadati > Pseudomonadota > Gammaproteobacteria > Lysobacterales > Lysobacteraceae > Pseudoxanthomonas > Pseudoxanthomonas sp. UC19_8. Next base: position 1,617,691 of record NZ_CP170559.1, read on the forward strand.
CGACAGATCTCGCGAAAGCGACTAGAGCGCCGGAGCGGACACGTTCCAGCGCAGGATCACCGGCACGTTCGCGTGGCGGGCGTCCAGATCGAGCACGCACAGCGTGGCCGGATCCAGGATCAGATGCTGGCCCAGGTCGACCGGCCGCTGCAGCCAACGCGCGGTCAGCACACGCCCGAAGTGGCCGTGACTGAAGACCGCCACATCGCCCGGCAGCGCACGCAGACGCGCGACCAGCCGGTCGGCGCGCGCGGACACGGCCGCCGGCGATTCGCCGCCGGGGCAGCCATCGCGCCAGATGTCCCAGTCGGGTCGCGCGGCCTGGATCTCGGTCGAGCGCAGGCCTTCGTAGTCGCCGTAGTCCCATTCCGCCAGATCCGGCTCGATCCGCGCATCGCGCCCCAGACCAGCGAGCCGGCAGGTGTCCTGGGCGCGCTGGCGCGGGCTGACCAGCACGCTGGCGAAGCGCACACCGGCCAGCAGCGGCGCAAGCGCGCTTGCCATCTGCGCGCCGTGTTCGGTCAGCGGGAGATCGGTGCTGCCGGTGTGGCGGCCGGACCGCGACCATTCGGTCTCGCCATGCCGGATGAGATAGATCGCCAAGGCCGTCTTTCCTGGAAGGGGGACGGCATCGTAGACAGTTCCGCGCGAGGCGTGCACGCAACGCCGATGACCCGTCTTCTAGCCGCCGCCAGCCACGGATGCGGACAGGGCAGGGTAGTCGGTCAGGCCATGCGCCCCGCCGCCGAACAGCGTGTCCGGATCGTGCGCACTGAGCGGCGCACCGGCGCGCAGACGCTCGGGAAGATCTGGGTTGGCCACGAAGGGCCGACCGAAGCCGATCAGGTCGGGCCAACCTTCCTCCAGCGCGGCGCGCGCACGCTCGGCGGTGTACTTGCCCGCGTAGATGAGCGCACCGGGGAAGGCCGCGCGCAGCTGCTGCTTGAACTCGAGCGGCATATGCGGCGCATCGTCCCAGTCGGCCTCGGCGATATGGAGGTAGGCCACGCCGATCTTGCCCAGCCGCTTGGCCGCGGCCAGGTAGGTGACCTGCGGCTGCGCGTCCGAGCAGCCGTTGAGCGTGGTCAGCGGGGCCAGGCGGATGCCGACGCGGCGCCTGTCCCCGGTGCCTTCGACCAGCGCCGTGGCCACTTCTTCCAGGAAGCGCAGCCGGTTCTCCAGCGAGCCGCCGTAGGCATCGGTGCGGTCGTTGGCGTTGGAGTCGATGAACTGGTTGACCAGGTAGCCGTTGGCCGCGTGCAGCTCGACGCCGTCGAAGCCGGCGGCCATCGCATGGCGCGCCGCCTGGCGGAACTCGTCGACGATGCCGGGGATTTCCTCGGTGGCCAGCGCACGCGGCATCGAGGCCTGGACGAAGCCGGGCTTCCCGTCGCGCTCGGCCACGAACACGTTGACGCCTTCGGCCTGGATGGCCGAGGACGACACCGGCGATCGCCCGTCGAGCAGGCTGGTATGGCTGAGCCGGCCGACGTGCCAGAGCTGGGCGAAGATCCGCCCGCCGGCGGCGTGCACGGCTTCGGTCACCTGGCGCCAGCCTTCCACCTGCGCGGGACTGTGGATGCCGGGCGTCCAGGCATAGCCCTTGCCCAGCGGCGCGATCCAGGTGCCTTCGCTGACGATCAGACCGGCGCTGGCGCGCTGGGCGTAGTAGGCGGCCATCAGCGCGTTCGGCACATCGCCCGGCTGGCTGGCGCGCGAGCGCGTCATCGGCGGCATCACGATGCGGTTGGGCAATTCGAGCTCGCCCAGGACATAGGGCTGGAAGAGAGGATCTTGGGTGTTGGACATCATGGGTCTCCTCGGCGGGCAGGCGAGCGCCGGCCGGCCGTTTGGAAAAGTTGGGAAGGAAGGACTCGGCCAAGCCGGGTGCGGAAGCCCGCGACCATCAGGCCGGCGCTAGGCATGCGCGGCAGCGCGTCAGTCCCAGGCCGGCGCCAAGCCGGCGGGATCGACCTCGCGGCCATTGCGCTCGAGCGTGGCGATCTGCGCCATGTCGTCCGCATCCAGCCGCAGGTCGCGCGCGAGCAGGTTGCTGGCCAGGTTCTCGCGCCGGGTCGAAGAAGGGATCACCGCGTAGCCCAGCTGCAGGGCCCACGCCAGCGCGACCTGCGCCACGGTGGCCTGGTGCTTGTCCGCGATCCGCATCAGTACCGGGTCCTTGAGCACCTTGCCGTAGGCCAGGGTCATGTACGAGGTGACCGCGATGCCTTGCTCCTGCAGGAAGGCGGTCAGCTTGCGGTTCTGCAGGTAGGGGCTCAGCTCGATCTGGTTGGTGGCGATCTCGCCTTCGCCCACCGCCGCGATGGCCTCGCGGGTCAGGGCGATATTGAAGTTGGACACGCCGATCTGGCGGGTCAGGCCCAGCGCCTTGGCCTCGGCCAATGCCGTCATGAACTCGGCGAGCGCCACGCCGTTGCCGGGCGCCGGCCAGTGGATCAGGGTCAGGTCCACGCGGTCGGTGCGCAGCCTGTCCAGGCTCTGGCGCAGGCTGGGGATCAGCTTGTCCCGGGCGTAGTGATCGACCCAGATCTTGGTGGTCAGGAACAGCGCATCGCGCGCGACGCCGCTCTCGGCGATGGCCTGACCGACCTCGGCCTCGTTGCCGTAGATCTGCGCGGTGTCGATGTGGCGATAGCCCAGCTCCAGCGCGTTGCGCACCGAATCGATGACGGTCTGGCCAGTCAGCCGGAAAGTGCCGACGCCGAAGGAAGGAATGCTCATGGGGAAAAGCTCCGATTGCGTTGAGAGGAAGGCGAGGGGAGATCAGGCGGTGTGGGACAGGGACGCGGCGTTGCGGCGATCCAACCGGCCCGAGAGGACGGTCAGGCCCAGCGCGCCCAGCGTCACCAGCGCGGCGATCCAGGGCGTATGGGCGAGCCCCAGATGCGCGACCACCTGCGCACCGGCCCAGGAGCCGCCGGCCACGCCCAGGTTGAAGGCCGAGATGTTGAAACCGGCAGCGACATCGGTCGCATCGGGCGCCACCTGTTCGGCCTGCCTCACCACATAGACCTGCAGGGCGGGCACATTGCCGAAGGCCACCGCGCCCCAGGCGAGCACCGTCAGCACGACCAGCCACGGCGAGGAGGCGGTGAAGGTCAGCACCAACAGCACCAGCGCCAGCAGGCCGAAGATGACTTTCAGCGCACCGACCGGCCCGCGGCGATCGGCCAGGCGACCGCCCCAGACGTTGCCGATGGCCACCGACACGCCATAGGCCAGCAGCACCAGGCTCACCATCTGCGGCCGGAAGCCCGAAATGTCTTCGAGGATGGGCGCGAGGAAGGTGAAGGCGATCAGCGAGCCGCCATAGCCGACCGCGGTCATCGCGTAGACCAGCAGCAGGCGCGGCTGCAGCAGCACGCGCAGCTGGCGGCGCAGCGGAGCCGGCGCGGCATGCGCGATGTTTCGCGGCACCAGCGACTGCGCGCCGATCATCGCCACCAGGCCGAAGGCCGCCACCGCCAGGAACGTGGTGCGCCAGCCGAAGTGCTCACCGATGAACGTGCCCAGCGGGATGCCGGTGACGAAGGCCACGGTCATGCCGCTGAACATGGTAGCGATGGCGCTGGCCGCCTTCTCGCGCGGCACCAGACTGGTGGCGACGATGGAGCCGACCGAGAAGAACACGCCATGCGCCAGCCCGGTCAGCAGGCGGGCGAGGATCAGGGTCGCGTAGCCCGGCGCCAGCCAGGCCAACAGGTTGCCTACGGTGAACAAGGCCATCAGCCCGACCAGCAGCGGCTTGCGCGGCACCCGGCCAGTGATGGCCGTGAGGATGGGCGCGCCGATGGCGACCCCCAGCGCATACAGGCTGACCAGCAGGCCGGCGGAGGGCAGGGTGACCCCTAGATCTGTCGCGATGGTCGGGATCAGGCCGACGATGACGAACTCGGTCGTACCGATGGCGAAGGCCGCCAGGGTCAGGGCGAGGAGGGCGAGCGGCATGGTGGACTCACGTCAGGGCGCTTCACGGAAGGAAGCGATGGCGTGCAGTCTGGGGGCTTTACATTCGCGGAAAAACGCCCTAATAGGTCAGACACTTTTGATCCGGCATCAACAATGAAGATCACCCTGGACGAACTGCAGGCCTTCGTCGCCGTGGTGGACGCCGGCTCGATCACCGCCGCGGCCGAGCACCTGGAGCAGACCGTGTCCGGGATCAGCCGCACCCTGGCCCGGCTGGAGACCAAGCTGGACACCACGCTGCTGCGCCGGACCACACGGCGACTGGAGCTGACCGAGGAGGGCGCCGCGTTCCTGGCCCGCGCCCGTGCCATCCTGGATTCGGTCGAGGCGGCCGAGGAACAGATGGCCGTCCGGCGGCAGCAGCCCGTGGGCCGCCTGCGCGTGGATGCGGCGACGCCCTTCATGCTGCACGTCATCGTGCCGCGGGTGGCGGGCTTCCGCGCGCGGTTCCCCAAGGTGGAGCTGGAGCTGGCCAGCAACGAGGGCATCACCGACCTGCTGGAAAAGCGCACCGACGTGGCGTTCCGCATAGGGCCATTGAAGGACTCGACCCTGCATGCGCGCCCGGTCGCCACCAGCCGGCTGCGCCTGCTGGCGAGCCCGGCCTATCTGGCGCGCGCCGGAACGCCCAGGCGCGTTTCGGACCTGAAGGCGCACTCGCTGCTCGGCTTCACCCAGCCGGAGTCGCTGAACCGATGGCCGCTGCGCGACGCCGAGGGCCAGCCGCTGCAGATCCGCCCCGACCTGGCCTCCTCCAGCGGCGAGATCCTGCGCCAACTGGCGCTCGCAGGCGAGGGCATCGCCTGCCTGTCCGACTTCATGACCGCGGCCGACCGCCAGCGCGGCGACCTGGTCCAGCTGCTGCCCAAGGCCACCCTCGACGTGCGCCAATCGATCAACGCCGTCTACTACCGCAACACCACGCTCGCCTCGCGCATCACCTGCTTCATCGACTACATGATCGATGCGCTCGCGCCGGGGAGGTTTGAGGCTTAGGTGGCGGAAGGGGCCGCCTGGTCCGCAAAACCGGCGGCCTCAGCAAGGCTCATGGGGCAGGTCCTGCCAGCCATTCGGCAGTCGCTTGAGCCGGCGGCCGCCCATACAGCGCTCATCGTCCGACAGCGGACGCCTGGTCCTGGTCGGCGCCGGCGCGTAGCTCGGCGTGGGCGGCACCGCAGACTGCGCCTGGCGCGTGGCCTGCTGCAGCTGACGGCTGAGCTGCTTCGCCGCATCTTCGGCCTGACTGGCCGCAAAGCCCGCCAGAAGGAGGAACGCGATGCCCGCCACAGCCGCACTCATCAGCTGGCCGACGAAGACGCCAAGCGCGATCTGCCACCACAATCCATCGTGCGGCCCACGCGCGGGCTGGTAGCGATCATTCATTGGCCTGTCCCTGGTCGAAGACCTGGAGCATAGCGGGGACGTGGAGGACCGCCTCCAAAGTGAGGCGGCAGCTTGGCGGGGAGCCAGGCAGGACCAGACCGCCAGCCTGGGATCCCGCCAGATCTAACTTCGCATAATGTATATTATGTAAAAGCTTTGCTGGCTGGTCACCGCATCATATCTGTCGGTAGTCCCTAAACTCTGTCGTCTGATCCTCACCCATGACGTGGGCCGTGACTGTGTCATTCCCCTACAGCCGTTTCTATTTCGATCAACAACTTGGAACCTACAGTTGCCAATGATTGCGTAGTTCGTACGACGCCCGCGTGATCCTGGCGAGCTCGGCTGCCTCTTTGGTTCCGCCTTCGAGACCGCAACTTTGGCTCGACTATGCGATTTCCGGGGCTTGGGCCGAGCCTCGGATCGGCGGATTGCCGCCTCAAGTGCCGCGGGCAGATCTCCCGATGCTCCCAGCTGGCCCCCGAGCGCGTCCGCACGAGCCCGCTGCGCCGCGGAATCTCGTGACGCTTCTAGGGTCTTCAAGTTGGCCTGGTGAATTTGCTCCCGCAGCGATTTCTCAGCAGCCGCCGCTTGGCGGGAAGCCTCCAGCAGTCGGCCCTGTGCCTCTTTAGTCTCCTGCCGCGCTCGGTCGATCTCACTGAGGGCTCGATCCTCGACCGCACGGACATGCAGGCCAAATGACTCGCGCTCGGCTTGAGCAGCGTCCTGCAACGACTGAATCCGCGCCTCCAGGGTGTGCCGGGTGGTTTCGCCATCCGCCGCCTTGGCAATGGCCGCATCGCGCTGCGGGCCGACTTCCTTGAGCTGCTCCTCAAGCCGAACTGTCAAACGCTGAAGTTCGGAGGTCTGGGCGGTAGCCAGCTCCGCCTTGTGGTTTGCTGCCGATGCCTGCGCCCTGCAGGATTGGCTGGAGGCGGCAGGCATCACCGAGGGGGGCATCTTCCGGCGGCTCTGGAAGCAGCGCGTCGGCCCTACCCTGTCCCCGGCCGCGGTCGGGGAGATCGTGCAGCGTTGGGCACGCTTGGCTGGGCTGGAAGGGAATTTTGGCGGGCACAGCCTGCGGTCGGGGTTCGTGACCGAGGCCAGCCGCCAAGGGGTCGCGCTGCCGGCGATCATACAGCTGACCGAGCACCGGTCGGTGTCGAGCGTCATGGGGTATTTCCAGGCCGGTGGCGTTGCCGACAATCCGGCGGCGCGTTTGTTGGAGGATCGGCCATGACGCAGAACGGTAGCAGTTGCGGCAGTCATTCACTCCGCCGAGCGCATACACTTGCGCGCGGTCTCAACCGCGGCGACGCGCAGCGGACACCGTAAGCACTCAGGGATGCTTCCATGGCAACGACGTCGAAAATCGAATGGACCGAACAGACGTGGAACCCGGTCACCGGGTGCACCAAGATTTCGGCCGGCTGCAAGCACTGCTACGCCGAGACGTTGGCACGGCGGCTACGCGCCATGGGCACGCCTGGCTATGAGAACGGGTTTGCACTCACCCTGCTCCCGCACCGGCTCGAGGAGCCCTTGCGCCGTAAAAAGCCGACGATCTACTTCGTTAACTCGATGTCGGATCTGTTCCACGAAAAGGTCCCCGACACGTACATTGAGCAGATCGTCGATGTCATGGCCCGGACGCCGCAGCATTCCTATCAGGTCCTAACCAAGCGCGCTGCGCGCATGGCTCGCTTCTTCAAGACACGCACCGTTCCTAACAACGTCTGGCTGGGGGTGTCGGTCGAAAACCGACGCCACGGCGTGCCACGGATCGATCACCTGCGCGGCATCCAGGCACGGATCCGCTTCCTGTCGGTGGAACCATTGCTGGAAGACGTGGGGCCGCTCGATCTGACCGATATTCACTGGGTGATCGTGGGGGGCGAGTCGGGGCCGAAGGCGCGACCGATGGCGCCGGAGTGGGCCGAGGCGGTACGGCTGCAGTGCAAGCGGCAAAAAGTTGCGTTCTTCTTCAAGCAATGGGGGGGCTGGGGCGCCGACGGCCAGCGCCGTGCCAAGTCAAAGAATGGCCGCCTACTCAACGGCCGCACCTGGAACGAAATGCCTGCTACCCTGGATATATCGGGATAACAGGGGACCTTGATTCATGGCGAAAGGGGGATATGCATGGACGCTGGATGGCCCGCTGCCCACCATTGAAGACCACAGCCTCGCCAAGCATGAGGTCCTGCGCGCCTACCTCGTTAACTACCTGCGCATCCTCGCCCAGAACCCGAACAGCGAAGGTATTCGTGTCACGCTGGTGGACGGATTCGCCGGCGGCGGCCAATACCAGACACCAGCCGGCAGCACCGTAGGCGGCTCCCCCCTCGTTCTGCTCGAGGCGCTTAAGGAAGCCCGTGCGCTGGTCGCTCTCGATCGGCAGCAGCGCAATATCCGCAAGCCGTACGCGATCCATGCGCATGTTCATTTAATCGAAAAACACGCCGCCACAAAAACGTTTCTGGATCGGGTTATCGCCGACAGCGCGGACGCACATGCCGGGAACACGACGGTCGAGGTCCACCACAGCGACTTCCATAAGAAGCTGCCGGACCTGCTCAAGGATATTCAGGCCCGGCAGAAGAAGAATGGGCGCAGCGTCTTCATCCTCGACCAGTACGGCTGGAGCCGCGTCAACCTGGAGACCGTGAGGACGATCTTCGCCGCGTTGCCGTTCGCCGAGGTGTTTCTGACCTGGATGATCGACAATTTGGTTAACTTTCTGTCTGAGGAGATGGTCGACAAGCTCAACCCGGCCTTGCAGCGCACTGGCCTGGGTGGTGTCCTGACCGCCGAGCAGTTGCTGGCGATCAAGAATGGGGGGACCGATGGCGACGGCGACCTCACTTGGCGGCGGGCTATCCAGTCGATCATGACAGAACAGATCCGGAGCATCTCCGGCGCGACCTACTGCACACCGTTCTATATCGTGCCGCGGTCAAGCCGGCGCGGCTATTGGCTGATGCACCTCGCCCAGCACTTGCGGGCAAACGAGGAAATGAAACGGATCCATTGGGAGAATAACAACCTGCACCATCCCGGCGGCCCGGGCTTCAATATGCTTGGGTTCATCGGCAACAACGGGCAGTTGGCCTTCGACAACCGTTTCGACGAGAACGCCAGTCGCGTCACGCTGGACGCGCTTCGCGAGGACATTCCCAAGCGTGTCGAGCAGATGCATACCCCGCTTCGTTTCGGCGACCTGGTGCAGCTCACGGCCAACGAGACGCCCGCACGCCGTCAACAGCTACAGGAGGCCGTGTTCGCCTTGATGCAGGAGCGGCACCTGATTGTCCGAACCCAGGCAGGGGCCATGCGGCGCGGTGCCCATGGCTTGGTTGACGAGGATGTTATCGAGCTTCCGACACAGCTGTGGCTCCTCCCGAACAAATCCACCTGACTCCTTCCAAGATAGGGAAGTCGATGTCCGCCATCGTCAACCACGCAGCTGGACCTGCGCCGCCTGCTCTTCTAACTGCCGTGCTCTTGCGATCACCGCGCTGACAAATTCCTTATGTCTAGATTGCTTTGCAGCGAACAGAGAGCCGCGCCGATGAAACAAGTAACTCGGGGACTGAGAACGATGATGCTCTGCCCAGATGTATCGTTGACCGGGCCAAGGCGCGGCAACAAACGGTGGCAGGCTTGGTTCACGAAACCATTCGTCGCCAGCAATTCAGCGCTGTCCGTCAAATCCAGCAAGCGCTCGAACCTTCGATCAACAAGGTGACCGGCAGCACCGTGGCCAGACAGTTCCAGACGATCGCCGCCAGTCTCGCGCCGCTGTCGACGCTCCGCACTTCTATCCCTTGGCTGGAAGCCATGCAGGCCGCTCGGCCACTGTCGGTCGTCACGCAAGACGTAGACGCGCAACGTGCCCAAATGCCTGATTTGATGCAGCCGAGATGGAACACGAGCCTGATCGGCAGCGCCCTTTCAGAGACCATACGTCAAGCTCAGATGACCGGCATGGATCAGATCGGCGAGGTGGTACGGCAGGCCAACTTCGATGCCGTGCAGCGCGTCGCCAGTACGGTCGGAAGCGTGTTCGCCAACCTGCAGGCGCGGCTGCCCAGCCTGACTGAGATTGGCGAAGCTCTCCAGCGCCTGCCCGAACGGGTGCGCGACAACCTGGTCGCGCTGGCTGAGGCGGGGTGGTACCTCGATCCCGAAATGCCGTACACGGACCTGACCTATTTCAGGGAAGAACTCGCCGAAGGCTCGCCCGATGAGGTCCATCTGGAACTGGCTGGATACTTTTGCGACGCACTGGACCGCATTGAGCAGGAATTGACCAGGCACCACCCGAAGCGGGAACGGTTCATTCGCAGCGCGTTGGCGTCACATCGCACCGGCGATTACGCCAGTTCGATTCCACTACTGTTCGCCCAGGCAGACGGCATCTGCTTTGATTGCACCGGCTATCAATTGTTCGCCAATGGCGGCCTGCGCAAGTACGCCAAGCGCATCGACCCGGACACATTGGAACATGCTTACCTTGAGCCACTGCTGAGGGAAACGCCGATGACCGAAAGCGGCGGACGGCGAGCCGCACGAGGCGGCGGCCTAAACCGTCACGCCGTCTTACATGGCGAAAGTCTTGATTACGACAGCGAGGCAAACAGCCTCAAGGCCGTTTCGTTTCTCAACTTCGTTTCATACGCTTTGCGGCCGGATAGCAGTGACAACGGTGAATTCGATGCTTCACATGGCGCACTCGCCGCGCCATGAACTAGAAGCCCCAGCCAATATCGAATCGGTACACATTGAATGTTCAACTTCCTCGTAACAAAATGCCATCCCGTTCCTTACCCGCGATAAATCTTCCTAATCGTTGAATTGATTCCCCAAGCATGCAAGGGAGCTGGGAGTGCCTGTCACTCTGAAGAACATTTTTGCTTCCTGAAGATCACCGAGCCAGCTATCGCTAAGCCAGCGACCACGCGACACCCTCCCCCGCCCGCATCGGCACCACCACCGAATCGGCCAGCGGATAGGTCTCGGGCACCGTCCAGGCCTTGCGCTCCAGCACGATCCGCTCCTGGTTGCGCGGCAGTCGGTAGAAATCCGGGCCGTGGAAGCTGGCGAAGGCTTCCAGCTGGTCCAGCTTGCCGGCCTGGTCGAAGGCTTCGGCATACAGCTCGATGGCGGCGTGGGCGGTGTAGAGGCCGGCGCAGCCGCAGGCGGTTTCCTTGGCGCCGCGGGGGTGCGGGGCGCTGTCGGTGCCGAGGAAGAAGTGCGCATCGCCGCTGGTGGCGGCCTGCAGCAGGGCCTGGCGGTGGGTCTCGCGCTTGAGGATGGGGGCGCAGTAGTTGTGCGGGCGGATGCCGCCTTCGAACAGGGCGTTGCGGTTGAGCAGCAGGTGGTGGGCGGTGATGGTGGCGCCGACGTTGGCCGGGGCGCCGGTGACGAAGTCCACCGCGTCCTTGGTGGTGATGTGCTCGAGCACCATGCGCAGGCCGGGGAAGCGGGCCTGCAGCGGCAGCAGGTGGCGCTCGATGAACACGCGTTCGCGGTCGAAGATGTCCACGGCCGGGTCGGTCACCTCGCCGTGCAGCAGCAGCGGCAGCTCGTGCTTCTCCATCGCCTCCAGCACCGCGTTCACGCGCGCCAGGTCGCGCACGCCGGACTGCGAGTTGGTGGTCGCGCCGGCCGGGTAGTACTTGACCGCGAACACGTGCTCGCTGGCCTTGGCCCGGGCGATCTCCTCCGGCGCGGTGTCCTCGGTCAGGTACAGGGTCATCAGCGGCTGGAAACCGGACCCGGCCGGCAGGCAGGCCAGGATGCGCTCGCGATAGCTTTCGGCCTGGGCCACGGTGGCCACCGGCGGCTTGAGGTTGGGCATGACGATGGCGCGCGCGAAGCGCTGCGCGGTATGCCCCACCACCGAGGCCAGGGCCTGCCCGTCGCGCAGGTGCAGGTGCCAGTCGTCGGGGCGGGTCAGTTCAAGGCGCGTGGCGGTCATGGCGCGTTCGTCTTCAAGGTCGGATTGCGGGGCGCGGCATGGTAGCGCACGCCCTCGGCACTGCCCCGCCCCGTCCCTGCCCTCGCCGCCGCCCAAAACGCGACGCCCGCGGCGGGCGCGGGCGTCGGGTTGCAGCGATGGCGGCGTCCGCCTGGGCGGTTCAGCCCGGATAGGCCGGGAACTTGTCCTTCGGGTGGCGCGCCTTCCACTCGTTGTAGGCGGCGGTGCCTTCCCAGGCGGCAAAGGCCTTGGGCGTGCGGCCGCGGCCGGTCCAGGTCTCGCCGGTATGCGGCAGCCAGTACTTGGGCGCCACGGTGGTACCGCGGGTGCTGGAGCCGGCGGACTTCCTGGCGCGCGGCTCGCTGGCGCCGGTCAGGGCGGCGATCTCGGCCTTCTGCTTGGCGTTGAAGTGGCTGCCGTAGGTCTGCAGCAGCTTGATCACGTTGGAAAACGCGTCCGTGGCCTCCTGCTGGCGCAGCTCGACTTCCTGCGCCTCGAGCTTGCGCAGTTCTTCGGCCAGCTTGGCCTTGGCTTGGGCGATGGCGTCCAGGTTCAGCGTGTTCTTTTCGGTCATGGGTTCGTGTCGAAAGGGATCAAAGGCAGGGCTTGCCGGCTGCGCATTATGCCTGTCCGCGCGTGCAAGCCTTGGGCTGTCGCGCCGCCGCATGCGACACTGGGTCACATGTTCGAGCCATTCAAAGCGGGCGGCGCGCTGGCGCCGCTGTGGTCGCGGGAGCGCTGGATGCGGCGCGTGGCCTTGTGGGGCGGTGCCGTCGCGGTGGCGGTGGTGGCCCTGATCTTCGCCCGGGCGGCCGATGCGGCCTTCGGGCTGTTCTCGCGGGTCATCCACCACTCGGTGTGGTGGGCGCTGCTGCTGACGCCGACGGTGTTCGCCGCGCTGGCCTGGCTCACCAACGGGGCGCTCAAGCCGACCCGCGGCTCCGGCATCCCGCAGGTGATCGCCGCGCTGCAGCTGCCCGACCGCGAGTTCCGCAGGCGCAACCTGTCGCTGGGGGTCTCGGCCGGCAAGCTGGCGCTGACCGTGCTGGCGCTGTTCGGCGGGGCCTCGGTCGGCCGCGAGGGGCCGACGGTGCACGTGGGTGCCAGCCTGATGTATGTGATCGGGCGGGCGCTGGGCTTCAAGGATCCGCGCGATGCCACGCACTTCCTGCTGGCCGGCGGCGCGGCCGGCATCGCGGCGGCGTTCAATACGCCGCTGGCCGGCGTGGTGTTCGCGATCGAGGAGCTGTCGGGCCGCTTCGAGCACACCTTCTCCGGCACGCTGCTGACGGCGGTGATCGTCGGCGGTGTGGTCTCCCTGGGGCTGCTGGGCGCCTACACCTATTTCGGCACGGTGCAGGCGGCCCTGCCGCTGGGGCTGGGCTGGCTGGCGGTGCTGCTGTGCGGGGCCGTGGCCGGTCTGCTGGGTGGGGTCTTCAGCCGCATGATCCTGGCGGCGATGGACGGGCGGCCGCGCTGGCTGGGCCGGATGCGCGCGGCCAACCCGGTGCTGTTCGCCGGCGGCTGCGGCCTGGTGCTGGCGCTGCTGGGCATCGTCTTCGGCGCCGGCGCGTTCGGCACCGGCTACGAGCAGGCGCGCAGCCTGGTGCAGGACCATGCGGTGGTCGGGCACGAGTTCGGGCTGATGAAGTTCGCCGCCAACCTGGTGTCCTACGTGGCGGGCATCCCCGGCGGCCTGTTCTCGCCGGCGCTGGCCGTGGGCGCGGGGATTGGCCACAACCTGGCGCTGCTGCTGCCGGGCGTGGACCCGTCCTCGATGGTGCTGCTGGGCATGTGCGCCTACCTGACCGGCGTGACCCAGGCGCCGCTGACCTCGTCGATCATCTGCCTGGAGCTGACCGACAACAGCGACATGATGCTGCCGATCCTGGCCACCGCCCTGCTCGCCCGCGGCGCCTCGGCGCTGGTATGCCGCAAGCCGGTCTACAAGGCGCTGGCTGATCGTCTGCTGGCGCTGATGCCCGAGCCGGCGCCGCCGGCCAAGGACGAGCACGACGACGAGGATGCGGACGGGCCGCGCCCGGCGCATACCTGAGCGATCGTCGTTTTCCGGACGTCGCGCGGCTGCCTGCGCCCGCGCTGAGGCCTCAAGAGATGCCTTCCGGCGCGTTGCGCAGCGGGTCTTTTCTCCAGGAGATCTACACGTGGCCTGTCAGGCGGGCCGCGACGAGACGCCGCTGCATTGCAGCAGTACCGCGGGCCACCTATCATTGTTGAGAACAATTCGCGTTCTCAAGAATCCCCTCGATGCTTCTGCCCCGCTCCACTTCCCTGTGCGCGTGCCTGTTGAGCTGCGCGCCGTTCGCCCTGCATGCCCAGCCCGGCGACGAAACCACCGCGGCCGACGCCGCGCCCCAAGCCAGGGAACTGGATACCGTGCGCGTCACCGGCACGGCGACGAGCGGCTTCCGTAGCCGCGGGCCTGCTCAGGTCGGCAAGTCCGGATTGGCGCCCGGCGCGTCGCCGCAATCGGTCAGCGTGGTCACGCGCGACCTGCTCGATGCGCAGCAGGCGCAAAGCCTGGCCGACGCCCTGCACAACGTCCCCGGCGTGGTCAGCAACACCTTCGGCCGACGCGGCTGGGACGACCTGATCATCCGCGGTCAGGTCGCCTCCGATTCGCTGTTCGTCGATGGCTTGCGCACCGCCGCGTCCAGTCGCGTGGCCGAGCAGTTGTTCGGCTACGAACAGGTCGAGGTGCTCAAGGGTCCGGCCTCGCTGATGTACGGGCTGGTGCTGCCGGGCGGACTGGTGAACATGGTCAGCAAGCGTCCGCAAGCCGAGCGTTTCGACCATATCGACACCACGATCGGCAGCCATGGCTTGGTGCAGGGCACGTTCGATCTCAACACGCCGCTGTCGGCCGACGGCAAGGCCGCGCTGCGCCTCAACGGCCTGGCCATGAACAGCGACGACGCCACCGACCACGTCTGGTTCCGGGCACGCCACATCGCGCCGGCGCTGTCGCTGGATCTGGGCCCGGACACCGACCTGACCCTGCTGGCCAGCTACCAGACGCGCCAATACCTGCGCCAGCAGGGCCTGCCGCTGGTGGGGTCGATCCTGCCCAGCCGCAATGGGCCGATCGCGCGCGACACCTTCACCGGCGAGCCGGGACAGGATCCCTACCGCGCGCGCCAGTCGCGCATCGGCTACGCCTTCAGCCACCGCTTCGGCAACGGCTGGACGCTCAACCAGAATCTGCGCGTGCAGGACTTCGGGGTCACCGGCCAGTTGGTCAGCAATACGGCGATGAACGCCGACCAGCGCACCCTGCGCCGCGGCGCGCAGGACCAGGCCTACGATGGCCATACCCTGTCGGTGGATACGCATGCGTGGAAGCAGGTCGCCACCGGCGCATTGCGCCACGACCTGACCTTCGGCATGGATTACCTGGATACGCGCGAGGATGTGCTGTCCTATACCTGCACCGTCGCCGCGCTGAACGTGTACGCGCCGGTCTACGGCAGCCCGATCCGCTGCCCTGCCACGCCCCGCACCAACACCCGCACACGGGTCGAGATGCTGGGCCTGTATGCGCGCGATCAGCTGCACCTGGGCGAGCGCTGGCTGGTCAGTGCCGGCCTGCGCCGGGATTTCACCACCACCCGGACCACCAACCGCGCCAATGGCCGCGTCGAACGCGATCCGGCCGACGCCACCACCGGTGCGCTGGCGGTGATGTACGACCTCACGCCCGCCGTGCGGCCCTACCTGAGCTACGCCACCTCGTTCTATCCCAACACCGGCACCGACGTGGACGGCCGCGGGTTCGAGCCCGAGGAAGGCCGGCAATGGGAAGCGGGCCTGAAGATCGACCTGGCGCAGGGCCGTGCGACGTTGACCACGGCGCTGTTCGACCTGCGTCGGCAGCACGTGCTGCAGGGCGATCCGCTCAACGACGGTTTCAGCATCGCCATCGGCGAGCAGCGCACGCGGGGCGCCGAACTCGGCATCGCCGCGGATCTGGGCCATGGCCTGAGCCTCAACGCCGGCTACGCCTACACCGACGCGGTGATCACCGACGACGGCGGCCAGGCGGTGTCGACGGTCGGCAACCGCCTCAACAACGTGCCCCGCCACAGCGCCACGGCATTCGCGCGCTACCAGCTGCCCGGCGCATGGTCGCGCTGGTCGGTCAACGGCGGCATGCGCGGGGAAAGCGACCGCTTCGCCTACAGCTACACGTTACCCGGCTATGTGGTCGCCGATGCGGGCGTGGCCTATGACGCGCCGCACTGGCACGCGGCCTTCAGCCTGAAGAACATCTTCGACACCCATTACTACAGCGGCGGCCTGGCCGCGGCCGTGGCGATGGGCGACGACCGCACCGCGATGTTCAATCTCGGCCTGCGCTTCTAACTCTCCCCTTTCGGCGATCGGCGCGCAGGAATCCCCACGTGCTCAAGAACCTCCTGTTCCAGACCCACTGGTTTTTGGGCATCACCGCCGGCACGGTGCTGGCCCTGATGGGGCTCACCGGCGCCAGCCTGTCCTTCCAGGACGAGCTGCTGCGGGCCATGAACCCGCCGCTGGCCCAGGTCGCGCGCCATCATGCCGCCGGCGAGCAGGCGCTGCCCCTGACCACGCTGGTCGAGCGCCTGTCGCAGGGCCGGCGCGGGCCGATCCAGCGCCTGCGCGTGGACACCACCGGCACGCATCCGTCCGAGGTGCGCTTCGATGGCCGTGGCGGCACGTCGCTGTACTTCGACCCCTACACCGGGCAGGTGATCGACGCGCCGCGCGGCGCGCGCTTCTTCGACTTCGCCGAGGACCTGCATCGGCGGCTGGCGGCCGGCGAGACCGGCAAGGCGATCACCGGCGCCTGCGTGCTCATGCTGCTGTTCTTCTGCCTGTCCGGCCTGTATCTGCGCTGGCCCCGGCAGTGGCGCAGTCCACGCACCTGGCTGGCCGTGGAGTGGAAACGCAGCGGCCGCAGCTTCCTGTGGAGCCTGCATTCGGTGATCGGCACCTGGTTGCTGGTGGTGTATGTGCTGATCGCGCTGACCGGGCTGTGGTGGTCCTACGACTGGTACCGCGATGGGGTCAGCAGGCTGCTGGGCGGTGCCGAACGCGAGGACGCGCGTGGCGCGGCCGGCTTCGGCCGGCTCGACCTGGCCCGGGTGCAGGCCAGCCTCGACGCGGCGGTCCCCGCCCTGCGCGCGGGGGGCTACCTCGACCTGCGCTTCGCGCCCAAGGGCGATCGCCCGCTCACCGCACGGGTCAGGCTGGAAGGCGCCGCGCACGACCGCGCCTACGACACCTATCTGCTCGACCCGGCCACCGGCGCGGTGCTGGAGCGCAGCCCCTATGCCGCGCTGCCGGCGGGCCGCAAGGTGCTGACCAGCGTGTTCGCGCTGCATTCGGGCAGCTTCTTCGGCTTGCCGGGGCGGATCATCGTGATGGTCTCGGCCCTGTGCATGAGCCTGTTCTTCGTCACCGGCTGGATGCTGTACCTGGATCGGCGCCGAAGGAAGCGCGCCGCGCGCGCATCGCGCCTGCCCTTGCTGCAGGCCGACGGCGAGCCGTGGCTGGTGTCCTTCGCCAGTCAGAGCGGCTTCGCCGAACAGCTCGCCTGGCGCGCCGCCGGCCAGCTGCAGGCGGCCGGCCTGCCGGTGCAGGTCGAACCGATCGCGCGTCTGGATGCCGCGCGCCTGGCCCGGACCCGGCGGGCGCTGTTCGTGATCAGCACCTTCGGCGACGGCGAAGCGCCGGATACCGCGCGTCCGTTCGAGCGGCGCATGCTCGACCGCGTCCACGCCCTGCCCGAGCTGGGCTATGCGGTGCTGGCGTTGGGCGATCGCCAGTACGCGCGCTTCTGCGGCTTCTCGCGCCGGGTCGAACACTGGCTGCATGCGCAGGGCGCGCGGGCGCTGTTCCCCAGCGTCGAGGTGGACCGCAACGACAGCCAGGCGCTGGAACACTGGCAGCGACAGCTGGCCGAACTCACCGGCGTGGCCGCCGATGCGCCCCTGGTGGAAGACGTGCCGTTCCAGGCCTGGCGCCTGCTGGACCGCACGCGGCTCAATCCCGGCAGCGCCGCGGCGGCGATGTGGCATGTGCGCCTGCAGCCCCCGGCCGACGCGTCCTGGCAGGCCGGCGACATCCTGGAGATCGCGCCGTGGCATGGCGCCGACCACGTCGCGGCCGTGCTGGCGCATGTCGGCCTGGACGCCGCCACGCCGGTGACGGTCGATGGCCGGACGCAGGCGCTGGCGAGCGCCGCCGCCGCGCGCGACCTGCCGCAGCTGGACCTGCCGCTGGCCCCGGTGCACGACGCGCAGGCGTGGATCGACGGCCTGCCGCCGCTGCCGCATCGCGAGTACTCGCTGGCGTCGATCCCCTCCGACGGCGCCGCCGAGTTGGTCGTGCGCCTGGCCACGCGGCCCGATGGCCGCCATGGGTCGGGCTCGGGCTGGCTGTGCGTGCACGCGCCGGAAGGCGCCGCGGTGCAGGCGCGCGTGCGCCGCAACCCCGGCTTCCACCGCGTCGACGGCCCCATGCTGCTGATCGGCAACGGCACCGGCATCGCCGGCCTGCGCAGCCTGCTGCACGAGGCCGCGGCGGCCGGCTCGCACGGCCACTGGCTGGTGTTCGGCGAACGCACCCGCGCCCACGACCATGTCTTCGAACAGGCGCTGGATGCCTGGCAGCGCGGCGGCCACCTGGCGCGCGTGGATCTGGCGTTCTCGCGCGACCAGGCCGAACGTCGCTACGTGCAGCACCTGCTGGCCGCGCACGCCGAGGAAGTGCAGGCCTGCGTCGCGCGCGGGGCCACGCTCTATGTATGCGGCGCGCTGCACGGCATGGCCGCCGGCGTGGACGAGGCCCTGCGCGGCATCCTGGGCGAGGACGGCCTGGACCAGCTGCTGGCCGCCGGCCGCTATCGCCGCGACGTTTACTGAGTCCGACATCGCCTGTCCCGACCGCCGAATCCGGGATACCGCCTGTGGGCGATGGTGCTGGGCCTCGCAGCCCGCAGCGGCAGCAGGTCGCTGCAAGCTGTCGCGAGGGACGGCATCGCTTCGCAAGTAGAAGTGCGCTGTGCGTCCGACTGCAGGTCCGCGCTGACGCAATCGTCATTCCGACACCCGGATCAGCCCGTGCATTCCGGCGCGCGACCTCGGGGCCTTCCTGCACCCGGGCGGCGTTCCCTAGCGCGCCGCGCCTTGCCGCCGAAGCGTGCGTCCGCCAGGCAACGACTCGAGAACGGGACAGACCGAAATGCGCATCGCCTTGCCGGCAGGTCATGGCGAAGGCCGGGCCTTCTAGTAGGATGGCCCAAGCGCATCGGGCAGGGAGCCCGCGCGCCTCTCCCACCTCGCCCTGCCGCGCATGACCTCCCCGATCCTTGTGACCGTTCCGTCCCCTCGTCCGTTCGATTGGGCCGCACCGCTGTTCGCCATCGTGCTGGCCCTGTCCGCGTGCAGCGCCCCACCGGCGCCCGCGTCGAAGTCCGCCCCCGTGGTCTCGGTGCTGACGCTGCAGCCCGAGACGCTGGCGCTGGAGACCGAACTGGCCGGCCGCACGGTGGCCTCGGAAGAATCCGAGGTGCGCCCGCAGGTGGAGGGCGTGCTGCTCAAGCGACTGTTCACCGAAGGCGAGACGGTCAAGGCCGGGCAGCCGCTGTTCCAGATCGAACCCACGCTCTACCAGGCCGCCAGCAACGAGGCCCGCGCCAACCTGGCCACGGCCGAGGCGGCGCTGGCCAGCGCCAGGCTGCAGGCCCAGCGCTACCAGGTGCTGGGCAAGAGCCAGCTGATCGCCCAGCAGGAGGTGGACGATGCTGA
This sequence comes from Pseudoxanthomonas sp. UC19_8, assembly GCF_042700505.1. NCBI lineage: Bacteria > Pseudomonadati > Pseudomonadota > Gammaproteobacteria > Lysobacterales > Lysobacteraceae > Pseudoxanthomonas > Pseudoxanthomonas sp. UC19_8. Next base: position 1,636,855 of record NZ_CP170559.1, read on the forward strand.
CGCCGCCTACAAGCAGGCCGCGGCCAACGCCGAAGCCAGCCGCGCGGCGCTGGACACCGCGCGCACCCGGCTGCGCTTCGCCACGGTTACCGCGCCGATCACCGGGCGAGTGGGCCGCGCCTTGTTCACGCCCGGCGCGCTGGTGACCTCCGGCCAGGCCGATCCGCTGGCGCGCATCCAGAAGCTGGACCCGATGAACGTGGACATCAACCAGTCCAGCACCGACTACCTGGCGCTGCGCCGCGCGGTCGCCGCCGGCGGCGTGCAGCCGGCGGCCACGCCGGTGCGGCTGAAGCTGGCCGACGGCAGCGACTACGCCGTGCCGGGCACGCTGGAATTCGCCGACATCGACGTGGACCAGGCCACCGGCAGCATCACCTTGCGCGCGCGCTTCCCCAACCCGGACGGCACGCTGCTGCCGGGCATGTATGTGCGCGCGCTGGTCGGCCAGGGCGTGCGCCAGCAGGCGCTGCTGGTGCCGCAGGCGGCGGTGGATCGCACCCCGCGCGGCGAGGCCCAGGCCTGGGTGGTCGGCGCGGACGGCGTGGTGCACCAGCGCCAGTTCACCACCGTGCGCGCGGTCGGCAACCGCTGGCTGGTGGCCGAGGGCCTCAAGCCCGGGGACCGCATCGTCACCGGCGGCCGCCAGAATCTGCGCGATGGGCTCAAGGTGAGCGTCAAGCAGGCCGCCGCCCGCGCCGGACAGGGCTGAGCGCCCGATGCTGCCGCGCTTCTTCATCCACCGGCCCATCTTCGCGTGGGTGCTGGCCATCTGCATCATGGCGATGGGTGCGATCGCCATCGCCACCCTGCCGGTCGAGCAGTATCCGGACATCGCCCCGCCGCAGGTCAACATCGCGGCCAACTACACCGGCGCCTCGGCCAAGACGGTGGAGGACAGCGTCACCCAGGTGATCGAGCAGCAGCTCAAGGGCATCGATCATCTGCTGTACTTCTCCTCGTCCAGCTCGTCCTCGGGCCAGTCGCGCATCAGCGTGACCTTCGACCAGCGCGCCGATCCGGACATCGCCCAGGTCCAGGTGCAGAACGCGGTCAACCAGGCCATCAACCGCCTGCCGCAGGAAGTGCAGCAGCAGGGCATCACGGTGTCCAAGTCGCAAGGCGACAGCCTGATGGTGGTCGCGCTGTACGACACCACGCGCAAGATGACGCGCGTGGACGTGGCCGACTTTCTGGTCAGCACGCTGCAGGATCCGATCAGCCGCATCAACGGCGTGGGCGAGATCAACGTTTTCGGCGCGCAGTACGCCATGCGCGTCTGGCTGGACCCGCACCGGCTCAACGCCTACCGGCTGATGCCCAGCGACGTGCGCGCCGCGATCCAGGCGCAGAACACCCAGGTCACCGCCGGCGAGCTGGGCGCCCTGCCCGCCATCGACGGGCAGTCGCTGAACGCCACGGTCACGGCGCAGTCGCGCCTGCAGACGCCCGAGCAGTTCCGCCAGATCATCCTGACCACCCTGCCCAGCGGCGCCAGCGTGCGCCTGGGCGATGTGGCGCGGGTGGAGATCGGGGCGGAGAACTACCAGAACAGCAGCTTCCTCAACGGCTATCCCGGCTCGGGCTTTTCGGTGTCGCTGGCCTCCGGCGCCAACGCGCTGGAGACCGCCGATGCGGTGCGCGCGGAGATCGAGCGGCTCAAGCCCACCTTCCCGCCCGGCGTGGAGGTGGCCTACCCGCGCGACAACACGCCCTTCGTGCGCGTGTCGGTGGAAGGCGTGGTGCACACGCTGATCGAGGCCATCGTGCTGGTGGTCGTGGTGATGTACCTGTTCCTGCAGAACGCGCGCGCCACCCTGATCCCGGCGATCACCGTGCCGGTGGTGCTGCTGGGCACCTTCGGCGTGCTGGCGCTGACCGGCTTCACCATCAACACGCTGACCCTGTTCGCCATGGTGCTGGCCATCGGCCTGCTGGTGGACGATGCCATCGTGGTGGTGGAGAACGTCGAGCGGATCATGCACGAGGAACACCTGCCGCCGCTGGAGGCCACCGAGAAGTCGATGGGCGAGATCACCGGCGCGCTGGTCGGCATCACCGTAGTGCTGGGCGCGGTGTTCCTGCCGATGGCGCTGTTCGGCGGCTCCACCGGCATCATCTATCGGCAGTTCTCGATCACCATCGCCTCGGCCATGGCGCTGTCGGCGCTGGTCGCGCTGACCCTGACGCCGGCCCTGTGCGCCACCTTGCTCAAGCCGGTGGAGAAAGAGCGCAGGCCGGGGCGGTTCTTCCAGTGGTTCAACCGCAGCGTCGAGCGCAGCCAGCACGCTTACCAGCGCCGGCTGGGCGTGCTGCTGACCCGTCCGAAGCGCTGGATGGCGCTGTACGCGGTGGTGGTGGTGGTCATGGCCGTGCTCTATCTGCGCATGCCGACCAGCTTCCTGCCGGTGGAGGACCAGGGCCAGCTGTCGGTGCAGTTCACCACGCCCGAAGGCACGCCCATGGCCACCACCGAGGCGCTGGCCCATCGCATCAGCGAGTACTTCCTGGAAAAGGAAAAGGCCAACGTCGAGGCGGTGTTTCTGGTGGTGGGCCGCAACAACGCCGGCATCGGCCAGAACGCGGGCCAGGGCTTTTTGTCGCTGACGCCCTGGGGCGAGCGCGACCGCCACAACACCGCCGCGGCGATCATCGAGCGGGCCAACAAGTATTTCCGCGCTCATGAGGACGCACGGATCAACGTGCTCGCGCCGCCGGCCGTGCGCGGCCTGGGCCAGTCCAGCGGCTTCGAGCTGTGGATGCGCGATGCGCAGGGCAAGGGGCGCGATGCCCTCGACCAGGCGCAGCGCACGGTGCTGGAACAGGCCGGCGACGATCCGGCGCTGACCTCGGTGCGTCTGAACGGCCTGGGCGACAAGGCCCAGCTGCAGCTGGACATCGACCACGCGCAGGCTGGCGCGCTGGGCCTGTCCCAGTCGGACATCAACGCCACCCTGTCGGCGGCCTGGGGCGGCACCTACGTCAACGACTTCATCGACCGCGGCCGGGTCAAGCGCGTCTACATCCAGGGCGATGCGCCCTATCGCGCCGTGCCGGAAGACCTGGGCCAGTGGTACGTGCGCGGCGACAACGGCCAGATGGCGCCGTTCTCCAGCTTCGCCAGCAGCCACTGGACGCGCGGCCCGCAGCTGCTGCAGCGCTTCAACGGGCTCTCGGCGCTGCAGCTGCAGGGCAGCGCGGCCGAGGGCCGCAGCTCGGGCGAGGCGATGGACCGGATGCAGGCGCTGGTGGACCAGCAGCCGGGCTTCGACCTGCAGTGGAGCGGGCTGTCCTACCAGGAGCGGCTGTCGAGCAACCAGACGCTGTACCTGTACGCGGCCTCGATCGCCTTCATCTTCCTGTGCCTGGCCGCGCTCTACGAGAGCTGGTCGATCCCGGCGGCGGTGCTGATGGTGATCCCGCTGGGCGTGATGGGCACGGTGGTGGCGACCACGCTGGCCGGGTTCACCAACGACATCTATTTCCAGGTGGGCCTGCTGACCACGATCGGGCTGTCGGCCAAGAACGCGATCCTGATCGTCGAGTTCGCCGAGGCCGAGCAGAAGGCCGGCCGCACGCCGATGGCCGCCGCGCTGGAAGGCGCGCGCCTGCGCCTGCGTCCGATCGTGATGACCTCGCTGGCCTTCGTCGCCGGCGTGATCCCGCTGGCCGTCGCCACCGGCGCCGGCGCGGCCAGCCGCCGCGAGATCGGCATCAGCGTGATCGGCGGCATGCTCTCCGGCACGATCCTGGCGGTGCTGCTGGTGCCGCTGTTCTTCGTGCTGGTGCGCGGACTGCGGCGCGAGCCGAAGGTGGGAGAGGCGCAGGCTCAGGGCTGAGCCGGCGGGCTTGGCATCGAGCCTGCGCGCACAGCTTTGAGGCGAGCGGCTTAGCTTTGAGCCGGCAGGCTTACCCTTGGGTCCGCGGTAAGCCCGCCGGCCGCCTAGCAGTGAGCTCTAAGACCTCAGGCTCTGCCCCTCCCCTTGCGCAGCAGGGGGAGGCCGGGAGGGGGTTGGCTCAGGTCGCGGCATGGCCTGGCTTGGACGCGGATACCCGCAGCCACGGCAAAGCGCCGGAGCTGGAGGCAGCAGGCTCCCCGCGAAGAGCACCCCTCCCCAGCCCTCCCCTTCGCCTGCGGCGAAAGGGAGGGGGCAGAAGCCTCTGTCGCCCACCCATTTGCCGCACGTGTCCAGCTGCTTCGGGATCTGCCCCTCCCCTTTGCGCGAACGCGCAAGGGGGAGGTTGGGAGGGGGTTGAGGCTCTTCGCGAAGAGCGACCCCTCCCCGGCCCTCCCCTTCGGCTTCGGCGAAAAGGAGGGGGAAGAGCGGCTCACGCGCGTTGATTGCTTGTGTCGGTTGAACCGGCTCGAGCCGATTGAACCGGGGCGCGGCTTACGGCGCGGAGGTGTGAGCCGGGGCGAAGCGTTCGACGAGGAAGTCGACGAAGGCGCGCACCAGCAGCGAGGCCTGGCGGTGCTGGGGATAGAGGGCGTTCATCGCGATGGGGGCCGGTTCGAACGCCTCCAGCACCGGGACCAGCCGGCCATCGGCCAGGCAATCGTCGAGCAGGAAGGCCGGCAGATGGACCAGGCCGTGGCCGGCGAGCGCGGCCTGCACCAGTACTTCGCCGTTGTTGGCGTGCAGGCGGCCGGAGACCTCCACCGCCAGGGCGCGGCCTTCGCGCAGGTAATGCCATTGGCTGGTGCGGCCGTGGCCGTAGAGCAGGCAGGCGTGTTCGCGCAATTGGGTGGGCTGGTGCGGCGTGCCAGCGCGCTGCAGGTAGTCGGGACTGGCGCAGGTGACCATGCGCAGCGCGCCCAGGCGCCGGGCCACCAGCGTGGACTCGGCCACCGCGCCGATGCGCAGCGCCACGTCGAAGCCCTCGCCCACCAGGTCGACCGCGCGATCGCTGAGGTCCAGCTCCACGCTGACCTCGGGATAGTCGGCGATGAAGGCCGGCAGCACCGGCCCCAGATGCAGGGTGCCGAAGGACATCGGCGCGCTAACGCGCAAGGTGCCGCGCGGACGCGCCCCGCCCTGCTGGCAGATGGCCATCTCGGCCTGGTCGACGGCGGCGACGATCTCGCGCGCATGCTCCAGATAGGCCAGGCCCAGTGGCGTGGGACTCAGCCGGCGCGTGGTGCGGTTGAGCAGGCGCACGCCCAGCCGGGCCTCCAGCGCGGCGATGCGCCGGCTGACCAGCTGCTTGGAGGTGCCCACGCGCTCGGCCGCGGCAGTGAAGCTGCCGGCGTCCACCACCTCCTGGAATACGCGCATATCTTCGAGGGCGTTTATTGTCATCTCTTGGTTGACAGTATTTCCATCCAAGACGGATTTATAGCACCACCAGGCGACAGTAGGATGCTCGCACGGTGAGGCCAGGCCCCACCGCCCCATCCCGAACACCCCGCCAGGAGTACCCCATGCACGACATCATCCGGGCCGACAAGCGCGGCGTCGCCAACCACGGTTGGCTCAACTCGCGTCATACCTTCTCCTTCGGCCACTACTACAACCCGCAGTTCATCGGCTTCTCGGACCTGCGCGTGATCAACGACGATCGCGTCGCCCCGGGCCAGGGCTTCGGCACCCATCCGCACCGCGACATGGAGATCTTCTCCTACGTGCTGGAAGGCGCACTGGCGCACAAGGACTCGATGGGCAGCGGCTCGGTGATCCGCCCGGGCGACGTGCAGCTGATGAGCGCCGGCTCCGGCGTGACGCACAGCGAGTTCAACGGCTCGGACCGGGAGAAGGTGCACTTCCTGCAGATCTGGATCGTGCCCAACGTGACCGGCGCGCCGCCGCGCTACCAGGAGAAGTCCTTCCCGGAAGCCGAGAAGCGCGGCCAGCTGCGGCTGATCATCTCGCCCGATGGCGCGCAGGGTTCGCTGGAGATCCGCCAGGATGCGCGCGTCTACGCCGGCCTGTTCGACGGCGAGGAGCGCGCCTCGCTGACGCTGGGCGATGACCGCCGCGCCTATGTGCATGTGGCCCGCGGCTCGATCGAGCTCGACGGACAGGCCTTGAACGAAGGCGACGGCGTGCGCGTGCGCGATGCCGGCACGCTGACCCTGGCCAATGGCCGCGGCGCCGAGGTGCTGGTGTTCGACCTGCGCCCCAACGAAGTGCCGGGCCTGCACTGAAGCCCGAAGGCGTGAACGCTGCGGCCCGCCGCGTGTGCCCCCAAGGGCCGCGCGGCGGGCCGTTTTGCTTCAGCCCCAGCGGCAGACCTTGAACACCGCCGCATCCCAGCGCGAGGCATCGTCGAAGGACCAGTGCAGGCCGCGGCGGGCATGGGCCGCCGCCCGCGCCGCGCGGGCACGCGCGCAGGCATCGGCCCGCGGGATGCGCATCGGCGCCGGCCTCGACCTGGCGCCACGCGAGAAACGCACGCGCGATGCGGCGCGAGATTCCGCCTGGGTCAGCGAGGCCTGCCAGGCCTCGCGCGTCGTCTCGATCCTGCGCTGCGCCTCGTCCCGCTCCAGGCGCGGGCCCGGCACGGCGACCAGCTCGGCCCGCGCCCAGGTCTGCAGCGGAAGGCCGGCACAGGGCGCCTCCTGGTAGGCTGCGCCCTGCGCGGCGGCGCAGCGATAGATCGCCTGTGCCCCGGCATCGCCGGCGGCCAGACCCAGCAGCAACAACAACAGTGCGCATCCGTGTCGCATCGTCTCGTCCCTCGGTGTCCGCAGGGCCTCAGGCTCGCGCGTCGCGATGCCCTAAGCCCATCGGACAACGCCGCAGGGCGGCGTCGGACGATGCCGCCCTGCATTCGCGCGCATGGGCGAGGCGGTTTCTGATATCGCAGCCGCACCCGATCGCCAGGCTCCCCGTCTTCACGTGATTGCCGGACGCCGTAGAGCATTCAGCGTTCGCCCCGAACTGCCCTGACAGGCACAGCTTTCCGCGGCCGCCGATGTCGGCGAGACAATGCAAGCAGCAGCCGAACGCCGCTCAGCGGCTTTTGAAGAGCGCTAAATGATGCATCGCGATCCGTGCCGCGTCGGTGTACCCGGAAACCGCATCGGCTCTTCGGGCGCTTCCTCGCCGAAGAACTGCTTCCACGCGCACTCGACACCCCCGACGCTACGGATTCACCGCGCCTTGGCTGAGTTGCCTATCCAGGCACACGCGGACGCGCCAAGAGGCTCGGCGCCACGGGAGAGAACCGGGCGAATGTTGGAGTAGTTGATCCGGGTCGGCAGGTACGTCGTTTCGCCAAACGGTCCTGGCACGCGCACGCATCGATCCTTCAGCCGGGCGGCATTGGGCGGCGGCAAGCCGACCACCTGCTCGCGGGACAGCAGACCAAGATCCTGGATCCACATGCAGACCCGCGCCAGGTCGAGATGGACATGGTAGGTGCCCCCTTCCACCGCGCGCCGCCGAAGGGCTTCGGCCACGCCGGCGGCCCCCAGGATCGCGGCCAGATAGTCGTTCAGCAGATAGGTCGGCGGCAAGCGCGGGCCGTCGAATGCGCCCTCCTCCGCCGAGAAACCCGTGGCGGCGCAGGCGAGCTGATCGAACCCACCGCGTTGAGACCAAGGTCCTGCCTTGCCCCAGCAGTGGAAATCGAGCACGACAATCCCCGGCCGGCGCTCGGCAAGCGCCAGTGGCCCGTAGCCCTTGCGATCGAGCGAAAGGTAGCTGCCGACATAGATGTCGGCATCGCCCAGCACCCGCTCAAATGCGGCGCGTCCCGCTGGCTCGTCGAGGTCGCACCAAGCGCTTCGCTTTCCGATATTGGTCTCGACCTGCATCGCCTGCGGGTCGGGATAACGCGGCGTCGATAGATGAAGGACCTCGGCTCCATGTTCAGCCATCAATCGCGCCGCGATCGGCCCGGCGATGACATGGGTGTTGTCGAGGACGCGCAATCCCTCCATAGGCAGCGCCGCCCTTTCCCCGGGCAGGGGCAACGGTTGCGTGTCGCCGATCCTGGTGATCTCGATCAACGGCCGCTCGGCGAGGTAGCGCCCTTGGGGATGGCTGCGCCATTCCGCCTGGGTCCGGACGGCAACGCAGGTGCCCCCCGCCCCACTGATGGCGTCCTCCAACACGAAGGCGTCCCAACGCGCGATCGCGTCGGCATAGTGCCGACGTGACGGGGGACAACCGAGCACCTGGCAGGCCAGCGCCCGCAGGTGCGGATAGGTCAGCAGGAGATAGACATATCGGCCGTCGCCTGCACGGTAGAAGTCGCTGTCCGCAAACAGGGAGGGGTCCTCGAAAAGCCGTTCGGCGGGCACGCCGTTCACGGTCGTAAGGAACACCGCCATCAGCTGCGAGATCGCATCCTCGACGTCGATCGTGACGATCTGGCGTGCCCCGCCCCTCAACTCGCCAAGACCGCTCATGGCGGCGCCCAACAAGCCGAGGGCCGAGGCAGCGCCGTCTCCAATTCGATGGACCGATGGCGTCACCGGATCGTGTCCGGTCAGGGAAACCGCGGTGTTGAGGTCGACTCCGATGGAATCTCTAAGGTCTGCATAGACTTCCTGTGCGGTCTTCATCGCGATTTCCTTCAGATGTTGAACGGTCGGGGCGTGCGACGGGGCCGGCAATGGACGTCCCCCGAACGGACTTCCAAGCACGCGAGCACATCCGCCTCCCGCGCGCTCCAGCGCATCAGAGGCCGACCGTCGCGCCGCCGTCTTGTCTGCCGGTGCGGCCGCATCCGCAAGGTCGAGATGAGGACATCGGCATCTGCGTCCGGGGCTTGAGAAAGCGCTCCGGCCGCGTGGCGGGCATGAATCGCCAGGATCTGGTTGGAGGCATCGTGCGTGTCGCCTTTGGATAACCCAGATTAGGCCCCCAGCTTTCAGACATCCAACACATTGACGAGGGCTTCTTAAGACGTTAAACATCTAGCGATGGAGCTTCGTCACATCCGCTATTTTCTTGCCCTCGTCGCCGAGAAGAACTTCACTCGCGCCGCCGAAAAAGTCGGAATCGCCCAATCGCCCTTCAGCGCGCAGATCCGTGGCCTCGAACGCGAAGTCGGTGCCCAACTGTTTCGCCGCGTCCCCCATGGCGCGGAACTGACGGCGGCCGGAGCGGCGTTCCTGAAGGGTGTGGAAGCAATGCCGACGCTGGCTGAGCACGCCAGCCGCGCGGCACGGCGCGCAGCGCGTGGTGAGGAGGGGGCGTCGAGCATCGGCTTTACGGCATCCTCCGCGTTCAACGCGATCGTGCCCACAGCCATCCGCACCTTCCACACAGCCTATCCGGCGGTCGAGGTGCGTCTGGAAGAAGCCAACACGACCCGCTTGGCCGTGGGACTTCGCGAAGGCTCGCTCGACGCCGTCTTCTTGCGTCCGGGCGTGCTTGGACTGGAGGATTTCGAGCTGCGGCCTGTGGCGGAGGAGCCCCTGCTGGCGGCGCTCCCGTCCTCGCATCCGGCCGCCGGAGATTCCGAGGTCACCTTGGCGCACCTGGCGGACGACCCCTTACTCCTCTTTCCGCGCCTGGTGGGACCCACCCTTTACGACACCGTAATTGGCGCGTTCCGGGCCGCGGGAATCGAGCCCCGCCTTGGCCAGACAGCGCCGCAGACCACGTCGATCGTCAGTTTCGTCGCCACTGGCCTGGGCGTAGCGCTCGTGCCGGCCAGCATGGCGCAGGTCGCAATCGCGGGCGTGGTCTTTCGCCCCCTCGCCGATACCGCGCTGGTAATCCGGCTCGCGCTCGCCACCCGTCGCGGCGAAACGAGCCCGGTCGTCCGCAACTTTCTAGCGCGGGCGCTGGCTTGAAGCGCTGCTCTCAAGCGACTGGAGGTGGAGTGAGCCGATGTTTTCGTCTCGGCTTTGGCATCAAAAACGATCGGCGCAGAACCGTTCGGCCGCCTGTCGCCACGACAGCCCGCCTTCAACGGCCGCAATGAAACCTGCGCGCCGGCATCGCCGGCGGCCAGGCGCGTGGGCAGCCACGACCCGCGTCCGTCTTGCATCGGCTGGTCTCCGGCGCTGGACCAGGTCTCAGACCCGCGTGTCGCGACGGTGTGACCCACCGCACAATGCCGCGCGCGCCCGTCTGGGGATACCGCGCTGCATCCGCGCGCGCATGGGCGACGTAGTTTCGGGTATCGCAGCCGGAGCCGATCCCCATGTTCCCCGTCTTGAAGCGGTTCCCGGACGCGTGCAGCATCCTTTGCTGCGCACTCCACACGACGCCGCAGGCGCGCCATGCGGATTGAGCCTGCCCTGCTCAGCCGGCGTGTCGCGCCCTCGGCGCCCTCACCTCATCCCCGATTGCGGAGGAAACGCGGCATGGTCAACGCCTACCTGTGGCTCAACGCGCTGCTCTACATCGCCCTGGCGCTGTGGTGCACGCTGGCGCCGGAAAGCACCGCGCAGGCGGTGGGATTCACCGCGCTCACCCCGGCCGGGCAGACCGAGTTCCTGGCGGTCTATGGCGGCATGGAGTTCGGGATCGGGTTGCTGTTCGCCTATTTCGCGCGCAGCCGGCAGCCGCGCAACGGCCTGGTCCTGGCCCTGCTCTTCTATGCGCCCATCGTGGCCTGGCGTGCCTATGCCATCGCGCGCTACGGGCTGCCGGGCGGCACGACCCTGGGGCTGGTGGCGGGCGAATGGCTGCTCCTGCTCGCCGCGGCGGGGCTGTTCCTGTGGCAGCGCAACAGGGCCGGGTGAACGTGTCGAGACCGCATTGACGGGAAGCCCCGTAGGATCTGCGGCACCTTCCGCCCTCTCTTCAGAAGACGCGCGCCGCATGGCGGATTTCCCCGAACGCGACATCCTGGCCGACGACGCCGACCAGCTGCTGCTGGCCACGGCTCGCGGCGACCATCTTGCGTTCGAGCGCCTGTACAAGGCGACCTCGCCGCGCCTGTATGCCGTGTGCCTGCGCGTGCTGACCCAGCGCAGCGAGGCCGAGGACGTGCTGCAGGAGGTCTATACCAATGTCTGGCGCAAGGCCGTGCAGTTCGATCCGGGCAAGGCCGGCGCGTTGACCTGGCTGTCGATGCTGGCGCGCAACCGCGCGATCGACCGCCTGCGCGCCGGGCGCAACGAGCGTCAGTCGGTCCCCATCGATCTGGGGCCTGAGCTGATCGACGACACGCCTGGCGCCGAACAGCTCGCCGACGCCGCCCTGCAGGCCCACGGCCTGGACGTCTGCCTGGAGGAACTGGAACCGCAGCGGCGCACCCTGATCCGCACCGCCTTCTTCGAGGGCTGCACCTACGAGGAGCTGGCCACGCGCAGCCAGACCCCGCTGGGCACGGTGAAGAGCTGGATCCGCCGCAGTCTGGCCAAGCTCAAGGCGTGCCTGGAACGATGAACACCCACGCCGAACCCTTCGAACAGGATCCGCCCGGCCACGGGCCGCTGGCCGGCGAGTACGTGCTGGGCGTACTCGACCAGGCGCAGCGGGCGCAGGTGCAGGCGCGCATCGCCCACGATCCGGCCTTCGCCGCCGAGGTGGCGCAGTGGGAAGCGCATCTGGCGCCGTTGCTCGAACAGCTGGAGCCGGTCGCGGTGCCCGACTATGTCTGGGCACGCCTGCGCGCGGCCCTCGCGCTGCCGGAAGCCAAGCCCGTGCCGGCGACGTCTGCGCCGAAGGCGGCGCCGAGCGGCTTCTGGAACAACCTGGGCCTGTGGCGCAGCGTCGGCATCGGCAGCCTGGCCACCGCCGTGGTGGCGGTGCTGGCGCTGGTGTCCACCCTGCGCAGCGTGCCGCCGGCCCCGCAGCCGCCGCCGGTGGCGCAGCAGCCGCCCGCGTCCAGCGGCATGCCGCAGATGGTCTCCACCCTGGCCCAGGACGACGGCAGCACCGGCTACGTGGCGACCATGGACGCGCGCAACGGCCGCATGACCATCATGCCGATGCAGCCGATGCATCAGGACGGGCGCGTGCCCGAGCTGTGGATCATCCCCAAGGGCGGCAAGCCGATCTCGATGGGCGTGATGGATCCCGAGCATCCGGTCGAGCATGTCCTGCCCGAGCCGATGCGCAAGCTGCTGCGTGCCGACGCCCTGCTGGCGGTCACGATGGAACCGCCTGGCGGCGCGCCGGGCGGCGTGGCGACCGGCCCGGTCGTCGCCAAGGGCGCCATCACCGCGCTGACGCTGGGCAGCTGACCCCTGCATCCGGGAGGGTGCGTGCGACGTACATCTCCTCACGCAATGCCTGAAGGAGTCTTCGTGCCAGACCCGGCCCTCGCCGATGCGCCCGTCTCCCCTGCCCCGCCCGCCGCCCGCGCGCGCTGGTGGCAGGCGCTGCGGCGCTGGTTCGACACCGCCGAAGACGCACCGCTCGATGCGGCCCGCGCCGACCGCATCGACTGGCTGCGTGCGGTGCCCTTCATCGTGCTGCACCTGATGTGCCTGGGCGTGTTCTGGGTGGGCTGGTCGTGGTTCGCCGTCGGCACCGCGGTGGCGCTGTACGCGGCGCGCATGTTCGCGATCACCGCCTTCTACCATCGCTACTTCGCGCACAAGGCGTTCAAGACCTCGCGTCCGGTGCAGGCAGCGTTCGCCGCGCTGGGCGCGATGAGCGTGCAGCGTGGCCCGCTGTGGTGGGCCGCGCACCATCGCCACCACCATCGGGTCACCGATACGCCGGACGATCCGCATTCGCCGCGCCAGCATGGCTTCTGGTGGAGCCACATGGGCTGGTTCCTGACCCCGCGCGGTTTCCGCACCGACTGGACCGCGATCCCGGATCTGCGCCGCTTCCCCGAGCTGCGCTTCATCGATCGTTTCGACCTGCTGCTGCCGGTGCTGCTGGCCGCCGGGCTGTTCGCGCTGGGCATGGCGCTGGAGCGCTGGGCGCCGTCGCTGCACACCGACGGGCCGCAGCTGCTGGTGTGGGGGTTCTTCGTCTCCACGGTGGTGCTGTTCCATGCCACGGTCACGATCAACTCGCTGGCGCACCGCTTCGGCTCGCGCCGCTTCGACACGCGCGATGACAGCCGCAACAACGCGCTGCTGGCGCTGCTGACCTTCGGCGAGGGCTGGCACAACAACCACCATCACTTCCCCGGCTCGGCACGGCAAGGCTTCGTGTGGTGGGAAGTGGACCTGACCTGGTACGGGCTCAAGCTGATGTCGTGGATGGGCCTGGTGCGCGACCTCAAGCCGGTGCCGCCGGGGCTGCTGCGCCGGACGCGGGGCGCGCGATGAGCCGCATCGCGGTGGTCGGCGGCGGCATCGCCGGCATGGGCGCGGCCTGGGGACTGTCGCAGCGTCATCAGGTGACGCTGTTCGAGGCCGGCGACTATCTGGGCGGGCATACGCACACCCACGACATCGAGATCGACGGGCGGCACTATGCGGTCGATACCGGCTTCATCGTGTTCAATCCGCTCCACTACCCGCTGCTGTCGCGCCTGTTCGACACGCTGGGCGTGGACTCGCAGCCGACCACGATGAGCTTCTCGGTCAGCGATGCGCGCAGCGGGCTGGAATACAACGCCGGCACGCTGGCCGGCCTGTTCTGCCAGAAGCGTAACCTGGCCAGCCCGACGTTCTGGCGGATGCTGGGCGACCTGCGCCGCTTCTACCGACAGGCGCCGCAGGTGCTGGCCGAGCCCGCGCCGGGACCGACGCTGGGCGAATACCTGGCGGCGAACGGCTACTCGGCCACCTTCCGCGACGCGCACATCGTGCCGATGGCCTCGGCGCTGTGGTCCTCGCCGGCCAGGACGATCCTCGACTTCCCGATGCGGCATCTGGTGCGTTTCATGCACAACCACCACATGCTGCAGCTGACCGGGCGCCCGCCCTGGCGCGTGGTCAGCGGCGGCTCGAACCGCTACGTACAGGCGCTGCAGCAAACCTGGCGTGTGGAAGTGCAGCTGGCCACGCCCGTGCACGGCGTCAAGCGCCAGGCGCAGGGGGTACGGCTGTGGACCGCCGCGGGCGAGCAGGACTTCGATGCGGTGGTGCTGGCCTGCCACGCCGACGATGCGCTGGCGCTGCTGGAGGACGCCGACCAGGAGGAGCGCGCGGTGCTCGGCGCGGTCACCTACCAGGACAACGACACCGTGCTGCATACCGACGCGCGCGTGCTGCCGCGCGATCGGCGCGCCTGGGCCGCGTGGAATGCGCGCCTGCCCGAGCAGGATGGCGACACCTGCACGGTGAGCTACTGGATGAACGCCCTGCAATCGCTGGACGCGCCGGTGCCCTTCATCGTCAGCCTCAACCAGGACGCACACATCGACCCGGCCCGCGTGCTGCGCCGGATGCTCTACCGCCATCCGCACCAGACCGCCGCCTCGGTGGCCGCGCAGGCGGCGCTGCCGCGCATCCAGGGGCGCGGCCAGGTGTGGCACGCGGGTGCCGGCTGGGGCTTCGGCTTCCATGAGGACGGGCTGCGCAGCGGACTGGACGTGGCCCGCGCACTGGGATCGCCATGGCCGTGAGCCACGCCCGCGAGACGGTTTCGGCCCCTGGCCAGGTGCACGACGCCAGTGCGCGCGCCGATGGTTTCGAGCGCGCTGCCGCCCCGAACGACTTGGCCAGCGCGCTGTACGTGGGCCGCGTGCGCCATCGCCGCCACGCACCCAAGCCGCATGCCTTCACCTGGCCGCTGTTCATGGCCTATCTGGACCTGGACGAGTTGGACCGCGTGTTCGCCGGGCGCTGGCTGTGGTCGCGCGGGCGCCGCAACGTGGTCGAGTTCCGGCGCGCGGATTTCCTCGGCGATGCCGCGGTGCCGCTGGATCAGGCGGTGCGCGATCTGGTGCAGGCGCGCACCGGCCAGCGGCCGCGCGGCCCGATCCGCATGCTCACCCACCTGCGCACCTTCGGTTACAGCTTCAATCCGGTGACGTTCTACTACTGCTTCGCCGCCGACGGCCGCACGCTGGAGACGCTGGTGGCACAGATCACCAACACGCCTTGGAAGCAGCGCCATGCCTATGTGCTGCCGGTGGCGCAGGCCATGGTCGATGGCGAGTTCCTGCAGTGGCGCTTCGACAAGCGCTTCCATGTCTCGCCGTTCATGGCGATGGAACACGACTACCGCTGGCGCTTCGATGTGCCGGGGCAGGCGCTGCGCGTGCATATGGATGTGCTGTGCCCGCCCGATCCGCAGGGCGGCAGCGGGCGTCGCTTCGACGCCGCCCTGAGCCTGCGGCGCCGGCCGATGAGCGGCCGGCACATGGCCGCGGCGCTGCTGCGCTATCCGCTGATGACCCTGCAGGTGATCGTCGGCATCCATTGGCATGCGCTGCGCCTGTGGCTGCGCGGCAATCCCGTCCACGACCATCCCGACAAGAGGGCCGCCCCATGACCCGCCTCGACGCGTCCACCACGCCCGCCGCCAGCGCGCCGGCCGATTCCGGCTCGTTCGTCGAACGCCTGCTGCGCCGCCGCCTGCTCGACACCCTGGGCCAGCTGCGCGGCGGTCGGCTGGTGCTCGAGGAGGCCGGCCAGATGCACGTGCTCGGCCACTGCGAGGTCGACGAGCCGGCGCCGCTGAGCGCGCACATGCGCGTCCACGACCCGGCGTTCTGGCGCATGGCCGCGTTGAACGGCAGCGTCGGCGCGGGCGAGGCCTGGATGGAAGGGCTGTGGGACTGCGACGACCTGGTCGCGCTGATGCGCCTGCTGGTGCGCAACCGCGACCTGCTCGACGCCATGGACAGCGGCACCGCGCGCCTGGGCGGCGCGGCGATGAAGCTGCTGCATGCCTGCTCACGCAACACCCGCCGCGGCAGCCGGCGCAACATCGCCGCGCACTACGACCTGGGCAATGCGCTGTTCGCGCTGTTCCTGGACGAGAACCTGATGTACTCCTCGGCCATCTACGAGGACCAGGACGAGTCGCTGGAGGTCGCCGCCACGCGCAAGCTCGACCGCATCTGCCAGAAGCTGCAGCTGGGACCGCAGCACCGGGTGGTGGAGATCGGCACCGGCTGGGGCGGCTTTGCCCTGCATGCGGCCGGGCGCTACGGCTGCCATGTCACCACCACCACGATCTCGCGCGAGCAGCATGACCTGGCCGCGCAGCGCATCGCGCAGGCCGGGCTGCAGGACCGCATCACCCTGCTGATGCGCGACTACCGCGACCTGGAGGGCCGCTTCGACCGGCTGGTCTCGATCGAGATGATCGAGGCGATCGGCCATCAATACCTGGACACCTACTTCGCCAAGATCGGCGACCTGCTGGCCCACGACGGCCAGGCGCTGATCCAGGCGATCACCATCGAGGATCATCGCTATGCGCAAGCGCGCGATTCGGTGGACTTCATCAAGCGGCACATCTTCCCGGGCAGCTTCATCCCCTCGGTCGCGGCGATGACCGGGGCGATGGCCAAGGCCAGCGACCTGCGCCTGTTCAACCTGGAAGACATCGGCCCCAGCTACGCACTGACCCTGCGCGCCTGGCGCGCGCGCTTCACCAGCCGGCTCGACGAAGTCCGCGCCCTGGGCTACGACGCGCGTTTCATCCGCATGTGGGTGTTCTACCTGGCCTATTGCGAGGCCGGCTTCCTGGAGCGCTCCATCGGCGATGTACAGCTGTGGCTGACGCGGCCCGGCGCACGCGCCGTGCAATACCCCTATGTGTTGGCAGGCGCATGAACGGCTGGCTGATTCTGTACGTGCTGCTGGTGGCGGCGGTGGTGATGCTGCTGGCCTGGCTGTGGCAGCGCCGCACGCGCAACGCCGGCGTGGTCGACGTGGTCTGGGCCGCGGGCATGGCCGGCAGCGCGGTGTACTACGCCGTTGCGGCGAACGGTGCGGCCCTGCCGCGTTCGCTGGTCGCGCTGCTGGGCGGGGCCTGGGGACTGCGCCTGGCCTGGCATCTGGGCCGGCGCGTGTTCGGCGATGCGCACGAGGACGGCCGCTACGCGTATCTGCGCCAGCACTGGCACGACCACCAGGGCAAGTTCCTGCTGTTCTTCCTGGCCCAGGCGCTGATGATCGTGCTGCTGTCGCTGCCGTTCTGGATCGTGGCGCACAACCCCAGCGCCGCGTTCTCGGCCTGGACCGCGGCCGGGATCGCGGTGTGGCTGGTGGCGTTGGCCGGCGAAAGCCTGGCCGATCGCCAGCTGGCCGCGTGGAAGCGCGATCCCGCGCACAAGGGCCGCACCTGCGACGCCGGCCTGTGGGCCTGGTCGCGCCATCCCAACTATTTCTTCGAGTGGGTGCACTGGTTCGCCTACGTGCTGCTGGCCGTCGGGCTGCCGTGGGGCTGGGTGCTGGCCGCCTTCAGCGGCCCGGTGCTGATGCTGGCCTTTCTCTATCGGCTCACCGGCATCCCCTTCACCGAGGCCCAGTCGCTGCGCAGTCGCGGCGAGGACTATGCGCGCTATCAGCGCCGGGTCAGCGCCTTCTTCCCGCGTCCGCCGAAGGCGTAGGCGTCATGGATTTCGGGATGAGCGCTGCCAACCACACCTCGTCGTTCCCGCGAAAGCGGGAACCCATGGACCTTGCTTTCCCGCCAGAAAGTCCCTGGATTCCCGCGTGCGCGGGAATGACGGTAGAGGGGCCTTGGCGACTGAGCGCTCCGTCCTTTAGGCGCGGCCCATGACGCAGCACCCGAACTTCCTAGCGCCTCGCATTCGCTACAGATCCCATCACACGCATTGAGTCCCCCTGGAGTTGCCGATGTCCGCCGCCCGCCCCCTGCCCGAACACGATGCCTCGCGCGAAAGCCTTACCACGCGCCTGGCCGAATCCGGCCGCCTGCCCGATCCGCTGCTGCGCCTGGGCATCCGTCGCCAGTGCGCACAGCGCCTGAAGGAAGAACGCCGCGGCGGTCCCGAGGCCGTGCGCCAGCGCCAGCAGGCGCTGCTCGACGCGCTGCGCCTGGACGCCATCGCGGTGGAGACCCAGGCCGCCAACCGTCAGCACTACGAGCTCCCGCCGGAGTTCTTCCGCCTGTGCCTGGGCAAGCACCTGAAGTACAGCAGCTGCCTGTGGGACGAACACACCACCGAGCTGACCCAGGCCGAGGAGAAGATGCTGCGCCTGTACGGCGAGCGCGCCGATCTGGCCAACGCCAGCCGCATCCTGGAGCTCGGCTGCGGCTGGGGGTCGCTGACGCTGTGGATGGCCGAGCGCTATCCGAAGACCATGATCACCGCGGTCTCCAACTCGCGCCCGCAGAAGGAATTCATCGAGGCGCGCTGCCGTGAGCGGGCAATCTTCAACGTCGAGGTCATCACCTGCGACGTCAATACGCTGCAATTGTCGCAGGGCATGTTCGACCGCGTGGTGTCGATCGAGATGTTCGAGCACATGCGCAACTACCAGACGCTGATGGGGCGCGTGGACGGCTGGCTCAAGCCGGGCGGCAAGCTGTTCGTGCACATCTTCTGCCATCGCGAGCTGGCCTATCTGTTCCAGACCGAAGGCGAGGACAACTGGATGGGGCGGCACTTCTTCACCGGCGGGCTGATGCCGGCGGCCGACACGCTGCTGCAGTTCCAGGAGGCGCTGACCCTGGAGGAGCGCTGGCTGCTGCCCGGCACGCACTACGAGAAGACCGCCAACGCCTGGCTGGCCAACCAGGACGCGCACCGCGACCAGATCATGGGCCTGATGCGCCAGACCTACGGCGTGTCCGAGGCGGCCCGCTGGTACCAGCGCTGGCGCATGTTCTGGATGGCCTGCGCCGAGCTGTTCGGCTACGCCGGCGGCAGCGAGTGGATGGTCGGCCACTACCGCTTCCGCAAGCCCGCCTGACGCGATCGCCTCGCCCCTCCCCTTCGCGCGACCAGCGCAAGCGACCTGCCCCTCCCCTTTGCGCGAAGCGCAAGGGGGAGGCCGGGAGGGGGTGCTCTTCGCGAAGACCCTCAGCCGCAGCTCAACGCTCCCTCAAGCGACAGGCAACTCCACCGTCGCCACCGCCCCACCCTCCTCGCCGTTCCACAGCGCAACCCGCCCCCCGTGCAGCCGCACCACCTCGCGCACGAACGGCAGCCCCAGCCCGGTACCACGGCGCCCACTGCCCGGCGCGGGCAGCGAATAGAACCGCTCGAACACCCGCGCCAACGCATAGTCCGGCACGCCCGACCCGGCATCGCGCACGCGCAGCACCACCATGCCCTCGGCGGAACCGGCCGACAGGACGATGCGCCCACCCCGCGGCGAGAACGCCAGCGCGTTGTCCAGCAGATTGGCCAGCGCCTGGCGCAGCAGGAAGGCATCGCCCTGCACCACCAGCCCCGCCTCGGCCTGCACCTCCAGCGCCACCTCCGCGGCCTGCAGGCGCGGCGCCATGGCCGCGGCCACCTGCGCGAACAGCTCTGCCACCGCCACCGGCGCGCGCGTCTGCAGCCAGCCATGCTGTTCGACCTCGGCCAGCGCCAGCAGCTTGTCGATGGTCTCGGTCAGGCGCTGCTGCTGGTCCAGGATGTTGCGCGCGAAGCGCTGGCGCTCGGCCTCCGGCAGCGGCTCCTGCAGCAGCTCGGCCGCGCCGCGGATGCCGGCCAGCGGGCTTTTCATCTCGTGGGTCAGCGACTGCACGTACTGCTCGACGTAGTCCTTGCCCTCCAGCTTGCGGCGCATGGTTTCCAGTGCCTGGCCCAGGTCGCCGATCTCATCGCGCCGCGGCTTGGGCGGCGCCACCGGCAGGCCGGCGCTGACCGCCTGCGCATAGCGGTTGAGCCGGCCGATGCCACGCGCCAGCCACCAGGTCATCAGCACGCCGATCAGCACCGACAGCCCCACCAGCCAACCGCCGCGGCGCAGGATGCTGCGCTGGCTGGCGGCGATGAACGGCTCGAAGGTGCGGTTGGGCTGGGACAGCGTGAGCACGCCGATCAGCCGCCGCGACGCATCGCCCGGCGCATAGATCGGCGCGGCCACGTGCATCACGGTGTTCACCTGATCGCCCGGCGTCTCGGGGCTGGAGCGCGCGCCGTACTGGCCGCGCAGCGTGCGGTAGACATCGTTCCAGCGCGAGTTGTCGCGGCCCAGGTCCTGCCCGCGCGAGTCGAACACCACCACCCCGCGCGCGTCGGTGATGCTGACCCGGTAGTCGATGCGCTTCTTCGGGATCTGCCAGATGTGCGCATCGACCTCGCGCTGGAAGGCGGTGTCCATCTCACGCGCGAACCGCCCCGTGCCGATGCGCCCGGCGGCCAGGTCGTCGGCGGCCATCACCGCCAGCACGTTGGCCGTGTCCACCAGCGTGGACTCCATCGCCTGGCGCACGCCCGGCTTGACCTCGGCCACGAACACGCGCATGACGAAGAACGCCGCCAGGCCGGTGATCAGGAAGAAGCCGAGGAACAGCCGCAGACCCAGCTTCATCGGCTACAGCTCCAGCGAATAGCCCAGCCCGCGATGCGTGCGCACCGGATCGGGCTGCGCGCCGGCCGCGCGCAGCTTGGCGCGCAGGGTCTTGATGTGCGTGTCCACGGTGCGATCGGCGCTGTCGGCATCGCGGTCCCAGCCGCGGTCCATCAGCTGGGCGCGGCTGAGGATCGCGCCGGGCCGCTGCAGTAGCGCGGCCAGCAGCGCGTATTCGTAGCGGGTCAGGTCCAGCGGCTGGTCGCGGAAGCGGATGCGATGGCCTTCGTCGTCGATGCTGAACGCGCCCTGCGCGCGCTCGGTCGGCGCCGCGCTGGCCGGCCGGCGCAGGCGGGCGCGCACGCGCGCGACCAGCTCGCGCGGGGAGAACGGCTTGGCCACGTAGTCGTCCGCGCCCAGCTCCAGGCCCAGCACGCGGTCGATCTCGTCGTTGCGCGCGGTCAGGAACAGCACCGGCACCTGGCTGAAGGCGCGCAGCTGCCGGCACACCTCGAAGCCGCTGCCGTCGGGCAGGCCCACGTCCAGCACTACCACGTCGATGCCGCCGCCGCGCACGCGCGGCGCCACCTCGCGCGCCAGCGCCACGTGCTCGGCCTGCAGGCCTTCGCTGCGCAGCGCATAGAGCACCGCGTCGGCGATGGCGAGCTCGTCTTCCACGACCAGAACCTTGGGCATGCCGCCCAGCATAGCCGCGCCCTGCCGCGCGCTCTATCCTTGCGCGCATGAACTATCGACACGCCTTCCACGCCGGCAACCATGCCGACGTGCTCAAGCACATGGTGCTGGTCAACCTGCTGGAGGCGCTGAACCGCAAGGACAGCCCCTACTTCGTGCTCGACACCCACGCCGGGCGCGGCCACTACCTGCTGGCCTCGCCGGAGGCGCGCAAGACCTCCGAGGCCGAGCACGGGGTGTTCAAGCTGTTCGGCCAGCCGCAGCTGCACCCCAGCATCGAGGCCTATCTGCGCGCCGTGCAGGCGCACAACCCGGTCGGCGCGCTGGTGGCCTACCCCGGCTCGCCGCTGCTGGTGGCCCAGCACCTGCGCGAGGGCGACCGCCTGGCCGCCTGCGAACTGCAGCCCGAGGAGGCTCAGGCCCTGCGCGAGCTGTTCCACCGCGACACACGCGTGGCGGTGCATGCGCGCGACGGCTACGGCGCGATCAAGGCCCTGCTGCCGCCGCGCATCGGCCAGGTCAAGTACGGCCGCGGCCTGGTGCTGATCGACCCGCCCTACGAGGCGCAGGACGCCGAGTACCCGCAGATCATCGCCGCCGTGCGCGAGGGCCTGACCCGCTGGCCCGGCGCCAGCTTCGCGGTCCGGTACCCGATCAAGCAGCGGCGCACGCTGCAGCCCTTCCTGCGCAAGGCCGCGGCGCTGCCGGCGCGTTCGGTCTGGCTGGCCGAGCTGCAGGTGCGCGCCGACGATTCGCCGCTGCGCCTGGCCGGCAGCGGCATGCTGATGATCAACGCCCCCTGGCAGTTCGAGCAGGCCATCGCCCCGGCCCTGCCGCAACTGCAGCAGGCCCTGGGCGAGGCCGGCGCGACCACCCGGCTGGAATGGCTGCGGCAGCCGGACTGAAGCCTAGAACTTCTTGCGCAGGGTCACGAACACCTGTCGCGGCGCGCCGGCCTGCATGGTGTTGTTGAGCGAGGCGGCGGTGTTGAAGAACTGCCCCGAGCCCAGCGCGGCGATGTAGCGCTTGTCCAGCAGGTTGGTGGCGTTGAGCTGGATCTCGCTGTTGTCCCAGATCCCGCCTGCGAGGCGGTAGCCCAGCGTCGCATCGACCAGGGTGTAGCCCGGCGTGGTGACATCGCCGGTGTAGGTCACGTTGCGCTTGGAGGTGTAGGCGCCGGACAGGTTGCCGAACAGCGTGCCGTCGTCGTAGTTGAGCTCCAGCTTGGCCAACTGCGCAGGGGTGTCCACCGGCCGCACGCCGCGCGTGGGTACCGTGGTGGTGCCGTTGACGGTGTCGTCGTCGTACTGGCTGTCGTTGTAGGAATAGGAGCCGATCAGCGACAGCGCCGGGTCGATGCGCCAGGTCAGACCGGCCTCCACGCCCTGGCTGGTCACGCTGCCCACGTTCTGCAGCACGCTGGGATTGCCCAGGATGTTGGCCGAGCTGAAGGCCGCCAGCAGGCGGTTCTCGAACTCGACGTGGTACAGCGTCAGCGAACCGCGCAGCGCATCGGCATCGAAGCGCCAGCCGCCTTCCACCGTGCGCGAGGTCTCCGGCTTGAGCGTGCCGCGGATCGCCTCGAACCCGGCCTGGGTGGTGCCGAACGGCCCGCGGAACGAGCTCTGGAAGGCGCGCATGTTCTCGGCATAGTTGGCGAAGAACTCGCTGCCGCCCACGCGCCAGGCCGCGCCCACCTGCGGCTGGAACCAGTCCTTGGCCTCGATATAGCCGTTGATGAACGGCGTGCCGGCGCGAGTGACGATGCCGTTGCGCACCTTGGCGCCCTTGAAGCCGGCGTCGATGGTCAGCCGATCGTTGACCGACCAGCGATCGCTCAGCGAGACCTGGTTGGTGATGGTGGTGAGGTCGGTGAGGAAGTCGCTGCGGAACGGATTGGACAGGAAGTCGGTCACGTCCGGGCGGTGAGTCAGACTGGCCGCGTAGTAATTGCGATCGGTCGAACCGCGGTTGTCCTCGTACCAGTAGGTCGCCTGCAGGCTGTGCGCGCCCAGCGTGGCGGTGGCCTCCAGCAGCGCGCCATCGCGGTCCACGCCGTATTCGGTGGTGCGCACCGACAGCGGGAAGCCGTCGGGGCTGAACACCGCCGGCGTATAGATGCCGCCCGAGCCCTTGTCGGTGTGGCGGTAGTAGGTGCCCTTCAGGCTGAGCCAGTCGCCCACTGGCACTTCCAGCGTGCTGGCGCCCAGCCAGTCGCGGCGGATGCCGCCGCTGTCGTAGTAGGTGTCGTTGACGGTCTTGTACGGCGCCGGGAACTGCGTGCCGGCCGACGGGAATGGCAGCGGCTTGCGCGCCGCGGCGGCCTTGCGGTTGGCATCGACCTGCGAGAGCAGGATGGCCGTGGCGTAGTCCGGCGCCAGGAAGTCCAGGTCGTAGCCGATGGTGCGCAGCGTGGCCGGCGAGAGGTCGGCGTAGTTGCGCTCGCGGTGCAGCGAGTAGTTGACCCAGGTGGTCAGCGTGGCGCGGCCGATCTCCTGCTCCCACTTGGTGTTGAGCTTGCGGTCGGGCTGGGTGCCGCTGCCCTTCCACTTGTCCGCGTCGTGGTACACGCCGGAGATGGACAGGCGCGTGCCGGTGGACAGCTGGCCGGTCTCGGCGCGGGCGAAGACGTGCGTGGTCGCATCGCTGCCATAGGTCGCGGCCACCTCGCCGCCGGCCTTGTCCCCCAGCGGCCGCGAATAGAACTGCAGGCTGCCGCCCAGGTTGCTGGTCGAGGCCACGCCCAGCCCGCCGGCGCCCTGGGCGAATACCACCCGGTCGATGTTCTCGGCGGCGATGGCGCGGCTGATGTGCAGGCCGTTCCAGGTGTTGTAGAACATGTCGCCCAGCGGCACGCCATCCAGGGTGTAGCCCATCTGGCTCTGGTTGAAGCCGCGCACCGACAGGCGCGTGCCCAGCTCGTAGGTGCCGAACGGATCGGAGGACTGCAGCGCCACGCCCGGCAGCCGGGCGATGGCCTTCAGCGGCGAGCTGCCCGGCGCCAGCAGGTCGATGGCCTGGGCCGAGACCGTCTGCTCGGCGCGCACGGCGCCGTCGCCGTACACCACGATCTGCGACAGCTCGGCGGGCTTGGAAGGATCGGTGGCGGCGGCGCCGTCGGTGGTCTGGGCGTGCAGCGGCGCGGCCAGCACGGTCAGGACCACCGGCAGCCGCGAGGCGAGCGCGAGGCGTGATGTCATGGGGAGATGGGCAGATGCAAGGGCCAGCGACGATATCGGCGCTGCGCTGCAGCAGTACGACGGGCAGATGACAGTCGGGTGTGGGTGACATGTCGGTGCGGCAGGTCCAGCGGCGCGCGGCGATGGCAAACCCGGTTGATGCGACGTTTGGACGTCCATGGATTCCCGCCTTCGCGGGAATGACGGTCGGGGTTGTCGCTCCCGTCGTTGTCGTGGCCGCGGCAGATGACGGCAGCGGCTAAGCTGTGTCCATGCCGTGTCAGCGCCGGTCGCGTCGCGCAACGGTCATCAAGCTTTCCTGGCCACGCCCATCAAGCCTGAAAGCTCACCATGACCATCAAGCTCGGAAGCTCACCCCGGTCATCGAGCTTCGAACCCCACCCTCGTCGTTCCCGCGAAACGCGGGAACCCATGGACGTTCGCGCGAAAAGCTCAAGGCCCCGGATCTAACCGGCGCTCCGGTTTCAGCCAGGCGACCACCCCGTGTCCAAGCCATGTCACCGACACGCACCGCCCCCGCTTACCATGCGCCCTACCCTGTCCGCACCGTCATCACCCATGTCAATCCGGACTTCACCCGGCCCGTGCCAGCATCGGTTCCATGAGCGGGCAAAAGCGACTGCCGCCGTGGCATGAGAACTTCCGGTTGCGTGACGGCCGGGAACTGCTGATCCGCCCCATCCGGCAAGAGGATGCGGCGCCGATCCGTGGTGCATTCGAGCTGCTGGAACCGATCGAGATCCGCCAGCGCTTTCTCACGACCATGGCCGAACTTCCGGCGGACCAGGCCGCGCGCCTGTGCAGCCCGGACCCAAGAACCGAATTCGCCCTGGTGGCGGCCGAGCCCTTGCCTCCCGGCGAGGCGCTGGTCGGCGCCGTGGCCAGGGCCCGGGTGCTGCCCGACGGCCAGCAGGCCGAGTACGCCGTGCTGGTCAGCCGCTTCATCGCCGGCCAGGGCGTGGGCCGTCACCTGATGCGCAGGCTGGTCAAATGGGCGCGCGGCCGCAATCTGCGGCAGCTGCTCGGCGATGTGCAGCACGACAACCAGCCCATGCTGCAGCTGGTGCGCTCGCTCGGCTTCCGCGTCCTGCCCGAGCGCCCGGCCCAGGGGCTGGTGCGCGTGGTGCTGGACCTGGACACCGCCGACGGGCGCCTGCCCGCCGAGACCACCAGCCCGGCCTGAAGCGCCTCGCCCGCCGGGCTCCCCCGACGGGCCGCCTCACGCGGCCGGGCTCGCTGGCCACGTTAAAATGATGGGCTGATGAGTAAGCCAGTCCCCTCCCCGCCGCTGCCTCGCGCCGGCCACGCGCGCGCCTGGTGGCGCGCACCCGCCTCCCCGACCGCCCTGGCCTGGTACCTGATCCAGGCCGCGCGCGCCCACGATGGCCCGCTGCTGGCCATCGCCGCGGACAACCATGCAGCGCACCAGATCGAATCGGACCTGCACACCCTGCTCGGCCCCGACGCCGCGCTGCCGGTGCTGCCGTTCCCGGACTGGGAAACCCTGCCCTACGACCGCTTCAGCCCGCATCCGGACATCGTTTCCCAGCGCCTGGCCGCGCTGAACCGCCTGCCCACCCTGGCGCGCGGCATCGTGGTGGTGCCGGTGCAGACCCTGATGCAGCGCCTGGCGCCGGTGGCGCGCATGTCCGGCAGCAGCTTCGACTACAGAGTCGGCGAGAAGCTGGACTTCGACACCGAGAAGCGCCGGCTGGAAGCGGCCAGCTACCGCAACGTGCCGCAGGTGCAGGACCCGGGAGACTTCGCCGTGCGCGGCGGCCTGCTGGACGTCTATCCGATGGGCGCCAAGGCGCCGCTGCGCATCGAGTTGTTCGACGAGAGCATCGACACCATCCGCGCCTTCGACCCGGAGACCCAGCGCTCGCTGGAGAAGACCGAGGCGATCCGCATCCTGCCGGGGCGCGAGGTACCGCTGGACCCGCGCAGCGTGGAGAAGGCGATGAACGCGCTGCGCGAGCGCTTCGACGTGGACACGCGCCGCAGCAGCCTCTACCAAGACCTCAAGTCCGGCCTGGCGCCGGCCGGCATCGAGTACTACCTGCCGCTGTTCTACGAGCAGACCGCCACCCTGTTCGACTACGTGGGCGACAAGGCGCTGCCGGTGCTGGCCGATGCCGCGCTGGCCAACGCCGACGCGTTCTGGCTGCAGGCGCAGTCGCGCTACGAGCAGCGCCGGCACGACGTCGAGCACCCGGTGCTGCCGCCCGAGGAGCTGTACCTGGCGCCCAACCCGCTGCGCGAGCTGCTCAACCAGCGCCCGCGCGTGGAGCTGTGCGGGCCGACGCATCCGCGCGTGGAGGACGCCGCGCCGCTGGGCGACGTCACACTGCCGCCGCTGCCCCTGGCCCCGCGCGACGCGCCCGCCGGTCACGCGCTGCGCCAGTTCATCGAAGGCTACCCCGGCGGCGTGCTGGTGGCGGCCGACTCGGCCGGCCGCCGCGAGGCGCTGCTGGAGGTGATGCAGTCGGCCGGGCTGAAGCCGCAGGTGGTCCCCGACTTCACCGCCTTCCTCGGCGGACGCGCTGCCAGCGACGGCGAGGCCGCGCCGCTGAAGTTCGCCATCGCCGTGTCGCCGCTGGAAGACGGCTTCGCCCTGGAGGCCCCGCGCATCGCGGTGCTGACCGAGCGCCAGCTGTTCCCCGAGCGCGCCAACCAGCCGCATCGCCGGCGCCGCAGCGGCAAGGAACCCGAGGCGATCATCCGCGACCTGGGCGAGCTGTCCGAGGGCGCGCCGATCGTGCACGAGGACCACGGCGTGGGCCGCTACCGCGGCCTGGTCACGCTGGAGGCCGGCGGCATGCCGGCCGAGTACGTGGAGATCGAGTACGCCAAGGGCGACCGCCTGTACGTGCCGGTGGCCCAGCTGCACCTGATCAGCCGCTACTCCGGCGCCTCGGTGGAGACCGCGCCGCTGCATTCGCTCGGCGGCGAGGCCTGGACCAAGGCCAAGCGCCGCGCCGCGGAGAAGGTGCGCGACGTGGCCGCCGAACTGCTGGAGATCCAGGCCCGCCGCCAGGCCCGCGCCGGCCTGGCGCTGGACGTGGACCGGGCCATGTACGAGCCGTTCGCCGCGACCTTCCCCTTCGAGGAGACGCCGGACCAGCACGCGGCCATCGAGGCGGTGCTGCGCGATCTGGCCAGCAGCCAGCCGATGGACCGGGTGGTCTGCGGCGATGTGGGCTTCGGCAAGACCGAGGTCGCCGTGCGCGCGGCCTTCGCCGCGGCCAGCGCCGGCAAGCAGGTGGCCGTGCTGGTGCCGACCACGCTGCTGGCCGAGCAGCACTACCGCAACTTCCGCGACCGCTTCGCCGACTGGCCGCTGCGCGTGGAGGTGCTCTCGCGCTTCAAGTCGACCAAGGAGATCAAGGCCGAACTGGCCAAGGTGGCCGAGGGCCAGCTGGACGTGATCGTCGGCACCCATCGCCTGCTGCAGGCCGACGTCAAGTTCAAGGATTTGGGCCTGGTGATCGTCGATGAGGAGCAGCGCTTCGGCGTGCGCCAGAAGGAGGCGCTCAAGGCCATGCGCGCCAACGTGCACCTGCTCACCCTGACCGCCACGCCAATCCCGCGCACGCTCAACATGGCCATGGCCGGCCTGCGCGACCTGTCGATCATCGCCACCCCGCCGGCCAACCGCATGGCGGTGCAGACCTTCGTCACCGTCTGGGACGAGGCGCTGCTGCGCGAGGCCTTCCAGCGCGAGCTCGCCCGCGGCGGCCAGGTGTACTTCCTGCACAACGACGTGGAGAGCATCGGCCGCATGCAGCGCGACCTGCAGGCGTTGGTGCCCGAGGCGCGCATCGGCGTGGCCCACGGCCAGATGCCCGAGCGCGAGCTGGAACAGGTGATGCTGGGGTTCCAGAAGCAGCGCTTCAACGTGCTGCTGTGCTCGACCATCATCGAGTCGGGCATCGACATCCCCAACGCCAACACCATCATCATCAACCGCGCCGACCGCTTCGGCCTGGCCCAGCTGCACCAGCTACGCGGCCGTGTCGGCCGCTCGCACCACCGCTCCTACGCCTATCTGGTTGCGCCGGAAACGCGTGCGCTGACCGACGATGCGCGGCGCCGGTTGGAGGCGATCTCCTCGATGGACGAACTGGGCGCCGGCTTCATGCTCTCCACCCACGACCTGGAGATCCGCGGCGCCGGCGAACTGCTGGGCGAGGACCAGAGCGGCCAGATGGCCGAGATCGGCTTCAGCCTGTACACCGAGCTGCTGGACCGCGCCGTGCGCTCGATCCGCCGCGGCCACCTGCCCGACGTGGACGTGGGCGAAGAAGCCCGCGGCGCCGAGATCGGCCTGCACGTGCCGGCGCTGATCCCCGAGGACTACCTGCCCGACGTGCACACCCGCCTGACCCTGTACAAGCGCATCTCCAGCGCCCGCGACGTGGACGAACTGCGCGAGCTGCAGGTCGAGATGATCGACCGCTTCGGCCTGCTGCCCGACCCGGTCAAGCACCTGTTCGCCACCGCCGAGCTCAAGCTCAGCGCCGACGCGCTGGGCATCCGCAAGCTGGAACTGGGCGAGAGTGGCGGGCGCATCGTGTTCGAGGCCAAGCCCAAGGTCGACCCGATGACCGTCATCCAGCTGATCCAGAAGCAGCCCCGCATCTACGCCATGGACGGCCCGGACAAGCTGAAGATCAAGCTGCCCCTGCCCGAGCCGGCCGACCGGTTCAATGCGGCCAAGGGGCTGATGGCGGCGCTGGCGCCGGCGGGGTGACCGGCGCAGGGGGGCAGCGGACTGCTGTAGATTGGCCCCGTAAGGGGCAACACCCCACGGCGTGGAGTCCTTTCGAGGACTTGGATTACATTCTGCAAATTCAACGGCTTAATGCATTGGTAGCTCCCAATGCCCTGTGCCATTTATGAAGCGGTGTCGCCATCGTTTAGACGTTCACTTAGCGGATCGGGTGCGCGCGAGTGCCACCAAGGAACTGAGTTGCCTTCAGAAAGCCGATTGACCCATCGCTCCTCCAATCACAGAATCCAGGGCAGGCCACGGCGCGGGGTTTACAGGCGGGTTGGACGCATATGCAAGCTTTACTTTTAGTTGCTTCATTCCTGTTCTTGGCAGCTGTGCTTGTCTACATGCATGCCGTGTTTAATTTCTACGCCTTGGTAAAAGTGGAACGACCTGACTGGGTGGATCGACGTGGATCGCTCGGTTTCTTCTACACAGGCATGCCTTCCCTCGCAAACCCGAACGTCGGGCTGGCCACCATCGGCATTGCATTCAGTACCAAGCGGCATGAATTGCGGTCCTCGCGAGCCCGCAAGTACGCAGACCGTATCCGCATCCTTCTCCCTCTAGGCTTGGCTCTTTTTCTGAGCATACTGGCGATAGTCATCGTCCGCTCGCCCTAATCATTCGAACAATTCGGCACCAAACACCCTAGCCAAGGATTCAATGATTGACTGACCACTCCCGCGCCCAACAGAATCGGGCTTATGCTCAAGTTTGGTTGCACTAGTGGTTAGGTGCTCATGAGACTGATCATCGCGTTTGTCGCAGCAGCACTCGCACCTACGTGCGCCTTGGGGCTTTGGTATCTATATGGTCAGTTCGCCACGTTTGACTCGAGCGATCCATATATTTGGATTCGTACACGTGGATTCCTGCTGATCTGTTTGGTGATTTCGGCGGCTCACGTAGTCGCCTTAGGCATTCCCGCATATCTCCTGCTCCGATGGCGCCGCGCGCTCCGCTGGTGGAGCGCATTGCTCTCCGGCTTCGTCTTGGGAGCAGTCCCGGTCGGCATTTTTTCGTGGCCTTTGCGGTACTCCGGACCGGGGAGCTCCTCGTCGGTCAATGGCGTAGACACGATGGTAGACGGCATCCCGACCATGGCAGGCTGGGTGCAATACCTCGGCGGCATCTCCTTCTTTGGTGCTTGCGGCGCACTTGCAGCTGCGGCGTTTTGGGTGGTGCGGTGCATGATCTCTAACGATTCATTCAAGCCGAATCCGCTGCGCGGGTCGGCCTACTTCAGGCGATAGGCACCAGATCATGCATACCGCGGACGTTGAGATTTACTCAGACCAGACCAACGCAGCGGTGCTGCGGCATCCGGGACGGCGCTTTCCTGGCGTGCTGATCCAAGGTGATTCGCTCCACGCTCTCTGTGTTCAGGCGGACGATGCTTGTGCTGCAGCAAAGGGAAAGTTGGACTCTGATGCGTATGTGGAGCTCAACCACCTGCGCAATGCGCTTTGGGGCTATCTCAATCACTACAAATCTGTACTTGGTAAGCACGAGCTCCCCCTGCCGTTTGGTTAGGACGCAAGTGCCTAATGATCGATTTAAACCACTTCGACCATTACGAAGATAGTAGGCGCGCTAAGCAGCAGGCAGTAGACCTTCCATTGAATTGACCAAGCCAGTTTCCATGAACTATCGAAGCATCTTGAAGACGGTCGGCGTGATGCTGGTGCTGTTCGGACTGATCGACTTGGCATTGATGATCTACTGCGTGGTCAACGGCTTGGGCTACTCCTCGAGCTTCAACATCTTTGCCATCGCAGCGGGCGTCTTCCTGATGCGGGGCAGTCTCCGCGCCGCACACGTGATTACTGTGCTTTGCGCCTTCATCATGGGCGCCGTCATCGGCGTGACGCTCCTGATCCTTCCATTTGTCCTGCCGATCGGCTTGCTGGTGACGCAGGTCAAGCTGTATCCCGGACAGAGCCTCCTGTCATGGTTGGCGGCCCTGCTTTGGCTGGGTTTACTGGTCTGGACCTATCGCCAGCTGCGCAAGGCGCCCGTGCTGGAGGCGTCACGCGCGGCCGGCCGCCGCATGGCCCGGCCGTACTTCACTTTCGGAGTGGGCCTAGCGTTTGCCATTCTGATGGCCGCCCTGCTCCATGTGACGCTTCACGGCGCAGCTGCCAGCAAGGCCGTGGCTCTGGTGCGACAACAACTGGGGCCTGGCTACAAGTACGCCACGCAATCCATCCAGTGGGGTGGCGGGCGTGGCCGTGCCGTCGCCGCCGCGTACAACGACCATGAGATCAAGTACGTTCCGGTGCGGTGGGATGATCAGGAACCCTGAGGCTCCTGCACAGGAACTTTGCGCCTGAATCCGATTCCGTCCCACGGAAGCTCTGCGGACATTGGTATCCATCTACCATACGGCGCTGGGCACGGCAGACGCCGCCATATAAAGAGCATTACCAAATGAACATCCGTAAAGCGCAGCCGGAAGACCATCCATCGCTCCTTGGCATCTGGGAACAATCGGTGCGCGCGTCGCACGATTTCCTGTCGGAGCGAGACATCCAATCGCTGCTTCCCCTCGTGCGCGATCAAGCCTTGCCGGGTCTTGAAGTCTGGATCCTGTGCGACGAGGCGTCATCGCCGATCGGCTTCATGGGGCTGGACGATAACAAGATGGAGGCATTGTTTATTGCTCCTACCAGCTTTCGGCGCGGCGGTGGAAAGGTCATGCTTGAGCATGCGAGAAAGTTGAAAGGCGCCCTGAAAGTAGACGTCAACGAGCAGAATCCCCGCGCGGTCGCGTTTTACCTCTCCAATGGGTTTGTCGTCTCTGGCCGCTCCCCCTTGGATGCCCAAGGGTTGCCATTCCCGTTGTTGCATCTGGAGGAGGCCAGCCGGAGCGCCGCATAGCCGCTCGAGCCAACGCCGCCTCACGGCTCGGTTTCAGGCCGGGGATGTGCGCGCTACAGGCGAGATCAGGCTCGCTTGTCGAGCAGCGAGAGAAGCGATCCGACCTCTCCTTCTGCTACGCCAGACCTCCCGCTTTGAATCGCAGAGCCCGTGCCGGTCATCAGCGCCAGCGCCGCAGCGCGCGCATCGGCGTCCAGTTCGACCAGCGCCTCGAAGCGCTCGCTCGCCCAGGTCGCGATCGGCACGCCGTCGCGGTAGACCACGCGGTTGCCGGGCACGCGCGGGATGCGTTCGCCGGGCAGGACGGTGCCGAGCAGGTTGGCGGGGTCGCAGGCGGAGAGCGCCAGCAGGGTGCCTTCGTGCGGGCGGCGGCGGGTATCGCGCAGCAGGCCGATCGCTTCGGGCAGGGCGAACTGTTCGCCGCTCAGGCCTTCGATGAAGCGACCGCCGCGGATCTCGCCGCGCGCTTCCAGGCGCTGGTAGACGCGCGACAGTTCGCGCCAGGGCGGTAGCCAGGTGGCCTCGCGTTCGAGCAGGCGCCAGGCGACCACGCCATAGCGCTGCAGCAGCACGCGGGCGATATGTTCGAGCGAGGACGTGCGGGCCTCGGCCTGCAGGGCGCGGGCCTGCGCGTCGTCGGCTTCGGCCTGCGGCGCGCTGCGCACCAGCGCCCAGCGGCCCGCGTCCTGGATGCCGAACAGCGGCACGCGCCGGCGCTTGCGCGACAACGCGGACGGGCGCTTGGAGGCCGGCACCAGCAGCGCGCGCAGGCCGCCGAAGCTGTCGCAGTGGGCGCGGCCGCGGGCGACCAGTTCGGACAGGGCGTCCTCCAGCTCGGTGGACAGCAGCCGCGTGCCTTCGGCGATCTCGTCGAAGAACGAGGCGCCGTGCGTGGCCAGATAGTCGGCGACGCGCTGCGCCCGCGAGCCCAGCGCGGCCTCGCCCTCGCCGTGCGGCGCCAGCCGCGTCCAGTGGGCGGCGGTGCGACGCGGCAGCAACAGGATGGGTGTGGCGCGCAGCGACTGGCCGGTGCCGCCGGCCGGCTTGGCGACCTTGGTGGCGGCCTTCGCGCGCGAGGCGCTGGATCCCCGCGTGCGCGGGGATGACGGAATCACCGAGGCCGAGGTCCCGGGCGCCGGACGCAGACGCGTCCACAGGGTGCGGCCGGCGCTGCACAGTTCGTCCAGCCACGAGGGCGCGTAGTCGCGCACCCGCGCCGTGAGCAGTTCGTGCTCCCAGACCGCGGCCTGCGCCTCGTAGCCTTCCAGCTGCGCCAGGACGCCGGCCAGGGCCTCGGGGCCGGCCACGCGCGACTCGGCATCCAGGTGCTGCCAGCGGAACAGGAAGCGCGCGTAGTCGCGCGCCGGGGACCGGCTCGATCTCGCGCCGCAGCCGGCCCAGCGTGTAGCGATGGATGCGCGCCAGCAGATGGCGCTCGCACCATTCGTCCTGCGCGGCGCCGGGCGTGAAGCGGCCGGCGATGACGAAGCCATCGGCCTGCAGGGCCAGCAGGCCGGCCTGCACCTGGGTCAGCGGCAGCTGCAGGTCCGCCGCGATCACGGCCGCCGGCAGCGGGCCGAATCCGGACAGGCGTGCGCGCAGCAGCTCGCGCAAGGCCGGCTCGGGCTGCCAGTCCTCCACTTCGTAGCCACGCGGCGCGGCGATGGCCGGCTCGGGAACGGCGCCGGCGTAGAGCGGGCCGAACTGGGCCAGGCGCTCGGCGGCGATCCACAGCCCCGGCGCGCCCTGCGCATCGACCAGCCGCGCGGCGCGGCCAGCCTGCGTCAGCTGCTGCAGCCAGCCGGCCCAGCCGGCATTGGCCTTGATTTCCGCCGGCGTCAGCACGCCCAGGCCGCTCAACGCCTCATGCAGTTCGTCGGCGTCGCGCGCCTGCGGCCAGGCCTCGGCGCGCACGGCGGCGATGGCGTCGGGATCGAGCCGACCCAGGTCATCGGCCGTTTCCGGATCGCCGTAGCGGCGCGACTGCACCGCCTGGGTGCGGCGTTCCTCCAGCGGCGCGTCGTCGAGGAAGGCGTAGGGCCGCGCGTTGAGCGCCTCGGCCGCCAGCGGCGAGGGGCCGGTCAGATCGCGCGCCAGCAGGCGCACCTGGCCGCTTTCCATGCGCCGCAGCAGCGCCAGCCAGCCTTGCGCGTCCATCGCCTCATGCAGGCAATCCTCCAGCGTCTGCGCGACCAGCGGATGGTCGGGCACCTCGCGCTCGCCGACGATGTTCTCCAGGCAGGCGACCCGGTCGGGGAAGACCGTGGCCAGCAGGTCCTCGGACTTCATGCGCTGCAGCTGCGGCGCGGTCCGGCGGCCGCCGGTGAAGCGCGGCAGCGCCAAGGCGTTGGTCGCGTTCCAGCGCCAGCGCACGCCGAACAGCGGCGCATCCAACAAGGCCTGCACCAGCACCTCCAGCGCGCTGCCGGACTTGAGGTAATGCCAGACCTCCTCCAGCGGGAAGCTGTGGCTGGTGGACAGGGACAGCACGATGGCGTCCTCGGTCGCGGCCGCCTGCAGCTCGAAGTTGAAGGTGCGGCAGAAGCGCTTGCGCAGCGCCAGGCCCAGGCGCGGTTGAGCCGGCTGCCGTAGGGGCTGTGGATGACCAGCTGGGTGCCGCCGCTGCCGTCGAAGAAGCGCTCCATCACCAGCTGCTGCTGGGTCGGCAGCGCGCCCAGCGCGGTCGCCGCGGCGACCAGGTAATCGGCGATCTGCCGCGCGGCCTCGGCGTCGAGCCGCAGCTGCGTGCGCAGCAGCGCGAGCACGGCCTCGCGTCCGCCCTGCTCGGCCGCTTCGCCCACCTCCGCGCGCAGGCGCGAAACCGCCTGCGACAGCTCGTCGGTGCGGCCCGGCGCCTCGCCGAGCCAGAACGGGATATTGGGCGCGGCGCCGCGCGCATCCTCCACCCGCACCCGGCCCGGCTCCACGCGCAGGATGCGATAGCTGGTATTGCCCAGCTGGAACACGTCGCCGGCCAGGCTCTCGACCGCGAAGTCCTCGTTGACCGTGCCGATGGTCTGCGCCTGCGGTTCCAGCAGCACGCTGTAGTCGCCGGTCTCGGGGATGGTGCCGCCGCTGGTCAGCGCCGTCATGCGCGCGCCGCGGCGCTGGCGCAGGCGGCCGTTGACCGCATCGCGGTGCACGTAGCCGGCGCGCTGGCCGTTGCGGGTGGCGAAGCCCTCGGAGAGCATGCGCACCACCGCGTCGAATTCTTCGCGCGTCAGCCGCGCATACGGCCAGGCGCCACGCACCAGTTCGAACAAGGCGTCCTCGTCCCAGTCCTGGGTGGCGGTCTCGGCCACGATCTGCTGGGCCAGCACGTCGCGCGGCGCCTCGAGCAGGTGGAGTGCGTCCAGTTCGCCGCGCCGCACGGCATCGAGCAGCGCGGCGCATTCGACCAGCTCATCGCGCGACTGCGGGAACAGCCGCGCCTTGGGCGTGCCGCCGACCGCATGGCCGGAGCGCCCGGCGCGCTGCAGGAAGGTGGCGATGGAGCGCGGCGAGCCGATCTGACAGACCAGGTCCACATCGCCGATGTCCAGGCCCAGCTCCAGCGAGGCGGTGGCCACCAGCACCTGCAGCTGGCCGGCCTTGAGGCGCTGTTCGGCCAGCAGCCGCGCCTCGCGCGCCAGGCTGCCGTGGTGCGCGGCCACCGCATCCTTGCCCAGCAGCTCGCCCAGGTGCCGGGTCACGCGCTCGGCCATGCGCCGGGTGTTGACGAACACCAGCGTGGTGCGGTGCTCCCGCACCAGCGCGGCGATGCGCTCGTGGATCTGCTGCAGCTGGTCGCCGGACAGCACCACCGACAGCGGCGTGGGCGGCAGCTCCAGCGCCAGATCGCGCCGGCGCGTATAGCCGATATCGACGATGGCGCAATCCGGCGTGTCGCCGTGCACATGGCGGCTGCCGACCAGGAAGCGTGCGACTTCCTCGATCGGCTTCTGCGTAGCCGACAGGCCCACGCGCACCGGCGGGGTCGGGCACAGGTGGGCCAGACGCTCCAGCGACAGCGCCAGGTGGCTACCGCGCTTGCTGGCGGCCACGGCGTGGATCTCGTCGACGATGACGGTGCGCACGTGGCGCAGGGAGGCGCGGCCCGATTCGCTGCCCAGCAGCACGTACAGCGACTCGGGCGTGGTCACCAGCACATGCGGCGGCAGCTTGCGCGCTGCGGCGCGCTCGCGCTGCGGGGTGTCGCCGGTGCGCACGGCGGTGCGGATGGCCACATCGGGCAGCGCCAGCGCGCGCAGTTCGGCGCGGATGCCGGCCAGCGGCGCTTCCAGGTTCAGATGGATGTCGTTGGACAGTGCCTTGAGCGGCGAGACGTACAGCACCCGGGTTTCGTCCGGCAGCGCGCCGCCGGCCGCCACGCCCTCGCGCACCAGCGCATCCAGCGCCGCCAGGAAGGCGG
Organism: Pseudoxanthomonas sp. UC19_8; assembly: GCF_042700505.1. Lineage (NCBI taxonomy): Bacteria > Pseudomonadati > Pseudomonadota > Gammaproteobacteria > Lysobacterales > Lysobacteraceae > Pseudoxanthomonas > Pseudoxanthomonas sp. UC19_8. The sequence continues at coordinate 1,673,028 of NZ_CP170559.1, forward strand.
TCAGCGTCTTGCCCGACCCGGTCGGCGCGGCCACCAGCGTGTGCCGCCCGGACTGGATCGCTGGCCACGCCTGGACCTGGGCGTCCGTCGGCGACGGAAACGCCCCGGCGAACCAGCGCTGGACGGCGGGATGGAAGGACAAGGCGGGCATGGCGTTCGCACGGAAGCGTGAACCCAAGATGGGGACGTCCGGGGCCGCGGTCAACACGCCCGGAATGCCGGCCTGTGATGCGATGCAGAACGCGAAATGGGACCGGTGCCTCGGAACCCCGCGCAACGCAAAGACTTTTGCAACAGTCAGTTCGCGTTTTCTTTAGGTCCTCATCGATAGCGTCCTACGTGCTGCGCCCCAGCATCCCCCGACTGAGCGCGAACAGGAGCAAGACTGATGATGACGTTGAAACACGCACACCCGTCCCAGGAAGAAGAGCATCACCAGGACCCACGCTGGTCACAGCACGTCACCGAAACCAGCCATTCGCTGGACCTCAAGCCCGGCGTCTTCGAGCAGGACGACCCGAAGGACATCGCCCACGCGCTGAAGCGTGCGGCCGAGGCCAGCACCCGGCGCAAGGCGCCGCCCTTCCGCTCGGCCATGTCGATGCTGGTCTTCTACATCAACCGCGCCGGCAGCACCCTGCCGCGGCAGCGGCTGGACATCCTGGAGCGCGCCAAGGACGAACTGCGGGCGCTCTACGGCAAGCCGCGCAAGGCGGCCGCCTGATCCAAAGCGGCGCGGGCGATCCGCAGCGTGGCGCCCGCCCTCCCCTTACTTGACGAACAGCCCCGCGTCTTCCGGCGCCAGATAGGGCGCGAGCACCTGCGCGGGCACGTCCACGGTCTGGGTGCCGTCCGAGTACGGCCCGACCTGATACGGCGGGAAGACGAACCGCAGCGCGGTGATCTTGCCGTCGGCGTTCATCACCGGCTGGAACAGGCTGAAGTTCTCCAGCTTGGGCGCGGTGCCCTCGTCGATCATCTGGGTGGCCGACTGCAGCAGGCTGGCGCGGTCCTCCGGCGACATGCCGGGATCGTCGTTGCGCAGCGAGGCGGCGGTGTGCAGCTGTTCGCGCACATAGCTGCTGACCGCCTCCAAGCCCTTGCCCTGCGTCAGCAGCGACTGGGTGGTGAGCAGCGTCTGCCGCTGCGGCAGCCAGGTGAAGCGCGCCACCAGCGGCTCGCCGTGCGCCCCGCCGGTGTAGCGGCTGCCGTTGCCCGACACGGCCACCACCTCGGGCGTGTTGGCGACCATGTCGAAGGCCAGCGACAGCTCGTACGGCGCGGTCGGCTTCTCCTGACCGAGGTCCTTCACCGCCTCCATCAGCCCCTGGCGCGCGGCGCCGGCGTAATCGCCGACGGCCTTGGCCAGGCCCGGGTACTGGTTGATCTGCGGCGGATAGCTGATGCCGATGACATAGCGCGGGTCGGATTCGGCCACGTCGGCCAGCGCGGCCTGGGCCGGCGGCGACGAGGCGGCAGGCGCGGTGTTGGCGGGCGTCGCGCCGTTGGCCGGCGCGCTGGCTTGGGGCGGCGACGACGGGCTGCATGCGGCCAGCAGGCCCGCCACCAGCAGTGCGGGGACGATGGTCTTTCCTGTACCCATGGAAGTCATTCCTTCTTGCAAAAAACGGCAGGAGTGTAGCGGCGCGCGGGCCTGCAGGGCGGGCCTTCAGGCCCGCAGATCGGCGTACTCGGGATGGCGCTGCAGGAAGTCCGCGCTGTAGCTGCACACCGGGACGACCTTCAGGCCCTCGTTCCTGGCCAGGTCCAGCGCCGCGCGCACCAGCTCGCTGGCCAGGCCGCGATTGCGCAGCGCGTCGGGTACGAAGGTGTGGGTGATGACCATCTGCGCCCCGTGGCGACGGTACTCCAACTCGGCCTGCTGGCCGTCCTTGTCCAGGAAGAACTTGCCGGCGGCGGGATCATGTTGGACGTCGGGCACGGGGCGCTGACCTTGGCTGAGAGGATGCACAGCCTGCCACGCCCGGCGTGAGACCGGCGCATGGCAGGGTCTGACCCAGCGCGTCACTTTCGCGCCGCCCGGAAGTCGGATGCCGCCCCGTGACGCCCCGCCACGTGGCGTCGAATTTTGGCACGGAAGCTGCATATGCAGTCCCCACGAACCAAGCGACGAATCAGCTAGGGGGACGTGCGATGAGTCAGATCGAAGAGGCGGGCAGCGTGGCGGGCGTGTCGTCCAGCGATTTCACCCTGCTCGAAGGCCTGTACCAGCTTTCCGTGAATGGCAACACCCAGGACTGGGAGTTCGAGCGGCTCAACAACGCCGTCTACGAGCGCCTGCTCTCGTCCTATGGCAGCGACGATGTTCCGTTCGATCAAAGCAAGAGCGCGCTGGCAGGGTCCTGACCAGCCGCGCCACCGGATTCGCGTTTCACCATTGGAAACGGGCAACGGGGGTTGCCCGTTTTTTTTTGTGCTTTTCCGGGGCGCGTGGCCGGTCGGCACTAGTCTGAACAGGCTTCCCCAACCGCCTCGACACAGCCGAGTGCTGACCCTCCGCTAGCCCCCCCCCTGGCCGATTCTTGGAATGGCCCGAGGCTCGCGCCTCAGCGGGAGCCTCTTTCGGTGAAACGCTGCTTCTGTGGGAGCAACTGTCTCTCGGATCAAGCCGCAGCATCCTTGTAGAGCGGAGCTTGCTCCGCTGCGTTTCGACCGGATCATCGGCAAGCCCCAGCGGAGCAAGCTCCGCTCTACAAGTGGAAGCCGCCATGGCGGCTCCCACAGGGATTCAGATGGATGTCGGCCAGTTAAGGCCTGCGACCGCCTGCCCTTACCCGGGGTTACCGCCTCAGCGGCGCGCTTGCCATTATTTGGCCTTACCCTGATTGGCCACCGCCTCGGCGGCGCGCTTGGCCGCTTCCGGGTCGCCCAGGTAGCGGAAGGACTTGACCTGCAGCTGGTCGTCCAGCTCGAACAGCAGCGGGATGCCGGTGGGGATGTTGAGCTCCAGGATCTCTTCCTTGCTCACATGGTTGAGGTACTTGTACAGCGCGCGCAGCGAGTTGCCGTGCGCGGTCACCAGCACCGTCTTGCCGTCCTTGAGCGCCGGCGCGATGGCGTCGTGCCAGTACGGCAGCACCCGCTCCAGCGTGGTGGCCAGCGACTCGGTCGCCGGCAGCGCATTGCGGTCGAGCATGGCGTAACGCCGGTCCTGCGCCGGATGGCCCGGATCGGCCGCCTCCATCGGCGGCGGCGGGATGTCGTAGGAGCGGCGCCAGATCTTGACCTGCTCCTCGCCGTGCTTGGCCGCCGTCTCGGCCTTGTCCAGGCCCTGCAGCGCACCGTAGTGACGCTCGTTCAGGCGCCAGCTCTTGTGCACCGGCAGCCAGTCCTGATCCATCTCCTTCAGCGCGCCCTGCAGCGTGTGGATCGCACGCTTGAGCACCGAGGTGTAGGCCACGTCGAACTTCAGGCACTCGTCCTTCATCAGCTTGCCGGCCGCGGCCGCCTCGGCGCGGCCCTGCTCGGTCAGATCCACGTCGACCCAGCCGGTGAACCGGTTGGACAGGTTCCACTCGCTCTGGCCGTGGCGCAGCAGGACTAGGGTTCGGCTCACTGGGTCGTTCTCCGCGAAGCTGTCAGGGGGGCGCCGATTGTACGGCCAGCGCAGGGCGGCTACAGGCGCGGGCGGCTCAGCTCGGCCAGGAAGTGCTGCAGCACCTGCGGCTCCATGATCAGCATGAACATGATCCCGTAGGCCGCCCCGGCCAGATGCGCGCTGTGGTTGACCCGATCGCCGCCGCGGCGGTCCATCCAGATGCTGTAGACCACGTAGAGCACGGCGAACAGGATGGCCGGCATCGGGATCACGAACACCAGGATCTGCGACCACGGCGCCAGCAGGATGAAGGCGAACAGCACCGCCGACACCGCCCCCGAGGCCCCCAGGCTGAAGTAGTTCGGGTCCTTCTGGTGCTTCAGATAGGTCGGCAGGATCGCCATCACCAGCGCCGACAGATAGAACAGCGGATACGCCCACCAGGTGCCGGTCTGCTGTTCCATGAAGCCCTCGATCTGCCGACCGAAGAAGAACAGCGTGAGCATGTTGAAGAACAGGTGCATGAAGTCGGCATGGATGAAGCCATGCGTGATCAGCCGGTCGTACTGGTGAAGCTTGTCGATGGCCGGCGGCCACAGGATCAGGCGGTCGGCGACGCGGCGGTTGTTCAAGGCCAGCAGCGAGACGACCACGGTGATGGCGATGAGGATCAGGGTGATCATGCGGTTCCTGTAAGCGGGACGAAGGCGCGCGCGGGTCAGGCGGCCCGGTAATTGTCCTGCATCGGATAGCGCCGTGCGTAGCCGGCGAAGGCCAGCGCCGCCAGGAAGGCGAACCCGGCGAAGAAGAACATCAGGAAGGCCGCCTCGCTCAGGCCCGTATCGCCGATGTGCGCGGTCACCGTGGCGTTGCGCACGCCGGCATTGGTCAGCAGCACCCACAGGCTGCCGAAGGTGGTGGCCAGGTACCAGAAGGCCATGATCACGCCCTTCATCGCCACCGGCGCCTGGCTGTAGGCGAACTCAAGCGCCGTGGCCGAGACCAGCACCTCGCCCAGGGTCAGCAGCGCATAGGGCAGCGTCTGCCAGGCCAGCGACACCGGATGGCCGCCGTCCAGCGCCAGCTGCAGCAGCCCGGCCACCACCCAGGCCACGCCGGCCAGCGCGATGCCCGCGCCCATGCGCCGCAGTGGCGTGGGATCGATGCCGATCCGGCGCAGCAGCGGATACAGCACCAGCGCATTGAACGGGATCAGCAGCATCACCAGCAGCGGATTGAGCGCCTGCATCTGCGCGGCGTCCTTGACCAGCCAGCTCGGCCACCACGCCAGGTGATGCGGGATCTGCATGGCCTGGCCCTGCAGCACCCAGGTCGAGGCCTTCTGGTCGAACAGCGAGAAGAACGGCGTGGTCAGCGCGAACACGATCAGGATGCGCAGCACCGCGCGCACGCCGTCGACCGCCGCATCGGGATGAATGCCCCGCGCGCGCTCCAGCTGCAGCGAGGCCCCGGCCCCGCCGAAGGCGATCACCAGCCCCAGCGCCAGGCACGCGGCCGCCACGAAGCCCAGCACCGGCGTGGCCGCCAGCGCGCCCATGGCCAGCACCGCGCCCAGCACCGCCAGGGCCAGCCCGGGCCTGCCCCGCCCCGGCGCGCGCGCCAGCAGCGCGCTGCGCACCACCTTGAGGAAGGCATGCGGATCGGACGCCGCCGGCGGCACGTGCACATAGCGGTGCCGGCCCAGCCAGAACACGAGCGTGGCGATCAGCATCAGCACCCCCGGCACGCCGAAGGCCACCGCCGGCCCATGGCTGCGCAGCAGGATCGGCGTCAGCAGCGAGGCGAAGAACGAGCCGAAGTTGATGATCCAGTAGAAGGCGTCGAACACCTTGCGCGCCAGATGCTTGTTGGACTGGTCGAACTGGTCGCCGACGAAGGACACCACCAGCGGCTTGATCCCGCCCGAGCCCAGCGCGATCAGGAACAGCCCGGTGTAGAAGCCCTGCCGGTCGTGCTCGAAGATCGCCAGGCACGCGTGGCCGGCGCAATAGATCAGCGAGAACCACAGCACGGTGTTGTACTTGCCGAAGTAGCGATCGGCCAACCAGCCGCCCAGCAGCGGAAAGAAATACACCCCGATCACGAAGCTGTGGAACACGTCCTTGGCCATCGCCGCGCGATCGGCCTCCGGCGCATGCAGCAGCAGGGTGCCGACCAGGAACGAGGTCAGGATGTTGCGCATCCCGTAGAAGCTGAAGCGCTCGCAGCCTTCGTTGCCGATGATGAAGGGGATCTGGCGCGGCAGGCGGGCCGCGGACGAGGTGGCGTGCATGGGAATTCGACGGCAAAAAATCGTGCGCCAGCTTAGCGAGCGCTCCGGCGCGCTTGGCTGACCACCCTGTCAGATCTTCCCCACCCGCGCGCGCGGGCCGGCGCGCGCGGCATCGCTGGCATGATGGCCGCCCCGTACACCAACCGTGCCCGTCCCGATGCGCCTGCGCCCCGCCCTGCTCGCCTGTCTGCTGTTGAGTCCCCTGGCACCAGTGGCCGCCGCGCCCGGCGATGCGGCGCTGGTCAGCGCCTCCGAGGCCTCCGGCTTCACCAGGACCGGCCGCTACGAGGAAGTGGGGCGCCTGTGCGCCGCCTTCGCCGCGCGCTGGCCGCAGGCGGTGCGCTGCTTCGACTTCGGCACCACGCCCGAGGGCCGGCCACTGCACGCCATGGCCATCTCCACCAGCGGCGCGCTCGATCCCGCCGCGGCCCGCGCCCGCGGCCTGCCGGTGGTGCTGATCCAGGGCGGCATCCATCCCGGCGAGATCGATGGCAAGGACGCCGGCTTCCTGGTCGCCCGCCAGCTGCTGGAGGGCAAGCGCGCCAAGGGCACGCTGGACAAGGTGGTCTGGCTGTTCGTACCGGTGTTCAACGCCGACGGGCACGAGCGCTTCGGCCCCTGGAACCGCCCCAACCAGCGCGGCCCGGAGGAGATGGGCTTCCGCGCCACCGCGCAGAACCTCAACCTCAACCGCGACTACATGAAGGCCGACGCGCCGGAGATGCAGGCGATGCTGGCCCTGGTCGATGCCTGGGACCCGCTGATCGCCATGGACCTGCATGTCACCGACGGGGCCAAGTTCCGCCACGACATCTCGGTGCAGGTCGAGCCCTCGCACGAGGGCGATGCCACCCTGCAGCGCGACGGCCAGGCACTGCGCGCGGCGATGATCGCGCAGCTGGACCGCCAGGGCTCGCACGCCCTGCCGTTCTATCCCTCGCTGGCCGAGAACGACAATCCGGCGGCCGGGTTCGCCGACGAGATCTATCCGCCGCGCTTCTCGCACGGCTACTTCCAGCTGCGTAACCGCTTCGGCGTGCTGGTGGAGACGCACTCCTGGCTGCGCTATCCGCAGCGCGTGGCGATCACCGGCAACGCCATCGTCGCTGTGCTGCAGCAGGCCGCCGCGCACGGCGCGGCCTGGCGCGGCGATGCGGCCGCGGCCGATGAGGCGGCCACCCGGCTCGGCGGCCAGCCGCAGGTGCTGGACTGGAAGGCCAACGACACCCCGCGCATGATCGACTTCCTCGGCTATGCCTATACGCGCACGCCCTCGGAGGTCTCCGGCGGGCTGATGACGCGCTACGACGAAGACACCCCACAGGTCTGGCACATCCCGCTGCGCGACACCATGGAGCCGGCGGTGACCACCACCGCGCCGCGCGCCGGCTACCTGGTGCCGGTCGCCTGGGCGCCGATGGTCGAGCCGCGCCTGCGCGCGCACGGGCTGCAGTACCGCCGCCTCGACGCGGCGCTGGATGCGCCGGCGCAGGCCTACCGCGCCACGCGCATCGACTTCGACAAGACCTCCACCGAAGGCCACCAGCGCCTCAAGCTCGCCGGCGCCTGGGCCGACGAATCCGCGCAGCTGCCGGCCGGCAGCCTGTTCGTGCCCATCGCCCAGCCGCGCGCGCGGCTGGTGGTGGCGCTGCTGGACCCGGACGCGCCGGATTCGCTGCTGCAGTGGGGCCTGTTCAACGCCGCGTTCGAGCGCAAGGAATACATGGAGAGCTACGTGGCCGAGGACGTGGCGCGGCAGATGCTGCGTGATCCGCAGGTCAAGGCGGCCTTCGAGCAGCGGCTGAAGGACGATCCGGCCTTCGCCGCCAGCCCGCGCGCGCGGCTGGAGTTCTTCGCCCGCCGGCACCCGTCCTGGGATACGCGCTACGGCCTGTATCCGGTGCTGCGCACCGACCAGACGCCGCGCTGACCGGCCGCCGCGCTGCCAGCTCGGCGGCCGCCGCGAAGACGTGAATATCCGTGGCCAGACGCCGCCTTGGTTTACAAGCCGGGGCGCTGCGACCAAACTGCCGGCTCCAAGCTGAATGGGGAAGGGCATGTCGGGTCGGGGACCGCGCCCACAAGGATTCTGGCAGGGACGTGGACGGCTGCTGCTGGTCGCTGTGGCGATCGCCGCGGTCGCCTGGCAGGCCACGCGCGCGCCGCGGCCTGCCACCGAAAGCACACCGGCGCCGATCGCCACCACAGCCTCCGGCGCTGCGGCGCAGGCCGACGCCCTGCCCGTCTTCCTGCCGCCCGAGGCGCGCGACACCCTGGCGCTGATCGCCCGCGGCGGGCCCTTTCCGTATCCGCAGGACGGCACGGTCTTCGGCAACTACGAAGGACGCCTGCCCAACCAGCCGCGCGGCTGGTATCACGAGTACACGGTGCGCACGCCCGGCGCGCCCAACCGCGGCGCGCGCCGGATCATCACCGGTGGCACACCGCCGCGCGCGTACTGGTACACCGCCGACCATTACGAGAGCTTCCGCTCGTTCCAGGTGCCGCGTCCATGAACGCCGATCAGGATCCGCATCTGGAGGACGCCAGCCGCGCCGGCGTGTATTTCGTCGGCATGCAGGACCTGGACGTGCTGGCCGCCTACGCCTTCAGCGCGCGCCTGGTGCTGCGGCGGATCGACCTGCTCGGCGTGCGCGACAAGCAGACCCTGCTGCTGCGCATCGCCGTGGCGCTGGACTTTCCCCTGGGCACCGGGCGCAACTGGGATGGCCTGCTGGACGGCCTGCGCGACCTGAGCTGGCTGCCCGGCGCCGGCTACGTGCTGCTGCTGGAAAGCGCCGGCGAGCTGCATGCGCGCAACGAGGCTGACTTCGACACGCTGGTCTCGGTGCTGGACCAGGCGCAGCTGGCCTGGCGCGAACGCGGCCTGCCGTTCTGGGCGTTCCTGGCGCTGCGCGACAAGGACATGGACGCGCTCGAGGATTAGCGCGGGCGATGCGCTGCGCTGGAGGGCCAAGCCTTCGGAGCGCCGCCAGAAGCGCGAGCCGCACGGTGCGCCATGCGATCATGGTGCATGGATGATTTCTCGACACTGCCGCTGAGCGACGCGCTGCGGCGCGGCCTCGACGCCGCCGGCTACACCCGCCCCACCGAAATCCAGGCGCGCGCGCTGCCGGCCGTTCTCGACGGGCGCGACCTCATCGCCCAGGCGCCGACCGGCAGCGGCAAGACCGCCGCCTTCGCCTTGGGGCTGCTGGCGCGGGTGGACACCGGCCTGGTCAAGACCCGCGGCGCTGGTGCTGTGTCCCACGCGCGAGCTGGCCGACCAGGTCGCCCGCGCCGTGCGTCGCCTGGCCGTCGGCCTGCCCAATCTGAAGGTCTCGCTGCTGTGCGGCGGCATGGCGCTGGAGCCGCAGCTGGCCTCGCTCGAGCACGACCCGCACGTGGTGGTCGGCACGCCCGGCCGCGTGCAGGAGCTGATGCGCAAGAAAGCCCTGCATCTGAACGGCGTGCGCGTGCTGGTGCTGGACGAGGGCGACCGCATGCTGGACATGGGCTTCGAGGACCAGATCCGCGAGATCGTCGGTCGCACGCCCAAGACCCGGCAGAGCCTGCTGTTCTCAGCCACCTGGCCGGACGCGATCCGCGGCATCGCCCAGGACATGCTGCGCGAGCCGCTCGAAGTGGCCGCAGGTCAGACCGCCGCCGCCGCGCCGGACATCCTGCAGCGCTTCTGCGAGGTCGAACCCGCCCTGCGGCAGAAGGCCCTGGCCGGCCTGCTGCTGGCCCAGCGCGTGGAGCCGGCCGTGGTGTTCTGCAATACGCGCAAGGACGTGGACGAGGTGGCCAACTCGCTGCAGGGCTACGGCTTCTCCGCGCTGGCCCTGCACGGCGACCTGGAGCAGCGCGATCGCGAGGAGGTGCTGGTGCGCTTCGCCGGCGGCAGCTGCAATGTGCTGGTGGCCAGCGATGTGGCCGCGCGCGGCCTGGACGTGGAAGACCTGGCCGCGGTGTTCAACTACGAACTGCCGACCGACACCGACACCTACACCCACCGCATCGGCCGCACCGCGCGCGCCGGGCGCAGCGGCCTGGCCTTCAGCCTGGTCGCCCCGCGCGAACTGCCCCGGGCGCGGATGCTCGAGGAACTCACCGGCGCGCCGCTGGAATGGATGAAGACCCCGCTGGCCACCGGCCGCCCGGCGCAGCCGCCGCGCGCGCCGTTCGCCACCCTGCGCGTGGACGGCGGCAAGAAGGACAAGCTGCGTCCCGGCGACCTGCTCGGCGCCCTGACCGGCGACGCCGGCCTGCCCGGCAGCGCGATCGGCAAGATCATGATCGGCCCGGTGCGCAGCTATGTCGCCGTGCAGGCCGGCCAGGCCGACAAGGCCGTGGCGCGCCTGTCGGCCGGCAAGATCAAGGGCCGCAGCTTCCGCGTGCGCAAGCTTTGAGCATGTGGCCGGCGCTTACGACGCCGGCCGCAGCTGCAGCGCGATCCAGGCGCCCAGCGCGACCAGCACCAGCCCACCGGCCAGGCTGACCCCGAGGTTGGCGAAGGCCACCATGCCGCGCCCCGTGCGCGCCAGCATCAGGCTTTCCATCATCAGCGAGGAGAACGTGGTCAGCCCGCCCAGGATGCCGACCACCAGGAACGCGCGCAGGTACAGCGCCGAGGGCCCACGGTTCTCCAGCCACACCAGCAGGAAGCCGCCGACCAGCGAGCCGATGAAGTTGGCCGTCAGCGTGCCGTAGGGGAAGCCGCTGCCGAACTGGCGCAGCATCTGACCGCCGATCCAGAAGCGCAGGCCCGCGCCCAGCGCACCGCCGCCCATCACCAGCGCCAGCTGCTGCCACCACAGGGACGGATTCATGCCGCACCTCGCGAGGCGCGCATCGACAGGACAAGACAGGGGTGTAAGGCGTGTTGCGGCATGACGGTCTCCGAAGGATCGATGCCGGGGCACGCACCTGCCACCCCGGCGTGGGGTTGGGCAGGCATCATCAGCACGACGGTCGCGCCGCCGGCGGTTCGAGGAGAAATGCCATCTCCTGTGGGCCGCGACGATAGCCGCTTCAGCCCGCCTTGTCAGCCCGCGCCTGGGCGCGCGCCGCGCGCAAGGCATCGAGCTTCTGCTTGAGCTTGATCTCCAGTCCGCGCTCGACCGGCTGGTAGTAGATGCGCTCGCCCATCGCATCGGGGAAGCCGGTCTGGTCCAGCGCGATGCCGCCCTCGGCGTCGTGGTCGTACTGATAGCCCTGGCCGTAGCCCAGGCCCTTCATCAGCTTGGTCGGCGCGTTGCGCAGATGCATCGGCACCTCCTGGGTGCCGGTCTCGCGGACCTCGGCCTTGGCCTGGTTGAAGGCGGCATAGCCGGCGTTGGACTTGGCGGTGGAGGCCAGGTACAGCACCAGCTGCGCCAGGGCGAGCTCCCCTTCCGGGCTTCCCAGACGCTCGTAGATGTCCCAGGCCTCCAGCGCCATCTGCTGGGCGCGCGGATCGGCCAGGCCGATGTCCTCGATCGCCATGCGCGTGAGCCGGCGCGCCAGATAGGCCCGGTCGCAGCCGCCATCGAGCATGCGCGTGAGCCAGTAAAGGGCCGAATCCGGATTGGAGCTGCGCACCGACTTGTGCAGCGCCGAGATCTGGTCGTAGAACTGCTCGCCGCCCTTGTCGAAACGCCGCGTGCGGTCGGCCAGCACCTGCACCAGGGTGGCCTCGGTGACCTGCCCGCCCTCGTCCACCGCCAGTTCGGCGGCGATCTCCAGCAGCGTCAGCGCGCGGCGCACGTCGCCATCGGCCGCGCCGGCGATCTGCATCAGCGCCTCATCGGAGACCTCCAGCCCCTGCCCGCCCAGACCGCGCTCGCTGTCCTGGAGCGCGTGGCGCAGCGCCTGGGCGATATCGGCCGGCGAGACCGCCTCCATCACGTGCACGCGGCAGCGCGAGAGCAGCGCCGAGTTCAGCTCGAAGGACGGGTTCTCGGTGGTCGCCCCGACGAACAGGATCGTGCCGCGCTCGATATGCGGCAGGAACGCATCCTGCTGGCCCTTGTTGAAGCGGTGCACCTCGTCGACGAACAGCACCGTGCGCCGCCCCTGGGCGAAGCGGTGCGCGGCCTCGGCCAGCACCTGGCGCACCTCCGGCAGGCCGGAGAGCACCGCGGAGATCGCCTTGAATTCCGCATCGGCGTACTGCGCCAGCAGCAGCGACAGCGTGGTCTTGCCGCAGCCCGGCGGCCCCCACAGGATCATCGAATGCACGCGTCCGGACTCGACCGCGCGGCGCAGCGCCGTACCCGGCGCGAGCAGGCGGCGCTGGCCGACCATCTCGTCGAGCGTGCGCGGGCGCATGCGCTCGGCCAGCGGCTGCAGCGCGCTGCGGTCGACGCTCAGCAGATCGTCGGTGGGAGGCTGGGAAGTGCGGGTGCGGGCCACACCGCCATTGTAGGCGGTGCGCGCCCAGGCGTCGTCGCGGCGGGCTTACTGCGCCGCGCCGACCACGTCCACGCCGGCGGCCGGCTTGTAGCTGAAGGTGCCGGCGGCGAAGGCCGGGTTGCGCTTCCAGCCGCTGAACTCCACCTCGGTGCGCTGGCCGACCGCGTCGGTCACCTTCATGCGCTTGAGCTGGCCGTTGGCGAAGCCCAGTTCGGCCACTTCGAAGCCGCTGGTCGCATCATCCCGCTTGGGCGTCAGCGTCATCCATTCCAAGCCCTGGGCGGCCGGGGCCTGGGAGACGTCGAACTTGGCGTCCAGTTCCTTGGGCTTGAGCAGCGCGGCCAGCGGGCTGCTCTGCGCCTCGCTGCCCTGGTCGCGCACCGTGGCCTGCTGCAGGTCCGGTTCGTAGATCCAGACCTTCCTGCCGTCGGCCACGATCAGCTGCTCGTAGGGCTTGGCGTACTCCCAGCGGAACAGGTCCGGCGTGGACAGCGCCACGCGGCCGCTGGAGCGCTCCTTCACCGCGCCGTTGGCGTTGTAGACGGTCTGGCTGAACTGCCCGTCCAGGCCCTTGAGGCCGTTGGTGAAGGCGACCAGCTCGGCGCGCGCGTCGGCCAGCGCGGTGCCGGCCAGCAGCGCCGTGCCCAGCACGGCCAATCTCAGCATGCGGATCATGCAAAACCCCTGATGTCGTGATGCGGCAAGTGTGACGCGTCGAATCTGAATCGGCGGGCCATGGCGGCTGCGGCGAACAGGCGGGATCCGGCTGCAGGCCCGCGCGCGGCAGGCGAGGCAGCCTCGACGATCCAGCGAAGGATGGCCGGGCGGCGTTGCGCCGCTCAGCCGAAGTTCCCCGCCGCTTCAGCGCGGCGGCGGCGCCAGGACGCTGCGGTCGCCGTTGTGCTCGGGCGCGCTGACCACGCCGGCCGCTTCCATCGCCTCGACCAGGCGCGCGGCGCGGTTGTAGCCGATCTTCAGGCGACGCTGCACGCCGGAAATCGAGGCGCGGCGCGTCTCGGTGACGATCTGCACCGCCTGGTCGTAGAGCGGATCGGCCTCCGGGTCGTCGCTGCCGGCCGACTCGGGCAGGCCGGTCGCGCCGACCACCACGCCATCGCCCATGGTCTGCACCTCTTCCAGCACGCCTTCGATGTAGTCCACCGGGCCGCTGGCCTTGAGGTGCTCGACCACGCGGTGCACCTCCTCGTCGGAGACGAAGGCGCCGTGCACGCGGTCCGGCATGGCCGTGCCCGGCGGCAGGTAGAGCATGTCGCCATGGCCCAGCAGGGTCTCGGCGCCCGACTGGTCCAGGATGGTGCGCGAGTCGATCTTGGAGCTGACCTGGAAGGCGATGCGGGTCGGGATGTTGGCCTTGATCAGGCCGGTGATCACGTCCACGGAGGGGCGCTGGGTGGCCAGGATCAGGTGGATGCCGGCCGCGCGCGCCTTCTGCGCCAGGCGGGCGATGAGTTCCTCGACCTTCTTGCCGACGATCATCATCATGTCGGCGAATTCGTCGATGAAGATCACGATGAACGGCAGCGTGTCCAGCTGCCGCGGCATCTCGTCCAGGTCCGGATTGGGCTTGAACAGCGGATCCATCAGCGGCTGGCCGGCGTCCTGGGCGTCCTTGACCTTCTTGTTGAAGCCGGCCAGGTTGCGCACGCCCACCGCGCTCATCAGCTTGTAGCGGCGCTCCATCTCGGCCACGCACCAGCGCAGGCCGTTGGCGGCCTCCTTCATGTCGGTGACCACCGGCGCCAGCAGGTGCGGGATGCCCTCGTAGACGCTCAGTTCCAGCATCTTCGGGTCGATCATCAGCATGCGCAGCTCTTTCGGGCTGGCCTTGTAGAGCAGGCTCAGCACCATGGCGTTGACCGCCACCGACTTGCCCGAGCCGGTGGTGCCGGCCACCAGCAGGTGCGGCATGCGCGCCAGGTCGGCCACGGTCGGCTGTCCGGCGATGCCCTTGCCCAGGGCCAGGGTCAGCGGGCTGGCCGACTTGTCGTATTCCTTGGAGCGCAGCAGCTCGGAAAGATAGATCATCTCGCGGCTGGTGTTGGGGATCTCCAGGCCGATCACCGACTTGCCCGGGATCACGTCGACCACGCGCACCGCCTTGACCGACAGGCCGCGGGCGATGTCCTTGTCCAGCGAGGAGATCTGGCTGACCTTCACCCCCGGCGCCGGCTCCAGCTCGAAGCGGGTGATCACCGGGCCCGGATAGGCGCCGACCACCTGCACGTCGATGCGGAAGTCCTTGAGCTTGAACTCGATCTGGCGCGAGAGCACTTCCAGCGTCTCTTCCGAATAGCCCTTAGCCTGCGGCTTGGGATCGTCCAGCAGGGCCAGCGGCGGCAGGCCGTCGGCCGTGCCACCGGTGCCGTGGAACAGCGGGATCTGGGTCTCGCGCTTGGCGCGCTCGCTCTTCTCCACCACCGGCGCGGCCGGCGGCTCGATCTTGACCGGCTCGCGCTTGGCGCGCACCTCGGCGTCGGCCTTGCGCACTTCCTGGCGCTGCTCGCGCAGGGTGCGGGTCTGCTGCCAGTCCTCGGCCTGCTTGCTGCCGCGGCGCAGCAGGTCCGGCAGCGCCGACACGCCCTGCCCGATCCGCTCCATCACCGCGAACCACGACAGCCCGGTCGCCAGGGTCACCGAGACGCAGGAACAGCACCAGCAGAAACAGGTTGCCGCCCAGCGCGCCGAACAGCATCTCCAGCGAGCGCCCGACCAGGCGCCCGAGGATGCCGCCGGGCCCGTTGGCGATGTCCACCGCCGAGATGTGACGCACGTACAGCAGGCCCGAGGCCGAGATCAGGAATCCGACCATGCCCACCAGGCGCAGCGCCGGGCCCAGGTCGGACTCGCCATCGCCGTCCTTGTCCATGCCGAACAGCGCGATCCAGGCGATCGCGCCCAGGATGATCGGCAGCAGGAAGGCCACATAGCCGAAGAAGCCCAACAGCAGGTCGGCCACGGTCGCGCCGACCCGGCCGCCGACGTTGTGGATCTGCCCGGTCACGCTGACCGACTGGGTCCAGCTGGGATCGCTGGGCGAATAGGTGAACAGGCAGGCCAGCAGGTACAGCAGCACCGGCGCGATCACGATCAGCGCCAGGTCGCGCCACAGGCGCTGACGACGGGGATTGGGCGGCGTGGACGGCTTGGTGCGACGCGCCGCGGGTGCGCCTTTGGATTTGCCGCGTTCCGGGAGCGCTTTTGCCACCTTGGGATCCGACCTCAGAAATATCGTGTTAGTGCTTGATACTAAACGAATCGAATCCGGAATTCAGCGCCGCCTCTGAGCGCGGCAGCCCTGGCGCCGGATCGGCGCCCGCAGGCATCCGAAGGGGCCGCGGCCCTGGTGCATTCCACCGGCGCGCCTTGATTCGCCCCCGCCCCGCCGTCACCCTATGCGTGGTCCGCAGCACGCCCGATGACACCGGCTTGCGCGCTTTTCAGCCCACTTTTTCGAGTATACATGAGCACTTCCAAGCACAGCCGCCTGCTGATCCTGGGCTCCGGCCCGGCAGGCTGGACGGCCGCGGTCTACGCCGCGCGCGCCAATCTCAAGCCCGTGGTCGTGACCGGCCTGCAGCAGGGCGGCCAGCTGATGACCACCACCGAGGTGGACAACTGGCCGGGCGACGCCCATGGGCTGATGGGCCCGGACCTGATGGCGCGCATGCAGGCCCATGCCGAGCGCTTCGAGACCGAGGTCATCTTCGACCACATCCACACCGCCGACCTGTCCCAGCGCCCGTTCAAGCTGTCCGGCGACAGCCACGAGTACACCTGCGACGCGCTGATCATCGCCACCGGCGCCACGGCCAAGTACCTGGGGCTGGAGTCGGAGGAGGCCTTCAAGGGCCGCGGCGTGTCGGCCTGCGCGACCTGCGACGGGTTCTTCTACCGCGAGCAGGACGTGGCCGTGGTCGGCGGCGGCAACACCGCCGTGGAAGAGGCGCTATACCTGTCCAACATCGCCAACAAGGTCTACCTGGTCCACCGCCGCGACACCCTGCGCGCGGAGAAGATCATGCAGGACAAGCTGCAGGCCAAGATCGACGCCGGCAAGATCGTGCCGGTCTGGCACCACGTGGTGGACGAGGTGCTGGGCGACGAGGCCGGGGTCACCGGCCTGCGGGTCAAGTCGGTGCTGGACGGCAGCACCCAGGACCTGAAGGTGCACGGCTTCTTCGTGGCCATCGGCCACACGCCCAACACCAGCCTGTTCGAGGGCCAGCTGGGCATGAACAACGGCTACCTGACCATCCAGTCCGGCCTGGACGGCAACGCGACCCAGACCACGGTGCCGGGCGTGTTCGCCGCCGGCGACGTGGCCGACCAGCACTACCGCCAGGCGATCACCTCGGCCGGCTTCGGCTGCATGGCCGCCCTGGATGCGGAGCGCTATCTGGACAAGGGCGCCTGATTCCTGCCCAGGCGGTGGTTTCGCTGGGAATGGACGCCCACGGCCTACTGAGGGCCTGGGTGCTCGACGGCGGTTGGCTGGCCCTGCCGGTCGCCGCCGTCGTGCTGTGGGGCCTGTGGCGGGCGCGCCGCCTTGGCCTGCGCCTGGGGTTGGCCGTGCTGCTCGCCGGCGATCTGCTGTTCGCCTGGGCGCGCTTCGCCGAGCCGAATCTGCTGCGGGTGCGCCACACCGTGCTGGTGGGCACCGGCGCCAGCGCCCGCATCGCGCTGATCGGCGACCCGCATGTCGGCCTGTTCAAGGGCGCCGACTTCCTCAAGCGCGTGGTCGAGCGCACCAACGCCGAACATCCCGACGCGGTCTTGATCGCCGGCGACCTCACCTACCAGCCGCAGGGCCAGTCGCTCGACGCGCTGCTGGCGCCGTTGGCCGGGCTTAAGGCCCCGACCTACGCCGTGCTGGGCAACCACGACCAGGGCAAGCCCGGCCCGGACATCGACCGCGCGCTACGCCAGGCGCTGGCGCGCCATGGCGTGCAGGTGATCGAAGGCCGTGCGCTGCCGTTCAAGGGCTTCACCCTGGCCGGCCTGGGCGATCGCTGGGCGAGCAAGGACGATGCGCGCTTTCTCGATGCCCTGCTCGCCGACCGGCCCCTGCTGGTCCTTGCCCACAACCCCGACAGCGCCGACCGGCTGCGCAGCCGCCCGCATCTGCTGGTGCTGGCCGGGCATACGCACGGCGGGCAGCTGCGGATCCCGTGGCTGTACCGGCGCGTGCTGCCGGTCGAGCACGGCTTCGACCAGGGCGAACAGACCTACGCCGGCCCGCAGGGCCGCATCCGCGTCTACACCACCGGCGGCGTCGGTGAGAGCGGGCTGCCGCTGCGGCTGTTCAACCCGCCCACCATCGACCTGCTGGAGCTGAGCCCGTAGCATCAGCGCTTCATGCTCAAGCTTCGTGCGCTGCCTTCGCTGTCGTCGATTCCGCCCGCCACCTGGGACGCGCTGTACGACGGCCGTAACCCCTTCGTGCGCCACGCCTTCCTGTCCGGTCTGGAGCAGACCGGCTGCCTGCGCAGCGACTGGGGCTGGACCCCGCACCACCTCACGCTGTGGGACGGCGACACCCTGGTCGCCGCCGCGCCGGGCTATCTGAAGACCAATTCGCACGGCGAGTTCGTGTTCGACCATGCCTGGGCCAACGCCTACGCGCGCTACGGCCAGGAGTACTACCCCAAGTGGTTGTGCGCGGCGCCCTACTCGCCGGTGACCGGCCCGCGCCTGCTCGCCCGCGACGGCGCGGCGCGCCAGGCGCTGCTGAGCGCCATCTGCGGCTATATCGGCCGCAACGAGCTGTCCTCGGCGCATGTGAACTTCCACACCGAGGCCGAGGACGCGGCCTTCGACGAGACCTGGCTGGGGCGGACCGACGTCCAGTACCAGTGGCACAACACGGCCGGCTGGCGCGATTTCGACGCCTTCCTGGGCGCGATGGACCACAAGCACCGCAAGAACATCCGCCAGGAGCGCGCCAAGGTCGCGCGCGCCGGCGTGCGCTTCCGCGTGGTCCATGGCGACGAGGCCAGCGAGGACGACCTGGAGGCGATGTATGGCTTCTACCTGCAGACCTTCCACGAATACGGCAACTCGCCGGCGCTGACGCTGGAGTTCCTGCGGCACCTGGCGGCGACGATGCCGCGCGCGCTGGTGATCTTCCTGGCCCAGCACGAGGACCGCCCGGTCGCCGCCGCGCTGTGCCTGCGCGGCGGCGACACGCTGTATGGCCGCTACTGGGGCGCCGATGCGACCCTGGCCGGGCTGCATTTCGAGACCTGCTACTACCAGGGCATCGACTACTGCCTGCGCGAGGGGCTGACCCGGTTCGAGCCCGGCGCGCAGGGCGTGCACAAGATCGCGCGCGGCTTCCTGCCCAGCTTCGTGCGCAGCCGGCACTGGATCGCCGACCCCGACTTCCGCGAGGCGCTGGCGCGCTGGTGCCGCGAGGAGGACGCGGCGGTGCACGAGCACGCCCGCGTCCTGGCCGCGCGCTCGCCGTTCCGCGCCCCGGACGCGGACTGAGCCGGTGACCCGCCGCCTGCCGTTCCTGCTCGACGCCGACCCGGGCGCCCCCTTCCCCGACCCGGCCCTGGCCCTGCGCGAGCCGGACGGCCTGCTGGCCGTCGGCGGCGACCTGCATCCGACGCGCCTGCTCAACGCCTACCGCGCCGGGGTCTTCCCCTGGTATTCGGAAGGCCAGCCGCTGCTGTGGTGGTCGCCCGATCCGCGCACCGTGTTCCACACCGACGGCGTGCACCTGTCCAGGCGCCTGCGCCGGCAGCTGCGCGGCAGCGGCTGGGGGCTGCGCGCCGACACCGCCTTCGCCAAGGTCATCGCGGCCTGCGCGCAGGCACCGCGCCCGGGCCAGGACGGCACCTGGATCACCGCGCAGATGCAGGCGGCCTATCTGGCCCTGCACCGGCTTGGCCATGCGCACAGCCTGGAGGTCTGGGACGGTCAGCGGCTCGCCGGCGGCATTTATGGTGTGGCGATCGGGCGGATGTTCTTCGGCGAGAGCATGTTCAGCGCGGTCTCCGGCGGCTCCAAGGCCGCGCTCGCCGGGCTGGCGCACGTGCTGCGCGGCTGGGGCTGGCCGCTGATCGATGCCCAGGTCGAGAACGACCACCTGCTGCGCATGGGCGCGACCGGCATGCCGCGCGCCGCCTTCCTGGCCGAAGTCGCGCACCAGGTCGCCCTGCCCGAGGCGCCGGGACCGTGGACCGATCGCGTCGGCGCGCTGCAGGTCGCTGATCTGGCAGACATTTAACGGGAATTTTGCGACAGGCCGCCGCGCGGGGTACAATACCCGGCTTCGCGGGCCAGCACGTCCGCTCCCGCACTCTCAGCAGGCTTCCATGTCGAAAGACGATTCAATCGAATTCGAAGGCGCCGTCACCGAGACGCTGCCCAACACCATGTTCCGCGTGCGCCTGGAAAACGGCCACGAGATCATCGCCCACATCTCCGGCCGCATGCGCAAGAACTACATCCGCATCCTGACCGGCGACAAGGTCAAGGTCGAAATGACGCCCTACGACCTGACCAAGGGCCGCATCACCTACCGCATGAAGTAAGCCGCCCCGGCGGTTTGCACCGAAGGCAGCCTCCCGCAGGCTGCCTTTTCGTTTGGGCGCGATTCGGGGATGCGCCCAGCTCGGGTCGAAAAGCGCTCCGCCGGCGTGCGGTGGCGTCAATCCGTCGATGACAGACGTGCGAGGCTGGGTGCGCCACTTCGCCAACCAGCCTGGAACCGGCTGAGCGCTGATCTACAGCCAGCTCAGCCAGCCTCCATGGCCAAACGCTTGAATTGACCCAAGCTCGCGGATCCCACCTGTAGAGCGGAGCTCGCTCCGCTGGGGCCTTCCCCCAAGATCCGAACGAAGAGCAGCGGAGCAAGCTCCGCTCTACAGGGGACGTTGCGGGATTTGAGGAGACAGTTGCTCCCACGGGAATTGCGTCGGCCCTCCGCGAGTGCCGCACGTCGCCGCGCGCAGTCGCCGGTCATCCCGGCTGATCTGCCCCATGCCCGGCCGACTCGAGGCCTGGTGCGTGAAAAGGCCACGACGTCTTCGACTCGAAGCCCGTGGCCTCGACGCGCGAGGCAGGATGCCGAGCGCCCGAATCAGAGAAAAGCCGGAAACACCCCTGGACCGCTGCCTCCCGAAGCCGAAACACGCACGCGCCAAGAAGATCCATTGACCGCCAGGAGACCAAAAAGAAAGCGGCCCGAAGGCCGCTTTCCTGTTCTGGCACGCCGGAGGGCGCTTACTCGACCGTCGCCGGCAGCAGGCGCTCGGGCTCGGACTGGCTGGTGACGACCAGTTCGTCCTCGACCACGTCGATGCTGACCTTGCCGCCGTCGATGAGCTTGCCGAACAGCAGTTCGTCGGCCAGCGGACGCTTGATCTTGTCCTGGATCACGCGCGCCATCGGGCGGGCACCCATCTGTGGGTCGAAGCCGTGCTGGGCCAGCCAGTCGCGCGCGGCCGGGGTGGCCGAGAGCGTAACGTGCTTTTCGTGCAGCAGCAGCTCCAGCTCGATCAGGAACTTGTCGACCACGCGCAGGATGTGGTCGAAGCCCAGCGCCTGGAACTGCACGATCGCATCGAGACGGTTGCGGAACTCGGGCGTGAACCCGCGCCGGATCACCTCCATCGCATCGGTGGAATGGTCCTGCTTGGTGAAGCCGATCGAACGGCGCGAGGCCTGCGCCGCGCCGGCGTTGGTGGTCATCACCAGGATCACGTTCTTGAAGTTCGCCTCGCGCCCGTTGGTGTCGGTCAGCACGCCGCGGTCCATGACCTGCAGCAGGATGTTGAAGATGTCCGGGTGCGCCTTCTCCACCTCGTCCAGCAGCAGCACGCAGTGCGGCGTCTTGACGATCTTCTCGGTCAGCAGGCCGCCCTGGTCGAAGCCGACATAGCCCGGAGGCGCGCCGATCAGGCGGCTGATCGAGTGCGGCTCCATGTACTCGGACATGTCGAAGCGCACCAGCTCGATGCCCAGCTGCATGGCCAGCTGCCGGGTGACCTCGGTCTTGCCCACGCCGGTCGGGCCGGCGAACAGGAAGTTGCCGATCGGCTTCTCCGGATTGCCCAGGCCCGAGCGCGCCAGCTTGATGGCCGAGGCCAGCGACTCGATCGCCGGATCCTGGCCGAAGATGACCATCTTCAGGTTGCGCTCCAGGTGCTGCAGCACGTCCTTGTCGGTCGCGCTGACCTGCTTGGCCGGGATGCGCGCCATCTTGGCCACGATCGTCTCGATCTCCTCGATGTCGATCAGCTGCTTGCGCTGGTCCTCGGGCAGCAGGCGCTGGCGGGCGCCGGCCTCGTCGATGACGTCGATGGCCTTGTCCGGCAGCAGGCGGTCGCCGATGTGCTTGACCGACAGGTCCACCGCCGCCTGCAGCGCCTCGTCGGCGTAGCTGACGTTGTGGTGGGCCTCGTACTTGGGCTTGAGGCCCTGCAGGATCTCGTAGGACTCGGCGATGGTCGGCTCGACCACGTCGATCTTCTGGAAGCGCCGCGCCAGCGCGCGGTCCTTCTCGAAGATGCCGCGGTACTCCTGGAAGGTCGTCGAGCCGATGCAGCGCAGCTCCCCGGAGGCCAGGGCCGGCTTGATCAGGTTGGAGGCGTCCATGGTGCCGCCCGAGGCCGAGCCCGCACCGATGATGGTGTGGATCTCGTCGATGAACAGCACCGCATTGGGCACCTTCTTCAGCGCGCTCAGCACCGCCTTGAGGCGCTTTTCGAAGTCGCCGCGGTACTTGGTGCCGGCCACCAGGGCGCCGAGGTCCAGCGAATAGATGACCGCGTCCTCCAGCACCTCGGGCACATCGCCATCGACGATGCGCTTGGCCAGCCCCTCGGCCAGGGCGGTCTTGCCCACACCGGCCTCGCCCACGTAGAGCGGGTTGTTCTTGCGGCGGCGGCACAGGACCTGGATGGTGCGCTCGATCTCCTCGGCGCGGCCGACCAGCGGGTCGATCTTGCCGTTGCGCGCGGCCTCGTTGAGGTTGCTGGCGTACTCGGCCAGGGCATCGCCCTTGGCCTCGCCCTCGCCCGCCTCGGCCTTGCCGCCCTCGCCCGGCTCGCCGGACGGCGCGGCCTCGCCATCGCCCTGCTTGGCGATGCCGTGGGAGAGGTAGTTGACGACGTCCAGCCGGGTCACGTCCTGCTGGTTGAGGAAGTAGACGGCGTGGGAATCCTTCTCGCCGAAGATCGCCACCAGCACGTTGGCGCCGGTGACCTCCTTCTTGCCCGAGGACTGCACGTGGTAGACCGCGCGCTGCAGGACGCGCTGGAACCCCAGCGTGGGCTGGGTGTCGCGGCCGTCGTCCTCGGCCAGGCGCGAGACCGAGGCCTCGACCGCCTGGTCCAGGTCGGTGCGCAGGCGCACGGTGTCCGCCCCGGTCGCCTTGAGGACGGCCTGCGCGGAGGGGTTGTCGAGAAGGGCGAGCAGCAGGTGCTCCACGGTCATGAACTCATGGCGTGCCTCGCGGGCGCGCTTGTAGCACTGGCCGATGGTCTGCTCGAGGTCTTTGCTGAACATGGATGGCTCCCAACTGCTGTTGCCAACAATATGCGGCCTGTCGCGGGGATTTCCACAGCCCCTTTGGAACTGGGTGTTCAGCCGGCGATGGGAACCGATCCGCGCCGGATCAGGACTGTTCCATGGTGCACAGCAAAGGGTGCTGGCTCATCCGGGAATACTCGTTGACCTGGGCCACCTTGGACTCTGCCACCTCGCGCGTGTAGACGCCACACACGCCACGCCCGCGGGTGTGGACGTGCAGCATCACCTGGGTGGCCTTTTCCAGGTCCATGTTGAAGAACTGCTGCAGCACCGAGATGACGAAATCCATCGGCGTGTAGTCGTCGTTGAGCAGCAGGACCTGGTACAGCGGCGGCGGCGCGACCTCGGGCTTGCCGGTCTCGACCAGGACGCCGTGATCATGCTCGTGTTGGGGGGAACGGGGCATGGGGCAATTATACGGATTGGACGAGGTGCGTCTGCGCACGCACAATTTGCGCACCCCCGCGCGCGTTTCAAGCCCGGCACCGGCCTGGATTTGTGCGCAACTGTCCCGATATCGGGCCAATCCTCCCTGCAAGGAATCTCTCCCCCGTGAGCGTCGCCGAAGACCGTATCTGGCAGCCGGACACCACCGTGGCCACCGTGGTGGTGCGCGAGGGCCGCCTGCTGATGGTCGAGGAGTACGCCGAGGGGCGGTTGGTGCTCAACCAGCCCGCCGGCCACCTGGAGCCGGACGAGCACCTGTTCGACGCCGCCGTGCGCGAGACCCTGGAGGAAAGCGGCTGGACCGTGCGCCTGACCCACTTCGTCGGCGCCTACCAGTGGAAGGCCGAGACCGGCCGCCAGTACCTGCGCCTGGCCTTCGCCGGCGAGGCGCTGACCCACCACGCCGAGCGCGCCCTGGACGAGGGCATCGTGCGCGCGCTGTGGATGACCCCCGACGAGTTGCGCCAGGCCGCCCCGCGCCATCGCAGCCCGCTGGTGTGGAAGGTGGCCGCCGACTACCTGGCCGGTCGCCGCTTCCCGCTGTCGGCCGTGAGCCAGCTGGCGTGAGCGCGACCCCGCGCGTGGTGGTGGGCGTGTCCGGCGGCGTGGATTCGTCGGTGGCCGCGCTGCAGCTGGTCCAGGCCGGCGAGCCGGTGGCCGGCTTGTTCATGCAGAACTGGGCCGACGACGACGCGGGCCAGGGGCAGGACAGCGCGGGTGGCTGCCGGGCCGAGGAGGATCGCCGCGACGCGGTGGCGGTGTGCGGGCGGCTGGGCATCCCCTTCCATTTCCGCGACTTCTCCAGGGAATACTGGGACGGAGTGTTCGCGCACTTCCTGGCCGAGTACGCCGCCGGGCGCACGCCCAACCCGGACGTGCTGTGCAACCGCGAGGTCAAGTTCAAGCATTTCATCGACGCGGCGCGCGCGCTGGGCGCCGAGAAGATCGCCACCGGCCACTATGCGCGCGTCGAGCAGCGCGGCCGCCGCTGGCACCTGTTGCGCGGCGTGGACACGGCCAAGGACCAGAGCTACTTCCTGCACCAGCTCGGGCAGGAGCAGCTGTCGGCCACCCTCTTCCCGGTCGGCCATCTGCACAAGCCGGACCTGCGCGGCCTGGCGCGTCAGGCCGGGCTGCCGGTGCACGACAAGAAGGACTCCACCGGCATCTGCTTCATCGGCGAGCGCGACTTCCGCCAGTTCCTGGGCCAGTACCTGCCGGCCAGGACCGGCGAGATGCGCGACCCTGACGGTGTCGTCATCGGTCAGCATCCGGGCGTGTTCTTCTTTACCCTTGGCCAGCGCGAAGGCCTGAACATCGGCGGCGTTCGCGGCCGCGCGGCGGCACCCTGGTACGTCGTCGGCAAGGACGTGGCCAGCAACGTGCTGTATGTCGACGCAGGACAGCGCCAGCCCGTATCTGCAGTCCACGCGACTGCGCAGCGAGGCGATGCACTGGGTGGCCGGCAGTGCGCCCGCCGCGCGCTTCGACTGCCTCGCACAGACCCGTTACCGTCAGGCCGCGCAGCCCTGCACGGTCCATGTATTGGAGGATGGAACGCTGGATATCCAATTCGCCCACCCGCAGCGGGCCGTGACGCCCGGCCAGTCGGTGGTGCTTTACGACGGCGACGATTGCCTGGGCGGCTCGGTGATCGACCGCACCGACGCGCCGCTGGAACTGCGTCTGCGGGAGCGCGCCGCATGAGCGCGCCCCTGCCCGAACGCGTGCTGGCCCTGGCCGCCTTGGCCCAGTCGCTGGCCCAGGTGCGCCGCATCGCCGAGACCGGTCATTCGGACAACGGCGCGACCGGCGTGGTGCTGGACAGCGTGTTCCGCATGGACGCCGCGTCGACCGAGGCGGTCTACGAGCGCGCCGCCAATCTCGGACCCGGCCTGCGCCTGGTGCGCGACTACTTCAGCGGCGAGAACAAGGACGAGTCGCTGCCGCGGCTGGCGCTGGCGGTGATGCAGGTCGAGCGCCGCTTCGTGCGCGAATCCGAGACCGTGGCCGCCGTCAGCGGCGGCCTTGAGGAGATCGCACCACAGGCCGGCGAGCGCGGCAGCACCCATCCAGACGTGCTGATGGCACTGGGCACGCTCTACGCCGACACCATCAGTCACCTGCGCCCCCGGGTCATGGTCCAGGGCAATCCGCACTACCTGGCCCAGCCGGGCGTGGTATCCGAGATCCGCGCCATCCTGCTGGCCGCCGTCCGTGCGGCCGTGCTGTGGCGGCAGCTGGGCGGCAGCCTGTGGGACTTCGTGTTCGCCCGCAAGGCGATGGTCAGCGCCGCGCGGGACTGGCTCAAGGCCTGAAGCGGCGCTTCAGCCAGGGCGGCAGGTGCGGCGACTAGCCGCGCCTGTCCGCGCTGGCGCTGATTTCCACGCGCCGGTCCGGCGCCAGGCAGGCGATCAGCGCGGCGCGCGCCTTGACCTTGGCGCAGTCGGCGAGCGGCTGCGTGCTGCCGCGTCCTTCGGCGCGGATGGCCGCGGGGGCCACGCCACCTTCGATCAGCACCTGCCGCACCGCTTCGGCCCTGCGCTGGGAGAGCTTCAGGTTGTGGGCGGCATCGCCGAGACGATCGGCATAGCCGACCACCAGGATGTCCTGCACCTGGCTGGCCTCGCGTACCTGCTGCAGCAGGCGCTCGATCCGCGCCCTCCCCCCTGCAGTGACCGTAGCGCTGTCGAACCCGAACAGCGCGTCGGCGGACAGCCGCAGCGGCTGCGCCGGCAGGGCGGCCGCCGCTTCCGGCCTGGGCCTGGGGGCGGCGGGCGGATCGAGCACGGCGCTGCAGCTCTGCGGCTTCCAGTGCGCCTGCTGCGCGATGCCCTCGCGGTCGAAGATCACCATGAACTGGCACTGGAACGGTTCCTGCCCGCGGGCCGAGCGGAAGTTGAACAGGTAGTTCCACTCGCGCACGCCCCACATGCCCTCGCTGAAGTGCGGCGGGCCGAGCAGCGCGTAGAGCTGCTCCTTGCTCAGGCCCGGCGCGTAGTGGCGCAGGTTGTCGACGTTCACGAAGGTGCCGCCGCGCGGGCGGGCGCGGGCGGGATCGGGGAAGGCGGGTTCCTCCGCGCTCGCCGGCCCCGCGTCGCGGGGCGGCGAAGTGCCGGCGCAGCCGGAAAGCGCCAGCGCGAGGAACGCCAGCCACCCGACCCAGGGCCCGGCGCGGCCCGCTGTCCTGTCCATGGTCCCCTGCCCCCGCGACCGGTCCACGCCGCTCACCACTGGATGCCCGCGCCGACCGTCACGCCCGCATCGCCGCGCGTGTTGGTCGTCCCGCTGAGTCGATAGATCCAGCGCCCGCCCTCGGAGATCGCCGAGACGCCCAGGGCGACGCCGGCCTCGCCGTCGTAACCGCTGACCGCCATCGAGGCCATGCTGCGGCCCGCCTCATAGGGCTGCGGCAGGCCGGCCACCGCCATCGCCGAGGCCACGCCGGCCATGGCGCGGTTGTCCACGCGTTGCAGATCGCGCCGGGTCTCCTGGTAGCGCTGGTCGACATAGTTGCGCGACCAGTCCTGCACCCCGGTCAGGCCGCGGTTGAACTGCGCCATGTTGACCGCATCGCCGTCGGCAGTGCCGGCGGCCACGTTGGTGATCTGCCGCTGCGCGCCGCTGCTGCCGACCGAGACCGTGCCCACGCGGTCGGCGACCGAACCCGCGCCCAGGGCCACCGACCGGTCGGCGGTGGCCTGCGCGCCGCTGCCGATCGCGGTGCTGCCGCTGCCCGAGGCCACCGCACCGGCGCCGCCGGCGGTGGCGTTGTCGCCGCTGGCGGAGGGCTGGCCCAGCCCGGCGGTATCGTTGGCGCGGAACATGCCGCCCGACTCCACCTGGATATTCTGCAGCTGCTGATCGGTATAGGCGTTGGCCCGGTCGATGGCGTAGTTCACCCCGCCCTGCAGCTGGCCGACGTTGACCGCGTCGTAGCGGTCCGAACCGTCGGCGACATGGGTGACCTTGCGCTCGCCGCCGGTGCTGCCCACCGACACCTCGCCGGCCGAGCTGCTGCTGCCGGCCTGGACATAGGCGCCGTCGTAGCCGCTCTGCGCGCCGACCGAGGTGGTCGAGCCGGCGCCTAACGCCACGCTGTTGTCCTGGCTGGCGCTGGCCCCGGCGCCGACCGCCACGCTGCCGGTGCCCGAGGCCGCGGCCTCCGGGCCGACCGCGACGCCATCGGTGCCGGTGGCCGTGGCGGCGGCGCGGGTGGACTGCACGGCCAGGTACTTCGAGCTGTAGGTGGCCGACTGCAGCTGGCCGATCCGGTTGTTGAGGTTGACCAGCGAGTTGCTGACCGCGCCGAAGGCATCGGTGACGTTGGTGAAACTGCTGCCGGCCGTGCCGCCCGTCCCGTCGATCTGAGTAATGTTGAAAGTCGGCCCGGTCCAGGTGCCGGTGCTGCTGTCGTACTGGGTGCTGCCGCCGAAGAACTGCGCGATGGCGCCATGCGTGGCGAACAGCTGGGCACCGTTGACCGCATCGCTGCTGGCCGCGTTCACCGCGCCTGCGGCTAGGTTGGAGAGGCCGACCGGGGCGCCCGATCCGCTCGCGCCCAGGGTGACGTGATCCTGCACCGCGCCGTTGGCATCCACGTCGTACTGCACCGCCCGCGCGTTGAGGTTGTCCATTTCTCCGCTCACCGAGCGCAGCTGGGCCATGTTGACCGCATCCTCGTCCTGCTGGCCCGCCGCCACGCCGCTGAGCGTGCGCGCCTGGCCGGAGGCATTGCGGAAGCTCACGCCCGTGCCGCCGGTCTGCCCGGCCACGGTCACCGTCAGCGAGTTCGGATCCTGCCGCACCAGGCCGGCGGCGCCTTCGAGCAGATTGTTGATGTTGGTGGTGTTGCTCGTCGTGCGCCCGTCCAGGTTCTCCAGCGCGGTGCCGACATTGGTGTAGTTGGCCCGCGTGCCGGTATTGGTGCCGTCGTCCAGCGAGTACACCGGCCCTGAGACCGCACCGGTGGAAGCATCGATCCCGGCACCACCGCCGAGTGCGGCCACCGCCGGTGCCAGCTGGCCGACGTTGACCGCATCGTTCTGCGCCACGCCGGCGGCCAGGTTGGAGATGCCGGCCGGTGCACTGGAGCCGACCGCGCCCAGCGTGACGTGGTTCAGCACCGCGCCGCCGGCATCCACGTCGTACTGCACCATCCGTGCGCCGAGGTTGTCCACGTCCCCGCTCACCGAGCGCAGCTGGGCCAGGTTGACCGCCTCGTCGTCCTGCTGGGCCGCCGCGACACCGCCGAGCGTGCGCGCTTGGCCGGAGGCGTTGCGGAAGTTCACGCCCGTGCCGCCGGTCTGCCCGGCCACGGTCACCGTGAGCGAGGTCGGGTCCTGACGCACCAGGCCGGCCGTGCCTTCGAGCAGGTTGGTGATGTTGGTGGTGTTGCTCGTCGTGCGGCCGTCCAGGTTCTCCAGCGCGGTGCCGACATCGGTGTAGTTGGCGCGCGTCCCGGTCCCGGTGCCATCGTCCAGCGAATACACCGGTCCGGTGACCGCGCCGGTGGTCGAATCGATCGCCGCACCGCCGCCCAGCGCGGCCACGGCCGGCGCCAGCTGGCCGACGTTCACCGCATCGTTCTGCGCCACGCCGGCGGCCACGTTGGAGATGCCGACCGCCGCGCCCGAGCCGGTCGCGCCCAGGGTGACGTGGTCGAGCACGACGCCGCCGGCATCCACGTCGTACATCACCGCGCCATCGCCGATCGCCTGGATCTGCGACACCGCGCCGCGCAGCTGCGCGACGTTGACCGCGTCGGTGTCCTGATTGCCGGCGGCGACATGGGTGAGCTGGCGTTCGCTGCCGGTGGCGCCGATCGCCACTTCGCCGGCCGAGGTCTGCGCGGTCGTCAGCCCGTAAGCGGTATAGCCGCTGGCCGCGCCACGGCTGGCATTGGAGCGATAGCCCAGCGCCACGCTGTTGGCCTGGTCGGAGGTGGCATTGGCACCCAGGATGGTCTGCCCGTTGGCCGAACCCGAAGCGTTGTCGCCGACCACCACCGAGTGGCCGAGCCTGGCGTCGTAATTGGCGTCGACGAAACCGCCGGCATACACGCTCGTCGCATCCACGCTCGGCAGGGTGTGGCTGGCGTTGGAGCCGATCACCACTTCCTTGGAACCGTTCGCCGTCGCCCCCTCGCCGACCAGGGTCTGATAGTCCTGGGCCGCGTTCACCCCCCAACAGTCGGCGGTGATCACGCCCAGCACGTTGACGCAGTTGGTGGCGTAGGCCGGCGAACCGTTCGGCAGCAGCAAGCCCAGCAGGCCTCCCGGGCTGCCGCTGTTGACGTTGGTCAGATAGCTGTTTGAGACCACGCCGCCGATCAGGGTCAAGTGCGAGTTGCCGCCCGTCGACGCACCGCCCAAGGAGCTCAGCAGCGCACCCACGGGACTGAGACTGACCGTCGGGATGCCGAGCACGTTGACCGTGGTGTAGGCCTTCTGCACGTTATCGGCGTTGAGCGCCATGCTGCCGTTGATCACCCAGCCATCGCCGCCGAGCGCGCTGGACAGGGTCGGGTCGAGCAGCTGCACCACTCCGCCGACCAGCCCTCCATTGCCCACCACCGTGCCATTCGGCGCGCCGCTCAGGTTGGGCGCGCTGGTGGCCTGGGCGGAGACGAGCGCCGAGGTGGACGCCCGCAGGCTCGCGTCGCTGGTCGGCGCAGTGAGCGTGGCGGGCACCGCGACCGTGGCGGCGGTTCTGGTCGACGCACGCGCGGCCACGCTCGAAGTCCCGACCAGGTTGGGCGCGCCCACGGCCTGGGTCGACACCAACGCCGAGGGGGAGGCCTGCAGGCGCGCGCTGCTGGTCGGCGTGGTGGACGTGTCGGGCGCGATCGCGGCGCTGGCGGTAGTCGAGTCGGACGGCGGCGCCGCGTCCGGTTTGGGTGCGCTTACGTCCATGACGCGGCGCTTGCCGGCGATTGAGCCAGCGCGTTGGCGTGGTTCATCCGGCGCCGTCGTCGTAACGGAGGACGCTGTCGAAGGGCGCATCGCCGGGGCCGGCGCGGGCTCCGATGTCTCGGCATCTTCGACCAGGGTGTACTTGTCCACCAGGGCGCGCAGCTCGTCCAGTTTGGGATCGACCTGCTGGGCGTGGACGCCGGCACAGGGCAAGAACAGCAGCGCCGCCACGCAGGCGCCGGCCAGGCGACTTGTCGCGATGCCATCGCGCGTGCGAGCGCCGCGGGCGCTACTTCGTCTCGCCCGAGCCAGTTCCGAGACCACTACCGGCGCGCCAAGCGCGGGATTCCATATCAAACGATAGACGCGA
This sequence comes from Pseudoxanthomonas sp. UC19_8, assembly GCF_042700505.1. Classification (NCBI taxonomy): domain Bacteria; kingdom Pseudomonadati; phylum Pseudomonadota; class Gammaproteobacteria; order Lysobacterales; family Lysobacteraceae; genus Pseudoxanthomonas; species Pseudoxanthomonas sp. UC19_8. The sequence continues at coordinate 1,703,570 of NZ_CP170559.1, forward strand.
TTCATTCGCCACCCCCTGTCATGTCCGCTGTAATTTTTCGTTACAGCGCGGTTACGGGGATTAGAGCTCGGCCCAATCGCAGGCCGGTGCGTCATTCCGGAACGAATATGGGAAATAACGGGCATCGCCTATTCGATTTCGGCAAATTCCTGGCGATTAACACGCATTCCACGCGGATGAATACGCGCCGCTGGACCACCTATCGATCGCCTGCGCCGCGCGGTAGGCGATTATCCGCAGCCGCGCCTCGTCGTGTTCCGAGGAGGCCGGATGACACGACTGTTATCTCAGACAGACGCGTGCGCGCCGAAGCATGCGCTCGCCTACGGCCGCGGAACCGCTCCAAGGCGCTGCTGTTGTGCAGATGAATTTGGATAGGATGAGTCGGCGAACGTCTTCACATGCGCCAGAGCCCGACGGGCGGACCGCGCAGCAGCGTATCGCTGGGCAACTCGCCGAAGATTCGCCGATATTTTCCTGCGAATTTCGACAGGTCCCAGAGACCGCAGTTCAAGGCGATCGACTTGACCGAATGTCGGCTGGCGTCGCTGGCCGACAGACTGCGGTTTGCGGTGCACAGCCGCAGCATGGAGAGATAGCGGTTGGGCGATATTCCCAGCAGATCATCGAAGGCATAGCGCAGCGTCCGTTCGCTCACGCCGACTGTGTGACATATTTCTTGCATATAAACATTTCTGTGCAGGTGCATGCGCATGAAATCCTCCGCGCGGCGGAGGATCCGGTAATGCATGAGCCTGCCGCGGGAGCACCGCGGGCGATCGTCCGGCGTCGCGGCGAACTTGGCCATCAGGTGGGCGCGCACGTAGGCGCTGGCGCCTTCCAGGCGATCACTGGGCTGCTGGATCCCTGATTGGCCAGACCCGCTCGTCAGTCGTGCGGCGAGTTGTTCCAGCCTGCGCGCGGTCGCATCGCCCGAGGGCTTGAACAGCCGCACATACTGTCCGACCGCCGGCAGCGAGGCCCCTAGTCCGAGTTCAGAGAGGCAAAGCTTCAAGGCGCTCAGCGGGATCAGGACCAGCGTCAGCCTGGAGCCGGCGCTGAGGACGAACTCGCTGCCCGCCCCTGGCAACACAGTGAGGACCATGCCGGTGGCCAGGCTGACACCGTGACACCAACTGGCATCCGGGTCGGTCTGGTGGACATAGCCGAACAGGCACCAGTCCGGTGGCAGCGTGAATCGCCCGCGGAAGGTGAATGCTGGCGTGACCGAGTAGATCAGCGCGTCCCGATCGGCGTACGTCTCCACGGTCGGACACGCACCTTGCGGATCCAGCAGGACCATATCCAGATCGCAGACCTTGAGCAAGCCGGCCAATGCGGCCAGGTCCAATGGCGGCCCTCCCGCCTGATCCGGCTTCGAATGCCGTTTCCTTCGCGCTTCGTCCATCCCTGTCCTCCCGTTGAGCCGGCCATCGAAATATCCCGAGGCCGTGCGCCTTCTCTGCAAACCAAGCAAGCGCGATGCCCTACTATGCATCGCCTTGGCGCGTGTTGCCACGCGCGGTGAATACGTGCCGCTTTGCTAACCGGCCAACTGCTTTGGACGCTTGGGTCCTTACGCCGGTCCGTGCATGCCTCTGGCCGGCCTGCACTTTCACACCTTGTCCACGACCTTAGGCCGGACGGATGTGTTGTCGCCGTGTAGAAAATCATGCCTGGCCCGCATGAAATGATTCGTGGCGATGTCCTGGGACCCGAGTCACGCTAGCCTTCGCTCCTGCGGATCACCGCTTGGCATCGATCATTCGACCGTTGTCGTAAGCGCGGAACGCTGTACTGTCGGAAACACCGACAAGCCTGCGCAACAGGTGCAGCGGCGCTGCACAGTCTCAAGGCCGAACGGGCGTGTCCCTCGCCGAATGCTTGCCCACCGACATCGCCTGCCGGAGTTGATGGGGCGACTGGCCGAACTCATGCCGCATGGCCGCAATGAAACCCGAATAGCTGACAAAACCGGCCGCCTCGGCCACCGCGGCCAGACTCAGACGCTCGTCGCGCAGACGCCAGCACGCACCGCGCGCACGTTCGCGCAGCACGTACCGCCAGAGCGTGCAGCCCATGCGCGCCCGGAACGCGCGCGCCAGGTGGAAGGGGCTGCTGGCCGCCGCCCGCGCGATCGAGGCGAGATCCAGCGGTTCACTCAGATGCGCGTGGATGTAAGCCAACGCGCGCCCCACCCGCCAGTCCGCTGCACGAGGCCCGGGCGGCACGCGCGCCATGGGCATCAGCTGCGGAATCAGCGCCACGAACACCGCATCGCCGACCAGCGCGCCATGCGGCTGGCCGGTGGCGGCATCGGTGCGCAGCACGCGCAGCAGCCCGGCGATGGCCGGTGCACGCAGCTGCAAGGTGGAGCGCAGGCCATGCGATCGGTCAGTGACCTCATGCCCCACGATCTCGCCCAGCGCGGCGTCGGTGAAGTACAGGCAGGCCGAGTCCACCGGCCGGTCCCACCAGAAGCGTCCACCGTCGCCCGCGGCGATGATCCCGATATCGTCCTGCCCCATGCGCGCGACATGGCGGCGGCCGTCCACGCACATGCCAATACGCAGCGCACCACGATCCAGAGGCAGGCTGAGATGGTGGAACGGCAGCGCCGGCGCATCCAGCTGCACGGGGCCGAAGCAGGACTGCTCCATCGCGCACCACGACCACGACGCCCGCGCCGACACCGTGTGGCTCAGCCAGGGCGGCACCTTGCGCAGTTCGGACATGGCGGCATGCATGGGACGCTTCCAGGCCGGTGGGAGCGTGCCCAACTTAGCAAGATTTCGAAGCTGGCGAAGCGGGCGACACGCTAGTCTCCTGGGCGACCGCGGACCGACCGCATGCAGCCCTGCCCTTGACCGAGAGCGCGCCGATGAAACGCCTGCAGATGTTGCTGAGCCTAGGTTTCCTCCTGGTGTCGAGCGGCCTTCCCGCCGCGGCCGCCGTGCCCGACCCGCTTGCCCCTGGCGAGCACAGCTTCGTCTCCAACGGCGTGCGCCTCTGGTACAAAGTGTCCGGCCACGGACCGGTGGCGCTGCTGCCCACGCCCGGCTGGGGGCCCAGCGCGGAGTATCTGTTCCTCTCGCTGCAGCCGCTGGAACGCGACTTCACCATCGTCTATCTGGATACCCGCGCCACCGGCCGCTCGCAGGTCCCGACGGCCGAGGCCGTCACGATGGAGGATTTCGTGGGCGATCTGGACAATCTGCGTCGCCATCTGAAACTGGACCAGCCCTGGTTCATCGGCCACTCCATGGGCGGCACCCAGAGCCTCGAATACAGCCTGCGCCATCCGCAGCACGTGCGCGGCTTGCTGCTGCTGGCGGCGGTGATCACCAACAACGCGCCGGACCCGGCGCGCCAGGCCGAGGTGGAGCGTCAAATCCTGCAGCAGGTCGAGTCACGCCGTGGCCGACCCGGCTTCGAGGCGGCGCTGAAGGCGTTCAAGGGCGATCCGCCGCCTACCACGGATGCCGCGTTCAAGGCGCAGATCCTGGCGACGGTGCCGATCGAGATGTACGACATGGCCAAGACGGCCAACGGCAGGGACGCCTTCGAACAGGTGCGCTTCTCCCTGGTGGCCTTCCAGCGCTTCGTCGCCGGCGTGCGTACCGATCTGGCCCCAGCGCTGTCGCGCATCCAGGTGCCGGCCCTGGTGGTGGCCGGCGCGGACGATGTCGAAGTGCCGTGGCAGCAGACGCTGAGCCTGCACCGTGGTCTGGCCCATTCCAAGCTGATCCTGATGCCCAACGCCGGGCACTTCGCCTGGCTGGAGCAGCCCGATGCCTGGTTCCAGCAGGTTCACGACTTCCTGCCCGCGGTGGGCTATCGCGCGGACGATCCCTGAGGGGGATGCCTCGCGTGGCGAATGACGGCGCGGCAGTCACTTGCGACACCCACCTCCGGTCACGGCGTTGCGCATTCTGCGGATCACGGATATCAGCGCGATGGCCTCTGCGCAGGCGCCGTTGCGGCGAGCGCGACCATCTGCGCATAGGCGGCCTCGAAGCCCGGAAGCGGTAGCTGGAACGTCGCTGCTCCGCCCGAGGCCACAGGCGCGACGATCTTCAGTGTCTTGGCGCGACGCAGCGCCTGCAAGGCGTTCTCGTCCAGATTCAGCGGCACGGTACAGCCCTGCTGCAGGCAGGTCTGGAACGGGACGTTGGGGACCACCGGGCCCTCGTCGATCTGAAGGCTCACCCCCGCATGCACGTCCAGACCGAACGGCAGGGTCAATCCGGCGAGCGCGTGGCGCATGCCATCGGGCTTCACCTCGAGCAGCACCACACGCTGGTTATCCGTATCGCGTCGCAACTCCTGCGCAAGGGTGCAGTAGCGCTGGCCCTGCTCGTCCCTGCAGCCGATGGTCCAGGCGCCGAACCGTTGCACGGGGGGCAGCGGTCGCGCTGACGCCTGCGGTGCTGCCCCTCCGGTCCTGGCGGCGGGCGCCGGGGTCTGCGCGGCCGTAGGGCCCGCGACTGCGGCGATCAGGATCGCCATGCACGCGGTCGAGAATGAAGTCCTCATCGAAGTGCTCTCATTTGTTCATCGGTGGAAAGTTGAAGCCCGGATACGCTTGAGCCGCCGCCTTAACCGGCTGGCGCTGCGCTCAGCTCAACGCGCCTGTCCGGCGCAAGACAGGCGATGAGCGCCGTCCGCGGCATCGCATCGGTGCAGTCCTTGCTGACCGGGTCGCTCGCGCCCATGCCGACCGATTGCACGCGATCCGGCGCGATCCGACCCTGCTGCGTCAGATACCGGGCGATCGTGGCCGCGCGCCGTTCCGAGAGCCGCAGGTTGTAGTCCCGGGTGCCCAGGCGATCGGCGTAGGCCCGCACCGTGATGCGGGTGGACGCCAGTTCCGGCGCGCGCAGGTCGCCCGCGAAGGTGTCGAGCTGGCGCATGCCTTCACTCCGCAGGTCCTTGATTTCCCAACGATCGAAGGGGAACAGCAGGTCGAGCTGCAGCGTCTTGACGTAGGGCTGGGACGGCGTCGCGGGCGCCCGAGTGGCGACGTCCTTCGAAGTCGCCGGCAGGCAGCCTGCCGGCTTCCAATGCAGGCTGCCCACCTTGCCGTCCTTGCCGAACAGCAGCTTGAGCTGGCAGGTCGTGAAATCGGACGTGCCCGGCTGGCGCAGATGGACCAGGTAGTCCCACTCGCGCGGCCCGAAGCCCTCATGAAAATGCGGCGGCCCCAGCAGGCGCTGAACCTGCGCCTTGTCCAGCCCAGGATGCAGCAGGCCCAGGCTCTCGGGTATCGGGTAAGTCCCGTCTTTGGCCAAGGCGTTGGCATCCTGCGGGGCGGGCCAGACCAGTGTCTGCGCACTCGATCCGTCGTGTTCGATGCCTTTGCTGAGCGTGCCGCAGCCGATCAGGGCTGCGGTGGAAAGCAACACGATCAGCAGCCGCAGTGTGCGAACGCCTGATGTTTGGAGGGTCTTCATGCTGTCGTCCTCGGAGCAGGAACGTTGAGAGATCGCCGCGCGAGGCTTCGCGCCGCCGTGGGCGTTGGGATGCGGACAGGCGCATACGCGCAAGCCCGCCGCCTGTCCGTCATCACCACTGATAGCCCACCCCCGCTCCAACGCCGGTCTGGCCGCGCGTGTCGGCCGTACCGCTGAACTTGATGACCCAGCGGCCGTTGTCGGTGATCGCCGAGACGCCTACCGCGATCGCGGACTGGCCTTGGTATGAGCCCAGACCCACCGACGTCATGCCCCGCCCAGGGATGTAGGACTGGGGGAGATTGGCCGTCGCCACCGCCGCGGCGATACCGCCGTTCGCATCGCGCTGGACCTGGCCCGCCACCGCGTCGGTATAGCGGATGGCATTGCCGAAGCCCTGGTTGAGTTGATTGACGTTGACCGCGTCGGTGCCATTGACGCCGGCCGCCACGTTCGAGACGGTCGTGGGTGCCTGGCCATTGCCCAATGCCACCTGGCTGTAGTTGACCGATCCATCGGCATTGCTTGCGTATTGCACGCTGCCCTGCTGGGAGGCCTGGAGCTGGCTGACATTGACCGCATCGGTGGCCTGGACGCCGGCCGCGACGTTGGTGATCTGCCGCTCGCTGCCCGCCTGTCCCACCGACACGGTATTGGCGCGACTGGCCACCGAGCCGCTACCCAGGGCGACCGCGTTGTCCGCCGTCGCCGCGGCTTGCGTCCCCACGGCCAGGCTGTTCGCGCCGGAGGCCACGGCGCCGGCACCGCCGGCGCTGGCATTGGCACCGGTGACGGAAGGCTTGGCCTGGGCGCCGGTGTTGTTGACCTGGAAGAAGCCATCGCGGCCTTCCTGGACGTTCTTGATGTCGGCGTTGTTCTGCGCGACCTGCTGGTTGACCTGTTGCACCTGGCTGTCGGTATAGGCATTGGCGGTCTGCACGGCGCCGTCGAGCTGGCGCAGATTCACCGCGTCGGTCGCCAGCCTGCCGTCGGCGACATTGCTGATGGTGCGGGTCGCACCGGTGGCGGCATCGCCCACCGACACCGTGCCCACGCTCGCATTGCTGGCCCCGGAATACTTGCCCGTGTAGCTCTCCGCGCCGCGTCCGCCGTCGCTGGCGCCATCGCCCAGGGCGACGCTGCCCTGCGCGCTCGCGCTCGCATTACGGCCGATCGCGGTCGCGCCCGTCCCGGAAGCACTGCTGCCCGAACCCACCGCCGTCGCGCCCGCGGCCGAGGCGTTGGTGCCGACGCCTGCGGCCAGCGCGTTGCTGCCCGTGGCCCCATCGCCCGAGTAGTTCCCGCCTTGGTTACCGCCGTCGGAGACGCTGTAGTAATGGGTGGTGGCACCGGCGATGGCGGAGGTGAGCTGACTCACGTTCACCGCGTCGGTGGCTGCGGTGCCGGCCGCCACGTTGACGATCCTGTTGCCGCCGTTGTCCAGACCAGCGTTGCCCAGGACCACCGTTCCCCCCGGGCCGCCGGTCAAGCTCAGACCGTTCGTATCGAGTCTGGAACTGCCCGTGGTGATGCTGGTCGCGACCAGGTCCGGGTTCAGCGCGATCGCGTAGTCGGTTCCGTTCTGCGTGATCGCGATGTTGTCGCCGGCCGTGATGGTCTGCGTCGCGCCAGGCGCGACGTTGGCCACCGACGTGCCCGACACCGTGCCGGTGCCCGTCGCCGCCGTCGTCACGTTCCAGCCCTTGCTGGCCGTGGCGCTGACCGCGTTGAGCTGGTCCATGTTGGCCGCGTCGGTGCCGTTCACGCCCGCGCCAACATTGGTGATGGCGCTGCCGCCGGCGTTGATGCCGGCACCGGTCACGCTCGGGCCGCCGGCGATGGTCAGGCCGGTGTTGTTGACCACCGTGTTGCCCGTGGTCAGGCTGCCGTTGGCGCCCAGGTCGATGTCCTTGGCCAGCTTGACCGTCAGCGTGTCGGCGCCGTCGGACACCACACCGATGTTGTTGTCGGTCAGCGTGCCGGTGGCGCCGCCCTTGAGGTTCAGGGTCTGCCCCAGGTCGCGGTGCGCGGCCATGCCGCTGTCGCCGGCGAAGTTCAGGCCGGCCGTGGTGACGCTCGAGGTGGCATTGGTCAGCTGACTCAGATTCACCGCATCGTTGCCGTTGATGCCGTCAGCGAGGTTGGTCAGCCGCTGCGCGTTGCCCGGATTGGCCGCCGTGCCGCCTGCGGCCGTCATCGTCGCGACATCCGCCGTGGTCGTGCGCTGCACCACACCCACACTGCCGTTGTTCACTGCGGTGAACGCGTCGCCTACGTTGTTGTAGGTATTGCCTCCGACGGTATACGTCGGGGCCGTCCCGGTCGCCACGTCGGCCCCGCCACCGAACGCGTTGTTGATATAGGTGTTGGTCGCGTAGAGCTGCGAACCGTTGACCGCGTCGGTCGAGGCCGCCGACAGCGTGGCGGCTGTGACCCCGGTGATCTTCCCGCTACCGCCATCGTTGACCGTGACAGCGCCGAACTTCGGCGCATCGGCCATCTGCAGGCTGATCGCCCCGTTGGTCGGGTCGGTCACCGTCTTCAGGTTGTCGCCCGAATAAGTGCCCACCGTCGATGCCCCACCATTGATCGCCAGCGTCTGCCCAAGATCGCGATGCACCGCGCCGGCCGAAGCATCATCGCCGGTGAAGTTCAGCCCCTGCGAGGTGATTCCGCTCGTCGCCGAGAAGAGCTGGCCACCGTTGACCGCATCCTTCGACCCCGCGGCCACGGTCCCATCCGCGACATTGGTGACTTTCAGGCCGCCGGCATCGATGCCCGAAGCCAGCACGCTCGGGCCGCCGGTGATGACCAGCCCGTTGGTGTCCAGCTTGCTGTTGCCGGCGGTGAGGCTGGTGGCCACCAGATCGGGGTTGGTGGCGATCGTCAGGTCGGTTCCGTTCTGCGTGATCGCGATGTTGTCGCCCGCCGTCACCGTCTGCGTCGCGCCGGGCGCCACGTTGGCCACCGACGTGCCGGACACCGTGCCCGTGCCCGTTGCCGCCGTGGTCACGTTCCAGCCCTTGCCCGCCGTCGCCGCCACCGTGGAGATCGCGTCGTTGACGTTGTTCTGGCCGGTGCCGCCGACGTTGGTCATCGTCAGACCGCCGGTGGTCTGGTCGTAGGTCGCGTTGCCCCCCAACACGGTCGCGACGTTGCCGCCGAGTGTGGTCACGCGATCGCCGACGACGTCGATCGCCTGGTTGGCGGCGTAGAGCTGGCTGCCGTTCACCGCGTCGGTGCTGGTGTCGCTGATGCGCCCGGCTGCCACGTTGGTGACGGTGCGCTCGGAGCCCAGGGCGCCCATGCTGACCGTGCTGCCCGGATTGGTGCCGGCGAAGGCGTAGGTCGTGCCCTGGATGGTCGTGCTGGCGGTACCGACCGCCGCCGCCGTGACCGAACGCGCGCCCAAGGCCACATCGTTGCTGTTGTTGGCGCTCGCGTTATGGCCCAGAGACACGGCATCGCTTGCGCTGATGTTTCTGCCGGCGTTCTGGCCCAGGGCCACGTTGTTGGACCCGGTCACGCCGGATCCGGCCAGGGAGCCCAACCCGACGTTGTAGCTGCCTGTGACGTTCGTGCCGGCGGCACCGATCGCGACGTTCTGGTCACCGCTCACGTTGCTGCCTCCGATGCCCAACGCAACGTTGTTGCTTCCGGTGACAGTCCTGCCCGCGTTGTCGCCGATCGCGACGTTGTCCCGGCCCGCAACATCCGTTCCCGTGAACAGACCCATCGCGATGTTGCCGTAGTTGCTCGACAGGCTGCCGGTACCGGAGCCACGCCCTATGGTGATGTCGCCGGTCCCGATGGCAGCGGCCTCCTGCCCCAATGCGACAGAGGACACGCCCGCCGCGTTGGCGGAATCGCCGATCGCCGTCGCGCCGATCTGCCCCGCCGAGGCGTTGGCACCCGCGGCGACCGACAGGCCCCCGGTCGCGCCCAGATTGTCGTAATTGGTTCCGCTGCCCGCCGCGCGCGTGGCGGTGGAGCTGTTGACGCTGTAGTAGTGCGTGGTCGCCTGCTGCAGCTGGGACAGGTTGACTGCATCGGTCTGCTGCGTGCCCGCCGCGACGTTGGTAATCCTCTGGCCGCCAGCGTCGATACCCGAGGCGAGTACGCTGGGGCCGCCGGTGATGGTCAGGCCGTTGGTGTCCAGCCTGCTGTTGCCCGTGGTGATGCTGGTCGAGACCAGGTCCGGGTTCGTCGCGATCGTGTAGTCGGTGCCGTTCTGGGTGATCGCGATGTTGTCGCCGGCGGTGACGGTCTGCGTCGCGCCCGGCGCCACATTGGCAGCGGTGGTGCCCGACACAGTACCCGTGCCGGCAGCCGCCGTGGTCACGTTCCAGCCCTTGCCTGCCGTCGCCGCCACCGTGGAGATCGCGTCGTTGACGTTGTTCTGGCCGGTGCCGCCGACGTTGGTCATCGTCAGACCGCCGGTGGTCGTATTGTAGGTGGCATTGCCGCCCAGCACGGTCGCGACGTTGCCGCCGAGCGTGGTCACGCGATTGTTGACCACGCCAGTCGCCTGGTTGGTGGCGTAGAGCTGCGAACCGTTGACCGCATCGGTAGAACTGGCATTCACCCGACCGGCCGCGACATTGGTGATCTGGCGCTCACTTCCGGTCGCGCCAACGCTGACCACGCTGGCTGGCGCGGTGCCAGCATAGGTGTAACTGGTGCCGGCGATCGTGCCGCCAGGCGTGGGGTTGGACGAGGCCGTGACCGAACCCGCGCCCAGCGCGACATCGCCAGCGTTGGTGGCGACGGCACCGTGCCCCAGGGCAACGCCGTCCGCTGTCGAAGCGACCGCGGTCGGCCCGACCGCCACGCTGTTCGTCCCGGTGGCGGTCGAGTCCGCCAGCGTCGAGTTGGCATGGAAGTACTTGATGCCGCCACCGTTGGTGATGTTGTTGACTGTGGTGCCGATCTGGTTCACCGCCTGGTTGGTCGCGTACAGCTGGCTGCCGTTGATCGCGTCGGTGCTGGTGCCGCTGACCTGGCCCGCCGCCACGTTGATCACCTGGCGCTCCTTGCCCGACGCACCCACGCTCACCACGCCGTTGGCCGCCGAGCCCGGGCCCGCATAGGTGTATGTGGTGCCGTTGATCGTGCCACTGGTCACCGCCACCGCCGCGCGGTCGGCCGAGGCATTGCCCAGGACCACGCTGTTGTCCTGCGTGGTGGTCACGCCACTGCCGACCACGAAGGCATTGTTGTTGGCGATCGTGTTGTTGTTGCCAAGGCTGTACGAGCCGCTGCCCGAGATCGTGGTCGGGTCGCCGAACGCGCCGGAGTTGGCGCCGCTCACCACATTGCCGGTGCCCACGCTGATCGCACTGGCACCCGTCGCCTGCGCGCCGTTGCCAATGGCAATTGCATTTGCTCTGCTGGCGCTGGCCTGCGTGCCTTGGGCGATGGCGTTCGTTGCGCCTGCGCCAACGGTAGCGCCCGTTACCCAACGCCATAGCGCCATCCGAAACGCTCCCTGACGCTCCGCTTACCTTTGCACCGTTACCCATCGCCAAGGCATTCTGCGCGTAGGCCACCCTCGCGCCTTTACCTTGCGCAACAGCGGTTCCGGAGTTTGCATCCACGATGGCTTGAGATCCCAGCGCGATGCTGTCGGCCGAGTTGGCGCCGCTGCCATTTCCCAACGCAACACTCCGATCGCCGACTGCGAGCGTGGATGAGCCACTTGCATAGGCTCCGCCAGGCTGACCCCCGATGGCGATCGCAGCGGCTCCGGACGCCTTAGCCCAATCACCGATCGCAACACCACTGCCCGAGGTACTGACGGCATTCGCATTGAAGCCGATTGCAATGGGCGTACCAACCGCCGTGACCCCGGCGACAGCACCATTGCCGATGACAATGGCCGGGCTGTTCGCTTTTGCGTTTGCACCAATGGCCAGGGAACCATATCCACCGCCGTTGGCAGAAGCGTTATTGCCGATTGCCATGTCTCCTGTGGCAAACGTCTTGGCATTGTTGCCGAAAGCAATGGACCCGGTCCAACTGGCCGTTGCACCATAACCAAGGGCGATCGCGTTCGCTCCAGCAGCGCTCGCGCCGACGCCTGCCGCCAAAGCATTGATGCCCGTGGCCCCGTTGTTACTGTAGTTGCCCCCCCTGCGTGCCGCCATCGTTCACGCTGTAGTAGTGCGTCTGCGACGCCGCGAGGGCTTGATTGGTGGCGTACAACTGGCTGCCGTTGACTGCATCCGTGCTGGTCGAGGTCACCTGACCCGCCGCCACGTTGATCACCTGGCGCTCCTTGCCCGACGCACCCACGCTCACCACGCCGTTGGCTACGGACGCTGGACCGGCATAGGTATAGGCGGTGCCGTTGATCGTCCCGCCCGTTACGGCCACCGCCGCGCGATCGGCCGACGCATTGCCCAGGACCACGCTGTTGTCCTGCGTGGTGGTCACGCCGCTGCCGACCACGAAGGCGTTGTTGTTGGCGATCGTGTTGTTGTTGCCAAGACTGTACGAGCCGCTGCCCGTGATCGTGGTCGGGTCGCCGAACGCGCCGGAGTTGGCGCCGCTCACCACATTGCCGGTACCCACGCTGATCGAACTCGAGCCGGTCGCCTGTGCCGCATTACCGATGGCGATGGCGTTCGCCTTCGTGGCGCTGGCGCCCGTGCCCTGGGCGATCGCGTTGGTGGCGCCTGCGCCGACCACCGCGCCGTTGCCGATGGCCATCGCACCGTTCGACGCAGTGCCGGACGCTCCGCTCACCTTCGCGCCATTGCCAAGGGCGATGGCATTGGTTGCGTACGTGACGTTGGTGTTGTTGCCCTGTGCGATCGCCGCGGCTGAGTTGCCATCGATCTGCGAAGCTGTGCCGATCGCGATGCCATTGGTCGAGCCTGCCGCGACACCGACTACCTGCCCGCTATTGCCGGCGATCGCGATGCTGCCGTCGGCCGCCGCGGTGACCTGATTGCCCACCGCAGTGGCGTTCACACCGCTGGCGATGTTCGAGTAGCCAAGAACCGTGGACTCGACCCCGGCTGCCGAGGCTGAGTTACCGAGCGCGAGCGCGTTCGACGCTCCAGCGGAAACCGACGCACTAGGGCCGATGGCCATTGCGCCGTTCGAGGCGGCGCTGGAGGTTCCTTTCACCGCCGCGCTATTGCCGATCGCCACGCCATTGATGCTATAGGCGACCGTGGCGCCGTTTCCGTGCGCGATCGCGAACGACGAATTTCCGTCGATCTGCGAAGCCGTGCCGATCGCGATCGCGTTGTTGGAGCCAGCCGCGACTCCCACGACTTGTCCACTATTGCCGGCGATGGCGATGCTGCCGGCAGCCGCGGCGGTGACCTGGTTGCCGACCGCGGTCGCGTTCACGCCGCTGGCGATGTTCGAGTATCCAAACGCCGCGGCATCCTGGGCGGTTGCCTGGGATAGACGGCCGATCGCGATGCCGGACCCCGCCGTCACATTTGCGCCCGAGCCCAGGGCGATCGCGTACTGAGCGGCCGAACCCACGGTCGCGCCGCTCCCAAGCGCCATCGCACCATCAGACGTGGCGCCGGACGCGCCGTTGACCTTGGCGTTGGTGCCAAGCGCCATGGCACCTACGGCGTAGCTCACGCCACTCCCGGCGCCCTGCGCCATGGCGGAGGAGGAACTGTCATCGATACTGGCGTTGTTGCCGATCGCCAGGGCGTACGCGGAGCTGGTGGTCGCGCCATTGCCCAGGGCGACGGCTCCCGTGGAATTGGTACCCGGGGTGCCGATGACCTTCGCGCCGTTGCCGATGGCGGTCGACTGGCTGGAGTTGGCGTCGACAATCGCATTGAAGCCCGACGCCAGTGACAGATCCGACTGCGCTTTGGCGCCAGAGCCCATGGCGGTTCCGCGGAACTGGGCAGTCGAGCCCGCTCCCAACGCCATCGCCCCGGAGTACCCCGAACTACCAGCCGTTGCCCCCGCGCCCAGGGCAATCACGCCAAACCCACCTCCCACACTGCTGGCCGTCGCGCCTTGTCCGATCGCCACATTGCCAGCGCCGATGGTGCCACTTGAGCTCGTGGCCCCGGACCCCATGGCGATATCGCCGGTATTGCCCGTGTTCGCGTTGTAACCGATGGCGACCGACTGGGCGCCCGCTGCGCTGGTATTGGTGCCCACCGACGTTCCATAAGCCGCCGTGGTCTTCGCTTTATTGCCGATCGCAGTGCCGCCGATGGTGTTCGCACTGGACGCCTGGCCGAAGACCGAGGTTGCCTCGGCCGTTGCGCTTGTTTGCCGGCCGATGGCGACCGAGTTCAGCCCCGTCGATGTCGATCCGTCGCCGACCGCGACGCTGTAGTTCTGCGCATTTGAGCCACTGCCAGCGCCGATCGCGATCGAGAACGAACCGCACGTGGCCGGACTACTGGCGCCGGCTCCGGTTGCCGAACCGTTTCCGATCGCGTCCTGCTGGACGCAGGTGCCGGCAAAGGCGATGGAGTAGCCCGGCAGCCACAGAACTGCGACCGCTGCCGGCAGACGAAGGATAGACGCAACGGTCGCCAGCATGGAACGCGAAGCGACGCGCGATACACGAGACGTCATGAACCCGCCCAGCGCAAGCCTGTCGGCGCGCGTGCGGACCGTGACCGTCGGGACGACCGTCTGCCCTGCCCGCTCGTCCACATGGCGTCCGCCGCCAACCGCGACGCCCTTGTTGCTGGCCAGCTCCGACGCGACGACCATCTGCGCGCGCGCGCGGCTCCATATCTTGCGAAAAATTCTGTTCACGACCCTTCCCCCTGCTTCATTCGTAAAAGTGACGCTGCCCGCTCGTGACGTCAGCGATGTCGGTCAAGTGAGGTCTTCTGACCCGCTTTGGTGCTACGGAAGCAACGCATCCATGCATGCGTGAACCGAACTGAAGATGTGTGCGCGGCGCCCGGCTTCTGCGAGGCGTCCGACGTCCAGCGGCCGGACTGCCCGGCCGCTTGGGGATGGCGCGTGGCGCGGCCACCAGCGATGACCGACGCGCGCCCGAGGCGCGGACCGCGGATGCGGTCGCGCGGCGCGTCTACCTGTCGGGTCGCGCGATCTAGCTCCACGAGATCTGCTCGCAGGGCAGACGCAGCGAGACCTGCGGGCTGGGCAGGATGTGCGCCGCCGCGGCTTCGCCCTGCAGCCAATGGATGCCGGCCTCCCACGCGGCGTCCATCTGCCGTCGTGTCCCGATCCCTTCGGCCACCACGACGGGCGCGAACGCCGCGGCCATGGCGCCCAGGCGCTCCAACTGTTCGGACGCGGTCCGGTTGACCGCCGCGTCATGCACCAGATCCGCGCTGATCTTGATGATCGAGGGCCTGATCGCGCGTACGAAGTCCAGACGGGTGTGGCCAACGCCCAGATCGTCGATGGCGATCCGGCAGCCCAGCGCCTTCAGCCGCCTGATCAGGGCCACTGCGTGGTCGAAGTCGCGCAGCGGCGCGGTCTCGGTGATCTCGAAGGTCAGCCGCGAAGCGACGCTGGGCCGCGCCTTGAGTCGGGCCAGGACGCTTCCCCACCAGCCCTCATCCGGGACCAGGCTCAGGGACGACAGATTGCAGCCGAGGCTGAGATCCGGCTGCGCCTCAAGCACGCGGATTACCGCGGACAGCACCGCCTGATCGAACAGCCGCACCAGTCCCAGGCGCTCCAGGGCCGCCACCAGTCTGCTGGCGGACAAAGGCGCCTCGCCATCGCGGGCGACCATCCGCAGCAACGCTTCCTGGTAGAGCGGCACGCCGGTCGGCCCCGATTCGGCCGTGTGCGAGAGCCGGGCCGCCAGCTGCGCGGAGCTGACGATGGGCTGGAACGCCAGGTGCGCACGACCCTGCGCCAGCGCCTCGTGGAACGCCAGGGCCGCTTCCATGTCCAGCTCGTAGCCCAGACGCCACGACCAGCCGCACTGCGGCGGCAGGAGCAGCGGCGCACCGCTGTTGCGGCACTCGATTTCCTGAAGCTGGAAATGGCCGCCATCCATCTGTCTGAGGCCGGCGCCCAGGGTCGCCCGACCGACGCCGACCGCGAGCAGGGCGCGCTGCTGACCGAAAGCGAAAGGCGCGGCGCTGAAGGCACGCTGCCAGCGTTCCACCAGCGACGCCTCGGCGAGGTCGGGGGGATCGCGATCCGCATCCGGCGCCAGCGCTACCAGAAAGCGCCTGTCATCCACCACCGAAACCGAGCCACCCCATCCATGGGCGCGGCGCTGCAGGGCGAGTAACGCTGCCGCCGCGAAGTCCTCCCCGTACACCGCCGCCAGGTGATCGCGGTTGTACAGCTCGACCAGCACCGGGTCCGCATCGTCCCGCGTCACCCCGACCTTCACCGGACGGCCTCCGATCGGCTGCTGCCTGTCAAGCTCGCCAAAAGTAGGGAGTGGGTACACAATGGATCGGTTGTGTGACGATCCTCACAGATGGCTCGATCAGCTGATTTTTGCCCTGTTCAGCTTCGCAAACCGCCCTGTGGCGATAAGGATCCGTTGTGTCAACTCAAGGTGTGACCCCCGGCATACTTTGGTCAGTTTTGTCATTCGCACGACCGACATCGCTGCTCGCGCTGGGAGCCACGCCCGTCTCTTCAGGGTGGTTCCGTAGGAATGATCATTGGTTACGTAAGGGTCTCGACCGAGGATCAGAATCTCGATCTCCAGGTCCAAGCCCTGCAGCGTCTAGGTTGCGACCGCATCTACAAGGATCGCGGCGTTTCAGGGGCCACCCGGTCCCGGCCGGGTCTTGACAGGGCGATGGACAGCCTCAAGCCCGGCGATACGCTGGCCGTGTGGCGACTGGACAGGCTGGGGCGTTCCCTGCCCCACCTCGTGCAGCTCCTCGAGGCGCTGGGTGATCGGGGCGTGGCCTTCCACTCGCTCACCGAAAGCATCGACACCTCGACTTCCGGGGGGCGATTGGTATTTCACTTCATGGCGGCGCTGGCCGAGTTCGAGCGCACGTTGATCAGCGAGCGCACCCGGGCCGGGCTTGCCTCCGCACGCATTGCCGGCAAGCGGATCGGCCGGCTGCCGCTGCTGAGCACGGGGCAACTGCATACGGCCGCGTTCCTGCGCGACCAGGGCCAACAGTCCATGGCCGAGATCGCGAGGGATCTCGGCGTGCACCCCCGCACGCTTCAGCGCGGACTAAGAAGGTTGAGTGCATCGACGGAACCATCATCTGGCGCGGCATCCAGCGCCAATGCGCCCGCCGGCCTTTGATCAAAGCCGGGGTCGAAAGGTCCTGTCGGCGCAATGGATCATGCATGAGCGAGTGTGGCCAGGACGCACTCTGCATCAACGCGATCGTGGCGCTTGTCGGTGAGCGTCCTGGCCGCTCCAACGGCGATCGAGATCGGACCTAAGAAATGCAGTTGTCCGCTCGATGCAGCCGACGCCGGAGGACGGTGGCTTCAACCCGCGTCCTGATTCTTCTTCATTCCACGTTTGACGAATTTACGCGCGCTCGCGCCCGCCGGCTTGGGCGTTAGCACGCGTGACACATTCGCACGGGAACTGCGATATGTAGACAAGCTTCAACGCAAGGAAAGCTCGGTCGTTCCGCAAGCCACCCTCACCGGGCGCTCACGCGAGCTGGCGAAATATTAGCCAGCGCATTCGGGGTCCGACGCGAATCAAGTGTCGCAACACGGAGGCTGGGGGATTCAATTCCACGAAGCTTGCAGCGGGCCTTGAACTTTTCTGGCGGATCCGCTGGCGTCAGAGCGATCGATCACACCGACAGAAGGACATTTTCGCGCCTGTTCTCGAACGGGCGCACGGGGGGTTCCATGCCCACAAGTCAACCAGAAACAAGATAGGCAGGATAGCGATCAGGAGTAACTCATGATTGTCGGCTACGCACGCGTTTCCACCTGCGAACAGAATCTCGCCTTGCAATTGCGAGCGCTCGAGGCCTGCGGATGTCACGCGATCTTTTCCGACCACGGCATCTCCGGTCGCCTGGCATTGCGTCCCGGCCTCAGTCAGGCCATGCAGAACCTCACACCAGGCGGAAAACTGGTGGTATGGCGGCTGGACAGACTAGGACGCTCGCTCATCGACCTGGTCCGTCTACTGGACGACCTGGGAAAGCGCGGAATCGGCTTTCAGTCCGTTACCGAACATATCGACACCTCATCCTCGGGCGGCCGGTTGGTATTCCACATGATGGCCCCGCTGGCCGAGTTCGAGCACAACCTGATCAGCGAACGCACCCGCGCAGGCGTGGCGGTCGCACGCGCGGAGGGCAAGCGTCTGGGACGGCTGCCGTCGCTGAGCCCGGCGCAGTGCCAGCAAGCCTGGCATCTGCTCAATCACCATGGCTGGAGCACCAGGCAGGTCAGCAAGCAGCTCGGAATCCACCGCCGCACTCTTCTGCGACACCTTGCCAAGGCTCATCAGTCCGGCCAGCTGTCTACAAAAGACGCGCGCATTGCTCATGCGGACTGTCCGCTCTGTGCTTCAAGCGCGATCCCGTATTTCGACGATGTCCTCTGCATGTCTGAAAGCCATCTCGCTGTCCGGTGACGCTCATGGTCCGCAGCCGGCGCAGGCGTCCCGGGAAACCGCAAGCTACAGCGGATGGTCCTGCAAATGCGGAAAGCCCGGCACAGGACCGGGCTTTCCAGCGTCGCGTTGCGCGGGACGATCAGGCGGCGGTCTTCTCGCCTATCTGGTAATCCTCGATCTGGTCGAAGTTCATGTAGCGGTAGATGTCCGCGGCATTGGCGTCGAGCACGCCGATGTCGGCCATGTACTCGGCCTTGGTCGGGATGCGGCCCAGGCGCGAGCAGATGGCGGCCAGTTCGGCTGACCCCAGATACACGTTGGAGTTGCGCCCCGCGGCGGTTGGGGAAGTTGCGGGTGGAGGTGGAGAACACCGTCGCGCCCTCCTTCACCTGCGCCTGGTTGCCCATGCACAGCGAGCAGCCCGGCATCTCCATGCGCGCACCGGCGGTGCCGAAGGTCCCGTAATGGCCTTCCTTGGTCAGCTCGGCGGCATCCATCTTGGTCGGCGGGGCGACCCACAGCTTGGTCGGGATGTCGCGCTTGCCTTCCAGCAGCTTGGAGGCCGCGCGGAAGTGGCCGATGTTGGTCATGCACGAGCCGATGAACACTTCATCGATCTTGGCGCCGGCCACTTCGGACAGGGTCCTCACGTCGTCCGGATCGTTCGGGCAGGCCAGGATCGGCTCGTGCACGTCGGCCAGGTCGATCTCGATCACCGCGGCGTACTCGGCGTCGGCGTCGGCCTTGAGCAGCTGCGGATCGGCCAGCCAGGCCTTCATCTTGTCGATGCGGCGCTGCAGGCTGCGCGGATCCTTGTAGCCCTGTTCGATCATCCAGCCCAGCAAGGTGATGTTGCTGTTGATGTACTCGATGATCGGCTCCTTGTTGAGGTGCACGGTGCAGCCGGCGGCCGAGCGCTCGGCCGAGGCATCGGACAGCTCGAAGGCCTGTTCGACCTTCAGGTCCGGCAAGCCCTCGATCTCCAGGATGCGGCCGGAGAAGATGTTCTTCTTGCCCTGCTTGGCCACGGTCAGCAGGCCCTGCTTGATCGCGTACAGCGGGATCGCATTGACCAGATCGCGCAGCGTCACGCCCGGCTGCAGCTTGCCCTTGAAGCGCACCAGCACCGACTCGGGCATGTCCAGCGGCATCACGCCGGTGGCCGCGGCGAAGGCGACCAGACCCGAGCCGGCCGGGAACGAGATGCCCACCGGGAAGCGGGTGTGCGAGTCGCCGCCGGTGCCCACGGTGTCGGGCAGCAGCATGCGGTTGAGCCAGCTGTGGATCACGCCATCGCCCGGGCGCAGCGAGATGCCGCCACGGGTGGAGATGAACTCCGGCAGCGTGTGGTGGGTCTTGACGTCCACCGGCTTCGGGTACGCGGCGGTGTGGCAGAAGGACTGCATGACCAGATCGGCCGAGAAGCCCAGACAGGCCAGGTCCTTGAGCTCATCGCGGGTCATCGGGCCGGTGGTGTCCTGCGAGCCGACCGAGGTCATCTTGGGCTCGCAGTAGGTGCCCGGACGCACGCCCTGGCCTTCCGGCAGGCCGATCGCGCGGCCGACCATCTTCTGCGCCAGCGAGAAGCCCTTGCCGGTGTCGGCCGGCTGCTGCGGCAGGCGGAACAGGTCGGTGGCCGGCAGGCCCAGCGCCTCACGCGCCTTGGCGGTCAGGCCGCGGCCGATGATCAACGGGATGCGGCCACCGGCGCGCACCTCGTCGAACAGCACCTCGGACTTCACCTTGAACTCGGCGATGACCTGGCCGTCCTTCAGCGCCTTGCCCTCGTACGGGCGCAGTTCGATCACATCGCCCTGCTCCATCTGCGACACGTCCAGCTCGATCGGCAGCGCGCCTGCATCTTCCATGGTGTTGTAGAAGATCGGGGCGATCTTGGAGCCCAGGCACACGCCGCCGAAGCGCTTGTTGGGAATGTAGGGAATGTCCTGCCCGGTCCACCACAACACGCTGTTGGTCGCGGACTTGCGCGAGGAGCCGGTGCCGACCACGTCGCCGACGTAGGCGACCAGATGGCCCTTGTCCTTGAGGTCGGCGATGGCCTGGATCGGGCCGCGCTTGCCGTCTTCCTCCGGCACGAACGGCGCGCCCTCGCGCTTGTTCTTCAGCATCGCCAGCGCGTGCATGGGGATGTCCGGCCGCGTGGTGGCGTCCGGGGCGGGCGAGAGGTCGTCGGTATTGGTCTCGCCCGGCACCTTGAACACGGTCAGGGTCATGGAGGCCGGCACTTCCGGCTTGCTGGTGAACCACTCGGCTTCGGCCCAGCTGCGCAGCACGGCCACGGCATTGGCGTTGCCGGCGTCGGCCTTTTCCTTGACGTCGTGGAAGGCGTCGAACACCAGCAGGGTCTGCTTCAGGCCGTCGGCGGCGATGGCGCCGACGGTGGCATCGTCCAGCAGTTCGATCAGCGGGTGCACGTTGTAGCCGCCGAGCATGGTGCCCAGCAGTTCGGTGGCGCGCTCGCGGCTGATCAGCGGGTTCTGTTCGCTGCCGAAGGCCAGCGCCGCCAGATAGCTGGCCTTGACCTTGGCGGCGTCGTCCACGCCGGCCGGGACGCGGTGGGTGATCAGGTCGACCAGGAAGTCGGCCTCGCCCGCCGGCGGGTTCTTCAGCAGTTCGATGACCTGCGCGGTCTGCTGGGCGGTCAGCGGCAGCGGCGGGATGCCCAGCGCGGCGCGCTCGGCAACGTGGTGGCGATAGGCTTCCAACATGTGCGACTCCGGTACGTAACGTGTGTGAAGAGGGAGCGGGTCAGACCCGCGGCGCGATCAGCTTCAATCCCTTGAAGTAGTCGCGGTAAAAGGCGTGGTTGTGGGTGATCAGCGCGTCGCACTGCAGCAGCGCGTGGGCCCCGATGAGGAAATCGGGCAGCGCATGCGGCCCGCCGCCGCGCTGGCGGTAGCGGCGCTGCATCTCGCCGGCGCGCAGGGCCGACTTGGATTCCAGCGCGCTGAAATGGATGCCCATCTCCTCCAGCACCGTCAGCGCCTCGGCGCCGTTGCGCAGGGCGCTGCAGACCTCGGCCAGGGCGATGTCGCAGACCACGACCCGGCCGCTGGCCAGGCACTGGCGCAGGCAGGCCTCGGCCGCATCGGCCTGCGGGCCGTCGGTCAGCAGGTCCACCAGCACGGGCGAATCGATGGCGATCACAGGCGCAGGATCAGCGCTTGGCCGGCTCGCGGGCGGCGCGCACGGCGGCCTCGGGCGAGTCGAAGCCATCCAGCGCGAAGCGCCCGCGGGCCTTGGAGATCGCATCGTCCACGCTCTTGCGCAGCACGATGCGGCTGCCGTCCAGCTCCACCTTCAGCAGCGTGCCCTTGGTCAGCCCCAGGGCATCGCGCGCCGCCTTGGGCAGGGTGATCTGGCCGCGTTCGGCGACGGTGGCTTCCATGAGTGCACCTCTTGAAGTATGCACGGATTATACATACTTGGATCTCCATACCGATAGCGGAATCGTGTGCCGGCAGGCACACAGCAGGCCATCCGGACACTCCCCAGTCACGCCGGAAGGCCGATACTGAACAGCGAGGCCGTCATCGAACAGCCAGCGCCGGGCCACCAGGTCCTGGCGCAAGTCACCTCGAACAGGAGCCCGAGCATGAGTGACACCTTCAAGACCCGCAGCACGCTGGACGTGGCGGGAACCTCCTATACCTACTTCAGCCTTCCCAAGCTCGGCGAGCGCTTCGACATCGCCCGCCTGCCCTACTCCATGAAGATCCTGCTGGAGAACCTGCTGCGCGGCGAGGACGGGGTCAGCGTCACGCCCGAGCACATCGAGGCGGTGGCCAAGTGGGACGCCAAGGCCGAGCCGGACACCGAGATCGCCTTCATGCCCGCGCGCGTGGTGCTGCAGGACTTCACCGGCGTGCCCTGCGTGGTCGACCTGGCCGCCATGCGCGATGCGGTGGTCAAACTGGGCGGCAAGGCCGAGCAGATCAACCCGCAGATCCCTTCCGAACTGGTGATCGACCACTCGGTGCAGGTGGACGTGTTCGGCAAGCCCGACGCGCTGGACCTCAACGGCAAGATCGAATTCCAGCGCAATGCCGAGCGCTACAGTTTCCTGCGCTGGGGCCAGAAGGCCTTCAACGACTTCAAGGTGGTGCCGCCCAACACCGGCATCGTCCACCAGGTCAACCTGGAGCACCTGGCGCGCGTGGTCATGACCGCCGACAAGGACGGGGTCAGCTACGCCTATCCGGACACGGTGTTCGGCACCGACTCGCACACCACGATGATCAACGGCATCGGCGTGCTGGGCTGGGGCGTGGGTGGCATCGAGGCCGAGGCCGCGATGCTGGGCCAGCCCTCCTCGATGCTGATCCCGCAGGTGGTGGGCTTCGAGCTGACCGGCAAGCTGCCCGAGGGCGCCACCGCGACCGACCTGGTGCTGACCGTCACCCAGATGCTGCGCAAGCTGGGCGTGGTGGGCAAGTTCGTGGAGTTCTACGGAGAAGGCCTGCAGCACCTGCCGCTGGCCGATCGCGCCACCATCGGCAACATGGCGCCCGAGTACGGCGCGACCTGCGGCATCTTCCCGGTCGATGCCGAATCGCTGAACTACCTGCGCCTGTCCGGCCGCAGCGAGGACCATATCGCCCTGGTCGAGGCCTACGCCAAGGCCCAGGGACTGTGGCACGACGCCAATAGCCCACATGCCCAGTACAGCGCCACCCTGCACCTGGACATGGGCGAGGTGAAGCCCTCGCTGGCCGGCCCCAAGCGCCCGCAGGACCGCGTCCTGCTCAGCGACATGCAGAAGAACTACCGCGACAGCCTGGCGCCGTTCGCCGAGGCGCGCGAGAAGAAGCGCGCCAGCGACGCGCGTCAGGTGGATCGGCTGGCCAACGAGGGCGGCGGCGGCACCGCCGTCGGCGCGCACGAGTCGGTCAACGAGCCGGCCGCCAGCAGTGGCGCGGGCTGGGAGCTGAAGGACGGCGCGGTGGTGATCGCCGCGATCACCTCCTGCACCAACACCTCCAATCCGGCGGTGATGCTGGGCGCCGGTCTGCTCGCCCGCAACGCGGTGGCCAAGGGCCTCAAGTCCGCGCCGTGGGTCAAGACCTCGCTGGGCCCGGGCTCGCTGGTGGTCACCGACTACCTGAAGAAAGCCGGCGTCATGGACGACCTGGAGAAGCTCGGCTTCTACCTGGTCGGCTACGGCTGCACCACCTGCATCGGCAACTCCGGCCCGCTGCCGGAAGACGTCTCGGCCGCCATCGCCAAGGGCGACTTGGTGGTGACCTCGGTGCTGTCGGGCAACCGCAACTTCGAAGGCCGCGTGCACCCGGAAGTAAAGATGAACTACCTGGCCTCCCCGCCGCTGGTGGTGGCCTACGCGATCGCCGGTACCACCGACATCGACCTGACCACCCAGCCGCTGGGCAGGGGCAGCGACGGCCAGGACGTGTACCTCAAGGACATCTGGCCGACCAACAAGGAGATCGGCGACTTCATCGCCAAGACCATCGGCCCGGAGATGTTCAAGAAGAACTACGCCGACGTGTTCAAGGGCGACAGCCGCTGGAACAACATCGCCTCGCCCGACGGCGGCCTGTACCAGTGGGACGCCAAGTCGACCTACATCAAGAACCCGCCATACTTCGACGGCATGTCGGCGCAGTCGGGCACCATCGACGATGTGCACGGCGCCCGCGTGATGGGCATCTTCGGCGACTCGATCACCACCGACCACATCTCGCCGGCCGGCAACATCAAGAAGGACTCGCCGGCGGGCCGCTTCCTGCAGGAGCGCGGCGTGCAGCCGGCCGACTTCAACAGCTACGGCAGCCGTCGCGGCAACGACGATGTGATGGTGCGCGGCACCTTCGCCAACATCCGCATCAAGAACCTGGTGTTCGGCGGCGAGGAAGGCGGCAACGCGCTGTACTACCCCAAGGCCGGCGGCACGCCGGAAAAGCTGGCGATCTATGACGCGGCGATGAAGTACAAGGCCGACGGTGTGCCGCTAGTGGTTCTGGCCGGCAAGGAATACGGCACCGGTTCCTCGCGCGACTGGGCGGCCAAGGGCACCAACCTGCTCGGCATCAAGGCCGTGATCGCCGAGAGCTTCGAGCGTATCCACCGCTCCAACCTGGTCGGCATGGGCGTGCTGCCGCTGCAGTTCAAGAACGGCGAGAACGCGCAGACCCTGGAACTGGACGGCTCGGAGGTGATCGACATCACCGGCCTGGACGACGGCACGTCCAAGACCGCGCAGGTCGTGGCGAAGAAGGCCGACGGCAGCGAGGTCAAGTTCGAGGTGCGCGTGCTGCTGCTGACGCCGAAGGAAGTCGAGTACTTCCGTCACGGCGGCCTGCTGCACTACGTCCTGCGCCAGCTCGCCGCCAAGCAGGCGGCCTGACCTCGGCATCGATGCGCCCGCTCCCGCGCAGCCGCGCGGGAGCGTTCGAATCCGTGCAACCCTCTGCGCCGCAGCCGCCCGTTCATGACATGCATGGCGCCGGTGGCCCATCAGACATCGGCAAGCACTCCATCGTCGGTCCCGCGAACGCGGGAACCCATGGACTTCCGCACAGACAGTCAACGGCACCGGATTTGCGCGTGCGCGGGAATCCGGATCTGACCGGTCGCCCTTGAAACGACCGCGGCCGGCGCGCCAATGCTGCGCAAGCCCTGGACTTTCTTCTGCGCAAGACCGGTCCAAACCGCGCGCCATCGAGCGCCCCTTCAGCCCTCCGCGCCTGATCCCTCCGCCCTGACCATTCGGAAAGGTATGGAAAGATTCCGGTTTGCGGCGACTGCCGGTATGCTCATCGCGATTTTTCGGGGGAAACGCCGGATCGGCCGGCCGCGCCTCGACCCTAGCACCCTGGGAGGGGCTTGACACGATGACGCAGGAACGGCCCTCGTTTGCCAGCTATCCCGCAGGAGTTCCGCACGAGATCGACGTCGATGAGTACCGCTCGATCGTCGATGTGCTGGACACGGCCATCGCCACCTACCGCGACAAGCCGGCGTTCTCCAACTTCGGCAAGGTGCTGACCTACGCCGACATCGACCGCCTCAGCCAGCAGATGGCCAGCTACTTGCTGCATGAGCTCAAGCTCAAGCGCGGCGACCGCGTCGCGGTGATGATGCCCAACTGCCTGCAGTACCCGCTCTCGATCTTCGGCATCCTGCGCGCCGGGCTGACGGTGGTGAACGTCAACCCGCTCTACACCGACCGCGAGCTGCACCACCAGCTGCACGATGCCGGCGTGTCGACCCTGATCGTGGTCGACAACTTCGGCGTCACCGCGCAGAAGGCGCTGGAAGGCAGCGGCGTGCGCCATGTCATCACCACCGCGCTGGGCGACATGCTGGGCTTTCCCAAGGGCCCGCTGGTCAACTTCGTCCTGAAGTACGTCAAGAAGATGGTGCCCGACTACGAGATCGCCGGCGCCGTGCGCTTCAAGGACGTGCTGCGCCAGGGCAGCAGGCCGCTGCCCCCGCTGGACATCCAGCCCGACGACATCGCCTTCCTGCAGTACACCGGCGGCACCACCGGCGTGGCCAAGGGCGCGATGCTGACCCACCGCAACCTGGTGGCCAACATGCAGCAGGCCTCGACCTGGGTCGGCATCAAGACGCGACCGGGCGAGGAGTACATCATTACCGCGCTGCCGCTGTACCACATCTTCGCCCTGACGGCGAACTGCCTGGTCTTCATGAAGTGCGGCGGCCTCAACCACCTGATCACCAACCCGCGCGACATGAAGGGCTTCGTCAAGGAGCTCTCCAAGGCGCCGTTCACCGCGATGACCGGCGTCAACACCTTGTTCAACGGCCTGTTGAATACGCCAGGTTTCGACCAGATCGACTTCAGCCATCTGCGCCTGACCCTGGGCGGCGGCATGGCGGTGCAGCGCAGCGTGGCCGAGCGCTGGAAGCAGGTCACCGGCGTGACCCTGATCGAAGCCTACGGCCTGACCGAGACCTCGCCGGCGGCATGCATCAACCCGATGGACCTGGCCGACTACAACGGCGCCATCGGCCTGCCGGTGCCCTCGACCGACTGCTGCCTCAAGGACGACGACGGCAAGACCCTGCCCGGCGGCGACGACACGGTCGGCGAGCTGTGCATCAAGGGCCCCCAGGTCATGAAGGGCTACTGGAACCGTCCCGACGAGACCGCCAAGGTCATCGATGACGAGGGCTGGCTGCACACCGGCGACATGGCGCGGATGGACGCGCGCGGCTTCTTCTACATCGTCGACCGCAAGAAGGACATGATCCTGGTGTCCGGCTTCAACGTGTATCCCAACGAGATCGAGGACGTGATCGCCGGCATGCCCGGCGTGCTGGAAGTGGCCGCGGTCGGCGTGCCGGACGAGCACTCCGGCGAGGTGGTCAAGGTCTTCATCGTGCGCAAGGACCCGGCCCTGAGCGAGGCCGACGTCAAGGCGTTCTGCCGCGAGAACCTCACCGGCTACAAGCAGCCGCGCCGGATCGAATTCAGGGACGAGCTGCCCAAGAGCAACGTGGGCAAGATCCTGCGCAAGGAACTGCGCCAGCAGGAGAAAGCCGCGCGCTGAATGCGGCGGCAGGCGGTCGCCGACCTCGCGTCGGCGCCCCACACATTTCAGGAAGTGTGCGCCCGCCGCAGGCCGTCGGCGAGGGCCTCTGCGCGCTTTGGTGATGTCTATCACACTAAAAACGGACTTTCGCCCGGGTTACTCTAAGTCATTGAGTCACGGGCTTTTTTTGACGCATTTAACACTTGGTTCAGGTGTAGGATCGGCGTCGCCGCGGCCCCCGACGCGGCGACGACCCCCTTCTCTCTCACGCCCTTCAAGAGATCGCCGCCATGAACCTGATCGAAAAGCTCCAGCCGCGTCAGCGCACCTACTCCACCATCCGCACCGAAACGACCCACGAGGGCAACGCGCACTGGCTGTACATGCATGCCGATGCCGCCACCGGCGTGCGCCCGTGCTGCCGCAAGGACATGCTCGACGAAATGTGGTCGGTGATGAACCAGATCACCCTGCCCCCCTCGCAACGCGCCAGCGGCGCGCTGCGCCACTTCGTGTTGGCTTCGGACGCGGCGGCCTACAACCTGGGCGGCGATCTGAACCTGTTCACCCAGCTGATCCGCGAAGGCAACCGCGACCGTCTGCTGGCCTATGCCCAGCGCTGCGTGGAAGGTGTGCACCACCTGCACGTGGGCTTCGGCGGCGACGTGCGCAGCATCGCGCTGATCCAGGGCGATGCGCTGGGCGGCGGCCTGGAGATGGCGCTGGCCTGCCACACCATCGTGGCCGAGGAAGGCTGCGGCATGGGCCTGCCGGAGGTGCTGTTCGGCCTGTTCCCGGGCATGGGCGCCTACTCGTTCCTGTGCCGTCGCGTGGCGCCGCAGGTGGCCGAGAAGATCATCCTGGAAGGCCGCGTCTACAGCAGCGAGGAGATGTACAAGCTGGGCGTGGTCGACATCCTGGTGCCCAAGGGCCAGGGCGTGGCGGCCGTCGAGGACCTGATCCGCACCCAGCGCCGCATTCCGCACTCCTATCTTGCGATGAACTCGGCCCGCAACCTGGCCCAGGCCGTCAGCTACGACGAACTGATGGAGATCACCAAGGTGTGGGTCGAGACCGCGCTGGCCCTGGGCGACAAGTCGCTGCGTACCATGGACCGCCTGGTCAAGGCGCAGACCCGCCGCGCCAGCCTGGACGTGGTGGCCTGACCTGCCGGAATGGATTCCCAACCCGGCCGCAAGGCGGGGTTGGTCATTCCATCAAACCTGAAAGACGCTGCGCGCCCGTTGTCTCGGGCGCGGGATGATCAACGCTCGCCGCCATCGCGCGCCTTGCGGCGCTGCTGTGCACGCGCGGCCAGCGCCTCACGCCCCATGCGGAAGTGGCCGTCGAGCTGGTGCATGCGCTGGCGCCATTCGGCCAGCATCTGCCAGTCGGCCATGCGCATGAACTGACCGCTCTCCTCGGCCAGACGCGACATGCCCAGGTTGCCGGCGACACCCTTAAGCGCATGTGCGTATTCGCGCATGCGTTCCCAATCCGGCTGCTCGCCGGCGCGCAGCATGCCGTGGAAACAGGCCTCGGCGTCGTTGAGGCATTGCTGGACGAATTCCTGTTCGAAGGCCTCGCCCATGCCCAGCTGCAGCAGTTCGTCCAGCACGTGCGGATCGAACACCTCGGCCTGGCTCGCGCCGGCCGCCTCGTTGCCCCGCGCCACGCCGGGCTTGGCCGGCGTCTGCCGCAGGCCACTGTTGCTGGCGATGTCGTTGAGCGCATCCAGCAGCTTGCTCGCCACCACCGGCTTGGCCAGGAAGGCGTAGGCGCCGGCCTGCTCGCAGCTGCTGATCGATTGCGGGGTGACATCGGCGCTGAGCACCAGCACGGGCGTGCGCGGCCCGCCGCCGGCCTGCATCACGCGCAGTTCCTTGAGCAGGTCCAGCCCGCTCATGCCGGGCATGTGCAGATCGATGATGGCCGCGTCGTAGTCGGTCACCGCCAGGGCGTCGAGCACCTCCTCGCCGCCGTTGACGCAGACCACGCGGTGGCCGGCCTTCTGCAGCAGGCGCTGCAGCACCATGCGGTTGGCCTCGTGGTCGTCGGCCACCAGGATCTGCATGCTGCGCACGCGCGCGCGATGACGCAGGAAGGGATCGGAGAAGGCGATGACATTCTCCGCGCGCACCTCCTGCGCGGCGCCTGCCTCGGCCCAGTCCTCGACCTCGTCGACGTCCTCGGCCAGCGCCGGCACCATCGGCGTCTCGCTGGGCACCACGCCGTCGAACGGCACTTCGACCCAGAAGGTGCTGCCCAGACCGACTTCGCTCTCGAAGCCGATGGCCCCGCCCATGGCCTCGGTCAGGCCCTTGGCGATGGCCGCGCCCAGGCCGGTGCCTCCGTAGCGACGGCTCAGGCTGACATCGGCCTGCTCGAAGGCCTCGAACAGCCGGTCCTGCAGCCGCGGCGGGATGCCCACACCGGTGTCGATCACCGTGAAGCGCAGGCGCACGCGCGCATCGATCGAAGGCACGGTAACGACCTGGATGCGCACGCCGCCGCGGTCGGTGAACTTGACCGCGTTGCCGACCAGATTGATCAGCACCTGACGCAGGTGGCGCGCATCGCCCATCAGCGTGGCCGGCACGTCGTCGGCGAAGTGGACGGTGTAGTCCAGCTTCTTGGCCTTGGCCTGCGGCAGCATGATGAAGCCCACATGCTTGACCAGTTCGCGCGGGGCGAACTCGCTGATGTCCAGGCGCAGCTTGCCGGCCTCGATCGCCGAGATGTCCAGCACCTCCTCCACCAGCGCCAGCAGGCTGCGGGCCGAGGCCTGGATGGTGTTCAGGCATTCGCGCTGCTCGGCGTCCAGGCGCGTGGTGGCCAGCACCTCGGTCATGCCCGACAGGCCGTTGAGCGGCGTGCGGAACTCATGGCTCATATTGGCCAGGAAGCGGCTCTTGGCCTCGCTGGCGCGGCGCGCGTCGGCGCTGGCACGGGTCAGCTTGCGCAGCAGGTTGGAGAAGTACAGGGGCACCGCGGCCAAGCCGCCGATCAGGCCGATGCCCAGCTTCAGATTGGACAGCCAGTAGTCGGTCATCAGGACCGTCGTGGTGAAGCTGACCATCGCCATGGCCACGGCCAGGTACAGATAGTTGTTGCCGTAGCGCATGCCGTTGCCGACGGTGACCCACATCACCACCACATACACCCAGCCCAGCGGCTCGCCCATTTGGATCATGCCGGCGGCCATCAGGCCGTAATCGGCGAGCATGCCGATGATGCGGCGCGTGTCCGAGCGCTCCGGTCGCAGCCACATCCAGCCGAGCAGGATGCAGCCCAGGGTCAGCCCGCTGAGCACGATGGCCAGCACGCCCTCGTACTGTGCGGCCGGCAGCTGCGCGCGCACCGGCGGCAGCAGCACGTACATCAGGATCAGGCTGATCAGCGCGATCCGGACCAGGGCCTGGCCGTGTTCGTTGTCGCGACGCGCCGGCAGGCGCTCTTTGAACTGTTGCAGCAGGGCGGCCATGGGACTACTCCAATCCGGGGCGTGCTTGCAGCGTCGAATAACGGTCGCAGATCTGGTCCAGCCGCTCGCGGCCGCGGAACAGCGCGTCCACGCAGGCCGGGTCGAACAACCGCCCGCGCTGCGCGTAGAGATAGGCCAGCGCCGCATCGCGCGTCCATGCCGGCTTGTAGGGGCGTGCGGAGATCAGCGCGTCGAACACGTCGGCCACCGCCACGATGCGCGCCTCGATCGGGATCTGCTCACCGCGCAGGCCGTCGGGATAGCCGCTGCCGTCGAAGCGCTCGTGATGGCGCAGGGCGATGATCGCGCCGGTCTGGATCAGCCGGTTCTGGCTGCCGCTGAGCAGCTCATGGCCGATCTTCGGATGCCGGCGCATGATCGCCAGCTCCTCGGCGTCCAGCGGGCCGGGCTTCATCAGCACCGCGTCGGGGATGGCGATCTTGCCCATGTCGTGCAGGGGCGCGGCCAGCTCGATGGCGCGCACGTCCTCCTCGCCCATGCCCAGCTGCTCGGCCACCAGCGCGGCGATGCGCGCCATGCGTTCCAGGAAGGCGCTGGTGCCGCTGTCGCGGTACTCGATGGCGCGGGCCAGGCGCGAGAGCGTCTCGCGCTCGCGCTCCTCGACCTCGTGCATGCTCGACAGCAGGCGCTGTTCCAGCGACAGCGCGCGCTGCTTGACGTTCTCCGACTGCTGGCGCAGCTGCAGCAGGTTGCGGCAGCGGGCGCGCAGCTCGCGCGGGCGCACCGGCTTGACCAGGAAATCGATGACGCCGGCCTCCAGCGCGGCCTGGCGGATCGGCTCATCGCCGACCACGGTGATCAGGATCACCGGGATGTCGCGGTGCATGGGC
Organism: Pseudoxanthomonas sp. UC19_8; assembly: GCF_042700505.1. NCBI lineage: Bacteria > Pseudomonadati > Pseudomonadota > Gammaproteobacteria > Lysobacterales > Lysobacteraceae > Pseudoxanthomonas > Pseudoxanthomonas sp. UC19_8. The sequence continues at coordinate 1,734,409 of NZ_CP170559.1, forward strand.
AGGCGGCGGAAGCGGCGGGCGAACTCCAGCCCGTCCATGCCCGGCATGCGGTAGTCCAGCAGCAGCAGGTCGGTGCGGTGCTGGCTGCACCACTCCAGCGCCACCTGCGGGTCGCCGAAGTCGTGCACCGCCAGCTCGGTGGCGATGTCCTCGATCACGTGGCGCAGCATGGTCCGCGCGGACGCCTGGTCGTCGATGATGACGATGTTCAATTCGCTACCTGCGCCATTGGGCCAGCGTTGCTGGTCCGTCGGGGAGGACACCGCAGTGAACACGCGGCTCGGGGTAAGCATGAAACACCACCTCTCGGGGGATTACGAGGCTGCCAGAATGTGAAGGAACCCCGCCGCATCGGGATTCCCGCCTCGAATCGCGGCGCACGCCACGGATCGAGACCTACTGTCAAGCATGAAGCATGCCACCGAACCCGAGTCGGATCTTTCGGCAAAAAACCGTCAATCCCTGATGGAAAGACGTCCAACCCGGTGGAAAGGGGCCAAATGCCGCCGTTTCGAGGCGTTTGGTCCGCGCACAAAAAGTTTCCTATGCAACCAATTGAGGCCCGGGCAGGCTGGCCTGCCCGGCTGCGTCACTTTTCAACCCTGGGTCTCGGGTCGCATGTAGGGGAACAGCAGCACGTCGCGGATCGAGGAGGTGCCGGTCAGCAGCATCACCAGACGGTCAATGCCGATGCCCAGGCCGCCGGTCGGCGCCATGCCGTACTCCAGGGCGCGGATGTAGTCGGCATCGAAGTGCATGGCCTCGTCGTCGCCGCTGTCCTTGGCCTCGACCTGGGCGCGAAAGCGCGCGGCCTGGTCTTCCGGATCGTTGAGCTCGGAGAAGCCGTTGGCGATCTCCTTGCCGTTGATGAACAGCTCGAAGCGATCGGTGTAGCCGGCCTCGGTATCGCTGGCGCGAGCCAGCGGTGAGACCTCGACCGGGTGGTCGGTGATGAAGGTCGGCTGCACCAGGGTGTGCTCGACGGTGGCCTCGAAGATCTCCAGCAGCAGCTTGCCCCAGCCCCAGGACGGCTTGACCTTGATCCCGAGCCGCTCGCAGTGGCGCCGCAGGGCGTCGCGGTCGGTGCAGTCGGCGGCGGTGATCTCCGGGTTGTGGTGGCGCACGGCCTCGTCCATGCGCCAGCGGCGGAACGCCGGGCCCAGTTCGATCCGCGCGCCGTCCCATTCCACCTGCGTGGTGCCGAGCACGGTCTGGGCGGTGTCGCGGATCACACCTTCGGTCAGGTCCATCACCTCGTGGTACGTGGCGTAGGCCTCGTACAGCTCGAGCATGGTGAATTCGGGGTTGTGGCGCGTGGAGACGCCTTCGTTGCGGAAGTTGCGGTTGATCTCGTACACGCGCTCCAGGCCGCCGACGACCAGACGCTTGAGATACAGCTCCGGCGCCACGCGCAGGTACAGCTGCAGGTCCAGCGCGTTGTGGTGTGTGGTGAACGGCTTGGCCGTGGCGCCGCCGGGGATGTAATGCATCATCGGCGTTTCCACTTCCAGGAAGCGGCGCGCGTCGAGCCAGGCGCGGATGGCGCGGATGATCTTGCTGCGCTTGATGAACACCTCGCGCGACTCGGGCGTCACGATCAGGTCGACATAGCGCTGGCGATAGCGCTGCTCGACATCGCTCAGGCCGTGCCACTTGTCCGGCAGCGGCCGCAGCGACTTGGTCAGCAGGCGGATCGTGGTGGCCTTGATCGACAGCTCACCGGTCTTGGTGCGGGTCAGCGTGCCTTCCACGGCGATGATGTCGCCCACGTCCCACCCCTTGAACGCGGTATAGGCCTCGCCCAGCGTATTGCCCTGCAGGAACAGCTGGATGCGCCCGGACTCGTCCTGCACCTGGGCGAAGCTGGCCTTGCCCATCACTCGCTTGGCCATCAGCCGGCCGGCCAGCTTGACCTGGCGATCCAACCCTTCGAGCACCTCGGCGGTAAAGGTCTCCGCGTCGGCGAACTCGGCCTGCAGATCGCCGGCATAGACCTCGCGCTTGAAGTCGTTGGGATAGGCGATGCCCTGCCCGCGCAGCGCGGTGAGCTTGCCGCGGCGCTCGGCGATCAGGCTGTTCTCGTCGGTGGGCGTGGTGGTGGGCTGGTCGGTCATGGGGTGAGGACTAAGGTTGGGAGAAGTGAGAAGTAAGAAGCGAGCAAGGGCAGGAGACGGCGAGTGTGGCGGCAGGCACGGCCCGCCTCGACTCACCTCTCACGCCTCTCCAGGCGCTCCTGCCTTCAGGCGTCGACGCGCTTGGCGCCCGCGTCCAGGCCGGACTTGAGGCTGGCCTCGAGGAATTCGTCCAGATCGCCATCGAGCACCTTCTGCGTGTCCGAGCGCTCCACGCCGGTGCGCAGGTCCTTGATGCGGCTCTGGTCGAGCACGTAGTTGCGGATCTGGCTGCCCCAGCCGATGTCGGACTTGGTGGCTTCCAGCGCGTTCTTCTCGGCGTTGCGCTTCTGGATTTCCAGCTCGTACAGCTTGGCCTTGAGCATCTTCATCGCGCGGTCGCGGTTGGCGTGCTGGCTGCGCTCGGTCTGGCAGGCCACCACCACGCCTGACGGCACGTGGGTGATGCGCACGGCCGACTCGGTCTTGTTCACGTGCTGGCCGCCGGCGCCGGAGGAGCGGTAGACGTCGGTCTTCAGGTCGGCCGGGTTGATCTCGATGTCGATGTTGTCGTCAACTTCGGGCGAGACGAACACGCTGGTGAAGCTGGTGTGGCGCCGGTTGTCCGAGTCGAACGGCGACTTGCGCACCAGCCGGTGCACGCCGATCTCGGTCTTGAGCCAGCCGTAGGCATAGTCGCCTTCCACGCGGAAGGTCGCCGACTTGATGCCGGCCACTTCGCCGGCCGAGGCCTCCATCAGCTCGACCTTCCAGCCGCGGCCCTCGGCCCAGCGCAGATACATGCGCAGCAAGATCTCGGCCCAGTCCTGGGCCTCGGTGCCGCCGGCACCGGCCTGGATGTCGACGAAGGCGTTGGTGGCGTCCATCTCGCCGGAGAACATGCGCTGGAATTCCAGCTTGTCCACGTCGCGGGCGAAGCGTTCGACGTCGGCGACCACCGCGTTGGCGGTGTCCTCGTCGGATTCCATCTCGGCCAGTTCCAGCAGCTCGCTGGCGCCGTTGAGCCCTTCGGTCAGATCACGGATGCCGTTGACCGTGCGGTCCAGCTGGGCGCGCTCGCGGCCCAGGTTCTGGGCGCGCTCGGGGTCGTTCCAGATATCGGGGTTTTCGAGCTCGCGCTCGACTTCTTCCAGACGCTCGCGCTTGGCGTCGTAGTCAAAGATACCCCCTGAGCGAGCCCAGCCGCTCGGTCAGGTCGGCGATGCGCTGGCGGACGGGATTGAGTTCGATCATGGGAGCGATGCGATGCGTGGCAATGGATAGCCCGCCATTCTAGCAAGACTGCCTTAGAGGCCTCTTTTCGGGTCTTCGCAGGAGTTCGGGCGGGTGAGCAGACTTGGCTACCCAGCCTCGACCGAGCCGGGCGGCTCCTCGACTCGGTCCGCCATCCAGGGTCGACAATGGGATAGGCGCGGATCGACCGCCTGATGCTTCGGTGGGGGCAACTGTCGCGTCCTGCCTGTAGAGCGGAGCTTGCTCCGCTGGGGCCTTTCCCACGAACCTAACGAAGAGCAGCGGAGCAAGCTCCGCTCTACAGAGGGGAGCCGGCATTCCAGGCCAGCAGCCAATGGATCAGCTCCTTTCAACCTTCGACCCGAAGCCCCTGAGTTAACGCGCGCAGCAGCGGTCCGGCGGGCGGTGGCCGCGCCTAGCGAGGCAGGAGCCGAGCGCCCGAATCAGGGCGCCGATGCCCTGATTGAGGGAAAAGCGGACGCCGCCCGCCGGACCGCTGCCCTTCCGAAGCCGAGACGCTCACGCGTAGCGGCGCCCGATCGGGAGAAAAGCCCCTCATCAGCAGCCCGAACGCGTCGCCGGGAAGTCACACGCACCTCTCGTCGCGTCTTGCACTGGCGCCGTGTCGCTGTCCTTCGCTCAGACCGCCGCGCGCAGCGCCGGCTGTCCTGCGTCCGAGTCGACCGGCTGCGCCAGCAGCCGCGTGGCCAGGGTGCGGGCGGCGGCGCGCAGTTCGGGCACGGCGGTGATCTCCCACAGCTGGCCCCGCAGCAGCGGGCCCAGGCAGTACAGGCCCGGCACCGCACTGCCGGAACGATCGCGCACCTGCAGACGCTCGTCCACGTCCACGCCCAGGCCAAGCGGGTCCGCACCCAGCAGGCCTGCGTCGCGCAGGGTGGCCACCAGCGGATGGCTGGTGCGCTCGATGTCGGTATCCAGTCCCGTCGCCCGGATCAGGACGTCGAAGTGACCCACCCAGGCGCTGGTCGCGCCGCGCGGCCGGACCAGCGCCTCGACCTCGTGCGCGCCCAGCCGCGCGCGCAGCAGGCGCCCGGCCAGCACCCGCAGCTGGCCGCGATCCTGCAGAGCCTGCAGCTGCTCGGCGACCTTGGGCGCCACCCGATGGCGCAGCGCCTCCCAGTGCGAGCGCAGGTGGCGCAGAAACCGGGCGCGATCGGCCTGATTCAGTCCGCGCCAGAACGGCTGCAGATGCGGACGCAGCGCATCGATCAGGCGCCGCCAGTCGTCCACCACCGCGGAGAGCTGGCGCAGCGTGCGCACCAGCCCGCGCAGATCGTGGTCGCGCAGGCTCTGCTGCACGCTCGGCGGCAGCTCGAGCGGCGCCCCGGGCGCCTCCAGATGGGGCAGCGGCATCAGGCCGTGGCGCGAGAGCACCGTGATCGGCCCGCGATGGTCGCGCTGGCGCAGCGTCACCACCACATCGGCCATGGTCAGTCCAGTGCCGACGATCAGCAGCCGCGCGTTCGGCGCGATGGCGTCGATCGCCCCGTCCTGCCACGGCCAACCGATGTAGCGCCGGTCCACCGCCAGGCGCGGACCGACGCCGGCCAGGCGCTGCGGCGGCAGCGCGCCCACGCACAGCACCACGCGGTCGCTGAGGAAGTCCTCGCCATTGCCCAGCAGCACGCGGAAGCCGCCGGGCACACGGTCCACCGCGATCACTTCTTCTTCGATGCGGGCGAAGTTCTGGGCCTGCGCCGTGGCCTGGTGCAGCTGGTCCTGCAGATAGTCGCCGTAAGCCAAGCGCGGCAGGAACCCCAGCCGCCCGCCCTCGCCCAGCGCCAGCGCATCGGCGAACCCGGTCGGCGCGTCGGCGACCAGGCCCGGGTCCTTGGCGCGCGCATTGAGCAGGTGCTCGGGCCGCGCGGCACCGTAGGCCACGCCGCGGCCGAAGGTCTCCGGCTGACCGACCAGCGTGACGCGGGCCTGGGGCCCGCCCTGGCGCAGCAGCTCCGCCGCGAGTGCGCTTCCACAGAAGCCTGCCCCGATCAGGGTGATGTGCATGGCGATCCTTCCTGTCTCCCAGCGGAACGCCCATCTGACCGCAGCCCGATGCGCCCGGTGTAAAGGAGGAGTTAGAAGCGTGGAAACGCTTTCTGCCGGCTCGGCATGAGCACATGCCGCGTCGTTATCACGCGCTGGAGTCTTCGGCTTCGCCGCCGGCATCCAGACGCCGGCTCTCTCGGCGCGGCGCGGTGAACGGGGTCGGCGTGGCCGGCGCGGTGTTGCCGATCAGCAGCGGAATGCCGGCACGGACATCGCCGGCGGCGACCTCCAGGTCGAAGCGCTCGGCGTCCAGCCGGCGCACCTCGCTGGCCGTGCGCGCCGCCACGTCCTCGTCCACGCCCATGGCCTCCAGCGCGGCCTGGCCGAAGCGCACTGCCGATTCGAAGGTTTCGCGGATCTGGAAGTCCACTCCGGCCGCGACCAGCTTGAGCGAATGCTCGCGGTCGAAGGAGCGCGCCAGCACCCTGGCCTGGGTGAACTCCTGCTGGGCCAGTTCGACGATCAGGCTGGTGGTCTCGGGCCTGTCGGTGCAGATGGCGATCAGGCGCGCGGTGGATGCACCGGAGGCACGCAGCACATCCAGGCGCGTGCCGTCGCCGAAGAACACCTTGAAGCCGAACTCCTCGGCGCTGCGGATCATGTCGATGTCGCTGTCGATGATGGTCACATCGATGTCGCGCGCCAGCAGCGACTGGCTCATGACCTGGCCGAAGCGGCCGAAGCCGATGATCAGCACGCTGCCGCTCTGGTCGTGCACCGCCTCGATGCCCTCCATCGAGGCGGCCGCCTGCGGCATGAAGCGGCGCGCCACGAGCACCACCAGCGGGGTGAGCACCATCGACAGCACCACCACCGCGGTCATGGTCGCGCTGATGGTGGGATCGATCAGGCCGGCGGCCAGCGCGGCGGCATAGAGGACGAAGGCGAACTCGCCGCCCTGGGCCATCAGCACCGCGCGGTCGAGCGCCTCGCCATGGCTGCTGTGGGTCAGGCGCGCGACCACATAGATGCACAGCGCCTTGGTCACCATCATCGCCACCACCAGCCCGGCGACGACCAGCGCGTTGTTGGCCACCACCGACAGGTCCAGCGACATGCCGACCGAGAGGAAGAACAGGCCCAGCAGCAGGCCGCGGAACGGCTCGATGTCCGCCTCGATCTGATGGCGGAACGTGGACTCGGACAGCAGCACGCCGGCCAGGAACGCGCCCATCGCCATCGACAGGCCGCCCAGCTGCATCAGCAGCGCCGCGCCCAGCACCACCAGCAGGGCGGCGGCGGTCATCACCTCGCGCGCCTTGGCCCGCGCCAGCAGCCGGAACAGCGGATTGAGCAGCCACAGCCCAGCGGCGATCAGCCCGGCCAGGCAGGCCACGCTGATGCCGATGGACATCCCGCGCGAATGCCCCCCGCTCTCGGCCGGCAGCGGCGAGAGGAACGCGACCAGCGCCAGCAGCGGCACGATCAGCAGATCCTCGAACAACAGCACCGCGACGATCTTCTGCCCATGCGGCAGCGCGATATCGCCGCGCTCGCCGAGCAGCTGCATGACGATCGCGGTGGAGGTGAGCACGAAGCCGGCCGCACCGACGAAGGCCACCGCCCCATGCAGGCCGAACAGCATGCCCACGCCGGTCAGCGCCGCGGTGCACAGCGCGATCTGCAGCGAACCCAGGCCGAAGATCTGCCTGCGCAGGCCCCACAGATGCGAGGGCCGCATCTCCAGCCCGATCACGAACAGGAACAGCACCACGCCCAGCTCGGCCACGTGCAGGATGGACTGCGGATCGTTGAACCAGCCCAGCCCGAACGGGCCGATGACCAGGCCGGCGGCCAGATAGCCCAGCACCGAGCCCAGGCCCAGACGGCGGAACAGCGGGACAGCGACCACCGCCGCGCCCAGCAGGGCGACCACGTTGACCAGTTGGCTGGATTCGGATTCGACGCTCATGCACCGAGTCTAACGGCGCATGTCAGCGCTGCAATGTGCGCCGTCGCGGATCAGTGTGTGCTGACCTGCTTGTCAGGCGGGCCACCACGCGCGGCGGTTTCCAGCGACGCCGTGACGATCAGCACCACCGTAGTCAGCGCGTTCAACCACAGCAGCCCCAGCACCTGCGCCAGGCACGCCAGCGGCAGCAGCAACGCAAGCCCGATCAGATGCGAGAGCGGAAAGCGCCCATAGACCGCGCGCTTGTACAGCCCGTTGCCCGCCAGGAACAGTCCGGGCCCGGCCAGCATCACCAGCACGAAGGCCAGCGTCATATGGCCATGCGGATGGGCGATCATCAGATCGTTGCCGACCGCGGTGACGATGACGCTGCCGACGATGGCCACGTGCAGATAGTGGAACAGCGCGCCATAGCGGCCCGGATCGTCGGCCTGGACGATGATCTCGGTCGCATCGCGCACGGCGATGTTGAAGTACAGCCACCACATCGCCAGGCTGCCGACGAAGGCCGTGGCGAAGGCGATCATCTCCGCCGCGTCCCAGGCCGGCGCATGGGCCAGCGTGGCGCCGGTGATCAGGATCGATTCGCCCAGGGCCACGATCACGAACAGCGCGCAGCGCTCGACCAGGTGGCCGCCTTCGATGGTCCACTCGCGCGCGCTGTCCGACCGGCCCAGGCCGGGCACGGGGAAGCCGAACATCGGCGAGACGTACTCGCACGCCACCGCCAGGCCCCACAGCAGCATCCTCCAGCCCGGCTCGGCCAGGCCGCCGCCGATCCACAGCGCCGCGCACAGGACGGCCCAGGCCAGGATGCGGCTGAAGTTCGGCCCCAGGGGATGGTCGCCCAACTGCAGGCGCAGGAACAGCGCTCGCCCCACCTGCATGACCGCATAGCAGCCGGCGAACAGCAGAGCGCGCTCGCCGAAGGCCTCCGGCAGCGCGGCGGCGAACAGCAGCCCCACGCCCATCAGCGCGAACAGCATCACCCGGATCGGCCGGGTCTCCGGGGTCGAACCAGTTGGTCATCCAGCAGGTGTACTGCCAGCCCAGCCAGACCGCGAACCACAGCAGCAGCGCCTGGGCCGCCCCCAGCAAGGTCAGATGCCCGAGCAGGAAATGCGAGACCTGGGTGACGGCGAACACGTAGACCAGGTCGAAGAACAGTTCGGCGTAGCTGACCTTGGCCTCGCTGCCATCGCGCACGCGCAGCAACGGATGCGGCGTGGTCGCGGCCGGGACATCGCGCACGGGTGCGTGCCCGTGGCTCATGGCCAGACGCCGCGACGCGGCAGCTTGAGCGCCAGCACCCAGGCCAGCACGACCGGCACGAGGAAGATCAGCGCCTGGATCGGCGCCTCTTCTTCCAGCGTGTAGCCGTGCGCCAGGCCGGTGCGCAGATTCCACAGCACCGCCAGCAGCCACAGCACGGTGAAGCCGATCGCGCCCTGGCGGCGCAGGCGCGCCGGCATGCGCAGCACGACGCCGAGCGCGATCAGCAGCCCGGCCACGATCAGGATCAGGGTACGCATGGGGTGCGGCGCGTCTCGGGCAGGAGGATGGCCGGCACGTTAGCGCAAGGCGGGCGCACGCCGCATCTCTTCGCCGGCCGCCTCAGGGTGCCGCGGCGCCGCACACCGGACAGTCGGGGTCCGGCGGCAGGGCCAGCTCGTGGAAGCGCATGCCCAGCGCGTCGAAGCCCAGCAGCCGTCCGGCCAGCGATTCGCCCAGGCCCAGCAGCAGCTTGATCGCCTCGGTCGCCTGCAGCAGGCCGATCACGCCGGGCAGCACGCCGAGCACGCCGGCCTGCGCGCAGTTCGGCGCCAGCGCGGGCGGCGGCGGCGCGGGGAACAGGCAGCGATAGCACGGCACCTGGCCCCGCCGGCGCCCGGCGTCGAACACGCTCACCTGCCCTTCGAAGCGCTGCACCGCGCCGTATACCAGCGGCCTGGCCTGGCGCACGCAGGCATCGTTGAGCAGATAGCGCGTGGCAAAGTTGTCGGCGCCATCGATCACCACGTCCACGCCGTCGAGCAGCGCCTCGACGTTGTCGGCCGTGACGCGTGCGGCCACCGCGTCGATGGCGATGTCCGGATTGAGCGCCTGCAGCGTCTGCGCCGCCGAGCTCACCTTGGGCTGGCCGATGCGGTCCTCGCCGTGCAGGATCTGGCGCTGCAGGTTGCTGCGCTCGACTACATCGTCGTCGGCGATGCGCAGCCGGCCCACGCCGGCCGCCGCCAGATAGTAGGCGGCCGGCGATCCCAGCCCGCCGGCGCCGACGATCAGCACGCGCGCATCGCGCAGACGCTGCTGGCCGGTCGGGCCGACTTCCGGCAACAGCAGATGGCGCGAGTAACGCTCGGCAAAGCGCGCCTGCTCGGCGTCAACGAGCGGCATGACCAGGGGCAGCCCGCCGGCGATCCAGCGCGTGGTGCCGCCCTCGACCGAGGCCACGCGCAGATAGCCGCGCTCCAGCAACGCCTGCGCGGCGGCGAGCGAGCGCGCCCCGCTCTGGCAGATCAGCAGGACCTCGCGCGACAGATCGGGCAGCTGTGTCTGCGGCGCGGCCTCCAGGGCGGCGCGTTCGATGCCCAGCGCGCCTTCGGCCTGGCCCTGCGCGCGTTCGTGCACCTCGCGCACATCGATCAGCACCGCGCCGGCGGCCTGGCGCGCGCGCGCCTGCGCGGGCGTGAGCAGTTCGATCTTCATCGCCAGGATTATCGTCGACGCCGTGTCATGCCGGCATCGGCGCCCCGAGCGCGTAGATCACACGTCTGCTCTGATGCTCGGTGGGCGCTGCCGTCTATTCCGATCACAGCGCACGCTCCCTGTAGAGCGGAGCTTGCTCCGCTGCTCTTCGTCCGGTTCATGGGAAAGCCCCAGCGGAGCAAGCTCCGCTCTACAGATAGGCCGCCCGAGCGATCAGTAGGGCAGCACCGTCACCGGCGTCCCCGCCGCGTAATCTCGCTCACCGGCCTCCAGCACGATCAGCGCATCGCTGTCGGCCGCCCCGCGCAGCTGGTGCGAGGCCTTGGCCGGATTCGGTTCGACCAGCAGCACGCCCGTCTCGCTGCTGCGCAGCCGTCCGCGCAGGAACTCCAGCCGATCGTGCGTCTTGCGCCAGTCGCTGGCCAGGCAGGCGGTGAACCGCGGGCGCGGCTCCGCCCTGCCCTGCAGCGCATCGATCAGCGGCCGCCCCAGCGCCAGGAAGGTCGCCAGCACCGAGACCGGATTGCCCGGCAGACCGAGCATCAAGGCCCGCTCCAGCGCGCCGAACAGCACCGGCATGCCGGGCTTGATCCGCACCTTCCAGAAATGCACCTGGCCCTGCGCCTGCAGCAACCCGGGCAGCAGATCGCGCTCGCCGGCCGAGACCCCGCCGGCGGTGATCACCAGGTCGAACGCGCTCGCCGCATCGCGCAGCGCGGTCTCCACCCGCTGCGGATCGTCGGGCAGGCGCGGCCAGGCGACCGGCTCCAGGCCGAGCTGGCGCAGCAGGCCCATGAGCAGGTCGCGGTTGCTGTCGTAGATCTGCCCCGGCGCCAGCGGCATGCCCGGCTCGACCAGCTCGTCGCCGGTGCAGAACACGGCCACGGTCGGCTTCGGAAAGACCGCCAGGTCGGCATGGCCGAGCGCGGCCGCCAGCGACACGCGCGCCGGGGTCAGCACCTGGCCGGCCTCCAGCACCTGCGCGCCGGCCTGCACGTCCTCGCCGGCGCGGCGGATGTCGTGGCCCGCCTGAATCCCCGCCGGCACAGTGACGCGCGCGCCATCGACCTGGACTCGCTCCTTCATGACCACCGCATCGGCGCCGCCCGGCAGCGGCGCGCCGGTGGTGATGCGCGCGCACTGGCCGGGCTGCAGCACCAGGCCGGCCTCGGGTCCCGCGAACTGCTCGCCGGCCAGCGTCAGCGTGGTCGGCGCCTCGGGCGAGAGGTCGGCGCTGCGCACCGCGAAGCCGTCCATGCGGCTGTTGTCGAACGGCGGCAGCGGGAACTCCGCGCCGACCGCCTGCGCCAGCACGCGGCCATCGACGCGCTGGATCGCCAGCCGCTGCGGCGGGGCGCGATGCTGCGCACCGATCCGCGCCACGATCTCCAGCGCCTGCGTGTAGTCGATGCGCGTGGGGAACGTCATAGGCTTACTTGCCGCGCTTGACGTGGCGGATCAGGCGCTTCTTCTTGGCGATCTGGCGCTCGGTCAGCACGTTCTTCTTGCCCTCGTAAGGGTTGGCGCCCTCGCGGAACAGGAAGCGCACCGGCGTCCCCACCAGCTTGAAGCGCTTGCGGAAGAAATTCTCCAGGTAGCGCTTGTAGGATTCGGGCAGCACCTTCAGGCGCGTGCCGTGGACGATGAACGTCGGCGGGTTCTCGCCGCCCGGATGCACGTAGCGCAGCTTGGAGACATGGCCGCGGATGCTCGGCGGCGGGTTGGATTCGTAGGCGATCTCCAGCGCGGTGTTGACCTCGCTGGTGCTGAAGGTCTTGGTGGCCGAGGCATGCGCGCGGTGGATGGCGCGGAACAGCTCGCGCAGGCCCGAGCCGTGCTTGGCCGAAATGCGCACCGCCTCGGCCCATTCGACGAAGCCCAGCTTGCGCGAGAGCAGCTGCTCGGCCTGCTGGCGCTGGTAGTCGGTCAGCCCGTCCCACTTGTTGACCGCCACCACCAGGGCGCGGCCGGCGTCGAGGATCGCGCCCAGCACGCTGGCGTCCTGGTCGGTCACGCCTTCGCTGGCGTCCAGCAGCAGCACCGCGACCTGGCATTGTTCGATGGCCTGCAGCGTCTTGACGATGGAGAACTTCTCCACCACCTCGTCCACGCGGCCCTTGCGGCGCAGGCCGGCGGTGTCGACCAGCCGGTACAGGCGGCCCTCGCGCTCCAGGTCCACCGCGATGGAGTCGCGCGTGGTGCCCGGCACCTCCGAGGCGATCATGCGCTCCTCGCCCAGCAGGCGGTTGACCAGCGTGGACTTGCCCACGTTGGGCCGGCCGACGAAGGCGATGCGCATGCGCTTCGGGTCTTCGTCCAGCAGTTCGCCGGCGCCCTCGGCCGGGACGCGTTCGAGCACTTCCTCGACCAGTTCGTCCACGCCCTGGCGATGCGCGGCCGAGAGGGTCAGCACATCGGCGAAGCCATAGCGGGCGAAGTCGGCGCGAGCGGCCTCCTCGTCCACGCCGTCGATCTTGTTGAGCACCAGCAGGGTCGGCCGCGCGGTCTTGCGCAGCCAGGCCAGGATCTCGTCATCCAGCGCCGAGGCGCCCTCGCGCGCATCGACGATGAACAGCACCAGATCGGCCTCGGCCGCGGCGGCGCGCGACTGGCGCGCGGTGGCGCCGGCCAGGCCCTCCTCGTCCCCGGCGATGCCGCCGGTGTCGACCAGCACGAACGGGGTCTCCGGCAGCAGCCGGCACACGCCGTAGTTACGGTCGCGGGTCACGCCGGGCTGGTCGTGCACCAGCGCGTCGCGGGTGCGCGTGAGCGCATTGAACAGCGTGGACTTGCCCACGTTGGGGCGGCCCACCAGGGCGACGAGAGGCAGCATTGGAAACCAGACCTGGAAGGCGAAGAACGAGCGGGGCCGGGGCCGGCGGCCCGCCGCACGGACCCGGCGGCGCGGCCATGGGCACGCGGCGAAGGCGGCACAGGATACGAAAACGGGGAGCCGGACGCATGTTCCGGCTCCCCGTGGGTCTTGCGTGGAAGGCTTACTTGATGCGGAACGCGGTCAGCTTGCCGTCGATGTTCTGGACCAGCAGCACGCCATCGGCGACCACCGGGGTGGCGCGGATCGGGTCGCCGCCGGCGCGTTCGCGCGCGGCCAGCTCACCGTTGTCCAGGCGCAGCCAGTGCACGTAGCCGTCGTAATCGCCGACCACCGCGTAGTCGCCCTGCACCGCCGGCGCGGTCAGCGCGCGGCGCAGCAGCTTCTGGTTGGACCACAGCGAACCGCCGCTGGTCTTGTCCAGCGCCCACACCACGCCGCCCTTGTCAGAGAGCACAACGCTGGACGGGGCCAGGCCAGGCCGGCGACGCCGCCCTTGTCGCGGCTCCACATCGGGCGGCCGCTGGGGCCGTCGATGGCCAGGGTCGCGTTCTTGTAGCTGGAGGCGTAGAGCGTGGTGCCGTCGATCACCGGCGGCCCGTCCACGTCGGCCATGCGGTCCAGCTCGGTGCGGCCCTCGGGCTGGCCCACGGTCTGGTCCCACAGCGCATGGCCGTCGTTGAGCGCCAGCGCGGTCATGGTGCCGTCGTCGTTGCCCACGAACACCAGGCCCGGGCCCAGCGTGACCGGGCCGTTGCCGCGCACGGTCAGCGCCGGCTGCTCGCGGTTCCAGAACCAGCGGCGCACGCCGTCGGTCACCTGGAAGCACAGCACCTGGCCGTCGTTGGCGTGCACCAGCACGTTGCCCTGGCCGATGGTCGGCGGGGCGATGATCTCGTTGCTGGCCTTGGCGGTCCACTTCTCCTCGCCCGTGGCCGGATCCAGCGCGAAGAGCTTGCCCGACAGCGTGCCGACCACCACCAGCCCGTCGCCGGCGCCGACGGCCGAGACGCGCTCGTCCTTCATCTTGTGGTGCCACAGTTCCTTGCCGGTCTGCAGATCCAGCGCCTTGACCCCGCCCTCGATCGCCGCGGCGTAGACGTGGCCGTCGGCCACGGCCGGGCCCTCGCGCACGCCGAGCAGCTTCTCGCCCTTGCCCACGCTGGTGGACCAGAGCTTGTCGATCTGGATGCTGGGCTCGAACTTCTCCAGTTTGACCGGCTCGGTGGCGGCCTTCTCGGCGGCCTTCTTATCGTCGGTGAACCAGCCCTTGACCGTGCTGCAACCGGACAGGACCGCCACCAGCGCGACCACGGCGGCCGCACGCTTCATGTTCACAACCACTTTCATCAGATCGACTCCGCGGACCCGGGCGGCGTGCCGCCGGCGTTGGTGAGCTTGATTTCGACCATCTGGCGCTGCGGCGAGGCCACGTCCAGGCTGGTCAAGGCTTTCAGATAGGTCTCGCGGGCCTGGTCTCGCTTGCCCGCCAGGACCAGCGCATCGCCGCGCACTTCCAGCGCCGAGGCGCTGTCGTAGGAGGCCAGCAGCTTGATCGCCTCGTCCTGCTTGCCCGCGGCATTGAGCAGGCGCGCGGCGTGCAGGTCGGCGTACGGCTTGACCGGCGAATCGGCCTTGACCGCCTTGAGCGTCGCCAGCGCGGCGTCGTTCTGCTTGGCCTTGACCTGCGCCTGGGCCAGCTGCAGCAGCGCCAGCTCGGTGTAGATCGAATCGGCGTCGTGCTTCTGCAGCGCGGCGACCTTGTCCTGCGCGGCCTTCAGATCGGCACCGCCGATGGCCTTGACCGCCTCGGCGTAGCTGGCATAGCCGGCCTGCGACTGCTGCTCGCGGTGCTGGCCGTACCACTTCCATCCGAAGATCAGCGCCAGCCCCAGCGCGATACCGCCGATAATCCCGGCGCCGTTGTTCTTGAGCCAATTGCGGACGCGCTCACTCTGCTCGTGCTCGTCCAGCAGGTCATCGATTGCCATGCGTACTCTCGCCCCGCCATTGCGCGGGGTCATCTAATTGCGACAGGTGGACCTTCGCGGGTCAGTCCTGAACCGGCGCGAGTGATCCGTCGGAGGATACCGCAAAGCGTGCCACGTTGGCCCGCTGATACGGCGTCAGGTCCACCGTACGCCCGGCTCGCTGAACCTGAACCGCGTTCGCATTGCCCAGTTTGACCCGGGCCACCTGCCCGGCCTGGAAGCTGCGCGTCTGGCCGGCCTTGAGCAGGCCGCGCTCCAGACTCTGGCCATCGGGGCCCTGCACGTCGACCCAGCTGTCGCCGCTGAAGGTGAGCGTCAGCGCGGCGGCGGCCGGCGGGGTCTCACGGGTCAGGCGCGGCGCCATCGAGGCGGTGATCGGGGCGTTGTCCGGCTCGACCTGCGGCGCGGGCGCCGGGGCGGCCACGGGCGCGGCGGCGGTGACGTTGGAGGGCGCCAGTGGCGCCATGGCCTTGGGCACTTCGTCCAGCGAGGCGGTCTTCAGTGCCGGCTTGCCTGAATTGTTGGAGACCACCAGCCAGAACGGCACGGCGAAGAAGCACACCGTGATCACCACATACACCGCGCGGCGCGCGGTGGACTCCAGCACGCGCTGGTAGCGCGGGGTATGGGTGCGGCTGACCAGCTCCACCGGGCGCACGGCCTGCAGCAGCGACTGGTCCAGGTAGGCGCCGATGTCCACGCCCAGGGCGCGGGCGTAGCTGCGCACGTGGCCGCGGACGAAGACCGGGGCGCCCAGCGCCTCCCACTGGCCGGATTCGAGAATCTCGACCACCCTGGCCGGCACCTTGAGCCTGGTGCCCGCCTGGGCGACGGTCATGCCCTGCTGCTCGCGCGCCTGGCGCAGCAGCGCGGCGATCTGCGCCTGCTGCGCTTCGCCGGATGCGGGTTGGGTCGTGTTGCGATCCATCATGGTCTTGCACTATCCCCGGGACTTGCCGCAGCGGCTTGTGGGAACTCCGCCCGCAGACGCTGTCGATATCTCTCGGCGGCAGCCTTGTCGCCAAGCCTGTTCTCAATGTCAGCCGCAAGTTGTAACACGCTTGCGTCGACGGGTGCAGCCGCGATGCGCCGCTCGATGAAGGCGCGCGCGTCCATGTCGTGGCCGATCCGGTGTTCGTTGCGCGCCATCGACAGCAGCGCATAGGCATTGTTCGGGTCCAGCGCCAGCGCCTTGCGCAGGTCGCGCTCGACCCGCTCGTACTGGCCGGTCTGCAGGGCGCAGCCGCCGGCGTTGGCCAGGGCCGCGGCCGGGGTCGGATAGCCGGGCGCGGCGATGGCGCGGTCGAACCAGACCAGCGCCTCGGCCGGATAGCCGTTGGCGCACAGCCAGGCGCCGTAGTTGTTCATCATGCCGCCGTCCTGCGGCGCCAGCTCGGCCGCCTGGCGGTAGTGCTCGCCGGCGCCCTTGGTGTCGCCGCGCGCGCCGTCGACGATGGCCAGGATGGTGTGGGCCGCGGCGGACTTCGGGTTGGCGCGCAGCACCTTGTTCGACTCGCGCTCGGCGGTGTCCAGGTCGCCCACGCGCAGGCGCTGCTCGGCCATGCCCAGCGATTCGCTCTCCTCGATCCGCTTGCGCGTGGCCTTGTCGTCGCTGACGTGATAGTCGCTGGCCGGCGTCTGCACCGGCTTGACCCCGCCCTTGGGCCGCACGAAGGTCAGCCGCGAGCAGCCGGTCGCGGCCACGGCCACGAGCAGCCCGGCGAGCAGGAGGTTATGCGGCCGCATCGCCCAGGCCCTGCTCGCGCAGCTGGCGGTTGAACTCGGCCTGGCGCCGGGTGCGGTCCATGACCTGGCCCTTGAGCTGGCCGCAGGCCGCATCGATGTCGTCGCCGCGGGTGCGGCGCACCATCGTCAGCACCTGCGCATCGAGCAGGATCTTCTGGAACGCGCGGATCTGCGCCTCGTCCGAGCGCTCGTAGCGCGTGCCCGGGAAGGGATTGAACGGGATCAGATTGACCTTGCCCGCCTCGCGCGACTGCATCTGGTTGCCGAACTGGCGCATCAGCCGCGCCAGCGAACGGGCGTGCTCGGGCTGGTCGTTGACGCCCTTCATCAGGGTGTACTCGAAGGTGATCGAGTCGCGCTTGGGGCTGGCCTTGAGGTAGCGCGCACAGGCGGCCATCAGCTGCTCGACCGGGTACTTCTTGTTGAGCGGCACCAGCTGGCTGCGCAGTTCGTCCTGCGCCGCATGCAGGGAGACCGCCAGCGACACGTCGCTCTCGGTGGAGAGGCGGTCGATCATCGGCACCATGCCGGCGGTGGACAGCGTCACGCGCTTGCTGGCCAGGCCGTAGCCCAGGTCGTCGCGCATGATGCTCATGGCGCGCACGACGTTGTCGAAATTGGCCAGCGGCTCGCCCATGCCCATCATCACCACGTTGGTGAGGCGGCGGATCTGCGCCGGCACATTGCCCAGGTGGCGCGCGGCCACCCAGACCTGGCCGATGATCTCGGCCGTGGACAGGTTGCGGTTGAAGCCCTGCGTGGCGGTCGAGCAGAACTGGCAGTTCAGCGCGCAACCGACCTGCGAGGACACGCACAGCGTGCCGCGGGTCTTGTCCGGGATGTAGACCGTCTCGATGGCGTTCTTGCCATCGGCGCCCATCGACAGCAGCCACTTGTGCGTGCCGTCGGCGGAGGGCTTGTCGAACACCACGTTCGTCACCACCACCTCGGCGTGCTGCTGCAGCTTGGCGCGCAGCGGCTTGCCCAGGTCGGTCATGCCGTCGAAGTCGGTGACGTAGCGGTGATGGATCCACTTCATCACCTGGTGGGCGCGGTAGCGCTTCTCGCCGAGGGTCTCCTCGAAGAAGCGCTCCAGGCCCGCCCGGTCCAGGTCGAGCAGATTCTGCTTGCGCGCCGGCGCACCGGCGAGCGGCTCGCCGGTGGTGGTCACGCTGGGAATCGGCGCGATCTGGCTGATCGAAGGCTCAGCGCGAGACCACTTCAGTGGCGGCGAACCAGTACGCCACTTCGATCGCCGCGTTCTCCAGCGAGTCCGAGCCATGGGCGGCGTTGGCGTCGATCGAATCGGCGAAGTCGGCGCGAATGGTGCCCGGCGCGGCGTCCTTCGGATTGGTGGCGCCCAGCAGCTCGCGGTGCGCGGCCACGGCGTTCTCGCCTTCCAGCGCCTGGATCATCACCGGGCCGGAGATCATGAATTCGACCAGCGCGTTGAAGAACGGGCGGTCCTTGTGCACGGCGTAGAAGCCCTCGGCCTCGCGGCGCGACAGCTGCTTGTACTTGGCGGCCACGATCTTCAGGCCGGCCTTCTCGAAGCGGGCATAGATCTCGCCGATGACGTTCTTGGCGACGGCATCCGGCTTGATGATGGACAGGGTGCGCTCCAGCGCCATGAGAGTTCTCCGAAGTTCGGGGCCAGGTTCGACCCAAGTTGGCTTAAGAAAAAACCCGCGTGGAAACGCGGGCTTGAATTTGATTTCTGCGGCAATTCTAACGGATTGCAATGCCACTTGCATCTGTCCGCAGGCGTCTTTGACGCAGTGCAACATGACATCCGGATCGGGCTCGGCGCAAACTCAAACAAGCGTTTGATTCAGAGCCCCCGTTCACATGGTCACCGGCACCCAGTTCTCGACCAAGGACCGCATTCTCGGCGCCGCCGAGGAGCTGTTCGCCCTGCATGGCTTCGCCGGCACCTCCCTGCGCCAGGTCACCACCCGGGCCGACGTCAACATCGCCGCGGTCAACTATCACTTCGGCTCCAAGGAGAACCTGGTCAACGAGGTCTTCCGCCGGCGCATGGACGTGATGACCGCCGCACGCCTGGGCCAGCTGGAGCAGGCCCTCAAGCGGCCCGGCGAGCTGGAGCCCATCCTGGCCGCCTTCGTCGAACCGGCCCTGGCCATGGCCCAGGACGGCCAGGGCGGCGGCGCCTTCGTGCGCGTGATCGCCCGCGCCTACGCCGAGAAGAACGACAACCTGCGCAAGTTCCTCTCCGACCACTACGGCCATGTCCTGCGCGAATTCGCCAAGGCCATCGCCGCCTGCCTGCCGGGCCTGAGCAAGCAGGAGCTGTACTGGCGCCTGGACTTCCTGGCCGGCGCCCTGACCTATGCCATGGCCGACTTCGGCCTGATCAAGCGTCCCGCCGGCGTTACCGAAGCGGCGCATCGTGAACTGGCCGCCCGTGAACTCATCCGCTTCGCCGAGGCCGGCTTCCGCGCCGGCAGCGTCCAAGCGTAATTTCAATCAAAACAAAGGTTTGTTGAATATGTCTGAGAAACTGCTTGTACGCCGCGCCGCCGTGCTTGGCGCCGGCGTGATGGGCGCGCAGATCGCGGCCCACCTGACCAATGCGGGCGTGGACACGATCCTGTTCGACCTGCCCGCCAAGGAGGGCCCGGCCAGCGGCATCGTGCTCAAGGCCATCGCCAACCTGGGCAAGCTCTCCCCCGCCCCGCTGGCGGCCAAGGGGCTGGCCGAGGCCATCACCCCGGCCAACTACGGCAGCGACCTGGACCTGCTGCGCGGCTGCGACCTGATCATCGAGGCCATCGCCGAGCGCATGGACTGGAAGCAGGACCTCTACGCCAAGATCGCCCCGTACGTGGCCGACCACGCCGTGCTGGCCTCCAACACCTCGGGCCTGGGCATCAACAAGCTGGCCGAGGTGCTGCCCGAGCAGCTGCGCCACCGCTTCTGCGGCGTGCACTTCTTCAATCCGCCGCGCTACATGCATCTGGCCGAGCTGATCCCGGCCAAGGGCACCGACAAGGCGGTGCTCGAGGGCCTGGAGAGCTTCCTCGTCACTACGCTGGGCAAGGGCGTGGTCTATGCCAAGGACACGCCGAACTTCATCGGCAACCGCATCGGCGTGTTCTCGATCCTGTCCACCATCCACCACACCCAGGAATTCGGCCTGGGCTTCGACGAGGTCGATGGCCTGACCGGCCCGCTGGTCGGCCGGCCGAAGTCGGCGACCTACCGCACCTCCGACGTGGTCGGCCTGGACACCATGGCCCATGTCATCAAGACCATGGCCGACACCCTGCCCGATGACCCGTGGCATGCGTTCTTCAAGTCGCCCAAGTGGCTGGAGGCCCTGATCGCCAAGGGCGCGCTGGGCCAGAAGACCGGCGCCGGCATCTTCCGCAAGGTCGGCAAGGACATCGTGGTGCTCGATCTGGAGCAGCAGGACTACCGCACGGCCGACCGTGGCGCCGCGCCGGAAGTGGTCGAGATCCTGAAGATCAAGAACCCGGCCGAGAAGTTCGCCAAGCTGCGCGAGAGCCAGCACCCGCAGGCCCAGTTCCTGTGGGCGACCTTCCGCGACCTGTTCCACTACAGCGCCTACCACCTGGCCGATATCGCCGAGACCGCGCGCGATGTGGACCTGGCCATCCGCTGGGGCTACGGCTGGTCGCTGGGCCCGTTCGAGACCTGGCAGGCCGCCGGCTGGAAGCAGGTGGCGCAGTGGATCGCCGACGACATCGCCGCCGGCAAGAGCATGAGCAGCGCGCCGCTGCCAAACTGGGTGTTCGACGGCCGCGACGGCGTGCACGGTGCGGAAGGCTCCTACAGCCCGGCCAAGGACGCCAAGCTGCCGCGCTCGGCGCTGCCGGTCTACAAGCGCCAGCGCTTCCCCGATCCGGTGCTGGGCGAGCAGTACCCGCAGGGCGAGACGGTCTACGAGAACGACGGCGTACGCCTGTGGCACGACGGCGACGAGGTGGCCGTGGTCAGCTTCAAGACCAAGATGCACACCGTCTCGGACCAGGTGCTGGACGGGCTGCAGGAAGCCGTCGGCCGCGCCGAGCGCGACTTCAAGGGCCTGGTGATCTGGCAGCCCAAGGAGCCCTTCTCCGCCGGTGCCGATCTGGCCGGTGCCCTGGGCGCGCTGCAGGCGGGCAAGATCGCCGAGTTCGAGGCGATGGTCGCCAACTTCCAGGCCACCAGTCAGCGCATCAAGTATTCGCTGGTGCCGGTCGTGGCCGCCGTGCGCGGCCTGGCCCTGGGCGGCGGCTGCGAGTTCCAGATGCACAGCGCCAAGACCGTGGCCGGGCTGGAGAGCTATATCGGCCTGGTCGAGGCCGGCGTGGGCCTGCTGCCCGCCGGCGGTGGCCTGAAGGAACTGGCCGCGCGCGCCTCGGCGGCCGCGGGGCCTGGCGGCGACGTGTTCGCCGAGCTGAAGAAGACCTTCGAGACCATCGCCATGGCCAAGGTCTCCAACTCGGCCGTCAATGCCCAGGAGCTGGGCCTGCTGCGTCCAACCGACAAGATCGTGTTCAACGCCTACGAGTCGCTCTACATCGCCAAGAACGAGGCCGCGGCGCTGGCCGAGTCCGGCTATCGCCCGCCCCTGCCCACGCGCCGCATCCAGGTCGCCGGCGACGTCGGCATCGCCACCTTCAAGATGATGCTGGTCAACATGTTGGAAGGCCGCTTCATCAGCGAATACGACTACGAGATCGCCACCCGCATCGCCACCGTGCTGTGCGGCGGCGAAGTGGATCGTGGCGCGGTGGTGGACGAGGACTGGCTGCTCAGGCTGGAGCGTCGCCACTTCGTCGAACTGGCCCAGCAGGAAAAGACCCAGGCGCGGATTGGGCACATGCTCAAGACGGGTAAGCCGCTTAGGAACTGAGAATCGGGAATTGGGAACCGGGAGTGGAAAGCGCTCCCGACTCCTCCTTCCCTCCTAATTTCTGCCGGAAATAGGACTGCTGCAGATCGCGCGAATCCGCCTCCCCGATTCCCGACTCCCCATTCCCCATTCCCGGCTTTCGGAGAAAGCCAAATGACCAAGCAGATCCAGGACGCCTACATCGTCGCCGCCACCCGCACGCCGGTCGGCAAGGCGCCCAAGGGCATGTTCCGCAACACCCGTCCCGACGACATGCTCGCCCACGTGCTCAAGGCCGTGGTCGCACAGGCGCCGGGCATCGACCCGGGCCGCATCGACGACGCCATCATCGGCTGCGCCATGCCCGAGGGCGAGCAAGGCATGAACGTGGCGCGCATCGGCGTACTGCTGGCCGGCTTGCCCAATACCGTGGCCGGCCAGACCATCAACCGCTTCTGCTCCTCCGGCCTGCAGGCCGTGGCGCTGGCGGCCGACCAGATCCGTCTGGGCAATGCCGACCTGATGCTGGCCGGCGGCACCGAATCGATGTCGATGGTGCCGATGATGGGCAACAAGATCGCCCTGTCGCCGTCGGTGTTCAAGGACGACCACGTCGCCATCGCCTACGGCATGGGCATCACCGCCGAAAAGGTGGCCGAGGAATGGAAGGTCTCGCGCGAGGAGCAGGACGCCTTCGCCCTGGCCTCGCACCAGAAGGCCATCACCGCGATCCAGGCTGGCGAGTTCGCCGCGGAGATCACCCCGTACGAGATCCACTCCTACCAGCCCAATCTCGTCGACGGCAACACCATCGCCCTGCGCAAGCTGCGGGTGGAACACGACGAAGGCCCGCGCCCGGACAGTTCGCTGGAAGGCTTGGCCAAGCTGCGCCCGGTGTTCCGCAACGGCCAGTTCGGCGGCAGCGTTACGGCCGGCAACTCCTCGCAGATGAGCGACGGCGCCGGTGCGGTGCTGCTGGCCTCCGAGCAGGCGATCAAGGACTACGGGCTGACCCCGCTGGCGCGCTTCGTCAGCTTCTCCGTGGCCGGCGTACGCCCGGAAGTAATGGGCATCGGCCCGATCGCGGCGATCCCCAAGGCCCTCAAGCAGGCCGGCCTGACCAAGGACCAGCTGGACTGGATCGAGCTCAACGAGGCCTTCGCCGCGCAGTCGCTGGCGGTGATCCGCGACAGCGAGCTCGACCCGTCCAAGGTCAACCCGCTGGGCGGCGCCATCGCCCTGGGTCATCCGCTGGGCGCGACCGGTGCCATCCGCACCGCGACCATCGTCCACGGCCTGCGCCGCCGCCAGCAGAAGTACGGCATGGTGACCATGTGCATCGGCACCGGCATGGGCGCGGCGGGCATCTTCGAAGCGCTTTGAGACTGACGGGGGTATGCCTCGTCCGACGACACCACCGTAGGCGCTAGTGGCAGCCGTGCGTGGAAGGTGAGCGCACTAGTGCCAGCGGCGGTGATGGGGTTCGGTGTTGTTGTGGGAGCCGCCATGGCGGCGATGAAGCTCTACCGGTAAAGCCCGATCGCCGCCATGGCGGCTCCCACGGCATCAGTTGGCATCGATCGTTGCGCTGGTGAGATCGTCGGCCCGAGCCTCGCCGGAGGCGTCCGGATCTGGAAACGAAAAAGGCGGCCCATGGCCGCCTTTTTCTTAGTCGGAGCTAGCCCGCGCGTAACGGACTCAATCCTCGCGCACACCCAATTCCTTGAGCGCTTCGCGCATCGCCTTGGCCGCCGCTTCGCCGATCTTCTCGCTGTGCAGGGCATAGCTGATGGTCGCCTCGACCAGGCCGATGTGCGCGCCGCAGTCGAAGCGCGTGCCCTTGAAGCGATACGCATGCACCGGCTTCTGTTGGAGCAGCGTGGCGATCGCATCGGTCAGCTGGATCTCGCCGCCGGCGCCCGGCTTGGTGGCTTCCAGCAGCTTGAAGATGCTGCCGTCGAGCACGTAACGGCCGACCACGCCCAGGTTGCTCGGCGCATCGGCCGGCTTGGGCTTTTCCACCATGGCGGTAATCTTGCCGCTGCGGTCGTTGAACGCCTCGGTGGCGACGATGCCGTAGCTGTCGGTCTTGTCCGGGGCGACGTCCTGCACCGCGATCTGGCTGGCGCCGGTGGCCTCATGGGCATCGGCCATCTGCTTGAGCGCGCCGGCGCCGCTGCGGTTGACGATGAGATCGTCCGGCAGCATCACCGCGAACGGCTCCTCGCCCACGATCGGCTTGGCGCACAGCACCGCATGGCCCAGGCCCAGCGCCTCGGGCTGGGTGACGAAGATCGCGCGCACGCCATCGGGCAGCGGCTTGCGCACTTTCTCCAGCAGCTCGTGCTTGCCGGACTGCTCCAGGCGGTGCTCGAGCTCGTAGGCCTTGTCGAAGTAATCGCCAATGGCGTGCTTGTAGCGGTTGGTGACGAAGATCAACGTATCGCAACCGGCCTCGACCGCCTCATCGACGGCGTACTGGATCAACGGCCGGTCGATGATGGGCAGCATCTCCTTCGGCACGGTCTTGGTGGCCGGCAGAAAGCGCGTGCCAAGTCCGGCGACTGGGAAGACTGCCTTGCGAATACGTTGGGTCATCGGTGGTTCCTGGCCTCTCGAGTGGGGAATTGGACGACGGTGTTCATGGCCTCGTGCTCCGGCGCCGGGATGAACTCCGGGATCGCCGCATGCAGCACGCGGCGCATGGTTTCATCATCGTAATCGGCGACAGCTTGACGCAGCTGTTGCAATGCCCGCGTGACAGCCTCGAGCGAGACGTCGCGGGCGCGGGCCTCGAGGATCTTCGAATGCGCGGTCGGCCGGTACAGCTCCTCGGCATGGAACAGCGTCTCGTGCAGCTTCTCGCCGGGGCGCAGGCCGGTATAGGTGATGGCGATATCGCGCCCTGGCTGCTTGCCCGCCAGGCGGATCATCTGCTCGGCCAGGATGCGGATCGGGATCGGCTCGCCCATGTCCAGCGTGTAGATCGAGGCATGCGCGGCGCTGGCGGCGGCCTGCACGATCAGCTGGCAGGCCTCGGGGATGGTCATGAAGTACCGGGTGACGTCCGGATGGGTCACCGTGACCGGGCCACCGGTGCGGATCTGCTCGCGGAACAGCGGCACCACCGAACCGGCCGAGTCCAGCACGTTGCCGAAGCGCACCGTGGTGAAACGCGTGCCGCCGCCCCGCTCGTCCAGGCTCTGGCAGGTCATCTCGGCCAGGCGCTTGCTGGCGCCCAGCACGTTGGCCGGGTCCACCGCCTTGTCGGTGGAAATGAAGACGAAGGTGCCGACCTTGGCCTCGCGACAGGCGCGCGCCATGGTCTCGGTCACCAGCACGTTGTTGCGGATCGCCTCGCGCAGCTGGCCTTCGAGCAGCGGCACGTGCTTGTAGGCGGCCGCGTGGAAGACCGCGTCGGGCTGGACGATGGCCAGCGCGCGGCGGATGGCCGCCGGATCGCCGCAGTTGCCCAGGAACGGGATCACTTCCAGATCAGGGAAGGCCTTGGTCAGCGCCTGGTGCGAGCGGATCAGCGCCCACTCGCTGATTTCCATCAGCGCGATGCGGGCGGCCCCGTGGCGCGCGCACTGCCGGCACAGTTCCGAGCCGATCGAACCACCGGCGCCAGTCACCAGCACCGTGCGGCCACCGAGCCAGCCGCGGATCAGCTTCCAGTCCGGGGTCACCGGCTTGCGGCCGAGCAGGTCGTCGATCGCGACCTCCTTCAGCTCGCCCGGCATCGAGCGGCCTTCCAGGATGTCGACCAGACGCGGCACCGTGCGGAACGGCAGCCCGGCGTTCTCGCAGATGCCGACCACGCGCTGCATCTGCGAGGCGTCCAGCGAGGGCATCGCGATCACCACCAGGCGCGCGGCGGTTTCGCGCGCGATGTTGGCGGCATCGTCCAACTTGCCCAGCACCGGCACGCCACGCAGCTTGGTGCCCTGCAGCTTCTCATCATCGTCCAGCAGGCCCACCGGTTCCCAGGCGCCGCTGCGGCGCAGGTCGCGCAGCAGCGCCTCGGCGGCGCGGCCCGCGCCCAGGATCAGCACGCGCTTGGCGCGCACATCGACCGCGTCGGCGATTTGATGGTCCTTCAGGCGCGATAGAGCAGCCGCGGCAGGCCGAGCAGGCCGACAAGACCGAACGGGTACAGCAGCAGCGCCGCGCGCGAGACCGCGTCGATGCGGTTGTAGATCACCAAGCAGATGGCGATGGCGAGCAGGCCGATCAGGCCCGCCTTGAAGATGTTGGCCAGGTCAGGGACGCTGGCGAAGCGCCACAGGCCGCGATACAGGCCGACGCGCCAGAACACGATGCCCTGCGCGATCAGGACGATGGCGCTTTCGGTGGACCACCACGGCAGCGGCGGCGCGCCCGGCACCATGGCGTAGCGCAGCCAATGCAGTCCGTGCCAGCACAGCCACACCATCAGCAGGTCGTGGCACACGATCGCCACGCGCGGCACGGTGACCGAGAGGCGCGAGCGCCAATTCTTCATGCAGTCCTCATCCCTGGAATCCGGTCCTGGCCTGCAGCCGCACCCAAGTCCATGAGGCGAAGGCAAAGCAAGTTGCTGCGATCACCAGGGCGGACCATCCGTCCCAGTGCCATGACATCACCATCATGATCGTAGCGGTCAGCGTGAAGATGGCACAAGCGGCTGTCACCATGGTATGCCCCAGACGACGGGCGGTGCGCTGGTAGGCGTGCGTGGTATGCGGCTGCCACCACGGCTCGCGAGACAGTACACGACGCGAAAGGGTGAAACCCGCGTCAACGCTGAACATGGTCAGCGGCAGCAGCACCAGGATCGGCGAGGCAGTCTGCGCGGCGGCCACCGCTGTAAGCGCTGCCAAGGCGTATCCCAACGCGCCGCTGCCGACATCTCCCAGGAAAATGCGGGCCCGCGGAAAGTTGAACGGAAGGAAACCCAGACAGCCCGCGCACAGCGCCAGCGCCAACAGGGACCAGGCCGAAGGCAGCACCAGCGCGAACCCGGCCGCGGCGATCGCGGCCTGGCTCGCCGCCAGCCCGTTGATGCCGTCCATGAAATTCCAGATGTTGATCAGGCTGGCGGCCAGGACGAAGCCGGCCACGACCAGCCAAAATGCATACCCCAGCCGCCACAGCGCGATCGCCAGCAGCGCGGCAGCGATCAGGTGGATGGAGAAGCGCAGCCGCGCCGAAAGCGGGCGATGGTCGTCCAGCCAGCCGATCCCGGCGACCAGGGCGAAGCCCACCGCGAACAGGACGATGGGTGTGCCCTGCCCGGCGTCCGCGTTCCAGGCCTGCCAGACGCAGCCAAGCAGCACGACCGCCACGATGGCGATCCCGCCGCCGCGCGGGGTGGCGATCTGATGACTGCGCCGCTCGCCCGGGGCATCCATCAGCCCGCGCCGCAGCGCGTAGAGGCGCGTCAACCATGTCAGGAGCGCGGCAAGCGCGGCCAGACCGACGCCATAGGCCAGTGGCGGCATCAGACGACGGCGTAGTTCAGCAGCGGCTTGACCGTGCCCCACTCCTTGCAGCTCGGGCATTGCCAGTGGTGGGTGCGCGCGCCGAAGCCGCAGCGCGTGCAGCGATAGCTGGGATTGCGCACCAGCAGCTGGTCGGTGATGTGCTTGAGGTCGTGCAGGGTGGCGTCCGCATCGGTGCCCTCGGACAGGGTCAGGTCGATCAACGCCGCCTCGCCGCGCACCGAAGGCCGATCCTTCAGCTGGCGCGCCAGGTAGACGCGCGCCTGGTGCAGGCCATCGTGACGCTCGACCAGCCGGGTCAGCGCCAGCACCGGCGCGATGCCGCGGTAGTGCTCGCACATCTCCGACAGGAAGGCGCGCGCGCCCGGCACGTCGCCCACCTGCTCGTAGCTGGCCAGCAGCCCGGGCAGGATTTCGGGCAGGTAGTCCGGGTCGTGGCGCGCGGCGCGCTCGAAGGCGCGGATCGCGGCCTCCGGGTGGCCGGCCTCGACCTCGAGACGGCCCTCCAGAATCCCGGCGCGCACGCTCTTGGCGTCGGCCTGATAGGCGCGCGCGACGGCGGCGCGCGCGGCCTCGACATCGTTGGCCGTGCGATAGCGCTCGGCCAGCTCGCACTGGAACATCGCCACCAGCTTGCCCATCGGCTCGCCGGTGACTTCCTCATAGCGCGTGGCGTTGTCGATCGCCTTCTCCCAGTCGCGCTCGGCCTGGTAGATGCTGATCAGGTGACGCAGCGCCTGCGGGGCGCGCTGGTCGATGCGCGCCAGGTCGGTGAACACCGTCTCGGCGCGGTCGAGCAGGCCCGAGCGCATGTAGTCCTCGCCCAGCGCCAGCAGGGCCTGCACGCGCTGCGCGTCGGTCAGGTCGTTGCGCTGGACCAGCCCCTGGTGCAGGCGGATGGCGCGATCGACCTCACCGCGGCGGCGGAACAGATGGCCCAGGGCGACCTGCGTCTCGAAAGTCTCCTTGTCCAGCTCGGCCACATGCAGGAACAGCTCGATGGCCTTGTCGTTCTGCTCGTTGAGCAGATAGTTCAGGCCGCGGAAGTAAGTGCTGGACAGGTGGCTGACCTGGGTGACGTTGTGGCGCTGGCCGCCACGACGGCCGATCACCCAGCCCACCAGTGCCGCCAGCGGCACGAACAGGATGAACCAGAACCACTGGTCGAGGAATTCCATCGGGCGTCAGACTCAGGACCCGGCGGCACCGCGTCGTTGCGCGCGGCAGGGGCGCTGACGCGACCGGCCTTGCGCAGGCGTGCGTACAGCGGCCAGGCCACGGTGGCCAGCACGATCAGCGCGCCGATGCACACGCCGGCCAGCAGCGAGACGATGATGGCCGCGCCCGAGCCGGTCGAGATCTGCGTGACCAGCAGGTTGAGCGTGATGGGCTGGGTATTGAGGATGCCGATGATGAGCCCGATGGCCAGACAGACCAGGGCAATGATCAGGCGAACGATATTCATGGGATCCCTCCAGGAGGCGAATGGCGCCTAGCTTAGCCGAGGCAGCCAGCTGGGGAAGGCTGGGCGTAAGCCCTTGTTGCGGAAGCGACGCTACGGCGCGAGTGGCGCGCTAGTCGCTGCCGATTTCTTCGATCGGGGCCACGGTGCTGACGCGTTCGCGCAGCTCCTTGCCCGGCTTGAAATGCGGGACATGCTTGGCCGGCAGGGCCACGGCGTCGCCGGTCTTGGGGTTGCGCCCCATGCGCGGCGGACGGTAATGCAGGGAAAAACTGCCGAAGCCACGGATCTCGATACGCTCGCCGCGGGTCAGCGCGCTTCCCATCATCTCCAGCAGCGACTTGACCGCCAGGTCGACGTCGTCCGGCTTCAGGTGCGGCTGTCGGCGGGTCAGAATCTCGATCAGTTCGGATTTCGTCATCGGCTGCGGGGTGCGCGTTGGGCATGACCATGGCCGGCCCGGACGAACCGGGCCGGCATGGTTTTCAAGCGTGTTGCGGGATTACTCGGACTTGCCGCCGTCCAGCTGCGCGCGCAGCAGCGCACCCAGGCTGGTGGTACCGGTGGCGGCCTCGGCGGCGGTCTTGTTGTACTCGGCCAGCGCCTCGGCGGTTTCCGCCTCGTCCTTGGCCTTGATCGACAGCTGCATCGTGCGGCCCTTGCGGTCCATACCGATGAACTTGGCCTCGACCTTGTCGCCGACCTTCAGGTGCTGGCTGGCATCGTCCACGCGCTCGTAGCTGATGTCGCGGGCCGAGACATAGCCCTCGATCCCGTCGGCCAGCTCGATCGTGGCGCCCTTGGAATCGACTTCCTTGACGGTGCCTTCGACCTTGGAGCCCTTCGGATGCGAGGCCATGTACTGACCAAACGGATCCTGCTCCAGCTGCTTGACGCCCAGGCTGATGCGCTCGCGCTCCGGATCGACGGCCAGCACCACGGCGTCCAGCGTGTCGCCCTTCTTGAAGTTGCGGGCGATGTCCTCGCCGGTCGAGTTCCAGCTGATGTCCGACAGGTGGATCAGGCCGTCGATGCCGCCGTCCAGGCCGATGAAGATGCCAAAGTCGGTGATCGACTTGATCTGACCGGACACCTTGTCGCCCTTCTTGTGGATGGCCGCGAAGGTCTCCCACGGATTGGCGGCGACCTGCTTCATGCCCAGCGAGATGCGGCGGCGCTCCTCGTCCACGTCCAGGACCATGACTTCCACCTCGTCACCGACCTGCACGACCTTGGACGGGTTGACGTTCTTGTTGGTCCAGTCCATCTCGGACACGTGCACCAGGCCTTCCACGCCCGGCTCGATCTCGACGAACGCGCCGTAATCGGTGACGTTGGAGACCTTGCCGAACACGCGGCTGTTGGACGGATAGCGGCGGGCGATGTTGTCCCACGGATCCTCGCCCAGCTGCTTCAGGCCCAGGCTGACGCGGTTGCGCTCGCGGTCGTACTTGAGCACGCGCACTTCCAGCTCCTGGCCGACTTCCACCACCTCGGACGGATGGCGCACGCGCTTCCAGGCCATGTCGGTGATGTGCAGCAGGCCATCGATGCCGCCCAGGTCGACGAACGCGCCGTAGTCGGTGAGGTTCTTGACCACACCCTTCAGCACCACGCCTTCCTGCAGCTTGTCCATCAGGGCCTCGCGCTCCTCGGAGTGCTCGGACTCGACGACGGCGCGGCGGGAAACGACCACGTTATTGCGCTTGCGGTCCAGCTTGATGAGCTTGAACTCCAGCTCCTTGCCTTCCAGGTAGCCGGGATCGCGCACGGGGCGCACATCGACCAGCGAACCGGGCAGGAACGCGCGCACGTCCTTGATGTCGACGGTGAAGCCGCCCTTGACCTTGCCGCTGATGCGGCCGGTGATGGTCTCGTTCTTCTCCAGGGCTTCTTCCAGCTCGTCCCACACCATGGCGCGCTTGGCCTTCTCGCGCGACAGGACGGTTTCGCCAAAGCCGTTCTCGAGCGAGTCGAGCGCGACCTTCACCTGGTCGCCCACACCCACGTCGATCTCGCCGGCGTCGTTACGGAACTGTTCGATCGGCACGATGCCTTCGGACTTCAGGCCGGCGTTGATCACCACCACGTCGTTGCGCACCTCGACCACGGTGCCGACGACGATGGCGCCCGGCTTCAGCTTGGCCAGATGGGTCTGGCTCTGCTCGAACAGTTCTGCAAATGATTCGGTCATTGTTGATTACTCAGTTGGACACACGGACAGGTGCTCACCGCCTGCGCGGCCTCGCCCCTGTCCACCCGTTGCGGCACCAAGGTCGGCTGCCGTGTGTTGGTTGGTTGGATGACCACCCCGGCCGACATGGACGAGGTGGGGTTGATGTCTGCCGCGATCGACTCAGGCGGCGGGCGATGGCAACAGGGCCAGCACCCGCGTCACGACGGTCTCGATGTCCAGGCCGGTGGTGTCGATGAGGACGGCGTCTTGCGCCGGCCGCAGCGGCGCCACCGTGCGCTGGGCATCGCGGGCGTCGCGCGCGAGGATCTCGCGCAGCAGACCGTCGATTGTGACTGAAACCCCCTTGTCTTTCAACTGCTTATAGCGACGCTCGGCCCGCTCCTCGGCGCTGGCGGTCAGGAACACCTTGTAGGGGGCGTCCGGGAAGATGACCGTGCCCATGTCGCGGCCGTCGGCGACCAGGCCGGGCGCGGTGCGGAACGCCCGCTGGCGCTCCTTCAGCGCCGAGCGCACCTCGGGGATCGCGGCGATCGCCGAGGCCACCGTGCCGGTGGTCTCCAGGCGCAGCTCGTCGGTGGCGTCCACGCCGTTGACCAGCACCCGCATCTCTGCGCCGTCCTGGTCGCGGAAGCTGACGTGAGTGTCGAAGGTGCAGCGCACCAGCGCGGCGGCGTCGGACAGGTCCAGGTCGGCCCAGCTGGCCGCCACGCCGACCGCCCGGTACAGCGCGCCCGAATCCAGGTAGTGCCAGCCCAGCCGGGTCGCGGCCAGGCGGCTGACGGTGCCCTTGCCCGCCCCGGACGGACCATCGATGGTGAGAACGGGAACGGAGGCTGTCATCATGGGGCGGCTCGGCAGGGGAAACGCCGCATTATCGCCGACGCGCGCGCCCTCGCCGGCACCCTCCGGACCGGATGCGAAGAAATTTCCGGCCAACTGCTTGAATCGACTCGGAAAGCCAGGCTAGAATGGCGGGCTTAGTAGGTTCCATCCCATTCCACGCCGAGGTTTTACGTCATGAAGGTCCTGTCCTCCCTGAAGTCGGCGAAGGCCCGTCACCGCGACTGCAAGGTGGTCCGCCGTCGTGGCAAGGTCTTCGTGATCTGCAAGTCCAACCCGCGCTTCAAGGCCCGCCAGCGCTGAGTTCCAGCGCTGTACGGTCCACCGGAAACCGCCCTTCGCCGGGCGGTTTTTTGTTGCGGTCGCTCTGCTATAAAGACGACCTTACCTGGGGGAACCTCGTGATGAAGCCTCGCATGCGCCTGCTGTCCCTGATTGCCCTGGCTGCGCTGGCCGGCCCGTCCGGCGCGGAGACCCTGCTGGTCGACCGGGCGCGCGATCCGGCCTCCAACCTGCCCGTGCGCGGGCTCACCACCAGCCAGGTGGAAGCCAGGTTCGGCGCGCCGCAGCAGCGCCTGGACCCGCGCGGCGGGCAGAAGCGCCAGTGGCCGACGATCAACCGCTGGGTCTACCCCAACTTCACCGTGTACTTCGAGAAGAACAAGGTGATCGACGTGGTGACCAACAAGGCCAGCCCCAGCGAGATCGGCCCCAAGCCGCCGATCCGCTGAAGCCGGTTCACGCGCGGCCTGCGATGCGCAGGCCGGCTCGCGGTCATCGCACCGACGCGAGCACCGCATAATCAAGCAAGACCTGCCGGTGTGCGATCCCGGCGCAGCTGATGGAAAACCCGATGACCAATGTCCGTTTCCCCGCGGAGTGGGAACCCCAATCCGCGATCCTCATCGCGTGGCCGCATGCCGGCACCGACTGGGCCGCGCGCCTGGAATCGGTCGAGGAGACCTATATCGCCCTGGTGGCGGGCATCACCCGCTTCGAGCCGGTGGTGATCTGCGTGGCCGACGCGGACCTGCAGGTCTACGCCGAGGCGCGCCTGCGCTCGGCGCGTGTGGACATGGACCGCGTGCGCTTCGTCGAGGCGCCATACGACGACACCTGGCTGCGGGATTCCGGCCCGATCAGCCTGCGCAGCAGCGAGGGCTTCAAGCTGATGGACTTCCGCTTCACCGGCTGGGGCGGCAAGTACGAGGCCTCGCTGGACGACCTGCTGGTCGGCACGCTGGCCGGGGCCGGCGTGTTCCGCGATGCCTACGTGCAGCGCGTGGACTTCGCGCTGGAGGGCGGCGGCATCGAGACCGATGGCGCCGGCACCCTGCTGACCACCTGGCGCTGCCTGCACGAGCGCCATCCCGATGCCACGCGCGGGCAGATCACCGACACGCTGAAGACCTCGCTGCAGCAAGAGCGCGTGCTGTGGCTGGACCATGGCTATCTGGAAGGCGACGACACCGATGCCCACATCGATACCCTGGCCCGCTTCGCACCGGGCGATGCCATCGTCTACCAAGCCTGCGACGACGCCGGCGACGCGCACCACGCCGAGTTGAGCGCGATGGGCGATGAGCTGGCCGCGCTGCGCACGCCCGATGGCGCGCCCTACACGCTGTATCCGCTGCCGTGGGCGCAGCCGATCCTGGACGACGGCCGTCGCCTGGCCGCCAGCTACGCCAATTACCTGATCCTCAACGGCGCGGTGCTGATGCCTGCCTACGGCGATCCGGCCGATGGCCCGGCCGCCGAGGTGCTGGCCAAGGCCTATCCCGGCCGGGAGATCGTGCAGATCCCCTGCCGTCCGCTGATCTGGCAGAACGGCAGCCTGCACTGCGTGACCATGCAGCTGCCCGAAGGCCTGCTGGCCGCGTGAATCTGCGCCGTGCGGCATCGCGCCCGGCAGCGTGAGCGGCCTTGCGCGGACGCAGGGCGTCCCACACATCCGCGTTACCATTCCTTCTCCCCTGCTGTCGCACTGCTGCCATGACCCGTCGCACCCTGCCCGTTGCCCTGATCCAGGAAAAGAACCACGGCGACGCCGATGCCAATCTGACGGTGATCGAGCAGCGCGTGGCCGAGGCCGCCAAGCGCGGCGCCAAACTGGTGCTGCTGCAGGAGCTGCATAACGGCGCCTATTTCTGCCAGCACGAGTCGGTGCACGAGTTCGACCTGGCCGAGCCGATCCCGGGCCCGAGCACCGCGCGCTTGGCCGAGCTGGCCAAACAGCACAAGGTGGTGCTGGTGAGCTCGCTGTTCGAACGGCGCGCCGCCGGGCTGTACCACAACACCGCGGTGGTGTTCGACGCCGACGGCAGCACGGCGGGCAAGTACCGCAAGATGCATATCCCGGACGACCCGGGCTTCTACGAAAAGTTCTACTTCACCCCGGGCGATCTGGGTTTCAAGCCGATCGACACCTCGGTCGGCCGCCTCGGCGTGCTGGTGTGCTGGGACCAGTGGTATCCGGAAGGCGCGCGGCTGATGGCGCTGGCCGGCGCCGACCTGCTGCTCTACCCCACCGCCATCGGCTGGGATCCGGACGATGCGCAGGACGAGAAGACCCGCCAGCGCGATGCCTGGGTGCTGAGCCACCGCGGCCACGCCGTGGCCAACGGCCTGCCGGTGCTCAGCTGCAACCGCGTCGGCCACGAGGCCTCGCCGCTGGGCGCCTCGGGGATCGACTTCTGGGGCAACAGCCATGTGCTGGGGCCGCAGGGCGAGTTCCTGGCCGAAGCCGGCGGCGAGGCGGAGATCCTCAGCGTCGAGGTCGACCTGCAGCGCAGCGAGCACGTGCGCCGCATCTGGCCGTTCCTGCGCGATCGCCGCATCGACGCCTACGGCGATCTAACCCGCCGTTACATCGATTGATGGCCCAGCGCGCGCCGTCCGCATGAACGCCGCGCTGCCGCGCATCCGACCCGTGCGCGTCGAGGACATGCCGGCGATCACGGCGATCTACGCCGCGCAGGTCGACGGCGGCGTGGCCACCTACGAATACGACCCGCCGGACGTCGACGAGATGCGGCGCCGCATGCAGGCGCTGCTGGATCAGGGCTATCCGTATCTGGTGGCCGAGTGCGACGGTCGCGTCGCCGGCTACGCCTACGCCGGCAGCTACCGCGCCCGCAGTGCCTACCGCTTCACCGTGGAGAACACGGTCTACGTGGATGCGGCCTTGCACGGCCGGCGCATCGGCAGCGCGTTGCTGCAGGCGCTGATCGAGGACTGCACCGCGCGCGGCTTCCGCCAGATGATCGCGGTGATCGGCGACTCGGCCAACGCCGCCTCGGTGCGCTTGCACGAGCGCGCCGGCTTCCGCACCGTGGGCGTCTTCCAGGGCATCGGCCGCAAGCACGGCCGCTGGCTCGACCTGCTTCAGATGCAGCGCGCGCTGGGTGAAGGCGCTGCTGGCGCTCCTTTCGACGAGTAATCCATGACCGATTCCGATTCCACCGCCCTGCCCGCCACGCCCGCGCACGAGGAGACGGCCGAACAGCCGCAGCGCGTGGTGCAACGCGATGGCGTGCGCTACACGCTGCTGGGCACCGCGCACGTGTCCAAGGCCAGCGTGGAGGCCGTGCAGCAGGCCATCGACAGCGGCGCCTACGACGCGGTGGCGGTCGAACTGGACGCCCAGCGCCTGCAGGCCTTGAGCGATCCGGACGCGCTGGCCAAGCTGGACCTGGTGCAGGTGATCCGCAAGGGCCGCGTGGCGCTGTTCGCCGCCAACCTGGCGCTGGCCGCCTATCAGCGGCGCCTGGCCGAGCAGCTGGGCATCGAGCCCGGCGCCGAGCTCAAGCGCGCGGTGGACGTGGCCCGCGCGCGCGGGCTGGCCGTGCATCTGATCGATCGCGAGGTCGGCCTGACCTTCAAGCGCGCCTCGGCCAAGCTGGGCCTGTTCGGCAAGCTCAAGCTGGGCGCCGGCCTGCTCGGCGGCCTGTTCGCCTCCGACGAGGTGGGCGAAGCGGAGATCGAACAGCTCAAGCAGGGCGACATGCTCGAGGCCAGCTTCGGCGAGTTCGCCAAGGAGAGTCCGGCCCTGTACGAGGCGGTGATCGCCGAGCGCGACCGCTACATGGCCGCCAGCCTGCGCGGACAGGCCGGCGGCGCGCGCGAAGTGCTGGCCGTGGTCGGCGCCGGCCATCTGCAGGGCCTGGCCAGGCATCTGGCCGAGGACCAGGCCGACCCGGTCGTGGTGCGCAGCGAACTGGAATTCGTCCAGCCCAAGCGCAAGCTGCCCTGGATCATGATGCTGCTGAGCGTGCTGGTGCTGGGCGGCATCGTCTGGGGCTTCTACAGCGGCGGGCTGAAGGTCGGCAGCACGCTGCTGGTGCAGTGGCTGCTGCTGACCGGCGGCCTGGCCGGGCTGGGCTGCCTGGCCGCGGCCGGCCATCCGCTGAGCATCCTGGCGGCGATCGTCGCCGCGCCGCTCAAGCCGTTCCGCCCGGGCCTGCCGGCCGGCGCCTTCAGCGCACTGGTCGAGGTGCACCTGCGCAAGCCTGCCTACGGCGACTTCCTGGCGCTGCGCGACGATGCGCAGACGCTCAAGGGCTGGTACCGCAACCGCGTCTGCCGCGTGGTGCTGACCTTCATGCTGACCAACCTGGGCAGCATGGCCGGCTTCTGGATCACCGGCGTGCTGGTGGCGCGCAAGCTGCTGGGCTGAGGCGCGGCCCGGCGACGGACGCCGACCGGCACGGCGCTCAGGCCGTGCCGACCGCCGCCGCCTGCGGCACGCCGCGGGCGCGGCGCACCAGCCGGCCCATGCCGGCGCGCAGGTCGTCCAGGATCGCGTAGATCGTGGGCAGGAACAGCAGGCTGACCACGGTCGAGAACGCCAGGCCGCCGGCGATGGCGCGGGCCATCGGGAAATACGGCGGTCCGTCGCCGCCCATCTGCGTGCCGCCCATGGCGATGGGCACCATCGCCAGGATCGCCGTGCCCATGGTCATCATGATCGGGCGCAGGCGCTCGCGGCTGCCCTCCACCAGCGCATCGGTGCGGCTCAGGCCGCCGCGGCGCAGCGTGTTGATGTGCTCGATCATCACGATGCCGTTGTTCACCACCACGCCCATCAGCACCAGGATGCCGATGAAGGACATCACGCCGAAGGCGGTGCCGGTGAGCCAGAACAGCCAGAACACGCCGAAGATCGAGAACACCACGCCGGACATGATCGCCGCCGGGAACAGCAGCGACTCGAACACCGCCGCCATCACCAGGTAGATCATCAGCAGGGCGATGACCATGTTGAACAGCATCTGCTGCATGGCCTCGCCGTCGTCCTGGTAATCGCCGCCGTCGAAGGTGTAGTGGTAGCCGGCCGGGAAGGACATCGACTTGAGCACCGCCTCCATCGCCTCGCGGCCCTTGGGCGCGGTGACCTGCTCGGCCAGATTGGCGGTGATGGCCAGCGTGGTCTGGCGGTTGCTGCGCGAGATCTGCGAGGCCGACGGCGCCATGTCGATGCTGACCATCGACATCAGCGGCACGCTGCGCCCGTCCTTGGCGCGCACCATGAAGCCTTCGAGGTCGGCGATGGTCGACTGCTCGGCGCCGGCGAAGCGCAGGGTGACCGGCACCTCGGTGTCGCCGCGGCGCAGCTCGCGCAGCTTGCCGCCGCGCAGGGCGATGTTGACGAAGCTCGCCACGTCCTGGGCCGAGAAGCCGAACGCGGCGGCGCGTTCGCGATCCACGTGCACCTTCAGCTCGCTGCTCTGGTCGCCCGCGTCGATGCGCACATCGCGCAGCTCGGGGCGGCTGGCCAGCGCCGGCAGCACGTCACGGGCGATCTCCTGCAGCACGGCGGTCGAATCGCCGGTCAGCTGCACCTGCACGCCGTTCTTGTTGCCGCCGCCGTTGCCGTTGCCGCTGCCCATCACGATCTCGGCGCGCGCCGACTTGGGCATGCCCTTGCGCAGCAGCTCGACGCGGCGCTTGGTCTCGTCTGGATCGGTGGTGTCGAACTTGACCGAACTGGAGGCGCCTTCGCTCTCACTGAACCACGAATAGATCTGGGTGATGCCCAAGGCCTTGCGCTGGCTTTCCAGGTACTGCTCGGCGCGCGCCACTTCGGCCGACATCTGGTCGCGCGTGTAGGAGCCGCGGAACTGGTACAGCACCGAGGTCTCGCCGGCCTGCCCGCCGCCGAACATGTCCATCTCGGTCAGCTTCATCGGCACCAGGCTGGCGGCCACGATCAGCACGATGCCCAGCACGCTCCAGCCGCGGTGCTCCAGCGTCCAGCGCAGCAGGCGCGCATAGCGGCGCTGCAGCCACGGGATCAGGCCGCGCTCGGAGCGCAGCAGCGGCGGGGTCTTCATGCGTGCCGACAGCATCGGGATCAGGCTGATCGCCACCAGCCAGGAGGCCAGCAGCGAGACCGAGATGGTCACCGCGATCTGCGCCATGAAGATGCTGATCTGGTTGGTCTCACCAAACAGGTTGGGCACGAACACGATGCAGTGGCACAGCGTGCCGGCCGACAGCGCGATGGCCACATGCCTGGTCCCGAGCAAGGCGGCCTTGACCGGTTCGCCCGGCATCTTCTCGCGCTCCTGGAAGATGCTCTCCACCACCACCACGGCGTTGTCGACCAGCATGCCGACCGCCAGCAGCAGGCCCATCATCGTCAGGATGTTGAGCGTGACCCCGGCGAAGTACATGAAGCCCAGGGTCATCACGAAGCAGATCGGGATGGCCAGGGTCACCATCAGCGTGGACGGCCAGTGGCGCAGGAAGAAGAACAGCACGGCGATGGACAGCAGCAGGCCGATCGCGCCCGCCTCGGCCAGTTCCAGCAGCGAGGAGGTGACGTTCTCGCCCTGGTTCTCCATCACCTTGATCTGCACGTCGGACAGCTCGGGCTGGGCGCGGATCGCCTCCACCTCGGCCAGCGCGTCGCGCGAGACCTGCACCAGGTTGGCGCTGCGCTCCTTGTAGATGTCCATGCCCACGGCCGGCTTGCCGTCCAGGCGGCGGCCGTAGTCCATGCGCGAGGGCTTGAGCTGCACGCTGGCGATGTCGCCCAGGCGCAGGCCGCTGTCGGCGATCACCAACTCGCGCAGCTGCTGCAGGTCGGCGACCTCGCCCATCGGCTGCACGCGCAGGCGCTGGCCGTGGTCGTCGATCTGGCCGGCGGAGATCGAGAAGTTGGCCGCCTGCAGGCGCGTGGTCAGGTCGTTGAGGTTGAGGCCGTGCGCGCTCAGGCGGTCCGGCGCGATCGCCACCTCCACCTCGTTGGGCGCCGCGCCGGAGATCTCCACGCGCGCCACGCCGGGGATGCGCTCCAGGCGGCGCTTGAACTCGCGCTCGATCATGTCGTACGAGGCTGTCATGTCGCGATCGCCGGCCAGGCGCACGCGCAGGATCGGCTGGTCGCTGCTGGACCACTTGAACACCGAGTAGCGCTTCAGATCGTCCGGCAGGTCGCCGCGGATCGCGTCCAGGCGCACGCGCGCGTCGGAGGCGGCGATGGCGATGTCGCGGTCCCAGTCGCTGAACTCGATGAAGAGGCTGGCCGCATCGGCGGTGGCGGTGCCGCGCAGGCGCTTGATGCCCGGCATGATCGCCAGCGCCTCCTCGGCCGGGCGCAGGATGTTGCGTTCAACCTCCTCCGGCGTGGAACCCGGATACGGCAGCTGCACGAACAGGAACGGCGCGGAGATGTCCGGGAAGGCCTCCAGCGGCAGCCGCACCGCCGCGATCGCGCCGATCACCAGCAGCGAGACGAAGCACATCACCGTGGTCACCGGCCGGCGGATGCTCAGCGCAGCGATGCTGATCCTTCACCTCGGGCACAGGCGTGGGGTCCCCGCGCGGGACCGGGGCGTCCAGGCAGGACTGGAGACAGGCGAGCGCGCGACATCATGGCGTGCACACCGCCACGCGCATCGCGCGCTGGTCGATCATCAGCACGCTGCCCTTCAGGGCCAGTGCGCCGACCAGCAGCTCCGGATAGCGATCGGACACCCGGGCGTCGAGATCGCGCAGGACCAGTCCACCGACCTGGACCGGCCCGTGCACGGTCGCCTTGCCGAGTTCGATCGCGGTGTGGCTCAGCTGGCCCGAACCGGCCTCGGCCAGGGGACCGGCCTCGATCTGATCGTAGAGCGCCTTGGGCAGCACCAGCGCCACGTTGGCGCCGGTATCCAGATTGCCCTCCAGCTGGCGCTCGCCGATCCGCACGGGGACGCGGAAGGGCCGGGTGTAGGGCAGCATGTCCGCCCGGTCGCCGGGCAGCGACAAGGTGCGGCTGAAGGACAGCATCCGCGCCGGGTAGTCGACGATCAGCAGGCCATCGGCGAAGAACTCGCGCGCGAGGATGCCGTCGAAGGCGGCTTCGTCCTTCAGTTTGGCGCGATAGTCGCGCGTGATCGCCTCGATGCCTGCGCGTCGCAGACCGTCCAGCTCGAGCGTGTCGATACGAACCGTCTGCGCCACCGCGGTCTGCACGCCGTCCGAATTCCCGGACTGACCCGCGGCGGGCAGATGCAGGCTTTCCGTCAGGCGCGCATCGGCGCGCGCCAGGCCGCTGGCGCCGGTGTCGACGGCGAAGCGATAGCCTGAGCGGCCGTTGACCTTGGCGCGGACATAGATGCGCCCGTCCACCGTTTCGAAGGGCACATGGACCAGCAGCTGATCGCGGGCGGCAGAGGCCAGCGAAGGACAGGGATCGCCCTCGCCCGCAGGCAGCTGTGCCCACCCCGCGCCGCTGAGCATCATCAGCCCGGCCAACAGCGGAAGCGTGCTGAGACCGGGCCAGTGGCGCGGCGTTCGTGAGGCTTTGAACATGCTGTGACTCCAATGATGAAGATGGGGATCGGGCGCGGCAGGGATCGGCGATAGCGAGGCGAGCTCAGGACGCCACGACAGCCGCTTCCGCGCCCGGCTCGTCCGCCGTGCGCACCGCGCCGCGCCGGTCCAGCAGGTCGTAGACCACCGGGATCACCAGCAGGGTCAGCAGCGTGGACACCAGCAGGCCGCCGATCACGGTGATGGCCATCGGCGCGCGCACCTCGGCGCCTTCGCCGGAGGCCAGCGCCAGCGGCAGGAAGCCCAGCAGCGTGCACAGGGTGGTCATCACGATCGGCCGCAGGCGCGAGCGCGCGCCTTCCACCAACGCCCGCCGCTTGGCCAGGCCGGCCGCGCGCAGCTGGTTGACCGAATCGATCAGGATGATGGCGTTCTTGGTCACCAGGCCGACCAGCAGGATCAGGCCGATGAACACCACCACCGACACCGGCGAGCCGCTCAGCTTCAGCGCCAGCACCGCGCCCACCAGCGCCAGCGGGATGGTGAACAGGATGACGAAGGGATGCAGCAGCGACTCGAACTGCGAGGCCATCACCAGATACACCAGGAACACCGCCAGCCCGAAGGCGAACAGCAGCGAGCGCACCGAATCGCCCAGCTCCTCGCCCTGCCCGCCGATATGCATCGACACGCCGGCGCCCAGCGGATGCGCGGCGGCCAGCGCCTGCACCTCGCGCACCGCACCGCCCAGGTCGATGTCCTTCAAACCGGCCGAGACGATCGCCACGCGGCCCTGGTCGGCGCGATGGATCTCGCTGGGGCCGGTGGTGGCGATGAC
This sequence comes from Pseudoxanthomonas sp. UC19_8, assembly GCF_042700505.1. NCBI lineage: Bacteria > Pseudomonadati > Pseudomonadota > Gammaproteobacteria > Lysobacterales > Lysobacteraceae > Pseudoxanthomonas > Pseudoxanthomonas sp. UC19_8. Next base: position 1,775,479 of record NZ_CP170559.1, read on the forward strand.
GTCGGCCACCGCGTCCAGGGTGACCGGCCGGCTGCTCGAGGGATTGACGATCAGCCGGCGCACGTCCTCGACCGAGGCGCGGTCCGACGCCTGGGCGCGTACCAGCACGTCGATCTTGCGATCGCGGAAGCTGTAGCGCGTGGCCACCTCGCCGCGCACCTTCTGCACCACCGCATCGGCGACCTGGCGCGTGGTCAGGCCCAGCGCGCCGGCGCGCTCCTGGTCGAAGCGGATCTGGATCTCGGGGAAGCCCTGCTCCACCGTCGAGCGCACATCGGTGTAGTGCGCATTGCCGCGCAGCAGCTGGGCCAGGCGCTGGCCGGCGACCTCCAGCGTGGCCAGGTCCTGGCCGCGCAGCTCCACTTCCAGCGGCGTGGACAGGCTGAACAGCGCCGGCCGCGCGAAGTCGACCTGCGCGCCCGGCCAGGCCTGCATCGAGGCGCGCAGCGCCTCGGTCTCGCGCGCCTCGATCTGCGGAGTGCCGCCACCGGCCATGACCACGGTCAGCTTGCCGATGTTCTCACCGCTCTCGGTCGGGTTGGCATCCAGCCGCGTGCCGCTGCCGCTGACGCCGAAGATGGCCGCCACGCCGGCGTCCTTGACGTGCTCTTCCTGCAGCGTGCGCAGCACCGCATCGGTGTCGCGCAGCGGCGTGCCCGGCGGCAGCTTGACCGTCATCTCGAAGCGGTCCTGCGCCAGCTGCGGGATCAGGTCGGTGCCCAGGGTCGGCACCAGCGCCGCGGTGCCGGCCAGCGCCAGCGTGGCCAGGCCCAGCACGCGCCACGGGCAGGCCAGCGCGGCCGGCAGCAGGCGCAGGTAGCCGCGCTCCAGCCAGCCGTAGGGCTTCATCGCCACCGTGCTGAGCCGGCGCATCAGCGGCGCGATCAGGAACACCGCGCCCCGCCACAGCCTGACCAGCAGCCAGCCCAGCCCGAACACCGCACCGCGCACCGCCGCGCCGACGCCGCGCCCGCCCAGCGCGAACGGCTTCTGCCAGCGCGCATCGGGCTGCCAGCGCGGATGCGGCGCCTCGGTGGCGAAACCCAGCGGCGCGCGCCCGCGCAGCGAGCTCAGCATCGGGATCAGCGTCATCGCCACCACCAGCGAGATCGCGATCGCGATCGCCACGGTCAACGCCTGGTCGCGGAACAGCTGGCCGGCGATGCCGTCGACGAACACCAGCGGCAGGAACACCGCGATCGTGGTCAGGGTCGAGGCGACCACCGCCATGCTCACCTCGCGCGTGCCGGCGATCGCCGCCTGCACGATCCCCAAGCCCCGCTCGCGCGCCTTGGCGATGCTCTCCAGCACCACGATCGAGTCGTCCACCACCAGGCCGGTGGCCAGCGCCAGGCCGCCCAGCGACATCACGTTGAGGCTCAGCCCCAGCCGGTCCATGAAGAAGAACGTGGCCACGATCGACACCGGCAGCGACAGGCCGATCACGAAGGTGCTCCAGCCATCGCGCAGGAACAGGAAGATCACCAGGATCGCCAGCAGGCCGCCGATCACCGCGTCGCGCTTGACCTCGCCGATGGCGTGTTCGATGAAGCGCGACTGGTCGTCCAGCGTGTCCAGCGAGACGTCGGCCGGCAGCTGCGCACGCAGGCGCTCCAGCCGCTGCGACAGCGCCTTGGCGGTGGCCACGGTGTTGGCGTCGCCCTCCTTGTAGATGGCCAACTCCACCGCCTCGCGCCCGGCCAGGCGGATCACCGCCTCGCGTTCCTTGTAGCCCTGGCGCACGGTCGCCACATCGCGCAGCCGCACCGGCATGCCGGCGGCGACGGCGGTGCTGCTGGAAGAGGAAGCGCTCTGCACCGAGGCAGCGGCGGCGAGCACTTCGGCCGAGCCGCTGGAGGCGGCGATGGCGGCCATCTGCGCGGCCGCGTTGGCCGCGGCGTTGTCACCGCCGCTGCGCGTGGTCAGCAGCAGGTCGCCGATCTCCTCCACGTTGCCGAACTGGTTGACCGTGCGCACCAGATAGCGCTGCGTGCCCTGCTCCAGGCGACCGCCGGACAGGTTGACGTTCTCGGCCTTGAGCCGCTCGATCACGGTGGACAGCGGCATGTGCAGCTGGGCGAGCTTCTGCTGGTCGATGTCGACCTGCACCTCGTCCTCCAGGCCGCCGCCGACCTTGACCGCGGCCACGCCGCTGACCGGCTCCAGCTTCTTCTTCAGGTCCTCGTCGGCGAAGCGACGCAGCGCCACCAGCTGCCGCTGCGCGGCCAGCGCGTCATCGGCCGGCACTTTGGCCGACAGCGCCAGGCGCATGATCGGCTCGGTGGACGGATCGAAACGCAGCAGCACCGGCGCGCTGGCCTCCAGCGGCAGCTGCAGCGCCTCCAGCTTGTCGCGCACCTCCAGCCCGGCCTGGTCCATGTTGGTGCCCCAGGCGAACTGCAGCACCACATCGCTCTGCCCGGTGCGCGAGACCGAGGTCAGCCGGCGCAGGTTCTTGACCACGCCCACCGATTCCTCGACCGGCTCGGACAGCAGCGTCTCGATCTCGGCCGGCGCCGCGCCGGTGTACTCGGTGCGTACCGTCAGCGTCGGATAGCTCAGGTCCGGCAGCAGGTTGACCTTGAGACTCCGCAGCGCGATGAAGCCGAACAGCAGCAGCGTCACCGTCACCATCGCCACCGTCACCCGGCGCCGCACCGCCAGGGCGACCAGGCCGCCGCCGGCGCCGGTCTCGTCGTGCGCGTGCTCCCCATTCCCCGTGTGCATCGCGACGCCCTCAGCGCTTGCCGGCCAGCGCGACCTGCGTCGCCGGCGCCGGCGGCGCCTCGATCACCGTCACCGCGCTGCCGTCGCGCAGGGCGACCTTGCCGGCGGTCACCACCGCATCGCCCACCTTGAGCCCCTTGCGGATCTCGACCCAGGCGCCATCGACATAGCCCGGCTCGACCGCGGTGCGCACCGCCTTGCCGGCGCGCACCAGGTAGACCGCCGGATCGCCATCGTCCAGCAGCGCCGCGCGCGGGATCACCAGCGCGTCGGCACGGTGGTCGTATTCGATCCGCAGCCGGCCGAACATGCCGGCCTGCAGCTGGGTGCCACCCTCGAACGCGCACACCACGCGGAAGGTGCCGCTGCCGGCGTCCACCACCGGCGCGACGCGATCGACCTTGCCGGTGAAGGCCTTGCCCGGCAGCGCATCGGCCTGCAGGGTCACCGGCTGGCCGGCGCGCAGTGTGGCCAGTTCGCGCTCGGGCACGTTGAGCGTGGCCTCCAGCCGCGAGCGATCCACCAGGCGGATGATCGGCGTGTTGATCTGCACGAAGTTGCCCGGCTTGATCGAGCGCGAGGCGACCACGCCGGAGATCGGCGCCACCACCGTGGTGTAGGACAGCTCCAGCCGCGCCAGGCGGTTCTGCGCGCGCATGTTCTCCAGGTCGTAGCGCAGCTGGTCGACGTCGTTGGCGCTGATCATCTGCTGGTCGACCAGCTTCAGGGCGCGCTGGTAGTTGTTCTCCAGCTTGCGCATCTGCGCCTCGGTCTGCGCCACCGACAGCCGCGCGCGGTCGGCGTCCAGACGCACCAGCGGCTGGCCCGCCCGGACCTCCTGACCCTCCTCCACCAGCACCGCCAGGGCCACGCCGGAGGTCTTGGCGATGACCTGCGACTCGGCGCGCGGCTCCAGCGTGGTGGTGCCGGCGTAGCTGGCGGCCACGGCGCGATGGGTGGCCTTGACCGCTTCCACCGGCACCGCGTCGGCCGCTTTTTCCTTGTCCTTGTCCTTGCTCTTGTCGGCCTTGGCGTCGTCGGCCTTGGGGTCGGCGCCCTGCGCGCTGCCGCAGCCGGGCAAGGCGGTGATCAGCGCCAGCGCGAGGGCGGCGGCCCCCAGGACGGTGGCGGGACGGGGATGGGCGGACTTGGACATGGCGATGCGTCGCTGTTGGTGTTGTAGGCAACTACACCACCAAAACAACAACTCGCCATGCGCCGAAGGTCATGGTGACCTGTGTCCTTGATCGCCCATCCCACCGCACGCGCGCCGACAGCACGGGACTGCGCGAATCGTGCGTAAGTTGTTGCGCTGCGGCATTTTTTCCGCTGTCGCGCGCTTGCCGGAGACGCTGAACGGCAGGCTATACTCGCCGCAAGCCAAGCGCCGCGGATGGGACGGGGCGCGCGCGAATCCCGGAACACGACATGACGCGATCGTTGTTGCTCGCCGCCTGTTTTGCCCTGCTGTACGCCGGCGTGTCCGGCACGGGCCAGGCCCGCCAGGACGCCCCGGCCCCGGCCGCTGCCCCGACTCCCGCACCCGCCGCCGTCGCCGCCCCGCGCGGCAACGCCGCCGCCGGCAAGCAGCTGTCCTATACCTGCCAGGGCTGCCACGGCGTCATCGGCTACAAGAACGCCTACCCCAACTACCACGTGCCGCGCATCGGCGGGCAGTCGGCCGAGTACCTGGCCCAGGCCCTGACCGAGTACAAGGCGGGCAAGCGCAAGCATCCGACGATGCAGGCCCAGGCCCAGAGCTTCTCCGACCAGGACATCGCAGACCTGGCCGCCTACCTGTCTAGCCTGAAGTAAGCCGACCATGCGCACCGCCTTCGCTTCGCGTCTGACCTTCGCCCTGGCCGCCGCCCTGGCGCTGGGCGCCTGCACCAAGCTCGAGTCCACCGACACCGCCGCGGCCGATCCTGGCCATGCCAGCGGCGAGCACGGCAGCGCCTCCTCGGCCGGCCTGCCGCCGGGCAACATCGCCGCCGGCGAGAAGAAGTCGAAGGAAAAGGGCAAGGCCACCGGCCAGAGCTGCATCGACTGCCATGGCGCGGAAGGCGACAAGCCGATCGCGGCCACCTACCCGCATCTGGCCGGCCAGTACGCCGACTACCTGGCCCACGCCCTGCAGGCCTATCGCGCCGGCGATCGCCAGCACGCGCTGATGACGCCGCAGGCCAAGGACCTGAGCGATCAGGACATCGCCAACCTGGCCGCCTACTTCTCCTCGCGCAAGGGTGAGCTGCGGGACTTGCACGGGTTGGATTGAGGGCTCGGCGGCCGAGCCGGTTAAGCCGCTTCTTACCGAACGATTGCCGTCAGCCCGCGTCACGCCGGGCGCAAGCCGCTTTCAAATCGCCTGGCCTCTGGCCTAAACGCAGCCGACCAACTTTCTACCGTCGTTCCCGCGAAGGCGGGAACCCAGTGGCTTTCGCGCCAAAGCGCCAACCACCTATGGCTCGCCTCGCGGGATAAAGGCTTTGCGCCGGTCCGCTTTGTCGGGAGCGAAAAGCGAAAAGCAACAGCACCCCTCCCCAGCCCTCCCCTTCGCCTTCGGCGAAAGGGAGGGGCAGAAGCGCTTGGCGCTGTGGTTCCACGCGCGAAGCGCGCTTGATTAAGGAACTCCGCTCCGTGACAAACGGTGCGACAGCTCGCGACCTGGTGCCCCCTCCCTTGCGCGAAGCGCAGGGGAGCTCGAAATCGCGGCTAGCGATTGAGGGGGAGGGGTCGAGGCGTTCCCGATCAACCCAGACGCAAGGCGCCATCGTCGTTCTCCTAGAACGAGGGAACCAGCACACCTTCGAGCGACGAGATCTTCCGCGAGAGCGACCGCCTTTAGGCTTCCCGCCCCTCAACTCCCCACCGGAATCGGATTGCGCTTGACCGGGATGTCCGGCGGCGGCCGCGCCGTGGCGGGGTGATCGTTGAGGTTGGGGTCGTAGACGCCGCAGGCGCCGCCGGCCTGTAGGATCGACACCACGCACTTGATGCGCTTGGACGTGCCGGGAATCGGGATCTCCAGGTCCTGGATGCCGGCGCGGACCCAGTCCTGCAGCAGGGTGCCGCCGGGCATCCAGTACTTGTCGAACATCGTCGGCTCGTAGCCGAACGCCGGACGGTCCAGCCAGGTGCCGGCGTTGTTCGCATCGATCTTGGCCTGCTGGCGCGAGCCCGGCGCGCCGGGGCGGTCCGAGCGCCCGCTGCCCGAAGCATCCGGCACCTTGACGCTGCCGTCTGCGTTGAACAGCCCCTGCAGGCCCTGCCCCGCGCTGCCCTGATTATCGGCCTGCGCGTTGCGCGAGGCGCCCCAGTCGTCGGCGCGCTTCTGGCCCGGCGTGCCCCACTCGTCCGCGGCACGTGCGCCGGCGCCTGGGCTGCTGGCCTGACTGCCGGCGGTCTGGCCGCCCTGCACCGGCGACGGCGGCGCGCCGCTGTTGGTGGCCGTGTTGGAGGCTTGCTGGCCGGTCTCGGCCGCCGCCTGGCTGGCGCGCTCGGCCTGGCCCTGCTGGGCCTGCGGGCTGCCGGCGTTGGCCGCGCTGGATGCGGTCTCCGCGACGGACTGGGCCGGCGCGGCCGGTGCGGGGGCCGCCGGCATCGGGATTTCGCGCACGCGGGCCTGGGCCGGAGTCGAGGCCGACAGCTGCACCGGCGCCGGCTCGGGGCTGCGCAGGGCCTGCAGCGCCGGCGCCTGCACCTGGGGCACCGGCTCGGGATTGGGGATCTCGCGCTGGCGCACCTGCGTGGGCGGCGCGGCCGGCGCCGGCAGGTCGACCGCGCGCGGGGCGATCTGTTGCACGGCAACTGGCTGCTGGGTCTGCACGGTCTCCACCTGGCGCACGCGCGCGGCCGGCGGCTGCCACTGCACCTGGGGCGCGGGCAACTGCACCTGCGGCGGCGTGGTCGGCGGCAGGACGAAGCGCTGGGTCGGCTGCGCGGTCTCGGTCACCTGCAGCGGCTGTTCGACCGGCGGCGTCGGCGGCGCTGGGGTTTCGGGCTGCGGCGAGGTGGCCGGCTGCTCGGCCACCTGCGGCGGCGTGGGCGTGGGCGGAGACGGGGCCGCCTGCGCCGGCGCGGGCTGCGCCGGGGCTGGCGCGGCGGCCTCGGGCGTCGCCGCCGCAGGCGCGGGCCGGCTCGCGCCACGCGGCGCGGCGGGGGCGGCCTGCTGCGCGCCAGGCGTGGGCAGCTGCGGCCCCGAGCCACCGCCCTCGCCCGGCGTGCCGCGCCCGATGAAGGTCAGCTGCACGCGGCTGCCGTCTTCCTCGGTCGGCGTGGGCGGCAGCGCCATCAGGCTGACGAAGATCAGCAGCGCCAGGAACGCCAGGTGCAGCAGCAGGCTCCCCAGCCGCCCGACCCAGCGGATCCAGCGCTCCTCGCGCGGCGGCGCCTCGCCGTGCTGCCAGTGCAGCGACCACGCGGCCTGCCAGCGGTTCATCGGCCGCGCCATTGGCGCCACGCGCGGGCGCGCGGCCGCGGCGGCCACCAGCGCCTCGACCGGGGCCCGGCTCAGCTGGCCGGCCTGCGCCGGCCGGTTGCGCAGCCAGATGCCCCAGCCGTGCGGCAGGCCGGTGCGTTTTTCCAGAATGGGCGCCGGCCTGCGCTGCAGGAGGGCGGCGATGATCTCGGTGGCAGTCGTCACCGGATGCGGACGGATCAGGCCGCGTCGCGCGGCATGTACGGCGCCTGGCCGCTGTCGTGGTCGGTGGCGTCACGCACCGCGGTCACGCCCGGCACGCGCGTCAGCAGGGTCTTCTCGATGCCCTGCTTCAGGGTGACATCGGCCATGCCGCAGCCGTGGCAGCCGCCGCCGAAGCGCAGGAACACCACGCCCTCGCCCGTCACTTCCTCCACCGCCACGCGGCCGCCGTGCGAGGCCAGCTGCGGGTTGACCTCGTGCTCCACCACCCAGCGCACGCGCTCGACCAGCGAGGCGCCCTCGGCCGGCGCCTTGCCCTTGATGTGCGGCGCCTTGATCGTCAGCTGGCTGCCGGCGCCCTGGGTGACGAAGTCGATCTCGGCATCGTCCAGCCACGGCACGCTGGCCGCGTCCACGTACAGGGTGAAGCCTTCGCAGTCCACGGCCCACTCGTCGCCGGCCAGTTCGCGCGGTTCGGCGAACTCCAGCCGTGCGTCGGCGCGCGGGGTGCCCGGATCGACCGCACTGAGCCGCACGCCCAGGCCGGGCGAGGCCTCGCGCTCGATCAGCTTGCGGAAATGGTGCTGGGCGGTCTCGGAGATCTGGATCATGCGGCGTATTCTAGCGGTCTGCCCGCGCACCGGTCAGAACGGAATGGTCACGCGCGGGAATGCTACGTTCCCCGCGCCACCTGCAGGAGCCCCCGATGTCCGACCTCGTCCCCCTGGCCGCCGCGCACTGCCTGCCGCGCAGCGGCAGCGAGCACCGCCTCAGCCAGGCGCGCATCGCCGAGCTGCTGCCGCAGCTGCCCGGCTGGGAGCTGGCCGAACAGGACAAGGCGCTGGTGCGCACCTTCCGCTTTCCCGACTATTACCGCACGCTGGCCTTCGTCAACGCGCTGGCCTACATCGCCCACGCCGAGGACCATCATCCGGACCTGGGCGTGCACTACGACCGGGTGGTGGTGCGTTTCTCCACCCACGACGTGGGCGGCCTGAGCGAGAACGACTTCATCTGCGCCGCCAAGGCGCAGGCACTGGAACCCGACGCATGAACACCCACACCGTTTCCCGTCCGTTGCGCCTGCTGGCGCTGTCGTGTTTCGCCGTGCTGGCCGCCGCCTGCGGCGGGCAGGCCGCGCCCGAGGCCGCCGCGCCGGCCGCCACCGAGCTGACCGCGCTGCAGACCCCGCCGCCGCAGTACCCGCTGGAAGCCGCGTGCAGCGGCCACGGCGGCGTCTCCACGCTCAAGGTCACCGTCGGCACCGCCGGCACGCCGACCGAGGTGGTGGTGGCCAAGGGCAGCGGCAACGCGGCGCTGGACGATGCGGCGGTGGCCGCGGTCAAGCAATGGACCTTCAAGCCGGCCACGCGCGGCGGCCAGCCGGTGGCGCAGACCCTCAACGTGCCGGTGAACTTCCCCGCCCCGCAAGTGCGCCCGGACGCCTGTTTCTCGCTGGACGAGAAGGCCAAGACGCCGGCGCAGTGAGCGACCGGCGCCCGGCATCGCGTTCCGGGTGAATCGGGTTTCGAGCGGCGTTGACGCTGCAGACGCCGGAACGCGTTACTCCTTTTAGCGTCCCGCGTGAGCGTCGCTGGGTTCCCGCCTTCGCGGGAACGACGATAGAAGCTTCTCAGCGGCACTCAGCCCGCGCGGCCGCGCAGCGGCTCGACGCCGGTCATATTGGCCCCGGCCAGGCGCATCAGCTCGATGAAGCGCTGCAGCTTGGCCGGCTGGTGCCGCGCCGGCGGATAGACCAGGTGCACTGGCAGCGGCGTGGCGCGCCAATCCGGGGCCAGGTGCAGCAGCCGACCCGCGGCGACGTCCTCGGCCACCAGCCAGGCCGAGGCGATGCACGCCCCCAGCCCGGCCAGCGCCGCGGTGCGCAGGGCATGCAGGCTGTCGGTGCTCAGCCTGGGGCGGATCTGGAAATGGCACTGCCGCCCGTCCTGGCGATGGGTCAGGCTGATGTCGTTGCGGTAGAACAGGTTGATCGCCAGCCAGGGCAGCGCGCGCAGGGTCTCGATGGCGTCGGGTGCCTCGCGCCCTTCCAGCAGTTCCGGCGCGCCGACCACGATGCGTGGCACCTCGGCGATCTGCACCGCCACCACCGAGGGATCCATCACCGTGCCGACGTGGATGGCGCAGTCGATGTTGTCGGCGACGAAGTCCGGCTCGCGCTCGTGCAGCAGCCAGTCGACCGAGACCTGCGGATAGCGGCGCAGGTAGTCGGCCATCGGTTCCATCAGCTGGCGCTGGCCGAAGGCGTGCGGCACCACCACGCGCAGCAGGCCCTGCGGGGCTTGTCCGGCGCCGCGCAGGTCGTCTTCCAGCGCCTGCCAGTCCTGCAGCAGGTCGCGGGCCTTGTCGTAGCAGCGCGCGCCGTCTTCGGTCAGCGTCATGGCGTGGGTCGAACGACGCAGCAGCTTGAGCCCGAGCAGGCGTTCGAGCGCCTGCAGCCGCCGGCTGACGGTGGGCTGGCTGGCGCCGAGCTGCGCGGCGGCGGCCGACAGGCTGCCGGCCTCGACGATGCGGACGAAGGTCTGCATCAGCTCGAGGCGGTCGGTTCCGGTGGAAATCGGCTCTTGCATACGCCCGACGCATAGGCATTGTGTCGGCGCGCAGGCTACCACGCGCGCCGGGCGGCCCGGAGAATACCGCGCACCCCACCTTGCAGCCGCTCGACGCCATGACTCACATTCAATATCCGCATGAAGCCCCCGGCCACACCGGCCTGCCGCGCCGGCTGGTACTGCTGCTGGCGATCGGCGCCGGCATGAGCGTGGCCTCGCTCTACTACAGCCAGCCCATGCTCGGCGTGCTGGCCGGCGACCTGCACGCCAGCGCCCAGACCGCCGGCCTGGTGCCCACGCTCAACCAACTCGGCTATGCGCTGGGCATCCTGCTGTGCGCGCCGCTGGGCGATCGTTACGACCGCCGCCGGGTGATCCTGGCCAAGTGCGGCCTGCTGGCGCTGGCGCTGGCCGTCGGCGGCCTGGCGCCGGGCATGACCACCCTGCTCTGCGCGAGCCTGGCGATCGGCCTGACCGCCACGGTGGCGCAGGACTTCGTGCCCGCCGCCGCCACGCTGGCGCGGATCGAACACCGTGGCCGCATCGTCGGCACGGTCATGACCGGCCTGTTGCTGGGCATCCTGCTTTCGCGCGTGGGCAGCGGCCTGATTGCCGGAATCTGGGGCTGGCGCGCGGTCTATCTCATCGCCGCCGTGGGCATGGTCCTGGTCGGGCTGGCCTCGGCGCGCTGGGTGCCGCGCTTCGAGCCGACCACCACGGTGGGCTATGGCGCGCTGCTGGCCAGCCTGGTGCCGCTATGGCGCGCGCACCCGGCGCTGCGCCGCGCCACCTGGGCGCAGGCGACCCTGGCGGTCGGCTTCAGCGCGTTCTGGTCGACGCTGGCGGTGATGCTGCAGGACGCGCCCTTCCACCTGGGCAGCGCGGTGGCCGGCGCGTTCGGCCTGGCCGGCGCCGCGGGCGCGCTGATGGCACCCATCGCCGGCCGCATCGCCGACCGGCGCGGCCCGGGGCTGGTTACCCGCCTCGGCGCCGGGCTGGCGGCGGGCGCGTTCGCGCTGATGCTGGCCGGGCCACTGCTGCCGATGCACGGCCAGCTGGCCCTGCTGGTGGTGGGCACGATCGGCTTCGACCTGGGCGTGCAGGCCACGCTGGTCTCTCACCAGACCATCGTCTACGGCATCGATCCTGGGGCGCGCAGCCGGCTCAACGCGGTGTTCTTCACCGGCATGTTCATCGGCATGGCCAGCGGCGCTGCGCTGGGCAGCGTGCTGATGCAGCACCTGGGCTGGCCGGGCGTGCTGGGCCTGGCGGTGCTGACCTCGTTGCTGGCGCTGGCGATCCGGCTCGGCGCGCACCGCGACGCGGCGGCGGCCGGACGTTGCGCGCACGTCAACGCCGCGCCGCCGCTTCACCACGAAGCATGAGCATCGCGCGCGGCAGGCTGGAGCCACACCCCTCCTGGAGACCTGCATGTCCACCTCACCGCAAGAGCTCGAAGCCGCCTTCTGGAAGGCCCTCAAGTCCGACCGCACCGTGATGCTGGGGCTGGAGGGCATCGAAGACGGCCATACCCGGCCGATGACCGCGATGATCGAGGGCGACGAAGGCGGCCCGGTCTGGTTCTTCACCTCCATCGACAATGCGATGGTGCAGCAGCTGGGCTCGGGCCACCGCGCGATCGCCGCCTTCGCCGCCAAGGACCACGACCTGTTCGCCAGCGTGCGCGGCACGCTGGTGCTAGACACCGACCGCGCGGTCGTCGATCGCCTGTGGAATCCCTTCATCACCGCCTGGTACGAGGGCGGCAAGGACGATCCCAAGCTGGCCCTGCTGCGCCTGGATCCGGACCAGGCCGAGATCTGGAAGAACGGCTCCAGCCTGCTGGCCGGGCTGAAGCTGCTGCTGGGACGCGACCCCAAGCGCGACTACGCCGACAAGGTCGCCAAGGTCAATCTGGCCTGATGCCCCGCACTACGCGCCGCGGCCGATGCTGCGTCGCGTCGTGACCCGTCTCCGGGGCGGGCGGATAGTCGGCTGAACCAGGACCGCGCCGGTCCTGCTTCGCCAGCCGCCCGCCCGCTTCCGGAGATCCGCATGAAAGCCGTGATCGCTCTGCTCGCCGCCGTCGTCCTGCTCGCCATCGGTATCCCGCTCTCGCGCGCCATCAGCAATGGCGAAGAACACACCATCACCCGCACGCTGGATCCGGATGCGCCGCGCCCCGTGCGCGAGACCGCCAAGCCGCGTCCGGCGCAGGTCAGCCACGCCGACACCGATCCCAAGCCGGCCGCCGCGCCGCGCTAGCCGGTCCGAACCAGTCGCAGCGCGCCATGGCGGCGCTCAGGGGGCGCATGTGCGCACCGCACGCGACTGGGTAAACTGTGGCAATGCAACATCGCCGCCCGCCTCAGGGCGGCGTCTTTTTTTGTTTTATAAAACAATCGTCTAGGATACGTTTCGCAAGGATTGGTCGAAGTCTTGGCCTGCGCGGATTGGAGCCCTTCCCCATGATTTTCGAAACCCTAGACACCTCCGGCCACGAACAGGTCGTGTTCTGCCACAACCCCGATATCGGGCTGAAGGCGATCATCGCCATCCACAGCACGGTGCTGGGTCCGGCGTTGGGCGGGGTGCGCATGCGTCCCTACCCCGACACCGAGACGGCGCTGACCGACGCGCTGCGGCTGAGCCGCACGATGACCTACAAGAACGCCCTGGCCGGTCTGAATGTCGGCGGCGGCAAGGCGGTGATCATCGGCGACCCGAGCCAGGACAAGGCCGAGGCGCTGTTCCGCATGTTCGGCCGCTATGTCGATTCGCTGGGCGGGCGCTACATCACCGCCGAGGACGTGGGCACCGACGTCAACGACATGGAGCATGTCTACCGCGAGACCGAATACGTGGTCGGCGTGCACCAGGTGCACCGCGGCTCGGGCGACCCGGCGCCGTTCACCGCCTACGGCGCGCTGCAGGGGCTGATGGCCGCGCTCAACCGCCGGTTCGGCAACGAGGAGATCGGCAAGTACAGCTATGCCGTGCAGGGCCTGGGGCATATCGGCATGGAGTTCGTGAAGCTGCTCAAGGAGCGTGGCGCCAAGCTGTTCGTCACCGACCTCAATCCGGCGCTGGTGGCGCGCGCGGTCGAGGAATACGGCGCCGAGGCGGTGGCGCCCAACGAGATCTACGACATTCCCGCCGATGTGTTCTCGCCGTGCGCGCTGGAAGGGTCGATCAACCACGAGACCCTGCCGCGCCTGCGCGCCAAGATCATCTGCGGCACGGCCAACAACCAGATGTCGCACGTGGTCGGCGAGGAAGCCATGCGCCGCGGGATCCTGTACGCGCCCGACTATGCGGTCAACGCCGGCGGGGTGATGAACGTCTCGCTGGAGATCGACGGCTACAACCGCGAGCGCGCCATGCGCCTGATGCGCAACATCTATCACAACGTCGGGCGCGTCTTCGACCTGGCCGAGAAGGAGCGGATCGCCCCGCAGTACGCCGCCGACCGCATCGCCGAGGCGCGCATCGCCTCGATCGGCAAGCTCAAGCTGCCGCTCGGCCGCACCGCGCCGCGCTACATGGGCCAGCTGCGCGGCGACCACTGAGCCGCACCAGGGGGCGAAAACCAGAACGGGCGCCATCAGGCGCCCGTTCTGCTTTGCGTGACACTTAGAAGCTCGTCATGACGGCAGGGCCCGTGTCGGCGACTCAGAACCCCACGCTGTAACGCACCGACCCCACCGATTCGCTCCCGCGCGCGCCGAAGCGCTGGTCCAGGCCGAAGGACAGGCGCTGGTTGGCGCGCAGCGCGGCCTCCAGCGAGAAGCCGGCCCAGCCGCCCGAGGCCGCCGCGTCGCCGCCCGGGATCGCGCCCCAGGCGTCGATGCCGACGAAACGCGCCTGCCGCGAGAACCCGCTGGCCGACAGCACCGACTGCCATTCCAGATGGCCCGACAGCGACAGCTCCATCGACGCCAGCGACAGCGCCCGCTCCAGGCGCAACCCGGCGATGGCCTGGGCGCGGCTGGCATGGCTGGCCGCCGCGGCCAGGCCGAAGCCGGCCGCGCCCTGCTCGCTGAACGCATCGCGCGCCAGGCTGGCGTAGTCCGCCCCTACGTACGGGGTGAGCGTGCCCAGGCCGGTGCGCAGCGGCACGCCGGCTTCCATGCTGGCGAAGCGCATCTCACCGTCGTAGCGCGCATCGACGCCGTAGGCCGCGTCGCCCAGATAGACCGAGCGGCGCAGGTCGCGGCGGAACTGGCCCACGCCGAACTGCGCCAGCGTATAGCCGGCCTGCCCGCGATGGGCCAGATAGGCCTGCACATGGGTCTGGCGGTCCTGGCCGGCGTCGCCGAGCGTGTCGCGCACGCTGTTGGTGTCCATCTGGCCCACGGCCAGGCCCGAGGTCCAGCCCGGCGCCAGGGTCACGTCCTGGCCGGCGATCCAGCCCGACAGGTCCAGCCCGGCGGTCGCGCCCAGGCCCGAGGCCTGACGCCCGTCGAACGCCTGGTACCAACCGTCCGCGCTCGCCCCGCCCTGCGCCACGTGCGCGGCCAGCGCACGCCGGCGCAGATCGAGCAGATCCAGGGTGACGCCGTCGGCCGCCGCATGCGCGCGGCCGGACAGGCTCTCCAGCGAACGCGCTGCGGCCGCGCTGGAAGAAGTCCGCAGGAAATCTCCGGCCAGCGACGCTATCGCGCCGCTCTGGGCCTGCGGCTGCGCGTCGAGCTGGGTCAGCGCCGCATCCACGCGCTGGGCGGCGCCGACCGACGCGGCGCTCATGCCCATCGCGCTGGCGGTGGCGGTGATGTCCAGCCGAGTGATGTCCAGGTACGCCTGGGTGCTGCTGAAGCCCAGCGACGCCTGCAGGAATACGTTCGATGCCGAGCTCAGCCCGGAGAAGGTGCCGTTGATGGCACTGGCGTCGACCACCGTCTCGCGCGCGCTGCGCACGTAGCCGCTGGCCATGCCCATCACCTTGAGCATGCCGCCCAGGTTGGCGGTGCCATCGACCTGCAGCGGCGTGCCGATCTGGAACTCCAGCGTGGCGCCGGAGGACTGAGTGAAGTCGCCCTCGATCCGCCGCGCGCCCGCCGCGCCGGTGAAGGCGACCGTGCCGTCGTTGCGCAGCGCGCCGCCCACGCCGCCGCCGGTGTTCAGTCGCGCGCCTGCGGCCACGCTGGCGCTGCCCGGGATCGCGCCGCTGGACAGCACCGCGCCCTGGCTGACGCGGGTCTGGCCCAGGTAGCTGTTCTGCCCGCTCAGGTTGAGCGTGCCGGCGCCGGACTTGGTGATGCCGCCGTCGCCACTGATCGCGTTGGACCAGGTCGAGGTGCCGTCGAAGGACACCGCCACATCGCCCCAGTCCAGCCGCGCCGGCCCGTTGACCGCCTTGCCGACATTCAACAGGCCGTAGCCGAACACCGGGTCCACCCCCGCCGCGCCCAGGTCGGTGGCGGTGCCCAATAGAGTCTGCCGGACCAGGTCATTGGAGAAGTAAGGAAAGGCCTGCCACACCAGGGCCGCCGCGCCGGAGACCTGCGGGGTGGACAGCGAGGTGCCGGTCCACTCCCAGTAGCTCGGCGCGGTCGGGCCGTCGTTGGTGCCGGTGGTGATCACCTTGCCCGGCGCGACCAGGCAATAGTGCATGGCCACGCCGCAGGCGTTGGAATACGAGGCAAGCTGGGTCGGGTTGTCGGTGTCCAGCGCCGCCACCGCCAGCCAGCCGATCTCCAGGTCGGCCGCCGGCAGCGTGTTGTTCGGGCCGGGCTTGCTCGGCATGGCGGCGGTGTCGGTCGGCTGGGCCTTGCCGTCGTTGCCGGTGGCGAACACCACGATGCCGCCGTTCTGCACGACGAAGGGCCGGTACTCGGCGGCGATGGGCGCGGTGGCGGTCAGGTCGGTCCAGTACACCCCGCCCCAGGAGTTGTTCATCACCTTGACCCCGCGCGCGATCAGGTCCTGGTGCACCTGCGCCAGGCCCAGCGCGCCGCTGGTCGAATTGCCGTTGCCCGAGCCGTCGTCGGTCGGCTCCTTGTCCGAGATGATCCGCGCCGAGACGATGCTCGCCCCCGGCGCGATGCCGCCCGGCCAGGCGCCGAAGGCCCGGCCGGCGGCGATCTGCGCCACGGCCGTGCCGTGGCCGACCACGTCGTCCTTGGTCAGATCGTTGGACGAGCCGCTGACATAAGTGAGGTTGGCGGTGACCCGTGGCGACAGCGCCGGATGGCTGCGGTTGACGCCGGTATCGACGATGCCGATCACCACCCCGGTGCCGGTGAAGCCTGCGGCGTGCGCGGCGTCGGCATGGGTGAGGCTCAGATGCTTGGAATAGGTCGGATCCGGCGTGGTCACCACCGGCGCGGGGGTCGTGGTGGGCGGTGGTGTCGTCGATGGCGGATTCGACTTGACGCCCCCGCCCTTGCCGCCGCAGGCACTCATCACCGCGCACGCCAGCACGTTCAGCACTAGCATCCGGCCCGCAGGCCGCCCAGACCTCGCTCCCTGTCCCCGCATCGCACCCGCTCCCCGGATGGCGCACCCCAGCGCCCGTCCGGCGCAATCTAGCGCAACTGCGGCGGCGCAGGTGGGCTTGCGTCTGCAGAACGCACGTTCACTTTGATGCCCCACATGGCACCTCGGCGCCTGAGACAAGCGGCCAATGGTCGGGGGTGCCGCCGCGGGCGCCCCGGAGGATAATGGGGAACTCTTTGGTTCCTCAGGACAGGCTCTCCATGAGCGACATCGTCATCGCCGCCGCCAAGCGCACCGGCATCGGTTCTTTCCTCGGCCAGTTCACCGGCACGCCCACGCCGCAGTTGGGCGCCAGCGTCATCGCCGCGGCGCTCGAGCAGGCCGGCGTGCCGGCGCAGGACGTGGACGAAGTCATCATGGGCTGCGTGCTGCCGGCCAACCTGGGCCAGGCGCCGGCGCGCCAGGCGGCGCTGGCCGCCGGCATCCCGCAGTCCACCGGCGCGACCACCATCAACAAGGTGTGCGGCTCGGGCATGAAGGCGATCATGCTGGCGCACGATCTGGTCAAGGCCGGCTCGGCGCGCGTGGTCGTGGCCGGCGGCATGGAGTCGATGAGCAACGCCCCGCACATGATCCCCAACTCGCGCACCGGTAACCGCTTCGGCGATTTCAAGGCGATCGACCACATGGCGTGGGACGGTCTGACCAATCCCTATGACGGTCAGGCGATGGGCGTATTCGCTGAGGCCACCGTGGAAAAGTATGGCTTCAGCCGCGAGGAGCAGGACGCCTTCGCGATCGAATCGGTCAAGCGCGCGCAGGCCGCGCAGGCCTCCGGTGCCTTCGATGCCGAGATCGTGCCGTTCAAGATCGCCACGCGCAAAGGCGAAGTCACCGTGAGCAGCGACGAGCAGCCGGGCAAGTCGGACATCGGCAAGATCCCCTCGCTCAAGCCGGCCTTCAAGAAGGACGGCACGGTCACCGCCGCCAGTTCGTCGAGCATCTCCGACGGCGCGGCCGCCACCGTGGTGCTGAGCGCCGAGGACGCCGCCCAGCGCGGCCTGCAGCCGCTGGCGCGCATCGTCGCACATGCCACGTTCTCGCAGCAGCCAGAGTGGTTCACCACCGCGCCGGTCGGCGCGATCCAGAAGGTGCTGGAGAAGGCGGGCTGGTCGGTCCAGGACGTGGATCTGTTCGAGATCAACGAAGCCTTCGCCGTCGTGGCGATGGTGCCGATCAAGGAACTGGGCATCCCCCACAGCAAGGTCAATGTGCATGGCGGCGCCTGCGCGCTGGGCCATCCGATCGGTGCTTCCGGCGCTCGCCTGGTCGTCACACTGCTCAACGCCCTGCGCGTGCAGGGTATGCGCCGTGGAATTGCCACGCTGTGCATCGGCGGCGGCGAAGCCACGGCCATCGCGGTCGAACTGCTCTGAAGACGTTTTCTGTTTTAACGCCAAGTTGACGAATCTGAGCCATACGCCCGCGAATGCTTGACAGTGGAAAACGGATTGTCATGATGTCGCCCGGCGCGCAACTGCGCGTTGCCAAACTAATCGACGAGGATTTACCAATGAGCATCAACAAGACGCTGATCGCGCTGGCAATGGGCCTGGCCCTGGCTGCTTGCTCGAAGCCGGAACAGGCTGCCGACGCCGCCACCGACGCGCAGCAGGCTGCCACCGAGGCCCAGGCTGCCGCCGACACCGCCGCTTCGACCCCGACCGCCGACGCTGCCCAGGCTGCTGCCGACACCGCCGCGACCGCCGCCAACACCGCCGCTGACGCTGCCGCCAACGCTGGCGCCGCGACCACGGACAAGGCTGCCGACGCTGCTGCCGACGCCGCCGAGGCTGCCAAGGACACCGCGCAGGACGCCGCTGACGCTGCGAAGTCCGCCGGTCAGGACGCCGAGAAGAAGTAATCCGCGCTTCGCCGGTGGCTCGCCATCGGCAATCGGATTCGAGAAGACCGCCGGGCAACCGGCGGTCTTTTTTTGTGCTCGATGGGATTGCGGGACAAGAGCGGTGAACATACTTCGCGGCGGCCTGGCCCCAGCCTGGTCGAGGTTCTGCGCTGATAGATCAGGACTGCTTTCGACATCAAGCAGACCGGCTCGACACGCCAGGCAACGGTGCAGCGGTCGGCGACCACGACGAGCGACGCGATATGCCGCGATTCAAGTCATTGCAGGGTGCGCTGATCGAGGGGAAGGCCGACACCGCGCCCCGGATCGCCGCCCCTCCGACCCAGCAATCCCGAGCGCCAAGATCCCTCGATCAAGAAAAAGAACATTTTTGTAAGGAACGGCCCTACATGGCGTTGACATGGGCCTTCGTAGGCTCGCCGCGTCGTGAATGCCGGTGTCCGTGACACCCGCAGACTTCGCGCCAAACCATCCATCTTCTTTCGTTGAGGGGAACGCCATGACCAACAAGTTCAACATCGTGCTGATCGCTTCCGTCCTGGCGCTGAGCGCCTGCTCGCAGCAGACCCAGCGACCGCGCCGCCGCCACCGCCGACAGCGCCGCGGCCGATGCCTCGGCTGCCGCGGACAAGGCTGCTGCCGCGGCCGACAACGCTGCCGACAAGGCGGCCGCCGCCACCGACGCCGCTGCCGACAAGGCCGCCGTTGCCGCCGACAATGCCGCGGCTGCGGCCAGCAACGCCGCCGAGAAGGCCGAGAACGCGACGCAGGCCGCCGCGGCCGACGCCGCCGCCGCCGTGTCCGAAGGCGCCAACGCCACCGCCGACAAGGCGGCCGAGGTCTCCAAGGACGCGCGCGAGGCTTCCAAGAAGTAAGCCGCTTCCGCACGCTGCAGTACCCGAAGAGGCCCGCGCGAGCGGGCCTCTTTCTTTGGTTGTTCGCAGAAGTGCCGAGCCGGTGAACGGCGCTGCGCCCACCAGCATCGACCCGGCCGGCGTGGCTCCTCGGCCCAGTCCGCTATCTACGGCGGAAAGGCGTCCAGCAGCGCTCTGCCCCGTCCCTTTCGCCGCAGGCGAAGGGGAGGGCCGGGGTGGGGTGCTCTTGCTTTTGCTTTGGTGGCTCTACCGGTAAAGCCCCGACCCCTCCCCATCCCTCCCCTGCGCTGTGCGCAAGGGAGGGGGCCTCAAGTCGATGATTTCCCGTCACTGATCGCGCTTTGCGCGAGGAAAGGGTTCGAGCGCCCCTGCAAACCGAAGCCTTGCGACTTGACGCGCGAGGCAGCGGTCCGGCGGGCGGGGGCCGCGCCTAGCGAGGCAGGACGCCGAGCGCCCGAATCAGGGCAGGATGCCCTGATTGAGGGATCAGCGGCCCCCGCCCGCCGGACCGCTGCCCAACAGAAGCCGCACGCGCAACCGCCGCAATCCTCCAATAAAGAGAACAACCTCTTCTCCACAACGTCCCGGTGGGTTGAGTCGCCCTGAGAGAGCCTCACCCGCGGTTTACGCACGGCTAGTGATGCGCTCACGGATCTGCCGCCGATCCTTGCATTTGCCCCCAACACCCAGGACATGCAACGCTCCGGCAAGACCGTCCGACGGGCGGTTTGGTGAGCCCAGTCACAGCGCCTGTGCGGCGCAAGCCGCGATAGTCGCGTTTCCCCCGACAGGAGACCTTGCGACATGTCCATGTGGAAAGATCCGCTGTCCAGCAAGAAGGACGCCCCGCCCGCCCCGGTCATCGAACCGTCCCCGCCGCCGGTGGCCAGCGCCGAGCCCGTCGCGCCCACCCCGCTGACCAGCGCCCCGAGCCCCGCCTCGGCGCCCATCGCCCAGTCGGCCGGGCGCGAACGCAAGGAGTCGCTGATCGCCTCGGACCTGACCATCGAGGGCAAGATCGAGGGCAGCGGCCACGTGCGCATTGCCGGTCGCTTCAAGGGCGACGTCAATGTGCAGGGCGACCTGACCATCGAACACGGCGCCAAGCTGTCCGGCGGCGTCAAGGCCAGCAAGATCACCATCGCCGGCGAGCTGGAAGGCAATATCGAGGCGGCCAAGCACGTCGAACTGCTGGCCTCCGGCGCCCTGACCGGCGACGTCAAGTGCGGCACGATGACCGTGGCCGCCGGCGCCCGCATGCGCGGCCAGGCCGACTTCGGCTGGGACGGCAGCGAGAAGCAGCACGACGCGGCGTGAGCACCCAGCGCCCCGGCACGGCAGGCGCCACCCGCGCCTGCCCGCATTGCAAGGCGATGATCCTGGAGACTGCGGCCGTGTGCCCGTCGTGCAAGCATCACCTGCGCTTCGACGACTCGGCCACCGTGGCCCGGCGCGAGGTGCAGCGCGTGGTGCCGCTGATGGTCCAGGGCACGGTCAACCATCCGGCCGACGCCGCCACGGCCTACGAATACACCGCGGTGATGGTGATCAGCGACGAACAGGGCCGCGAGATCGACCGCCACGTGGTCGGCGTCGGCGCCCTGCGGCCGGGCGAGCAGCGCACCTTCTCGCTGGCGGTGGAGATGTTCCCGCACAGCGGCGGCCAGGCGCCGCGCGGGAAGCGCCGCCTGTCCTGAAGGTCCTGCGTCCGGCGGCACGCGCGACGCGTGCGGCCAAGCCTTACTTGCGCGTGGCCGGCTTCTGCGGCCCACAGCTGCTGCAGCCGCCGCAGGCGGCATCGACCGCCCTGACTGGCGGCGCCAGCGCCCTGCCCAGCCGCTGCATCCACGGCGGGCGCCCGTCCCGCAGCAGCGGCAGCGCCAGCGCGGCGCGCGCGCGCCGGGTGGCGTTGGGGAACTGCTTGTGCGCCACGACCCAGGCGCTGACCAGCACGGCCAGCGCGATCACCAGGTACTGCAGCGCCAGCGCCGGTGCCATCAGCCCGCCCCCAGCATGACCGCGACCTGGTAGGTCAGCAGCGAGGCGATGTAGGCCAGCGCGAACAGATAACCGGCCGACACCGCCATGCGCTTCCACGAATTGGTCTCGCGCTTGATGGTGGCCAGCGTGGACAGGCACATCGGCGCGTAGATGTACCAGACCAGCAACGACAGCGCCGTGGCCAGCGACCAGCCATCGTGGATCAGCGGCGCCAGCGCCTGCGCCTTAGCATCGTCATCGCCGGCCGACAGCGCATAGACGGTGGCCAGCGAGGACACGGCGACCTCGCGCGCGGCCAGGCCCGGGATCAGCGCGATGCAGATCTGCCAGTTGAAGCCCAATGGGGCGAACACATAGCTCAGCGCATGGCCGATGCGCCCGGCGAAGCTGTAGTCGATCGGCGGCAGCGTGGCATCGGCCGGCGCGCCGGGGAACGACAGCAGGAACCACAGCAGCACGGTGAGGGCCAGGATGATGCCGCCCACGCGCTTGAGGAAGATCATCGCGCGCTCGTACAGGCCCAGGGCCAGATCGCGCAGGTGCGGGATGCGGTAGGACGGCAGCTCCAGCAGCAGCGGATGCTCGCTCTTGTCGCGGCGCCAGCGCTTCATCACCCAGGCCACCACCAGCGCGCTGACGATGGCCGCCACGTACAGGCCGAACAGCACCAGCCCCTGCAGGTTGAACACGCCGCCGACCTGCCGCTGCGGGATGAAGGCGCCGATCAGCAGCGCATACACCGGCAGCCGCGCCGAGCAGGTCATCAGCGGCGCCACCAGGATGGTGGCCAGGCGATCGCGCGGATCCTGGATCGAGCGCGTCGCCATGATCCCGGGGATGGCGCAGGCGAAGGAGGACAGCAAGGGAATGAACGAGCGCCCGGACAGGCCGGCCTTGGACATCAGCCGGTCCAGCAGGAAGGCCGCGCGCGGCAGGTAGCCGGATTCCTCCAGCGCTAGGATGAAGGCGAACAGGATCAGGATCTGCGGCAGGAACACGATCACCCCGCCCAGGCCGGCGATGATGCCGTCGGTGAGCAGGCTGTTGAGCGGGCCTTCCGGCAGCGCGCCGCCGACCCACCCACCCAGCCAGGCGGTACCGGCATCGATGGCGTCCATCAGCGGCGCGGCCCAGGCGTAGACCGCCTGGAAGATCAGGAACATCACCACCGCCAGCGCCAGCAGCCCGCACACCGGATGCAGCAGCCAGCGGTCCAGCGTGTCGTCCACGCGCGCGGTGCGGGTGGGCATGCTCACCGCCAGCGACAGCAGGCGGCGCGTCTCGGCGTGCAGGTCGGCGTCCTCGGGCAGCACGTGGCTGGGCAGCTGCGGCTGGGCGGCCATCCGGTCGATCTGCTCCAGCAGCGCCCGCGCGCCGTTGGACTTGACCGCCACGGTCTCCACCACCGGGATGCCCAGCTCGCGCTGCAGCACGTCCAGGTCGATCTGGATACCGCGCCGGCGCGCGGCGTCGGCCATGTTGATCGCCAGGATCACCGGCAGTCCCAGGCGCAGCACTTCCAGCACGAAGCGCAGGTTGAGGCGCAGGTTGGTCGCATCGACCACGCACACAAGCGCGTCCGGACGCGGCTCGCCGGGCAGGAAGCCGCGGCACAGGTCGCGGGTGATCGCCTCGTCCAGACTGGCAGCGTTGAGGCTGTAGGCGCCTGGCAGGTCCAGCAGCGCATAGGTCTGGCCATTGACACCGGTGAAGCGGCCTTCCTTGCGCTCGACGGTCACGCCGGCGTAGTTGGCCACCTTCTGCCGGCTGCCCGTCAGCAGGTTGAACAGCGCGGTCTTGCCGCAGTTGGGATTGCCGATCAGCGCCAGGCGCTGGGGCGCGGCGGCCGTATTCATGCCCCTGCTCCGCGCTCGACGCGCAGACGCACGCGCGCGGCCTCGGTCCGGCGTAGCGCGAAGCGGGTGAAGCCCACCTGCACCAGCAGCGGATCGGCGCCGATCGGCCCCTGCGCCACGATCTCCACCTGCTCGCCGGCGACGAAGCCCAGCTCGCGCAGACGCCGGGCGATGGTGTCGTTGGGGCCGCGGTCTTCGACCGAATCGACGATGGCCTGGGTGCGCTGGGGCAGATCGGACAACATCACGCGAGCGGGCTCAAATGAAAACAGTTCTCAATAGTACCACCGTGATCAAGACGTGAGGCTGTCTGTCGGGTCACCGGGCAGGACGCTGCGGGCCAGCCCGGCGTACGATGCGCACCCCTCACCCAGCGCGTTCACCGCCGATGTCCGCACCGTTCCTGATCCGGCCCATCCAGCCCACCGATGACGCCGCGATGGCGGCGATCATCCGTGCCGTCATGCCGGACTTCGGGGCCTGCGGGCCGAGCTTTGCGATCAACGATCCGGAGGTGGACTGGCTCAGCCGCGCCTATGCGCAGCCGCGCAGCGCCTACTTCGTGGTCGAGGTGGACGGCCAGGTGCGGGGCGGCGGCGGCGTGGCACCGCTGGAGGGCGGCCCGGCCGGGACCTGCGAGCTGCGCAAGATGTACTTCCTGCCCCAGGCGCGCGGGCTGGGCGCCGGCGCGGCGATGATGCGCCACTGCCTGGAGGCCGCGCGTGGCTTCGGCTTCAGCCAGTGCTACATCGAGACCCTGCGCAGCATGGAGGCGGCCATGCGCCTGTACGAAAAGAGCGGTTTCACGCCGCTGCCCGCCCCGCTGGGCGCCACCGGCCACGGCGGCTGCGACCGCTGGTACGCGCTCGCGCTCTGAGCGGTGCTGCCGCGCCGCGCAAGGGCGCACCGGCGCATGCCATTAGACTTGTCGCCTTTACGCGTTCCGCAGGAGCCTTGCATGCAGCTGTCCGAATCCCGCGCCGTGATCACCGGCGGCGTGTCCGGCCTTGGCCTGGCCACCGCCCAGCGCCTGGTCGCCGCCGGCGGCAAGGTGGTGCTGCTGGACGTCAACGACGAAAAGGGCGAGGCGGCCGTGCAGGCGCTGGGCCGCGCCAACGCGCGCTACCTGCGCACCGATGTCACCGACGAGGGCGTGGTGTCGGCCAGCATCGCCGAGGCGCGCGCCTTCCTGGGCGGGCTGAACGTGGCGGTCAACTGCGCCGGCATCCTCGGCGCCGGCCGCGTGCTGGGCAAGGACGGGCCGATGGCGCTGTCCACCTTCCGCAGTACGGTGCTGGTCAACCTGGTGGGCAGCTTCAACGTGGCCAAGGCCGCCGCCGAGGCGATGCAGGACAACGCGCCCGGCGAGGACGGCGAGCGCGGGGTGATCGTCAACACCGCCAGCGTGGCCGCCTACGAAGGCCAGATCGGCCAGGCGGCCTACGCCGCGTCCAAGGCCGGCGTGGTCGGCATGACCCTGCCGATGGCGCGCGAACTGGCGCGTTTCGGCGTGCGCGTGGTGACCATCGCGCCGGGCGTGTTCTGGACGCCGATGGTCGACGGCATGCCCGAGGCGGTGCAGCAGTCGCTGGCCGCATCGATCCCCTTCCCTTCGCGCCTGGGCCAGCCGGACGAATACGCCGACACCGTCGCCTACATCCTGCAGGCGCGCTACCTCAACGGCGAGACCATCCGCCTGGATGGCGCCACGCGCCTGGCCCCCAAGTAAGGCGGGCGTGAGCCAGGCGCGCGCGCGGAAAGCCTCTGCAACGCGCCCGCCTTCGTTCACCCCTCGCCGCTCAACGCCCCCCCTCCTCCCACACTCATTTCTTCAATCAGGTCTTCGATCCATGAAAGCTGGTGACATCAAGAAGGGCAACGTCGTCGAATACAACAACGGCGTCTACCAGATCCGCGACATCGAGCGCTCCTCGCCGCAGGGCCGCGGCGGCAACGTGCGCTTCCGTTTCATCATGTACAGCGTGCCGGGCGGCAACAAGCTCGACGCCAGCTTCGATGCCGACGACAACCTGAGCGAGGTCGAACTGCTGCGCCGCCAAGCCACCTTCTCCTACAAGGACGGCGAGGCCTTCGTGTTCCTCGACGACGAGGACTACACCCCCTACACCCTGGACGCGGACGTGCTGGGCGACGATGCGGGCTACATCACCGACGGCCTGACCGGCTGCTATGTGCAGGTGATCGACGAGCAGCCGGTGGCGCTGCAGCTGCCGCAGCACGTCACGCTGGAAGTCATCGAGACCCCGCCCGAGCTCAAGGGCGGCACCGCGACCAAGCGCCCGAAGCCGGCCAAGCTGTCCACCGGCATCGAGATCATGGTGCCCGAGTACATCACCACCGGCGAGCGCATCCTGATCAATACCACCACCGGCGAGTTCGGCGGTCGGGCGGACTGATCCTCGCCGCGCCGGCGCCCGCGAGCGTGCCGGCGCGACGCCTCAGGGCGCGAGCCCGCGCAGGCTGGGCACGCCAGTGTCGCGCTGGAGCGTGCGCAGACGCTGCCCCAGCGCGGCCAGGTTGGCGTCGGTGCCGTCGATCTGATCGCGCAGGTCCTGCGGCAACAGCAGGCGCGCGTCGTGTTCCAGCGTATCGCGCGCGGCGTGCTGCCGGCCGAGCAACGCGCTGCCCTTCGCCTGCAGGAAGTCGCGCTCGGCCTGTTGCGGCAGGCCGTAGCCGGGCTGGCCCTGCAGCAGCAGCGCGGGCTGGGCGAACAGCCCCTCGCCCTCCAGGAGGTCGCGCAGGCGGGCGCGGCCGGCATCCAGGTCGGCATCGCCTCCCCCGTGCAGGAAGCGACGCTTGAGCGCATCGCGTGCCAGCAGGTCCTGGCGGCGGCGCGCGGCCTGCTCCAGCACCAGCAGTGCGGCGCTGGCGCGCAGATCGGCGCGTTCGATCCATGGCGCGCGCCGCTGCGGCGGCTGCGACAGCCAGTCCTCGACCGACTGCGCGGGCAGCCCCAGGCGCGCGCGGGCGATGTCCAGCATCGCCTGGTATTGCGCGCTGGCCGGTGCGAAGTAATAGCCGGCGCGGCCGGCCTGCTCCCGGTCAGCCAGCGGCTGGCCATCGGCGATGCGCGCCTGTTCAAGGCGGCGCAGCAAGCCGTTGGGCGTGATGCCCGACAGCTGCCCGCCCGCATCCAGCGCGGGCACGCCGTCGCGCAGCAGCTTGTAGGTCTCGAACGCGCAGTTGTTGGAGGCGAAGCGGTAGCCGCCGTCGTAGCTCCAGTGCACCTGCGCGGCACGCTGCAGCAGCGCAGCGATCTGCGCGCGCGACAGCGTCAGCGGCACCGAGCGCAGGCCGCGCAGCTGGCCCTGGGTGTAGTCGTCGATCACCTGCAGCATGGGCAGCAGGTACAGGCGCGAGGGATAGCGCCCGGTCAGGCCGCCCCAGCTCGAGATCTGCACATCGTCGATGAAGGCGCGGAAGGAGAGCACGCGCTGGTACTGCAGGTCCAGCCGGCAGTCCGGCCCGCGCGGTCGGCCCGGCGCGCAGATCACCAGGCGCAGCATGCTGTGGCCCCAGCGGCTCATCGGCGCGTCGTTGCCGTCGGCCAGCAGATAGTCGACGGCGTAGACGCGTTCGGGGTCCAGCGCCAGCAGCGGCGCCGCCGGCCGGTCCTCGAAGAAGGCGACGCCCGGCGCGCAGTCGCGTCCGGCCTGCGGCATCGAGCCCAGCCGCTGGGCGAAATACGCGTCCAGCAGCGGGCGGCGGCAGGCGTAGTCGGCATCGAGGATCCGATGCTCCAGATTGACCGCCACGTATTCCTGCGGCGAGAACAGCTCGTACGCATCGGGCGTGCGGTCGGTGAACGCGTTATGGCGCAGGCGCAGCTTCAGGCGCGGCCAGCTGCCGATCTGCCAGCCGGCCAGATCGAGCAGGCGCGGATCGCGCGAGAAGCCGCCGGCCGCGCTGCGATCCAGCAGGTGCGCCAGTTCGTGGACCAGGGCGGCGCGCGCCGGCGTACGCGCGGCCTCGTCGCTGGCCCGCATCCAGTCGTACAACAAGCTGCGTGGCAGCAGCACCTGGCCGGCGCCGGTCGCACGCCCATGCACGGCCGCGGGCAGGTCGTCGCGCCACTGCACCGGCACGGTGTCCAGCGCCTGGCGCCAGGCGGCCGGCAGGCGCGCCTGCACGTCATCGAACAAGGCCTGCGATGCAGCCCGCTCGTCGGCATCCAACGCGGCGGTATCCAGCTGCAGATGCAACGCCGCCTGCGCGATCTGCGGCAGGCCGCATCCGAGCAGGCAGATCGGCAGCAGCCGAGCGCCCAGCCACCGCGAACGCGGCGGCCGGTCGGGCGGGTTCACAGGGCCAGGATCGCCTGCGCCAGCTGCAGGTCGGAACGCTGGCGCGCTTCCGCGTCGCGTTCGCGCAGGCTGCGCAGGGCCGCCTCCAGGCGAGCGCCGCGGATCGCCCCGTCGCTGGCCACGAAGCTGGCCGCGTCCACCCGCGCATCGAGCACCAGCTTGTCGTTGTCCGAAGAGCTGTCCGAGGACGCCGAAGACCCGGCGCTGCCCGCGCTCGAGGTGCCGCCGGCGGCACCGGCCGCCGAACTCATCGCCCAGGCCGGCGCGGCCATTCCCAGCAGCAGGCCCACTACGATCCACTGACGCATCGATCCACTCCACGCATTGAACGGGGCGCCCATGGCACCCGCGACGCGCAAGGCTACCGCAGCCGCGGCCGGGCGCACCACCGCTCCGCAGGCGCTTAGGGATCGAACAGCTTGCCCGGGTTCAGCAGGCCCTGCGGGTCGAGCGCCTTGCGGATGCCGCGCATCAGCGCGATCTCGGCCGGTCCGCGCGTGCTGTCCAGGTAGGGCTTCTTGACCAGGCCGATGCCGTGCTCGGCCGAGATGCTGCCGCCATGGGCCTTCAGCGCCTGCGCCAGCAGTTTGGTCACCTGCTCGCAGTCGCGCACGAAGTCCGCCTGCGCCATCTGCTCGGGCTTGAGCACGTTGATGTGCAGGTTGCCGTCGCCGATATGGCCGAACCACACCACCTCGAAATGCGGATAGGCCTGGCCCAGCAGCGCCTGGGTCTGCTCCAGGAAGGCCGGCATCTGCGAGATCCGCACCGACACGTCGTTCTTGTACGGCACATAGGGCGCCAGTGACTCGGTGATCCCCTCGCGCAGGCGCCACAGCTGCTGGGCCTGCGCGTCGGACTGGCTGATGACGCCATCGGCGACCCAGCCGGCCTCCATGCAGGCCTCGAAGGCCGCCATCGCCGCCGCCTCGCTGTCCTCGTCGCCCACGGCGAACTCGGTCACCACGTAGTACGGATAGACCTCGTCGAAGGGCTTGACCGCGCCATGCGCCAGCACGTGCCTGAGCGCGATGTCGGTGAAGAACTCGAAGGCCTCCAGCCGCAGCCGTTCGCGGAATGCGGCGAACACCTCCATCAGCCCCTCGAAGCTGGTCAGCGCCAGCAGCATCACATTGGTCGGCGGCGGCGGATCGGTCAGGCGCAGCGTCGCCTCGACCACGATGCCCAGCGTGCCCTCCGAGCCGATCATCAGCTGGCGCAGATCGTAGCCGGAGGAGTTCTTGACCAGCGCGCGGTTGAGATCGAGCAGTTCGCCCTGCGCGGTGACCACCTTCAGCCCGGCGATCCATTCGCGCGTGTTGCCGTAGCGGATCACGCGGATGCCGCCGGCGTTGGTGGCGATGTTGCCGCCGATCGAGCACGAACCGCGCGCGGCGAAGTCCACCGGATACTCCAGGCCGTGCTCGCGCGCGGCGTTGTGCACGGCTTCCAGCGGCATGCCGGCCTGTACGGTCAGGGTGCGGTCGACGCGGTCGAAGGCCAGCGCCTTGTTCATGCGCTCAAGGCTCAGGACCAGCTCGCCATCGGCCGCCACCGCGCCGCCGGACAGGCCAGTGCGGCCGCCCGAGGGCACCACCCTGACCTGGCGCTGCGCGGCCCAGCGCATCACCGCCTGCACTTCCTCGACGCTGCCCGGCAGGGCGATCGCCAGGGGGTTGGGCGTCCAGCGCCGGGTCCAGTCGCGACCGTAGTGTTCCAGGTCGCCGGCGTCGGTCTTCAGGCGCAGGTCGGGCACCGCCACGCGCAGCGAATCAAGCAGGGAATCGGTCATGACGGTTGCGCGCGAAACGGCTTGTTTTCAAGGGTGCGCCAGCGTGCCAGCCCTGCAACGCCACGTCCAGATGGCGCGACGGCGTGGCCCGGGCGCAATCTGGCATAGTGGCGCCCCGCTTGGCTCCCCACCCGCTCCCCCCATGTCGAAGAAGACCTCGTTCCCGAAGGAAGACATCCGCGTATTGCTGCTGGAGGGCGTCAGCCAGACCGCGGTGGAGACCTTCCAGGCGGCCGGCTACAGCCAGATCGAGCTCCATTCCAAGTCGCTGCCCGAGGACGAGCTGAAGGCCCGCATCGCCGAGGCCCACATCATCGGCATCCGCTCGCGCACGCAGCTGACCGCCGAGGTGCTGAGCCACGCGCGGCGCCTGATCGCGGTGGGCTGCTTCTGCATCGGCACCAACCAGGTCGACGTGGAGGCGGCCGAGCTGGCCGGCATCCCGGTGTTCAACGCGCCCTATTCCAACACCCGCAGCGTGGCCGAGCTGGTGATCGCCCAGGCGATCATGCTGATGCGCGGCATCCCGCAGAAGTCGGCCGAATGCCATCGCGGCGGCTGGTCCAAGTCGGCCGCGGGCAGCCACGAGGTGCGCGGCAAGACCCTGGGCATCGTCGGCTACGGCCATATCGGCACCCAGGTCGGCGTGCTGGCCGAGGCGATGGGCATGAAGGTCATCTTCCACGACATCGAGACCAAGCTCTCGCTGGGCAACGCCGCCCCGGCGCTGAGCCTGGAGGACCTGCTGGAACGCGCCGACGTGGTCACCCTGCACGTGCCGGAAACGCCGGCCACCAAGGACATGTTCGGCGCGGCGCAGATCGCCGGCATGAAGCGCGGCGCGCACCTGATCAATGCCTCGCGCGGCACGGTGGTGGATATCGACGCGCTGGCCGAGGCGCTGCGCTCCGGCCAGGTCGGCGGCGCGGCGGTGGACGTGTTCCCGGTCGAGCCCAAGGGCAATGGCGATGCCTTCGTCTCGCCGCTGGCCGGCCTGGACCAGGTGATCCTGACCCCGCACGTGGGCGGCAGCACCCTGGAGGCGCAGGACAACATCGGCGTCGAGGTGGCCGCCAAGCTGGTGCGCTACAGCGACAACGGCAGCACCCTGTCGGCGGTGAACTTCCCCGAGGTCACCCTGCCCGGCCACGAAGGCAGCCGCCGCATCCTGCACATCCACCGCAACGTGCCGGGCGTGCTGTCGCAGATCAACGACGTGTTCCGCAACCAGGGCGTCAACATCGACGGCCAGTTCCTGCGCACCGACCCGCAGGTCGGCTATGTGGTGATCGATGTCACCGCCTCGGAGGAACAGGCCGCGGTGCTGAAGGACGCGATGGCCGCGATCGAGGGCACGCTGCGGGTGCGGGTGCTGTACTGATCCTCGACGAAACCTGATGTGTGGGAGCCGCCAATGGCCAAAAAGGCCACAAGGGCGGCTTCCACCTGTAGAGCGGAGCTTGCTCCGCTGCTCTTCGTTCGGTTCGTGGGGGAAGGCCCCAGCGGAGTCCCCAAAAGGGGATTGCCACAAGCTCCGCTCTACAAGGAGACCGCGGCCTGACCTGGGAGACAGTGGCTCCCACAAAAATCAAGGCGCGGTCAGGTGGCGGCTGAGGCCAGCCACTTGCGCGCCATGCGGCTGAGCGAGGGGTCCGGATCGGCGGCGACCTCGGCGATTGGCCGCCAGGCCAGGGCCAGGGATTCCTCGTTGCCGACGAAGGCCTCGCTGCCCAGGGCGTGCACCACGTAGCGCACGTCGAAGTGCCAGTGCCCCGGGACCTCCCCACGCTCGGGGATCCAGTGACGATCCAGATCGAAGATCGCCGATTCATCCACGGCCAGGTCGGTCAGGCCGGTCTCCTCCTGCGCCTCCTTCAGCGCGACCGCCGGCAGCGCCTCGTCGCCGTCGGCGTGGCCGCCGGGCTGCAGCCAGCGCCGCAGCTTGGCGTGGTGCATCAGCGCCGCGCGCGCGCCATCGCCGCTGACCAGCCAGGCCGAGGCCGTGAAATGGGACTCCAGCCGCGCCCGCACGAACGCGTCCGGGTGCGAGAGCAGCGCCAGGAAGTTGGCGACATCCTCGTGTTCAGCCGGCCAGCGTGCCTGGTAGGCCTGAAGTTGCGCCGTCAGCGCGGCGCGGGAATCGTCGGACATAGGACCTCGCCCCATGCCCGGGCCGGCGGCCCGTCGGGCCGCGGCAAGGGCACAAGGTAACTTGTGCAACGGACAGTATGACGGGTAAGGTTCGGCGATCCCATCCGCGCGCCAAGGGGGCAGCGGATCCCTTTCGCCTTTACCGACCCTGGGGAATTCCGCGATGCTGTTCTGGCGTGTCAAGCCGCTCGACAAGATTCTTGAAACCGCCGAGAAGAAAGCGCTGACGCGCCAGCTCGGTGCCTTCCAGCTGACCATGCTGGGCATCGGCGCGGTGATCGGTACCGGCATCTTCGTGCTGACCGCCGAAGCGGGCCAGAAGGCCGGCCCGGGCATGATGATCGCCTTCGTGATCGCCGCGGTGGTCTGCGGCCTGGCCGCGCTGGCCTATTCCGAACTGGCCTCGATGGTGCCGGTCTCCGGCTCAGCCTACACCTACACCTACGGCGTGCTCGGCGAGCTGATCGCCTGGATCGTGGGCTGGGCGCTGGGCCTGGAATACGGCATCGGCGCGGCGGTGGTGACCGTGGGCTGGTCGGGCTACATGAACGGCCTGCTCGCCAACACGACGCTGTTTGGCCTGGTGCAGCCCGGCGCGCTGGCGCTGCCGCCCGCGCTGCAGACCGGCCTGTTCGCCGGGGGCAGCTTCAACATCCTGGCCTTCGGCATCGCGCTGCTGGTGACCTGGCTGCTGGTGATCGGCACCTCCAAGAGCGCCAAGGTCAACTCGGTGCTGGTGGCGATCAAGATCATCGCGCTGACCTTGTTCATCGTCATGGCGCTGCCGGTGGCGACCTCGCACACGGCCAACTTCACCCCGTTCCTGCCCGGTGGCTGGGGCAGCCCGCTGGGCGGCATCGGTGTGCTCGGCGCGGCCGCGTCGATCTTCTTCGCCTACGTGGGCTTCGATGCGATCTCCACCGCGGCCGAGGAGACCAAGAACCCCAACCGCAACATCCCCATCGGCCTGATCGCCTCGCTGGCGGTGTGCACCATTTTCTATCTGCTGGTGGGCTATGCCGCGGTCGGCGCGGTCGGCGCGCAGCCGATCATGGGCCCCGACGGCGTGCCGCTGGAGCCGGGCAGCCAGGCCTTCGCCGCGGCCTGCAAGGGCTCCGAGGCGCTGGTCTGCAGCCATGAGCCGCTGGCCCACGTGCTGCGCCTGATCGGCTGGCCGAACCTGGGCAACTGGATCGGCGTGGCCGCCATCCTGGCGCTGCCGTCGGTGATCCTGATGATGATGTTCGGCCAGACCCGCATCTTCTTCACCATGTCGCGCGATGGCCTGCTGCCCGAGCGTCTCTCGCGCGTGCATCCGCGCTTCCACACCCCGCACGTGATCACCCTGGCCACCGGCCTGGTGGTGGCCTTCTGCGGCGCGCTGTTCCCGGTGGGCAAGCTGGCCGACACCTCCAACTCCGGCACCCTGCTGGCCTTCGCGATGGTGTCCATCGGCGTGCTGGTGCTGCGCAAGCAGCAGCCCGACCGTCCGCGCCCGTTCCGCACGCCGTTCGCCTGGATCGTGTGCCCGCTGGCGGTGGCCGGCTGTCTGCTGCTGTTCGTCAACCTGAGCATGGTCGCCAAGGGCGTGTTCGCTGGCTGGGCGGTGCTGGGCCTGATCATCTACACGCTCTACAGCCGCAAGCGCAGCCATCTGGCGCCTGGCAACGAGCAGCACTAAGCAGATCGCGCCGCTTCGTACGACGCACCCCGACAACGGCCGCTAGACGGCCGTTGTTTCTTCCACTCCCCGCACCGGATCCCTCAATGAAGCAGCTGCTCCGCATCAAACATCCCGGCCAGCTCACCCAGGATGCGCAGGACCTGCAGCTGCATCGCACGCTGGGACCCTGGGGCCTGACCGCGCTGGGCATCGGCGCGGTCATCGGCGGCGGCATCTTCGTCATCACCGGCCAGGCCGCCGCGCAGCATGCGGGGCCGGCGATCATGCTGTCCTTCGTGCTGGCCGCGCTGTGCTGCACCTTCTGCGCGCTGGCCTATGCCGAGTTCGCCGCGATGGTGCCGGTGTCCGGCTCGGCCTATACCTACACCTACGCCACGCTGGGCGAGGCGGCGGCCTGGTTCATCGGCTGGATGCTGGTGCTCGAGTACGGCGTGTCGGCCTCGGCCGTGGCGGTGAGCTGGACCGGCTATTTCCTCAGCCTGCTCGACCAGTTCGGCATCCACCTGCCGGCGGCGCTGGTCAGCGCGCCGCTGGACGGCAAGCTGCAGCCCACCGGCGCCATCGCCAACCTGCCGGCCGCGGCCATCGTGCTGCTGCTGACCTGGCTGTGCTATGTCGGCATCCGCAAGTCCTCGGCCATGAACATGGCCATGGTCGTGCTGAAGACCTGTCTGATCCTGCTGGTCATCTTCGCCGGCTGGAAGTACGTGGACCCGGCCAACTGGCATCCCTTCATCCCCGAGGCACAGGGCCCGGGCAAGTTCGGCTGGGACGGCGTGGTGCGCGGGGCGGCGATCGTGTTCTTCGCCTATATCGGTTTCGAGGCGGTGTCGGTGGCCGCGCAGGAATCGACCAAGCCGCAGCGCGACCTGCCGGTCGGCATGCTCGCCTCGCTGGTGATCTGCACCGTGCTCTACATCGCCATGGCCGCGGTCATGACCGGCCTGGTGCCTTATTCCATGCTCGGCACCGACGAGCCGGTGGTCACCGCCGTGGCCGCGCATCCCGAGTTGGGCTGGCTGCGCCTGGTCGTGGAGATCGGCGCGCTGATCGGCCTGTCCTCGGTGGTGCTGGTGATGATCATCGGCCAGCCGCGCATCTTCATGATCATGGCCCGCGACGGCCTGCTGCCGACGGTGTTCACCCGCATTCATCCCAAGTACCGCACCCCGCACATCAACACGGTGATCACCGGCATCGGCATCGCGGTGCTGGCGGCGGTGTTCCCGCTGGACGTGCTCGGCGAGCTGACCTCGATGGGCACGCTGATCGCCTTCGCCTCGGTCTGCGCCGGCGTGCTGATCCTGCGCCGCACTCAGCCCCAGCTGCCGCGCCCGTTCCGCATCCCCTTCGCCTGGGCGATCTGCCTGGCCGGCATCGGCAGCTGCCTGCTGCTGCTGTCGACCATGACCGCGCACAACTGGATGTTGATGGTGATCTGGACGGTGATCGGCTTCGTCATCTACGCCGCCTACGGGTTCCGCCACAGCCGGCTGCGCGGCCAGGGCTGACGTCGATCGGTCAAGCCGGCGCGGTAAAATGGCGGCATGAACAGCCTCCCCTTCGATGCCGCGCGCCTGGCCGTGCTGGCCGACGACATCACCGCCAACGTGGCCGAGCTGGCGCGCCTGGGCTGGACCCCGGCCACCAGCAGCAACTTCTCCGAGCGCCTGGACGATCGCCATGCCGCGATCACCGTCTCCGGCGCGGACAAGGGCCGCATGGGCCGCGAGCACATCATGGTCGTGGACTTCGAAGGCCGACCGGTGGCCACCGACAAGCGTCCTTCGGCCGAGACCCTGCTGCACACCCAGCTCTACCGGCGCTTCCCCGAGGTGGGCTGCGTGCTGCACACCCACTCGCTGGTGCAGACCATCGCCTCGCGCCTGTACGCCGGCGCCGGCCATATCCGCCTGGAAGGCTACGAGCTGCTCAAGGCCTTCCACGGCAACAGCACCCACGAGATGGCCATCGACGTGCCGGTGCTGCCCAACACCCAGGACATGACCGTGCTGGCCGCGCAGGTGGATGCGCTGCTGGACCAGGGCCCGCTGTGGGGCTATCTGATCGACGGCCACGGCCTGTACGCCTGGGGCCGCACCATGGCCGAGGCGCGCCGTCACCTGGAGGCCTTCGAGTTCCTGTTCCACTGCGAGCTGGAGCTGCGCAAGCTCGGCGCGCGCGGCTGAATCGCACTGCTGCGTTGCATGGCGGCGACGCCGCCCGGCGCCGCCGCTGCTACCCTTTTCCGCCCGGCCTTCGCCCCCCTGCCAGGAGCCCGCCATGAGCCGTCTTCGCATCTTCGACCACGCCGATCCGTCCACGCCGCTGTTCGCCAGCTACGACCCGGATTTCATCGCCACCGAGCTTGAGAAGATCGGGGTGCTGTTCGAGCGCTGGCAGGCCTCCAAGCCGATCGAGCCCGGCGCCTCGCCCGAGGCGGTGATGGACGCCTACCGCGCCGACATCGACCGCCTGGTCGCCGAGCGCGGCTTCAAGTCGGTGGACGTGGTCAGCATCGCACCCGATCATCCGGCGCGCGCCGAGATGCGCACCAAGTTCCTGGACGAGCACTTCCACAAGGAGGACGAGGTGCGCTTCTTCGTCGCCGGCTCGGGATTGTTCACTCTGCATGTGGACGACAAGGTCTACGAGATCGAGTGCGTCAAGGACGACCTGATCGCCGTGCCGGACGGGACCAAGCACTGGTTCGACATGGGCGAGTCGCCCAGCTTCGTGGCGATCCGCTTCTTCACCGAGCCGGATGGCTGGGTCGGCCACTTCACCGGCGAGACCATCGCCGCCAGCTTCCCGCGCTACACCCCGGAGCGGGCTTCCTGATGGGCGTTGTGCAGGCGGTGCTCACCGATATCGAAGGCACGACCAGCAGCATTTCCTTCGTCAAGGACGTGCTGTTTCCTTATGCGCGGCGTGCGCTGCCGGGCTTCGTCGCCGCCCACGGCGACGACCCGGACGTGCGCCGCTGGCTGGATGCGGTCAGCGCGGATGCGCCGCAGGCGCAGGAGGATGCCGCGCGCGTGGCGGTGCTGCAGGACTGGATCGACGCCGACCGCAAGCACACCGCGCTCAAGGCGCTGCAGGGCATGGTGTGGGAGGCCGGCTACCGCGATGCTGACTTCACCGCGCACATGTATCCGGACGCGGCCCAGGCGCTGCAGGACTGGTATGGCGAGGGCCTGGCGCTGTACGTCTATTCGTCCGGCTCGGTGCCGGCGCAGAAGCTGTTCTTCGGCCATAGCGATGCCGGCGACCTGACGCCGCTGGTGTCGGGCTGGTTCGATACCGAGATCGGCGGCAAGCGCGAGTGCGACAGCTATGCGCGCATCGTCGAGCGCATCGGCGTGGCACCGCGCGAGGTGCTGTTCCTGTCCGACGTGGTGGCCGAGCTGGACGCCGCGCGCGAGGCCGGCCTGCAGACCGTGCTGCTGGACCGGCTGGAGGACTATCCGACCCCGCGCGATGCGGCCGCCTGCAACGGGCATCCGCGGGTGACCTCGTTCGCGCAGATCGAGCCGGCGGCCTGAGCGGGCCTCGCGCTTCTCAAGAACGATTCGCATTTCGCCATCACTTTCGCGCGCTGGCTAGACTTCCGTCCGCGCCGTCAGCCCGCTCCCGCCAGCGACGACGTGCACCGGTCACCGCCCGCCCGCTTTCGCCAGCCAGCCGACCGTTTCAGGACGCCCCGTTTGGGGCGTTTGGTGTTTTGGGGATTCGGGATTCGGGATTCGGGATTCGGGATTCGGGATTGGAGCGGAGGGGGTTGCTCTTCGCTGCGAGGATTGGACGCGGAATCGTGGGTTGCTGAAGACCGCGGCAATCCTCCTACCGTCGTTCCCGCGAACGCGGGAACCCAGCGCCTTTTAGCGCTTTGTGCGAGAGCCACTGGATTCCCGCGTTCGCGGGAATGACGTGTTCGGGGCTTAGTCGCCTTTTGTGCCGTGCGCTGACGTTGCGCGCTCGGCGTACCAGCGCGCGATGACTTCGCGTTCCTGCGGCGTCATCTGGGTAGTGTTGCGCATCGGCATGGCCTGCAGTTGGACCACCTGAAGCTGGATGGCGGCGGCGTTGCGCTCGACATCGCCCATGTCGTCCAGGCTCAGGCCGTAGGCGGCCCAGGGCATGACCGTGGCGTGGTCGGAATGGCAGGCCTGGCAGCGGGTCTGCACGATGCTCCACACCGCCTGCTCCTGCGGCGACAGCGGGCGGGCCATGGCCTGCGCCCGCTCGGCCTTGTCCTGCGCGGCGCGCGAGGCCAGCGTCAGTCCCAGCGAAGCGGCCAGCACCAGCAGCGCGGCGATCAGCGGCAGGCCCCAGGTGCGGCGGCCGCGTCGCCAGCGCAGCGCGAACCAGACCAGCAGCGCTGCGGCCAGCAGCCCCATGGCCGAGACCATCCAGGCGATCAGCGGGGAGACCTCGTGCAGGCTGAGCATGCGTAGACCGGAAGCGAACGGGCAAAGCGCCGTGCGCAACGCCGGACGCGGGCGGTCAGTGTAGCCGCGTCGGGCGGCTTAGCTGCCGCGATAGGTCGAATAGCCGAACGGCGAGACCAGCAGCGGCACGTGGTAATGCCCCTGCCCCGCGATGCCGAAATCCAGCGGAATCATGTCCAGGAACGGCGGCTCCGGCAGCGCCACGCCGGCCGCGCGGAAGTACGCCGCGACCGCGAACACCAGCCGATAGCGCCCGGCTTCCAGCGCCTGTTCGCGCAGCGCCGGGCAGCGCCCGTCGGCATCGGTGACGCCCTGCCAGCGCAGCGCGCTGTCGGCGTCGAACAGCTGCACCGCCACGCCGGCGGCCGGGCCGCCGCGGCTGGTGTCCAGCACGTGGGTGGAGAGCGTGGTCATGCGGCGGACTCCTGCGGCAGCGGCCACTGGCCGGTGAACTCCTCCTCGTCGAAGGCCAGGAAGTCGCGCACTACCGCGGCACGGTCGTCGACGAAGAGCTGGTTGGCCACCGCCTGCGCCAGGCGCGGCAGTGCGTACTTCAGGCCCGACAGCGCGGCGGCCGACAGCCCCAGGTTGATCAGCGCCGAGTAGTTGAACGCGAACAGGCCGTGCAGCCTGGCCGCGTCCTCGCCCGTGCGCGGCTGCAGTTCGAAGCCCGGGCCCAGGTAGGGATGCGCGTCGAGCAGCGGGTTGGCGGCACCGGCCGGCGGCACGTAGCGATCGCGCCAGCGCGCGATGGCCGGTGCCAGCGCGGCCAGCTCGGGGCGCAGGTCCGGATCTGTCACCAGGCCGGTGGCGATGGCAAGGAAATCGAACGCCTGCGCGCCCTGCGGCGTGGTCACCACCGCCTGGCCATCGCGCTCGGCTACCGACAGCCACGGCGCGCCCAGATGCAGGTGGAAGCCCGGCATGGCCACCGCGCGGGCGAAGGTGTCGTTGGTCGGCGGCTGGCTGCGGGCGAAGAAGCTGGCCATCAGCGCGTACTTGTCGGCATCGGGCAGTGCCGGGAAGCGCGCGATGATGCCGGCCTGCTCCATGTGCCGGATCGGATTGACCCGCGGCAGCTGCGCGCGGCGCACGAACACATGCGCCTCGCGCACCCCGCGCTGCAGCGCGTACTGCGCGTTGTCGAAGGCCGACGCGCCGCCGCCGAGGATGGCGATGCGCTTGCCGGCCAGCGCGGCGTAGTCCAGCGGCCCGGAGGTGTGCGCATAGCGCGTCGGCGGCAGGTGGTCGGAGACGAACTTGGGCACCACCCACTGGCCGCCGCCCTGGATGCCGGTGGCCAGGATCACCTTGCGCGCCAGCAGCGTGCCGCCGTCGTGCAGGTGCAGGCGGTGCAGGCCCTGCTCCGGCAGAGGTTCGAGCCGGGCCAGGCGCGTGTCGTTGCGCACCGGCAGGCGCAGCACACCGCGGTACCAGCGCAGGTAGGCCATCCAGTCCTCGCGCTGGATCTTGTCCAGCGCCTCCCAGCCGGCCGCGCCGTGCTGGGCCTCCCACCAGGCGCGGAAGGTCAGCGAGGGGAGCCCCAAGTCGATCGAGGTGATCTGCTTGGGCGTGCGCAGCGTGACCATGCGCGCATAGCTGAGCCACGGCCCCTCGCGTCCTTCCGGGCATTCGTCGATCACCAGCAGGTTGGAGACCCGCTCGCGCAGCAGCGCGAAGGCCGCGCCCAGCCCGCTCTGCCCGCCGCCGGCGATCACCACATCGAACACATGACCCTGGTCGTGCGGGCGCGGCCGCGTCCAGTCCGGCTTGCCGTGGTCCAGGCAGGCCAGGTCGTGGGCCACGCGGGTTTCCAGATCGGCCAGGCTCACGCGTGCGTGCCCTCCAGCGAGACATGCGCCGCGACGACCTTCCAGCCGTCGGCGAAGCGCACCCAGCTCTGGCTCTGGCGGCCGCGCCGGGCGGCGCCTTCGCGGAAGAACTCCGCATTGGCCGTGGCGAAGTCGGCGCCGAAGGTGGCGATCTCCACCCGCCCCAGCCGGCGCTGCGGCGAGCCGCCGCGGCCGATGCGGAACGCGCGGATCTCCTCGATGCCGTACAGCACCTCGCCCACGCCGTAGCGCACGGTGCTGGGCGCGGCATGGAACAGGCGATCGAGCGTGGCGATGTCGTCGGTCATCAGCGCCCGTTCGTAGGCATCGAAGGCCGCGCGCACCTCGGCCACGACGGCCGGGTCGTTGAGCGTCGGCTCGCCGCCTGCGC
Organism: Pseudoxanthomonas sp. UC19_8; assembly: GCF_042700505.1. Lineage (NCBI taxonomy): Bacteria > Pseudomonadati > Pseudomonadota > Gammaproteobacteria > Lysobacterales > Lysobacteraceae > Pseudoxanthomonas > Pseudoxanthomonas sp. UC19_8. Next base: position 1,815,141 of record NZ_CP170559.1, read on the forward strand.
TCATGCGGCCACTTCCGCATTCCACGCGGCCAGCGCGGCGTCGATGGCGGCGCCGGGCGTACAGGCGAAGCCCTGCAGGCGCAGCACGGTCTCCAGCGCGCCCAGCGTGATCAGCACCTTGTGCTTGACCGCGTTGTAGCCCATCGCGCCGATGCGCCAGACCTTGCCCTGCAGCGGGCCGAAGGCGGTGCCGATCTCGATCTCGAAGTCCTCGCGCATGGCGCGGCGCACCGCCTCGCCATCGACGCCGGCGGGGATCACCAGGCCGGTGACGTTGCTCATGCGGTGGGCGTCGTCGCCGAACACCTCCAGCCCCACGCGCGCGCGCGCCGGCGGTCACGGCACGGCCGGCGGCGCGATGGCGCGCATAGCGCCGCGCCAGGCCTTCCTGCAGCGCGATGCGCGCGCATTCGCGGGCGCCGTAGAGCATGGTGGTGGCTTCGGTGTGGTGGTTCAGGCGCTTGTCCGACCAGTAGTCCATGACCATGGCCAGGTCGAAGTAGTTGGAGCCGATGCGCGGGCCGTCGCCATCGTCGATGTCCTCGCGCGCGATGCCGCGCTCGACATGGCGGCGGGCGAAGATGCGCTCGGCCGCCGCCTCGGAGACGGTGATCGGCGCCGAACCCGACGGCCCGCCCAGGCACTTCTGCAGGCCGCCGGTGACGATGTCCACCTGCCAGCGGTCGGCGGCCAGTTCCATGCCGCCGATGGTGGCCGTGGCATCCACGTACGACAGCGCGCCGTAGCGCCGGCACAGCGCGCCGAAGCCTTCCAGCGGCTGCGCCATGGTGGTGGAGGTGTCGCCATGGATGGTCGCCACCAGCGTCGGGCGCACGCGCTTGAGCGCGTCCTCGATGGCGTCCAGCGGCACCACCTGGCCCCACGGGGCCTCGACGGTTTCGATCCTGGCGCCGATGCGGCCGAGGATCTCGGTCAGCAGCAGGCCGAAGCGACCGAAGTTGACCACCAGCACCGTCTCGCCCGGCGCCACCAGCGACACCAGCGCGGCCTCGATGCCGGCGCGCGCGGTGCCGTCGACCAGGAAGGTCCACCGGTTATCGGTGCCGAAGATCGGGCGGTACAGCGCCATGACCTCGTTCATGTAGGCGGTCATTTCCGGGTCGAACTGCCCCAGCAGGTCGGCCGACATGGCGCGCAGCACGCGCGGATGCGCATTGACCGGGCCCGGTCCCATCAACAGGCGCTGCGGCGGATCGATCTCGCCAAAGACTTCAATTGCCACGTATCGCTCCCAAACGTTCGATGAAATCCAGCATGGCCGCCACGGCCAGGCCGGCGTCGGCCGCGCTGGCGCGCTCGGCCGGGTTGTGCGAGATGCCGCCGTCGCAGCGCACGAACAGCATCGCCGTCGGGCACAGCGCACGCATCACCATCGCATCGTGGCCGGCGCCGGAGACCAACCGGCGCGGCGCGATGTCCTGCGTTTCCACGGCCTGGGCCAACAGCTCGACCAGGTGCGTATCGCACGGGCTGGCGGCCAGGTCCTGCACCTGCAAGGCCTCGACCTGCACCCCACGCGCGGCGGCGATGGCCTCGAAGCGGCGCAGGATCTGCGCCGCACCGGCATCGCGCCGCGCGTTGTCGCCGGCGCGCACGTCCAGCGAGAAGCTCACCCGCCCGGGAATCACATTGGTCGCGCCCGGCAGCACCTGCATGCGGCCCACGGTGGCGACCAGATCGCTCGCCGCCTCGCGGGCGACGGCCTCGACCGCCAGCACGCACTCGGCCGCGGCGGTGAGCGCATCGGCGCGCAGCGGCATCGGGCTGGTGCCCGCGTGGCCGGCACGCCCTCGCACGCTGACCTCGAAGCGCAGCTGCGCGGCGATGCCGGTGACCACGCCCAGCGCCAGGCCCTCGGCCTCCAGCACCGGGCCTTGTTCGATGTGCGCTTCCAGGTAGCCGATGACCTCGTCGGGGCGGCGCGCGGCCTGATGGAACTGCGCCGCCGCCAGGCCCCAGCCGGCCAGCGCCTGCGCCACCGACACGCCGGCCGCATCGACCACGCCGTCGAGGGCACCGGGCGCCAAGGTGCCGGCCACCGCGCGGCTGGTGAACATCGAAGCCGGGAAGCGCGAGCCCTCCTCGTCGCCGAAGGCGATCACCTCGATGGCGAACGGCATGCGCTCGCCGCGCGCGTGCAGCGCGGCCACGCATTCGATGCCGAGCATGATGCCCAGCGGACCGTCGTAGCGGCCCGCGTCGCGCACGCTGTCCAGGTGGCTGCCGATCAGCAGCGCCGGCGCGTCGCGGTGCGCGCCTTCGTAGCGACCGATCAGGTTGCTGGCCGCGTCCAGGCGCGTGGCCATGCCGGCCTGGCTCATCCACTCGGCCACCAAGCCCTGCGCTTCGCGATGCGCCGGCGTGAGCCAGGCGCGATACAGGCCGCTGTCCGCATCGCTGTACGGCGCCACGCCCAGCGCATCGCAGCGGGCGATGGCGCGCTCGCCGGCGGTACGATGCAGCGCCGGGGCGTTCATGGCTGCACCTGCGCGGCCTTGGCGGCCGGCGCCAGGGAACTGGCCACCAGCGCCAGCACGCGCGCCTTGTCCACGTCCAGGCAGGCGCTGGCATTGGGCGCGCCCTGCCCTTCGCGGGTCATGCCGTCGTCGTCCACCGTGATATGCAGCGGCACCGGCGTGCACACCGTCGGGTCCAGCAAGCGCGCCACGGGCACCACGTCGAACAGGGTCGGCGTCGTGCCCCAGGGACTGCGCGCGGCCCACAGCGCATAGAGTCTGGACAGCGGATCGGCGTAGGACGTGGGCGCGGCGAAGATGCGCGCCTGCAAATCGGCGGGCAGCGCGATCTCGGTCGAATCCAGCGGCTGCACCTCGACCGGCACGCCGCTGGCCAGCAGGTCGCGCAGCGCCTGCGGGGCCAGCTTGATGTTGTATTCGGCGCTGGGCGTGTCGCTGTTGGTGCCGGCCACCGGCCCATAGCCGCGCCGCAGCGAGCCGCCCATCAGCACCACGCGCCTGAGCCGGGCGAAGGCCACCGGATCGCGCTTGAGCGCGGCCTGCACCGTGGTCAGCGGCCCCAGCGCCAGCAGCGTCACCTGCCCGGCCGGCCGCTGGCGCAGCACGCGCAGCATCGCCTCGACGCCATCGGCGCGCACCGGCCGATCGGCATCGCGCAGCCAGCCGGCCTGCCCGATCTCGCCCTCGCGCGTGCCGACCGCGGGTCCGGCGGCGACCGGCACCCGCGTGTGGCCGGTGTCCTGCAGCAGCTGCGCCACCAGCTGTGCGCGCAACCGGGTGTCGCCATAGGTCGTGGTCACCAGCAGCGGCCGCAGGCGCGGCGAGGCCAGCACCAGCGACAGCGCGAAGCCGTCGTCGATATCGGTGCCAAAGTCGTTGTCCACGATCACCGGGATCGGCGCTTCCTGTGCCTGCGACTCGGCCGCTCGCGCGGCCGGCACCAGCAGGCAGGCGAGCATGGCGAGGGCGCACAGCGCGCGCAGCAGGGCACTCACCATCCGGCCACCACCCCGTCGCTGCGCGGATCGACCGCGCCACTCAGGGTTCCGTCGGGCTCGCGCACCAGCGCGCCGGCATGGCCCATCACCGAGGTGTAGGCCGGCAGCAGTTCGACCGCATGCCCGGCCGCGCGCAGCGCGTCGATCAGCGCCGGGTCGAACCGGTCCTCCAGCTTCAGCGACGTGCTGTCCTCGCCCCAAGTGCGACCCAGCAGCCAGCGCGGCGCGCTGACCGCCTGCTGCAGTGGCATGCCGAAGCGCGCGTAGCGAGTGAACACCGCCGCCTGGGTCTGCGGCTGGCCTTCGCCGCCCATGGTCCCGTAACTCATCACGCTGCCATCGTCGAACACCGCCAGCGCGGGATTGAGGGTGTGGAAGGGCTTGCGGCCGGGCTTGAGCGCGTTCCAGCCATCGCTGGCCAGGCGGAAGCTGCAGCCGCGGTTCTGCCAGGTGATGCCGCTGCCCGGCAGCACGACGCCTGAGCCGAATTCGAAATAGGTCGACTGGATGCAGCTGACCGCCTGGCCGCGCGCATCGAGCGCGCCGAACCAGCACGTGTCCCCGGCCTGCGAGGGCTGCGGCCAGGGCAGCGCCTGGGCCGGATCGATGCGTGCGGCCATCGCGTCGAGCGCGGCCGCATCGTCCAGCAGCGCCTGCGCGTCCAGCGTCATCCAGTCCGGGTCGCCGACGTGCGCATCGCGCACCAGGAAGGCCTGCTTGGTCGCCTCCACCAGCCCGTGCACATGGGCGAAGCGCTCGCCCTGCGCGACTTCCAGCCGGTCGAACAGCGCCAGGATCAGCAGCGAGGCCAGCCCCTGCGTCGGCGGGGCATGGTTGTAGAGCGTGGCGTCGCGCACGCGCACGTGCAGCGGCGTGCTGGCCTGCGCGCGATGCGTTTGCAGGTCGGCCAGCGCGAGCGGGCTGCCCAGCGCGGCCAGGTCCGCGGCGAGGCTGAGCGCCAGTTCGCCGCGGTAGTAGTCGTCCAGGCCGGCGTCGGCCAGGCGCTGCAGGCTCGCGGCCAGCGCGGGCTGACGCAGCAGTTCGCCTTCGCGCAGTGGCATGCCGTCGGGTTCGAACGTGGCGGCCCAGGCGCCGGGCTGGACGCGCAGCTCCGCGCCCTTAGCCAAGGCGATCTGCGCACCGCCTGCGGTGACCGGCACGCCGGCCCGGGCATGGTGGATCGCGTCTTCCAGCAGGCGCGCCAGCGGCAGGCGGTTGCTCTGCCCCGTCAGCGCCTGCGCCCAGCCCGAGACGGTGCCGGCCACGGTATTGGCCGCGCCCGGCCCGCGCCACGGGATGACCGGCAGGCCCGCGTAGAAGTCCAGCGTCGCCGCCTGCGCGCTGCGGCCGCAGGCATCGATGGCATGCACGCGGCCATCGGGCTCGCGGATCAGCCAGAAGCCATCGCCGCCGATCCCGGTCATGTGCGGATACACCACCGCCAACGTCGCGGCGATAGCCACGCAGGCCTCCACCGCGGTGCCGCCATCGCGCAGCACGTCGCGACCGGCCTGCGCGGCAAGATGATGCGGGGCCACGGCCAGGCCGCGGCGGGCGCGCAAGGTGTGCAGCATCAGCTGGAAGCTCCACTGGGCGCATGCGCGCCGGTCAGTCCACTGGCTTCCAGCGTGCGCGCCACGGCGAACAGGCGGTCTTCGCGCCCGGGGGCGGCGATCAGCTGCACGCCCAGCGGCAGCTGGCCCGGCCGCCACAGCGGCGCGGCCAGCACCGGGCAGCCGGCCAGCCCCAGCGGCTGGGTGAACAGCCCCAGGTTGGCGCGCGCCGACACCGGCGCGCCGTCGATCTCGATCGTGGCCTGGTCGATGCGCGGCGCCACGCAGGGCACGGCCGGCGCGATCAGCACATCGACCGTGCGCCACAGCTGCGCCATCGCCTCAGCGAACCACGCCGCGAAGCGCTGCACGTCCAGCAGCGCCCGCGCCGGCTGCAGCTGACCGGCGAGCAGGCGATCGCGCACGGCCGGATCGAAGGCATCGGGCTGCGCCTGCAGCGCCTGACGATGCAGGTACGCGCCCTCGATGGCGGTCATGACGAAGGCCGCCATGCGCGAGGTCCTGGCCTGCGGCAGCTCGACGCTCGCGCCCGCACCCAAGGCCGCGCAGATCGCTTCGAGCCCGGCGTTCAGTGCGGGATCGAGGTTGGCATCGAACCAGCCGCCCAGCCGCGCGATGCGCAGGGCGCCCACATCCACCGGCGCCAGCGTCGCATCGGCCATCACTTCATGCACCGCCTGCAGCACGTCCAGCGACCGCGCGAACGGCCCGGCCACGTCCAGCGCCTCCACGAACGGGAACACGCCGTCCAGCGGCACCTGCCCATGCGTGCTGCGCAGGCCATAGATGCCGCACAGCGCAGCCGGCACGCGGATCGAACCATTGGTATCCGAGCCCAGCGCGAACGGCACCAGCCCCGCCGCCACCGCCGCCGCCGAGCCGCCGGAAGACCCGCCCGCCAGTCGTTCCAGATCATGCGGATTGCGCGTGGTGCCGAAGTGCGCATTGACCGTGGCGAAGCCGTAGGCGAACTCGTCCATATTGGTCGTGCCCACCAGCACCGCGCCGGCGCGCTTGAGCCGGCGCACCACCTGCGCATCGCGCGCGGCAGGCGGCGCCGCAAGGCGCATGGCCGCACCGGCGGTGGTGGTCAGGCCCTGCACGTCGAACAGATCCTTGACCGCGAACGGCAGGCCCGCCAGCGGCGCGTTCGCGTCCGTGTTCGCCGTCAGCCCGGCCTCGAAGATGCGAGTGAAGGCCACCAGCGCCGGATTGCGCGCGTGCAGCGTGCGCAGCAGCTCGGGCACGGCCACACGCACATCGACCGCATCGCCCGCTTCGGCGGGTGCCGAGGATGGCGGCTGGAAATCCGCAAGCGCAGCGGTATAGCCGCCGAGCAGGTCGAGGTTCTGCTGCACGCCCGGGCGCGTGGGAGAGTCCATCGTGGTCACAGCGCCAATGTAAGCCGAGGGCTGCGGCTGCGCGAGCAGCACAGGGTGATCTGCCGGTTGCTGGCCTTCTCCGCCTCGCTCTGCACGGTGTCGCGATGATCGGGAATGCCTTCGACCACATCGGTCAGGCAGGCGCCGCACAGGCCCATCTCGCACGACAGGCTGACCGGCACGCCGGCCTCGGCCAGCACCGCGGCGATGGTGCGCTCGGGCGCGACGGTGAACACCTGCCCGCTCGAGGCCAGCGCCACCTCGAAGGCCGTGTCCGCGCCGGCCTCGGCCGAGGCCAGCGGCGCGACCGGTGCGAAGGCCTCGCTGTGGATGCGCGCTGCGTCCCAGCCACGCGCCAGCGCCGCCTCGCGCAGATGCGCCATGAACGGTCCCGGTCCGCACAGGTAGAGCTGGTGATCCTCGCCCGCCCCGTCCAGCGCCGCGGGCAGCACCTGCCGCGCGTCGCGGCCTTCCTCGGCGCTGTGCAGATGCGCACGCGCGCCGAACTCGCCCTGCAGCTGGCGCAGGAAGGCGATCTCGGCGCGGCTGCGCACGTAGTAATGCAGCTCGAACGAGGCCCCGCCCGCCTGCAGCTGGTGCGCCATCGCCAGCAGCGGCGTGATGCCGATGCCGCCGGCCACCAGCACATGGTGACTGCCCGCGCGCAGCGCGAACAGATTGCGCGGCGATGAGATGGTCAGCGCCTGGCCCACGCGCAGGCGCTCGTGCACGCTGGCCGAGCCGCCGCGCGAGGCGGCCTCGCGGCGCACGCACAGCACATAGCGCGAGGTGTCGGCCGGCGTGCTGGCGATGGAGTACTGGCGCACCAGCCCGCCGGGCAGGTGCACGTCCACGTGCGCGCCGGCCTCGAACGCCGGCAGCGCAAGGCCATCGGCGCGGGCCAGTTCGACGGCCAGATTGCCGGCGCCCTGCCGGCTCATCGCGTCGATGACGACTTCGATCGTGTTCATCAGACGAGGAAGAACTCGCCGAAGCCCATCTTCTTCAGGCCGCGACGGTAGGCGATGGAACTGCGGTCGGCCGGGATGTGCGCCTCCAGCGTCATGTCCAGCGGCAGGCGCTCGGGCTTCTGCAGCTCGACCATCGCGCGGTCCTCCTCGAACACGCGCAGGTTGAAGGCGTGCACCTCCTCCACCGGCTGGTCCAGGTTGAAGTTGCGCGCGATCGGCACGAACAGCCGCGTCCTGCGCGCCGACACCGGCGAGGCGCAGTTGAAGATCACCAGCCGCTCATCGCCCGGGAAATGGATCGTCAGCGAGGCGCAGAACGGCAGGTGCACCTCGAAGTGGCGCAACCAGGGATAGTCCGGCGGCGCCAGGTGATGGAAGCCCACGCCGTAATTGCTGACGTTGCTGACGTAGTCCACGGTGAAGCCGGTCGGCGTCTCCACCGGCGCGTAGTCCGGCACCAGCTGGTTGGCCGGGTCGGCAAAGGTGCCGGTGTGGATCCAGGCGAAATGCGCCACATCCAGAAAGCCTTCCACCTGTCGTCCCGCGAAGCCGTTGATGTCGAACGGCGGGCAGTTGATCTGCTGGAACCCCGCCTGGTCCCAGTGCGGCATCACCGGCAGCGGCGCCGGGTTGTCCGCATCCGGCGCCAGACACACCCAGACCAAGCCATAGCGCTCGACCGTGGGATACGTCGCCAGGTGCAGCTTGGCCGGGATGGCCTGGCCGGGGCTGGAGGGAATGCGGTTGCAGCGCCCGCCCGCGCCGAAGCGCAGGCCGTGGTACGGGCAGACCACGCCCTCGCCGTCGTTGCTGCCCATGCTCAGCGGCACGCCGCGGTGCGGGCAGACATCGCGCGCCACCACCACCTCACCGTGCACTCGATAGACCACCAGCGCCTCGTCCAGCAGCACCGCCTGCAGCGGCGCGCCGGTGACCTCGCTGCTGTTGGCCACCGGGTGCCACTGGCGCGCCAGCAGCCGCCAGTCGTGCTCGGTGAAGGTGCTGCCCGGCGGCAGCGGGCTGTAGGGATTGGCCGGATGGGCGGACGCGGTGGCGGACATGAGGCGGGCGACCTGGCGGGGGCGGTTGCGGGGTGCGCCCCTACCTTGCGGCGGCGCACGTGTTGCAGTCCATCCAAGATTTTTCAATCATGCGTTGCAAAAAACAGAACAGGTGCGCCCGGTGCTGCCCTTCTCCCGCTTCGCCAGCTACTTCATCGAGGTCGCCGCCCAGGGCAACCTGCGCAAGGCCGCCGAGGTGCTGCACGTCTCGCCTTCGGCCATCCACCGCCAGATCCAGGGCGCCGAGCAGCAGCTGGAGACCGAGCTGTTCGAACGCCTGCCCACCGGCATGAAGCTCACCGCCGCCGGCGAACTGCTGCTGGGCGATCTCAAGCGCTGGCGCAAGGAGCACACCCGCACCCTCGAGCGCGTCGGCGACCTGCGCGGCCTGCGCCGCGGCCACGTCAGCATCGCGCTGATCGACGCGCTGAGCGAAGGCTTCGTGCCCCAGCTGCTGGCCGAATTGACCCGCGAATACCCCGGCTTCTCCTTCGACCTGCGCGTGATGGGCAACCGCGTGGCCAGCGAACTGGTGGCCGCGGCGGAAGTGGACTTCGGCGTGCTGCTGGACCCGGTCGAACACGGCAACCTGGAGGTGCGCACCGCCATCGACATCCCCGTCGGCGCCGTGCTGCCGCCCGGCCACGCCCTGGCCGATGAAAAGAGCCTGGCGATGAGCCGGCTGCTGGACGAACGCCTGCTGGTGCCCGCCGCGCCCCTGGTGATCGAGGAACGCACCCGCAGCCTGTACGTGCGCCACGGCGTGGACCCGCGCCGGGTCACCACCTGCAACGACACCCGCCTGATCCGCTCGCTGATCCGCGACGGCGGCGGCGTGGGCGTGCTGAGCCTGATCGACGTGGCCGCCGACCTGGAACGCGGCACCCTGGCCTTCGTCCCCCTGCACGGCTGGCAGGCCCGCCCCCTGCAGCTGGCCGTCTGCACCGCCCCCCGCCGCCAACCCAGCCGCGCCGCGCAGCTGGTGCTGGCGCGCGTGGTGAGCGCGGTGCAGGGGCTGCCGGCGCGGTTGGTGGGGAGGCCCACGAAAAAGCTCGCAAAGAAGAACGGGGACAGCTGAAAGACCATCGGTGGCTCTTTTAGCGGTAATCTTAAACGCACACGACGTCATTTACGATCTACGAATTAAGAAGTCACGTCAGGGCATCTTTTAATAGAAAATTATTTAGCATTAATCGAGATCAACCTTGACCGCAGATCTCGCGCACGGGCCACCATAATCAGAATGCAGGGCATGGAAAATAAAATACCGCTTAAATCTGCACTGCATCATTGGTGGCCAGCATGCGTTTCAAAGCACTGGGAAGGAGAGGATGGCAAGGTGGGATGGCTTAAGCCCGATGGCACCCATTTGCGCTTGGCTTCCCACAGGTTGGGAGCGATCGGCAACGGGCATCTCATCAAGCTTGGGCACGGCGGCGCTCCAAGTCATTGGGACGAGAGCTTCGAATCTGAATTCGATGACGCTGACACCCATTTCCCAACGTTCATTGACTGGCTGGAGCAGCTGCCGAGAGAGGAGCTTGGTGCCTCTGCTGGACTACGCGATAGATACATGCCTGTTGAGACAACCGAACAGGAGCTTCTGAGAGCCGTTGAGTGTGTTGTCTCCCTTGCTGTCCGCAGCCCCATGAATCGGGAGGCGTCAGTCTCTCTGGCTGAAAGGCTCAGAGGCGGATCACTGCCGCGCCCGGAACGTGAGGCACTTATGGGCCTTAATATAAGGCGTCAGCAGAAATTAATCGTCAATGATATCGGCACTCGCGCAAAATTCGTTGTTATGTTCTCGCCGAACAAGGAGTTTTTGTTCGGCGATGGCTTCTACCACAACGTCTCGTATGCGCGTCCGCCGCTCACGACCGTCGAGATACTTGCTCCCATCACGCCATGGATCAGCGTATTGATCTGCCGGCACAGGCAGTACATGAAGAATCCTCAACTTACGAGCATTGTATTGACTGATGCGGAAATTGACGGCCTTAACCTAGCGATCCAAGTGTATTCAAGGAACGCCATCTACTTCCGGAATGCTTTACCAATACCACATGAAGCTTATCTTACAGGCCAGCATCGTAAGTTCGCCGACACGGACAATGCTGTTTCCTATCTGATTCATGGCACTCCTGGAATTCCCGCTCTTGGACATTCGCTCTTTGGCCTGTAGACCGTCGGACGCGAAAGCAGGGTCACAGTGCCGCTTCTGAACAAAGCAGAGGCCTACCCTGCTGCAACTGGCATAGAGTGCAGCCTCTATCGCGGTCATGTAGGCTGGAATCCGATGTCTCACCGGCGATCAAGGAATGCGCCATGCCAGAAATGGATATCAGTGCCTCGGCCGATGAAGTCGTCGCCCTCCTGCGACAAGATCAGGCCCGTCAGGCGGCCGCCCGGCTCGCGGAGCTGCGGCAAGGTCAAGCGACCGTCGTGCAGGAATCGCTTGATCGATATGTTGCCGCGCGTGCCAGGGAACAGCTGAGCGGCTTGCGCCAACCCGGCGCGGTTGCCGCCGCGGACAGCTCCGCTGTGCGCCCCATGTTGGACAGGCTCGCCGCGGCAGACAGGCCGCCCAGGATGCCGGAGCGTGAGGAAACGAGCGCCTTGTCCCAAGCGCAACAGCACGATGTCTACGGCAGCATCGTTGCGGTGCGCGGTGACTCAGCGGCACGCGATGCCCTGTCCACGACCGATCGCGTCATTCTCGGACTGCGTCACGAGGACAGAACCACCGAGAAACGAGGCCAGGGCGTCTACAACGATCGCATCGTGGTGCTCTGGACCGATGCCCAGGGCGGAAAGCATGCGAGGGAGTACAACGACGCTACAACCGAACCTACTGCCCAATACGACGGACACGCCAAGACCAAGCCCCCCAGTCCCGGCTTCGGCGACGTCAGGACGCGGACGAAGACCGAAGGCGGGGATGTCAACGGCGACCGCGTCAAGGACATGGGCAGGCTCGCGGAGGGCACCACGGAAATGCAGGCAACGACCCACCCTTACCATGGACATGCCGACGAATTTGCGCTTCGCCCCTCTGCGGCCGCGCTGACCGCCGGCGCGAACCGCGTCGAGCGCGACAGCAATGGCGATGGCTGGTTCGATGCCCGGGATACCCATGGTGTCCAGGATCTCAACGATACCTTCAAGATCCATCGCGGCAGTTCGCGCAATACCGATTCGGCCGGTTGCCAGACCATTGGCGGAGGGCGATACAACGACTTCGTCCAGACCGTGCGCGCGGAGCCGGGCCAGGACCGCTGGCAGTATGTGCTGACGTCCGTAGCGCCGGGCCAACCTCGCACGCTTGATCCAGGTGTGCAGGTCGATCCTGCCAATGACCCAAGACATGCCCAGCACAGCGACCACGCCATGCAGCAGCAGATCAGCACACGCCTGCGGGCCATGGGAGGTCGGTACGCGCAGCACGCCGAGGATTACAGCCTGCTGATGCTGCACGAAGCCAAGGCCGGCGGCATCACGCGCGTGGACGATCTGGTGGCCAGCAACGCTACGGGCACGCGCGCGGCCGGCGAAACGCTGTTCCTGGTGCAGGGCCGCCCTGGCGATCCAGGGGCGCTGCGCGTGGGGGTCAATGCCGCTGAGCTCCAGCAGACCGCTGTGGACACGAGCCTGCGACTGCTCCAGCAGCAGACGCGGGAACAAGCCGTCGATGCTCCCACCCAGCACACTCCCGCGCAGCAGCAGCAGGATGCGCCTGCCCTAGGTGGCCGCTGACCGATGAAAACGAGAACGCACATTCATCTCGACATGACGGCAGTGGTTGCGATGTGTATCGCGTGCGCATGCGCACCGGCTGGCAAGCCACAGACCAAGGGCGCGACGGACCCGGCACCGGCAGCAGCCGCACCGAACGCTCCTGTCACAACGCAAGGGTCTTCCAAGGACACGGGACTACCGCCGTTGCCAGAGGCCTCGGGGAGTTCCCGGGAAGGCGGAACCTACACAACGCTGCCGCCTGTCGCGAAGCAGGTGCTGCAAGGGCTAGGCTGCCGGGTCGAAGATTCCGCGAAAGTGCAGCTCTTTGCGATCCCCGGCGCTGGAAAGGACAGCGACTTCCTGGTCACGGACAAGAGCGGACCAGACTTCCACTACTGGATGCGCGCCTTCCACAGTGCCGGCGATACGACAGGCTATCTGGTGCAGTTGAACGGCTGTCCGGCCAGCACGGTTGGCATGCGCGCCTACGTGGTCAAGGGAACCTCGGCACCCGAGGACGTCACCGCTGCGCTCGCGGCCAAGGTCGAGGGCATCACCCCCAAGTACACCGATCAAGGTGTGGGCGAGCTGTTTGCGCTGACGCTGCAGTTGGACAAGGTTCCCGTTGTGCGCTGGATCGCGGAAGCCGATCCGGATCGCAAGCTCGTCGAGGACGCACGCACGTTCGACCATGGGAATTTCGTCCACGGTGGATTCTTGGTCTGGCAGAAGGATCGCTTCGAGGTCCTGCAGAAAGTGCCCGCTGCGCTTTGGCCATGCGACGACAGCCAGCTTTTCCCCTGCGGCGCGGATCCGTTCGTGATCGGGCGCTGAGCGGAAGTTCGACAAGCCCTGGCAAGGCCTTCCACTGCAATCGAATCGTGGCCGAAGTGCGCGTCTCGGCACCGAGATCCCACGTCTCGACGATGAAGAAGCTCAAGCGATCCTGGCCCACCGGAGGATTGTGCGCCGCACCACCTGCAGGCTAAGTTCAGCGCTCGCCCCCATCGAGCCTGCCGATGTCCCGCGCCCTGCCCTCGCTTTCGCCGATCGATGCCGTGCCGCCGGCGGGGCCGCTGTGGCTGCTGGCGATCCAGCATGTGCTGGTGATGTATGCCGGGGCGGTGGCGGTGCCGTTGATCGTGGCCGGGGCGCTGCATCTGTCGCGCGAGGACACGGCCTTCCTGGTGAGTGCGGACCTGTTCTGCTGCGGGCTGGCGACGCTGGTGCAGTCGCTGGGGCTCGGCGGCTTCGGCATCGGCCTGCCGGTGGTGATGGCGGCCACCTTCGCCAGCGTGGGGCCGATGATCGCCATCGGCGGCAATCCGGCGCTGGGCCTGCCCTATGTGTTCGGCGCCAACCTGGTCGCCGGGGTGGTCGGCATCCTGGCCGCGCCGCTGATCGGGCGGCTGCTGCGTCTGTTCCCGCCGGTGGTCACCGGCACGGTCATCACCGTGATCGGGCTGACCCTGGTCGGGGTGGCGGTGAACTGGGCCGCCGGCGGCGTGGGCGCGGCCGACTACGGCGCGCCGATCAATCTGGGCCTGGCCGCGGTGGTGCTGCTGGGCGTGCTGGCGCTGCTGCGGCATGGGCGCGGTTTCGTCGCCAATATCGGCGTGCTGCTGGGGCTGGCCGGCGGCATGGTGGTGGCCGCCCTGGCCGGGCGCGTGGATGTGAGCGGCCTGCGCGAGGCGGCGTGGCTGGCGCCGGTGCTGCCGTTCCATTTCGGCGCGCCCAAATTCGAGCTGTGGTCCTGCGTGACCATGTGCGTGGTGTTGTTCATCGTGTTCGTCGAGTCCACCGGCATGTTCCTGGCGCTGGGCGACATCGTGCAGCGCCCGGTGGATCGCCCGGCGCTGGTGCGCGGGCTGCGCGTGGACGGGCTGGCCACGCTGCTGGGCGGGGTGTTCAACGCCTTCCCCGATACCTCGTACTCGCAGAACATCGGCCTGGTGGCGCTGACCAACGTGCGCAGCCGGTGGGTGTGCGTGCTGGCCGGGGCGATCCTGATCGTGCTGGGGCTGGTGCCCAAGCTGGCGGTGCTGGTGGCCTCGGTGCCGCCGGCGGTGCTGGGCGGCGCGGGGCTGGTGATGTTCGGCATGGTCACCGCCAACGGCATCCGCGTGCTGGGGCTGGTGGACTTCCAGGGGCGCCGGCACAACCTGCTGATCGTCGCGGTCGGCGTGGGCCTGGCGATGGCGCCGGTGGCCGCGCCGACGGTGTTCGACCAGTTGCCCAAGGCGCTGGCGCCGCTGCTGCACAGTGGCATCGCCCTGGCCACGCTGGCCTGCGTGGCGCTGAACCTCTGGTTCAACGGCCTGGGCGGCGCGCGATCCTCCGAACCGCTGTCGCCCGAGCCGCCGCACGCCTGATGCCCGCCCCTGCGATCCGCCCCTGGCAGCCGGCCGACCGCGATGCGGTGGGCGCGCTGATCGTCGGCATCCAGCGCGGCGAGTTCGGCCTGGACATCGACCTGGCCGCGCAGCCGGACCTGATCGATGTGGAAGGCTTCTACGGCCAGGGCCAAGGCGGCTTCTGGGTCGCCGAGGACGCGGGCCGGATCGTGGGCTGCATCGGCCTGCGCGACATCGGCGAGGGCGAGGCCGCGCTGCGCAAGATGTTCGTGACGGCCAGCCATCGCGGCCACGCGCATGGCGTGGCGCCGCGCCTGCTGGCCACGCTGCTGGCGCATGCGCATGCGCAGGCCAGCGCGCTGCGCGCGATCTATCTGGGCACCACCGACCGCTTCCTCGCCGCGCACCGCTTCTACGAGAAGCATGGCTTCGCGCCGATCGCGCGCGAGGCGCTGCCGCCGCGCTTTCCGCTGATGGCGGTGGACTCGCGCTTCTACGTGCGTCGTCTGGATCGCTGAGACGCGCGCGTGCGCTCGACGCGACGTTAGGGGAAAACCCGCATTGCCGCGCCCCTGTCACGGTCCTAGCCTGACACTCCATCGATTCGACCGAACCTGGAGCACGCCATGACCGAGCAGAACGACCGCGCGCCCGCGCCCGACGCAGCCGAGCACGACGCCTTTTTCCCCTCGCCCTATTCGCTGTCGCAATACACCTCGCCGAAGACCGATTTCGACGGCGCCGACTATCCCGACGCCTACACCGGCGGCAAGTGGAAGATGTTGATGATCGCCACCCAGGAGCGCTATCTGCTGATGGGCAACGGCAAGTTCTTCTCCACCGGCAACCATCCGGTCGAGACGCTGCTGCCGATGCTGCACCTGGACAAGGCCGGCTTCGAAATCGAGGTCGCCACGATCTCCGGCGATCCGGTGAAGCTGGAGCACTGGGCGTTCCCGCATCAGGACGAGGCGGTCAAGGCGACCTATGCCAAGTATCTGCAGCGCTTCAGGACGCCGAAGAAGCTCTCCGACCTGGTCGACGATCTGGAGGGCGGCCACTATCTGGGCGTGTTCATCCCGGGCGGCCATGGCGCGCTCAACGGGCTGCCCTTCAGCAAGGAGGTCGGCAAGGCGCTGGAGTGGGCGATGGCCAACGAGCGCTACGTCATCAGCCTGTGTCACGGCCCGGCCGGGCTGCTGGCCGCGGGCCTGGGCAAGGAGGCGGCCGATTTCCCGTTCCGCGGCTATGAGATGTGCGTGTTCCCGGACAGTCTGGATGCCGGCGCCAACGTCGAGATCGGCTATCTGCCCGGCGCGATGCCCTGGCTGCTGGGCGAACGCCTGACCCAGGCCGGCGTCAAGATCGTCAACGCCGACATGTCGGGCATGGTCCATCGCGACCGGCGCGTACTGACCGGCGATAGCCCGCTGGCCGCCAACGAGCTTGGCAAGCTCGCGGCGCGCACGCTGCTGAACGACGTGGCACGGCGATGAGCGAGGGCGCGGCGCAGGCGGCGTTCGATGCGACGCTGGCGATGGAGGCCAGCACCGCGCTGCCTGCGCTGCAGGCGGGATTCGGCCACTTCGCCGCGACGCTGGGCTATGACCGGGTCGTGGTGTTCGCCGCGTCGATGGCGCAGGAAGACCTGCTCGAGCGGATCTACTGGATTCATGGCGACTGGTTCGGCACGGGCACGCAGGTCGATGCGGAGACCTATGTGCGCCACTGCCCGGTGACGCGGCACGTGGTGCGGGCGAGCATGCCGTTCTTCTGGACCAAGACCCAGGCGCCCACCGGAGAGCGCTACCGCGTGGTGCGCGTGCCACGCGGGCCGGGGGTGCACGGGCTGCAGATCCCGGTCTTCGGGCCGCTCGGACTGGAAGGCGCGCTTAGCCTGGGCGGCGCACGCATCGACGCCTCGGCGCAAGCCAGACTGTCGCTGGCGATGGTCGGCACCGCCGCGTTCCGCACCGCGCGTCGCTTGCTGGAAGCCCCCGAAGCCGCCGCGCCCAGTTCGCTCAGCGCCCGCGAGCGCGAGATCCTGTCCTGGACCGCCGCCGGCCGTCGCCAGGCCGACATCGCCGCGACGCTGGGCTTGTCGGCGCGCACGATTGAGCACCACCTGCGCCGCATCCGCAAGCGACTGGGGGCCAGCACCACCGCGCAGGCCATCCGCATCGCGCTGCGTCACGGTGATCTGGAAGGACCAGAGCCGTAGCGGCCCCCATGCGTTGTGCCACCGCGGCCTTGTTCCTACAGTGCAAGCCTTCCAACGCTCCACGAGTGCCGCGATGTCCGATACCAGCTCCGACTATCCCCGCGACCTGATCGGCTACGGCCGCCATGCGCCGCATGCCGACTGGCCGGGCGGCGCGCGGATCGCGGTGCAGTTCGTGCTCAATTACGAGGAAGGCGGCGAGAACAACGTCCTGCACGGCGATGCCGGCTCGGAGCAGTTCCTCAGCGAGATCGTCGGCGCGGCCTCGTATCCGGCGCGGCACATGAGCATGGAGTCGATCTACGAATACGGCTCGCGGGTGGGCGTGTGGCGGATCCTGCGCGAGTTCGAACGGCGCGGCCTGCCGCTGACGGTGTTCGGCGTGGCCATGGCGATGGCGCGCCACCCCGAGGCTACCGCGGCCTTCGTCGAGCTGGGCCATGAAGTGGCCAGCCACGGCTGGCGCTGGATCCACTACCAAGACATGGACCCGGCCACCGAGCGCGAACACCTGCAGCGCGCGGTCGAGCTGCACACGCGGCTGACCGGCAGTGCGCCGCTGGGCTGGTACACCGGGCGCGACAGCCCCAACACGCGGCGGCTGGTGGTCGAGCACGGCGGCTTTGCCTACGACGCGGACTACTACGGCGACGAACTGCCGTTCTGGACCCAGGTCGAGACCACGGACGGCGCGCGCAAGCCGCATCTGGTGGTGCCCTACACGCTGGACGCCAACGACATGCGCTTCGCCACCCCGCAGGGCTTCAACACCGCCACGCAGTTCTTCGACTACCTGCGCGACAGCTTCGACGTGCTCTACGCCGAGGGCGAGGACGCGCCGAAGATGCTCTCGGTGGGCATGCACTGCCGGCTGCTGGGGCGGCCGGGGCGCTTGATCGCACTGCAGCGCTTCCTGGATCACATCGCCAAGCACGACAAAGTGTGGGTGTGCCGGCGCATCGACATCGCGCGCCACTGGCAGCAGCGGCATCCGTTCGTGGTGGCCGCATGATCGCCCTGGCCGAACTCAACGCCTTGCCGCGCGATGCCTTCATCGGCGCGCTGGCGGGCATCTTCGAACACTCGCCGTGGGTGCCGGCCGGCGCTGCGGCGACACGGCCCTACCCCTCGCGCGAGGCGCTGCATGCGGCGATGTGCCAGGTGGTGGGCGAGGCCGGCGTCGAGGCGCAGCTCGGCCTGATCCGCGCCCATCCCGAGCTGGCCGGCAAGGCCGCCATCGCCGGCGAGCTCACCGCGCATTCGGCCAGCGAGCAGCGCGGCGCCGGCCTGGATCAGTGCACGCCCGCCGAGTACGCCGAGCTGGTGGAGCTCAACCGCCGCTATCGCGAACGACACGGTTTTCCCTTCATCCTGGCCGTGCGCGGCCACACGCGCGCCAGCATCATCGCCGCGCTGCGCGAGCGCGTGGAGCAGCCGACCGAGGCGGAGATCGCCACCTGCCTGGAACAGATCGAGAAGATCGCCAGGCTGCGCCTGGACGATCTGGTGGTCGCTTGATGGCTTGAAGCGATGCTTGCTCCCTGTAGAGCGGAGCTTGCTCCGTTGGGGCCTTCCCCACGAGCCGGCCGAAGAGCAGCGGAGCAAGCTCCGCTCTACAGACGGGCGGGCGCTAGAGTTGAGGAAACAGGTGTTCCCACCCCAACGAGCGACTTGAATAAAAGGGCCGCCTTCCCTGGCAGCCAACCCCACTCAGAACCCCAGATCGGTCAGTAAACGCTTGGTGTAGGCCAGTATGCCCGGGCCGGTGTAGGAATTGCAGATCGGCGAGGCGTAATCCGACGGCGTCGCACACGGCGTATCGCGATCCAGCGACCAGTGGTGGACACCGGCCAGGCCGTTCTGCGCGGCATACAGCGCCACGGTGTCGACGTCGGCGAGGGTGAAGATCTCGTCGGCCGTATCGTTGCGACCCAGCATCGGCGTCACCTCGATGTGCTGCGGCGCGATGCCGTAGGTGTGGCGCAGGTTCTCCACGGCCTTGATGGTCGAGGCCCCCATGTCGCACAGCCCACCGCTCTTGAGCACGCAGTTGGACGCCTGGGCGCGACCGAAGTCCATCACCATCAGGTTGATCGTGTAGTGCTGCAGGCCGGAGGCCAGCACCGCCTGGATCACCTGGTTGCCGAGCGCGTTGACGCCGCCGTAGCTGCCGTCGGACGCGGCCAGCGTGGCCAGGGTGAAGGAGAAGCGGATGCCGGGATACTGGCTCTCGACCACCTTGGCCGCGGCCACCAGCGCATCGGTCTGGCCTGGGTCTGGCCGCCTTCGATGTCGAAGTCCACGCCGATCATGTGCGGGGTGTAGTAGCGGGCGATGAAGTTGGCCAGGCCCGTCGCGCTGCCGCAGGTGAAGGTGCCCGAGGCGCCGCCGGTGGAGACGATGTAGTTCACGCCGGCATTGTTGAGCACCGGGATATTGGCGTTCTTGAAGGCATCGGCCGACACGCCGCCCCAGGTCTCGCTGCCGCAGGTGCCGGTCGCGAAGGCCAGCGTCACCGCCTGCAGGTTCGGCACCTGCGTGGAGATCAGGCTGCCCGCGCCCGCCACCGGCAAGGCGGTGCCGGTGACCTTGGACTGCATCACGTTGGTGTTCCAGTTGAGGTTGATCGTGACGTCCTTGTAGGGACTGAACACGAAGCTGGGATAGGTCGGGTTGGTCGGCGTCCCGCCACCGCCCCCACCACCACCTCCCCCGCCGCCGCCTCCACCACCGCCGCCACCGCCGGTGGACGAACAGGCGCCTTGCGAGGTCCAGGGCTGGCCCGACCCGGCACCTCCGTTATGGGTGGTCGGGTCGTCGCCCTGGGTCCACCAGTTGGCCACGTAGTTGATGCCGCTCTTGCTGGCGGTATTGCCGCCGGTATAGACGGACGAGGCGCTCCATGCCGCCGCGCATGCGGTCTGGGCCTGCGCCGACTGCATCGGGACGAAGGTAACGACGGCCGCCGAGGCCAGCGATCCGAGGATGCCGGTGGTGGCGCTTGCACTGATCAACGACCACAACGTCGATTTGCGGGTGGACATCATGTCTCTCTCCAGTGGATGGCGCGGTTGCTTGAAACCCCGCCTGGGCGTTGTTGGCCCGCCTCCCCCTGATGGCAGGCGCCAGCTGCGACTGCGGCATATGGCGTTTTTGACATCTGCCGCAAACCGACCGTGCTTTGCCGAAGACAACGTTGTCAACGGATGATGTTCGGTTCTGTGGCCGCAGTCGCAATGGCTTCTTCGCGCGCGCTGATGATGGAAATTTGGCCTGCGGGTGACGCTCGCTTGTCGAAATCAGGCCATGGAATTGCATCGCCACGTCATGCGTTGGCCGCTGCACGCATTGGGCGAAGCCAGGGCGAAACAACGTATCGGTCCGCTCCCGCCGCGCGTCGGGACAGCGGTCACGCCGACCGCGTCGCCGCAGGACTTCCGGGCCTCGCAGGCATTGCGACAGCTATGCCCCGGAGCTGATCGGCGCGTGTTGTCGCGGCGGCGCCTGCCGTGTCCGTTGCAGACAAGCGGCGATGTCGTGCGCCGTTGTCCGATCGCGGACAAGCGCACGTCGTGCTGGCAACGTTTTCTCGGCGCGTTGCACCCGCGATGAAGATGCGGCTTGCTGCGCTGCGTCGCGTGAGGAACCGGTTTCTAACCGGCGTGGCGCTGCCGCAACACCGCGACCGCGTCGGCCAGCGACAGGCCGCGGGCCCGCAACAGGACGGTGAGGTGATAGAGCAGATCGGCGCTCTCGCCGAGCAGTTCGGCATCGCCCTGGGCGACGCCGGCCAGCGCGGTTTCCACGCCCTCCTCTCCCACCTTCTGCGCGATGCGGCGAGTGCCGCCCTCGAACAGGCGCGTGGTGTAGCTGCCTTCCGGGCGCTGCGCGTGGCGCTGGGCGATCAGCGCATCGAGCTCCCCCAGGAACCCGATATCCGTGGGAGCCGCCATGGCGGCGATGGGGCTTCCCCGGGAAGGCCCATTCGCCGCCGTGGCGGCTCCCACGCCCACCGCAGCCGGCGCTTCGGCAAAGCAGCTGGGCCGCTGCAGGTGGCAGGTGTGCCCGTGCGGGCGCGCCAGCACCAGCAGCGTGTCGTTGTCGCAGTCGGCCTGGATGTCGACCAGGTCCAGGAAGTGCCCGGAGGTCTCGCCCTTGGTCCACAGGCGCTGCTTGCTGCGGCTGAAGAAGGTGACGTGGCCGCACGCGCGCGTGACCCGCAGGGCTTCTTCATTCATGTAGCCCAGCATCAGCACGCGCAGCGTGTCGGCGTCCTGCACCACGGCGGGCAGCAGGCCCTCGCCCTTGGCCCAGTCCAGTGTGTCGGTCGTACCCATCGGTTCGGAATCCATTGGAAGGCCGCTCACGCGGCCGGGCGCACGGCGATGCCGGCATCGGCCAGCGTGCGCTTGAGGTCGGGGATGGCGATGGCGCCGCTGTGGAACACGCTGGCGGCCAGCGCCGCGTCCACATCGGCGTCCTGGAACGCAGCGACGAAGTGCTCCGGCGCGCCGGCACCGCCCGAGGCGACCAGCGGCACATGGCACAGCGCGCGCGCGGCCTTGAGCTGTTCGATGTCGTAGCCGCGGCGCACGCCGTCGCTGTCCATGCAGTTGAGCACGATCTCGCCGGCGCCCAGGGTCCTGGGCCTGCACGATCCAGTCCAGCGTGCGCAGGCCCTCGGCGCGGGTCTTGCTCGGGTCGCCCGTGTAGCTGCGCACCCGCCACTGCCCGTCCGCCTCGCGCACCGAATCGATGCCCACCACTACGCACTGCACGCCGAAGGCCGTGGCCAGCTCGCCGATCAGCGCCGGTCGTTCCAGCGCCGGGGTGTTGATCGAGACCTTGTCCGCGCCGGCATGCAGCACCGCGCGCGCGGTCTCCACGCTGCGGATGCCGCCGGCCACGCAGAACGGGATGTCGAGCAGGCGCGAGACCTTCTCCACCCAGCCGTAATCGACCGAACGCCCTTCTGGGCTGGCGCCGATGTCGTAGAACACCAGTTCGTCGGCACCGGCGTCGCGATAGCGCAGCGCCAGTTCGGCGATATCGCCCATGTCAATGTGGTCGCGGAATTTCACGCCCTTGACCACGCGTCCGCCGCGCACGTCCAGGCAGGGCACGATGCGCCGGCTCAGCATGAGGCGGCCTCCGCGAAGGCCTGTTCCAGCGTGAAGCGGCCTTCCAGCAGCGCGCGGCCCAGCACGATGCCGCCGCAGCCGGCAAGCTTGGCCTCGCGCACGTCGCCGACCGCATGCACGCCCCCGGAGGCCTGCACCTGCACGCCGGGCAGCAGCGCGACCAGATGCCGGTAAAGGGCGAAGTTGGGGCCGCTCAGCATGCCGTCGCGGGCGATATCGGTGCACAGCAGCTGCTGCAGGCCGGCGTCGGCATAGCGCACGGCGAGTTCGTCCAAGGCCACGCCCGAGCCCTCGGTCCAGCCGTGGATCGGCAGCTGCCACACGCCCGCCGCGTCCTGGCGCGCGTCCAGCGCCACGGTGATGCGCTCGGGGCCGAACTCGGCCAGCCAGCTCAGCACCTCAAGCGGGGCGCGCACCGCCAGCGAGCCGATCACCACGCGCGTCGCGCCCGCCTCCAGCAGCGCGAGCACATCGCTGCGCCCGCGCACGCCGCCGCCGGTCTGCACCTGCAGGCCGGTGGTCTGGCGCAGCGCCCGCAGCAGCGGCGCCAGGGTGTAGCCGCCGGCGCGCGCCGCATCCAGATCGACCAGATGCAGCCAGCGCGCGCCCTGGTCGGCGTAGCCTCTCGCGGCGGCCAAGGGGTCGTCGCCGTAGGTGGTTTCGCGGTCGTAGTCGCCCTGGGCCAGGCGCACCACGCGCCCGCCGCGCACATCGATGGCGGGATAGAGCTGGAAGGAAGAGTCGGAGGTCATGAGCCAAGGTGCGGGCGCGGGCATCAGGCCAGGCCGTATTCGATGAAGTTATGCAGCAGGCGCGCGCCGGTGGCGGCCGAGCGCTCGGGGTGGAACTGCGCGCCGGCCACGCGGCCGCGCTGCACCACCGCCGCGAAGGCCTGGCCGTGCGTGGTCGTGCTCAGGCAGTCCTCGCCGACCGGCGCAGCGTAGCTGTGCACGAAATAGGCCTGGTCCTGCGCACCGATGCCCGCGGTCAGCGAGGCCGCGCGCGTCGGGGTGAGCGTGTTCCAGCCCATGTGCGGCACGCGGATGCCGTCGGCCACGGGCAGCTTGCCGACGCGGCCGGCCAGCAGGCCCAGGCACGGGGTGTCGTCCTCTTCGGAATGTTCGAACAGCACCTGCATGCCCACGCACACGCCCAGCAGCGGCGCCTCCAGCGAGCGGAGGGTGTCGATCAGGTCGAGTTCGTGCAGCCGCGCCATCACCTGCGCCGCCGCGCCGACGCCGGGCAGGATCACCCGCTGCGCGCTGCGGATCACCTGCGCATCGGTGGTCAGCTGCGCCTCCACGCCCAGCCGGCCCAGCGCATAGCGCACCGAGCCGATGTTGGCGCCGCCGGCATCGATCAGGGCCAGCGTGGTCACAGCGCCCCCTTGGTCGAGGGCAGCTCGGAGCCTTCGCGCCGGATCGCCTGGCGCAGCGCGCGCGCCAGCGCCTTGAAGCAGCCCTCGACCTGGTGGTGGTCGTTGTCGCCGCGCACCTGCAGGTTGAGGTTGAGCCCGGCCGCATCGCACAGCGAGCGGAAGAAATGCGGCACCAGCTCGGTCGGCATGTCGCCCACGCGCTCGCGCTTGAACGCACCGTCGAACACCAGGTACGGCCGCCCGGAGAAGTCCAGCGCCGCGCTGACCAGGCATTCGTCCATCGGCAGGGTGAAGCCGTAGCGGCCGATGCCGCGCTTGTCGCCCAGCGCCTGCTTCAAGGCCTCGCCCAGCGCCAGCGCGGTGTCCTCGATGGTGTGGTGCTCGTCGATGTGCAGATCGCCGGTGGTCTGGATCTGCAGCGCGAAGCCGCCGTGCTTGCCGATCTGCTCGAGCATGTGGTCGAAGAACGGCAGGCCGGTGTGGATCTTCGGCTCGGCCACCTTGTCCAGGTCGAGCTCGACCAGGATGTCGGTCTCCTTGGTCTTGCGCCGCACACGCGCCGTGCGCGGCTTGTCGGCCAGCGCATGGGCGATGCCGGCCCAGTCCCATTCCCCGCCGAACTGCGGGGTCTTGAGCTGGAAGCCGCGGATGCCCAGGTTCTCGGCGAAGCGGATGTCGGTCTCGCGATCGCCGACCATGGCCGAGCCGTCCAGGTCGATGCCGCGATCGCGCAGGTAGTGCATCACCAGGCCCAGGCCGGGCTTGCGCGTGGGCGCGTTGTCGGCCGGCCAGCTGCAGTCCACCAGCACCTCGCGGAAGGCGATGCCCTGGCTTTCGAAGATCTGCAGCATCAGATCGTTGGGGCCGTCGAAACGTTCGCGCGGATAGCCTTCGCTACCCAGCCCGTCCTGGTTGGTGACGATGACGAACTGGAAGCCGGCATCGCGCAGCTTCAGCAGCGCCGGGATCACGCCCTTGACGAAGCGCAGCTTCTCGTAGGCGTCGATCTGGAAGTCGGCCGGCTCCTCGATCAGGGTGCCGTCGCGGTCGACAAAGAGGATCTTCTGGCTCATGCGGCCACCGCCTGCGCATTGAGCGCGGCCAGGACGCGGGCGTTCTGCTCGGGCGCGCCGATGGTGATGCGCAGCGCATCGCCCAGCTGCGGCGCGGCGCGCTGGTCGCGCACCACGATGCCGGCGGCCAGCAGCGCGCCGAACGCGCCTTGCGCATCGTCGAAGCGCACCAGAAGGAAGTTGGCGTCGGAAGCGTACACGTGGCGCACGCCGGGCAGGACCGACAGCGCCGCGGCCAGCCGCGCGCGTTCCTCGATCACCGTGGCGATGCGCGCGCGCGTGGCCGCCAGGGCGGCCGGCGACAGCCCGGCCACGGCCAGCTCGGCGCACGGCGTGGGCACCGGATACGGCGCCTGGCAGGCGCGCAGCACGGCCACCAGGCGCGCATCGGCGATCACCACGCCCACGCGCGCGGCGGCCAGGGCGTGGGCCTTGGACAGCGTGCGCAGCACGGCCACTTCCGGATAGCGCGCACGCAGGGTCAGTGCCGAGGGCACTTCCGAGAACTCGCCGTAGGCCTCATCGACCACCACCAGGGCGCGGCCCTGCAGGCGCTGCAGCAGCGCTTCGATCTCGGCCAGCGGGATCGAAGCGCCGGTCGGGTTGGCCGGCGAGCACAGGAACACGAGCTTGGCGCCCTGCTCCAGCACCGCCTGCGCGATCGCGTCGAAATCCGGCGCGAAGCCGTCAGGCCCGTCGACCAGCGGCGCCTCGATCAGCCGCGCATCCTGCAGGCGCGCGCTGACCGCGTACATGCCGAACACCGGCGGGGTGACGACCACCGCATCGCGCCCCGCCACGCACAGCGTGCGCACCAGCAGATCGATGGCCTCGTCGCTGCCGCGCCCGATCAGCAGTTCCTCCGGCGCACAGCCGTACAGGCCGGACAGCGCGGCCTTCAGCGCGGCCGGCTGCGGATCGGGATAGCGGCGCGAGGTCGCGCTGGCGTCGGCCGGATTGCTCCAGGCGCTCTCGTTGGCGTTGAGCCAGACATCGCCGCGCAGGGCTTCGGTGCGGGCGGACTTGTAGCCGCTAAAATCCCGCAGGTCCGGGCGGACCAGGTCGAGCGGATCGCGGGGCGTCGGATCGGGGGCGCTCATCGGGCCGCCTCCGCCAGGCGCAGGCGCACGGCGTTGGCGTGGGCCTCCAGGCTCTCGGCCTCGGCCAAGATCACCGCGGAGGGTCCGATCGCCAGGATGCCCGCGGCACTGGCCGACTGCACGCTGACGAAGTTCTGGAAGCTGGCCACGGACACGCCGCTGTAGGCGCGCGCCGCACCGCTGGTGGGCAGCACGTGGTTGGTGCCGCTGCAGTAATCGCCCAGCGCCTCGGGCGTGTAATCGCCCAGGAACACCGAACCGGCCGCCTCGACCCTGGGCAGCCACACGCGCGGTTCGCGCAGGGCCAGGATCAGGTGCTCGGGCGCGTAGCGGTTGCTGATGGCGAAGGCCTCCTCCAGCGTCCGCACCTGGACCAGGCGCGAGGCCGACAGCGCGCGGCGCGCGATGTCCGCCCGCGGCAGCGCGGCCAGCTGCGTGGCCAGCGCGGCCTCGACGCGATCCAGCAGGCCGGCGTCGTCGGACAGCAGCAGCACCTGCGAATCCGGGCCGTGCTCGGCCTGCGACAGCAGATCGGCGGCGACGAAGTCGGCATTGGCGCCGGCATCGGCGATCACCAGCACCTCCGACGGGCCGGCCGGCATGTCGATGGCGGCCGCACCGCTCTGCGCGACCTGCTGCTTGGCCTCGGTGACGTAGCTGTTGCCCGGGCCGAACAGCTTGTCGCAGGCCGGCACCGGCCCGGCGCCGTAGGCCATCGCGGCGATGGCCTGGGCGCCGCCGAGCACGAAGACCCGGTTCACACCGGTCAGGCGCGCGGCGACCAGCACGGCCGGATCGGCGGTGCCGTCCTTGCGCGGCGGCGTGCACAGCACCACCTCGCGGCAGCCGGCCAGCTGGGCAGGCACGCCGAGCATCAGCGCGGTCGAGGGCAGCGGCGCGCTGCCGGCCGGCACATACAGGCCGACCCGGCCGATCGGGCGGATCACGCGTTCGCAGACCACGCCCGGCGCGGTCTCCACCGCATACGGCTGGGCCATGCCGGCCTTGTGGAAGGCGGTGATGCGCGCGGCGGCCTCGACCATGGCCTGCTTCAGCGCCGGGTCGATGGCGGCTTCGGCAGCGGCGAATTGGTCCTCGCCGACCTCGAAGGAGGCCGGCGCGGCGCCGTCGAAGCGCTGGGTGATCGCGCGCAGCGCGTCGAGCCCGCCGCTGCGCACTTCTTCGATCAGCGCGGCGACGGTGCGGCGGGTCTGCTCGGCCACGGTCTGCGCCGGGCGCTCCAGGGTCTGCGCCTGGGCCCGGGCATCCAGCGCGTTCCAAACGATGCGCTGTGCGTTGGGGGATTCGGGGCGGAGATTCGCGTTCATGCCAGCGAGCGCTCCACCGACAGCACCATCAGGCCGCGCGCGCCGGCGCGTTCGAGTTCCTCCAGCTGCTGCCAGCTGATGGCCGTGTGGCACATGGTCTGCAGCGAGATACCTTCGGCGTGTTCGCCCGGCAGCTGCACCAGCGGCTCGGCATCGGCCAGCAGGCGGCTTAGCGCGGGCACGGTGTCGGGCGCGGCGCGGAACATCAGCAGCTTGCTGTCCTTGAGCTTGAGCACGCCGTCCATGCGCCGCAGCAGCATCGCCGACAGGTCGGCGCGCGCATCGTTGAAGCCGCGCACCGGCCCGGCCAGCACGGCCTCGCTTTCCAGCAGGGTCTCCACCGGCTTGAGCTGGTTGGCCTTCAGCGTCGCGCCGCTGGAGACCAGGTCGCAGATCAGGTCGGCGGTATCGAGCTTGGGCGCGATCTCGACCGAACCGGACAGCTCGACTACCGCGGCCTCCACGCCGCGCGCGGACAGCCACTGGCGCAGGATCGCCGGATAGCTGGTGGCGATACGCAGGCCCTGCAGCTGCTGCGCGCCCTGCCATTCCCAGCTCTCGGGGATGGCCAGCATCAGCCGGCAGCCGCCGAAGCCCAGCGGACGCACCTCGCGATACGCGGGCGACAGGCCGATCTCCAGGCGCGCATTGGCCTGCTCGTCCAGCTCGTTGCGGCCGACGATGCCGTAGTCGCATACCCCATCGGCGATCAGGCCGGGGATGTCGTCGTCGCGCACCAGCAGCAGGTCCACGGGCAGGGATTCGCCGTAGCAGAACAGCTTGTCGCGGCTCTCGCGCCAGCTCAGGCCGCAGGCGGCCAGCAGACTGCGCGCCGGGTCGGCCAGGCGGCCGGATTTCTGGATGGCGATGCGCAGACGGTCGCGCGTCGCGTTGGCAACGATGGGAGGCATGGCAGAGAACTTCAGTGAGAGGCGGTGGTGCGCGACTGCTGGCGGCGCAGGGCGGCGGCATAGCCGCCGGTGCCGGTTTCCAGCGTGCGCGCCACGCGCCCGATGGTGGTGACGCTGACCTCGGTCAGCTCGTGGATCTCGCGGTAGGGCACGCCCTTGAGCAGCAGCGGCACCACGCGCCAGCGATCGGCCATGGCCTCCAGCTCGGCGGGCGTGCACAGATCGACCAGGAACGCGCGCACTTCCTCCGGCTTGGTCAGACCCGCCAGCGCGCGCGCCAGCGACTGCTGGGCCAGGCTGGTGGTCTTCTCGTCGGTCTCGGTGCGGCGCTTCATGGATGTCTCAATGTATTAACGCGCTATCACATTAGCACATTCACACGGATCAGGACAACCCGCCGCCCGGCCGGGCGATGAACCCCCTCCCCGGCCGCGCTAGGATCTGGCCCGGGAACCCGGCCCACCCGGCCGATTCGCGACAAGGAGTCCGCCATGCCCGTCCTTCGCTCCGCCGCCCTTGCCGCCGCGCTGGTGGCCGGCGTCCTGTGCAGTCTCGGGGCATCCGCCCACATGCCCGAGCCCAGCGTAGCGGCTGCGCCCGAGGCACCGGCGGACGTGCGGCCGCCTCTGGACAGCCGCGCCAAGCTCGATGCCTGGCTCAGGGCCAACCGGGGCAAACCCAGCCCGCTGGACGCGTTCAGCGCCGGTGGCCGGCAACGCTTCCTGGCGGGGCTGGGGTACGGGGAACGCGGTGTCGTGTCCCTGCCCTTCGAGGACCTGACCTGGGAGCTGGATCAGGCGCAGGCCCAGGCCGTGCTCGCCCTCCTCGGCCTGGGCGACGACCCGATCGCCACGACGCTCAGGACCGATCCCGTCCCGCCCGCATGGCGCGGCGACCGGAAGGCCCCGAGCGACATCGATCGGCGCTACACGCAGTACATCGCGCTGACCGGCGCCGTGGCGGAAGGCGATGCGTCGACGCGCGCGCGGCACATGGACGCCCTTTATCGCCAACTGTTTCCCAAGACGCTGGTCGAGCAGGCCGATAAGCTGACCGATCCAGACCTCCTGCTGCTCGCCCGCGCCGCGGCCAACGCCGCCGGGAGCGGCAGCGATCAGTCGGCGACCCAGGATCTGCTCGCGCTGCTGGTCCTGCTCGAGCAGCGCGGGATGGAACGCGGCGCGTTGATTCAGGATACGCAGCGCGCCCTGCTGGCCTCAGGGAAGCTCGACGATGCACGCGCGCTGACCGCGCAGCATCCCGCCATCGCCTTGGCCTCGATCCCCGCCGTCGGCACGCCCGCCGATGCCCTGCCCACCGGCCCGCGTTGGTGGCGCCTGTCCGCCGATGCGACCCGCATGGACGCCGAATCCGCCGACCTGGCCCAGACGCAGATCCTGTCCTCGCCGGCTGCCACTTCTCCGTGGATGCGGCGCAGGACATCGCGGCCGATCCCGAACTGGGCCCGGTCTTCGCCAGGCATGCGCATTGGCTCGGCCAGCCACCGGGCGTGGAAGACCTCGACGCCTGGAAGGCCTGGAATGCGAGGTTCCCAGGCACACCGATGTACCTCATCACCCAGCGCAGCGACTGGACGCTCTTGCCCGCCTGGCGCATGCCGACCTATGCCATCGTCCGGGACGGCAAGGTCGTGGACCAGGCCAGCGGCGCGTTCCGGAATGTCCCCGACAGACGCCTCGCCCTGATCGAGATGCTGCGCCGCCATGGGCTGATGCCGCCGGCGGGCAGCAAGGACTGATCGCACTTGATGCCCGATGCCTCTGTGGGAGCCGCCCTTGTGGCCTTTTCGGCCAATGGCGGCGATGAGGCTTTCCCGACAAGGCCTCATCCTGATGCTGACACTTCTTCGGTAGAGCCCTGTCGCCGCCATTGGCCGAGAAGGCCACAAGGGCGGCTCCCACCTGTAGAGCGGAGCTTGCTCCGCTGCGTTTCGACCGGATCATCGGCAAGCCCCAGCGGAGCAAGCTCCGCTCTACAAGGAGGCTGCGGCTTGACCTGAGAGACGGTTGCTCCCACCGAGCGCTCCACTTCGCTAAAGAAGAAGGGCGCCGATGGCGCCCTCTTCTTGTTCCAGCTTCAGCCGATGCCGGCAACCAGCGCCGGCCTGGCCTAACGCAGTGCGCGATCAGCGTCCCGTCAGCGCGCTCA
Source organism: Pseudoxanthomonas sp. UC19_8 (assembly GCF_042700505.1). Taxonomy (NCBI): domain Bacteria; kingdom Pseudomonadati; phylum Pseudomonadota; class Gammaproteobacteria; order Lysobacterales; family Lysobacteraceae; genus Pseudoxanthomonas; species Pseudoxanthomonas sp. UC19_8. The sequence continues at coordinate 1,845,035 of NZ_CP170559.1, forward strand.
CCTGCGCCAGTTCCACGCGCAGCGTAGTGGCCAGTTCCTCGCGCGGGACTTCGAACTGCAGCTCGCGCACCAGGTCCTTCACAGTGACCACGCCGCGGGCCAGTTCGTCCTCGCCGGCCAGGGCGACGAAGCGGATGCCGGCGCGCGAGGCGTACTGGAACTGCTTGCCGAGCTTCTTCGGCTCCATCTGCACTTCGGTGTTGATGCCGCCGGCGCGCAGGCGCTGGGCGATGTCCAGCGAATCGGGCAGCTGTGCCTCGTCCATCAGCGCCACCAGGGCCTGCACGCTGCTGACGTCGGCTTCCTGGATGAGCCCGGCTTCGCGCAGCTGCCAGAACAGGCGCGTCAGCCCGATCGAGATGCCCACGCCGGGCAGCTTGGATTTGCTGTAGTGGCTGGCCAGGTTCTCGTAGCGTCCGCCCGAGCAGATCGAGCCGATCTGCGGATAGGCGTCCAGTTGGGTCTCGTAGACCGTGCCGGTGTAGTAGTCCAGGCCGCGGGCGATGGAGAAATTCAGGCAGTACGCGCTTTCCGGCACGCCCAGCGCCTTGACCAGGCTCAGCACCTCGCGCAGCTCGGCGATGCCCTCGTTGAACACCGCGCTGCCCTGCCCCAGGCGCTCCAGCTGCGCCAGCGCATCGTCGTGGCCGGTGGAGCGCACGGCGACGAAGGCCAGGATCTGTTCGACCACCTCACCCGGCAGGCCGAAGCCTTCGCCGGTCAGCGTCTCGCGCACGTAGTCGGCGCCGCGCTTGTCCAGCTTGTCGACCTCGCGCAGGACCAGCATCTGCGCCTGGCCATCGGCCACGCCCAGGTTCTCGAAGAAGCCGCGCATCAGCTTGCGGTTGTTGAGCTGCACGGTGAACGCGCCGATCTGCAGCTCGGAGAAGACCGCGTGGATCACCGCCAGCACCTCGGCATCGAAGCGGATGCTCAGCTCGTCCTTGCCGATCACGTCGATGTCGCACTGGTAGAACTCGCGGAACCGGCCGCGCTGGGCGCGCTCGCCGCGATACACGCGCTGCATCTGGTAGCGCCGGAACGGGAAGGCCAGCTCGTGCTCGTGCTCGGCCACGTAGCGCGCCAGCGGCACCGTCAGGTCAAAGCGCAGCGCCAGCTCGGGCAGACCCTCGTTGGCCTGGGCCAGCGCGCCGGTGGACTGGGCGAAATACACCTGCCGCTCGGTCTCGCCGCCGGATTTGGTCAGCAGCACCTCGGACAGCTCGAACACCGGCGTCTCCACCGGCAGGAAGCCGAAGCGCTCGTAGTTGCGGCGGATCGTGTCCAGCATGCGCTGGAAGGCGATCTGGTCACGGGGCAGCAGCTCCATGACGCCAGGCGGCGTGCGCGGCTTGATCAAGCGGGTGACTCCGGCGGAACGTGGGGCCGCATATTCTATGCGCCGGCGCGGCTCGCGGCAGCGCCCGCCACGCGCGAAACCCCCATCGATGCAGATCGATGCACATCCCCTCTTGCCGACCCGCCCGCCTTTGCCTAGAATGCGCGGCTCCTTCGGGGTGTAGCTCAGTCTGGTAGAGCGCTACGTTCGGGACGTAGAGGTCGCAGGTTCGAATCCTGTCTCCCCGACCATTTGCAAGTGGTCTTGATCAAGCCGCCCATGAGGCGGTTTTTTCATGTCTGGCCTCAGCCAAGGTGTGCGCGCCGCATGCGCATCGATCGACAAGCGACGCGCGCGGCCGTCAGACCGCAGGTCCGTTCCGGATCAGGTCGGCCAGTGCGGCAACCGCCTGCGAGGCGGCGGCCTCGCTGCTTCCTTTCCACAGCTTGAGCGGAATGGCGCGCCGGCTGCCGGCGCCCAGGGTCAGCGGCACCAGCGCGCCGGTGGCCAGATCCTCGTGAATCAGGTCGGTTGGCAGCCAGCCGAAGCACAGGCCGCGTCGAACGGCGTCGGCTGCGCCTTCTACGGTGTTCATCAGCCAGACGCGCTGATTCGGCGGCCGCACCGACTCGAACTGCGCGCCGCGGATCTCGGCCAGCACATGCCTGAGCCGCTGCCTGCCCGGCGCGCGCGCCTTGGCGAGCGGATGGCCCGGCGCGGCGACGGCGAGCAGTTCGACGCTGACGATGGTCGCGTCCCCGATCTGGTCGCCCGGCGTCGGCAGCACGGCCACTTCGTGGCGGGCCAGCAGGTCCTCATCCGGCCACTGGCGGACGGTCTGCACCAGATGGATGTCGATGCCGGGATGGCGCGCGGTGAAGGCCGCCAGGGCATCGAACAAACGCGCGCGCGGGAACAGCACATCCACCAGCAGGCGCACGCGCACGGGCTCGCCACCGGCGATGCCGCGGCCCCGACGCTCGACTTGCTCCAGCGCGTCGATCAGCGGGGTGGCTTCGGCCAGCAGCGCCTCGCCCGCGGGCGTGAGCACGGCACGGCGCCCCTCCAGCGTCAGCAGGTCCACGCCGAGGGCCTCGCGCAAGCGCGCCACGGCGTAGCTCACCGAGGACTGGCTGCGGTTGAGCGCCACGGCGGCCGCGGCGAAGCCGCCCTCGCGCACGATCGCGCGCAGCACGGCCCATTGCTCGAGCGTCGAACGGGGCATGGCGGTCATGGCACTGATCCTATCGGATTAATCGATCTTTTTGCGCCGAAATCAGCGTTTGAACGTCGAATAATCCGAACACAGACTATGGCGTGTTCTCAACTCCTCAGGAATTCGCCATGTCCGATCCCTTCGAATCCACCAAGCCCGAAGAACTCGTCGACTTCGTCGGCACCCACATGATCTACACCTACGACAACGGCTGGCAGTACGAGTTGTACGTCAAGGACGAGCGCACCGTGGACTATCGCATCCATAGCGGCATGGTCGGCGGGCGCTGGGTGCGCGACCAGGCCGCGCACATCGTCAGGCTCTCGCCCGAGGTCTACAAGATTTCCTGGGACGAACCCACCGGCACCTGCGTCAGCGTTTCGGTCAACCTCAAGGCGCGCAAGCTGCACGGGGTGATCTTCTTCCCGCAATGGGTGGCGCAGGCGCCGGAAAAGACCGTGTGCTTCCAGAACGAACATCTCGGTGAGATGCGCGCCTACCGCGATGCCGGCCCGACCTATCCGAAGCTGGTGGTGGACGAGTTCGCCACGCTGACCTTCATCGAGAACCGCGGCGCCCACGACGAAAGCGTCATCGCCTGCCCGCCGTCCGAACTGCCGCCCGGCTACGCGGCACGTCGCAACTGAGGCATCGCCGCACCCCATCGAGGAGTCGCTCACGCGCTTTGCCGTGCGACTCCTCGCTGGCGCCGCGCTCACAGCGCCGGGCGGCCTCGCGCTGGCGCGCACCTCACCGACCCTCCTGCCCCGCTACGCCGCGGGCGCCAAGCGCGTGCGTGCCCCGATCAAACGCGCCCAGCTCGACGAGATGGGCGCGCTCGTCCACGCCAGTCGAGCGCACCCGCTCGGTGCGCGCGCGGCACATGAGCATGCGGAGCTGCCTTGAGGCGCTTGCCAGCGTCCGAGGGCGCAACTGAACCTGCTGATTGACCCTCCGTCTCAGGATGTGCGACGCAAGGCGCGCACGCTGGTCGACCTTTCCCGCTGCCCTGCTCGCATCTTGCCAGGCCGCCTTGTCGGCGACTGGCGCGATGGACGATGCGGCGTCAGGCCTCGGGGATCCCTGCAGGAGCAACGCATGGCGGCCTTCGTATTTCGCAGCCAGGGGCGACCCACCCACGATTCACTGGTCATGCGCGTCATCAGGGCCCTGACCGAGCTGGAGATCGACGGCGCGGGCATCGAGCTGCTGGCCCGTGGCATCCGCGCTGCGTCGGATGGCCAAGGCAGCCTAGTCATCGCCGACGTCTCCGGCCCGCCGGGCTGGCAGACCCATGCCGATGCGCTGCTGGCGCGGCACGGGCTGAAGTGCTCGCCTTACACCACGTAAGGCCTCGGGTTGCCGCGTTGGTCGTCAGTTCTCTCGGCGCCATGACGCTGCCAGCTCGGTTACCCGCCTGCAAGAAGCCAAATCGAATCGGTGACAGCGCGGCGCTACCCTCCGGCCTCGGTCGCATTGGGCACAGGCTGTCCGTGCATGGGAGCCAAAGGCTTGGCCTGGGCCTGCATCAGGGACAACTCGAGCCGCTGCAGGAACTGCGAGAAGCCGCCGCTCGCCTTTGCCTGGCGCCTGGCGCTGGTGCGCACGACCGGGTACGGCGACCAGGCGATGCGGGCGCCGCAGGCCTGCAGGGCCTTGACCAGGGCGACGTCCTCGCTGCTGGTCGCGTCGGAGAATCCACCGCAGCGCAGATAGCTGGCGACGCTCACGCCCATGTTGGCGCCGTGGATGCGGCCATGATCCACGCCCACCGGCTCGGAGGCCTCGAAGGCGCAGGCGGTTCCGGGCGCGTAGTCCAGCCAGTCGCTGACTTCGACCACGCCGCAGAAAGCGTCGGTCTGCAGGGCGCGCTGCTGGAACAGCCAGTCGCTCGGCACCTCGGAGTCCGCATCGGTGATGGCCAGCCAGTCCGCGCCCAGTGCGATGGCGCGCTCGGCGGCCGTGGCGCGCGCCAGCCCGACGCCGCCGGGCATGGGCACCTGAATCACGCAGGCGCCGAAGGACGCCGCGATGTCGGCCGTCGCGTCCGTGCATCGATCCGATGCCACGACCACGATGACCGCTTCGTCGAGTTCCGGGTGGTTCGCCGCATGGCAGACCGACGCCAGGCAACGGCCGATCACCTCGGCCTCGTCATGCGCCGGGATCAGGACCGCGATCACCGCAATCCTTCCTGATGGGCCACGGACAGCGGCCGGCCCGCCCAGGCTTCGAGCAGGAAGTCGCTGTCCTCGTAGCGATAGGCCAGCGGCAGGGACAGCAGCTGGCCGATGCAGCGATGCACCTCGGTCCCGTCCTGGCAGGCTTCCTCGAACGGGTGCCGCCAGTGACAGGCCACCAGCAGGCCGTCGGGTGTGAGCGCGTCCTGGGTCTGTTCGACCAGATCCTTCAGCTCTTCCGGCTGCAGGTAGTAGCCGACCTCGCTCACGACGATGAGATCGAAGCTGCCGCGCGGGCAATCGCGCGGATGGCAGGCCTGGATGACCTCCACGTTGGCGCAGTCGGCGACGCGCTGCCTGGCCTGCTCGACCGCCTCGGCCGCCATGTCGGTGGCCAGCAGCTGTTCGCAGCGCTGCGCCAGGCAGTGGGTCGTCTCGCCGTTGGAGCAGCCCAGCTCCCAGCCACGCGCGAAGCGGGCCCGCGGCAGCGTCGCCATCAGGATCTCGCGCTTGCGGGCCTCGTACCAGCGGGTCCGGTAGCCGAACGGATCCAGATGCTGATAGAGGGTGTCGAAATAGTGCGCGCGTGCCTGGGCACTCATGGGATGAAGACCTCGAAGGGGCGCTGGAACCGGGCCAAGGCCCAGTCCGGCAGGATGGGATCCGCGACCGGCGGGCTGACCGCGCCGATCTGCGATGCGAAGGCTTCGATGGCGTGGCACTTGGCCTGCAGGACGTTGGCAGGAAGCGGCATCCGCACGGCACGACGCAGGAAGACGCTGGGCGCCGGGCCGTCCCAGTGCCAGGCCCAGACCGGGTACTGCACGAGTCGCGCGCCGCGCGCAGCGCACGCCTGGACCGCGGCCTGCGCGCAGGCCTCGTGGTCCGGGTGGCCGTCGTGCGCGTAGGTGACCAGCACCAGGTCGCTCGGTGAAAGCAGATCGGCGAGCCGGTCGGCGACCTGCGACACGCGGGCGCCGATCCTGCCGTCGCCGACGTTCATCCGGACGATGCTGGCCGGCGCGACACTCAGCCTGCCCAAGGCCTCGACCAGCTCGCGCTGACGCACCTGCGACAGGTGCTCCGGGCGCCACGCCGGCTCGCTTGGATAGGCCGCCTCGCCATCGGTCACCGAGACCACCATGACCGGCATGCCGCTACTGCGTGCCAGGGCCATGGCGCCGCCGCAACCCAGGACTTCGTCGTCCGGATGCGGTGCGACCACGACAAGACGCTCGGCGCCCTGGAAGAGTTCTTCAGGCGTGATGGATGCGAGCGCTGCCAGCGCGGGTGAGCTCGCCCATTGGCGTTCGCTGAGCCCCTGCCCCGCGATCTGCACCGTGCTCAGAGCGTCCATGCGCCCTCCGCCTGGTGCAACGCCTCCCCGAGCCACTGCTCGTCGCGCTGTCCGTGACATTGGCGGATGAAGGCCTGCAGATCCGTGCAGCGCTGGGCATGCTCGGCATCGGTGCACAGCGAGGCCGGTCCAAGCGCCAGCGCCGCGCGCTCCATGACATCGCGGCAGACCCGGTCCACGAAGCAGCGCACGCGGGTGACCGCATATCGGTGGCTGTCCTTTGGCTGGCGATCGATGTCGCGCGCGAGCTGGCGGAGCATCAGCTGCGCGGCGGTCAGCTGCGCATCGATCGCGCCGAGGTGAGCGGCGCAAAACGGGTTCTTCGACACGCCAGGCGAGCGCCGCACGCGCTCGGCGATCGCGGTCGCCGCGCCGAACCAGCACGCCGCGATGCCCGCACCGCCGTGCCAGAAGCCGGGTCGTTCCAGATAGAACTCCGGCGTGCTTACCAGGCGGGCGGCGGCCGCGGAGAAGTGTCCCTCACCGGTGGGAACGCCGACCATGCCCGGGCCCGACCACTGACTGGCATCGAGGCGGAACGTGCCCGGCGCCAAGGTAATGGCAGCCAATGGGCGGCGATCGTCGTGGGCGACGGTCACCAGCGCGTGGCTGATCAAGCCCTGCGGGCCGCTGCACCAGGGCTTGATCCCGCTGACGCGGCCGGCGTGCGCGTCATAGCGGACGGTTTCGGTCGGGCCGCCGGCCGCCCAGACCGCCCAGAGGGTGTCCGCAGGCGGGCGCGGTTCGCCGGCCTCGGCGAGGATCGCCAGGGCGTCGTAGTGCGCCTCCAGCACCTTGACCAGCGGCAGGCTCTCGGCGCCGAACCGGGCGAGCGCGCGCCAACGCTCCAGCGTTTCGCCGCCACCCGGCCTGGGCAGGTCGGGCGTCTCGCGGATCTGGCGCCGCACGCGCGAGGCGAGCCAGTCCGATCCGGAAGTGTCAAAGGACGCGACATGCAACGCCGTCGCGTGGGAAGTGTTGGCACCTGACATAAATCTGAAACTAGGTGGGCACTTGTATATCGCGCGTGATTCGCCAGCGACACGGATCATCGGAGGCTAACGCTTTGCGCGCATAGGTCCGTGCGATGCGCCGCCCGCGCATTTCATCTCGACGCTTGGATATCCAGCTTGTGTGGTTTCGCTAACGCGCTGTCGGCTGCACGGTGATGCTCCGCCCACTGCCGCGCAGCACCTCCGATCTGATGGTCCGCATGCGGCGATGCGACGCGCCGGGTTGCGGATCGACGGATCGAGCGCGGCAGCCCGACTGTGACGCATGTCGCCGCTGACGGACTGCGCGTGGTCGTGGTCACGAAGGCGCAATAGGCGTTACGCACGCTGTCGGGCTTTGCACACCTGGACCGCTTTCGATGCCTGATGCCGCTCCTGCCTGCCCGAAGGCGCGACGCCGTCGCGCCCTGGGCGCCTGTCTGGTCTCCACCGCACTGGGCGCATCGTCGGCCGCGCTGGCGGTGGATCGATCGCCCGCACCTCCCACCGACACCACTCGCAGGCCCGACGACACCGCCACGACAGCGGTCGGCGGCAGCCCCAACGATGCCGACGCTGTCGCCGCCGGAGCCGAAAAGGGTCCCAACACACTGGAGACGGTCAAGGCCATCGCCGCGCACGAGGTGATCGAGCAGAAGAAGCGCGCGGCGGTGGTCAAGGATTCGGTGATCTACGACGAGATGGACAGCTATGGCGACGAAACCCTTGCCGAGAGCCTGATGGCCGCGCCCGGCATCAGCGCGGTGGAGGACGCCGGCGAGCCGCGCTTCGTCGCCATCCGCGGCATCCAGCCCAATCTCAACTTCACCAGCCTGGACGGCATCGCCATCGCCAGCGTCGGCAACAGCGGCTCGGGCGAGCGCATGAACAATCTGCAGCTGATCCCCAGCGACATCGGCACGCGCACGGACATCTACAAGACCTTCGGCGCGCAGCAGGCGCCCGATGCGATCGGCGGCATCATCGACATCGTCAGCCGCAGCGCATTCGACCGCGCCGGGCGCTATGTCTTCGCCGATGCGGCCGGCATCTATTCCACCGCCTCGACCGATGTCCAGCGCAGCGCCGGCGGCAACCACAAGACGCTCGGGCATTACGGCAAGAGCGCCAAGCTGGTGTTCTCCGACACCTTCGGCGCGGACGATCAGTTCGGCATCGTGGCGGTCGGCCGCTACCAGCAGCGCTCGCGCAACAGCGTCAAGCGCTGGGTGGAGAGCAACTACTTCTTCGATGCGGCCGGCAATTACCTGACCGACGGCAGCACCGGGCCGGACACGCTGCCGGGCTGGAACGGCCTGCGCGCGCCCGGCAACTTCAGTACCGGCACCTACACCAACTACATCACCAACTTCGGCGGCTCGCTCAAGCTGGAGTGGCGACCGGTCGATGCGCCCTACCTCGCCTCGCTGCTGATGTATGGCTATCGGTTCTACGAAAACTCCACGATGAACAAGACCGACCTGTATTCGAACGCCAAGTTCGACATCCAGGACCAGACCGCCGAAGGCGGCACCACGCAGATCAACAGCATTTACATCAAGAACCGGCACGACCGCTGGGACCGCGCGAACTTCGGCGCGATCGCCAGCTTCGACTGGGACATCGACGAGGCCTCGCGCCTGAGCCTGCGCGCCGGCCACACGCAGGAGACCTTCGACAACACCCAAGTGTACTGGGGCGTGCGCGCCTATCCGACCGGGCTGTTCGTGGACTATGCCAACGACGACCACGGATTTCCCAACGCGATCGCCGTGTCCGACCCGCGGCTGCTGCTCGGCTCGGCCTACAAGCTCAACCCGGCCCAGGCCTACGTCTCGCCGCGCGACGCGCAGGAGCGGATCGAACACGTGCGGCTGGACTTCACCCACAACACCGGCGATGAGGCGCGCGGCTTCGGCCTGGCCAGCGGCGCCGAGTATCGGCACCTGAACATCTGGCAGGACGTGGACTTCACCTACTACACCACCAAGGACACGCTCAACGCCTATCTCTATCCCGGCGCGACGCTGGTGGGCACGGTGCCGGGCTTTCCGTTGATCGACAACGCCAAGCTCACCGACGCGCTGGTGCCCAGGCTGGCCAACAACGACAAGGCCTACCCCAACGCGGACTTCAGCAGCGACTACAAGTACGTCGAGGACATCGCCGGTGCGTATGTCTCGGCGCAGTACGCCTGGGACCGGGCGCTGCTGCTGGGCGGGCTGCGCTACGACCACACGCGCTTCGATGCCTTCAGTCCGTACAGCGACGACGGCGGCACCACGTACACGGCCGACTTCAGGAAGTCCCAGGGCGGCTACAGCAATCTGCTGCCCTCGTTGAACGCGCTGTTCAAGCTCGGCGAGCGCCAGCGTCTGCGCTTCTCGGTCAGCCAGACCCTGGGCCGGCCCACGCCGGGCAATGTCGCCCAGGCCAGCAGCACCAGCTGCGCCGAGGACGAGGACGGCGGCGGCTACTGCACGATCAGGCGCGGCAATCCCGGGCTCCATCCGCGCAAGTCGACCAATCTGGACCTGGCCTGGGACCTGTACTTCAACGGCAACAACGGCATCGTCTCGCTGGCGCTGTTCGACAAGAAGATCCGGGACGACATCTACACCCTGACCACCTACCAGGTCCTCGACGACGTCACCTACAAGGTGACCCAGCCGATGAACACCGACGAATCGACGCTGCACGGCGCCGAACTGGCGCTGGCCAACCGCTCACTGCGCTGGGGCGATCAGCGCTTCGACCTGTACTTCAACGCGACCCGGCTGTTCGGCAAGACCGACTACGTCACCAGCGACGGCCAGCCGCGCGCGCTGGACCGCCTGCTCTACCAGCCGGACTGGTCGCTCAACAGCTCGGCGATCTGGCGCATGCCCTGGCACAACGCGCAGCTGCGCGTGTCGGGCAATTACCGCTCCAAGATGCTGGTGGATTTCGGCGATACGGCCTGGCTGGATTCGTACTACGACCCGTACATGACCTTCAACCTGGGCTTCAGCCACCGGGTCTCCAAACACGTGTCGTTCAAGTACGAGGCCAAGAACCTCTTCAGTACCCAGCCTACCTACAGCATGGGCCCGGGCGGCAGGTACCGCAGCGAGATCGACGACTATGGGCGCTTCTTCTACTTCCACATCATCTATCAGTGAGGCCAACATGCCGGGTATCGATCGTCGCCGCTTCCTCCTGCTCTCCGGCCTGTCGGCGCTCGGCGCCTGGATGGGCACCGCCTCGGCGCTGGCCGCCGAGCAGGATGCCGCCGGCCTGACCCTGCGCAACCTGCTCAGGTCGCCAAAGTTCGACACCACGCCCTTCACCGTGGGTGTGGCCTCGGGCGACCCTGCCCCCGATGGCATGGTGCTGTGGACGCGCCTGGCAACCGCGCCGCTGGAATACGGCGGCGGCATGCCGACCCGGCCGATGGTGGTCGGCTGGGAGCTGGCCGACGACGAAACCTTCCGCAGGATCCTGCGCCGCGGAACGACCCTGGCCCATCCCGAGCTGGGGCACGCCGTGCACGTGGAGCTGGAAGGCCTCGCACCGGCGCGGCCCTACTGGTACCGCTTCAACATCGCCGGCTACACCAGCGCGATCGGGCGCACCGCCACGCTGCCGGCGGCCGATGCGGATCTTGCGCGCGTGCGCTTCGCCGTGGCCGGCTGCCAGCAGTACGAGGAAGGCCACTACACCGCCTGGCGCCACATCGCCGATGAGCCGCTGGACTTCGTCTTCCACTACGGCGACTACATCTACGAAGGCGCGACCAACACCAGCGCCAGCCGCAAGGTCAACGGCCGCCCCTTCACCAACCTGCGCAATCACGTCGGCCCGGAGCTCTACACGCTGGACGATTACCGCCGCCGCTATGCGCAGTACAAGACCGATCAGGATCTGCAGGCCGCGCATGCGGCGGCGCCGTGGTTCGTGACCTTCGACGATCACGAGATCGACAACAACTGGGCCAGCGTCGACGATCAGGACGGCACGCCGAGCGAGCTGTTCCTGCTGCGGCGCGCACAGGGCTTCCAGGCCTATTACGAGAACATGCCGCTGCGCCGCAGCGCCTTCCCGCGCGACGGACACCTGCAGCTGTACCGGCGCGCGCGCTGGGGCCGGCTGCTGGACGTGCACTTCCTCGACACCCGCCAGTACCGCAGCAAGCAGCCGGCCGACATGGCCGACCGCGCCGTGGTCGAGTCCCCGCAGCGCACGATCACGGGCCAGGCGCAGGAGCGCTGGCTGTTCGACGGGCTGGCCGATCCGGCACCGCGCTGGCAGGTGATCGCCCATCAGGTGGCGCTGGGCGACTACGCGTTGGAGAAGAACGGTCAGGTGGTGACCTCGGACGATCAGTGGTCCGGCTATCTGGCCAGCCGCCGCCGGCTGCTGGGCCATATCGACCAGGCCGGGCACCGCAACGTGGTCACCGTCTGCGGCGATGCGCACCGCCACTACGCCAGCGATCTGGTGCAGGACAACGCCGAATCCGGCGTGATCTCCAGCGAGTTCCTGGCCACCTCCATCACCTCCGGCTCCGATGGCCTGGGCGTGGACCAGGAGGCGCGCGACACGCTGGCCCACAACCCGCATCTGAAGGTCACCACCGACAAGCGCGGCTATGTGCTGTGCACCGTCGAGCGCGACGCTTGTGTGGGCGATCTGAAGACGGTGGACCGCGTGATGGTGCCGGGCGCGAAGCTGGAACGCTTCGCACGCCTGGCGATCGAACACGGCAAGCCCGGCCTGCAGCAGGCCTGAGCCGGCGGCGTGGCCTCAGCGCGGGTGGTGAAAATCCGCCCGGTGGTCGTTGCCGATGCGCGGGCGCGACGGGGACAGCGCGCCCGGCGCATCGAAATCGCGCGCGTGCAGCGGGTTGACCTCGAACAGGTTGGCCAGGCGCAGGCCGGCCTCCTCGCTGAGCAGCAGCGCCAGTTCGAACTGCTCGGCCACGAACGGCAACAGCACGGCCGCGCCCGAGGGATCGCGTTCGACCTGCTGGTCGAACCGCCGTTGCAGCGAGGCGATGCCCTGCAGGGTCAGCACCAGATCCTGCAGCAGCGCCCCGCTCTCGCCCAGGCGATACAACTCGGGAATCAGCTGGCGCAGCGCTTCGGGCACCGCCGCGGCCTGGCGACCCGAGGCGCCCAGCAGGGCGGCATCGGCGCCGACCGCGCGCAGGCTGAGCGCGGCGGTCAGGCCGGCGGTGATCTCATCGCAGGCCGCGCCGGCCAGCAGGGCCAGGCTGCGCGCCTTGAGGCGTTCGGCCTCGCGCTCGGGGCGCTGCCGCGCGCGCTGTTCGCGCCGTACCACCAGCAGCACGCCGACGATCGCGGCGATCGACAGCAGCGCCTGCACCCACGCCGCCCAGACCTGCGGCGGCCAGGTCTGGCAGCCCAGCCCCATGCACGCATCCATGGCATTCCCCCTGTTTCAAGGGGGCCAGCATGCAGGCCTGGCCGGTCACGGACAATGTGCCCAAGGGCTCCCGAAGGACGACGGCGTCACAGTTTCGACGCCTCGTCCGGCCGCTGGATTCAGCGCGCCGGCGTCAGCCCGAATCCCGCGCCCACCGCCAGGGTGTCGAAGCCGGGGAACGAGGTCGCCACGTTGGCGATGTCGCGCACCAGCACCTCGCCGGACGACAGCTGGCCGGCAATGCAGAAGGCCATGGCGATGCGGTGGTCGCCGTGGCTCTCGATGGTGCCGCCGCCGATGGGGCCGCCGTGGATGGTCGCGCCATCGGGCGTCTCGTCCACCTGCACGCCCAGCGTTCGCAGGCCGGTGGCCATGGCCGCCAGACGATCGGATTCCTTGACGCGCAGTTCGGCCGCGCCGCTGACGATGGTCTGGCCCTGCGCGGCGGCCGCGGCCACGAACAGCGCCGGAAACTCGTCGATCATGTCCGGCACCACGCTTTCGGGAATGCGCGCGCCCTTCAGCGCGGCGTAGCGCACGCGCAGGTCGGCGACCGGCTCGCCGCCGTGTTCGCGCGCATCGTGCACCTCGATGTCGGCGCCCATCAGGCGCAGCGCCTCGAGCAGGCCGGTGCGGCGCGGATTGAGGCCCACCGCCTTCAGCGTCACATCCGAACCGGGAATGATGCTGGCGGCGACCAGGAAGAACGCCGCCGAGGAGAAGTCGGCCGGCACCGCGATGTCGGTCGCACGCAGGCGCTGGCCACCGCGCAGGCGGGCGTAGCCCGGCGAGAAGTCGATGTCCACGCCGAAGGCCGAGAGCATGCGCTCGGTGTAGTCGCGCGTGGGATGCGGCTCGCGCACGGTGGTGTCGCCGTCGGCATACAGGCCGGCCAGCAGCAGGCAGGACTTGATCTGCGCGCTGGCCACTGGCGAGGCGTAGTCGATCCCGTGCAGCGCCTGGCCGCCGTGGATGCGCAGCGGCGGCGTGCCGTCCTCGCGCGTTTCGATCCTGGCGCCCATCTGCGCCAGCGGCGCGGTGACGCGACGCATCGGCCGCCTGGACAGCGATTCATCGCCGATGAGCACGCTGTCGAAGGGCTGCGCGGCCAGCAGGCCGGCAAGCAGGCGCATGCCAGTGCCGGCATTGCCGCAGTCCAGCTCGCCGGTCGGCGCCTGTAGTCCATCCACGCCCACGCCGTGCACGATGCGCGTGGACGGCGACGGCGTCTCGATGCGCACGCCGAGGCGTTCGAAGATCGCCGCCGTGGCGCGCGTGTCCTCGCCTTCCAGGAAGCCTTCCATGCGCGAGGTGCCATCGGCCAGCGCCGCGAACATCACCGCCCGGTGCGAGACCGACTTGTCACCAGGGATGGCCAGCGCGCCATGCAGCGCCGAGCCAGGTTGAGCGATCCAGGATTGCGAGGTCATCGTCTTGTCCAGTCCAGCGGCCCACGCCGCGTTGTGCTTCAAGGTCTTGCTGCCGTTTCACCGCAGCTACCGCTAAAACCGTTGCTGTTGCTGTTGCTGTTGCTGTTGCTGTTGCTGTTGCTGCTGCTGTTGCTGTTGCTGCTGCTGTTGCTGTTGCTGCTGCTGTTGCTGCTGCTGTTGCTGCTGCTGTTGCTGCTGTTGCTTCCGCTTTGTCCTCTCATCCGCAGCGGCGCCACCAGCGGGCAAACCCCGCAGGGGCGACGCACATGGATGTGCGTCGTTCCCGGTCGCGGCAGGATGCCGCGTCCGGGAATTCCGCTGATGGCGCGGACCCTGCGCGCAGCGCAGGGCGCGAGGACGAGCGTGCTTTCTTTTGGTTACTTTTCTTTGCACGAGCAAAGAAAAGTGACTCGTGCCTCGAAGAGGTACGAAAGCTCTTGCTTCAAACCGCAACCGCCACCGACGCACCCGGCATCAAGGCACCGCCACCGGATACGAACCCAGCACCTTGATCTGCGCCGAATGCGCTTCCAGCTCGGCCAGCGCCTGCTTCATCGCCTCGTCCTCCACATGCCCGGCCAGGTCGATGAAGAAGCCGTACTCCCACTTGGCGTGGTGGCTGGGCCGCGACTCGATGCGGTTCATGCTGATGCCATGACGCGCGAACGGGCTGAGCACGTCGAACAGCGCGCCCGGCTTGTCGTGGATGAACACCAGCACCGAGGTGCGGTCGTGACCGGACGGCGGGAAGATCCTGCGGCCCACCACCAGGAAGCGCGTGGTGTTGTCCTTGTCGTCCTGGATCGGGCTCATCACGACCTTCTTCAGGCCATAGGCGTGCACCGCGCTCTCGCCGCCGATCGCCGCCGCATCGTCCGCGTTGCGCGCGCGCCGCGCGCCCTCGGCATTGCTCGACACCGGCACCTTCTCGGCCTTGGGCAGGTTGGAGCGCAGCCAGCCGGCGGTCTGCATGAACGACTGCGGATGCGCGTAGATGCGCTCGATGTCGGCGATGCGCCCGCTGCGCGACATCAGGAACTGCTGCACGCGCAGCTCGACCTCGCCGCAGATCTTCAGGTCGGAGGTCAGGAACATGTCCAGCGTGATCTGGATCGTGCCCTGCCCGGAGTTCTCCACCGGCACCACGCCGAAGTCGGCGCTGCCGCTTTCCACTTCCTGGAAGACTTCCTCGATGCTGGCCATGGGCAGCCCCAGGGCCGAGCGGCCGAAGTGCTTGAGCACGGCCTGCTGGCTGAAGGTGCCTTCCGGGCCCAGGTAGCCGATCTTCAGCGGCTCCTGCAGCGCCAGGCTGGAGGACATGATCTCGCGGAACACGTGCACCAGCACTTCGTCGGACAGCGGGCCCTGGTTGCGGTCCACCACCATGCGCAGCACCTGCGCCTCGCGCTCGGGGCGGTAATAGTCCACCGCGGCGGCGAGCTTGCCCTTGGCCTTGCCGACCTGCAGCGAATAGCCGGCGCGCTCGGCGATCAGCGCCTGGATCTCGCGGTCGATATGGTCGATGCGCGACCGCACCTGCGCCAGGTCGAACTCGGGCTCAGCCGGCGAGGCGCTGGCGTCCTTGGCGGATGCCTTGGCCACCTTGGCCGGCTTGCCGGGCTTGGCCGCCTTGGCCGGCGACTTGCGCGGCGCGCTTGCGGGTTTGGGGGTTTTCTTGGTCATTCGAGGTCATCCGTAAAGCGGAATTTCGCGGCTTCTCTGTGGGAGCCGCCACGGCGGCGATGGGGCTTCACCGGTAAAGCTCCATCGCCGCCATGGCGGCTCCCACCAGGCCGGCGCCCACGACAGCCAAGCGCGGTGGCTCAGCCATTGCGCCGCTGGAAGTCGTGCATGAAGTCCACCAGCACCTGGGCGCTGGCCACCGGCAAGGCGTTGTACAGCGAGGCGCGCAGGCCGCCGACCGCCTTGTGGCCCTTCAGGCCGATCAGCCCGGCGGCCTTGGATTCGGCCACGAAGCGCGCGGTCAGCGCCTCGTCGGCCAGGAAGAAGGGGATGTTCATGCGCGAGCGCGCCGCCGGATGCACGGTGTTGCGGTAGAAGCCGCCGGAGGCGTCGATGGCGCCGTACACCAGCTGCGACTTGGCCGCGCTGCGCCGCGCGAACTCTTCCACGCCGCCCTGGTCCAGCATCCAGCGGAACATCAGCCCGGCCAGGTACCAGTTCCAGGTCGGCGGCGTGTTGAGCATCGAATCGCGCGCCAGATGCGAGGCGTAGTTGAAGATGTCCGCGCGCCGCTGGCCGGCGCGCTCGAGCAGGTCGCGGCGCACGATCACCACCGCCACGCCCACCGGCCCGAGGTTCTTCTGCGCGCCGGCATAGATCACGCCGTAGCGCGACACCTCGATCGGCTCGGAGGCGATCGAGGAGGAGAAGTCGGCGAACAAGGGCACCTGCCCCACCTCGGGCGTGTGCCGGAACTCCACGCCATGGATGGTCTCGTTGGCGGTGATGTGCACATAGGCCGCATCGGGCGAGAGCCGCCAGTCCGCGCGCGGCGGGATGTCAGTGAAGCCCTCGGCCTCGCTGCTGGCGGCCACGTGCACCTTGACGTAGTCCTTGACCTGCTTGATCGCGGTCTTGCTCCAGTGCCCGGTCACCACGTAGTCCACCGTCTGGCCGGGGCTGGCGAAGTTCAGCGCCAGCAGCGCCTGCTGGGTGGTGGCGCCGCCGGGCAGGAACAGCACGCCATAGTCGTCGGGAATGCTCAGCAGCGTGCGCAGATCGGCCTCGGCGCGTGCGGCGACCTCCATGAACTCGGCGCTGCGGTGGCTGATCTCCACGATCGAGGCGCCCACGCCGTTCCATTCCAGCATTTCGGACTGCGCGTGGCGCAGGACGGCTTCGGGCAGCGCCGCGGGGCCGGCGCTGAAGTTGTGGACGCGGGACATGGCGGCCTCGATCAGGGGGCACATAGTATGCCGCAGGCTGAATCGCCCCACGGCCGCCTTTGCATCCGTCATGCCGTGATCCGCGTAAGGTGGTTGCAGGCGAATCCATCGCCGGCGCAAACGCGTGCAATGGCGGGAATTTTTCGCCTGCCGGCGCGTCCCATTGGTTGCCCATGTGACTTTTCGCAGGAGATGCACCGTGTCCCTACGCGACGCCCTCACCCTCAAGGATCACCAGGTCACCGACGAGGCCGTCTACCGCGGCCGTCGCGACCTGTTCAAGCTGGCCGCCGCGCTGCCGGCGCTCGCCCTGGCCGGCTGCGCCGACGCCGATCCGCCTGACGCGCCCAAGACCGTCGTCACGCCCGAGCAGGCCAAGGCCGGCTTCCGCACCAGCGAGACGCTGACCCGCTACGAGGACGTGACCAGCTACAACAACTTCTACGAGTTCGGCACCGGCAAGACCGACCCGTCGAGCGCGCCCAAGACGCTGCGCACCTCGCCGTGGTCGGTCAAGGTCTCCGGCGAGTGCGAGAAGCCCGGCACGCTGGCGCTGGAGGACCTGCTCAAGTCCGCGCCGAGCGAGGAGCGCATCTACCGCCTGCGCTGCGTGGAGGGCTGGTCAATGGTGATCCCGTGGGACGGCATCCCGCTGGCGGCGGTGCTCAAGCGCTTCGCGCCCACGGCCAAGGCCAAGTACGTGGCCTTCACCACCCTGGCCGACCCGCGCCAGATGCCGGGCATCGCCTACCGCTCGATCGACTGGCCCTACCGCGAGGGCCTGCGCATGGACGAGGCGATGCATCCGCTGACCTTCCTGGCCACCGGCGTCTACGGCAAGCCGCTGCCGCAGCAGAACGGCGCGCCGCTGCGGCTGGTGGTGCCGTGGAAATACGGCTTCAAGAGCATCAAGTCGATCGTGGAGATCCGCTTCGTCGAGAAGATGCCGCCGACCGCCTGGAACGACCTGCAGCCCAACGAGTACGGCTTCTTCTCCAACGTCAATCCCGACGTGGACCACCCGCGCTGGAGCCAGAAGACCGAACGCCGCATCGCCGGCAATGCCAGCAAGCTGTTCGCCGAGCGCATCCCCACCCGCCCCTTCAACGGCTATGCCGATCAGGTCGCTTCGATGTATGCGGGGATGGATTTGCGGAAGTGGTTTTGAGGCGGATTCGGGATTCGGGATTCGGGATTCGGGATTCGGGAATCGGAAATCGGGAATCGGGAATCGGGAATCGGGAATCGGGAATCGGGAATCGGGAATCGGGAATCGGGAGAAGCTAGGGGCATGAGCAGAAGTTGCAAGAAAAACCAGTGATCACGGCAGAGAACCACGAACCAAGCGACGTCAGCGTGAGCCGCATGACCCGCCCCCTCCCTTGCGCGCAGCGCAGGGGAGCTCGAAGTCGCGCTAGCGACTGAGGGGGAAGAGTGCTTTTCGCGCGTAGCCCGAGGGGAGCGAAGCAACAACGGCAACAGCAACGGCTAACCCCTCCCCAGCCCTCCCCTGCGCTGCGCGCAAGGGAGGGGGCAGAAGCAGAGCACTGACGCAGACGCTTTCCTCCCCAATCCCCAATCCCCAATCCCCAATCCCCAATCCCCAATCCCCAATCCCCAATCCCCAATCCCCAATCCCCAATCCCCAAAAAATGAAACCCCTCACCCTCGCCAAGCTCGTCGTCCACCTGCTCTGCCTGGCGCCGCTGGCGCTGCTGGGCTGGCGCTTCTGGGACGTTTGGCGCAACGGCAGCGATGCGCTGGGCGCCGACCCGATCGCGCAGATCGAGCACTTCACCGGGCTGTGGGCGCTGCGCTTTCTGATCTTCACCCTGGCCATCACCCCGCTGCGCCAGCTCACCGGCCAGGCGGTGCTGCTGCGCTTCCGCCGCATGCTGGGCCTGTACGCTTTCGCCTATGCCACGGTGCACCTGGCCGCCTATCTGGGCCTGGACCTGGGCGGCTACTGGACCCAGATCTTCGCCGAGATCGTCAAGCGGCCCTACATCACCGTGGGCTTCGCCGCGTGGCTGCTGCTGGTGCCGCTGGCGATCACCTCCACCCAGGGCTGGATGCGCCGGCTCAAGCGGCGCTGGGGCCAGCTGCACAAGGCCATCTACGTCATCGGCGTGCTGGCGGTGCTGCACTTCTGGTGGCTGGTGAAGTCCGACATCCGCGAGCCGGCGCTCTACGCAGGTCTGCTCGCCCTGCTGCTGGGCTGGCGCGCCTGGAAGGCGATCAGGCGGGCGCGAACAGCAGCAGCAGCGCCAGCACGCCGGCCAGCACCGCCGCGGCCAGCAGCAGCCACGGCCAGCGCTTCAGCGAAGCCCGTGGCGCCACCGCCGCCGGCGTCGGAGCGCTGACGGTCGTCTCGGAGGCCGCCGGGTCGGACGGATCGGGCTGGCTCCAGGGGATCTCCACCACGAAGCGCGACTGCGGGTCGAAGGCGACCTGGTCGCCGGCATTCAGCACGGCCTCGTGCACGGGCACGCCGTTGACCACGCTGGTCACCCCGCCCTGCAGATGACGCAGCAGCACGCCGCCGGAGACGCGGCCCAGCACGGCGTGCAGGCCGGACAGGTGCGGCGCATCCAGCACGATATCGGCCTCGCGGCCGGCGCCGACGCTGCAGCCGCTGCCGATGGTGAATGCGCGGCCGTGGTGGCGCCCGCCGATGCCGCGCAGGACCACGCGCGGATCCGGCTCGGCCTGGGCCATCGGCGCCGAGGAGGCCGGAACGCGGCGCCTGGCCGCGTACCAGCACTTCCACGCCATCGGCGTAGACCGCATCGCCCGGACGCAGCATGGCCATGCGCCGCACCGGGCGGCCGTTGACATGGATGCCGCGCATGCCCGGCGGCACCTGCAGCCACAGGCCGCGCCGGTCCAGGCTGAACTGCACCAGCAGCGCGCCGGGCACCGCATCGCCCACGCCGATGGTGCCGCTGGCTTCGCGCACGATGCGGTGGATACCGGTGCCCAGGGCACGGTCGGCCGTCCGGCCTTGGGGAAAATGGAGACTGAGGTTCTGCACGCGGCCGGGAGACTAGCACGCAGGCCCGCGGGTTCGGGCTTCGCAAGGTAGGAGGCGGCACGCGCCTTCCACAGGCGATGCGCGGTTGGGCGACAATGCGCGCTTGTCCTTCGCCAGCCCAGCGCCATGTCCCGCATCGAACTGCAGCATCCCCACCACAAGTCGCCCGAGCAGACCCGCCAGGCCCTGGAAGAGGTGGCCGGCAAGCTGCACGCGCGCTTCGGGGTAAGCCATCACTGGGACGGCGACACGCTGGCGTTCAACGGATCCGGGGTGGACGGGCGCATCGCCATGCAGCCCGGCGCGCTGCACGTCACCGCCGAGCTGGGCTTCCTGCTGTCGGCGATGAAGGGGCCGATCGAGTCGGAGATCCGCCGGGTGCTGGGCGAGCGCTTCGCCTAAACGCCCTGGCCGGCCCATCTTCGACACGGCGCTCACCGGCCGCTGCGGACACTGCCAGGCATCGTCCCGACCGCATCGGAGTGATCCATGGCCACCAGGAAAACCGAGCGCCAGCGCCCGTCCGACTTCGAACCCTCGCTGCATGAGCAGGCCGAGCGCCTGCAGGCGTCGCTGGGCGAATCGGCCCAGCAGATCTGGCTGGCCGGGCTGGGCGCCTTCAGCCGCGCCCAGGCCGAGGGCAGCAAGCTGTTCGACACGCTGGTGCGCGAAGGCAGCAAGGTCGAGGCCCGCACCCGCGACGCGCGCGCCGGCCTGGCCGACGGCGTCGAGGAAGTGCGCAGCCGCGCCGGCGAGACGCTGGGACGCGTGGACCAAGTCTTCCGCGCCCGCGTCGGCGAGGCGCTGAAGGCGCTCGAGGTGCCGACCCGGCGCGAGCTGGGCGCGCTGGCCGACCGCATCGACGCGCTCAACCAGAAGCTGCGCGCGCACAACGAGCGGCCCACCGCCGGTGCGCGGGCGCGCAGGGCGGCAGCCCGTTCCACCCCGCCCGGCCCCGCGCCCGTCCCGCCCCAGGCTACCGAGGACCGGCCGGTGCGCAAGCCGCGCGCCGCGCCTCGAGCGGCGCCCGCAGACCCTGCCGCTCCTGGCGACGTGACCGACTAAATCGCCCGTACCCTCCGATGTGCTGCTTGCCCGCAAGCCCGCCATCCTCTTGGCCGACGTATGCCAAGCATGGACTGGCCGCCAGCACGGTTGCCCGTAGAATGCCCCACCTGTTTCAGCGGATGTACGCCTCATGCCGTTCTGGTTGATCGGGACCCTCGTGGCCCTGCTGGTGGGCGTGGTCGCCACCGCCTACCTGTGGCTGGTCCGCCGCCGCCTCGACGAAACCCAGGCCGGCCTGCAGGCGCTGGCGGCGATGCGCTGGCGCGACTTCTCGCGCCTGGTGCTCTCGGCGCTGCAGCTGCGCGGCCTGGAGCGCCTGTCCTTCGAGCCCGAGGATGTCCGCAACCAGCACCCGAGCCTGCTGCTGGGCGATGCCGAGGGCAAGCACTGGCTGCTGAGCTGCAAGCACGGCACCGCCTATCGCATCGGCTCGGTGGCGATCGACGAACTGGCCTCCGAGGCGCGCCTGCGCGGCGCCCAGCACAGCATCCTGGCCACCCAAGGCCTGGTCGACGCCGGCGGTCATGAGAAGGCGCAGCGCTCCAATGTCGAGATCCTGGACGGCGCCAGGCTGTGGGCCGAGGTCAAGCCGATGGTGGACAGCGCGACTGTCCAGGGCATCAGCGGCCAGGCCAACCTGCGCGCGCGCCGCCGCATCGGCCTGAGCTGGATCGCCGCGCTGCTGCTCGGCGTGCTGGTCAGCGGGCTGCCTGCCCTGCTCGATTCCGACTCGACGCCCGAGACCGTCGCACCTGCGCCCGTTTCCGCTCCGGCGCATTCGCCAACCCCGGCGCCCGCCGTCAGCACGCCTTCCCAGACACCGGAGCCGCCGACCGACGCCGAGCTGGCCCGCCAGCGCGGCGAGGTCGCCAAGGCCCTGGCCAAGGCCGGCGGCCTGCGCCAGCCGGCCTGGATCTCCGGCTCGACGCTGTCGGTGGACATGCTGGCCGACGAAGCCATGGTGATGCCGACGGTCTGCGCCGAACTGGCCAAGTACCCTGACCTGGCGCTCTCGCGCATCCAGCTCAACCCGCGCCCCGACAGCGACGAACGCGTGCGCTGGCGGCAGTGCGAAGCCACGATGAGCGCGCCTACTCCGGCCCAGGCACCGGCACCGGCACGTTAAGCGGCGCCCGCGCCGCGCTCCCGGACAACACCACCGGTCGTCATTCCCAACGATCGTCATTCCCGCGAACGCGGGAAAGTGCTGTTCGGCGGACGCATGCGTGACTATCCGGGGCCTTTCAGGCAGCGCGCCGAAATCGCCTGATAGCCATAGCTGAAGAACGTCATTCCCGCGTAGGCGGGAAGTGCTTTTCGGCAGACGCATGTCCGACTATCCAGCGGCTTTCGCAGGAACCATCGAAGACCCTCGGTTCGCAATTAAGCAGGACCAGTGAGGTTCTTCGACGTTCTTGAAGCGCGAATGGGCATTTCGGTTGCTTTGGCGCGGTGCATGAGCAACAGCAGCAGCAACGGCAAAAGCTCACCCCTCCCCAACCCTCCCCTTCGCCTTCGGCGAAAGGGAGGGGGCTGAATTGGGTCTTACGATCGCCTGAGCTGCAGTGTGATCCTCTTCCGCGCCCCCACGCTCGTCATTCCCGCATACGCGGAAAGTGCCTTTCGGCAGACGCATGTCTGACTCTCCAAGGACTTGCACACGCGGCGTGCCAGATGCAGGACGCCTTGCCTTCGTTCGTCCCGCACGCCGCCTCAGCGCCCGCCAGGCGAGAACCGCGCCACCAGGTCGTAGGAGTCGCCCAGGAAGACCTGGGTCACGCAGGTCACCGGCTGCTCGCCGCGCCAGGTGCGGCGCTCGATCACCAGGCAGGCGGTGCCGATGGGCACCTGCAGCAGGCGCGCGCGGGCGACGTCCACGCCGATGGCGCTGATGCGGTGCTCGGCGCGGGTCCAGCTGACGTGCTGCAGCAGCCAGCTGCCCGGGGCGGTCTGCGAGAAGTCCACGTCCACCGCCTGCGGCGCGGCGGCCGGGTTGATCAGGCGGTCCTCCAGCGCCAGCGGCCGGTCGTCGGCCAGGTGCAGGCACTGCAGCGCGAGCACGCGTGCCTCGCCGGCCAGCTCGGCCTCGCGCGCGTCGCCGCGGCGCGGCCTGCGCAGCTGCCGGGCCAGCAGCTGGAACTGGTAGCGGTGGCCGCGTGCGGCGACCTCGAACGGGATGTCCGGGATGTCCAGCGCCACCTGTTCGATATGCGGATGCGGGCGCGCGACGAACGAGCCGGCGCGGCGGCGGCGCTCGATCATGCCGGCGTCGGCCAGCAGGCTCAGCACCTTGCTCACGGTCATACGCGCGCAGCCGTACTGCGCCATCAGCGCGTGCTCGGAAGGAATGCGGTGGCCGGGCGGCCATTGCCCGCTGTGGATGCGGCCCTCGATGTCGTCGCGGATGCGCTGGTGCAGCGAACGCGGCGGCGCGGGCGAGGCCTGTGGAGCGCTCATGCGCGCAGGACCCGATCCAGCGCGGCGGCGTAGCGCTCGGCCACCGCCGCGGCGTCGACGTGGCGGCCATCGCGCACGACCAGCCGGCCCTGACGCCACACCTGACGCACCGCGCCGCGGCGGGCGGCGAACAGCCAGCTGTCCAGCCAGGCATCGCCCTCGCGCGCGCGCAGCGCCGGATGGTCGGAATCCAACTCCACCAGGTCCGCGGCGGCGCCGACCCGCAGGCCCGCCTCCACGCCCAGCGCCTGCGCCGCACCGTGCAGGGCCTGCTCGAACAGCCAGCGTCCGCTGGACACGCCCTGCCCCTGCGCCAGCACGTTGCGCCCGCGCGCGACCAGGCGCTGGCCGTATTCGAGCAGGCGCAGCTCCTCGGCCGCATCGATCAGCACGTTGGAATCCGAGCCCACGCCGAAGCGACCGCCGGCTTTGGCGAAGTCGCGCATCGGGAACAGGCCGTCGCCCAGGTTGGCCTCGGTGATCGGGCACAGGCCGACCACGGCGCCGGCCTCGACCATACCCTGCACTTCGTCCGCTTCGACGTGGGTGGCGTGCACCAGGCACCAGCGCGCGTCCACCGGCGCATGGTCCAGCAGCCACCGCACGGGGCGCTGGCCCGACCAGGCCAGGCAGGCCTCCACCTCGCGCGTCTGTTCGGCGATATGCAGATGCACCGGGCCGCGGTTCAGCGGCAGCAGTGCGGTCAGCTCCTCGGGCGTGACCGCGCGCAGGCTGTGCGGGGCCAGGCCGAGCACGGCATCGCCCAGCGGCGCGATCGCCGCGGCGCTGGCCTCCAGCAGGCGGGCGAACCCGTCCACGTCATGGATCAGCCGCGCCTGCGCGGGACTGGGCGGCGCGCCGCCGAAGTCGGCATGGGCATAGAACACCGGCAGCAGGGTCAGGCCGATGCCGCTGGCCTGCGCGGCCGCGGCGATGCGCGTGGCCATCTCGCCGGGATCGGCATAGGGCCGGCCCTCGGGGCCGTGGTGCAGGTAGTGGAACTCGCCCACGCGGGTGAAGCCGGCCTCCAGCATCTCCACATAGGCCTGCTCGGCGATGGCCTGCAGGCTGTCCGGGTCCAGCCGCTGCACGAAGCGATACATCAGCTCGCGCCAGCTCCAGAAGCTGTCGCCGGCCGCGCCACCGACTTCCGTCAGGCCCGCCATGCCGCGCTGGAAGGCGTGGCTGTGCAGGTTGCCCAGGCCGGGCACGGCCACGCCCAGGCGCACATCGCCAGGTTGCGCGGCGCTGCCCGCCTGCACCGAGGCGATGCGCCCGCCCTGCGTGCACACGCGCACCGCATGCGCCCAGCCCTCGTCCAGCAGGGCGTGATCGATCCAGAAGCAAGCGGCTGGCGCCATTGGGGTTCCTCGACTGGACAGGCTGCAAAGGCCGGTCTTATTGTATAGACAAATGCGCTCCTGACGAGATGCCATGCCCCTGCGCTGCGACACGCTCTGGCACCACGCCCACCTGGCCACGCTCGATGCCGACGACGGCACCCTGGGCGTGCTGCGGGACGGCGTGATCGCCGCGCGCGACGGCCGCATCGTGCATGTCGGCCCGGCCGATCGGGCGCCGGACTTCGACGCGGCCACGCGCATCGATTGCCAGGGCCGCTGGATCACGCCGGGCCTGATCGACTGTCACACCCATCTGGTCTATGCCGGCAACCGTGCCGGCGAGTTCGAGCAGCGCCTGGCCGGCGCCAGCTATGCCGACATCGCCCGCGCCGGCGGCGGCATCGTCTCCACCGTGCGCGCCACGCGCGCGGCCGATGACGACGCGCTGATCGCCGCCAGCCTGCCGCGCCTGGACGAGATGCTGGGCGAAGGCGTGACCACGCTGGAGATCAAGTCCGGCTACGGCCTGGACCTGGAGCATGAACGCAAGCAGCTGCGCGTGGCCCGGCGCCTGGGCGAGCTGCGCCGGGTGGAGATCGTGCCGACCTTCCTGGGCGCTCACGCGGTGCCGCCCGGCGTCGAGGCGCAGGCCTATATCGATGAGGTCTGCGGGACGATGATCCCGGCGGTCGCGGCGCAGGGCCTGGCCGAGGCGGTGGACGTGTTCTGCGAGGACATCGCCTTCTCGCCCGCGCAGGCGCGGCAGGTGTTCGAGGCCGCGCGCGCGCATGGCCTGAAGCTCAAGATCCATGCCGAGCAGCTCAGCAACCAGCACGGCGCCGCGCTGGCCGCGCAGTACGGCGCACTCTCGGCCGACCATATCGAGCATCTGGACGCCGACGGCGTCGCGGCGATGGCCGCGGCCGGCACCGTGGCCGTGGTGCTGCCGGGCGCGTTCTACTTCACCCGCGACACGCTGGTGCCGCCGATCGAGGCGCTGCGCGCGGCCGGCGTGCCGCTGGCGCTGGCCACCGACTGCAATCCCGGCACCAGCCCGCTGACCAGCCCGCTGCTGGCGATGAACCTGGCCGCCACGCTGTTCCGCATGACCGTGGACGAGTGCATCGCCGGCTTCACCCGGCATGCCGCGCGGGCGCTGGGGCGACAGGACCGGCTGGGCCGGCTGCGCGCGGGCTTGGACTGCGACCTGGCGATCTGGGACATCGACGCGCCGGCCGACCTGGTCTACCGCATGGGCTTCAACCCGCTGCATGCGCGCGTGTGGCGCGGGCAGCCGGCATGAGGCCGTTTTTCGTACAACCCGAACGACCGGAGCATTCCGCGTGACCGACTCTCTTGTGCTGCGCCCCGGCGCCGTCAGCCTGGCGCAATGGCGCGCCGTCTATCGCGGCGCGGCCGTGCAGCTCGATCCCGCCTGCCACGACGCGGTCGCGCGCAGCGCCCAGACCGTGCAGGCCATCGTCGACACCGGCGCGCCGGTGTACGGCATCAACACCGGCTTCGGCAAGCTGGCCACGGTGCGCATCGCCGATGCGGACCTGGCCACGCTCCAGCGCAACATCGTGCTCTCGCACGCCGCCGGCGTCGGCGAGCCGATGCCTGCGCCGGTGGTGCGGCTGATGCTGGCGCTGAAGCTGGCGAGCCTGGCGCAGGGCGCCTCCGGCGTGCAGCCGGCCACGCTGGCGCTGCTGGAAGCCATGCTCCAGCGCGACGTGCTGCCGCTGGTGCCCTGCCAGGGCTCGGTCGGCGCCTCGGGCGACCTGGCGCCGCTGTCGCACATGGCCGCGGTGATGATCGGCACGGGCGAGGCGTTCTTCGAAGGCCAGCGCCTGCCGGCGAGCGATGCGCTGGCGCGGGCCGGCCTGTCGCCGTGCGTGCTCGGCGCCAAGGAGGGCCTGGCCCTGCTCAACGGCACCCAGTATTCGACCGCTTACGCGCTGGCGGGGCTGTTCGAGATCCAGACCGTGTTCCAGGCGGCGCTGGTCACCGGCGCGCTGTCCACCGAGGCGGCCAAGGGCTCGGACACGCCGTTCGACCCGCGCATCCACGCCCTGCGCGGCCAGCCCGGGCAGATCGCCGTGGCCGACGCGCTGCGCGCGCTGATGACCGGCAGCGCCATCCGCGAATCGCACCGCGAGAACGACGTGCGCGTGCAGGACCCGTATTGCCTGCGCTGCCAGCCGCAGGTGATGGGCGCGGCGCTGGACGTGATGGGCGCGGCGGCGCGCACGCTGGAGATCGAGGCCAACGGCGTGTCCGACAACCCGCTGGTGTTCACCGACACCGGCGAGGCGCTCAGCGGCGGCAACTTCCACGCCGAGCCGGTGGCCTTCGCCGCCGACATGCTGGCCATGGCCGTGTGCGAGATCGGCTCGATCAGCGAGCGCCGCATCGCCATGCTGGTCGACCCGGCGCTGTCGGGGCTGCCGGCGTTCCTGACGCCGCGGCCGGGCCTCAACTCCGGCTTCATGATCCCGCAGGTCACCGCCGCGGCGCTGGTATCGGAGAACAAGCAGCGCGCGATGCCGGCCAGCGTGGATTCCATCCCGACCTCGGCCAACCAGGAAGACCACGTCTCGATGGCCGCGCACGGCGCGCGCCGGCTGCTGGACATGGCGCGCAATGCCGCCAACGTGGTCGGCATCGAGCTGCTGGCCGCCGCGCAGGGCTGCGATTTCCATGCGCCGCTGGCATCCAGCGCCGCACTGGAGTCGGTGCGGGCGCTGCTGCGCGCGCAGGTGCCGACGCTGCAGGAAGACCGCTATTTCCATCCGGACATGGTGGCCGCGACGGCGCTGGTGCGCGGTGGCGCGCTGGTCGAGGCCGTCGGGATGGACGTATCCGGGCTGCCGGGCGTGGATGGGGCGACGTGAGCACGCTGCAGCGAGGTTTCGGCATGGCGCGCAAGTCGCTGGATCCCCGCGTTCGCGGGGATGACGGGCTGAGTATTCGTCGGACTGTGGGAGACATGCGCGGATGAGCGACCTTCCCGAGTGGCTGGAACTCCATCGCGGCGCCGCGCCGCTGATCGTCAGCTTTCCGCATACCGGGACCGAGCTCCCGGCCGGGCTCGAAGGCAACTTCGTCTCGCCCTGGCTGGCGCGGCGCGATGCCGACTGGCATGTGCACCAGCTCTACGCCTTCGCCCGCGCGCTCGGCGCCACCACACTGCGCACCGCGATCAGCCGTTCGGTGATCGACGTCAACCGCGACCCGTCCGGCGCCTCGCGGTATCCGGGCCAGAACACCACCGGCCTGTGCCCGACCATCACCTTCGACGACCAGCCGCTCTACCGGCAGGGTCTGGCGCCGGACGAGGCCGAGATCGCGCGCCGGCGGAAGACCTGGTTCACGCCGTACCACGATGCGCTGGCCGCCGAGATCGAACGCCTGCGTGCGCAACACGGCTGCATCGTGGTCTACGACGCGCACTCGATCCGCTCGCGCATCCCGCACCTGTTCGACGGCGAGCTGCCGCAGTTCAACATCGGCAGCAACGACGATGCCGCCTGCGACGCGGCGCTGACCGACGCGGTCGAGCGCGTCTGCGCCGCCAGCGGCCTGAGCCATGTGCGCAACGGCCGCTTCAAGGGCGGCTGGATCACGCGCCACCACGCCCAGCCGCAGCACGGCGTGCATGCGATCCAGATGGAGCTGGCCTGCCGCGGCTACATGGACGAACCCGATCCGGTCACCCCCGGGAACTGGCCCACGCCGTTCTCGCAGGCCCGCGCGCAGGCCGTACAGGACACGCTGCGCGAGGTGCTCGCCGCCTGCCTGGACTTCGCCGGCACCCATCCCCTCGCCCACCGCGCGCCCGCCGTGGGCGCACCGTCCCATCATCAGGACTCACC
The DNA here is from genome assembly GCF_042700505.1 of Pseudoxanthomonas sp. UC19_8. Taxonomy (NCBI): domain Bacteria; kingdom Pseudomonadati; phylum Pseudomonadota; class Gammaproteobacteria; order Lysobacterales; family Lysobacteraceae; genus Pseudoxanthomonas; species Pseudoxanthomonas sp. UC19_8. Next base: position 1,873,662 of record NZ_CP170559.1, read on the forward strand.
ATGACTCGTCGCGATCCGTCCCGCCGCATCCAGGCCCCGACCGGCCCCGCGCTCACCGCCAAGAGCTGGCTGACCGAGGCACCGCTGCGCATGCTGCAGAACAACCTGCATCCCGACGTGGCCGAGCGCCCGGAGGAACTGGTGGTCTACGGCGGCATCGGCCGCGCCGCGCGCGACTGGGAGAGCTTCGACACCATCGTCGAGACGCTCAAGCGCCTGGACGACGACCAGACCCTGCTGGTGCAGTCGGGCAAGCCGGTCGGCGTGTTCCGCACCCATGCCGATGCGCCGCGCGTGCTGATCGCCAACTCCAACCTGGTGCCGCGCTGGGCCAACTGGGACCACTTCAACGAGTTGGACAAGAAGGGCCTGGCCATGTTCGGCCAGATGACCGCCGGCAGCTGGATCTACATCGGCGCCCAGGGCATTGTGCAGGGCACCTACGAGACCTTCGTGGAGATGGGCCGGCAGCACTACGGCGGCGACCTGTCCGGGCGCTGGCTGTTCACCGGCGGCCTGGGCGGCATGGGCGGCGCGCAGCCGCTGGCCGCAGTGATGGCCGGCGCCTCGTGCCTGGCGGTGGAATGTCGCAAGAGCAGCATCGACATGCGCCTGCGCACCGGCTATCTGGACACCTGGACCGACTCGCTGGACGAGGCGCTGCGCCTGATCGAGGATTCTTGTCAGGCCCGGAAGCCGCTGTCGGTCGGCCTGCTCGGCAACGTCGCCGATGTGCTGGCCGAGCTGCTGGCACGCGGCATCAAGCCGGACCTGCTCACCGACCAGACCTCCGCCCACGACCCGGTCAACGGCTACCTGCCACAGGGCTGGAGCGTCGCGCAGTGGGACGAGAAGCGCTTGTCCGCACCCAAGGAAGTCGAACAGGCCGCGCGCGCCTCCATGGCCCACCACATCCGCGCCATGCTCGGCTTCCATGCCCTGGGCGTGCCGACCGTGGACTACGGCAACAACCTGCGGCAGATGGCGCTGGAGGAAGGCGTGGCCAACGCCTTCGACTTCCCCGGCTTCGTCCCCGCCTATATCCGCCCGCTGTTCTGCCGCGGCGTCGGCCCATTCCGCTGGGCCGCGCTGAGCGGCGACCCGGAGGACATCGCCAGAACCGATGCCAAGGTCAAGGAGCTGATTCCCGACAATCCGCACCTGCACCGCTGGCTGGACATGGCCGCCGAGAAGATCAAGTTCCAGGGCCTGCCGGCGCGGATCTGCTGGGTCGGCCTGGGCGATCGCGATCGCCTGGGCCTGGCCTTCAACGAGATGGTCGCCAAGGGCGAGCTCAAGGCGCCGGTGGTGATCGGCCGCGACCATCTGGACAGCGGCAGCGTGGCCTCGCCCAACCGTGAGACCGAGGCGATGGCCGACGGCTCGGACGCGGTCTCGGACTGGCCGCTGCTCAACGCCCTGCTCAACACCGCCTCGGGCGCGACCTGGGTGTCGCTGCACCACGGCGGCGGTGTCGGCATGGGCTTTTCCCAGCACGCCGGCATGGTCATCGTCTGCGACGGCACCGACGCCGCCGCCAAACGCATCGCCCGCGTGCTGTGGAACGACCCGGCCAGCGGCGTGATGCGCCATGCCGACGCCGGCTACGACATCGCGATCGACTGCGCGCGGGAGAAGGGCCTGGATCTGCCGGGCATTCTGGGGTGAGCGCTAAGGCGGGTTGAGCGCAGCGCAATGTCGTCGCTGCGCGCGGACGTCCATAGGTTCCCGCTTTCGCGGGAACGACGAGCTCAGGCCCCATTGGGCCGACCGTTATCGCGGCAACACTGTCGGCAGCCTGTCAGCCGCTATGGACTGCGGTCCGTGCGGCGACACCTGCCGCACGCGCACTGGGCTACCCTGCCCCGCCGCCTTCCGCCCCGCCGTATGTCCCCGTCCACCTCCCACACCTACCGCCTGGCCCTGCGGCCGACCGACGAACACACCAGCTCGGCCGAGCTGATGCGCACCGCACAGCGCGTGCTGCTCTCGCTGGACGCGCGCGGGGTGTCGATCGTCCATCTGCGCCGCCCGCCGCTGCAGGACGCGCAGGGGCTGTACGTCGAAGCCGTGGCCGCCGGCCCGGAGGACTGGTATCGCGACGTGGACGATGCGCTGCTGGCCGAGGGCCTGCGCAGCGAACTGCAGCCCTGACGCCGCCGCGAACCGCCAGCGCCGCCTGAAACGACAACGGCCCGGTCTTGCGACCGGGCCGTTGCATTTACACCGCGATGCGCCGGATCAGCGCTTGCCCACGCCCATTTCCTGCAGCAGGTTGTCGGCGTGGTCCAGGTGGTCCATGACCCACAGCATGTAGCGCACGTCGACCTGGATGGAGCGGTTGAGCTTGGGATTGAACAGCCAGTCGCCGCTCACCGATTCCCAGTTGCCGTCGAAGGCCAGGCCGACCAGCTGGCCGTTGCCGTCCAGCGCCGGCGAACCGGAGTTGCCGCCGGTGATGTCCAGGTCGGCCAGGAAGTCCACCGGCAGCGTGCCCTGCTTCTTCGAGGCATACGGACCGAAGTCCTTGGCCTTGATCGCATCCAGCTCCGCCTTGGGCGCGTTGAACGGCACCTCGCCGGTGGCCTTCTCGACGATGCCCTCGGCGTGGGTGAACGGCGCGTAGCTCACCGCATCGCGCGGCGCCACGCCCTGCACGTTGCCGTAGGTCACGCGCAGCGAGCTGTTGGCATCCGGGTAGACCGGCAGCTTCTGCGAATCCTTCCAGGCGATCATCGCCTGCATGTAGCGCGGGCGCAGCTTGGACAGCACGCCATCGCGCGTGTCGGCCTCGTCTTCCAGGGTCTTCAGCTGCGGCAGCAGGGCCGCGGCCAGCTTGAGCATGCCGTCGTCCTGCGCGGCCAGCGTCTTGGCGTCGTCCTTGAAGTAGGCCAGGCGGGCCTGGCCGTCGCCCAGCTTGCTGCCGGCGTACAGCGAGGCCACCTTGGCCTTGATCGCCGCCTCGTCGCGCGCCGAGCCCAGCCAGGCGTCCAGCGCCGGCAGGCGCTGGGCCTGCGGCAGCTTGACGTAGCGCAGCAGCGCATAGGTCAGGAACTGCTGGTCCACGCCGGCGTCGTAGCGGCGGTCCATCTGCTTGAGCGCGCCCTCGATGCGCGCCTCGTCGCGCTGCTGGTAGCCCGGTTCGCGCTCCATGTCCGGCTTGGCGCGCTCACCGGCCAGGCGGGTCAGGCGCAGGCCGGTGGAGAACAGCGCCGAGCGCTGCAGCAGGCTCAGGTCCAGGTCGCGCTCGCGCGTGGCGGCGGTGCCGGCCAGCACCTGCTTGAGCTGGGCGATGTCGCCGGCCAAGGCCTTGGCATCGCCGTCCTTGCGCGCGGCCAGCCAGGCGTCCAGCTGCGCCTCCTGCTGCTGCTTGACCGCCACCGCGTCGGCGCGACGCAGGCCTTCGAGCTGGCCGCCGAAGTTCTTCAGGTAGTTGTTGAGACCGGCCACGGTGTTGGCGTACTTCACCCCGACTTCCGGGTTGGCCTTGGACGCGGCATCGATGATGGCCAGGCTGTCCTGGTAGATCCTGATCTGGGTCGGGTACTGCCAGTCGATGGCCGCCTGCACTTCCTGCGCCAGGCGATAGCGGTTGGTGCGGCCCGGGTAGCCGACCACCATCACGTAGTCGCCCTCCTCCAGGCCCTGCGGATTGACCTTGAGCACGTGCTTGGGCTGGTAGGGCACGTTGTCCTTGGAGTATTCGGCGGACTTGCCGTCCTTGGACACGTAGGCGCGCAGATAGCTGAAATCGCCGGTGTGGCGCGGCCACATCCAGTTGTCGATGTCGCCGCCGAACTTGCCGATCGACTCGGGCGGCGCGTAGACCAGGCGCACGTCCTTGATCTCCAGCTGGCGGATCAGCTGATAGCTGTAGCCGCCGTGGAAGGTGTAGACATCGCAGCGGTAGCCGTCGCGCTCGCAGCCCTTGACCTGCGCCTTGATCGCCTGCTCGATCGCCTTGTAGCGATCCAGCGGCGCCATGTCGTCGCGCAGCCCGCCGGTGATCTCCTTGGTGACGTCGCGGATCTCCTCGGTGACGAACACGCGCATGTCGGGCGAACCTGGCAGTTCCTCGCCGACGCTCCTGGCCAGGAAGCCATCCTCGATCAGGTTCTTCTGCGGCGTGGAGTTGTACTGCAGCGCGCCATAGGCGCAGTGGTGGTTGGTGACCACCAGGCCCTGCGGGCTGACGAAGGAGGCCGTGCAGCCGCCCAGGCTGACGATGGCGCCCATCGGGTAGCCGGTCAGGTCGGTCAGCGCGGCCGGATCGAGCTTGAGCCCGTGCGCCTTGAGATCGCCGGCGATCTTGGGCAGCTGGGCCGGCTGCCACATGCCTTCGACGGCCAGGGCGGAGGGAATGCAGGTGGCGGCGATGGCGGCCGACAGCAGGAGACGACGCATGAGAAACCTTTCCGAATTGTTATCTAGTAACACTAGCCTGCGCCGCGCGCGAACCCATGTGCCGTTGGTCACTGCGGCGCCCGACATTCCTGTCAGGCAGGCCCCAGCGCCTGTGGCGGCCAGGCGCCCGAGGACACCGGACGCAGCGCCGCCGAGGTGCGGAACGCCTCGAAGGTCTGGGTGATCAGCGCGGGCTCCACGTCGCGGGTGATGAAGACCAGGCGCGAGCCGCGATCTTCATCTGGCCAGGCCGGCAGGGCCTGCGCCGGATGGAACAGCTGCTGGACCGCATGCACGACCAGCGGCCCCGCCTGCCCCTGCACGTGGACGATGCCCTTGATCCGCAGCAGGGCCGGGCCGAGCATGCCGACCAGCGTGTCCAGCCACAGGCCCAGCACCTGCTCGGCGATGGGCTCCTCGATGCGGAAGCAGAAGGCCTGCACATGGTCGTCGTGGCGATTCGGGTCCGGCGCCGCGGCCTGCGCTTCGAGCTGGCGCATGCCCAGCTGGAAGGCGAAGGCCGGCGCGGCCGGCAGCGGCAGATAGGCCTCCTCGTTCAACCAGGCCACCACGTCCGGCTGCTTGCCCTCGACCGAGAACAGGCCCAGTCCCAGCAGCGCCGCCGCCGGCACCTGTCCGTGACGCACGCGATGGCGCGGCGCGGCCGGATTGAGCCGGCGCAGGCGCTGCTCCAACGCCGCGCGCGCCGCGTCCTCCACCAGGTCGTCCTTGGTCAGCAGCAGCACATCGGCGATGGCCACCTGGCGCACCGCTTCCTCGTGCCGGTCCAGGCTGGCCTGGGCGGTGGCCAGATCGACGGTGGTCACCACGCCGTCCAGCACATAGCGGCCGGCCACGTCAGGATGGCCCAGCAGCGTGTGCACGATCGGCACCGGATCGGCCAGGCCGGTGGTCTCGATGACCACGCGCCTGAACTGGCGCCGGCCCTGGCGCGCGAAGCGCCACGGCGCATCGCGCAGCACCTCCACCAGATCGGTGCGCACGTTGCAGCACAGGCAGCCGCCGCCCAGCTCCAGCACGGTCTGCTCGCGGCTGTGGACCATCAGCAGATGGTCCAGCGCCATCTCGCCGAACTCGTTGACGATCACCAGCGCGTCGGCCAGCTCCGGCTGGCGCACGAGCTGATTGAGCAGCGTGGTCTTGCCGCTGCCCAGGAAACCGGTCAGCAGCGTGACCGGGATCTGCTCCGGCTCGCGCACCGCGCTCATGCCGCCTGCTCCAGCGGCGCGCCGGCCCAGGCCACCGCGTCGTGCGCATGCAGGCTCTCGGCATGGGTGACCTGCACACCGGGCCGCGCGTAGCGGCCCTCCAGCGCCGCGAGGATGCGCCGCGCCGCATCCTCGACGAACATCAGGTTGGCGCCGTTGGCGATGGCGAAGGCCTGCTCGTCTTCGCGCTTGACCGCCGTCTGCACCGGCGTGCCCAGCGCCGCCTCGACCCGGTCGATCAAGGCCAGCAGGCCGAAGCCCGCCGCCTCGGCCGGCACGTCGATGGCCACCTGCGCCACGCTGCGCTGGCTGTGCGGCGTGGCCAGGCTGGCGTTGGCGCTCAGCCATCGGGTCACCTCCTGCGTGTCCACCGAGGCCCGCGCCTGGAAATCGCGCAGGAAGGCATCGGCCACCACCGCCCGCGCCAGCGCCGCCGAGCACGGACAGGTGGACGAATACGTCACCGCGACCTGCACGCGCAGCGCCAGGCCACCGGCATCCAGCCTGGACGCGATCCGCACCGGATAGGTCTTCCAGCCGGCCAGCCCAGGCGTGCGCAGCGCGGGCCGGCGCACGGGCAGCGCCAGGCCCAGCTGCACCCGCGCGCGGCGGCTGCCGCAGTCGGCGTGGCTGTGGATCATGGCGCTGAGCAGGGCCTGCACCCGCGCCGGGCTCAGCGGTGCCTCCACGCCGAGGTGGTCCAGCTGACGGTGCAGCCGCGACATGTGGATCCCCTTGGCGCGCGCGTCCGGCAGGTCGACCTGCGCGTCCACGCGCGCATCGAGCAGGCGCTGGCAGCCCGGTTCGTCCAGCCGCAGCGGCAGGTCGATGCCGCCCATGCCGACCCAGGACAGCGGCGCCGGCTGGGACGGCGATTCATCGAGACAGACATCGGGCAACGGCAGCGACATGGACCTTAAGAACGAAGAAGAAGGAAGGGGTACGCCGCGCGAAGCGACGTGTCGGAAGGACCTCAGTCCGCGGCAGGCCAGCCCGGGAAGGGATTGGGCCACTGCAGCCAGGCGTGGACGCCGCGCGCCATCTCCGCATCGGTCAGCAGGCAAGCGTCGAAGCGCGCGCACAGGGCGTCGCGGTCCATGTCCATGCCGATCAGCACCAGCTCCTGGCGCGCATCGCCGACGCCCTCGACCCAGTGCGCGCGGATCGTGCGCACATGGTCCGGATCGTCCGGCCAGCGCTCCGGCGGCACGGCCGCCCACCAGTAGCCGGCGGCCTTGTGCCGGGCCACCGCGCCGGCCTGCGACCACTCGCCGGCCAGGGTCGGATGGCTGGCCAGCCAGAAGTGGCCCTTCGAACGCAGCACGCCGGGCCATTCGCTGTTGACCCAATCGTGGAAGCGCTGCGGGTGGAACGGCCGGCGCGCGCGGTAGACGAAGCTGTCGATTCCGTATTCCTCGCTCTCCGGCACGTGCTCGCCGCGCAGCTCCTTGAGCCAGCCCGGCGCGGTGGCGGCCTGGTCGAAATCGAACAGGCCGGTGTCCAGCACGCGCTCCAGCGGGACCACGCCGAACTGCGCCGGCTCGATCCGCGCGCGCGGGTTGAGCCCGCGCAGGATCGCCATCAGCCGCTGGCGCTGCTCGGCATCGACCAGGTCGAGCTTGTTGAGCACGATCACATCGCAGAACTCGATCTGCTCCACCAGCAGGTCCACCACCGTGCGCGCGTCCTGTTCGCCCAGCGATTCGCCGCGCCGCTGCAGGCTGTCGCGCGAGCCGTAGTCGTGCAGGAAATTGAACGCGTCCACCACGGTGACCATCGTGTCCAGTCGCGCGACCTCGCCCAGGCTGCGGCCGTCGGCGCCTTCGAAGGTGAAGGTCTCGGCCACCGGCAACGGCTCGGAGATGCCGGTGGATTCGATCACCAGCTGGTCGAAGCGGCCGGCACGCGCCAGGCGATCGACCTCGACCAGCAGGTCCTCGCGCAGCGTGCAGCAGATGCAGCCGTTGCTCATCTCCACCACCTTCTCGTCGGTGCGCGAGAGCTCGGCCCCACCCTGGCGCACCAGGTCGGCATCGACGTTGACCTCGGACATGTCGTTGACGATCACCGCCACGCGCCGGCCTTCGCGGTTGTTGAGGATGTGGTTGAGCAGGGTCGTCTTGCCGGCGCCGAGGAAGCCGGACAGCACGGTGACGGGCAGCTTGGGAGCGTGGGAATGGGGGGAGAGCGACATGGCGGTGGCTTGGTGGGAAGCCCGGCGCGCCGCAGCGGCGTGCGCCCTTGGGCGAATGAGAAGGGGCTGAGACCGGACGGGGGCCGGAAGTCGTTTTGTTACTTTATAACATTTTCGGCGAGGCGTTCAAATCCTAGAAGCGCATCGCGCAGGCAGCTGCGCTGCGGCTCCAGGCACTCCGGATGGTGAGTAGACTCCGCAGGCCAATGTGCCTGTCAACCTGATTGACTTAATTTAAGTTCACAGCAAAGATGCGCCCCGTCCGGCGCCGCTGACCCGTCGCCTTCCCCTGCCCGTCCCGCGCGACGGCGGCCTCATCGCCGCCCGGGCGCAGGCGCGCGCCCTGCTCCTTGCGATCCATTCGATGACCCAGATCACGCTGCGCTCCCCCCGCCTTCCCCGTCTCCTCGCGCTCGCCGCCGCCACCTCCGGCCTGGGCGCGCTCCCCGCCCACGCCGAGGACGTCCCGCCCGACCAGGCCACCACGCTGGACACGGTGCGGGTCGCGGCGAAGCGCAATGAAGCCCTCGAACAGGCGCGCCAGGCGCTGGCCCGCGTCCCCGGCGCGGGCAATGTGATCGACCTGACCCGGGTGGGCGATGGCCGCGTGGCCGGCACCGCCGACGTGCTGGCTTACCAGCCCGGGATCTACGCGCAGTCGCCGGGCAACGAAGGGGTCAAGGTGTCGATCCGCGGCTCGGGCATCAACCGCGCGCCGGGCGCGCACGCCTCGGGCGTGTCGGTCTCGCTGGACGGGCTGCCGCTGACCTTCTCCGGCGGCACGCCGTATGAGCTGATCGAGCCGCTGTGGATGAGCCGGGTCGAGGTGCTGCGCGGGGCCAACGGCTTCGACCGCGGTGCGCTGACCCTGGGCGGGGCGATCGACTACGTCAGCCGCAGCGGCCTGGATTCGCCCGGCACCGAGCTGCGGCTGGAAGGCGGCAGCTTCGGCTACCGCAATGCAAGCCTGGGCGTGGGCGGCGTCGCGGGCGACTTCGACTACTACCTCAACCTGGTCGACAGCCGCACCGACGGCTACCAGGCGCACGCCAGCGGCAGCGGCAAGGGCGCGATGGCCAACTTCGGCTGGCAGCTCGGCCCCGACCTCAGCACGCGCCTGATCCTGCGCTACCGCGAGACCGAGCACGACACGCCCGGCCGCCTGACCCGCGCGCAACTGCGCGACGATCCGCGCCAGGCCAATCCGGCCAACCTGGCCATCGACGCGCGCCGCCCGCAGCCGGGCAGCACCTGGATCGGCAACGTCACCACCCTGCGCATCGACGAGGCCTCGACGCTGCAGGCCGGGCTGGTCTATCACCACTTCCCGATGGACCTCAACGAGAGCCTGTACCGCCAGCAGCTGGACTACAGCGACCTGGGCGCCACGCTGGACTACACCCACCGCCACCGCCTGTTCGGCCGCGACAGCGTGACCACCGTCGGCCTGCGCGTCACCCACGACCTGGACGCCAACGTGCGCGAGACCCTGCGCTTCGCCCGCAACGGCTATCCGGCCGGCACGCTGACCCGGCGCTTCGAACACCTGGGCACCGATGCGGTGCTGCACGTCGGCAACGACCTGGCGCTGACGCCGGCGCTGCACCTGATCACCGGCCTGGCGGCGGTGCATACCAACCGCGAGGTCGCGGTGACCTGGCCGGCCAGCGGCGGGCGCCTGAACGCGCACGACTGGGACGGCGCGCCGCGCCTGGGCTTCACCTGGCAGGCCAGCCCGCAGCTGCAGCTGTTCGGCAACCTGAGCCGCTCGGTGGAGCCGCCGCACCCGTGGTCGATGATCTGGGGCTCGCCGTTCTCTTTCCCCGCCGGCAGCGGCCCGGCCACCGGCCGGCAGAGCACGCCGGTGCCGCTGCGCAACCAGACCGCGACCACGCTGGAGCTGGGCGCTCGCGGCGAGAGCGCGCTGGGTCGCTGGGAGCTGACCGCCTATGACGCGCAGGTGCGGCACGAACTGCTGAGCGTGGAGATCCAGCCGGTGCCCAACCTGGTGGTGGCCGAATCCAACGCCAGCCCGACCCGCCATCGTGGCCTGGAGGCCGGGCTGGACAGCACGCTGTGGCAGGCCGACGCCGGCCGCCTGTCGCTGCGCCAGGCCTATACCTTCAGCGATTTCCGCTATCGCCACGACGCGCGCTTCGGCGACAACCGCCTGCCCGGCCTGCCGCGGCACTTCTACCAGGGCGAGCTGCGCTACGACCATCCTTCCGGCGCCTATGCCGCGCTCAACGCCGAATACGCCTCGAAGATGGCGGTGGATTACGCCAACAGCTTCTGGGCCGATTCCCACGTGATCTTCGGCGCGCGCATCGGCCTGGACGCGCCGGGCGGGCGCTGGCAGACCTGGGTCGAGGCCCGCAATCTCGGCGACCGACACTACGCGGCCACGGTCACGCCGGGCTACGACGATGCCGGCAGCGATGCGGCGCGCTCGACGCCGGGCGAAGGCTTCGGCGTCTATGCGGGGCTGCGGCTGCGCTTCGACTGAAGCGCAGGCCGCTCAGCGGCCGAACACGCCTTCGACGAAGGCCTGCGCGGCGAAGCGCTCGCCGATCAGTTGGTGCGTGGCCGTGTCCGGATGCAGGCCGTCGGGCAGTGGCAGCGCCTCGGCGTCGGCCTGCCCGTACAGGGTCAGGCCGTCGAGGTAATGCAGGTTCGGATCCTGCGCGCGGCGCTGGGCCACCAGGTCGGACAGTGTGCGGCGGATCACCTGCAGGGTCAGCTTGCCGCGCGCGACCTCGGCCGGATCGCCGGAGGCCAGCAAGCGCCATTCGCCGCGGGCGAGCGCGGCGGTGTCGGGCAGCGTGGGGCCGGGCGTGGTCTCGTGCATCGGGCACAGGATCGGCGAGATCAGCAGCAGCGGCGTGTCGGGGTGGCCCTCGCGGATGGTGTCGAGAAAGCCATGGACCGCCGGCCCCAGCGCACGCAGGCGCATCAGGTCGGTGTTCACCAGGTTGATGCCGAGCTTGAGGCTGATCAGGTCGGCCGGCAGGTCGCGGATCGTGCGCGCCACGAACGGATCCAGCAGCGCGCTGCCGCCGAAGCCCAGGTTGGTCAGCGCCACGCCGCCGCGTGCCGCCGCGATCGCCGGCCAGATCGCATGCGGCGCCGCGGCGTTGCTGCCGTGGCTGATCGAACTGCCGTGATGCACCCAGCGCCGCCGCATGTCCGCGGCGGCGGGCTGCAGCGGCGAATCGCTGTGCAGGGAGATCAGCTCGGCCGCTTCGTCGTGCGGCAGCCACAGCGTCAGCGTCTTGTCGCCCTCGGGAAGATCGTCGAAACGCAACACACCCGGCGCGCCGTGCTCACGCACGGCGCTGCCGGCGGCCATGTCGATCGTCAGCGTGTGACCGCCGGGCAGCGACGCCTGTGCCAGCACCTGCTCGCCCAGCATCAGGACGTAGACCCCGTCCGGCCGCGCCGGCAGGCCGGCATAGACGCGCCGCGTGCGCAAGGCCTGCAGTGCGAAGGCCGTGGCGCGGGTGCGGAACACCAGTCGCACGCCCGAGGGCTGGGCCTCGGCCATCGCCAGCTGCGGATCGCCGCACTGCGCGCGGGCCCACACCGGCAGCCGGTGCGGCACCACGCCCAGCGCGGTGGATGAGATCTCGACCGCGCCCTGCAGCAGCGCGGCGGTGATGGGTGTGGTGATGGGAAGCGCGGTCATGCGAACAACTTGAGGGACGTAGCATCGCGCCCAGTGTATGGCCCGGACAATGGCGGGCCTGCACGCGCTCGCGCGTTCGACAGAGGCCTTACGGACACATGGGCCGATCCGGCGTGTTCGCCGTGCTTCAACGTGGAAGGACGGCGCTCGCGTCGCGCGCGTCGACCAGTTCCACCACCCAATCGATGAACGCCCGCAGCTTGAGGTTGGGATGGCGGTTGGCCCGGTAGGCGATCGAGAGCGGCATCGGCTCCAGCCGCCAGTCGTCGAGCAGACGCACCAGCGCACCCGAGGCCAGCGCCTCGCGGGTCATGTAGTGCGGCAGACAGAGCAGGCCGAGCCCGGCGGTTCCCGCGGCCAGGCAGGCATTGCCATCGTCCAGGGTGACGACAGGGCGGATACGCGGCACCAGGTGTTCGTTGCCCTTGTGCAGGGCCAGTTCCAGCAACTTGCCGGTGCGCGGGGAACGAAACCCCACGACCCGGTGCGCCGCCTGGGTCAGCGCGTCGGGATGGGTGGGCGTGCCATGGCGCGCCAGATAGGACGGTGCGGCGTAGAGGCCAATCTCCAGCTCGCCCACATGCCGCGCGACGAGCGAGGGATCGGTGATCACGCCCGCGCGCACCACGCAGTCCACCTGTTCGCCGATCAGATCGACCGCGCGATCGCTGACGCCGATGTCGAAGCGGATGTCCGGATAGCGCGCCAGGAAATCCGGCAGCGCCGGCAGCAGCACGAAGCGCGCCCAGGGGCTGGGGACATCCACGCGCAGGCGGCCACGCGGCGCCGTCGCCGCGGCCGCCAGGCTGTCTTCCGCGTCTTCGATGTCCGCCAGCACGCGCACCACCTGCGCGTAATAGGTCAGCCCGTCCGCGGTCGGATTGACCCGGCGCGTGGTGCGGTTGAGCAGCTTGACCTGCAGGTGCGCCTCCAGCTGCTGCACGAGCTGGGTCGCGCTGGTCTTGCTGATGCGCAACGCGGCCGCCGCCTTGGTGAAGCTGCTCGCTTCGACCACGCTGGCGAACACGCGCATCGCCTCGAGTCGGTCCATCCTGCGTCCTCCGTTCGCGCATTGTTTGCGCTGCGCGAATAGTGATACCGCAATCGCCCGGTTTTTCGCGCGATGGCTGGCTCCTACAGTGCCTCCTCCCGGCCCAGATGGCCGCTCCCGAGACGAACAACATGCATACGCGCGACGTGGTCTTCCCCGAAGGCCGGCAGGCGCTCTACACGCAGCACCGCTACGCACCGGCCGTGCGCAGCGGTGGGCTGCTGTTCGTGTCCGGACAGGTCGGCAGCCGCGAGGACGGCTCCCCCGAGCCGGACTTCGCCGGCCAGGTCCGGCAGGCGTTCGCGCAGCTGCAGGCGACGCTGAAAGCCGCTGGCTGCGGGCTGGACGACGTGCTCGATGTCACCACCTTCCACACCGATCCCGAGCGCCAGCTCGAGACGGTCCTGGCGATCAAGGACGAGGTCTTCCCGCAGCCGCCCTATCCCACCTGGACGGCGGTGGGCGTGACCTGGCTGTCGGGTTTCGACTTCGAGATCAAGGTGATCGCCCGCCTTCCCGGCGCGGCGGATCCGGTCTGACCCGGCCTCCCGAGCGCGCTGAACCGCCGCTTCACGCCCTCGCCTGCCACGGCCGCCGACGCGGAAACAGAAAGGTTGCCGACAGCTAGGCGGGCCCATGCTCGCCGCCGCGATCCAACCTGCCCGGAGCTGCATCATGCGTGCCGTCCGTCCCACCTCCCTCGCGCGCGTCCCGCGCGTCCCCGCCCTGCTGGCGCTTGCGGTGGCCGCCACGCTGAGCGGTTGCCCGCAGACCCAGACCGCCGCCCCGACACCGCCGGCGCAGGCCGCGCTGCCTCCCGCCGCGGCGCCGGCTCCGGCCGCGCCGCTGCCCGATGCGCAGGATCTGTATCGCCTGGTCGCGCCGATCGCGCTGTTTCCCGATCGCCTGGTCGCTCAGACCCTGGCCGCGTCGATCTACCCGGTCCAGGTCACCCAGGCCGACCAGTGGCTGCACGACCAGTCAGGCCTGTCGCCGGAGGCCAAGATGCAGGCGGCCAACGCGCAGCCGTGGGACCCGGGCGTCAAGGCGCTGACCCAGTTCCCCGATGTGATGGACCAGCTGGCCGGCAACCTGCCCTGGACCACGGCGCTGGGCCAGGCCTACGCGGCCGAACCGGGCGATGTGCTCAACGCGGTGCAGGTCATGCGCCAGCGCGCGCAGGCCTCGGGCCATCTGCGCGACACGGCCCAGCAGCGGGTCAGCGTGGTGCGCAGCGAGGCCGCCCCGGCCAGCGCGGTCGCGACCGTGGTGCCCGCGCCGTCGACCACCATCATCATCGAGCCGGCCCAGCCCGAGCGGGTCTATGTGCCGCGCTACGACCCGGATGTGGTCTACGGCGAGCCGCTCTACGTCCACCGCGTCTACGGCTACCGGCCGCCGCCGGCCTGGAGCACGGGCGATCTGCTGGCCACCGGGGTGGTGTCCTTCGGGCTGGGCGTGCTGGTCGGCAGCAGTTTCCACGGCGGCTGGGGCGGTCCGCCGCCGCCCCCGCCGCCGCCCTGGGGCTGGCAGGCCTGGGGCGTGGCCTGGCATGCGCCGCCAGGCATTCCGCCTTATGTCGCCTACCAGCAGCAGCGCTTCGCGCCGCCGCCGGTGGTGGTCCAGCGCATCAACCAGCGCACGACGGTGCAGAACATCAGCTACGACCTGCATGGCCATGCCACGGTGATCAACAACAACGGCACGCTGGTCAGCGCGCCGCAGCATTTCGGCGCGCCTGCGCCCGGGACGGCCATGGCGATGCCGCACTTCAACCGCGCCATGTGGCAGGCCGGGCAGCCGGTGCATGCGCCGCCGCCCATGTCCGGGATGGCGCAGGCGCTGCCGGCCAGGCTCAGCGCGCCGCGTCCGGCGGCGCTGATGCCGCCTGTTCCCGCAGGCGAGCATCTGGCGGGGTTCCATGGCAACCCGCCGCCGCATGGGCCCATGTCGGCGCCACGTGCGTTCGCGATGAATACCCCTGCGCCTCAACCAGCGCGGATGGACATGGCGCGCGCGGCGTCAATGAACGGTCCGGGGCCGGGCGACGACCGGCATGCGCGGCACGAGGCGCCGGCGGCGTTCGCGCCCATGGCCGCCAGCGCGCGTGCGCCGGCGCCGATTCCGCACTGGGAGAATGCGCGTTCTGCGCCGCCGCGCGCCGAGCCGCGTCCCGAACAGGCGATGCGCATGCCGCCCCCGGCCTGGGTCAGCCGCCAGAGCGAACGGCCGTTCCCGGCCCAGATGCCGCGCCCGCCGCAGCACGGCAACGACCACGCCAGCAACCGCCCCGCTCCGCCGCGCGACAACAAGCGGCATCACGAGCATGGCTGAGCACAGGCTCCTTCTTCTGATCGAGGGATCGCGGCATCTGCGCGCATAGGCTCCAAAGGCGCAGTGGTCCCCCGAGTGGGGGCTGCTTTTTCCTTGTCAGATCATCTGCCCCGCCTACACACCCCTCTCGTCGTTCCCGCGAACGCGGGAACCCAGGGACTTTCGGTCGGTGCACCGAAAGCAGGCTCTCCTCGCGATCCTGAGGTCGCGTTGCAGTTGAGCGTCTTGGCTTCGGAAGGGCAGCGGTCCGGCGGGCGGGGGCCGCTTTTCCCTCAATCAGGGCATCCTGCCCTGATTCGGGCGCTCGGCTTCCTGCCTCGCTAGGCGCGGCCCCCGCCCGCCGGACCGCTGCTGCGCGCATCACGCCGAGGACTTCGGATCGAAAGTCGAAAGGCGTTCCGATCCATCAACCGGGGCCTCGATCTGGCCGGTTAGGCAGAGAGCGAGAGCCTGGACGGTTCGTAGCAGCGGCAGGTGCGATCAGTCTTTGCGAATCCCCCGCCCCTGTGGGAGCCGCCATGGCGGCGATGGGGCTTTAACGGGAAAGCCTCATCGCCGCCACGGCGCCCCCACCTGTAGAGCGGAGCTCGCTCCGCTGCTCTTCGTTCGGTTCGTGGGGAAGGCCCCAGCGGAGCGAGCTCCGCTCTACAGACGGGCGGCTGCTGGAGTTGAGGAGACAGTTGCTCCCATCGCAGCATGAAGCGCGGTCAATCCACCCCATCTCAGAGGCGGCCCGGGATGGCGGACCGAGCCGAGGAGCCGTGCCCGGCTGGGTCGAGGCTGGTTGGCGAAGTCCGTGCACCCACCCTGCGCGCCAACAAGAAACAAAAACAACGAAGGCGGCATCGTCCGATGCCGCCTTCGTCTCAACGCTGCCGCAGTCGCCGACTACTTCGCCGGCTTTACCGGCTTGGCTGGCTTCACGTAGGTGTCGAACCAGTTGAGCATCTCGTAGACCTCCTGGGCGTTGGACTCCAGGGCGGTGTACCAGTGCGGCTCGTGCGGCAGCATGACCAGGCGGGTGGTGCCGCCGTTGCCGCGGATGGCCTGGTAGAGCTTGATCGACTGGAACGGCTCGGTGCCGGGGTTGGCGTCGTCCTCGCCGTGCATCAGCAGCAGCGGAAGCTTGATCTTGTCGGCATAGAAGTACGGCGAGGCCTTCAGATACACATCACGCGCCTGCCACAGCGAGCGGCGCTCGTTCTGGAAGCCGAACGGGGTGAAGGTCTTGTTGTACGAACCGCTGGTGGCCATGCCGGCGCGGAACAGGTCGGTGTGCGCGATCAGGTTGGCCGTCATCAGCGCGCCGTGGCTGTGGCCGGTGACGCCGATACGATCGCGGTCGACCACGCCCAGCTCCACCGCCTTGTCCACCGCCGCCTTGGCGTCGGCGGTGAGCTGCTCCAGGTAGGTGTCGTAGGCGGTCTTGGGATCGCCGACGATGGGGAAACTGGCGTTGTCGATGATCGCGTAGCCGGCCAGCAGCAGCAGGCGGTAGTACGGCAGGCGGGTGAAGGTGTTCTGCGACCCGCTCACCTGCCCGGCTTGCGCGCTGGAGGCGAAGTCGGCGGGATACGCGTACAGCACCGCCGGCAGGCGCGTGCCTTCCTTGTAGCCGGGCGGGGTGTAGAGGGTGAAGGACAGGTCCAGCCCGTCGGCGCGCTTGTAGGTGACCAGGCGCTTCTTGATCTGGCGCACTTCCGGCGTCGGGTCGGGCAGATGGGTCAGCGCGCTGCCCTGCGAGGCGAACTGCGCCTCGCCTTCGGCCGCGTCGGCCAGCGGCTGGCCCAGCGTGCGCAGGTAGGCGTTGGGCGGATCCATCAGCGACTGGTGCCAGGTCAGGAACTGGCCCGCGGCGGCGGTGAAGCCGAGGAACTGGTCGTAGTCGTCGGTGCCGCTGCGGAACAGGCGCTCGCTCTTCAGCGAATCCAGGTCCAGCCGGTCCAGGAACGGCCGGTCGCCCTGGGGCGAGGCGCCCTGCCCGCGCAGGAACACGCGGTTGCCGTCCTGGCGCACCACGACCGCGCCGTTGGGCAGGCGCCGGTACACGAACATGCCCGGGTCCTTGTACAGCTCGTCGCTGGACATGTCCCACAGCACGCGGCCCGGATCGCCCGGCTTGTCGATGTCCACGATGCGGGTGGTCTGCCAGTGGCGGTTCTCGTCGGACTCGAACTGGAACGACACGCCCGGCTGGGCGGTGAAGGCGTAGCCGGCGAAGCGCTGCGCCGTGCGCGTGACTTCCACCGGCGCGGCGGTGAACGGCGCCTTGCGCATCAGCACGCGGTCGCGATGCGGCACGGTGACGTTCCAGTCGCCCTTGTCCAGGGCCTCGGCGTAGAGCAGCGTGGCCGGCTCGGTGGCGCGCCAGCCGAACTCGCGCGGGCCTTCGGGCACGCCGTGCACCGGCACGCGGTCGGCCAGCGGCAGCCGCGCGATCAGCGTGGACTTGCCGCTGGACACGTCCAGCACCGCCACATCGCGGGCGAAGCGCTGGTAGGTCACCGCATGCGAGTACGGCGCCTGGATCGCCTCGGTGCGCACGTGCACGCCATCGGGCGCGCCGTCGACGTCGTCGTAGATCGCCGGGGCGCCGACATCGCGCACCTGGCCGCTGGCCGCATCGACCACCGCCAGCTGCGAGGTGCCGTAGTAGACGAAGCGCGCTTCGTCCAGCGGGCTCTTGAGCGTGTCGCGCGCCTCGTAGGTGCTGCTCTCGCCCTGCCCGCCCAGCGACTGCTGGATGTCCGGGCCGGAGGCGCCGTCGTCGACCGGCGCGGCGCCCTGGCCGGCGGGCACGCGCTTGACCAGCAGGGTCTTGCTGCCGTCCAGCCACTGCACGGCGCTGTTGAAGATCGGGTTGAGCGCCACGCCCGGCACCGGGTGCGCCTGGCCGCTGCGCGCGTCGCCCAGCCACAGCTCGACCGAGGTCGGGGTGACGTTCTGGAAGGCGAACTGGGTGCCGTCCGGCGACCACATCGCCGCGCCCGGGCAGGCGCCGGCGGGCAGCGCGACCTTGCGCATCTGGCCGCTGGCGATGTCCACCAGGGTGAAGTCGGCCACGCAGGCGGGAATGCCGTAGCCGGCCTGGGTGTCGTGGCGGCTGCGGTTGGCCGGCTCCAGGCGCACGCCGGCCAGCTTGTAGTACGGCCGCGCGACGCGCTCGATGGACGGATAGGTCTGCGCGGTGGTCAGCAGCAGGCGCTGGCCGGTGGGATCGACGCTGGGCGTGGGCGGCGGCGGCGCCTTGAGCACCTTGAGCAGGTGTTCGGGCGGCGCGTCGTAGCCGGCCAGGGCCGGGCCGGTGGCGCAGAGGGCGATCAGGCCGACGGCCAGCGCCGTCGACCAGCACTTTCCTTGAAGCTGCATGTCATTCCCCGAGGGCGAAAAGGACGCTGCCGCGCAGCGATGCCACGCAGCCGCCCGACTCTAGCACCGGCCTTGCGCGCCGCCCCTGGGCCAGAAGTCAGGCCTGCCGCAAGGCGATTGCGTCCGCTCCCGGCGTGCGGCGGCGGCGCTCGCGCCAGGCACGCTGGCGCGGCCCGACTAAGCCACGGCCTTCAGGCCAGCCGCCTGCAGCCGGGCCTCGATCAGCGAGCGGTGCGCGCCAAGGCCGGCCATCGCACCAGAGGACACCGCCAGCGGCAGGCTGGGCGTCGGCCCGGCCAGATCGCCGGCGGCGAACACGCCCGGCACATTGGTCTGGCGCGTCTCGTCCACCTGCACGTACGGGCCCATCGGGCCTTCGGCGAGCGCGCAGCCCAGCGGTTCGAGCAGGGGATTGGCCAGCGCCACGCGCGGCGCGGTGAACAGCGCCTGCAGTTCGATGCGCCGACCGTCCGCCAGGCGCACTGCGGACAGCGCATCGCCCTCGCCTTCCAGCGCCACCACCGGCGTGTCCTCGAACCGCACCTCGAACGCCTGCAGCGCGCCGCGCTGCGCATCGTCCGGCGCATGGCGCCCCTGGCTGAAGTAAGTCGTCGGCCCCCACTGCGCCACGACCTGCGCCTGGTGCGGACTCATCGGGCTGTTGGCCAGCACGCCAAGCGCCTGGCCGGCGAATTCATAACCGTGGCAGTACGGACAATGCAGCACGCTTTGGCCCCAGCGCGAGGCGAGACCGGCGATGTCCGGCAGGACATCGCGCACCCCGCTGGCCAGGATCAACCGGCGCCCGTGGACCGTGCCGCCCTCGTCGAGCGTGATCTGGAAGGCCTCGCCATCGCGCGCCGCGTCGGTGGCGAGCCCCGCCTGGAACGACACGGTCGGATACGCCATGACCTGCGCGATCGACTCATCCAGCAACTGCGCTGGCGGCTTGCCGTCGTGGCCCAGCAGTCCGTGCGCATGCGAGGCGAACCGGTTGCGCGGGCGCCCCCCATCGATGATCAGCACCCGCTGGCGGGCGCGGGCCAGCATCAAGGCGGCCGACAGACCGGCAAAGCTGCCGCCGACGATGATCACATCGTGCGTCTGGTCCGAGAAAGGCATGGCTACTCCACGTCGATTCGAGTGCCAAGCACTATACGTAACTTTTTTAGTTACACAAAGAAACGCACCGTTGCGCGCTGGGCTCAGGCCCGCCCAATTCCCGGAAAGCTCAGGCGCGATGCGCCTTGGCGGTGCGCCGGTCCCAGTTGCCGGCCCTGCACAATGCGTCGAACTGCCCGGCCAGATCGGCCAGGGTTACCTCGCCCAGGCGTGCCAGCAGCAAGGCCTCGGCCTGCCGCAGGGCGTCGTCGATGGCCGCATTGACCACCTTCTCCACGCCGCAGTCCGGATTGGGGTGCTCGTGCCCCAGCGCGAACAGCTTCTCGCCGCCGACGGCGCGATGCACGTCCAGCAGCGTCACCTGCGACAGATCGCGATCCAGCGCCCAGCCCCCGCCGGGCCCGCCGGTCGAGCGCACGTAGCCCGCCTTGCGCAGACCCGCCATCGTGCGCCGAACCACCACTGCGTTGGTCCCCACCATCGCGGCGATCTGCTCGGACGTGAACGGCGCATCGTGCCGCGCCATGTGCAGCAGCACGTGCAGCATCCGGGACAGGCGGCTGTCGGTTCTCACGGCGTCAGAGGGTGCGATTCATGCGCGGCGCAGGCTAGCACGCCCTGCAGATACCGAAGGACGCACGATGCTGTCTTCGCCCTGCGCTCCCAGTTCCCTGCCCGGCGCGCCGCCACAGACTCGACACACGTCGAATCCGCTGCCGGCGCTTCTGCACACCGGCCCGTTCGGCTAGGCTTGCCGGCCATGTCGCCCGCCGCCCTGCCACTGAAGACCGTCCAGGCCACGCGCTACGTCACGCCGCTGCGCGAGGGCGGCTCGCTGCCGGCCGTGGTGGAGGCCGATGACGACGGGCTGTACGTGCTCAAGTTCCGCGGCGCCGGGCAAGGGCCCAAGGCGCTGGTCGCCGAGCTGATCGCCGGCGAGCTGGCGCGTGCGCTGGAGCTGCCGGTGCCGGAGATCGCCCTGGTCGAGCTGGATCGCGAATTCGCCCGCACCGAGCCCGATCCGGAGATCCAGGACCTGATCCGCGCCAGCGAAGGCCTCAACCTGGGCCTGGACTACCTGCCCGGCGCGCTCAACTACGATCCGGCGGCGATGGCGGTCGAGGCGCAGCTGGCCTCGCGCATCGTTTGGTTCGACGCCTTCATCAGCAACGTCGACCGCACCGCGCGCAATCCCAACCTGATGGTCTGGCATCGCCGGCCCTGGCTGATCGATCACGGTGCGGCGCTGTACTTCCACCACGACTGGGAGCACGCGGGCGAGGCCTGTGAGCGTCCGTTCGTGCTGATCCGCGACCACGTGCTGCTGCCCTTCGCCGACCATATCGCCCAGGCCGATGCCGAACTGGCGCCGCGGCTGACCGATGCGCTGATCGAGCGCATCGCCGCGGCCGTGCCCGACGCCTGGCTGGAGGGCGAGCCGTTCTTCGCGGACGTGGCCGCGCATCGCCAGGCCTATGTCGACTACCTCAAGCGGCGCCGCGACGCGCGCGCCGCCTTCGTGCAGGAGGCCATCGATGCCCACGCTGCACACGTATGACTATGCGGTCATCCGCGTGGTGCCGCGGGTGGAGCGCGAGGAGTTCATCAACGTCGGGGTGATCGTCTCCTGCCCCGGCGCGCGCCAGCTGCAGGCCGCGGTGGAGATCGACGAACCGCGCCTGCGCGCCTTTGCCCCGGCGTTGGACCTGGAGACCACGCGCGCCTGGCTGGACGCGCTGGTGGCGGTGTGTCGCGGCGATGCGGGCGCCGGCCCGGTGGCGCAGCTGCCGCCGCGCGCGCGCTTCCACTTCCTCACCGCCCGGCGCAGCGCCATCGTCCAGGTCTCGCCCACCCACGTGGGCCGCACGCGTCAACCGGACAACATCGTCGAGCACCTGCTGCAGCGCATGGTGCGCGTGCCGCGCTGAGACGCGCGGCGCTGTGCAGCGCAACGTGACCGGCGCGGGCCGGCGTGCTCAGATCGCGCGCTCCCCACCTTGGAACCGGGCGCCATGGCCCAGATCGCCGCCACCGAATTCGAACAGGCTACGCTGGACGTCCAGACCCTGCCCGAACGGCCCGACAACGACACCCTGCTGCGCCTGTACGGCCTGTACAAGCAAGGCACCGAGGGCGATGTGCACGGCAACAAGCCGGGCTTCTTCGACTACGTCGGCAGCGCCAAGTACGAGGCGTGGGAGCGCCTGCGCGGCACCGCGCAGGAGATCGCGCAGCGCCGTTATGTGACGCTGGTACGCGAACTGCTCGACGAGGCCGGCGGCGCGACGCGGCGATGACGTGACCTGACGCCAGGCCCTGCTACGGTCCGCGCTCCCTTCGAAAAAGCGAGTCGCATGCCATGGCCAAGGTCCTCGTCCTGTACTACTCCGCCTACGGGCATGTCGAAGCGATGGCCCAGGCCGTCGCCGAAGGCGCGCGCAGCGCCGGCGCGCAGGTGGACATCAAGCGCGTACCCGAGCTGGTGCCCGAGGAGGTCGCCAAGGCCTCGCATTACAAGCTCGACCAGGCCGCGCCGATCGCCAGGATCGACGAGCTGGCCGACTACGACGCCATCGTGATCGGCGTGGGCACGCGCTTCGGCCGCATGGCCTCGCAGATGGCCAACTTCCTCGACCAGGCCGGCGGCCTGTGGGCCAAGGGCGCCCTGCACGGCAAGGTCGGCGCGGCCTTCACCTCCACCGCCACCCAGCACGGCGGCCAGGAGACCACGCTGTTCTCGATCATCACCAACCTGCTGCACTTCGGCATGGTGGTCGTGGGCCTGGACTACGGCTTCAAGGAGATGATGACGCTGGACGAGGTCGCCGGCGGCGCGCCCTACGGCGCCACCACCCTGGCCGGCGGCGACGGCTCACGCCAGCCCTCCAGGATCGACCTGGACGGCGCCCGCTACCAGGGCCAGCGCGTGGCGCAGACCGCGATCAAGCTGCATGGCTGAGTGATTTGCCCCACCCTTTGGCCGCAGGCCGAGGGGAGCTGGAAGTCGCGTCTAGCGACTGAGGGGAAGGGGTCGCTTTTCGCGGGAAGGGCAACGGCAAAAGCAAAAGCAAAAACAAAAACACCCCCTCCCAACCTCCCCCTTCGCTGCGCGAAAGGGGAGGCGCTGTTTCTCGGCTCGGCGATAGCCCCGCGCGTTTCGGCCATTTCGCGCTTTCCAATGTCGTGGGAGCAACTGTCTCCTCAAATCTCAGCGGCCTGCCTGTAGAGCGGAGCTTGCTCCGCTGCTTTTCTGCCGGATCATGGGAAAGCCCCAGCGGAGCAAGCTCCACTCTACAGGTGGGAGCCGCCAAGGCGGCGATGAGGCTCTACCGGTAAAGCCACTCGCCGAAATGGCGGCTCCCACATGATGCCGGCGCCCTCCTCGGCCTCCGGACCTGCATGCGTGCATCGGCCTTGGACCTGCACGCGCGCTAGCGCAACAGGCAAAACGCCTCAAGGCCGTGCGGTGGCGATAACTTCGTCACCGCCACCGAGGCGCGATCACCGCACCTCCTGCAGCGCCACCGCCCGCGCCTCCGCCGCCGCGCCCGGCGACGGCGGCGGCAGGCTTTCGGCCGCGACGTACTCGGGCCAGCCGCCGGCCAGCGCGGCGTACAGCTGCACCATCGCCACGCCGCTGCGCACGCGGCCCTGGATCGCCGCGTCCTGGCTGTCCAGGCGCGTGCGCTCGGCCTCGAGCATGTCCAGCGTGTCGATCGCGCCGTTGTCCAGCCGCAGGCGGGCCACCTGCGCGGCGCGCGTGCCGGCCTGCGCGGCCTGATCCAGATGGGCCGATTCGGTGCGGCTGCGATCCACCCGCACCAGCGCGTTCTCGGTGTCCTCCAGCGCGCGCAGGACGGTCTGCTGATAGGCGGCCAGGTCCTGCGCGGTCTGCGCGTTCGCCGCCGCAATGCGCGCACGCACGCGGCCCACGTTGAGGAAACCGACGTCCAGCCCCAGCGACAGCACGCGCGTCTCGCTGTCGCGGGCGAACAACGCGCCGCTGCCCAGCGCCTGCGTGCCGAACAAGGCCCCCAGGCTGAAGCGCGGGAACAGATCCGCCGTGGCCACGCCGACGCGCGCGGTGGCCGCGGCCACCCGACGCTCGGCCGCCGCCACGTCCGGACGGCGACGCAGCAGGTCCGACGGCGTGCCCGGCAGCGGCGCCGCCGGCAGGGTCGGCAATGCGCCGCTGGTCATCAGCTCGGCCGCCATCGACTCCGGCGTGGCGCCGACCAGCACCGCGATGCGGTTGGCCGCCACGGCCTCGGCCGCTTCCAGCGAGGGAATCCGCGCCAGCGTGGCTTCCAGCTGCGCGCGGCCGCGGTCCACGTCGAAGGCATCGCTGAAGCCGGCCTCCGTGCGCGCCTGCAGCAGCTTGAGCGTGCGCTCCTGCGTGGCGGCGTTCTCGCGGGCGATGTCCAGCTGCGATTGCAGGCCGCGCAGTTCGAACCAGCCCTGCGCCACGCTGGCTGCGATGGCCACCTGCATGGCGGCCAGGTCGGCCGAGGCCGCCTGCGCATCGGCGCGGCTGGCTTCGCTGGCGCGCCGCAGGCGGCCGAACAGATCCAGCTCCCAGCTCACGCCCAGCCCGCCGACGTAGTTGTGCGTGTCGCGGCCGTCGCGATCCACGCCCGGCGCCTGGTCGGCGCTGCTGCGCACGCGCTCGGCCTGCGCATTGGCGTCCAGCTGCGGCAGCCGCGCGTAGCCGGCGTCGCGGGACAGCGCGCGGGCCTGGTCGTAGCGCGCCAGGGCGATGCGCACATCGTGGTTCTGCAGCAGCGCGCGTTCGACCAGCGAGGACAGCTGCGGATCGTTGAAGGCCCGCCAGAACTCGCGCTCGGCCGTGGTCGCGCTGCCGGCGACCTGCGCGGTCACCGGCGCCTGCACGAAGGTCTCCGCGCGCGGCGCATCGGCACGCACGTAGTCCGGCCCGACCGTGCAGGCGGCCAGCAGCGCCGAGGCGACGCCGATGCCCAATACATGCCTCACCATGGCAGCACCTGTCCCAGGTAGGTGAAACTTCCGGTCGGGCCGTCGGCGCCGATCAGCGCCATCTGCACGCTGGTCTTGGCGCCTTCCGGCACGTCGATCTCGCCGCGCTGCTCGCCGTCGCTGTAGTTCATCTCGGTCTTCACGTAGCCCGGATGGATGGTGTTGACCTTGACCGGCGTGTCGCGCAGCTCATAGGCCAGGTGGATGGTCCACGCGTTGACCGCGCTCTTGGACACGTCGTAGGCCGGGATCTTGAAGTGGTAGATGAACGAGTCCGGGTCGCTGTGCAGGGTCAGCGAGCCCAGCGCGCTGGACACGTTGACGATGCGCCCGGCCTCGGCGGCCTTGATCAACGGCAGGAACGCCTGGGTGGTCTCGACCAGGCCGAACAGGTTGGTGTCGAAGGTCTTGCGCCAGGTCTGCAGCGACTGCTCGGAGGGCAGCTTGTCGCTCTCGTCGGCGACGATGCCGGCGTTGTTGATCAGGATGTCCAGCTTGCCGTGGCGACCCTGCACGGCCTGCACCGCGGTGGTGATGCTGGCCGTGTCGGTGACGTCCAGCTGCAGCGCCTCGACCGACAGGCCCTCGGCTTGCAGGGTCTGCGCGACCTGCTCTGCAGCCTGCTGACTGCGGCCGGCCAGGATCACATGCACGCCGGCCTGGGCCAGCTGGCGCACGGTCTCGGCGCCGATGCCGCGGGTGGCGCCGGTGACCAGCGCGATCTTCTTGGAAGTGTTCATGTCATAGCTCCGTGTTGGGAACGAGAAGGAAGGACGCGCTCAGTGCGCGGTTTGCGGATGGGTCTGCGCCAGGGCCGGGGCCGCGTCGTGATGGACCAGCTGACGGCCGGAGAGCTTGCGCAGGGCCACGTAGAACACCGGGGTCAGGAACAGGCCGAACAGGGTCACGCCCAGCATGCCAGCGAATACCGTCACGCCCGTGGCCGCGCGCACCTCGGCGCCGGCACCGTGCGAGAACACCAGCGGCACCGTGCCAGCGATGAAGGCGATGGAGGTCATCACGATCGGGCGCAGACGCAGGCGGCAGGCTTCCAGGGCGGATTCGACGATGCCCTTGCCGCCCAGCTCCAGCTCGCGGGCGAACTCGACGATCAGGATCGCGTTCTTGCACGCCAGGCCCATCAGCACCACCAGGCCGACCTGCACGAACACGTTGTTGTCGCCGCCACTGAGCCACACGCCGAACAGCGCGGACAGCAGCGTCATCGGCACGATCAGGATCACCGCCAGCGGCAGGGTCCAGCTTTCGTACAGCGCGGCCAGCACCAGGAAGGCCAGCATCACCGCCAGCGGGAACACCACCATCGCCGCCTTGCCCTGGCTGGCCTGCTGGTAGCTCAGGTCGGTCCATTCGATATGCATGCCGTTGGGCAGCACCTGGGCGGCCAGGTCGGTCAGCTTCTGCATCGCCTCGGCCGAGGACAGCACGCGCGCATCGGCCTCGCCGGCCAGGTCGGCGGCCGGATAGCCGTTGTAGCGCAGCACCGGGTCGGGGCCGTAGGTCTGCTTGATGTCCACCATCGAGCCCACCGGCACCATCTGCCCGGCGGCGTTGCGCACCTTGAGGCGGGCGATGTCCTCGACCGTCTCGCGGTACGGCGCATCGGCCTGGGCGATCACCTGCCAGGTGCGGCCGAACTGGTTGAAGTCGTTGACGTAGGCCGAGCCCAGATAGGTCTGCAAGGTGTCGAACAGGTCGGTCAGCGCCACGCCCTGGGCCTTGGCCTTGGTGCGGTCCACCTGCGCATCCAGCTGCGGCACGTTGGCCTGGTAGGTGCCGATCGGGAAGCTCATGCCCGGCACCTGCGACACCGCGCCCTGGAACTGGCTGACCGCGTTCTGCAGCGCGCCGTAGCCCAGGTTGCCGCGGTCCTCGATGAACATCTGGTAGCCGTTGCCGTTGCCCAGACCCAGGATCGGCGGCGGCATCATCGAGAAGGTCAGGCCCTCGCCCAGCGAGGAGATCTTGCGGTTGATCTCGGCATTGATCTCCAGCGCGCTGCGATGGCGCTCGGCAAACGGCTTGAGCGTCAGGAACACCACGCCGGTATTGGGCGTGTTGGTGAACTGCAGCGCGTTGAGGCCGGGGAAGGAGATCGAGTGCGACACGCCCTCGGTGTGCATGGCGATGTCCGAGACCTTGCGCAGCAGCGCGTCGGTGCGCTCGATCGAGGCGCCTTCGGGCAGCTTCACGCCGGCGATCAGGTACATCTTGTCCTGGGTCGGAATGAAGCCGGCCGGCACCGCCTTGAACATCACGCCGGTGGCCAGCAGCAGGCCGATGTAGATCGCGAACACGATGCCGCGGCGGCCCAGGATGCGCGAGACCGTGCCCTGGTAGCGCGACGAGCTGCGGTTGAAGAAGCGGTTGAACGGGCGGAACACCCAGCGGCCGAACACCCGCTCCATGCCGCGCGACAGCGCGTCCTTGGGCGCGTCGTGGCCCTTGAGCAGGCGCGCGGCCAGCGCCGGCGACAGGGTCAACGAGTTGATCGCCGAGATCACCGTGGAGATGGCGATGGTCACCGCGAACTGCTTGTAGAACTGGCCGGTCACGCCGGACAGGAAGGCCATCGGCACGAACACCGCGCACAGCACCAGCGCGATGGCGATGATCGGCCCGGAGACCTCCTTCATGGCCTGGTGCGCGGCGGCCAGCGGGGTCAGGCCTTCCTCGATGTTGCGCTCGACGTTCTCCACCACCACGATCGCGTCGTCCACCACGATGCCGATCGCCAGCACCAGGCCGAACAGGGTCAGGGTGTTGATCGAGAAGCCCAGCAGGTACAGCGCGGCGAAGGTGCCCACCACCGACACCGGCACGGCGATCAGCGGGATGATCGAGGCGCGCCAGGTCTGCAGGAACAGGATCACCACCAGCACCACCAGCAGCACGGCCTCCAGCAGGGTGTGCACCACCGCGCTGATCGAATCGCGCACGAAGATCGTGGTGTCGTAGACCGCCTCGTACTTGACGTCCTCGGGGAACTGCTTGGTCAGCTCGTCCATGGTCGCGATGACCTCATCGCGGATCTGCAGCGCATTGGCGCCCGGCGCCTGGAAGATGCCGATGCCGACCGCGTTCTTGCCGTCCAGCTGCGAGCGCAGCGTGTAGTCGCCGGCGCCCAGCTCCAGCCGCGCCACGTCGCGCAGGCGCACCACCTGGCCGTCGCTGCCGGTCTTGAGCACGATGTCGCCGAACTCCTGCTCGGTGCGCAGGCGGCCCTGGGCGTTGATCAGGGTCAGGAACTTGCTGCCCGGCATGGGCTCGGCGCCGAGCTGGCCGGCGGAGACCTGCACGTTCTGCTCGCGCATGGCGCCGACCACGTCGCTGGCGTTGAGGCCCAGGGCGGCGATGCGCTCCGGATCGAGCCAGGCGCGCATGGCGTAATCGCCGCCGCCGAACACCTGCGCATCGCCCACGCCCTGGATGCGCGCCAGCGCGTCCTTGACGTGCAGGCGCGCGTAGTTGCGCAGGTACAGGCTGTCGTACTTGCCCTTGGGCGAGGTCAGGTGCACCACCATCAGGAAGGTCGGCGACTGCTTCTGCACCGTCACGCCCTGACGGCGCACGTCCTCGGGCAGGCGCGCATTGGCCTGGGCGACGCGGTTCTGCACCTTCACCGCCGCATCGTCGGCGTCGGTGCCGGGGCGGAAGGTGACGGTCATCTGCAGCACGCCGTCCGAGCCGGCCACCGACTTGAGATACATCATGTTCTCGACGCCGTTGATCTGCTCCTCCAGCGGCGTGGCCACGGTCTCGGCGATGACCTTGGGATTGGCGCCCGGGTACACCGTGCGCACCACCACCGACGGCGGCACCACTTCGGGGTATTCGCCGGTGGGCAGCAGCGGCAGCGCGATCAGGCCCGCGGCGAAGATCACGATGGACAACACGGCGGCGAAGATCGGCCGGTCGATGAAGAATCTGGAAATGTTCATGGGGTGGTGTTCCTGAAAGTGAGCGACGCCGCCCTCGCTCCTTTCCCGGAGCGAGGCTTCATTGCGTGTTGCATTCCTGCCTGTGGGGTGGAGGTGGGAGCCGCCATGGCGGCTCCCACCTCCACCCGGCCGCGCTAGTTCATCGCGGTGGTGCGCTGCTCGGCCGGCTTGGCCGCCGGCGGCTGCATCGCCACCGTCTTGGCCTGCACCGGCATGCCGGGCATGAAGATCTTCTGCACGCCCTCGACCACGACCTTGTCGCCGGCCTGCAGACCGCCGTTGACGATGCGCAGCCCGTCGGCCAGGCGGCCGAGCTGCACGTCGCGGCGCTGCGCCTTGCCCTGCGCATCGACCACATAGACGTACTTGCGGTCCTGGTCGGTGAGGATGGCCGCATCGTCGACCAGCATCGCCTTGAACTCGCCGCTGCCCGGCAGGCGCACGCGCGCGTACAGGCCGGGCACCAGGCTGCGGTCGGCGTTGTCCATCAGCGCACGCACACGGATGGTGCCGGTGCCGGGCGAGAGCTGGTTGTCGACGAAGTCCACCTGTCCGGCGTGCGGATAGCCGTCCTCGCCGACCAGCGCCACCTGCACCGGCAGGCCGCCCTCGCGGCCGCTGGGCCGCTGGCCCTTGCGCGCCAGTTCGGCATAGCGCAGGAAGGTGGTCTCGTCCGCGTCGAAGTGCACCTGCACCTGGTCGGACACCACCGTGGTCAGCACGCTGGCCGCATCGCCGGCGCCGACCAGGTTGCCGGCGGTGACCAGCGCACGGCCGGCGCGGCCGTCGATGGGCGCGCGCACCTTGGTCCATTCCAGGTCCAGGCGCGCGGCGTCCACCGCGGCCTGCGCGGCCTGCACCTCGGCGGCGGCCTCGTTGGACGTGGCGCGGCGCTGTTCGTACAGCTCGGTGGACATGGCCTGCTGATCGGCCAGCTTGCGGGCACGATCGGCCTCGCCGGTGGCCTGGCTGGCGGCGCTGCGCGCGCGGGCCAGCTGGGCCTGGGCCTGGGCCAGCGCGGCGCGGTAGCTGCGCGCGTCGATGGTGAACAGCACCGTGCCCGCCTTGACCTCATCGCCCTCGCGGTAGTTGACCGACTCGATGTAGCCCGACACGCGCGGACGCAGCTGCACGGTCTGCACCGCTTCGATGCGGCCGCTGAATTCGTCCCACTGGCGGATGGGCTTGATCAGCACCGGGGCGACGCTCACCGCGGGCGGCGGCGGGGCGGCGGTCTCGGCGGCGTTGCTGTTGCAGCCGGCGATCACCGCCACCGACAAGGCCAGCAGCGCGAAGGAGGACAGGCGACGAGCGCGGAAGAAGGAGTCGGTGCGGGAAGGATTCATGACGAAGACTCTTTGTGGGGAAAACGAAAAGGCGCGGCGAGGTTGCGACCTCAACCACGGTTGAGGTCAAGCGAAGAGACGGTGGGCGCGCTGGGCAGCGCGTCGAACAGGGTGCGTACCGGCGGTGGCACCCACGCCGCATCGAAGGGCACGACGGCGCGCACGCGGCCGGAAGCGGCCGGGCGCAGCAGTTCGACCGCCCTGCGGCCCACGCTCAGCGCATCGGGCCAGCCGGCGCAGGCATGGGCGCGGTTCTTCGGCGTGGACAGCGGGTGGGCCACGGCCAGCAGCTGCACGCGCACGCCCAGCGGGACGGCTTCCTCGTGCAGCA
This sequence comes from Pseudoxanthomonas sp. UC19_8, assembly GCF_042700505.1. Lineage (NCBI taxonomy): Bacteria > Pseudomonadati > Pseudomonadota > Gammaproteobacteria > Lysobacterales > Lysobacteraceae > Pseudoxanthomonas > Pseudoxanthomonas sp. UC19_8. The sequence goes on from NZ_CP170559.1 coordinate 1,903,684, forward strand.
CCTTGGCCAGCATGTGCAGGGCGGCCGAGCCGACCGAGGCGTGGCCGTGTCCGGCCCAGCCGCATTCGGTGGCCGGCCCGCCCAGGATCACGTAGTGGCGCGTGCCGTCCTGGTCCTGCAGCAGCGGCAGCAGATGGCGCGCCAGCGCCAGGTGCGCGACCACGTCGTGCGACAGGCGCTGCTCCAGGCGGGCGGCGGGCTGATCCAGCAGGCGCCCGCTGGTCGAGGGGGCGAACAGATGCGCGAACACGGCATGCAGGCGCACGCCATGGGCTCGCACCTGCTCCGCCAGCGCGGCGGCGGCCGCCTCGTCCAGCGGCAGCGGCTGACGCAGCAGGTGCAGGCCGGGCTCCTCGCCATGGGCCTGGGCCAGCGCGTCCATCATCTCGCCCGGGGCGCCCACCGCCACGACCGGGCTGCCGGCCTCGATCAGCGCGGCGACCACGCCGGCACCGGCCGCGCCATCGGCGCCTAGCACCAGCGAGGCGGCCAACGGGGTGCCGGGCTTGATCATCCCACTCATGGGAGTTTTCCTCCCGCCATCGGGATAATCCCGAAATCGCGACCCAGCCGACCGGAGACCCGGGCCGCACCCAGCTGATTGCGGCGGCTCTGGGCAAAGTCGCGGAAACCCGCGTCCTGGCGGGCGCGCAGTAAGGTAGAGACCGGTGAAATCTCCATTTTCCGGCGGTTCTCGGGGGCCAGGAAGCGGCGCAGGCGGGTCAGCAGGGACATGGCGGTGGGCCAGGTGATCAGGACAGGTCGCCACCTTAGGCCTGCATGCAGGACTTGATTAGTCCAGATTTAGGGGAATAATCATCCCGCTCCCGGTCCAATCCCTCTTCCCCCGCCAAGGAGGACTCCAATGTCCCACGATCTCAACGACACCCTGATCTTCGTCAAGGTGGTCGAGAAGGGCAGCTTCGTCGGCGCCGCCAGCGCACTGCGGCTGCCCAAGACCACGGTCAGCCGCAAGGTCCAGGAGCTGGAAACGCGCCTGGGCGCGCAGCTCCTGCACCGCACCACGCGCAAGCTCGGCCTGACCGAAGCCGGCAACGTCTACTACGAACACTGCCAGCGCATCGCGCGCGAACTGGCCGAGGCCGAGAGCGCCGTCGGCCAGCTGCATGCCGGCCCGCGCGGCTGGCTGCGCGTCACCGCGCCCTACTCCATCGGCATCGACAAGATCGCCCCGCTGCTGGGCGAATTCCATGCGCGCCATCCGGAGGTGCGGGTAGAGATGCTGCTGAGCAACGAGCCGATGGACCTGATCGGTGGAGAGGTCGATGTGGCCTTGCGCCTGGGCAACCTGCCCGACTCCAACCTGATCGCACGCAAGCTGGGCGTGCTGTACACGCAGGTGTTCGCCGCCAACAGCTACATCGCCCGGCATGGCGAGCCGCTGCACCCGGACGATCTGCAGTACCACCGCACCTTCGCCATGACCAAGCACCGCCAGGGCCACAGCTACAGCTGGTCGCTGAACGATGGCAACGGCGCGCGGGAGTTCGCGATCAATCCGATCCTGGTGGCCAACGATCCGTCGGCGCTCAAGGGCGCGCTGCTGTGCGGCGAGGGTCTGCTGCTTTCGGCCGACGTGATGGTCAAGCCCTTCGTCGAGCATGGTCTGGTCCAGCGCGTGCTGGCCGGCTGGACGGGTGGCGAGTACGAGCTCAACGCGGTCTTCCCGCGCGGCCACGTGCAGTCGCCCAAGGTGCGCGCCTTCGTCGACTTCCTGCTCGAACGCCTCAACCTGGAGATCGACTACATGAGCGCGCACTGCCCGCTGATGAAGGCGCAGGCCGAGCAGGAGCAGGACGCCGAGCACGATGCGCGCCACGACGGCAAGCGCATCCTGGAGGAAGTGCTGAGCTGAGGCGACAGGTGGCGGGCCGGCGCAGCTGTTGCGCCGGCTTCGCGCAATGGACACGAAAAAGCCGGCGCGAAGCCGGCTTTTTCGTGAGACTTGGTGGGCGGTGCAGGGATCGAACCTGCGACCCTTGCCGTGTGAAGGCAATGCTCTACCGCTGAGCTAACCGCCCTCGATGCGAGCCCTTGGGGCCGATCGGGGCGCAAATAGTAATGGCACTTCCCGGATCGGTCAAACCGTTTTTTTGGTTCCTCTCCCGGGCAGGGGATTGCGGCGAGTGAGCGGTTCTCTGCCTCAGAGGGGCATCGGTCCGGACGGGTGTGGCAGCGCGCCGGACAGCATCGTTCGCGGCGCTGCCAAGTGCGACAAGTCCTCGCGGAATGCCGACCCAAGCCCGCGCGAGCCGCCCGGTGGCTTTTTTTGGCCTAAAGCGACCCCACCCTGTAGAGCGGAGCTTGCTCCGCTAGGCCTTCCCGACGATCCGGCCGAGACGCAGCGGAGCTTGCTCCGCTAGGCCTTCCCATTGATCCGACCGAAATGAAGCGAAGCTTGCTCCGCTGGACCTTCTCTACGATCCGGCCGAAATGCAGCGGAGCAAGCTCCGCTCTACACGCAGGTCGCGATGTGATCGGAAGCGTGGCTTCCACCGAACGACGAGGCGGGGGTCGATGCGAGACAACGCCCGACCCGGCCACGACGCTCAGGCTGTCAGCGCTGGCATCTCCTTGAGCAGCTTGTCCAGCGTCACCGGGTAGTCGCGCACGCGCACGCCGGTGGCGTTGTAGACCGCGTTGGCGATCGCCGCGGCCACGCCGCAGATGCCCAGCTCGCCCACGCCCTTGGCCTTCATCGGCGAGACGATCGGGTCGGTCTCCTCCAGGAAGATCACTTCCTGGTGCGGGATGTCGGCATGCACCGGCACCTCGTAGCCGGCCAGGTCGTGGTTGACGAAGAAGCCCAGCCGCTTGTCCACCACCAGCTCCTCCATCAGCGCCGCGCCGGCACCCATGGTCATCGCGCCGATCACCTGGCTGCGCGCGGACTTGGGGTTGAGGATGCGGCCGGCCGAACACACCGCCAGCATGCGGCGGATGCGGATCTCGGCGGTGGCGCTGTCCACCGCGACTTCGACGAAGTGGCCGCCGAAGGTGGACTGCTGGTACTTCTTGGCCAGATCGCCGTATTCCATCTTGTCCTCGGCCACAAGTTCGCCATCGGCCGCCGCGTCGGCGAGCTTCTTGCGCTGGCCGCCGGCCACGACCATGCCGTCCTCGAAGCGGACGCTATCCACGTCCATGCCGAACTTGCCGGCCACGGCCTCGCGCAGCTTGACGCAGGCCGCGTACACGCCGGCGGTGGAGCTGTTGGCGCCCCACTGCCCGCCCGAGCCGGCCGAGACCGGGAAGGACGAATCGCCCAGCTCCACCTTCACCCGCTCCAGCGGCACGCCCATCATCTCCGCGGCGGTCTGGGCGAGGATGGTGTAGGTGCCGGTGCCGATGTCGGTCATGTCGGTCTGCACCGTGACCACGCCGTCGGCGCCCAGGCGCACGCGCGCGGCGGACTTCATGTTGAGGTTGTTGCGGAAGGCGGTGGCCATGCCCATACCGATCAGCCAGCGCCCCTCGCGGCGGGTGCCGGGCTTGGCGCTGCGCTTGCTCCAGCCGAACTTCTCCGCACCGGTGCGCAGGCATTCGACCATGTGCCGCTGCGAGAACGGACGCTCGGGATGGTTGGGATCGACCTGGGTGTCGTTGCGCACGCGCAGTTCGACCGGGTCCATCGCCAGCTTCTCGGCCAGCTCGTCCATGGCCACTTCCAGCGCCATCATCCCCGAGGCCTCGCCCGGGGCGCGCATGGCGTTGCCTTCGGGCAGGTCGAGCACGGCCAGGCGCATGGCGGTCATGCGGTTCTCGCCCGCGTAGAGCAGCTGGCTCTGCGAGACGGCGGTCTCCGGCTGGCCGCCTTCCAGATCGCCCGACCAGCTCTCGTGGCCGAACGCGGTGATCTTGCCCTCGCGCGTGGCGCCCAGGCGGATGCGCTGCAGCGTGGCCGGGCGATGGGTGGTGTTGTTGATGATCAGCGGCCGCGGCAGGGTCACCTTGACCGGCCGCCCCACCGCCTTGGCGCCCAGCGCCGCCAGTACGGCATCGGAGCGCACGAACAGCTTCCCGCCGAAACCGCCGCCGATGTACGGCGACACCAGGCGCACCTTCTCCTTCGGGATACCTAGGGTCAGTGCCACGTCGCCGACGCTCCAGGCGATCATCTGGTTGGATGTCCACAGCGTCAGCTGATCGCCTTCCCACTGCGCGATGGACGCGTGCGGCTCCATCATCGCGTGGCTGTGGTCGGGCGTGGTGTAGGTGGCGTCCAGCTTGACCGGCGCGCTGGCGAAGGCGCCGGCGAAGTCGCCGTGCGCGGTGTCCTTGTTGTCCTGCGAATCGCTCGGCATCTTCGCCTGGCCCTTGGCCTTGGCCAGGTCGAAGGCGCCATCGCTGCGGGTGTAGTCGACCTTGATCAGGTGCGCGGCGGCGCGCGCCTGCTCGAAAGTCTCGGCGACCACCAGCGCGACCGCCTGGTGGTAGTGCTGGATCTCCGGGCCGCCGAGCAGGTGCGCGGTGTTCATCTTGCCCTTGCCCAGCTTGCCGGCATTGGCCGCGGTGACGATGCCGAGCACGCCGGGTGCGGCCTTGGCCGCATCGGTGTCGATCGAGCGGATGCGGCCCTTGGCGATGGTGGCGCACACCGGGTATCCATAGACCTGGCCGGGCGCCACGTCATGATGCTCATAGGCATAGGGCGCGGTGCCGGTGGTCTTGAGCGGTCCGTCGATGCGGTCCTGGGCGCGGCCGACGACTTTGCCCTGGTCGATCGGATTGGTGGTGGCCGGGGTATCGAATTTCATGCTCAGGCCCTCGCTTCGGCCAGGATCGCGCCCAGTGCCCGCTCGACCAGCGGCAGCTTGAAGGCGTTGTGTTCGGATGTCTTGGCACCGGCCAGCAGCTGATCGACCACGGCCTTGGCCCCCTGCGGCATGGCCGCGTCGGCCTCCGGCTTGCGCCAGGGCTTGTGCGCCACGCCGCCCAGCGCCACCGCACCGCTTCCGTCGCGCTGCACGATCGCCGCCACCGACACCAGCGCGAAGGCGTAGGACGCGCGGTCGCGCACCTTGTGATAGACCTGCGTGCCGCCGACCGGCTTGGGCAGGCTCACGGCGGTGATGAACTCGCCGCGCTCCAGCGTGGTTTCCAGATGCGGTGTGGTGCCGGGCGCGCGATACAGCAGGTCCAGCGGAATGCGCCGGGTCTTGCCCTCGGCGTTGGTGGTCTCCACCGCCGCGTCCAGCGCGCGCATGGCCACGGCCATGTCGCTGGGGTGGGTGGCGATGCAGGCCGGGCTGGCGCCGACGACGGCGAGGGTCCGGTTGAAGCCCTCGATCGCCGCGCAGCCGCTGCCGGGCATGCGCTTGTTGCAGGCCTGGGCGGTGTCGTAGAAGTACGGGCAGCGCGTGCGCTGCAGCAGGTTGCCGGCCGTGGTCGCCTTGTTGCGCAGCTGGCCCGAGGCGCCGGACACCAGGGCGCGCGACAGCAGTGGATAGTCGCGACGCACGACCTTGTCGGCGGCCAGGTCCGTATTGCGCACCAGCGCGCCGATGCGCAGGCCGCCCTCGTCGGTGGCCTCGATGCGGTCCAGCCCGACGCCGTTGACGTCCACCAGGTGGGTGGGCGTCTCGATCTGCAGCTTCATCAGGTCGATCAGGTTGGTGCCGCCGGCGATGAACTTGGCGTTGGGCGTCTTCAGCAGCGCGGCGGCGGCGTCCTTGGGCGATCCCGCACGCTCGTAGGAAAAGGCCTTCATGCGCGCTCTCCCGCCACGTCGCTCATCGCCTCGACGATGTTGGAATACGCACCGCAGCGGCAGATGTTGCCGCTCATGCGCTCGCGCACCTCGTCGACCGTGAACTGGGGCCTGGCCTCAAGATCGCCGGTGACATGGCTGGGCACGCCCTGCTTGATCTCGTCCAGCACCGCCACTGCCGAGCAGATCTGCCCCGGCGTGCAGTAACCGCATTGGTAACCATCGTGCTTGACGAAGGCCGCCTGCATCGGATGCAGGTTGCCCGGCTGGCCCAGGCCTTCGATGGTGGTGACCTTGCTGCCCTCGTGCATCACGGCGAAGCTCAGGCAGGTATTGAGGCGGCGCCCGTCCACCAGCGCCGTGCAGGCGCCGCACTGGCCGTGGTCGCAGCCCTTCTTGGTGCCGGTCAGCTTGAGATGCTCGCGCAGCGCGTCCAGCAGCGTGGTGCGCGTATCGACTTCGAGCGTGACCGGCTTGCCGTTGACCTCGAAGGCGACCCGCTGCTTGCTGATCTTCTCCGGCGCGGCCGGCGCGGCCATCGCCTGCGCGGTGGACGGCAGACTGGCCGAGGCGGCGCCGGCCGTCGAGACGGCGCCGGTGATCAGCAGATCGCGGCGCGTGAGTTTCACGTCGAATGAGGGATTCATGCCTGGCTGTTCCTTCCAGCTGGGTGGGATGGCGGACGCGAGACGGACGGCGTGGCCGCCCGTTCGACAATCGAAGCTGACCCCTAGCCTCGCCCGATCCCCGGCCACGGCGCGTGATGCCGATGTTCAAACCACGTGTTCGTGCGCGTCACGGGGTGACAGGTCCGTCAGAAGACTAGCGCGAGATGGTGTGCGCTTCACATGCAGTGGCGCTCGGCACCGCGGGAGGACTTTGGTCGGCGGTGGGGTTCCCCTCGCCCCGGCGCGATCGCGCCGGAGCGTTACAACAACCGCCCTTGATCGGGCGGCTCGACCAGACGCGGTCAGTCACGCTGCCCGCTGGGGTCGGAATAGTCATGCTCGGGGTCGACCGGAGACTGCTTGGGGTCGTCCGGCTTGTCGTGGTGCTTGCGCAGCGCCTCTTCGTCGTTGAGCACCTTGTCCGGCGTGTGGCCCTTGGCATGGTCGCTGTGCGCATTGGAGACGTCGCGATGTTCCTTGTTGCCCTCGTCTCTCACCGCCGGCACGAAGGGCGAGATCGGGTCGCTTGCCGGAAAGGTTTCCTCCAGCGCCTCGTCGTGCTTGGCGTCCGGGTTCTTCAGATCGGTGTGGGGCTTGTCGTCGGCTGTGCGGGATATCATGGCGTCACTCCTGATGCAGGGCGCAGAACGAGCGCCGGTCGGTGCGGAATTGCCCAGCGCGCCTTTGCGCGTCCCTGATCTCGGCTTGTATCGAACGCGGTCAGGCCGGAGGTCGACGACGCCAGTTCGGCATCGTGCGCATCGGGGCAGGTCGAATCCACCCTGGACCCGGGCGCGTTACGGATTGGCGCGGGAACGTGGTGGAAATACTGAGCTGCTTTTAACAGCGCCGCGAAAATTGCGCCGCACCCGTACCGGTCAAGGCGCTATCGGCACTCAAAGAGACATCGACGCTCAGGTCGTATCGGAGCGGGTCCGACCCATTCGATCCCGCGCCTCTCTGGCCAACTCCTCGTACTTCTTGCGCAGCTCTTCCAGCGCCTGCTCGTCGAGCTCCTCAAGGTCCAGCAGGGCGTTGTTCGCGCCGCGCGTCGCATTGATCAGCTCGTCGATCTTGATCTGCATCGCCGCCGTATCGGCGTTCTGGGTGTGCTGGATCAGGAACACCATCAGAAAGGTGATGATCGTGGTGCTGGTATTGATGACCAGTTGCCAGGTGTCGTTGAACCCGAACACCGGACCGCTACAGCCCCAGAGCACCACCGCCAGCGCCGCAGTCCCGAAGGCCCAGGGCGTGCCCGCGGCGTAGGCCGCCTTCTTGGCCATGGCGTTGAACCTGGTTTTCATGCTCATCGCGTTCTCCTAACGTCCGTCTCGGAATTGGCGCAGCCACCGGATTCGGGTTGCGAGGATGAGTTCCTCACCCGCGGAAGACGGAACCCAGTTTCCTTGCACACCGGGCCAAGTGCCCTGGCCGCTCGCAGTGAGCCGAACCCGTCTCGACGCTCGCGTTTCCGTCCTTTTCCGGCGGTTGCTCGGCGCCGCTCGCGCGATACGGCGGCAGCACGGGCGCATCGCGCTCATCGGGGCGCTCCAGATGCCAGGAACACAAGCCAACCTAGCCCTCCGATCGTCAACATCGGATCATGAGACAGCGAAGACACGCCGCATGAAGCTCGAGCAGGCCTGCACCGCATGAGATCGCCTTCGCGACGCGCGCTCAAACGACAAAGCCCCGATCTCTCGGGGCTTTCCACCTTTGCATGCCACTTGGTGCCCGGAGCCGGAATCGAACCGGCAAGGGATTGCTCCCGGCGGATTTTAAGTCCGATGCGTCTACCAGTTTCGCCATCCGGGCATGGATGGAGCGGTGTGCGCAGGCTAGCAAAAAGCACGCCTCCTCCGCACGCGGTTCGACGCCGCGCGCGGGCGCCACGAACGAACAGGCCCTGTCGTCTGCCGGCCGGGCCGGCGGTCGTCTCCCGCACCGAACCTTGCATCGCCTCAGTCGCCCGGCTCGCGGAACGGCTGGGTCCTGGCCAAAGCCCGCAGATCCCAGCGGATCTGGAGCGGCGCATTGTCCGCCTCGCGATACGCGCCGACATGGATATGCGGCGCGCGCGCATTGCCGTTGTTGCCATCGAGGCCCAGCACATGACCTGCCTCGACCGTCTCGCCGACGTGCACCCGCAGCTCGGCCAGGTGCCCCATCGTCACGATCGCCCCGTCCGGGGTGCGGATGCGGACGGTGCCCGCCGGAGGCGGCCCCAGCGTGCCGGGCGTGTTGACCCGGGGATTGTCGTAGACGAACGCGATGACGCCGTCGACCGGCGCCAGCACCTCGGCATGCCAGCCGTACCAGTCCGCATTGGCATGTCCATCGCGTCGATAGAGCCTGGCGAAGCCGCTGTCCCCGTCCATGCCGCCGAAGACCAGGCAATCGGTGCCGAGCGCATCACCGGCGTAGTCCAGCTCGCCAACGGGATGCTCGGAACACATGAACCGATAGCGAAACATCGGCGCAAGCGTGATCTGTTCGATCTCGCCCTTCGGCATCACGGCCTTGGGCGGCGGACCAGGCATGGCGGCAAGCAGTGCGGCAAGCATGAACCACATCTCCATCGCTCCTCTACGTGTTCAGGGATAGGCGTTCCCGGCGCAAGCCGGATGGCGGCACGGGGGTCTAAGGTGATTCAATTCGCATCGCCCTCGCCGCCTGTGTCGAGCGGCGCCGATATCAGGAGAGCAGGTCATGAAGATTGATGCCTCGCGCGCGGTCGGGGCCTATGCGGCGGTCATGACTGTCGCCATGGTCTGGATGATGTTCGGTGCCAATGCCAGCCCGACGGGCACGAGGTTCGAGACGATCGATGTGCAGCGCATCAATATCCGCGAGCCCGACGGCACCCTGCGCATGACGATCGCTTCGCGCGACCGGATGCCGGGCATCATCGTCGCCGGCCACGAGACGCCGCATCCGGACCGTCCCCAGGCAGGCATGATCTTCTACAACGACGAAGGCACGGAGAACGGCGGGCTGGTGTTCTCCGGCGCACTGAAGGACGGCAAGCCGACCAATCTCGGCGCACTGTCCTTCGACCGCTGGCGCCAGGACCAGACCGTGGCGCTGAGCAGCAGCGAGGACGGCGAGGACCGGCAGGCGGGCCTGGCGATCAACGACCGCCCGGACCAGCCGGTCGATTTCCCGACCGTCGCCCGCTTGATGCGCCAGCCCCCCAGCGCCGAACGCGAAGCCGCCATCCGCGCCGCCGGTGCGGTCGTCGCGCCGCGCGCGTTTCTCGGTCGGACCTCGGACAAGGCGTCGGTGCTGGCGCTGCGCGACACCGACGGCCGCAAGCGTCTGGAGCTGAAGGTCGCGGCGGACGGCCGCGCCACGATCGATTTTCTCGACGATCAGGGCCATGTCACCCGATCGATCACGGACCTGAGCCGGTGAGCAGCGCGCGCCGGGTCTGTTCGTCGGCCGGATAGAAGCATTCCAGCGTCAGCTCCGCCAGGGTCACGTCGATCGCGGTGCCGAACACGGTCGTGGTGGACAGGAACGACAGCACGCCCCCGCCTGGTCCGCTGCGGATCGCGAGCGGCACCGCGATGCGCGCGACGGACTGCGCAGCGCGCTCACCTTCCGGACACGGGAAGCCGCTGAGTTCGGCATGGAGTGCGTCGAGCGCCGGATCGGCCGAATGCGCGATGTCCAGGCGCAGCCGCGCCAGCAGATGGTGCCGCCATTGCGCCAGGTTGACGATGCTGGGCGCGAGCCCTTTCGGATGCAGCGTCGCGCGCAGCACGTTGATGGGGGGCGCCAGAAGCGCCGGATCGACGCCGTCCAACAGCGCGGCCGCCGCCTCGTTGGCGCGCACCAGGTTCCAGTGGCGGTCCACCGCCAGCGCCGGGAATGGCGCGTGCGCGTTTAGCACGGCTTCGACCGCGGCCAGCGCGGCCGCCATGTCGGGCGCCTCGAGCGCGCGTTCGCCATGGATCGGCGCATACCCCGCCGCGAGCAACAGGCGGTTGCGCTCCCTGAGCGGCATCGCCAGCGGTTCGGCCAGGCGCAGCAGCAGTTCGCGGCTGGGCGCCGCGCGCCCGCTTTCGACAAAGCTCAGATGGCGCGTCGACACCTGCGCCTCGCCGGCCAGATCGAGCTGGCTCAGCCGACGCCGGGCCCGCCACTCGCGCAGCAAGTCGCCAACGGTGATCGCGTCTGTGGCCATGGCCGCATCCTAGCGAAAGGCGGCAGCGCTGCCATTACCTGCGGGGTAATCGCAGGCTCTGTGCGGCCTGGGCATCCTCGGCGCATCGACGATGAGGAGAACGAGGATGACTGACCCCAACACCCTGGCCCGCGCCTATCTCGCCTTGTGGAACGAAGCCGACGCCGCAGCGCGCGATCGTCGCCTGGCGGAAGGCTGGACCGCCGATGCCCGCTACACCGATCCGATGATGGCAGGTGAAGGCCACGGCGGCATCGCCGCCATGATCGCCGCCGCGCGCGCGCAGTTCCCCGGGTGCGCCTTCGCCCTTCGCGGCATGCCCGATGCGCATGGCCCGTTCGTGCGCTTCTCCTGGACGTTGGCGGCGCCGCACGGGGCGCCGGTGGCCGGCGGGACCGACGTGGTCCGCATCGCGCCGGATGGCCGTATCGCCGAGGTGATCGGCTTTCTCGACCGGGAGGTCGCATGAGCGCGGCCTTCATCCCGCGCGGCGACGGCCACGCGCTGTTCGTCCGCGACTGGGGCGAGGGAGCGCCCGTGGTCCTGCTGGCGGGCTGGGCGATGGATGGACGGATCTGGGGCGAGGTCATGCTGCATCTCAACGCCGCCGGCCTGCGCACCATCGCCTACGACCGCAATGGCCATGGGCGATCGACGGATCGGCCGGGCTACGACTACGACGACCTCGCCGACGATCCCGCCGCCGTGCTGGAGGCGCTCGACCTGACCGGGGTCACGCTGGTCGCGCACTCCGGGGCGGGCGGCGAAGCGATCCGTTACCTGTCGCGCCACGGCCGCGCGCGCATCGCCAGGCTGATCCTGGTCGGCGCCACGGGTCCGCGGGTCATCGGCACCGATGGCGTCACACCCGTCATGGTGGATGCGCTGTGCGCGCAGCTCGCCTTCGACCTGTCGGCCTGGATCGACGCCAACCTCGCGCCCTTCGCCCCCGGCACGCCGGAGCGCATCAACGCGTGGATGGCGAGCATGGTGCTGGACTGCTCGCGTCGCGCCGTCGTCGCGTTCCAGCGCACGATCGCCCTGAGCGACCTGTCGGCGGAAGCCGCCGCGCTCGACCTGCCGGTCGCCGTGCTGCATGGCGACCGCGACGTGTCCGCGCCGCTGGACAGCAGCGGCCGGGTCTACGCCGCGACGATCCCCGGCGCGGAACTGGTCGTCTACGAAGGCGTGGCGCACGGGGTGATGGTGACGCACGCACCGCGGCTTGCCGGCGACATCGCCCGGCGGGCCAGCCCATGAGCGCGCCTGTCGCCCAGGCGCCGCGGTCGGCGCCCGAAACCTACGTCATCACCTTCCACGTCAAGGTGGACCAGGTGGCGCGCTTCCTCGCCCTGCTGGGTCCTGTGCTGGATGCGATGCGCCATGAGACGAGCTTCGTGCGCGCCGCGCTGCACGTCGATCCGGAGCGGCCGCACGTCTTCCAGCTCCACGAGACCTGGACCGATCGCGACGATGTCCTCAACGTCCAGCTGCACCGGCCCTACCGACAGGCGTGGCACGCCGCATTGGACGCGCTGCTGGCCGAGCCCAGGCAGATCGCGATCTGGACGCTCGTGCGGGCCGATTGACGCCGGACGAGCAGGTCGTGCGGCTCGATGCGTCGCCATGGAGCGACGCCGCGTTGGGAAAGGTGGCGCGCGGGAGGCTTTCCACCGATGTCCGGGATGCCCGGACCAGTTCGCCCGGCGTGAGCCGATCCCGGAAAACAAGAACGGCCCCGTAGGGCCGTTCAAACTAGCGCGAAACGCTAGTGAAAATTGGAGCGGGATAAGAGACTCGAACTCTCGACCCCGACCTTGGCAAGGTCGTGCTCTACCAACTGAGCTAATCCCGCGTTTTGTGTTACGTAAAGCGAAAGTTTACCTTCGCTTCTTCGAGTTGTGGAGGCCTGGGTCGGAATCGAACCGGCGTGCACGGATTTGCAGTCCGCTGCATAACCACTCTGCCACCAGGCCGGTGACGCGCGGTTGGCCGCAAGAGCCTTCCGACAAAACAAAACCCCGATGGGCCGGGGTTTCGTCAACGCCGTTGAAGCAACTCCACTTCAACTGCGCCTTGAAACTTGGAGCGGGATAAGAGACTCGAACTCTCGACCCCGACCTTGGCAAGGTCGTGCTCTACCAACTGAGCTAATCCCGCGAGAGAGGCGAAATTGTAGTGCCTTTCTTGCGCGTGTCAACGGCTGCCTGCTCATCTTCGCGCAGGCTCGGCCAGGCGGCGCGCAGATACTGGTAGCCCGAGTACAGGGTCAGCAGCGCGGCCACGGCCAGCAGCCAGTCGCCGATGTGGAACACGGGCACGCTCATCCACACATCGCTCAGCGAATGGCCGGCCGGGCGCACCGAGTACAGCAGGCAGCCCAGCGCGATCATCTGCACGGTGGTCTTGACCTTGCCGATCCAGGCGACCTTGACCTTGCCGCGCTGGCCGATCTCGGCCATCCACTCGCGCAGAGCCGACACGGCGATCTCGCGGCCGACGATGACCGCGGCCCAGAACGCCATCCACGGCGTGGGATGACCCTGCACGATCAGGAACAGCGCCACGGCCACCATCAGCTTGTCGGCGACCGGATCCAGGAACGCGCCGAAAGCTGAATACTGGTGCCAGCGCCGCGCGATCCAGCCATCCAGCCAGTCGGTGACCGCGGCGATCACGAACACCGCCGCGGCGGCCACGCTGGTCCACGCGTACGGCAGGTAGAAGACCACCACCAGCACCGGGATCAGCACGATCCGCAGCAGGGTCAGCCAAGTGGGAACGGTCAACTTCATGGGCGATCTGGGCCGGGCGTTGGGGGCGCCGCCGGTTCCGGCAACCCGTGCAGGTTAGCGTAGATGCGCTGGGCCAGCGCGTGATTGACCCCTTCCACGCGCGCGATCTCCTCCACGCCGGCGGCCTTGAGCCCGGACAGGCCGCCGAAATGCTTGAGCAGACTGGCGCGCCGACGCGGGCCGATGCCGGCGATGTCCTCCAGCTTGCTGGTGGTGCGCGCCTTCTGGCGCTTGCCGCGGTGGCCGGTGACGGCGAAGCGGTGCGCCTCGTCGCGCACCTGCTGGATCAGCTGCAGCGCCGGCGAGGCCGCGCCGGGGCTGACCTCGCGGCCGTCGTCCAGGATCAGGGTCTCGTGCCCGGCGCGGCGTTCCACGCCCTTGGCCACACCGACCAGGGCCACGCCGTCCACGCCCAGGTCGGCCAGGACCTCGCGCGCCTGGCGCAGCTGGCCGGCGCCGCCGTCGATCAGCAGCACGTCGGGGAATATGGGCAGATCGAGATCCCGGCCCTCGTGCCGGGCACGAGGGCGCTCGTCAGCGCGCGAGCCAGTGGCTCGCAAACGCGCTTCCTCGCCCTCCTCCATCGCGCGCCGGAAGCGACGCTCGATCGCCTGGCGCATGGCCGCGTAGTCGTCGCCCGGCTCGATGCCGCTGATATTGAAGCGCCGGTACTGCGAGCGCACCGCGCCCTTCTCGTCGAACACCACGCACGAGGCCACCGTCGCCTCGCCCATGGTGTGGCTGATGTCGAAGCACTCGATGCGCTGGGCCGGCTCGGCCAGGCCCAGCAACTCGGCCAGCGCCTGGCTGCGCGCGGCCTGGGCGTTGCGGCTGGTCATCTCGGTGGCCAGGGTGATCTGCGCGTTGCGCCGGGCCAGGTCGAGGTAGCCGGCGCGCTCGCCGCGCACGCTCCACTTCAGCTGGACCTTGCGGCCGGCCGCGCTGGACAGCGCCGCCTCGATCAGCTCGGCGTCGGGGATCTCGCGGTCCAGCAGCAGCTCGCGCGGCGGCACCTGCTCGGCGTAGTACTGCGAGACGAAGGCGGCCAGCACTTCCTCGGCGCTCTCCTCGCCGTTGGTGCGCGGATAGAAGGCGCGCGTGCCCAGGTTGCGGCCGTCGCGGAAGGCCAGCAGCAGCACGCAGGCGGTGCTGCCCTGCATCGCGCAGGCCAGCGCATCCAGGTCGGCGGCGTGGCCGTCCACGTACTGGCGCGACTGCATGCCGCGCAGGCGCTTGAGCAGGTCGCGCAGGCGCGCGGCCTCCTCGAAGTCCAGCTTCTCGGCGGCGCGCTCCATCTCGGCGGTCAGCTCGTCGGACAGCTCATCGCTGCGCCCGCCCAGGAACAAGCTGGCGCGATGCACCGACTGGTCGTACTCGGCCTGGCCGACCAGCTCCACGCACGGCGCGGTGCAGCGGCCGATCTGGTACTGCAGGCACGGCCGGGTGCGGTTGCGGAAGACGCTGTCCTCGCAGTTGCGGATGCGGAACAGCTTCTGCATCAGGTTCAGCGTGTCGCGCACCGCGCCGGCGCTGGCGTAGGGGCCGAAATAGCGCCCGGCGATCGCGCGCGGGCCGCGATGGAAGGCGATGCGCGGGAATTCCTCGCTGGTCAGCAGGACGTAGGGATAGCTCTTGTCGTCGCGCAGCGCCACGTTGTAGCGCGGGCTGAGCGACTTGATCAGCTGGTTTTCCAGCAGCAGCGCCTCGGCCTCGGTGCGGGTGACCGTGACGTCCATGCGCGCGATCTGCGAGATCATTGCCAGGGTGCGCGGGTTGCGCGGCGCGTTGTTGAAATAGCTGCCCACGCGGTTGCGCAGCGCGCGCGCCTTGCCCACGTACAGTAGCGTGTCGTCGGCCGCGTACATGCGGTACACGCCCGGCGCGGTGCTCAACGAAGCGGCGAAGGCCTTGCCGTCGAACGGCTGGCCCGGGGGACTGCGACGGCTCATGCTTCGATCGGCACCTGCGAGACGGCGCCGCTGGCCAGGTCCACGCACAGCACCGCGTGCGCGTCGGTCTCGGCGATCCACAGCTTGCCGCCAAAGGCGGCCAGGCCGGCCGGCTGCGCCAGGCGCCGCCCCAGGTCCAGCGAGGTCACCGCGCCGCCGCCCAGGCGCAGGCTGCGGATGCGGCCGTTGCCGGTGTCGGCGATCCACAGCACCGGCGCGTCGGGATCCAGCGTCACGTCCTCCGGCGCCTGCAGGCGCGCCTGCTGGCGCTGGCCGTCGGCATCGCCGAATTCCCACGGCCCCTGCCCGCCCACCAGCGTCTTGGCGAAATCGCCGCCCAGCTGCACCGCGCGCAGCGAGGCGCCCAGCGTGTCGCACACGTACAGCGCCTGCTGCACCAGCGCCAGGCCGGTCGGCTGGGCGAAGCTGGCCAGGATGCCGGCGCCGTCGCGCTGCCCCAGCTGGCCCGAGCCGGCGCGGCATTCGAGCATGCGGTTGCCCAGGTCCCAGCTCCATACCCGGTTGTCGCCGGACAGGGCGAAGTGCAGATGGCTGTTGGTCGCCACCAGCCCAGCCGGCGAGGCCAGCGCGACATCGCCGGGCGCGTGGATCGGGCCCTCGGCCGGCACCCCGGCCTTGCCCGTGCCCAGCAGGGTCTGCACCGCGCCGGTACCCAGGTGGATGCGGCGGATCAGGTGGTTGCCGGTGTCGGCCACGTAGAGCTCGTTGCGCAGCAGTGCCACGTGGGTGGGGCTGCGGAAGCTGGCGATCTCCATGTCGCCGTCCAGCGCGTCGGCGTTGCCGTTGCCGAAGCGCCGCATCACACGCCCGGCGTGGGTGCATTCGACGATCTGGTGATGGCCGGTGTCGGCCACGTACAGGCGCTCGGCATTGACCGCAAGGCCGGTGGGGAAACACAGCGGCAGGCGAGGCTCGGGATGGGTCTCGACCGGACGCGTGTCGACCAGGGGCTCGTCCAGCGGCTCGCACAGCGCGGTGAGCTGATTCTCCAGCGCGCCGACGCCGGGCGTGCCGACGATGTGGTCGACCACCATGCCCTGCGCGTCGATCAGCACGACGGTCGGCCAGGCCTCGATGCCGAAGCGCTGCCAGGCGTGCCAGTCCAGATCGTGCGCGATCGGGAAACTGACCCCGAAGCGGCGCAGGCGCTTGAGCGCGGCCTGCGGATCGCGGTGCACGTCGAAACGCGGCACGGCGATCACCCGCACCTGCAGGCGCGCGCCGAAGCGGCGCTGCAGCAGCGCCAGGTCGGCCAGCCGCTGCAGGCACCAGCTCGAGGCCGGGTCGACGAAGGCCAGCGCCACCGCACTGCCACGCAGCGACTGCAGCGCGGTCGGCGCGGCGTTGAGCCACAGCAGACCGTGCGGGAAGTCGGGAGCGTGGACGGGATTCATGAATACTGAATGATGCCGCAGGCGGCCGGCTTCAAGCCGTGCGCGCCGGCGCGCTTCACGCGCGGGAGCGGCGGCGCACGGCCAGGCCTCACCGCATGCCGTCCAGATGGCGCTGGGCGCGCGCCAGGTCTTCGGGAGTGTCCACGCCCGGCGGGAAGGCCTCGGGCGTCAGCGCCACGGCGATGCGGAAGCCGGCCTCCAGGGCGCGCAGCTGCTCCAGCGATTCGGTGCGCTCCAGCCGGCCTGGCGGCAGCGCGGCGAAGGTGCGCAGGAAGCCGGCGCGGTAGGCATAGATGCCGATATGGCGCAGGAACGGCGCCGGCGCGTCGGCCAGCACCTGGCGGCTGCGGGCGAAGCCATCGCGGTGCCAGGGCAGCGGCGCGCGGCTGAAGTACAGCGCATCGCCGTTGTCGGCCAGCACCACCTTGACCGCGTTCGTGTCGAACACCTGCTCGGCCTCGTCGATCGGCGTGGCCAGGGTCGCCATCGGGTGGCCGCTGGCCGACAGCGCGGCGGCCACGGCGCGGATGCCGGATGGCGGAGCGAAGGGCTCATCGCCCTGCAGGTTGACCACCAGGGTCCGATCGTCCCAGCCGGCGATACCGGCGCATTCGGCCAGGCGGTCGCTGCCCGAGGCATGGCTGGCGGCGGTCATCGCCACCTGCACGCCGCTGCCGTCCAGCGCGCGCGCCACGCGCTCGTCGTCGGTGGCCACCCACACCTCGCGCGCGCCGGCGGCCAGCGCGCGCTGCGCCACGTGCAGCACCAGCGGCTGGCCGCCGAGCAGGCGCAGCGGCTTGCCGGGCAGACGCGTGGCGTCATGGCGGGCGGGAATGGCGACGACGAAGGGTTCTTGCAGGTCGGTCATGCGAAGGTCTTTCGAGCGCGCCCGGTCGGGGGCGCACCCTGCCGGGCGTGGGGGTGGGGAGATGAGGCCATTCTAGCCGCTGCCCCGCGCCGGCCCGGCCGACCCGAGGACCGCGCGGCCACGGGCGTTCAGCCCTTGTGGCCCAACGGCCCCAACGTCCGCAGCGCCGCGACGCGGCCCAGCACCGCCACCCAGAACGCCTCGGGCAGCTCGGCCTCGACCGGCACGCTGTAGGCCCACGGCCCGGCGAAGGCGGCGCACTTGACCGCGTCCTTCTCGGTCATCAGCACCGGCAGCTCGCTGCCGAAGCGCAGATCGTCTGCGCTGTAGGCGTGGTGATCGTCGAAGGCATGCGGCACTACGCCGATGCCGTAGCCGCGCAGCAGGTCGAAGAAGCGGCCGGGGTGGCCGATGCCCGCCACGGCGTGCACGCGATGGCCGCCGAAGGCCGCCAGCGTGGTCGGCTTCCCGCCGGCCAGCGGCAGGGCCAGGCCTGAGCGCAGCGTCATCGCCCATTCGCCGAAGCCGGCGCTGCCGCCGTTGACCACGCGGAAATCGACCTGGGCGCTGCGCTCGGCCGGCTCGCGCAGCGGCCCGGCCGGCAGCACGCGGCCGTTGCCGTAGCGGCGGCGGCCGTCGATGACCTCGATCTCCACATCGCGGCGCAGGCGGATGTGCTGCAGGCCGTCGTCGCAGACCACGATGTCGCAGCCGGCCGCCGCCAGCGCGCGCGCGGCGGCGACGCGGTCGCGGTCCACGCGCACCTTGGCGCCGGTGCGGCGCGCGATCAGCACCGGCTCGTCGCCGCCTTCGGCCGGCGTGGTGTCCGCCTCGACCCAGCGCGGCTTGCCCGGGTCCTGGCGGCCGTAGCCACGGCTGGCCACGCCCGGCGTCCAGCCCGCCTCGCGCAGGCGCTGGACCAGGGCGATGGTCAGCGGCGTCTTGCCGGTGCCGCCGACGGTCAGGTTGCCCACCACCACCACCGGCACCGGCACGCGCCGGCGGCGCAGCAGGCCGATGCGGTAGAGGGTGGCGCGCAGGCGCAGCGCGCCGCGGAAGACCGGTTCGAGCAGGCGCGGCAGCAGCGGCACCGGTGCGCCGTCGAACCAGTACTTCGGCGCGCCGCGCGAGGCGCTCATTCGGCCTCGCGGAACTGGGCGCCGTGCAGTTGCGCGTACAGGCCGCCGCGCGCCAGCAGTTCGGCGTGGGTGCCCTGCTCCACCAGACGGCCGTGGTCGAGCACCAGCACCTGGTCGGCGTGCTCGATGGTGGACAGGCGATGGGCGATGACCAGCGTGGTGCGGTGGGGCATCAGCTGGGTCAGCGCATCCTGCACCAGGCGTTCGGACTCGTTGTCCAGCGCGGCGGTGGCCTCGTCCAGGATCAGGATCGGCGCATCCTTCAGCATCGCCCGGGCGATCGCCAGGCGCTGGCGCTGGCCGCCGGAGAGCTTGCCGCCCTTGACCCCGATCGCGGTGTCCTTGCCGTGCTCGAGCTGTTCGACGAACTCCATCGCGTGCGCGTCGCGCAGCGCCTTGTCCAGCGCCTGCGGCTCGGCCGAGCGCATCTCGCCATAGGCCACGTTGGCCTCGACGGTGCCGTCGAACAGCATCACCTGCTGGCCGACCAGTGCGATCTGGCGGCGCAGGTCGGCCAGGCGGTAGTCCTGCACCGGCGCGCCGTCGATCAGGATCTGGCCGGACTCGACGTCGTAGAAGCGCGGGATCAGCTTGATCAGGCTGGACTTGCCGCTGCCCGAGCGGCCGACGATGGCCGTGACCGTGCCGGGGCGCGCGATGAAGCTGATGTGCTCCAGCGCCGGCCGCAGCTGGCCCGGATAGCGCGCGGTGACGTCGCGGAACTCGATCGTGCCCTGCGCGCGCACCAGCGGACGGGTGCCGGCGTCGACCTCGTCCGGTGCATCGAGCACCGAGAACAGGCGCTCGGCCGAGGCCACGCCCCGCTGCAGGACGTTCTGCACGTTGGTGAGGTTCTTCAGGGCCGGGATGATGCCGGCCATGGCCAGCAGCAGACTGAAGAAACCGCCCGCGCTGAGCCGGCCGGCGGCGGCCTCGTGGCCGGCGATCAGCAGCAGCGCCGCCAGGCCGATGGCGCCCATCATCTGCACCGTGGCGGTGGAGATGCCGCGGGTGGACTCGACCTTCATCGCCAGGCGCAGGTTGTGGTCGGCGAGCGCGTGATAGCGCTCCAGCTCGGACTGCTGTGCGCCGTAGACCTTGACCTCCTGATGGTTGGACAAGGTCTGGTCGGCGGCCTGCAGCAGCTGCGCCCCGCTCTCCTGGATGCGGTGGCTGACCCGGCGGTAGCGCTTGGCGACCTTGTTCATCACGAACGCCAGCGGCGGCACCAGCACCAGGATGGACAGGGTCACCTGCCAGCTGGCGCCCAGCATCACGATCAGCAGCACGATGGCCTGCAGCGCCTGCTGGATCATGGTCTTGAGCGCGTCGACCGCCGCCTGCGCGACCTGGTCCGAATCGGATCCCAGCCGTATCAGCATCGAGGGGACGGGCTCGGCATCGAAACGCGCGCCCGGCAGGGACAGGTACTTGCCGAGCACCTTGACCCGCAGGTCGCGGGCGATGCTGCGCGCCGCGCGCCCCATCGACATGTCGGTGATGTAGCCGGCCACGCCGCGCACCAGGAAGATCACCAGGATCAGCGCCGGCATCACCCACAGCGCCTGCGGCGGCCCCTGGTTGAGGAAGGTGCGGTTGGTGATGGGCTCCATCAGCCGGGTGAAGGCGCCCGTCCCGGCCGCCTCGACCAGCGCGGCCACGAACGCCAGCAGCAGCAGGCCGCGATACGGCCTGGCGAAGGTCAGCAGCCGGCGGTAGGTCTGCCAGGCCGATCCGGGGACGGCCGCGCTCACCGGCGCGGCTCCTGTTCGGGGGCGGTGGCGATCGAGATGCGCTTGAAGCCCAGCTGGGCCAGCGCGTCCAGTGCGGTCACCACCGCCTGGTGCGGCGTGCGCGCGTCGGCGCGCAGCAGCACGGGGCGCGTGTGGTCCTTGCCGGCGGACTGGGCGATGGCCTGCTTGAGCGCGTCGGCGTCGGTGCGCAGCACCTCGCTGTCGCCGACGAAGTAGCGGCCCTCGGCGTTGATGAGGATGTTCAGCGCCTTGGCCGGCGCGTCGGCCGGCTGCTGCGAGGCCGACGGCAGCTGCAGCTGCAGGGTCGAGCGCGCATCGAAGGTCGTGGTGATCACGAAGAAGATGATCAGCACCAGGATCACGTCGATCAGCGGGACCAGGTTGATCTCCGGCTCGTCGTGCGCGCGGTCGTCGCGGATACGCATCGGGCGCGGCCTTCAGTCGACGCGCGCGGCGGCGTGCGGCGCTTCCAGCGCATCGGACAGGGCCATGGCCTGCTGCTCCATCTCGATCACGTAGCCGGCGATGCGGCCGCGGAAATAGCGATGAAAGATCAGCGCCGGAATCGCCACCAGCATGCCGGTGGCGGTGCACACCAGCGCCTTGCCGATGCCGCCGGCCAGCTGGTTCACATCGCCCAGGCCGTGGTCGAGGATGCCCAAGAACATCTGGATCATGCCCACCACCGTGCCCAGCAGGCCCAGCAGCGGGCCGGCCGCGGCGATGGTGCCCAGCGTGTTGAGGTAGCGCTCCATGCGATGGACCAGGTGGCGGCCGGTGTCCTCGATGCGCTCGCGGATCACATCGCGCGAGCGGTGGCGCACGTCGAGGGCGGCGGCCAGCAGCGCGCCCAGCGGCGAGGTGCGGCGCAGCGATTCGATGTGCGAGGCCTCCAGATGGGACGAGGTCGCCCAGCGGCGCACCTCCTCGCCCAGGCCCGGCGGCAGGATCTCCTTGCGGCGCAGGCTCCAGAAGCGTTCCACCACGATGGCCAGGGCCAGCACGGCGAGCAGCAGCAGCGGGATCATGGGCCAGCCGCCCGCCTTGACCAGTTCCAGCACGTTGAATCCTTACGGCGCAGCCGGCCGTGTGAGAACAGACCGATAGGATAGCCCAGACGCCTCGCGCGCCCGGACCGCGTCCCACAGGCGCGCGCGCCAGCGCCGACGCTCGCGCACCGACAGCCCTTCCGCGCGCAGCCAGACGCTCAGCGCACCGCTGTCGGCGGTGTTCAGCACTTCCGCACCCTCCGCTTGCCAGCGCCGCACCACCTGCCGCTGCGGATGGCCGAAACGGTTGTCCGCACCGGCCGAGACCAGCGCCAGGCGCGCGCCCGTGGCCCGGACGAAGCCCGGGTCCGACGACTCGCTGCTGCCGTGATGGGCCACCAGGACCACCTGCGCCTTCAGCGCCGCCGGCCGCGTGCGCAGCAGCCCGCGTTCGATCACCTGGCCGATGTCGCCGGTGAGCAGGACCGCGCCGTGCGCGGTATCCACGCGCAGCACGCAGCTGGATTCGTTGCGCAGGTAGGGAAAGCCGCGCGCGGGATGCAGCACCTCGAAGCGCACCCCGTCCCAGGCCCAGGCCTGTCCCGCGCGGCAGGCGGTCTGCAGCGGAATCGGCGCGCCGGCCGGCCCCAGCACTTCCAGCGCTGGCATCTGGCGTCGCACCGCGTCCAGGCCGCCGGCGTGGTCGGCGTCGCCGTGGCTGACCATGATCCGGTCCAGTCGGTGCACGCCCAGCGCGTGCAGCGCAGGCACCACCACGCGCTCGCCGGCATCGAAGCCGTCGGCCACCGCCGGCCCGGTATCGAACAGCAGCGCATGGCCGCGCGTGCGCACCAGCACCGACAGGCCCTGGCCGACATCGAGCGTGGTCACGGTGGCCTCGCCTTCGCGCGGCAGGTCCAGGTCGGGCAGCAGTAGTGGCAGCCACAGCAGCGCCGCCAGCGGCTTGCCGGGCACGCCGCGCGGCAGCAGCAGCCAGAACGCGCCCAGCACCGCCAGGGGCAGCGCGAACCACGCGCCTTCCGGCAGCCACCACAGCGCGAAGCGGCCCTGCGCCAGCCAGGCGAACAGCCGCCAGCTCGGTTCGAACGCCTGCCCGGCCAGCCACCAGGCCGGGGTGCCCCAGCCGGTGTGCAGGGTCTCGGCGGCCACACCGAGCAGGCAGGCCGGCACCACCACCAGGCTCCACCACGGGATCGCCAGCAGGTTGGCCAGCGGCCCGACCAGCGAGGCCTGACCGAACAGAGCCACGGTCAGCGGCAGCAGCCCCAGCGTGGCCACGCCCTGCGCCGAGAGGAACGCCCGCCAAGCCGGCAGGCCATGCGTGGGCAGGCACCACACCAGCCAGGCCACGCCGGCGAAGCTCAGCCAGAAGCCCGCCACCAGCGGCGCCAGCGGATCGACCAGCAGCACCGCCAGCGTCGCCAACGCCAGCGCGGCCACCGCCCCTGCGGGCCGCCGACCGCAGCGCGCCAGCGCCACCACGGCGATCATCAGCACCGTGCGCACTGTCGGCAGCGCGCCGCCGGACAGCAGCGCGTAGCCGCAGGCGAACAGCGTGGCCGCCACGCCGGCCGCCACCTGCCGCGGCAGCCACCGGCCCAGGCGCGGCAGCAGGCGCCACAGGCCTGACGCGAGCAGCGCGCCGAAGCCGGCGACCAGCCCGACGTGGAAGCCGGAGATCGCGATCAGATGGGTCAGCCCGGCGGCGCGCAGCGTGGCCCAGTCGGCATCGTCCAGGCCGCCGGTATCGCCCAGCGCCAGGGCGCGCACGAAGCGCTGCGCCCCGACCGGGGCGTGCGCGGCGATGCGCGCCGCCATCCGCGCGCGCCATGCGTCGATCCCGGCCGGCGGCCCCAGCGCGTGCGCCAACGGTGCAGCACGCACATAGCCGGTGGCCGCCACGCGCCGCGCCAGCGCGTAGCGCTCGCTATCGAACCCGCCGGGATTGACCAGCCCGCGCGGCGCGCGTAACCGCACCAGCAGCTGCCAGCGCTGCCCGGCCTGCAGACGGGCGCGCGGGCCCGGCGCGATGGCGTCGGTCTCGTCGTACCAGGCCAGCTGCAGGCGCCGGCCACACGGCACCTCGGGACCGGCCGGACAGCCGTCGGCCAGGAAGTCGAAGCGCGTGCGCCGGGCCTCGACCTGCGGCAGGCCGATCACGCGGCCTTCGATCCGCCAGTCGCGCGCCTGGGCGCGCGCCGGCAGCTGCGCCGACAGCGCCCAGCCGGCCTGCAGACCGGCCCAGCCGACGCCGAACAGCAATGAACCCGCCAGCCGTCCCGCCCCACCCCGCGCCCAGCAGGCCACACCGAGCGCCAGGGCCGCGAGCAGCCAGCCGCGCGCCGGCAGGACCGGCAGCAGCAGACAGGTACAGACGCCCAGCAGCATGCAGATCGCCACGCCGCCGCCGAAGGCCGGCACGGGCATGCGGCCGAGTGCGGCCGCGCATCGGCTCCATCCTGCGCGCGCGTTGGTCGTGGCCTGCGTCCATTGCATCGGCTGGCGTCCTGCCTGAGTCCTTGGCGTCAGCGTGCGTCGAGCGGGTGCGGCGCACCATCGCCGGGCGCCGCGCCCCTGCGTGGGAAAAGTCCCAGCGCGCAGGAAGCCCCCCCAGCGCATAGCCCGCGTGGCACCGCGGCCATCTCGGCGGGTTACCATCGCGCCGCCCGCCGCCCGTCCTTCCGCCCCGCGGCGCACCACGCGAGCCTTCCCGATGCCGCTTCCCGCCTTCCGTGCCGGCAAGGCCGCCGTCGCCTTCATCCTGGTCACCGCGATGCTCGACATCGTGGCCATGGGCATCATCATCCCGGTGCTGCCGCATCTGATCGAGCAGTTCTCCGGCTCCAATGCGCGCGCCGGGCTGATCAATGGCGTGTTCGTGGCGCTGTGGGCGCTGATGCAGTTCCGCGTCTCGCCGATCGTGGGCTCGCTGTCGGACCGCTACGGCCGCCGTCCGGTGATCCTGCTGTCCACCGCGGGCCTGGCGATCGACTACCTGCTGATGGCCCTGGCGCCCAACCTGTGGTGGCTGGCGGCCGGGCGCATCGTCTCGGGCATCACCACGGCCAGCTTCACCACCGTCTATGCCTACATGGCCGACATCACCACGCCGGAGAACCGCGCGCGCGGCTACGGCCTGATCGGCGCGGCCTTCAGCGCCGGCTTCGTCGCCGGCCCGCTGCTGGGCGGCGTGCTGGGCGAATGGTCGCCGCGCGCGCCGTTCTGGGCGGCGGCGGCGATGAGCACGCTGGCCTTCGCCTACGGCGCGTTCGTGCTGCCCGAATCGCTGGCGCCGGAAAAGCGCATGGCCTTCTCCTGGTCGCGCGCCAATCCGCTGGGCGCGCTGCGCCTGCTGCGCTCGCACCAGGAGCTGACCGGCCTGGCGGTGGTGAATTTCCTGCTGTACTTCGCCCACCACGTGTTCTCGGCGGTGTTCGTGCTGTACGCGGCCGACCGCTACGGCTGGGGCGCCTGGCAGGTGGGTCTGCTGCTGGCCATGGTCGGGGCCCTGGACATGTTGGTGCAGGGCACGCTGACCGGCCCGGCGGTGCGCCGCTTCGGCGATCGCCGCACGATGATCATCGGCCTGTGCTTCGGCGCGCTGGGCATCGCCTGCATGGGGCTGGCGCCGACCGGCTGGCTGTTCGTCGCCGCGATGCTGCCCAACGCGCTGTGGGGATTGGCGATGCCGACCATCCAGTCGCTGATGACCCAGCGCGTGTCCGAGTCCGAACAGGGTCAGCTGCAGGGCGCCAACAACAGCGTCGGCGCGATCGCAGGCGTGGTCTCGCCAGTGTTCTTCGGCTGGGTGTATTCCCGGTCGGTGGGGCCCGAGGCGGCCCTGCCCTTCATCGGCACACCGTTCCTGATCGCCGCCGGCGTGCTGGCTGCGGCCGCGCTGACCGGGATCGCGGTGGCCCGGCGCCAGCGCGCGCCGGCGGGCTGATCAGCCCAGCACCCAGCGGCCGAGTTCGACGTAGGCCTCGCGCTGGCCGCCACGCAGCAGCACGAAGGCATCGAAGGCCAGACGCACCGGCGCGCAGGCTTCCGGCGCGAGGCGCTTGCCGTCGTTGTGGCCCAGGGTCAGATGCGGATGCAGCGGCGGCGACTTGGCCAGCACGATGCGCTGGCGCGTGGCCGCCGCGCGCAGCGCCGATTCCAGCGCGGCCAGCGCCGGCGGCGTCTGCGAGGCGGCCAGCACCACCGCGTTGCGGCCGAACACCGCCAGCCGGTCCAGGCTCAGCACGAAGGCCTGCCCCTGCACGCCGGCCACCGCGCGCTGTGCGCCCTCGACCAGGCCGGGGATCTGCTCGTCGAACGGTTCGCCCAGGTACAGCAGGGTCACGTGGCGCTTGGCCGCGCGCATCGGCTTGAAGCCCTCGAAGCGCGGCGCATGCGCCTGCAGCGCCGCCTCCAGCGGCGCCTGGTCGCCGGCCGCGGGCAGCAGCGCGAAGAACAGGCTCGGCGGCGGCGCGGCCGGTCGGGCGAAAAGGTCGTCCTGCATCGTGGGCTAGGTCTTAGGATCGGCTGCCGGCGCGAGGCCGTGCATGCCTCAGACCGCGGCGGTGACGACGATCTCGACCTTCCACGCCGGATCGGCCAGCCGCGCCTGCACGGTGGCGCGGGCCGGCGTGTGGCCGGGCACGACCCAGGTTTCCCAGACCGCGTTCATGCCGGCGAACTCGGCCAGGTCGGCCATGAAGATCTCGGCGCGCAGGATCTTGGACTTGTCGGTGCCGGCGCGCGCCAACAGCGCGTCGATGGCGGCCAGCACTTCGCCGGTCTGCGCGGCGATGTCGCCGCCGCCCTCTGCGATCTGCCCGGCCAAGTAGGCCACGCCGTTGTGCACGGTCATCTCGGACATGCGCGGACCGGTATCGAAACGCTGGATCATCGTGAATGCTCATCGCAGAGGGGGCGCGCCACGCTACCCGGCCATCATCGCGCTGCCAAGCCGCCGCAGGCCTTCAGGCGGCGCCAGAGCCGTGGAACACAAAGTGTGGTACACTACCCGTGTTCCACGAATCGCACGCACCGGACTGTGCTTCCCCGCCCACCGGCGCCTGCGACCGGCCGGGTACGCCCCGCTCCCGGCCCTCCCGACGCAGTCCCTGTCCGGCTTCGGCCTGTCCCCCTGCGGCTCACCTTGCCTTGACCGGCGACTGGCCGCATATCGGATTCGACACCTGCACCCGCGCACTGCGGCCGATCCTCTCGCCACGAGGGCGGGTCGCAGCGCCCCCGCCGCTCCACGACGAAGGAGAGCTTCATGCCCCGCACCAGTTCCAAGATCGCCGCCAGCAAGCCCCGCGCCTCCGACAAGAGCGCGCCGCTGACCCACGAGCGCATCCAGGCCGACCTGGCCGCCTTCCGCAAGGCCGGCGGCCGCATCGAGAAACTCGGCAACACCCGCGTGCTGACCAAGGTGGAAGTGCCCGAAGACGGCACCTGACGGGCAGCATCCCGGATGATCCGACAGGCCGCGCAAGCGGCCTGTTGTTTTTTGCGATGCTGGAAACCGGAAAAGAGTGCTTCTCGTAGCTGCGGCGCGAGGCGGGCAAATGCGTCGGCGGGTTGCGCCTCGCGCATCGCGCCTCGAGAGATCGATGAATCCATCGTTCCCCGAAGAACTCGGTCTTTTCCGCCAACGCGGGAAGTGCTTCTCGGCAGACGCATGTCTAACCATCCAGCGCCTTATGAGGCTTCCGCGCGAACGTCCATGGGTTCCCGCTTTCGCGGGAACGACGGTGGAGGGGGTTCCGCAGCGGTGCCTTGCCGAGCGCGCCAGGCACGCAACGTGCGAACGCGCGCTCAGGCCTTGCGCAGGAAGCAGGTCTTCAGCACCAGGCCCTTGATCTTGTCCGAGTGTCCTTCGATGTGTTCGGCATCGTCCTCGACCAGGCGGATGTTGCGGATCACCGTGCCCTGCTTGAGCGGGATGCTGGAACCCTTGACCTTGAGGTCCTTGATCACCGTGACCGTGTCGCCGGCGGCCAACACGTTGCCGTTGACATCGCGCACCACCAAGGCCTGATCGGCGGTGACGGCCTCGGCCGACCACTCATAGCCGCAGTCGGCACAGATCCACTGCGCACCATCGACGTAGGTGTTGTCCAGGGTGCATTGCGGACAGGCGGGGGCGGTGGGCATGAGGCGCAGAACCAGCAAAGAAGGAGAAAGCGCCATTGTACGACCTGGGCCGCACTCCCCCGCACCCGCATCCCCTGCCAGACGCCGCCCTGCACTCGTGCGCTCACGCGCAGGGGACGCGGAGATGACCAACATGCAAGCCCCACCCGCATCGCACCGCCGCCCATGGCCAAGCCCTCCGGCTCCCGTCTTGTCGTCTATGCCGCGCTGGCCGGCAATCTGGCCATCGCCGTGGCCAAGTTCATCGCGGCGTGGCTGTCGGGCAGCTCGGCCATGCTCAGCGAGGGCGTGCACTCGCTGGTGGACACCATCAACGAGGTGCTGCTGCTCTACGGCCTGCACCGCGCGGAGAAGCAGGCCGATCCCACCCACCCGTTCGGCTACGGGCGCGAGCTGTACTTCTGGAGCTTCATCGTGGCGCTGCTGGTGTTCGCCGCCGGCGCCGGCGTGTCGGCCTACGAAGGCATCGCGCATATCCGCCAGCCCGAGCCGGCCAGCAACCATCTGGTGAGCTACATCGTGCTGGGTGTGTCGATGCTGTTCGAGGGCGGCTCGTGGTGGGTGGCGCTGCGCGAGTTCCGCGCGACCAAGGGCGAGCTGGGCTATTTCGAAGCCTTCCGCCG
This sequence comes from Pseudoxanthomonas sp. UC19_8, assembly GCF_042700505.1. NCBI lineage: Bacteria > Pseudomonadati > Pseudomonadota > Gammaproteobacteria > Lysobacterales > Lysobacteraceae > Pseudoxanthomonas > Pseudoxanthomonas sp. UC19_8. The sequence goes on from NZ_CP170559.1 coordinate 1,931,978, forward strand.
CAGCAAGGATCCGTCCACCTTCACCGTGCTGCTGGAAGACAGCGCCGCGCTGCTGGGGCTGGGCTTCGCGCTGGTGGGCCTGGTCGCCGCGCAGGTGCTGGACATGCCCGTGCTCGACGGGGTGGCCTCGCTGTGCATCGCCGCGGTACTGGCGGTGGCCGCCTTCATGCTGGCGCGTGAGACCAAGGGCCTGCTGATCGGCGAGCCGGCCCAGCCCGGCATCGGCAAGAGCATCCTGGAGATCGCCAACGCCGACCCCGAGGTGGGCAACGCAAACGGCGTGACCACCATCCAGATGGGGCCCAACCAGGTGCTGGCCACGCTCAGCGCCGAGTTCGAGGACACGCGCACGACCGAGCAGATCGAGGCCTGCGTGACCCGCATCGAGGCGGCGGTCAAGGCACGCTATCCGGAGCTGGTGGCGCTGTTCATCAAGCCGCAGACCGAGGCGGTCTACCGCGCGCGCCGCGCCGCATTGGCCCCTGCCGCGCAATGAGGTAAAACGGCGGCGCCCGCCTCTTACGCGTCCATGAAGGACCGATGCAATGCGCCCGACCCTGCTGGCGTGGCTGCTGAGCCTGCCTTTCTGCGCCGCGCACGCTGCCGAGGTCGCACGCATGCCACCGGCGCCTGACTGCCTGAATGCGCGCCGAATGACCGAGGTGCGTCAGGTCGATGCACGCACGCTGGCCATCGTCGCGCACGACGGCCGGCCCTACCGGCTCGGGCTGCAGTCCGACTGCCCCGGCGTGGATGCCGCGGCCGACGCGCGCCTGTTCGGCGCTGAGGGTTGGATCTGCAACGGCGCACCGGCCTATGTGCAGGTCGACGGGCGACGCTGTGCGGTCGCCGCCGTCGAGCCGCTGGACGCCAAGGCCTATGCGCGGCTGATGCAGCAGGCCGATCGGGACGCCATGGCCACGCTCGATACGGTCAAGGTGATCGGCCCGCAGCGCGGCGCCGGCTTCCGAGGCTCGCCGAGCTATTGCTTCGCGCCGCGCTACCTGCGGTCCTGGTCGAGCGATCCGGACGGGTTGCTGGTGGAGGTCTCGCGCCGTCATCCGGGCGGGCATCGCTGGTATCGGGTCGAGCTCACCGGCAGCTGTCCGATGCTGCAGCGCAGTCCGGCGCTCGCGTTCCGCTCGGGTCTGGACCTGGGCATGATCTGCGGCAATCCCGGCGATGTGGTGCTGGGCGATGCGCGCCCGCAAGGCTTCGCGCAGCCGCTGCGCGCGGGCGGCTGCGGCATCGCCACGGTCTATCCGGTCGACATGCATAAATGAACGGGCTGCGGTTGTGTCAGCGCCGGCTTTTGCCTAGGGTAGTGGCGTGTCCTTCTCCTTCGCGTCGTGAAGCCACCGACGTGCTCCCCTCACCCGTTCACGGATGTTTTTCATGGAAATCCAGGATGGCCGCGTGGCCACGATCCACTACACCCTCACCGGCGACGACGGCAGCGTCATCGACCAGTCCGCGCCGGATACGCCGCTGAGCTATCTGCATGGCGCCAGCAACATCGTGCCGGGCCTGGAGAGCGCGCTCACCGGCAAGCAGGTCGGCGACAAGGTCCAGGTCGACGTGCCGCCCGAGCTGGGCTACGGCCCGCGCCACGAGCAGCTGCAGCAGGTGGTGCCGCTGGGCGCGTTCCCGACCGGCGCCAACATCATCCCGGGCATGCAGTTCGAGGCCCATGGCGAGCACGGCCCGCTGGTGGTGACCGTGGTCCAGGTCGGCCCGGACGAGGTCACCGTCGACGGCAACCATCCGCTGGCCGGCAAGACCCTGCACTTCGCGGTCGAGGTCACCGACGTGCGCGAGCCCACGGCCGAGGAACTCAGCCACGGCCACGTGCACGGCCCGGGCGGCGCGCACCACTGATCCATCCGCCATCGCGGCGCGCTGCATCCCGACACCCCGGCCCTCGCGCCGGGGTGTCGGCGTTTGCGGGGTTCTCGTCGTCGTGATCGCCACGGCGCCACAATGGCGCCATGCCGCCTGCCGCCTCCGTCTCGCCCAGCCCCCGCCCCAGCCTGCGCGAGCGCTTCGCCGCGATGCGCAACGTGCCGCCCTTCCTGCGCATGGTCTGGGCGACCAGTCCGTGGCTGACCGTGGGCAGCCTGGGCCTGCGTCTGATCAAGGCGCTGCTGCCGATCGCCGCGCTGTACGTGGGCAAGCTGATCATCGACGAGGCCGTGCGCCTGGTCGGCGCGGGCATTCCGCTGGATTCGCTGGCCGATGCGCTGTCCAGCGGCCGGCTCACCCGGCTGATGGAACTGCTGGCGCTGGAATTCGTCCTGGCGATCGGCTCGGACCTGCTAGGCCGGGCGATCAGCTACGCCGACACGCTGCTCTCCGAGCTGTTCACCAACGCCACCAGCATCCGGCTGATGGAGCACGCGGCCACGCTGGATCTGGAGGACTTCGAAGACCCCGAGCTGCAGGACAAGCTGGATCGCGCGCGGCGCCAGACCATGGGCCGCATGAACCTGCTCAGCCAGCTGTTCGGCCAGGTCCAGGACACCGTCACCGTGATCAGCTTCGCCATCGGCCTGCTGGCCTATGCGCCATGGCTGATCGCGCTGCTGGTGGTGGCGCTGGTGCCGGCCTTCGTCGGCGAGTCGCACTTCAACGCGGTGGGCTATTCGCTCAACTTCCAGTGGACGCCCGAGCGCCGCCAGCTCGAATACGTGCGCCAGACCGGCGCCAGCGTCGAGACCGCCAAGGAGGTGAAGATCTTCAACCTCCACCGCTTCCTGATCGAACGCTACCGTAGCCTGGCGCAGAGCCTGTTCGCCGCCAACCGCGCGCTGGCGCGTCGGCGCGCCCTGTGGGGCACGGCGCTGGCGGCGCTGGGGTCGCTGGGCTACTACGCGGCCTATGCCTACATCGCCTGGCGCACGGTCAAGGGCGATTTCTCGATCGGCGACCTGACCTTCCTGGCCGGCAGCTTCCTGCGCCTGCGCCAGCTGCTGGAGGGCCTGCTGGTGGGCTTCTCGCAGGTCGCAGGCCAGGCGCTGTACCTGGACGATCTGTTCTCCTTCTTCGCCATCCAGCCGGAGATCACCTCGCCGGCCGAGCCGGTGCCGTTCCCGCAGCCGATCCGTCAGGGCTTCGTGTTCGAGAACGTCGGCTTCCGCTACCCGGACGCGCAGCACTGGGCGGTGCGGCATCTGGATTTCGAACTAAAGGTCGGCGAGGTGCTGGCCCTGGTCGGTGAGAACGGCGCGGGCAAGACCACCCTGGTCAAGCTGCTGGCGCGGCTATACGACCCGGACGAGGGCCGCATCCTGCTGGACGGGCGCGACCTGCGCGAGTACGACCTGGACGAACTGCGCGCCAATGTCGGGGTGATCTTCCAGGACTTCGTGCGCTACTACCTCACCGCCAGCGAGAACATCGGCGTGGGCCGGATCGAGGCGATGGACGATGCCCCGCGCATCCGCGCCGCCGCGCACAGCGCGCTGGCCGACCAGGTGATCGAAGGCCTGCCGGGCGGCTACGAGCAGCTGATCGGGCGGCGCTTCAAGACCGGCGTGGACCTGTCCGGCGGCCAGTGGCAGAAGATCGCCATCGCCCGGGCCTACATGCGCCAGGCGCAGGTGATGATCCTGGACGAGCCCACCGCCGCGCTGGATGCGCGCAGCGAGTTCGAGGTGTTCCAGCGCTTCCGCGAACTGTCCGAGCAGCGCACCGCGGTGCTGATCTCGCATCGCTTCTCCTCGGTGCGCATGGCCGACCGCATCCTGGTGCTGCACCTGGGCCGGATCGAGGCGGTCGGCACCCACGAGAGCCTGCTGGCCGAGGGCGGTCGCTACGCAGAGCTGTTCGAGCTGCAGGCCGCCGGCTATCGTTGATCGCCTGGCTCGAGGAGTTTTCCATGCAACCCACCATCGTCCGCACCGCCGCCCTGCTGGCCTGCCTGCTGTGCCTGCCCGCCCTGGCGCAGACCCCGGCGCCGGGCAGCGAGGGCTGGAACCCCGCCGACATCGCCCAGGCCAAGGCCCAGGCCGATCGCGACGAGGCCTCGCTGCCGCCCGCTCTGAGCCAGGCCATGCGCGCGGCGCAGCAGGACACGCTCGAACGCGGCGTCGCCGCCTGCGCCTCGCCGAAGGCCGACACCACCCCGTTCGTGATCGTCGCCCGGCTGGATGCGCGCGGCGGCATAGCCCGCACCTGGCGCAAGGGCGATACGCCGCTGGCGATCTGCCTGGACCGCTTCCTGCGCGGACGCGTGCTGCTGGCCCCGCCGCGCGCACCGTTCTTCGTGTCCTTCGAGCTCAGCTTCACGCCGTGACCGATCCGGTGCGCATCCGGCCTGCGCGCGTCGAGGACGCCGAGGCCATGAGCGCGGTGCTGCGGCAGATCATCGCCGTCACCGACCGCGAGCGTCCGAGCGACCGGGAGACGGTGCTGGCCCGCTACATCCAGCACCCGGCGCGCCTCCAGTGCAGCCTCGCGCAGGACGCGCAGGGGCGCGTGCTCGGCTTCCAGTCGCTGATCCGGGCCACGGCGGGCAATCCGTACGACGTCCCTGAGGGCTGGGGCATCATCGGCACGCATATCAGCCCCCGGGCGCATCGGCTCGGGATCGGCAAGGCGCTGTTCGCAGCCAGCCGGCAGGCGGCCATCGCGGCAGGGCTGGAGAAGATCGATGCCTACATCGGCGCCGACAATCCCGCGGGCCTGCGCTACTACGAGGCCATGGGGTTCCGCACCTATCGGGAACCGGCGGGCATCGTGCAGAAGTGCTTCGTGGTGACGCGCGCGCCGTCCGAAGCGACCTGAATTACGTCGCGCGCAGGTTGCCGCTGGACAACGGTGCGGGCGGCGTTGAAGACCGCCCTGCCCGGCCTCACACCGCGCGCGAGTGCCGCCCCTCCAGGCCACCCTGGGCCAGGTAGCGGTCGAAGCGCATCGCCACCAGGCGCAGCAGACCGCGCCCGCGCGCGGTGACCTGGATGGCCTCGGGTGCGACCTGCACCAGGCCGTCGCGCACCAGCGGCGCCAGCGCATCGATCTCGTCGCGGAAGTAGTCGTCGAAGCGGATGCTCCAGGCGCGCTCGACCTGTTCTGCCTCCACCCGCCCGCCACACATCAGCCGCTGGATCACATCGGCGCGGATGGCGTCGTCCTCGTCCAGCAGCACGCCGCGCATCGTCGGCAGCCGGCCCGCATCCAGCGCCGCCTCCCAGGCCGGCAGCTCGCGCGGATTCTGGCTGTAGCTGTCGCCGACATGGCTGATGGCGCTGACGCCGAAGCCCAGCAGATCGGTCTGCGCATGGGTGGTATAGCCCATGAAGTTGCGGTGCAGGCTGCCGCAGCGCAGCGCCACCGACAGCGCATCGCTGGGCAGGGCGAAGTGGTCCAGGCCGATGTATTCGTAACCGGCCGCGCGCAGCCTGCGCACCGCCAGTTCCAGCAGCGCCAGCCGGCCTTCGGCATCGGGCAGCGCGTCCTCGTCGATCTGCCGCTGCGCGCGGAACAGCGCGGGCATGTGCGCATAGCCGTACACCGCCAGCCGATCCGGACGCAGTTCCAGGGTCTGGTCCAGCGTGCGGGCGAAGCCCTCCAAGGTCTGGTGCGGCAGGCCGTAGACCAGGTCCAGATTGATCGACCCGATGCCGTGGGCGCGGCAGCCGGCGACCACCGCATAGGTCTGCTCGAAACTCTGCACGCGGTTGATCGCGTGCTGCACGCCGGGCGAGAAGTCCTGCACGCCCAGGCTGGCGCGGGTGAAGCCGCAGGCGCCCAGCGCGGCCAGATGCGCCGGCGTGGTGGTGCGCGGGTCCAGCTCGATGGAGATGTCGCGGTCGGGCGCCTGGCTGAAGCGGAAATGGCGGCGCAGGCCGTCCACCACGCGCGTCAGCTGCGCCGCGTCGAGGAAGTTGGGCGTGCCGCCGCCGAAGTGCAGCTGCACCACCTCGCGGTCGGGCTCGAACAGCGCCGCCACCTGCGCGATCTCGCGCTCCAGGTGGCGCACGTAGCGATCGCCGGCCAGCGGGCTGCGCGTGATCACCCGGTTGCAGCCGCAGTAGAAGCACGGACTGGCGCAGAACGGCACGTGCACGTACAGCGAGAGCTGCCGCGAGTAGTGGCCCACGTTGCTCTGCCGCGCCTGCTCGGCGAACTGCGTCGGCCCGAACGCCGCATCGAACTGCAGCGCACTGGGATAGGAGGTGTAGCGCGGGCCATTGACGCCGTAGCGCCGCAGCAGGTCGGCGTCGAAGGACCAGTCGCCGGATTCGGGAAGGGCGGGATACATGCGCCCATGGTCGCGGCCCGGCGCGCGGGCCGCCTTGACTTGGATCAACCCGGTTCGGGGTTGTGCCTCAAACCTGGCAGGTCGCCGCTCCTACCCGAACTCAGGATGCGGACGCGTGCAGAAGTGGATCTCCTTACGCGGTCGGGCGATGAAATCGAACCGCGCTTGCGGGCAAGGCAACGCGCGCTGGGTTGTCGCTTCGATCTACCGAACTGCCCGCAGGCGAAGGACAACCCACACCTCAAGCCAGCTCGAAGCGGTCCGCGTCGAGCATCGCCGGGAAATGCGCACGGTGCGCCAACAGCGCCTGCGCCGAGACCGCGGCGTAGGTCAGCCCCTCGGCGGCGTCGGCCTCGGCCAGCGGCTGGCCCAGGGCATCGAGCACCACGCTGTCGCCGGCGTAGCTGAGGTTGTTGCCGTCGGTGCCGACGCGGTTGACCGCGGCCACCACGCACAGGTTCTCGATCGCCCGCGCGCGCAGCAGCGTCTGCCACGCATAGCGGCGCGGCGAGGGCCAGTTGGCGACGAACAGCTGCAGGTCGAAGTCCAGCTGCCCCGGGCGCTCGACATCGAAGCGGTTGCGGCAGAACACCGGGAAGCGCAGGTCGTAGCAGACCTGCGGATTGATCCGCCAGCCCTTCCATTCCACGCTCAGGCGATCGCGGCCCGGCGCATAGCGCTGATGCTCGCCGGCATAGCGGAACAGGTGGCGCTTGTCGTACCAGGACAGCCCGCCATCGGGCGTGGCCCACAGCAGGCGGTTGAACACGCCCTCCTCGGTGCGCAGCTGCACGCTGCCGGTGACCGCCGCGTCGAGCTGCCGCGCCTGCTCGACGATCCAGGCCACGGTCGGCCCGTCCATGCCTTCGGCGCGATCGATGGCGTCGTTGGAGAAGCCGCTGGTGAAGGTCTCCGGCAGGATCACCAGGTCGGCCTTGCCGGCCGCCGGCGCGATCAGCTCGCCGTAGTAGCTGCGGTTGCCGGCCGGGTCGTGCCAGCGGGTCGCGCCCTGGACCAGGGCAATGCGGAGGTCTTGCATGGGCGTGCTCTTCGGAACGGGGGCTTGGGAGTCTGGACCTGAAGATTACGCTCAACCCGGACGACGCGATCACGCGTCGACCGCTTCGATGCCTCACCGTTCAAGAATTCCTCCCCCGTCATTCCCGCGAACGCGAGAATCCAGCGTCCGGGACGCTTGCCCGAAAGCCCCTGGGTTTCCACCTGCTCGGGAACGATGGTTGAGGCGTTCCCGAGGCGGCGCCCGCCTTTGCCCCCTCCCTTTGGCCGCAGGCCAAGGGGAGGGCTGGGGAGGGGTCGCTCTTCGCGGGGAAGGCCAAAGCAAAGGCAAAAGCAAAAAGCACCCCCTCCCAACCTCCCCCTTCGCTTCGCGAAAGGGGAGGAGCCGTCTCCACACTTCTGGAAGAACGGAGACGACGAGTGCGCCGTCCCTGCCCTCAGAGCTTCACCAGCCGCTCGATCGCCGCATCCAGCGTGGCGGCGTTCTTGGCGAAGCACAGCCGCGCCAGGCGCTGGCCGGCCGGCGGGGTCTCGTAGAACGGCGACAGCGGGATCGCGGTGACGCCGTGCTCGATCGTCAGCCATTTCACGAACTCGATGTCCGGCAGGTCGCTGACCGCCGAATAGTCCACCAGCTGGAAATACCCGCCCGGCACCGGCAGCGGCTTGAGCCGGGTGCCCAGCAGCTGCTCGCGGAAACGGTCGCGCTTGGCCTGGTAGAACGCGCCGAGCTGCTCATCGTGTTCCGGCTCGGCCTGCAGCATCGCGGCGAAGGCGTGCTGGGCCGGGGCGAAGCTGGTGAAGGTGTTGTACTGGTGGACCTTGCGGAACTCGGCGGTCAGCGCCGGCGGGGCGATGGCGTAGCCGATCTTCCAGCCGGTGCAGTGGTAGGTCTTGCCGAAGCTGGACACCACGAAGGCGCGCCGCGCCAGCTGCGGCCAGCGCAGCACGGACTCATGCACGCGGCCGTCGAAGACGATGTGCTCGTAGACCTCGTCGGACACCAGGAAGATGTCGGTGCCTTCCAGCAGGTCGCTCAAGGCCTGCAGGTCGGCCTTGCCGAACATGGCGCCGGAGGGGTTGTGCGGGCTGTTGACCATGATCAGGCGCGTGGCCGGCGTGATCGCCGCGCGCACCTGGTCCCAGTCCACCGCGAAGGTCTGCGGGTCCAGCGCCACGTGCACGGCGCGCGCGCCGGCCAGTTCGATCGCCGGCTCGTAGCTGTCGTAGGCCGGGTCGAGCACGATCACCTCCTCGCCCGGGCGCACCACCGCGTGGATGGCGTTGAACAGCGCCTCGGTGGCGCCGCTGGTCACGGTGATCTCGGTGTCCGCGTTCACCTGGGCGCCGTAGCAGCGCAGCACCTTGGCGGCGATGGCCTGGCGCAGCGGCGCCACGCCGGTCATCGGCGGGTACTGGTTGTGGCCGGCGCGCATGGCGCGGTCCAGCTCGTCCACCAGCCGCTGCGGGACCGGGAAATCAGGGAAGCCCTGGCCGAGGTTGACCGCGCCGTGCTCGGCGGCCAGCTGCGACATCACGGTGAAGATGGTGGTGCCCACGCGGGGCAACTTGGTCTGCGGCTGCATCGGTCCGGAAGAGGGCGGTCGGTGGGGGCCGCAAGTGTACGCAATGGCGTCGGGCACGCCGGTGACCCGGCCCGGGCCGGGGCCCCCACGACCTTGGTCTGACTGGCGCCGGCGCCGCGCCGTGCCCATGATCCGCGCCATGGACGGGGAACTGGAACAGACACCACCGGCGCTGGGCGACCTGGCCCGGCTGTATGCCGCCGCGCACTACTTCGTGGTGGTGGGGCGCAAGGAATGGCTGTTCCAGGTCGGCCAGTCGGCCGCCGACGTGGAGCGCCAGCTCGGCGCGCGCAGCTACCAGTTCGTCACCGCCTGGAATCCGCGCTCCTGCCCGGCCGGCGAGGCGCGCAACCTGGAGGCCGCCCAGGTCCTGGAACAGCGCCTGCGCGAGACCAGCCTGAGCATCCACCGCGCCCTGGGCTGCAATGCGCAGGGCGGCGCGGTCGAGCACGGCTGGCTGGTGCTGGACGTGGGCTGGGACCAGGCCGACGCGCTGGCGCGCGACTTCGGCCAGGCCGGCACGCTGTACTGGCTGGCCGGCGAACCGGTGCGCCTGCGCATGCAGGCCCCGCGCCCGCACGATGCGCCCGACGACATGTTCACCGACTGGACGGGCTGAGCGGCGCGCGCGCCCCACGGTCCCAAGTTCCCCGGCAGGCCGCGATCGACGACCTCCCCTAGAATGCGGCCGATGACGTCCGATGCCCCGCGCCCGCCCCTGCTGTCCGTCCAGGCGCTGGCCTTCAGCCGCAACGAGGAGCCGGTATTCGGGCCGCTGGCGTTCCAGCTCGACGCCGGCGAGGCGCTGCTGGTCCAGGGCGGCAACGGCGCCGGCAAGACCACGCTGCTGCGCGTGCTGGCCGGCCTGCTGCGCGCCGACGCCGGGACCATCGCGCTGGAAGGGCGCAGCGCCGATGCGCACGCGCGTTCGCTGGCGATGGCCTACCTGGGGCACCTGCCGGCGCTGAAGGGCGACCTGGGCGCGCTGGAGAACCTGGAGTTCCTGTGCGGCCTGCACGGCCGCCGCGCCACGCTCAGCCCGGCCCAGGCGATGGCCGCCACCGGCCTGGCCGGCTACGAGGACACCCTGGCCCGGCAGCTGTCGGCCGGGCAGAAGAAGCGCCTGTCGCTGGCCCGGCTGTGGCTCTCCCCGGCGCCCTTATGGCTGCTCGACGAGCCCTACGCCAACCTCGACCTGGACGGCATCACCCTGGTCAACCGGATGATCTCGGCGCATCTGGCGCAGGGCGGCGCGGCCCTGGTCACCACCCACGGCGCCTACGCCGCCCCGCCGGTGCGCACCCGGCAGCTGCTGCTCGCCGGGCGCGAGCAGGTCGCCGCGTGAGTCCGCCCACCCTGCCCGGCACCGCCGCCGCGCTGCTGCGCCGCGACCTGCGCCTGCTGTGGCGCCGGCGCGGCGACGCCCTGCAGCCGGCCCTGTTCGCGCTGCTGGTGGTGGTGCTGTTCGCCCTGGCGCTGGGCGCCAACCCGCAGCTGCTGGCGCGGGTCGCGGCGGCGGTGCTGTGGCTGGCCGCGCTGCTGGCCGGGCTGCTGACCCTGGACAGCCTGTTCCGCGGCGATGCCGAGGACGGCTCGCTGGAGCAGTGGATCCTGGCGCCGGTGCCGCTGGCCTGGCTGGTGGCGGTGCGGGTGCTGGCGCACTGGCTGGCGACCGCCGGCCCGGTGCTGATCGCCACCCCGCTGCTGGCCGAACTGCTGTACCTGCCGCGCCCGCTGCTGCCGGTGCTGATGGCCTCGCTGGCCCTGGGCACGCCGCTGCTGAGCCTGCTCGGCGCGGTGGTGGCCGCGCTGACCGTGGGCATGCGCCGGGCCGGGGTGCTGCTGGCCCTGCTGGCGCTGCCGCTGTACGTGCCGGTGCTGGTGTTCGGCGCCGGCGCGGTGGCCCGGGCCGCGGAAGGGCTGGACCCGGGCTTCGCCCTGCTGATGCTGGCGGCCGGCCTGGCGCTGGCCATCGTGCTGGCGCCGCTGGCGGCGGCCGCGGCGCTGCGCATCGCCACCGAGTAGGCCTCGCTTCCACCTGCCCGAGCGCGCCCCACCCGCCGCGGCGCTTCCCTTTCCGGCCCCGACTGTCAGACCATCGGCCAGTTCCACCCATTACAGTGATCGCGCGATCCTGTGCCCCACACCTGCACGGCGCCTCGCGCGGTCCAGCCCCCAAGCCTTCGCCCGCTTCCACGTCCCAACCCTCACCGGAGTTCGAAACATGCGTCCCTACCTGATCGCCGCCGCCATCCTCGCCGCATCCGCGTCCTGTGCGTCCTTCGGCGCGCGCGCCGCCACCTGCTCGGCCGACCTGGAAGGCAACGACATGATGAAGTACAGCCTGACCAACATCGATGTGCCCAAGAGCTGCGCCAACTTCACCATCAACCTCAAGCACACCGGCAAGCTGGCCAAGACCGTGATGGGTCACAACGTGGTGATCGGCAAGACGGCCGACATGGCCGGCATCGACAGCGACGGCATGAAGGCCGGCGCGCCGGCGGACTACGTCAAGGCCGGCGACGCGCGCGTGGTCGCCCACAGCAAGCTGATCGGCGGCGGCGAGAGCACCTCGGTCAGCTTCCCGGTGGCCAAGATCGCCAGCGGCGGCCCGTATTCGTTCTTCTGCAGCTTCCCCGGCCACTCGACCCTGATGAAGGGCACGCTGACGGTCAAGTAAGCCGGCGCGCGCGGCCCGGGCGTCCCCGGGCCGAGGCGGCCGCGGTGTGCGGCGCAGCGTGGCGGCCGTCCTTGCTTTTGGTGGACAATCCGGGCACCGCCGCGCCGCCCACCCTGCCTGGCGCGGCCTCGGCATTGCCTTCGCCCGACGGGTGCCAGCTGGCGTCTTTCCGCAAGCCCCACGAGTCTCGATGTCCCAGAAGAATGCGCTAGTGCTGTGGTTCCATCGGCTCGGTTCGCCGCCGGTGTTCGATCGCTTCGCCGCGCGCTGGGCGCCGTGGTGCTTCGGCATCGGCCTGGTCGCCATGCTGGTGGGGCTGTGGCAGGCCTTGTTCGTGGTGCCGGCCGACTACCAGCAGGGCGACAGCTTCCGCATCCTCTACATCCACGTGCCCGCCGCGTGGATGAGCCTGTTCGTGTTCGGGCTGATGGCGCTGTATGCGGCCATCGCCCTGATCTGGCGCATCAAGCTGTGCGAGATCCTGGCCATGGCCTGCGCGCCGATCGGCGCGGCCTTCACCGTCATCACCCTGGCCACCGGCTCGATCTGGGGCAAGCCGATGTGGGGCACCTGGTGGGACTGGGACCCGCGCCTGACCACCGAGCTGATCCTGCTGTTCCTCTACCTGGGCGTGATGGGCCTGTACGGCGCCATCGAGGACCGTCGCGCCGCCGCCCGCGCCGCCGGGCTGCTGGCCATCGTCGGGGTGGCGCTGCTGCCGGTGATCCGCTATTCGGTGGTGTGGTGGAACTCGCTGCACCAGGGCCAGACCATCAGCCTGATGGGCCCCTCGCACATGGACGCCAGCATGATCACGCCGCTGTGGATCATGGTGCTGGCGACCAAGGCCTGGTTCGCCGGCTCGCTGCTGCAGCGCGCGCGCCTGGACAACCTGCGCCGCGAGGCCGGCAAGGACTGGGTGCTGCGGCTGGCGGAGGCGCGCCCGTGAGCTATCTGCCCTACGTCATCGGCGCCTATGCGGTGTTCGTGATCGTGCTGGCCTGGGACTTCCTGCTGCCGCGCCTGCAGCTGCGCCAGCTGCTGCGCAGCGCGCGCCAGCGCCAGGCCCGCGCCCAAGCCCGGCGCGTGGCCGCGCCCGCGCAGACCGAGCTGCCGCGATGAATCCGGTCCGCCGTCGCCGTCTGCTGCTGGTCTGCGCGCTGCTGGTGGCCGCGGGCCTGGCCACCGCGCTGGTCGCCGCGGCGCTGTCGCGCAATGCCAACTATCTGTTCACCCCGGCCGAGGTGCTCTCCGGCCAGGCCGGCGACCATGCGCGCTTCCGCCTGGGAGGGATGGTCGAGCGCGGCTCGTTCCAGCGCGCGCAGGGCTCGATGGAGGCGCATTTCCGCGTCACCGACGGCGATGCGCAGCTGCCGGTGGTCTATACCGGCATCCTGCCCGACCTGTTCCGCGAGGATCAGGCCGTGGTCGCCACCGGCTCGATGCAGGGGGGCCAGTTCGTCGCCACCGAGGTGCTGGCCAAGCACGATGAGACCTACATGCCCAAGGAAGTCGCCGACAAGATGGGCAAGGCGCATCAGAAGCATCAGGTGAAGCAGTGAGGTCTGGCAGGGGCGGCATCGGGGACCGGGGACCCGGGACCCGGGAAAGCGGCACCCCAAGGTCTGAAGCGGCTGCGCGCCCTCACCGATCATCGTTGCGCGCGTCGTCGCGTCCAGGCTGCACCGAGCTTTCGCCTTTCTCTTTTTCACGGTTCCGGGTCCCCGGTCCCCGGTCCCGGCTTCACCATGCTTCCTGAGCTCGGCCAGTTCGCCCTCATCCTCGCGCTGCTGGTGGCCCTCGTGCAGGCGGTGCTGCCGGCGCTGGGTGCGCAGCGCGGGCGCGTGGCGTGGATGGCGATCGCGCGGCCGGCGGCGATCGCGCAGCTGGCCGCGGTGTTCGTCGCGTTCGCGGCGCTGACCGCCGCGTTCGTGCAGCAGGACTTCTCGGTGCGCTACGTGGCCGAGAACTCCAATTCGCTGCTGCCGCTGGTCTATCGCTACACCGCCGTGTGGGGCTCGCACGAGGGCTCGCTGCTGCTGTGGGCGCTGGTGCTGGCCGGCTGGAGCGCGGCGGTGGCCTGCTTCTCCGCGCACCTGCCGCAGGTGGTGGTGGCGCGCGTGCTGGCGGTGATGGGCGTGGTGGCGGTGGGCTTCCTGTCCTTCCTGCTGTTCACCTCCGATCCCTTCGTGCGGCTGCTGCCCTCGCCCGGCGAGGGGCGCGATCTCAATCCGCTGCTGCAGGACCCGGGGATGATCATCCATCCGCCGATGCTCTACATGGGCTATGTGGGCTTCGCGGTGCCCTTCGCCTTCGCCGTGGCCGCGCTGCTGGACGGCACGCTGGATGCGCGCTGGCTGCGCTGGACGCGGCCGTGGACCAACGTGGCCTGGGCGTTTCTGACCGGCGGCATCGCGCTGGGCAGCTGGTGGGCGTATTCGGAGCTGGGCTGGGGCGGCTGGTGGTTCTGGGACCCGGTGGAGAACGCCAGCTTCATGCCCTGGCTGGCCGGCGCGGCGCTGATTCATTCACAGGCAGTGACCGAGAAGCGCGGGTCCTTCCGCGGCTGGACGCTGCTGTTGGCCATCGCCGCGTTCTCGCTGTCGCTGCTGGGGACCTTCCTGGTGCGCTCGGGCGTGCTGACCAGCGTGCATGCGTTCGCGGCCGATCCCACGCGCGGGCTGTTCGTGCTGGTGTTCCTTGGCATCGTGGTCGGCGGTTCGCTGTTGCTGTACGCGCTGCGCGCGCCGCAGATGGGCGACGGCAAGCCGTTCGCGGCCAGCTCGCGCGAGACCTTGCTACTGGCCAACAACGTGCTGCTGGCCTGCGCCTGCGCGATGGTCGCGCTGGGCACGCTGTATCCGCTGCTGGCCGATGCGCTGGACCTGGGCAAGATCTCGGTCGGCCCACCCTACTTCAGCCTGCTGTTCCTGCTGCTGATGGCGCCGCTGGTGCTGCTGCTGCCGTTCGGGCCGCTGTTCAAATGGCAGCGCGAGCAGGCCTCGCGCGTGGCCGCGCTGCTGGCGCCGTGGGCGGTGCTGGCGCTGATCGGCGGCGGCATCGCGTACTTCATCGCGCCGCAGGGCCAGTGGAAGACCGCCGCCGGCATCGCCGGGGCGCTGTGGGTGGCCGCCGGCACGCTGCGCTTCGTCTGGCAGCGGCTGCGCGCGCAGGGGCGCCTGACCGCCGAGATGCTCGGCATGAGCCTGGCGCATCTGGGCATCGCGGTCTTCCTGGTCGGCGCGCTGCTGGTCGAGGCACTCAACGTGCAGCGCGAAGTGGCGCTGCGGCCCGGCCAGACGGTCGAGGTCGGCCACTACGGCTTCACCTTCGAAGGCGTGCAGGAAAGCCGCGGCCCCAACTACGTCGCCGACCGCGGCACGCTGCAGCTGACCCGGCGCGATACGCCGCTGCAGACCCTGCATCCGGAGAAGCGCGCCTACGCCAGCGGCGGTCAGGTCATGACCGAATCGGCCGTGCGCCCGGGCGTGCTCGGCGATGTCTACGTGGCGCTGGGCGAACCGCTGGGCAACGGCGCCTGGGCGGTGCGCATCCAGGTCAAGCCGATGGTGCGCTGGATCTGGGCCGGCGCGGTGTTGATGGCCTTGGGGGGGCTGGTCAGCGCCAGCGATCGCCGCTTCCGTCGCCGTCCGGAGGCCACGCCATGAGCATGCCCGCCGAGCGTCGCGGCGTCTCGCGTGGGGCGCTGATCATCGGCGCGCTGTGCCTGGCCGCGCTGTTCGCGCTGCTGCTGGTGGCCGTGCAGCGCTCCGACCGCCCCGACCGCCAGGCCTTGCCCTCGGCGCTGATCGGCCGCCCCGCGCCGGCCACGGTGCTGCCGCTGCTGCACGCGCCGGGCAGCACCCTGGATCTGGACACGCTGCGCGGCCGGCCCTATGTGCTCAACGTCTGGGGCAGCTGGTGCCCGGAGTGCCGGGTCGAACACCCCACCGTCAGCGCGCTGGCGCGCTCGGGCCAGGTGCGCGTGATCGGCTATGCGTTGAAGGATGACCCGGCCGATTCGCTGCGCTGGCTGCAGCAGTTCGGCAACCCGTACGAGGCCGTGGTCAGCGACGTGGAAGGCAAGGCCTCGCTGAACTGGGGCATCTACGGCGCGCCGGAGACCTTCCTGGTCGACGCCGGCGGCATCGTGCGCTGGAAGCATGTCGGCCCGCTCGACCAGGCCATCGTCGAGACCGAACTGCTGCCGGCGCTGGCCGCCGCGGAGCGCGCGCGATGAAGGCGCTGCTGCGCGCCCTGATGCTGATCGCCCTGGCCGCGCCGCTGCTGGCCTGGGCCCAGGTCAGCGATCCCACGCCGCTGCAGTTCCGCGATCCGGCGCAGGAGGCGCGCTTCAACGCGCTCACCCACGAGCTGCGCTGCGTGATGTGCCAGAACCAGTCGCTGGCCGATTCCAATGCGCAGATCGCCCACGACCTGCGCCGCGAAGTGCTGCAGCTGATGAACGCCGGCCAGAGCGATGCGCAGATCAAGACCTATCTGGTCTCGCGCTATGGCGAGTTCGTACTGTATCGACCGCAGGTCGAACGCAGCACGTGGCCGCTGTGGTTCGGGCCCTTGCTGCTGCTGGTGGTCGGCATGCTGATCGTCGTGCGCGTGGTGCGCCGACGCAGCGCGAGCGGCCCGCCGCCGGCCGACGACGGGCAGGAGTGGTGATGACCGGTTTCGTGATCGCCGCCGCCGTGCTGACCCTGCTGGTGCTGGGCGGCGCACTGTGGCCGCTGTGGCGCGGCGCGCCGAAGCTGGCCACCGGGCTGGTGGTCGCTCTGGGCGTATGCGCGTTCGCGCTGTACCGGCTGCTCGGCACGCCCGCCGCCCTGGCGCCGCAGGCCAGCCAGGCGCCGACGACGATGGAAGACGCCATCGCCCTGCTCAAGGAGCAACTGCGGCGCGATCCGCAGGCCGCCGAAGGCTGGCAGCTGCTGGGCCGCACGCTGGCAGCGCAGGGCAAGGCCGTCGAAGCGCGCGAGGCCTTCGCCCGCGCCGCGGCGCTGCTGCCCGAGGATGCCAACGCGCTGGTCGAGGCGGCTCAGTCGCGCAGCCTGGCCGATCCGCAGCGGCGCCTGGACGATCAGGCCGTGACGATGCTCGAACATGCGCTGCGCATCGATCCGACGCAGCAACGCGCGCGCTGGTTCCTCGGCGTGGCCCAGCGCCAGCGCGGCGCCGCCGCGCAGGCCGCCGCCACCTGGGAACCGCTGCTGGCCCAGGTCGACACCGCCACGGCCAACAGCCTGCGCGAGCAGATCAACGCGGCCCGCGCCGAGGCCGGCCAGCCGCCGCTGACCGCCCCGACGAGCGCGCCTGCCGCCGCGGACGAGGCCAACGCGGTGCGCGTGCGGGTGACGCTGGACCCCGCGCTTCCGGCCGCCGCACGCCCGCCGGCCGACGCCACGGTGTTCGTGATCGCGCGCATCCCGGATGGCCCGCCGATGCCGGTGGCCGTGCAGAAGCACACGCTCGGCCAGCTGCCGCTGGAGATCCGCCTGAGCGATGCGGACAGCCCGATGCCCACGCAGAAGCTCTCCGCACTGCACGAGGTCGAACTCATCGCCCGCGTCTCGGCCAGCGGCAGTGCCCAGCGCAGCGCCGGCGATCTGGAATCGGCGCCCGTGCGCGTGCGCCTGCCGGCCCAGGCGCCGGTGACTCTGGTGATCGGCAGCGGCGCGCGCTGAAGGCGCGCCGGATCATCGGCACGCTGCGTTGCCAGATCGACGCAACCGGCGCGACGCGTCGCGATTTGCCCACCGGCTACACTGACGCGATGACCGAATTCATCCCCCCCGGCACGCGCTGGCACGCGCTGTCCTCGCCCTTCCCCATGAAGCGCGGCGGCGCACTGCACGGCGCGCGCGTCGCCTACGAGACCTGGGGCACGCTGTCGCCGGCGCGCGACAACGCCATCCTGATCGTCACCGGCCTCTCGCCCGATGCGCATGCGGCCTCCAGCGCGCTGGACGACACGCCGGGCTGGTGGGAGGCGATGCTCGGCCCGGGCAAGGCGATCGACACCACGCGCTGGTTCGTGGTGTGCGTCAACTCGCTGGGCAGCTGCAAGGGCTCGACCGGACCTGCGTCGATCGACCCGGCCACCGGCCAGCCGTATCGCCTCACCTTCCCCGACCTGTCGATCGAGGACGGCGCCGCCGCTGCCGTGGAGGTGGTGCGCGCGCTCGGCATCGAGCGGCTGGCCTGCGTGGTCGGCAACTCGATGGGCGGCATGACCGCCCTGGCCCTGCTGCACGCCAACCCCGGCATCGCGCGCAGCCATGTCAACATCTCCGGCAGCGCGCAGGCCCTGCCCTTCTCCATCGCCATCCGCTCGCTGCAGCGCGAGGCCATCCGCCTGGACCCGCTGTGGAACGGCGGCGACTACAGCGAGCGCGCCTATCCGGAAAGCGGCATGCGCATGGCGCGCAAGCTGGGCGTGATCACCTACCGCTCGGCGCTGGAATGGGACGGTCGCTTCGGCCGCGTGCGGCTGGAATCCGACCGCCCGGACGAGGAGCCATTCGGCCTGGAGTTCCAGGTGGAGAGTTATCTGGAAGGCCACGCGCGCCGCTTCGTGCGCCGCTTCGACCCCAACTGCTATCTGTACCTGAGCCGCTCGATGGACTGGTTCGACCTGGCAGAGTACGCCGCGGGCGGCGACATCCTGCAGGCGCTGACTTCCATCAAGCTGGACAAGGCGATGGCCATCGGCGCCACCACCGACATCCTGTTCCCGCTGCAGCAGCAGGAACAGATCGCCTCGGGCCTGCGCGCCGGCGGCGCCGACAGCAGCTTCGTCCCCCTGCCCTCGCCGCAGGGCCACGACGCCTTCCTGGTCGACTTCGCCCGCTTCGACCCGGCGGTGCGGGGGTTTCTGGCGGGGCTTTGAGCCGGACGGGAAACGCACGCTCGAGGAAAGGACGGCCCGCTGCGGCGGCGGTTGCAATCAGTCATTGCAGATGATCCCGACGGGAGGAGCGGTTTCTTCCGCTCACGTCGCGACCTCCTTGTAGAGCGGAGCTTGCTCCGCTGCTCTTGGTTTGATTCGTGGGTAAAGCCCCAGCGGAGCAAGCTCCGCTCTACAGGGCGGACGGACACGAAGCGCCGCGTCTGGCCGGGTCGAGGCTGGTTGGCGAAGTCCGCTCACCGAATTCGCACTGCTGTGAAGAGCCAAAAAGAAAACCGGCTCCTCACGGAGCCGGCTCTTGGTGCAGCTGTCGCAGTCGCGCCGGCTTACCAGTCGTAGGCCGCCGAGAACTGCACGTAGCGCGGGGACTGGAACGCGTACGGCAGGCCGTAGGTGTTGGAAACGGTGTAGGCCGCCGTTTCCGAGGTCCAGCCCTGCGAGGTGATGCCGTGGGAATTGAACACGTTGAACGCGTTCAGACCCAAGCGCAGCTTGTGATCGAAGTAGCCCGGCGCATACACCACGCCCAGATCCCAATCGTGCGTCCACGGCAGGAACTTGGTGCCGGGAGAAGCCGACTTGCCGAAGCAGGTATGGTAGGCCGCGCCATAGTTGCCCGCCGGATCGGCCGGACCGCCGTCGGCATTGTCGTTCTCGTCGATGCTGCCCTCCGGGTTGTAGTAGCCGAAGCAGTTGGCCGGCGCACCCGCCATCAGACGCGCGCTGACGCCCACCGACCAGTCGTCGTTGAAGGCGTAGCTGCCATGCAGCTTGATCTGATGGCGATGGTCGTTGGCCAGATAGCCATCGGCGTACTTCATGATCGCCGCGATATCCCAGTTCTCCGACGTGGACACACCATTGTCGTGGCTGTCGCTGCCCTGCCCGGTATCCGAATTGGCCGGACCCTCGGTGTTGCCCTGCAGCTTGGAGTAGGTGTAGTCCACGCGGAACTCCCACTTGCCGTCGAACGGATGCTCCAGGAACAGATCGATGGCCTTGTAGGTGCGCTTCATCGGCGACGGCCAGCCCCAGTCGCTGGGGTTCATGGTCAGCTTGGTGTAGGTGCCGGTGGGATTGCCGTTGGCGTCGATGTTCTGCAGGTTGAAGGTGTTGCTGGCGCTGGGGTTGCCCAGGAAGCAGCCCGGGATGTCGACGCCATCGGCCACGCTCTGGCCCTGGGTCGCGGCGAGCTTGTTGTACATCGTGCCCGGATCGCAGATGTCGTCCACGGCCGACTTCAGGTCGCGATAGGTGACCTTGGCGCCGAAGGCCCAGGACGCACCGAGCGTCTTCTCGAAGCCCAGGATGTATTCGTCCTGGTACTCGCTCTTGAGGTTGGTGGGCGCGATCGTATTGGGATCGACGGGCTTGCCGTCCTCACCGTTGAGCACCAGCACCGTACTGGCCTGATCGGTCACCGGGGCGCCGGTGTTGGGATTGATGCCGGTGTAGGTGAAGTACTGGCGGGTGAAGGTGGAGGGCGAAGCGCCACGCAGCGCCACCGCATTGGGCAGCGCCAGGAAGTAGCGACCCGCGTTGGCGAACAGCTTGAACGAAGAATCCCCGAACACATCCCATGCCGCACCGATCCGCGGTGCCCACTGGTTACCGCTGTCCACGTAGGGCTTGCCGACGTTGTTGTAGTTGGTGAACTTGTCGTTGCGCAGACCCACGGTCAGCAGCAGGTTGTCCACGACCTGCCACTTGTCTTCCAGGTAAAAGGCGTCCTGCTTGAGGGACATGCTGCTGGCGTCGGTGTAGAACGTGTTGCTGACGTAGTAGCCATTGGACGCGGCCAGACTGGGAATACCGTAGGCGGCCAGCGCGCCCATGTTGTTGGTGTGGGAGTAACGCCAGTTGTTGACGTACTGGGTGATGCCCTCGTTGTCCGACGAGAACTTCATGTTGTCCACGCCCAGGGTCAGGGTGTGGTCGCCCACCACCCACTGCAGGTCGGCGCGCAGGCCGTGGCTGCGATCGATGGCGTTGGTACCGCCGGCGGTGAGCGTGTTGGGAATGGTGACGCCGCTGATGTCGCCCACGGCCGGATTCACCGTGGCCTGCGAGGCGGTGACCATGTCGATGCCGGCCGACACCTGCGGATTGATCGCCTTGTAGGCCTGGCGCGTGCGGCCGTAGGTGGCGTCGAAGGTCAGGCTGTCGGTGAGATAGCCGGTGTACTTGAGCACCGACAGGTCGTTGGTCAGGTAGGTCGGCGTGATCGAATTGAGCACGTTGCCGATGGCCTGGGTATCGAAGTCGTAGCCGTAATCGGTGCCGCGCTCGTTGGTCTTCTCGTGCAGATAGGTGTATTCGAGCAGGTTGCTGTCGTTGATGTTCCAGTTCAACTTGGCGTACAGCTTGGGATTGGTGCTGCTGTAGCGCTCGTAGGTCGCCGGCGCGGCCTGGCTGGGCGACCCGGTCGCGGTGTCGACCTTGTCGGTTTCTGCGGAAATGAAGCCGAACAAGGTGTCGCGGATCAGCGGACCGCTGACATAGCCGCTGTAGGTGCTCTCCCAGCGCTCGTGCTGATTGCCCTTGTCGTAGATCGTGCCCGCCAACTGAGGCGATTCGTAGCCGTACTGATAGGGCTTGCCGGTGTCGGGATTGACCGGGATGTTCGGATTGGCATTGGCCGCGCTGAAATCCATGTTCGGGTAGTAGCGATCCGGATTGTTGGAGCGCAGGCCCTTGGGCGAAAACGTGATCTGGCCGCCGAAATGCAGATCGTTGCTGCCGCTCATGCCGATGCCGTTGATCACGCCGCCGTCGGAACGACCGTACTTGGCGCTGTAGCCACCGGTGTAGGTCTCCTGCTGGGCGATCGACCCGTAGGGCAGCGTATAGCCACCGACATTGGTCATCGGGTTGCCGGTGAAGAAACCATTGATGTAGTAGGCGTTCTCCGCCACCGACGCGCCGCCAAAGGACACGCTGTTGCCGAAGTAGTAGCCGTTGCCCGACGCGGTCCCCGGCGCCAGCAGCGCGATAGCCTCGGCCGAACGCGGGATCGGCAGGCGCTTGAGCTGCTCGGCGGTGATCACCGTATGGGTATCGGTGGCGGTCACGTCGATCTTCGGCGCGGACGCGCCGGTGACCCGGACCGTTTCCAGCGTCGCGGCGTTGCCGCCGAAGGACGCGTCGACCGCACTGCCGACCGTGACGATCACCGACTTGCTGCCGCCCTCCTGCGAGGTCACGGTGTAGGACCCCACCGGTAGCGAGCTCAGGCTGTAACGGCCATCGGCATCGGCCGTGACCGTGCGACTGAAGCCGCTGTTGTTACTGATGGTCACGGTGGAACCCGGCTGGACGGTGCCGCGGATGCTGCCGCTGGTGCTCTGCGCGTGGACGACGCCGGCAAAGCACATGCCCAGCGCCGCACTCAACGCCGTGCGCTTCATGGTCTTGGCGAATTTCATCGAAAGATCTCTCTGGTTGACAGGTAGGAGCAAGGCCATCCGGCTGTCTTTCGTACTGCTCCCCAGCCGGGAATGCGTGGGTCTTGGGACAACCTCCGCAACACGAGAGTAACGAGAAACTCACAAAAAATTACAAATTGGTCATCTTTTTTTTGTGCCTGTTTTCGCTACATTTGACGGTGCTTTTCAAGAATTTGTCTGCCAAGTCGCGTCATGCAATCGACATGGTTTCATTTGTCCTGGATGACGGCATCTGCCCTATTCGACACCAACCGTTCCCCTGATTGACCGTCTCCTCTTGAAGTCCACTGAGGGCACGGAGGAAGTTTTCTGCCGCAGTCTGCCGACGCCTCGACCGCGCTCAAAGCGACCAACGCGCCATATCCATCCAAGCAACTAGGCCTACCGCGTCACACGCACAAAAGCGAGGCCGGCGATGTCATCACCGCCGGCCTCGTGTCCGCCCAAGGTGTCAAGGCGGGCCGCTGTCCTCTTGACCGAGGCAGGGCCCGCCCGCCCTCATTTCGCCGCGCAATCGAGCACGTGCTGCGCCTCGGTGCCCAGGCCGACTTCGTGGACCGACAGCACCGTGCCGGCCGGCATGCGCCAGCCCAGCGGCGCGGTGACCTGGCCCATCTGCGCGTTGCGCGCGGCGAAGCATTTCAACGGGATGCCCAGCGTGCCCCAGGTGCCGCGCGGCGCCTTGGCCAGCGCGGTGTCGATCGGCAGGGACGCGCTGCAGCCCGGGCCGCATTCCAGGAACAGTTCGGCGCCCGGCTGCGACGGCGCGGCGTCCACGCGCAGGGTGACGCGCAGCATCACGTTGCCGTTGGTCTCGCGCACCAGGTCCAGCGGGCGCGGCGCGAGCAGCGCGATCTCGCCGGCCTGCTTCCAGGTGATCTTCCACGCGTCTTCCTGCGCCTTGTAGTCCACCGGCGCGATCGCCACGTCCGGCGCGTCGCGCTGGCCGGAAGGCTGGGACAGCGTGCGCGGCTTGCCCACCACCGACTGCACGCGCAGCGTCCAGCCGGTGGCCGGCGTTCCGCGCTCGAAGAAGGTCTGCGCGCCCAGCGAGGCCAGGTCCATGCCCGCATCCTCGGACAGCGCCGGCAGGGACGCCGGCTTGGCGTAGGTCAGGCCGTAGCCGTAGGCGAACTGCGGGTCGTAACCGGGCTGGCCGACGTTCAAGGGCGTCTGCACCGCGGTGCGCGGCCACGAGTAGGACAGCGTGCCGCGGAAGTCGTGCTGCACCTTGCCCGCAGCGTCGCGCAACAGCACATCGGCCACGCCGCCACCTTCCGAACCCGGCAGCCAGGCGGCCACGAAGGCGTCGGCGGCATTGATCTCGCGATTCATCCACAGCGGACGGCCGGACAGGAACACCGCCACCACCGGGATGCCTTCCGCCTTGAGCTTGCGCAGCAGCTTCAGGTCGCGGTCGTCGCCCGGGCGATAGGCCAGCACCTTCAGGTCGCCCTGGAACTCGGCGTACGGCGTCTCGCCGAACACCACCACCGCCGCGTCGGGCTTGTGCGTGTAGCGGCCGTCGGCGGCCAGCTCGACCTGGCCGCCGGCGCGCGCCACCTGCTCGCGCAGGGCCGCGGCGATGGTCTGCGCGTGCGGGAAGTCCTCCGGCTTCAGGCCGGTGCCCTGCCAGCTCAGGGTCCAGCCGCCGGACTGCATCATCATGTCGTCGGCGCCGTCGCCCGCCACCAGCAGCCTGGCGCGCGGATCGAGCGGCAGCACGCCGCCGTTGTTCTTCAGCAGCACCAGCGACTCGCGCACCGCCCGACGCGCGATGGCGCGATGTTCGGCGCTGCCCAGCAGGTCGAACCGGCCCGCGACCCCGCGCGTGGACGGCTTGCCGGCCTCGAACATGCCGGCGCGGAACTTCACCCGCAGGATGCGGCGCACCGCCTCGTCCAGGCGCCCGGCCGGCAGCGCGTGGCCTTTCTCGGCCGCCAGCAGACGCTCGTAGCAGCCCTTCCAGGTGTCCGGCGCCATGATCATGTCCACGCCGGCGACGAAGGCCGGCACGCAGTTCTCGCGGCTGCCGCCGGGCACGCTGGCATGGCCGTTCCAGTCGCTGACCACGAAGCCGTCGAAGCCCATGCGCTGCTTCAGCACCGCATCCAGCAGCGAGGCGTTGCCGCTCATCTTGACGCCGTTCCAGCTGGAGAAGGACACCATCACCGCCTGCACGCCGGCCTTCAGCGCCGGCGGATAGCCCGCGCCATGCACATCGCGCAGCGTGGCCTCGTCGATGCGCGCATCGCCCTGATCGCGGCCTTCGAAGGTGCCGCCATCGGCCAGGAAGTGCTTGGCGGTGGCCACCACGTGCGCGCCCTTGAGGAAGTCCTTGCTGCCCGGCTTGCCCTGCAGGCCCTGGATCAGCGGACCGGCATAGGCGCGCACCACGTCCGGATTCTCCGAATAGCCCTCGTAGGTGCGGCCCCAGCGATCGTCCTGCGGCACCGCCAGCGTCGGGGCGAAGGTCCAGTCGATGCCGGTGGCACGCATCTCCGCGGCGGTGGCTTGCGCGATCTGGCCCATCAGCGCCGGGTCGTGGGTCGCGCCCAGGCCGATGTTGTGCGGGAACAGCGTCGCGCCCACCACGTTGTTGTGGCCGTGCACCGCATCGACGCCGAAGATGACCGGGATGGCGTTGTACTTGCCGCCGCTGGTGTCCATCGAGGCGGCGTAGAAGTCATCGGCCAGCGCCAGCCAGGCGCTGGCCGGCGCGTTGTACTGGCCGCCCGGGTCCGAGCTGCCGCCGGCCAGGATCGAGCCCAGGCGGTAGGTCTTCAGATCGTCCGGGGTGACGCTGGCGATGTCGGCCTGGACCACCTGCCCGACCTTCTCTTCCGGCGACATCCTGGCCAGCAGCGCATCGATGCGCGCCTCCAGCTTGGGATCGGGCTTGAGCGGCGAGCGCAGCTGCGGCCACAGCGCCGGATGCGCGGTGCCCGCCTGTTGATCCAGCGCGATGGCCGCGCCGCCGCTCAGCACGCCGGCCGACAGCGTCGCCAGCAGCGCGAGGGAAAGGGGGCCACGGGCGGCGCGGAAGGGACGTTGCTTCATGCAGAGGACTCCTGGGAAAGGGATGCACGTGCCGGACGTGCTGCGGTCGCAGCAGGCGTCGGCCGCGGGTTTTGGCAAGATGCGGCGACGGCGACAGGGGATGGCAGACGATGCGGGTGAGACTGGAGGACGTGGCCGAGGCGGCCGGCGTATCGATGAAGACGGTCTCGCGCGTGCTCAACCAGGAGCCGCGCGTGAGCGAACAGACCCGTCGCCGCGTGCAGGAAGTGGTCGATCGGCTGCACTACAAGCCCAACCTCTCCGCGCGCAGCCTGGCCAGCCGGCGCACCTTCGTGGTCGCGCTGGCCTACGACAACCCTTCGCGCAACTACCTGATGCAGATCCAGGGCGGCGTGCTCGAAGCCTGCCGCGAGCGGCACTACACCCTGGTGCTGGCGCCGGTGACCTATGGCGAGGGCCGCGCGATCGCCGAGCTGCGCGAACTGGCCAACCAGCACGGCGTCGACGGTTTCGTGCTCACCCCGCCGCTGACCGACGACATGGAGCTGCTCGGCTTCCTGGACGATGCGGCCCTGCCCTTCGCCAGCATC
Source organism: Pseudoxanthomonas sp. UC19_8 (assembly GCF_042700505.1). Classification (NCBI taxonomy): domain Bacteria; kingdom Pseudomonadati; phylum Pseudomonadota; class Gammaproteobacteria; order Lysobacterales; family Lysobacteraceae; genus Pseudoxanthomonas; species Pseudoxanthomonas sp. UC19_8. The sequence goes on from NZ_CP170559.1 coordinate 1,957,502, forward strand.
GCCCCACGCACGCATCGTGGCCGCATCGGCGTGACCGTGGACGAACACGCCGCGGTGTGCGAGCTGATGCACCACCTGCTCGCGCTCGGCCATCGCCGCATCGGCCACATCAAGGGGCCGCCGACCCACGGCGCGGCCGAGTGGCGACACGCCGGCTACCGCGAGACCCTGCGCGAGGCCGGCATCGCCTACGACCCGGCGCTGGTGGCCAAGGGCGAGTTCACCTTCGAATCGGGCGTGGCCGCGGCCAACCAGCTGCTCGACCTGCCCGAGCCGCCCACCGCCATCTTCGCCGGCAACGACGACATGGCCGCCGGCGTGATCCGCGTGGCCGGCGAGCGCGGCCTGCGCATCCCGCAGCAGCTCTCGGTCTGCGGCTTCGACGACACGCCGATCTCGCGCCACATCTTCCCCTCGCTTACCACCGTGCGGCAGCCCACGCGCGACATGGGCCGCACCGCGACACTCGAACTGATCAAGACCATCCACACGCCCGACAGCGGTGCGATGGTGCAGATGCCCTACGCCCTGCAGCTGCGCGAATCGACCGCGGCCCCCTCGACCTGACGCACGCATGCGCGCCGCGCCAGGGCGGCCCCGCAGTGCATGGACGAAACGCAGGTCAGGCGGGCGCATAAGGGAGACAAGCCAGGCAGCAAGGCAAGGAAGCGCCACCACCCACGACCCCGTCCGGTGACAGCGCTGTCACCATACGAAGCCCGACCCCGCCTTGGCATTCTGCGCCGCATCAATCTGGCGGGCTTGTCATTCCCCAGACGGCACAAAGGCCGGCGATGCCGGCCTTTGCCTTCCCATCATGCCGAAGGTGGGACTCGAACCCACACGCTTTTAAGGGCGGCGGATTTTGAGTCCGCTGCGTCTACCATTCCGCCACTTCGGCGCGGTCGCGCAGTATAGCGGCCCGGGGCGGTGCCGGTAAGCCTGCGGCGCGCGGCGTTGCGCGCATGGCGCTCTCCCGCGGTGCATCACTCGTCTGGCGATATTCCTTGCTAGATTGGCGGAAACAGGCCAGCTCCGATCCCCCATGCCCATGCTCGCTTCCAGACCGCGCCTCCCGGGTGTGCGGCCGATGCCCCAGGTCGAACTGTGCCGCCGCGGCGAGCTGCGCGTGGAGAAGTTCCTCGACGCGGCCGCCGAGGTGTTCGCCGAGAAGGGCTACCAGCAGGCCCGCCTGAGCGAGATCGTGGCGCGCGCCGGCGGCTCGCTGGCCACGTTGTACCGGGCCTTCGGCGACAAGGAAGGCCTGGCCTTCGCCATCATCGAGCGCCGCCTGCAGGACATGGCCGACCGGCTGCGCGCAATGGAACTGGACGGCTTGTCGCCGCAGGAGGCGCTGCGCAAGGCCGGCCGCGAGATCGCCGCCAGCCTGACCACGCCCGATGCGCTGCTGGTCAACCGCATCGTGATCGGCGAAGGCCGCGCCTTCCCGCAGCTGCGCGACTTCTTCTTCGACAACGCCATCGCCGACACGCGCGGCTGCCTGGGCCATTACTTCGAACAGCAGGTCGCCGCCGGCAGGCTGGTGCTGCATACCACCCCTTACCAGGCGGCGGGCCAGTTCTTCATGATGCTGTTCGGCGAGCTGACCATCCGCACTGCCTGCGGCTACATGGCCAACTCCGATCCGGAGGAGCTGGCGGCCTACGTGGACGCCTCGGTCGAGCAGTTCCTGCACGGCGCGCTGCCGCGCTGAAGCCGCTTCATCGCAGCGAACGCGGGTTGGCGAACGGCCACCAACCCGCGCCGGTCAACGCATAGCGATCGGCGGCGCGCTCGAAGCGGTTGTGCACGCTGATCCCACCACAGACCAGATAGAGCGGCAGGAATAGCGGCCCCAGCGCCATGTACTGCAGCACGTGCGCGCGTTCGTGATCGCCCAGGCGGATCGCCGCGTCGGTGCAATGCCCCGCGCGATGGGCATAGGTGTGGCAGGCAATGTCCAGGTCGGGTCCCGTGTGCAGGATGGTGTTGCCGAAGGTGATCGCCCCGCCCGGCCCCCAGGGCCAGCGCGCGAACACCAGCGCGTGCTCGCGCGTGCTCAGGTGCACCCGCGCGCCGCGCAGCAGGCCGGCCGCGCCGAGCAGCAGACCGATCAGCGTGTTGGGCGATGTCCACAGCGCCCCCAGCGCCAGCAGCAACGGATGCGGCGCGCGCACGCGGGCGCGATCGCTCACGCCTCGTTGGGCATCAGCAGCCACAGCAGCAGGTAGACCAGGATGCCGGGAAAGGCCGCCGAGGCCAGCGAGACGATGACGAACACCACCCGCACCAGCGTGGTGTTCCAGCCGAAGCGACGAGCGATGCCGCCCATGACGCCGGCGATCATGCGGTCGTCCAGCGAGCGAGCCAGCGGACGGGGAGCGGTGGGCGTGTTCATGGCGGCACTCTGCGAGCGGCGGTGGATGGTGGGGAGTCTAGCGGTGTGTGGGTCAAGGGCGGGTTGGGGATTCGGGATTCGGGATCGCAGGAAGCGTCAGCCCAAGTGATCTGCCCCCTCCCTTGCGCGCAGCGCAGGGGAGCTCGAAGTCGCGGCTAGCGACTGAGGGGGAGGGGTTGGTTTTTGCTGTTGCTGTTAGCTCTTGCTGTAGCTGCCAGCTGTTGCTGTCGCCTTTGCTGCTGGGGCTCGCTGTTGCCGCTGGCTTTCGCTTGTCTTTAGCTAGCCGCGAAAAGCACCCCTCCCCAGCCCTCCCCTGCGCTGCGCGCAAGGGAGGGGGCGGATCATGGGGAAACGGTCATTTTGGCGGGGCGGTTAGTGGCGCTTGGACCAAGTCGCCAAACAGCGGGTCCGACAGACCCAATCAGCGCGCCGCCAGCCAGCCTGCGATGGCGCTGGGGACTTCGCGCTGGGCGCGGCTGGAGACGTAGATGCCGATATGGCCGCCGCGGAAGCTCAGTTCGGAATAGTCCTGGCTGCCGACCAGCCCGCGCAGCGCCTTGGAGGCATCGGGAGGCACCAGGTGATCCTGCTCGGCGTAGATGTTGAGGATCGGCATCCCCAGGCGCGACAGGTCCACCGCCTCGCCGTCCAGCGCGATGCCGCCTTCGACGAAGCCGTTGGCCTGGTAGAACTGCTTGGCGAACTGGCGGAAGGCCTCGCCCACCTGGTCGGGCGAGTCGAAGATCCACTTCTCCATGCGCAGGAAATCCTGCACCGCGCGCCGGTCGTCGAGGATGTCGAGCAGGCCGACATACTTCTGCACGTTCAGGCGGAACGGCTTGAGCATCAGGTAGCTCAGATTCATCAGGTCGGCCGGCACGTTGCCCAGCGTATCCACCAGAAGATCCACATCGACCATGCGGATCCAGTTGGACAGCATGTTGTCCGGCGTGTGGAAGTCCACCGGGGTGACCATCGTGATCAGGTTGCGCAGCTTGGCCGGATGCAGCGCGGCATGGCACAGCGAGAGCGCGCCACCCTGGCAGATGCCGAGCACGTTGATCGCGTCCTCGCCGCTGGTCTGGCGCAGATGATCGACGGCGCCGTCGATATAGCGGTTGACGTAATCGTCCAGCAGCGCGAAACGGTCGGACCGATCCGGATAGCCCCAGTCGATCAGGTACACGTCCTGGCCCTGCGCCAGCAGGCCCCGGACCAGCGAACGGTCCTCCTGCAGGTCGACCATGTAGGGCCGGTTGACCAGCGCATAGGTGATGAGCAGCGGCACCCTGGCGGTGGGCGCGGTGTCGCCGATGAAGCGATACAGCACCACCTTGCCATCGCGCCAGACTTCCTCGCGCGGGGTCACACCGTAGTGGACGTCCCCGACCTCGGGCAGCGTGCGCAAGCCGGCGCCCAGCTTCTCCTGCAGGGCGATCGCTTCGGCGGCCAGCGCATCGGCGGTGGCGCGGAACGGGCTGCTGCTCATGCCGGCGCCTTGCCGCGCGTGGTGCGCCTGGCGGAGGTCTTCGAGATGGGCTTGCTGGGCGCTCTGGTGCGGCCGGCCTTCTTCGCTGCGGCTTTCTTCGCCGCGGCTTTCTTCGCCGTAGGCTTATCGCCGGTCTTCTTCGCTGCGGTCTTGGCCGACTTCTTCGCCGGCGCCTTCGACGCAGGGGAAGGCTTCGAAGCGGCGGCCTTCTTCGCCGCCTTCGCCGGTCGCGCTGGCGACGGAGCCTGGCGAGACGCTTCAGGCGCGGCCGCGGGACGCGGCGCGGGCCGCTCGGCGGCCTGGCCGCGCATCATGCGGCGCAGGATGCGCTCGAGTTCGGCGATCTTGCGGTGCGCGGCATCGACCTCGGTGCGCGTGGGCAGCCCCAGCAGGCTGCCGAGCTGCTCGACCTCGCGCTGCACGCCGGCGCGCATGCGCATCTGCGCGTTGGCCAGCGCGCCGTAGACCTCGCTGAATTCCTCGGACAGCGCCATGCGCGCGTAGGCATCCTCGGCCGCGTCGATCCACTCGTCGAACAGGGCCCGCGCGCTGTCCAGCGCACTGCCCTCGCCCGCGCGCTGGTTCAACTTCTCCTCGAACAGCGCATAGGCCTGGCGCGAGGCATCCTCCAGCAGGGTGCGGTAGGCCTCGGCAGCCTCGCGTAGCGCATGCTGGGCCTGCAACAGGCCCTTCCAGCGCTGCTGGTGCTCGCGCGCCGGGCCGAAGGCCGGCGTCCTGGACCATTCCTCCAGCGGCCCGCGCAGCGATTCCAGCCAGGGCAGCCACTGCTCGCCCAGATCGTCCAGCCCGGTGGCCTGACCGAACAGGCTGCCGAACAGGTCCGGATACGGATTGGCCTCGGTCGCGCCCAGCGCCTGGCGCCAGGCGGCGACGATGTCGGCCGGGGTGTTGTCGCGGTCGGCGAACTGGGCGGCCACGTGCTGCATGCGCCCGAACCAGTGCCGGGCCAGCCCGTCGAAGCGCTCCATCACATCGCCCGGCGCCCCGCCCTTGGGCGGCGTCCAGCCCGGCCAGCCGCCAGGCACCTGCTGCCAGGCCGGCCCGGCGGTCTCCAGCGGCACCGAGGCGAACTTGCGCAGCGCCTCGCCCAGGTCTCCCAGACCTGGCGCGCCATCGCGTCCGCCCCTTCGCCCCACCCGCCTTGTGCACCCGACATTACGCGCTCCCGACTTGCGTCCGGATGATAGCAACCTGCCGGCAGCTGCCCTACGGCTTGGGAATACGCAGTGTCTTGCTGATCATCAGCGAGCCGGACAGCGCGAACAGCAGCACCAGCGGATGCAGCTGCCACGGCCCCAGTTGCCATTGGCCCCACCACACCTGCGCACCGAGGCGGCCCTGCACCGCCGCCACCGCCAGCAGCACCACCAGCGCCAGGCTGGTGGGGATCGGCGTGCCTTCGAAGTAGGTCACCTTGCCCTCATCGCCCGAGAGCGCCTCGGCGGTGACGTTGTAGCGCGCCAGTCGGCTGACGCCGCAGCACACGAAGTAGCTCAGGATCAGCCAGTCCCAGCCGCCCTGCAGGCCGCAGGCGTAGGCCAGCGCCGCCGGCGCCACGCCGAAGGAGATCACGTCGGCCAGCGAGTCCAGCTCGCGCCCCAGGGTGGAGGCCGACTTCCGCCAGCGCGCCACCCGGCCGTCCAGCGCGTCGAAGATGAAGGCCAGCGGGATCAGCGCCATGCCGGCCAGCAGCACGCCCACGCGGCCCTGCTGCATGTAGTGCAGCGCGGCGAACACCGCGCCGCTGCCGCAGAAGGCGTTGCCCAGGGTGAACCAGTCGGCCAGCTGGAAGTCGCGCAGCATCGAGAAATGGCGGGGTCGTGACATGGCGCGCGCGCTCGCGACGGAAGAACGGGCCGCCAGCCTGCCAAGGGTGGCGTCGCGCGGCAATCAAGGCCGGGCGCGAAGGCTCGAAGAGATGGCACCTGTCAGCGCCACGCGGCCAGCCGCTTAGCGGGCCGCGATGTTCCACGCGCAAGTCCGAAGCGCCGCGATTCTTCCTGGTCATTTTTGTGCCATTTCGCTTGACACGCCTGCCTTGCAACGCGCTCCCACGCTTATCCACACCTTTGTCGGCACCCCATCCACAGCCCCTGTGGATGAACGGCCGCGCGCCGGTCACTTTTTCGCCATCTTCGGCGCAGGCCGCGCCGTTGCTGGGCGCGCGCGGCTTATCCACATGCTTGCCCCACCACTCATCCACACCGGCTGTGGAGAACTGCGGCGGCGGCACGGCTCACCGGCGTTTACGGTTCCACGGCCGCCAACCGGGCCCGGCTCGGCGCCAACGGACGGGACGGGACACCCCCGCTCAGCGGGCGCTGGACCGCCGCTGAAGGCCCGCGCGTGGACCGGCTTGACGAAAGGCCTCTGGAAGATTGGCGATCTAGCGTGGCGCCTGGCTGCTGCGGCCGAGGCTGCAGCGTGCGCTCCACCGGCGGCCGGTGCCGTGCGGTGGCCTCTCATTCGCGGAGCACTGCCATGACCCCGTCCATCGAATCGCAGATCCAGACCATCGTCGCCCAGCACGCCGAGATCGACCCCGCCACCTTGACCCCGGACACCAAGCTGCAGGAGCTGGGCGTGGATTCGCTCGAGGCCATCGAGATCCTGTTCGACATCGAAGAGCACTTCGACATCACCTTCCCGCAGCGCGATCCGAAACTGGACGACGGCTCGCTCGGCAAGCTGGTCCTGGCCGTCGAGGACGCGCTGGCGACCAAGGCGGCCACCGCGGCGCAGCCGGCGCACTGACGCGCCATGGACGCCTCCGTGCGGGCGCGGCGCGTGGTGATCACCGGCATGGGCGCGGTCAGCGCGCTCGGCCTGGGCGCGCCGGCGCTGTGGAGCGCGATGCGCGACGGTCGCAGCGGCATCGCGCCCCTGGCCTCGCCCGATCCGCACAGCACGCTGAAGATGCGGATGGCGGCGACCCTGCCCGGGTTCGCCCCGGACGCGACGCAGACCGGCGGCATCGCCCCCGGCCAGCTCGACCGCATGACCCAGATGGCACTGGTCGCCGCCCAGGAGGCGATGACCCAGGCCGGCCTGAGCGCAGAGTCCGCGCTCGGCGCGCGCTGCGCGGTGGTGGTCGGCACCGGCGTGGGCGCCGAGCTCAGCCGCGACGAGCAGTCGCGCCGGCTCTACCGCGACCAGTCCGAGCGCCTGCACCCGCTGACCATCGTGCGCAGCATGAACAACGCCGCGGCCAGCCAGATCAGCATCGCCTTCGGCCTGCGCGGGCCGGCCTTCGCCGTGTCCAGCGCCTGCGCCTCGGCCAATCACGCGCTGGCCCAGGCCGCGCTGATGGTGCGCCACGGCCTGGCCGAGGTGGCCATCGCCGGCGGCAGCGAGGCCTGCCTGAGCCTGGCCCTGATCCGCGCCTGGGAAGCGATGCGTGTGGTCAGCGACGACACCTGCCGGCCCTTCTGCGCACAGCGCAGCGGCCTGGTGCTGGGCGAAGGCGCCGGGCTGTTCGTGCTGGAAAGCGCCGAGCACGCCGCCGCCCGCGGCGCGCGGCCGCTGGCCGAGCTGGCCGGATTCGGCATGAGCGCCGATGCCGGCGACATCGTCGCGCCCAGCATCGACGGTGCGGCCGCGGCCATGCGCCTGGCGCTGCAGGACGCGGGCCTTCCGCCGGAACAGATCGACTACGTCAACGCCCATGGCACCGGCACCCAGGCCAACGACCGCTGCGAGACCCGCGCGCTGCGGCAGGTGTTCGGCGCGCACGCCGAGGCGCTGGCGGTGAGTTCGACCAAGGCCGTGCACGGCCACGCGCTCGGCGCGGCCGGCGCGCTGGAACTGGTGGCCGCGATCGGCGCACTGCGCGAGCAGGTGGTGCCGCCGACCGCCAACTTCCTCGATCCCGATCCGGAATGCGACCTGGACTACGTCCCCAACCAGGCGCGTGCCCGCCCGGTGCACGCGGTGCTGAGCAACTCCTTCGCCTTCGGCGGACTCAATGCGGTGATCGCGCTGCGCGCGGCGGATTGAAGCCTCGCAAGGTTCCACGCAGCGCGTCATGCGGCGCGATGCGGCCTGGTCATTTTTGTGCCAATCCGCTTGACACGCCCGCCCCGCAACGCGCTCACGCGCTTATCCACATCCTTGTCCAGCTTCCATCCACAGGCCCTGTGGATGAACTGCCGCGCGCTGGTCATTTTTTCGCCATCTTCGCGCGCTGCCTTGCCACGACTGGGCGCGCGCGGCTTATCCACATGCTTGCCCCACCACTCATCCACACCGGCTGTGGAGAACCGCGCAGGTCGCACTGGCCGCCAACAGCACGGTTCCACGGCGCTCCGCTTGGCTCTACGGCGACAGCGTGTCGCCTCCAGCAATCCAGGCGGGCGATGCGCGTCACGCAACCTGGTTGAAGCCCTCTTGCCGCACCAGCGCCGTCGCCGCGCGAAGGCCGGGCCAGGTGACCTTCGTTCTTGAATGGCCAAGGCGCTGACGCCGCTTTCGCGTGGATGGCGCCTGGTGCCAACTTCCTTACTTCACCGCCGCGCCGAACTGCGCGGCCTCCACCGCACCGGTGCCGCGGCCGCGCGCCTCGATCGTCGCATCGGCCGGCAGCGCGGCCTTGCCATCGAGCACATCGGCCACGCGATCCAGTGCGGCATAGACGTGCGGCAGCATCGGCGTGTAGCGCGCGCCGTACGCCGGCAGGGCGAGGAAGGCGTCGAAGTGCTCGCCGTTGCGCACCTGCCAGTAGCGCACCGGCCGGCCGGCCGCGCGTGCGGCGGCGACATAGGGCGCGCTGGTGAACGCCGGCGGGATCAGGCCGTCGTCGGTGCCATGCACCACCAGCACCGGCAGCCCCGCCCGCGGCAGTCCGGCATGGGTGCCCGCGATGCCGGCGCGCACGCGTTGGGCGTCCGGGCCCTGCCCGTCCCACAGCGCGCGCAGGCACAGCAGCCCCGGCAGCGTCGGATCGGGCGCGGCCAGCCTGGCATCAATCAGGCCCACGCCGTTGCCGGGCGGGATGCCGCTGGCGTCGGACCACCACGCCGCGCGTTCGACGGCCGTGGCCGCGCGCGGGGAGAGGTCCGCGTTCTGCGCCGACCAGCGATAGCCGCACGGGTGCTCGCCCGGCGCATAGCGGCCGTAGGCCGAGGCGTAGGTCGCCAGGATCGCGCGCCACAGGTCGAAACCCACGCTGGCCGCGCCGGAGGCCAACACCGCTTCGCTCCAGCCGCTGGCCCGCAGCTGCGCGTGGGCCGAGGCGGCCTGCGCCGCAGGCGTGGCGCCCTCGACCAGCCCCTGCGCCTGGAGCGCGGCGCAGCGCGCGGCCCACAGCGGTTCGACCTGGGCGCGCAGCGGCGGCTGCGGCAGCGCCGCCGGCGGCAGATCGAGCAAGGCGCAAGGCATCAGCAGCGCCGCCTCGCTGGCGAAGTCGTACAGCGCACGCGCGCCGGGCGCGCCTTCGACGTAGACGTTGGGTTCGCCGGCGACGACGGCATCGATGAGCGCGTCGTCCAGCTCGGCCGCGCGCAGCACCGCGCCGCCGCCGTTGGAGATGCCGACCGCGATCACGCGCGTATTGTCCGCAGTGAACGGCGCCGCCTGCGGGAACGCCGCATCCAGCGCCTGCAGCGCGAAGCGCGCGGCTTGCTGCACGTGCCGGCCCCAGTCGGCTTCCGGGTTGTCCTGCGAATGCGCGTGCTTGAACGCCACGCCGCCCGCCGCGGCTGCGGGCTGAGGAGCGAAAGCCAACGCCTGTTCGCCCGTCGCGGCCGAGCTGCCGTCCAGCGCAAAGCCGCGCCCGGCATCCAGATCGAAATAGTCGGTACCGGTGCCCTTGTCCGTATAGGCCACCGCGCAGCCGCGCGGCAGTGCCCAGGCGCCGCCCACGGCGATGGCGCCATACACCCCGCGCGAGCCCGACGACGGCGCCACCACCACGCAGCGCCGCCGCTGATCGAAAGCGTCGGGTACCTGGACCAGCACGCGATGCGGTTGGCGCGCGCCGGGCACCGTGGCCAGCGCGGCGTACTCGCGGCCCGGCACGCGCGCCACGCTGCCGTACAGCGTGCCGTAGCCGCCGGTGGGCGAGAGATCGGCGATGCCGCGCCAGTTGGACCAGATCGCACGCCTGCGCAGTTCGGCCGGCGTGGGCGCGTCGGGCCTGGCGAAGGCCGGCGGCGTCGGAGTCTGCAGCCCGGCCAGCCCGAGGCCGGCGGTCAGCAGATCATCGCCGTCGCGGTGCACCGTGACCTGCGAGGCGCCGGTCACGCCGGCCTCCGCGTGCGGGCGGGCCTGCGGCGTGGCGCACGCGGCAAGCGCGCCGGATAAGAGCAATGCCGACAGGCGGCTGGCGGATCGGGTTCCATGCATGGCGCCACGCTACCTGCGGCTGCAGGCCGGCCGCATCGTACTTTGGTACCAGCCGCCGGCGGGCGCGGCTTGCTAACGTTAGCCCTCGCCACCCGCCGACCGCCGCCGCCATGCCCACCCTGCTGATCGCCGACGACCATCCCCTGTTCCGCGCCGCGTTGCGCGGCGCGGCGGCCGATGCGGTGGCCGCCCTGGAGATGCTGGAAGCCGATTCGCTCGACGCGGTGCTGCAGGCGCTGGAGGCGCATCCGGAGATCGATCTGGTGCTGCTGGACCTGCACATGCCCGGCAACCACGGCCTGGCCGGGCTGGCCGCGATCCGCGCGCAGTTCCCGGCGGTGGCGGTGGTCGTGGTCTCGGCCAACGACGACCCGCGTGTGGTCCGGCGCGCGCTGGACCACGGCGCGGCCGGCTACCTGCCCAAGAGCGCCGGGCTGGAGGAACTGCGCGAGGCCATCCGCTGCGTGCTGGCCTGCGAACAGTGGCTGCCGGCCTCGCTGCGCACGGCGGTGACGCGGGCGCAATCCTCCGCGCACGACACGGCGCTGGCCGCGCGCCTGGCCAGCCTGTCGCCGCAGCAGTTCCGCGTGCTGGGCTATGTCGCCCAGGGGCTGCTCAACAAACAGATCGCCGACCGCCTGGACGTGCAGGAGCGCACGGTCAAGGCGCACGTGTCCTCGATCTTCGAGCGCCTGGGCGTGCGCAACCGCACCCAGGCCGGAGTGATCCTGCGCGAACTGGAACTCACCGACCCCGCGCGCCAGCTCGAGGGCTGAGCGGCGCCAGCCAAGCGCCGCCGACCACGCTGATCACACCGCCGCCTCCACGAAGGCGGAATATCGCCCCTCCCCTTGTGCGCTGCGAAGGGGGGAGGCTGGGAGGAGGTGCTTTTGCTTTTGACTTCCCCACGAAGAGCACCCCTCCCCCCTCAGCCGCTAGCACGACGCTTCAACCACCTCCGCCGCCGGGCGCACCGCCCGCTTCAGAAGCGGCTGAAGCTCCACGACACCATGCGCCCGTTGCGATACGGCATCACACCGTGGAACGGCCTCGGATCGCCATCGAACACCAGCGGCAGGAAGTGGCGGTCGCCCTCCCACATGGGCAGCTCGCCCAGGCGCTCGATCGGCGCCCACTCCAGCGTGCCCTCCGGATTGGAGGTCAGCGGCGTACCGGTCCAGGCGGTGATGAGGAAGATGAAGCACAGCCAGTCCTCGCCATTGCGGCCGAAGCCGGGCCAGCTGATGGTGCCGCGCAGCTCCATCGCCGTGCATTCGATGCCGGCCTCCTCGGCGATCTCGCGCACCATGCCGGCGGCGATGTCCTCGTCGTTCTCCAGCTTGCCGCCCAGCCCGTTGTACTTGCCCAGGTGTTCGTCCTCGGGCCGCGCGTTGCGGTGGATCATCAGCACCTGCGTGCCGTCGGGCGAGAGCACGTAGCCGAGCGTTCCGGTGATCGGGGTATAGGGCATGGCGAGGGCGTGGCGGTCAAACGCCCATTGTAGTCGCGCCCGCGCCGGTGCCGCGGTGTTCAACCCGCGCGCGCGGCCAGCAGCCGGTCGAGCACGGACTTCAGCGCCAGCGGCCGCAGCGGCTTGGCCAGCAGCGGCAGGTCGGCCGCGCGCGCGGCGTCGCGCACCGCGCCGGAGGCGTCGGCCGAGAGCAGCACGCACGGGCGCGCGCCGAAGGCCTCGGACAGGCGCGCGTGCAGGGCCACACCGGTGTCGCCCCGATCCAGGTGATAGTCGAACAGCCACAGCGCGGCCGGCGCATGCGCCAGCGCCGCACGCGCCTGCGCCTCGTCGGCGGCGGTGACCACTTCGCAGCCCCAGCCCTGCAGCAACGCTGCCAGGGCGGCCAGCGCGGCCTCGTCGTTGTCCACCGCCAGCACGCGCAGGCCGGCCAGCGGCAGGGCGCCCTGTCCGCGCACCGCGGCGCGTGCGGCGCGCGGCGCCGGTAGACGCGCAAGTTCGACGCCGAAGGCGGTGCCGCGGCACGGCGCGCTGCGCAGCGAGAGCGGCGTATCGAGCAGCCCGGCGATGCGTTCGGCGATGGCCAGGCCCAGCCCCAGGCCCTGGCCGCCGGCGTCCTGGCCGCGCCGGAACTCCTCGAAGATCAGCCGCTGCTGCTCCGGCGCGATGCCCGGCCCGCTGTCGTACACCACGATGCGCAGCCGCGCGCCGACGCGCCGCGTGCCCAGCAGCACCCCGCCGCGCGCGGTGTAGCGCACCGCGTTGACCAGGAAGTTCTGCACGATCCGACGCAGCAGCTGCGGGTCGCTGCGCACCCAGGCGCGGCTGGGCACATAGCCGAAGCGCAGGCCCTTCTCGGCCGCCATCGCGCGCACCTGCGCGGCCAGCGGATCGAGCAGTTCGGACAGCGGGAAATCGCGCGGCGCCGGCACCAGGCCGCCGGCCTCCAGCCGCGACATGTCCAGCAGGCCGCTGAGCAGGTCGTGGGTGGATTCCAGCGAGCCGGCCAACTGGCGCAGCGTGTCGTGGTCCTGCGCGGGCGTGCGCTGGGCCAGTGCGTCGGTGAACAGCTGCGCGGCGTGCAGCGGCTGCATCAGGTCGTGGCCGATGGCGGCCAGGAAGCGGCTCTTGGCATCGTTGGCATGCTCGGCCTCGGCCTTGGCGCGCTCCAGCAGCGCGGTGCGCTCGGCCACGCGCTGCTCCAGGGTCTCGTTGGCGCGCTTGAGTCCGGCCTCGGCGCGGCGCGAGTCGGTCACATCGGTGTAGGTGGCCACGAAGCCGCCGCCGGGCATCGGGTTGCCGCGGATCTCGACGATGGTGCCGTCGGGGAACACGCGCTCGGTCAGATGCGCGGTGCCGGCGCGCATGAACGCCAGACGCCGGTCCAGCGCATGCTCGGCGCTGTTGCGGTGGGGCATGCGCTGCAAGGCCCAGGCGGTGAGATCGGCGATCGGCCGGCCGACCTGGAGCAGTTCCGGCGGGAAGCCGAACAGCTGCGCATAGCGCGGGTTCCAGGCCACCAGCCGCTGTTCGCGATCGACCACGCTGATGCCCTGGCTCATGTTGCGCAGCGCCGCCTCCAGCACCTGCTGGTTGAAGCGCAGGTCGGCCGAGGCCTCGCCGACGATGGCCGCCACAGTGTCCAGCTCGCCGGCCTGGCTGCGCGCGGCGTTGAGCAGCAGGCGCGTGGAGGCCGAGCCCAGCACCGCGGAGAGCTCGCGTTCGATGCGCTGCTCGGTGGCCAGCGGCACCGGCCCGGCGTCGGGCGCGCCGGCGAGCAGGTGTTCGATACGCTCGTGGCCGAGGAAGCGCCGCCCGGCCTCGCGCAGCGCGGCGCGGTCCAGCCGGCGCGCGCTGCCGCGCGGCGCCTGGCGCCAGCCGGTCGCCGCCAGCGTGACCAGTGCGCCCAGGAACAGGCTGGCGCCGACCGCGCGACCCAGCGCGCTCCAGCCGGTCAGGCCGAACAGCCCGGCCGGAGCGAGCACGCGCGGCACATGCCGCCAGAGCGGCGCGTCCACCGGCCACAGCATCGGCACCAGCATCACCCACGCCCAGGTGGCGAACGCCGCCAGCAGGCCCAGCAGCGCCGCGCGCGGCGGCGTCTGCGGGCGCCATACCGCGAAGCACAGCGCCGGCACCAGCGTGGCCAGCGCGGAGAAGGACACCGCGCCCACGTCGGCCAGCGCGTCGTTGCCGCCGATCAGCCGGTTGTAGGCCCAGGCCAGCAGCATGATCGCCACGATGCCCACCCGGCGCAGGGTCAGCAGTTCGCCGCGGCGATCCTCGCCCTGCCCGCGCAGCCAGGCTCCGCGCAGCAGGCCGGGCGCGAACCAGTGGTTGCCGATCATCAGGCTCAAGGTCAGCGTGCTGATCACCACCATGCCGGTCGCCGCGCTCAGCCCGCCCAGGAAGGCGAACAGCCCCAGGCCCGCGTGCCCGGCCGCGAACGGCAGCGCCAGCGCGTACATGTCCGAGGGCACATGCCCGCCCAGCAGCAGGCTGCCGGCGCGCGCCAGCGGCAGCGCCGGCAGCGCGATCAGCAGCAGGTACAGCGGGAACAGCCAGCGCGCGGTGGCCACGTCGCGCTCGTCGCGGCATTCGACCACCGCCACATGGAACTGGTGCGGCAGGATGAACATGGCCAGCGCGCCCAGCAGCACCAGCGGCACGAAGCCATCGGCGGCCGGCACCGGTGCGGCGCTGGCCGCGCGCGCCCAGTCCACGTCCAGCCCCAGCCAGACGAACGCGCCCAGGGCCAGCATCGCCGCCAGCTTGAACAGCGACTCGAACGCCATCGCCAGCACCAGCCCGCGGTTGTGCTCGGCCGCATTCGCCCGGCGCGTGCCGAACAGCATCGCGAACACCGCCATCGCCAGCGCCACGTACAGGGCACCGTCGCGCAGCGGCGCGGGCACCTGGTCGGCATGGGCCACATTGCCGGTGAGCGTGGACACGCTCATCGTCACCGCGCGCAGCTGCAGGGCCACGTAGGGCACCAGCCCGAGCACGGCCACGCCGGTCACGATCGCCGCCAGCCACGCATCCTTGCCCAGGCGGGTGGCGATCAGATCGGCCAGCGAGGTGGCGTTGGTCTCGCGCGCCAGCCGCACCAGGCGCACCATGAAGGCCACCGCCAGCGCGTACAGCAGGATCGCCCCGAGGAAGGTCGGCGGCAGCGGCCAGCCGTAGCGCGCGGCCTGGGTCACCGTGCCGTAGAACGTCCACGAGGTGCAATGCACCGCCAGCGACAGCGCGTAGACGTGGCGCCAGCGCCGCGCCAGCACCGCCGGATGGCGCTCTCCATAGAGTGCGGTGCCGAACATCAGCGCCAGCCACGCCAGCCCGGCCAGCGCCACCATCCACATGCTCAGCATGGGCGCCTCACCCAGGCGCATGGGCACCGCTCAGCCGACGCACCCTGCCCGCACCAGCGCCCTGCGGCGCGCGCCCGCGATGTGTCCTGCCTCCCCATTGGCCGAGCATACCGCCAGCGCCCCGCCCCGGATGGACGAGGCCCGGCTTGCGCCGGGCCCGTCGTTCGACCCTGACCACGCAGCGGTCAGAAGTCGTAGCGCACGCTGGCCTGCACCTGGCGGGGCGCGCCGTAGAAGCCGGTCAGCACGCCGTAGGCGGCGATGTTGTAGCCGGTGGTGCGGTAGGCCTTGTCGGTCAGGTTGGTGCCCTGCAGCGACAGGCTCCAGGCGTCGTCGAGCTTCCAGATCACGCCGGCCGACAGCAGGCCGTAACCATCCTGGCGGATCTCCTTGGACAGGTCGGTGGTGGGCCAGACCTCGCTCTGGTAGCTGTAGGTGGCGCGCGCGGACAGGTTGCCGCCGCCGGCCAGATCGGTGCGCCACTCCACGTTCAGCGCACCGGAGTACTTGGGCGCGTTGGTGAAGTACTGGGTCTTGGCGATGTTGACGCCGCCGCTCATGAACTCGTCGTACTTGGCATCCAGCCAGGCCAGGTTGCCGCTGATCAGCCAGTGCCGGGTCGGCAGGAACTGGTACTCCACCTCCACGCCCTGCACCGTGCCCTTGCCGGCGTTGGTGAAGTCGCCGAAGAAGCTATAGCTGCCGTTGGGCAACTGGTACTGGGTGAAGACCGAGAGCTGGATATCCTTGTACTTGTTGTAGAAGTAAGCCAGGTTGAGGAAGGCGCGGCCGTCCAGCAGCCCCATCTTGCTGCCGATCTCGTAGCTGTCCACCTGCTCGTCGTCGAAGGGCTGGCCCGAGCGCGGCACCGCGGTGGTGTTGGCGCGGATGTTGTAGCCGCCGGACTTGAAGCCGCGCGAAGCCGACACGTAGGCCATCAGGTCGGGCGTGAACTGGTAATCGACCGACAGCTTGGGCGAGACGTTCTTGAAGTTCACCGTCTTGTCGAAGTTGGCCGCTGTGCCCCAGGAGGTGGTGTAGCTGTCGCTGGTGTAGAAGCGGTTGAGGGCGATGGCGTGCTTGTCCTCGTCGGTGTAGCGCGCGCCGACGTCCAGCTTGAGCTTGTCGGTCAGATCGAAGGTCCAGTCCGCATACAGCGCCACGCTCTTGGTCAGCACCTTGCCCTGGGTGTCGCCGAACAGCGGATTGGTCAGCGACCTGGGCAGGTAGGGATTGGAGAAGTAGTTGCGGACCTGGCCACCGGCCTCGCCGTCGAAGTAGTACAGGCCCATGACCCCACGCGCGCGGCCGCCGCCATCGTAGTTGGCCTGCAGCTCGTGGCTGACCTGCTGGTCGTAATAGTCGGCATGCACGTCGACCAGCTTCAGCGGGGTCTCGTCGAAGTCGATATTGGTATCGGTATCCGACTCGCGCTTGGCGATCACGTACTTGACCGCCCAGTCGGCGCTGGGCCGCCAGTTGAGCGTGGCCGAGGCGCCCTTGACCGTGGTGTCGTTGACGTTGGGCATGCCGCTGCGGATGTCGTAGCGGCTGGGCAGCGGCGGATAGGCCGGCGCCAGCGGATTGGCCTTGAGCAGCTTGGCGCCGCGCACGCCGGACTGATCGTCCAGCCAGTCCACCGCGAACTGCGCATCGAACTGCTCGTTGGCGAAGGCGCCCAGCTGGAAGCGCGCGGCGTTGATCTCCTTGTCGCTGACCTCCTGATCGTTGACCAGGTTCTTGCCGAAGCCGTCGCGGTTCATGCTGGCCACCGACAGCCGCGCGCGCAGCGCCTCGCTGCCGCCGATCGGGCCGCCGATGCCGCCCTTGAAGTCGAGCTGGTCGTAGTTGCCCACGGTCAGCTGGGCGTAGCCGTCCAGCTGCTTGGGCAGCTCGCGGCTGATGTACTTGATGGCGCCGCCGATGGTGTTCTTGCCGTAGAGCGTGCCCTGCGGGCCGCGCAGCACCTCGATGCGGCCGACGTCGAACACGTCCAGCAGCGCGCCCTGCGGTCGGGCGATGTAGACATCGTCCAGGTAGATGCCCACGCCCGGATCCACGCCCCACAGCGGATCGGCCTGACCCACGCCGCGGATGTACACGGTCGCGGTGCTGGTGGAACCGCGCGCGGCATAGATGGTCAGGTTGGGCACCTGCGCATCGAGATCGCCGATGTCCTGGATGTTGAGCTTGTCCAGCGCCTGCGGGGTGAAGGCGGTCACCGCCACCGGCACTTCCTGCAGGGTCTCCTCGCGCTTGCGCGCGGTGACGGTGACCGCATCGAGCGTGGTGGCCCTGGCGCCCTCGCTCGCCTGGCCAGGTTCGGCCTGCTGGGCCCAGGCGCCGCTGGCCGGCGTCATCAACAAGCCGGCGATCGCCAGGCACAGGTGCTTGCGCTTCATGGTCATTCCCCTCCTCCCCGGGTACGACCTCGCGGCGGGATCGCCGCAAGTTGGGCGCAACTCTAGGCACCGGCCGCAGGGCCATCACTTGTACCTTGGTACAGGAGCGCGTCCATGCGGCCGCTGCCGATACTCGCCCCGCGCAAGCCGTGTCCTGGCGGCTGGAGAGTGGTGCCATGTCGTTCCTGATCGTGCTGGCCGCGCTGTGCTTTCTGATGTTCGTGGCCTACCGCGGCTACAGCGTCATCCTGTTCGCGCCGGTGGCCGCGCTCGGCGCGGTGCTGCTCACCGACGCCTCGCTGGTGGCGCCGATGTTCACCGGCCTGTTCATGGAGAAGATGGTCGGTTTCCTCAAGCTGTACTTTCCGGTGTTCCTGCTCGGCGCGGTGTTCGGCAAGCTGATCGAGATCTCCGGCTTCTCCAAGTCGATCGTGGCGGCCACCATCCGCGTGGTCGGCGCGCAGCGGGCGATGCTGTCGATCGTGCTGGTGTGCGCGCTGCTGACCTACGGCGGGGTGTCGCTGTTCGTGGTGGTGTTCGCCGTGTATCCCTTCGCCGCCGAGCTGTTCCGCCAGAGCGACATCCCCAAGCGGCTGATCCCCGGCACCATCGCGCTGGGCGCCTTCACCTTCACCATGGACGCGCTGCCCGGCACGCCGCAGATCCAGAACATCATCCCCACCGCGTTCTTCGGCACCACGGCCTGGGCCGCGCCGGTGCTGGGCACTCTCGGCGCGGTATTCATCCTGGTGCTGGGCATGAGCTATCTGGAATGGCGCCGCCGCGCCGCCGCACGCGCCGGCGAGGGTTACGGCGGCGAACTGCGCAACGAACCCGAACCCTTCAGGGGCGATCGCCTGGCCCACCCCCTGCTGGCGATCCTGCCGCTGCTGGTGGTGGGCGTGGCCAACTTCGCCTTCACCCGCTGGATCCCGCAGTGGTACGGCAGCAGCGCCTCGTTCGTGCCGGCGGTGATCGGCAACCCGGCGCCGGTGGTGCAGGAGGTCTCCAAGGTCGCCGCGATCTGGGCCGTGCAGGCCGCGCTGCTGTGCGGCATCGCCTGCGTGATCGCCTTCGCCTGGAGACCGGTGCTGGCCAGCTTCGCCGAGGGCACCCGCTCGGCGATCGGCGGCGCACTGCTGGCCTCGATGAACACCGCATCCGAATACGGCTTCGGCGCGGTGATCGCGGCGCTGCCGGGCTTCCTGGTGGTGGCCCACGGGCTGGGCGCGATCCCCAACCCGCTGGTCAACGAGGCCGTCTCGGTCACCGCGCTGGCCGGCATCACCGGCTCGGCCAGCGGCGGCATGAGCATCGCCCTGGCGGCAATGGCCGACAGCTTCATCGCCAACGCGCAGGCGGCCGGCATCCCGATGGAGGTGCTGCACCGCGTGGCCGCGATGGCCTCCGGCGGCATGGACACCCTGCCGCACAACGGCGCGGTGATCACCCTGCTGGCGGTCACCGGCCTGAGCCACCGCCAGTCCTACAAGGACGTGTTCGCCATCACCCTGGTCAAGACGCTGGCGGTGTTCGTGGTAATCGCCGCGTATTACCTCACCGGCTGGGTGTAGCCGGCGCCGGCGGCTGCGCCTCGGATCGACGACGCACCACCCCATCGGCCAGCACCCAGTCCTTCGCCAGCTCCAGCGTCCATCCAGGCCCCTGGTTGCGGCCGTCCACGGCGCTGGCAGGTCCGGCGACCGTCGCGGCCTTCCAGTCGCCGGCGAGCAGCACGCCGCGCTCGACCGTCAGCGTGCCCCAGTCGTCGCGGATGATCGCGTGCGGATAGACCGTGCCCTGCGGCGGCAGGGGGAACACGGTGCGCGGGTCGAACTCGATGCTCATGTGCACCAGCGGCAGCCGCAGCAGCGGGCCGTCCACCAGCTGCGCGCGCCACTGCGCGGCCTGCTGGTCGTGCGCCTCGCGGATCGTGGTTTCCTCGCGGCGGATCGCCTCCTCGCCGTAGCGCTGGCCGGCCACGGCGGGATCGGGCAGCGGCGGGTCGCCGGCGGCGTGCTGCAGCAGGGTTCCCAGGTCGCTGTCGGGCCGCAGGCCCTGGCGCCAGCCCGGCGCCAGCGCGTCCAGCAGCAGGCCATAGGCCGGGCCGGACGCATAGGCGAAGCTGCGCACATAGCCGCGCCTGTGGTCGTAGTCCTCCAGCGTGGCGATGGCCGACACGGCGGGATCGCCCGCGTCGCCGAGGCGCCGGCCGGTGTATTCGGCCAGCCCCTCGTTGATCTCCAGCGCGTTCTCGCGCACGGCCGCGTCCTGGAAGCGCTGCCGCCGCCAGGCGCGGAGCGCCAGCGCATCGGCGATGGCCGCCTGGCGCTGCGCGCTGCGGCTGCGCAGCGCCTGCGCCAGCGCGCGCCATTCCAGCCGCAGGCCGACGCGCCCGTCGAACTGGTCCAGGTGCTCGGGCAGCGGCGCGACGGGCGGTGGCAGGCGCGAGGGCTGGATGCGATGGAACGCCTCGTGCATCAGCAGTTCGGCGCGGGCCTGCCGGTCCTGCGGGAGCGGCAGCTGCAGCATCGTCCAGCGCTGCCCGGCCCATTCGGTCGCGGTGTTGGCGATGCCGATGTCCGCCGGCAACTGGCCCACGAACACGCCGCGCCGCCGCTGCAGGCCCTGCCCGGGCACGTCGCGGTCCACGAACAGCGTGCGCGTGTCGCGCTCGACCAGCATGATCGGGCCGCACAGGCTCTGGCCCCACAGCCGCGCATGGTCGCGCTGGCACAGCACCCGGTATTGGGCGATGGCCGCCGCGGCGGTCGCTGCCGGATCGTCATGACCGTCCGCGGTGATCGGCAACGCCTGTACGGGGAAGACGCCGCCAACGCCGCCAACGCCCAGCCAGCAAAGGGAACGGAACATCGCACGCAGATGCATCGGTGACTCCAGGGAAGTGGACGAGGCCGCCATTCCAGCGCCGCGCCGTATCGCCTCGATGCCCGGCCTGTATCGCCAGCGCCGATGGCGACACAATCCCGATACGTCTCCGCTTTATGAAAGGCGCATGGCAGGCAAGGACAACCGGATCGTCGTGGTCGAGGACGACGACAGCGTGCGCGAGGCCATCGTCGCCTACCTGGGCCGGCATGGCTTCGAGGTGCGCGGCACCGCCGATGCCGCCGGCCTGGACGCGCTGCTGCACCGCCAGCCGGCCGACCTGGTGATCCTGGACATCATGCTGCCGGGCGAGGACGGGCTGTCGATCTGCCGGCGCCTGAGCCAGGACGGCCCGCCGGTCCTGCTGCTCAGCGCGCTGGTCGAGGTGACCGACCGCGTCGTCGGCCTGGAGGTCGGCGCGTTCGACTACCTGGGCAAGCCCTTCGACCCGCGCGAACTGCTGGCCCGGGTGCGCGCCATCCTGCGCCGGCAGGCGCCGCGCGCCGCTCCGCCGACCAGTCCCTATCTGTTCTCCGGATGGGTGTTCGAGGCCGACGCCCACCGCCTGACCACGCCCGACGGCGCGACGCTCGCACTGACCGCGGGGGAATCCCGGATGCTGCTGGCCTTCGTCCGGCATCCCACCCGCGTGCTCAGCCGCGACCGGCTGCTGGACCTGACCCACGAGGCAGCGGAAGGGCCGTTCGACCGCGCGATCGACCTGGCGGTCAGCCGCCTGCGCCGGCGCCTGGCCGCGGCCGGGGGCGCTGCGCTGATCGAGACCGTGCGCAGCCTCGGCTATCGCTTCCGCGCGCCGGTGACGCGGGGATGAGACCGCCGCCCATCCTGGTCCAGGTGGCGGCGCTGGCGCTGGTCACCCTGGCCCTGGCCTTCGCCCTGTGCTTCGGCATCGTCCTGGCCACGCCCACGCCCGCACCCATCCGCATGAGCGTGCGCGAGGCCGCGGCGGCCCTCGAAGGGCAGCACGGCGGCCGCTTCAGGATCGAGCCGCGTGCCGCGCCGCCCGGCTGTCCCCGCGTCGCGCCGGTGGAGGCGACGCTGGCGCAGGCCACGGGCACCCAGCCGGGGCGCGTACGGGCGTGCTGGCTGGACGCGGCGGGCGCGGGCAAGGCCAGCGGCAACGGGCAGAGCGTGGTCCTGGTCGGCGACCGCACCCTGCTGGTGGACAGCGACGCGCGCGGCTTCCAGATGCGCTACGACGCCGATGCGCGGGTCGGCATGGACACCTCGCTGCCCGCCTTCACCGCGGCGATCCAGGGCAGCGACGGACGCTGGCGCACGCTGACGCCCGTCGACCAACGGCTGGCGGGCTGGCGGCTGCGGATGACGGCGGCGTTCGGCGTGGCGATGGCGCTGCTAGCCCTGCCGGTGTGGTTTGCCGCGAGGCGGCTCTCCCGGCCGATCCAGCGCCTGGCGCGGGCGGCGGCGATCAGCGATCTGGACAGTGGCGCGGGCTTCCCGCTCGACGGCCCCCCGGAGCTGCGCGCGGTCGGCGAGGCCATGAACGCCATGCACGCCCGCCTGGCCCGGCATGCCGGCGAACGACTGCAGGCCTTCGCCGCTATCGCCCACGACCTGCGCACGCCGCTGACCGGCCTGCGCATCCGCGCCGAGCTCGTCCCCGGCGCCGACCGCCAGCGCATGATCGGCGACCTGGAACGCATGGCCGCCATGATCGAGCAGATGCTCGCCTACGCGCATGCCCAGGCGCAGCCGGCGCGGCTGCAGCCGGTCGATCTCGACGCCCTGGTCGCGGGCATCGCGGCGGACCGGGTCTCGCTGGGCCAAGCCGTCGCCTCCGTCCCGGCGAACCGGGATACACGCCTCCAGGCCGACCCCACCACGCTGCACCGCGCGATCGACAACCTGCTCGACAACGCGCTGCGCTTCGCCGGCAGCGCGCGCCTTAGCATCGAAGCGCACGCCGACCGGATCGACCTGCACATCGACGACGCAGGCCCCGGCATCCCGGAAGACCAGCTGGCCGGCATCACCACCCCGTTCAAGCGCCTGGAAAGCTCACGCAGCCGCACGACCGGCGGCGCCGGGCTGGGCCTGGCAATCGCCGAGCGCATCGCCGAAGCCCACGGCGGCCGGCTGCTCCTGGCCAACCGCACGCCGCAGGGATTGCGCGCCACGCTCAGCCTGCCGCTGCGCTGAGGCGTCGCCGCTATTGCCACATCGCGGGTCCAACGCTAAGGCCGCGCCAAGTCCTCGTCTCCGAGTTGCACGGCTTCGGGCCTGTGAGCTGATTTCGCCCACTAATCAGCCTCGACCCGGCAGGACATGGCTCCTCAGCTCGATCCGCCCTCCACGGCGGACTCACCGCCGCGGGCCATCCCGGCCCGCTCTCCGCACGTCCGCCCGGGTCGCAGCGCTGCGGCGAATAGATCGGGACTTCTCCCAACTCGAAAGCAGCGAGCAAGCGCCCTGCCCCCGCCCTTTCGCCGCAGGCGAAGGGGAGGGCCGGGGTGGGGTCGTGGCTTTCCCGGTCAAGCCACCAAAGCAAGAGCAAGAGCACCCCTCCCCATCCCTCCCCTGCGCTGCGCGCAAGGGAGGGGGCTCAAGTCGACGCCTTCCCGTCACTGATCGCCTTGTGCACAAGGGAAAGATTGGCACGACCCCGTAAACCGAAGTCCTGTGACCTGACGCGCGAGGCAGCGTTCCGGCGGGCGGGGGCCGCGCCTAGCGAGGCAGGAAGCCGAGCGCCCGAATCAGGGCAGGATGCCCTGATTGAGGGATAAGCGGCCCCCGCCCGCCGGAGCGCTGCCCCTCCGAAGCCGGAGCGCAAAGAAGCCGGAGCGCAAAAACGCGCGCTCCCTTTACCGAGACAGCAACAAAAAAAGGCGGGCCAAGGCCCGCCTTCTTCTAATCAAGCGATAGCCAACCGATTACTCGGTCACGCCCTCGCCTTCTTCCACGGCCTTCATGGACAGGCGGATGCGGCCCTGCTTGTCCACTTCCAGCACCTTGACCTTGACCACGTCGCCTTCCTTGAGCTTGTCGGAGACCTTCTCCACGCGCTCGGAGGAAATCTGCGAGACGTGCACCAGACCATCCTTGCCCGGGGCGATGGTCACGAACGCGCCGAAGTCCATCAGCTTGGCGACCTTGCCCTCGTAGATGCGGCCCGGCTCGATGTCCGAGGTGATCTGCTCGATGCGCGACTTGGCGGCCTGGCCGGCAGCGCCGTTGACCGAGGCGATGGTGATCGTGCCGTCGTCCTGGATGTCGATCTGCGTGCCGGTCTCCTTGGTGATCGCCTGGATGACCGAACCGCCCTTGCCGATCACTTCGCGGATCTTGTCGGGGTGGATCTTGATGGTGATCAGGCGCGGCGCGTAGTCCGACAGCTCGGCGCGCGGGCTGGTCAGGGCCTTGGACATCTCGCCGAGGATGTGCAGACGGCCGGCCTTGGCCTGCTCCAGCGCCTGCTTCATGATCTCTTCGGTGATGCCCTCGATCTTGATGTCCATCTGCAGCGCGGACACGCCCTCGGAGGTACCGGCGACCTTGAAGTCCATGTCGCCCAGGTGATCCTCGTCGCCCAGGATGTCGGACAGCACCACGAAGCGGTCGTCCTCCTTCACCAGGCCCATCGCGATACCGGCCACCGGCGCCTTGACCGGCACGCCGGCGTCCATCAGCGCCAGCGACGAGCCGCACACCGAGGCCATCGACGAGGAGCCGTTGGACTCGGTGATCTCCGAGACCACGCGGATGGTGTACGGGAACTCTTCCAGGGTCGGCATCACGGCCAGCACGCCGCGCTTGGCCAGACGGCCGTGGCCGATCTCGCGACGCTTCGGCGCGCCGAAGCGGCCGCACTCGCCCACCGAGTACGGCGGGAAGTTGTAATGGAACAGGAAGTTGTCCTTGTACTCGCCGCTGACCGCGTCGATCACCTGGCCATCGCGGGCGGTGCCCAGCGTGGTGACCACGATCGCCTGGGTCTCGCCGCGAGTGAACAGCGCCGAGCCGTGGGTGCGCGGCAGCACGCCGGCCTGCACGGAGATCGGGCGCACCATGTCCAGCGCACGCCCGTCGATGCGGATCTTGGTGTCCAGCACCGAGTCGCGCATCGTGCGGTACTCGAGCTCGCCGAACTCCTTGGACAGCTCTGCCTTGTCCCAGCCCTCGGCCTCGACACGGCCGGCCAGGGCTTCGATGACGTCCTTCTTGATCGCGGCGATGGCGTCGCGGCGCTGCAGCTTGTCGCGCACCTGGAAGGCCTCGGCCAGCTTGCCGCCGACGGCTTCCTTCAGCGCCGAGATCAGCGCCTCGTTCTTGGCCGGGGCGACCCAGCTGGAGGGCTTGGTGCCGGCTTCGACGGTCAGCTCGTTGATCGCGTTGATGACCTTCTGCATCTCGCGATGGCCGAAGGTCACCGCGCCCAGCATCACTTCCTCGGACAGCAGCGCGGCCTCGGACTCGACCATCAGCACCGCGTTGGCGGTACCGGCCACGACCAGCTCCAGCTGCGAGTCCTTCAGCTCCGACACGGTCGGGTTGAGGATGTATTCGCCGTTCTTGTAGCCGACCTTGGCGGCGCCGATCGGGCCCTTGAACGGGGTACCGGCCAGCGACAGCGCGGCCGAGGCGCCGATCAGGGCGGCGATGTCGCCGTCGATCTCCGGGTTCAGCGACATCACCGTGGCGATGATCTGGACTTCGTTCTTGTAGTCCTCGGGGAACAGCGGACGGATCGGCCGGTCGATCAGGCGCGAGATCAGCGTCTCCTTCTCCGTGGCGCGGCCTTCGCGCTTGAAGAAGCCACCGGGGATGCGGCCGCCGGCGTAGAACTTCTCCTGGTAGTCCACCGTCAGCGGGAAGAAGTCCTGGCCCTCGCGCGCGCTCTTGGCGGCGACGGCGCTGACCAGCAGTACGGTGTCGTCCATCTTGACGATGACGGCACCGCTGGCCTGACGGGCGATCTCGCCGGTCTCGAGGGTGACGGTGTGTTTGCCGTACTGGAAGGTCTTGGTGATTTTTGCCACGTGGGTTTCCTAAGAGTCTCGAATCTGGTTGTCCCGGCCGACGGCCCCTGCCGTGCCCGGGCGGCCACCGTATGCGGCCATGTTGCAGTGCATCTTTTTCCGACGCCGGAAAAAACGAACCGCGGCGCATCACTGCGCCGCGGTCGGTCATCTGGTTTTAGCGACGCAGGCCCAGCTTCTCGATCAGGGCCTTGTAACGCGGGGCATCCTTGCGGTGCAGGTAGTCGAGCAGGCTGCGGCGGCGGTTGACCAGCTGCAGCAGGCCGCGACGGCTGTGGTGATCCTTCTTGTGGGTCTTGAAGTGCTCGGTCAGCATCTCGATGCGGGCGGTCAGCAGGGCGACCTGGACTTCCGGCGAGCCGGTGTCGTTGGCGCCGCGCTTGTTGTCTTCAATGACTTTCTGGGTGTCGATGGACATGTCGATTTCTCTTGGTTGATGCGCGACCTGCAGGAACGCGGGCTGTCCTCCGCGCGCACCGCCTGGTCCGCCGCTTGCAATGGTGAGTGAAGGCCGGGATCGGCCAAGGGCCTGAAAAGGCCGCGGTATTGTAGGGGCCAGCACCCGGTGGCACAAGGTTTCAGGCCGGTGACACCGCGCCGCCGGTCGGCCAGTTGAACAGTCGCTGGGGCGAAAGCAGCCCATCCTTGGACAGCTGTCCCATTCCCAGCACCTGGCCGGACTCGGCGAACACGGCCACGGTCCCGGCCGGGCCGGGCACGCCGGTCAGGCGCTGGCCCTGCCGCAGGCGCGCGGCGGCCTCGTCGGTCAGGTCGATGCGCGGCAGGCCGACCATGCCGGCCTCGACGGGCAGCAGGCAGGCCTGCAGGCTGCGCGGATCGCGCTCGGCCAGGGCCTCGAGCTGCTCCAGGGTCCACATGCGCGGCTCGCGGAACGGGTCGACCCACAGCCGGCGCAGCTGGGCCACGTGCGCGCCGCAGCCCAGCGCCTCGCCGAGGTCGCGCACCAGGCTGCGCACATAGGTGCCCGAGCCGCATTCGACATGCAGGCGCAGCAGCGGCTGGCCGGCGTCGAGCAGATCGGCGGCCGACTGCAGTTCGAAGGCGCGCACGTAGACCGGGCGAGTCTCGACCTCCACCACCTCGCCGCGCCGGGCCTTGGCGTACAGCGGCTCGCCGCCGCGCTTGAGCGCCGAATAGATCGGCGGGCGCTGCTGCAGGTGCCCGGTCAGCGCGCGCAGGGCCGCATCGAGGCGGTCGATCGGATAGGCCTGGACCGGCCGCTCGCGCAGCACCTGGCCCTCGGCATCGTCGGTGTCGGTGACCTGGCCCAGCCGGGCCACGGTGTCGTAGGCCTTGGCGGAGCCCAGCAGGCTGCCGGCGATCTTGGTCGCCTCGCCGAAGCACAGCGGCAGCAGGCCGGTGGCCAGCGGATCGAGCGCGCCGGTATGGCCGCCCTTCTCCGCGCCGAACAGGTGCCGGGCCCGCTGCAGGGCCTGGTTGGAGCTCATGCCGCCGGGCTTGTCCAGCAGCAGGATGCCGTCGACGCGGCGGAACTTGGTGCGCGGGCGCTGCGGGCGCTTGCCGCGCGGCTGGTCGGCGCGCGCCGAACCGCCGCGTCCGGCACCGTCGGCGTCCGGCATCGCGGCGGCGTCGGTGGCGGCCATCAGTCCTGGTCGGACCCGGATTCGGGCGGCAGCGGATTCTCGCGCAGCAGCGTCTCGATGCGCTCGCCGCGGTCGACCGAATCGTCGTAGTGGAAATGCAGTTCAGGCACGTGGCGCATCTTCACCGCACGCGCCAGGGCGTAGCGGATCTGCGGCGCCAGTTCCTTCAGGCCCTTGACCGCCTCGGTGGAGCGTTCGGGCATCAGGGCGGTGACGAACACCTTGGCGTGGGCCAGGTCGCGGGTGACCTCGACGTCGGACACGCTGACCGACGGCAGGCCGTGCTCGCGCACCGCTTCGTGCACCAGCGTGCCCAGCTCGCGGCGGAGCTGGGCGGAGACGCGGTCGGTGCGATGGAAGGATTTGGTCGGCATGGCAATCGAGCGATGCGGCGATCACGGCGCCTGCGCCGGCGGCGATTCCTGGAAGGAACCGCCGCGGCGCAGACGGGCGCGATCACAGCGTGCGCTGCACCTCGATGCGCTCGAAGCACTCGATCTGGTCGCCGGCCTTGACGTCGTTGTAGGCCTTCACGCCGATGCCGCACTCGGTGCCGTTGCGCACTTCGTCCACGTTCTCCTTGAAGCGGCGCAGCGATTCCAGCTCGCCCTCGAAGATGACCGTGTTGTCGCGCAGCACGCGGATCGGCTTAGAGCGCTTGACCACG
The DNA here is from genome assembly GCF_042700505.1 of Pseudoxanthomonas sp. UC19_8. Classification (NCBI taxonomy): domain Bacteria; kingdom Pseudomonadati; phylum Pseudomonadota; class Gammaproteobacteria; order Lysobacterales; family Lysobacteraceae; genus Pseudoxanthomonas; species Pseudoxanthomonas sp. UC19_8. The sequence goes on from NZ_CP170559.1 coordinate 1,985,198, forward strand.
CCCTCGATGACCATACAGCCGGCCACCGCGCCGAACTTGGAGCTGCGGAACACGTCGCGCACTTGGGCGATACCGATGATCTCCTCGCGGATCTCCACGCCCAGCAGACCGGACGCCACCTGCTTCACCTGGTCGATCACGTCGTAGATGATCGAGAAGTAGCGCATGTCCACGCCATTGGCTTCGACGATGCGGCGGGCCGAGGCGTCGGCACGCACGTTGAAGCCGATGATCGTGGCCTTGGAGGCGACCGCCGAGTTGGCGTCCGACTCGGTGATGCCGCCCACGCCGGAGCTGATGATGTTGATGCGGATGTCTTCGTTGGACAGCGCCACCAGCGAATGGCGCAGCGCTTCCACCGAGCCCTGCACGTCGGCCTTGACGATCAGGTTGAGGCTCAGCTGGCCCTCGCCCTTGCCCAGCTGGGCCATGATGTCTTCCATGCGGCTGCCGGCCGAGGCCACCAGGCGCGACTCGCGGCGCTTGGCATCGCGCTGCTGGGCCACGTCCTTGGCCAGGCGCTCGTCGTCGACGACCACGAAGTCGTCGCCCGCATCGGGCACGCCGGACAGGCCCAGGACCTGCACCGGGATCGACGGGCCGGCCGAGGCCGGCTGGCCGCCGGTCTCGTCGAACAGCGCGCGCACGCGGCCGTACTGGATGCCGCAGACCAGGTAGTCGCCCTTCTTGAGCAGGCCCTGCTGGACCAGCACGGTGGCGACCGGGCCGCGGCCCTTGTCCAGCGAGGACTCGATGACCGTACCGGTGGCGCGGCCCTCGGGCACGGCGCGCAGTTCCAGCACCTCGGCCTGCAGGCTGATCGCGTCCAGCAGCGCATCCACGCCCTGGCCGGTCTTGGCCGACAGCTCGATGAACTGGGTGTCGCCGCCGAACTCCTCGGCGACCACGTCGTGGGCCAGCAGCTCGTTCTTCACGCGCAGCGGGTCGGCGTCGGACTTGTCCATCTTGTTGATCGCCACGATCAGCGGCACGCCGGCCGCCTTGGCCTGCTGCACCGATTCGATCGTCTGCGGCATCACGCCATCGTCGGCGGCCACGACCAGGACCACGATGTCGGTCAGCTTGGCGCCGCGCGCACGCATGGCGGTGAACGCCGCATGGCCCGGGGTATCCAGGAAGCTGATGACGCCGTTGGCGGTCTCGACGTGGTAGGCGCCGATGTGCTGGGTGATGCCGCCGGCCTCGCCGGTGGCGACCTTGGTGCGGCGGATGTAGTCCAGCAGCGAGGTCTTGCCGTGGTCGACGTGGCCCATGATGGTGACCACCGGCGGACGCGGGGCCTGATCGCCCTGCACTTCCTCGGTGTGGGCCAGCAGCGCGTCCTCGGCCGAATCGGTATTGGCCTTGACCACCTTGTGGCCCAGTTCCTCGGTGACCAGCGCGGCGGTGTCGTGGTCGATGGTCTGGGTGATGGTGGCCATCACGCCCATCTTGAACAGCGCCTTGACCACATCGCCGCCCTTGAGCGCGAGCTTCTGCGCCAGGTCGCCGACGCTGATCGCATCGCCGATGGCCACTTCGCGCACGACCGGCGCGGTCGGGCGCTCGAACTGGTGGCTGCCCGAACCGCCGCGGCTCTGCTCGAGCTGGCGACGCGCCTTGGGCTTGCCGCGCGCGGCGCCACGACGGGCGCGGTCGGCGGCCGACAGGTGCAGCTGTCCGGCGAAGCGCTGGGTGCTGTCGTCGTCCTCGACGCCGGCGACCATCGCGTGCGAGCCGCGGGTCTTGTGCTTGGCCGCGGCAGCGCCGGCGCCACGCTCGGGTTCCTTGCGCGCCGGGGCCGGCGTGCTGCGCGGGGCGGCGGGCTTGGCCGGGACGCGGATCGAGGACATGCCGGCGATCGGGCCGTTGCGCTCGTCGATGGGCGTGCGCGCCGGCGGGGCCGACGGCGCCGCCGGCTCCTCGGCGACCGCCTCCTCGTCCTCGGACTGCGCCTCGGCGCGGGCCTCGGCCTCGGCGGCGGCGCGCGCGGCGAGCTCTTCCTGGCGCTTGCGCTCGATTTCCTCGGCGCGCGCGCGGTCGACCTCGGCCAGGCGCTGCTGTTCGGCCAGGTTGCGCTGGCGCGATTCTTCCAGCTTGCGCAGGATCTCGGCGCGCTCGTCGCCGCCGTTGGCGGCCGCGGCGCTGCCGGCGCGGCGCGCCTCGCTGGCCTGGGCCTCGGTCGGCTTGACGTAGGTGCGCTTCTGGCGCACCTCCACGGCCACGGTGGAGTTGCTGCGGCCGGACTTGACCGTCACTTCCTGCACCTTGCGGCGTGCCAGGGTGATCTTCCGCGAGGCCGCGGCCTCCTCGGTCTCACCGTCGGCCTTGCCGTGGGTGCGACGCAGGAAGCCGAGCAGCTTCATCTTTTCGGTGCTGGACACTTCCTGGTCGGGGCCACTGAACTTCATGCCGGCCTCGGCCAGCTGTTCGATCAGTTTGTCGACCGGCGTGTTGACCAGTTCGGCGAGCTTGCGGATGGTGGTTTGCTGCGACATTCGGATCCTATGATCTGGTTGGCGCCCCCTCGCCCAGAGCAAGGGAAACGCGAATTCTAAACCCTGAAGGATTCAGGGCGATGTTCATGGCCGGCTCATTCGCCACGCTCCAGGCGGGCGATCTCCTCGGCGCGGGCGGCCAGGATCAGCGCGGCGGCGTGGGCCTCGTCTAGCCCATCGATGCCGAACTCCATCACCTCGTCGGCCGCCAGGTCCGACAGGTCCTCGCTGGTCTGCACTCCGTGCGAGGCCAGGGCGTAGGCGGTGGCCTCGTCCATGCCGTCCAGGGCCAGCAGGTCGGCGGACGGGCCGCCGCCCTCGGCGCTCTCCTCGGCGGCCAGCGCCTCGTTGAGCAGCGCGTCGCGGGCGCGGGCGCGCAGTTCCTCGACGATGTCCTCGTCGAAGCCCTCCACCGCCAGCAGCTCGCCGACCGGGACGTAGGCGATTTCCTCGACCGTGCTGAACCCTTCGGCGACAGGATCTGCGCGATCTCCTCGTCCACTTCCAGCTTGTCCATGAACAGCTGGCGGGCCACGCCCTGCTCGGCCTCGGACTTGGCCGCGACCTGGTCCTGGGTCATCACGTTGAGCTGCCAACCGGTCAGGCGGCTTGCCAGGCGCACGTTCTGCCCGCCCTTGCCGATGGCCTGGGCCAGGCGGTCCTCGGCCACGGCCAGATCCATCGAGTGGCGGTCCTCGTCGACGATGATCGACTGCACCTCGGCCGGCGCCATCGCATTGATGACGAAGTTGGCCGGGTTGTCGTTCCACAGCACGATGTCCACGCGCTCGCCGTTGAGCTCGTTGCTCACCGCCTGCACGCGCGAACCGCGCATGCCGATGCACGCGCCGATCGGATCGGTGCGGGTGTCGTGGGCGAGCACGGCGATCTTGGCGCGGTCGCCCGGATCGCGCGCGCAGGCCTTGATCTCGACCAGACCCTGGCCCACTTCCGGCACTTCCAGCTTGAACAGCTCCATCATGAATTCCGGCGCGGCGCGGCTGATGAACAGCTGCGGGCCACGCGGCTCGGAACGCACGTCGAACAGGTAGCCGCGCACACGGTCGCCGGCGCGCAGCACGTCGCGCGGGATGCCCTTGTCCTTGGCGATGAAGGCCTCGGCGTTGCCGCCCAGGTCCACGTAGATGTTGCCGCGCTCGGCGCGCTTGACGATGCCGGTGACCAGCTCGCCGACGCGATCCTTCCACGCATCGACCACCTGGGCGCGCTCGGCCTCGCGCACGCGCTGCACGATGACCTGCTTGGCGGCCTGGGCGGCGATGCGGCCGAAATCGGGGTTCTCGATCTGCTCCTCGATGTAATCGCCCACCTCGACGCCTTCGGCCTCGTCGACCGCGTCCATCAGGCGGATCTGGCGATCGGGCGACTCCATGACCACGTCGTCGGCCACCACTTCCCAGCGGCGGAAGGTCTCGTAGGTGCCGTCCTTCTGGTCGATGGACACGCGTACCAGCACGTCCTGGTCGGGATAGCGCTTCTTGGCGGCGGACGCCAACGCGGCCTCGATGGCCTCGAAGATCACCTCACGCGGCACGCCTTTTTCGTTGGCGACCGCGTCCACCACCAGCAACAATTCCTTACTCATCTATCACTCCGAGCGCGACCACGCGGGCCGTCGTTGGGTTGGGTTGGTATCAATGCACTTGCTTGGGCGCGGCAGGCTTTTTCTTGCCCTTGCCGGCACCCACGTCTTTCTTCTTCGGCTGCGGCGCCAGGCCCAGCGCGACCCAGTCGGGCATCAGCCGGGCCTTGTCCAGGTTGTCGCCGGCGATGGTCAGCTGCTGGTTGTCGAAGGCCAGCGTGATCGCCTCGCCCTCGACCGCCACGATGCGGCCCTGCAGCCGGCGGCGCCCGTCCTGCGGCAGCTTCAGCACGACCTTGGCCTCCTCGCCGATGAAGCGCGCGAACTGCGCCGCGGTGAACAGCGGACGGTCCACGCCGGGCGAGGACACTTCCAGCGTGTAATTGCCGCTGATCGGGTCTTCCACGTCCAGCTGGGCCGAGACCTCGCGGCTGACCGCCTCGCAGTCGTCGATGTTGACCACACGCGTCTCGCGCTCGGCCTCGAGCACGTCGATGTACAGGCGCAGCGTGGCGTTGCCGGTGGCCGGCAGGTATTCCACGCCCAGCAGCTCGAGGCCCAGGGCCTGAACGGTGGGCTGCAGCAGCTGTGCGATCTCGGTGGCCTTGTCGCTCACGTGGCGGAAGTCTCGTCGTAATGCGTTTTTCAGAAACGGAAAAGGGCCCAATGGGCCCTTTTCCGATGACGCTGGATGTAGAAACGGGAACAAGCGTTTCTACGAGCCCAGGCTCCTGGCGATCGAAGCGGACTTCGATGCCGGAAACTTGGTAGCGGGGGCAGGATTTGAACCTGCGACCTTCGGGTTATGAGCCCGACGAGCTGCCAGACTGCTCCACCCCGCAGCAGAAGCGGAATTATGAAGAATCAGCGGGATTTATGCAAGCCCTGAAACTTCTTTTGTATCAAACGCCGAAAGCGGCTTTGCACCAGGTCATCACCGGATTCCAGGCGATTCCCAGCACCAGCAGACCCAGTGCATTGACACCAAACACCACGGGGACAAGTTTACCTGAACGCGGCACCGGAAGGGAACCCACCGGCTCATCGAAATACATCACCTTGATCACGCGCAGGTAGTAGAACGCGCCGATCACCGCGCACACCACGCCCACCAGCGCCAGCCACATCAGGTCGCCGTTGACCGCGGCGCGCAGCACCACCAGCTTGGCCCAGAAGCCCAGGAAGGGCGGCACGCCGGCCAGCGAGGCCATCACGCACAGCACCATGCCGGCCATCCACGGACTACGCGCGCTCAGGCCCTTGAAGTCGTCGATCGTGTCGGCCTCGAAGCCGGCGCGCGAGAGCACCAGGATCGCGCCGAACGAGGCCGCCGACATCAGCGCATAGGCGATGCCGTAGAACAGCGCCGCCGCATAGCCTTCCGCGCCGCCGCCGGCCAGGCCCAGGATCAGGAAGCCCACGTGCGACACCGTCGAATACGCCAGCATGCGCTTGAGGTTGGTCTGGGCGATGGCCACCACGTTGCCGATCACCAGCGACAGCGTCGCCAGGGCGGCCATCAACAGATGCCACTGCGGCTGGGTCGGGCCCACGCCCTGCTCCAGCACGCGGTAGGCCATGGCGAAGGCCGCCAGCTTGGGACCGGAGCTGATGAACAGCGTGATCGGGGTCGGCGCGCCCTGGTAGACGTCCGGCAGCCACATGTGGAACGGCGCGGCGCCCAGCTTGAAGGCGATGCCGCAGACCATGAACACCATGCCGGTCAGCAGCATCGGGCGATCGGTGATGCCGGCGATCGCGCCGTTGATCTGGGCCAGATCCAGCGAACCGGTGGCGCCGTACACCAGCGACATGCCGTATAGCAGCAGACCCGAGGCGATCGAGCCGAGCACGATGTACTTCATCGCCGCTTCGGTGGACAGGCCGTTGTCGCGGTTCATGCCGACCATCGCGTACGAGCACAGCGACAGCAGCTCCAGACCCAGGTAGACCATGACCAGGCTGCCGGCCGAGACCAGCATCATCATGCCGGCGGTGGCGAACAGCACCAGCACCGGCAGCTCGCCCGGATAGAGATTGCGCTCGCGCAGGTAAGGCCAGCCGTAGATCAGCGACAGGCCCGAGACCAGCACGATCGCGGCCTTGGTCACATCGGCCAGGGCATCGCGCACGAACATGCCGTGGAAGACGTGGGCCGGGCCCTGCGAGAGGTCCACACCGCTGTGGCTGACCAGCAGGACGAAGGTCACCGCCAGCACCAGCAGGGTCAGGCCATGGGTGATGGCGCGGCGGCGCGCGTCCAGGAACACGTCCAGGATCAGCAGCGCGAAGGCGCCGGCGACGACGACCAGTTCCGGGATGATCGGCAACAGGTCGGTGACGGGGGCGGAAGGAAGCATTGGAGCGGCCATGGCGTGAAGTCCTTACAGCTTGCTGGTGGCGAGCTGCATCGCCAGTTGCGCGATCGAGGGTTCCAGCAGGTCGGTCAGCGGCTTGGGATAGACACCCAGCGCCAGCGTGCCGGCCGCGAATACCCCCAGCACCAGCGCCTCGCGCCAGTTGATGTCGGTCAGCTCGGCCACGTGGCTGTTGGCGACCTCGCCGTACAGCACGCGCTTGACCAGCCAGAGCGTGTAACCGGCGCCGATGATCAGGGTCAGCGCGGCGATGAAGGCGATGTAGGGGTGCTTCTGGAAGCTGGCCAGGATGACCATGAACTCGCCGACGAAGCCGCTGGTGCCCGGCAGGCCGGAGTTGGCCATGCCGAAGAACACGAAGAACACCGCGAACCACGGCATCACATTGGCCACGCCGCCGTAGTCCTTGATCATGCGCGTGTGCATGCGGTCGTAGACCACGCCCACGCAGGAGAACATCGCGCCGGAGACGAAGCCGTGCGAGATCATCTGCACCATCGCGCCCTGCAGGCCCAGGCGCGCCGCATCGACGTTGTCGTAATCGCGCAGCAGGCCCGAGGCGATGAAGGTACCCAGGGTCACGAAGCCCATGTGCGAGACCGACGAATAGGCGATCAGCTTCTTCATGTCCTCCTGGACCAGCGCCACCAGGCCGACGTAGACCACGCCGATCAGCGACAGCACGATGACCAGCGTGCCCCACTCATGCGCCGCATCGGGCGTGATGGGCAGCGAGAAGCGCAGGAAGCCGTAGCCACCTATCTTCAGCATGATCGCCGCCAGAATCACCGAGCCGGCGGTCGGCGCCTCCACGTGCGCGTCGGGCAGCCAGGTGTGGACCGGGAACATCGGCACCTTGACCGCGAAGGCGATCAGGAAGGCGAAGAACAGCCAGGTCTGCTCCTTGGCTGTCAGCGGCAGCACGTACAGGTCGGCGAACTGGAAGCTGGCATGACCCAGCTGACCGCCCTTGATGTACAGGTAGACCAGGCCGACCAGCATCAGCACCGAGCCGAGGAAGGTGTACAGGAAGAACTTGACCGAGGCGTAGATGCGGCGCGGGCCGCCCCAGACACCGATGATCAGGAACATCGGGATCAGCATCGCCTCGAAGAACACGTAGAACAGCATCGCGTCGGTGGCGCAGAACACGCCGACCATCATGCCCTCGAGCATCAGGAAGGCGGCCACGTACTGGTTGACGCGCTTGTCCACCGCCGTCCAGGCGCCGATCAGCGCCAGCACCGTGGTCAGCGTGGTCAGCACGATCAGCGAGACCGAGATGCCGTCGGCGCCCAGCGCGTACCAGATGTCGAAGGCCGGCACCCAGGCATGCTTCTCGACGAACTGCATGTCCGCACTGCCCCACTGGAAGTGGATCAGCAGCGGCAGGCTCGCCAGGAAGGTCAGCAGGGCCACGACCAGCGCCAGCCAGCGGGCGGCCTGGGCGCGGCCGGTGCCCATCGCCAGTGCCAGGGCACCGCCGAGGATCGGCAGCCAGATCAGAATGCTCAGCAAGTTCGACACGTGTTCGTATCCGTACAGATCAGCGCCAGGCCCAAGACACGACGGCCAGCAGTGCAACCAGGCCGATGATCATGGCGAACGCATAGTGGTAGAGGAAACCGGATTGGGTGCGGCGCAGCAGCTGCGAGGCCAGCTCGACCACGCGAGCGCTGCCGTTGACGAAGACGCCATCGATGATGCGGGTATCGATCCAGCGCGAGATCCTGCCCAGCTGCAGACCACCGCCGGCGAAGCCGTCGATCCACAGGATGTCGAAGCCGTACTTGGCCTCCAGGATCTTGACCAGACCGGAGAAGCGCTGGCGCAGCCTAGCCGGCCACTCCGGCGAGAGCACCAGGTACAGCACCGCCGCCAGGGCGAAGCCGGCCAGGGTCAGCCAGAACGGCGCGCCCAGGAAGCCGTGCAGCGCGAAGGCCACCGGACCATGGAACTCCTCGGCCAGCGCGCCGACGGTGTCTCGCGCGGGATCGTAGAAATCGATGATGCCGGTGAAGAACTTCACGGTCTGGCCCGGCACGCCGCCTTCGGCGTGGTGGCCGGCCCAGTCGGTGCCGAACAGCATCGGACCGATGGTGAAGAAGCCGATCAGCACCGAGGGGATGGCCAGCAGGATCAGCGGCAGGGTCACCACCCAGGGCGACTCGTGCGGGATGTGCGGACCGTGGTGGCCGTGATCGTCGTGACCGTGGACCTGGGCCTCGGCATCGGTGCGCTCGGCATCGCCGTGCGCGTCGTGATGCGCGTGGTCATGGCCATGACCGTGATCGTCGTGCGCCACATCGCGGAAGCGCTCGGCGCCGTGGAAGGTCAGGAACAGCAGACGGAAGCTGTAGAAGCTGGTGATCAGCACGCCGCCCAGCACCGCCCAGTAGCCGTAGGTGGCGATCCAGTCGTGCGAGACGTGCGCGTGGTGCGCGGCGGCCTCGATGATGGTGTCCTTGGAATAGAAGCCGGAGAAGAACGGCGTCCCGACCAGGGCCAGCGTGCCGATGATCATGGTCACGTAGGTGATCGGCATGTACTTGCGCAGGCCGCCCATCTTGCGCATGTCCTGCTCGTGGTGCATGCCGATGATCACCGAGCCGGCGCCCAGGAACAGCAGCGCCTTGAAGAAGGCGTGGGTCATCAGGTGGAACACGCCGGCGCTGTAGGCCGACACGCCCAGGGCCACGGTCATGTAGCCCAGCTGGGACAGCGTGGAATACGCGACCACGCGCTTGATGTCGTTCTGCACCATGCCGATCAGGCCGGTGAAGAAGGCCGTGGTCGCACCGATGAACAGGATGAAGTTCAGCGCGGTCTGCGAGAGCTCGAACAGCGGCGACATGCGCGCCACCATGAAGATGCCCGCGGTGACCATCGTCGCGGCGTGGATCAGCGCCGAGATCGGGGTCGGGCCTTCCATCGAATCAGGCAGCCACACGTGCAGCGGCACCTGGGCCGACTTGCCCATCGCGCCGATGAACAGCCCGATGCAGATGACCGTCATCAGCGACCAGCCGCCGATCCACTCGAACGCCTGCTGCAGGCCTTCGACCTGCGGCCAGACCTGGGCCAGCTTGGCGTTGGCGGCCAGCGGCGCGTAGGAGAACACGGTCGCGTAGTCCAGCGTGCGGAATGCCATCAGCACCGCGGCGATGCCGAGCAGGAAGCCGAAGTCGCCCACGCGGTTGACCAGGAAGGCCTTGAGGTTGGCGAACACGGCCGTGGGGCGCTTGAACCAGAAGCCGATCAGCAGATAGGAGACCAGGCCCACCGCTTCCCAGCCGAAGAACAGCTGCAGGAAGTTGTTGCTCATCACGAGCATCAACATCGAGAAGGTGAACAGCGAGATGTAGCTGAAGAAGCGCTGGTAGCCCGGATCGTCGGCCATGTAGCCGATGGTGTAGACGTGCACCAGCAGGGAGACGAAGGTCACCACCACCATCATCATCGCGGTCAGGCGGTCGACCATGAAGCCGACATGGCCCTGGAAGCTGCCGACGTCGAAGAAGGTGTACAGGTTCTCGTTGAACGGCGACGCCCCGCCCCACACCAGCTGGTACAGCGTCCAGCACGACAGCGCGCAGCTGACGGCCACGCCCAGGATGGTGACGGTATGCGCGCCGGCACGGCCGACCTGCCGCCCGAACAGGCCGGCGATGATGCTGCCCAGCAATGGCGCGAGCACCACGGCCAGCAGCACGGACTTGGAAAGGAGAAGTTGGCCCGTCATCAGTACATCAGCCCTTGAGGGAGTCGACTTCGGCCACGTTGATCGTGCGCCGGCTGCGGAACAGCGCGACCAGGATCGCCAGGCCGATCGCGGCCTCGGCCGCGGCCACGGTGAGGATGAAGAACACGAACAGCTGGCCGGCCGTGTCGCCCAGCTGGCGCGAGAAGGCCACGAAGTTGATGTTGACCGAGAGCAGCATCAGCTCGATCGACATCAGCAGCACGATCACGTTCTTGCGGTTGAGGAAGATGCCGGCCAGCGAGATGCAGAACAGCACCGCGCCGAGCGCAAGCAGGTGTCCGAGGGTGATCACGACTTGGCCTCCTGGGCACCGTCTTGGGCCGGGGTTTCGACGACCGGCGCCACCGGGCGCACGGGTTCCATGCGCACCATGCGGAAGCGGTCGCGCGCCTTGACCCGGGTCTGTTCGGACGGGTCCTGCGTCTTGACGCCCTCGCGCTTGCGCAGGGTCAGCATCACCGCGGCAATCACCGCCACGGTCAGGATCACCGCGGCGAACTCGAACGGCAGCAGGAACTCGGTGAACAGCGAGCGCGCCAGCCAGGTGATGTTGGAGGTCTCGGCGGCCGCGGCGGCGGCATTGTCCGGCAGCGCGGCGCCGGCCTTGGCCTTGACCCCGATCAGCACCAGCATCTGCACCAGCATGACCACGGCCACCAGCAGGCCCACCGGCAGGAACCTGACCCAGCCCTGGCGCAGCTGGGCCACGTCGATGTCCAGCATCATCACCACGAACAGGAACAGCACCATCACCGCGCCGACGTACACCAGGATCAGGGCCACGCCGAGGAACTCGGCGCCGACCAGCAGCCAGACGCAGGCGACGCTGAAGAAGGTCAGGATGAGGAACAGGACCGCGTGCACGGGGTTGCGCACGCTGATCACCGCGGCGCCCGAGACAGCGGCGACGGCGGCGAAGATCCAGAAGCTGATGTTGATCCAGTCCATCTCGTCCTCAGCGGAAAGCGGCGTCGGCGGCGCGGCGTTCGGCGATTTCCGACTCGAGTCGGTCGCCGATGGCCAGCAGCTGCGGCTTGGTGACGACGTTCTCGCCACGGTTCTCGAAGTGGTACTCCAGCACGTGGGTTTCCACGATGGAGTCCACCGGGCAGCTTTCCTCGCAGAAGCCGCAGTAGATGCACTTGAACAGGTCGATGTCGTAGCGCGTGGTGCGGCGGGTGCCGTCCTCGCGCTTGGTCGAATCGATGGTGATGGCCAGCGCCGGGCAGACCGCCTCGCACAGCTTGCAGGCGATGCAGCGCTCTTCGCCGTTGGGATAGCGGCGCAGCGCGTGCAGCCCGCGGAACCGCGGCGACTGCGGGAACTTCTCCATCGGGTACATCATCGTGTACTTGGGCTTGAACGTGTACTTGAACGTCAGCCACAGGCCCTGCAGCAGTTCGAGCAGCAGCAGGCTCTTGAAGTAATGGGTGATCTTGTTCATGTCGGTCAGGCGCCTCGCTGGATGACGCCGTAGAACACCATCAGCGCGGTCACGGCGATCCACACGATGGTCAGGGGGATGAAGATCTTCCAGCCCAGCCGCATGATCTGGTCATAGCGGTAGCGCGGGAAGCTGGCGCGGAACCAGATGTAGGCGCTCATGAAGAACACGACCTTGGCGAACAGCCACGGCCAGCCGCCCTTCCAGACCCAGTCGATCCACGGCGAGACATCGGCGGTGACCCAGCCCTGGATCGGGCTCAGCCAGCCGCCCATGAAGAAGATCGAGACCAGGAAGCTGACCAGGATCATGTTGGCGTATTCGGCCAGGAAGAACAGCGCGAACGCCGAGCCGGAGTACTCCACCATGTGGCCGGCGACGATTTCCGATTCGCCTTCCACCACGTCGAACGGCGCGCGGTTGGTCTCGGCCACGCCGGACACCCAGTACACGATGAACAGCGGGAACAGCGGCAGCCAGTACCACTCGAACAAGCCGGCGTTGCCGCGCTGGGCCTCGACGATGTTGGACAGGTTGAGGCTGCCGGCGGCGATCATCACGCCGACCAGGGCGAAGCCCATCGCGATCTCGTAGCTGACCACCTGCGCGGCCGAACGCAGCGCGCCCAGGAAGGCGTACTTGGAGTTGGACGCCCAGCCGGCCAGGATGATGCCGTACACGCCCAGCGAGGTCATCGCCAGCAGGTACAGCAGGCCGGCGTTGGCGTTGGACAGCACCAGCTGCGCGTCGAAGGGAATCACCGCCCAGGCCGCGAAGGCCGGCGCCAGCGTGATCAGCGGCGCCAGGACGTAGATCGTCTTCTGCGCGCTGGCCGGCTGGATGATCTCCTTGAACAGCAGCTTGAACACGTCGGCGAAGGCCTGGAGGATGCCCATGCCCACGTACATCGGCCCGTGGCGCACGTGCATCCAGCCGATCAGCTTGCGCTCCCAGACCACGTAGAAGGCCACCGTGATGATCACCGGCATGGTGATCACCAGGATCTTCAGCACGATCCACACGATCAGGCCGCCCGCGCCCAGGCTGAGCAGCCAGTCGCGCAGGGGGCTGACGCCATTGATCAACAGCTCGTTCATGCAGCCACCACCTTCACCCGGCCGGCGCCGATCGGCGCGGTGGCGCCGTGGCCCGACTCGATCCACGCCGACCCCGGCGCGACACGGTCATTGATCGCCACCGGCAAGGTGGCCGTTCCATCGGCGGCCTGCACCTTGGCCACCTGCCCTTCGCCCAGGCCCAGCGCCTGCGCGTCCTGCGGATGCAGGCTGATGCCGGGCGCGGTGTTGAGCGGATGGGCCTGCAGCGCTTGCGCACGGCGCACGAAGCCATCGGTGCGGTAGATGCCGCAGGTGGCGACCACCTCCAGTCCCTCGCCGGCCAGCGACGGCGCGGCCGAGGCCTTGGGCGTCACCGCGGCCGGGTTGGCCAGGCTGGCGCGCGCGCCGGCCAGATCGGTGAAGTCGAAGCCCGGCAGACCCAGCACGCCGCCCAGGGCGCGCAGCACCTTCCAGCCCTCGCGCGCCTCGCCCGGCAGCTTGCCGCCGGCCTGGGTGCGCTGCTCGACGCCATCGAGATTGGTCAGCGTCGCCTCGATTTCCGGCAGCGCACCGATGGGGAGGATCACATCGGCCATGCGCCGCGTGGAGGCGCAGGCGAAGTGGCTGAACGCCACAACCTTGGCCGCGGTCAGCGCCTTCTGCGTGGCGAAGCCGTGGGCGAAGTCCAGGCCCGGCTCGATACCGTAGATCACATAGGCGGCGCGCGGCTGGGCGACCATGTCGGCCGCGTCGCGCACGCTCGGCAGCACGCCGGAGCGGGCCAGGCCCACGGCGTTGGCGCCCTGCGGGATGCGGCACAGCGCCGCGCCTGTCGCCGCGGCGAAGTCGGCGGCGGCCTTGCGCAGCGCGGCGGCCTGCGGATGGTTCTCGGCCAGCGCACCGACGATCACCACCGCCGAGCTGGCGCCCTGCACCGCCTCGCGCAGCGCCGAAGCGCCCAGCGCATCGGCCAGCTGCGACGGCGGCACGATGGTCTTGCTGGCCGCGCTGAAGGTAAAGTCGAAGTCCACCGGATTGACCAGGTGCACCTTGGCGCCGTTGCGCACCGCCTTGCGGATGCGCTGGTGCAGCAGCGGCAGCTCATGGCGCACATTGCTGCCGAACACCACGATCGCCCCGGCCTGCTCGATCTGCGCCAGCGGCAGCCCGAACGGCTGCGCGACGGCGGCGTCGGACAGATCGTTGGCCAAGATGCGATGGTCGAGGTTGCCGCTGCCCAGGCCCGCGGCCAGGCGCGCCACCAGGCCGCCCTCCTCGTTCGAGGTGGCCGGGTGGACCAGCACGCCGAGCTCGTCACCGGCGTGGGCCTTGAGGATCTCGGCGGCGGCGGCCAGGCCCTCGGCCCAGCTCACTTCCTTCCACTCGCCATCGACCTTCTGCAGCGGCTTGACCGCGCGGTCGGCGGCGTACAGGCCCTGGTGCGAATAGCGGTCGCGGTCGGACAGCCAGCACTCGTTGACCGCCTCGTTGTCGCGCGGCACGGTGCGCAGCACTTCGCCGCGACGCACGTGCACGTACAGGTTGGAGCCCATCGCGTCGTGGAAGCCCAGCGACTCGCGCGCCTGCAGCTCCCACGGACGGGCGCGGAACTGGAACACCTTGTTGGTCAGCGCGCCGACCGGGCACACGTCGACCACATTGCCCGACAGCTCGGTGGTCAGCGGCTTGCCGTCGTAGGTGCCGATCTGCAGGTTCTCGCCGCGGTACATGCCGCCCAGCTCGTAGGTGCCGGCCACTTCCGCGGTGAAGCGCACGCAGCGCGTGCACTGGATGCAGCGGGTCATCTCGGTGGCGACCAGCGGACCGATGTCCTCGTCGGGCACCACGCGCTTGCGCTCGTTGAAGCGGCTGACCGAGCGGCCATAGCCCAGCGAGACGTCCTGCAGCTCGCACTCGCCGCCCTGATCGCAGATCGGGCAGTCCAGCGGATGGTTGATCAGCAGGAACTCCATCACGCTGCGCTGGTACTTGAGCGCCTTCTCGTTGCGCGTGAACACCTTGAGCCCGTCGCCGACCGGCGTGGCGCAGGCCGGCGAAGGCTTGGGCGCGGGGCGGCCGCCGACTTCGGTATCGACCAGGCACATGCGGCAGTTGGCCGCGATGGACAGCTTGTCGTGATAGCAGAAGCGCGGGATCGGGATGCCGGCCTTGTCGGCGGCCTGGATGATCATCGAGCCCTTTGGCGCGTACAGGACGCGGCCATCGATCTCGATGGTGACGTGATCGGGCGGGACGTTGGGATCGACCGGTTGGGCGCTCATGCGGCGGCCTCCAGCTGGACGTCGACGATCGAGCGACCGTTGACGATGTAGTACTCGAACTCGTCCCAGAACTGGCGCAGGAAGCCCTGGATGGGCCACGCCGCCGCCTCGCCGAACGCGCAGATGGTGTGGCCTTCGATCTGGCCGGCCACGGCCTTGAGCTGGTGCAGGTCTTCCATCGTGCCCTTGCCGGCGACGATGCGCTCCAGCACCCGGTGCATCCAGCCGGTGCCTTCGCGGCACGGCGTGCACTGGCCGCAGGATTCCTTGTGGAAGAACTGGCTGATGCGGCAGGCGAAGCGCACGCAGCACACGCTGTCGTCCAGCACCACGATGGCGCCCGAGCCCAGGCCGGTGCCCAGCGCGCGCAGCGTGTCGTAGTCCATCTGCAGGCCCTTGAGCTGGTCGGCCTTGAGCACCGGCATCGACACGCCGCCGGGGACGGCGGCCTTGAGCTTGCGGCCCGGCTTGAGACCGCCGGCCATTTCCAGCAGCTCATCGAACGTGGTGCCCAGCGGCACCTCGAAGTTGCCGCCCTTGGCCACGCAGCCGGACACCGAGAAGATCTTCGGACCGCCGTTCTTGGTCCTGGACAGGCCCAGGAACCATTCCGGCCCGTTGCGGATGATCGCCGGCACCGAGGCGTAGGTCTCGGTGTTGTTGATCGTCGAGGGCTTGCCGTACAGGCCGAAGTTGGCCGGGAACGGCGGCTTGTAGCGCGGCTGGCCCTTCTTGCCTTCCAGCGACTCCATCAGCGCGGTTTCCTCACCGCAGATGTAGGCGCCGGCGCCCAGCGCGGCGTAGATGTCGATGTCCACGCCCGAGCCGAGCACGTTCTTGCCCAGCCAGCCGTGCTTGTAGGCATCGGCCAGGGCCTGCTCGAAATGCTCGAAGGGCTCGTGATGGAACTCGCCGCGCAGATAGTTGTAGCCCACGGTCGAACCGGTGGCGTAGCAGGCGATGGCCATGCCCTCCACCACCGAATGCGGGTTGTAGCGCAGGATGTCGCGATCCTTGCAGGTGCCCGGCTCGGACTCGTCCGAGTTGCAGAGGATGTACTTCTGCATGTCGCCCTTGGGCATGAAGGACCACTTCAGGCCGGTCGGGAAGCCGGCGCCGCCGCGGCCGCGCAGGTTGGAGGCCTTGACCATCTCGACCACGTCGGCCGGGCTGATCTTCTCTTCGAGGATCTTGCGCAGCGCGGCGTAACCGCCGGTCTTGAGGTAGTTCTCGTACGACCACGGGGTGTCGTAGTGCAGCGTGGTCAGGCACACCTGATGCGGCTGCGGGGCGGGACCGACCGGGCCAGTGGAAGCTGGGTGGGAATGTGCCATGCGCTTACTCCAGGCCGTCCAGCAGCTCATCGACCTTTTCGGGCGTGAGGTGCTCGTGGTAGTGGCCGTTGATCACCATCATCGGCGCGGCCGAACATGCGGCCAGGCACTCCTCCTCGCGCTTGAGGAAGATGCGGCCGTCGGCGGTGGACTGGCCACGCTTGCAGCCGAGCTTCTTCTCGGCGTACTGCGCCAGTTCCTCGCCCCCGTTGAGCCAGCAGCTGATGTTGGTGCAGAAGGCGACGTTGTGGCGGCCGACCTTCTCCAGCTCGAACATCGAATAGAAGCTGGCGACCTCGTAGGCCCACACCGGCGGCAGCTCCAGGTACTTGGCCACGCCGGCGATCAGCTCGTCGGTCAGCCAGCCGCCGTTCTGCTCCTGCGCGGCGTGCAGGCCCTGCAGCACGGCCGAGCGCTTGCGATCCGGCGGGAACTTGGTCAACCAGTGGTCGATATGGGCGCGCGTGGCGTCGCTCAGCACGACCATCGGGTCGACGTGGCGCGCGTTCTCGAAATTACCCGTGGCCCTCATCGGTCCACCTCACCAAAGACAAGATCATAGGTACCGATCATCGCCACCACGTCGGGCAGCATGTGCCCGACCACGATCGCGTCCATCGAAGAAAGGTGCACGAAGCCCGGCGCGCGCAGGTGCACGCGGAAGGGCTTGTTGGCGCCGTCGGAAACCAGGTAGCAGCCGAATTCGCCCTTGGGCGCTTCCACCGCGCTGTAGGTCTCGCCGGCCGGCACGCAATAGCCTTCGGAGAACAGCTTGAAGTGGTGGATCAGCGCTTCCATGTCGTCCTTCATGGACTCGCGGCTGGGCGGCGCGACCTTGAAGTTCTCGATCATCACCGGGCCCGGGTTGGCCTTCAGCCACTTCACGCACTGGGCGATGATGCGGTTGGACTCGCGCATCTCGGCGATGCGCACCAGGTAACGGTCGTAGCAGTCGCCGTTGAGGCCGATCGGGATATCGAAATCCACCGCGTCGTACTTGGCGTAGGGCTGCTTCTTGCGCAGGTCCCACTCGATGCCCGAGCCGCGCAGCATCACGCCGGTCATGCCCCAGGCGCGCGCCTGCTCGGGCGAGATCACGCCGATGCCGACGGTGCGCTGCTTCCAGATGCGGTTGTCGGTCAGCAGGGTCTCGTATTCGTCAACGCGCGAGGGGAAGGTCTTGGTGAACTCCTCCAGGAAGTCCAGCAGCGAACCCTCGCGCGCGGCGTTGAGGTGCTTGAGCGCCTGGCCCTTGTGCCAGGGCGACTCCTTGTACTTGGGCATCTGCCCCGGCAGGTCGCGGTAGACGCCGCCCGGACGGTAGTAGGTCGCGTGCATGCGCGCGCCGGAGACCGCCTCGTAGCAGTCCATCAGCTCCTCGCGCTCGCGGAAGGCGTACAGCATCACCGCCATCGCGCCGAGGTCCAGCGCGTTGGAACCGACCCACATCAGGTGGTTCAGGACGCGCGTGATCTCGTCGAACATCGTGCGGATGTACTGCGCACGCACCGGCGCCTCGATGCCCATCAGGGTCTCGATGGCGCGCACGTAGGCGTGCTCGTTGCACATCATCGACACGTAGTCCAGGCGATCCATGTAGCCGATCGACTGGTTGAACGGCTTGGACTCGGCCAGCTTCTCGGTGCCCCGGTGCAGCAGGCCGATATGCGGATCGGCGCGCACCACCGTCTCGCCGTCCATTTCCAGGATCAGGCGCAGCACGCCGTGGGCCGCAGGATGCTGCGGGCCGAAGTTCATCGTGTAGTTGCGGATCTCCTGCCGGGCCTCGGCGGGATTGCTCGCGAAAGGCGCATGGGCCTGGTTGACGTGCGATGGCTGGATCTGTGCGCTCATGACTTCGACTCCCGCGCCGCGGCTTCGCCGGCGGCGGTCTGGTAGCGCGCGTCCTCACGGATCACGCGCGGCACGCCCACGCGCGGCTCGACCGAGGTCACCGGCTCGTAGACCACGCGCTTGCGCTCTTCGTCGTAGCGCACCTCGACATTGCCGATCAGCGGGAAATCCTTGCGGAACGGATGGCCCACGAAGCCGTAGTCGGTGAGGATGCGGCGCAGGTCCGGATGGCCGGAGAAGACGATGCCGAACAGGTCGAAGGCCTCGCGCTCGAACCAGTTGGCGCCCGGCCAGATGTCGGTGACCGAGGCCACCACCGGCACGTCGTCGTTGGGCGCGAAGCAGCGCAGGCGCACGCGGCGGTTGTGCTGGTAGGAGATCAGGTGCGCCACCGCGGCGAAGCGGTTGGTCGGCACCGGCACCTCACCGATGCCGCCGGCGTTGCCGTTCTCGCGGGTCGGGAACTCGCCCCAGGCGAAGCGGCCGACGGCCTTGCCTTCCACGCCGCGCGAGAAGCCCTGCGAGGAGACGTCCGAGGTATCCCACTCATCGCTGCCGTAGCCGAGGTAGTCCACGCCGCACAGGTCGGTGAGCTGCTCGAAGCCGAAGTCGTCGCGCAGCGCCAGGCACAGCTCGTGCCACAGCGCGTGCGGAACCTCGATGGTGGTCTCGCCCGAGGGCGAAACGGTCACGGCCGCGTCCGGGAAACGGGCGCGCAGCGTGTCGGTATAAAGGGCTTGCTCTGCCATGGGGGCTTTGCGTGCTCTGAAAGGAGTGGATCAGCGGGCGATGGTCTGGGTGCGCCAGATCTTCTTCTGCAGCTGCAGGATGCCGTAGACCAGCGCCTCGGCCGTGGGCGGGCAGCCCGGCACGTAGACGTCGACCGGCACGATGCGATCGCAGCCGCGCACCACCGAGTAGGAATAGTGGTAGTAGCCGCCGCCGTTGGCGCAGCTGCCCATCGAGATCACCCACTTCGGGTCCGGCATCTGGTCGTAGACCTTGCGCAGCGCCGGGGCCATCTTGTTGACCAGGGTGCCGGCCACGATCATCACGTCGGACTGGCGCGGGCTGGGGCGGAACACGACCCCGTAGCGGTCCAGGTCCAGGCGCGCGGCGCCGGCGTGCATCATCTCCACCGCGCAGCAGGCCAGGCCGAAGGTCATCGGCCACATCGAGCCGGTGCGGGCCCAGTTCATCAGCGCATCGACGCTGGTGGTGACATAGCCTTTTTCCAGCAGCGGGTTGTCGCCTTCCGGCCGCAGGATGTCGTCCACCCGCCCTTCCGGGATCGGGTTGGTCATCAGCTTGTCGATGGTTTGGATCACTCCCATTCGAGCGCTCCCTTCTTCCAGACGTAAATGAAGCCCAGGAACAGCATGCCCACGAACAGGCCCATGGTGACCAGGGAGCGCGCACCGATGTCCATGAACACCTGGGTCCACGGCACGATGAAGATGATTTCCAGGTCGAAGACGATGAACTGGATGGCGATCAGGTAGTAGCGCACATCGAACTTCATGCGCGCGTCCTCGAATGCCTCGAAGCCGCATTCGTAGGGGGAGAGTTTCTCGGCGTCGGGGCGACGCGGGCCGATGAGGCGACCGATGATCATCAGCGCGATGCCGATGCCGGTGGCGACGATCAGGAAAAGCAGGTTCGGCAGGTAATTGGCCAGCACTCGCAGTTCTCTCTTTTAATTCCCGCGACCGGGGCACAGTCTACTGCCGCAGTGCGGCAGAAGCGTGCAGAGGTCGCTGACGGGTCCAGCCTTGCGGATCCACCGTGTTGACGGGCCGGGCGCGGGACCTCGGCAGTGCCCTGCCGTCCCGATCCGGCCCGGCATGGCCGGGCGCTTCGCCGCGTGTCCTTCCGCTTCTCGTACCGGACACTGCTGCGAACCTGACAATTGTAGCGTTCACTGAACTGCCGAGTAAACGATTTCGCGGTTTTGGATCGTGCCGCGAATTCGCCATCCTTGCCGGCGCCGCGACAGGCCCGCAGCGCCTGGCCGCGGGCTCCCACGGCGACGGCGACGTAAGGGCTCTTCATCGGAGCGCGGGGACGCGAAGCGGCTCATGACGCGCTTCGACGGCGAAAAGCGCACTTCGCCGCCCAGCCTCGATCCGGCCGGGAGCGGCTCCTCGGCTCGACCCGCCCTCCCTGGCGGACTCGCCGCCGCGGGCCATCCTAAGGCCCACTCTCCGCGCCCCCACCCGGGTCGAGGCGCTGCGGTGAATAGAACAGCACGTCTTCCAACTCAAAGGCATCGAGCAAGCGCCCTGCCCCCTCCCTTTCGCCGCAGGCGAAGGGGAGGGCCGGGGTGGGGTGCTTCTACTCTTCGCTTCGGTGGCTTATCCGGTAAAGCCCCGACCCCTCCCCATCCCTCCCCTGCGCTGCGCGCAAGGGAGGGGGCTCAAGCCAAAGCCCTGTGACCTGACGCGCGAGGCAGCGGGCCGGCGGGCGGTAGCCGCGAAGAACGAGGCAGGATGCCGAGCGCCTTAAGGCAGGACAGGATGCCCTGACCGAGGGAAAAGCGACCACTGCCCGCCGGACCGCTGCCCCTGTCGAAGCCAGAGCGCGAAGGCAACGCAGCTCTTGATCGGAAGGCAACCAACGAAAAAGGGCCCGACAAGGCCCTTTTCGTTTAACGCGTTGTGTGGTGCCCAAGAGGGGACTCGAACCCCTACGACTTTCGCCGCTACCACCTCAAGGTAGTGCGTCTACCAATTCCGCCACCTGGGCAAAGCTTGCCTGCCGGCTCGCATCGCGCGGGCCGGCATTGTACGTGTCACTGGGCCGGAGTGGGAGCCGGCTTGGTGGCCTCGGGCTGCGCCGGGGCCGAAGGCGCGGGCTGGGCGGCCGGCGCGGAAGCGGCGGGCGCGACCGTGTCGGCCGGCGCCGGGGCGACCGGCTGCTGCGACATGATGCCCAGATCCTGCTGCGCGCTGCCGGTGTGCGCGGTGCGCGAGGCGCTCCAGGCCATGAACAGGCTGATGGCGAAAAACGCCACGGCCAGCCATTTGGTGCTCTTGGACAGGAAGTTGGACGCGCCGCGCGCACCGAACACGGTGCCCGAGGCGCCCGCACCGAAGCCGGAGCCGGCCTGGGCGCCGGTCCCGCGCTGCATCAGCACCAGGCCGATGATGGTCACCGCCACCAGCACGTAGACCACATTGAGGATCAGCATCAACATCGACATGGATCGTGTTTCTCGTTGAAAGGCCCCGCCGCTTGGCAGCGACGGCGCCATGAAGTCTGTGTCTACCCGGCCGCCGCGCGGGCGATGGCCAGGAAGTCGGCGGCCACCAGCGAGGCGCCTCCGACCAGCCCGCCGTCGACATCGGGCTGGGCGAACAGCTCGGCGGCGTTGTCGGGCTTGACGCTGCCGCCGTACAGCAGGGGCAACGAATCGGCGATTCTAGCATCCACGCGCGCCACCACGCCACGGATGAAGGCGTGGACGTCCTGGGCCTGCTGCGGGGTCGCGGTGCGGCCGGTGCCGATCGCCCAGACCGGCTCGTAGGCCACCACCGCACCGTCGAAGCCGGCGCTGCCGGCCAGCGCCAGCACGGGCTCGAGCTGGGCGGCGATGACCTGCTCGGTCTGGCCGGCCTCGCGCTGCTCCAGGGTCTCGCCCACGCACAGCACCGGCACCAGGCCGGCATTGCGCGCGGCCATGAACTTGCGCGCGACCAGCTGGCTGCTCTCGTGGTGGTACTGGCGGCGCTCGGAATGCCCGACCAGGCCGTAGGTGGCGCCGACGTCGACCAGCATCGCGGCGGAGACCTCGCCGGTGTAGGCGCCCTTCTCGTTGGCGCTGACGTCCTGCGCGCCGAAGGCGATGGGCCGGCCCTCGAAGTCCTCGATCAGATCGCCCAGGTAAGGCAGCGGCGGCAGCACCACCACTTCGACGCCCGGCACGGGCAGGGCTTCTGCCAGGTCTCCGACCAGAGCCGTGGCGAAATCGCGGCTGCCGTGCAGCTTCCAGTTTCCGGCGACGATCCTGCGGCGCATGACAACTCCTATGAACATCAGGCGGGGCAGCATACCGCCTCGTCCGTGGTGGCTCGCTGACGAAGCCGCCCCACACATCCGCGGGCGGCCCGCCCGCCCTGCCCTTGCGGCGTCGATGCGCGGGCGCTGCCCGGGGATGCACACTGGCGCTCTCTTCCCGTCTCGCGCCCGCCATGTCCTCGACCGCCGTTCCTGCGCAACACCCCGGCTATGCACTGATCACGGGCGCCTCGGCCGGCATCGGGGCCGAATTCGCCCGTCAGTACGCCGCGCGCGGCGTGCCGCTGATCCTGACCGCGCGCCGCGCCGGACGGCTGCAGGCGCTGGCCACTGAACTGGGGACGCAGGTGGACGTGCAGGTGATCGCCGCCGACCTGGAAGATCCGGCCGCGCCCGCCCGGATCGCCGAGGAGATCGCGCGGCGCGGGCTGCGGGTCCAGGTGCTGGTCAACAACGCGGGCTACGGGGTGCCGGGCCGCTACCTCACGCGCGACTGGAGCGTGCATGCGCGTTTCATCCAGCTGATGGTGACCGCGCTGTGCGAGCTGACCTGGCGCCTGCTGCCGCAGATCGCCGCCAGTGGCTCGGGGCGGATCATCAATGTGGCCTCGTTCGCCGCGCTGGTGCCCGGGGCGGACGGGCAGACCTTGTATGCGCCGGCCAAGGCCTGGCTGGTGGCGATGAGTCAGTCGCTGTCGCTGGAGTATGCCGACCGCGGCGTGCGGGTCTGCGCGCTGTGCCCGGGCTTTACCTGGTCGGAGTTCCACGATGTCACGGGCACGCGCGATCAGATGTCGCGCCTGCCCCGGTGGATCTGGCTGAGCGCCGAGGAGGTCGTGCGCGAGGGCATCGCGGGGGTGGAGCGCGGCCAGGTGCTGGTGATCCCGGGCTGGCGCTGGCGGCTGCTGTACCACGTGGTACGCCACCTGCCGCAATCCTGGCTGCTGGCGCTGATGGCGCGCAGCTCGCGCAAGGTGCGTGCGCAGGTTTGAGGCGTTCGCGCACCCGGCCTTACTTCAAGCGCTTCTCACAGCGGCTCGTGCGTTCCGGCGCTCGAGCGGGAGCGTTCCCGCTTCGGAGGGGCAGCGGTCCGGCGGGCGGTACCCGCTTTTCTCTCGGTCAGGGCATCCTGCCCTGCCTTAAGACGCTCGGCTTGCTGCCTGGCTCGTCGCGACCACCGCCCGCCGGCCCGCTGCCTCGCACGTAGCGCCTGAAGGCCTCCACCTGTAGAGCGGGGCTTGCTCCGCTGGGGTTGGGCCGGACCATCGGGAAAGCCCCAGCGGAGCAAGCTCCGCTCTACAGGCAGGCCGCGACGTGATGGGGGAGAGTCGCTCCCACAGAAGCGTGACGCGCTGTCCCGACTAAGCGTCAACCGGTTAGGGCTGACGAGCCCAGGAGCCGCGCGCGTCGGCGAAGCGGCTTACTTCAGCTTGATCTCGCGCAGGCGCTCGTCCAGGTAGTCCTGGGCGGTGATGGCCTGGGGATAGCGCTTGGGGTTGTCCGGGGTGATCGTCGAAGGCAGCACGTCGATCAGGAAGTCCGGATTGGGGTGCAGGAAGAACGGCACCGAATAGCGCGGCTTGCGCGCCTCCTCGCCCGGCGGGTTGGTGACCCGGTGCGTGGTGGACGGATACACGTGGTTGGTCAGGCGCTGCAGCATGTCGCCGATGTTGACCACGATGGTGTCCGCGTCGCTGGTGAAAGGCACCCATTGGCCCTCGCGCGACTTCACTTCCAGGCCGGCGGCGCTGGCGCCGACCAGCAGCGTGATCAGGTTGATGTCTTCGTGCGCGCCGGCGCGCACGTTCGGGATGTCGTCGCTGGTGATCGGCGGATAGTGGATCGGGCGCAGGATCGAGTTGCCCGCATCGGTCTTGTCGGCGAAGTAATCCTCCGGCAGGCCGATGTGCAGCGCCAGCGCGGCCAGCACGTGGCTGCCCAGCGCATCGAGCTGCTGGTACAGGCCATAGGCGTGCTCGCGGAAGTTGGGCACCTCGTCCGGCCACAGGTTGGCGGGCATGACGCCGGCGTACTTGGAGTCGGCGGGGAGTTCGCGGCCGACGTGCCAGAACTCCTTGAGGTCGAAGTGCTTGGAATCCTTGGCCGTCTCCACGCCGAAGGCGGTGTAGCCGCGCGCGCCACCGATGCCGGGCACGCGGTACTTCAGCTTGGCCTCGTCCGGCAGCGCGAAGAAGTTCTTGAACACTTCGTAGGCCGCGTCGATATCGGCCTGCGGGATGCCGTGGTTGCGGATGCCGGCGAAGCCCCACTCTCGATAGGCGGCGCCCAGTTCGGCCACGAACGCCTCGCGGTCGGCGGCGCTGACGGGCGAGATGAAGCGGGCGATGTCGAGGGTGGGAATGGCGCTGCTCATGGGCAAACCGGAAGGCGAACGTGGCCTTCCAGTTTATCGCCTCGGGCCCTAACGCAGCAGCAGGTACAGGGCCCAGAGCGTGAGCGCCTTGACGACGGCCACGCCCAGGGCGATCAGCACTTTCTCATGCCGCGGCACGCACCGCCCCGGCCAGGGTGTCGAGCGTGGCCTGCATCAGCGCATCGTCGTCGGCTTCCACCGTGACGCGCACCACCGGCTCGGTGCCGGACGGGCGCAGGAAGGCGCGGCCGCGCCCGGCCACGGCGGCCTGGGCCTGCTGGAGCGCGGTCTGGACGGTCTGCGCCTCGACCACGGCCCTGGCGGCCACGCCGTCCAGGCGCACGTTGGTGGTGCGCTGCGGCAGCATGGTCAGGCCGGCCAAGGCCTGGTCCAGGCGGCGGCCGGTGCGGTGCAGGACTTCCAGCACCTGCAGCGCGCTGACGATGCCGTCGCCGGTGTTGGCCCGGTCCAGGCACAGGATGTGGCCGGAGGCCTCGCCGCCGAGCACGCCGCCGCCATCGACCAGGGCCTGGTGCACATAGCGGTCGCCGACCTTGGCGCGGGTGAAGGCGATGCCCTGCTCGCCCAGCGCCTGCTCCAGCCCGTAGTTGGTCATCAGCGTGCCGACCACCGCGCCATGCAGGCGCCCGGACCGCTTCCAGTCGCTGGCCAGCACGTACAGCAGGCCGTCGCCATCAATCACGCGGCCGTGGCCATCGACGAACAGCACGCGATCGCCGTCGCCGTCGAAGGCGATGCCCAGGTCGGCGCCGGACAGCACCACGCGCCGGGCCAGGCCCTCGGGATGGGTCGAACCGACGCCGTCGTTGATGTTCAGGCCGTTGGGCGCATCGCCGATGACCTCCACGCGCGCGCCGAGTTCGCGCAGCACGATCGGCGCGACCTGATAGGTGGCACCGTTGGCGCAGTCGACCACGATCTTCATGCCGGTCAGGTCGAACTCGCGCGGGACCGAGTTCTTGCAGCTTTCCACGTAGCGGCCGACCGCGTCGCGGGTGCGCACGGCCTTGCCCAGCGCCTCGGAGGCCACGGTGCGGAACGGCTGGTCCAGCGCGGCCTCGATCGCAAGCTCAGTGGCGTCGTCGAGCTTCTCGCCCTCGGCGGAGAAGAACTTGATGCCGTTGTCGTAATGCGGGTTGTGCGAGGCGGAGATGACGATGCCGCCGGAGGCGCGCAGCGCACGGGTCAGGTGCGAGACGGCCGGGGTGGGCATCGGCCCCATCAGCTGCACGTCCACGCCGGCGGCGACCAGCCCGGCCTCGAGCGCGGCCTCGAACATGTAGTTGGAGATGCGCGTGTCCTTGCCGATGATCACCACCGGCTTGCCCGCGCCGGCGCGGCGCACGCGCGCGGCCAGGGCGTGGCCATAGGCATTGCCCAGGCGCAGCATGAAGTCGGCCGAGATCGGCCCCTGGCCGACGCGCCCGCGGATCCCGTCGGTGCCGAAGTACTTCCGGCTGGCGACCATCAGGCGACCTCGGGTTCGACCGGCCGGGTCTGCTTCATCATCAGCGCGCACAGATCGGCCAGGCGGTCGCGCAGTTCGCGGCGGTCACAGATCTGGTCGATGGCGCCGTGGTCGAGCAGGAACTCGGAGCGCTGGAAGCCCTCCGGCAGCGTCTCGCGCACGGTCTGCTCGATCACGCGCGGACCGGCGAAGCCGATCAGCGCCTTGGGCTCGGCGATGTTGATGTCGCCCAGCATGGCGAAGCTGGCCGACACGCCGCCGGTGGTGGGATGGGTCAGCACCGAGATGTACGGCAGGCCGGCCGCGCGCAGGCGCCCCAGCGCGGCCGAGGTCTTGGCCATCTGCAGCAGCGAGAACAGGCTCTCCTGCATGCGCGCGCCGCCCGAGGCCGAGAAGCACACGAACGGGCAGCCCAGCTCCAGCGCCTTCTCCGCGCCCAGGGTGAAGCGCTCGCCCACCACCGAACCCATCGAGCCGCCCATGTAGGCGAAATCGAAGGCGCTGGCGACCAGCGCGCGCCCCTTGACCTGGCCCTGCAGGGTGATCAGCGCGTCGCGCTCGCCGGTGGCCTTCTGCGCGGCCTTGATCCGGTCGGAGTACTTCTTCTGGTCGCGGAACTTGAGCACGTCGGTCGGGCCCAGCGCGGCGCCCAGCTCGGTGGTGCTGCCGGCGTCGAACAGCGCCGCCAGCCGCGCGCGGGCGCGGATGGCCATGTGGTGGCCGCACTTGGGACAGACCTCGAGGTTTTCCTCGAGCTCAGGCCGGTACAGCACCGCGCCGCAGTTGTCGCACTTCTCCCAGAGCCCCTCGGGGACGCTGCGCTTGGGTTTGCGGGTCGCCGCGTCGGTGCGGATGCCCGAGGGCATCAGTTTGCTCAGCCAGCTCATGCGTGTTTGGAAACCTGGTACGGCGCGCCCCGGGGGCGCGGGATCAAGCGCGGCAGTTTAGCCCAGCGCCTGATCCAGCGCCTCACGCAGCGGCCGCAGGAAGGTTCCGGCCAGTTCAGCCGCCTGCGCCGGGTTTTGCGCCGCAGCAATGGCCTCGACCAGGGCGCTGCCGACCACGACCCCGTCGGCCGCCGGCGCCATGGCCGCCGCGCTGGCCGCGTCCTTGATGCCGAAACCCACCACCACCGGCACGCTGGCGGCCGCACGCAGGGTGCGCAGGCGCTCGCCGGCGGCCTGGGTGTCCAGCCGGTCCGAGGCGCCGGTCACGCCGGCGAAGCTGACGTAGTAGAGATAGCCCTGGCCCTGCTCGCACAGCAGCGCCATGCGTTCGGGGCTGGTAGTCGGCGCCGCCAGGGCGATCAGCTGCAGGCCGTAGGCATTGAAGGTGGCGCGGGTCTGGGCCGCCTCTTCCGGCGGCAGGTCGACCAGCAGCGCGCCGTCCACGCCGGCCTCGGTGGCCTCGCGCGCGAAGCGCTCGGCGCCGTGGATCTCGACCGGATTGAGGTAGCCCATCAGCACCACCGGCGTGGTCGCATCGGTCTGACGAAACGCGCGCACCACCTCGAGCACGAAGCGCAGGCCGGCGCCGCGCCCCAGCGCGCGCTCGGAGCTGCGCTGGATGGTCGGACCATCGGCCATCGGATCGGAAAACGGTATGCCCAGCTCGATCACGTCGGCACCGGCGGCGACCAGCGCGTGCATGACCGGCACGGTCGCCTCCAGCGAGGGATCGCCGGCGGTGATGAACGGGACCAGCGCCTTGCGCCCCTCGGCCTTGCGCGCGGCCAGCGCGGTGTCCAGGCGGTTCATTCGGGCTGGCTGTCGCGCGAGGCCTGCTCGGCCTGCTGGGCGGCGGCGTAGGCGGCGGCCAGCTCGGAGGCGCCCACGTCCACGCCGCGCTCGGCGCCGAGGATGTCCAAATGCTCGTTGAGCATGCGCCGGTACAGGCCGGTCATGTAGGCCAGGAAGCCCTGGCGCGACTCGGCCGGGCTCGGCTCCACCGTCAGGTAGACGTGCGCGTTGTAGCGGGCCACGCCGTAGAGCGCGGCGAAGCTGGTGCGCTTGCTGCCGTGGATGCCGCCCTGGCGGTTGGCCAGCTGCACGAACTTGTTGACCACATCGAAGAACTGCGGGTCCAGCGGAGCGTCGATGCTCGGCGGCGCCTGGGTGTCGTCGGCCATGAGGATTCCTTAGCGATTGCGTAGAGGGAAAGCGCGGCGCGGGCGCCGTCAGATCTGGATGTTCTCGCGCGCGGCGATGGTGTGCACATCCTTGTCGCCGCGGCCGGAGAGGTTGCACAGCACCAGCTGGTCGGAGGGCAGCTCGCGCGCCAGCTTGATCGCCTGGGCCACGGCATGGCTGGATTCCAGCGCCGCCAGGATGCCCTCGGTGCGCGCCAGGGTGTGGAACGCCGCCAGCGCCTCCTCGTCGGTGATGCCCAGGTACGTGGCGCGGCCCGAATCGGCCAGGAAGGCGTGCTCCGGGCCCACGCCCGGGTAGTCCAGGCCGGCGGAGATCGAGTGGGTCTCGATGATCTGGCCATCGTCGTCGCACAGCACGTATGTACGGTTGCCGTGCAGCACGCCGACCCGCCCGCCGGCGATGGAGGCCGCGTGGCGGCCGGTCTCCAGGCCATCGCCGGCCGGCTCGGCGCCGTAGAGGCGCACGTTCGCATCGTTGAGGAAGGCGTGGAAGATGCCGATGGCGTTGCTGCCGCCGCCGACGCAGGCGGTGATCGCATCGGGCAGGCGGCCGAACTGTTCGAGCATCTGCGCGCGCGCCTCGCGGCCGACGATGGCGTTGAAGTCGCGCACCATGCGCGGATACGGGTCGGGGCCGGCCACGGTGCCAATGATGTAGAAGGTGTCGGCCACGTTGGTCACCCAGTCGCGCATGGCCTCGTTGAGCGCGTCCTTGAGCGTCGCCGAGCCGCTGGTCACCGGCACCACGGTGGCGCCGAGCAGGCGCATGCGGTAGACGTTGGCCTTCTGCCGCTCGATGTCGGTGGAGCCCATGTAGACCACGCATTCCAGCCCCAGGCGCGCGGCCACGGTGGCGCTGGCCACGCCGTGCTGGCCGGCGCCGGTCTCGGCGATGATCCGGGTCTTGCCCATGCGGCTGGCCAGCAGGGCCTGGCCGATGGCGTTGTTGATCTTGTGCGCGCCGGTGTGGTTGAGGTCCTCGCGCTTGAGCAGGATCTGCGCGCCGCCCACCTCGCGGCTCAGGCGCCGGGCATGGTAGATCGGGCTGGGGCGGCCCACGTAGTGCTTGAGGTCGTCGTAGAACGCATCGGTGAAGGCCGGATCGGCGCGGGCCGTGTCGTAGGCGGCGGCCAGTTCCTGCAGCGGCCCGATCAGGGTCTCGGCGACAAAGCGCCCGCCGTGGCGGCCGAAGTGTCCGGCGGCGTCGGGATAGGCGTGGAAGTCACGGATGGCGGGAGCGGACATGAGGGCACCGGCATTGAACGAAGGCCGCCATCCTAGCCCAGCGCGGCGGGCGGCAATAGCGATAAGATCGCCTCGACCTGTCAGGAAATCTCACACATGGCCTCCCCTGCCCTGCCCCCGCTGGGCGCGCTGCGCGCCTTCGAGGCCGCGGCCCGGCTGGAAAGCGTCAGCCGCGCCGCCGACGAGCTGCATGTGACCCACGGTGCGGTCAGCCGGCAGATCCGGGCGCTGGAGGACGCGCTGGGCCAGCCGCTGTTCGACCGCGTCGGGCGCGGCCTGGTGCTGACCCCCGCCGGCCGCCGGCTGCGCGACGCCTGCGGCCAGGCCTTCACCCAGCTGGGCCAGGCCTGGCGCGAACTGCGGCGCGGGCCGGCCGGCGACACGCTGGTGCTGGGCTGTTCGGCCAGCGTCCTGGCGCGCTGGGTGATTCCCCGGCTGGAACGCATGCAGCAGGCGCTGCCCGGCGTGTCGCTGCACTTCTCCGCGCAGGAATCGCCGGATCGCGCCCTGGGCGAGGTCGACGCCCTCCTGCTGCTCGGCCAGGCGCCCTGGCCGGCCGGCTGGCAGGTGGCCGAACTGGCCGGCGAGACGATCGGGCCGGTCGTGGGCGCGCGCTATCCCGGCCTGCCGGCGCTGCAGGCCCAGCCGCCGACGGCGCTGCTGGGCGAGCGCCTGCTGCACACCGCCTCGCGCCCGCAGGCCTGGCCGCAGTGGGCCG
Organism: Pseudoxanthomonas sp. UC19_8; assembly: GCF_042700505.1. Classification (NCBI taxonomy): domain Bacteria; kingdom Pseudomonadati; phylum Pseudomonadota; class Gammaproteobacteria; order Lysobacterales; family Lysobacteraceae; genus Pseudoxanthomonas; species Pseudoxanthomonas sp. UC19_8. The sequence goes on from NZ_CP170559.1 coordinate 2,015,404, forward strand.
CCGCGCACGGGCTGGATCCGCAGGGGCTGCAGTACGGCGAAGGCTTCCCACACCTGTACTACCTGCTCGAGGCGGCCGCCTCGGGGCTGGGCGTGGCGATCGCGCCGCGGCCGCTGGTGGAAGCGGACCTGGCCAGCGGCCGGCTGCTGGCGCCGTGGGGGTTCGCGCCCACGCCGGGGCGCTGGGCGCTGTGCGCGGCGGGCGGCCGCAGCGATCCGCGCCTGACGCGGCTGGCGGGCTGGCTGCGCGCGGAACTCGGCGCCGCCGGGCCTGCCTGAGCCTCCGGCGTTACTCGGCCACCGCCACCACTTCCTCTTCGGCATCGGCCACGAACTGCCCGCCCGCCTCCAGCTGGGCGAACAGGCCGCCCTGGGCGACCAGCGCGTCGAAGCGACCCTGCTCGACGATCTCCCCGTCCTTCATCACCAGGATCAGGTCGGCATTGCGCACGGTGCTCAGGCGGTGGGCGATGACGAAGGTGGTGCGATCGCGCGTGAGCCGGTTGAGGGCGCGCTGGATGCGCGCCTCGGTGGCGTTGTCCAGCGCGCTGGTGGCCTCGTCAGGATCAGGATCGGCGCGTTCTTCAGCATCGCCCGGGCGATGGACAGGCGCTGGCGCTCGCCGCCGGACAGCGACACGCCGCGCTCGGCGACCAGAGTCGAATAGCCCTCCGGCTTGACCACCACGAAGTTGTGCGCCTCGGCCGCGCGCGCGGCCTCCTCCATCTCCAGCGCGCTGGCGTCCGGCTTGCCCACGCGCAGGTTGTCGGCCACCGAGCGGTACAGCAGGCCCGGGTCCTGGAACACCACGGCGATGTGCTCGCGCAGCGAGGTCAGCTTGACCGTGCGGATATCGATGCCGTCGATGGTGATGCGGCCGCGGTCCGGGTCGTAGGCGCGATAGAGCAGGCTCAGCGCGGTCGACTTGCCCGCCCCGGTCGGCCCGACCAGGGCCACGGTGCTGCCGGCGGCGGCGGTGAAGTTCAGCGCGCGCAACGCCGGGTGCGAGGCGTCGTAGCCGAAGGACACGTCTTCGAAGCGCACCTCGCCGCGCACCTTGTCCGGCAGCGGCGGCGCCTTGGGATCCTCCTTGACCGTGGCATCGGTATCGAGCACGGCGAAGAAGTCGCTCAGCGACGGCGTCTGGAAGAACAGGTTGGAGATGAAGCCGGCGAAGGCCTCCAGCCGCCCGATCTGCAGCAACGCGAAGTTGACGAAGGTGACGATGCCGCCGACGGTGACCTCGCCCTTGGCGTTGAGCTGCGCGCCGAGGGCGAAGATCGCCACGATGGTGAGCGTGGAGGCGGCGCGGTTGGCCACCGACAGCCAGGCCCAGCCGCGCAGCACCGGGTACTGCGCGTCCAGCGCGCGCCGGGACATTTCACGGATGGCCTCGACCTCGGCCTGCAGGCGCGTATAGACCTGCACCACCGGCACGTTGCCCAGCACGTCGCCGGCGCGCTCGGAGATGGCGCTGTGCAACTGCTCGATCTGGCCCTGCGCGCGATGCGTGCGGCGCATGGCGATGGCGTTGAAGGTGGCGAAGGTCACCATCAGCCCGACCATCAGCAGGCCGAGCTTCCAGTTGACGTACAGCGACCAGGGGATCATCAGCAGGATCGACAGCAGCGTGGTCAGGTGGTCGCGGAAGAACCCCAGCCACAGGCCGAACAGGTTGTTGCTGCCGGTATGCATGATGCGCAGCAGCCGGCCGGTGTGGTGCTGGCCGTGATACGACAGCGGCAGCGCGATGGCGTGCTCGAAGTACTGGGCGATCACCGCCAGCCGGCGTCGATGCGCCAGGCGGTCGGCGAACAGCGAGACGAACACGCCGGCGGCGATGCCGCCGAAGCCCACGCCGGCCCACATGGCGATGTAGTGCCAGGCGCTACGCCCCTTGCCCTGCGCGGCCAGTGCGTCGATGACCTTGCCGAATAGCACCGGCTCCAGGAAGGCCACGCCGGACAGGGCCAGATTGGCCAGGACCAGGGTCACGGCGAGCCGCTTCTCGGGCGCGAGCAACTGCAGCACGCGCAGATAGACACGCCACAACGACATGCGCAGTTCTCCGGTCGGTCTCACGGCCAGTGTAGGGGCGGCCCGCGTGCAGGGTCCATCAATGCTGTCGCGATCGCGCGCTCAAGGCGCGCGATGCGAACGGTTCGAAGCCCTGGCTACGCCGCGGCGCTGGCGCCGCGCACCTGCGCGACGAAACGCCGCATCGCCTCGGCATCCTTGATGCCCGGCGCCGACTCGATCCCGCTGGACACGTCCACGCCCCAGGGCCGCACGCGACGCACCGCCTCGGCGACGTTGTCGGCGTTGAGGCCGCCGGCCAGCAGACACGGCGTGCCCACATCGCCCGGCCACAGCGTCCAATCGAAGGACTTGCCGGTGCCGCCGCCCTGCCCTGGCGCATGGCTGTCGAGCACGAAGCCCGCCGCGGACGGCCAGGCCTGCAGCGCGGCGCGCGCCTGCCGGGCATCGGTCACGCCGGTCATCGCCACGGCCTTGAGGAACGGAAGCCCGAAGGACGCACAGAAGGCGTCGTCCTCGCCGCCATGGAACTGCAGCACGTCCGGCGCCACCGCGTCGATGATCGCCTCGACCTGCGCGCGCGGCGCATCGCGCACCAGGACCACCGCGGCCACTTCGGCCGGCACCAGCGCACGCAGCGCGGCACCTTGTTCGAGCGTCAGCTGGCGCGGACCGCCGCCGTAGATGAAGCCGATGTAGTCCACGCCCAGCTCCACCGCCAGGCGCACGTCCTGGGGGCGGGTCATGCCGCAGAGCTTGATGCGGGTACGCATGGGCGAAGAGTGAGCGGAGCGAAGTGAGGCGTGGGCGTGGCTCGGCAGGATACGGCACGCCTGGGGCGGCCGCTCATTGCTCACGCCTCGCGCAAGGTCACTTCATCCGGCAGGCCCCAGCCGGCCGGATACAGCGGGCCGACGAACACCAGGCCCTGCGGCGGCGCGGTCGGGCCTGCCAGGGTGCGGTCGCGTCCGGCCAGCAGCTCGGCGACCCAGCCCTCGGGCTGTTCGCCGCGGCCGACCAGCAGCAGCGAGCCGACGATGTTGCGCACCATGTGATGCAGGAACGCATTGGCCTGCACCTCCACGATCACCTGCTCGCCTTGGCGCGCGACCGCGATGGACTGCAGCTCGCGCATCGGGTGGCGGGCCTGGCAGTGCACGGTGCGGAAGGCGGAGAAGTCGTTCTCGCCCAGCAGCGCCTGCGCGGCGCGATGCATGGCCGCCGCGTCCAGCGGCAGGCGCTCCCAGGACAGCAGCTGGCGGCCCAGCGCCGGGCGCACCGCGCGGTTCAGCAGTACGTAGCGATAGCGGCGTGCGCGCGCCGAGAAGCGGGCGTGGAAGTCCTCGGCTACCGGCACGCACCAGCGCACGCAGATCGATGGCGGCAGGTTGGCCGTGGCGCCCAGCGTCCAGCCGCGCGGCGTGCGCACCACCTCGGTGTCGAAGTGCACCACCTGGCATTGGCCGTGCACGCCGGCGTCGGTACGGCCGGCGCAGACCGTGTCGATGGACGTATTTGCCACGGCCGCCAGCGCCGCCTCCAGGGTGGACTGCACGCTGGGCGTGTGCACGGGCGCGCCGGGCTTCTCCAGCCGTTGCCAGCCCTGGAAGTCGCCGCCGTCGTATTCGACGCCAAGCGCGTAGCGCATCGCCTGCAGTCCGCCTTGCGCGTCGATCAGCCCAGCGCGCGCAGCAGGCGGCCGGCTTCCTCGCGGGCGTGCGGATCGTCGCTGGCGCTGACCTGCTGCAGCAGCGCACGCGCCGCCTCGGTGTCGCCCAGGTCCAGATAGGCGATGGCCAGCTCCAGGCGCTCGCGCCCGCTGGCGGCCGGCAGCGCGATCGGCACGACCGGCTCGGACGGTGCCGGCGCGGGCACCGGCGTCGGCCGGGCCACCGGGCGCGGCTGGGTGGCGGTGGAGATCGGCACCACGGTGGACGGCACCCGCGTGGCGGTCGGATGCTGGCCGTCGACGGTGTGCCAGGTCGGCTTGGCGGTGGCGCTCAGCCAGGCCGGCGAGGACGGCGCCGCCTGGGGCGTGTCCACCGGACCTGGGCGGGATTCGCCACCGACATAGACCGGTGTGTAGCGAGGCGCGGCGGGTTCGGATTCGGGCTCCGGGGTCGGCGCCTGGACCGGCGGCGCCTGCGGTGCGACGTCTACCTCAGCCACCGGCTCGGCCGGCACCGGATCCGGCGCCGGGGCGTCGAGCGGGCCGCGGTAGACCGGCGCCGGACGCGGCGCGCGGCGACCGCGCAGGCCGACCCAGGCCAGCAGCCCGCCCACGATCAGCGCCAGGCCGATCCACCACCAGGCCGGTGCGCCGGCGGCGGCCGCGCCCTGGCTGTCGGCCAGGCGCTTCTGCGCGGCGGCCAGGTCGCTGTCCTTCATCGCGATCAGCTTGGCCTGCTGGTCCTTGAGCTTCTCCAGGTCGGCCACGCGGGTCCTGAGTTCATCGACCTCGGCGCTGCGCGCGGCCAGGTCCTCGCGGGTCTGCCGAAGCTGTTGTTCTGCCAGCATGTCTCCCTCGCCTCCGGCCTGGGTGCCGGATGTGGTGCCCGCGCGCCGCGTGGCGTTGGCCACGGGCGGGGCGATTTCCAGTCGTGCGTCGGCCGCGCGCGCGGGCTTGGCGGCGCCAGCGGCCAGCGGCGCGGTGGGCGCGTTGCCGGCCGGCTGCGGCACCGGCGCGCGCACCTGGCGCCAGTCCGAGATCTGCCGGCGCACCATCGCCGAGGCCTCCGCGGCGGCCAGCGCGGCGGTCTCCTCGGCGCTGGGCATGCGCAGCGTGGCGCCGGCGCGCAGGCGGTTGATGTTGTTGCCGATGAAGGCCTCGGGGTTGGCCTGCAGCAGCGCGATCATGGTCTGGTCCAGCGTGCCGGACTGCTGTAGCGCGCGCGCGATCTGCGACAGCGTCTGCCCGCGGGCGACGGTGACCGTGCCGGCGGCGGAGGCCTGCGGCGCGGCGATCGTCGGCTCGGCGCGCGGCACCGCGACCGGCTGCGGCGCGGGCTCCGGCGACGGCGGAGCGGGCGTCGCGGCCACGGCAGGCGATGGCGCGGCTTCGGCCGGCGGCTCGGGCACGACCGGGGCCTGGGCGACCTCGGCCGGCAGCTGCTCGGCCCGCGACGGGGGCGGCGCGATGCGGTCCGACGGCACCGGGGCCGGCGCCTGGATCTGCGGCTGTCCGGCGGCGGCGACCGCGCCTGGGGCGCCGACCAGCGCCGAGTACTCGCGCACCAGGCGGCCCTGGCCCCAGTCCACCTCGATCAGGAAGTTCACCGCCGGCATGTCGACCGGCGCGGCGCTGGTCACGCGGATGACCGGCTTGCCATCGCTGGACATCGCCACGGCGAAGTCGAGCTGGCTGACCAGCCCGCTCGGGCGCGCCAAGCCGACGCGTTCGAAGATGACCGGCGAGGCCAGGCGCGCGCGCAGCTGCTCCAGCTCACCGGGCTCGCTGGAAATGACCGGAATCTCGGCCAGCAGCGGCTGGCCGGGTTGCGACATGACCCGGATCTCGCCCAGGCCCGATGCGCAGGCCGCATGGCTGGCGGCCAGCAGGGCCAGCGCCAGCGCACTGCGTGCGGCGGGTTTGAAGAAGGCCTGTTTCAAGGACATCCCCTGTGGAACACCGCCGCGACTATAGAGCGTTTGGCCCGCGCTTGCCCCTGCCGGGGGTCGGCCAAGCGCAGAGGAGCAAGCGACAACCAAGAGCGAGACGGCCCGCAACGGGCCATCTCGTTCCTCGCCCACTGCCGGCCTCTCAGCCGCCGGCCGCGACCAGCTCGGCCAGCTGCACGGCGTTCAGCGCCGCGCCCTTGCGGATGTTGTCGGCGACGACCCACAGGTTGAGGCCACGCGGATGCGAGAAGTCCTCGCGGATGCGGCCGACGAACACCGGGTCCTTGCCCGAGGCATGGGTCACCGGGGTCGGATAGCCGCCGGCCTCGTGCCTGTCGACCACTTCCACGCCCGGCGCGCTGGCCAGCAGTTCGCGCGCGGCCTCCGGGGTGATCTTCTTCCTGGTCTCGATGTTGACCGCCTCGGAGTGGCCGTAGAACACCGGTACGCGCACCGCGGTCGGGTTCACCTGGATGGACTTGTCGCCCAGGATCTTCTGCGTCTCCCAGACCAGCTTCATCTCTTCCTTGGTGTAGCCGTTGGGCTGGAAGTCGTCGATGTGCGGGATCAGGTTGAAGGCGATCTGCACCGGGAAGCGCTGCGGATCGATCTCCTGGAACGCCAGCAGCTGCGCGGTCTGCTTGCCCAGTTCCTCCAGCGCCGAGCGGCCGCCGCCGGACACCGACTGGTAGGTGGCGATATTGACGCGCTCGATGCCGTATTCCTTGTGGATCGGCGCCAGCACCGGCATCAGCTGCATCGTCGAGCAGTTGGGGTTGGCGATGATGCCGCGCGGGCGGTCCTTGGCGGCTTCCGGATTCACCTCGGACACCACCAGCGGCACGTCGTCGTCGTAGCGGAAGGCCGAGGAGTTGTCGATCACCACCGCACCGGCCGCGGCGAACTTGGGCGCGTACTCCTTGGAGATGCTGCCGCCGGCCGAGAACAGCGCGATGTCCACGCCGGTCGGGTCGAAGGTGGCCAGGTCCTGCACGGTGACCTTGCCGCCGCGATAGTCGATCTGGCCGCCGGCCGAGCGCTCGGAGGCCAGCGCGATCAGCTTGCCGACCGGGAAGTCGCGCTCGGCCAGGATGGACAGCATGGTCTCGCCGACGGCGCCGGTGGCGCCCACGACGGCGACGGTGAAGCTGCGGGTTGCATTGCTCATGGGGTGTCTTCTTGAAGGGGATGGATAGGGGAAGGACGAACGCGACAAACGAAGAGCCTTGGGTTCGGGGAACCTCACCGGCGGTGCATGCGCGGAAGGTTCCCTATCGTTTGGTCGCGGTGATGGTGGTCGCGCCCACGGTCGCGCCGCCGGTTTTGGCGGCTTTGCGCGCGTCGGCGTTGATCAGGCTGGGCGGATTGCCGGCATCGGGCCCGAAGCCCAGCGCGGCGAGCAGGTTGTGCACCGCCAGCTGCACCATCGCCCGGCGCGTGGCCAGGCTGGCGCTGCCGATATGCGGGGTCAGCACGATGTTCTTCAGCGCCAGCAGCTCCGGGCGCACGGTCGGTTCGCCTTCGAACACGTCCAGCCCGGCACCGGCCAGGCGGCGGTGGGCCAGCGCGTCGGCCAGCGCGAGCTCGTCGACGATGCCGCCACGGGCGATGTTGACCAGGGTGGCGGTCGATTTCATCTTCGCCAGCGCCGCGGCGTCGATCAGGTGGTGCGAGGCCGGCGTGTACGGCAGCACCAGCACCAGGTGATCGCTGCTGCGCAGCAGGTCGTCGAAGGGCACATAGGACGCGCCGACATCGGTCTCGACCTCGGCCGCCAGGCGCGAACGGTTGTGGTACAGCACGCGCATGCCGAAGCCGCGCGCGCGCCGGGCGATGGCCTGGCCGATGCGGCCCATGCCCAAGATGCCCAGCGTGCTGCCGTGCAGGTCCGCGCCGAGCAGCGTGGTGAAGGACCACTTGCCCCACCTGCCCTCGCGCAGGAAGGCCTCGGCCTCGGTGATGCGGCGCGCGGTGGCCATCAGCAGGGCGAAGCCCAGGTCGGCCGTGGTCTCGGTCAGCACGTCGGGCGTGTTGGTGACCGCGACGCCGGCGGCGCTGAGCGCGGCGATGTCGAGATTGTTGTAGCCGACCGCGACATTGGCCAGCGCGCGCAGTCGCAACGCCTGGGCGATCTCGGCGGCGCCGATGCGCTCGTTGAGCGTGATCAGCGCACCGTCCAGCGGCGCCAGCTTCTGCGCCAGCTGCTCGGCCGTGTAGGTCGTCACGGCCTGGGTGGTCTCTACGTCGCAATGCGCCCGCAGCTGGTCGACGAGGTCGTCGAACAGCGGCTGGCTCACCCAGACGCGGGGCCGCGACTCAGCCATCGACCTGCCCGGGCACGCGCGGCGCGACCTCGCCCACATCGCCGCATTGCGCGCGATGCCGCAGCGCCTGGTCCATCAGCACCAGGGCGACCATCGCCTCGGCGATGGGCGTGGCGCGGATGCCCACGCAGGGATCGTGGCGGCCGGTGGTGATGACTTCGACCGACTCGCCGTTCACGTCCACCGTCTGGCCCGGCAGGCGCAGGCTGGAGGTCGGCTTCAGCACGATCGAGGCGGTCACCGGCTGGCCGGTGGAGATGCCGCCGAGGATGCCGCCGGCGTGGTTGCTCAGGAAGCCCTGCGGGGTGATCAGGTCGCGGTGCTGCGTGCCCTTCTGCGCGGCGGCGGCGAAACCGTCGCCGATCTCCACGCCCTTGACCGCGTTGATGCTCATCAGCGCGGCGGCCAGGTCGCCGTCGAGCTTGCCGTAGATCGGCTCGCCCCAGCCCGGCGGCACGCCGTCGGCCACCACGTCCACGCGCGCACCGACCGAGTCGCCGGACTTGCGCAGCGCGTCCATGTAGGCCTCCAGCTCGGCGACCTGCGGCGCATGCGGCCAGAAGAACGGGTTGTCCTCCACCGCGCTCCAGTCGAAGCCCGCCGGCCTGATCTCGCCCAGCTGCGAGAGGAAGCCGCGCACGGTCACGCCGTAGCGCTGCCTGAGCCACTTCTTGGCGATCACGCCGGCGGCCACGCGCATGGTCGTCTCGCGCGCGGACGAGCGCCCGCCGCCGCGCGGATCGCGGATGCCGTACTTCTGCCAGTAGCTGTAGTCGGCATGGCCGGGGCGGAACTGCGCGGCGATGTTCGCGTAGTCCTTGCTGCGCTGGTCGGTATTGCGGATCAGCAGGCCGATCGGCGTACCGGTGGTGCGGCCCTCGTACACGCCGGAGAGGATCTCGACCTGGTCGGCCTCGTGCCGCGCCGAGGTATGCCGGCTCTTGCCGGTGGCGCGGCGCTGCAGGTCGTGGGCGAACTCCTCGGCGCCGAGCTCCAGCCCCGGCGGGCAGCCATCGACCACGCAGCCGATCGCCGGCCCGTGCGATTCGCCGAAGGTGGTGACGGTCAGCAGCTTGCCGAAACTGTTGGCGCTCATGGGCGGTGTGCTCGATGCGTCACGACCGCTGCGCCGCAAGCTCGGTAATGCGGGCGCTGTGCGCGATCAACTCGCGGCACTCGACCGCGAAGATGCCCATCTGGCCGACCTTGAACTCGATCCAGGACAAGTCCACCTCCGGCAGCAGCCGGACCAGGTGCTGCTCGGACTCGCCGACCTCGCAGATCAGCAGGCCGTCCTCGGACAGGTGGATCGGCGCGTCGCGCAGGATCTTCAGCACCAGGTCCAGGCCGTCGTCGCCGGCGCGCAGGCCCAGCTCGGGCTCGTAGCCGTACTCGCGCGGCAGCGCGTCGGTCTCGGCGTTGGTGACGTAGGGCGGATTGGTGACGATCAGGTCGTAGTGGCGCCCGGACAGGCCGGCGAACAGGTCGGACTTGAGCAGGGTCACGTTGTCGGCGAGCAGGCGCGCCTTGTTCTCGGCGGCCAGCGCCAGCGCGTCGTCGCTGATGTCCACGCCGTCGACCTGCCAGTCCGGGTTGTAGTGGGCCATGGCGATGGCGATGCAGCCCGAGCCGGTGCACAGGTCCAGCGCGCGCTGCACTTCGCGCCCGGCCAGCCAGGGCTCGAAGCCCGACTCGATCAGCTCGGCGATCGGCGAGCGCGGCACCAGCGCGCGCGCATCGGTCTTGAAGCTCAGGCCCGCGAACCAGGCCTCGCCGGTCAGGTAGGCCACCGGCACGCGCTCGACCACGCGGCGCTCGATCAGCGCCAGGATGGCCTGCTTCTCCTCCGGCAGCAGCCGCGCCTGGCCATAGGCCGGGCCCAGGTCCGGCGGCAGGTGCAGGGTGTGCAGGACCAGCGCGGTGGCCTCGTCCAGCGCGTTGTCGTGGCTATGCCCGAAGGTCAACCCGGCCGCGTTGAACCGGCTGGCGCCGTAGCGGATCAGGTCGATGATGGTATGCAGGGCGTCGGCTGCGCTGGCAGTCATGGACAACAACGGCTGAAGGCGGTCGCCGATTATAAGGCGGCCGGCCCGGTATCATGCCCCTTCGTTGCACGGGAAACGTATCGAGATGTCCAAACGCAGCTTCGGCGTCCTGGTGTTGATCGTGGTGGCCGGCGTGCTCGGCGTGCTGGCGGCCAACAAGCTGTTGGGGCCCTCCACCGCCGGCAATGCGCAATGGCCGGCCACGCAGGCGGTGACCCTGCTGCCCACGCCGCGGCCGCTGCCGGAGTTCTCGCTGCGCCAGTCCGACGGCACGCAGCTGACCCAGGGCGAGCTGCGCGGCCACTGGACGCTGGTGTTCCTGGGGTTCACCTTCTGCCCCGATGTGTGCCCGACCACGCTGGCCCAGCTGGCGCAGGCGCAGAAGCAGTGGGCGGGCCTGCCGGAGAGCACGCGGCCGCGCGTGCTGTTCGTCTCGGTCGATCCCGAGCGCGACACGCCGATCAAGACCGGCGAATATGCCCACGCCTTCTACAAGGACACCCTGGCCGCGACCGCCGACGTGCCCACGCTGGAGGCCTTCGCCAAGTCGCTGAGCCTGTTGTTCGTCAAGGTGCCGGGCGAACACTACAAGGACAACCCGCAGGACTATTCGATGGACCATTCCGCACAGATCGTCGTGCTCGACCCGCAGGCCCGCATGGCCGGCATCATCCAGCCGCCGTTCGCCCCCGCGCCGATCGCCGCGGACATGCTCAAGCTGACCCGGGCCATGACCCCGTGAGCCTGGTCACCACCCTCACCTACGCGCTGCCGCACCGGCTGCTGTCCTCGGCCGCGCGCAAGCTGGCGTATTCGGACAACCCGGCGATCAAGCAGCGGCTGATCGACACGGTGGTCGCCAGGTTCAACGTGAACCTGGCCGAGGCCGCGCAGCCCGACCCGACCGCCTACCCCACCTTCAATGCCTTCTTCACCCGCGCCCTGAAGCCCGGCGCGCGCACGCCCGATCCGGATCCTCGCAGCCTGTTGATGCCGGCCGACGGCCACATCAGCCAGTGCGGACCGATCGAATCGGGCCGCATCTTCCAGGCCAAGGGCCGGCACTTCACCGCCGCCGCGCTGCTCGGCAGCGAGGCCGACGCGGCCCCGTTCGAACACGGCCGCTACGCCACCGTCTACCTGTCCCCGCGCGACTACCACCGCGTCCATATGCCCTGGACCGGCACGCTGCGCGAGACCGTGCACGTGCCCGGCCGCCTGTTCAGCGTGGGCACCGATGCGGTGGCCCGCGTGCAGGGCCTGTTCGCGCGCAACGAGCGGCTGGTGTGCCACTTCGACACCGACTTCGGGCCGATGGCCTGCGTGATGGTCGGCGCGATGCTGGTCTCGGGCGTGGAAACGGTGTGGAGCGGCGTGGAGATCCCCGAGTACGCCACCTCGATCACGCGCAAGGACTGGCGCGGCCGCGGCATCGTGCTGGAGCGCTTCGGCGAGATGGCGCGCTTCAACTACGGCTCGACCGTGATCGTGCTGCTGCCGCCCGGCGTGGCCGAGCTGGCGCCCAACCTGGGCGCCGAGACGCCGGTGCGGCTGGGGCAGGCGCTGGCGAGGCGGACAGGCCCCTGATTCAAGGCGGCGCGCCCGTCCAAGAGACACGCTCGCTTGGGGGGAGCGACGATCTCCTCAAATCCAGCAGCCCGTCTGTAGAGCGGAGCTTGCTCCGCTGGGGCCTTCCCCACGAACCGAACGAAGAGCAGCGGAGCAAGCTCCGCTCTACAGGCGGGAGCCGCCCTGCGGTACACCGCCAGCTTCAATGATCGCGCCCGCTAGCCAGCGTAGCGGCGGGCGCCGCGATCCAGTGCCGCGCGGCCCAGGCGCTCGCCGCTGATGCGGCCCCACACCTGCGAGAACACCTCGCTGGCCTCGCGCTCGCTCAGGCCGCGCCGCTGCACGGCCGCGCAGCGCGCATAGCGCGCCTGCGCGCGGTCCGAGTCCCAGCCGGGAGCGTTGAGATAGATGCCGTAGACCGCGCCGATCACCGGCCAGTAGCCGGCGAAATCGCGCGCGTCGCCGGCGCGCGGCAGGTTGAGGTACCAGTCCTGCCAGTACGCCTGCTCGGCCTGGAGATCGATGAAGATCCGCGGCAGGCGGCTGCCGCATGGAATCGCCTGCATGGCTGGCTCCTGGTGCGCCCTGTGCGAGCCACTGTGCGCGCCGCAGATTGCAGTCGCTTGAAGCTGTGCACGTGAAAAGCGCAAAGCGCGGCGTGGTTCACGCTTGAAGCGTTTTCAGCGGGCGGGCGCTGCGGTCGCGCAACAGACCCGGCTGGCGCGGACATCGCCGCGCGCCCTCGATGCATGAGCGACGGGCTTGCCGGAGCAAGAGAGGCGGGATCGCCCGCCTCTGCGCCCACGCGCTCAGCCCGCCTGCTGCGCCAGGCGCTGGCGGCGGCGCGCCAGCTTCTTCTCGCGACGGCGCGCGCGCCAGTTGCGCCAGTGCTGCTGCAGGCAGGAGAAGATCACGTACAGCGCCGGCGTGCTCAGCAGGGTCAGGCTCTGCGAGAACAGCAGGCCGCCGATCATCGCGATGCCCAGCGGCCGGCGCAGCTCGGAGCCCTCGCCCAGGCCGATCGCGATCGGCACCGCAGCCAGCAGCGCGACCATGGTGGTCATCATGATCGGACGGAAGCGCACGATCGAGGCCTCGCGCGCGGCCTGGGGCGGGGTTAGCCCATGCTCGCGCTGGGCCACCAGGGCGAAGTCGATCATCATGATCGCGTTCTTCTTGACGATGCCGATCAGCAGCACCAGCGCGATCATCGAGATCACCGACAGCTCGGTGTTGGTCGCCACCAGCGCCAGCAGCGCGCCCACGCCCGCGGCCGGCAGCGTGGACAGGATGGTCACCGGGTGGACCAGGTTCTCGTAGAGCATGCCCAGCACGATGTAGACCGTGAGGATGGCGGCGAACACCAGCATCAGCATCGAGTTGGGCTGCATGGCGATCTGCCAGCCGCTGTCCTCGGCGATCTTGATGTCGCCGGGCATGCGCATGCCCTCCACCACCGACTTGAAGATCGCATCGGCCTCGCCGCTGCTCACCCCCGGGGCGAGGTTGTAGCTGAGATCCATCACCGTGTACTGGTTCAGATGGGTGATCTGCGCCGGCGCCAGGCCATCGACCTGCTTGGCCAGCGCGCTCAGCGGCACCATCTGCCCGTCGCGCGCCTTGAGCTTGACCGTGTCCAGCTGCGCCGGCGTGTCGGTCTGGTTGGGCAGCGCGTTGACCACCACCGAGTACTGGTTGAGCTCGGAATAGATGGTCGACACCGAGCGCTGGCCGAAGGCGCCATACAGCGCGCCGTCGATGGCGCCGATGGTGATGCCCAGACGCGCGGCCTGGGCGCGGTCGATCACGATGTTCTGGCGCAGGCCGCCCTCGTCCACGTCGCTGGAGACATCGCGGAACTTGGGGTTCTTCTTCAGCTCGGCCACCACGCGGGGCAGCCACAGCGCCAGCTCGGCCTGGTCGTTGCCCTGCAGCGATTTCTGGTACTGCGCGCCCTGGTTGCCGGTGCCGCCGCCATCGCTGGGCAGGTCCTGCACCGCGCGCAGGCGCAGGTCCAGGTCGGGGTACCTGTCGGCCTTCAGGCTCAGCCGCGCCAGCACCTGGGCGGTGGTGTCCTTGCGGCCTTCGGCGCGGGTCTTGAGCTCGATGTTGAACTGCGCGCGCTGGCCGGACCAGCCGCTGCCCAGGCGCACGCCGACGATCTTCACCGCCGGGTCGTCCATCAGCATGTCGGTGATGCGCGCCTGGCGTTCCTTCATGTCGGCGAAGGACACCGTGGCGCTGGAGCTGGCGCGGCCCCAGATCAGGCCGGTGTCCTGCGGCGGGAAGCTGCCGGACTTGACCTTGCCGAACAGGAAGATCGTCAGGCCGATCAGGATCAGCGGCGTCAGCGCCAACAGCAGCGCATGGCGCAGGCTGAAGTCCAGGCACTTGACGTAGATGCGCAGCATCAGCGCATGCCCGGCCTCGATGGTGCGGCCCAGCCGCGAGGGCTTCTCCTCGACCGGGTGGGCCGACAGGAAGCGGCTGCACAGGGTCGGGGTCAAGGTCAGCGAGACGATGGCCGACACGCCGATGGCCGCCACCAGGGTGACGGTGAACTCGCGGAAGAACGCGCCCATCATTCCCGGCGCGAACATGACCGGGATGAACACCGCGATCAGCGAGGCGGTGATCGAGACGATGGTGAAGCCGATCTCGCGCGCGCCGGTGACCGCCGCCTCCATGCGCGACATGCCCGCATCGAGGTGGCGCATGATGTTCTCGATCACCACGATCGCATCGTCGACGACGAAGCCGATCGCGATCACCAGCGCCAGCAGGCTGAGGTTGTTGAGCGTATAGCCCAGTACATACATCACCACCGCCGCGCCGGCCAGCGACAGCGGCACGGTGATGGTGGCGATCAGGGTCGGCGCCAGGCGGCGCATGAACAGCGCCATGACCAGCACCACCATCGCCAGGCTGATCAGCAGGGTGATCTCCACCTCGTGCAGCGAGGAGCGGATGGTCGGGGTGCGGTCGTAGTACGGGGTCAGCGTCGTGCCGGGCGGCAGGTACTCGCGCAGCAGCGGAATCTGGGCGCGGATGCGGTCCACCGTCTCGACCGTGTTGGCACCGCTGCGGATCTGCGCATACATCACCACCGCCGGCTGCTTGTTGAACCAGGCCGCCTGGTAGGCGTCCTGCTGGCCGTCGTAGACCCGGGCCACGTCCTTGAGGCGCACGATCACGCCGTTCTGGTTGGCGATGGCCAGGTTGGCGAAGTCGGCGGCCTTGCGCACCGAGTCGTTGACGATGATCGCCACGGTCTGCTTGCCGTCGGACAGGAAGCCCGTGGGCGAGACCACGTTGGCCGCGCGCATGGCGTTGCGCAGGCTGTCCGGGGTCAGTCCCAGCGCGTTTAGCGCGCGCAGGTTGACGTCCACGCGCACCGCCGGGGTGGACGCGCCGGCGATGTCCACCGAGGCCACGCCGGTGATCTGGCGCAGGCGCTGGGCCAGCAGCGAGTCGGCCAGGTTGTACAGCTCGGCCGTGGACTGGGTGCTGGAGACCAGCGCGATGGCGATCAGCGGATCGTTGTTGGGATTGGCCTTCTGGTAGCCGGGCGTGCCCATGCCCGAGGGCAGGTCCGCGCTGGCGGCGCTGAGCGCGGCGGCCACGTCCTGTGCGGCCGAATCGATATCGCGGCTGGAATTGAAGCTCAGGAAGATGTTCGAGCGCCCTTCCGAGCTGTTCGAACGCATCGTGTCCACGCCGGGCACCTGGCCGAGGCGCCGCTCCAGCGGCGCGGTCACCGTGGAGGCCATCGTGCTGGCATCGGCGCCGGACTGGCTGGCGCCGACGAACACCACCGGAATGCTCAACGACGGCAGCGCCGCCACGCCCAGACGCAGGTAGCACATCAGGCCGATGACGAACACGCCTGCGGCCAGCAGCGAGGTGCCGATCGGGCGGCGGATGAAGATGGAGGACAGGCTGACGCGACGGACCATGGGCGCGCTACTCGACGGACGATCGCCTTGCGGCGAGCGTCAGCCGGCCTCCGGCGCCGGGGCGCCATGACGCGCGGCGCGCGCATCGCGCCAGCGCTGGACGCGCTCGGAGGCGCGTTCCATGTACAGGTAGATCACCGGCGTGGTGTACAGCGTCACCAGCTGCGACAGCAGCAGACCGCCGACGATCGACACGCCCAGCGGCTTGCGCAGCTCCGAGCCGATGCCGTCGCCCAGCGCCAGCGGCAGCGCGCCCAGCAGCGCGCAGGCGGTGGTCATCATGATCGGGCGGAAGCGCAGCAGGCAGGCGCGGCGGATCGCATCGTGCGCGCTCAGGCCCGTGCGCCGGGCCTCGATGGCGAAGTCGATCATCATGATCGCGTTCTTCTTGACGATGCCGATCAGCAGCACGATGCCGACGATGCCGTCCACCGACAGGCTGAAGCCGCACAGCCACAGCGCCAGCAGCGCGCCGACGCCGGCTGGCGGCAGCGTGGAGATGATGGTCAGCGGGTGGATGTAGCTCTCGTAGAGCACGCCCAGCACGATGTAGATCACCACCACCGCGGCGATCAGCAGCCAGACCACGTCGGACTGGCTGGTCGAGTACTCGGCCGCCTTGCCGATGAACTCGGTGCGGATGGTCTGCGGCAGGTCCAGCTGATCGCGCACCTCGTTGATCGCCGCCACCGCCTGCGACAGCGAATAGCCGGGGCTGACGTTGAAGGAGATCGTGGTGGCCGGCAGCTGCTGCTGGTGGCTGATCACCAGCGGCGTGGTGCCGACCTTGGCGGTGGCCAGGGCCGAGAGCGGGATCGCCCCGCCGCTGCCCACGGTGATGCCGGTGTTGGCGTTGCCGATGCCGGTGGCGGTGGCCGAGTTGGACGAGGTCACCTGGCCCAGCACGGTCGCGTTGGTGCCGGTCAGCGCGCCACTGCCGTTGCTGGCGATGGCCAGCTTGTTCATCAGCGCGTCCTGGGTGCGGAACTCCGGTGCGACCTCCAGCACCACGCGGTACTGGTTGAGCGAGGTGAAGATGGTGGAGATCTGGCGCTGGCCGTAGGCGTCGTACAAGGTGTCGTCGATGCTCTGCATCGGCACGCCCAGGGCGCTGGCGGTGTCGCGGTTGACGTCCACCAGCAGCGCGCGGCCGGCGTTGGCCGCGTTGTTGCCCACATCCGACAGCTCCGGCCGCTGGCGCAGCGCGGCGGTCATGCGGTCGGCCTGGGTCTGCAGTTCGGCGGTGTCCACATCGGACAGGGAGAACTGGTACTCGGTGGCGGCCACGCGCGTGTCCAGCGTCACGTCCTGCACCGGCTTCAGGTACAGGGCCACGCCGGGAATGGCGGCCACGGCCTTCTGCAGGCGCGGCACGACGGTCTCCAGCGCTTCGCGCTGACCGCGCTCCTTGAGCACGATGCTGACCTGGCCCTGGTTGAGGGTCGGGTTCATGGTGCCGGTGCCGATGAAGGCGGCCACGCCGGTCACCGCCGGATCGCGGCGCAGCGCCTCGGCCACGGCCTGGACGCGCGCCTGCATCTGCTCGAAGGCCACGGTCTGGTCGGCCTCGACCACGCCGGTGATCAGGCCGGTGTCCTGCTCGGGCAGCAGGCCCTTGGGGATGGCGATGTACAGCAGCACCGTCACCACCACCGTGGCCAGGGCCACGATCAGGGTGAGCTTCTGCCGCGCCAGCACCCAGTCCAGGGTGCGCTCATACAGGCCGACCGTGCGCGTCCACAGGTTGCGCTTGCCGGCGGCCGCGGCGCGCTCGTGCGCGTCGTCGCCCTCGGGCAGCGCGTCGGGCTTGAGCAGGTAGGCGCACATCATCGGCGTCAGCGTCAGCGACACCAGCATCGAGATGACCACCGCGATGGACAGCACCCAGGCGAACTCGTGGAACAGTCGCCCGGTCACGCCCGGCATCAGCAGCAGCGGCAGGAACACGGCCACCAGCGAGATGGTCAGCGACAGCACGGTGAAGCCGATCTCGCGCGCGCCCTCCTCGGCCGCCTCCGGACCGCTGCGGCCCTGCTCGATGTAGCGCACGATGTTCTCGATCATCACGATCGCGTCGTCCACCACGAAGCCGGTGGCCACCACCAGCGCCATCAGCGACAGGTTGTCCAGCGACATCCCGGCGAAGGCCATCACGCCGAAGGTGCCCACCAGCGACAGCGGTACCGCCACCGAGGGGATCACCGTGGCCCACAGCCGGCGCAGGAACACGAAGATCACCGCCACCACCAGGCCGATGGTCAGCACCAGGGTGAACTGCACCTCGTGCACCGAGGCCCGAATGGTCTCGGTGCGGTCGGAGAACACGTCCAGCTTCACTTCCGAGGGCAGCACCGTGCGCAGCTGCGGCAGCAGCGCGCGGATGGCGGCCACGGTCTGGACGATGTTGGCGCCGGGCTGGCGGCGGATCTCCAGCAGCACCGCCTGCTTGCCGTCGGCCCAGGCCGAGAGCTGGTCGTTCTCGACCCCGTCCACCACCTTGGCCACATCGCCCAGTCGCACCGGGGCGCCGTTCTTGTAGCTGATGATGGTGTCGTTATAGCCCTGGGCGTCGTCGATCTGGTCGTTGGTGCCGATGCTGTAGGTCTGGGTGGCGCCGTTGAGCGAGCCCTTGGGCGCGTTGACGTTGGCCTGGGTCAGCGCGCTGCGCAGCGTCTCCAGAGTCATGCCCATGTTGGACAGCTGGGCCGGATTGACCTGGATGCGCACGGCAGGACGCACGTTGCCGGCGATTGAGACCAGGCCCACGCCCGGCACCTGCGACAGGCGCTGGGCCAGGATGGAGTCGGCGTAGCGGTTGACCTCGCGCAGCGGCAGCGTGTCGGAGGTCAGCTTGAGGGTGACGATGGCCGCATCGGCCGGGTTCACCCGGTTGTAGGTGGGCTGGTACGGCAGGCCGCTGGGCAGCGTGGCTTGGCGCAGGGCGGACTGCACGTCCTGCGAGGCCACGTCGATGTCGCGGTCCATCGCGAACTGCAGCACGATCGTGGACAGGCCGGCCGAGGAGTCGGAGGTCATCATGTCCAGGCCGGAGATCTGGCCCAGCTGGCGCTCCAGCGGCGTGGTCACCAGCGCGGCCATCGTCGCCGCGCTGGCGCCGGGGTACTGCGTGGTCACCACCAGGCTGGGCGAATCGATCTCGGGCAGCGCCGACACCGGCAGGCTGCGGTAGCCCATGATGCCCAGCAGCATCACGCCGATCATCAGCAGCGTGGTGGCGATGGGGCGGCGGATGAAGATGCTGGAGAAGCCCAAGGGAAGTCCGTCCTGTCGAAGCGTCGTGCGGCGGCCCGCGCGTGGAACTGCGCGGGCTGTGGATCGATTGGATCAGCGACCGGGCGGGCCGCGGCGGCCGCCGCCGCGCTGGCCCTGCATGGCCTGCTGCAGCTCGGCGGCGGTGGGCTCGGGCGGGGCCTGGCCGGGCTTGAGCGGATTGACCTTGGCGTTGGGCTTGAGGCGGAACTGGCCCTCGGTCACCACGCGCTGCCCGGCGGTCAGGCCCTTGGTCACCACGATGTGGGTCGAGCCGACCTCCACGCCGGTGGTGACCGGCGTCATCTTGACCGTGTTGTCGCTGTCCAGCGCATAGACGTAGTCGCCGTCCGGACCACGCTGCACGGCCCGGGTCGGCACGACCATGCCCTGCTTGAGCGTGTCCACCTGCAGGCGCACGTTGACGAACTGGCCCGGCCACAGCACGTGGTCGGCGTTGGGGAAGCGCGCGCGCAGGCGGAAGGTGTTGCTGTCGGCGCTGACCTGGTTGTCGACCACGTCCAGCACGCCATCGGCGACGATCACATGCTGGTCGGTGGCATCCAGCGCGGCGACCGGGGCGTTGCCGCGCGCCTGGGCCGCGCGCACCACGTCCAGGTCCTGCGCCGGCAGGCTGAAGGAGGCGTAGATCGGCTCGACCTGGGTGATGGTCACGATCGAGGAGCTGGTGGTCACCACATTGCCCACGTCCACACCGCGGATGCCGGCGATGCCGTCGATCGGCGAGACGATGCGGGTATAGCCCAGCTGCACCGCGGCGGCCTGCATCTGCGCCTCGGCGGCGGCCACGCCGGCCGTGTACTGGGCGACCAGGTTCTTCTGGGTGTCCAGGTCGGTGCGTGCCACGTACTGGCTGTACTTGGGATCGGTCAGACGCGCATTGGTGTCGCGCGCGGTCTGCAGCTGGGCCAGGTTCTGCTTGCGCGAGGCCGCGGCCTGGTCGTAGGTCGCCTGCAGCTCGCGCGGGTCGATGCGCGCCAGCAGCTGGCCCTTCTTGACCGGCTGGCCTTCGGTGAAGTCCAGGCTCATCAGGCGCCCGCCGGTCTGCGGATTGATCGTCACGGTGTTGAGGGCGGTCACGGTCCCCGTGGTGCTGCGGTAGACCGGCACGTCCTGGGTGGTGACCGGCTCGACCGTCACCGGGACCGGTTTGTCGCTGTCCTGGCCGCCCTGGCGCATCTCCGCATCGCCCGAACCCCGCTTGCCGCAGGCGCGCAGGCCCAACACCACCACGACCACCACCACGACCGTCCACAGGACGATCTTCCATTTACGCGACATGCAACGATTCTCCGGGATGGGGGACGGCGTGTTCCCCGCCTACGACATGCAAGGTTAGCGGTTGGTAACGCGCGTGCCTGCATGACTGATGACAGGGGCAGCACGCGTGCAGGCGGCTTCGTTCAGCCAACAGCAGGCTGGATGTCATCCACCGGACATGCCCGCCCGCCTCCCGACCAGGTCGAGCGGCGCGGCCAACGGGCCGGGCTCAGCGGTCGCAGCCGACCAGCTGGATGGTCTGTCCCGGCTTGAGCGCGTAGGCCGGCGCGCGCAGCTTGTTGGCCTTGGCCAGATCGCCCAGCTCGCACTGGAACTTGCCGGCCACCTTGCCCAGCGTGTCGCCGCGGGCCACCTTGTAGCTGCGCACCTGCCGGGCCTTGGGCTTGGCCGGCCTGGGACTGCCGGTGGCCACGGTGGTCGGCACGCCGGCCGGCGCCTCCACCGGCACGCCGCTGACATCGCCCACCGCCACGCGCGTGCTGCGCGGGCCGTCGTACTTGATCGCCGAATCGACCGTGGCGGTCACCAGCGTGTGCGCCAGCTCGGCGGTCGTCCCCTTGACGCACAGCCGGTTGTACAGGCTCACCATGTGCTGGTTGGCGTTGATCACGGTGCCGGCCGGGATCCAGGTCTCGGCCTGGTAGCGCGGATTGAGGTTGCGCAGGGCGCGCATGAAGCCCTCGCGCGTGCGGCCGGTGCCCAGACAGATGGTCAGCTCGTAGATCGAGGCGGTGCGCTGCAGCTTCAGCGGCGCCGGCGTCGCATCCACCTTGGGGAACTGCAGCCCGTACTGCTTGGGATGCAGGAACAGCCAGGCCGCGGCGATCACCATCGGCACGTAGTCCTGGGTCTCGGCCGGGAACTGGTTGTAGGCCGCCGCGTTCCAGAAGCTGCCCGGATGCTCGCGGTAGATGCGCACCGCGCGCCCTTCCCCGCCGTTGTAGGCGGCCAGCGCGAATTCGATGTTGCGGCCCAGCTCGCCCATGCGCTCGTTCATGTACGCGGCGGCCGCCTCGGTCGCCGCGTACGGGTCGAAGCGGGTATCGAAGCCCGAACCGTCCATGCCCAGCCCGAAGCGGCTGCCCGTGGCCGGCATGAACTGCAGCAGCCCGGCCGCGCCCGCGCGCGAGGACACGTGCACCCGGCCGTAGGACTCCTTGGCCATGATCCCGAACAGCAGCGCCTCGGGCAGACCGGTGATCTGCCAGGCCGGCAGCATCTGCGAGCGCAGATTCATGTAGTTCTCGTAGCTGTCGATCAGCGGCCCGCGCATGTCCGTCAGCCAGCGACGGATGCCCGCCTGCACGGCCGGGTTGTACTCGACCATGCTGTCGAAGGGATGGCGCTCGTCGTCGAGCAGACGCGCGGTGCGGGTCGAATCGGGCACATCGGCGCTGGCCGGCGCGCTGTGGTCGGTGCCGTCGTCGAGCGGATCGTTGCTGCCGGCCTCGCCGACCAGGTCATCGCTGTCGTCCTCGCCCCGCGCATCCACCTGGGCCTTGAGCAGGCGCTTGTAGGTGGCCAGCAGCGTGTGCATCTGGCAGCCCTTCTGCTTGGTGCAGGCGTCCAGCACGTCCTCCATGTCCTCCAGCGCCGCATCGCCCTGGGCCTGGCCCTTGGGATCGGCGTTGGCGGTCAGCACCAGCGCATCGGTGTAGCGCTTCTCGGCGGCCGCCATGCGCTGGGTCAGCGCGTCGGCGGCGGCCTGGTCGCGGGCCGACACGCGCGCCTGCGCGGGCGCCGCCAGCAGCGGCAGCAACAGGAACGACAGCGGCACCACGCGGGACAGGAGGGGCATCAGGCACACGAACGGGCGAAAAGCGGCCCGGCAGGGTAGCCGCGCGCGCGCCGCAGCGGCAAGGTCGCGCGCGGCACCGCGTTGGCGGCCGTGCATGCCGACGCGCGCGCGCGTTCGCGAGCCGGGCTTGGCTTGTGCCTAAAATCAGCGGCACCTGACGCGAGAACATCCATGGATCCGATCCTGCTGGGCAAGGGCCTCACCGACGACATCCCCGTCCACCTGCTGCCGAAGTTCGGCAACCGCCACGGCCTGGTCGCCGGCGCCACCGGCACCGGCAAGACCGTGACCCTGATGACGCTGGCCGAGGGCTTCTCGCGCCTGGGCGTGCCGGTGTTCATGGCCGACGTGAAGGGCGATGTGGCCGGGCTGGCCGTGGCCGGCGACGGAAACGAGAAGGTCGCCTCCCGCGCCGCGCAGATCGGCGTGCCCGGCTACGCACCGGCGGCCTCGCCGACCATCTTCTGGGACCTGTACGGCAAGCTCGGCCATCCGGTGCGCACCACGGTGAGCGAGATGGGACCGACCCTGCTCGGCCGCATCCTGGAGCTCAACGACACCCAGTCCGGCGTGCTGGACATCGTGTTCAAGCTGGCCGACGACCGCGGCCTGCTGCTGCTCGACCTGCCCGACCTGCGCGCCCTGCTCAACCTGGTGGTCGAGGAGCGCAGCGCGGTCTCCACCCAATACGGCCTGGTCAGCGCGACCTCGGTGGCGGCGATCCAGCGCGCCCTGCTGCGCCTGGAGCAGGACGGCGGCGACGGCTTCTTCGGCGAGCCGGCGCTGGAGCTGTCCGACCTGATGCGCGTAGGGACCGATGGCCGCGGCGTGATCGGCATCCTGGCCGCCAACCAGCTGGTGCTCAAGCCGCGGCTGTATTCGTCCTTCCTGCTGTGGCTGCTGAGCGAGCTGTTCGAGACCCTGCCCGAGGTGGGCGATCTGGACAAGCCCAAGCTGGTGTTCGTGTTCGACGAGGCGCACCTGCTGTTCGACGACGCGCCGCCGGCGCTGCAGCAGCGCATCGAACAGGTGGTCCGGCTGATCCGCTCCAAGGGCGTGGGCGTGTACTTCTGCTCGCAGTTCCCCGACGACGTGCCCGACAACATCCTGGGCCAGCTGGGCAACCGCGTGCAGCACGCGCTGCGCGCCTTCACCCCGCGCGACCAAAAGGCGGTCAAGACCGCGGCCGAGACCTTCGTGCCCAATCCCAAGCTGGACGTGGCGCGCACCCTGTCCTCACTGGGCACCGGCGAGGCCCTGGTGTCCACGCTGCAGGACAAGGGCGTGCCGATGCCGGTCGAGCAGACCCTGATCGCCCCGCCACGCTGCCGCATGGGCGCCATCAGCGAGGCCGAACGCAGCCAGGTCCGCGCCGGCAGCCCGGTCGGCATCAAGTACGACACCGCCGTCAACCGCGAATCGGCCGCCGAGCTGTTGCTGAAGCGCGCGCAGACCGCGGCCGAACAGGCCCAGGCGCCGCCGGTGGGCAAGGCCGGCGCCAAGGACGAGGACGGCGGCGGCTTCGGCCAGATGGCCAAGGACATCCTGTTCGGCACCGGCCGCCGTCAGGGCGTGGTCGAGGCCATGGCCAAGCAGACCGCCCGCACCGTGGGCAATCAGGTCGGCCGGCAGATCCTGCGCGGCGTGCTGGGCGGCCTGTTCGGCGGCCGCCGGCGCTGAACGCGCGCGGCCGCGCGCTTCAACTCGCCGGCGCTTTTTGCCAAGCTCGCCCCTGCGCAGGCTCCGCCTGCCCCAAGAAGACCTCAGGAATTGCCATGACACGATCGCGCCTGCTGTGCTGTGCCCTTCTCGCCGTGGGGCTCGCCGCCTGCAAGCCCGCGCAGACCCCGCAGGCCACCACGCCCGCGCCGGCGTCCACGGCGCCGGCTCAGACGCCGCCGCCTGCCACCGGCGCCCCGGCGGAAATCAGCGACAAGCAAGGCGTGGTCATCGCGGCGAGCGCCCTGGCCGGGGATTTCGAGGGCAATGCCTCGACCCTGGTGATCGAGGCCGACGGCGAATACCGGCAGACCCTCAAGGCCGGCGGCGCCGAACTGACCAGCAGCGGCACCTGGTCGCCCGCCGGCACCGGCGTGATGCTGCTGACGCCCACCGACAAGGCCGCCCAGGCCGTGCGTTTCGACGTGATCAGCGCCGACGAGCTGCGCAGCCAGGACGGCGCCTATGTCTTCAAGCGCGTCCATTGATCGTCCGCGCGGCGCGCCGTCGCCGCGCCGCCGCATGACCGCATTGTCCGCATGAGCCGCTGGCGCCCGCCCGCCGAGAAGAGCACCGCCCTGATCACGCCCGAAGGCCATGCGCGCCTGAAGGCCGAGCTGGACGAACTGTGGCGCGTGCGCCGGCCAGAGGTGGTCAAGGCGCTGGCCGCGGCCGCCGCCGAAGGCGACCGCTCGGAGAACGCCGAATACACCTATCGCAAGAAGCAGCTGGGCGAGATCGACCGGCGCGTGCGCTATCTGAGCAAGCGGCTGGAAGCGCTGCGCGTGGTCGACACCCGGCCCAGCGATCCGCAGGCGGTGTTCTTCGGCGCGCGCATCGAGGTCGAGCACATCGTCACCGGCGAGACGGCGCGCTACCGCATCGTCGGCCCGGACGAGACCGACGCGGCGCTGGGCCATATCAGCATCGACTCGCCGCTGGCGCGGGCGATGCTGAAGAAGCGGCTGGACGACGAGTTCGAGGCGCAGTTGCCCGGCGGCATGCAGCGCTATGTGATCGTGGATGTGGATTACGGCGCAGGCTGAGGCCTGCAAGCGCATGGTGGAAGCAGCAGTCGCTCCCGATCACATCGCGTCCTACCTGTAGAGCGGAGCTTGCTCCGCTGCCTTCCGGCCGGATCTTCGGCAGGCCCCAGCGGAGCAAGCTCCGCTCTACCAGAGGAGGCGCCCCACCTTGAAATCCCGTCGATCAGGACAGGACCGGCAGCTCGCGGCGCAGGACTTCGGCGAACAGGTCGTGCTCGTCGCTGTCCACGATGGTCACATCGACGAACTGCCCGGGCTTGAGTCCGGCCTGCTCGCCATCCTGGATATGCACCAGGCCATCGATCTCCGGCGCGTCGGCGGCCGAGCGCGCCACCGCGATGCCGTCCTCGATCAGGTCGACCAGGCAGCGCTGCACGCTGCCGATCTTGGCCTCCAGCTTCTCGGCCGAGATCTCCGCCTGGACTGCCATGAAGCGCGCCAGGCGCTCCTGCTTGACCTCCTCCGGCACCGGATCGGGCAGCGCGTTGGCGCCGGCGCCGTCCACGGGCGAATAGGCGAACGCGCCCACACGGTCCAGCCGCACCTCGCGCAGAAAGTCCAGCAGGTCTTCGAACTCGGCCTCCGTCTCGCCCGGGAAGCCGACGATGAAGGTGCTGCGCAGGGTGATGTCCGGACACAGCTCACGCCAGCGGGCGATGCGCTCGCGGGTCTTGTCGATCGCGCCCGGGCGCTTCATCAGCCTGAGGATGCGCGGGCTGGCGTGCTGCAGCGGGATGTCCAGGTACGGCAGCACCTTGCCCTGCGCCATCAGCGGGATGATCTCGTCCACATGCGGATACGGATAGACATAGTGCAGGCGGCTCCAGGCGTCCAGCTCGCCCAGGCCCTCGCACAAGGCCTTCATGCGGGTCTGGTACTCGCGGCCCTGCCAGGTGCGCGCGGCGTACTTCAGGTCCACGCCGTAGGCGCTGGTGTCCTGCGAGACCACCAGCAGCTCCTTGACCCCGCCCTTGACCAGCTTCTCGGCCTCGCGCAGCACCTCGTCCACCGGCCGCGAGACCAGATCGCCGCGCATCGAGGGAATGATGCAGAAGCTGCAGCGGTGGTTGCAGCCCTCGGAGATCTTCAGATAGGCGTAATGCTTGGGGGTGAGCTTGATCCCGGCGGCGAAGTCCTCGCCGGTCAGGCGCGGGGCCGGGATCAGGTCCAGATAAGGATTGTGCTGCGGCGGCACGGCGGTGTGCACGGCCGACATCACGCTGCCGTAGTCGGCCGGGCCGCTGATGGACAGCACGCCGGGGTGCGCCTGCCGGATCATGTCCGCGCGCTTGCCCAGGCAGCCGGTGACGATGACCTTGCCGTTCTCGGCCATGGCCTCGCCGATGGCCTCCAGCGACTCGGTCACGGCCGCGTCGATGAAGCCGCAGGTGTTGACCACCACCACGTCGGCATCGTCGTAGCTGCCGGACAGCTGATAGCCCTCCACGCGCAGCTGGGTGAGGATGCGTTCGGAATCGACGAGGGCTTTCGGGCAGCCGAGGCTGACGAAGCCGACCTTGGGGGCGGCAGCTGGCATGGGCGACACAGGGATGAGCGGCCGGCGATTATACGCCGCGCGCCGGGCCCGCCCGGCGCGCGGCTGCAACACCACCGCGGCAACGGTGCGGACCGGCGGGCTTGCCTTTCCTGAACGCGCCAGCCCCTAGACTGGCCGTCCCCCTCGCCAGACAGGAGTTCCCGCCATGGGCCAATGGATCACGCTTTCCACTTCCAAGGGTCCGGTCGCGGCCTGGCAGGCCGAGCCGGCCGGCGCTTCGCGCGGGAGCGTAATCGTGATCCAGGAGATCTTCGGCGTGAACGAACACATCCGCGGCGTGGCCGAGCAGTACGCCGCGCAGGGCTACCTGGCGATCGCGCCGGCGTTCTTCGACCTGGTCGAACCCGGCCTGGAGCTGCCCTACGACCAGGACGGCACCAAGCGTGGCCTGGAACTGGTCGGCGCCATCGGCCTGGACGCCGCCGTGGACGTGGTGGAGATCGCCGCACACGCCGCGCGCACCGCCGCGGCCAACGAGAAGGTCGCCACCGTCGGCTACTGCTGGGGCGGCACCGTCGCCCTGCTCTGCGCCCAGCGCCTGGGCCTGCCCAGCGTGAGCTACTACGGCGGGCGCAACGCGCAGTTCCTGGACCAGCCGCTCAAGGTGCCGGTGCAGTTCCACTTCGGCGAGCGCGACAAGCACATCACCGCCGAGGTCGTGGAGGCCCAGCGCCAGGCCTGGCCCGACATGGACGTGTTCACCTACCCGGCCGATCACGGCTTCAACCGTGAGGCCAGCCCGGCGGTATACGACGAGGCCAGCGCGAAGCAGGCCTTCGGCCGCGCAGTGGCGTTCCTGCAGGAAAACATCGGTTGAGCGCGACGCCCGCGTTCGCGCTGGACCCGCGTCTTGCGGCCGACAGCGCCTTCATCGCCGACGGCCCGCTCTCGCAGGTTCGCCTGATGGACGACACGCGCTTCCCCTGGCTGCTGCTGGTGCCGCGCGTCGCCGGCGCCAGCGAATGGATCGAACTTGACGGCGGCCAGCAACGCCTGCTCCTGGCCGAGGTCAACCGCGCCGGCGCCTGCGTGCGCGCCGAGCCGGGCGTGACCAAACTCAATATCGGCGCGCTGGGCAATATCGTGCGCCAGCTGCACGTGCACCTGGTCGGCCGCCACGAAGGCGATACCGCCTGGCCAGGCCCGGTCTGGGGCAGCGGCCCCGCCCAACGCCACGCGCCCGACGCACTGCAGGCGCGCATCGCGTACTGGCGCACGTTGCTGGGTTGATGGCACGCGCCATCCCTGCGCCGGATGCCTTCCGGCACGACAGAAGTTGACTTGTGGCACCTGATCCGCCGCGGCCGCGGGCGCACGATGGCCTCACCTTCCGAATGGATGCCCGTCATGCGCCGCCACCTGATCCCCGCCCTGATCCTGATCGTGCTGGGTACGCTTTTCCTGCTGGAAAACCTGGGCTTCTCACGCCTCGACGTGGGCCAGCTCATCGCCACCTGGTGGCCGCTGCTGCTGATCCTGGGTGGCATCAACCTGCTGCTGCGCCGCGCCAGCGGCCAACCGGCGCGCTGCCGCGACGTTCCCTGATCCCAATAGAGGAAGGCTCCGCCGCAGCTCGGGAGCGTAGACCGGTTGATGAGGGCGCGCGGGCCGGCGGGTTCACCTCGCCGACCGACCTCGACCCGACCGAGCGCGATGCTTCGACTCGTCAAGCATCGCCTGCGGGTTCTGAATAATGAATCGACGGCGTTTCATGCTGGCGACGATAGGGCCTCACCGATAAAGCCTCATCGCCGCCATTGGCCAAAAGGGCCCCAAGGGCGGCTCCCACTTGTAGAGCGGAGCTTGCTCCGCTGCACTTCGTTCGGTTCGTGGAGAAGGCCCCGGCGGAGTCCCCAAAAGGGGATTGCCACAAGCTCCGCTCTACAGGCAGGCCGCTGCGAGATTCGAGGAGTCAGTTGCTCCCACGCGATAAGGTCGGCGCCCAACCGGCGGAGGCCCGTTGCGGATGGATAGGGATTCGCTTCGAGCCGAAGCGTTAGAACATGACGCGCGAAGCAGTAACGCGCACGCCCCGAAATCTCTTGCTCGGAGAAAAACCACAAAAAACCGCACCCGAGGTGCGGCTTTTTCGCCATGCCTGGATGAAAGCCGGACAAAGCCGGTCCACAGGCCTCAAGTGCGCGGCAGGGTCACACCGGTCTGGCCCTGATACTTGCCGCCACGGTCGCGATACGAGGTTTCGCACACATCGTCGGCATCGGCCTGGAAGAACAGCATCTGCGCCACGCCTTCGTTGGCGTAGATGCGCGCCGGCAGCGGCGTGGTGTTGGAGAACTCCAGCGTCACGTGGCCTTCCCATTCCGGCTCGAGGGGCGTGACGTTGACGATGATCCCGCAGCGCGCATAGGTGCTCTTGCCCAGGCACACCACCAGCGTGTCGCGCGGAACGCGGAAGTACTCGACCGTACGCGCAAGCGCGAAGCTGTTGGGCGGGATGATGCACACGTCCGACTCGATGTCCACGAAGCTGCCGCTGTCGAAGTGCTTCGGGTCGACGATGGTCGAGTTGATGTTGGTGAACACCTTGAACTCGCGCGAGCAGCGCACGTCGTAGCCGTAGCTGGAGGTGCCGTAGCTGACGATGCGATGGCCGCCGGCGTCCTGCTTGACCTGGCCAGGCTCGAACGGCTCGATCATGCCGTGCTGCTCGGCCATGCGCTTGATCCAGCGGTCGGACTTGATGCTCATGCGGGGCGTGTTCCTGAAGGGCGGCGTGCGGGAGGCCGCATTGTAGGCCAGCGGCGGGATGCTGTTAGACCAGCGAGGAGGCGATGGACATGCTGGCGCGCGGACGCTGGTCCAACGCCGCCACCAGCGCCTCGGCCACCTGGCGGTAGGCCTGGGCCACCGGCGAATCCGGCGCCGCCGCCACCACCGGCGTGCCCAGATCGCCCTGCTCGCGGATGCGCACGTCCAGCGGCAGCGAGCCCAGCAGCGGCACGCCATAGTGCGCCGCCATCGCCGCACCGCCCCCCTGGCCGAACAGATGCTCGACGTGGCCGCATTGGCTGCACACGTGCTGGGCCATGTTCTCCACGACACCGAGCACGGCGATCTCGACCTTCTCGAACATCTTCAGCGCCTTGCGCGCGTCCAGCGTGGCGATGTCCTGCGGCGTGGTCACGATCACCGCACCGGCGACCGGAATCTTCTGCGACAGGGTGAGCTGGATATCGCCCGTCCCCGGCGGCAGGTCGACCAGCAGATAGTCCAGGTCGCCCCAGAGCGTGTTGTTGAACAGCTGGGTCAGCGCCCCGGTGGCCATCGGCCCGCGCCACACCATCGGCGTGTCGGCCTCGATCAGCAACCCGATCGACATCGCCTCCAGGCCGAACGCGCGCATCGGCTCGATCGACTTGTTGTCCGGGCTCTCCGGCCGGCCCGACAGCCCCAGCATCGCCGGCACGCTCGGCCCGTAGATGTCCGCGTCCAGCACGCCCACCTTGGCCCCACCGGCCGCCAGGGCCAGCGCCAGGTTCACCGCCGTGGTCGACTTGCCCACCCCGCCCTTGCCGGAAGCCACGGCGATGACGTTGCGGACGCGGGGATGGGGCTGCAGGCCGCCCTGGGGCCGATGTGCGGGAATGGTCATGTGCCTATTGTCGCCGAGCAGCGCGACACGGGCGAAGTGGCTTCACTTGGCGAGAAATCGTCCAAGAATTCACCCGGAATACCCAAATCCTGATGGTTTCGTCACGGCTTCTCGCAAATTTCGGCGGTGACGCCAAACTCCGCCATGTTAGGTTTCCGTTGAAAGGAAGAATCAACGCATGTGCGATGGCCAGGAAGGCCTCCAGCGCGTACATGCCTCTTTTTTGGGGAACCCCACTATGACTTGCAAGCCACTCTCGCGCAGTCGCCTGACTGCCGCTGTCTTCTCCGCTTTGCTGATGCCAACCGCCGTTGCGTACGCACAGGACGGCCAGAGCGCCACCAATCTGGACAAGGTGACTGTCACGGGCTCGTTGATCCCGCAGTCGCAGATCGAGACTGCCACCCAGGTCATTACCATCAGCGCAGAGGACATCCATGCGCGCGGCTTCAACAGCGTGATCGACATCCTGCGCTCCAGCAGCTTCGCCAGCGGCGGCGTCCAGGGCGGCGAGACCTCCGGCAGCTTCACCCAGGGCGCCGAAACGGTGAGCATGTTCGGCCTCAAGCCGTCCTACACCAAATTCCTGATCAACGGCCGGCCGATGGGCAATTACCCGGCCCTGTATAACGGCACCGACGCCTTCAACAGCGTCAGCGGCATTCCGATCGACGCGATCGAGCGCGTGGAGATCCTGCCGGGCGGCGCCTCCTCGCTTTACGGCTCGGACGCCCTGGCCGGCGTGATCAACTTCATCCTCAAGAAGGACTACGAAGGCACCACGCTGAACGTGCGCGGCGGCACCTATACCGAGGGCGGCGGCAACTCGGTCCGCTTCAGCCTGACCAACGGCTTCAACGCGTTCGATGGCCGGCTGCATTCGGTGACCTCGCTCCAGTACGAGACCTCCGATCCGATCTGGGGATACCAGCGCGATCTCACCGACTCGACCAACACCAAGGGCTACAGCGCCTCGCCTGCTTCGCGCGACTACCTGGTCTACGGCTACCGCCAGATCAGCCAGAACGGCTTAGGCAGCAACGGCTATCTGTTCCCCGACGGCGTGGACTGCTCGGCGGTCACCTCGCAGTTCGCGGGCACCGAGGGCTTCCAGACGCGCGCGGGCTACGGCAGCTACTGCGGCTCCAACTACGCCCCGGGCTATCGCACCATCAAGAACGGCAAGGACTCGCTGCAGCTCTACAACCGCACCACGTTCAACGTCAACGACCACTTCGATCTCTATGGCGAAGTGCTCTACAGCCACGACGCGGCCGAGTATGCATCCGGCAGCAACTACACCTGGTGGGGCACGGGCGTGAAGTACGGGTACTACTACGACCCGGACTACGACAGCCTGCTGAACCTGCAGCGCGCGTTCTCGCCCGAGGACGTCGGCGGCAGCTACAAGAACATCATGAACAAGGACACCACCAAGAGCTACACCATCACGCTGGGCGGCAACGGCTCCTTCGGTGAGGCCTGGGACTACGATGTGGGCTTCACCCGCAACGAGACCCGACTGGACTCGCGCACCTTCGTGCGCTGGGCCGACAAGATCAACGCCTACTTCGAGGACAAGATCCTGGGTCCGCAGCTTGGGGTGGATCCCTATTTCGGCGCCTATCCGGTCTTCCGTCCGGATTATGCGGCGTTCTACACCGTCATGCCGTCTCAGGACTTCGCCAGCTTCACCGGCTATGGCACGGCGCGGGCCAAGACCTGGGACGACACCTTCCGTGCCCAGTTGACCAATACGGATCTGTTCGCGCTGCCGGGCGGCTCGGCCGGTCTGGCTTTTGCGGTGGAAGCCGGCAACGAAGGCTGGAACTATGAGCCGATCCCGGGAATCATGGAAGGCGCGGTCTGGGGCCTGACCGACGTGGCCGGCGCGGGTCATCGCACCAAATACGCCGCCATGGCCGAGCTGCGCCTGCCGATCGTGGACATGCTCACGGCGTCGCTGTCCGGTCGCTATGACGCCTACGACGCATACGGCAAGAAGATCGACAAGGCCACCTGGAGCGGCAGCCTGGAATTCCGTCCGATCGAAAGCCTGCTGATCCGCGGCAAGTACGGCACCGCGTTCAAGTCGCCGACGCTGCCCGACCAGTTCCAGGGGTTGAGCGGTTCGTACTCCTATGCGACGGACTACTACAACTGCGGACTTGAAGGCTACAGCCCGGACGACACCGAGGGTTGCTCGACGCGCTATTCCAATGCCCAGTACTTCGGCACCAAGGAGGGCAACAAGGATCTGGAGCCGATCACGGCCGACACCTGGAGCGTCGGCGCGGTGTGGGCACCGACCGCGCGCTTCTCGCTGGGCGTGGACTACTACAGCTGGGACATCAAGAACGAGGTCGCGCAGCTGGACAGCGACCAGATCCTCCTGCAGGAGTACTACTGCCGCAACAACCAGGCCGGCGCCGGAATCGTGTCCTGCGACCAGGCCTACGCCTGGGTGACGCGCGGCCAGGACGGCACGCTCCAGGAGGTCTACACCCCACGCATCAACGTGTCGCGGCAGAAGCTGGAGCTGTTCACCGTCAACAGCAAGTACCTGCAGGACATCGGCCGCTTCGGCGAGCTGATGTTCGCCGCCAACTACACCAACAAGCGCAAGCATGAGCTGCAGTCCGACCAGACCCAGCCCTACCTCAACCTGATCAGCGACCCGACCGCCAACTGGACCTACGACGCAGGCCCGAAGTGGAAGGCCGACGCGTCCGTGGGCTGGGCGATCTCCAAGTGGACCACGACGCTGTACGCCAACATGCTGGGCGCGACGCCCAACTATTTGGCCTACGCCTCGGGCAGCATGGACTACACCAACTCGGCCGGTGCCAAGGCCGGCAAGTGGGGCACCTACACCACGTTCAACCTGGGCGTGGACTATCAGGTGGAAGACAACCTGCGGCTGTCGCTGCAGGTCAACAACTTCGGCAACAAGCTGCCCGACGGACAGGCCTACAACTATCCCGGCACGTCCACCACGCCGTACAACAACTATCTGTATAGCGTCTACGGTCGCGCGGTGTACGCTCAGATGCGCTACGACTTCGGCAGGTAAGCCGCGTCTGAGGCATGCTGTCTGGAGGCCCCCGCAAGGGGGCTTCCTTTTTCGTTGCAGGAGAGACGATGGAGAAGCTCCAACGCCAATACGCCACGGCCGTGGATGCCCTGAATCGTCGGGCATGGACCCAGGCCAGACAACTGGGCGAGCCGTTGTTGCAGCACTGGCCTGATCACGCCGGCCTGCACTTCGTCATTGGCGTGGCCGCCCTGGAACAGGGCGCCTGGAAGGACGCATTCCGTCATCTGGTAATGGCGACCCGACTCAACCCGCAGCGCCCCGACTACGCGGCGCAGTTTGCGCGGCTCCTGCTGGAATGCCAGCAGCCAGGCGATGCGCTGGCACAAGCAGAACGGGCGATGGCGCTGCAGCCCTCCGACCCGATGACGCTCAATACCTTGGCGGTGGTGTTGACCCGCTGCGGCGCGCATGCGCGTGCTGCGACCGCCTTCAAGACCGCGGTCGAGCAAGCCCCGCAAGAGGCGAGCCTGCATTTCAACCTGGCCACCGCGCTGACGGCGATAGGGGATCTCGCGGGCGCCAGCGAGGCATGCGAGGCCTGCATCCGTCTGCAGCCGGACTACTGGCGTGCGCATCTCACTTTGGCGCAACTTTCCAGGCAGACGCCCGAGCACAATCACGTCGAACGCCTGCAGGAACTGCTCGCCCAGCACGCCACCCCTTCGGCGCAGCTCCACCTCAATCTTGCGCTGGAGAAGGAGCTCGATGACCTGGGCGAGCCGCAGCGCGCCATGGCCCATCTGATCGCCGGCAAGGCGGCGTGGCGGCCGCAGCTGAATCGGTCCGGGCCGAGCGATGCCTCCGTCTTCCAAGCCATCGAGCAGGCCAGCCAGGTTCTTAACTCGGCTGGCTCAGGCTACCGCGGCGCGCCACCGAAGCCCATTTTCATCGTCGGGATGCCCAGAAGCGGCACGACCCTGGTCGAACGCATCCTGTCCTCCCATTCCCTGGTCCACTCGGCCGGCGAGCTTCAGCACTTCCCGGTGGCGTTCAAGAAGGCCACCGGCATTCTCTCTCCCTGGATTCTGGATCCCGAGACGCTGGCTGCAGCACAGCGCATCGACTGGCGCGCACTGGGAGAGGATTACCTGCAGATGGCACGCTCGGTCGCGGGAAGCAAGGCGTTCTTCATCGACAAGCTGCCGCAAAACTTCCTCTACGTCGGCTGGATCGCCCAGGCCTTGCCCGAAGCGAAGGTCGTCTGCCTGCGACGCGATCCCATGGACACCTGCGTTGCCAACTTTCGGCAGCTGTTCGCACCGACCCCGCAGTACAACTACTCGTTCGACCTTCTTGATGTGGGACGTTACTACATCGGATTCGACCGGCTCATGGCGCACTGGAACCGTCTGCTGCCGGATCGCATCCTGGAAATCGACTACGAGGACATCGTCGAGCACCAGGCGGACAGCACGCGCAGGCTGCTCGCATTCTGCGGACTGGACTGGGAGGACGCGTGCCTGTCGTTCGAGCGCAACACCGCACCGGTGTCGACGGCGAGCGCGGTGCAGGTGCGCTCGCCGATCTACCGCAGTTCGCTGGGACGCTCGAAACGCTACGGCGAGGCATTGGCCCCGCTTCGCGAACTCCTGACTCAAGCAGGCCTGATGAACGGCCCGCGCAACCGCGTCGAGCACACCTGAAACAACAAGCCGCACGCCGACTCGGCTGCGTACGCGAGGAATGAAGAACACCCAAAGCAAAGGGCCGGTCCTTTCGGACCGGCCCTCCTGTTGCATCGAACCCGATCGAATCGATCAGTAGTCGTAGCGGACCGTGAAACGGAGCGACCGCGGCGTCTGGTAGTTCACATCGTTGAGGTAGTTCGGGCTGATCACGTCGCGCGAGGCTTCCTTGAACTCGTTGTACTCGGTGACCTTGCCGTTGTTGAACACGTTGAACACGTCGATCTTGAACTTCAGCTTGTTGTCCGCCCACGACGGCACATAGGCGGCCGACATGTCCAGCGTCCAGGACCAAGGCGTGCGACCGGCGTCGCCGCGCTGGCGCAGTTCGCGCGTGCCATCGTCGTTGAGGCAGTAGAAGCTCGACCCGCTGTAGGCGTTGAGCGTGCCGGCATCGGGCTGGGCGATGCCTTCCAGCGGGATGTAACCCTGGCAGTTGACCGGACGGCCGGACTGCACGATCAGGTTGCCGCCGAACTGCCACTCCGGGGTCAGCGAATACACGCCGAACACCTTCAACGTATGGCGGCGATCGTTGGGCAGGAAGCCGTAGCTGCCGTCCATGAACAGCCTGTGGTCGAAGTCCTGGGTCAGGCCGGGATCGCCCTGCTCCAGCGTCGAGTTGACGTAGCCTTCGATGTTGCCCTTGCTCTTGGCGTAGGTGTAGGAACCCTGCAGGTTGAGCTTCTCGCCGGTGCGCTCGAAGAATAGCTCCAGACCGCTGTACTTGCGCTTGTACTTGGGCAGGCCCAGGTAGGACGCCGGCAGCGTGGCCAGTTCGACTTCGCCGTCGCCGTTGAGATCGACGTTGATGGTCACGTCGTCGCCAGGGTTCAGGAAGTAGCAGCTGGGCACCGAGGTGTAGTCGAAGTCGTCGTAGCCGTTGTCGGCGGCCCAGTCGATCCACGGATTGGTCGTGCAGGTGTCGTCCATGCCGGACTTCACCTCGCGATAGGTCAGGCGCGTTCCAACCATCCAGGCATCGGTCAGCTGCACCTGCGCGCCCAGGATGACTTCGTCCTGGTACATCGGGGTCAGGCTGGTCGAGGCGACGGACGCCGGATTGGGCGCCTGGCGCGAACCGTTGACCTGGGTCGGGCCGATCTGGGCACCCTGGCCCACGGGCCGGCCGTCGGCCTCGTTCCAGCCGTTGACGTAGTACCAGTTGAATTCGGTGTACTCAGAGCCGGTGGCGCGGATGCTCGAGTTGCTGGCCACCGGGATGTAGTAACGACCGGCGGTACCGAAGAACTTCAGGCTGGCGTCGCCCACCACGTCCCAGGAGAAGCCCAGACGCGGCGCGATCTTGTAGTCCGACTCGACCCAGGCGATGCCGTCGCCGTTCTTGTTCTCGAACTTCTCGCCACGCACACCCAGCTGCACCATGAAGTTGTCGGTGACCTGCCAGTTGTCTTCCAGGTAGATCGCGCTGTTGACGTTCTCGTAGCTGGCGCTGCTGGTCTCGCGCACACGCGAGCGGGCATAGACCGCGCCACGCGGGACGAGCTGGCCATTGACGGTGCGGCCCGGCTGGCCGGCGTAGGCGCCGGTCGCGACGGCGTTGCCTGGCACGGTGTAGTACGCCCAGTTGATGCCGCCGGCATAGGTCTGGCCGCGGTGGCTGGAGTCGTACTTTTCCTGGTCCACGCCGAAGCGCAGCTTGTGATCGCCCAGGATCCACTCCGCGTCCACGCGGTAGGCCTTACGCACGTCTTCGTCCGGTGCCACGTCCGGGTCGGCGATAAAACTGATGGTTCCGGGGTTGCAGCCGATGTAGCGGTCCACGACGCTGGTGGTCAGGCCGAAGCTGTAGGCCCAGGGGCACTCGCTGCCCGGCGGGTTGGCAGGCAGGCGCGAGTCGATCAGGTTGCTGAGGTAGCCGTACTGGGCCGACAGGGTGAAGTTGTCGGTGACATAGCCGGTGTACTTCAGGATACCCAGCTTGCCGCCGTTCTCGATCTCGTACTGCTCGATCGGCGCCTCGTGGCGACCGACGTTGTAGCGGTTCTCGCCGTCGGCGGTGAGGTTGTAATCGTAGGTGTGGTACTTGGTCTTGCGCTTGTTGTAGAGCCCGGTGAACTCCAGCAGGTTGTTGTCGGTGATGTACCAGTCCAGCTTCAGGAAGCCCTGCGGGGTGGTATCGCTGGTCTTGCGGCTGTTCAACGAGTAGTAGTCGTCGGTCTGGTTGTCACGCCCTTCGGCCAGGGCGAAGAAGAACAGCCGATCCTTGATGATCGGGCCGCTCGCGTAGGCCGAATAGATCAGGCTGCTCGAGGTGTTGTCGCTGCGATACTGGTAGAGCGGATCGGCGGCATCCGGATCGCGCTCCCAGACGTCCTTGCCCGAGGCCTTGCCCCACTCCGGCTCCCACTCGACACTGCCGCCGAAGTGCCAGTCGTTGGAGCCGGACTTGGTCACGATGCTCACGATGCCACCCAGCGAACGGCCGTACTCGGCGCTGTAGCCGCCGGTCTTGACCTGCTGCTGCGCGATGGCCTGGAACGGCATGCGCGCGAAGGACAGCATGTTGCGCATGTTGGTGACGTCGAAGCCGTTGATGTAGTAGCCGTTCTCGGCGACCGAGGAGCCGCCGAACGAGGCCAGGTTGCCGAAGCCGGTATCGCCGCGCACGGTGCCCGGCGCGAGCAGCGCGACGGAGGTCACGTCGCTGGACACCGGCAGCGCGGCGATCTGGTCGGCGGTGAAGACCGAGGTCGACTCGACCGAGGACACGTCGATGGGGTTGTAGGCACGCGCGCCGACCACGGTCACCGAGTCCAGCGTGGTGGCGTCGCCACCGAAGGTCACCTGCGAACCGCTACCGACCTTGACCACGACATCGCGCGTCTGGCCATCGGCCGTGATCGCGTAGTTGCCCGGCGGCAGCTGGCTGAAGGTGAAGCGGCCCGAGCCGTCGGCGACGATGGAGCGGGTAAAGCCCGTCTGCGGGCTCTGGATGGTGATGGTGCTGCCCGGCTGACTGCTGCCGAAGATCGAACCCACGGCGCTCTGCGCCTGCACGCCGCCGGCCACGCACATGCCCAGCGCCACGCTAAGCGCGCTGCGCCGGATATTGCTGGACAGCCTTCCACGAACTCCACGAGTTGCCATATCTCTCTCTCAGATAAGTGCGACGCAGGCCGGTGGCGGCCCCGCCAGAAGTAGTCCCCTCCGTCGATGGCGCGCACCGGATGTGTCGATACGTGACAGAGTCGTACACGTCGCGACGTGGCGCCATCAGTGGCTTAACGGAAGGTTGACCCGAGATTAACCTGCGTTTTATTTGTCGCAAGCTGACAAAAATTACAAGTGCGTAAAAGTATGCTTCTGCGTGATGAACGGGGGTTGTGGACCCGTTGTCCTACCTACGCACACGGACGACACGGCCATCAGATGACTTTGTTGTCACACACGACACATCACGACCAAAAGCGACCGGCTTCCCCACCACACGCCGCAGTACGGTATAAGGGCGCAAGACCACATCCCTGGGAGGGGAGCGATGCACAAGACGATCCTGATGTTGTCCCTGGCCGTGCTGGCCGGCGCCGCGTCCAGCGCGATGGCGGCCGACGGGGCGGTGGGACGCTGGAAGACCATCGACGACAAGACCGGCGAAGTGAAATCCATCGTCGAGATCAGCGAGGCGGCCAACGGCAGCCTGACCGGCAAGGTCGTGGAGATCCTCAAGTCGGACAAGGGCCCCAACCCGGTCTGCGACGGCTGCTCGGGCGAGCGCAAGAACAAGCCGATCAAGGGCATGACCATCCTGTGGGACCTCAAGCCCGATGGCGCCAACGAGTGGGCCGGCGGCACCATCCTCGATCCGGCCAACGGCAAGACCTACAAGTCCAAGATGGAGCTGCAGCCGGGCGGCAAGAAGCTCGACGTCTCCGGCTGCATCGCCTTCATCTGCCGCGCGCAGACCTGGCTGCGCGAGTAGCGCCAGTCGCGCCTCCGCCAACACCCGACCAGCCCGGCATCGCGCCGGGCTTTTTTGTGGCCCTTCTCCAGCATGCAGGGACGGGGCCTGTCAGCGACTTGCCTGCCGTATCGATGCGCACACGTCGCGCTCTCGCCTCGATCCACTCGGTGCGGGTTCTCGGGTAAATCAGCCATCCATCACTGGTTTGTCGCTGCAGCCCCGTGGGCCGCTCTCGGTAGCCCCAGCCGAGTTGGGCACTTCGACAGTTGGATCAGGACTTCCTTCGACCCGGAATCGAGTAGCGCGACGAGCAAGGCAGCGGGCCGGCGGGCGGTGGCCGCGACGAGCGAGGCAGGAAGCCGAGCGCCTTAAAGCAGGGCAGGATGCCCTGATCGAGGGACAAGCGGACACCGCCCGCCGGACCGCTGCCCACCCGAAGCCACAACGCCCAGGACTACGTTCCCTGGATCGGAAGAAGACCCTTTCCAGGAGTCCAAAGCCCAACCGGACGGCCATGCGATAATCGCCGACCCCTCTGGTCCGCCATCGCCATGACCCGCACCGC
Source organism: Pseudoxanthomonas sp. UC19_8 (assembly GCF_042700505.1). NCBI lineage: Bacteria > Pseudomonadati > Pseudomonadota > Gammaproteobacteria > Lysobacterales > Lysobacteraceae > Pseudoxanthomonas > Pseudoxanthomonas sp. UC19_8. Next base: position 2,054,530 of record NZ_CP170559.1, read on the forward strand.
GCTCGTCTCCAACGCCCTGCCCTACGCCAACGGCCCCCTGCACCTAGGCCACCTGGTGGGCTACATCCAGGCCGACATCTGGGTGCGGGCGCGGCGCATGCGCGGCGACAACGTCTTCTACGTCTGCGCCGACGACACCCATGGCACGCCGATCATGCTGGCGGCCGAGAAGGCCGGGGTCACGCCCGAGGCCTTCATCGCCAACATCCAGGCCAGCCACGAGCGCGACTTCGCCGCCTTCGGCGTGGCCTTCGACCACTACGACTCGACCAACAGCGACGCCAACCGCGCGCTGACGGAGCAGTTCTACGTGGCGCTGGAACAGGCCGGCCACATCAGCCGGCGCAACGTCGCCCAGTTCTACGACCCGGCCAAGGGCATGTTCCTGCCGGACCGCTACATCAAGGGCATCTGCCCCAACTGCGGCAGCCCGGACCAGTACGGCGACAACTGCGAGGTCTGCGGCGCCACCTACTCGCCGACCGATCTGAAGGAACCCAAGTCGGTGATCTCCGGCGCCACGCCGGAGCTGCGCGACTCGGAGCATTTCTTCTTCGAGGTCGGCCACTTCGACGGCTTCCTGCGCGAGTGGCTGGCCGGCGATGTCGCCCTGCCCGGCGTCAAGGCCAAGCTGCGCGAATGGCTGGATGCCGAAGGCGGCCTGCGCGCCTGGGACATCTCGCGCGATGCGCCCTACTTCGGCTTCCAGATCCCCGGCCAGCCGGGCAAGTACTTCTACGTCTGGCTGGACGCGCCGATCGGCTACCTGTCCAGCTTCCGGAACCTGTGCGCGCGCCTGGGCGAGGACTTCGCGCCGCACCTGGCCGCCGGTACCCAGACCGAGCTGCACCACTTCATCGGCAAGGACATCGTCAACTTCCACGGCCTGTTCTGGCCGGCGGTGCTGCACGGTACCGGCCATCGCGCGCCCACGCGCCTGCACGTCAACGGCTACCTGACCGTCGATGGCGCCAAGATGTCCAAGTCGCGCGGCACCTTCATCATGGCGCGCACCTACCTGGACGTCGGCCTGGAGCCGGAGGCGCTGCGCTACTACTTCGCGGCCAAGTCCTCCGGCGGCGTGGACGACCTGGACCTCAACCTGGGCGACTTCGTCGCGCGGGTCAACGCGGACCTGGTCGGCAAGTTCGTCAACCTGGCCAGCCGCTGCGCCGGCTTCATCGACAAGCGCTTCGAGGGCCGGCTGGCCGATGCGCTGCCGGACGCGGCGCAGTACCAGCGCTTCGTCGAGGCGCTGGGTCCGGTGCGCGAGGCCTACGAGCGCAACGACCCGGCCGCGGCGATCCGTCAGGTGATGGCGCTGGCCGACGAGGCCAACAAGTACGTCGACGAGACCAAGCCCTGGGTCATCGCCAAGCAGGAGGGCGCCGATGCCCAGCTGCAGTCGGTCTGCACGCAGGGCCTGAACCTGTTCCGCGTGCTGGCCGCCGGCCTCAAGCCGGTGCTGCCGCGCACCGCGGCCGAGGCCGAGGCCTTTCTGTCCGCGCCGGTGCTGGGCTGGGAGGAACTGGCCCAGCCGCTGACCGCGCACGTCATCCAGCCCTACACCCCGCTGTTCACCCGAATCGACCCCAAGCGCATCGACGCCATGACCGACGCCTCGAAAGACACTCTGGCCGCCGCGCCAGCAGCACCCGCCGCGACCAAGCCCGCGCCCGCCAAAACCGAAACGAAGGCGCCCACCAATCCCCAATCCCCAATCCCCAATCCCGGCCTCATCGGCATCGACGACTTCGCCAAACTCGACCTGCGCATCGGCAAGGTGACCGCCTGCGCGTTCGTCGAAGGCTCGGACAAGCTGCTGCGCTTCGAACTCGATGCCGGCGAACTGGGCACCCGGCAGATCTTCTCCGGCATCCGCGCCAGCTACGGCGAGCCGGACAAGCTGGTCGGCCGCAGCGTGGTGTTCATCGCCAACCTGGCGCCGCGCAAGATGCGCTTCGGCGTCAGCGAGGGAATGATCCTGTCGGCCGGCTTCGACGGCGGCGCGCTGGCGCTGCTGGACGCCGACGCGGGCGCGCAGCCCGGCATGCCGGTGCGCTGACCGCCACACAGCGGCACGTTCCTTCACACCTCGGCCGGGCGCGAACCGCGTACAGTCGGCCGAGCACATCGCGCCCCGCGTCCATGTCCCCAGCGCCTCCGACTCCCGACGCCAGCCCGCGCTCCCGCCGCGCCCTGACGGGGCTGAACTTCTTCGTCGCCGATGTGCAGGACGGGCTCGGCCCGTTCCTGGGCGTCCAACTGCAGTCGCTCGGCTGGCAGGCCGGCGCCATCGGTCTGGCGATGACCGCCGGCGGCATCGCCGGCCTGCTCGGCACCGTCCCGGCAGGTGCGCTGGTGGACGCGACCCGGCGCAAGCGCGCGGTCGTGGCGCTCGCCTGCCTGCTCACGGTGGCGAGCAGTTGCCTGGTGCTGGCCTCGCACGCCTTCCCGGTGGTGGTCGCCTCGCAGGTGGCCAGCGGCCTGTGCGGGGCGATCATCGGCCCGGCACTGACCGGGCTGACCCTGGGCCTGGTGCGGCAGGCCGGGTTCGAGCGGCAGATGGCGCGCAACCAGGTGGCGAATCATGCCGGCAACGTCGTGGCGGCCGCCGCGGCCGGCTATCTGGGCTGGAAGTTCGGGCTGGTGGCGGTGTTCGCGCTGTTGGGCGGCTTTGCCCTGCTGGCCACCGCCAGCCTGTGGCGGATCGACCCGCGCCAGATCGACCACCAGGCCGCGCGCGGCAGCGAGCCGGGCAGCGACACGGCGCCGTCCGCGCAGGCGGTGCGCTGGCGCGATCTGCTGCGGCAGCGCCCGCTGCTGTTGCTGGGCATGGCGCTGCTGTTCTTCCACCTGGGCAATGCCGCCATGCTGCCCCTGTACGGCCAAGCCGCGGTGGCCACGCACGCGGCCAATCCGGCGGTGTTCACCGCCGCCACGGTGATCATCGCGCAGCTGGTGATGGTGCTGGCCGCGCTGGCGGCGATGCGGCTGCTGCCGCGCTATGGGCATTGGTGGGTGTTGCTGTTGACCTTCGTCGCCCTGCCGCTGCGTGGACTGGTCGCCGCCGGCACGCTGGGTTCGCTCTGGGGCGTGCTGCCGGTGCAGGCGCTGGACGGCATCGGCGCCGGCCTGCAGAGCGTGGCGGTGCCGGCCACGGTCGCCAGCCTGATGCACGGCACCGGGCGCACCAACGCCGCGCAGGGCCTGGTGATGACGCTGCAGGGCGTGGGCGCCTCGCTCAGCCCGGCGCTGGGCGGCTGGATCGCGCAGCACTGGAGCTATCGCATCGCCTTCCTCGCGCTCGGCAGCGTGGCCGTGCTGTCCCTGGTCCCCTGGCTGCTGCACGGCCGGCGGGCCGCTGCGCGAGACGCGATCGCATGACGCCCTGGCTGGTGTGGGCCACGACCGCGGCGACGGTGGTGTGCGTGGTGACGCGCCCGGGGCGCCTGCCCGAATGGGTCTACGCCGTGGCCGGCGCGCTGGTCGTGGCGCTGTCCGGCGCCCTGCCCTGGGCGGGCGTGGGCCATGCGGTGGGCGAAGGCCTGGACGTGTATCTGTTCCTGGCCGGCATGCTGCTGCTGTCCGAGCTTGCGCGCCGCGAAGGCCTGTTCGACTGGGTCGCACAGCTGGCCGCGCAGCATGCGCGCGGCTCGGGGCGGCGCCTGTTCGCGCTGGTGTTCGCCACGGGGGTAGTGGTGACCACTTTCCTGTCCAACGATGCCACCGCCGTGGTGCTGACCCCGGCGGTGATCGCGGTGGCGCGCAAGGCGCGTGCGCCGATGCTGCCGCTGCTGTTCGCCTGCGCCTTCGTCGCCAATGCGGCCAGCTTCGTGCTGCCGATCTCCAACCCGGCCAACCTGGTGATGTTCGGCACGCATATGCCGCCCTTGCCGCAGTGGCTGGCGCGGTTCGGGCTGCCGTCGCTGGCGGCCATCGTGCTGACCTATGCGGTGCTGGCCTGGAGCCAGCGACGCGCGCTGGCCGGCGCGGTGTCCACCGAAGTGCCGATGACGCCGATCAACGCCCACGCCCGGCTGACGCTGTTTGCCCTGGCCGCGACCGCGCTGGTGCTGATGCTGGCCTCGTGGCAGGACTGGTCGCTGGGCTGGCCGACGGCGGTGATGGCGGCGCTGGCCGTGCTGGCCGTCTCGCTGCGCGGACGCAGCGCGCCGTGGCCGGTGCTGGCCGGCGTGAACTGGGGCGTGCTGCCGCTGGTGGCCGGGCTGTTCGTGCTGGTCGAGGCGCTGCGCCAGACCGGCCTGGTCGCGACCCTGGCGGGCCTGCTGCGCGACCAGCTGCAGGCCGGCACGGTCCAGGCCACCTGGGTGGTGGCCGCCGCCACGACGGTGGCGGGCAACGTCGCCAACAATCTGCCGGTGGGGCTGCTGACCAGCGCCACGCTGGCCCAGGCCGCGCCGCCGGAAGTGGTGCGCGACGCCGCGCTCATCGCGGTGGACCTGGGACCCAACATCGCCGTCAGCGGTTCGCTGGCGACGCTGCTGTGGCTGTCGATCCTGCGCCGCGAGGGCGAGCACGTCGGCTTCTTCCAATTCCTGCGCCTGGGCCTGGTGGTGACCCTGCCTGCGCTGGCCGCGGCGATCGCGCTGCGGCTGGCGCTGGGCTGAAGACGGCGACCGGGCCATCCGATGCAGCTGGCGCTGTTCGACTTCGACCACACGCTGACCGCGCGGGACACCTATGCCGGTTTCCTGCGCCGCATCGCCACGCCCGAGCAGCTGGCGCGGGCGCGCTGGAACGTCGCGCCGTGGCTGCTGGCCTACCGAGCGCGGCTGGTGTCGGCCGGCGCGCTGCGCACGCGCGTGACCCGCATCGCGTTCGAAGGACGGGCCCATGACGAGGTGCTGGCAGCCGGCGAACACTACGCGCGCGACGTCCTGCCCGGCGTGCTGCGGGCGGACATGTATCAGCGCTTCGACCAGCACCTGGCGCGCGGCCATACCGTGGTCGTGGTCTCCGCCTCGCTCGATGCTTACTTGCGCCCGTGGTGCCAGGCGCAGGGCGTGGCGCTGATCTGCAATGCGCTCGAGCATGTCGACGGCCGCTGCACCGGCCGCTATGCCGGGCGCGACGTGGGCCGGCACAAGGTGGCGCGCATCACGGCCGAGTACGATATCGCCAGCTTCGAACGCGTCCACGCCTACGGCGACAGCGGCGAAGACAAGCCGATGCTCGCCCTGGCCCACGCACGCTGGTACCGCGGCCGGCCCTGCTCCTGACCGATCCGCACACCCCCGCGCAGCCCGACCGCCACGCATGACCGATCTTTCCCCTTCCCTCGTCGAACGTCTCGACCGCCTGCTGCCGCAGACCCAGTGCGGGCAGTGCGGGTTCGACGGCTGTCGCCCCTATGCGCAGGCGATGGCGCGCGGCGAGGCCGGAGTCGAGCGCTGTCCGCCCGGCGGCGATGCAGGTGCGCGCGCGCTGGCGCAGGTGCTGGGCGTGCCGGCGCAGCCGTTCGATCGCAGCCGCGGTGCGCATCTGCCGCCGCGCGTGGCGCTGATCGTCGAGGCCGACTGCATCGGCTGCACCAAGTGCATCCAGGCCTGTCCGGTCGATGCCATCGTCGGCGGAGCCAAGTTCATGCACACCGTGCTGGAGGACCTGTGCACCGGCTGCGCGCTGTGCGTGCCGCCGTGTCCGGTGGACTGCATCGTGATGGAGCCGGCGGCTTAAAGCCGCACGCCTAACCCGTCAGGGCTGCCTCAGTGCGCGGCGCACGCGCTGCAGACGCGCTCCACCGCATAGCCCTTGGCGCGCAGTTTCTCGACCACGCCGTCGGGCCCGAGCAGGTGCAGCGCGCCGACCACCACCAGCGTGTCGTCTCCGCCCGGGCCCTGCAGACGCGCCTCGAGCTTGGGCAGCCAGGCGTCGTTGCGCGCTACGTTGATGCGCTGGTACAGCGCGGGGTACTCGCGCTTCATGTCCGCGGCCAGGCCGTCACGCAGCGTCTGCACGTCGCCGGCACGCCAGGCCGCATGCAGGCGCTGGGCTTCGCGCTCGCCGGTGGCACCGGCATCGTCGAGGGTCTCGGCCAGGTACTGGCGCTGCTCCTCGGCGCTCATGCCATCGAGCATGGCGACCTGATCCTGCCCGCGCTCCAGCCCGCTGACCGGCTTGCCGGCCTGGCGGGCCAGTTGGATGAAGTGCAGGTCCAGGCCCAGCTGAGGGTCCAGTCCCTGCGCGGTCATCTCCTGCACGCTGAGGGTGGTCGCCACCAGCCACGGCTCCAGATGCGCGAACAGGTCGATCGGCAGGTTGTGCGCCTGCGCATAGGCCTGCAGCTTCGTCCAGGTCTTGGCATCGATGCGCTGCTGCAGGGTCTGCCCGGCGGGCAGCTGCGCGGCGGCCAGCATCGCCTGACCCAGCGCCGGCGATTGCAGCTCATCGCCGGAGAGTTCCAGCACCACCTGTTCGGCATCTGCGAAGGCCGCATCGACGTCCGGCGAGAGCGGATAGTCCTGCGCGGTGAGCAGGTGGAACGAGCCCAGCAGGTACAGCGTGTGCTCGCCCTTGCTGACCTTCCACAGCAGCGGCACAGGCGGCGTGGCCCAGGCCGGCGCGGCCGCGGCCAGCAGCAGCGCGGCCAGCAGGAGGCGGCGCAGCGCCGACATCAGTGCGTGCCGCCGCCGACCGGCCCGGTGTACATCTTCTCGCCGGCATCGACCAGCAGATCCAGCCGGTTCTCCGCCGGCGGCAGCGGACAGGTCGCGTAGACGGTGAACACGCAGGGCGGGTTGTAGGCGCGGTTGAAGTCCACCACCACGCGGCCCTGCGCGTCGGGCGCGTCGGTGTCGATGAAGCGCCCGGCCGGATACGAGCCATGCCCGCTGGTGCGGTCGGCCAGCACCAGGAACAGCCCGCCGTTGTCGCCTTCCATCGCGGTGAGCGCGTAGCGCTTGCCGTCGCGTTCGAACTCCACCTTGCCCGGGCTGGGCGCGGCAATGGTGTTGCCGACCATGTCGGCATAGGTCAGCGTGGCGCCGGCCGGACCCGGCACGAACCTGCCCTCGATGCGCCAGGCCGGATCGGGCGTCCAGTATTCGAGCTCGGTGAAGCCCACCCGCGCCGGCGCGTTGGCGCTCTTGATGCGCAGACCGTAGCGCGGGCCGCGGTGGATCAGGGTCATCCGGTCGGCGCCGTCGTCGAAGCCGATCACCGTCGCCGGCCCGGACTGGTCGTCGACCAGGCGGATGCGCCCTTTCAGCGGCTGGCCGTCGGCGGTCACCGCCACGCCGCGCTCGGGGGTGAAGAACACCTTGTCGCCGTCCACCTGGACCAGGCCCAGCTTGGGCGGACCGACTTCCAGCTTGATGCCGCTGGCCTCGCTGCGGCCGATGTAATGCGCCTTGAGCGTGAGCCAGTGCAGCCCGACCAGGCTGGTCCAGCCGTCGGGCGCCAGCAGCGCCTGGCGGCGCTCGGTGCGCCAGATCGCGTTGTCGGCCAGGAAGGTGGTGTCGGAGGTCACCGCCGGACCGGCCTGCGGCGCCGCCGCGCGATCGCTGCAGGCCGTCAGCACCGACGCCAGCGCCAGACATCCGAAAAACGCTCCGGTCTTGCCCATCGACTGCCTCAACGCCCGCGCAGGAACCATTTGTCGATCTCGGCCAGATTGAAATGCGCCCAGGTCGGGCGTCCGTGGTTGCACTGCCCGGAGCGCTCGGTGATCTCCATGTCGCGCAGCAGGGCATTCATTTCCGGGATCGTGAGCCGGCGGTTGGCGCGGACCGCGCCGTGGCAGGCCATGGTCGACAGCAGCTCGTCGCGCGCGGCGGCCACGCGCCGGCTCTGGCCATGTTCGCGCAGGTCGGCCAGCACGTCGCGCAGCAGCGCGCCGGGTTCGGCATGGGCCAGCAGGGCCGGCACGCTGCGCACGCTCAGGCTCTGCGGGCCGCTGCGGGTCACATCGAATCCCAGCTCGGTCAGGGTGGCGGCCTCGCGCTCGGCCACGTCGGCCTCGCGTTCGGCCACCGCCAGCGTCATCGGCACCAGCAGCGGCTGGGCGGTCAGGCCGATGCCGTCGTGCGCGGTCTTCAGGCGCTCGTAGCCGATGCGCTCGTGCGCGGCGTGCATGTCCACCACGATCAGGCCGTCGGCGTTCTCGGCCAGGATGTAGATGCCGTGCAGCTGGGCGATCGCATAGCCCAGCGGAGGAATGACGTCCTGCGCGTCGTTGGCGGGCAGCGGCATCGCCGGACCCGGCTGCGGGCTGCGGATCGACGGGCTGCTGTACAGCGCCGCATAGGCCCCCGGCGCATCGGCCACGCGCAGCCCCAGCGGCGACTGCTGCGCGCCGGTCCACTGCAGGTGCTGCGGCACCTGCCCCGCTGCCAGCGCGGGGGCGCCGTAGGCGGCCTGCGCCATCGGCATCGGCATGGCGGCCATCTCGCCGGCGCCGTCGGCGGTCACGCCCGCGCGCGTGCCGGCCAGCGCCTCCTGCAGGGTGCGGAAGACGAAGTCATGGATCATCCGCGATTCGCGGAAGCGCACCTCGTGCTTGGCCGGATGCACGTTGACGTCTACCCGCGCCGGATCCAGCTCCAGGAACAGCACGTACGCCGGCTGGCGGCCGTGATACATCACGTCCTGGTAGGCCAGCTTCACCGCATGGGCGATGTTGCGGTCGCGCACCGCGCGGCCGTTGACGTAGAGGTATTGCTGGTCGGCGCTGGCGCGCGAATACGCCGGCTGCGCGATCCAGCCGTGCAGGCGCAGGCCGGCGCCGCTGTGATCGATGCGCAGCGCGTGCCGGGCGAATTCCTCGCCCAGCGTCTCGTGCAGGCGCAGGCTGGGCTCGAGCTGGCCGCCGCCCTTGTAGCGGCGCGACGGCCGACCGTTGTGCGACACGCGCAGCTCCACGTCCGGGCGTGCCAGCGCCAGCGAACGCAGCCATTCCTCGATGTGACCCAACTCGGTGCGCTCGGCGCGCAGGAACTTGCGCCGCGCCGGCACGTTGTAGAACAGCTCGCGCACTTCGACCGTGGTGCCCTGCGCATGCTGGCGCGGCGTGACCTCGCCCATGCGCCCGCCGTCCACCTGCAGGCAGGCGCCGTGCGCATCGTGCGCGCGACGCGAGCTGAGGCTGAAACGGCTGACCGAGGCGATCGAGGGCAGCGCCTCGCCGCGAAAGCCGAGCGTGGCCACGGTCTCCAGATCGTCCAGCGAGGCGATCTTGCTGGTGGCATGGCGCGAGACGGCCAGCGGCAGTTCCTCCGGCGCGATGCCGCCGCCATCGTCGCGGATGCGGATCAGGCGGATGCCGCCTTCCTCCAGGTCGATGTCCACCCGCTGCGCGCCGGCGTCCAGCGCGTTCTCGACCAGTTCCTTGACGACCGAGGCAGGCCGTTCGACCACCTCGCCGGCGGCGATCTGGTTGATCAGGGTGTCGGGAAGCTGGCGAATGGGCACGGGCGAGGAATGAGCGCGAAAGAAATCCGCGGTCAGTCTAAATCACCGAACCGCGCTTGCTTTGCCCACGCCTCACCGCGCCCCACTCACCCCCGCCTCAAGGCGCCCCGCCGCCCGAATTGCCGCCAGCAGCAGCCTGCGCGCGCGCGGCGAACAGCGTGCCCGGCGGCGGCTCGCGGCTGAAATAGGTCTCCACGCCCTGCAGGATCGCGCCGGCGATCTGGGCCTGGAAGGCCGGATCGGTCAGCTGCTTCTCTTCGGTGTAGTTGGAGATGAAGGCCGTCTCTACCAGCATCGCCGGCATGTCGGAGGTGCGCAGCACCGCGAAGTTGGCCTTCTCAAGCGTGGCCTTGTGCGCGTTGCCCACGTCCTTGAGCCCGGCCAGCACGTGGCCGGCGGCGTTCTCGGAGGCCTTCATGTGGCCGCTCTGGGCCAGGTCGATCAGCACCGAGCCCAGCGTGCTGTCCACGGTCTGCAGCTTGACGCCACCGATCAGGTCCGAGGCGTTTTCCTTGTCGGCCAGCCAGCGCGCGCGCTGCGAGGTCGCGCCCTTGAGCGAGAGCACATAGACCGACGAGCCGCTGGCGCTGCGGTTCTCGGCGGCGTCGGCGTGGATGGAAATGAACATGTCCGCATGCGCCGCGCGCGCTTTGACCGCGCGCTGGTTGAGCGGGATGAAGTAGTCGCCGTCGCGGGTGAGGTAGGACTTCAGGCCGGGCGTGGCGTCGATCTGCCGGGCCAGCTGGCGGGCGATGGCCAGGGTGACGTTCTTCTCGTACTTGCCGGTCGGGCCGATGGCGCCGGAGTCCTGGCCGCCGTGGCCGGCATCGATGGCGATCACCAGCGGACGCATGCCGGCGCGCATGGCCAGCTTGGGCTGCGGCAGCACCTGGGCCGGGGCGTCGGCGACGACGGACTTGGGTTCGACCGGCGCGGGGCGACCGGTGGCGATGGTCACGCCGGGCGCGATGGTCTCCGGCACGTTCGTCGCGGCCGGCGTGGGCACCACGACGCCGGGCACGGGCTGGCCGGCCAGGATCGCCGCCGGCGACAGCGTGCTGGACACCGGCGTGGCGGGCGCCTGCTGCTGGGGCGAAGGCGCCGACGGGACGGGCGTGGTCACCGGCGCCTGAACGACGGGCGCCGGGGTGGCGGGCAGCGGGCGCGTGGCCTGGGCGACCAGCGCCGAGGTCGTCTGCGCGGCGGCGACGCTGGCCGGCACGGCCGCCGCCGTCGCGCTGGGCGTGGACGCGGGAGCACTGGCGGTCGCCGGGCCGTCGCCGGGCCACTCGATCACCAGCCGCGACAGCGCGCCGGCGCCTTCCATATGCGGATTGACGGCCGTGATGGGCCCGGCCAGGTCGAACACCACGCGGAACGTCCCAGGCACCGGCTGCCCGGTGCGCACGGCGGTGACCACGCCACTGGGCGCGGGCAGCTTGAGGGATTTCAGCGCGGTGGAGGCCGGCAGGTCGACGACCAGGCGGTTGGGATTGGCCAGGGAAATGGTTTTGTAGCTGCCCGCGCCCTGCAGCTGGATCTCGGCGCGGGTGCCGGTCGGGCCGTTGACCAGGTCGATGGCGCGCACTTCGCCGGCATGGGCGACGGGCACGACGCTGGCCAGAAGCGCGGCGCTCCCCCATGCGATCGCAAATGCGGTCATCCCCTTCGGCATGCGGCGATTCAAGCACTGCCCAAGCGTAAAGGCAACCCCTTTTCCCTTAATAATCCGTGACCTGCCGAAACTTTCTCGCCTCGCCCGGCATAAGTCGCCCCTAACTGACGATTTCCGCCAGACGGGCCAGCCAGGCCTGCCCGGTCTCGGTCCCCGCCACCAGGCGCGCGTCCCGGCCCTGACCCGAGATCTCCAGGAAGATCTCCAGGTCCGCGCGCGGCAGCCCGCCGCGGCCCTTTTCAGGCCATTCGATCAGCCACAGCGTGGCCACGGCCTCGTCCAGGCCGAGGAAATCCAGCTCGCTGGCATCGCCCAGCCGATACAGGTCCAGGTGCCAGGCCTCGCCGCCGTCGATGGGGTAACGCTCGATCAGCGTGTAGGTGGGGCTGCGCACCGAACCGGTCACGCCCAGCCCGCGCAGCAGCGCGCGCGCCAGGGTGGACTTGCCGGCGCCCAGGTCGCCATGCAGATGCACGGCCGCCTGCGGCGGGCGGGTGGACGCCAGCGCGCTCCCCAGCCGCGCGGTGTCCTCGACCTGCGCCAGGTGCAGCCGCATCAGCCGGCCTCCTGCGGATTGGCCAGCGTCGGCAGGCAGTCGAACAGATCGCTGGCCAGCAGGCCGCGCTGGCCGCGCTGCGCGGCGGCCGCGTCGCCGGCCAGCCCGTGCAGCAGCGCACCCGCGCTGGCCGCGGCGAACGCATCCAGCCGTTGCCCGCGCAGCCCGGCGATCACGCCGGTCAGCACATCGCCCATGCCGCCGGTGGCCATGCCCGGATTGCCGGTGGTGATCACGCGCGGCAGCTGGCCGTCCTGCGCGATCAGCGTGCCGGCGCCCTTGAGCACGACCGTGGCCTGCCAGCGTGCCGCCAGCTCGCCCGCCGCGCCGAACCGGTCGGCCTGCACTTCGGCGGTGGAACGCCCGAGCAGGCGCCCGGCTTCGCCCGGATGCGGGGTCAGGATGGCGTCGCCCAGCGCGCGCGGCTGCTGTGCGATCAGATTGAGCGCGTCGGCGTCGAGCACCAGCGGCTTGCCGGCTTCCAGCGCCAGCCGCAGCAGCGCGCGGCCCCAGTCGCCCTGGCCCAGCCCGGGGCCGATGGCGATGACATCGGCCGCCTCGAGCAGCGGCTGCAGATCGCTGCCGGATTCCACCGCGTGCACCATCGCCTCCGGACGCCGCGTCAGCAGCGCGCCGACATGCGCCTGGCGCGTGGCCACCGTGACCAGGCCCGCACCGCTGCGCAGCGCGGCCTCGGTGGTCATCATGATCGAGCCGCCGTGGCCCAGATCGCCGCCGATGCACAGCACGCGGCCGTTCTCGCCCTTGTGCGTGTCCAGGCGACGGGGCTTGAGCCAGGTCGCCAGATGCTCGGCCTGCAGCAGTTGCGCCTTGGGGGCGGTCATGCGCAGCAATTCGTCAGGGACCTCGAGCGGATCGAGCAGCAGTTCGCCGGCATGTTCGAGCCCGGCGCCGGTGTGCAGCCCGTGGTGGCGCACGATGAACTGCAGCGTGCACCGTGCACGCACCGCCGCGCCCGGCGCGGTCCCCTGCCCCGCATCGATGCCGCTGGGCACATCGAGCGCGAACACCGGCGCCGGCTGCGCATTGATCGCCTCGATCAGCGCCTGCGCCTGGCCTTCCGCGCGCGCGCGCCAGGCCGATGCCGAACAGCGCATCGACCACCACGTCGGCCGGCGGGAACTGCTCGGGGAACAGGGCCACCTGTCCGCCGGCGGCGATGTAATCGGTGCATGCGCGCTGGGCCAGGTCGGTGCGCGGCGTGTGGTCCTCCAGATGCAGCACCACCACCTGCCGCCGCGCGCGCAGCGCGCACAGGGCCAGCACGTAGCCATCGCCGCCGTTGTTGCCCGGCCCGCACACCACCGTGATGCGCTCGGCGCGGGGCCAGTCGCGTTCCAGCACCCGCCACGCGCCCTGCCCCGCCTGCTGCATCAGCGCGAAGGCGCCGCCTGCCAGGCGCGCGCTGGCTTGCTGGTCCAGGGCACGTGCCGCGGCGGTGCCGAACAAGGGGAGAAGGGCCGTCATGGCGCGCGATTCTATACTTGCGTCCATGACTGCTTCGTCTGCGACATCGCCCGATCCGCACGCGCTGGCCGCGCGGATCCGTGCGCTGGCGCGCGCGGCCGGTTTCCAGCGCTGCGGCATCGCCGGCATCGAGCTGGGCCAGGACGAAGACCACCTGCGCAGCTGGCTGGCCGAGGGCCTGTACGGCTCGATGGACTGGATGGCGCGCCACGGCCAGCTGCGCGCGCGGCCCGCCGAGCTGATTCCCGGCACCCTGCGCGTGATCTCGGTCGGCCTGGACTACGGGCGCAACGACAGCGACGACGCCTGGACCACGCTGGGCGATGGCACGCGCGCCTATGTGGCGCGCTATGCGCTGGGCCGCGACTACCACAAGCTCATGCGCAACCGCCTGCAGAAGCTGGCGCTGAAGCTGCAGGAGGAAGTGGGCGCCTTCGGCCATCGCGTCTTCGTCGATTCGGCGCCGGTGCTCGAGCGCGCGCTGGCGCGCAACGCCGGGCTGGGCTGGATCGGCAAGCACACCTGCCTGATCGACAAGCAGGGCGGCTCGTGGTTCTTCCTCGGCGAGATCTACGTCGACATCCCGCTGCCCATCGACGCGCCGGCCAGCGCGCACTGCGGCACCTGCGTGCGCTGCATCGAGGTCTGCCCCACCCAGGCCATCGTCGCCCCGCACCGGCTCGATGCGCGGCGCTGCATCGCCTATCTGACCATCGAGCACGACGGCGCGATTCCGATCGAACTACGCAAGCCGATCGGCAACCGCATCTTCGGCTGCGACGACTGCCAACTGGTCTGCCCCTGGAACAAGTTCGCCAAGCGCACCGACGAGCCGGACTTCCGCGCGCGCAACGACCTGGATACGGCCACGCTGCCGCAGCTGTTCGCCTGGGACGAAGACGAATTCCTGCGCCGCACGGAGGGCTCGGGGATCCGCCGCAGCGGCCACGAGCGCTGGCTGCGCAACATCGCCGTGGCGCTGGGCAATGCGCCGACCACCCCGGAGATCCTCGCAGCCCTGGCCTCGCGCCGCGACGCGCCTTCCGCGCTGGTGCGCGAGCATGTCGGCTGGGCCTTGGCGCAGCACGGCGCCTGAAGGCGTCGGAAGCCGGTAGAGCGGAGCTTGCTCCGCTGCTCCTCAGACAGCCCGCATTGTGTAGAGCGGAGCTCGCTCCGCTGCTCTTCGAACAAGCCGCATTGTGTAGAGCGGAGCTTGCTCCGCTGCTCTTCGGACAGGGCGCATGTAAAGCCTCAGCGGAGCAAGCTCCGCTCTACATGCGCAAAAACCCACCTTCGCTTTTCAGCGCGTGCGGATCTGCTCCAGCAGCGCCTGGGTGACCGGATCGTCGGCCTGGGCCTGGCCCTTGAGCGCCGGCAGCAGGCCGTTGGCCAGCTGCTTGCCCAGCTCGACGCCGAACTGGTCGAAGGCGTTGATGCCCCAGGCCAGCGACTGCGCGTACACGCTGTGCTCGTACATGGCGATCAGCGCGCCCAGCGACTGCGGGGTCAGCGCGTCGAGCAGGATCATGGTGCTCGGCCGCCCGCCGGCGTAGCTGCGGTGCGGGTCGTCGCTGGACTGGCCGTTGGCCAGCGCCTCGGACTGCGCCAGCAGATTGGACAGCAGCGCGATGTGGTTCTCGGCGTAGGGGTCGTCGTTGTGGATGGTGCCGACGAAATCCAGCGGCACGATCTGCGTGCCCTGGTGCAGCGCCTGGAAGAAGCTGTGCTGCACATCGGTGCCCGCCCCGCCCCACCACACCGGCACGGTCTCGCAGTCCACCGGCGTGCCGTCGATGCGCACCGACTTGCCCAGGCTCTCCATCACCAGCTGCTGCAGATAGTTGGGCAGCAGCGCCAGGCGCTGGTCGTAGGTCATCACGCCGTGCGCGGCGTGGCCGAGCACGTTGCGGTTCCAGATGGCGGTCAGCGCGTGGCGGATGGCCAGGTTGGACTCGGCCGGGGTCTCCAGCACGTGCTGGTCCATCAGCGCGGCGCCGTCGAGCAGCGCGCAGAAGTTGTCGAAGCCGATCGCCAGGGCGATCGGGAAGCCCACCGCCGACCACAGCGAGTACCGCCCGCCCACCCAGTCCCACATCGGCAGCACGCGCGCATCGGGGACGTCGAAGGTCTTGGCGGCGCGCTCGGGATTGGCGCTGACCGCGTACAGGCGCTCGCTGCCGCCCAGCCAGTCGGCCAGGATCTTGCCGTTGAGCAGCGTCTCCTGGGTGCCGAAGGTCTTGGAGATCAGGATCGCGGCGGTGGTCGCCGGGTTCAGGCCGGCCAGCACGCGCTGCGCCGCGGCGCCGTCGACGTTGGACAGGAAGTGCACGCGCAGCTTGGGCTGCAGCGGGCGCAGCGCATCGGAGACGTGGCGCGGCCCCAGGTCCGAGCCACCGATGCCGACGCTGACGATGTCGGTGACCTCGCTGGCCTCCAGCTCGGCCACCAGCTTGCCCATGCGCTCGCGCACGCCGGCCGCCTCGGCATAGGCGTCCTGGGCAACCTGGGCGTCGGTCAGGTCGCTGCGCAGCGCGGTGTGCAGGGCCGAGCGGCCCTCGGTCGGGTTGACGATCTCGCCGTGGAACAGGCGCTGGTAGGCCGCCTTGAGATCGAGGTCCGAGGCCAGCGCATGCAGCGCGTCCAGCGCCTGGCGGTCATAGCCCTGGCGGGCGAAGCTGGCGTACACCGGCCCCACCCGCAGCGCCAGCTCCGACGCGCGGGCAGGATCCTGTTCCAGCAAGGCCGGCGCGCGGGTGCCGCGCAGGCGGTTGGCGTGGGACTGCAACGCGTCGAAGTTCGTCATCAGGCGGCCTGCTTGGGAATCGATTGGTTGGTGTGGGTGATGCGGTTCTGGCCGTCCACGTAGATCAGCGTGGGCTTGAACGCGTCGGCCTCGGCTTCGGACATGCTCGCAAAGGCGGCGATGATGATGATGTCGCCCACCTGCACATGGCGCGCGGCGCCGCCATTGAGCGAGATGATGCCGCTGCCTTCGTCGGCGCGCAGGGCGTAGGTGCTGAAGCGCGCACCGTTGGTGACGTCCCAGATGTGCACCTGCTCGAACTCGCGGATGCCGCTGGCGTCGAGCAGGTCGCCGTCGATGGCGATCGAGCCTTCGTAGTTCAGCTCGGAATGGGTGACGGTGGCGCGGTGGATCTTGGTCTTGAGCAGGCTCAGGTGCATCGGCGTAGGACAGCAAGAGGAAAGCAGGCCGGCGAGTCTAGCAGCGCACGGCGTGTCCGATCGGCCAACCTGGGCGACTTTCAGAATTCCAGGTTATCGATCAGCCGGGTGGTGCCCAGGCGGGCGGCGATCAGCGCCACCTTTGGGCCCGTCTCGCCGTCCACCGGCTCGGACAGGTCCGGGCGGCGCACCACGGTGTAGTCCACCACGTAGCCGACCTGCGCCAGGCGCGTCGCGGCGGCCTGTTCGACCTGGGCGCGCGGGGCGCCGGCGGTCAGCGCGTCGCGCATCTGCAGCAGGGTGCGGCGGATCTCGGCGGCGACGGGGCGCTGCTCGTCGGAGAGGTACTGGTTGCGCGAGCTCATCGCCAGGCCGTCGGCCTCGCGCACGATGATGCCGCCCAGGATCTCCACCGGGAAGGCCAGGTCGGTGACCATCTGCCGGATCACCGCCAGCTGCTGGTAGTCCTTCTTGCCGAAGGCGGCCAGGTCCGGGGTGACCTGGTTGAACAGGCGGCTGACCACCGTGCACACACCGTCGAAGTGGCCGGGCCGGCACTCGCCTTCCAGCACCCCGCTGACGCCGGGCACGTGGACCTTGGCCGCCAGCTCGATGCCGAACGGATACATCGACTCGACCGTGGGCAGCCACAGCACGTCGCAGCCGGCGCCTTCCAGCCCGGTGGTATCCGCATCGGGCGTGCGCGGATAGCGCGTGTAGTCCTCGTTGGGGCCGAACTGGGTCGGGTTGACGAACACGCTGGACACCACGCGGTCAGCGTACTGGCGCGCCAGCATCACCAGCGAGTAATGCCCGGCGTGCAGGTTGCCCATGGTCGGCACGAAGCCCACCTTCAGGCCCTGGCGCTTCCAGCCGGCCACGCGTGCGCGCAGCGCGTCGAGTTCAGTGATGGTTTCGATCATGTGCGCCCTACCCGCGCGTCGGAGTCGATGGGGTCGGACGTGCGTCAGTACGCATGGGCGGCATCGGGAAAGTGGCCTTCGCGCACGGCGTCGGCATAGGCGCGCACCGCGCCGGCGATCGAGCCGCCCTGCTCCAGGAAATCCTTGACGAACTTCGGCCGGCGGTGGCCCATCTCCAGGCCCAGCAGGTCGTGCAGCACCAGCACCTGGCCGTCGCACTGCGCGCCGGCGCCGATGCCGATGGTCGGGATGTCCACCGCCGCGGTGATGCGCGCGGCCAGCGTGGAGGGCACGCATTCGAGCACCAGCAGGCTGGCGCCGGCCTGGGCCACCGCGATGGCGTCGGCCAGCAGCTTCTCGGCCGCGGCGTCCTCGCGCCCCTGCACCTTGTAGCCGCCGAAGGACAGCACCGACTGCGGCGTCAGCCCCAGGTGCGAGCACACCGGGATGTCGCGCTCGCTCAGGAAACGGATGACCTCCAGCTTGTGGCCGGCGCCTTCCAGCTTGACCATCTCCGCGCCGGCCTGCAGCAGGCGCGTGGCCGCCTCGAGCGCGCGCTCGGGCGTGGCGTCGGACTGGAAGGACAGGTCGGACACCAGCAGCGCGCGCTGCAGCCCGCGGGCGACGATGCGCGTGTGGTAGACCATGTCCTCCACGGTCACCGGCAGGGTCGAGTCATGCCCCTGCACCACCATGCCCAGCGAGTCGCCGATCAGCACCAGGTCCACGCCCGCCGCGTCGAGCGTGCGGGCGAAGCCGTAGTCGTAGCAGGTCAGCATCACCAGCTTCTGCCCGGCCTGCTTGGCCTGGCGCAGGGCGGGAACGGTCCAGGGCTTGCTGTCGGCGTGCGTACTCATAGCCGATCATTATCCACTCATAACGCGGTGATGGCGCCACGGTCGATGCGGAAAGCTGCTTCCCGCACGCTGCCGTGGCCGGCGATGCGCAGCTCCGGGGCCACATCGGCCAGCGGCACCAGGGCGAAGGCGCGCTCGTGCAGGCGCGGATGCGGCACCTGCAGACCAGGCACATCGATCACCGCCTCGCCGTAGAGCAGCAGATCCAGGTCCAGCGTGCGCGGACCCCAGCGCTGTTCGCGGCTGCGGTCGCGGCCGAAGCCGCGCTCGATCTCCAGCAGCGCCGCCAGCAGGGCCGGCGCCGGCAGCGTGGTGGTCACGCGTGCGGCAGCGTTGACGAAGTCCGGCTGGTCTTCCACGCCCCAGGCCGGCGTCACGTACAGCGGCGAGGCCGCCACCAGCCCGGTGTCGGGCAACGCGCCGATCGCCGCGAAGGCCGCGCGCAGCGTGCCCGCCGCATCGCCCAGGTTCGGCACCCGGCCGATGCAGGCGGTGACCGGGGCGGTCATTCCCCGCTGGCGCCGGCCGCGCCGCTGCGCCGACGCCGGCGGCGGCGACGCTTGGACGGCGGCGCGTCCTCGTCGGTATAGCTGTCGATGGCCGGCTCCAGGCCCAGGCTGGCCGACAGTTCCTCGTTGGACTGGGTCTGGGCCTCGGGTCCAGAAGGCGACATCGGCGGCGTGCTCGGGCGAGGCCGACTGGCGCAGCACCAGGAAGTCGAACGCCGCGCGGAAGCGCGGATGGCTCAGCAGGCGCACCACGCGCTTGCGCTGGCGCTGGGAGAAGCGCGACTGCAGCAGCCAGATCTCCTGCATCGGCAGGGAGAAGCGACGCGGCAGCGCGATGGTGGTCAGCTGGTGCAGGGTGACCCGGTCGGCGGCGCGGCGCGCGGCCTCTTCCGGATGCGTGCCCTGCGCTTGCAGGCCGATCAGCGCGCGGCAGTAGGCCGGCCACAGCAGCAGGGCGAACAGGAAGGCCGGCGAGACCGGCTCATCGGCCGCCACGCGCGCATCGGTGCCGGCCAGGCCTTCGAGCACCATGGCGCGCAGCGCGCCGCTGCGGTTGGACTTCAGCGCCGCCGCGCTCTCGGGCAGCAGCACGGTCAAAAGGCCGGTGCGCTCCAGGCCCTCGAAGCTGGCCACGGCATGGCCGGACAGGAACAGCTTGAGCACCTCCTCGAACAGCCGCGCCGGCGCGGCCTCGGCCAGCAGCGGGGCCAGCTCGGGGATCGGCGCGGCGGTCGGCCCGTCGATGGTGAAGCCCAGCTTGGCCGCCAGGCGCACCGCGCGCAGCATGCGCACCGGGTCTTCACGATAGCGCTGCTCCGGATCGCCGATCAGCCTCAGCCGGCGCGCCTGCACGTCCTCGAAGCCGCCGCAGTAGTCGCGCACCGAGAAATCCTCGATGGCGTAGTACAGCGCGTTGGCGGTGAAGTCGCGGCGGACCGCGTCGTCCTCGATGGTGCCGTAGACGTTGTCGCGCAGCAGGCGGCCGTCCTCGTGCAGCTCGCGGTCGCCGCTGCCGTCGTCGCTGTTGGCGCGGAAGGTGGCGACCTCGATGATCTCGCGTCCGAAGACCACGTGCGCCAGCCGGAAGCGGCGGCCGATCAGGCGGCAGTTGCGGAACTGCTGCTTGACCTGCTCGGGCGTGGCGTCGGTGGCCACGTCGAAGTCCTTCGGGTGATGGCCGACCAGCAGGTCGCGCACGGCGCCACCGACCAGATAGGCCGAAAAACCCGCATCACGCAGGCGGTAGAGCACGCGCAGAGCGTTGGGGCTGATGTCCCGGCGCGAGATGGTGTGTGCTTCGCGCGGGATGACGGTGGGCTGAAGTTCGGAGGTGATGATCGCGGCGTCCGTTGATGTGGCGGCTGACCCGATTGCCGGGAGCCCAAGCTGCGAATATACTAACCAGCTCAAGCCGTCACGGCCAAAACGCTCCCTTCGTCTAGTGGTTAGGACGTGGCCCTCTCAAGGCTAAAACAGGGGTTCGAGTCCCCTAGGGAGCGCCACCGTGGCAATGCGAGACCCGATCAGACCCGGCCGATGCCGGGTCTTTTCGTTTGTGCCGCCCTCCGCGCGCAGGCGGGGATGGAAGCGCATTCCTATAGAATGCGCAGCCTTCCTCGCACGTCATACCGGAAACGCCCATGCCCTTCGTCGTCACCGAGAACTGCATCAAGTGCAAGTACACCGACTGCGTGGAGGTGTGCCCGGTGGACTGTTTCCATGAAGGCCCCAACTTCCTGGTGATCGACCCGGACGAGTGCATCGACTGCACGCTGTGCGAGCCGGAGTGCCCGATCAACGCCATCTACCCCGAGGACGACGTGCCGGCCGGGCAGGAAGGCTTCGTGGCGCTCAACGCCGAGCTGGCCAAGGCCTGGCCGGTGATCACCGTGCGCAAGGAACCGCTGCCCGACGCGGGCGACTGGGAAGGCAAGCCGGACAAGCTGCCGCTGCTGCAGCGCTGAGCCCACCGCGCGGCCGTCCAGGCCCGGCGCGCCCCCAGCCAACAAAAAAGGCGCCGCAAGGCGCCTTTTTCGTGGACTGCGCGGACCCGATGGATCAGGTGCCGCCCAGCTTGTTCTTCAGCTCGGCCATCAGGCGCGTGGCCTCCGGGCCGTTGGCCGGCAGGCCGCGCGGATCCACAGCCGAGACGTAGACGCCCGAGCTGGTCTCGGCCACGCGCACCAGGAAGCTGGCGCCCTGGTAGGTCACATCGAAGCTGCCCAGCAGCTGCGCACGGCTGGCGATGGTCAGGCCATCGACCGTGCCCAGCGCATCGCCGACCTTGGCGAACACCTCGTCGCGCTTGCCGGGGACGTTGAAGCCGGAGGTGCTGCTGGCCGCCGGGGCGGCCTGCTGGCCGCGGCCCTCGGCGCTGCCGCTGGCCACGGTCGGCACCTGCATCGCGCCGGCGGTGTTGGGCAGGTTGAGGTCCGGCGGGACCTCCAGCGGGCGGGCCTGCTCGCTCAGCGCGTAGTCGCCCTTGGGCCCCTTGTGGAACCACTTGCAGCCGGACAGGCCGACGATCGACATCGCCAGCACCACCGGCACGACCACACGCGAAAGACGGGAAACACGCATTGAATGACTCTCCGTTGTTGATTCAGGCCGCGAGCGGTTCGCGGCTGGATTGTTCTTCGAGCACGGCCCGCCGTGCGGCCAGGCGATCGGCCAACCCGGTGTGGGCGGCCGACAGCGGCAGCAGCGGCAGGCGCAGGCCCTGGCCGATGCCGGCGCGCTGCAGCAGCGCCTTGACCGGGATCGGATTGGACTCGATGCCGAAGAAGGCATGGAATTCTGCCAGCTGCGCGTCCCAGGCGTCGGCTCGGGCGGCGTCGCCGGCGCGCGCCAGATCGCACAGGCGGCGGTAGGCGCCGGGCAGCGCGTTGGCGCCGACCGAGATCAGCCCGTCGGCGCCGGCCAGCAGCGCCCGACAGGCGGTGGCGTCGTCGCCGCCGAGGACGGCGAAGGTCTCGGTGCGCAGTGCCAGCAGCGCCTGCATGCGCGCCGGGTCGGCCACCGCCTCCTTGATGCCGACGATGCCGGGGTGAGCGGCCAGCTCGGCCACGGTCTCGGGCAACAGGTCGCAGCCGGTGCGGCCGGGGACGTTGTAGAGCACCACAGGCAGCCCGCCCTGCTCGGCCACCGCGCGGTAATGGGCGACCAGACCGGCCTGGGTGGGGCGCACGTACGGCGGGGTCACCACCAGCGCGGCGTGCGCGCCGGCTGCGGCCGCCAGGCGGGTCTGGGCGATGGTTCTGGCGGTGCTGGACTGGCCGGTGCCGGCCAGGACCGGGACCTGGTCGCCGATCTGCTCGACCGCCGCGCGGATCAGCTGGGCGTATTCATCTTCGGACAGCGTGGCCGCCTCGCCGGTCGAGCCCGCCACCACCACGCCCTGCACGCCGCCGCGCAGCTGCTGGGAAAGCAGCGCGCGCCAGGCATCCAGATCGAGGTCGCCGGCGCCGGAAAACGGCGTGGCCAGGGCGGTGATACAACCGGAAAGGAACAAGCGCTTCGCCTGTAGGGAGGGATACGCACGGAACGCCGCGCACGGGCAGCGATGTTACTTGCGGCGCGAAAGGACGGGCAAGTATGCTGGCCGCGCTTCACCGGCCCCCTCCCGGGCGCCATTCAGACTCGTTGCAATGCCGGAAGCCCCTTTGACTGACACCACGCCCCGGCCTTCGCCGAACGAAAACCACCTCCTGATCAACGCCTACACGACGCATCCGGAGTCGCCCCTGCTGGGCGTGACGCGTCGGATCGCCGATTCGGGCTGCAACCTGGTCGATGCGCGGTTGTCCACGGTCGGGCGGGACGTGTCGGTGACGGCGCTGGCCACCGGTTCCTGGGACGCGGTGGCCAAGCTGGAGGCCATGCTGACCCGCCTCGAGCGCGAGGAAGGCCTCAAGCTGATCTGGTACCGCACCGCCGCCAAGGTCGTACAGTCCAACCTGCTGCCCTACATCGTCGAGGTGGTGGCCGCCGACAAGCCGGGCATCCTGTTCCAGCTGGCCGATTTCTTCGACCGCCAGGGCATCACCATCGAGAACCTGCAGTCCACGCGCTACCGCGCGATGCAGACCGGTGCGGAGATGTTCTCGGCGCAGGTCACCATCGGCGTGCCGGCCAACATGCACATCGCCGCGCTGCGCGACGATTTCCTCGAATTCTGCGACCATCTGAACCTGGACGCGATCATGGACCCGATGAAGTTCTGACGATGGCACCTGCCGACCAGGCCCTGTCCAAGTCCACCCTGAAACTGCCGCTCGCCCTGTCCGGCGGCACCTCCACCACGCTTGCCGATTTCGCCGGCCACTGGCTGGTGCTGTACTTCTATCCGAAGGACAGCACGCCGGGCTGCACCACCGAGGGGCTGGAGTTCAATGCGCTGCTGCCGCAGTTCCGGCAACTGGACGCCACGGTGCTGGGCGTCTCGCGCGATTCGGTCAAATCGCACGACAACTTCTGCGCCAAGCAGGGATTCGACTTCCCGCTGGTCAGCGATGCCGACGAGGCGCTGTGCAAGGCCTTCGACGTGATCCGCGAGAAGAACATGTACGGCCGCCAGGTGCTGGGGATCGAACGCAGCACCTTTCTGATCTCGCCCGACGCGCGCATCGTGCAGGCGTGGCGCAAGGTCAAGGTCGCCGGCCACGCCCAGGCCGTGCTCGACGCGCTCAAGGCCGCCCGATCCCAGTGACCCCCACTGTTTTCCTTTACCCCCACCACCCCGCCCCGCGGGCCGTGGTGGCCTGCTGCTGTCCGTCCAACAGGAACCGCCGATGACCCGAAGCAAGCGCATCTACGTGCTGGACACCAACGTCTTGATGCACGACCCGACCGCGCTGTTCAAGTTCGAGGAACACGATGTGTTCCTGCCCATGCAGGTGATCGAGGAACTGGACAATGCCAAGAAAGGCATGTCCGAAGTCAGCCGCAACGCGCGCCAGGTCAGCCGCTTCCTCAACGAGCTCATCGTCGGCGCCGACGCCCAGCAGATCCAGCTGGGCATCACGCTGGTCCATCCGCAGGGCCTGAGCCTGCGCCAGCCCTCGCAGATCGGCCAGCTGCACTTCCAGCTCAAGCCGGTCGATCCGGGCCGCACCTTCGGCACCATCGCGCCGGACAACAAGATCCTGGCCGCGGTGCTGCAGCTGCGCGAGGAGCATCCGGGCACGCCGGTGATCCTGGTGTCCAAGGACATCAACCTGCGCATCAAGGCCTCGATCAGCGGCCTGGTCGCCGAGGACTACGAGAACGACCGCGCGCTGGACGACTTCAGCCTGCTCTACACCGGCGCCACGCAGCTGCCGGAGGACTTCTGGCATCGCCACCAGGGCGACCTGAAGTCCTGGAGCGACAAGGGCGGGCGCACCAGCTACGAGGTGACCATGGCCGACGAGGAGGACTGGTTCCCCAACCAGTACCTCTACCTGCCGGGCGAGGACGAAGTCGAGCTGCGCGTGGTCAAGGTCAACCCGGACGGCAAGGCCACGTTGACGCTGGTCGACGACTTCCGCGGTGGTCAGCACGCGGTATGGGGCATCAGCGCGCGCAACCGCGAGCAGAACTTCGCGCTCAATGCGCTGATGGACCCGGAGATCGATTTCGTCAGCCTGCTCGGCACCGCCGGCACCGGCAAGACGCTGCTGGCGCTGGCCGCGGGCCTGGCCCAGACCATGGACCAGCAGCGCTACCGCGAGATCATCATGACCCGCGCCACGGTCAGCGTGGGCGAGGACATCGGCTTCCTGCCCGGCACCGAGGAGGAAAAGATGACGCCGTGGATGGGCGCGCTGACCGACAACCTGGAAGTGCTCACGCATAACCAGGAAGGCGGCGCCTGGGGCCGGCAGGCGACCAACGACCTGCTCGCCAGCCGCATCAAGATCCGCTCGATGAACTTCATGCGCGGCCGCACCTTCCTCAGCCGCTACCTGATCATCGACGAGGCGCAGAACCTCACGCCCAAGCAGATGAAGACGCTGATCACCCGCGCAGGTCCTGGCACCAAGATCGTCTGCCTGGGCAACGTCGAGCAGATCGACACCCCGTACCTGACCGAGACCACCTCGGGCCTGACCTACGCTGTGGACCGCTTCAAGGGCTGGGCGCACAGCGCGCACATCACCCTGCGTCGCGGCGAGCGCTCGCGCCTGGCCGACTTCGCCTCGGAAGTGCTGTGACGCCAGCGGCCGGCGCGCGCCGGCCCGGGCCACGGCGCAGGAGGCGCGAGGCGCGGGGCCATGGCTGAGGCGCACGAGGGCCTGCCGCTGCAGGCCAGCGACGGCCATCGCTGGACGCTGCTGCGCCGCGTCCCGGCCCAGCCGCGGGCCAGCCTGCTGTGGCTGCCGGCGCTGGGCGTGGCGGCACGCCATTACGTGCCGCTGGCCGAGGCCCTGGCCGAACGCGGCATCGCCGTGTTCCTGCATGAGGCGCGCGGCCATGGCAGCAGCAGCTGGCGTGCCTCGCGCGAGGTGGACTGGGGCTATCGCCAGCTGCTGACGCTCGATCTCCCCGTCAGCGCGCAGGCGATGCGCGAGGCCCTGCCCGGCCTGCCGTGCGTGATCGGCGGCCACAGCCTGGGCGGACAATTGGCCGGCTGCCACGCCGCACTGACCGACACGCCCTTCGACGCGCTGTGGCTGGTCGCCAGCGGCACGCCGTACTGGCGCACCTTCCCGCTGCCGCGCGGGCCGCTGCTGCCGCTGGCGTACCGCTTCCTGCCTTGGCTTGCGCGCCGTCGCGGCGCCCTGCCCGGCCATCGCATCGGCTTCGGCGGCAACGAGGCGCGCAGCCTGATCGAGGACTGGAGCCGCGTGGGCCTGGGCGGGCGCTACGCCGGTCAAGGCATGGACGTGGACATCGAGGCCGCCATGGCCGCCTGCACGATCCCCATGACCGGACTGCTGTTTGCGCAGGATTGGCTCGGGCCGCCGGCCTCGCTGCGCGCACTGATGGAGAAGTTCGCGCACGCCAGTCCACGCAGCGTGGCCGTGCTGGACCGTCAGGCGCTTGGGACCACGCCCGATCACTTCGCCTGGATGCGCAAACCGGAGCCGGTTGTGCAGCGACTGGCGGCTTCGCTCGACTAAGCCTGAAGCCGTGCGTCGTCGCGCCGATAGCGGCGCGGTGCGATGCTATGCGCCGGACCCCTTCCAACGACACGCGCATGTCCCTCACGCTTTCCCCGGCACCGAAGATCGCCATCATCGGCCTGGGCTATGTCGGCCTGCCGCTGGCGGTGGCCTTCGGCAGGCAGACCGCCACGATCGGCTACGACCTGGATGCCACGCGCGTGGCCGAACTGCAGGCGGGCCACGACCGGACGCTGGAGACCTCGAGCGAGGCGCTGCGCGCGGCCACCGGCCTGCGCTGCAGCGACGATGCGGCCGACCTGGCCGGCTGCGAGGCCTTCATCGTCACCGTGCCCACGCCGGTCGATGCCTACAAGCGCCCGGACCTGAGCGCGCTGGAGGCGGCCAGCCGCACGGTGGGACGCGCGATCCGCCGCGGAGGCCTGGCGATCTTCGAATCCACCGTCTACCCCGGCGCGACCGAAGAGATCTGCGTGCCGATCATCGAGGCCGAATCGGGCCTGGTGTTCAACCGCGACTTCCATGCCGGCTACAGCCCCGAGCGCATCAACCCAGGCGACCGCGAACATCGGCTGGAGACCATCATCAAGGTGACCTCCGGCTCGACCCCGGAAGCGGCCGCGCGCGTGGACGCGCTCTACCGCGCGATCGTGCCGGCCGGCACGCACTGCGCGCCGAGCATCCGCGTGGCCGAGGCGGCCAAGGTGATCGAGAACACCCAGCGCGACGTCAACATCGCCCTGGTCAACGAACTGGCCCTGCTGTTCCATCGCTTGGGGATCGATACCGGCGACGTGCTGGCCGCGGCCGGCACCAAATGGAACTTCCTCGGCTTCAAGCCCGGCCTGGTCGGCGGCCACTGCATCGGCGTGGACCCGTACTACCTCACCCACAAGGCGCAGCAGGTCGGCCATCACCCGGAGGTGATCCTGGCCGGACGCCGCATCAACGACGGCATGGGCGCCCACGTGGCCCAGCGCACGATCAAGCTGATGGCCCAGCGCGGCCTGGCCGTGGCCGGCGCGCGGGTGCTGGTGCTGGGCCTGGCGTTCAAGCAGGACTGCCCGGACCTGCGCAACACGCGCGTGGTGGACATCGTGGCCGAGCTGGGCCAGTTCGGCATCGCGCCGGACATCCACGATCCCTGGGTCGATGCGCAGCAGGCACACCACGAATACGGCCTGACCCTGCTGGACGCGCCCGCGGCGGCGCACTACGACGCGGTGATCCTGGCCGTGGCGCACCGCGAGTTCATCGCCCTGGGCGCCGCCGGCATCCGCGCGCTGCTGCGCCAGGACGGCGTGCTGTTCGATGTGCAGCGCGTGCTGGACCGCAGCCTGGTCGATGCGCGTCTGTGACGCTTCCCATGATTTCGAAGACGAGATCCACACCATGAAGATCCTGGTCACCGGCGCGGCCGGTTTCATCGGCGCGCGCCTGAGCGAGCGCCTGCTGGCGCGCGGCGACAGCGTGCTGGGCTACGACAACCTCAACGACTACTACGATCCCACGCTCAAGCAGGCGCGCCTGGCGCGCCTGACCGGGCAGCCGGGTTTCCAGTTTGTCCATGGCGCGCTGGAAGACAGGCCGGCGCTGGAGGCGGCGTTCGACGCGTTCAAGCCCGAGCGGGTGGTCAACCTGGCCGCGCAGGCCGGCGTGCGCTATTCGCTGGTCAATCCGCACGCCTATGTGGAAAGCAATCTGGTCGGCTTCATGAACATCCTGGAGGCCTGCCGCCACCGCGAGGTCGGGCACCTGGTCTACGCCTCGTCCAGTTCGGTCTATGGCGGCAACCGCAAGCTGCCCTTCGCCGTGGAGGACAGCGTCGATCATCCCTTGAGCCTGTACGCGGCCAGCAAGAAGGCCAACGAGCTGATGGCGCACACCTATAGCCATCTCTATCGCCTGCCGACCACGGGCCTGCGCTTCTTCACCGTCTACGGCCCCTGGGGGCGGCCGGACATGGCGCTGTTCCAGTTCACCCGGCGCATCCTGGCCGGTGAGCCGATCGAGCTGTTCAACAACGGCCAGCACGCGCGCGACTTCACCTACATCGACGACATCGTCGAAGGCGTGATCCGCACGCTCGATCATGTTCCCGGGCCCGACCCGCACTACGACCCGCTGCAGCCCAACCCCTCCACTTCCGATGCGCCGTACCGGGTCTACAACATCGGCAACAGCGCGCCGGTGCAGTTGCTGGACTACATCGACACCCTGGAGCGCGCGCTCGGCGTCAAGGCCGTGCGCAAGCTGCTGCCGCTGCAGCCTGGCGATGTGCCCGATACCTTCGCCGACGTCAGCGCCCTGCAGCGCGACGTGGGCTATGCGCCGTCCACGACCATCCAGACCGGCATTGCCGCGTTCGTGGCGTGGTACCGGGAGTACTACGGGGTCTAAAGCGCGGCGGATCGCGCGCACCGACTGCATGCAGCCCGCCTGGCGACGGCGCCGCGTCAGCATCGGCGGCGGCACGCTAGAAAAGTTGAGAAAAGGTGTTGACGCGATGGCCCGAAACACGAATAATCTCGCTCCTTCGCAGCGCGCCCGTAGCTCAGCTGGATAGAGTACCTGGCTACGAACCAGGCGGTCGGGAGTTCGAATCTCTCCGGGCGCGCCACTACAAAGACAAGAAAGCCAGTGGACTCCACTGGCTTTTTTGTTGCCTGTTTTCCGCCGATCCATGGCGCGGTTCCGGGCCGCCCCCGGCTTCTCTTCGGCGCTTCCGAGCCGATGTCCCGGAACAACGCGCGGACCGTCTGTGCGCGTCGGTGCGATAGTCGAGTCGCTGCGCATTGCATGGTCCAGATGCGCCAACAGTAGGCGTCGCTTACGCCACTGCGCTGCAGGAGCGCTCACGGTGAATCGTCGAGGCGTATGCGCCTGGCCCCTCGCACGGCGCACGCCGAATGCCATCGCGATCGCACGCCGCACTTAGGCGCGAATGCGCGCCACACGCGCGGCAATGGACGACCAGGCATGCATTCGACTCCGTGCTTCAACTACCGAATCGCGCATACGAAAAACCCGCCGGAAGGCGGGTTTCAAGGACTGGCGGAGTGAGAGGGACACAATTTGGAATCCTCTAACGCCTTGAAGTTGTTAGCTTTTCCCTGCCTGGACACCCGCAAATTGTGTCCAAGAGATGGTCCAATCCTAGCCGAGGTCACCAGCAATTGGGATCCCTCAGTCGGAGCGGTCCCAGCGGGTGCGCGCTGGCGTCCACATCGCCCGGTCGCGAGCAGTGAGACAGCCGCCTTTCAAGATGAACGGGCCACCTTCTGAAGCACGCCATGGACGCCCCTGACTACGCCCCCATTCCCAATACGCTGGCCTTCTTGGACAAGCTCAAGCGGCCTTCCAAGCCCCCGAGCGTCTTCGACAGGATTGAGCGCGGGGTTTTCAAAGTGACCCTGGTCCTTGCGGGTTTCATGCTCGTCGCTGCGGGTCTGGGTGTCCTAGGGGTGCTCTCCAGGGAGGTCATCCGGCTCCTCACGATGTCCATCCTTATCGCGATCCTGGCTCTCTTCTTGGTATGGGCCATCAGCCAGATCGTCGAAATGCTGCTGGCACTGCGAACCGGCTACCGCCGCGCCGCCAACCGCGTGGATCAGGACATC
The DNA here is from genome assembly GCF_042700505.1 of Pseudoxanthomonas sp. UC19_8. Taxonomy (NCBI): domain Bacteria; kingdom Pseudomonadati; phylum Pseudomonadota; class Gammaproteobacteria; order Lysobacterales; family Lysobacteraceae; genus Pseudoxanthomonas; species Pseudoxanthomonas sp. UC19_8. Next base: position 2,083,879 of record NZ_CP170559.1, read on the forward strand.
GAACAAGACGACGCCATCGTTCAAGAACTGACCCTGTGCGATCCGTTCAGGTTGCGCGAGCGGTCCAAGCACCTGGAAGCCAAGGCCAAGCGGTTGACACGTCAGGCCGGCATGGGACCTGTCATTGCCGCCATTGGCGTGGTCGTCATCAACTTCCAGGACTCGGCGGAAAAGGCTGAGCTGTTTGCCCGACTGAAGAGCGTGCCCCTTTTCATCTACTCCGGGAGCCTCGGTGTCCTGCTGGGAGCCGCAGCGCTGACGGTCTTTGCCGGGAAGTTGGAACACATTGCTGGGCTCTTAGCAATCGCAGCAGACCGGATCGACAGGAAATGACAGCGCGGCCAACTGGCCACAAAGGCGTGGGATTCCGGTTCGGCATTGCTTCTGGCAGCGACTAATTTTCATTTTTGTGAATAGGAGCGGGTTTGGGCTCTTGCGCTTCCGGGGCAGCGCGCTTGTATGCAGGCAACCCCCTCAAAGCTCGAAAGGAGCACCATGCCCGCTGAAACCCAACTACGCATCGCCAGCCAACTGCTCGGCCATCTGCTGTCCCAGCAATCCAATAGGACCATCCCCGGAAGTATGCTGGACATCCGCTATTCGCTGGATGTCGCCGCCGAACTGATGCGTCAGCAAAGCGGCGGGAACGGCGCACCACCCACCTACGATTACGCCCCACCCCAGCCAACGGAAGAGCCTCGGACCCGAGAAGCGCTCATCGTTCGCGAGATGGTGAGTCAAGACCAATGGCGGGCAAACCGGCAGCGGAAGGCCGCACCCGAACCCGCCGCCACGCCACGGAAGAAGCCCACGCTTCACTGAGAGACGAGCCCCTCAACAGCAAGACGCCCCGCAATGCGGGGCGTTGTCCTTTCAGTGGAGGCGTGGCCGGCGGCGAACTGCAGGCGCCGTCGTTGGTGAGGGCGTTGCTAAATCCTGACCCTCCAAAAGCTCCGCCGGTTCCGATGCCAGGCGGTAACGCCCCAGCAGCTCACGGCTCCAGCTTTCCAGGTGCACAGCCGTGGCCGCGGCTTCCTCGTCGCACACCGCTTGCTGCTCCGGAGTCACCAAGGCGCGGACTTCTGCCAGTTCCTGGGTGCGCATTTCCAAGGTGGACAGGCGCCGCCCCCGTCGCTGCGTCCAATCTTTGGAACTCCACGACGGGCCAGGCTGCGCGTGGTTGACGGTGAATTCTTCCCAAGATCGCTGCGCCATGTGGCAAAGCCGTTGGGCTCGTCGCACCGCGTCCAGGCGACGGGAGAACTTCAGTAGGTTGGCCTTGAAGCGACGAAGGCGGCGAACCAGTTCCTTGAGGTCCGACGGCAGCCGCGTGTTTTCCGCGAACGCCGATGCCCGTTCCTTGGCCCAGGCAAGCAGCTGCCGGGTGGCGCGAAGGGTTTGCGCCAAGGCCTGGTCAAGGATCGGGGACCACAGGTCGGCCGCTTCCGCGAACAGTTCTTCGGCACTGGGCGGCGAAGCGGTGACAGTGCCCTCGCCCGTCGCAGTGCCACCGCGCCCTTGGAGAGTCCGAGCCAAGTGGCGGTTGACCACGATCTGCCCTTGGCCTGCTCCCAGCGGAAGGGACAAGACGGCCGGGGGACGGCGCGCTTCGCGAACCGCTTGGGCTTGGTCGTGCCCCTCCGGCACGGGCATCACCCGGCCCTGGTCTTCGAACAGTGCCACCAGTTTCCGGAAGGTTTCGTCATTCGCTTCCTCCACCGCTTGATTGGCCTCGGCACGCTCCGACTTCCCGCCCCGGCGCTCGATGGCGGTGCCGTTCTTACCCACGTGCTGGGTGGGTTCGCGAGAGAGGACGGCGGCAGTGGCCAAGTCGCCGTTGGCGAGAGCCTCATCTGCCTGAGCTTTGAGGCTGCGATGGTCCACCCGCGCGTCCAGCTCGGCCGCCGCAAGGTGGGCATTGGTCTTGGCGGCCACCAGCTCTCGCACCCACTCCACCTCGGCCCTGCCCGAGGGTCCGCCGTCCAGCTCACGCGTTTTATCGGCCAGGCCATCGGGGCCAACGCGACGCGTGGTCGCCAACACATGGACGTGGTAGTTCAGTCCGTCCTTGGCGCCAGGGCTGTGGATGCTGGCTTGGGCGGCAAACCCGTAACGATTGACGAGGGCCCTGGTCACCTCGACCGCCAAGGCCGACCGCTGCTCGTCATTGAGTTCGTGAGGCAGAGCAAACTCGAACTCGCGAGCGACCGTCGAATCTTTGCGCCGCTCCGCGGCCTCCGCTGCGGTCCAAAGCTCGGCAGGGACCAGCGCCCAGTCGGGCGCGTGCTCGGGGGCGATGACCCGAGTCTCGACCACGCCGTCCCGGCGCCGGTAGTCGTGGCGCACGCCGGTGCGCTCGTCTGCGAGCAGCAGGCCGGCCCGGTATGCAGCCGCTGCGATGGACGAATGTCCTTTCGCGCGGCTGAAGGTCTTGATGTTGGCGTGGTAGATGGCCATGCGACTCCAAAGCGGTGACGATGCTTTGGTTATGCCGTAGCTTTCGGTTTGCGCAAGCGCCCATGGCGCTTGGGGTTCAAGGGGCGAAGCCCTTTGCGCACGCGTTCCGTAGGAACGCCTAGGTGCGCTCTTGCTTATTCTCGAAAGCTCCTGTTTTTCAGACTTGAACGATTCGGCAACCTTCGAATTTTCGGAAGCGGTCGAAACTTGACGAGGCGCTTTTCCCTGGTTGACTCAATGCCAGGAACAAGGGAGACGCGCATGACCGCAACGAATCACTGCCGGGACCAAATCGAACGAGCTATGGAACGGTTGGCCCAGCTGCAAGCGAAGGAGCTTTTAGCCAACCAGCGGCGCGAAGCCAAGGCGCAGGAAACAGCGAAGCGGGAAGAAATGAAACGACGGCAACGCGTGGCCGACCTAGTTTTTTTAGCCGGTGCCCATGCGTTGGACGACAAGGAACTGGAAGCCCTGCTCACCAATCACATGAAGGGCCGGGCAGGCTCACTCCACTGACCGTCCAATCTACAAAGCAGGCTTCATCGGCCAGCGCCACTCAGGAGCCGCCCATGGCCATCCGCGGCCCCTGCTCCTGCTGGTCGCTTTGCTGCTGCGTCTGCTCTGACGCTTGCTGGCGAGCTTGGGTCTGTTGAAGAACTTCGGCCTGCTGCAGGTTCTGCTGTGTCGGCTCCGTGAGGTGTGTCGCCGTTCGTGACGGTTGCGCAGGGCACACTCAATTACGGAGCTTCGCAGGCGCGCGGCCTTTTACTGATTCTTCAGAATTTTCAGCAAAGATTCTAAGTCAGATCCTTCAGGAGCCGCGAGGAGAGAATCCTTCTGCTGGGCGCTGATTGCAAAATAGGTCATGCGGCCAGTAGGCGACTTTGTAAAAAGATAGAATCCTGCAAGCTTGGGCTGGTTCGTGATCTCATATACGCCTTCGTCTTCGATGATGAAGTGAATATTTTTTGGCTTACTTTTCTCGTCAGGCTTCTTTGGATGCCACATCTTCACGTCGCCCTGAACAAAAGCTTTGCCCCCTTTTAGAAGTAGGCGAAATACCTGAGACACAGCCTCGGATTTATTGCACTGCAGGAAGATACCCCGCTTCCCGCCGATGGTCTCAAATGTTAGAACCTTTCTGTAATCAGCCACTTGACTTCCCTTTTCCTTGTCGTATTAAGAGGAACCTTCGTTGCAGCAGCCCGCCTATGTATTGGTTAGAGGTGTTCAATCGTGATGAATTATTTCGTCGCATCGAAAACTTAAGTGACGAGCAACTCCAGTCATTGACATGCCTATTCTTGTCCACAGAGCTCGCTTGGCAGTATGGGCACATGGGCGATGGGCATATTCTTGGTGGCTGTCTATTAAGAAGCCGAGAGACACACGATGAGCATATCTTAGCGTTGGATATACCAGATTCCGGGTTAGCTCCCTCATTAGTGAATTGACCAGGCCACCCCTCAAAAAACTGTCTCTGAACTAAGCACTTCGGGCTGCCGTCCCCCACTGCCCCGTCCATCTTCGCTCTCGCATTCGACAGTGGCTTCACTCGGCAACACAGAACTCTTGCCGTTGGTCCCCCGCACAATCTCTCGCACGTGAAGCGCCTTCATTTCTGCTCCTTGGAAGTGCGTCTGCCTTGGCAGTCTAGCCTTGGTAGACGGCATAGGTGAAGGGGCGGGCTACGCCCACCCCCTGCTGGCCAGGCTGACGTGCTGTCTCCCACCGATGACCAGGTGGTCGAGGACCCGGATGTCGAGAAGCGCCAGCGCCTGCTTCAGGCGCTCGGTGACCTGGCGGTCGGCCCGGCTGGGCTCCGGGTTTCCGCTCGGGTGGTTGTGGAAGAGGATGACCGCGATGGCGTTGAGCTCCAGGGCCCGCTTGGCGACGATACGGGGATAGACTTCGCAGGCGTCGATGGTGCCGGTAAAAAGGTGCTCGGTGGCCAGGATGTGATGCTTGGTGTCGAGGAAGACGACGCCGAAAACTTCGTGGGGCAAGTGAGCGCAGCGAGCAACCAAGTAGCTGCCGGCCTGCTCGGGACTGTGGATGCGGCCTTGGCGTTGAAGGCGTTGCTCCAGGATGGTTGCGGCGGCGAGCAGAATCCCTTCCTCGTCAATCTGAAGTTGATACTGGACTGCTCGCTCTTGGGTGCACTTCATTGGTTCTTCTCCACCGGCGCGAAAGGCGCCTCGTGGGAACCGATAGGCGAAGCGTCCAGCCCTACCGCACCCGAGAGCGAGCACCGCGCAAGCGGCGCACAGCGAAGGGCCGCAACAAAGCGCCAGCGCCGAGAAGGAGGCCTGCCCTTGCGGATAGGGACAGCGAAGCTAAGGTCCCTTTGAGAGGCCCAGCGTTGGTGGAGACAGCATCATGCATGCCCCCCCCAAGGCTTGCGGACCAAGCTGCATTCGGATGGACGGGGTAACTGGTGTCAGCAGGCGTGATTGGGCTTCGCAGTTAGTGATGGGCTACTGCGGACCTGTGCATGCTTGCCCTACGCAGCATCGCCGCGCATGAGAAGCACGCGGGGATCGGGATAGGCTGGTCGGCATCAATGGACTCAGACTTGTTCGTCTATGTTTTCCAGCTCGTGCCAAGACAAGATTTCCTTGGCCCGACGGCCGACGAACTGCGCGTCCTCACTCGTCATCGCCTTGCTCTCGATGGCAGCAGCCATGTTGGCAAAGGCCCGCCAAAAATGGCGGCGATCAGGACTTGAGGCCCGCAGAGCGGGCACCGCAGCATCCAGGCGTTCGAGGTAACGGCGAAGCTCGACTCTGTCCATGGGCTTGAGTATCGGCAGTGCTGTCGCACCGCTTGAGATGCCGCCGCCAACGCCACACGCCTAACCTCAGATGGCGCTGAGCGACCATTGGCTCCCACGTCCGGCAAGGTCAGACTGCACTCCTGGCATTCGTCGCACCATCGGTGTCTCGCCCTATCGAATGTCAGAAAGTTCCGATCTAGGCGTATCGCTGCTTTGAATATAAATTCAGACTAACAATAACAGGATGACATTTAGCTTAAATTCATTTTCAAAGTCGAGCAAAAATCTCACGTAGTTAGCTTATTTAATGCAAACAGTACGCAATTGACTGCGATAAATCGCACCGATTTTTCTCAAGACCTTGTTTTATAAGGCCTCTCGCCGGATAACGAATTAGCGAATTCCGGAAGCGCCCTATCGGCGATACCCTGACGCCTAAGGACTTCGCCAACGCCGCAAGTTTTTGTATCGCCCCCATTGACGAATTCGCCCCCTGTTTTATCCCTACTTCCATCTTTCGATGGAAGTGACCCATGACCACTCTACCCTCCGCAGCACTCAACGATTACATCGCCTCGCCGTTCGGCCTCCTGCATTTGGAAGGCATCCACATCGGCCGCTTCCGCATCGAGCGCGCCATCATCCGAGGCCGGGAAGCGGCCATTAATCTCCAAGAGTGCATCTTGGCCGCGCTCGACGAAACCGGACGAAAGAGCGGCCTGAGGAACAGCACACGCTATCCCGCGCAGTTGCCCATGGGCACCCTGTCGCGCCCCTTGACCAAAGAAATCGAAGACCATCTGGAGGACATGCGCCGCCGGCAGCTGGACCCAAAGACAGTGCTGGCCACGGAGCGCACGTTGAAGCTGTTGCTCCTGACCTGCGGCAACATTTCAGCAGCTCGAGTGGACTATCACCACATTCAAGAGCTCTGGAAGCTGCTGCGCTGGGCCCCAAGGAACTTGGTGTCGGACCCGCTGCTGAAGGACCTCACTTTCGACGAGGCCATCGCCATGGGCAGAGAGCAAGACGTGCCGCCGCTGGCGCCTGCCACCGAGGAACGTCATCGCCGGTTCCTCGTCGCCTTTTTCAACCACCTGGTCAACGGGCAAGCCATCGTTTCTTCGCCCATGAAAGCCTTCCGGAAAATCAAGGAGGACGACATCATCGATCCAGAGAAGGCCATCCGGCTGTTCGAGGACGAAGACCTGCAGGCCATTTTCGACTCCGAGACCTTCATCCCCTGGGCCAAGAAACCCCAGTATTGGTGGGCGCCGATGATCGGCTTGTATACCGGCGCCAGGGTCAACGAGGTCTGCCAGCTGAAGCTGACAGACATCATCGAGGAACGCGGGGTGTGGTGCATCTCTTTCCAGAAGACGTTGGACCAAGACTTGGCCGCGGACCCGAAACGCCGTCGGCGCAGCCGGCAAAGCATGAAGGGGGCGGGCTGCATGCGCATCGTTCCCATCGCCAAACCGCTCTTGGACGCTGGTTTCCTCGAGTTCGTAGAGGACATGAAGGCCACCGAGCACCCCCGACTGTTTCCCCTCCTCTCCGCGGGCGTGAACCGGAAGACTGGCGAAACAAATGCACGTTACAGCCAGCAGTTCGTGGTCGACTTTGGCCGCTACCTGAAGAGCCTGGGCTTTCCCAAGGGCATCGGATTCCACGCCTTCCGCCACACCCTGGCCACCGAGCTCGATGCCAATGACGTTCCAGAGAAGGAGATTGCCCTGGTCACCGGCCATAGCACGGATCCCCGCGACCGGGTCCAAGTGCTGCGCAAGCACTACCTACACAAGCGACCGCAGGTGACGCGTAGCAAGCAAATCAGCGCTCTGGAGCTGTATCAGCCCAACGTAGAGCTGCCGCGCTACCAGCGGGGTCAGTTCGATGCGTGCTTGGTCGATCCGAGCAAGTTCTACCCTTGATTCAAGACGCCCCCTATCCGAACTCGGAACGTTCTATGCTTGGGGAAACCGAGAGGGGTTCTACCCCGAAATCACGGACGGTTGTAAAAGGGCTGAGAACTTCTGGTCTTGCCTGGCGACCCTTCGTCGCATCCTCGGGTTGTGGAACCGCTCGATGTATTCGAACACATCCGCCCTCGCGGCATCGAGCGTTGGGTAGGTCATGCGGTAGACCCGCTCGCGCTTGAGCAGGCCGAAGAAGCCTTCGCACGCGGCGTTGTCACCGCAGTGGCCCACCGCGCTCATCGAGCACACCAAGCCGTTGGCCGCCAGGTAACGCTGGTAGTCGCCGCTTCGGAACTGGCTGCCACGGTCGGAGTGCAGGATCAGTGGATGGCTGCCTTGGCGCTGCCAGACCGCCATCTGCACGGCCCTGATCACCATCTGACGATCCTGACGATGATGCATTGACCACCCCACCACCCGCTGGTCAAACAGGTCCAGCACGATGCACAGATACAGCTTGCCTTGCCGGGTCTTGAGCTCGGTGATGTCGGTGACCCACCTGGTCTCCGGCTCCAACGCGGTGAAGTCCCGCTCCAGCAGGTTGCGCACACCCGGCGGCGTCAGCGCCGGCTTGCCGCGCTGGCCTCGCCGCTTCGGTCGCGGCCAACCCTGCAGGCCATCGGTCGCCATCAGACGCGCCACCCGGTTCAGGCTCGCCGTCTCGCCTTCCTCGGCAAGGTCTTCATGCATCCGGCCGGCGCCCAATGTGCCCCGGCTGTCCTCATGCAACTCACGGATCCGGCCGAGCAAGCGCTGGTTGTCGCGCTCCCGGGCACTGGGCAAGCGCTTACTCCAGTCGTAGTAACCGCTGGCCGAGACCCGCAGGCAACGACACATCAGTCGCACTGGAAACTCATCGCGGCAACGTTCGATCACCTGATACCTCAGGATGATCCCTTGGCAAAGAACGTCGCCGCTTCTCGCAAAAAATCCCGCTCCTTCTTCACCCGGGCCAGCTCGCGCTTGAGCCGCGCCAGTTCCTCGTCCCGGGGCGTCCCGGTGCCACCGAAGGCCACCTGGCCCCGGCTCTGGGCCTCCCGCTTCCAGCGGGTCAGCAATGCATCCCGGATCCCCAGCTCCCGGGCCACCTGGGCACAGCTGACGCCCGGCTGGCTGGCCTGCTCAACCGCACCGCGCTTGAACTCGGTGCTGAACTTCCTTCGCTTCGACATGAACACTCCTCATGGCCTTGATCGGCCTTCTCGTAAGTGTCCGTGAAAACGGGGGTGAACCCGTCGGGATGCCCTGAACGGTGTTCGGGCTCCGCCTAGCAGGCCGAACACCGGCACGACCCGGTCTACCGGCCCCAACCCGCCGGCACAGCCCTTCGTCGTCAACGTGACCCGCCCTGGCGTCTCTGACAAGGCCGTTGACGTTGCACTACGCGCGGCCTGGTTGTCCGGCTTCCTCCAGACCGCCGACCTGCACCCCGGGCCCAGCGGCCTCCTCACCCCATTTAAGGACACGCGGATGTGGATCGCCGGGTTCAAGCCCGACGGCAACCGCGACCGGTAGGCAGGCACTCGCCTTCCCACCTCCGATCCCTCTCGCGGGACAGCCTACCGACCCGCACCACCCAGCAAAGGAACGACATGAAAAACACATGGATTGGCCTGGCCGCTCTGGCCTCGGCCGTTGGTCTCACCGCGTGCAGCGGCAAACCGTCGAATGCCAACGCCAAGCAGGCGCTGGCCACCCTCTTGGAACAAAGCGGCGCCGGGCGCATCGTGGAGGTCCGAGACTTCGAGCTGAGCGGCTGCACCGCCGCTGACGGCACCGATGGCTACCGCTGCGACACCCGTAGCCAGGTGATGCTCGAGATTGCAGGTCGTCAGGTGCCCATTCCGGTCAACAAGAGCCTGCGCTATGCCAAGGCCGATGGCGTCTGGAGGGCTTACACGCGATGAGCACCGATCCGATGACTGGAACATCCGTCGGTGCCGTGGGTGGCTTCCGTGGTGACAAGGCCTTGCGCGCCGTTCCCAAGAAGATCATGACCCCGCACAACCGCTTCTTCTGGTGGTTCTCGCTGAGCCTGCTCCTGCTGGGTCCTTTCGGATTCGTCGTTGGGCCGCTGATGGCCAGGCGGGGCCTGCGAAAAGCGGAGCGCCTCAACCCTCAAGAAGCCTACGCGGCTCGGCAAAGAGACCAAGGCTTCAGCTGGGGGCAGTGGTGGGTCATGACGCCGCTAGTGGTGACCATGGGCATGGGGGCGCTGGCGATGCTGAAGGCACTGCCGATGTTGCTACTGGTAATGTGGGTGCAGCTGACCAGCTGAGCCGATTTATAGTCCGTATCTAAAAGCCCGTCCATCCGGGCTTTCTTCAGTAGCTTTCACCAGGGCGTCCGGCTTTCCGCCCCTGTCGAGCCGAAGCACCCTTATTAGTGATGCTCACTGCGTAGAATCCAACAGCTGAGGTTGATGAACGGGCACCTGCTCTAAGAACTGGTCCAACGACACCTGCCCGCCGTCTAGGAAGGGCGCAGACTTCACTTTAGAGTGCAAGTTCAGCAGGCGCTTTTCAGCGCGTCTAATGATCGTGTCGTAAAGCATGGGAGTGATGCGGACCCAATCGCCTCGGGTCTGAGTCTCGGCTTCGCCGTTATCGATGCGATCACCTAAGATAAATGCATCGACCTTAGTAGTCTGCCTAAGGTATCCCCGCTCCCGCAGCTCCTTCACATATTTCCAAACCTGCTCCTTTTCCTTAGAGCCCAACGGAAGCCCTGTCGTCTTTAGATCGATGATGACCAAGTGCGCGATACCATCTTCGTTGGAATCTTCGTCGTATGAAGACCGCGCATACAGACCGATGCTGCTGTCATCTAGCACTACGAAGTCGGGTCGGTTACGGCTGCCGCGGCCGTCTTTGGCTCCGAAGATGGTCTGAATCACCTTAGTCATGCCCAAGTTGGACGTAAACTCGATGGACTCAAACTCCGGGCCAAACATCCAAAGACCCTTGGTAAACAAAGGTTGCAACTCGTGGACTTCATCCACTCCAGGCTTATCTAACTTCCGCTTCAGTTCATCGATCAGGCGTAGTCGGGTTTGGATCTCGTCGAGCACAATCTTGGCCAATCCGATTGTCCACGCGGCCAAGACCTCATGCAAGGCGTCATAATCGTCTGGACTTTGCGAGTGCAGCACGTCAAGCAGCCCATATAGGGATTTGCTTTTCTCTAGCTTTGTTAGAATAGTGGTCAGCTGGACGATTTCCTGCTCGCCGAAATTCGGGCAGTTGTCCACCACCTCGTTGACAAACGTGGTCACCCTGTCCTTTCCTAGTGGAGGAAGAGTGTTGACCGCGCCGCCCACGCGATCAAAGACGCTGGTCCGCTTGCTCTCACGGGCGGCCTGGTTGGTCGTGTCAATGATGTCCCGGATGCGCCGCTGGACGACTGGCTGGACGGCTTTCCAGATGGAATTTTCTTCTTCGAACCCCGACCAATCCGGCTTGACAGCGTTGGCTTCATTGAGGAAATCTGCTTCCACAATGAAGGTAAAGCGCTTGGCTTCGGAAGTGCGGCCATCGAGCACGCGATCCAGATCGCTGCCGCGCCAACCAAAGTCACCCACAGCCCTACGCTGGACCCACCAAGCGATACCGTGCTGCTTGGTAGTTTTATCAGCCTTGCGTGCGTCAATATGATGGATCGTCACTTCGCCGACGTTTGGAATGCTCAGTCGGGTGGTGGACAGGGACTGGCTTGAGATGTCGGCAAATGATATCTGCCGGCCATTAAGATGAACCTTGAAGCGGGGATCGGCCAGGAACCGACTACCGATGATGTCTCTGGCGCTCGCTTCATCTAGGCCTATTTGAGCGATGTCACCACAGCCTTGGATTTCTGTCCCGTGGCCATCCACGTCGCTTTCGATGTGCTCTAGCGTTTCAAGGACCAGCGGAGCGGTGGGGGAGCGCTTTACCTTGCAGGTGAACTTGGCACCATCCTTCCAAGAACTAACCAAGTATTCGCTAGAGAAGCAAAAACTAGCGAAGCGGCCCTTGCCGTTTCGCCCGAACACAGGTCGCGGCAAGCCTTCAAGGCCTGAAGGCGGATCGACGGTCAAGCCAGACCGCTTCACTCGGTCATAAGACATGGCTCGCCAGATGAATTTGAAATCGTCCAACGTCATGCCACGACCGTTGTCCCTGACTACAAACTGCCTCTTTGTCTCTAAATCAGGCCAAAGGATCTGAACCTCGGTGGCATAGGCGTCCCAACCATTGGCGACCAGTTCCACAATAGCCGTGGCTGGGTCGGTCATGATGGACCCAGCGTAGGCGTCCAAGAACCGGGTTTCAAAAAAAAGGTCCTGCGTCTCTTCCATGACTTCCCCTAAAAGCACTGAGCCAAAGAAGCGACGATAGCAGCCCTTAAGCTAGTTTGGATTCTTGCATCGAAATAGGGTTGTCAGCCCGGATACTTGGGGAACTTTTCGTCGGGGTGCTTGGCTTTCCACTCGTTGTATGCAGCAGTTCCTTCCCACGCCTTGAAGGCGCGCGGAGGACGCCCCCTCCCACTCCAAGTCTCTTGGGTATGGGGTAGCCAATACTTGGGTGCGACTTCCTTCTTGCCTTGGGCCGGAGCGGCCTTGGGGCCCCTGCCCGGGCTACCAGCTCCGATAGCGACCGCAAGTTCGGCCTTTTGCTTCGGGGTGAAGTGTTCACTGTACTGAGTCAAAAGGCTCAGGATTTCTATTACAGCCGAGGCCACCTGTTCTCGGCGAAGGGCAGCTTCCTGTTCTTCAAGCTTGCGGAGCTCCTCTTCAAGCTTGGCCTTCGCAGAAATGATCGATTCCAACGTCTTCTCACTCATTCAGCAGTCGCCTTTTAAGAACATGGGTCTTATCCCGGAAGCGAAGAGTCTAAGTGAATTGACTGCCCTTCCACCATGGGCATGCAAACTTTAGCTGGAATCAGTTAAATATGGTTGTATCGAAGCAGAACTTCACTCACTTAACGAATTCCCGCAAAAATCATTAAGGAGGATTATTTCCAACCCATTCTGCCATCATAGCCTGCAAATCATTAACATATGACCATGATTTCAGCTCGGGCAGTGATATATTTCGAGTTCGAGCAGTCGATCTAAGGAGTTGCTGAAATAGGTTGAAGCGCTTCCAAATGTGGCTCCCACCTTGAAAACCGCCGCCTTGCGCGCCACTTTTAGCTACGAGAAAAGAGCGAACTGCATTAATCGCCTTCTTTTGATCACCGCCATGGACTTTTGCATCCAGCCCGGCTGCATCACTTAGTGACGCATGGTACCGATAGGGCTCGGAATCCAACAGTAAAAAATGATGCTTGTCCGGCTCTATAGATGTCTCATGAAGAAGATATCCCACCCCTGCTTCAAATGGCATATTGAAACGAGGCAGTCGGAGTGATCCACCGCTTTCAACACGGCTTATGTCGTGAATCGAATACTTGCAAGATTGAATTTCAGCAGAAATACGCAGCAAGCGAACGGCATTAGCGTTATCAATCAACGCATGCCGAGCCTCAAAGCCTAAATCGTGAATCGCAAATATTACAGAATCGAATATAGGCTTATAGGAAACATCAAAGGGACAATTTAAGAAAACCTTTTTCGCATCCATGTGGAGTTCAATCCCTTGTCAAAAAATGAACTATGCAACCTTCATGGACTTCACGATTTCCGAAATGTCTGACTCAGAAAAATGCGACGGCTTCACCGAAGCCTTCCGCAATTTAACCTCTGGGTGTCGATTCACAAGCCTTCCCTGAATTGTTCCATCGATAACAAATTTGCCATCACTGGTGCGAGAAATATGAACGCTCGGCGTCACTTTCTTCGGAGCGACCTTAACTGTGAAAGAAAACCCACCTCTAGCCTTAGTCGCCTTCTTTACTGTCTTCTTAATGGACATAGCAGCCACCCAAATTTGTTTTGAAAATTATATTAAGCTAATCCTTTTTATCACAAAATAAAAATAAAGTCAAATGTTCAAATCTTATCTTCTAAACCGAACTACAGCAGCGCATGCCGCAGCTATGCCAATCACCCTAACTATGGTCGGCATTCCAACGAACTCAGGCCCAGGCTCCATACCATTGCCGAATGGCAAGCTTCCGCCAACGCCCTAGGACTGAACTCCGTCTCATACGCATGTGCATGCTCTTGCCGGTCCGACAGCTCGTGCCCTGTGTATTCCTCTCGCATCTCCCGGTGGACCCCAGCCGCCTTCAGCGCGCCGATGACCGTGTCTCGGAAGCTGTGGTGCCCCACCCTGCCACCGCCGCGCGCCTTGATGCCCAGCTTGACCAGGTAGCGCGAGAAGGCGTGCTGGGTCCGGCCGGCGGGGCCGTTCTTGGCGTCGAAGCTCAGCTCGGGGAAAAGCTCGGTCTCGCCGGCGGCCTTCAGCCTCGCCACGCGTTCCCACAGGCCCAGCTTGATGAGGTCCGGGTGCACCGGCGTCTTCCGGTCGCTGGCGTCGGTCTTGAAGCTCTTGTCCTCTCCCATCCAGGTGAAGTCGAAGATGGGAAGGCCGCCTTCTTCCCGGCAATCCTCCAGCTCTAACCGGGCCACCTCGTTGGACCGAGCACCGGTGTAGAGCAAGATGAGCGGGATCCACCGCGCCGCGTCGCCCTTCAGCTGCTTGAAGTTCTCCGGGTCGAAGATCCGCTGGATTTGCTCCGGGGTGAAGGCTTGGGAGCCGTGGCTCTTCGCCCGCTGCTTCTTCAGCTGCTTGGGCACGGAGGCGTGCCCGGAAGCCGGGTTGTCCCCTTGCGGGTAGTGCCCCGCCGTCTGGGCCCACTTGATGAAGTCCGCGCAGGCGGAGAACCGATTCGTAATGTAGGTGATGACCCGCTTCTGCGCGGTCTCGTGCAGGAACCACTCCGAGAAGTCCGTCCGGGTCAGCTGCTTGAGCATCACCGGCTGCTTGCCCTTCCCCTTGAGCTGGCTGGCCACGAAAGCTTCCAGGTCCTTCAGGGCCCGAGTCTTCTGGACGATGGTCTTGGCCGTGTTCTTGCCCTGGATGCTGACCAGATACTTGTCCCGAGCGTCCGCCAGGGTGAGGCCGGCAGCCCGGGCCTCGCCAATGGGCTTGACGACCCGGCGCGGCGGGAAGGGCTTGAACTCGGGCACCGGGCAGTCCGCGGCCAACTTCTGGAACAGGGCCAGGTCCTTGTCGTCGTTGATTTCGACCTGACCGAACGACTGGCCTCCAGGCAGCTTCACGTCCTTGAGGATCAGCTCAAGCGGCGACGTGCCTTCCAGGCTCTTCAAGAGCTCATCCAGCTCTTTCTCCATGCTGCCGTTCCTGATGGCTGCGAAGGCCTGAGCATAGCGCGCCTGCAGGACTAGGGCACACGTCAGCGCGGTGCGGTCGCACGTCGTGCCCGTCGAGCGCTTGATGACCTTGCGTCCAAACCGTGCCTGCACGTCGGCGGGCACGCGCAAGCGAACGTAGAAGCGGCCGGTCGGGCCGCGGGTCAGGTAGTGCGCAACTCGCATGGAAGTGTCCAAGCGAGTGTCCAAGGTCAGGAAAAACAAAAACGCCCACAAACCATTGATTTGCGGGCGTTTCCTAACATCTGGCGGAGTGAGAGGGATTCGAACCCTCGATAGAGCTTTTGACCCTATACTCCCTTAGCAGGGGAGCCCCTTCGGCCTCTCGGGCATCACTCCGAACAACATCGTGCCGTGGCATTGCGCGACGGCCGGCAAGGATACCGGCTGAACGCCTCCACGGCAAACATTCTGTCAGTTGGAGCTGTTGCCTTCGACGCGATCGTCGGCGCCGGCCTCATCGCCACGCTGGATGCGCTGGTAGATCTCCTCGCGATGCACGGCAACGTCCTTGGGCGCGGTGATCCCGATGCGCACCTGGTTGCCTTTCACGCCGAGGACGGTGACTGAGACCGAATCTCCGATCATCAGGGTTTCGCCGACACGGCGAGTCAAGATCAGCATTTCAATTCTCCGTAGGCCGGCTAGCGTATAGCCGGTGGAAGCATTTGGCCCGCGTAGTGCCAAAAACGCTTCCAGGTAAGTTCATGGACGTGAAACATGGTAGCGGCCGGTCACCTCCAGCCGCAAGGGAAAAGGCGTCGGGCTTATGCCGCCAGGCGCTGCGCCACCCAAGAAGTGACCCCAGCCAACGCAGAAGCAAGGGCGGGCCCGTCCTCGCCACCACCCTGGGCCAGGTCCGGGCGACCTCCGCCCTTGCCGCCAATCAGACCGGCGACGTGACCCAGCAGTTCCCCCGCCTTGACCCGACCCATTGCGGCACCGTTCACGCCGGCCACCAGGGCCGCCTTGCCGCCCTCGGTGCCGGCCAGCAGGATCACAGTGTCGCCCAGCTGCTGCTTGAGGCGGTCCACCGCGTCGCGCAGGGCCTTGGCGTCGAAGCCTTCCAGGCGCGCCGCCAGGACCTTGATGCCGTCCACCTCGACCGCCTGGCCGGCCAAGTCGGCGGTGGCGCCGGAAGCGGCCTTGGCCTTGAGGCTTTCCAGCTCGCGCTCCAGCTTGCGCTGGCGCTCGGTGAGCTGGCGGATGCGCTCGACCACCTCGGCCGCGCTGCCGCCGAGCAGGCCGGCGGCCTCGCTTAGGCGACGCTCTTCGCCATCGACATAGTCCAGCGCGCCCTGCCCGGTCACCGCTTCGATGCGGCGCACGCCGGCGGACACGCCGCTTTCGCTGACGATCTTGAACAAGCCGATGTCGCCGGTGCGCTGCACGTGGGTGCCGCCGCACAGTTCAGTCGAGGTATCGCCCATGCGCAGCACGCGCACGCGCTCGCCGTACTTCTCGCCGAACAGCGCCATCGCACCGAAGTCCAGGGCCTCCTGCATGCCCATGTTGTGGATCTCGGCCTGGTGGTTGGCGCGGACCTCGGCGTTGACCCGGCGCTCGATCTCGGCCAGCTCCGCCGGGCTCACCGGCTGGAAGTGGGAGAAGTCGAAGCGCAGCCGGTCCGGCGCCACCAGCGAGCCCTTCTGCTGCACGTGGGTGCCCAGCAGCGAGCGCAGCGCGGCGTGCAGCAGGTGGGTGGCCGAATGGTTGAGGATGGTCGCGCCGCGGCGCTGGGCGTCGATCTCGCCGGCGACGACATCGCCGACCGCCAGCGCGCCGTGCTCGACCTGGCCCAGGTGACCGTGGAACTGGCCGGCCAGCTTGAGCGTGTCGTTGACCGCGAACGCGCCGCCGGCGCCCTGCAGCCGGCCGGTGTCGCCGACCTGGCCGCCGGACTCGGCGTAGAACGGGGTGCGATCCAGCAGCACCAGACCGGACTGGCCGGCCTCCAGGCGCTGCACCGGGCGGCCGTCGTGCAGGAGGGCGACGATCTTGAGGCCATCGGCCTGCAGCTGGTCATAACCCAGGAACTCGGTCGGCGTGAGCTGTGCGACCAGCTCGGCCGGCAGCGCGGTGCCGCCGGAGAACTTGCCGGCCGCGCGCGCGGTCTGGCGCTGCTGCTCCATGGCCGCCTCGAAGCCGGCCATGTCCACGTCCATGCCGCGCTCGCGGGCGATGTCGGCGGTCAGGTCGACCGGGAAGCCGTAGGTGTCGTACAGGCGGAACGCGTCGGCGCCGGGAATGCTGCTCTGCGCGCGCGCGGCCACGTCCTCGAAGATGCGCATGCCGGCGTCGAGGGTCTCGGCGAAGCGCTCTTCCTCGGCGCGCAGCGCGCGCTCGACAAAGTCCTGCTTCTGCGCCAACTCCGGGTAAGCCTCGCCCATCAGCGCCACCAGGGTCGGCACCAGCTGGCTGAAGAACGGCTGGCGCACGCCCAGCATCCAGCCATGGCGCAGGGCGCGGCGGATGATCCGGCGCAGCACGTAGCCGCGGCCTTCGTTGGACGGCAGCACGCCGTCCACGATCAGGAACGAACAGGCGCGGATGTGATCGGCGATCACGCGCAGCGACTTGTTCTCCAGGTCGGCCGTGCCGGTGAGCTCGGCGGCCTTGCGGATCAGAGTCTGGAACAGGTCGATCTCGTAGTTGCTGTGCACGTGCTGCAGCACGGCCACCAGCCGCTCCAGGCCCATGCCGGTGTCCACGCACGGCGCCGGCAGCGGCACCAGGGTGCCGTCGGGCTGGCGGTCGAACTGCATGAACACCAGGTTCCAGATCTCGATGAAGCGATCGCCGTCCTCGTCCGGCGAACCCGGGGGGCCGCCGGCGATGTGCGCGCCGTGGTCGTAGAAGATCTCGGTACACGGCCCGCACGGGCCGGTGTCGGCCATCTGCCAGAAGTTGTCCGAGGCGTAGGGCGCGCCCTTGTTGTCGCCGATACGGACGATGCGCTCGGCGGGCACGCCGATCACGTCGTGCCACAGGCCGTAGGCCTCATCGTCGGTGTGGTAGACGGTGACCAGCAGGCGCTCGGCCGGCAGCTTCCAGACCTGGGTCAGCAGCTCCCAGGCCCAGGCGATGGCCTCCTTCTTGAAGTAGTCGCCGAAGGACCAGTTGCCCAGCATTTCGAAGAAGGTGTGGTGGCGCGCGGTATAGCCCACCGAATCCAGGTCGTTGTGCTTGCCGCCGGCGCGCAGGCAGCGCTGGACATCGGCCGCGCGCACGTAGCTGCGCTTCTCCGCGCCGAGGAACACGTCCTTGAACTGGACCATGCCCGAATTAGTGAACAGCAGGGTCGGGTCGTTGCCCGGCACCAGCGGGGCCGAAGGCACGATGGTGTGGCCCTTGGCGCGGAAGAAATCGAGGAAGTCCTGACGGACCTGGCTGCTGCTGAAGGTGGGGGCGGTCATGTGGGCGCGGGCAATGGGCGAGCGGCTGGCAAAACAGGCCGCGGATCCCCTCTAGATGGATGCGACCTGCCCTGAGACAACCTTGAACCGCAAAGGGTAACAAAGCCGGGCGGCTCAGTCCTCCGGCAGCCCGCGCAGGACCGCACGCACCGCCTCGCCGTCGAAGCCGCGCCGCAGCAGCAGGTCGGCCGCCTTGCGCTGGGCGGCCAGGTCTTCCAGCCGCTCGGGGCCAAAGCGCCGGGCAACCAGGTCGCGGGCCAGCTCGCGCCAGTCGCCCTCGAAACTGGCCAGGGCCCTGTCCACCTGGGCCGCGTCCAGGCCGTGGGTTTCCAGCTCGACCTGGATGTAGCGTGGGCCGTAGCCGGCGGCCACCCGGCTGCGGACCAGGGACTCGGCGAACCGGGCGTCGTCCTGCCAGCCCTCCCCCGCCAGGCGCTCGACGGCAGCCCTGGCCTCCTCGGCCTGGACACCGCGCGCGGTCAGCTTGCGGGTCAGCTCCTTGCGCGAATGCTCGCGGCGGACCAGCAGCGACAGGGCGCGCTGGACCGGCGTGGGCTCGGGCCGCCGGCGGCGCGGCCTGGTGCCCTGCTCCGCCGCGGCCACGTCGGACAAATCGGGCGTGTCGTGCTCATCCATGGCCGGACATCCGGACGCCGGCGTCGGGGCCGATCCGTCCCAACCCGAACGCAGAACGGCGCCGCCCGCGAGGGCGCCGCCGTCGTGCTCCATCTTGGAAGGTCGCCCCGCGCAGGCCGGCGCCGCCACTGACAGCAGCGCCGACCTGCGCGGAACGGATGCAATCAGGCGTCATCGCCTTCGTCGTTTTCACGACCGGCCACCTCGGCCGGCTGGAACTTCTCGCGCAGCTCGGCTTCCAGCTTGGCGGCCACCTCGGGGTTCTCGCGCAGGTAGGTACGCGAGTTGTCCTTGCCCTGGCCGATGCGCTCGGAGCCGTAGCTGTACCAGGCGCCGGCCTTGTCCACGATCTTGGCCTCCACGCCCATGTCGATCAGCTCGCCCTCGCGGCTGATGCCCTCGCCGTACAGGATCTCGGTGACGACCTGCTTGAACGGCGGAGCCATCTTGTTCTTGACGACCTTGATGCGGGTCTGGTTGCCGATGATCTCGTCGCCCTTCTTGATCGCGCCGATGCGGCGGATGTCCAGGCGCACCGAGGCGTAGAACTTCAGGGCGTTGCCGCCGGTGGTGGTTTCCGGGCTCTGGCCGGGCATCATCACGCCGATCTTCATGCGCAGCTGGTTGATGAAGATCACCAGGGTGTTGGAGCGCTTGATGTTGCCGGTCAGCTTGCGCAGGGCCTGGCTCATCAGGCGGGCCTGCAGGCCCGGCAGCTGGTCGCCCATCTCGCCTTCGATTTCGGCCTTGGGCGTCAGGGCGGCGACCGAGTCGATGACCACGATGTCCACCGAATTCGAGCGCACCAGCATGTCGGCGATTTCCAGCGCCTGCTCGCCGGTGTCGGGCTGGGACAGCAGCAGGTCGTCGACGTTGACGCCCAGCTTGCCGGCATAGATCGGGTCCAGCGCGTGCTCGGCGTCGATGAAGGCGGCCGTGCCGCCCTGCTTCTGGCACTCGGCGATGGCCTGCAGGGTCAGGGTGGTCTTGCCGGAGGACTCGGGCCCGTAGATCTCGACCACGCGGCCCTTGGGCAGGCCGCCGATACCCAGCGCGATGTCCAGCATCAGCGACCCGGTCGGGATCACCTCGGTGGCCTCGATGACGCGGTCGCCCATGCGCATCACCGAGCCCTTGCCGAACTGGCGCTCGATCTGGGTCAGGGCCGCGGCCAGGGCGCGCTTCTTGTTCTCGTCCATTGTCAGTGTCCTTGGAAGGTGTGGTGAGGTGATGGGAGCAATCTAGAGCAGGTGGATCGCACGGATTGAGACATCGGCGAGCCGTGCTGCAACGGTGCGCCGTGCGCCCGAACGGCGGCAGCGGGCGATGCCGCCGTCGCGGGTCGGAAAAGTCCGGATGGAAACGTGGGACATCACCGGTTCGGCCGCACCAGGCCGCAGTACAGGCCTTCGATGGCGAAGTCCGTCCGGGCGCACGTCGATGGGCGAGTAGTCCGGGTTGCGCGGCAGCAGGCGGATCGAGTCGCGGCCGATCTTCAGCAGCTTGACGGTGATCTCCTCATCGATGCGCGCCACCACGATCTGGCCGCTGCGCGCCTCGCCGGTGCGGTGCACGCCGATCAGGTCGCCGTCGAAGATGCCCTCATCGCGCATCGAATCGCCCTTGACCTTGAGCAGGTAGTCCGGCGAGGGCGAGAAGAACACCCGGTCCAGCACCACGTAGTCGTGGTGGTCGGCGTCGGCGCCGATCGGCGCGCCGGCCGCGACCCGGCCCAGCACCGGCAGGCGCAGCGCGGAGGCATCGTCGTTGGCCGACGCGAACTGCATCGCGGCCTGGGCCGGCTGCGGCGCATGCAGCAGGCGGATGCCGCGCGCCCGGCCGGGGATGCGCTCGATGGCGCCGGCGGCCTCCAGGGCCTCCAGGTGGTATTGCGCGGCGCGCACGCCCTTGAAGCCCAGCGCGCGGGCGATCTCGGTCTGCGAGGGCGGCATGCCGTCGGCCTCGAGCCGCTCGGCGATCAGGGCCAGGATGGTCTGCTGGGTGTCGGTGAGCTCCATGGTTAGTAGTAATACTACTAACAAATCACCCTTGCAAGCGCGCGGTCGCTCCGATGATGGCGGCGTGGCGCAGACGAGCCAGGCGCATACCCGACAGTGGGCCCCTGCGCCATCGCTACTGCCCCGCTCAAACCAGGCCACGCCAGCACCCGCGCCTTGTCGAACTCGGCCTGCCTCGTGCAGCGCTTGATTCGGCGCGCTTTCAGCGCCGCCCGCTGCGCACCGTCCACACCAGCAGCACCACGCCGCACAGGCCGGCGCCGATGAAGCCGGCCAGTCCCAGGGCGGTGCGGAAGCGGCTGGGCACGCCACCGCTGTCGATCACGATCGAGGAGCCCACGATCAGCGCGGCTGTGATGATGCCCATGGTCAGCCGGTTGACCGCATGCGCGAACTGGTTGCCGAACGGGCGCAGGCTGGTGACCTCCAGCTGGATGTTGCCGCGGCCGTAGCGGCGCAGCAGCCGGCGCAGCTCGCGCGGCAGGTCCTCGAGCAGGTCCAGCGATCCGGCCAGGGCGCGCTGGCCGCGGCGGGCGAGCCGGCGCGGCGCATAGCGCCGCAGCATCGCCCGCTCCAGGAACGGCCGCGCCTGGCCGGCCATGTCGAATTCGGGGTCCAGCAGGCGGCCCAGGCCCTCCAGGGTCAGGAAGGCCTTGACCATCAGCGCCAGGTCGCCCGGCAGCACCAGGCCGTGTTCGCGCAGCAGCGCCGAGATGCCCAGCAGCATCCGGCCCATGCGCAGGTCCTTGAGCGGCAGGCCGCGGTACTGGTCGATCATCTCGTCGATGTCGGCCTGCAGGCGTTCCTCGTCCACCTCCGCATCGCCGGCCCAGTCGATCAGAATGTCGGCCACGTCCTGCGGCTGCTGGGCCACCATGCCGTAGAGCAGCCGCGCGATCTGCGCCCGGCGCGGGGCGCTGACGTGACCGACCATGCCGAAGTCGATCACCGCGATGCGCCCGTCCGGCAGGTAGAACAGGTTGCCCGGGTGCGGGTCGGCGTGGAACAGGCCGTCCTCCAGCACCATCTTCATCACGATGTCCGCCCCGGCCTGGGCCAGGCCGCGCCGGTCCAGGCCGGCGGCCTCCACCCCGGCGATGTCCGCGCCGGGGATGCCCTCGACGAAGGCCTGCACGTTCAGGCGTTCGCTGGTCCAGGCCCAGTAGACCTTGGGCACGACCATCTCCGGGTGGCCGGCGAAGTTGGCCGCGATGCGCTCGGCGTTATGGCATTCGGCGGCGAAGTCCAGCTCGTTGCGCAGCGAGGCGGTGAACTGCCGCACCATCTCGCGCGGGCGGTAGCGGCGCAGCTCGGGCGCGCGCGCCTGGACGATCTCGGCCAGCCGCGCCAGCAGGCGCAGGTCGGCCTCGATCGTCTCGCGGATGCCGGGCCGGCGGATCTTGAGGATCACCGCGGTGCCATCGGCGAGCCAGGCGCGGTGGGTCTGGGCCAGCGAGGCGGCGGCCAGCGCGGTGGTGTCGATGCGGGCGAACACCGCCTCGGGCTCGGCGCCCAGGTCCTCGCGCACCTGCGCGCGGATCAGTTCGAAGTCCAGCGCCGGCACGTTGTTCTGTAGCTGGCCCAGCTCGCGCAGGAACTCCGGCCCCAGCAGGTCCACGCGCGTGGCCAGGATCTGGCCCAGCTTGATGAAGGTCGGCCCAAGCTCCTGCAGCGCCCGGCGCAGGCGCTCGGGCGTGGACATGGTCAGGTACTCCTCGGCGTGCTCCAGGCGCAGCAGGCGGCCGGCCTTCTCCAGCGCGCCGGTCATGCCGATGCGCCGGGCCACGTCGCCGAAGCCGTAGCGCACCAGCACCGTGGCGATCTCCTGGATGCGCCCCAGGTCGCGCACGGTGGACAGGGTCTCCCACAGCGCACCGTGGGGCTTGTTCACAGCGCCTGACCCAGCCCGCTCAACGCCGCGGCCACGGTCTGGCGGCGCACCGCGTCGCGGTCGCCGTCGAAGTGGAACACCTGGGCGCGGGCGTAGCCGCCGCGCCGCTTCCAGCCGATCCACACCGTGCCCACCGGCTTGTCCTCGCTGCCGCCGCCGGGGCCGGCGATGCCGGTCACCGCCACGGCCACGCTGGCGCCGGAATTGACCAGCGCGCCTGAGACCATCTCGATCACCGTCTCGCGGCTGACCGCGCCGAAGGTCTCCAGGGTCTGCGGGCGCACGCCCAGCATCGCCTGCTTGGCCTCGTAGCTGTAGGCGGCCATGCCGCAGTCGAACCAGGCCGAGGAGCCGGCGATGTCGGTCATGGCCTTGGCGATCCAGCCGCCGGTGCAGCTCTCGGCGGTGACCAGGCGGTCGCGCTGCTCGTGCAGGCGCTGGCCGACCGCGGTGGCCAGTTGGGTCAGTTCGGCATCGGAAGGCGGCATGAGGCGTCCAGGGTCAGGCGGGTCCGTTCCAGTATCCCAGATCGTCGGACCCGGCCCGATCGGGCGCGGCATCGTGCGATGCCGCGTGCGTTTTCCGTGTAAACGATTACATTTCACCACCTGACCCCGCCACCCGAAGTGGCCCGAACACGCTTAAGCCCTGGAGGGAGCGGCATGACCCAACACCGAATCACGCGGCGACAGCTGCTTACCGCCGCAGGCGCGGCCACCCTGCTCTCGCAGCTGCCGATGGGCCTTGCGCTGGGCCGCGCGCGCGACGGCGCGAAGACACCGGCCTTCATCGACGACCTGATCGGCCGCATGAGCCTAGTCGAGAAGGCCGGCCAGCTGACCCTGATGGCCTCGGCCAGCCAGAACGGCGCGGCCGCCGCGGCCAACCCGATCAGCAACACCTCGGCGGTGTCGGCGCAGGTGGCCGCGGTCAAGGCCGGCCAGCTGACCGGCGTATTCAACAGCTCCAACGTGCTCTGGCACGAGCGCCTGCAGAAGGCCGCCATGCAGAGCCGGCTGAAGATCCCCATGCTGTTCGCCGCCGATGTCATCCATGGCTTCACCACGGTGTTCCCGGTGCCGCTGGGCGAGGCGGCCAGCTTCGAGCCTGAGCTGGCCCGGCGCACCGCGCGCGCGGCGGCGATGGAAGCATCGGCGGTCGGCATCGACTGGACCTTCGCGCCGATGGTGGACATCGCCCGCGACGCGCGCTGGGGCCGCGGCGTGGAAGGCAGCGGCGAGGACGTGCTGCTGGG
The DNA here is from genome assembly GCF_042700505.1 of Pseudoxanthomonas sp. UC19_8. Lineage (NCBI taxonomy): Bacteria > Pseudomonadati > Pseudomonadota > Gammaproteobacteria > Lysobacterales > Lysobacteraceae > Pseudoxanthomonas > Pseudoxanthomonas sp. UC19_8. The sequence goes on from NZ_CP170559.1 coordinate 2,107,630, forward strand.
CCGGCGCATGGCGGCCGCGCGCGTGCACGGCTTCCAGGGCGAGCGCGGCCTGGCCGACCCCGAGGCCGTGGTCGCCTGCCCCAAGCATTTCTGCGCCTACGGCGCGGCCGAGGGCGGCCTGGACTACAACACCACCGACGTGTCCGAACGCGTGCTGCGGCAGACCTATTTCCCGCCGTTCCAGGCCGGCTTCGACGCCGGGGCGATGACCACGATGGCCTCGTTCAACGAGATCTCCGGCATCCCGGCCACGGCCAACCACTGGCTGCTGGACGATGTGCTGCGCGGCGAATGGGACTTCACCGGCGTGGTCGTCTCCGACTACACCGGCGATGAGGAACTGATCGCCCATGGCTTCGCCCGCGACGGGCGCGATGCGGCGCGGCTGGCGATCCTGGCCGGCGTGGACATGAGCATGCAGAGCGCGCTCTACCTCAAGCACCTGCCCTCGCTGGTGGAAAGCGGCGAAGTACCGATGGCGGTGGTCGACCGCTCGGTGCGGCGCGTGCTGCAGCTCAAGGCGCAGCTGGGTCTGTTCGACGATCCGTTTCGCCGGATCAGGCCATCGGCGCCCTCGCGCCAGCGCCTGCCCGAGACGCTGGAGCTGGCGCGCGAGGCCGCGCGCAAGTCGGTGGTGCTGCTGAAGAACGAGGACGATGTGCTGCCGCTGCGCACCAGCGGCCAGCGCATCGCCCTGATCGGCCCGCTGGCGCAGGACTGGGACAGCACCAAGGGCCCGTGGACGCTGTTCGAGGGCGACGATACGGGCAGCGACCTGGCCACCGGCATGAAGCAGACGCTGGCCGATCCTTCCCTGCTGCAGGTGGTGGCCGGCTGCGGCTACCAGAAGCCGCTGGCCGGCGGCGTGCAGGAGGCGGTGGCCGCCGCGCGCGCGGCCGACGTGGTGGTGATGGCCATCGGCGAGTCGCGCGACGACTCGGGCGAGGCGCGTTCGCGCACCTCGATCACCGTGCCGCAGGTGCAGCAGGACCTGCTCGACGCGGTCGCGGCCACCGGCAAGCCGGTGGTGGTGGTGCTGGGCAACGGCCGCGCGCTGGCGCTGGGCAAGCTGGCGCCCAAGGCGCAGGCGGTGCTGGTGGGCTGGTACCTGGGCTCGCGTTCGGGCCTGGGGCTGTGCGATGTGCTGTTCGGCGCGCACGGGCCGTCGGCGCGCCTGCCGGTCAGCTTCCCGCGCGAGTCCGGCCAGGTGCCGTACTACTACGACCACAAGAGCACCGGCCGGCCCGACCCGGAGCCGGAGAAGCTCAGCCCGTTCAAGACGCGCTACATGACCGCGCCCAACTCGGCGCTGTTCCCGTTCGGCCATGGGCTGACCTACGGGCGGATCGAGTACGGCGGGCTGGACATCGGCGATGGCCGGCTGCCCGCCGATGGTGCGCTGACGGTGCGCGCCACGATCAGCAACCGCGGCAGCCGCGCGGCCGAGGAAGTGGTGCAGCTGTACGTGCACGACCGCGTGGCCAGCATCACCCGGCCGGTGCAGGAGCTGAAGGACTTCCGCAAGATCCGCCTGGAACCCGGCGCCAGCGCGCAGGTCGAGTTCACCCTGCGTCGCGCCGACCTGCTGTTCATCGGCCAGGACCTCAAGCCCACGGTCGAGCCGGGCCTCTTCGATGTCTGGGTGGCGCCGTCGGCCGAGGTGGACGGGCTGCACGCGACCTTCGAACTGCTGGGCTGATCCTCGCATTGGGGGCCGCGGTCTCTTCACACCACGTCGCGGCCGCCCTGTAGAGCGGAGCTTGCTCCGCTGCCCTTCGGCCAGATCGTGGGAGAGCGCCAGCGGAGCGAGCTCCGCTCTACAGGCGGCGGCGCTTGTCGGCGGTGTCGCATGCGGGGCGGGTGGCTAGGCTACGCTTGCGCCTTCTGCTCCCCTCGCCCGCGCGCATGCCTCAACTCGAGTACTACGGTTCCAACGAAGACGGCTTGATCTGGGGCTACCGGTTCGTGCCCGGCCAGCCGGCCGAGGCGTTCGGCAGCGAGGCCGTCGATGCCTTCCTGGCCGATCCGCAGGCCCGCGCGCGCGGCGAGTTCCTGTGGCTGCACTTCTCGCTGGCCAACCAGGCCTCGCGGCGCTTCCTGGCCAACCGCCTGACCCTGCCGGAGGCCTTCCACGACTCGCTCGGCAGCGGCGTGGGCTCGACCCGGCTGGAGCTGGACGAGGGCGCGCTGGTGGCGGTGATCCACGACGTGCTGTTCGACTCCACTTTCGACGCATCCGAGGTCGGCACCACCACGCTGAGCATCGCGCCGCGGCTGGTGGTCAGCGCGCGGCTGCGGCCGCTGCGTTCGGTCGAGCAGCTGCGCACGGCGGTGCGCAACGGCCAGGACTTCCGCTCGCCGGTGGACCTGCTGGCGCATCTGCTGCGCGACCAGGCCAGCGTGCTGGGCGACATCGTGCGCAAGTCGACCGCGCGCGTGGACCAGATCGAGGACCGGCTGCTGGACAACCGCGTGGCCACCGACCGCAAGGAGCTGGGCGCGCTGCGCCGCTCGCTGGTGCGGCTGCAGCGCCTGCTGGCGCCCGAGCCCACCGCGCTGTTCCGGCTGTTGAACCGGCCGCCGGCCTGGATCAGCCGCGAGGACGTGATCGATCTGCAGCAGGCCGCCGAGGAGTTCTCCACCGCCGTGGGCGATTCGGCCTCGCTGGTCGAACGGGTCAAGCTGATCCAGGAAGAGCTGGCCGCACTGGTCAACGAGCAGAGCAGCCGCACGCTGTTCATCCTGACCGTGGTCACGGTGCTGGCGCTGCCGGTCAACCTGATCGCCGGCCTGTTCGGCATGAACGTCGGCGGCATGCCGCTGGCCACCTCGGCGCACGGCTTCGCCGTGGTGGTCACCTGCCTGGTGCTGCTGACCGCGGTGCTGGCGTGGCTGGCCTTCGGTCGGCGCGCGGATTAGGCGTTCGCCGGGATTGGGCAGCGACAGGCTTCGACGAAAAACCCGAAGTGCGCGGCAGGCCGGCCTTCCGCCTCAGAGCATCTCGAGCGCGCGCTTGGCACGCGGCGGCGGGAAGGCGCGGTCCAGATCGGCCAGGTCCTCCTCGGTCAGCGTGAGCGACAGTGCGCCGGCGTTGTCCTCCACATGCGCGCGGCTGGCGGCCTTGGGGATGGCGATGACGCCCTGCCGGCGCAACACCCAGGCCAGCGCGACCTGGAGATCGCTAGCGTTGTGGCGCCGGGCGATCTTCTGCAGCGCCGCGTGGCCCTTGAGCCGGCCCTGCTCCACCGGGCTGTAGGCCATCGCCGCGATCTGACGTTCTTCCAGCCACGGCAGCAGGTCGTATTCGGGCCCGCGCCGGGTGAGGTTGTAGAGAATCTGGTCGGTCGCGCAGTGCGTGCCGCCGGCGTCGATGAGTTCCTCCATGTCGTCCACGTCGAGGTTGCTCACGCCCCAGTGGCGGATCTTGCCCGCCTGGCGCAGCGCCTGCATCGCCTCGACGGTCTCGGCCAGCGGCACCGCGCCTCGCCAGTGCAGCAGGTACAGATCGATATGATCGGTGCTCAGGTGGCGCAGGCTGCGTTCGCACGCCTGCGGCAGACGGCTGCGCGAGGCGTTCTGTGGGTAGGCCTTGCTGACCACGAGCACGTCGTCACGCCGGCCCTGGATCGCCTCGCCGACCAGGCGCTCGGACGCGCCCTCGCCGTACATCTCGGCCGTATCGATCAGGCGCAGGCCGAGGTCGATGCCGCGCTGCAGGGCTTCGATCTCCGCCTTGCGCCGCGCCGGATCGTCGCCCATGTTCCAGGTGCCTTGGCCGAGAACCGGGACGTCCTGGCCGCCGAGTCGGGTGGTCGGAATGGGAGACATGGCGATACACCTGCGCTGCACGACGAGACTTGCCGTGCGGACGAACGTAACGCTCGAGCGCTCAGCGAGGCGTGAGCGGCACGCGGACAATGTGTGTAGCAGCGAACATGCATCCCTCGCCCTGCAGCATCACGAGGGCAGACAGGTCGTAAATCTCAAGCGCGCTCGCTGGTGATGGTGGCGCCCTCGCGCATCACCAGGGTGACCGGCGTGCGCGCGACCACGTCGAGCAGACGTTCCCACTGCGCATCGCTCAGCTCGGCCGAGGCGTGCAGCTTGCGATGCACGTGCAGCTTGCCGTCGGCGTCACGCTCGGAGGACAGCTCGGCGCTGAATTCGCCCAGGTCCCAGCCCTTCTTCTGCGCGTACATGCGCAGCGTGATGGCGGTGCAGGCGGCCAGCGAAGCCAGATACAGGTCGAACGGCGCCATGCCCTGATCCTGCCCGCCCAGCGCGGCCGGCTCGTCGGCAATCAGCGTGTGGTGCGCAGTGGAAATGCGGTGGGCGTAGTCGGTGCCGGTGGACTGGATGCGGACGTGGGACATGCGGGGCTCCTGTGGTTCATCGCCTGGTGGGAGGCTGTGCCAGCTCGCCGCCAAACGGAACGGGCGAGCCGATGTGGGTCGTGCTGGCTGCGGTGCGCACTCGTTGATCCCCGCCGCTCATCGCCCGGCACCGCCGGAAGCGGAAAGCGGACGCGACAGCGCGACATGCGCCTCCATGCAGGCCACCAGGGCGTCGAACACCGCCTTGCAGCGCCGGCTGCCGCGCAGGTCGCCGTGCATCGTGACCCAGGCCTCGAGCGGAAACGAGAACGCGTCGGGCAGCACGCGGACCAGTTTGGCATCGCGCGCGGCCAGCGCCGCCTGGCAGGCGCCGATGCCGCAGCCGGCGCGGATCATGGCCAGCTGCGCCACATCGCTGTCGCTGCACAGCGCGAAGGCGTCGCGGCCCAGGAACGGGAAGCGCGCCGTGGCGGCACGCAGGAACGGCGTTTCGCGATCGAAGCCGATCAGGGCGTGCTGCTTCAGTCCGGCGAGCGTGGCCGGCGTCCCGTGCCGTTCGAGATAGTCGGCGTGGGCGAACAGCCCCAGTTCGATGCTGCCGACCCGGCGCGCGACCAGGGCCTGCTGCCGGGGCGGGGTCATGCGGATGGCGATATCGGCCTCGCGCTGCAGCAGGTCCTGCACGCGGTTGGTGGGCACCAGTTCGATCTTCAGCAGCGAGTGCTCGTTGCGCAGGCGCGCCAGCGCGTGCGGCAGCACCTCGATGCCGATGACCTCGCTGGCCGAGATGCGCACCGTGCCGCGGATGCCCTCGCCCTGACTGAGCGCTTCACGTTCCAGGGCGGCGGCGGTGTTGCGCATGGCCTCGGCATGCCCCCGCAGCGCGACGGCGGCATCGGTCGGCACCAGGCCGGCCTGCGTGCGGGTGAACAGGGTCTGCCCGAAGGCGGTTTCCAGGGCGGTGATGTGCCGGCCGACGGTCGGCTGGGTGATGCCCAGGGCACGCGCGGCGCCGGACAGCGAACCTTCCGTCAGGACCGACAGCAGGCTGCGGTAGTGCTCCCATCCGATCTTTTCGGCCATACGAAAATGTATAGCGGATCGATGGCGATCGGCAATTCACAGCCATCCGGATCTGGCCGACGCTGCCTCCCATCGACAGGAAGGAAGCAGCTCCATGGATATCTCTTCGAACAAACAAGCGCTGGTCCTGGGCGCCAGCGGCGGCATCGGCGGCGAAGTCGCGCGCCAGCTGCGCGATGCGGGTTGGCGCGTCCGGGCCCTCAAGCGCGGCCTGGACACGGTGGCCGAGCAGCGCGATGGCATCACCTGGCAGCGCGGCGACGCGATGAACCGCGACGATGTCATGAGCGCCGCGCGCGGCTGCCAGGCCATCGTCCATGCGGTCAATCCGCCGGGCTATCGCCATTGGGGGCAGCGGGTGCTGCCGATGGTGGACAACACCATCGCCGCCGCCATCGCCGAACGCGCCACGATCGTCCTGCCAGGGACGGTCTACAACTACGGCCCCGACGCGTTTCCCCTGATCGCCGAGGACGCCCCGCAGCATCCGACCAGCCGCAAGGGCGGCATCCGCGTGGAGATGGAGGACCGCCTGCACGCTGCCACCGCGCAGGGCGCGCGTGTGATCGTGGTGCGCGCCGGCGACTTCTTCGGGCCGCGCGCGGGCAACAGCTGGTTCTCGCAGGGCCTGGTCAAGCCGGGCCAGCCGGTGAAGAAGATCCTGCTGCCCGGGAAACCTGGCGTCGGGCACCAGTGGGCTTACTTGCCCGATGTGGCGCGGACGATGGTGGCGCTGCTCGGTCGCGGCGAGACCCTGGCGCCGTTCGCCCGCTTCCACATGGCCGGGCACTGGGACGCGGATGGAACCCGGATGGCACAGGCGATCCGCACCGTCGCCCGCAGGCACGGACAGGACCCGGCCGTGGCGGCCTTCCCCTGGTGGCTGACCTGGGCGCTGGCGCCATTCGTCCCGACACTGCGCGAGCTGCGGGAGATGCGGTATCTCTGGAACGCGCCGGTGCGTCTGGACGGCCGACACCTCGCGGCCGTCCTGGGCGAGGAGCCGCACACGCCACTGCAAGACGCGGTGGAGGCGACGCTGGCCGGAATGGGCTGCATCCCCCGCATGGGCGCGTCGCCGGCCTCAGCGCGTACCAACTGATGCATACACGCCTGCCGCTCGTCCTTAGCGCAGCGGCTCCATAAGAAGCCCTTGCGCAAATCCAGACGCAGCGCCGCGCCGACATCAGCCCCCACAGACACCCGGTTCCTGGCCCGCGGGGAAGGACGGGTGCGGTCAGCCGTTCTAAACTTGGCGCCCGGCGTGTCCGCCGACGCCGGGCGCCGCGACAGGCGCATCGCCTGATGCCAAGGGCGCCTCAGCCCTCAGCCGCCGCCTCGCCTCGCCTCGCGCCCAGCCTGACCGCTCCCCCACCGAGAACCCGATGTTGCAGTCCACCGATTCAGCAGCCAACAAACCGAGCAACAGCAAGGGCGCCGTCGAGCACACGCCCCTGATGAAGCAGTTCTTCGCGGCCAAGTCCGAGTATCCGGACCTGCTGCTGTTCTTCCGCATGGGCGACTTCTACGAGCTGTTCTACGACGACGCGCGCAAGGCCGCGCGGTTGCTGGACATCACCCTGACCCAGCGCGGCAGCTCGGGCGGCGCGCCGATCCCGATGGCCGGCGTGCCGGTGCACGCCTACGAGGGTTATCTGGCGCGGCTGGTGGCGCTGGGCGAGTCGGTGGCGATCTGCGAGCAGATCGGCGACCCGGCCCTGGCCAAGGGCCTGGTCGAACGCAAGGTGGTGCGCATCGTCACCCCGGGCACGGTCACCGACGAGGCGCTGCTCAACGAGCGCCGCGACACGCTGCTGATGGCGCTCGCGCGCGGCAAGGCCGGCTACGGGCTGGCGTGGGCGGATCTGGCCGGCGGGCGCTTCCTGATCAACGAGGTCGAATCCGACGACGCGCTGGAGGCCGAGCTGGCGCGCCTGGAGCCGGCCGAACTGCTGGTCCCCGACGAGGAAGGCTGGCCGGCGTTCCTGGCCGGGCGCAGCGGCGTGCGCCGGCGCGCGCCGTGGCTGTTCGATGCCGACAGCGGCCGGCGCCAGCTGCTGCAGTTCTTCAAGCTGCACGACCTGACCGGCTTCGGCATCCAGGACCGGCCGCAGGCCATTGCCGCCGCCGGCGCGCTGCTGGGCTATGTCGAGGAGACGCAGAAGTCGCAGCTGCCGCATCTGAGCGCCATCGCGCTGGAGCCCTCGGCCGAGGCGATCGCCATGAACGCCGCCACGCGCCGCCATCTGGAGCTGGACACGCGCGTGGACGGCGATGTGCGCCACACGCTGCTGGGCATCCTGGACAGCACGGTCACGCCGATGGGCGGGCGCCTGCTGCGCCGCTGGCTGCATCGCCCGCTGCGCGCGCACGACGTGCTGAACCAGCGCCACCACGCCGTGGAGACCTTGATCGAGCGCGGCACCGCGGTCGACCCCACGACCAGCGTCGGCCAGGCGCTGCGCGAGGCCTTCCGCGCCTTCGGCGATGTCGAACGCATCCTCACCCGCGTGGCGCTGCGCTCGGCGCGCCCGCGCGACCTGTCCACGCTGCGCAACAGCCTGGCGCTGCTGCCGCGCCTGCGCGAACTGCTCGTGCCGCTGGATTCACCACGCCTGGCGGCGCTGGCCGCGGCCATGGGCGAACACGACGCCACCGCGCACCTGCTGGTCAGCGCCGTGGCCGAGCAGCCGCCGCTCAAGCTCACCGATGGCGGCGTGCTGGCCGAAGGCTTCGATGCGGAACTGGACGAACTGCGCCAGCTGTCGACCAACGCCGACCAGTTCCTGATCGACCTGGAGGCGCGCGAGCGCGCCTCCAGCGGCATCGCCACGCTGAAGGTCGGCTACAACCGCGTCCACGGCTACTACATCGAGATCAGCAAGGGCCAGACCGACAAGGCGCCGGTGCACTACACCCGCCGCCAGACGCTGACCAATGCCGAGCGCTACATCACCGAGGAGCTCAAGGCCTTCGAGGACAAGGTGCTGTCCGCGCGCGAGCGCGCGCTGGCCCGCGAGCGCGTGCTGTACGAACAGCTGCTGGATGCGCTGGGCGAGGTGCTCGAGCCGCTCAAGCGCTGCGCGGCGGCGCTGAGCGAACTGGACGTGCTGTGCGCCTTCGCCGAGCGCGCCCAGGCGCTGGATTGGACCCGACCCGAACTGCTCGAGGCGCCCTGCCTGCTGATCGAACGCGGCCGCCATCCGGTGGTCGAGGCCGTGCGCAACGAGCCGTTCGAACCCAACGACCTGCGCCTGGACGGCAGCGACACCGCCTCAGCGCGACGCATGCTGGTCATCACCGGCCCGAACATGGGCGGCAAGAGCACCTACATGCGCCAGAACGCGCTGATCGTGCTGCTGGCGCATATCGGCAGCTTCGTGCCGGCCAGCCGCGCGAAGATCGGGCCGATCGACCGCATCCTCACCCGCATCGGCGCCGGCGACGACTTGGCCCGCGGCCAGTCGACCTTCATGGTGGAAATGGCCGAGACCAGCTACATCCTGCACCACGCCACGCGCCACTCGCTGGTGCTGATGGACGAGATCGGCCGCGGCACCTCGACCTACGACGGCCTGGCGCTGGCCGACGCGGTCGCGCGCCATCTGGCCGCGGTCAACCGCTGCTACACGCTGTTCGCCACGCACTACTTCGAGCTGACCGCGCTGGCCGACGAGAGCGTCGAAGGCGGGCCCAGCGGCATCGCCAACGTGCATCTGGATGCGATCGAGCATGGTGAGTCGCTGGTGTTCATGCATGCGGTCAAGGACGGCGCGGCCAACCGCAGCTTCGGCCTGCAGGTCGCCGCGCTGGCCGGCCTGCCGCGCAGCACGTTGAACCAGGCGCGCCGCCGCCTGGCCGAACTGGAACGGCGCGGCAGCGACACCCACGCCTCGAAGATGGCGCCGCAGGCGCTGGACGCGCCGCAGCAGTTCGGCCTGTTCGCCGCCGCGCCCTCGGCCGCGCAGGAAGCCCTGGCCGCGCTCGACCCGGACGAACTCAGCCCCAAGCAGGCGCTGGAGGCGCTGTACCGGTTGAAGGCGCTGCTGTAGCGAGCGCGAATCGCTGTTGAGGACCGCTCCGGTGTGAGCCGACGTCGTGGGAAAAACACGAGGGATCGGCTTGGCGGGAGCCACTGTCCCTTCCGATCACATCGCCGCCCACCTGTAGAGCGGAGCTTGCTCCGCTGCGTTTCGATCAGATCTAGGGGAAAGTCCCGGCGGAGCAAGCTCCGCTGCGTTTTCGATCGGATCTTCGGGGAAGCCTCAGCGGAGGTAGAGCGGAGCTTGCTCCGCTGCGTTTCGATCAGATCCAGGGGAAAGCCCCGGTGGAGCAAGCTCCGCTGCGTTTCGATCGGATCTTCGGGGAAGCCTCAGCGGAGCAAGCTCCGCTCTACAGGTGGGGCCGCCAGTAGCCAGAAGACGGCCGCCACGGCGGCTCCCGCGGAGAACGGTCGATCAGGCAGAGACGCTCGCGGGCATGTTCGGGTTGGGATGCTGGGGGATGAGCGCGTTGTCGAGCTCGCCTGCGCGCAGCGCCGCCGGGCGCACGGTATGGGCCTTGGCGAAGGCGACGAAGGCCGGGCGCGACTCCAGCTCGCCGGTGCGCAGGTAGTAGCCCAGGCAAGCGGCCACATACAGATCGGCCGCGGTGAAGTGGTCGCCCGCCAGGTGGGTGCGGCCATTCACGGCCTGCTCCAGCGTATCCAGCAGCGTGCCCTCCTCGCCATAGCCGGCATCGAACGCCGACGCCAGCGTGCCGCTGTGCTTGGCGGTCAGGAAGGCCTCGAACGGCCCGGCCATGAAGAACAGCCAGCGCAGGTAGGCCGCACGCTCGGGCGAGTCTTCCGGCGGTGCCAGGCGGCGCTCGGGCACCAGCTCGGCCAGGTAGGCGCAGATGGCCGCGTTCTCGGTGACGATGGCCTCGCCGTGGCGCAGCGCCGGCACCTTGCCCATCGGGTTGATCGCCAAGTACTCGGGCGACTTCATCGGCGCGCCGAAGTCGATGATCTTCGCTTCGTACGGCAGGCCGGTCTCCTCGATCATCCAGCGCGCCACGCGGCCACGGGACATCGGATGGGTGTAGAGGATCAGGGGTTCTTGCATGACGGCGCTCCGCTGTGGATGAGCCGCCAGTGTCCTCAGCCCCTGCTGACAGCCACTGTCAGCAGCGCTCAGCGCACCGCGGGCGCCGGCTTGAGCTGCGCACGCCAGCGCTTGATCAGCGCGTGGCGCTGGGCGGGATAGCGCTGGCCGGTGTCCACCAGCCACTGCATGCGGTCGGCGCGGAAATGGCGGAAGTCGCCGCGCAACTCGCACCAGGCCGCCAGCAGACGCCTGTCGTCGAGGAAGGCCATCGCGAACGGCCACAGCGTGCGCTCGCTGTCGCGTCCCTCGCCGTCGCGATAGCACACGCGCACCGCATGCCCGGCGCGGATGGCCAGGCGCAGCGCCGGCAGCCACGGCTCCGGCGGCGGCGGCGTCCACTCCGGGGCGAACAGGCCGCTGGTCTCCACCTCCAGCCGCAGTCGCGCCGGCAGCACGCGGGTGACCCGCTCCATCGCGCGCTGCGCGGCGGCGGCCAGCTCCGGGTCGGCATGCGCGGCGACCCAGCGCGCGCCCAGCACCAGCGCCTCGAGTTCTTCCTCGCCGAAGTTCAGAGGCGGCAGTAGGAAGCCGGGCCGCAGCAGATAGCCAACGCCCGGGTCGCCGGCGATGTCGGCGCCCTGGTCGCGCAGAGTGGCGATGTCGCGATACAGCGTGCGCAGGCTGACGCCGAGCTGCTCGGCCAGGCGCGCGCCGGCCACCGGGTGGCGCCGGCCACCGAGGGCGTCGAGCAGGTGCAGCAGGCGCGTGGCGCGGGCGGTCATCCCATCAGCATAGAGGCTGGCACGCGCGCGCCGGCAGCTGCGCGCGTTAACTTCGGCGCAATCCGCTTTGGGCTAACGTCCACGCCCCAATCCCTGACGGCGGAGCCGCACGATGACCTCTTCCCTTTCCGGCATGGCCGAGGCCTTGTTCCAGCAGCTGCAGGGCGCGCCCGTGCAGCAGATCTCCGCGCAGTTGGGGACCGCGCCGGCCCAGACACAGAGCGCCATCGCCACCGCGCTGCCGCTGCTGCTCGGCGCGCTGGGCCGCAACGCCCAGCAGCCGCAGGGCGCCGAAGCGCTGCTCGGCGCCCTGCAGCGCGACCACGCCGGGGCGGCCTCGGGCTTCGACCTGGGCGGACTGCTCGGCTCGGTGCTCGGCGGCGGCGCCGGTCCGCAGACCGACGGTGCCGGCATCCTCGGCCACATCTTCGGCGGCAGCACGCCGACGGCGGCGAGCGGGCTGGGCCAGGCGACCGGCCTGGGCGGCGAGAAGGCCAGCCAGCTGCTGGCGCTGCTGGCGCCGATCGTGATGTCCTACTTGGCCCAGCGTTTCCTCGGCAACGGCCAGGGCGACGCCTCGCAGCTGGGCCAGGCGCTGGGCCAGGAGCACACGCAGGTGCAGCAGTCCGGCGGCCTGGCCGGCGGCCTGCTGGGCAAGGTGCTCGACCAGGACGGCAACGGCCAGCTGGACCTGGGCGATCTGATGAAGCTCGGCGGCGGCCTGTTCGGCGGCTCGCGCTGAGGGCGCGCACCCGGCGTTGAGCCGGTAGGCGCCGCGCGTGGCGAGCGCGCGGCGCTCTTACGATAGCGACTGCCTATCGTAAAGTTCAAATCTATCGACTATTCATAGTCATCAAGGGCCGATACCGTTGCCGCATCTTTCCACGCAACGAGCCAGCGCCCATGAGCACGCCCAGCGACAACGCCACCCCCGCCCCGGTCGAGGCACCGACCCCCGCTCCGGCCAAGTGCCCCTTCCACGAGGCGCCGCTGCAGGTGGCCGGCGGCGGCACCGGCAACCGCGACTGGTGGCCCAAGCAGCTGCGCGTGGACCTGCTCAACCAGCACTCCAACCGCTCCAACCCGCTGGGCGAGGCGTTCGACTACCGCGCCGAGTTCGCCAAGCTGGACTACAGCGCGCTCAAGGCCGACATCCGCCGCGTGCTGACCGATTCGCAGGCCTGGTGGCCGGCCGACTGGGGCACCTACGCCGGCCTGTTCATCCGCATGGCCTGGCACAGCGCCGGTACCTATCGCATGGTCGATGGCCGCGGCGGCGCCGGGCGCGGCCAGCAGCGCTTCGCCCCGCTCAACAGCTGGCCGGACAACGTCAGCCTGGACAAGGCCCGGCGCCTGCTGTGGCCGGTCAAGCGCAAGTACGGCCAGCAGATTTCCTGGGCCGACCTGATGGTGTTGGCCGGCAACGTGGCGCTGGAGAGCAGCAGCTTCCGCACCTTCGGCTTCGGCGCCGGACGCGAGGACGTGTGGGAGCCGGACCTGGACGTGAACTGGGGCGATGAGACCACCTGGCTGGCCCACCGCGACCCGGAAAGCCTGGCGCGCAACCCACTGGCCGCCACCGAGATGGGCCTGATCTACGTCAATCCCGAAGGCCCCAACGCCAGTGGCGATCCGGCCTCGGCCGCGGCCGCCATCCGCGCCACCTTCGGCAACATGGCCATGGACGATGAGGAGATCGTCGCCCTGATCGCCGGCGGCCACACCCTGGGCAAGACCCACGGCGCCGGCGCCGCCGACCACGTCGGCCTGGACCCGGAAGCGGCCGACCTGGAGGCCCAGGGCCTGGGCTGGCACAGCAAGTTCGGCAGCGGCGTGGGCGCCGATGCGATCACCTCCGGCCTGGAGGTGGTGTGGTCGCAGACCCCGACCCAGTGGAGCAACCACTTCTTCGAGAACCTGTTCAGGTTCGACTGGGTGCAGACCCGCAGCCCGGCCGGGGCGATCCAGTTCGAGGCCAAGGACGCGGAGGCGGTGATCCCCGACCCGTTCGACCCGTCGAAGAAGCGCAAGCCGACCATGCTGGTCACCGACCTGACCCTGCGCTTCGATCCGGAGTTCGAGAAGATCTCGCGCCGCTTCCTGGGTGACCCGCAGGCCTTCAACGAAGCCTTCGCCCGCGCCTGGTTCAAGCTGACCCACCGCGACATGGGCCCGAAGGCGCGCTACCTCGGCCCGGAAGTGCCGGCCGAAGACCTGATCTGGCAGGACCCGCTGCCGGCGCCGGTGCACCAGCCCGGCGCGGCCGACATCGCCGCGCTGAAGGACCAAATCGCCCAGTCCGGGCTGTCGGTGAGCGAGCTGGTGTCGGTGGCCTGGGCCTCGGCCTCGACCTTCCGCGGTGGCGACAAGCGCGGCGGCGCCAACGGCGCGCGTCTGGCCCTGGCCCCGCAGAAGGACTGGGCGGTCAACGCCGGCGCCGTAGCCGCCCTGCCTACCCTGCAGGCGATCCAGCAGGCCTCCGGCAAGGCCTCGCTGGCCGATGTGATCGTGCTGGCCGGCGTGGTCGGCATCGAGAAGGCGGCGGCCGCGGCCGGCGTCCAGATCGAAGTGCCCTTCACCCCTGGCCGCGTCGATGCGCGCCAGGACCAGACCGACGTGGCGTCCTTCGAGGCGATGGAGCCCATCGCCGATGGCTTCCGCAACTACCGGCGCCTGCCCGGCGGCCCGACCACCGAGACGCTGCTGATCGACAAGGCCCAGCAGCTGACCCTGACCGCGCCGGAGCTGACCGTGCTGATCGGTGGCCTGCGCGTGCTGGGCGCCAACGTGGACGACTGCGCGCACGGCGTGCTGACCGATCGGGTCGGCGTGCTGAGCAACGACTTCTTCGTCCACCTGCTGGACATGGGCACCGAGTGGAAGCCGACCTCCAAGGAGACCTACGAGGGCCGCGACCGCGCCACCGGCGAGATCCAGTGGACGGCCAGCCGCGCCGACCTGGTGTTCGGTTCCAACGCCGTCCTGCGCGCCCTGGCCGAGGTCTATGCCAGCGACGATGCCAGGCAGAAGTTCGTGCACGACTTCGTGGCGGCGTGGACCAAGGTGATGGAGCTGGACCGCTTCGACCTGAAGAAGTAAGCGTCGCGCGCCGGGACCTGCCGCGCGTTGCGCGGCGCGTACCCGCACGCCTCGCCCCTCCCCTTTGCGCAACGCGCAAGGGGGAGGCCGGGAGGGCGTGCTCTTCGCGGGAATCCCCCGACCTCGAAATTTCTCTCGCCGCACGGGTGCGACACCGCCGCCACGCGCCTCAAGCCACAACGACCGGCATCCTCCCCGCCTTGCCGCACAATACCGGGCCGATGCCACGCGCCCGTTCCCGCCATGAGTGATGCCTCCCACCGCGTGCATGGCGTGGGCCCCGAAGACGCCACGCCGGACTGGCCGCCGCTGCGCGCCGACGAAGTCGACACCCTCCTGGCCGCCTACCCGCCGCTGGCCGCAGGCCCGCATCGCATCACCTGGCATAGCCCGCGTCCCCTGTCGGCCGCCGCCCTGGTGGAGACCGCGCACGGCCCGCTCTTCATCAAGCGACACCATCGCAGCGTGCGCAGCGCCGATGGCCTGGAGGAGGAACATCGCTTCATGGCGCATCTGCGCGACCGCGGGCTGCCGGTGGTCGAGGTTTTTGCCGACGCGCACGGCCGCACCGCGCGTGCGCACGGCGACTGGACCTATGAAGTGCACCGCGCCGGCATCGGCGCGGACCTGTATCGCGAGACCACCTCGTGGACGCCGCTGACCGACCTGGCACAGGCGCGGCAACTGGGCGCGATGCTCGCACGGCTGCATCTGGCCGCGGCCGACTACACCGCGCCACAGCGCAGCACGCATCTGCTGGTCGCACGCGACGACCTGATCCGCGCGGACGATCCCGTCGCCGCGCTGCAGGCGCAGCTCGCACAGCGCCCGGCGCTGGCCGAATGGCTGCGCGCACGCGACTGGCAGGCGGACTTCGAACGCCATCTGCTGCCCTGGCATGCCGGCCTTGCCGAAGCGCTGCGCGAGGAGCCGCGCCTGTGGGCGCATAACGACCTGCACGTCTCCAATCTGCTCTGGCAGAGCCAGGCCGATGCGCCGCGCATCAGCAGCGTGCTCGACTTCGGCCTGGCCTCGCCGACCGGCGCGCTGTTCGACCTGGCCACCGCGATCGAACGCAACGCCATCGCCTGGCTGTCGCTGGAAGACGGCCTGGACGCCGCACATGTGGACACCGCGCTGGCCCTGCTCGATGGCTATCGCACGGTGGCGCCCCTGTCGCCGGACCGGGTGCGCTTGCTGGCCGATCTGCTGCCGCTGGTGCACCTGGATTTCGCCCTGTCCGAGGTCGAGTACTTCCACGCCATCACCCACGCGCCGGACAACGCGCAGGTGGCCTACGCGACCTTCCTGCTCGGCCATGCGGACTGGTTCGCCAGCGCGGCGGGCCAGGCCCTGCTGCAAGCGCTGCGCGCGGCCGCCTGAGACGCAAGGTGTGCAAATCGACGCCGAATGGTGTCCAATGCGCACTCTGAAGCGGGGGTGCCCGGCGTTGCCGGGCTGAGAGAGTCCCTTGGAACCTGATCCGGTTTGCACCGGCGTAGGGAGCTTTGAGCAGCACGGCAGGCACGCCCGGCAACGGCGTGCGCCGTGCGCGCCGTCGCTTCGTCCTTGAGCCCTTGCCTGGTGACGAACCGATGAACCGCCCACGCTCCACCCTGCTGCTGTCCTGCCTGCTGTCCTCCGCCGCGCTGCCGCTGCACGCGCAGCAGCAGACCGACGAATCCGCTTCCGCCGCCAAGGCCACCGATCTGGCGACCGTGCAGGTCAAGGGCCAGACCCAGGCCACGCCGACCAGCCAGTCCAACAGCTTCGGCCCCGCCAGCTGGCGCGACACGCCGGCGTCGATCAACGTGCTGACCCGCGCCCTGATCGACGCGCGCCAGCCGCGCAGCCTGAGCGAGCTGGCGCACAACGACGCCTCGCTGGGCGACAGCTACGCGGCGGCCGGCTACTACCAGGACGTGTCGATCCGTGGCTTCGCGCTCGATCTGGCCACCGGCCTGCGCTTCAACGACCTGTCCATTGCCGGCGAGCAGCGCCTGGCGCTGGAGAACATCGCCCAGGTGGAGATCCTCAAGGGCGAGGCCGGCCTGACCGCCGGGATCATGGCGCCCGGCGGCATCCTCAACTTCGTGGCCAAGCGTCCCGAGCGCGTGCAGGAGCTCACCCTGGGCACCGATTCGCATGGCTCGCGCTACACCGCCGTGGACTGGGGCCGCTGGCTGACGCCGAGCTTTGGGCTGCGCTTCAACGCGGCCTGGGAAGACACCCATTCCTACATCGAGCACCTCGATGGCCGGCGCAATTTCTATTCGCTGGCCGCCGACTGGCTGATCGGCGACAAGGGCAAGCTGGAGCTGGACGGCAACTACCAGACCAGCTCGCAGCGCTCGGCCTCGGGCTACCAGCTGCTGGGCGGCGACGCCCTGCCGCCGCACCCCAGCGCGACCAAGCTGCTCGGCTACCAGCCCTGGGCGCAGCCGGTGGCGATCCAGACCACCAACCTCACCGCCCGCTACCGCTACCAGTTCAACGCCGACTGGCAGGGCAGCGTCGCACTCGGCAGCAGCCGCAGCGTGATCGACGACAACGTGGCCTTCGCCTACGGCTGCTTCTATGCGCCGCAGTGCGCCGATGGCAGCGTGCCCGGCAACTACTTCGCGCCCAACGGCGACTACGACGTCTACGACTATCGCAGCCCGGACGACACGCGCCACAACCAGCAGCTGCGCGCGCAGCTGCAGGGCAAGTTCCAGACCGGCGCGCTGCAGCATCAGCTGACCGTCGGCGTGGACGGCTATCGGCACACGGTCGATCGCCGCCAGGACGTGTACGACTACGTCGGCACGGCCAACATCGACCGGGATACGCCGGTGTTCGCACCCTCGCCCAACATGCCCGGCCCGTCCGCGCGCCGGCTGGACGACAAGCAGCGCGCGCTGTTCGCGCTGGACCGCATCACGCTGGGCGAGGGCTGGCAGTGGCTGGCCGGCGGGCGCTGGGTCCGGCTCACCGAGACGGCCAACGACAGCGAAGGCGTGCGCGAGCGTCGCACCCGGCTGAGCACCTTCCTGCCGCAGACCGCGCTGCTGTGGCAGGCCACGCCGCGGCTCAACGCCTACGTCAGCTACAGCGAAGGCCTGTCGCTGGGTCAGGAGGCGCCGTACTGGACCTCCAACGCCGACAGCTTCCTGCCGCCGCTGCAGTCGCGCCAATGGGAGACCGGCGTGAAGTTCGCCGCCAGCGATGCGCTGGACCTGGGCGCGGCGCTGTTCCGCATCCGCCAGCCGTTCCAGTACGCGATGCCCGACGCCAGCGAGGCCGGCTACACCTTCGTTCAGCGCGGCCAGCAGGTGCACACAGGCCTGGAGCTCACCGCCAACGGCAGGCTGACCGAACAGCTGCGCATCGTCGCCAGCGCCAGCGTGCTGGCGCGCGCGCGCCGAAGACAGCGGCACGCCCGCGGTCGACGGCCATCAGCTGATCAACGTGCCCAAGGCGCGTGCCAGCGTATTCCTCGACTACCAGCTGCAGTCGCTGCCCGCCCTGAGCCTCAACGCCGGCTGGCGCTATGCCGCCGCCAACGTCGCCACGCCCGATGGCGCGCTGCGCGTGCCGGCCTATCACGTGTTCGACGCCGGGCTGCGCCTGCGCAGCCGGATCGGCGGCCAGGCGCTGACCTGGCGGCTGTCGGTGGACAACGTGTTCGACAAGTTCTACTGGCGCGACACCGGCAGCAGCGGCGGCGACTACTACCTGTTCCCCGGCGCGCCGCGGCTGGCGCGCCTCACCGTGACCTGGGCGCTGTGAACATCGACGCGCTGGAATGGATCGGCGCGGTGGTCAGCGTGGCCGCGGTCTGGCTGGCCGCGCGCCGCCACATGCTGGGCTGGCCTGTGGGCCTGGCCTCGGTGGCGCTGTATGCGCTGGTGTTCGTCGATGCCCGGCTGTACTCCGATGCGCTGCTGCAGGTCGCCTTCGCCGGCTTCATCGTCTACGGCTGGCGGCGCTGGAAGGCCAACCTGGACGATGACGGCCTGGTGCGCGTGGCCGCGCTCGCGCCGGGCGCGGCGCTGCGCGACCTGGGGCTGGGCGCGCTCGGCGCGCTGCTGCTGGGCTTTTGCATGCATCGCTACACCGACGCGGCGCTGCCGTGGCTGGATGCGGCGCTGACCGCCTTCAGCCTGGTGGCGCAGTGGTGGCAGGGCCGCCGCCACGTGGCTGCGTGGTGGCTGTGGATCGTGCTGGATCTGATCTACGTCGGGCTGTACCTGTTCAAGTCGCTCGAGGTGACCGCGGCGCTGTACCTGGGCTTCGTCGGCCTGGCGGTGATGGGCCTGCGCCAGTGGCGCCGGGCGGCCCAGGCCGCGCCGCTGCCGGCGGCTTGACTGACGCGACGGTCAGGCGATGGTAGGGTGCCGGACCCTCGCCGGCCCCGCTTTCTCCATGCCCGCCCCTGCCGCCCCCCCGCGTTCGCTGACCGAAGGCCCGATCGGCCGCAACCTGTGGCTGTTCTCGCTGCCGATCCTGGGCGGCAACGTGGCCCAGTCCTTGAACGGCTCGGTCAACGCGGTGTGGATCGGCAAGTTCCTGGGCGAATCGGCGCTGACCGCCACGGCCAACGCCAACAGCATCCTGTTCTTCCTGATCGGCTCGGTGTTCGGCATCGGCATGGCCGCCACCATCCTGATCGGCCAGGCGATCGGCGCGGGCAACATCGCCCGCGCGCGCCAGGTGTTCGGCACCAGCGCGAGCTTCTTCATTGGCCTGTCGGTGCTGATCGCCTGTACCGGCGTGTGGACCGCGCGCCATCTGCTGGCGGCGATGGGCACGCCGGCCGATTCGCTGCCGCTGGCCGAAAGCTATCTGCGCGTGATCTTCCTGGCGATACCGCTGATCTACGCCTTCGCCTTCCTCTCGGCGGCGCTGCGCGGCGCGGGCGATGCCAAGACGCCGTTCCGCTATCTGCTGCTGGCCGTGGCGCTGGACTGCGCGCTGGACCCGGTGCTGATGCTCGGCCTGGGGCCGTTCCCGAAGCTGGGCATCGCCGGCGCGGCCTGGTCGACGCTGATCACGCAGGCCATCGCGCTGCTGGCCATGCTGATCGCGTTGCGCCGTCGGCGCCACGTGCTGTGGCTCGGCCGCAAGGATCTGGGCCTGTTCCGCATCGACCCGGCCATCCTCAAGTCGCTGGTCACCAAGGGTGTGCCGATGGGCCTGCAGATGGTGCTGGTGTCGCTGGCGATGATCGCCATGATGACCCTGGTCAACCGCTTCGGCACCGACACGGCCGCCGCCTACGGCGCGGCGCTGCAGACCTGGGCCTATGTGCAGATGCCGGCCATGGCCATCGCCGCGGCGGTGTCCTCGATGGCCGCGCAGAACGTGGGCGCGCAGCGCTGGGACCGCGTCTCGGCGATCGCGCGCACCGGCGTGCTGTTCAACTTCCTGATGACCGGCGCGCTGATCGCGCCGCTGATCCTGCTCGACCAGTGGACCTTCGGCCTGTTCCTGGCGCCGGGCAGCGCCGCCTTCGACACGGCGCGCCATCTCAACCACATCGCGATCTGGTCGTTCCTGTTCTTCGGGGTGATGTTCGTGCTGTCCGGCGTGGTGCGCTCGACCGGCGCGGTGATCCCGCCGCTGATCATGCTGGTGATCTCGCTGTGGGGCATCCGCGTGCCGTTCGCCAAGCTGCTGCAGCCCACGCTGGGCGCCGATGCGGTGTGGTGGAGCTTTCCGACCAGTTCGCTGTGCTCGATGCTGATGTCCATCGCCTATTACCGCTGGGGCGGCTGGCGCAAGGCGCGCATGGGCGCGGCCGATACGCGCACCATCGCCGTGCCCTCGGAGGTGCCGGCGAGCCCGCCCTCGCCGGTGGCCGATCCGGCCGATCCGGACCGCGCGCCGGACGATGTCCTGCAGAAATCCTGATCGCCTCGCGGGCGCTCAGAGCGCGTCGATGTCGCCAAGCGCCTGGATCAGCCGGCGCGCGCGCTTGTCCGGCTTGCTCTCCGGCGGCCGATAGCCGCTGCGCTCGGCCGCGCGCAGCGCGCGCGCCTCGATGCGCCGCTGCCGCGATTCCTCGGTTTCCTGATATAGCGCCTGCGCCACCGGCGCCGGGCCGCGCTGGTCGGACAGGCCGCACACGGCGATCTCGAAGCATTCCTCGCCACGCTGCACGCGCAGCGCATCGCCCACCCGCACCGTGCGCGAGGGCTTGGCGCGCTGTCCGCCGATCTCCACCTTGCCCAGGCCTACCGCGTCCTTGGCCAGGGCGCGGGTCTTGAAGAAGCGCGCGGCCCACAGCCACACGTCCAGGCGCACCGCCTGCGGGACGACGGGCTCAGTCATGCTTTCCCGAGAAGTCCGGCTTGATCGGTTGGCTCGCGCGCGGGCCGGGCTCGGCCCAGGCCTCCGGATGGCAGGGATCGCGCACCATCGTGCCCGCCGAGGATCGCGCCAGCGTATCGGCCGCCGAGGACGAGGCGACTTGGCATTCGAGCCGGTCGGCCGGACGCAGCGCGGTCGCATCATCGCGCGCCTGGTGGCTGGCGCAGGCCGACAGCAGCAACAGCGCGGCGGCCAGCGAGGTTCCCTGCAGTTTCATCTTCGTGTTCCTGTGCATGCGTGTGCTCTTCCACGTGCCAGTGGGCGACGCGGTGCGTGAAGCTCACGTGCCCGGCTTGTTGCCGAAGCGGATCTCGGCGTGCGATTCGGTGTCGCGCTGGCAGGCCTGCGTCATATGCGCATCGCGCACGCCCTGCTCGAACGCCTGGCCGTGCTTGCCGTCGCGGATCTTGTCCGGGAACGGTGGCTGGTTGGCGGCGTCGCGCGCCTGCAGCTGGCATTCGTAGGCGATGTTCGGGCCGTCCAGGCCGTTGGTGCTGGCGCAGCCGGCCAACCCCAGCGCCAGGCCGACGCCGACGATCCACTTGGTATTGAGATTGCGTGACATCCCATCCTCCTTCCGTGGGCGCGCCGGGCCGCACGGGTGCGTGGCGCTGAAAACAAGAAACCCGGCACGAGGGCCGGGTTTCGAGCTTAGCGCGGCGCAAGCCGGGCGAATGTGCCGAAGGCTTACTCGGCAGCGGCAGCCTGGCGGGCAGCCTTGGCGGCGGCAGCGGCGGCCAGGTCTTCCTTGATGCGGGCGGCCTTGCCCTGCAGACCGCGCAGGTAGTACAGCTTGCCGGCGCGGACCTTGCCGCGGCGCTTGACTTCGACCGAGTCGATGGTCGCGCTGTGGGTCTGGAACACGCGCTCGACGCCGTAGCCGTGCGAGATCTTGCGCACGGTGAAGGCGGAGTTCAGGCCGGCGTTCTTCTTGGCGATGACCACGCCTTCGTAGGCCTGCACGCGCTCGCGGTTGCCTTCCTTCACCTTCACATTGACGACGACGGTGTCACCCTGGCTGAACTGCGGCAGCTCGCGGGAAATCTGGGCGGACTCGAACTCCGCGATGATGGACTTGTTCAACTTGCTCATGGTGGCACCGATTCAATGTTCGGGTGGGTGTGTCGGGTCTCGACAACAAAGGCTGATGCAGTCGCGGAGAAGTCGCTGCACGTTTATCGTGATCTTGCGGCCCGCCCAGGCCGAGCGGCCCGCGGGAACTGCGCATTGTAGACGAAATTTCCGGCGCGTGGTAGGGCCCGTCATCCCTTCCCGGGTAGGTCGCGTTGGCGCTGCAAGGCCGTCAGGTTTGCGTCGCGCGGCGCAGGCTTGACTGGCCGTCAGGCCAAGCCGCGCGGCGCGAAGATGGCGGCCTTGCAGCGCCAACCCGGAGGGCCGCCCTTGCGCGCACCCGGGACGGCGTCATTGCTCGGTCGTGGACGGACGTCCACTCCCTCCCGCTTCCTTGCCCCGGGCACGCGCAAGGGCGGCGCGACCTGCCCGGGAAGGGATGACGGGCCCTAGCCGCCCTGCCCCTCGCCTTCGGCGGCGTGCTCGGCCCGGAAGGCCTCCAGCAGCTTGCGATCGGCCTTGGACAGCGCGGCCTCGTCCAGCAGGTCGGGCCGCCGCAGCCAGGTCCGGCCCAGCGACTGCTGCCGGCGCCAGCGCGCGATGGCGGCATGGTTGCCCGACCGCAGCACCTCGGGCACCTCGCCCCAGGCGTGGCTGGCCGGGTGCGTGTAGTGCGGGCAGTCCAGCAGCCCGGCCTCGCCTTCGAAGCTGTCCTGGGCGGCGGACTCGGCGTCGTTGAGCGCCCCGTCCTGCAGGCGGGTGACCGCGTCGATCAGCACCGCCGCGGCCAGTTCACCACCGGAGAGCACGTAGTCGCCGATGGAGATCTCCTCGTCGACCTCGTGCGCCAGGAAGCGCTCGTCCACGCCCTCGTAGCGGCCGCACAGCAGCACCAGCCGCGGCAGCGCGGCCAGTTCGCGCACCCGCGCCTGGGTCAGCGGTCGGCCCTGCGGGGTCAGGTAGATCACCGGCGCCGGCGCCGGATCGGCCTGGCGGACCTCGTCCAGGCAGGCGCGCAGCGGCTCGATCAGCATCACCATGCCCGGGCCGCCGCCGAACGGACGGTCGTCCACGCGGCGGTAGTTGCCGGCGGCGTAGTCGCGCGGATTCCAGCCCTGCAAGGCCAGCAGCCCACGCTCGCGCGCACGACCGACCACGCCATAGCCGGCGCTTTGGTCGATGAACTCGGGAAACAGGCTGATGACGTCGATGCGCATGGCGAGCGGTGAGCCAAGACGAGTGGGATGGAGCCTAGTAGAGCACTACGCTCGCTCCTCACTCCTCTCCACTCGTTCCTAGAACTCGGGGTCCCAGTCCACGCCCACCACGCCGGCCTCGAAGTCCACGCGGGTCACGAAGTCCGGCTGGATGAACGGGATCAGCCGGTCCTTGTCGCCCCGCGCCACCAGCACATCGTTGGCGCCGGTGGAGAACAGGTGCGAGACCGTGCCGAAGTCGCGGCCGTCGGCGTTGATCACGCGCAGGCCTTCCAGGTCGACCCAGTAGTACTCGTCGGGCTGGGGCGGCGGCAGCGCGCTGCGCGGCACGGCGATCTCCAGCCCGACCATCGCCTCGACCGCGTCGCGGTCCTCGACGCCGGGGAAGCTGGCGATCAGGTGCTTGCCCGAAGGCTTGCCGCGCACGCCGGACAGCTCGCGCTCGCGGCCGGCCGCATCGCGCAGGGTCCAGGGCTGGTAGCGGAAGATGGCTTCGCGCGGCTCGGTCCAGGACTCGATCTTGACCTGACCACGCACGCCGAACGCGCCGACCACCCTGCCCAGCAGGATGCGGCGCGTTGCGTTCTCACTCATTGCGAGAAGACCGGCCGCGCCAGGCGCGGCCGCAGCAATCAGGCCGAAGCCTGGGCGTTGGCCTTGGCCGCTTCCTTGTACAGGTTGCGGACCTTGTCGGTCAGCTGGGCGCCGTTGCTCACCCAGTGGTCGACGCGGGCGGTGTCCAGCACCACGCGCGGCTCGGCGCCCTGGGCGACCGGGTTGTAGTAACCCAGACGCTCGATGTTGCGGCCGTCGCGCGCGCTGCGCACGTCGGTGACGATGATGTGGTAGAAGGGGCGCTTCTTGGCGCCACCGCGGGTAAGGCGGATCTTGACCATGGTGCTCTCGTGTTGCCCAGTCGCCAGGATGGCGAGGTAAGCCGGCGATTATAGCTGGCCGCGCGCGCCACGCAAACCCGCCCCAACCTTCCCGCCGGGACTCAGGGGAGATCCCAGGGCTGGGTGCCCAGCGCCCGGGCCAGCAGGGCGGGCAGTTCCGGCGCGGCCGGCAGAGGCCGGCCATCGAGCGCGGACACCGGCGTGCAGCCGTTCGCGTTGGCGGTGAAGGCGGCCAACGTGCCCGCTTGTTTCAGCGTGACGTCCGCGCTCCGCTGCGGCACACCCAAGACATCCAGGCCCCGCTGCAGCAGCGCCTCGCAGGTGCCGCGCAGCGCCGGGCCCTGCGGCCAGAGCACTTGGCCGCCGTCCCAGAACCCGATGTTCCAGACCGAGCCTTCCACCACGCGCGCGCCCTGCCCCGCCGCTTCGACGAACAGCGCGTCGTCGGCGCCGGCCAGCCGCGCCTGGCGCCGGTAGTGGAACAGCGGCAGCGTGGCGATGTGCTTGATCTGCGGCAGCGGCCGCACGAATGCGTAGGACTTCAGGGCCAGCGGCCCGGTCGGCGCCGCCGGCCGCGCATTCGCCACGGAGATCAGCCATTGCGGCGTCACCGGCTTGAGCGGATCGCGATAGTCGAAGTCGCGCGCGAAGCCGGTGATCCGCACCGACGCGTCCTCCACCCCGTGCAACGCCTGCCGCAGCTGCGCCAGCAACGCGGGCTCGTCGAACGGGGCGTCGAACAGCGTCGCATGGCCCTCGCGCAGCCGCGCCAGGTGCAGATCGAGCCCCTGCACCGCGCCGCCGCGCGTGCGGAAGGCGGTGAAGTGGCCGTAGTTGGACTGCGCCAGCGGACGCAGGTCGTCGAGCGTAACGGGCCGGCCGGCGATGCTCAGGCGGGGCGTGCTCACAGCAGGGCGTCGGCCTGCGCCCACCAGTCCCGCAGCAGCGCGGCGGCGGGCCTGGCCTGCGCGGCCCAGGCCGATTGCCCGGCCCAGGCCTGCATCGCATCGAGCCGGTCCTCGGCCACCGCTTGCTTGCGCATCGCGGCGGTCAGGGCGCGCTGCACTGGATACGGCGCGGGCGATGGCGCTTCAGGATTCGCGGCCGCGCGGACATAGGCCGTGGCGATCGAACGCCCGAGCCGGCCGGAGAACGCGCGCGTCGGCCAGGTGTCCTGCGGCTCGGTCCCGGCCAGGGCCTGCGCCCAGGCCGGCGCGATGGCGGCCTCCGGCGTGCGCAGGAAGGCGGTGCCGACCATCGCCGCACTCGCGCCCAGCGTCAGCGCGGCGGCCACCCCGCGGCCATCGGCGATGCCGCCGGCGGCGATCACCGGTACCGACAGCGCATCGGCCAGGCGCGGCACCAGCGCGGACAGGCCGACCAGTTGGCGCTCGGCGGCGGCCGGATCGAACGCACCGCGATGCCCGCCGGCCTCGAAGCCCTGCGCGATCACCGCATCGGCGCCGGCGTCCTGCGCGCACTGCGCTTCGGCCAGCGTGGTCGCGGTGGCGAACCAGGCGATGCCGGCACGGCGCAGCGCCTGCACCTGGGCCGGTTCCAGCACGCCCATGATCGTGGACAGCACCTGCGGCCGCGCCGCCAGCACGGCGTCGAACTGGGCGTCGAAATCCGCCGGGACCGCATCGCCCGCGTTGGCGGGCACATCCGGCCCCCACTGCGCCAGCAGCGCACGCACCGCGGCCTCGGCCTGCGCATCGCGCGCGGGCGGCGCGTCCGGCACCCACAGATTGACCTGTGCAGGTCCGCTGGAAAGCGCACGAAACTCATCCATCCACGCGCCGATCTCCTGCGGCGTGGACAGCACCGCGCCCATCGCGCCCAGGCTGCCGGCGTCGGCCAGCGCCGCCGACAGCGGCACCGGGCAGGCGCCGGCCATCGGCGCCAGCAGGATCGGCACGCGCACGCCGAAGCGCGCGCAGAACGCATCGGATCGCAGGCGCGCGGCCGAGGCCATCAGCCGATCAGCGGAACGGCATGCCGCCGCGACCGCCGCCGCCGCCCATGGCGCCCATCATCCCGCGCATGCCGCGCATCATGCCCTTCATGCCACCGCGGCCCAGCTTGCCCATCATCTTTTCCATCTGCGTGAACTGCTTCATCAGCTTGTTCACGTCGGCCGGCTGGGTGCCCGAGCCCTTGGCGATGCGCGCGCGGCGCGAGCCGTTGAGCAGCGCCGGATTGCGCCGCTCCTTCTTGGTCATCGAATTGATGATGGCGATCATGCGCGGCACTTCCTTGTTGCCGGCGACCTGCGCCTTGAGGTGCTCGGGCACCTGGCCAGGCCGGGCAGCTTGTCCATCAGCGCGCCGATGCCGCCCATGTTCTGCATCTGCTCGAGCTGGTCGCGCATGTCGTTGAGGTCGAACTTCTTGCCCTTGGCGACCTTCTCGGCGAGCTTCTGCGCCTTGTCCTTGTCGACCTGGCTCTCGACCTGCTCCACCAGCGACAGCACGTCGCCCATGTCCAGGATGCGGCTGGCCACGCGCTCGGGATGGAACACGTCCAGGCCGTCGGGCTTCTCGCCCACGCCGATGAACTTGATCGGCTTGCCGGTGATGTAGCGCACCGACAGCGCCGCGCCGCCGCGGGCATCGCCGTCGGTCTTGGTCAGCACCACGCCGGTCAGCGGCAGCGCCTCGGAGAAGGCCTTGGCGGTGGTCGCCGCGTCCTGGCCGGTCATCGAATCGACCACGAACAGCGTCTCGACCGGCTTGACCGCGGCGTGCAGCGCCTTGATCTCGGCCATCATCGCCTCGTCGATGGCCAGGCGACCGGCGGTATCGACGATCAGCACATCGGTGAAGGACTTGCGCGCGTCCTCGATCGCGGCGCGGACGATGGCCTCGGGCTGCTGCGAGGCATCGGAGGGGAAGAACGGCACGTCGACCTGCTGGGCCAGCGCCTTGAGCTGCTCGATGGCGGCCGGGCGGTAGACGTCGGCCGAGACCACCATGACCTTCTTCTTGCGCTTCTCCTTCAGGTGCTTGGCGAGCTTGCCCACGGTGGTGGTCTTGCCCGCGCCCTGCAGGCCGGCCATCAGGATCACCGCCGGCGCCGGCACGTTGAGGTTGAGGTCCTGGGCGGTGGAGCCCATCACCGCGGTCAGCTCGTCGCGCACGACCTTGATCAGCGCCTGGCCGGGCGTCAGCGACTTCAGCACTTCCTGGCCGACCGCGCGCACCTTGATGCGCTCGACCAGGGCCTGGACCACCGGCAGGGCGACGTCGGCTTCCAGCAGGGCGATGCGCACCTCACGGGTGGCCTCGCGGATGTTGTCCTCGGTCAGGCGGCCGCGGCCGCGCAGGCGCTCGATGGTGCCGGACAGGCGCTGGGTCAGGGATTCGAACATGGGGGCAACCGGAAAGCGGACGCGAAGCGGGCGCGCAGTATATCCGGGTGGGTTTTGCGGCCGGGTGGGAATGAGGAGCGAGCTGAGCCTTCTCAACGCGGCTTGTGCCTCTCCGTGCGCGCCCCATCCCACCGCCCGTCCAACAAGAATGGTTCTCGAAAAGCGGAGCCGCGTGCGACACTGCGCGCCATGGGGTTCGTCCTTCCTTCCTGTGTCCTGTACCTGCTGGCGACCCTGTTGCTGGTACGCGCCGTCGCGCCCGACGCCGCCGGGCCGACCCGCGCCTGGCGCCTGCCGGCGCTGCTGGCCATCGCCCTGCACGGCGGCTACCACCTGTGGGTGGCCTGGCGCACGCCGGGCGGGCCGGACATGCATTTCTTCGCGGCCCTGTCGCTGGTCAGCCTGGGCATGGCGGCGATGACCGCCTTGGTCGCGCGCGGCCGCATGGCGGCGGTGGGCGTGGTGTCCTTCCCGCTGGCCGCGCTGCTGCTGGCCGTCTATCACGGTTACGGCCACCGGCCCTCCTCCGGCCTGGACTGGCGCCTGCAGCTGCATGCCTGGCTGGCGCTGCTGTCCTACGCCACGCTGGCGGTGGCGGCGCTGCTGGCGATCATGCTGTGGGTGCAGGAGCGCGCCCTGCGCCGGCGCGAGTTCCACGCCTGGCTGCGCGCACTGCCGCCGCTGACCGAGCTGGAGACATTGCTGTTCCGCACGATCGCGGTGGGTTTCGCCCTGCTGACCGCCACGCTGCTGACGGGAATGATGTTCGTGGAGAACCTGTTCGCCCAGCACCTGGTGCACAAGACCGTGCTGAGCGTGCTGTCCTGGCTGGTCTTCGGCGGCCTGCTGCTTGGGCGCTGGCGGCGCGGCTGGCGCGGCACGACTGCGGTGCGCTGGACCTTGGTGGCCATGGCGCTGCTGCTGCTCGCGTTTTTCGGCAGCAAGGCGGTGCTGGAGCTCATCCTGAAACGCACCTTATGAGCTGACCGTTCTGTCAGCAGAATGGCGCGACGCGGCATTCCATTGCTGAAACAATATTTGCATTGACAAATATCTCACCCGCGCGGATCATGCCGCGCCATGAATTCCCCCGCGTCCATCTGCCCGCCCGCGAGCGGGTCCTCGCTCGGCCTGCTGATCCGCCAGACGCGTGACGCGATCTGGGAAGCGATGGAGCGCGAGCTGATCGCCGCCGGCCACGACCTGACCTTCAGCCAGTTCGTCACCATCAAGAAGCTGGCCGACGGCATCGCCAGCGTCACCGACCTGGCGCGCGCCGCCGAAGTGCACCCCGGCGCGATGACCCGCCTGCTCGATCGCCTGGAGGCGCGCGGCCTGGTCACGCGCAAGGCCGATCCCGGCGATCGCCGCGCCCTGCACATCCACCTGACCGAGGCCGGCACCGCCATCTGGCAGGACATCAACCTGTGCGGCCAGCGCGTGCTGCAGCGCGCGACGCGCGGCATGTCCGAGGCCGAATCCAGCGAACTGATGCGCCTGCTCGAGCAGGCGCGCGACAACCTCACCTCC
This sequence comes from Pseudoxanthomonas sp. UC19_8, assembly GCF_042700505.1. Lineage (NCBI taxonomy): Bacteria > Pseudomonadati > Pseudomonadota > Gammaproteobacteria > Lysobacterales > Lysobacteraceae > Pseudoxanthomonas > Pseudoxanthomonas sp. UC19_8. Next base: position 2,136,453 of record NZ_CP170559.1, read on the forward strand.
GAGACCGATTGACCATGTCCACGTCCGTTCCCCCACGCCTGCACGGCAGGCTCGCCGCGGCGCTGGCCTGCGCGCTGGTGCTGGCCGGCTGCGCCAGCAGCCGCGGCCTGACCACCAGCGGCCAGCCGCTCGACGCAGACACCCTCGGCGCGCGCCAGGTCCTGGGCGCGGATGCCTTCAGCGCCGCCGCCTTCCCGCGTCAGGATTGGTGGAACGCGCTGGGCGATCCGCAGCTGGACGGCCTGATCCGCGAGGCCCTGCAGGGCAATCCGTCGCTGGCCGCGGCCGACGCGCGCCTGCGCCAGGCCAAGGCCCAGGCCGGCCTGGCCGACGCGCAGCGCAAGCCTACGCTCGACGCCACCGGCGAATACAGCGGCGTGCAGCTGCCCAAGGGCCTGGCCGGTCCGGAGATCGGCGGCGATGTGATGTGGGCCAACGTGCTGATGCTCGACTTCAAGTGGGCGCCGGACCTGTGGGGCGGCCAGCGCGCCGCCTACGAGGCCGCCGTCGGCCAGGCGCGCGCCGCCGAAGTCGACGCCCAGGCCGCCCGCCTGACCTTGTCGGCCAACATCGCCCGCACCTACATCTCGCTGTCGCAGGCCTACGAGGCGCTGGACGTGGCCCGCCGCGAGCAGCAGCGTTCGGGCCGCCTGCGCGACCTGAGCCAGCAGCGCGTCGATGCCGGCCTGGACAACAACCTGCAGCTGCGCCAGGCCGAGAGCACCATCGCCAGCGCGCGCCAGCAGGAACAGGCCGCCCAGCAGCAGATCGATGCCCTGCGCAACGCGCTGGCCGCGCTGCTCGGCAAGGGCCCGGACCGCGGCCTGGCCATCGCCCAGCCCAAGCTGCTCGCCGCGCCCGCGCCGTCGGTGCCCGGCGTGCTGCCCAGCGAACTGCTCGGCCATCGCGCCGACGTGGTCGCCGCGCGCTGGCGCGTGGAGGCCGCCAACCGCGGCATCGACGCGCGCAAGGCCGCCTTCAAGCCCAGCGTGAACCTATCGGCCATCGTCGGCCTGGCCTCGGCCAACCTGTCGGACCTGTTCGACAGCGATGCGGTACTGGGCCTGGGCGGGCCGGCGATCAGCCTGCCGATCTTCGATGGCGGTCGCCTGCGCGCCAACCTCGACAACGCCGACGCCCAGTACGACCTGGCTGTGGCCAGCTACAACGGTGCCCTGGTCGGTGCCATGCACGAGGTCGCCGATGCGGTCCAGTCGGCGCGCTCGCTCGATGCGCAGGTCGCCTCGCTGACCGCGGCGCGCGATGCGGCGCAGAAGGCCTACGACCTAGCCTCCAACCGCTACGACGCGGGCCTGGGCACCCAGCTGGACGTTCTCTCCGCGCAGCGACCGCTGCTGCAGCTGGAACAGCAGCTGGCCGATCTCCACGCCCGCCGCTACGTCGCCGTGGTCGATCTCGACCAGGCCCTGGGCGGCGGCCTGCCGCTGACCGCGCCGACTCCCTCTTCCACCAATACCGCCGATACCTCCACGCCATGAACTCGCAGACTCCCAACGCTCAGGCCGGCGCACAGCCGCCGAAGAAGAGCAACCGCAAGCGTTCCCTGCTTATCCTGCTCCTGGTGATCGTCGTGGCCGGCGTGGGCTGGATCGCCTACGAGCTGCTGTACGGCCGCTGGCACCAGAGCACCGACGACGCCTACGTCGCCGGCAACATCGTCTCGATCGTGCCGCAGACCATGGGCACGGTGGTCAGCATCGACGCCGACAACGGCATGAAGGTCGAGGCGGGCCAGCCGCTGGTGCACCTGGATCCCAACGATGCCCAGGTCAGCTACGACCAGGCCGTGGCCAACCTGGCCGGCACCGTGCGCCAGGTGCGCGGCCTGTACAGCAGCGTGGAGTCCAGCGAATCGGACCTGCGCGCCCGCCAGGTCGCCGTCGATCAGGCGCGCGCCGACGTCAAGCGCCGCGAAGGCCTGGTCGCCACCGGCGCGGTCTCGCGCGAGGAGCTGGCCCACGCCCGCGACATCCTGGCCTCGGCCGAGGCCGCCCTGGGCGGCGCGCGCGGCAACCTGCAGCGCACCCGCGCGCTGGTCGATGCCACCACCGTGTCCAAGACCCCGCAGGTGCAGGCCGCGTCCTCGCAGCTGCGCCAGGCCTATCTCAATCTGCAGCGCACCGCGATCCTCGCGCCGGTCTCGGGCTACGTGGCCCAGCGCCGCGTGCAGCTGGGTCAGCAGGTCCAGCCGGGCACCACGCTGATGACGATCGTGCCGATCGACCAGGTGTGGATCGAGGCCAATTTCAAGGAAACCCAGCTGGGCAAGATGCGCATCGGCCAGCCGGTCGAGGTGCGTGCCGACCTGTACGGCGATGACGTCACCTACCAGGGCAAGGTCGACAGCCTGGGCCTGGGCACCGGCAGTGCGTTCTCGCTGCTGCCGGCGCAGAACGCCAGCGGCAACTGGATCAAGATCGTCCAGCGCCTGCCGGTCAAGATCGTGCTCGACCCCAAGCAGCTGCAGTCCCACCCGCTGCGCATCGGCCTGAGCACGGACGTCAACGTGAGCCTGAAGGACCAGAACGGCCCGGTCCTGGCGCCGGCCCGCCCGGCCGATGCCAAGCCGCTGATGACCACGGCCGCCTACAACAAGCAGTTGGCCGACGCCAACCAGCTGATCACCTCGATCATCGAGCAGAACCTGCCCGAGTCGGCCAAGACCAACTGAGCGCGCACTGATGTCCACCATCGCCGAAGACGCGGGCGGCGGCGGCGCGCCGGCCGCCCCCAAGCCGGCGGCCCAGCCGTTCCGCCCGCCGAACATGGCGCTGACCACGATCGGCCTGGCGCTTGCATCGTTCATGCAGGTGCTGGACACGACCATCGCCAACGTCTCCCTGCCCACCATCTCGGGCAACCTGGGCGCCAGCGCCAACCAGGCCACCTGGGTCATCACCTCGTTCGCGGTGAGCAACGCGATCGCGCTGCCGCTGACCGGCTTTCTGACCCGCAAGTACGGCGAGGTGCGGCTGTTCACCCTGGCCACGCTGGCCTTCGTGGTCGCCTCCTTCCTGTGCGGCATCGCCAACTCGATGGGCCTGCTGGTGGTGGCCCGCGCGCTGCAGGGCTTCGTCGCCGGCCCGATGTATCCGGTGACCCAGGCGCTGCTGATCTCGATCTATCCACCGCACAAGCGCGGCCAGGCCATCGCCCTACTGGCGATGGTCACGGTGGTCGCGCCGATCGCCGGCCCCATCCTGGGCGGCTGGATCACCGACAACTACAGCTGGGAATGGATCTTCTTCATCAACATTCCCATCGGCATCTTCGCCAGCTTCGTGGTCGGCCGGCAGATGAAGGGGCGGCCCGAACAGCTGCAGTCGCCGAAGATGGACTACGTCGGCCTGGCCACGCTGATCCTGGGCGTGGGCGCGCTGCAGATCATGCTGGACCTGGGCAACGACGAGGACTGGTTCAACTCGACCAAGATCGTATGGCTGACCATCGTGGCGGTGCTCGCGCTGACGGTGTTCGTCATCTGGGAACTGACCGAGAAGGATCCGATCGTCAACCTGCGCCTTTTCCGCCACCGCAACTTCACCGCCGGCACGCTGGCGATGGTGCTGGGCTATGCGGCGTTCTTCTCCATCGGCCTGCTGGTGCCGCTGTGGCTGCAGCGCAACCTGGGCTATACCGCGCTGTGGGCGGGCCTGGCCTCGGCGCCGCTGGGCGTGCTGCCGGTGCTGCTGACGCCGTTCGTGGGCAAGTACGCCTCGCGCTTCGACCTGCGTCTGCTGGCGAGCTTCGCGTTCTTCGTCATGGCCTCCACCAGCTTCCTGCGCTCGGGCTTCAACCTGGACGTCAACTTCGGCCGCGTGGCCGAGGTGCAGCTGATCCAGGGCCTGGGCGTGGCGCTGTTCTTCATGCCGGTGCTGACCATCCTGCTCTCGGACCTGGAGCCGCATGAGATCGCCGCCGGCTCGGGCTTGGCCACCTTCGTGCGCACGCTGGGCGGCAGCTTCGCCGCCTCGCTGACCACCTGGGCCTGGAACCAGCGCACCACCGTGCACCATGCGCAGCTGACCGAGCACATCAACGCCTACGATCCGGCCATGCAGCAGACCGTGAACCAGCTTGGCCGCGGCGATCTGCAGACCGGCGCGGTGGCGTTGAACCAGATGATCGGCCAGCAGGCCGCGCAGATCGGCTTCAACGAGATCTTCCACCTGCTGGGCATCGTCTTCCTTTCGATCATCGTGGTGGTGTGGTTCGCCAAGCCGCCGTTCGCGGCCAAGGCCGGCGGCGGCGCGGCGGCCGGCGGCCACTGAGGTCGGCGCCTTTCGCACCACGACAAAGGGCCGCAGCGATGCGGCCCTTTGCTTTTGGCGTCACTGCCAACCGCCACACATCGTCGTTCCCGTGGACGCGGGAACCCAGCGACTCTCGCACTCAGGCAGCCAGGGCACTGGATTCCCGCGTTCGCGGGAATGACGGGCCGTTCCCAGCCGTCCCGCCCCGCGCTTACAGGATCCCGATCTCCTTCAGCCACTGCTCCAGCAGCACCGGCCACATCTTCACCACCGGATGCTTGGACGGGCGCAGCCCGAAGGCATGGCCGCCCTTGGCGAACAGGTGCACCTCGGCCGGCACGCCGGCCTGCTCCAGCGCGCGCGCATAGACGGTGCTGTTGCAGATATCGTCGACCGGGTCGTCCCAGTCCTGCAGCAGGAAGGTCGGCGTCGTCCGCGCGGTGACCTTGAAGCCCGGGGCGAACTTGCCCTCGCGGCACAGGTGCCCGGGATAGGCCGCGATCGCGAAGTCCGGCCGGCTGCTGAGCTTGTCGGCCGCGTCCACCGGCGCATAGGTCGAAGTGAAGATGTTGCTGGTCTGCGCCACCAGATAGCCACCGGCGGAGAAGCCGATCACCCCGACCTTGGCCGGATCGATGTGCCACTGCGCCGCGTGCGCGCGTACCAGGCGGATGGTGCGCTGTGCGTCCTGCAGGGCGAACGGCGTCCTGGGCGTAACCGCGCAGTTGCAGTCCTTGTCGTAGTGGTGGTTGCCGCCGGGCACCCGGTACTTGGACAGGATGCAGGTCATGCCGTGCGCGGTGATCCAGTCGCAGATCTCGGTGCCTTCCAGGGTGATGGCCAGCATCACGAAGCCGCCGCCGGGAAAGACCACCACGGCCGCGCCGGTATTGCGTCCTTTCGGCGGGTAGACCGTCATGGTGGGGACGCTGACGTCGAACACGCCCTGCGACACGTCGCCGCCGAGCGCATCCGGCGTGAGCTTGGTCAGCACGCGCTCGGGCTTGCGCGTGGTCTCTTCCGGATCCGGCGCGGCATGCGGCCAGATCGGCAGCTGCGTCGTGCCTGCGGGCGCCTGCCACACCTCGACACGTGCGACTTCTTTCGAAGAAGGATTGGCCGGCGCGGCCAACGCCGCACGGCCGGACAAGCCAAAGACAACCGCTGCGCACACCACGCCATACACGATCCGATGCATGTTCCGACGCCTTCCGACTGAGAAAAAAGGTCGGCGCTATAGTCTGATCCGCCCCGTACGCGCGCAAAGGATGTTATCTCTTGGCAGCTTCAAGAAGATCTCATGTGCCCATGGGGCCGTCGGTGTCGTTGAACGCGCTCAAGGCCTTCGAAAGCGCGGCGCGGCATCTGTCCTTCACCCTGGCCGCCGACGAACTCTCGGTCACGCCCGCGGCCATCAGCCACCAATTCAAGTCGCTCGAGGACCGGCTCGGCGTGCGCCTGTTCCGGCGGACCTCCAAGGGCCTGGTCATCACCGACGAAGGCCTGGCCCTGGTGCCGACGCTGAGCGATACCTTCGCCCGCGTGGGCCGCCTGCTGGAGCAGTTCGAGCACGGCCACCGGCGCGAGGTGTTGACCGTCAGCGTCGTGGGCACCTTCGCGATGGGATGGCTGTTGCCGCGCCTGCGCGACTTCGAGGCGCAGCATCCGTTGGTCGACCTGCGCCTGCTGACCAACAACAACCGCGTGGACGTGGCCGGCGAGAGCCTGGACTTCGCCATCCGCTTCGGCGACGGCGCCTGGCACGGGCTGCAGGCCGAATGCCTGCTGGACGCGCCGCTCTCGCCGCTGTGCTCGCCGGCGACGGCGGCGCGCCTGCAGACGCCCGCGGACCTGAAGGACGTGCCGCTGCTGCGTTCCTACCGGCCGCAGGACTGGCCGGCCTGGTTCCAGGCCGCCGGGTGCGCGCCGGTCCCACTGCGTGGCCCTGTCTTCGATGCCTCGACGCTGATGGCGCACGCGGCGATCGACGGGCACGGCGTGGCCCTGGTGCCGCCGTGCATGTTCGAGCGCGACCTCGAAAGCGGGCGCCTGGTCCAGCCGTTTCCGGTCATGGTCAGCACCGGCGCGTACTGGCTGACCATGTTGAAGCGTCGTCCGCTTACTCCGGCGATGACGAGCTTCAGAAGATGGCTGCTGGCGCAGCTGCCCGGGCCGTAGCAGCGCGGCCGGCTAGCGCAGCAGGACCACTTCCTCGGCGCTGGTGGGATGGATGGCGACCGTCTCGTGCAGGTCGTCCAGGGTGGCGCCCAGCTTCACCGCCACCGCGAAGCCCTGCAGGATCTCGTCGGCGCCCTCGCCCATCAGGTGCACGCCGACCACGCGCCGCTCCGGGCCCACGCACACCAGCCGGAACAGGCTGTGCTGCGGCGCGTCGGCCAGCGCATAGAGCATCGGTCGGAACGTGGTCGAATACACCTTCACCGCGTCCTGGCCGAACTTGGCCTGCGCCTCCTTCTCGCTCAGGCCGACGCCCCCCATCGGCGGGTGCGAGAACACCACGCTGGGGATGTTGGCGTAATCCAGCTTGGCCTGCGGCTTGCCGCCGAACAGCCGGTCCATCAGCCGGCGCGCGGCGGCGATCGCCACCGGGGTCAGCTCGACGCCGACGTCGGTGACATCGCCGATGGCATGGATGTTCTCCACGTTGGTGTCCTGCCACTCATCGACCTGGACGTAGCCTTCGTCATCGGTGCGCACGCCCACGGTCTCCAGACCCAGGTCGTGCGTATTGGGCGCGCGGCCGGTGGCGAAGATGACGCAGTCGTATTCGCCCGGCATGGGACCGGTGTCGGTGAGCACGCGCGTGGCCTGGCCGTGGCGTTCCAGCGCGGTCACCTGCATGTCGAAGAACAAGCGGATGCCGCCCTGGCGCAGGTTCTCGGCCAGCTGGTGGGTCAGCCCGCGGTCGAAGGCCTGCAGCAGACACGGGCCGCGCACGAACAGCTCGACCTGGCTGCCCAGCGCCTGCAGCACCCCGGCCAGCTCGACGGCGATGTAGCCGCCACCGACGATCGCCACCCGCGGCGGCGCCGAGCACAGGTTGAAGAAGCCATCCGAATCGATCGCCAGCTCCGCGCCGGGGATGTCCGGCCGCTTGGGATGACCGCCGGTGGCGATCAGCACATGCCGCGCCTTGAGCTCCAGTCCGTCCTCGCAGCGCACGCCGCCCGGCATCAGCCGGCCGCGCGAGGGAATGCGGTTGATGCCGCCCTTGTGCAGGCGGCGGCGGTAGCTGTCGTGGATGCCGGCGATGTAGCGCTGGCGATGGACCACGAACTCCTGCCAGTCCAGCGGCCCATGCTCGATCGGGAAGCCCAGGTCGGCGGCCATGTCCAGATGCCGGGCGATCTCGGCGGCCAGCCACATCGCCTTTTTCGGCACGCAGCCGACGTTGACGCAGGTCCCGCCCAGTTCGCCCGGCTCGAGCAGCGCCACGCTGGCGCCGTATTCGGCCGCGCGGAAGGCGCCGGCCAGCCCCCCGGAGCCGCCGCCGATGACGATCAGATCGAAGGCGCTGTCAGCCGCTGCCTGCATGGATGTTCACTCCGCTCGGGTCTCAGGGTCGTTGCACAGCATGCCCAAGCCCCGGCCCACGACGGGTGAGGACAAGGCGACTCATCTCTATCCGGCGCGGCGCGGCGGCCGCGCATAGGCCAGCGCGCGCAGCGCCCATTCGGCCGGCCCGGGAAGCCCGCGCTTCTGCCACCACCGGCTCAGGACAAGCTGCAGCGCGAACAGGGCCAGCGCCAGCGGCAGCTGCCAGCGTCGCGCCAGCCCGAAGGCCCCGAATCCATAGCCATAGAAGAGCATGGTGAACACCAGCGACTGCAGCAGATAGTTGCTCAGCGCCAGCCGGCCGGTCGCGGCAAGCGCCGCGCACAGGCCGGTCAGCGAGGGGCGCCCCTGCAGCCAGCGCAGGGTCCAGGCCACGTACCCCAGGCAGATCGGCAGGCTCGCCGCCGACGCCAGCGCCGCGCCCAGGCAGGTCCGCGCATCGGTACGCCCCGGCCCGATCCACGGCGCCAGCCACACCGCCAGCCCCATCGCACCCAGGCCCAGCGGCAGCGCGATCCAGCGCATCGCCTGCAGCGCGCGCGCATGCCGCGCCGGTTCGGCCAGCACCCCGCCCAGCCAGCCGCCGATCAGGAACAGGCCGAAGACCTGCGCCCCGTAGATCGGCAGCACCTGCAGGTTCGAGACGAAGTCCTCCAGCCGCTGGCGCGTGGCGGCGAGGTAATCGCCGTGCGCGTAGGCGCCGATCTGGGCCTGCGCCTGGGCGTGGGCGTGTACGGCCTGTTCGTGCAGCGCCTGCTGCCAGGCCGGATCATGGGCCAGCGATGCGCCCATCGCCGCCACGCCCAGCATCAGCCCGGCCGGCACAAGGAACAACGCCACTCCGATCCACGCCAGCACGCCGCCGATGACCTCGCGGAAGGCCAGCAACAGCAGCCCGCACAGCGCATAGGTCACCAGGATGTCGCCGGACCAGACCAGCAGCGCGTGCGCCAGCCCGATCAGCAGCAGCCCCGCGCAGCGGCGCAGCCACACCGGGCCCAGCGCCCAGCCCTCGCGCTCGGCGCGCACGGCCAGGCCGGCGAAGCCCGCGCCGAACAGCAGCGAGAACAGCGCGATGAACTTGCCCTGGACCAGCACATAGATCGCCGCGTCCACCCAGCGATCCGCGCCGGACAGCGCCGGATCCACGCCGGTGCCCATCGACGCCGGAGGGCCGGCGAAGCCCTCCAGATTCATCAGCGCGATGCCCAGCAGCGCCAGGCCGCGCAGCATATCCATCGCCGGCAGGCGCGCGCGCTCGCCCAGCGGTGCGGGCAGCGCCGTCACGGCGGAGTCAGGGCGCATCGCGCCGGCCGCAAACGACGACGGCCCGCATCACGCGGGCCGCCGCAAAGCTTGCACAAGCAAGCGCATGGCTCAGTGCTGGTGGCCACCATCGCCGTGCACGTGACCGTGCTCGATCTCCTCGGGCGAGGCCTCGCGCACCTCGACGATCTCCACGTCGAAATGCAGGTCCTTGCCGGCCATCGGGTGGTTGAGGTCCACGTCGACCACGCTCATACCCACCTTCTGGATGGTCACCGCGCGCGGGCCGAAGTTGGTCTGCAGCACGACCTGCTGGCCGGCGGCGAGCTTCTGGCCGCCGAAGTGCTTCTTGGGCACGCGCTGGCTCAGGCCATCGCGGCGCTCGCCGTAGGCCTCGGCCGCGGCCACGTCCACGCCGAAGCTTTCGCCGGCTTCCTTGTCCATCATCGCCGCCTCCAGGCCGGGGATGATGTTGCCGTGGCCGATCAGGATGGCCAGCGGCTCGCGGTCCTTGGAGGACTCCAGCGGCTCGGCGCCGACTTCGGACACGGTGTAGTGGAAACGCACGACGCTGTCTTTGGCGATTTTCATTGCAAACTCTGGTGAAGGCCGCGGTGGCGCGGCAGGGTGCGCGGCTTGTCCGCCGCAGGGCGTGCGGACCACAATGGCCGCGATGAAGACCGTCCATTATCCGGGCTCGCCCCGGCGCATGCCAACCGCCTGGCTCCGGCGCGGTCTGGTCCTGAGCGGACTCGCCCTGGTCTTGGCCTTGCTGGCCGGCTGCGGCAGCGAGCGCCCGGTGGTGCGCAGCAAGACGCCGCCACCGCCGCCCCGGGTCTGGTCGGTGCAGCCGGTGGCCGACCCGATGGCGGTCAATGGCGTGATCATGCGCGCCCTGGGGCTGGTCGGCACGCCCTACCGCTACGGCGGCAACACGCCCGAATCGGGCTTCGACTGCAGCGGCCTGGTCAACTACGTCTACCGCGACATGCTCGACCTGCGCCTGCCGCGCACCTCCAGGGAGCTGGCCCAGATCCAGGGGCCGCGCATCGATGAGAGCCGCCTGGCGCCGGCCGATCTGGTGTTCTTCGGCACGCCCGGCAGCGTCAGCCATGTGGGCATCTATGTGGGCGAAGGCCGCTTCGTCCATGCGCCCAGCAGCGGCGGAACGGTCCGCCTGGACTCGCTGGACGGAGCCTACTGGCGCGACCATTACAGCGGGGCCCGCCGGGTTGTTAATTAAATGTGATGCGTAAAATGTGATGCACTTCTCAATGCCCTCTACGCTCCTGTAACGAACTTTGAACATCTTCACTGGCGACTAACGGCAAACTCCAGTCTCCGCCGCGAAACCTTCACCCGCCCGTGACGAACGACGACCTGAAGTTGGGCCAGCCGCTCACCACCCGCCGCCTGCATCGTGGCCCGCTTCCGCTACTGATCCTGGCGTTGCTTGGTACCGGTGCCGCGCCGCTGGCGATGGCCCAGGACGCTACCCATCTCCCCGCCACGCCGTCCTCGGACGTGGCCACGGTCACCAGCCCGGTGGCCACCACGGTCGCCACTGGCGTGCCGACTCCGATCAACGCCAACAGCGCTGCCGCCGTTCCGGCCGGCCAGCCGATCGCCGCTGCCACGCCTGCTCCCGCCGCCGCTGCGACGGCTCCCGCGGTGAGCATTCCGGTCGCCGCGCTGGCGCCGGCCGCCGCAGTCCCGGCCGTGGCCGGCAACGGCTCGCTGCGCGATAAGGCCACCGAGGCCGCCGCCGCCACCCTGACCGCGCTGCTGCCGCGCCTGGCCGCCAGCGACACCGTGCCGGTCATGGACCGCTCGACCACGCTGGCCGGCGACCTGAGCCGCCTGCTGAGCCACTACAACCTGGCCGGTGCCGCGGCTGCGGCCGGCGGCCAGGCCGATGTCGGCAAGGTCCAGAGCGTCCTGCAGAGCGCGCTGGCCCTGCTCGGCACGCCCTACCGTTGGGGCGGCAGCGATCCGGACAGCGGTCTGGATTGCAGCGGCCTAGTGGGCTACGTGTTCCGCACCGCGCTGGGCGTGGACCTGCCGCGCGTCTCGCGCGACATGGCTGCCGACGGCGAGGGCGAGCTGATCAGGAACCGCGACCAGCTGCGCCAGGGCGACCTGGTGTTCTTCGGCGCTCGCGGCCGGGTCAACCACGTCGGCATCTATGTCGGCGAAGGCCGCTTCCTGCACTCCCCCAGCACCGGCAAGGACGTGCGCGTCGATACGCTGACCTCCGGCTACTGGGGCGGTCGCTTCATGCAGGCGCGCCGCGTCTCGCTGTAAGCGCGGCCCCAGGGATGCAAGAAGAAGCCGGCGCATGCGCCGGCTTTTTTGTGGCTGTTCTTCCCGCTTGAGAGATCGTGGTGCGTGCGAGTGCCGGCTTCGGAAGTGCAGCGGGCCGGCGCGTCGAGGTATGAGGCTTCGTTTCAAAAGAACCCCGATCCATCCGCAGTGGGCCTCTACCGGTTGCGTGCGGACCCCATCGTGGGAGCAACTGTCTCCTCAAATCTCGCAGCGGCCTGCCTGTAGAGCGGACGGGAGCCGCCATGGCGGCGATGGGGCTTTCCCATTAAAGCTTCACCGCTGCTCAAGGATCCCCTCGCAGCGCCCATCGCCTCCGTTGGCTAGATAGGCCACAAGGGCGGCCGCTACCGAAGTACGAAGCGCAGTCAGGCCTCTTCCTTTCAAGCGTCGGCCTTCCCGGAATCACCGAGCCGAGGCGCTACATCCAGCCGGATCCAGGCTGGTGGCCGAAGTCCGTTCGTCGGCCGCACGCTTGTCATCAGCGGGCTCACCTCGCCGCATGCCGGCCAAGGACGAGTCGTCATCTCCACCTTGCCGGGCCGAAAAAGCTACGCGTGGAACGCGGCCACGGTCTGCTCGATGTCCTTGCTCAGCTCCATCACCTTGATCGCGTAGTCGGCCAGGCGCTGGTCCGCCTCGCTGGTCGGCGTCCACGGCGGCACGGCGGTCGGCTTGCCTTCGGCCTGATCCATGGCCACGAACACGATCACGCAATGCGTGCACAGGCGGCTGACCGCGTCGCGCTCGCCGGGTTCCAGGTCGCGCGCACGCACGTCCACAGCGAAGTGCATGCTGCTGGTGCCGGTGTGGACCAGCTTGGCGGTGACGGTCACCAGGTCGCCGATGCGGATCGGGGCGACGAAGCGGATGCCGCCCACCGCGACGGTGACGCTGTAGTGCCCGCTCCAGCCCACGGCCGCGGCATAGCCGACCTGGTCAATCCAGCGCATGACCACCCCGCCGTGGACCTTGCCGCCGTAGTTGACGTCCTTGGGCTCGGCCAGGAAGCGGAAGGTCAGTTCACGTTGCTCGCCACGCATGGGGTCTCCTGAAGATCGTGCTGGGCGCGCGCCGCGCCGGGCTGGTCGAGAGGCCGGCGCCAACGCCGGTCGGGCGAGGATAGTCGGTTGCGGGCGAGGCGAGTTTCGCGCCATCCTGTCGGCTTCCCGCTCAATGGAATGAACACCACATGCGTAGCTTCCTGGGCTTGCTGCTGGGCATCCTCGTCGCCGCGGCCGTCATCGCCGGCGGCACCTATGCCTACCAGCATCTGTACCGCCTGCCCTCCGGCGCGGACTTCTATACCGTCTCCAACCTGGCCGATTACGCCGTCTCCGCCCCGCGCGAGGCGCTGGCCTGCCTGATCGCCGGCTGTGCGCTGGCCGGGCTGCTCGGCGGCGGGGTCGCGGCCAAGGTCTCCAGCGCCAACCGCAGCGCCCCGGCGATCGCGGTCGGCGCGCTGGTGATGGCGGCGGTGATCGCGCTGGCGGCCTTGGTTCCCTTCCCGGCCTGGGTCACGGTGGTCGCGCTGTTGCTGCCGATCCCGATGGCCCTGTGCGCCACGCGCCTGGCCACGCCGCGCCACGAGGTCTGAGCACGGCGCGGAGAAATGCGCAGTCGCCTTGGCCAGGCCGGCGACTGGCGCGATGCGTCTGGCTCCTCATCGACGAGATGCGCCGCTCGATCGGTCGCCGCCCCGCATGGCTCGGCGTCGCGGACCTCCATCTTCACGCTACAACTTGTGCGGCCACCATGGACGCATCACGGAAGCAGCTAGAAGCATCACGCGCCGCGCAAACAGGAAGGGCGCGCTGACCGGCAGCGCGCCCTTCGCCTTGGTCCAGCACCGGACGGATCAGCGCTGCGGCGCGGACTCCACGCCGACATTGGTCGGCGCCGCGTCGTAGATCTGCTTGTCCAGCAGGCCGGTCTCGCGCGCGACCAGGGTCGGCACCAGCATCTGCCCGGTCACGTTGGTCAGGGTGCGCATCATGTCCAGGATGCGGTCGATGGCATACAGGTAGCCGATGGTCTCCAGCGGCAGTCCGGCGGCGGTGAGCACCACCGTGGCCATCACCACGGCCGTACCGGGCACGCCGGCGGTGCCGAAGCTGCCCAGCACCGAGGCGATCAGCACGATGAAATACTGGTTGCCGGTCAGCGGCACGCCGGTGTACTGCGAGATGAAGAGTGCGCACAGCGCCGGATAGATCGCTCCGCAGCCGTCCATCTTGATGCTCGCGCCCAGCGGCACGGCGAAGGCCGCATAGTCCTTGTTGACGCCCAGGTTGTGGGTGATCGAGCGCATCGACACCGGCATGGCGGCGAAGCTGGACGAGCTGACGAAGGCCACCTGCATGCCCGGCGCGGCGCCACGGAAGAACTTCAGCGGGTTCAGCCCATGGATCAGCAGCAGACCGCCGTAGACCACCACGATGTGCAGGATGCAGGCGATGTACAGGGCCAGCACGAAGTTGCCCAGCGGCAGCAGCTTCTCGAAGCCATAGGCGCCCACCAGCGCGGCGATCAGGCCGAAGGTGCCGATCGGGGTGACCTCCAGCACGAAGCGCGTCACCTGGATCATGATCTCGCTCATCTGCGCGGTGACCTTGCGCGCCTCGGCCACGCGGTCGCCCAGCTTGACCATGGCGAAGCCCAGCAGCGCGGCGAAGAAGATCACCGGCAGGATCGAGCCGCGGCCGGCCGCCAGCACGGTCTCGCCAGCGGCGTTGGTCCGGGTACCGATGCCGGTCAGGGCGAAGAACGGGTTGGACGGCACCACGTCCAGCAGCACCTTGACCGGGCTGGGCACGTCGCGCGGCTTCCACGCCGAGTCGATGGCGATGCTCAGCGCGCCGCTGCCGGGCTGCATGACCGTGCCCACCAGCAGGCCCACGCCCACCGCCAGGCAGGCGGTGATGACGAACCAGCCGAAGGTGCGCGCGCCCAGCGCGGCGATGGACTTCTGCCCGCTCAGCGCCGAGATCGCGTTGATCACCGCGAAGAACACCAGCGGGATCGCGATCATCTTGATCAGGGTGACGTACAGATCGCCCAGCGGACCGAACCAGGTCTCCGCGCGCGGGCCGAGCGCCCAGCCGGCCAGGGCGCCGAGCACGAAACCGGCCACCACCCGCTGCCAGAACGGGATCTTCAGCCATGCCTGCACGAGTTTCACGAAATCACGCCCCGTCGTCGGTGTCCCATCGCGCACCTTACCGCGCGGTGGCCGCGCCTGGCGATGCCCGGCGTGGAACCCGGCGGACCAGCAGCGGGACATGCCGGGCCAGCGCCCCGCCGGGCGCGTCGGTCCGGATCGTCATCCTGCTGTTGTCTTGGCGAGGCAGACTTGGCGGTCGGTCCTCTTCCTGTCTCTCGAGCATGCGCCTGCCCTGCCCTCCCGTTCTCGCCCTGACCGCCTCCCTCGGCCTGACCCTGCTGGCCGGCTGCGCCAGCACCGCCGGCGCCAGGCCCACCATCGCCGCCGCGGCGCCGGAGGTGCCGCAGGTCGCCCACCCGCAGGGCGAGACGCCGCAGTGGTGGTATCGCAGCGGCGCCGCGCGCGCGGCCGGCAACGGCGCCATGGCGGGCAAGGCGCGCAACGTGATCCTGTTCCTCGGCGACGGCATGAGCCTGACCACCGTGGCGGCCGCCCGCATCCTGGAAGGCCAGCGCCGCGGCGCCCCGGGTGAGGAGAATGCGCTGAGCTGGGAGACCTTCCCGGCCACGGCGCTGAGCAAGACCTACAACACCGATTCGCAGACGCCCGACTCGGCCGGCACCATGACCGCGATCATGACCGGCGTGAAGTCGCACATGGGCGCCATCGGCGTCAGCGCCGGCACCCGCGGCGACTGCGCCGACAGCTTGAACAAGGGCCTGCTGACCTGGCTGCAGCTGGCCGACAGCGCCGGGCTGGCCACGGGCATCGTCACCACCACGCGCATCACCCACGCCACCCCGGCGGCGACCTATGCGCACAGCCCCGAGCGCAACTGGGAGAACGACGCCGACCTGCCCGAAGCCGCGCGCCAGGCCGGCTGCACCGACATCGCCCAGCAGCTGCTGACCGATGCGCGCTTCGGCCGCGGCCCGCAAGTGGTCCTGGGCGGCGGCCGCAGCCAGTTCCAGAACGCCACCGAGCGCGATCCCGAGTACGACGACAAGGTCGGCCTGCGCCTGGACGGCCGCGATCTGGTCGAGGAGTGGAAGCAGGCCCACCCGGGCGGCGCCTACGTCTGGAACGCGGGCCAGTTCGAAGCGGCCAAGGACGCGCCGGCCCTGCTCGGCCTGTTCGAGCCGGACCACATGCAGTTCGACCACGACCGCAACCGCAGCGCCCAGGGCGAGCCCAGCCTGGCGCAGATGACGACCGCGGCCATCCAGTCCCTGGCGCGCCAGCCGCAGGGCTTCGCGCTGATGGTCGAGGGCGGCCGCATCGACCACGCCAACCACTCCGGCAACGCCTTCCGCGCCCTGGACGAAACCATCGCCCTGTCCGACGCGGTGCGCGCGGCGGTCAAAACCGCGCCGCCGGACACGCTGATCATCGTCACCGCCGACCACTCGCATTCGCTGAACTTCGTCGGCTACCCGGTGCGCGGAAACCCGATCCTGGGCAAGGTGCGCGGCGTCTCCGGCGAGGATGGCGACCGCACGCAGTACGCACGCGATGCCAACGGCCAGACCTATACCACGCTCAACTACGCCAACGGCCCGGGCTATCCCGGCGCGAGCAACGCCCAGCCCGCCGGCCCCAAGCGCTTCCCGCACGAGCCCTCGGAGTTCAAGGCCGCGCAGGGCCGCCCGGTGCTCGACGAGGTCAACACCGAAGATCCGGACTATCTGCAGGAAGGCATGATCCCGATGAAGTCCGAGAGCCACGGCGGCGACGATGTCGGCGTCTGGGCCAGCGGACCTGGCAGCGAGGCGGTGCACGGCACGATCGAGCAGAACACGCTCTACCACCTGATCGTGCAGGCCACGCCCGCGCTGCGCGCACGCCTGTGCAAGGCCGGGACGTGCAATGCCGATGGGGTGCCGGTGGAGCTGCCGGTGGCGAAGGCGTTTGAGGTGGAGTGAGGCTGCGCTCTTTTGTCTGCGGACGATGTCTTGAAACAAGGGCGGAGCAAGCGCGGAAGAAGCAAAGTCCCTGGATTCCCGCTTTCGCGGGAATGACGAACTGGGAGTGATGCTCTGGCTCGGCTTGCTGTTGCTACTGCTATCGCCGTTGCACAGTTGCCAGACGCCCGAAAAGAAAAGGCCGCTTTCGCGGCCTTTTCCCTCAGCCTGGCACCCGCACCACCCCGGCCGGATGCCAACCTCTGACTCAACGCGCCTCGAGCAGCTTGCTCAAGGTGTCCGTGGTGCCGGCCACGCGTTCCAGCGACGGGTACTGGAGTCCACCGTGGTAATCGAGCTTGTAGGTGTCGTAACGGTCGAAGTTCTTCACCAGCAGCTCGATCGGCGCCTTGCCCGTCTTGGCCGCGGTCACCGCGTCCTTGATCGCATCACCGGAATAGGCCTGGCCGTTGACCGCCACGATCGTCATGCCCGGGGCGATGCCGGCCTGGAACGCCGGGCTGTCCCACAGCACATCGCCCACACCGCCGTCGCTGCCCACCGACAGGCCCAGCGAATAGGTCAGGTTGGTCGACTTGCTGCGGCCCTCGGCGGCCTTGATCGCGGCGCTGGGCTTGTCGCTGAACACCAGCTTCCAACCGCTGGCCTCGATGCCACCGGTCAGCGGCTTGCGGCCATCCAGGCGGTCGCGCAGGAACGTGGCCCAGTCGTAGGCCGCCACACCATTGAGCGTGGACACCACCTCGTCGAAGTCGTAGGTCTTGACCTGGTAGCTGCCGTTGTCCATGCCGAAGAAGGCCTTGGCGAAATCATCGATCGACTTCTTGCCCCGGCTCAGCTCGCGCAGCTTGGCGTCGGCCTCCAGCCACACCATCTGGCCGCCGGAGTAGTAGTCCTCGCTGAGCTGGTAGCTGCGATAGGCCAGCGGGCGGCGCATGTTGATGGTCGGATCGTTGGTGGTGTCCTGCAGCGGACGCCAGTCCAGGCCCGGCCGGCCGCGGGCATAGGTCGCCGCGACGCTGGCCAGCGCGTCCATCGTCTGCTCCTTGGACCACAGGCCCGAGCGCGCGGCCAGCACATAGCCGTAGAACTGGGTCTGCCCCTCGTACACCCACAGCAGGCTGTCGCCCATGGGCACGTTGAAGTTGGGCGTGGTCAGGTCCACGCCGCGACGGAACTTGCCGTTCCAGGAGTGGTTGAACTCGTGCGGCAGCAGATCGCGACCGCCCCAGGTCTCGTCCCACTTGGTGAAGTAGTCCGGGCTGCCGCTGTTCTCGCTGGAGCGATGGTGCTCCAGGCCGATGCCGCCCATCTGCGTGGTCAGCGCCAGCAGGAAGTCGTAGTGATCGTAGTGGTGCGCGCCATAGAGCTTGTAGGCCTGCTCGACCAGCGCCTTGTGCTTGGCGATCTGCTCGGGCTTGGCCTCAAGCGACTTGGGCGCATCGGCGAACACGTTGAGCTTGACCGGGGTCTCGCCCTGGCTCAGGTCGAACTGCTTGTAGTACTTGCCGGCGAACAGCGGCGAGTCCTGCAGCACGTTCCAAGGCAGGGTCTTGAACTGCACCGTGTCGCCGGCCTTGCTGGCGGTCTCGGCGGCGGTGGCGTAGGACCAGCCGGCCGGCAGCTTGACGCTGGCCTGCACCGGGATCTGGCGGCTGTAGTAGCCGGCCGGATACAGCACGGTGAGGTTCCACTGCAGGTTGAGCATGGCCGGGGTCATCACCACGCGGCCCTGGTCGCGGTTTAGCGGCGAGAGGTAGTCGAACTCCACCTGCAGCTCGCTCACGCCTTCCGGGATGTTCACCTTGTAAGCGAACACGTCGTACTGGTCCCGCGTCCAGGCCAGCTTCTGGCCGTTGGCGGTGAACTTCAGCCCGGCGACCTTGGCCACCTGGCCGGTCGGGCTGTGGTTGCCGGGGATCCATTCCGGATACAGCAGGGTCAGCTCGCCCGCCTTCACCGGCAGGGTCTCGCGCACCTTGAAGATGCGCCGGCCCAGATCGGTGGCATCCACGTCCACCCGCAGGGTGCCGGGATACGGGATGTCCTGCGGCGCGGGCGTGCTGGACTGCTGGGCCTGCGCGGTACCCGCCAGGGCGCACAGGACGGCCAGGGCGACGGGCGAGAAAGCGATCTTCATGGAGTCTCCGGGACGAGGATGAGGCCAGGGCGGCAACCCTCGATGCTATCCCCTGTCGCCCACCTGACGTTCCTGCCATTGGTCACGGTCGCCAGCCTTCCGCCCACGAAAAAGGCCGCCCAAGGGGCGGCCTGTTCGTGACGCAGCGGAAGCCCGGAGGCCTCAGTGCATCATGTTCGCGTTCATGTTGTGCAGCACCCACAGCGAACCGACGATCACGATGCCGATCACCACCACCGTGGAGATGAACACCATGGCGTTGCTGCGCTGGGCCGGGGTCAGGTCCATGTGCAGGAAGTACACCAGGTGCACCACGATCTGCACCGCCGCGCACAGGGCGGCGATGGCGGCGGTGACGCCGGCCGGGAAGAAGCCGCTCATCGCCAGGCCGAACGGGATCACCGTCAGGATCACCGCCCAGACGAAGCCGATCAGATACGACTTCACGCTGCCGTGGCCGGCCGCCTCGTGGGCATGGTCATGGGAAGAATGGACAGGACCGCTCATCACAGGGCTCCCAGCAGATAGACGACGGTGAACACACCGATCCAGATGATGTCCAGGAAGTGCCAGAACAGGCTCAGGCAGGACAGACGGGTCATCACGCGCGGCGTCAGGCCCTTGGTCAGGACCTGGATCACCAGGACCGCCATCCACAGGATACCGGCGGTCACGTGCAGACCGTGGGTGGCCACCAGGGTGAAGAACGCCGACAGGAACGCGCTGCGCCCCGGGCCCGCGCCCTCCTCGATCAGGTGGTGGAACTCGTAGAGCTCCATCCCGAGGAAGCCGGCACCGAACAGGAAGGTGATGAACAGCCAGCCCAGCAGCTGTCCCTTGCTGCCCTTGTGCGCGCCGATCATCGCCAGGCCGAAGGTCAAGCTGGAGAACAGCAGCAGGAAGGTCTCGACCAGCACGAACTTCAGGTCGAACAGCTCCTTGGCCGTGGGGCCATCGACCGTGGCGCCGGACAGGACCGCGTAGGTGGCGAACAGGCCTGCGAAGATCAGGCAGTCGCTCATCAGGTAGATCCAGAAGCCGAACACCGAATTGGCGCCGGCATCGTGGTGCCCGTGGTCGTGGGCGTGCGCGTCGTGGTGCGCGTGACTCATGGTGTTGCTCGCGGACATGTCAGAGGGCCCCCGTCTTGGCGGCACGCAGGCGGTCAAGCTGGTCGTAGCGCGCGTTCTCGATGCGCGCCACCTCGGCGGCCGGCACGTAGTAATCGATGTCGTCGTCGAAGGCGCGCACCAGGAAGCTGCCGATCATGCCGACCAGGCCGATGATGGCCATCCACCAGATATGCCAGATCATGCCGAAGCCCAGCAGCACGCTGAAGGCACCCATCCACACGCCGATGGCGGTATTGCGCGGCATGTGGATGTCCTCGAAGTGGGTCGGACGCTGGTAGGCGGTACCGGCCTCCTTGTCACGCCAGTGCTGGTCCAGGCCATTGACCTTGGGCAGGTGGGCGAAGTTGTAGAACGGCGCCGGCGAGGACGTGGCCCACTCCAGCGTGCGGCCATCCCACGGATCGCCGGTCAGGTCGGGGTTTTCCTTGCGCTTGATGATGCTCCAGGCGATCTGGACGATGTTCAGGAAGATGCCGCAGCCGATGATCACCGCACCGCCGGCCGCCACCATCAGCCACGGGGTCCACTCCGGGTTGTTGTAGCTGTTCAGGCGACGGGTCATGCCCAGGAAGCCCAGCACGTACAGCGGCATGAAGGCGACGAAGAAGCCGACGATCCAGCACCAGAACGAGGCCTTGCCCAGCTTGTCGATGAGCTTGAAGCCGAACGCCTTGGGGAACCAGTAGGTCAGGCCGCACAGGCAGCCGAACACCACGCCGCCGATGATCACGTTGTGGAAGTGGGCGATCAGGAACAGCGAGTTGTGCAGCACGAAGGACACCGCCGGGATCGCCATCATCACGCCGGTCATGCCGCCGATGGTGAAGGTGACCATGAAGCCCACCGTCCAGTACATCATCGAGGTCATCTGCAGACGACCGCGGAACATGGTGAACAGCCAGTTGAAGATCTTCACGCCCGTGGGCACCGCGATGATCATCGTGGTGATGCCGAAGAACGCGTTGACGTTGGCGCCCGAGCCCATCGTGAAGAAGTGGTGCAGCCACACGATGAAGGACAGCAGGCCGATGCAGCTGGTGGCCCACACCATCGAGGTATAGCCGAACAGCGGCTTGCGCGAGAACGTGGACACCACCTCGGAGAACACGCCGAAGCACGGCAGGATCAGGATGTAGACCTCCGGGTGGCCCCAGATCCAGATCAGGTTGATGTACATCATGGCGTTGCCGCCACCGTCGTTGGTGAAGAAGTGCGTGCCCAGGTAGCGGTCGGCGGTGAGCAGGGCCAGCGAGACGGTGAGGAACGGGAACGCGGCGATCATCAGGATGTTGGTGATCAGCGCGGTCCAGGTGAAGATCGGCATGTGCATCAGCTTCATGCCCGGCGCGCGCATCTTGAGGATGGTCACCAGGAAGTTGATGCCGGTCAGCGTCGTGCCCAGGCCCGAGATCTGCAGCGCCCAGATGTAGTAGTCGACCCCGACCCCGGGACTGTATTGCAGCCCCGACAGCGGCGGGAACGCCAGCCAGCCGGTCTGGGCGAACTCGCCCACGAACAGCGACAGCATGATCAGCACCACGCCGGCCACGAACAGCCAGAAGCTCAGCGAGTTCAGGAACGGGAACGCCACGTCGCGCGCGCCGATCTGCAGCGGCACCACCAGGTTCATCAGGCCGGTGATGAACGGCATGGCCATGAAGAAGATCATGATCACGCCGTGCGCGGTGAAGATCTGATCGTAGTGATGCGGCGGCAGGATGCCGGCGCCGCCGTCATGGGCCAGCGCCAGCTGGGTGCGCATCATGATCGCGTCGGCGAAGCCGCGCAGCAGCATGACCAGCGCCACGAAGATGTACATCACGCCGATCTTCTTGTGGTCGACCGAGGTCAGCCACTCGCGCCACAACCAGCCCCACTTCTTGTAGTAGGTCATCAGCGCCAGCACGACCAGGCCGCCCAGCGCGGTACCGGCGAAGGTCGCGATCAGGATCGGCTCGTGGTACGGGATCGCCTCGAGCGTCAGTTTACCGAACAACATTAGTGCGTCTCCTGCGGATTGCGCGTCTCACCCGCCGGCGCCTTGGCGTCGTCGTGGTGCATGTGCTCCATGCCGGGCATGGCGTCCATGGACTGCATGTCGTGACCGTCGTGCGCATCGCCGGCGGGCGCGCCGGGCGGTGCGTGATCGCCCGCGTGGGCGTCGGCCTGCTGCGCGGCCTCGGTGCCCGGCTCGGCCGGGTTGTCCATGCCGAGCATCTTATGCCCGCCCTTGCCGTGCGAGCCCATCATGTACTTGGCGATGATGCCGTTGAACAGCTCAGGCTTGACCGAGGCGTAGTAGATCGGCGCCACGTTCTCGCTGGGCTTGGCCAGCTCGGCGTAGGACGCGTCGTCGAGCGTCTTGCCCGAGGCCCTGGCCTTGGCGATCCAGGCCTCGAAGCCCGCCTGATCGGTGGAGATCGCCTTGAACTGCATGCCCGAGAAGCCCTGGCCGCTGTAGTGCGAGGACATGCCGCGCAGATCGCCCTGCTCGTTGGCGATCAGGTGCAGCTTGGTCTCCATGCCCGCCATCGAGTAGATCATCGTCCCCAGCTCGGGGATGAAGAAGGCGTTCATCACCGAATCGGAGGTGATGCGGAAGTTGAGCGGCGTCTTCTCCGGGAAGGCCATCTCGTTGACCGCCGCCACGTTCTGGTCCGGATAGATGAATAGCCACTTCCAGTCCAGCGACACCGCCTGGATGGTCACCGGCGGTACGTCAGAGTCCAGCGGACGGTACGGATCCAGCGCGTGCGAGGAGCGCCACACCAGCACGCCCAGCACCGTGATGATCACGCACGGGATGGCCCAGACCACGATCTCGATCGGCGTGGAGTGGTGCCACTCGGGCTCGTAGCGGTTCTGCTTGGAGGCCCGGTAGCGATAGGCGAACACCAGCGCCATCACGATCACCGGCACCACCACCAGCAGCATCAGCACCGTGCAGGTGACGAGCAGGTTGCGCTCGTCGATGCCGATCTGCCCCTTGGGGTTCAGGATGGCGGACTGGCACCCGCCGAGAAACAGCACACTTGCCAGCAAGACCCATGGACGCAGTCGTCCAGGAAGCTTCAGCAGGGACATGGTCTATCCAGTTGCGAGAAGAAATCGGCGACCTAGACGGACGGTCGGCTGGCCGACCGCCCGCAACACAGGCCGCGCGTGGGCTGCCGCACAGGCGCCCGGACGCTGGCAGAGCCTGCGCTAGAACCGCACTATCTTATGCTGCCAAGCAACATCAAGGAATCCCTCGGCCGACGCGATTGCGTCAGGCGGCCGCGATCTCGCCGGCCGCGCTCGTGTGATCCATCTCCCAAGGCGATTTCGGCGCCGCGCCGTGCGCTCTCGGCACGTTCCGATGCTACGCCTGTCGGCGCGTTGCGCTGTCGACACGGCACGCATGAATACGCAAAAGAAAGGCCCCGCCAACGCTGCGACGAATCCTTCAGAATGACCTTGGTGCCGGAAACAGGAGTCGAACCTGCGACCTACGCATTACGAATCCAGCCGTCTACCACATTTCGTCCAACCTACGCAAGACAGGCCAGGACCACGCCAGCAAGCGCCGGCCGCGATCATGCGTCTAGCCAGCGGCTCATTTCCGGCCGGGCCGTGTCAGCCTACCCACACTTAAGTGGCACCTAAGCCGGAGGTCCGTATGTTGAGCACATTCACCGTCTTCTTGGCGGAGCCGGGCGCCGCTACACAAGTCACAGGCGCAGTCCAGCTCTGCCAAAACTCGGCGTGCATTCATTGACTAGATGGGCATTAATTAGCCTGGATAGGGCCAGATTTCCTTCATATGAACGAACAGGTGTTCTGTACGTTTATTGATCGCATCTTCATCCCACCGATCAATGTCATGAAAGTACTGTGTGAGGTTGAGCTTCGAAAACTTGATCAATTCGGCTTTCTTTTCTGACCAGCCGTAGTTCTGCTGCTTACTGTTAAAGCTGCCGGTGATCAATGTAAGGTTACCAATAGAGTGGAGCAAACGATTCCGCCTGATGATGGCCTTCTGCCTCTCCAGCTCGCCTAAGCCTTCAGGCAAAGCCCAGTGCGTTTCCCAACTCTGGGGAAGTAGGTGTTCAATGGTGAGCTTGTCATGGGCGATAACATCCTCACTAAATTTTGAAGCAGCCTGCATATCCAGCGCCTGCAAAACAGCTCTCACCTTCTCTTTCTTGAGTCTGTAGAAGTTCTGCTCAAAGATAGCATTGTGCAGTTCATCATCACTTGGAAACTTACTGCTTTCTCCACCAGCTTTCAGTAACAGTAGAGCAACCGTCTTTCCATCCAGCGTGGTTGGGTTCTACCCCGAAATCACGGACGGTTGTAAAAGGGCTGAGAACTTCTGGTCTTGCCTGGCGACCCTTCGTCGCATCCTCGGGTTGTGGAACCGCTCGATGTATTCGAACACATCCGCCCTCGCGGCATCGAGCGTTGGGTAGGTCATGCGGTAGACCCGCTCGCGCTTGAGCAGGCCGAAGAAGCCTTCGCACGCGGCGTTGTCACCGCAGTGGCCCACCGCGCTCATCGAGCACACCAAGCCGTTGGCCGCCAGGTAACGCTGGTAGTCGCCGCTTCGGAACTGGCTGCCACGGTCGGAGTGCAGGATCAGTGGATGGCTGCCTTGGCGCTGCCAGACCGCCATCTGCACGGCCCTGATCACCATCTGACGATCCTGACGATGATGCATTGACCACCCCACCACCCGCTGGTCAAACAGGTCCAGCACGATGCACAGATACAGCTTGCCTTGCCGGGTCTTGAGCTCGGTGATGTCGGTGACCCACCTGGTCTCCGGCTCCAACGCGGTGAAGTCCCGCTCCAGCAGGTTGCGCACACCCGGCGGCGTCAGCGCCGGCTTGCCGCGCTGGCCTCGCCGCTTCGGTCGCGGCCAACCCTGCAGGCCATCGGTCGCCATCAGACGCGCCACCCGGTTCAGGCTCGCCGTCTCGCCTTCCTCGGCAAGGTCTTCATGCATCCGGCCGGCGCCCAATGTGCCCCGGCTGTCCTCATGCAACTCACGGATCCGGCCGAGCAAGCGCTGGTTGTCGCGCTCCCGGGCACTGGGCAAGCGCTTACTCCAGTCGTAGTAACCGCTGGCCGAGACCCGCAGGCAACGACACATCAGTCGCACTGGAAACTCATCGCGGCAACGTTCGATCACCTGATACCTCAGGATGATCCCTTGGCAAAGAACGTCGCCGCTTCTCGCAAAAAATCCCGCTCCTTCTTCACCCGGGCCAGCTCGCGCTTGAGCCGCGCCAGTTCCTCGTCCCGGGGCGTCCCGGTGCCACCGAAGGCCACCTGGCCCCGGCTCTGGGCCTCCCGCTTCCAGCGGGTCAGCAATGCATCCCGGATCCCCAGCTCCCGGGCCACCTGGGCACAGCTGACGCCCGGCTGGCTGGCCTGCTCAACCGCACCGCGCTTGAACTCGGTGCTGAACTTCCTTCGCTTCGACATGAACACTCCTCATGGCCTTGATCGGCCTTCTCGTAAGTGTCCGTGAAAACGGGGGTGAACCCGTTTCTCGGTCTACTGCTTTTGTCAGCTCAACAAACAGTCTGTTGTAAGCCTTAGTTCCAGCATCAGTGATCATTCGACGCATCAGGAACGCTTCAAGCACACCAAGCACATCATTGAATGCCTCGCGGTTGTCAGGCATCAGCCGGTCATAGGCAAAGAGCAAAAATGGATAGATGGTGGCAGTGTCCACCGCTGCCAGGCGCGACATAAAGCGCTTAAGCTCAGGATGATCTGAAGGCTCTACAATCTTCAAAAATGTGGCTGCGAAGCGCGCGATATCCTTGATATGGGTGTCAGGACTGATGATCCCGCCATCACCATCTAGCGCTGTTTCGCAAAACTCTTTGAAGGCGACGAACAGGTGTCCAGTGCGGATGTCGTCCCTGGTCCTCATTGATAGGTAGTGGTTGATGAAGGTATCGATCTTTGGCCGCTCTAGCCGACCCTGCCTGTACAACTTGCGCCATGAATTCCGATCAAATTGCTTCCAGTTATTATCGTAAAGCTCCCGCAAGCTTGCTTCGTCGTATTGCTCCATCTGAGAAACACTACGAAACAGATAGTTTTTTATTAAGTCTGCAGGCAGTAACGGCGTGCCACGAGCATTGAGCGTTTCGAAGATGACTTGGCTGTCTTCCTTGTCCGCATCGATGTCAACAACTACCAAAAGAAGGTGCATGGAACAAACGTTCCAGAGCAATTCAAATCGATTCTCAACGTCCATGTCCATGGCAGGAAAATCATCTACGTCAGCTCCATCAGCCCAGTTGGCGATTTGCTCAGCATAGAATCTGTAGGCGCAGATTATGTTAGTATTTGCAAGGGGAATATTACTTTTCATCTTTTCATCAAGTTCTTCTGGCGACTTAATTCCATGGATGGCATCAAAACCATCACGATCAGCATTAGATGGATAGACCTTCTGCTTGAGCCGCTTATCTTTTACCTTTCGATCATTAGTCACATACGAATTAAAGTTTTCACCATGATCATTTTGGCCGCGAGCAAACGCTGCATCTCGCGCCGCCATTAGCAATATCTGCAGCGTCGTGAATCGCTGCTGGCCGTCGATGACTGAACGAATTTGTAGAGAGCCCGTTGGATTAGGAGATCTCTCTAATACAACAGCCCCCATGAAGTGCGGCAACAAGCGATCCTTTCTGACCATGCGGGCCATGTGGCTCCGGATGTCTAACCATAGCGGCTCCCACTGGTCCTTTTCCCACACATATGGCCGCTGGAAAAGCGGGATCTGATACTGATAATTCGATCCAAAGATGTCGTCTAGATTTCTTGGATTGGCGTCCATCGATTATTATTATTCCCTAGGATTTTTTTATAGACTAACTGCATTCCCCAGACCGATCGCCACCGCCTGCTTCCAGCTCTTCGTTTGCTGCTTCGGCGCGGCTTGGGATGCTAGGAAGCGGCTGTGCCATTGCGAATCTATCGCCCCGGTCCAGAGCCAGCATATCGCGCCGCGGCGTCTGCGCTTGCCCACACCTAGGGCGTAGTCCATAACCTCTTCGGCGTTTCGCAGTTTGCCTGGATACTATGGCTGCAATGGTTTTGAGCGATGTCTGAGCGGGTCAGCTTGACTGGGCAGCGTGGATTGTTAGGCGAACAAAAATCGTGTCTCAAAAGCAGTTTTAGCTGACTTTCTGGCTCTCAGAAGTGCAAACAATGCTGTAGCCATCTTTGGCATACAGGCCCTCAGTCTCCCCGTCAGCTGAGCACATCCGAACCGAGTGGTTCTTGCCAAACACATAGCGATAGACGTCTTCTACGTCATCAAGCTGCACTTGGTTAGCTACCTTGTTTGCACCTGCTTGTCCAACGGCTACACGATAGGTGACGCGGCCAGTCTTGCTGTCTCGAATCTTATAGGATATAGGCGCTCGCCAGACTTGTGCTCAAACCAAGACCTGTACTTACGGATTTTTCCTACACAAGCTAGGGGACTCATCCGGCTCCCTCGCCATCCCAAAGGCATGAACCTTTGGTAGCCCCCCCCCCGGCAGCACGCCTTCGCACCGCAAGGATGCCGCTCCGCACGACCAGTTGGCGCCCCTTGAACAAGGGGTGAAGCCGCTTTAGCCGCGTCAATTGCTTTGTCAAAGTTCCCACAATCAGTTTTTCTACCTGATCAGGTATACCGCCCAATCCGGATCAGTAAACCGATATGGGTTATTGCTGGCTTAGGAGAGATTGCCACCGTTATAGACAGTGTTGCCGTTTTCCTGTAGCTCATAGGAAGAAGCGTTGCCGACCGCGCTCCACGAAACGGTGTAAGAGCCGGTACTGCTTGAGCCCGGAGCACTGACGGCAGGCGCGCCCGACGAGGGTGTCGGTATCGTCAACGCGACCGGCGCGCCTGGATCGGATGCCAGTCGTGTCGCCGAAAAGAGGGGCTTGTTTAAAGGTTCCCTAGCTAACACTTGCGGGACCGCTACCCGGCAAGGGGCATCACTCACTCATGCACTCTTGCATGAACTTCGAAGCTAACTGCTCGCCCGTCCCTATCTAGCAACAGGCGGCCTTCGAAGGTTCCTTGTATCTGAGCGTAGGGCTGTCCTCTATTGGCGTATGCAAGCTCTTTCAATAGCAGGGCAGTTGATCTTCTGTATTGAGGTGAATCTGAGAATACTACTGCCAACACGTCAGACCCGTCAGGTTCGTCCACTAGATAGGCGCCATGGCGGGTTGATATCAAGTAAGCGTTAATTTTGATGGAGCGGTTAGAACAAGTCTCTTTTCTCTCCTTGACATCTGATGCGGTTGAGCAAACTTCTTTGCCGGAATCAGCCGTCGCGTATCCCGGAAAAAGCGCGGCAAAAATCAATAGGGCTGTTGCCTTCATTCGCATGCTCCTGGCTCTTCGCAAACTGAATTCGTAGATCTGTCTGCTCCTCTAAGTATCGCATCAGAGTTGATCTCGCCACCTGGGTTCAATAGCCCATATGGATTGATCCGCGCACCCTGATAAAAATGCGCCTCAGCCGTATAGGCTCTAATCTCACCAGTGTTGATCTCGTCACGCCTGTATGGCGTATAGCCGTCACCGACTCTCTGCGAAATTCCATGACTTGCCTCGTGAGTCATCGTTCCGCCCAAAAGCTTTGCAGCTCCAACACCTAGAATTTTCGCATCAGAGTTCGATTGCTTAACGTTCAGGCGAATTACGGTTAGTAAGCCTTGAGGCTCCCCTTTTTTGCTATAAGTCATTGCATCGCCGCCAGTGCGGTCAGTAAAGTTAGCTGCTTGGACCATGACCCCATTCGCTTCTCCAGCTTTGCCATAGAACCCGAGTGTTGCGGAAAGGAGAGAGTTAGTTTTCTCGGAGTTGTTAGGATTATTCAATGCGGCTTTGATGGCGCCTAGTCCCGCTGCGGCTGCTTTACAAGCTGTAGATGAATCGCAAGTGTAACGCCCGTCGGGGTCCTTAAATTTATATGGGTTATTTGCACCATACCAAAAACGATTGAAGTTTTCACCTTCCAGGCCAATGCCAATCGGGTCAACACTTAAAAAGCGTCCTAGTTGAGCGTCGTAATAGCGCTGCTGCATGTACGACATGCCCGTCGCAGCATCCTGCACATGCCCGGTGTATCCAGGCCCATCTGTATCGGGTCGGTTGAGCAGATCGCCGTACGGCGCGTACTCGCTACGCTCTATCACCTGCTGGCTGGCGTTCGTGACCGCGATAGGGCTTCCCAACGCATCGGTGTGGATGTACTCGACCGTTTGAGCGTGTGCCGGCACTCCAACGCAGGCACACCACAGCGCGAACATGAACCAGAGGAGCCGATTCGCGCCCCAACGGCTCCTTGCGAAACTGCCCGTCGAATTACTATTCATTAATACGGATCCTTGACAGCTCGAATTTGATTCAGAACACCGCGGACCATGCCGAGCACCCGGTCGCATTGCAAGCGCGCACGCGGTATGTGGGATTGTTGGAGGGAGGATTAACCCCAACCTTCACCGTGGACGCAGAGGTGTTCGGACCCGAGTAAGTGATGTAACCCTGAAGCTCATAGCTCGTGGCATTGGGAGCCGCATCCCACCAAGCCGTGTATTGCCAGCGTTTCCCGCCGGTGTTAGTCAAATCCTGCTGCGTGTTGACAGGTGTTGGTGGGATCAACGCCACTGTGGTTGACGCGCTAGCGCTCCATGGGCCACACCCGACGTTATTGCATGCTCGAGCCGTGTAAGCGTAAGTGCCGTTGCCGCGCCCACCGATTGCTAGGGCGAGATTGCCACCGCTGTAGACGGTGTTGCCGTTTTCCTGCAACTCATAGGAAGAAGCGTTGCCGACCGCACTCCACGAAACAGTGTAGGACCCGGTGCTGCTCGAGCCGGGAGCGCTGACAGTGGGCGCACCAGATGGCGGGGTCGGGATCGTCACCGCGACCGGCGCACCGGCGCTCCACGGTCCGCACCCGACGTTGTTGCATGCTCGGGCGGTGTAGGTGTAGTTGCCCGTCCCACGACCACTGATGCCAGCCGACAGGTTGCCCCCGCTGTAGACGGTACTCCCGTTCTCCTGTAGCTCATAGGAAGAAGCGTTGCCGACGGCGCTCCACGAAACGGTGTAAGAGCCTGTACTGCTTGAGCCCGGAGCACTGACGGCAGGCGCGCCCGACGGCGGCGTCGGGATCGTCACCGCCACGGTGGCCCCTGCGCTCCACGGCCCGCACCCGGCGCTATTACAGGCACGGGCGGTGTAGGTGTAGTTACCCGTGCCACGCCCGCTGACCGAGGTCGATAGCCCGCCCCCGCTGTAAAGGCCGTTGCCGTTCTCTTTCACCTCATACGACGTGGCCGTATTCACCGACGTCCAGGAAATGGAATAGGCACCATTGCTGCTGTTCGCGGGCGCGCTGACGGCAGGAGCGGCCGAGGGCGCGCTGGGCAGCGTCACCGCAACGGTGGCTTCGTTACTCCAGCCGCCGCAGGTACTGCCCGCGCATGCTTGCACCCGATAGCTGTAGACACTCGTGCCTCTGCCGCTGGCGCCGTAGCTTGTGGCACTCCCGCTGTAGACCGTGGTCCATGCCCCAGTGCTACCGACCTTTTCCTGCAGGGTGTAGGTGGTGGCGTCGGTGACCGCGGTCCAGCTGACCGTATAGGCCCCGGTGCCATTCGAGGCGGGCACGCTGGCAGTCGCGGTGCCCACGCTCTGCACGTTACTGATCCGCGCCACAAGGCTGCCGCCGAGATAGACGTATTCGTATCGGCGATTCGCGCGCTGGTTCTGCTGATAGCGCAGCACGCCGTCCTGGCCATAGAGCGAGTAGATGTTGCCATTTGAGGCGACCGACAACACGCGGCGTCCGCTGGCGTCGTAACGATAGGACTCCTTGTTCGGGACCGAGCGCAGACGATTGCCGTAGTCGAAGGCGTAGGTCTGCCCGTTCTTGTTGGCCAGGTTGCCTTGCGCGTCGTAGCCCAACCCGATCACCGCGCTGCCGCTTCCGGCGTTGCTGACCGTTTCCAGCTGCTGCCTGGCGTTGTACGCATAGACGTAGTTGGACACCGCGCCGACTTTGAAGGTCTTGAGGTTGTCCAGTGCGTCATAGGTGAATGCAGCCTGGTTGTCGCCGCCGAACATCACCGATTGGGTGGTGGCCAGGCGATCCAGTCCGTCGTAAGTCATGCTGCGGGTCTGGCGGCCGTCCACGTAGTCGGTGACCGCGCTGACGTTGCCGTTCGGGTCGAAACCGTAGGCCATGTCGATGACGGCGCCGCCGCCGGTGTCGGTGCTGCGCGCCGGCATCTGGCGAGCGTTCTGCGCCATGGTGTGGACCACACCATTGCCGTACGTGAACTGCTTGATCGCCCCGTTGGGGTAGTACGACACGCCCGTGGCGTAGGACCCCGCCTGCGTCGGCTGGCCCAGCGCGTTGGGGGCGTAGGACAGGGTCAGCCCGGAAGGATAGGTCTGGGTGGCAAGGTTGCCGTTGGCATCGTATCCGTACCCGATAGATAGCGCCGCGGCCTGGCCCGCCTGCGCCATACCTTCGCCGATGAGCTGGCGACGCGCGTTGTAGGTGTAGGTGTTGATGACACTTTCCGCCCCGCTTCCGGCATTGGCGGTGGTGACTTGGTAAGGCTTACCGTCCGGTGTATATGTCCAGGTCTGATTACCCCGTCCGTCCGGAAAACTCAGCGTACTGAGCCGATTCCGAGCGTCGTAGGTACGCCCGACTTTGCGAGCGGCGACAGCCGTGCCGCTACCATCATCACAAGCCTGCGTCGCGGCCAAACCCGCGGCGGTCCAAGCCACGTTTCCAGCCAAGTCATAGCCGACCAGGGTTGCGCCGCTTTCCGGTTCCACGCTGCGACAAAGTTGCTGATAGCCGTTATAGATATAGCTGCGAGTGACGCTGACCGTATTTGAAACATCTCGCCGGGTGATTGCGGTGGGCTTGCCAAAGTCATCACGATTGATCTCAGTGATAGTGCCCTCGGCAGCCTCTATCTTTATAGGAAGATCGTAGCTCGGCTGATCGTAAGCCTTGAATGAGGTGATCTTCACTCCGCCGCGCGGATCGGTAGTGCGCGTCTTGAAACCGCTCAAGTATGCGGTGGTGGTCACCTGGACACTTGGCGTCAGTTCGGTGTCCTGACCTACCGACGTCTCACGTCCCAACGCATCATAAGAAGTCCAGTAGCCAGTGGCCAAGCTATCTGTCGTCCCCAGATAAGAGGCAAAGGTGGTCCTGCCTTCGTGATCGTATGCGAATCGCTGGAAACGCTTGGTGGCGGTCTCATTCCCATTGTCGTATTCCCGGGTCACGATCGGACGCCACAAGCCGTCGTAGTAAGTTACCTTCCGCGCGTTACCAGTCGAAACGGTCTGTCGCCAATGACCGGCCGCCAGTCCGAACTCGGCCATGCCAATCGGTTCAAACACCTGTGTCGTGGGATTCGCTGGTGCGCCATCGCTTGGGTAACTGGTCGAGGCCAATCGCCCCGCCCCATCATAAGTAAAGATGTACTGGTAGCCGACTTCATCGGTATGACTGGTAATCCAGCCAGCGTCACTGACGACCGCCGAGCGCCCATTTCCATCAGCGTACCCGACACTTTGCGGGATACCGCGCTTCCAGTTGGAGTAAGTGGTCGTGCGATTATTCGGGTCGGTCACCGTGGAAAGCATTCCATCCGTCCCGTATCCATAGGTGCCCGTCAGTCGGCCGAACGCATATGTCTTGGTCAACTGACCCAGATTGTTGTACTCGCCAGCAGCGACAACCAGTCCGTTCCCCAGATTGGTGACCGAAGCTGGCTGGTCCATCACCCAGATGGAAGGAAGATCCGAATAGACCGTTTTCTCCGTCACAGCAGCGGAAGGGCCACTGCGAGTTACCTGCGAAGGCCGTGCCATCGCATCGAAGGTCGTGGACCACGAAAAAGTGACGCCGTCTTGTTGAACAACCCTTTGTTTGACAGGGTGGTGGCGGCTCGCATAGCCACCGTCGCCTCGAGGCTGGATACTGAAGCCGATGCTTGTCGGATACGGCCCTTCGTCTGGCGCGCCATAGGCCACGGTTTCCGTACGAAGCGCCGCAGTGCCGGATACCGCAGTCTGCGTGGACAGCAGCTGTCCTTCATTGACCTGCCACCTATTGCCATAGACATGCTTGTCCACACTTCCGTCAGGATTGGTGACAGTTGCTGTCCGGACCGATGGTGTCGATGAAGTACACTTGGGAGCACCGCTGGCGTTGGCCTGTACAGTCGCCGGATCCCAGCAGCCTGCCGTTCCATCGTAGCTGTATGTCCAGCTGTATCCCGCGCTTGGCAAGCCTGGTCCGTTGATACTCTTGGACACCAAGGCCATGACGAACGACTCTTTGGGGTAGTACGCACTCGTCGGCGCACCATCCACGTAGAAGCACTCACGCGGCACCCACGTGCGCGACATGCGTACTGCCTGTAGTCCGAACGTGACCACCGCACCACTGGGATGCGTGACGCTTCCGGTGGAAGTTCCACCGCCGTTCGTATTATCGCATTGCCCATTCTGCCCAGGCGTTCTGGAGACCGGGATCGGAGATTGAATTTCCAGCTACTCTGATCGGGCAGAGTGACCTGACTCAGCGATATGGAAGAGGTATAGGTGTAGGTCCAGGTTCGCCCTGCACTGCTCGCCGACTGTATCTGATAGCCCACGCTATCAACGTAGGTAAAGCTTATGGAACGACCGTCACTACTGGTAATGGATTGCAATTGGTTCGGATTGGAAGAATTCCAGTTGTAGGTAACAGAGTTGCCGAACCTGTCTGTTACCTGTGTCGGGTAGATGATGTACTCATCTCGATACAGAATGTACCCATTAATAGCCTGTGGCGTCACTCCGGATTTGGCGCTGGCAGAAGCCGCCTGCGGAGCTGGCGATGATTTCTTCAGGGCCGAATGGGCACGGGTGACCATGTGGTCAAACCTGTAGCGCGTGCCATCTCGGGTCACGACCTCGAACCCCTCACCCACGGAAGGGTTACTGCCAGCGGCGAGGTTGGCGACGCAAGATACCGCCGAACCATCCGCCAAGGTCAAAGGATATGCGCGACCATCGGTCGGCATGGCGCTGGAGGGGTAACTTAAAAGTTCCTGGTCTCCTTTCCCGGGCAGGTAGACGAAAGTCCCCTGCCAGTACTCGGTTGCTGAAAAATCGCCCCCCTGCTGACCGACAGCATCCAAAGGAGCTTCATAGCTGGAACAACGCTTGCCATATACGGACGGAACACCGAACGCCCACTTGCTCCCCTGCGGAAACACTCCGTGAATACTGGGAATGGAGAGATCCCAGTCCCCGAAGAATCCCCGGAAGCCGTCGACTCCCTGACCCGCGCTCAGCCGGCGGGTAAGCTCGACCGCCAAGCCTTAATTTCCAGGCACTGAAACGTCTGTCTGAGTTAGACCGAGCGAACCGCTGTAGAGATTGACCTCGTCACCCACCAGACCAGTGTTTAATCCCTTCACCTGCGAGGTGGCTGTCACCAGCTTGCTGAACTCTTCAGGGATCGTGACGGTCTGGGCATCGGCTCGCGCCATGACCGCCAGCGCTATCACCCCAGGTAGGAAAGAAAACAACGCTCGAGCGCAACACGACCTGAGGCCGGCACTTTGATTCGCACGCATCGACATCCCCTGTGCTAGGGGCTGCAGCCCCATACCGCTTGTTCCCTAGCAGTTCGAGCCATTAGCCGGCAAAGATGTCAGCCTTGTCAAGTGCGGCCCTTGAAAGTAATGCCGCGGGAGGAGGGGCCATTGAGGCAACTGAGGCCCGTCTGTGAACTACCCCCCGGCGCACGCAGTTGTTCATGGCAGGCAGTATGGCCTGCGGCAGTTAGTAGAAGTGGGCATCGGGGACGGGGGCAGACCGGCGAGCCTGAGTGTGACCGTAAGCGGCTGGTAAGCCGACTTAGGGTTGACAGGCGAGCCATGCTCGGATGCGGGTCGTCCGCGCCGGGCGTACACCGCCGCGTAAGCCCTTGAAAAGAAAGGCCCCGCCAACGCTGCGACGGAGCCTTGAGAATGACCTTGGTGCCGGAAACAGGAGTCGAACCTGCGACCTACGCATTACGAATCCAGCCAGGTACCACATTGCGCCCAATCTACGCAAGGCAAGAAAGGACCATGCCGGCAAGCGGCGCGGTGATCATGCGTCTAGCCAAGCGGCTCATTCCCAGCCGGGCCGTGTCGGCCTACCACTCACTTAAGTGGCACCTAAGCCGGAGGTCCGTATGTTGAGCCCGTTCGCTGTCTTCTTTACGGAGCCGGACGCGAACACACATTCCACGGAAGGGCCCCTTGGCACTGACGATCGGAGAGCTTGCCGCCATGCTCTCGACATATCCAAGGCAAGCTTGCTCGGACACACTACTTCTTCACAAGATGCAATCGCCCCGCTTCAAGCATATAGATCTGATCGGCTCGCGACAGGGCCTCTGGGCGGTGTGTGATCACGATCCTAGTGATGCTGAGTTTCGCAATGCCGTCGGAGACGCCAGCTTCAGTCAACAAATCCAAACTGCTCGTGGCCTCGTCCAGCAGTAGAATCTTCGGATGCCTAAACAAGGCCCGTGCTAAACAGACTCGTTGCTTTTGACCGCCGGAAATCAGAATACCCATATCTCCGATCATCGTTTCATAGCGCATCGGCATAGCGAGTATCGCCTCGTGCACGCCAGCTATAGTAGCAGCATGTACAACCTCATCCAGCGGACAGGGATCCGCAAAGCCACTTATATTTTGTGCAATCGTTCCATTCAGAAGAGTGTCATCCTGCATCACTGTAGCCACCACTTCACGCAGTCGCTTCTTACCCAAGGCGCGTATATCAATACCGCCGACGCTCACCGTGCCAGCTTCTTGATCTAACAATCCACAGATAACCTTTATAAGCGTCGACTTCCCGCTACCAGAGCGGCCAATAATTCCTACGAACTTGCCCTCGTCAACCTTTAAATTTACTCCGTCGATCACCCAATCATCGTTCGACCCATAACGAAATCTCAAATCCAAGCAGTTCAAATCACTACCGCAAGTCGAGAAACCAACTTGGCTAGCCAGGTATCTTTCGGGAGGTGTCTCGGCAATATCGAGCACACGGTCAATCTGAATTCGAACAAGCTTTAAGGCGACAAAAAAATCTACCAGCTTTGCTCCACGGCTAGCGAACTGATCAACATAAGCTAAAAAAGCGACAAGCATGCCCGCACTGAACGCGCCTGCTATTGCGTACTCGGCACCGAGATAGAGAGTCGCGATCTTAATAGCACCAAAAAGGATGCCCCCTGCGCCAGCAAACACCATCGTCAGTGATTGCAGCTTAACATTCTTCTTCTGAGTATCGCTTATTCGACCTAAGTAGCGCCCGGTATGTACTGAAAGAGGACCATTTAGCTTGATCAAAGTAGAAGATCGCGCCGCCTCTATGAAGGCGGTCTCTTGCTTGGCTGCAGCGGTAACCACATCTATATTTGATTCCATCAACATCTTTAGTGCCAACACCCGCACGCCCAAATATACCAGCAGCCCGATCAAGACGATCGACGCGATCTGAACGTTGTATGCAAAAAGAATTAACATGGTCACGATTGCCATCGCTCCATCCATTGCTACCTCAACAGCACTCACCGACAACGTTCTTTGGATGGAGTCGATACCCGCGAAACGCGACGCTATGTCCCCCAGGTCGCGGCTATGGAAATACTGCTCAGGAAGATGTAGAAGATGGCGAAATATATTGGAATTCCAGCCAATATTTAATGACGCACTGACAACTGATATGGCCCAAGTTCTGATGCCGGAAATAAGAGTCTGTGAGACAACCAATGCAAAATATGCAACGGCGATAAGGGCAAGCAATCTCTCGTCGTGGTTTGCAACCACAACATCGACTGTAGTCTGCACAATTAGCGGAATAACCACTATCGTTGCCTCTAACGTTAGCGCCAGCACAAATATCCATAAAAGACTGCTGCGTATGCCGCTAACGCGCCCAAACAGAGAAAGAGAGATCGTTGGCTTTTTCACCCCGCGAGGAACAAACTTGGGCGACGGGAAAACTTCTAATACCACACCCGTAAAAATTTCACTAAAGCTTGCCCAGGTGACTTCGCGTCGGCCTAACGCGGGATCCAAAATAGTAACTCTGCGCCCAACAACGCGGTCCAGCACGACGAAGTGATTGCCATCCACATGAGCTATTGCAGGAAGACGCAAGTTACGTACTTCGTCGATCTCAATACGAAGCGCCCGAGTTTGAAGATCCATCTGGTCTGCGGCGCTAACTAACTGGGCAAGCGTCATTCCTCTGTTAGAGAGAGCAAGCCTTCTTCTCAAATCTGAGAGCGATATCGATTGTCCGTGATAAGCGAGAAGCATTGCTATACAGGCAAGTCCGCATTCCGACGGATGCCCTTGACGCACCACCGTAGCCCTTGACCACCAGCCAAAACGAAAACTGGCATGATCTTCATCTAGTCGATCAAAGTTCATTTCGCTTGCCTAATTTGAATAACGACGAGAAAATCCAGCCCAATACGCTCGTTCGTTCTACCGGAAAGTCAATCCTCACACTCATACCAGGCTTCAGTGTGTGACTTCCATTAATAGATCTGGGATCGTCTATAGCTACATCAACCAGAAAGCGATTCTGGCCAGGAGGCTGCATACCAAACATAGTCGCCGCTTGATATGGAGAAAGCGAAGATTCAGAAATGGCAGCAATGTGACCGCGAACAGTTCCAAATCTTTGAAAAGGAAAAGCTTCTACGCGAATAAAAACTGTTTGCCCCTCCTCTAGAAAACCGATCGACCTACTGTCCGCCAGTACTCTAAACGCAATATGTCCTCTTTCACGGCGCAGCAATAGAATTGGCTGCCCTTGAACGACGTCCTCACCAGGCAACACCAGCAATTTATCAAAATAGCCGCGCTGCGTACTAAGTAAAGTTGCCAGCTTCCGCCCCCCCTCAACGCCATCAGTACGCCTCGAGTTGGTCATAACTGCCAAGCTATTGGATCTAGATTCATTGTCTAATCCCTCTTCGCCAGTTTCCATACTGACAACTAGCATAGGCTTTCCCGGCATAATAAGGTCACCGCTTCCGACCAAGATGTTTTCTACGCGCACTGGGCCTTTGAACGCAGATGTGACCGCAAAAGCATCCGCATCTGATATGACAAAACCCATATTGGTTTCCATTCGAGTGTATGGCAATGTTGCCAACACTGCCAAAAGCAGAGCGACGGTAACCATCGAAACAACCGCAGCTATGCGTACAGCCCGCTGTGGCGGCAACGCAACTTCACCGAAATCTGCCCGAGCCCTAGCTTCCAAAAATTCCTTTCTAAATAGATCTTGTTCCATTATTTCCTAGCCCCAATAGCTGCAGATGGCGTTTGGTCTGAAGTCATTGCCTCAGTCGCCGGTCCCTGGTGGCGACCAGCGGTCATCTTTCTGGACTGCGTTAACTGGCAAACAAAGGCGCTCGATAAGCCCATCGACCCAGTTCTGGATGCATTCACGCTCTTGAGCAGCTGCGGCTGCAGCCTCATGCTGAATAGCTTCCCTGCTAGCACCTTCGCGGTAACGGATAGCTCTCCACCGCTTCATTGCTGAGGCTGGATCACATGCGCCTTGCTTTCCCAGCCAAACGGCATAGCGAGCGATAGCCGCTTCCTCAGCTTCATAAGAATGGGAGGCCTGCTTTTT
Source organism: Pseudoxanthomonas sp. UC19_8 (assembly GCF_042700505.1). Taxonomy (NCBI): domain Bacteria; kingdom Pseudomonadati; phylum Pseudomonadota; class Gammaproteobacteria; order Lysobacterales; family Lysobacteraceae; genus Pseudoxanthomonas; species Pseudoxanthomonas sp. UC19_8. The sequence goes on from NZ_CP170559.1 coordinate 2,175,015, forward strand.
AGCTCTAGCACGAGCCAAGCCATCCTTCAATGCGTGGAGTTCGTAATTGTCTCCGCTCTGTAAATGGATTGCACCTAAGAGCCGGGACGTGTTTTCTGCTAGTCCCCTCTCGTATCCCGAAAGCAAGTACTCCGTCAATTCCATCTGGGAAAGGTCGAAACCTGCATATTTAGAGAGCAGTAATGCTAGATTCGATAGTACTGCGACTGATGTAGCCAGTTCATCGCCAAACCGTAGACCGAGACTGTCGTAAGCTCGTGAGCAACAGTCGGCGACAAATCTCGCACCACCGAAGTCGATAAATTTCCCTTCTAGCGTCAAATTAGACGATGTAAAGCCACCGTTGAACCAACCATAACAGTGGGCGTAAGCGGATTGCCTCCCGTAAGCATGGGCCAAGGCAGGAAATGCTCGTCTGACATCTCCGCTGCGATGATTCCATTGATCGATGTGCCAGCGCACCCGATCAACGTCGAGCAAGTGAGTGGACATCCGTCGACAATCATGCCGTTCCAGCAGTAATGAGCGCTGTAGATGAGCAGGTCGCACAAAAAATGGTCTTACCAGAAGCGCGCGCTGAAAGCGCTCACCACTTGGCGCGGTAACAGTCTCCTCTAACGCAATAACGGCCACGACCGGCACGGCACTACAAGGCGCCTCTCTACGGCACACCTCAGAAAAGACTGCTTCGCGCAGCCCCTCTTCTAACCAGACATAACCGTGCCCATGATCCCAATCCGCGTCCGCATCGGCGAAAAGCGTGCGGCCAATACCTTTTACTTGCATTCCATTTAACACGCCGGCACGCCCACTTCCACCGTAGCGGGCGAGACTCGTCGTCCCGTAACCGTCAACAAAGCACCGTTCATATCCGATGACCTTCGACGATGTGGAGAAACGAGTTCTTCCATCTAGATCATAAGCAAAAGAACGCAGAAGACGCTTGGCGACATGCTCCTTCGCATCAGCAGAGTCGACTCTGTATCCATTATCGGAAAGCCAGCGCAGATTCATCCACGCAACACTCGCATCATATCGGGGACGCACCGGGTATTCGACCACGCCGGGGCATTCCTCCAAGCTGCAATAGTAGCTGGGCCCTGGTGCAATAACCTCATCGCTGCAAGTGTAGGCCATCGCCACTCCTTACTATCCGCACCACTTTTTTTATTTGACCGTCTACACCACGTCGCAGATATGCAACCTGACCCAAGTCGCTGAACTCGGCCGCGGCTAGCGATAAGGTTTCGCGAAGCCTACCCGGCATTGCAACCATATCCATGATCCAAACTCGATCCCCCTCCTTCCACTCGCTTATATGGAAGGTGACGCGAGGATCACTGAGCAGTCGGTTCTCCACTTCCTTGGTCAAATAGGCATACGTGAAGTATGCGACTGGTTGCCCTCGCCCATCAAACAAGAAACATATTTGCCCAAGCCAAATTGCCGGCTCTATCCACATTGGCAGCAGCGCCATTGGGGCTAAGGCATAACGCGTCGTGCGTGACGCAAGATGACAAACATATCCCAGAGCCTGAGCATACTCTACATACTCGGAAGCCTCGCCGCGCCGTTTTTCAGCTCCGATCATCAAAGCTTCCTGTTGAGCAAAACATTAAGTCCAGGAGCTAAGGCCCAAGCGCAAAGCACCAAGATTTGCACAGGCCGCAACCTTTCTGGCCAATTCATGAGCAGTAAAAAAGTGGCAAGCGCGGAAACAGACCAAACCAATGGTAACGCAGAGTCCAAACGACCTTGATACGCGTTTGCAATCACAGAAGCGCGCCACCGTAAGAGTCGACGGCGAGTTGCCAAGCGCCAGGCAGTAATTGTCACCGACCGGATTAGCAACACGGCATGAAGCGGCAGTGACACAAATCTTATAAACTGAGCAAGATGAATTCTGAGAAAGTAAGGAGGATAAATTCGCATCTTTTCTTTAATCGGCAATTTTCTGTCATGCCATGCATTTATGATAAACCGCTGATATCCGCCGGCCAGCATAATTGCAAAAACTGTTACGTACCATGCCCCTGGTAGATTGAAGGCAAGTAACACGACAAATAGCGAGAAAAGGCCCGCATTGCCTAGCCATGCGAGCAGCTGAGCCGTGACGGTGAAGTAGGTCAACAAAGGCGGACGCCGTTGCTGCGTGAAGCAAAGTTGCATCAGAACGGCAGCATTTTGTAAGTCGCCCCTCAACCAGCGTTCTTGCCGCACGAGAAATGAATGAAAAGACGAGGGATGTGCATCCGTCACCAGCGCGCCATCCACATATCCGGGTCTCAGCCAAGCGGCTTCCATGGTGTCGTGGCTGAGAACTATGCCGTCTGGAATCTTATCTGCAATCGCAGCCTCGAAATCCTTAGGCGCATACATTCCCTTACCGCTGTAAAGAGCCTGCCCAAACCAGTCGAAAAAGAAATTTCGGCTTGGCGAAATCTTAGAGCGAGGATCGATACTAGGGCCAACGCTGAAACTGGGCCACCGCCAAGTCTTTAAGCTTTCAGCATCCGTCATAACAGATGGAACCGCCAAAGCATAACCACGGCATACCCTACCATTTTCAAACTTAGGTATATTCAGGGGATGGGCCAAGAAACCCGCCATACGCTGCAAGGAGTGACGGGCTAGACGCGTGTCCTCGTCAAGGCACAGCACGTAATTAGAAGATCTGCAAATCGCATGCGCTCCCGAGGTGGCCGCGCTGAAGCGATCCTCGCCGTGCAATATCAATCGATTGAGCAACGTGAGTTTGCCACGCTTGCGCTCGTGACCCATCCAACATCCTTCTCTCGACACGAACTCGCGATCCCGATGCAAAATATGCACTTCGACATTGCGTCCGGCCCAATTTGAGCTATCTCGTTTTACCCTCTCCATTGCATACAACAGCAAGTCCCTCTCGGCGCTAGTGTCACTCGGGGAACTTGAATCCGGGAAGTCAGTAAGAAAAACGACTGACACGTTTGTGTCGTTGGCCTGTATCAAGTTCCAGCATGCCACCCGCAGGGCGCAATCCCATTGTTCAAAACTAACTAAATGCATGGGCACAGCTATGAGGACAGAGGCAGACCGCGGCAATCCGTCCTGATTAAAATCCAAAGCGAAGCTTGGACGCTTAATCGACCAGAATTTTAGAAAGAAATCGACAGAACCTTTTAGGGTCTCAGCAGAGACCAATCCAATTATTGCTAAGTACGCGGCTCCGACCACACTCCCGCCAGCTCTGATTATAGCTGAAACCATACAAATTACGGCACTGACAAAACCAGCCTGAACCATCCAATATACTATAATCGCTGACGTGCCGGGATATTGTGACTTGAGCAAAGGGCTGGGATTTTCGCCAAAGAGCGCCAAGCGAAGCGCGTCCACGCCATCGAATAGATAATAGCCAATGTGGTTAAAGGGCGGACGAGCACCATTGCGGGATAAGCTCAGTGCGATGCTCGCGACCTCAAACTCATCCGTTCGAAACTGGCCTGCCAGCCACTCTACCCTACTCCTATAAACATCTTTGCTCGCCCCCTCCATCAATGGATAAATTCCGGCTGGATCCCGCTTGAGGAGGGGCTCGAACGAGATGACGCGCTCGTACCACGGCTTCCGCATCGTGGCATAAATCTCAGCCATATCTATAGAAGCAGCATTGCACTGCTCTGTCGATGAATTAGGCTGATAAAAGCATGTGAGGCGGTGTAGCAAAGCAGCATCGAGCAATCTCTTAGCGACACGAACCGGCATTACGCGCGCTAATTCCAGATTATGTAGGAAGTGCGCGCAGTCGTCCATCTTGAACAACCCAAGAGAGTTATTCAAATATAGGGATATTACATTCCATGCGAATTCCAAGTCTTTGACTGAAGCGCGCGCCCCCCTCGTAACAGGGAAGAAGAAAGAGCGATGGAACCGCACCTTTAACTCAGCTGCAAGCTGAAATTGGTAGTTTGCAGCGGAACCTAACCAACTTTTTGCTTTAACGTTATCATCATCTGCAGTACGGATCAGCTCAAGCGACTCGGCAAAGGACAGTGGATTTGTCGAGGCCATCACTATTCACGGAAGATGAGTAAATTGCTCGCGCTCTTTCACATGCAGTACCAAACGCAGCGCACCAGCCTCGCGCTGCAGGTTATATTAGTTCAGAATTAACCGACTTTTACGCCTATTTACAGTCTTGGCCGATCCCTGATCGGAAAGCCTCCAGTGCCTGGATCCCGTAAGTCCTCGCGTCGGCCTCCTTCTCGCGTCCACCAAGCAGGGCTGGATTCTGCGCCGTATACTGATGACGAACCTCATGACCTGCGGTGAGTACCGCCTCTTCGAGAGGGCTGATCGGCCCTAGCGCGTAACTATCCTTCAGTTTTCCGGCAGAGTCATAGTAAGAACCATAGTGTGCGTTGCCTCCATCACTACCGTCCATCCCACCTGCATAAATGGTGGTGGTACCGCTGAAAGGGCTATTTTTACTTGGACCTGCGGGGTTATTTAATCCATTTATCGAAATGAAGCCTGATGGCGGCGTAGTCATTGTTGAAGACAAATAAAGCGATTGGGCGCTTTCATTGTAATAGCCATAACTATTAACCACTGCAAAGCGATAGTCTGTTCGCATAGTTTCGCCAGTAGAAGCCGATACCGCGTTGATGATACATTTCAACTTTTCAGGTGTCGGAACCGATGGGAGAGCGGGTTTCGGTGGATAGTTAACTCCCGAGCGACACCACGTTCCGTCAGGGTTACCGCAGTCGTACCAGCTTCCGCCATGGTTACCTGAGGACGATTCGTCGTATTGTCCGAATCCACCTCCGCCGCCCAGCCAGTAGCCACCGCTGAGCTGGTTGTAGCGCGGCGCCGTCACACTGACGCGATCAAGAGTAGGTACCACGGTCGAAGTGCTTTGTCCGCCGAAGATCTCATCCAGTTCTTCTTCGCTGAGCAAGCGCATGATTTCTCCTTACTAATGTGAGGTGGAGGAATTATCAGTTCACGCACATATCTATTACCGACTGCACAGAAACCTTACGTCTACCGAATTTGGAAGCGAAAAGACCGGCAGCCTGCTTGTCGATGTCAATAACGTCGGAAGCAGGAAGGTTTCGGGATCTGTTAGCAGCCTCATAGCCAAACTGCTCTTCGGCCAATCCGTCAGGTGAGGCCTGCTGTGCCAAACGTGCGATTAAGTAAGAGTCTTTATTAGAGATCTCCACTTTAGCCTGGAGATCATTCTCTTTCAAAGATGCTTTGTAGGCGGCAAGTACTATCGGCCAGTTCCCCGACATCAAACCCTCGTGGATAAAATTTCCAACATTATCGGTGTAGTTCTTCAGCATATCTGCGTAGTAGGAACTATCCGACCCAGGCTGCTGCCAGGCGGCTAAAATATAGCAAGCGGCGGCATCCTTGTTCCCTTGAAGAGCAGCTCGCAGAGACGCGTCATAAATTTGGGCGTTGGCTAGGTCCTGCGGAGTCGAGTCAAGCCAGGGCTGGCATACCTCACGGTTCTGATCGAGGAAACGCGAAGTTGCTATAATGCCATTACGCAACTCAGGATCCGCGGCAGCCAAGGCCTTGGCATTATTCAAAGGCCAATTTGGATTCGATGCAGCTTGCGATTTATAGAAAGAGTCGAACTGGCGGAACTTCGCACAATTTTTAGCGAACTTGTAACGACTCTGAGGATCAGCGCCCACACTAGCGGGAAAATCTGTTAATGGAGCGGCCACTGGATCTTTAATTTTATTGGCCCCACTCGCCGGATTTGGTGCGTAAATAGGGGGGGATATCTCTGCTGCGACTTGGGCTTGAATCACCTTAGCCGCCGACTCGCCGTGAAAGCTGCGCATAACCAACACCGCCGCTAGCGCCGCCAAGGCTAGTAATCCGAGTGCGTAGACACTTCGCCTGCCCATAGAAGCAAGACCCTTAACTTGATTTTTTTAACTGTTACAAACGTTAATATTTTGACACTACTTTTTAAGACCATCGACCTGCTAGCTCAGCCCAAACTACAAATCTTCCAAGCTGAGTAGCATCCCCGCCCTGATCGCAAGCCCCACTTCACAGGTTAGAAAGGAGGTGGGCTAGGCTTACCATGAGCGGCCCCATCTAGGCAAGCACAATTGCAAATAGCGAAGATCTGGCGGACGAGTAATCGTTTCCAGTAGCCGGAGAATGAGGGACATCAAGCTGCTGCTGTACGGTAAGTTACGCGACCATTCTCGCTGTCTTGAAGCTTGCAGAGATAGGGGCGCTCACTAGGCTTGTGCTCAAGACAGAACAGTCGGCTAAGGCGTTCGTCCAAGGCAGTGGGCATTTGTTCTCCGTAATGAGGATCATCCTTGTTGAGATGATACGGCGGAGCGACGCATGAGCAATGCAAAGTGCTAACCTTAAAATATCCTTATAATTCAGCTAGTTGTGGCACCCCGGGCGTCTCATAAGTACCAGATAAGCCAGTAAGGCGAGGCGAGCTACTCCTGCTGCGCATTTGCCCCTGCTTCAAAGCTTCGGGTTGCGACTTCTGCGGCGTTGGCCAATCAATGGGACAACAGCGCGCATACCAGCCAGGCAGACGTCAGGACGAGGAAAGGCGAATAGCACATCAGGATCACAGACCAGCCTCCAGCCCTACGACGACGCACCCGCTATGCCGTGGGCACACCAACGCACTCGCGGAAACTTCATATCTAGACCGGATGACCTTCACCAGCCTTCTGTGGCAGATGCAGGGGGTTCACCCCCGTTTTCACGGACACTTACGAGAAGGCCGATCAAGGCCATGAGGAGTGTTCATGTCGAAGCGAAGGAAGTTCAGCACCGAGTTCAAGCGCGGTGCGGTTGAGCAGGCCAGCCAGCCGGGCGTCAGCTGTGCCCAGGTGGCCCGGGAGCTGGGGATCCGGGATGCATTGCTGACCCGCTGGAAGCGGGAGGCCCAGAGCCGGGGCCAGGTGGCCTTCGGTGGCACCGGGACGCCCCGGGACGAGGAACTGGCGCGGCTCAAGCGCGAGCTGGCCCGGGTGAAGAAGGAGCGGGATTTTTTGCGAGAAGCGGCGACGTTCTTTGCCAAGGGATCATCCTGAGGTATCAGGTGATCGAACGTTGCCGCGATGAGTTTCCAGTGCGACTGATGTGTCGTTGCCTGCGGGTCTCGGCCAGCGGTTACTACGACTGGAGTAAGCGCTTGCCCAGTGCCCGGGAGCGCGACAACCAGCGCTTGCTCGGCCGGATCCGTGAGTTGCATGAGGACAGCCGGGGCACATTGGGCGCCGGCCGGATGCATGAAGACCTTGCCGAGGAAGGCGAGACGGCGAGCCTGAACCGGGTGGCGCGTCTGATGGCGACCGATGGCCTGCAGGGTTGGCCGCGACCGAAGCGGCGAGGCCAGCGCGGCAAGCCGGCGCTGACGCCGCCGGGTGTGCGCAACCTGCTGGAGCGGGACTTCACCGCGTTGGAGCCGGAGACCAGGTGGGTCACCGACATCACCGAGCTCAAGACCCGGCAAGGCAAGCTGTATCTGTGCATCGTGCTGGACCTGTTTGACCAGCGGGTGGTGGGGTGGTCAATGCATCATCGTCAGGATCGTCAGATGGTGATCAGGGCCGTGCAGATGGCGGTCTGGCAGCGCCAAGGCAGCCATCCACTGATCCTGCACTCCGACCGTGGCAGCCAGTTCCGAAGCGGCGACTACCAGCGTTACCTGGCGGCCAACGGCTTGGTGTGCTCGATGAGCGCGGTGGGCCACTGCGGTGACAACGCCGCGTGCGAAGGCTTCTTCGGCCTGCTCAAGCGCGAGCGGGTCTACCGCATGACCTACCCAACGCTCGATGCCGCGAGGGCGGATGTGTTCGAATACATCGAGCGGTTCCACAACCCGAGGATGCGACGAAGGGTCGCCAGGCAAGACCAGAAGTTCTCAGCCCTTTTACAACCGTCCGTGATTTCGGGGTAGAACCCGGGTTAGCTGTTGGCGGCGTCGGACACGTCGAGGAAGCTCTGCAACGTGGCGATCTGCAGGGTGAGCACCTGGCCCGGATGCAGGCCGCCCGTGTCGCCGCTCTGGACGATGGCCGCCGTGCTGCGGTCGCTGGCGAGCTGGGCCAGGGCCTCGGGCAACGCGTCGGCCAGGGCGTCAGCAAGGGCCTCCGGGGTCAGGGTGGAGAAGTGGGCCGAGAGCGAGGGGTCGAGCGAGAGGATGAGCGGCTGCATGTCTGTGTTCCCGATTGGTGTGGCGCCAGCCTACGGATCCAGAAACCGACATTGTCCCGATAAGGGGTGCTCACCCCTTTGGCGTCAGGACACGAAAAAGCCCCGGGGGTGAGCCGGGGCTTGGGATGGCCTTCTGGGCTGCGGCGGAAGCCGCTGCATCCTGCTTTTTCCTCCAAGACCGAGCCGGCGGGCAGCCGGCGAGTCCTGCTCAAAAGCGGAAAGGTGTCCTTGTTGTTGGGACAGCAGGGGGAAGGGAGATGTCCAGCAGTTCGGCACGGACCTCCGAATGGAGCTCTTGCACGTCGCGCTCCTCGTCCTTCCACATGTCCAGCAGGGCAGCCAACGCCAACGCCCCGGGTGAGCCCTCTTCGTCCGACCCTGCATCACGAATGTCTTCCTTGACCCGCTCCAGATGCTGGGCCAGCTCGTCCTGTGCGCTTTCGAGCAACCCCTGGTAGCGCTCCACGTATTCGCTCTTGAGGGCTTCGTCAGTCCACTGCATCCTGAAGGCTTCAGGCAACGTCGATGCAACGGGTGTGAGCATCGCCAGGCCGCGCTCGTCGTGCTGGATCGCGCCACGTCCTCCCCGCAAGATTTCTGTGATTTTCGCCCGCTCCGCATCGCTCAAGTGAGAGAGATCGAGCGACGTCACCTTGCCTTCGATGAGGCCGAACTCGATCCGGGCGTTCTTTACAACTCGGAAGGCCGCCGCGGGAGAACTAGGCGTTGTCTTTCCCAGCAAGTCCTCATCGTTCCGGGACTCTCGCCAGCGCCGAACCTTAGCCGCGTCGGTCATCCCCTCTGCCCACTCCAGCAACCGACACAACCGGATGGAGACGTGCTTGCCCTCGCCCACGATGAGCGAACCGGTTTTGCTGTCCATCGTAGCGAGTGCGCGAAACACCTTCTGATTGAGTCCCAAAAGGCCCGCAGCTTCGGCAGAAGACCACGGCGCGGTGAACTGCACGTTCTTTTCCGTCTTTTCAGCAGCGGCTTCTTTGTCGAAGTCGTCCTTCAGGCGTTTCCAGGAAACCCCCTTCCCCGCCAAGAACTCCGGGTGCTTCTGGCCCAGGTTTTCTTGTAGCGCTTGAGGAGCTCTTTTTCAGCGTCTTTTATCGAGTCGAGGGACATCGGGGATACCGCAAGGGGATGGCTCGATGGTAGCCGGTCAGAACCGGAACGGCTTGCGCGGGATCTCTGCTGCCGTGGCCGGTGGCAGCCTGTCCTCCAGCCCTCGAGCTCGATCCTGGTTGCGTGCGTGGTCCCGGGCACCCTGGAAGGCAGCTAGCGCCTCCTTCATGGCGTCATCGAAGGGATCGCGCGCCTCGACACTGATCCACGGCTCGAGCAACGCGTCAGCCAAGGTCGCTTCCCAGGCCTCGCCGGTATCCAACGCCTGATCCCGCTCTTCCACCGGTAGGAGGTGCGCGTGCCCCACCACTCGCGCGTTCTGCCGCACCCATGGTTGGAGCTCGGCGAAGGCATCGCTCGGCGCGAGGATCAGCGCAGCTTGTTCCGTGGGGCAGTCCAGCAAAGCCAGCACCTCGTTCCAGAACTCGACCGATTGATGAGTGGCCATCGCAAGGGAAAGGGATGTCATGTCCGCCAGCGCCATGGACTTGGTCCGATCGGGAACCCGTCCGCCCTTGCGGGGAACAATGGGGTTCACCCGGGTGACCGTATGTCTTGTGGGCAACGGCTTGGGGATAGCCAACCCAGCAATGTTTGCGTCAACCAAGCCGTCCAGCGCATCAGCAAGTGCCGTCACCGGCACCAACCAACTGCCACCGAGCTTGCGCAGACCTGGAACGATGACGCCGGCGGCCAGCTGTTCTCGGGTTTGTTCGTAACCGCCTGCCCCCGTCTTGTTGAGAACACGCGCCACATCCTCGACCGACAAGAGTGGCTTGTCGGGGAACATGACGCGCAGGATGGGCAGCATTCCGGTCATAAGCGGGGAAAATGATGGGAAAAACGATCCTTGGAAATCCCTGTTTTTCCCGGGACGGACCGGGAGGGCATGAAAAAGGGGCTGGACGGGAACCCGGCCAACCCCTTGATTTTTCGATACTTTCTTACAGATTGCTAGCTTAAATCTGGTGCCGGAAATAGGAATCGAACCTACGACCTACGCATTACGAATGCGCCGCTCTACCAACTGAGCTATTCCGGCGGGGAGGGCGAATTCTAGGGATCGTGCCGCTTCCGGTCAATTGAGTCGGCTGGCGCGATCGTGTCCAGCGGCGCTGCCGCTGCGCGACGCGAGGTACGGGACGCGGCATCATCGCCGTGGACGCGCCCTCGGCGCGCTGCCCCGCTCTCGCTGCCGCAAGGAGCCGCCATGCCCGCCCGCACCACCGCCGCTTCGTCCGACGCCACGCCCGCCGGCGCCGAGCCGCAGGCCATCGACGCACCGCTGTCCATCGCCGCGACGTTCCTGGTGCTCAACGTCAAGGACACGCCGCGGGCGCAGGCGGCCGTGCGCGCCACGCTCGGCGCCACCGGCGATCTGATCAAGACCATCACCAGCCGCGACCTCAGCCGTGGCTTCACCTGCAATGTCGGCATCGGGTCGCGGGTCTGGGAGACGCTGACCGGGCTGTCCAAGCCGCGCGAGCTGCATCCTTTCAGGGAGATCCGCGGCGCGGCCCACACCGCCGTCTCCACGCCGGGCGATCTGCTCTACCACCTGCGCGCCCCCACGATGGACCTGATCGTGGAGTTCGAGAAGCTGCTGATGCAGGCCTTCGGCGATGCGGTCGAGCCGGTCGATGAAGTCAGCGGCTTCCGCTACTTCGACGGGCGCGATCTGCTCGAGTTCGTCGACGGTACGGCCAACCCGGACGGGCTGGCGCTGCCGCAGGCCACGCTGGTGGGCAAGGAGGATCCGGACCACGTCGGCGGCAGCTATGTGGTGATCCAGAAGTATCTGCACGACCTAGACGCCTGGCGCGCACAGCAGGTGGAGGCGCAGGAGGCGATCATCGGGCGCAGGAAGTTCGACAACACCGAGCTGCCGGACGCCCCGGCGCCGGCGCAGAAATCGCACAAGACGCTGTGCACGATCAGCGATGCGCAGGGCGAGCACGACATCCTGCGCGACAACATGCCCTTCGCCTCGCCGGCGCGCGGCGAGTACGGCACCTACTTCATAGGCTACACGCGCCATCTGTGGGTGATCGAGAAGATGCTCGAACGCATGTTCATCGGCGACCCGGCGCCGCTGCACGATCGCATCCTGGACTTCTCCACCGCCCAGACCGGGGCGGTGTTCTTCGTGCCGGCACGCGCGGTGTTGGATGCGATGGGCGACTGACCGCGCCGGTCAGTCCACCAGCTGCAGGCGCAGTTCCTTGGGCAGGGCGAAGACCATGCTCTCCGGCTCGCCGGCCAGTTCGCTGACGTCGTTGGCGCCCAGCTCGCGCAGTCGCGCGATCACGCCGTCGATCAGCACGTCCGGCGCCGAGGCGCCGGCGGTCACGCCGACCCTGCGCTTGCCGGCAATCCAGCGCGGATCGATCTCCTGCGCGCCATCGATCAGATACGCCTCCACGCCGTCGCGCTGGGCCAGCTCGCGCAGGCGGTTGGAGTTGGAGCTGTTGGGCGAGCCGACCACCAGCACCAGATCGCATTCGCGCGCGAGATCGCGCACGGCGTCCTGGCGGTTCTGCGTGGCGTAGCAGATGTCGTCGTTCTTCGGCCCCTGCATCGCCGGGAAACGGGCGCGCAGCGCCTCGATGATGCCGACCGTGTCGTCCACCGACAGCGTGGTCTGGGTGGTGTAGGCGAAGTTGTCCGGCTGCTCGATCTGCAGCGTGGCGACATCGTCGATGTCCTCCACCAGGTAGATGCGCCCGGTACCGCGCTCGCGATCCCACTGGCCCATCGTGCCCTCGACCTCCGGATGGCCGGCGTGGCCGATCAGCACCACGTCGCGTCCGGCGCGGCAGTGGCGCGCCACCTCCAGGTGGACCTTGGTCACCAGCGGACAGGTCGCGTCGAAGACCTTCAGCCCGCGCCGGCTGGCCTCGGCGCGCACGGCCTGGGACACGCCGTGGGCGCTGAAGATGACCGTGTTGTTGTCCGGCACCTCGTCGAGCTCTTCGACGAAGATCGCACCGCGGCGCTTGAGGTCGTCGACCACGAAGCGATTGTGCACGACCTCATGGCGCACGTAGATCGGCGCGCCCAGGGTCTCGATGGCGCGCTTGACGATCTCGATGGCGCGGTCGACACCGGCACAGAAACCGCGGGGATTGGCGAGCAGGACGTCCATGGCAGGCAGTGTAGAGGAGTGAGGGGAAAGGAACGCGTAACAGCGGTCCCGTAGGCCCTACGGCTTCTCCGTGGTCCGCGCCTCGGCCCCGCCCTTCTTGCTCAGCCCGAACAGCGCAATGCCCACCGCGCCGCAGACGATGGCCGAGTCGGCGATGTTGAACGAGGGCCAGTAGTGGTCGCCCACGTACCACTGGATGAAATCGACCACATGGCCGTGCATCAGCCGGTCGATCACGTTGCCCAGCGCACCGCCGATGACCAGCGCGTACGGCAGGGCCACGCGCCAGTCGCCGCGCGGCGTGCGCGACAGCCACCAGCCCAGCAGGCCGCACACGCCCAGCGCCAGCGCCGTGAAGAACCAGATCTGCCAGCCGCCGGCGTTGCTGAGGAAGCTGAAGGCCGCGCCGGTGTTGTAGGTGCGGTACCAGTTCCAGAAGCCGTCGATCACCTTGACCGCCTGGAACTCCGGCAGGCTGGTCAGCACCCAGGCCTTGGACCACTGGTCCAGGCCGATGACCACGGCCGACAGCAGCAGCCAGATCAGTGCTGAAGGCCGGGACCTGGGACCCGGGACCCGGGACCCGGAAGAGCCAGAGCCGGCCTGCTTTTGCTGTTCCCCGGTCCCTGGTCCCTGGTCCCCGGTCCCGGCTTGTTTCAGAACCATTGCCGGTCCTCCCCTGCGCCATCGACATTGTCCACGCAGCGTCCGCATAGCTCCGGATGCGCGGCGTAGGCGCCGACGTCGGCGCGACGCTGCCAGCAGCGCACGCACTTGGGCTTGTCGGTCGGCTGGGCGCTGACGAAGAGCGCCTCGGCGCTGGCCTCGCGCACGGTGACATCGCCGCTGATGAACAGGAAGCGCAGCTCATCGGCCAACGGCTGCCAGCGCGCGGCTGTGGCCGCGTCGGCGGCGATGGCGATCTCCGCGTCCAGCGCCGCGCCGATCGCGCCGCTGGCGCGCATCGGTTCGAGCACCTTGGCCACCTGCTCGCGCAGGGCCAGCAGCGCGTCGAAGTCGGCCTCGCCCAGCTTGGCCTCCGGCGGCAGCGGCGCCAGGCCGTCGTACCAAGTGGTGAACAGCACGTTGTCCAGGCGGTTGCCGGGCAGGTAGCCCCACATCTCGTCGGCGGTGAAGCTCAGGATCGGCGCGATCCAGCGCACGAAGGCCTCGGCGATGCGGTACATCGCGCTCTGCGCGCTGCGGCGGCCGCGCGAATCCTCCTGCATCGTGTACAGGCGATCCTTGGTCACGTCCAGGTACAGCGAGCCCAGGTCGACGCTGCAGAAGTTCAGCAGCGCCTGCACGATGGCCGGCAGGTCGTAGCGCGCATAGGCCGCCTCGATCTTCTCCTGCAGCTGCCAGGCGCGATGCACGATCCAGCGATCCAGCGCGACCATGTCGTCCAGCTCACGCAGGTGCACGGCCGGGTCGAAGCCATGCAGATTGCCCAGCAGGAAGCGCGCGGTGTTGCGGATGCGGCGGTAGGCGTCGGCGTTGCGCTTGAGGATCTCCTGCGACAGCGACATCTCGTTGCTGTAGTCGGCGCTGGCGATCCACAGGCGCAGGATGTCCGCGCCCAGGGTCTTCATGATGTCCTGCGGCTCGATGCCGTTGCCCAGCGACTTGGACATCTTGCGGCCGTGCTCGTCCACGGTGAAGCCGTGGGTCAGGCACTGCCGGTACGGCGCGGCCTTGTCGATGGCCACGCCGGTGAGCAGCGAGGACTGGAACCAGCCGCGATGCTGGTCGCTGCCTTCCAGGTACAGGTCGGCCGGCTTGCCGAAGCCGCGCTCCAGCAGCACGCCCTCGTGGCTCACGCCCGAGTCGAACCAGACATCGAGGATGTCGGTGACCTTCTCGTAGTCGGCGGCCGCATCGCCGAGCAGTTCGGCCGGATCCAGGTCGTACCAGGCGTCCACGCCGGCCTGCTCCACCTTCAGCGCCACCTGCTCCATCAGCGCGACGCTGTCCGGATGCGGCAGGCCGGTCTCGCGGTGCATGAACAGGGCGATCGGCACGCCCCAGGTGCGCTGGCGCGAGATCGTCCAGTCCGGGCGGCCCTCGACCATGCCGGCAATGCGCGCGCGGCCCCATTCGGGATACCACTTGACCGCATCGATGGCCTTGAGCGCATCGCTGCGCAGGTTGGCCTGGTCCATCGAGATGAACCACTGCGGCGTGGCGCGGAACACCACCGGCGTCTTGTGCCGCCAGCAGTGCGGGTAGCTGTGGGTCAGCGGATGGAAGGCCAGCAGCGCACCATTGCCGCGCAAACCCTCGACGATGGCGTCGTTGGCCTTCCAGATGTGCTGGCCGGCCAGGGCCATCTCACCGAACGGCGGCGTGGAAGGCAAGTACACGCCGCGTCCGTCGACCGGCGTGATCTGCGCGGCAGTGTAGCGATCGACCAGACCGTACTTCAGGCAGACCGCGTAGTCCTCCTGGCCGTGGCCGGGCGCGGTGTGGACCGCGCCGGTGCCGTCCTCGGCGGAAACGTGATCGCCCAGGATCAGCGGGATGTCGCGCTGCGCGTAGAACGGATGGCCCAGCAGCAGCCCTTCCAGCGCCGCGCCCTTGGCATGGCCGTGCACCACCACCTCGGACACGCCGTAGCGCGCCAGGGCGCGCGCGGCCAGCGCCTCGGCCACGACCAGCCAGCGCGGCGCGCCGTCGCGGGCCGGGCCCTCGACCAGCACGTAGTCCAGCTCCGGACCCAGGCTCACCGCCAGCGAGGCCGGCAGCGTCCACGGCGTGGTGGTCCAGATCGGCACGGCCACCTCGGTCCCGGCCGGCGCCTGCGCGCCGAACGCCGCGGCCAAGGCCTGCGGATCGCGCGCGGCATAGCCCACGTCGACCGCCGGGGAGACCTTGTCCTGGTACTCGATCTCGGCCTCGGCCAGGGCCGAGCCGCAGTCGAAGCACCAGTGCACCGGCTTGGCGCCGCGCACCAGATGGCCGTTGGCGACGATCTTGGCCAGCGCGCGGATCTCGTCGGCCTCGAAGCGGAAGTTCAGCGTCTTGTACGGATGGTCCCAGTCGCCGATCACGCCCAGGCGCTTGAAGTCCTTGCGCTGCAGGTCGATCTGCTCCTCGGCGTACTCGCGACACTTCTGCCGGAACGCGCGCGCGTCCAGCTTGGTGCCCACCTTGCCCCACTTCTTCTCCACCGCGATTTCGATCGGCAGGCCGTGGCAGTCCCAGCCCGGCACGTAGGGCGCGTCGAAGCCGGCCAGATAGCGCGACTTGACGATGATGTCCTTGAGGATCTTGTTGACCGCATGGCCCAGGTGGATGGCGCCGTTGGCGTAGGGCGGGCCGTCGTGCAGCACGAACAGCGGCCGGCCCTTGGCGTTGGCGCGCAGCTGCGCATACAGGTCCTGGTCGTACCAGCGCTTGAGCGTGTCCGGCTCGCGCTTGGGCAGGTCCCCGCGCATGGGGAACTCCGTGGCCGGCAGATGCAGGGTGGCTTTGTAGTCGGTACTCACAGGTGGCGGTTCTCTGCGGCTATGCGGGGGAGGCCTGCGCGGCGCCACGCGGGCCTGGATTCAAGAAGATGGTCGTTCAGGCCGTGGCCCGCAGGCGTTCGGCGGACAGCAGTCGGCGGGCGTTGGCGGCGTCGCGCTGCATCTGCTCGGTCAGCGCCTCCAGGCCGTCGAATTTTTCCTCGTCGCGCAGCTTGGCGACGAATTCCACGCGCAGGTGGCGCCCATACAGGTCGCCGCTGAAGTCGAACAGATGCGCCTCCAGCAGCGGCTCCACGCCCTCCACGGTGGGCCGGGTGCCGAAGCTGGACACCGACGACCACGGCCGCTCGGTCAGCCCATGCACCCAGGTCGCGTAGATGCCGCTCAGCGCCGGCGTCTTGGGGAAGCGCAGGTTGGCGGTGGGGAAGCCCAGCGTGCGGCCCAGCTGCTTGCCGCGCACCACCCGCCCGCCGATGGCGTACGGGTGGCCGAGCAGGCGCTCCGCATGGACGAAGTCGCCCTGGCGCAGCGCGGCGCGGATGCGGGTGGAGGACACACGCTCGCCATCGGCGCAGTGCACCGGCTCGATCTGGCCCGCGGCGAAGCCCAGCTCCGCACCCATCGCCTGCAGCAGCGCCACATCGCCGCCGCGCTTGTGGCCGAAGCGGAACTCCGGCCCGATCCACACCTCGCGCGCGGCCAGGCGCCCGACCAGCAGCGTGTGCACGAAATCCTGCGCCGACATCGCGGTCATGCGCTGGTTGAAGCGCAGCAGGCCGATGCGGTCGGCCCCGCCCTGCAGCAGTCCTTCGACCTTGGCGCGCGGCAGGCTCAGGCGCGGCGGCGGGTCCTGCGG
This sequence comes from Pseudoxanthomonas sp. UC19_8, assembly GCF_042700505.1. NCBI lineage: Bacteria > Pseudomonadati > Pseudomonadota > Gammaproteobacteria > Lysobacterales > Lysobacteraceae > Pseudoxanthomonas > Pseudoxanthomonas sp. UC19_8. The sequence continues at coordinate 2,191,825 of NZ_CP170559.1, forward strand.
CTGGAAGAATTCGCGCGGCAGCGGCTCGAAACTCACCGCCACCAGCGGCAGCCCCAGCGCGCGGGCGCGCGCCTGGGCATGGCGCAGCAGCGCACGGTGGCCCAGGTGCAGGCCATCGAAGGCGCCGATGCACACCACACTGCCACCCGGGGTCAGTACCCCGCCTTCGATGTCACGGAACAGCCTGCTCATCGGGATTGGGCGATCGGGCGGCCAGAAGAGACCGCCCAGGAAATCTCTGGGGAAACCCGTGAAGTATAGCCGTCAGGCGCTGGCGCAAGGCCCACCGACTCAGTGCCCACGCAGGTCGCGCGGCCGCAGGCCCAGTGCGACCTGCACCACGCCGTAGGTGAGACCGCCGGCCGCGACCAGGCCCAGCAGACCGAGGACGCGCGTCAGCTTGGGCAGCACGGTGAAATCGGGAAGCCAGTGCAGCCCGGCGCCGACCACCGCGGCCATCGCCGCGCACGCCAGCAGCAGCCGCAGGACGAAGCCGCCCCAGCCCGCGCGGCGCTGATACACCCCGGCGCGGCGCAGCCACATCCACAGCAGGCCCAGGTTGATGTAGCTGGCCACCGCGCTGGCGATGCCCAGGGCCAGATGCAGGCCGGGCGTCCGCGCCAGCGCCTCGGTCACGCCCAGCGCGCGCACCTCCGGCTTGACCATCAGCTGGTACAGCAGCGCCAGGAACAGCAGGTTCAGCACCATGTTGGACACCAGCGCGACGATGCCGGCGCGGACCGGGGTGGTGGTGTCCTGCCGCGCGTAGAAGGCCGGCAGCACGATCTTGAGCAGGGCGAAGGCCGGCAGGCCGAAGCTCAGCCCGAACACCGACATGGCCGCCATATGCGTATCGAAGGCGGTGAACTTGCCGTACTGGAACAGCGTGGCCACCAGCGGCACGCTCAGCAGCATCAGGCCCACCGCCGCCGGCACGGCGATCAGCAGGGTCGTGCGCAGGCCCCAATCCAGCGCCGCGGAGAATCCGGCGGCGTCGGTCTTGACGTGGTGGCGCGAGAGCGCCGGCAGGATCACCGTGCCCAGCGCCACGCCGAACACGCCCAGCGGCAACTCCAGGAAGCGGTCGGCCTGGGAAAGCCAGCTCTGCGAGCCGGCGAACAGGAACGAGGCGATCACCGTATCCAGCAGCAGGTTGATCTGCGCCACCGACGAGCCGAACAGGGTCGGCACCATCAGCCGCAGCACCCGGCGCACGTCCGGATGCGACCAGCCCCAGCGCGGCAGGGTCAGCAGGTCGATCCCGCGCAGCGCCGGCAGCTGGAACAGCAGCTGCAGCGCGCCGGCCGCCAGCACCGCCCAGCCCAGCGCCAGGATCGACATGCCCATCAGCGGCGCCAGCCAGAGCGCGCCGGCGATCATGCACAGGTTGAGGATCACCGGCGTCAGCGCCGGGATGGCGAAGCGGTTGAAGCTGTTCAGCGCCCCGCCTGCCAGCGCGGTCAGCGAGACGAACAGCAGGAACGGGAAGGTCAGCCGCAGCAGGTCCACGATCAGGCCGAACTTGGCCGGGTCGTCGGCCGAGCCGGGGTTGAACACCATCGCCACCTGCGGGGTGAAGATCAGCCCCAGCGCGGTCACCAGCAACAGCACCCCGCCGAGCGTGCCCGACACGCTGGCCATCAGCGTGCGCAGGTCGGCATGCGGCCGGGTCTCCTTGACCTCGGTGAACACGGGCACGAAGGCCGTGGAGAACGAGCCTTCGGCGAACAGCCGGCGCAGGAAGTTGGGGATGCGGAACGCCACCCAGAACGCGTCGGTCACCGCATTGGCGCCGAAGCTGGCGGCGATGGCCTGGTCGCGCACCAGCCCCAGCACCCGCGAGATCATGGTCATGCTGCTGAACGACAGCAGCCCTTTCAGCATTTTCGGTGTGCTCACGCCCTACCCCAGGCCATGTGGTTGACGCAAGTCCTTGAACAGCCCATAATTTCCCGTTCGTTTTCCCGCCCGCCGTCAACCCCAAGTCTTCTCAGGATCCCAACGTGGCCAATATCAAGTCCGCCAAGAAGCGCGCCAAGCAGACCGTCGTGCGCAACGCGCGCAACGTCGCTCAGCGCTCCATGCTGCGCACCGCCGTCAAGAAAGTCATCAAGGCCCTCGACGCCAACGACGCCGCCGGCGCCGAAGCCGCCTTCGCCACCGCCCAGCCGCTGCTGGACCGTTTCAGCTCGCGTGGCCTGATCCACAAGAACAAGGCCGCCCGTCATAAGAGCCGCCTCACCGCGCGCATCAAGGCCCTTAAGGCCGCTTGACGCTCCACTGACGGCAAGGGCAACAGGAAACCCGGCTTCGGCCGGGTTTTTTGTTGCCCACGGTTTGCCGCAGACAACGGTCAGGCGCTCCCGTAGAGCGGAGCTTGCTCCGCTGCTCTTGCCTGCTTCGCACATGGGAGCGGCGCATCTGGAGCGGACGGGCGACAGACAATCCTGGGCAAGCTTCAGCGGAGCGAGCTCCGCTCTACACAGGCGGACACCGCCCGATTCCAGCGTTGGATGCGTCACGGCCATGCCTCCCGCGAGACCTAGCCGGCGTTCTGCGCAGCCTCGAGCGCCTCTTCGCGCTGGCGGTCGAAGAAGGCCATGATCGCCTGCATGATCGGCCAGGTGCCCTCGCGCGAGATCGCCGAGGTCACATACCACGGACCGGTCCAGCCCAGTTCCTCGATGACTGCCTTGGCGCGCTCGGCGGCCTCGTCCTCGAACATCAGGTCGGCCTTGTTGAGCACTAGCCAGCGCGGCTTTTCCAGCAGCTCCGGATCGTGCTTGCGCAGCTCGCGCTCGATGGCGCGCACCTGCTCGGCCGGCGAGACGGTCACGCCGGTGTCGGCGAAGGCCTCGTCCACCGGCGCCATGTCCACCAGGTGCAGCAGCAGGCGGGTGCGCTGCAGGTGGCGCAGGAACTGCGTGCCCAGCCCGGCGCCCTCGGCCGCGCCCTCGATCAGGCCCGGCACGTCGGCGATGACGAAGCTGCGGTGCGGCTCGACGCTGACCACGCCCAGATTGGGATACAGCGTGGTGAACGGATAGTCGGCCACCTTCGGCGTGGCCGCCGACACCGCGCGGATCAGCGTGCTCTTGCCGGCGTTGGGGAAGCCGAGCAGGCCCACGTCGGCCAGCAGCTTGAGCTCGAGCTTGAGCAGGCGCTCCTCGCCCTCCTCGCCCGGCGTCGCCCGGCGCGGGGCGCGGGTGATCGAGGACTTGAAGTGCATGTTGCCCAGCCCGCCCTTGCCGCCGCGCGCCACCAGCAGGCGATCGCCGTGCGTGGTGAGGTCGCCGATCACCTCGTCGGTGCCGACGTTGACCACCATCGTGCCGACCGGCACGGTGATGGTCAGGTCCTCGCCGGCCTTGCCGTACATCTGCCGGCCCATGCCGTTCTCGCCGCGCTGGGCGCGGAAGTTCTTCTGGTGGCGGAAGTCGACCAGCGTGTTGAGGTTCTCGTCGGCCTGCAGCCACACGCTGCCGCCGTTGCCGCCGTCGCCGCCGTCCGGGCCACCCAGCGGGATGAACTTCTCGCGCCGGAAGCCGACGCAGCCATTGCCGCCATTGCCGGCGATGACCTGGATTTCCGCTTCGTCTACGAGTTTCATGGGTTAACAGCCGGGAATGGGGAATGGGGAAACGAGAATCGGGAGAGCGAACCGCCGCAGGGCGACGATTCTATGCCGCGGCAACAGACCGGCAACGCCATGACGGCATTGCCTGGCGCAACCGGGACAGGGCGGGGAGGCGGCAGGCGCTCTGGCCATTCCCGATTCCCCACTCCCGATTCCCGGCTACAAACGAAAAACCCCGCCGAAGCGGGGCTTTCGCGACGCAGCGACGCGAAGGCTCAGCCCTCGGTCACCACGCTCACGGTGCGACGCTTGGCCGCGCCCTTGACCGAGAAATCGACCTTGCCGTCGACCAGCGCGAACAGCGTGTGGTCGCGGCCCAGGCCGACGCCCGGACCCGGGTGGAACTGCGTGCCGCGCTGACGGACGATGATGTTGCCGGCTTCGATCGCCTGGCCACCATAGACCTTCACGCCCAGCATCTTCGGGTTGGAGTCGCGGCCGTTGCGCGAAGAACCTACGCCCTTTTTATGTGCCATGACTTGCGCTCCTTACTTGTTGTCGCCGGAAGCGTTGATTCCGGTGATCTCGATTTCGGTGTAGTGCTGCCGGTGACCCTGGTGCTTCATGTGGTGCTTGCGGCGGCGGAACTTGATGATCTTCACCTTGTCGGCGCGGCCGTGCGACTTGACCGTCGCGGTGACCGTGGCGCCCTTCAGCGCGTCGCCCAGCTTGATGCCGTCGTCGCTGCCGAGCATCAGCAGGGTGTCGAAGGTGATGGCCTTACCGGCTTCGGCGTCCAGCTTCTCAACGCGCAGGGTCTCGCCCTGCATGACGCGATATTGCTTGCCGCCCGTGACCAGAACTGCGTACATGGGTGCTTCCTCTTTGTGTTGGCTTTTCGTAGTTATTCTCGTGCCTGCCGCCCATCGAGGGGCGGACAGAAGCGGAATGATAGCCGGATCAGTGACTTGGAGCAAGTCACCCCATGCCGTACCCGCCGGCGGTCCCCGGGGGTCGTCCGGCCGCCCCGGGGCCTTCGGAAATCCGTCAATTGCCCCCATACAGGGGACTCGCTAGGCTGACCGATTCGCGACGGATCGACACGTGCCGGCGCCCTCCCCTTCCTGCACAGGCCAGACCCCCAAGGCATGGACAGTATCCGCATCCGCGGCGCTCGCACGCACAACCTGAAGAACATCGATCTCGATCTGCCGCGCGACAAGCTGATCGTGATCACCGGCCTGTCCGGCTCGGGCAAGTCCTCGCTGGCCTTCGACACCATCTACGCCGAAGGCCAGCGCCGCTACGTCGAGTCGCTGTCGGCCTACGCGCGCCAGTTCCTGAGCGTGATGGAAAAGCCGGACGTGGACCACATCGAGGGGCTGTCGCCGGCGATCTCGATCGAACAGAAGTCCACCTCGCACAACCCGCGCTCGACGGTAGGCACGATCACCGAGATCTACGACTACCTGCGCCTGCTCTACGCACGCGTGGGCATCCCGCGCTGCCCGGACCACGGCTATCCGCTGGAGGCGCAGACGGTCAGCCAGATGGTCGACCAGGTGCTGGCGCTGGATGGCGAGCAGCGCTACATGCTGCTGGCCCCGGTGATCCGCGAGCGCAAGGGCGAGCACGCCCAGGTGTTCGACCAGTTGCGCGCGCAGGGCTTCGTGCGCGTGCGCGTGGACGGCGAGCTCTACGAGATCGACGCGGTGCCGCCGCTGGCGCTGCGCGTCAAGCACACCATCGAGGCGGTGATCGACCGCTTCAAGCCGCGCGAGGACATCAAGCAGCGTCTTTCGGAGAGCTTCGAGACCGCGCTGAAGCTGGGCGACGGCATGGCCGCGGTGATGTCGCTGGATCAGCCCGACGCGCCGCCGCAGCTGTTCTCGTCCAAGTACTCCTGCCCGGTGTGCGACTACTCGCTACCCGAGCTGGAGCCGCGCCTGTTCTCGTTCAACTCCCCGGTCGGCGCCTGCCCCAAGTGCGATGGCCTGGGCGTGGCGCAGTTCTTCGACCCGGCGCGCGTGGTGGTGCATCCGGAGCTGTCGCTGGCCGCCGGCGCGGTGCGCGGCTGGGACCGGCGCAATGCCTACTACTTCCAGCTGATCGCCTCGCTGGCCAAGCACTACAAGTTCGACGTCGATGCGCCGTGGATGATCCTGCCGGAGAAGGTCCAGAAGGCGGTGCTGTACGGCAGCGGCGATGAGCTGGTGACCTTCACCTACCTCACCGAGTCGGGCGGGCGCACCCAGCGCAAGCACAAGTTCGAAGGCATCGTGCCCAACCTGGAGCGGCGCTACCGCGAGACCGAATCGCCGGCCGTGCGCGAGGAGCTGGCCAAGTTCATTTCCGAGCAGCCTTGCCCCGAATGCGGCGGCGCGCGCCTGAACCGCGCGGCGCGCAACGTGTTCGTCGCCGATCGCCCGCTGCCGGAGATCGCCGTGCTGCCCGTGGACCAGGCGCTGGCGTTCTTCCGCGAGCTCAAGCTGGCCGGCTGGCGCGGCGAGATCGCGGTCAAGATCATCAAGGAGATCGCCGAGCGGCTGGGCTTCCTGATCGACGTGGGCCTGGACTACCTGACCCTGGAGCGCAAGGCCGACACGCTGTCCGGCGGCGAGGCCCAGCGCATCCGCCTGGCCAGCCAGATCGGCGCCGGCCTGGTCGGCGTGATGTACGTGCTGGACGAGCCGTCCATCGGCCTGCACCAGCGCGACAACGAGCGCCTGCTCGGCACGCTGACGCGCCTGCGCGACCTGGGCAATACGGTGATCGTGGTCGAGCACGACGAGGACGCGATCCGCGCGGCCGACCACGTGCTGGACATCGGTCCGGGCGCGGGCGTGCACGGCGGTGAGATCGTCGGCGAAGGCACGCTGGAGGACCTGCTCAAGGCGCCGCGCTCGCTGACCGGGCAATACCTGTCGGGCAAGCGCCGCATCGAGGTGCCCAAGGCGCGGCACAAGCCCAACCCGAAGATGACGCTCAAGCTCACCGGCGCGCGCGGCAACAACCTCAAGGGCGTGGACCTGGAAATCGCCGCGGGGCTGTTCACCTGCATCACCGGCGTGTCCGGCTCGGGCAAGTCGACGCTGATCAACGACACGCTGTTCAGCCTGGCGGCCAACGAGATCAACGGCGCCTCGCACCAGATCGCGCCCTACGACGAGGTTACCGGGCTGGACCTGTTCGACAAGGTGGTGGACATCGACCAGTCGCCGATCGGGCGCACGCCGCGCTCCAACCCGGCCACCTATACCGGGCTGTTCACGCCGCTGCGCGAGTTGTTCGCGCAGGTGCCCGAGGCGCGTGCGCGCGGCTATTCGCCGGGGCGCTTCAGCTTCAACGTGCGCGGCGGGCGCTGCGAGGCCTGCCAGGGCGATGGCCTGATCAAGGTCGAGATGCACTTCCTGCCCGACGTGTACGTGCCCTGCGATGTGTGCCACGGCAAGCGCTACAACCGCGAGACGCTGGAGATCCTCTACAAGGGCTTCAACATCAACGACGTGCTGGAGATGACCGTCGAGGACGCGCTGAAGCTGTTCGAACCGGTGCCGTCGATCGCGCGCAAGCTGGAGACGCTGATGGACGTGGGCCTGAGCTACGTCAAGCTGGGCCAGAGCGCGACCACGCTGTCCGGCGGCGAGGCCCAGCGCGTGAAGCTGTCCAAGGAGCTCTCGCGCCGCGACACCGGGCGCACGCTCTACATCCTGGACGAGCCCACCACCGGCCTACACTTCCACGACATCGAGCATCTGCTGGCGGTACTGCACAAGCTGCGCGACGACGGCAACACCATCGTGGTGATCGAGCACAACCTGGACGTGATCAAGACCGCCGACCAGGTCGTCGACCTCGGCCCCGAGGGCGGCCACCGCGGCGGCACCATCATCGCCACCGGCACGCCGGAGGAAGTGGCGGCCAACCCGGCCTCGCACACCGGCCGCTTCCTGGCGCACCTGCTGCCGGACACCAAGGCCAAGGCCAGCAAGCCGGCGGCGGTGGCCAAGGACGAGGTGCTGCCGCCGCGCATGGCCGCCAAGAAGGCCGCCAAGAAGGCCGCCAAGTCCGCGGCCAAGTCCGCCAGGATCCCAAGCAAGAAGAAGGCCTCTTCCTGATGAGCGAAGCGAGCGATACCCCGATTGCGCGCAAGGTGCTGGCGCGCGTGCCGATCTCCGTGCGTTGGCGCGACATGGACGCCTATGGCCATGTCAACAACGCCAAGTACATCTCCTACCTGGAGGAGGCGCGCGTGCGCTGGCTGCACGGCGTCACCGGCGGCCAGGCCATGGGCCGCGGCATCTCGCCAGTGGTGGCCAATACCGACGTCAATTACCGCCGGCCGATCGTGTGGCCCAACGACATCGTCGTGGAGCTGTTCGTCGAGCGGCTGGGAAATTCCAGCGTGACCATCGGCCACCGCATCGTGGCCGACAACGATGACACGGTGCTCTACTCCGACGGCCACGTGGTGGTGGTGTGGATCGACACGGCCACCGGCAAGAGCGCGCCGATTCCCGAGGCGGTGCGCCAGGCCAGCGTCTAGGGCAGAGGCCCCCGCGCCTTTCCATACCTCACCGCACGGGCCCGCTATCATGCGGGCCCGCTGCATTGGTAGGAGGCGTGCGATGTCCGAGCTGGTCCAGGTCCTGTCCCACGGTGCCGTGCGCGAACTGCGCCTGGCGCGGCCGCCGGTCAACGCGCTCGACGATGCGCTGATGCAGGCGCTGGCGCGCGCGCTCGAGGACAGCTTCGCCGATGCCCAGGTTGCCGGCGTGGTGCTGTCGGGCAACGAACGGGTGTTCAGTGGCGGGCTGGATGTGCCGCATCTGATCTCGCACGGGCAGGACCGCGACGCCCTGCGTGCGACGTGGTCGGCCTTCCTCGGCCTGGCCGGCGTCATCGCCGCCGCGCCGATCCCGGTGGCCGCCGCGCTGACCGGCCATGCGCCGGCCGGCGGCTGCGTGCTGGCGCTGTGCAGCGACTACCGCGTGATGTGCCACAGCGTCGATGCGGCGCATCCATTGCAGATCGGCCTCAACGAGACCCAGGTCGGCCTGGCCGTGCCCGACGGGATCCAGCACCTGATGCGCCGCGCGATCGGCGCCCACCAGACCAGCCTGCTGGTCGTGCCCGGGGCGATGGTCAGCGCGGAGCACGCGCTGCGCATCGGCCTGGTCGACGCCCTCGCCGACGATGCCGCGGCCACGGTCGAACACGCGGTGCAGCGGCTGCAGTCGTTGGCGCGGCTGCCGCAGACGCCGCTGCGCAGGACCCGCGCGATCGCCCGCGCCGACATGATCGCCGCGCTGGAGACGGTGGTGCTGGAGGAGTTCATCGAGCAGTGGTTCGGCCCGGACACCCAGGCCGCCCTGCAGGCGATGGCCGCCCGGCTCAGGAAGTCGCCACCGGCCGCTTAGGGTCGGCGATCCAGCCGCTCCACGAGCCGGCGTAGAGCTTCGGCCCGGGCAGGCCGGCGTGTTCGAACGCGAGCAGTTGATGGCAGGCGGTCACGCCCGATCCGCACATCAGCACCGCATCGCGCGCCGCATGCGGCCCGAGCAGGGCCAGCAGCTCCAGCCGCAGGGCCTGCGGATCGCGGAAGCGTCCATCGACCAGGTTGTCCTGGAACGGGCGATTGACCGCGCCGGGCACATGCCCCGCCACGCGATCGACCTGCTCCTGTTGGCCGCTGTAGCGCTCGAAGGCGCGCGCGTCGATCAGCCAGCCCGGCGCCTCGGCGCGGCGCGCGGCGACCTGGTCGGCATCGACGATGCGCGTGCGGTCGAAGTGGCCCGGATACGGCGCCAGCGGCGCCGGCGCGGGCACTGCCTCGGTCTCCGGCAGGCCGGCGGTGCGCCAGGCGGCCAGGCCGCCGTCGAGCACCGCCACCCGCGCGTGACCCAGCAGGCGCAGCAGCCACCACAGGCGCGCGGCGGCCATGCTGCCATCGCCGGCGTCGTAGACCACGACCTGGTGCTCGGGCCCGATGCCCCAGCGCCCCAGCCGGGCCTTGAACGCGTCCTCGTCTGGCAGCGGATGCCGGCCCTGCCCTTCGGCGATCCGCGACAGGTCGGACAGGTCCTCGTTGAGATCGGCGAAGACCGCGTGCGGCAGATGCGACTGCGTGTAGCCGGCGCGGCCGGCGGACGGGTCGGACAGCGCGAAGCGGGCATCGACCAGGCGCAGGTCCGGGTCGTGCAGGTGCAGCAGCAGGACGGTGGGATCGACCAGGGTGGTCCAGTTCATGCCACAGACTCCAGGCGTCGGCGCAGGTTGTAGAGGATGGCCGCGGTCGCGCCCCAGATGTGCTGCGCGGCCCAGTCGTATTCCAGCACAGTGCGCGCGCGGCCCTTGAACGACAGCTCCACGCTGCGCAGGTTGTCCGGCGCCATCAGATAGTCCAGCGGCACTTCGAACACCTCGGCGACCTCGCCCGGGTTGGGCACCGGCACGAAGGCCGGATCCACCACCGCCACCACCGGTGTGACCAGGAAGCCGCTGACCGTGGCCAGCGGATCGAGCAGGCCCAGCGGCTGCACCTGGTGGCGCGGGAGCGCGATTTCCTCGTGGCTCTCGCGCAGGGCCGCATCGATGGCATCGGCGTCGCCCGGATCCACGCGGCCACCCGGGAAGCTCACCTGCCCGCCGTGGTGGCGCAGGTCGTCGTGGCGGCGGGTCAGCAGCACGGTCGTCCCGTTCGCACGCGGCACCAGCCCGGCCAGCACCGCGGCGGCGGCGGGCGGCTTGGTGCGGAGCATGTCGTCGATCTCGCCCTGGTTCCAGCCGCGTGCCGCCGGTGCCGCGTCCAGCGGATGCAGCGCGCGCTGCAGCTGGGGGTACTCGGGCAACAGCGCGGGAAGATCGGCAGGCATGCGACGCAGCGGAAGCGCGCTCATCAGGGTCGAACGCGCATCATCGCCCATCCGCGCCCAGCCGGCGATTTCGTCCAGCGTGCGCAGGCAGCCCGCGCACAGCCCGTCGGCGCGCATGCGGCACACGCCGATGCACGGCGACAGCAGGCTGGGGGCGGAGGCGGCAGACATGGACGATCGGAAGCGGAACGAAGTTTTGGGACGGTTGAAACGACGATGCGCCGGACGGGCCGGCGCATCGTCTTGTCACACTGCGGCAGCGCGCAGGCTTACTTGACGCCCACCAGCTTGACATCGAACACCACGGCCTGGTTCGGGCCGATCGGCGACTGCGGCGTGTTGCCGTAGGCCTTCTCCGGCGGCAGCACCACTTCCCAGCGCGAGCCGGACGGCATCTGCACCAGCGCGTCGCGCAGGCCCGCCAGCGGGATCTCGCTGACCTTCAGGCTGGCCGGCGGCGGCGGGGTGGTCTGGCCCTGCTGCGGGCTGAAGGTATCGACGAAGGTGCGGCCATCGGCCAGCGAGCCCTTGTACTGGATGGTCACGGTGCTGGCCTGGGTCGGCTTGGCGCCGCTGCCGGCTTCGACCACGCGGTACTGCACGCCACCCGGCAGGGACTGCACGCCGGCCTTGGCCTTGTTCTGCGCCAGGAAGGCGTCGGACTTGGTCTTGTTGGCGGCGGCGGCCTGGTCGAACGCGGCCTTGGCCTTGGCCATCTGGCGCGCTTCCATCTGCTGCACGGCGGTGCGCAGCTGGTCGACCGGAACCGAGGGTTCCTTCTTGGCGTAGCCTTCGTTCAAGGCCTTCTGCACGGTGGCCAGATCGACGGACTCGCCGCTTTCGATCAGGTTGCGGCCCAGGTCGTAGCCCAGCGCATAGCTCAGTGCATTGCGGTCGGGAGCGGGCGTGGAAGCCGGGGCGGTCGAGGTCTGTGCTGCGGCGGTGCCTGCGGCCAGAGTCATGGCCAGCACGCTGGCGGGAAGCAAACGCAACTTCATGTCTTACAAACCTCCGGGGTTCAAGGGTTGGGTCCAGCAAGCACTTGCGGCCCAAATGGACGCGCTAGGATAGCCCCCGCCGGACTTAACGGCCAGTGAGGCATGGACGCGATTGACCGGCCTGTCCGCGGGAAAGTTCCCGCTTCACCAATTTTTCACGAACAAGGCGTGTCGCATGGCTGAGAACTCCGTTTTGGTCGCCGATGAGGGCGCGGTGCGCCGCATCACCGTCAACCGCCCCGACAAGCTCAATGCGCTCGACGCCGACACCATCGCCGCCCTGACCGAGGCCTTCCGCGCCGCCGACGCGGACCCGGGCGTGCGCGTGGTGGTCCTGACCGGGGCCGGGCCCAAGGCGTTCGTGGCCGGCGCGGATATCGCCGGCATGACCACGATGGATGCCATGGCCGGGCGCGACTTCGGCCTGCGCGGCCAGGCGCTGATGCGCACCATCGAGACCCTGACCAAGCCGGTGATCGCACGGGTCAACGGCTTCGCCCTCGGCGGCGGGCTGGAGCTGGCGATGGCCTGCCATCTGCGCATCGCCGCGGAGACCGCCAAGGTCGGCCAGCCGGAAATCAACCTGGGCCTGATCCCCGGCTTCGGCGGCACCCAGCGCCTGCTGCGCCTGGCCGGGCGCGCGGCCACGCTGGAGCTGTGCCTGCTGGGCACGCCGATCAGCGCCGCGCGCGCCCTGGCGCTGGGCATCGTCAACGAGGTCGTGCCGCCCGACGCGCTGGACGCGCGCGTGGATGCGCTGGCCGCGCAGTTGGCCAGCGCCGCGCCGCTGGCGCTGCGTGCGATCCTCGAGTCGGTCATCCATGGCGGCGAATGCGCGCTGGGCGAAGGCCTGCAGTTCGAGGGCGCGCAGTTCGGACTGATGTTCGCCACCGCCGACATGCGCGAGGGCACCGCGGCCTTCGTCGAGAAGCGCAAGCCGCAGTTCTCGGGGCGCTGATGGGCATCGACGGACACGACTGCGCGCAGGTGCGGGCGCTGGCCGCGCAGCTGGCCGAGGACAGGCTCGATGCCGCGCTCGAGGCTGGGCTGATGGACGTGCCTGCGGACGCCGGGACCTGCGCGCACTGCGCCGCCGCGCTGGCGCAGGTGGTCGCGGCGCAGCAGCGCCTGCACGTCGCCTGGGCGGCCAGGGAGCGCTATCGCGCACGCGCCGCGCGTCTGGCCCGGCGTGCGGCCGAGCGCCAGGCACGCCGGATCAGGCCCGCCGCCACGCCGAGCCCGCAGGCGCCCGCCCTGCCCCCTGCCGTGGCCGCCGCCCTGGCCCGGGCCAAGGCGCGCGCCGCCGGAACGCCGCGCACGTGAGCCCCGCTGCGATACGCCGCTCCCGCACGCTCACGCGCGCGGAGATCGCCGAGCTGTTCTCGCGCCTGGCCGAGCTCAATCCCAACCCGACCACCGAGCTGGAATACACCACGCCGTTCGAGCTGCTGATCGCGGTGATCCTGTCGGCGCAGGCCACCGATGTGGGCGTCAACAAGGCCACGCGCCGGCTCTACCCGGTGGCCAACACGCCGCAGGCGATCCTCGCGCTGGGCGAGGACGGCCTGAAGCGCTACATCTCCACCATCGGCCTGTTCAACGCCAAGGCCAAGAACGTCATCGCCACCTGCCGGATCCTGGTCGAGCAATACGAGGGGCAGGTGCCGCGCCAGCGCGAGGCGTTGGAGGCGCTGCCCGGCGTGGGCCGCAAGACGGCCAACGTGGTGCTCAACACGGCGTTCGGCGAATCGACGATGGCGGTGGACACGCATATCTTCCGCGTCGCCAACCGCACCGGCCTGGCGCCGGGCAGAAACGTGCGCGAAGTCGAGGACCGGCTGGTCAAGGTGATCCCGCCGCAGTATCTCTACAACGCGCACCACTGGCTGATCCTGCACGGCCGCTACGTGTGCAAGGCGCGCAAGCCGGACTGCCCACAATGCGTGATCCGCGATCTGTGCCGGTTTCCGGACAAGACGGTTGAGCGGCAGGAGTGAGTGGCGGGGTGAAGAGAGCGGCAGATTTGCCGCTCTCACGCACTCCTCTTTGCTCTTTCTCAAAGAGGCACTTGCAACTGGCGGAGCGGACGGGACTCGAACCCGCGACCTGGCTCGGGAATGCGACGCCTGCGCGTTCGGACTTCGGAAGGGCAGCGGTCCGGCGGGCGGCGTCCGCTGTCTCCTCAAATCTCGCAACGGCCTATGTGTAGAGCGGAGCTTGCTCCGCTGGGGCCTTCCCGCGAACCGGACGAAGAGCAGCGGAGCAAGCTCCGCTCTACAGGCAGTGCGCTACACGATTTGCGGAGACAGTTGCTCCTACCGGAACATGAGGCGCAGCCGCCCCTTTACCCTCAAGAATCAACGATGCAGGGCTGACCGGGCCGAGGAGCCGCGCGTGGCCGGGTCAAGGCACCGCGGCGGATAGATCAGGACTTACTTCGACCTCGACCCGAAGCCCTCTATGGAGGGAAAAGCGGCCAGCGCCCGCCGGACCGATGCCCTTCCGAAGCAAAAACGCACACGCACCACAATGCCCCTATCGAAAGAAAAGCAAGAAACAAAAAAGCGGCGGAGCCTTCGCTCCGCCGCCGGATGACGTCGATCGAGGGGAAGTCGATCAGAACGACACGTCGCCCCACACGCCGAACTCGCTGGTCTTGGTGTCGATGTTGCGGTCGTTGTCGCGGTGGGTGTTCTTGTAGACGGTGGCCAGCTTGAAGCCCTTGGTCACCGGGAACTCGACGCCGAGGTTGTAGTAGGTCTCTTCCAGGTTGGGATCGACGTCCTTGCTCAGCTTGGCCTTGTCGTAGCGGGCGAACAGATTGATGCCGCCGTCGGTCAGCGCCACGTTGGCCCAGCCCGAGTAGCCATCGGCCTTGTCCTCGACCGTGTTGGTGACGGCCCAGTTCTTGGCCTGGAAGTACTCCACGCCGGCGCGGAACTTGGAGCCGGCGTAGGCGGCCATCGCGTCGAAGCGCTTGGCGGTCTGCGGCGGGTCGAAGTTCTGGGTTTCCTTGGCGCGCTCGCCGGTGTAGCCACCGATAGCGATGATCGTCTCCGGCGTCGGCGCGAAGCCCAGGCGGCCTTCCCAGTCCATGCCCTTGCTGCGGCCCGGATTGCGGTAGCCGCCGCCGCTGACCACCGAGGTGGCGTAGTTGAAGCCGGCGCCCAGGTCGCCGAAGGCGTGCACGCCCCAGTCGGCCGAGGTGCCGTAGGACAGGCGGTCGATCAGCGTGTTCTCGACGTAGCGGTAGCCGTAGTACTTCTCCACGAACGGGACCCACGGCATGTCGGCCGCACCGACGCGCACGGTGAAGGCGTCGTCGAACTTGCCCTGCACATAGGCCTTCTTGATGAAGACCTCGACGCTGTCGGCGCGCTTGCCGTCGCCGTTGGCGCTGCCCGGGCCCGGGGTCACCGAGAAGTACTGCGCATCGGTGGTGATGTTGGCCGACCAGATGTCGTTGAACTTGTGGTCGAAGGTCAGGTAGAAGCGCTTGACGTCGAAGCCGGTGCCGGTCGAGTTGGTCTTCACGCCGTTGCTCTTCTGATCGACGCTGGTCAGGTCGAAGAAGATGCGGCCGCCGATCTTGTTGTCGTTGACCAGCTTGGACAGGCCGTCCACCTTGGTGGTGGTGGCGGCCGAGGCCTCGATGGCCTGCGCCTGGACGACGTTGACCTCGGACTGCGCGTCGGACTGGGCCTCCTGCTGGGCGACCTGGGTCTGCAGCTGCTGGATCTGCGACTGCATCGCGGCCAGCTGCGCCTTCAGCGCCTCGATCTCGGTCGCGGTCGAGGAGGTCGCGGCGACGGGCTTGGCCTTTTTGCTCGACTGGGCGTGGGCGTAGGGGCTCGACGCCAGGCCGAGGCCGGCGACGACGGCCACGGCAAGGATATGGGAACGCATGGTTCTCTCCGGGTGGTGGATGCGAGGGCTGTGCCCCTGGTGCTCCCCCGGGGCGACGGCGTGAAGATTCCGCTAAGCCAGTGACGCTCACGGGTCACTTTGATGACATTCGCAAGACAGCCGATCCGGAACCCCGTCACGGCGGGCGTGTCATCCGGGTGTCACGAATATTTCTTCAAAGCATCATCGAATCGTCCTGCAATGGCGCCCATCGCCGGCAATGCCGCCGGTGCACCACCCGTCAGGAGCTTCTTTCGTGACCCACCTTTCCAAGATCCGCGTGCTCGCGGGTGCTGTCGTCGCCACCCTGGCGCTGTCCGCCAACCCGGCCTCGGCGGCGGACATCACCGGCGCCGGCGCGTCCTTCATCTATCCGGTGGTGACCAAGTGGTCGGCCGACTACGCCACCGCCACCGGCAACAAGGTCAACTACCAGTCCATCGGCTCGGGCGGCGGTATCGCCCAGATCAAGGCCAATACGGTGGACTTCGGCTCCTCGGACAAGCCGCTGGATTCGGCCGAGCTGTCGGCCTCGGGTCTGGTGCAGTTCCCGTCGGTGATCGGCGGCGTGGTGCCGGTGTTCAACGTGGCCGGCGTCGCCCCGGGCGCGCTGAAGCTGGACGGCGCTACCCTGGCCAACATCTTCCTGGGCAAGACCGCCAAGTGGAACGACCCGGCCATCGCCGCGCTGAACCCGGGCCTGGCCCTGCCCGACCAGAAGATCACCATCGTCCATCGCTCCGACGGCTCGGGCACCAGCTTCAACTTCACCAACTACCTGTCCAAGGTCAGCCCGGAGTGGAAGTCCAAGATCGGCGAAGGCACCACCGTGCAGTGGCCGGCCGGCATCGGCGGCAAGGGCAACGAGGGCGTGGCCGCCTACGTCAAGCAAATCAAGGGCGGCGTGGGCTACGTCGAGTACGCCTATGCGCTGCAGAACAAGCTGGCCTATGCCTCGATGCGCAACTCGGCCGGCAAGTTCGTGCTGCCCAGCGATGAGACCTTCTCGGCCGCGGCCTCCAGCGCCGACTGGGCCAAGTCCAAGGACTTCAACCTGGTCATCACCAACGCGCCGGGCGCCGATGCGTGGCCGATCACCGCCACCAACTTCATCCTGATGCGCAAGTCGCCCAAGAGCACCGCCAGCGCCAAGGGCGCCAAGGACTTCTTCAAGTGGGTCTACGCCTCCGGCGACGCCCAGGCCAAGGCGCTGGACTACGTGCCGCTGCCCGACGCGCTGGTGCAGCAGATTCAGACCTACTGGTCGACCAACCTGAAGTACTGAGCGGGCGCGGCCTCCTGCGGCCGCATGACGTTCGATGACGCGGCCCCTTGTGGGCCGCGTTTTTTCTTCTGTTCGCCCTGGCGCTTGAATGGGGAGGGCCTGCCACACCGCATGCTTCGGTGTAGAGCGGAGCTTGCTCCGCTGCGTTTCGACCGGATCATCGGCAAGCCCCAGCGGAGCAAGCTCCGCTCTACAAGGAGGCCACGGCTTGATCTGAGAGACAGCTGCTCCCACAGGGCTCGCACCGGGATTGCGTCGGCAATCAGAAAGACCGCACGCGCACGCGCGGTCGCCGGTCGTCCCGGCCGCTCTGCGCTAAGCCCGGCAGGGTAGAGGACAGGCGAGGAAAGATCAGGACTCGTTCGGCTCGAAGCCCCGCGCACTCGACGCGCGCAGCAGCGGTCCGGCGGGCGGGGGCCGCGCCTAGAGGCAGGAAGCCGAGCGCCCGAGTCGGGGCAGGATGCCTCAATTGAGGACAAGCGCCCCCCGCCCGCCGGACCGCTGCCCCTCCGAGGCCTGAAAACGTGCCCCGATCACGGCGTCATGACCCTGTAACAAAAGCATCATCCAATAGCGCCAAGCAGGCCGGATGCTCGTCTGCGCCCTCTTCGCTTCCCTGGAGTTGTCCATGCGTTTCAAGCCGGCCCGTGCGGCCCTGCTGTCCCTGTCCGTTGCCCTGGCCGTCGCGGCCTGCAGCAAGCCCGCCGACCAGGCCAACACCGCCGCCACGCCGGCCGCCGACGGCGCCACCCAGCCGGCCGCGGCCGCCAAGAACCCCAATGCCGCGCAGATCTCCGGCGCCGGCGCGTCCTTCATCTATCCGCTGGTGTCCAAGTGGTCGGCCGACTATGCGGCGGCCACCGGCAACCAGGTGAACTACCAGTCGATCGGCTCCGGCGGCGGCATTGCCCAGATCAAGGCCAAGACCGTGGACTTCGGCTCGTCGGACAAGCCGCTGTCCAGCGAGGAGCTGGCGCAGTCGGGCCTGGGCCAGTTCCCCTCGGCGATTGGAGGGGTGGTGCCGGTGGTCAACCTGGACGGCGTGGACGCCGGCAAGCTGCGCCTGACCGGCGAACTGCTGGCCAATATCTTCCTGGGCAAGATCGCCAAGTGGAACGACCCGGCGCTCCAGGCCGCCAACCCCGACCTGAAGCTGCCCGACGCGAAGATCAACCTGGTGCACCGCTCCGACGGTTCGGGCACCAGCTTCAACTTCACCAACTACCTGTCCAAGGTCAGCCCGGAGTGGAAGTCCAAGGTCGGCGAAGGCACCTCGGTGCAGTGGCCCGACGGCGTGGGCGGCAAGGGCAACGAGGGCGTGGCCTCGTACGTGAAGCAGATCAAGAACTCGATCGGCTACGTCGAGCTGGCCTACGCCCTGCAGAGCAACATGCCCTACACCGCGATGCAGAACGCGGCCGGCCAGTGGGTGCAGCCGGATGCGGCCTCCTTCGCCGCCGCGGCCGAGAGCGCCGACTGGGCCAACGCCAAGGACTTCAACCTGGTGATCACCAATGCGCCGGGCGAGAAGGCCTGGCCGATCACGGCCACCAACTTCATGCTGATGCACAAGCAGTCGGCCGATGCCAAGCGCAATGCCGAGACGCTGGCGTTCTTCAAGTGGGCCTTCGAGCACGGGCAGGCGCAGGCGGCGGACCTGCACTACGTGCCGCTCCCGGCACCGCTGGTGCAGCAGATCGAGGCGTACTGGGCGGCGGAGTTCAAGTGACGCAATGGCGCGGCTGGGCCATAGGCCCGGCCGCCTTTGCCGCTGCCGGAGGCGGCGTGCCGCCTCCATCCCCTCGAAAGCGGGGATCCAGGGACGTTGCGGTTGCTCTTGCTCCACCCGCCTCACAGCCAAAGCAAAGTCCCTGGATTCCCGCGTTCGCGGGAATGACGAACTGAGAGATGGCTTGCCCGCCTTCGCGGGAATGACGAGTTGAAAGATTGCTTTGCGCTTCCGCGGCAATGGACGAGTTGAAAGATCACTTGCCCCTCCGCGGCAATGACGAACTGAAAGATTGTGCGTTCACGCTTTCGTGGAAACACGCCGCGTCGCGTCTCCCGCCCCCATCCGAGCCCTCATCCTGCATGAACGCAGCAACGCTCCCCCTCCCCGACAGCAACTCGCGCGATGCGCGCGACGCGCGGGCCGATCGCCTGTTCCGCTGGGTGCTGGTCGGCACGGTGGTCTTCGTGCTGGTCGCGCTGGCCAGCGCCGCCCTGTCCATGCTCTGGGGCGGCCGCCACGTGCTGCTCGACCAGGGCTGGCACTTCATCACCTCCACCGACTGGAATCCGGTGGAGAACAAGTACGGCGCACTGGCGCCGATCTACGGCACGCTGGTCACCGCGGTCATCGCCATGCTGATTGCGGTGCCGGTGAGCTTCGGCATCGCCTTCTTCCTGACCGAGGTGGCGCCGCGCTGGCTGCGCGGGCCGATCGGCACGGCCATCGAGCTGCTGGCCGGCATCCCCTCGATCATCTACGGCATGTGGGGCCTGTTCGTGCTGGTGCCGGTGATGACCGAGTACGTCACCCCCTGGCTCAACGACACCCTCGGCACGCTGCCGGTGATCGGCGCGCTGTTCCAGGGGCCACCGCTGGGCATCGGCATCCTCACCGCCGGCTTCGTGCTGGCGATCATGGTCATCCCCTTCATCTCCTCGGTGATGCGCGAGGTCTTCCTGACCGTGCCCACGCGGCTGAAGGAATCGGCCTACGCGCTGGGCGCGACCAAGTGGGAGGTGAGCTGGGACATCGTGCTGCCCTACACCCGCTCGGCGGTGATCGGCGGCATCTTCCTGGGATTGGGCCGTGCGCTGGGCGAGACCATGGCCGTGGCCTTCGTGGTCGGCAACAGCGTGAGCCTGTCGGCCTCGCTGCTGATGCCGGGCACCACCATCGCCGCGCTGATCGCCAACGACTTCGGTGAGGCCACCGAGACCTATCGCTCGGCACTGCTGCTGCTGGGCTTCATCCTGTTCATCGTGACCTTCGCGGTGCTGGCCGTCGCGCGCTTCATGCTGATGCAGCTGGCCCGCCGGGAGGGCAACTGATGTCCAGCGCCGCCATCTATGCCCGTCGCCGCGTGGTCAACGCGGTGGCGATCTTCGTCTCCTGCATCACCGCGCTGTTCGGCCTGGCCTTCCTGGCCTGGATCCTGTGGACGCTGGTGGCCAAGGGCATCGCCGGGGTCAACCTGGACCTGTTCACCCAGAACACGCCGCCGCCGATGCAGGAAGGCGGCCTGCGCAATGCCTTCTTCGGCAGTGCGGTGATGTGCGTGCTGGCGATCGCGATCGGCGCGCCGCTGGGCGTGCTGGCCGGCACCTGGCTGGCCGAGTACGGCAATGCGCGCAAGGCCGGCACGGTCGTGCGCTTCGTCAACGACATCCTGCTGTCGGCGCCGTCGATCGTGCTGGGCCTGTTCGTGTACGCGATGGTGGTGTCGGTGATCGGCTTCTCGGCGCTGGCCGGCGCGATCTCGCTGGCCTTCATCGTGCTGCCGGTGGTGGTGCGCACCACCGACGAGATGCTGCGCCTGGTGCCGGCGCAGATGCGCGAGGCCGCGCTGTCGCTGGGCATCCCGCAGTGGAAGGTGATCATGCAGGTGCTCTACCGCAGCGCCTCGGCCGGCATCGTCACCGGCATCCTGCTGGCGCTGGCGCGCATCTCCGGCGAGACCGCGCCGCTGCTGTTCACCGCCTTCGGCAACCAGTTCTGGAGCACCAACATCTTCCGCCCGATGGCCTCGGTGCCGGTGGTGATGAACCAGTTCGCCGGCAGCCCCTACGAAACCTGGCAGACCCTGGCCTGGGCCGGCGCGCTGGTCCTGACGGTGTTCGTGCTGCTTGTCAGCCTCGGCGCGCGCTTCTTCCTGCTGCGCAACCGGATCTCCAATGACTGATCTCTCGATGGATCCCACCATGAACGATGTGCAGCACGCCTCGCCCTCCCCGCGCCTGACCCCGGTCACCGCCGACCGCGGCGCGCTGCCGCCGGCCGAGGTCAAGCTCGAGGCCCGCGGCCTGGATTTCTATTACGGCAACTTCCATGCGCTGAAGGGCATCAACCTGCAGATCCCGGAGAAGCGCGTGACCGCGCTGATCGGCCCGTCGGGCTGCGGCAAGTCCACGCTGCTGCGCATCTTCAACCGCATCTACGCGCTCTACCCCAAGCTGCGCGCCACCGGCGAGGTGCTGCTGGACGGCGAGGACATCCTCTCGCCCAAGTACCCGATGAACCGCCTGCGCAGCAAGGTCGGCATGGTGTTCCAGAAGCCGGTGCCGTTCCCGATGACCATCTTCGAGAACGTGGCCTACGGCATCCGCCACCACGAGAAGCTGTCTAAGGCCGACATGAACGACCGCGTCGAGCAGGCCCTGCGCCAGGGCGCGCTGTGGGACGAGGTGAAGGACAAGCTGGGCCAGAGCGCGCTCGGCCTGTCCGGCGGCCAGCAGCAGCGCCTGTGCATCGCCCGCGCCGTGGCGCTGCGTCCCAGCGTGCTGCTGCTGGACGAGCCGACCTCGGCGCTGGATCCGATCTCCACCAGCCGCATCGAGCAGCTGGTCGAAGAGCTCAAGCAGGACTACACCATCGCCATCGTCACCCACAACATGCAGCAGGCCGCGCGCGTGAGCGATTACACCGCCTTCATGTATCTGGGCGATCTGATCGAACACGACGCCACCTCGATCATCTTCTCGCGTCCGTCCAAGCAGCAGACCGAGGACTACATCACCGGCAGATTCGGATGATGGGTTGAGGAGCGAACAGGAGCGAGGAATGAGAGACAGCAAGATCCTCGCTGCCACGCCGCACCGCTCACGCCTCACGCCTCTCCGCTCACTTCCCGCCTGAAGCTCCACATTCCTCTCCACTCATTTCCCGCGCCCATGAACAACTTCCCGCACGACCACATCGTCAAGAGCTACGACGAGGAGCAGCGCCGCATCGCGGCCGAGATCCTGCACATGGGCGAGATCGCCGTGGCCCAGCTGGAAGCGGCGCTGGACGTGGTCGAGCGCCGCGACGACCGCGCCGCCGAACGCATCATCGCCAACGACGAGGCCATCGACACGCTGGAGGACAAGGTCAGCCACGACGTGATGCAGCTGGCCCTGCGCGGACCGATGGCGCGCGATCTGCGCGTGATCCTGGCCGCGCTGCGCATCCCCAACGACATCGAGCGTATCGGCGACTACGCCTCCAACGTGGCCAAGCGCTCGATGGCGCTGAACATGCTGCCGCCGGTGCCGCACGCCACGGGCCTGCGCTCGCTGGGCCAGCTGGCCGCCGAGCTGGTGCGCGACGCCATGGCCGCCTACCGCGACCAGGACGCGCAGCTGGCGCTGGAAGTGCGCGACCGCGACGCCGAGCTGGACGCGATGTATACCTCGCTGTTCCGCGAGCTGCTGACCTACATGATGGAAGACGCGCGCAACATCACCCCGTGCACGCATCTGCTGTTCATGGCCAAGAACCTCGAGCGCATCGGCGACCACGCCACCAACATCGCCGAGAACGTGTGGTTCCTGGTACAGGGCGATCATCCGCTGCCGCCGCGCGACAAGCGCGACGAGACCTCGACCACCAATATCCCGTCAGGCGGGCTTTCGCAATCCTGACTCCTGAGTGCGGGATGTAACGAAAATTTTCAGCGTATTCATATTCGCCAGCGCAGGCTGCACGCGAGCCCGGAGATCGGGCCCCCTGCAAAGGAGAACGCCATGAAACGCTTGTCCACCCTCTTCCTGGCCCTGTCGCTGGCCGCGAGCGGCACCGCAATGGCCGCTCCGCAGCATCATGACGATCGCCATGACGACCGTCGCGGTCCGCCGCCGCCGGCGCGCCATCACGATGCCCCGCATCACTGGAGCCGTGGCGAGCATCTGGGCCACGATCACCGCGGCGTCTACGTCCGCGACTATCGCATTCACCACCTGCCTCCGCCGCCGCGCGGTCACCAGTGGCGCCGCGTCGACAACGACTATGTACTGGTGGCCGTGGCCACTGGCATCATCACCAGCGTGATCGCGGCCAGTCACTGACCCAATGGCGTCATGCGGCGATCGAAAGGGACGCGCCGGCAACGACGCGTCCCTTTTTCATGGTCGCGAGCGCCTTGCGCGGGCGGACGCGCGAGGCCTGTCTGCTAGGCTTTCGCGATGCACGACGCCCCCACCCCGCTATCGCCGAATCCCACCGCCCCCCCCTTCACCCCGATGGCACGCCGTTTCCGCGGCTTCCTGCCGGTGGTGGTGGACGTGGAGACCGGCGGCTTCGACTGGAACCGCCACGCGCTGCTGGAGATCGCCGCCGTGCCCCTGGACCTGGATGAGGCCGGCCGCTTCGTGCTGGGCGACACCGCCTGCGTGCATCTGGAGCCGGCGCCGGGGCTGGAGATCGACCCCAAGTCGCTGGAGGTCACCGGCATCGTGCTCGACCATCCCTTCCGCCTGGCCAAGCCCGAGAAGGAAGCGCTGGACCACATCTTCGCGCCGATACGGGCTGCGGTGAAGAAGCACAACTGCCAGCGCGCGATCCTGGTCGGGCACAACGCGCATTTCGACCTGCACTTCCTCAATGCCGCGGTGGCGCGCACTCAGCACAAGCGCAATCCGTTCCATCCCTTCAGCGTGTTCGACACGGTCACCCTGGGCGGGCTGGCCTACGGGCAGACGGTGCTGGCGCGCGCGGTGCAGGCGGCCGGCATGCACTGGAACGCCGACGAGGCGCATTCGGCCGTCTACGACGTCGAGCAGACCGCGCGGCTGTTCTGCAACATCGCCAACCAGTGGCCGCGAATGCAGGCCGCGTCCGAATAATGACGCGCGAAGTCCCGCCGCCGGCTGACGCCTCGCTACAGCCGCTCATCGATGTGCTGGACGCATTGATCCAGGTGCTCGAACAGGACGGCGATACCCACTGGAGCGCATGGATGCGGCGCGCGAAGTCCCGCCTGGCGCAAGGCGATGATCGCGGCGCGGACGACCTGCTCGGCGCCTACGGCGGCATGGGATCGTTCAACGACCTGATCCTCGGCCAGTCGTACCAGGACGGACGCTTCGCCTGGAAACCGGGCTACGCCGCACTCAATGAGCGGTTGGACGACTTGCGCGGCCGCGCCTGGGAGCTGGCGCAACAGATCCGGCGGCGGCGCGCCTGAGCCCCTAGTCCGGCAGCGGCGCCGCAGGCGGCGGGGTCCGGGCGCCCAGCGTGGCCCCGGCCGAGGCCACGATCACCGCGGCGATCGCCAGCCACTGCAGGCCCGACAGGCGCTCGTGCAGGAACGCCAGTCCGCACAGGGCGCCGATGGCCGGCTCCAGACTCATCAGCATGCCGAAAGTGCGCGTGGGCAGGCGGGTGAGCGCCATCATCTCCAGCGAGTACGGCAGCGCCATCGACAGCACCGCCACGCCCAGCGCCGCCGGCAGCAGCGCCGGCGCCAGCAGCGCGCTACCGGCGTGAATCACGCCCCAGGGCACGGCCACCATCGCGGCGATGGACGAGCCCAGCGCGACCATGCGCGGGCCATGCCCGGCGCCGGCCTTCTGCCCGAAGACGATGTACAGCGCCCAGCACACGCCGGCACCGACCGCGCAGGCCACGCCGAACGGATCCAGCGCGGCGTCGCGACCCGGCCACGGCACCAGCAGCACCAGGCCGAGCGCGGCCAGCAGCGCCCACACCAGATCCAGCGCGCGGCGCGAGCCCAGCAGCGCCAGCGCCAGAGGGCCGGTGAACTCCAGCGCCACCGCCAGGCCCAGCGGCACGGTCTGCAGGGCGAGATAGAACAAGGTATTCATCGTGCCCAGCGACACGCCGTAGCCGATCAGCATCTTCCACGGCAGCGCGCGCCAGGGCAGCGTCCAGGGCCGGAAGGCGATCCACAGCAGCACCGTGCCGAAGCCGAGCCGCAGCGCGGTCGCGCCGGTGGCGCCGACCACCGGGAACAGCGTCTTGGCCAGGCTCGCGCCGGCCTGGATGGACACCATCGAGGCCAGCAACAGCAGCACCGGGAACAGCACCGAGGACTTCAGCGAGGGGGACGAGGCGGACACGAAGAGCCTGCAGTGGATGAGCGCGAGGCTGCGCACTATATTGCGCAGGATGGTCAGTCTAATGACGCGCAATATAGTGCGCAACCGGACGGAGGCGCGATGAGCGTGCTCGAACACGTGGCGGGCAATCTGCGCCGCCTGCGCCAGCAGGCCGGCCTGAGCCAGCAGGCGCTGGCCGAGGCCGCCCAGGTCAGCCGGCGGATGCTGGTGGCGATCGAATCGGGCGATGCCAACGTCAGCCTCAACACCCTGGACCGCTTGGCCGCGGCGCTGAACGTGCAGTTCGCCGACCTGCTCAAGTCCGCGGCGATCGACGACCCGACGCGCGTGGATGCGCTGGCCTGGCGCGGACGCGACCCCGCCTCGCGCGGCGTGATGCTGTCCAGCGTGCCGGCGGGCCATCAGGTCGAACTGTGGCAGTGGACGCTGATGCCGGGCGAGCGCTATGCCTCGCAGGCCGATCCGGCCGGCTGGCGCGAGCTGCTGCTGGTGATCGAAGGCACGCTGACGCTGGAGAGCGTCCACGGCCTGCGCCAGTTCGCCGCTGGCGAACACCTGATGTTCGCCAGCGATGCCGGCGACTACGCCTACCGCAACGATGGCGACGCACCGCTGCGGCTGGTGCGCAACGTGGTGTACTGACGGCCTTCTTCGCACCCAGGCCACGCGCGCCGTCGCAGGCTGCTCCCATGCCACCCGAACTCCGTGCCCTCCGCGCCGACATCACCACGCTCAACGTCGATGCCATCGTCAATGCCGCCAACAGCAGCCTGCTCGGCGGTGGCGGCGTCGATGGCGCCATCCATCGCGCCGCCGGCCCGGAGCTGGTGGCCGCGTGCCGGCTGCTCGGTGGCTGCCAGACCGGGCAGGCGCGCATCACCGCCGGCTATCGCCTGCCGGCGCGCTACGTGATCCACACCGTCGGGCCGGTCTGGCGCGGCGGCGAGCATGGCGAGGCCGCGCTGCTGGCCGACTGCTACCGCAACAGCCTGCGCCTGGCCGGCGAACGCGACCTGGCCAGCCTCGCCTTTCCCTGCATCAGCACCGGCATCTACGGCTTCCCGCCGGCGCCCGCGGCCAAGATCGCCGTGGAGACCGTGCGCGCCGAGGCTGTCGCGTATCCGAGCCTGCGCGAGGTGCTGTTCTGCTGCTTCTCGCAGGAAGACCTGGCCCTGTACGAAGCGCTGCTGCGCTAGCGATGGTCCTTGCGGCGACCAGCGCTAGGCCCGCAACACACCACCCATCGCCATTCCCGCGAAAGCGGGAATCCATGGACGTTCGCGCAAGGAATCAAAGTCGCGGTGTTCCCGCTTTCGCGGGAACGAAGGACGCTCACAAGGCCGCCCTCAACCCCAACCCCACACCCCCAAGCACTCAATCGTGCTCGATCCGGTCGCGCCCATTGCGCTTGGCGCGATACATCAGGCGATCGGCGCGCTGATAGAGCGCGGCCGGCGCGGCATCCCCGGGCTCCAGCACCACCAGCCCGGCGCTGAAGGTGATGGCCAGGCCGGCGATCCCGCCCCAGTCGCGGCGCGCATGGAACAGCGCGCGCAGCCGCTCGCAGGCCAGCGCGGCCTGTTCCAGCGCGGTGTCGGTGAACAGCAGGCAGAACTCCTCGCCGCCGCTGCGCGCGGCCATGTCGGCCTCGCGCTGCTGCGCGGCCAGCACCTGGCCGACCTCGCGCAGGACCGCATCGCCGACGGTATGCGAGTACTGGTCGTTGACCCGCTTGAAGTGGTCCACGTCGAGCATCGCCAGGCACAGCGGTTGGCCGCTGCGCCGGGCCCGGGCCATCTCCTGCGCCAGCCGCTCCTCGAACGCGCGACGATTGGGCAGGGCGGTCAGCACGTCCTCGCGCGCCTGACGTTCGAAGGCCTCGGCCTGCGCACGCAGCTGCTCCAGCAGGTCGGTCTTCTCCTGGTCGGCCAGGCGCAGGCGCTGCGCCTGGGCCTGCAGGTCGCGGGTGCGCGCATCGACCAGCCCGGCCAGGCGCTCGGTGCGGTGGCGATACCAGTGCACCCGATACCGGTACAGGCCGAACAGCACCAGCACCAGCAGCGCGATCGCGCCGAACTGCACGCCGTGGCGCTGCCACACGAAGGGCTCGACGGTGAAGTGCAGCACCGCCTGCCGCGCGCTCCACGCCCCGTCCGGATGCGCGGCGGACACGCGCAAGGTGTAATCGCCGGGCGGCAGGCGCGCCAGTTCGATGCTGCGCTGATGGCCGCGCCGCACCCAGTCGCCGTCCAGGCCGTCGAGCTTGGTGCGGTACTCGGTGCGCTCGGGCAGCAGATAGCTCAGGCCGACATAGCTGACCGTCAGGCGCTGGTCGCCGTTGAGGCGCAGCGGCTGCTCGGTGCGCCAGGCCAGCGGCGCGCCGTCGCGCTGCACCTCGTCGATCACCACCGGCGGCGCGGGCCGGTCGCGGAACCACTGCATGCGCGCCGGATCGACGATGGTCACCCCGCCGGCCGTGGCGATCCACACCGTGCCGTCGCCGCGCACCACGGCGGTCGGCCCCGAGCTGCCGTTGGCCTGCGAATTGGCCATGCCGTCCATCTCGTTGAAGCTGGTCAGCACCACGCGTGGCTGCAGGCCGTCGGCGACGCGGTCCAGGCTGGCCAGGTCGGTGTACAGCACGCCGCGGTTGCTGGTGATCCACAGGTGGCCGGCCTGGTCGGGCCGCAGCTCGAACACCGTGTCCACCGGCATGCCCTGCTCGCGGCCCACGCGCGCCAGCTTGCCGCCGCGCACGCGGTACAGGCCGCGATCGGTGGTGATCCACACCGCATCGCCCAGGCGGATGAAGCCGAACACCGTGCGCGCCCCGCCCAGGCCTTCCAGCGGCAGGGGCTGCACCTGGGTGCCGCGCAGCACCAGCGCGCCTTCCAGGGTGCCGATCCAGACCGCGCCGGGCTCGCTGTAGACCGAGGTGATCAGGCCGCTGGGCAGGCCGGGCACCTGCGGCCGCACCGCGCGTGCGCCGTCGATATAGGCAAGGCCGCGCTGGGTGGCCAGCCACACCACATCGTCCGGGCCGACGCTGATCGCGCGCACGGTGCCCTGCGGCACGCCTTGCTCGGTCCCGTAGCGGGTGACCGCGCCCTGGAGCGGCACGCGGTACACGCCGTCGCTGGCCGTGCCCACCCACAGCGTGCCGTCGCGCTGGCGCGCCAGGCTCAGCACCGAGGGCGGCTTGCCGGTCTGCGTGGGCAGGGCCACGGGCGTGACGTGGCGGTCGGCGCTGATCCGCTGCAGGCCCAGCGGATGGCCTACCCACATCGCGCCATCGGGCGCCTCCAGCAGCGCGCGCACGTAGTCCGAGTCCAGGCCGTGGCGCTTGGTGATGTTGGAGAACAGCGTCTCGTGCAGGCGGAACAGGCCGCCGTTGGCACCGATCCACAGGCTGCCCTCGGCGTCTTCCTTCAGCGCGGTGATCCGGCCGCCCGGCAGCGGCCAGGCCGAGGTCAGCGTCTCCACGCCGTTGCGCCCGATGCGCAGCACCTCGCCGCCTTCGGTGCCGATCCACAGCTCGCCGCGCCGGTCCTGCAGCATCGAACTGGGGCGCCCGACCTTGGGCAGCACATGGCGCAGCACCAGGCCCTGGCCCTCCATGCGGTACAGATGGTCCTGCGCCACCACCCACAGCGCGCCGTCCGGCGCCAGGGTAGGGCCAGGCCGCGCCGGGCGGCAGGCCGGCCTCCTGGGAGACGTTGTGCAGGGTGCCGTCGTCATCGCGCCGCAGCAGGCCCTCGGTGCTGCCGACCAGGACGCGATCCTGCGCATCGACGGCCAGGTGCGCATAGGCGGTGCGCAGCGGCGAATCCGGCCCCGGCGTCTCGTAGCGGTAGCG
This sequence comes from Pseudoxanthomonas sp. UC19_8, assembly GCF_042700505.1. Classification (NCBI taxonomy): domain Bacteria; kingdom Pseudomonadati; phylum Pseudomonadota; class Gammaproteobacteria; order Lysobacterales; family Lysobacteraceae; genus Pseudoxanthomonas; species Pseudoxanthomonas sp. UC19_8. The sequence goes on from NZ_CP170559.1 coordinate 2,220,389, forward strand.
GCCGTCCGGCTCCAGGCAGGCAAGGCCCCGGCCCTCGAACAGCATCCACAGCCGGCCGTGGCGGTCCATGGTCATGGCCGGCAGCAGCACGGCCGGCGCATCGGCCGGCCGTGGCCAGATCTTGAACGTGCCATCGGTGCCGTAGCGGCTGATGTTGCCGCGCGAATCGCTCAGCCACAGCGCGCCGTCCGGCGAGACGTACAGCGCGCCGATGCCGTTGTCGGCCAGCGCCGGCCGGGTGCCGCGGTCGAAGGTGGTGAAGTCCAGGCCGTTGTAGCGCGTCAGCCCTTCCCAGGTGCCGAACCACAGATAGCCGTCCGGGGTCTGGGCGATGTCGCGGATCGAGTTGTGCGGCAGGCCCTCGCGCGAGGTCCACAGGTCGATGGCGTAATCGCGCAGCGGCGGCGCCGGCGACAGCGAGGCGGCGGCCAGGGCCGACGCGGCCGGCGTCAGCAACACGCACAGCCACAGCAGCGCCCACGCCCGTCGCCATGCAGCGCGATGCCGATGCGTCCGCGTCATGCCGCCCCCTGCCGCACGTGACCCCCTTCGCCCGCCTCAAAGGCCGCGCTGGCGCACGGCCTCGAACAGGGTCACCCCGGTGGCGACCGAGACGTTGAGGCTTTCGATATCGCCCGGCATCGGGATCTTGACCAGCCCGTCGCAGTGCTCGCGCGTGAGCCGGCGCATGCCATCGCCCTCGCCGCCCAGCACCAGGGCGATGTTGCCGGTGAGGTCCAGGGCGTAGAGCGAGTTGTCCGCCTCGCCGGCCAGGCCGTAGATCCACACGCCGGCCTTCTGGATCTCGCGCAGGGTGCGCGCCAGGTTGGTCACGGCGATCACCGGGATGCGGTCGGCGGCCCCGGCCGAGGTCTTGCGCACGGTGGCGTTCAGGCCCACCGACTTGTCCTTGGGGATGACCACCGCGGTGACGCCGGCGGCCGCGGCGCTGCGCAGGCAGGCGCCGAGGTTGTGCGGGTCCTGCACGCCGTCGAGCACCAGCAGCAGCGCGCGGCCCTGCGCGCCTTCGATCAGGCCGGCCAGCTCGCCCTCGTCCCAGGTGCGCGCGGCGGCGTAACGCGCGGCCACGCCCTGGTGGCGCACCTGGCCGCCGACGCCGTCCAGCGCCTGGGTGGTGACGCGACGCACGTCGATGCCCTTGCGGCGCGCGTTCTCCTCGATCTCGGTCAGGCGCGCGTTCTTGCTGCTGCCGTCGATCAGCACTTCGCGCACGTGGTCGGCATCGTTGTCGATCGCGGAGGCGACGGCGTTGACGCCGACGATCCATTGGTTCTGTTTGCTCATGAGGGAAAGTCTTGGGAAATCGGCTTTCTTGAAGGGGAAGGCGGGGCGTGGGACCTGGGCGGGCGGAAGACCGTGGCGCCACCGAGGACGGACCGTCGGCACCGCGCGATTGTTCCCGAATCCAGAAGACGATTTCGCCTCGTCAGGTGTCGCGGTCGGGATGCTGGAAGGAGACGATGCGGGAGAGGAATTCCAGCGCGGCGCTGTCCTGCTCGGTGCGGCGCGTCGGCAGCGCCGCCAGCGTGTCGGTGAACGGCAGCCGCCCCTCCACGCCGTACTGGATGTGCGGGGGAAACAGCGCCGGGGTGTCGAACGCGCCGGCCGCCAGCGCCACGCCGTCGGGCGCCTCGTAGGTCAGCGGGGTGCCGCACTGGTTGCAGAAGCCGCGCTCCACCAGATTGGAGGAGGCAAAGCGCGTGGGCTGGCCGCGCGTCCACTCCAGGGTGGCGCCGCGGGTGGACACCAGCGGCGCGTAGTACGCGCCGAAGGCCTTCTGGCACATGCGGCAGTGGCAGATCGAGGCGTCGTCCAGCGTCCCGCTGACGCGAAAGCGCACCGCCCCGCACTGACATCCGCCGCTGTACTCGCCCATCGTCCGCCGCCTCGCTCAGTACTTCTGCTTCTTGCGCTTGGCCGGGAAGGCCTGCGGCGGCTGCTCGTCCGCGGCGGCCCCGTCCTGGCGCTGCTCGACCAGCCTGAAGTCGATCTTGCGCTCCTCCATGCTGGCCTTCATGACCTGCACCTGGACCGCGTCGCCCAGGCGGAACTCCATGCCGCGGCGCTCGCCGGAGAGCGTCTTGCGGATCGGGTCGAAGTGGTAATAGTCGTGCGGCAGCTGGGTCACGTGGACCAGGCCGTTGACCTTGGACTGGTTGAGCTCGACGAACAGCCCGAAGCTGGTCACCCCGCTGATCACCCCGTCGAAGATGCCGCCGACATGCTGCTCCATCCAGGCGGCGCGGTAGCGCTCGTCGACCTCGCGCTCGGCCTCGTCGGCACGGCGCGCACGCTCGGAACACTGCAGCGACAGCGCGGCCATCTCGCGCGGGCTGTACTGGAACTTCTCCACCGGCTTGCCGCTGAGGGCGTGCTTGATCGCGCGGTGGACCAGCAGGTCCGGGTAGCGGCGGATCGGCGAGGTGAAGTGCGCATAGGCGTCCAGCGCCAGGCCGAAGTGGCCGGCGTTGTCCGGCGTGTACACCGCCAGGCTCTGGCTGCGCAGCACCACCGACTCCAGCAGGGCCACGTCCGGGCGCTGGCGGATCTTGTGCAGCAGCGCGGTGAAATCGCGCGGCTCGACCTTGCTCCACGGCGGCATGGACAGCTTGAATTCCTTGAGGAACTCCAGCAGGTCGGCGTACTTGGACTCCGGCGGGCGCTCATGCACGCGGTACGGCGCCGGCACGCCCTTGGCCAGCAGATAGCGCGCGGCCTGCACGTTGGCCGCGATCATGCATTCCTCGATCAGCTTGTGCGCGTCGTTGCGCACCTGCATGCCGGCCTGGGTGACCTCACCCTTGTTGTCCAGGACGAAGCGCACTTCGCTGGTCTCGAACTCGATCGCGCCGCGCTTCTGCCGCGCCTTGGCCAGCAGGCCGTACAGGGCGTGCAGGCGCTGCACGTGCGGCAGGATGGCCGGGCCGATCTGGGCCTGCGCCTCGGCGTCGTCCTCGCCCACCGCCTTCCACACCTGGTCGTAGGTCAGGCGCGCATGCGAGCGCATCACCGCCTCGTAGAACTTCGACTCGGTGACCTCGCCGTTCTTGTTGACCTGCATGTCGCACACGAAGCACATGCGGTCCACGTTGGGATTGAGCGAGCAGATGCCGTTGGACAGGGTCTCCGGCAGCATCGGCACCACGAAGCCGGGGAAGTACACCGAGGTCGCGCGCAGCTGCGCCTCCTCGTCCAGCGGGGTGCCCGGGCGCACGTAGTGCGACACGTCGGCGATGGCCACCACCAGCCGGTAGCCGGAGCGGTTGCTGATGCGCAGGCCCTTGCGGTTGGACTCGCAGTAGACCGCGTCGTCGAAGTCCTTGGCGTCGGCGCCGTCGATGGTCACCAGCGGCATGTCGCGCAGGTCCACGCGTCCGCCGATCATCGACGGCTCGACCTTCAGCGGCACCGCGGCGGCCTCGTCCAGCACGGCCTGCGGGAACTCGTAAGGCAGCTCGTGACCGTGGATGGCGGTCTCCACCACCAGCGAGGGGGTGAGCTTGTCGCCGAGCACGGCGATGATCTTGCCGATCGGCTCGCGGCGCCCGTCCGGCGCATGGGTCAGCTCGCACACGACCAGCTGGCCGTCGCGCGCTTCGCCGCGCGCGTCGGGCGGGATCATCACGTTGCGCTGCATGCGCTTGTCGTCGGGCACCACGAAGCTCACGCCCGCCTCGATCGCGAAGCGGCCGATCAGCCGGTGCACGCGGCGCTCGAGCACTTCCACGATCGCGCCCTCGCGGCGGCCGCGCCGGTCCATGCCGGTGACGCTGGCCAGCACGCGGTCGCCGTGCATGACCTTGCGCATCTCGAACGGCGGCAGGAACAGGTCGTCGCCGCCCGCCTCGGGCCGCAGGAAGCCGAAGCCTTCCGGGTTGGCGATCACCACGCCCGGCACCAGATCCATCTGCTCGGCCGGCGCGTAACCGCCGCGGCGGTTGAGCAGCAGCTGGCCGTCGCGGACCATCGCATTGAGGCGCTTGCTCAATGCCTCGAAGCGGTCCGGCGCGGTCAGGTCGAGCTTGGCCGCCACTTCCTCGGCGGTGAGCGGGCCTTCGCTGGCGGCCAGCGTGCCCAGGATCACTTCGCGGCTGGCGATGGGCTGGGCGTAGCGCTCGGCCTCGCGGGCGGCATGGGGGTCGACGAAGCCGGCGTGGCCCGCGCCCTGCGCGGGCACCACCACGCGTGGACCGCGCGGGCGGCGTTCGAACGGACGCGGCCCCGCATCGCGCGGCCGGTCATCGCCGCCGCGGCGCCCGCCGGGCGCACTCTTGCCGGGGCGCGCCGGGGCGGGCGCGTCGGGCAGTTGCGGCATCCAGGGGGGAGCGACTTGCCGGCGGGCTTCTTTCCGCCGCCGGCGGCATTACGTGATTTGGAAGGCGAAGCCTTGCCCGATGGGGGGTTGCGTCCGCCCGATCCAGTTTTTTTGGTCATGCGCGCATGGTACACCCCAAGGCCCGCGCTTCCGGCCTGGCACGTCCGCCGCGTTGACAATCCTCGCCGTTCACCGCACCATACGCGCCCCGTTGCCCAGGTGGCGGAATTGGTAGACGCACTAGTTTCAGGTACTAGCGGGTAAAACCGTGGAGGTTCGAGTCCTCTCCTGGGCACCAACGGATCGGCAGGCCACTGCCAAACATCAAACCCCGCCAGCGCGGGGTTTTTTGTTGTTCTTTCCTTGGCGAGAGAGTCGTGGCGCGCGGGCTTTCTTGGCTTCGGAAGGGCAGCGGTCCGGCGGGCGGGGGCCGCTTTTCCCTCAATCAGGGCATCCTGCCCTGATTCGGGCGCTCGGCGTCCTGCCTCGCTAGGCGCGGCCCCCGCCTGCCGGACCGCTGCCTCGTGCGTCAGGTCGCAGGGCTTTAGGTTTGTGCGGTCGTCGAGCCCCTCGCCTTTGCGCAGAGCGCGATCAGTGACGGGATGGCTTCGACTTGAGGCCCCCTCCCTTGCGCGCAGCGCAGGGGAGGGATGGGGAGGGGTCGGAGCTTTACCGGGCAAGCCACAGAAGCAAGAGCAAGAGCAACAGCACCCCACCCCGGCCCTCCCCTTCGCCTTCGGCGAAAGGGAGGGGGCAGAGCGCTTGCTCAATGCCTCCGGTCGAGCGGAGTCCTGATCTCTGCGCTGTAGAGCCTCGACCAGGCCGGGCCGAGGTTGGTAAACGAAGCGAGCTCACCGGCCGCAAGCGCATCAACAGGTCCGCGTCGCCGCACTCCGGCGAAGCGACTTTCCGATCTTCCTGCCCGCGCGCGCGATGCGATGCGCAAAACCTGTTGACGTGCGCCCCGCCCTGACCGCAGAATGCGCGCCCCGTTGCCCAGGTGGCGGAATTGGTAGACGCACTAGTTTCAGGTACTAGCGGGTAAAACCGTGGAGGTTCGAGTCCTCTCCTGGGCACCAACGGATCGGCAGGCCACTGCCTCACATCAAACCCCGCCAGCGCGGGGTTTTTTGTTGCCACCGCGGCGCGCCGCTTCAGGCCCAGGCGCCTACACCGTGCGCGTGGAGGCCCGGGCTTAAGCTGGCGCGCGCCCTTCCCGGAGCCATCGCGTGTCACTGGAACCTCAGCAGCTGCTCTTCCTGGTCATCCTGGCGGTGACGCTGGCGCTGTTCGTCAGCGAGAAGCTGCGCGTGGATCTGGTGGCGATGCTGGCGATGCTGGCCCTGACGCTGACCGGCATCCTCAACCCGCGCGAGGCGCTGTCGGGCTTCTCCAGCGAGCCGGCGATCATCGTGGCCGCGGTGTTCGTGCTCTCGGCGGGCCTGGCCGCCACCGGCATCACCGACCGCATCGGCCAGGCCATCGGCCGGGCCGCCGGTGGCAGCGAGTGGCGCACCATCGCGGTGGTGATGCCGGCCACCGCGGCGCTGGCCGCGTTCTCGCACCATCTGATGGTCACCGCGATGATGCTGCCGATCCTGATGCGGCTGGCGCGCGAGCAGAAGCTGGCGGCCTCGCGCCTGCTGATGCCGATGTCGCTGGCCGCCTCGCTGGGCACCACGCTGACCCTGATCAGCGCGCCGGCCTTCCTGCTGGCCAACGATCTGCTCAAGCGCTCGGGCCAGGACGGGCTGGGGTTCTTCGCCATCACCCCGATCGGCGCGGTGCTGGTGCTGCTGGGCACCGTCTACATGCTGCTGGGCCGCTGGCTGGTGCCCAAGCGCAGCGGCGAGTCCAGCAACGACAGCTACATGCGCCTGGAGCGCTACTACACCGAGCTGGTGGTGGACGAGAACTCGCCGTGGATCGGCCAGACCTACGAGTCCTTCCGCACGCACTTCGGCGAGCGCCTGCAGGTGGTGAACTGGCTGCGCCACGGCGTGCGCCGGCCCCGTCAGCGCGCCGACAGCCCGCTGCAGCGCGGCGACGTGCTGCTGGTGCGCGCCTCGCCCGACGAGATCGCCTCGATCAAGGACGAGCCCGGGCTGTCGCTGCACGCGGTGGTCAAGTACGGCGAGCAGCCGCGCGAGGATGCGCGCAAGACCGAGCTGCTGGGCGAGGAACAGCTCGTGCAGGCGGTGGTGGCGCCGCATTCGGAGTTCGTCGGCCGCAGCGTGGCCAGCATCGACTTTCTGCATACCCTGGGCGTGGTGGTGGTCGGCCTGTGGCGCAAGGAGGGCTGGCTGCACGGCGAGCTGTCCGAGGTGGTGCTCGAGGAAGGCGACCTGCTGGTGCTGTGGGGCCGGCAGAACATCTTCGGCAAGCTGGCCCAGCACCATGGCTTCCTGATGCTGATGCCGTTCGAGGCGCATCAGCGCAGCCGCCGGCGCGCGCCGCTGGCCCTGGCGATCATGGTGGCCTCGGTGGCCGCCGCGGCCACCGGCTGGCTCACCCCGCAGATCGCCTTCCTGGCCGGCGCGGTGGCCATGATCATCACCCGCTGCGTGGGCGTGGAACGCGCCTACGAGGAAATCGACGTGCGCATCTACGTGATGATCGCCGGCGTGATTCCGCTGGGCATGGCGATGGAGAAGACCGGCACGGCCGCCTGGTTCGCCGACATCCTCGGCCGCCATGCCGCGCACTGGAGCGCGCTGACCCTGCTGCTGGTGATGTTCGCCAGTGCCGCGCTGCTGACCCAGATCCTCTCCGATGCGGCCACCACCGTGCTGCTCACGCCCATCGCCCTGGCCATGGCCCAGGCGCTGGGCGAGCCGCCGACCCCGTTCGTGATCTGCATCGCCATGGGCGCGGTGGCCTCGTTCCTGACCCCGATCGGCCACCACGGCAACCTGCTGATCCTCAACCCGGGCCAGTACACCTTCGGCGACTTCCTGCGCGTGGGCGCGCCCCTGACCGCGCTGATCGCCCTGGCCACGGCGTGGATGGCGCGCTGGATGTGGCTGGGCGGGCCGCTGCTGCCGTTCGGCTGGGGCGGCTGACGCTCGGCCCGTCGTGTCGCGGGCACTGCGACGGGCGGGGGGCTAAAATCGGCGGGTTCACCTCAACCGCAGTGCCGCATGACCGACGACGCCATCCGCCCCACCTTCCACGGATTCGAACAGATCCCGCTGCGCGAGTACGCCGAACGCGCCTACCTGGACTACTCGATGTACGTGGTCCTGGACCGTGCCCTGCCCTTCATCGGCGACGGGCTCAAGCCGGTCCAGCGCCGCATCATCTATTCGATGAGCGAGCTCGGCCTGGGCGCCGCCGCCAAGCCGAAGAAGTCGGCGCGCACCGTCGGCGATGTCATCGGCAAATACCACCCGCACGGCGACTCGGCCTGCTACGAGGCGCTGGTGCTGATGGCCCAGCCGTTCTCCTACCGCTACCCGCTGATCGACGGCCAGGGCAACTTCGGCTCGTCCGACGATCCCAAGTCGTTCGCGGCCATGCGCTACACCGAGTCCAAACTCACCCCGATCGCCGAAGTGCTGCTGGGCGAGCTGGGCCAGGGCACCACCGACTGGTCGACCAACTTCGACGGCACCCTGGAGGAGCCGACCTGGCTGCCGGCGCGCCTGCCGCACCTGCTGCTCAACGGCACCACCGGCATCGCAGTGGGCATGGCCACCGACGTGCCGCCGCACAATCTGGGCGAGATCGTCAGCGCGCTGATCCGCCTGATCGACGACCCGGACGCGACCGTGGCCGACCTGTGCGAGCACGTGCGCGGCCCGGACTACCCGACCACCGCCGAGATCATCACCGCGCCGGCCGACCTGCGCGCCATGTACGAGACCGGCAACGGCAGCGTGCGCGCCCGGGCGACCTTCACCCGCGAGCACGCCAACATCGTGGTGACCGCCCTGCCCTACCAGGTCTCCCCGTCCAAGGTGATCGAGCAGATCGCCGCGCAGATGCGCGCCAAGAAGCTGCCCTGGCTGGAGGACATCCGCGACGAGTCCGACCACGAGAACCCGGTGCGCGTGGTGCTGATCCCGCGCTCCAACCGCGTCGATGCCGACCAGCTGATGGGCCATCTGTTCGCCACCACCGACCTGGAGAAGAGCTACCGGGTCAACCTCAACATCATCGGCCTGGACGGTCGCCCGCAGGTCAAGAACCTCAAGTCGCTGCTGAGCGAATGGCTGGGCTTCCGCTACGACACGGTCACCCGTCGCCTCAAGCACCGCCTGGAGAAGGTCGAGCGCCGCCTGCACCTGTTGGAAGGCCTGCTGACCGCCTTCCTCAACCTGGATGAGGTCATCCGCATCATCCGCAGCGAGGACGAGCCCAAGCCGGCGCTGATCCAGCGCTTCGCGCTGTCCGAGGACCAGGCCGACTACATCCTGGAAACCCGCCTGCGCCAGCTGGCCCGCCTGGAGGAGATGAAGATCCGCGGCGAGCAGGACGAGCTGACCAAGGAGCGCGAGAAGCTGCTGGCCACGCTGGATTCCAAGACCAAGCTCAGGAAGCTGGTCAAGGACGAGCTGCTGGCCGATGCCAAGAAGTTCGGCGACGAGCGCCGCTCGCCGCTGATCGCCCGCCAGGCCGCGCAGGCGCTGGACGAGACCGAGCTGGTCGCCAGCGAGGCGATGACGGTGGTGGTCTCGGAGAAGGGCTGGGTGCGCGCGGCCAAGGGCGGCGACATCGACACCGCCAAGCTGTCCTATCGCGATGGCGATGGCCTGCTGGCGGCGGTGCGCGCGCGCAGCAACCATCAGGTGGCGTTCCTGGATTCGACCGGGCGCGCGTATTCGACCGCGGTGCACACCCTGCCCTCGGCGCGCGGCAACGGCGAACCGCTGACCGGGCGCTTCTCGCCGGCGGCCGGCGCCTCGTTCCAGGCGCTGGCCTCGGGCGAGAACGACACCCGCTTCGTGCTGGCCTCCTCGCACGGCTACGGCTTCGTCACCCGCTTCGAGAACCTCACCAGCCGCAACAAGGCCGGCAAGGCGATGTTCAACCTCACGCCCAACGCCAAGGTGCTGCAGCCGGCGCTGGTGGCCAACCCGGCCACCGACCGCATCGTGGCGGTGACCAGCGCCGGCAACCTGCTGGCGATCGCCGCCAGCGACCTGCCCGAGCTGGACAAGGGCAAGGGCAACAAGCTGATCGACATCCCCAAGGCCAAGCTGGCCACCGAGCGCGTGGTCGCCATCGCCGCCATCGGCCCCGGCGGCACGCTGGCCGTGCACAGCGGCGCGCGCACCATGACCCTGTCGTTCAAGGACCTGGATCTGTATACCGGGACGCGTGCTACACGGGGGATGTTGCTGCCGCGCGGTTGGCAGAAGGTGGACGGCCTGGATGTCCAGTAGTTCACCTTCCCGGCGCGCAGCGGCGCGTTTGTCGTCGACGCGACCCGTGCCATGACGCCAGACGTCGCCGTCCTGATGGCCGCGTACAACCGCTGGATGAACCGGCGGATGTACGAGGCCGCGGCGCAGCTGCCGGAGGCGGCGCTGCGCCAGGATCGCGGCGCCTTCTTCGGCTCCATCCAGGCCACGCTCAACCACATCGCCGTGGGCGACACGATCTGGCTGCACCGCTTCGCGCAGCCGGAGGCGGCCTCGGCGCTGCGCGAAGCGCTGCGGCCCTTTCCCCTGCCGACCTCACTTCGGCAGGAGCTGGCGGGTTCCTTCGCCGAGCTGCAGCGCTACCGGGCCGCGCTGGATGCGGTCATCGCGCAGTGGGCCGGCACGCTCACCGAGGCGCGGCTGGAGGGCGAGTTGGTCTATCGCAATACGGCCGGCAAGACGTTCACGCGTCCCTGGCGGCAGCTGGTCCTGCATTTCTTCAACCATCAGACGCATCATCGCGGCCAGGCCAGCACGCTGCTGTTCCAGGCGGGCATCGATGTGGGCGCGACCGACCTGATCGCGCTGCCGACCGAGGAGCTTTGAATGCAACCGGACTTCTGGCTTCAGAAATGGCAGGACAACCAGATCCCCTTCCACCAGCACAAGGTGATGCCGCTGCTGGAAAAGCACTGGCCGGCACTGCAGCTGCCTGCCGGCAGCCAGGTGTTCGTGCCGCTGTGCGGCAAGTCGCTGGACCTGGCCTGGCTGGCCGCGCAGGGCCACCGTGTGCTGGGTCTGGAGCTGTCGCCGCTGGCGGTCGCGCAGTTCTTCGCCGAGCACGGGCTGACGCCGCAGACCCGCGTCACCCGCTACGGCACCCATTACACGGCCGGCGCCATCGAGCTGATCTGCGGTGACGTGTTCGATGTCGATGCCGGACTGCTGGCCGACTGCGCCGGCGTCTACGACCGCGCCGCGCTGATCGCCCTGCCCGAACCGCTGCGGGCCCGCTACGTGGACGAGGTCTACGGACGCCTGCCGGCGCACTGCCGGGCGCTGCTGATCACGCTGGAATACGCCCAGCACGAGCGCGCCGGCCCGCCGTTCTCGGTCGATGCGGACGAGGTCCAGGCCCGCTATGCCGCGCACTGGACCATCGCGCCGCTGGAACGGCGCGAGATCCTGGCCGATGAGCCGCGCTTCGCCGCCGACGGCATGACCGCGCTGCACACCACGGTCTATCGGCTGCAGCGGCGCTGATTCGCCGGCCGCGCGCGCCATGCGGCGCGCGCGGTCAAACCGCTTGGGGCCTTCAGCCCAGCAGCATCTCCAGCACGGCCATGCGGATGGCCACGCCGTTGCCGACCTGGCGCAGGACCAGCGACTGCGGGCCGTCGGCCACCTCGTCGGTGATCTCCACGCCGCGGTTGATCGGGCCCGGATGCAGCACCACCGCCTCGGGCGCGGCGCGCTTCAGGCGCGCGGCGGTCAGGCCGTAGTCGCGGTGGTAATCCTCCAGCGAGGTCACCAGGCCTTCCTCCATGCGCTCGCGCTGCAGGCGCAGCATCATCAGCACGTCGGCGCCCTCCAGGGCGGCATCGAAATCGCCGGTGGTGCGGCAGCCGTCGCACACCTCGCCGCCGGGCAGCAGCGTGTCCGGCGCGCACAGGGTGATGTCGGTGGCACCGAGCGTGCGCAGCGCATGCAGGTCCGAGCGCGCCACGCGCGAATGCTTGATGTCGCCGACCATCACGATCTTGAGTTTGGAGAAATCCGGGCCCTTGGCCTGGCGGATGGTCAGCACGTCCAGCAGGCCCTGGGTGGGATGCGCGGCGCGGCCGTCGCCGGCGTTGATCACCGTGGTGCCCTCGTGCGCGTGCGCGGCCAGCATCTGCGCGGCGCCGTCGTCGGGATGGCGCACCACGAAGCCGCGCACGCCCATCGCTTCCAGGTTGCGCAAGGTGTCCAGCGCAGTCTCACCCTTGCGCGCCGAGGAGGTCGAGGCGTCGAAGTTCACCACGTCCGCGCCCAGGCGCTGGGCGGCGATCTGGAACGAGCTGCGCGTGCGCGTGGAGGGCTCGAAGAACAGCGTGCACACCGTGCGCCCGACCAGCGTGTCGCGCTTGTGCGTGCGGCCCAGCGCGGTGTCGCGGATCATGCCGGCGCGGTCGAGGATGCGGCACAGCGTGTCCTTCGGCAGGCCCTCCAGGGTCAGCAGGTGCAGCAGGCGTCCGTTGGAATCCAGTTGGCTCATGGTGTGCTCGTGGTGAGGCGAAGGAGCCGCGCGCGCGGCGCGCGGCGGGAAGGAATCGGGCGTTCGGCACCGCGCCTGCCCGCGCGCGGTCGCTCATGGCACATGCGTGGCGTCCTGCGGGGCGGCCAGCCAGCGCTCGACGATGACCGCCGCGGCCACCGCGTCCAGCGCCGCGGCGTCGCGCTTGCGCTTGCGCCCCTGCGCGCGGTCGACCGCGAAGCGCTGCGCGGCCTCGACCGAACTGGAGCGCTCGTCCACCAGTACCACCGGCAGTTGGTAGCGCTGGCGCAGCTCGCGGGCGAAGGCCTGGGCGCGCTTGCGGATCGGCTGGTCGCCGCCGTCCAGGGTCATCGGGTCGCCGACCACGAAGCCGTCGGGGCGCCATTCGCCGCGCAGCTTGTCGATGGCGGCCCAGTCCGGCCCGCCCGGATGCACATCGACCACGGCCAGCGCGCGCGCGCCGGTGCCGAAGGCGCTGGCCACGGCCACGCCGATGCGGCGCGCGCCCACGTCGAAGCCCAGGACGGTGCCGTCCAGCTTCATCGGCGCTCCGGGATCGGAAAGTGCGGCGCCGCCGGTCTCGGACGGCGCCCTGCGGCACGGTGTCCGGCCGCCGTCTTCATGCGTGTCCGCTGTAATCCGTCATGCGGGTCATGTCCACGCCGATGCGGCCGCCGGCGGCCTGCCAGCGCTGATCCAGCGGCAGGTCGAACAGCAGCTCGCCATCGGCCGGTGCGGTCAGCCAGCTGTTCTCCCCCAGCTCGAACTCCAGCTGCCCGGCGCCCCAGCCGGCGCAGCCCAGCGCGACCACGGCATGGGCCGGGCCGTCGCCGCGGGCCATGGCCTCCAGGATGTCGCGCGAGGTGGTCAGGTACAGGCCGGCGCCGATCTGCATGGTCGAATCCCAGTCCTCACCGCCGTCGTGCAGGACGAAGCCGCGCTCGGGATGCACCGGGCCGCCGTACAGCACCACGCGGTTGCGCAGCGCCTCGTCGCTGGTGTGCAGGTTCATCTGCTGCAGGACCTCGCCCAGGGTGTATTCCGAGGCGCGGTTGACGACCACGCCCATGGCGCCCTCGTCGTCGTGCTGGCAGATCAGCGCCACGCTGCGCGCGAAATGCGGATCGTCCAGCGCCGGGAGCGCGATCAGCAGCTGATTGGCCAGGGTGTCGGTCTGCAGGGGCATGCGGCCATTCTAGGGCATCGCCTGTCGGGCGCACGCCGCCGCGGCGCGGGCCGGTCACTTGCGTGCCTGCATGGCCCTGCCACACTCGGCCTCCAACCTTATGACGGAGCGCAGGCGGCAATGGGCACGATCGCGGTGGTGATGGTCGATGGCGTGGCGGACTGGGAGATCGGCGTGGTGCTGCCGGCGGCGCGGGCGTGGTTCGGCGATACCGTGCTCAGCGCCAGCATCGACGGCAAGCCGGTGACCAGCATCGGCGGCCTGCAGATCGTCCCGCAATTCGCCCTGTCCGACCTGGCGCCGCTGGAGGCCGACCTGTGGATCCTGCCCGGTTCGGACCAGTGGCAGGCGGGCGAGATCCCCGGCCTGAGCGGCCTGCTGCGCGAGCGCGTGGCCGCCCAGCGCCCGGTCGCGGCGATCTGCGGAGCCACCCTGGCCCTGGCCTACGCCGGGCTGCTGGACGCGCGGCCACATACCAGCAATGCGCTGGCCTTCCTGACCGAGCGCCTGGGCCCGGTCTATGCCGGGCAGGCCCATTACCGCCCGGAGAAGGTGGTCAGCGCCGACGGCGTGGTCACCGCGCCGGGCACCAGCCCGGTCAACTTCGCCACGGCCTGCCTGCGCCTGCTGCATCCCGAGCGCGAGGACGACATCGCCGGCGTGGAGGCGATGTTCGCCGGGGAGTTCGCCAAAAAAACTGGGGACCGGATTCTAGTAGCCCACGGAGTCTAGCTACTTCTAGCTTGTGAGCTTCTGTCCATAGGTTTCCTCCACTTTACCTGTCTACCTGAATCGGTCTCCCGTGTGGGATTCGGCCTTCTCCAGGTTTGACAACATACGGTTGGCAGGAATAAAACTTCAGTCAATTGGCAGGACGCTTGGACGCATGGGGAATTCCAATTGCCACCGCTGGTTTGCACGGTTGGCAGCGCTTCTGCTTGCGTCAGCAATGCCTGCTGCGGCTGCTTCAGATCCGCTTGCCAGCCTGAAGGCGCAGTTCGCCTTGCCCGATGAGCAGGTGAACTTCGTCGAAGCCAAGCTGGTCGTTGACCAGTTGATTGATCCCAGCACCGACACGGCCGCCATTCGGCGTGATCTCGACCGCTGGGAGCGTGCTGTCCGCTCCAATGTGCCAGCAGGCTCTAATGGCCGTCAGGTGCTCGATGCGCTGCTCAAGACGCTTTATGAGCCCGGCTCATGGAATGACGGCAAGCCCTTCCGCTATGACCTGGACGATCCGCTGGGCAAGCAGCCTGCCAACAAACGGCTAGCCACCTATCTGGCGACCCGCAAAGGTAACTGCGTATCGATGCCCATCTTGGTGGCGATCCTTGGTCAGCGTCTCGGCCTGACCATCACGCTCTCCACGGCACCTGAGCATGTCCTGGCGAAGTTCGCCGACGACAGCTTGCATATGTGGATCAACGTGGAAGCAACTGGCGGCGGCTACAAGCGCGACGACAGCTATATTCGGGATACGGGCATCAGCCAGACCGCCCTCGAAAACGAGATCTACCTGCGCCCGCTGCGACCGCATGAGGCCGTCGGCGTGATCGCCAACACACTCATGGAGCACTACGCTCGTGAAGGCAATGGAGCGGCCCTGATGGAGGTGGCCGACCTGGCCTTGATCGCCAATCCGAAGGACACAGTAGCGATGATCTGGAAGGCCAACGCCTCGTACCTGTTGATCCAGTCCCGCTACCAGCGCAAGTATCCCAATGCGGCAGATATCCCGAAGGAACTGGTATCCGACTTTCAGCGGCTGAGCGTGGAGAATCTAGCTTGGTTTGAGAGAGCCGAAGCGTTAGGCTGGGCACAGAAGACGCCCGAGCAGGATGCGGCCTACCTGCAATCGATCCAGAACGAAAAGGCGAGGAGGGGGCAATGATGCGGAACTTGAGCCTTGTGGTACTAGGTGTGGCCTTGATGACGACTAAGGGAGTAGCAGAAGCCCGCTGGCTGTCGGTCGATCCAGTTCAGGCGCAACCTAACAGCCCAATAACGTTTAACCGTTATCACTATGCTGCCAACAACCCTTACAAGTTCACCGATCCGGATGGACGAGAAGTCAAAGGACAATACCATCAAGTGGTGCCAGGCGCGTACCACCTCTCAATTCGAGTTACGCCAGATAATCAGGCGGCGTATAAAGACGATCCGCGATTCTTGACTGATAGTGCAACGGGACAGCGATATACAACCTTTGGCGCTGGGCCGGAGCTGGGTAATCCGGTAGCTTTTCCAAGCTCTTTAATTTTCCCAATTCAACCGATTATTAAGATCCCAACCGCCGTCAACTTGGTGAGCAATAACAACCGTCCAAGCGATGCCGAAAGGTCTACACACCCTTCTTCAAACGACTTGCCTGTGGCAATGCCCAGCCAGTATACGAATGAGGATCAGTTTATCGGTGCGTTGTTCTCTGCCGATGCCAACTACAAGGACAATGTTCCCTATGGGTTGCCCGGTGGGACCGGCTACAACTCGAACTCATACGCAAATGGTCTATTGCAGGCGGTAGGTGCGCAACCATTAGTAGCCCCAGTTCGCACTCCTCTCTCTGATAATCCTCTGCCAAAGAAAGATTTTGAGAAATGATCTCAATCCTAAATAACCATGTTTAAAAGAATCTTTTTGCTGGGTCTGGCCGCATCAGCATTAGGTCTATGTGCGCGATCATTCTTTGTTTGGAGTAATTGCGGTTACGACTGTCCAATTTTCCCTGCCACTTTTCCTTTCCGAATGACTGCGACTTTTGGCGGGATTATTGGCGCGATTCTTTCGCTAGCTTTAGTTGCGATGGCTCTGGCCACGCTACTAAAAAAAGGCCAATAGGCCGTGCCGTAGCGAAGCTAGTTACGGATCTATTTGACACGTCTTGCTCCAGAACTCGAATAAGGCGATCCGCGCTTGTGGTGAATCGCCCCGGCTTCTTCTGTAGACACTCCCGAAGCCTCATTTTGATCTTTGCTTTTCGAACTCTACCCGAGACAGCCCGTTGTTGTGTCCATGCTGTCTGGTGTTGTAGAACATCTCGATGTAGTTGAAGACGTCGGACTTTGCTTCCTCACGAGTCACTTAAATCCTGCGCTTGATGCGCTCGCGTTTGAGGAGCTGAAAGAAGCTCTCGGCGACCGCGTTGTCGTAGCAGTTGCCGCGCCGGCTCATGCTGCTGGCCAGGTCATGTGCTTTCAGGAAATCTTGCCAGTGGTGCCCAGTGAATTGCGTGCTTTGATCCGAGTGCACCAGCAGCCCCGCAGGCGGCTTACGTCGCCATACGGCCATCATCAAGGCTTGCAGCACCACGTCGGTGTGCATCGTTGATTGCATCGCCCAACCGACGATCTTCCTTGAGAAAAGATCCAGCACCACGGCCAGGTACAGCCAGCCTTCCTGCGTTCGGATGTAGGTGATTTCGGTCACCCATGCCTGATTTGCAATGCCAGGATCGAACTGACGCGCCAGCTCATTGTTGGCGACGATAGCCGGCTTCCCTGCGCGCATGCTCGGCCGGGGGTGATAGCCCACCTGAGCCCGCAGGCCTTCCTGCCGCATCAATCGTGCCCTCCGATGCTTGCCGCACGATTCACCCAAGTCGCGCAGATCAACGGTGATCTTCCGCCCAGCGCCCGGTCGCGGCCATCTGCGGGGCCACCCTGGCGCTGGCCTACGCCGGGCAGGCGCATTACCGCGAGGAGAAGGTGGTCAGCGCCGACGGCGTGGTCACCGCGCCGGGCACCAGCCCGGTCGGCTTCGCCACGGCCTGCCTGCGCCTGCTGCATCCCGAGCGCGAGGAGGACATCGCCGGCGTGGAGGCGATGTTCGCCGCGGAGTTCGCTGGCTGACCTGCTCGGCGGGCCAAGCGCGGCACCAACTCAGCCGACCGCGAAGGTCAGCGCGTGGTCCAGCATGAACATCGCCAGGACCACGAGAAACGGGCTGCGCAGCAACGGCCGCCCATAGGCGAAGCGGGCATGCAGCCAGAAAACGATGATCGCCAGATACAGCGCGATCATCGTATAGATCACGCCCGCGAAGCCGCCGGCCAGGTGGATCCCCAGCCGCGCCAGACCAGGCTGGGCCACCATCAGCGCGGCAGCGACCACGAAGGCGACGTGCCGGAAGAAGCGGCGCCGGTACAGCAGCGCGAGCGCGTAGAACGCCACGAAGAACGCCGGATCGAACAGGAGGCCCGGTGAAAACCGTCGCCACTGCAACCATCCGACGCTGACCGCGAACAGCGCCACCAGCACGATGGAACCCCAGCCCAGCCAACGGTGCAGGCGCGGCCTGCCCGCCTCGATCAGGAAGGGCTGCACGATCAGCAGCGCAAACCACGCGACGCAGACGAGCGCGTGGAAGTGGACCGCGGCCGGCACGCCCGCGAAGTCCGGCGCGCGACTGAGATAGCCGAAGAACGGCGTGTCCGGGATACGCGGCGTGAAGCCGGCCAGGACCAGTGCCAGCAAGCCCAGGAAGAAGAAGCCAAGGTGGCGGTACGGGCGGCGCGTGGTCATGACGGAGAACTCGAGGGCTCGATGACACCAACGCCGCCTCGAGGCGGCGCAGGTCAGCCCCGGTTGAGCCGCGTCACCGGCATGGGCGGCCGATGACGCGCACGCGATCCGGCCAGTGGACCGATCAGGCCTCCAGGCCGATCGGGCAGCTCACGCCGGTGCCGCCCAGGCCGCAATAGCCGGCCGGGTTCTTGGCCAGGTACTGCTGGTGGTAGTCCTCGGCGTAGTAGAACGGCGGCGCCGGGTAGACGATCTCGGTGGTGATCTGGCCGTAGCCGGCCTCGCCCAGGCGTTGCTGATAGGCATCGCGGCTGGCCAGCGCGGCGTCGTACTGGGCCTGGGTTTCGCAGTAGATCGCCGAGCGGTACTCGGTGCCGCGGTCGTTGCCCTGGCGCATGCCCTGGGTGGGATCGTGGTTTTCCCAGAAGGTGCGCAGCACCTCGTCCAGCGACACCTTGGCCGGGTCGAACACCACCCGCACCACCTCGGCGTGGCCGGTCATGCCGGTGCAGCTTTCCTCGTAGGTCGGGTTGGGGGTGAAGCCGCCCTGGTAGCCCACCGCCGTGGTGACCACGCCCGGCAGCTGCCAGAACTTGCGTTCGGCGCCCCAGAAGCAGCCCATGCCGAAGCCGATCGTCTCCATGCTCGGGAACTCGCCCTGGAGCGGCTGGCCGTTGACGAAATGCACATTGCGCAGCGGCAGCGGCGTCTGACGGCCCGGCAGGGCTTCTTCCGCGCGCGGCAGGCGCTGCTTGAACGCGCCGATGCCGAGGCGGCTGGTGAGGGACTCGAGCATGGGAAACCTCCTTGCGACGATATGGATGGCGGGCGGCGCGGGGCCTGTCTTCGCGCTCCGGGGGCGCCTGGACGCCGCGCGGATGGCCGGCGCTAGGCCGGCAGCAGGTCGGGAGCGTCCAGATCCCCACAGATGGGGTCGGACGGGGGGTCGAGCAAGCCCGCTGCCTGCAGCGCATCGCGGGCCTGCGGCAGGGCTACGTCGGGCACGCACACGCGCAGCACGCCGAACAGCGGCAGCTCGCCGCCGGCGCCCAGCAGCGACTCGCCGAACACGAAGGCCGGAATGCCCGCGTCTTCCAGCGCATGCCGCGCCAGATGGGCATCGAACAGGTTGTCGGCGCGATAGGCCACTTGCATGCGGACCTCCAGCAGGGCGGGATTGGCCGCGAGCATACGCCCGGCGTGGCGGGCAGCCTGTCGATGTGCCGCTCTGTCTCCTCAAATCTCGCAGCGGCCCGCCTGTAGAGCGGAGCTTGCTCCGCTGGGGCCGTCCCCACGAACCGAAGGAAGAGCAGCGGAGCAAGCTCCGCTCTACAGGTAGGAGGTAGGAGCCGCCATGGCGGCGATGGGGGCTTACCGAGCGTCCCCAAGCCTTTTGGGTAGAGCCTCATCGCCGCCATGGCGGCTCCCACCGAGCGGGCACCGAGCCTCCACCAAGCTCCCGCAGGGCTCGAACAAAGCTGCGACTGCGGCGCCCACAGCGCGCCCAGCGCGAGACTTCGGGCGGAGGGCCCGCGGCCGCTTGGGCTAGACTTGGCGTTTAGATCTCGTCTTGCCGCTGCCCATGTCCGATACGCCTGCCGCTTCCGCCGATTCCGCGCCCGAAACCCGCGCCCCCGACGCCCAGGCGCCGGCGGAGAAGCGCGATTTCATCCGCCAGATCGTGCGCGAGGACCTGGCCCAGGGCCGCCACCAGGGCGTGCGCACGCGCTTCCCGCCCGAGCCCAACGGCTATCTGCACATCGGCCACGCCAAGGCGATCTGCCTGGACTTCGGCGTGGCGGCCGAGTTCGGCGGGGTGTGCAACCTGCGCCTGGACGACACCAATCCGGCCAAGGAAGACCCCGAGTTCGTCGCCGCCATCCAGGACGACGTGCGCTGGCTGGGCTTCGACTGGGCCAACCTGCGCCATGCCTCGGACTACTTCGACGTGCTCTACCTGGCCGCCGAGAAGCTGGTCAAGCAGGGCGACGCCTTCGTGTGCGACCTCAGCGCCGAACAGGTGCGCGAGTACCGCGGCACGCTGACCGAGCCGGGCCGCGACTCGCCCTGGCGCGAGCGCAGCGTGGAGGAGAACCTGGACCTGCTGCGGCGCATGCGCGCCGGCGAGTTCCCCGACGGCGCGCGCACGCTGCGCGCCAAGATCGACATGGCCAGCGGCAACATCAACCTGCGCGATCCGGCGCTGTACCGGATCAAGCATGTCGAGCACCAGAACACCGGCAACGCCTGGCCGATCTACCCCATGTACGACTTCGCCCATTCACTGAGCGATGCGGTGGAAGGCATCACCCATTCGCTGTGCACGCTGGAGTTCGAGGACCATCGCCCGCTGTACGACTGGTGCGTGGAGAAGGTCGACCTGGTCGGCCACCCCGAGCTGCTGCAGCCGCTGCTGGACAAGGGCTTCCCCAACGAGGCCGACAAGCCGCGCCAGATCGAGTTCTCGCGTCTGAACATCAACTACACGGTGATGAGCAAGCGCAAGCTGACCACGCTGGTCACCGAGGGCCTGGTCGAAGGCTGGGACGATCCGCGCATGTACACGCTGCAGGGCCTGCGCCGCCGCGGCTACACCCCGGCGAGCCTGCGCCTGCTCGTCGATCGGGTCGGCATCTCCAAGCAGAACTCGGTGATCGATTTCTCGGTGCTGGAAGGCTGCCTGCGCGACGACCTGGACGCCAGCGCGCCGCGGCGCATGGCGGTGATCGACCCGCTCAAGCTGGTGCTGACCAACCTGCCCGAGGACCACGCCGAGTCGCTGACCTTCGCCAACCACCCCAAGGACGAGGCGGCCGGTACGCGCCAGGTGCCGTTCTCGCGCGAGCTGTGGATCGAGCGCGAGGATTTCGCCGAGGTGCCGCCCAAGGGCTGGAAGCGCCTGGTGCCCGGCGGCGAAGTGCGCCTGCGCGGTGCCGGCATCATCAAGTGCGAAGAGGTCATCAAGGACGGCGAGGGCCGGATCGTCGCGCTGCACGGCACGCTCGATCCCGAGTCGCGCCCGGGCATGGAAGGCGCCAACCGCAAGATCAAGGGCACGATCCACTGGGTCGATGCCAAGGCGGGCGTGGCGGCGGAGATCCGGCTGTTCGATCGCCTGTTCTCGGTGGCCAAGCCGGACGATGAGAGCGAGGGCAAGACCTACCGCGACTACCTCAACCCCGAGTCCAAGCGCGTGGTCGCCGGCTTCGTCGAGCCGGCCGCGGCCCAGGCCGCGCCGGAGCAGTCGTTCCAGTTCGAGCGCACCGGCTACTTCGTCGCCGACCGCCGCGACCACACCGCGGACAAGCCGGTGTTCAACCGCAGCGTGACCCTGCGCGACACCTGGGCGGCGCAGGCGTGATGCGCGCCTGGCGCGCCCTGCTCGCCCCGCTGTTGGCCGCCGTGCTGCTGGCCGGCTGCGCCGCGCCGGCCAATACCCAGGCCGTGCCAGCCAACCCCGCCCCGGCCCCGGCTCCCAGCACGCAGACCGGCTCGAACGCCACGCCCGCGCCTTCGCGCCCCCCCAGCACGCCGGCCAAGGTCCAGACCCAGTGCACCAGCGACGCGCAGTGCGTGGTCAAGAACATCGGCAGCTGCTGCGGCGAACTGCCGGCCTGCGTCAATGTGGATAGCCCCACCGACCCGGCCGCGGTCCAGGCGCAGTGCCAGGCCAGCGGCCGCATGGGCATCTGCGGCTTCCGCCCGATCAGCGCCTGCCAGTGCCAGGCCGGCACCTGCCAGCCGGCGGGCGACGGCGCCGGCAGCCTGAATTCTCCTTCCCCCGCACCGCTGCAGATCCGCTGATGCTTTACGCCCAGGTCCATCTCACCCTGCCCGCCTGGGTCCACGCCGCCGTGGACCTGGGGCGCGCCTACGCCAGCGATGCCGACAAGGTGGCGCTGGCCATCACCCTGTCGCGGCTGAACGTCGAGCACGCCAGCGGCGGCCCGTTCGGCGCGGTGGTATTCGACGGCGACCGCATCGTCGCGGCCGGCGTCAACCGCGTGGTGCCGCACAACACCTCGCTGGCCCATGCCGAGAACATGGCCTACATGCTGGCCCAGCAGCGCACGCAGAGCTTCCGCCTCAACGCGGTGCTGTCCGGCCCGGTCGCGCTGGCCACCTCGGCCCAGCCCTGCTGCCAGTGCTTCGGCGCCACGGTGTGGGCCGGCATCGACCGGCTGCTGATCGGCGCGCGCGCCGAGGATGTCGAATCGCTGACCGATTTCGACGAAGGCCCGCTGCCGGCCGACTGGGTCGGCGAGTTGGGCAGGCGCGGCATCGAGGTCGTGCGCGACCTGCACCGCGACGACGCCCGCGCGGTGCTGGCGCACTACGGCCAGCACGGCCCGCAGTACTGAAGACCATCGCTTCGATGCCTGCGAACGCAGCCGCCACCCGCGCGCCCTCGGCCGTGACGATCCGCCCCCTGACGGTGGCCGATGCGTCAGCGCTGAAGGCGTGCCGCGTGGCCGGGCTGCAGGAAACGCCCGAGGCCTTCCTGTCGACGGCCGCCGAGATCGAGGCCACGCCGGTGGTGCAGTTCGAGGCCGAGCTGGCCGATGCCGATATCCGCTATGCCGGCGCCTTCGAGGGCGAGCGGCTGGTGGGCTTCATGCGCAGCGTGCGTTTCTCGCGGCGGGCGCGGCGCCACGTCGCCGAGGTCCGCAGCGTGGTGGTGCGCGCGTCGCATCGCCGCCAGGGCATCGCCGGCCGCCTGCTCTCGCACCTGATCGCGCAGGCGCGCGACAGCGGCATCGAGGCGCTGCTGCTGACCGTGGTCGCCGGTAATCTGCCGGCCCGCCGCCTGTACGAGCAGGCCGGCTTCGCTGTCTACGGGATCGAACCGTGCGCCGTGCGCCGGGACGGCGCGGATGAGGACCAGCTCCTGATGCGGCTGGCGCTGCAGGCGCCGGGCCCATGAGCGGCCACGCAACGGCCGGCTCGCAGCCGCGCGCACGCCGGAGGCAGGCATGAAGACCATTGGCCTGCTGTGCTACTGCCGCCAGGGCTTCGAGCCGGAGCTGGCGGCCGAGCTGACCCAGCGTGCGGGTGAAGCCGGGCTGGCCGGCTACGCCCGCACCCAGCGCAACGATGGTTATGCGGTCTTCGCCTGCCAGGACGCGGAGCTGGCCGAGGCCCTGCCCTGGCGCACGCTGGTGTTCGCGCGCCAGAAGCTGGCGCTGATCGCCGAGCTGCGCGGGCTGGACCCGGCCGACCGCATCGCGCCGATGCTGGCCGCGCTGGACGGCCTGCCCCGGTTCGGCGATGTGTGGGTGGAGCACCCGGATTCGGACACGGCCAAGCCGCTGGCCGGGCTGGCGCGCAGCTTCGGCAATGCGCTGCGTCCGGCGCTGCGCAAGGCCGGCCTGCTGACACCGAAGGAAGACCCGCGGCTGCCGCGCCTGCACGTGCTGTTCGTCGCCGGCGATCACGCGCTGCTGGGCCTGGCCCGGCCCGGCGACGCCGCGCCCTGGCCGCTGGGCATCCCGCGCCTGCGCCTGCTGCCCGAGGCGCCGTCGCGCTCGGCGCTGAAGCTGGAGGAAGCCTTCCTGGCCCTGCTCGATGCCGACGAGCGCGCCGCGCTGCTGCGCGCCGGCATGCGCGCGGCCGACCTGGGCGCCGCCCCCGGCGGATGGACCTGGGTGCTGACCCGCCAGCAGCTGCAGGTCACCAGCATCGACAACGGCCCGCTGCGCCAGCACGTGCTCGACACCGGCCTGGTCACCCACCTGCGCGCCGACGGCTTCCACTGGAAGCCCGCCCAGCCGCTGGACTGGATGGTCTGCGACATGGTCGAGCAGCCGCGCCGCGTGGCCGAGCGCATGGCCACCTGGCTGCGCGAGGGCTGGTGCCGGCACAGCGTGTTCAACCTCAAGCTGCCGATGAAGAAGCGCTGGGACGAGACGGTGCTGTGCCTGGAGATCCTACGCACGCAATCCGGCGGCCTGCGCACCCTGCGCGCCAAGCAGCTGTATCACGACCGTGAGGAGATCACGGTGTTCGCCTCCAAGGGCGAGAAATGAGCACCGCGCGGTAGCGGTAGGCGACGACGCTTGGGCGCGTGGCTTGACGCATTGCCCACTTCGCTCAACCCGTGATCGCCAGCCCTGACGGTCTCAGCCGCTGCAATCGCCCCATGCGATGCTGACCTCCGTCAAAGGGAGGGCCGCGCCATGCAACCGATCCAGCTCAAGGACCCGGCCGGGTTCGCCGAGGAGTTCCTGCGCCTGTCGCTGATGCAGGGCTTCGGCTCGCTGAACAAGCGCGACCTGGAGCTGCTGACCTTCGTGCTGCTCGAGCGCGATGGCGCGATCCCGCGCGACAGTTCCAACGCCGCCGCCGCGCTGCAGCTTCGCATCACCGCCACGCGGGTCAAGAGCCTGCGCCGCGACGGCTATGCGCGCTGGCGGGCGCTGGTGCCGGAAGAACCCGACGCGGCCCTGCAGCGGATCGTGGCCACGGTGCTGACCGAGGACAACCTGCGCTCGGGCGCCAAGCACGTCAGTGAGCGCGCCAAGAAGGAGGGCTTCCTCGCCATCCGCGTCGAGCATCCCGACGATGCGCAGCAGTTCGAACAGGCCATTCTCGAGGTCGGCGCGCTGCCGGTGTACGAGCGCAACCGCGAGGTGGTCGCGGTGCGCTTCGACACGCTGCTGAAGATCGCCGAGAAGTGGGGCTATCTGCAGCCGGATCCGGCCGCGATCACGCGCGAGCTGAAGAAGCTGCAGCCGACCGCGGCCGAGGTGGCCGACCTGCTGCAGAAGGACGTCACCAAGCTGCGCTGGGTCGACGCCCGCAACGCGCTCAACAGCCTGGGCGCCAAGGCCATCGCCTCCACCGCCGAGGGCGGGCTGAAGGGACTGCTGAAGCTGGTGTTCCCCTTCCTGCCGTAATTACACCGGACGGCAAATGCCAACGCCTGTAGAGCGGAGCTCGCTCCGCTGAGGCTCTCCAAGCGACCTGGCCGAAGAACAGCGGAGCAAGCTCCGCTCTACCAACAGCAACGCCGCGTCAGAGCCCCGCCGCGCCCCGCAACGCGCTCAACAGTCTCGGCGCCAAGGCCATCGCCCCCACCGCCGAGGGCGGGTTGAAGGAACTGCCTGTAGAGCGGAGTTCGCTCCGCTGAGGCTCTCCAAGCGACCTGGCCGAAGAACAGCGGAGCAAGCTCCGCTCTACCAACAGCAGCGCCGCGTCAGAGCCCCGCCGCGCCCCGCAACGCGCTCAACAGTCTCGGCGCCAAGGCCATCGCCCCCACCGCCGAGGGCGGG
This sequence comes from Pseudoxanthomonas sp. UC19_8, assembly GCF_042700505.1. Taxonomy (NCBI): domain Bacteria; kingdom Pseudomonadati; phylum Pseudomonadota; class Gammaproteobacteria; order Lysobacterales; family Lysobacteraceae; genus Pseudoxanthomonas; species Pseudoxanthomonas sp. UC19_8. The sequence goes on from NZ_CP170559.1 coordinate 2,245,325, forward strand.
GTGAAGGGATGCCTGTAGAGCGGAGCTCGCTCCGCTGAGGCTCTCCAAGCGACCTGGCCGAAGAACAGCGGAGCAAGCTCCGCTCTACCAACAGCAGCGCCGCGTCAGAGCCCCGCCGCGCGGCGCCACAGCAGGTCGGTCAGCGGCGGCAGCCTGCCGGCCAGACCGAGCAGCGGGCCGCGCGCCAGGGTGGTATGCAGCTCGTCGGTGGAGAACAGGCGGTTGATGCCGTCGAAGGTGTAGGCGGCCACGGCGTTCTCGCTCAGGCGCGTGCGCGCCCAGCGCTGCAGCCGGTGCGCGCCGTCCCACGGCGCCTGCCGCGCCTGGGCCTGGGCCACGTTGTCCAGCAAGCCGGCCACGTCGCGCAGTCCCAGGTTGACGCCCTGCCCGGCCAGCGGATGCACCGCGTGCGCGGCGTCGCCGACCAGCAGCAGGCGGCCCTCCACGTACTGGCGCGCCAGCTGCAGGCGCAGCGGGAAGGCTGCGCGCGGCGAGTCTATGACCATCTCGCCCAGGCGCCCGGCGAAGGCCTGGGTGAGCTCGCGCGAGAACGCCTCCTCCTCCAGCGCCAGCACGCGCGCGGCCTCGGCCTGCGGCAAGGTCCACACGATCGAACTGCGTCCCTGGGTGCAGGGCAGCACGGCCAGCGGCCCGGTCGGCAGGAAGCGCTGCCAGGCGGTGTCCTCGTGCGGGCGTTCGGTGCGGATGTAGCCGACCACGCCGCGCTGGCGATAGTCGTGGCCCTGCGTGCCCAGTCCGGCCAGCTCGCGCAGCGTGGAGGCCGCGCCGTCGGCGGCGATCACCAGCCGCGCCTCCAGCCGCGCGCCGTCGTCCAGGGTCAGGCGCACGCCGGCCGCGTCCTGTTCCATCGCCTCCACCCGCGCCGGGCAGCGCAGCTGCACGCCGGCCGCGGGCAGCGCGGCCCACAGGCGATCGGCCAGCAGGCCGTGTTCGATCAGCCAGCCCAGCTCGCGTCGGCCCAGGCGGTCGGCGTCGAACATCAGCTCGCCGCCACCAGCCGCATCCCACACGCGCATGCGGCGGTACGGCTGGGCACGCGCGAGGCGCACCGCGTCCCAGACGCCCAGGCGCTGCAGCAGGGCCGCGTTGTCCGGGGCGAAGGCGTAGACGCGCAGGTCCGGCGCCTGCGCCGACCAGGGGGCCGGCGCCTGGCCTTCGATCAGCACCACCTCCAGCCCGCGCTGGGCCAGGCCCAGCGCGCAGGCCGCGCCGACCACGCCGCCGCCAACCACGATCACATCGCTGCGCGCGCGCCGACTCATGGCGCCGCCTCCCGACACAGCGCCGGCACGTCGCCAGCGAAGCCCATCGCCCCGCCGACCAGCATCGACTGCAGGCTCGGCATCCGGTCGATGGCCAATAGCCCGGCGCTGCGCAGCGGCCGCAGCAGCGGCGCCGCATTGCTGGTCAGCCGCGCCAGGCCATCGGAGAAGCGCAGCGTGCGCTCACAGTCCGGACCGCGCCGCGCGGTGTAGTCGGCCAGCAGCGCGTCCTCGCCCGGGTCGTCGCCGGCGGCGATCAGCTCGGCCAGGGTCAGCGCATCGCGCAGGCCCAGGTTGAAGCCCTGCGCGCCGAGCGGATGGATGGTCTGCGCGGCATTGCCCAGCAGCACGGCGCGCGGCGCGACGGTGCGCTGGGCCAGCACCCGCACGATCGGATAGCCGCTGCGCGGCCCGCTGGCCATGAAGCGCCCGGCGCGCCAGCCGAACACCGCCTGCACCCGCGCCAGCCATGCCGCCTCGTCCAGCGCCGCCACCGCCTCGGCGTCGTCTTCGCGCACCGCATGGATCAGCCCGTAATGGCGATCGCCGCGCGGCAGCAGCGCGGTCGGGCCGTCGTCGGTCAGCCGCTCCCAGGCGCTGCCGTCCGGGGCGCGGCTGGTGCGCACGCGCGCCACGAACAGGCGCTGCCCGTAATCGTGACGCTGCGCCTCGATGCCCAGCGCGTCGCGCACACTGCTGGCGCTGCCATCGGCGCCGACCAGCAGCGGCGTGCGCAGCTCCTGCTCGTCCGTGTCGGTGGCGATACGCAGCCGGCGCAGGCCGTCGGCCAGGCCGGCCAGCGCGACGAAGCGCGCCGGCCGGTAGCGGGTCACATGCGAACAGGCGTCCAGCGTCTCTTCCAGCGCCTGGCCGAAGTCGCGCGCGACCACCACCTGGCCGAAGGCCTCGCGCCCGTAATCGGACGCCTCCAGCAGCACCCGGCCGAAATCGCCGCGGCGGCTGACGTGGATGCGCCGGATCGCGCCGGTGGGCGCGTGCAGCCGGGACATCACGCCCAGCGCCGTCAGCGCATTGACCGTGGCCGCGGCGAAGCTGAGATTGCGCTCGTCGAACACCGCCGGCATCTGCCCCGACGGCGTCGCCTCGATCAGGGCGACATCGCGCCCCAGCCGGTCCAGCGCGATCGCCAGACTGGCCCCGACCAGGCCGCCGCCGACGATCACCACATCATGTCGTGCACTCATGCCGCCATGATACGACCTGACCCATCCGCCCTTGTGGTGAACCGTTTACCAGCAGTTGGCGACGGTATCGCCGGAGGCGGTCTTGACGTTGGCCTGGTTGATGCTCAGCGCGCCGCAGCTGTCCGCCGCCTGGATCGGCGTGGGCGTGGCGGTGAGCGTGAAGGTACTGGCACCCTGACCGGACAGCACCAGGGTGTAGCGCGGGCTGGAGGCCTCGCGCGGCGAAGCATTGTTCGGCAGGGCGAAGCCGAGATAGGTGTTGTTGGCGGTATGGAAGCGCTCGGCCAGGCCGGCATCCTCGGCCAGATCCGCCTTGGCCTGCGCCCGGTAGCTGCGCAGCACGTAGCGCGTATAGGACGGATAGGCGATCGCCGCCAGGATGGCGACCACCGCCACCACGATCATCAGCTCCACCAGGGTGAAGCCGCGCACGCTGTCGTGCCTGCTGGACATCGTCTTCGCGCCTCTCTTCCGTTGCTATTTCAGCTGGCGCCAGGACTGGCGCCCGCACGGCACGCTGCCGTACAGGCCGGTGACGCTGCCGTTGGCGATGCCGGCGACCGTGCACTGGCCGGTCTGCTGCGTGCCCGCGCTTTCCACGCCGCGCAGCCAACCCAGCGACAGCACCGGCGCGGTCGAGGTGGCCGTGGCCGAGGTGTTGGAGGACGCGCTGGCGCTGACCGCGCCGCAGCTGGCGGTGCAGATCGCGTTGCCGTTGGCGTCGGTCAGTCCCGACATCGCCCCGCCGCCGGTCAGCACGCCCAGCCCATACAGCCAGTTCTCGCCGCCGCCCGAGCAGTTGTTGCCCACCGTGGGCGTATAGGTGGCGAAATACACCACGCCGCTGAGCAGATAAGGCGTGCCGATGAAGCGCTCGCCCTGCGCATCCGAGCCGACCTCCAGATCCACATACCAGCCGCGGCTGTTGGCGTAGTTGACCGGGTTGCTCGACACCGCGCGCGCGGCGTAGTTGGACGAGGGCGAGCTGGTCGCGGTGACGCTCTGCCCGACCAGCGCCGAGCGGCCGCCGACCGGCGTGCTCAGGTTGTCCTGGATGCCGTACAGGCTCTGCACGCTGACGCTGGAGGCATCGCCGTTGACGAAGTAGCGGCCGGTGCCGAAGTACACCATGACCCCGCCGGCGCCGGAGGCGGCCTCCTTCAGCAGCAGATGGCCGGTGATCGGCTGCTCGTTGCCCTGCGCGTCGACGGCGCTGTACAACGGTTTTCCGCCGAAGCCCACCGACCAGGCGGATGGATCGGTGGCACTGAGGTCGAACTTCCACACGTTGCCGCGCAGGTCGCCGGCATAGACGGTGTCGGCCAGGCCCTGGCCGTTGCCCAGCGCGGCCACCGCCACGTTGACGATGCCGTTCTTGCCCAGGTACGCGCCCGCGGTCGGGGCCAGCCTGCTGATCACCTGGCCGGTGCCGACATCGACCACGTACAGCACCGGGTTGCCGTTCACCGAATTGGCGCAGTTGCCGAAGATCGCCACGAAGCGCACGCCGCTGCTGGTCCTGACCGGCACCACCACGGCAGACCCCAGCACCTGGCCCAGATTGGCATCGTTCTGGCCGGACAGCTCCCACAGCACGCTGGCCGCGCTCACGGCCGTGGGATCGGTGACGTCCAGCGCGAACACCGAACCCTGCGGCAGCGTGCCGGCGTTGGTCTCGCTGGCACCGCCCGCGCCGGTCGACCCGATCGCCACGGTGCGCCAGGCGCCGCCGTAGTAGGCATCGCCCACCGACACCGGGCCGTCCACGTAATAGCGATGCTGGAAGCCGCTGGTGGCGTTGGTGATGCTGGTCACCGGGTCGGCCAGTTCGCCCAGATGCTGGCGTGCGCTGTAGGGCACGAAGCCGAACAGCTCATTGCCGCCGTTGCCGGTGCTGGCGTCGAAGCCGTGCAGCATGCCGTCGTTGGCCCCCACGTAAACGGCCGGCGTGCGGCCGGCCTTCCTGCGTCAGGAAGGCCTTGTAGCTGGTGGCCAGGCCGGTCAGGCCCGTGGTCGAGCCCCAGGCCGCGCCATAGCCGTAGTCGTCGGTCGGCAGCGAGACCACCGGGCCGGAATTGACGATGTCGCCCAGCCGCGAGGAACGCGTGCGCAGCGTGCTGTTGCTCTGCCCCTTCAGATACGCCAGCAGGCTGTCGACCGTGGTGCTGCCGAGCCAGGCCTGGGTATCGCTGTCGCCGGTGTTCAGGCCCAGGGCCGCCATCTGCGCGGTGCGCGAGCCGCCGGGGATGTTGGTCGAGACCAGCGCGCCGGTCTTGACCGCCATGCTGACGCTGCCATCGCCCCGGATCAGGGTCGGCGCGATCGCGGTGAAGAGGTTGCGGCTGGTGTCCGGGCTGGCGACGGCGTCGAGCTTGTTGGCCGCCGACCACAGCCGGGCCTTGGTCTGCAGCGAGGTGGCGATGACATCGCCGGTCCAGTCGTTGTCGCTGCCCGCCGCGAACGAGGCGTAGACCGAGAACGCGTTGCTGTCGATGCTGCTGCTGGACGAATTGCCGGACACCGCCACCGCGCTGCTGGCGGCCGAATCGAAGATCTGCTGCAGGCGCGTCTTGAGCTTGGTCGGATCGCGCGCGAGGAAGTAACCATCCGGCGTGCCGCTGGTGGCGCTGTCCCATTCGCCCGCGTCGGGCTTGCCGTTGCCGTTGCGGTCGGTGAAGTTGCCGTACTTGGCCGCGAACCACAGCGGGTTCTGCAGCACGCCGGTATTGCCGCTGCCGGTAGTGAACAGATAGACCTTGGGCCGGCTCCACCGGCCGTACTGCGCGCTGGTGGCGGTCAGGTAGGAGCCATCGTTGCTGCCCGGGCGCAGCAGATCGCGGTAGGTGCCGTCGGCCCCGGAGCCGGTCACGGTGAAGCCGGAGAGCAGCGCGTTGCCCGCATAGGCCGACAGCAGCTCGACGCGCAGCATCATCTGGCCACCACCCACCGCCGGCTTGTCGCCGCTGCCGGTGCACAGGGCCGAATCCGAGCGCCAGCAGATGTCGTAGCCGGTATAGGTCGCATCGTTGACCCCACCGGTGCTGGTGCAGGCGCTGCCCACGCAGAAGCTGAGCATGGTGACCACGTCGTTGTCGTGGTCGTTGCCCCACAGCGAATCCTCCCACACGATCTTGTAGCTGCCGGCGACCAGATTGCCGCTGCCGTCGTACTGCAGATCGCGACCATAGACATAGCGCGGCGAGACCTGTGAGGCGGTCTTGCCGGCGCCGATGTTGCCCAGCGTGCAGGTGCGCCAGCCGCTGCTGGTCGCGGTAGCCGAGCCATTGTTGTTGGCCTGGCACACCGGCGAGATGGTGATGAAGGAGCCACCGACCGGAATCCTGAAGGTGGGCAGGCTCTCGGCCATCTGCACCGCGTAGGTGCGCACCACGTTCTTGTAGCTGGCGGTCTTGCCGTTGCTGCCCACCAGGTCCGGACGCAGGTCGGTAGTGGCCGCCTTGAAGGCCAGGCCGGCGATGCGGTAGCTGCCTTCGGTGGAAGGCGCATCCGGGCACAGGCCCAGCACCTTGCCCAGGCTGGTCACCGTCTGCGACTGGCAGTAGTCGGCATAGGTGTCCGCGGGCGCGCCCACCGCCAGCGTATTGGTGATGCGGCCGGCGAAATAGCTGCCGCCGGTGATGCCCTCGTCATCGCCCACGGTCTTGGTCGCCGAGTCCGCATCCAGGCTGAGGCTGCTGCTCCTGCCGGTGACGGTGGGGATCTCGTCGCTGTCGAACGAAGGCACGCCGGAGGACAGCACCAGGATGCTGCAGCTGGAACAGTAGGAATAGCCCAGCCCGTTGCCGGAGGCCGCGCCGTAGGGATCCTTCCAGGTCAGCCCCACCGGAATGCTGCGCGCGCTGTCGGCGCTGCTGTTGGTGCCGAAGGCCGCGGTCTTGCTGCCGCCGGCGATGTACTTGAGCGCCTCGCCGTACATCTCCGCCAGCGGATTGCCCCAGGCGCTGCAGGCGTAGCCGGAACTGTTGCCCGGGTCGTTCAGATAGCCGTTGCCGGCGCCGGCGGGATAGCCGTTGCGGTTGAGGATGCCGTAGGTGCCGCAGTCGTTCCAGACCGAGCCGGTCCAGCCGACCGTGCTGGCGCCGTTCTTGTAGCTGATCGTGAAGTTGTCCACCGCCTTGACGATGCCCTCGTCGCCGGCGGCGGTGCTGATCAGGTAGCAGAAGCGCCCGTTCTGGGTGTTGACCTCATCGCCGGTGGCGCAGGCGCTGGTACCGTTGCCGGCGAAGCGCCCGATGTTCCGGCGCAGCACGCCGCCGGCGCGCGGCTGGTCGTAGGTACCGCTGATCAGGCCGAAGCGCAGCTTGCCGCTCTCGCCGTACTGCTGCAGCAGCCCGGCAGGCCGGTAGTAGGTGTAGGTGCCGTCGCTGTAGCTGCGGCAGAACGATTCGCGCAGGCTGGCATCGCTGTTGTCGCACACGTCCACGCGGACGCTGAAATCCTGCTTCACGCTGCTCGGGTCGTCGGTGGTCGAGCCCACCGTGCACTGGCTGTTCGAGGTGGCCGCCCATTCGGTATAGCTGCCGGCGGCCGCGCGCATCAGCGGCGCCCCGCCGACCGACAGCGAGGCGTTGCAGAAGGACATGGTGGAGGTGTACGGCGTGTACTGGCCGATGTCGCTGCCCGAATACACCTTCACCCAGGCATGCAGGTCGTTGGGCACATAGGACCGCTCGAGGATGGTCTGGTAGGCACCCTTGCCGCCGACCGTGTCGGTGCTGCGCTTGCCGCCGTACAGCACATAGCGCAGCAGGTCCAGCCGGCTCATCGTGGCCCAGTTGAGGAAGTTGCCCGACCAGGTCCCCGCACACTGGTGCGCATTGGCCCCGCTGGCCGCGGCGGCCGCCTTGAACACCGAGCCGGTGTAGGCGTAGCAGAGATTGGGATCGAAGTAGCCGGAATAGCTGAAGGTGTCGGTATAGGTGGTGTCGATCCGCCCGTCGCCATCCAGGTCGGTGTAATCCGAGTAGGCGCGGTTGAACAGCTGCTCGTCGCGCGACATCACCATCATCATCAGCGGCGGCTCGCTGTCGCCCAGATACATCGGGCTCTGCGACATGGCGAAGTCGCTGGTGGACGCCAGCAGCGGCATGAACACCATCAGCAGCAGCGCGATCGCGGCCACGGCGCGCAACAGCCGCAGCGGAGCGCGGGCGGGCAGGTCCGGGGAGGTCATGGGATATAGATCGTCTGGACGACCGCGGTGGCGGCCGGGCTGGAGGGCGTGTCGACGGCCAGCGAGGTGATCTCGTAGGCGCTGCCGACCGAGCTTGCGTCGAGCGTGGCCCCCAGGTTGCTCGAGGTGCCTGTGGTGGCGTCGCAGACCAGGCGACGCACGTACACCGCATTGGCGGCGCCCTGCGTCCGCGACCACGCCAGGGCATCGAAGGTGCAGGCCGTGCTGTCCTTGGTCACGGAGAGGGCCGAGGCCTTCAGCGCGGCCTCCTTCTGCCTGGCCTGCGCCTCGGCGTTCTGGAAGGCCAGATCGGACTGGCGGTAGTTGGAGGCCATCTTTTCCTGCATCGAGGCCACCGTCATGCCGCTCAGCCCCAGCAGGGCCAGCAGCAACAGCATGACCAGGGCGACATACAGGATCGCACCGGCTTGCCGGCCCGGCGTGCGCGGCGCACGGAGCTTGCGCTCAGTTTCCATAGAGGCGGTTCCGCAACGTGACGGTGGACTGGTAGACCGAGCGCGCGCGCGCATCGTCCGGCGTGATGAAGGTGACGCCCTGGGTGGTCAGGCGGTTGTCGGCCGTGGCCTGGGTGGCCGACGCAGGTTCCGGGCTGGCCATCACCAGCCCGATCTGCACACTGACCACCCGGCGCCAGGCCTTCTCCGGATCGCCCATCGAGGCATCGACCTGGGCCGAGGTCAGCAGTTGGGTCACCGCGCCGCTGGGCGTGGTGCCGGAGGCCTGATCCTGACCGTAGAGCAGCTGCATGTTCTCCACGCCTTCGACCAGTTCCTCGGACTGGGTGGTCAGCGCGCCGCCCGGCGCGGCCGTGAAGCGGACCCGATACAGCGAGGGACGCTGGGTCTGGCTGTTGAGGCCGACGTAGTACACCTCGCTCTCGGCGCGATACAGCTCGGCCCCCTGCGGGAACTTGAAGTTGACGTTGGCCAGGCCGGCATTGAGCGCCGTCGCTCCCACCGACACGCTCGCCGCCGGAGACACGGCGGCGGCCTGGAAGACGATGGCGTTGTCGCAGGTGGTGATGCCGAACAGGCCTGGCGCTGCGATGCCGCCCTTGAACAGCGTCCAGTCCGCGGCGCTGGGCGAGATGGCGAACGTGGGGGTCGCGCCGTTGACCGCCGTGGCGATGGGCAGGCCCTGCCCTTCCAGATAGCGCAGCACCAGGATGTCGCTGCCGGCGACGCGGTTGGTCAAGGCGGCGGCGATCTGCGCTGGCAGCGCCGGGGTGAAGCTGCCGCCCACCGTGGGGGTGCTGCTCAGGGTCACCGTGGTCCCCGGCGTGGTCCCGTTCGCCCCATAGCCGCGCACGGCGAAGTTGAACTGCAGCGCGGCGTCGGCGCCGGCGCCGAAGGTGGTGCGCGTGGTCAGCAGCGAGGATCCGTCGCGGGTCAGGATGGTGTCGCTGCTGCAGCCCATGTGCCCGGCCATGCGCAGGTCCCGGCTCAGGTAGTCCATGGCGAAGCGGCCGCCCTCCTGCAGGCGCGCCTGCGCCTTGGCCAGGCGATAGGCGTTGCTGGAGGCCGAGAAGACCTGCACCACGCCCAGCAGCAGCAGCAAGCCGATCAGCAGGGCGATCATCAGCTCGATCAGCGACAGGCCCGCCTGCCTGGAGCGGGATGTCCGGCGAAGGCGGCTCATAGCGTCGTGCTCGTGCTGAAGACCTGCTGGCCAGTCGAGGCGGCGTTGCCGCGATCGTCGGTCCAGCTGATCGACACCGTCAGCGTCGTCGCATCGCCGCTGGGCGTCTGGGTGACAGTGGCCGAGGCATCGGCCCCGAGCGCGCGACCCAGCTGGCATTGCCAGAGCGTCTTGAAGGTCGCCGCGGTCATCGCGCCGGTCGCCAGCGCGCAGGCGCTGGCGTCGGCGGTCCCGGTATACGTGGTGGCGTAGGCCGCGACGGACTTGCGATCCGCGCGCACCTGGTCCAGCAAGGTGTCGGCCAGCTGCGTGGCCTTGGTGCGGTAGTTGGCGCTCTCGGTGTAGCGCACGTTGACCACCTGCAGCATCGCGAAGCCGAGCAGCCCGACCGCCAGCACCAGCAGGGCGATCAGGACCTCCAGCAGGGTGAAGCCGCCCTGGTTTCGAGCGCGGGCACTCACCGGATAGGTCACAGCCTTCACGAGCAGGCTCCCGAGACCACCTTCACCGAGCCGGTCGCGGCCACGGTGATGTCGCGGCGCAGTCCCGCCGCGCCGCTCGCGCAGTCCACCGGCTGCAGGCTCAGCACCTGATCCACGGCTGAGGCACGGCGCCCGCGCGAATCGAAGTTCACCACCGCCCCGCCGGTCCCGCTCAGCTGCAGCCGGTCGTTGCCGGCCTCGTAGCGCACCACCGGCTCGCCCGCGCTCAGGACCCCGTCGCCATTGGTGTCGTCCCACACCAGCCAGCCGCCGGACCAGCTGGCCGCGCAGCTGCTGCCGTCGGTGCTGGGACACAGCCCGGATGCCTGGATCGTGCGAATGGCCTCGGACCGGGCCAGGGCCAGCCCGGCCACCAGCGAATTGGCCTGGGTCGTCAGCTGGGTCTGCTGGATGACCGACTTGAAGCTGGGAAAGGCGATGGCCGCCAGGATGGCGAGCACCACCACCACGACCATCAGCTCGAGCAGGGTGAAGCCCGCGCTCCCGCCGCGCCATCCTCCGGCGCGCCAGGCCCTGGCCCCCCTTCCGAACCGTTCGCAAGCATCCACCGGCATGCCCCCCCTGCGCACGAGCCGGGCACCTCCACGGCTTGGCGAGCGCGGGCGCACGCTAATCCCGGCCAGGCCGCGGCCGATGACCGTCTTTTGCGGCATGTGTCGCCGGCACGCAGCGCGGGCAAGCAAAGGCAGGAGCGCGCCCGCGACACCGATGAGCGGTCGGCGGCGCGCCGTGAACGGATGGCGCCCCCACGCCTGGGGACGCGCACGGTAGAATCGCCGTTCATGCACCAGACTGCCACCATGACCCCGCTCCCCACCCGTACCGGCCCGCGCGCGGCCATCCTGGCCATCCTGGCCGCCGTGATGATCGCCACCCGCCTGCACCTGCCGGCGCTGTCCACGCACATCGGCGCGCTGCCCGATGCCTCCTGGGCGGTGTTCTTCATGGCCGGGTTCTACCTGCGCGGCTGGTCGCGCTGGGCCTTCCCGCTGTTCATGGCGCTGGCGGTGGGCGTGGACTACGCCGTCATCACCGGCCAGGGTCTGGAGTTCTGGAAGCACTACTGCGTCTCGCCGGCCTACTGGTGCCTGGTGCCGGCCTATCTGGCCCTGTGGCTCGGCGGCAGCCTGACCGCGCGCGCCGCCGCCCGCCTGCGCCAGGAGCGCACCCTCGGCGTGGCCGTGGTCGCGCTGGTGGCCTCGGTGGCGGTCTGCCACCTGATCAGCCAGGGCAGCTTCTACTGGCTCAGCGACAGCGTGCCGCAGCCGGCGACGCTGGCCGGCTGGTGGAAGAACTACTCCGACTGGTTCTGGCCCTTCCTGCGCAGCACCGCCATCTACGTCGGCCTGGGCGTGATCGTCCATGTGGGCGTGCAGCAGGTCGTGCGCCTGGCCCGACCGCAGGACCGCACCGCCGGCTGAAGCCGGCGCGCCGCGCATGGGACACCGCCTGTCGCGCATCTATACGCGGACCGGAGACGACGGCACCACCGGCCTGGGCGACGGCAGCCGCACCGGCAAGGATTCGGCCCGCGTGAGCGCCTACGGCACCGTGGACGAGGCCAACTCGGCCATCGGCGTGGTGCTGGCCGCGCCCGGCGTGGCCAACGACATCCAGGCGCTGCTGACCACGGTCCAGCACCAGCTGTTCGACCTGGGCGGCGAGCTGTGCATCCCGGGCCATGCGGCCATCACCGCGGCCGACGTGGACGCGCTGGAGCGCCAGCTGGACGGTTACAACGAGCACCTGCCGCCGCTGAAGGACTTCATCCTGCCGGCCGGCGGTGAGGCGGCCGCGCGCTGCCACCTGGCCCGCACCATCGTGCGCCGGGCCGAACGCGAGACCGTGGCGCTGTCGCGCCTGGAGCCGGTGCGGCCGGAGGCGATCGGCTATCTCAACCGCCTCTCGGACCTGCTGTTCGTGCTGGCCCGCGTGCTGGCCCGCGCCGATGGCGCCGGCGAAGTGCTGTGGGACCACCGGCGCCGGCTCGCCGCGCCGTGATCATCCTGACCCACCCGGCCTGCCTGGGCCACGACCCCGGCCCCGAGCATCCCGAACGCCAGGCCAGGCTGGAGGTCGTGCTCGAGGCGCTGCGCCGCGACCACGGCGACCTGGACTGGCGGGAGGCGCCCTCGGCCAAGCTCGGCGACCTGCGCCGGGTCCACACGCCCGAGCACATCCAGGCGGTGATGGAACACGATTTCAGCGGGCATGTGATGCTCGACCCGGACACGGTGGTCAGCCCGGGCTCGCGCGCCGCGGCGCTGCGCGCGGCCGGGGCGGTGATCGCCGCGGTCGATGCGGTGATGGACGGGCGCGACCCGGCCGCCTTCTGCGCCGTGCGCCCGCCCGGCCACCACGCCACCGCCAGCACGGCGATGGGCTTCTGCCTGCTCAACAACATCGCCATCGGCGCGGCCTATGCCTGCGAGCACCACCGGCTGGAGCGCGTGGCGGTGGTGGATTTCGATGTGCACCACGGCAACGGCACCCAGGCCATCTTCCAGGACGACCCGCGGGTGGCCTATTTCAGCAGCCACGAGTCGGGGCTGTTCCCCTACAGCGGGGCCCCGTCCGAACGCGGCGTCGGCAACGTGCTCAACGCCCTGCTGCCGCCGGGCAGCGGCAGCTTCGCCTTCCGCAACCTGTGGGAGGACCGGATGCTGCCGGCGATCGAGGCCTTCCGCCCGCAGCTGGTCATGATCTCGGCCGGGTTCGACGCCCATATGCGCGATCCGCTGGCCGACCTGATGCTGGACACCGAGGATTTCGACTGGATCACACGGCGCCTGCGCCAGATCGCGCAGACCCACGCCGGCGGCCGCATCGTCTCGGCGCTGGAGGGCGGCTACGACCTGGACGCCCTGCGCGAGTGCGCCAGCGCGCACGTGGCGGCGCTGCGCTGACGGCCGCAGAGCCTGCCCTGAACCCGAGCCGGCCGTTGTCGGCGCGTCTTCATTGCCCCGTCCATCCCGATACGGCAAGCTAACGGCCGTTTTTCGTCCGGATTCCCCAACGCGTGCGCCGAGCCTTTCGCCTGCTGCCCATTCCGTTCAGCATTGCCCTGGCCCTGCCGGCCATGGCCGCGGATGAAAAACCCGTCAGCTACGCGCTGTGCCCGGTCCAGGATGCGATCCCCGCCTTCGACGGGGCGCCCGCCGCCGTCGCGCCGAAGGACCAGGCCGCCCAGCGCCAGCAGAGCCAGCTGCTGCCCACCGATGTGACCGGCGACACGCTCAACGGCAACAACATCGACGGCACCGCCAACTACCAGGGCAATGTGCGCCTGATCCGTGGCGATCAGTTTCTCAATGCCGACAACCTCTTCCTCAACCAGGAGGAAGGCACCTACACCGCCGACGGCAACGTGCGCTACCAGGACTCGGGCATCCGCGTCATCGCCAAGCGCGCCAGCGGCAACCAGAACGACGACTCGCATCACATCGAGGACGTGCAGTACCAGCTGATCTCCCGCCGCGGCAACGGCGTGGCCGACACGATCAACATGGTCGGCCCGCAGGGCGAGCTGATGGGCTCGACCTATACCACCTGCGACCCGGAAGACCCGGCCTGGCAGCGCTGGTACCTGCGCTCGCGCGAGATCGACGTCAACACCGACGAAGGCTTCGCCACCGCGCACCACGCGGTGGTGCGCATCGGCAGCGTGCCGATCCTGTACGCGCCCTGGTTCAAGTTCCCGATCGACGACCGCCGCCAGACCGGCCTGCTGTTCCCGCGCGTGGGCCTGTCGGGCAAGAACGGCCTGAGCTACGAGCAGCCGATCTACCTCAACCTGGCGCCCAACTACGACTCCACGCTGTATCCGCGCTACATGAGCGACCGCGGCGTGGTGTTCGGCGGCGAGTTCCGCTACCTCTACCACGGCGGCGAAGGCAAGCTGGAAGGCGCCTGGATGCCCAGCGACGACCTGGTGCGCCGCCGCGCCCGCGACTACGCCAACGCCCTGCCCGGCAGCGGCGACGAGAACATCTACAACGATCCTCTGCAGGACAAGAACCGCGGCTTCTTCCGTTTCCGTGGCCATCACGACCTCAGCAGCACCTGGCAGGCCCGCGCCGACTTCTCCTGGATCAGCGACTCGCGCTATCTGGAGGACAACGGCGGCATCTCCAACGGCACCAACGGCGGCTACGGTTATGCCACCTCGGCCCTGACCAGCACCGTGGGCATCTACGGGCGCTCCCAGTACTGGAACGCCGGTGCCGAGACGATCACCTACACCTCGGCCGACTACACCGTCGACAAGGCCACCCTGCCCTATAACAGCCTGCCGCGGCTGTTCTTCAACTACGACCGGCCGGTGCTGGACTGGCTGACCGTGGGCTTCAAGAGCGACCTGAGCCGCTTCGACCACAGCGAGAAGGATGGCGGCAGCCGCCTGGACCTCAAGCCGTATGTGTCGCTGCCGCTGCGCGGCGCGGCCTGGTTCATCGAGCCGGGCCTGGCCTATCGCTACACCGCCTACCACCTGGAGCAGGGCCTGGCCGACCAGCTCGGCGGCGACCGCTCGCCGACCCGCTCCACGCCCATCGCCACGGTGGACGCCGGGCTGTTCTTCGACCGCGACACGCAGTGGGGCGACACGCCCTACCTGCAGACGCTGGAGCCGCGGCTGTATTACCTCAACGTGCCCTACCGCAACCAGAACAACCTGCCGCTGTTCGACACCGGCGACATGACCTATAGCTGGGGCCAGCTGTTCCGCGACAACCGCTTCTCCGGCGCCGACCGCCAGACCGATGCCAACCAGCTGACCCTGGCGCTGACCAGCCGCAGCATCCGCCAGACCGACGGCCTGGAGAAGTTCAACATCAGCCTGGGCCAGATCCTCTATTTCGAGGATTCCAATGTCCTGCTGAACCAGAACTCGCAGCCGATCGAGAAGGGCAAGTCGGCCTGGATCGTCGACTCCAACTACATGCCCACCGACCGCTGGACGCTGGGCGCGTCCTACCAGTACGACGCCAAGAACAGCCGCGCCGACCTGATCAGCTTCCGTTCGCGCTATCTGATCGGCAACGACGGCGTGGTCAACCTGTCCTACCGCTACCGCCGCGACCTGCTCAAGCAGGCCGACCTGTCCTTCCTCTACCCGATCAACCCGGTGTGGAGCGTGGTCGGACGCTACTACTACTCCTTCCAGGACAACAAGGTGCTGGAAGCGATCGGCGGCGTGCAGTGGGACAGCTGCTGCCTGGCCGTACGCCTGCTCGGCCGTCATTACGTGCGCAATCGCCAAGGCGATTCGGACAACCAGATCCAGATGGAGTTCGTGCTCAAGGGCCTGTCCTCGCTGGGCCAGAACACGGACAAGACCTTGCGCCGTGGTATTCTCGGCTATTACCGCGACGACCTGTATCTGGTGCCTCCCAGCGTCGCCGCCCCGGATCTCGACGACAACGACGACACCGGTTCCGATCCGTTCTGAAGATATCCATGACCATTCGATCCCTTTTCGTTGCCGGCCTGCTGGCCGCTACCGTCATCGCGCCGCTGCGCGCGCAGGAATCCCAGCCGCTGGACGGCATCGCCGCCGTGGTCAACGAGGACGTGGTGCTGAAGAGCGAGCTGGACCGCGCCGTGGCCAACGTCCAGGCCCAGTACGCCAGCAACCCCGCCCAGCTGCCGCCGCCTGAAGTGCTGCGCCGGCAGGTGCTCGAGCGCCTGGTGCTGGTCAAGCTGCAGGTCGCCCGCGCCCAGGAAAACGGCATCAGCGTCAGCGACGAGGAAGTCAACAGCGCCGTGGCCAGCGTGGCCCAGCAGAACAACACCACCGTCGACGGCCTGCGCCAGCGCCTGGCTGCCGAAGGCCTGTCCTTCGACGAGTTCCGCAGCTCGCTGCGCGACGAGATCACCGTCCAGCGCCTGCGCCAGAGCTACGGCCAGAGCCGCATCCGGGTCAGCGAGGCCGAGGTCGACGCCGCGCTCAAGGCCCAGGCCAACGGCGGCGTGCAGTACCACCTGGCGCACATCCTGATCGGCCTGCCCGAGGGCGCCACCGCCGAGCAGATCGCCACCGGCCAGAAGAAGGCTGAGGGCGTCAAGAGCCTGCTGGACCGCAACGAGATGGACTTCTCGGCCGCGGCCGTGCGCTATTCGGATAGCCCCAACGCGCTGGAAGGCGGCGACCTGGGCTGGCGCAGCCTGGACGAGATCCCGGTGGCCTTCGTCGACACGCTCAAGAGCATGCAGGCCGGCCAGGTGGTCGGCCCGATCCGCGGTCCGTCCGGCTTCCAGCTGCTCAAGCTGGTCGAGACCCGCGACGCCTCGCAGGCGCCCAGCCAGATGACCACCGAGTACCACGCCCGCCACATCCTGGTGCGCGTCACGCCGGTGCAGGACGCCGCGGCGGCCAAGGCCAAGATCGACACCCTGCGCGCCCGCATCGCCGGCGGCGCGGACTTCGCCGAGCTGGCCAAGGCCGACTCCGAGGACGCCAACACCAAGAACGATGGCGGCGACCTGGGCTGGTTCACTGCCGACCAGTTCGGCCCGGACTTCGGCCAGCGCCTGACCGCGCTGAAGGATGGCGAGGTCAGCGAGCCCTTCCGTACCGAGGCCGGCTGGCACATCGTTCAGCGCGAAGGCACCCGCCAGACCGACGTGACCGATCAGAACCGCCGTGCCCAGGTTCGCGACACGATCGGCCGGCGCAAGCTGGAAGAGGAATACAACCGCTACCTGCTGGAGCTGCGCGGCGAAGCCTACGTCAGCTTCCGCACCGGCGACCCGGCCATCGACAACGCCACGCCGGATACCGCGATAAGCGCCCCGGGCGCCGCCGAGGAAGCGGCCCGTGCCGGCAAGAAGCAGCGCGGCGGCGACAACAACGACATGCCCGGCTCGGCCTCGTCCAGCCAAATGCCGTAAGGCAGCCAAGGTGATGCGGCCCGACCTGGCGCTCGTCCCCGGCGAGCCGGCCGGGATCGGGCCGGAACTTTGCATCCGGCTGATCCAGCAGCCGCGCCAGGACTGCCGGCTGGTCGCCTTCGGCGATGCCGACACCCTGCACGCGACGGCCCAGGCGCTGGCGCTGCCGCTAAACCTGCTGCCCGCCGACGCGCAGCCCCAGGCGCCGGGCGATCTGGCCTTCGTGCCGGTGCCCAACGCGGTGCCCAGCCGCTTCGGCAGGACCGATCCGCGCAACGCGGCCGCGGTCATCGACGCCCTGCTCGCCGCGGCCGATGGCTGCATCGCCGGCCGCTTCGCCGGCGTGGTCACCGGCCCCGTACACAAGGCGGTGATCAATGAAGGCGGCATCGCCTATACCGGCACCACCGAACTGCTGGCCCACCATGCCGGCCGCGCGGTGGTGATGATGCTGGCCAACCAGATCGTGCGCGTGGCGCTGGTCACCACCCACCTGCCGCTGCGCGCGGTGCCCGACGCGATCACCGAGGCCGCCCTGCGCCACGCCGTGCACACCACCGCGCAGGCGCTGCGCGAGGACTTCGGCATCGCCCGCCCGCGCCTGTGCGTGCTCGGCCTGAACCCGCACGCCGGGGAGGAAGGCCACCTGGGCCGCGAGGAGCTGGACCTGATCATCCCGACGCTGGCGAGCTTGCGTGGAGAAGACCTGGAGCTGATCGGCCCGCTGCCGGCCGACACGGCCTTCCTGCCCGACAAGCTGGCCGGCTTCGACGCGGTGCTGGCGATGTATCACGACCAGGGCCTGCCGGTGCTCAAGTACAGCGGCTTCGAGCAGGCCGTGAACCTCACCCTGGGCCTGCCCTACCCGCGCGTGGCAGTCGATCACGGCACCGCGCTGGCGCTGGCCGGCCAGGGCGTGGCCGACCCCTCAAGCCTGTTCGCCGCGGTGCGCACCTGCGCGGCGATGGCCGCGCGCAGGCGCACACGGTGAGCTCAGCGGCAAGCCCCCGCCTGGGAGCACCCGCCCCCCCCTGTAGAGCGGAGCTTGCTCCGCTGAGGCCTTCCCCACCGATCCCACAGATGTAGAGCGGAGCTCGCTCCGCTGGGGCTCTCCCACCGCTCCAACGGTTGTAGAGCGGAGCTCCCTCCGCTGGGGCTTTCCCGATGATCCCGCCGGAGAGCAGCGGAGCAAGCTCCGCTCTACCAGGATGCCGGGACGTGATGCGGCTCCTACGACAAAGAGGACGGCCTGCCCATGCCGGGTAAACTGTCGCAATGACCGCTACTCCCCACTTCAGTGCACCGGCCAAGAAGTCGCTCGGCCAGCACTTCCTGCACGAGCGGCACTACATCGACCGCATCGTGCAGGCGGTCGATCCCAAGCCGGGCGACACCCTGGTGGAGATCGGCCCGAGGCCAGGGCGCGATCACCTTCCCGCTGCTGCGCCGGCACGGCGCGCTGACCGCGATCGAGTTCGACCGCGACCTCATCGCCCCGCTCACCGCCGCCGCGCAGGACGTGGGCGATCTGACCATCCTCCACCGCGATGTGCTCTCGGTCGATTTCACCGAGCTGGCGCAGGGCCGCACGCTGCGCCTGGTCGGCAACCTGCCCTACAACCTGTCCTCGCCGATCCTCTTCCATGCGCTGGACCATGCCGCGGCGATCGCGGACATGCATTTCATGCTGCAGAAGGAAGTGGTCGATCGCATGGCCGCAGGCCCGGGCAGCAAGGTGTACGGACGCCTGAGCGTGATGCTGCAGGCCTATTGCGAGGTGACGCCGCTGTTCGTGGTGCCGCCGGGCGCGTTCAGCCCGCCGCCGAAGGTCGATTCGGCCGTGGTGCGCCTGGTGCCGCGGGATCCGGCGCGTATCGACGTACGCGATCCCAAGCGCCTGGAAGCGGTGGTGCGCGCGGCCTTCGGCCAGCGCCGCAAGACCTTGCGCAATGCGCTGTCCAGCGTGTGCGACGTGGCCCAGATCGAGGCCGCCGGCATCCGCCCCGATGCGCGCGCCGAACAGGTGGCCGTGAGCGACTTCATCGCGCTGGCCAACCTGCCGTACGGCGAGGCGGCCGAACCGGGCTGAGGCTTGAGTACACTGTGCGCATGAGCAGCAACGATTACGCCATCGATGTCGATGTCGCCACCCGGTTCCTGGAAGAACGCTCGGAACCTGCCAGCGGCCATTACGTCTTCGCCTACACCATCGTGATCCGCAACCGCGGCACGCAGCCGGCGCGCCTGCTCGCGCGCCATTGGGAAATCACCGACGGCAACGGCAAGACCGAGCATGTCGACGGCGAGGGCGTGGTCGGCGAACAGCCGCGCCTGCGTCCGGGCGAACTGTTCCAGTACACCTCCGGCGCGGTGCTGGAGACCGACCACGGCACCATGCGCGGTCGTTACGACATGGTGGCCGACGACGGCACGCACTTCGATGCCCCGATCGCGCCCTTCGCGCTGTCGGTGCCGCGTACGCTGCACTAAGCGCCATGGCGGTCTGGGCGATTGGCGACCTGCAGGGCTGTTACGACGCCACGGCACGGCTGCTGGAAAAACTCGATTTCGATCCCGCGTGCGACCGGATCTGGTTCTGCGGCGATCTGGTCAACCGCGGCGGACAGTCGCTGGAGACCCTGCGCCTGGTGCATTCGCTGCGCGACCACTGCGAGGTGGTGCTGGGCAACCACGACCTGTCGCTGCTGGCCATCGGCGCGCGCACCGAAGAGGAGCAGCGCAAGGTCAATCCGGACCTGGGCCGGATCGTGCAGGCGCACGACCGCGACACGCTGCTGGAATGGCTGCGCCACCGCGAACTGGTGCACGTGGACCGCGAGCTGGGCTGGATGATGGTGCATGCCGGCCTGGCCCCGCGCTGGAACTGCGCCGCGGCCGAGGGCTACGCGCGCGAGGTGGAGAAGCAGCTGCGTGGCCCGGCTTTTCGCAAGCTGATGCGCAGCATGTACGGCGACAAGCCCAACTGGTCCACCGGCCTGGCCGGCCCGGACCGCTGGCGCGCGATCATCAACGTGCTCACCCGCATGCGCTACTGCACGCCGCGCGGACGCATCGCGATGGAAGAGAAAGGCACGCCGGGCACGCAGGCGCAGGGCCTGTACCCCTGGTTCGCCGTGCCCGGCCACGAGCCGCGCGAACTGAAGATCGTCTGCGGCCACTGGTCCACGCTGGGGCTGATGCTGGGCCTGGGCGTGCACGCCATCGACACCGGCGCGGTCTGGGGCGGCAGGCTCACCGCGCTGCAGCTGGATACCGATGAGCTGCGCGTGGTGCAGGTGCCGGGGCGCGATGTCGACCCGGGCACGGCACGGCGCGATTAGCGTCAGATCGTCGTTCCCGCGAAAGCGGGAACCCATGGACGTTGATTCGGGGAAGCCCCAAAAGGCGCTGGGTTCCCGCGTGCGCGGGAACGACGGTAGAAGGTTTTTTGCAGAGGCTTTCGGGCCTGCCTGATGGCAGTTCCTAGGTTCGCCTGACGTAATCCACGAACTCGAACGCCAGCGCGTGGCGGTCGTCGGCCGCATGCGGCTGGCGCGCCGTGACGCGCCACTGCGCCGGATCGAAATGCGGGAAGAACGCCTCGGCGCCCTGCACTTCGGTGTCCACATGGGTCAGGTAGAGCACGTCGGCCAGCGGCAAGGCCAGCGCATAGACCTGCCCGCCGCCGATCACGCACAGTTCCTCGGCCCCCTGCCTGCTCGCCTGGCGCAGCGCGGCATCGAGCGAATCGACCGCGACCATGCCCTCGAACGGCACCCGCCCGCCACGCGTCAGCACCAGGTTCGATCGGCCGGGCAAGGCGCGCCCCAGCGACTGCGCGGTCTTGCGCCCCATCAGCACCGGCTTGCCCAGGGTCAGCGCCTTGAAGCGCTTGAGGTCATCGGGCAGGCGCCACGGCAGATCGTTGTCGCGGCCGATGGCGTTGTGGCGGTCGAGCGCGGCGATGAGGCTGACGCGGGGCCGGGGGCCAGAGGCCAGAGGCCAGGGAAAAGCATCGGCAGCCTGCGTCGCCGTCGCCTTTCCCTGGCCTCCGGCCCCTGGCCCCTGCCCCCCGCCGTGCGTCATACCGCCACCGGCGCCCTGATCGCCGGATGCGGGTCGTAGCCGAGGATCTCGATGTCCTCGAAGGTGAAGCCGAACAGATCGGTCACCTCCGGATTCAGATGCAGCCTGGGCAAGGCGCGCGGCGTGCGCGTGAGCTGCTCGCGCGCCTGCTCGAAGTGGTTCGAGTACAGATGCGCATCGCCCAGCGTGTGCACGAAATCGCCGACGCCCAGACCGGTGGCCTGCGCCACCATGTGGGTCAGCAGCGCGTAGCTGGCGATGTTGAACGGCACGCCCAGGAAGATGTCGCCGCTGCGCTGGTAGAGCTGGCAGCTGAGCTTGCCGTCGACCACGTAGAACTGGAACAGGCTGTGGCACGGCATCAGCGCCATCTGCGGCAGCTGCGCCACGTTCCAGGCGCTGATCACCAGCCGGCGCGAATCCGGATTGCGCTTGATTTCCTGCACCAGCCACTGCATCTGGTCGATGGTCTGGCCGTCGGCGCCCTCCCAGCTGCGCCACTGCTTGCCGTAGACCGGGCCGAGATTGCCGTCCGCGTCGGCCCATTCGTCCCAGATGCTGACCTTGTTGTCCTTCAGATAGGCGATGTTGGTCTCGCCCTTCAGGAACCACAGCAGCTCATGGATGATCGAGCGCAGGTGCAGCTTCTTGGTGGTGACCAGCGGGAAGCCTTCGCCCAGATCGAAGCGCATCTGCCAGCCGAACACGCTGCGCGTGCCGGTGCCGGTGCGGTCGGACTTCTCCGCGCCGTGCTCCAGCACGTGGCGCAGCAGCTCCAGGTACTGGCGCATCAGTGCGCCTCCGCGGGCGTGGCCTGCGCCGGGGGCACCGGCCGCAGCACCGGCGCGCGGCGCGAGCGCCACAGCAGGAACAGGCCCAGCGCCACCAGCGGCAGGCTCAGCAGCTGGCCCATCGTCACCCAGCCGAAGGCCAGGTAGCCCAGCTGCGCATCGGGCACGCGCACCAGTTCGACCAGGAAGCGCGAGAGGCCGTAGAGCAGCGCGAACAGCCCGGACACCGCGTAGCGATGGCGCGGCCGCATCGAGAACACCCACAGCACCACGAACATCAGCACGCCTTCGAGCAGCGCCTCGTAGAGCTGCGAAGGATGGCGCGCGTAGCGGTCCAGCGCGCCGGCCGCGTACTGCGCCTGCAGCTGCGCCTGGCTCAGGTGCTGCTCGTAGAGGGCCGGATCGGTGGTCGGGAAGATCACGCCCCAGTTCGTGCCGGTGTACTTGCCCCACAGCTCGCCGTTGACGAAGTTGGCCAGGCGGCCCAGGCCCAGGCCCGCCGGCACCAGCGGCGCCAGGAAGTCCATCGTGTCGAAGAAGTGCAGCCGATGCCGGCGCGACCACAGCCAGGCGGCGGTGAGCACGCCGAGCAGGCCGCCGTGGAAGCTCATGCCGCCCTCCCACACCTTGAACACCTTCAGCGGATTGTCCAGGTAGACCGGCAGGTCGTAGAACAGGATGTAGCCCAGCCGCCCGCCCAGCACCACGCCGAGCATGGCGTAGAACATCAGGTCGGAGAAATGCTCCAGGTTCACGCCCGGCAGGCGCCCGGCCTGCACGCGACGGCGGCCCAGATACCAGGCGGCGAAGAAGGACAGCGCGTAGGCGATGCCGTACCAGTGCACATCGACCGGGCCGATGGAAAAGGCGATTGGGTCGAGGTGGTGCAGGAAGATCATGCGTAGCCGACGGCGGACGAAACAGCCGACATTCTGACGTACCCGGCTGGCGCGCGCATGCGGCGCGCCGCAACGCGGCGATCCGCGGCCGCGCTCAGCGCCGCCGGATCAGGGCGCCGAGCCCTCTTCCACCGCCGGCATCGGCGGGCGCAGGCGGAACAGGCGCAGGCCCGCCGCGTTCAGCGCGGACTGCGCCGGCCCGGCGAGGTCTTCTTCGCCCGCCAGCCAGGATTCGACCAGCGTGCGGTCGCCGCGGCAGGCCAGCAGCAGCTCGTGCGCCGGCACCGACGGGCTGGCCTGGGCGACGTTGTGCAGGAACACCTGACGCAGCCGCAGCGAGCCGCGCAGCGCCAGCACCGTCTGCACCAGCAGGAAGGCGCCGATGCCCCAGGCCGCATCGCCCACGCCGCGCGCCGTGGTCAACCAGGCGAAGGCCACGCAGGCCAGGGCCCGCACCAGGGTGGCGCGGGTGTTCTCGCCCGGCATCTGCCAGCGCTGGTGATGCAGGTATTCGAACCAGGTCAGCACCAGGGCGAAGGCCGCCAGCGCGTTGCAGCCGGCCAGCACCAGCGCGCTGGACGCGGCCACCGCGATGGCCAGGTCGCGGCGGCGCGGGCGCATGGCGGCGGTGTACAGCCCGGGCAGGCGGGTCAGCGTGGCGGTGAGGGCTGGGTGCATGAGGACATCCTGGCGCGGCGGGCGGGGGCGGCGCAGAGGCCGGCGGCGCGCACGGCGCCTGCCTGGATTTCGCTGCACGGACCGTGCCTGGCGGCGAAGCAGGTGCCTGGATGATGCCGCAGTGCGGCAGCCCCGTGAAGGGCGCGTGATGAATATCGGCGAACGGCGGGCATTCCTGTGGTCGAGATCACAGGACGGCACCGGTGGGATGCAGAGGTGGCACGTCGATTCGCCCACCTGTAGAGCGGAGCTCGCTCCGCTGCTCTTCGCCCCGTTCGTGAGAAAGGCCCCAGCGGAGCAAGCTCCGTTGCTCTTCGTCCGGTTCGTGGGGAAGGCCCCAGCGGAGCGAGCTCGGCTCTACAACGCTCAGAGGATCCGCGGCAGATCGGGCAGTTCGTTGTCGCCGCGCTGCCCGGGCACCGCCGGAAACGCCCGGGCCAGCAGCGCCGAGGCGGCCTGCACCCCGGCAACGACCGCGGCCTCCGGATCTCCCTGGCGCATGCCGGCTTCGATCTGCGCGCAGACCTGGTGCCATTCCTCGGCGCTGACCCGGCCTTCCAGCCCCCGGTCGGCGACGATCTCGATCTGGTGATCGGCCAGCAGCAGGTAGATCAGAACCCCGTTGTTGGCGGCCGTATCCCAGGTGCGCAGCCGGGCGAACGCCGCATGCGCGGCCGCGCGCGCGTCCACGCCCGCCCAGACCGCAGACGGGTGCAGGCCGGACTCGACCGCGAACATCACCTCGCCGCTGTGCAGGCGCTCGCCTTCGGCGATGGCCTGGGCGATGCGCTGCAGACGATCGGCCGGGAACAGCCGGTGCGCGGAGGGCGCGAACAGGTGCCGCAGCCAGCGCATCACCAGCTCCCCGAGGCGCCACCGCCTCCGGACGAGCCGCCGCCACCGCTCCAGCCACCGCCGCCGCCGAAGCCGCCCCCGCCACCGAATCCACCGCCGCCCCAACCGCCGCCGCCGAGGCCACCGCCCCAGCCGCCGAAGCCGCCCGGCCCGGCGAAGCGCCCGCCTGAACCGCCCAGCAGTCCCATCAGCAGGCCGATCACGCCCGCCAGCCCTCCCACCAGCACGGAGGCCAGCAGCCAGGCCACCGCGCCACCGGCCACGCCGCCGGCCAGCGCACGCAGCGGCCGCGGCAGCGCGCGCAGCACGGTGCGGGCGAAGCCGGCCACGACCAGGCCGGCGACCAGCGCGAACAGCCAGTCGCCGCCGCCCTGGCGACCGCCGGCCGGGTGCGAACTCTCCGGCGCCGGCAGCGGCTCGCCATCGATCAGCTTGACCAGCACCGCCGTGGCATCGGTCAGGCCGCCGGCGTAGTCGCCCTGGCGGAACTTGGGCGCCAGGTATTCCTGGATGACGCGGTTGGCGATGGCGTCGGGGATGGCGCCTTCCAGCCCGTAGCCGGGCTGGATGCGCACGCGCCGGTCGTCCTTGGCCACCACCACCAGCACCGCGTCGTCCACGCCCTTGCGGCCCAGCTTCCACTGGTCGAAGACGCGCTGGGTGTACTGCTCGATCTCTTCGGGCTGAGTGGTCGGCACCATCAGCACCTGCAGCTGGGCGCCCTTGCGCTGCTGCAGGTCCAGCGCCTGCTGGCGCAGCGCGCCGGCCTGCTCGGCCGTGAGCGTGCCGGTGGTGTCGATGACCGGCGAGTCCAGCGTCGGGATGGCCGCCTCCTGCGCCAGCGCCACGGGCGCGAGCAGCAGGACCAGCAGCAGCGCAGCCAGGCGCAGCAGCGGTTTCATCGCGTGTTGCGGCGGCAGCTTACTGGGCCGGGGTCGTGGCCGGCGGCGTCTGCTGCGGCGCCTGCGCCGGCAGGGCCTGCTGCTGCGCCGGCGCGCTCGGCGGCGGCTGGCTGAAGTCCACGGTTGGGGCCTGCGAGATCTGCGCCTCGTTGGCGACCGAGAAGTTGGGCTTCTCCTTGGCGCCGGTCACCTTGGCCGTCAGCGCCTGCGGGAACTGGCGGATATAGGTGTTGTAGTCCTGCACGGCCTGGATGTAGCGGCCGCGGGCCACGGTGATGCGGTTCTCGGTGCCTTCCAGCTGCGCCTGCAGGTCGCGGAAGTTCTGGTCGGACTGCAGGGTCGGATAGTTCTCGCTGACCACCAGCAGGCGGCTCAGCGCACTGCCCAGCTGCCCTTGCGCCTGGGAGAACTGCTGCAGCGAGTTGGCGTCATCGGCGTTGACCTGGATCTGGCCGACCCGGGCGCGGGCGTTGGTGACCTCGGTCAGCACCTGGCGCTCCTGCTGGGCGTAGCCCTGCACGGTGCGCACCAGGTTGGGGATCAGGTCGGCGCGGCGCTGGTACTGGTTGAGCACCTCGGACCAGCCGGCCTTCACCGCCTGATCCTTCTGCTGGATGGTGTTGTATCCGCAGCCGGCCAGCAGCGTCAGGGCCGCGAGCATCAGCAGGGAACGGAAAACATGGCGCATGGCGTGACTCTCCTGAAGGGTCGACCGGCGGCGCGAGGTGCGCACGCCGCGCATCATGAACAGGCTTTCATTAAAACGCTGTGGCCGCCTGCCCTCAGGCATCGACCCCGTGCGCCTGGGCGCGGCGGCGCATCAGCAGGTTGAGCACCTCGACCAGCGCCGAGAAGCCCATGGCGAAATACACGTAGGCCTTGGGCACGTGCACGTCCAGGCCATCCAGCACCAGCACCACGCCGACCAGCACGATGAAGGCCAGCGCCAGCATCTTCACCGTCGGGTTGGCGTCGATGAAGCGGCCCAGCGGATTGGCCGCCAGCAGCATCACCAGCACCGCCAGCACCACCGCCGCGACCATCACCGGGATGTGGCTGGCGAAGCCGACCGCGGTGATCACCGAGTCCAGCGAGAACACGATGTCGATGATCGCGATCTGCGCGATCACCATGCCGAACACCGCCGAGGCCTTGGTCGTGTTGGGATCGCCGTCGTCGCCGCCGGTGATCAGCTCGCGGATCTCGCCGATGCCCTTCACCACCAGGAACACGCCGCCCACGATCAGCACCAGGTCGCGGATCGAGATGCCCATGCCGCCCACTTCGAACAGATCGCTGCTCATGCGCGACAGATAGGCCAGCGACACCAGCAGCGCGATGCGCGTGATGCAGGCCACCGCGATGCCCAGCTTGCGCGCCTTGGAGCGCTGGCTCTCCGGCAGGCGGCTGACCGCGATCGAGATGAACACCAGATTGTCGATCCCCAGCACGATCTCCAGCGTGCTGAGCGTCAGCAGCGTCAGCCAGGTGTTGGGGTCGGCGAGGAAGTCCAGGTTCATGCGCGGGGGAAACCTTCTAGAGCGAGGGAGAGAACAGCAGCCACAGGCGCGGGCCGGCGATCAGCCCCCAGCACAGCAGCACATTGAGCATCGTCATCAGCACCGCGGCCGAGCCCATGTCCTTGGCGCGGCCGGCCAGTTCGTGGAACTCGGCGCCGTAGCGCTCGATCACCGCCTCCACGGCGGAATTGAGCAGCTCCACGGCCAGCACCAGCAGCAGCGAGCCGACCAGCAGCGCGCGCTGCACGCCGTCGCCGCCCAGCCACAGGCCCAGCGGCGCCAGCACCACGAACAGCACCACTTCCAGGCGGAAGGAGGATTCGTGCAGCCAGGCCGCGCACAGCCCCTGCCAGGACCAGCGCGCCGCCTTGAGCAGGCGCGCGGGGCCGCGCGGGGTATGGCCGTACAGGTCGGCCATGGTCAACGCGCGTCCCGCGGGCGGATCGGGGACGACGGAAGCGGCTGGAGCATGGGCCGGGTCGGGAGGGCAGCGGCGGAAAGCGGCGATTTTGCCATAGCCGGCACACGGGCCGGGTTAGCCGCATGCCGGCGGGCCCGTTGTGCGTTTCCGGGCAGGCCGCGCTGGTGCGGCAAGGCGGCGCGCGCCGTCGGGGTGGACGGCAGGCCTCGGGCTGGTTCACTGTGCGCCGCTGTTCGAAGGTTCCGTGGAGGGTTCTACCGTGTCGATCAAGTCGAGTGTTTCCCTTGTGCTGGCCGCCTGCGTGGCCTTGCTGACCGCCTGTGCGCAGACCCAGCTCGCCACCGCGCCCACCCCGCCGCCCGCGACCGCGCCGGCCGCACCGCCCGAAGTGGCCAGCGGCGCGGTGTCCAACCCGGCCTGGGCCAAGGACATGGACGCCTTCGCCGCGCAGGACGCGGCCAACCCGCCGCCCAGGCACGCCGTGCTGTTCATCGGCAGCTCCTCGATCCGCATGTGGAGCACGCTGGCGCAGGACTTCGCTGGCACGCCGGTGATCAACCGCGGCTTCGGCGGTTCGGAGGTGCGCGACAGCACCTATTACGCCGACCGCATCGTGGTGCCTGACCAGCCGCGCGAGATCGTGTTCTACGCCGGCGACAACGACCTGGCCGCCGGCCGCAGCGTGCAGCAGGTGGTGCAGGACACCTTCGCCTTCATCGCCCGCGTGCGCCGCGACCTGCCCGGCGTGCCGGTGGTCTACCTGTCGATCAAGCCCAGCCCCTCGCGCGCGCAGCTGCTGCCGCAGATCCGCCAGGTCAATGCGCAGATCGCCGCCCGCGCCGCGCAGTTGCAGGGCGTGCACTTCGTCGACGTGTTCACCCCGATGCTGGGCGCCGATGGCCAGCCGCGCAGGGAACTGTTCCGCGAGGACATGCTGCACATGACGCCGGAGGGCTATGCCATCTGGACCCGTGCGCTGAAGCCATACGTGGAAGGCAGCGCGCGCTGAGTGCCTAAGCGGCGAAGATCGCGGTGCCGCGCCGGCCGTCGCGATCGATCCAGCCGCGATACATGCCGGCGGTGTTGAACGGCAGCGCCAGCCGGCCCTGCGCATCGACGGCGATCACCCCGCCGTCGCCGCCCAGCGCCGGCAGCGTGCCGAAGATCACCGCGTCGGCCGCCTCGCCCACGCTGGCGCCGCCGTAGGCCACCCGCGCGGCGATGTCGTGCGCAGCCGCGCAGCGGATTAAGGCTTCGCCCCAGCCGGTGGCCGAGACGGCGACCTGCGTATCGGCCCAGGTGCCGGCGCCGATCAGCGGTGAGTCGCCCACGCGGCCCCAGCGCTTGTTGGTCATCCCGCCGGTGGACGTGGCCGCGGCCAGGTGGCCGTGCCGGTCCAGCGCCACCGCGCCGACAGTGCCGAAGTAGCGGCCCGCGGCCGACGCGCCCTCGCGTTCGTCCGCCTGCGCGCGTTGCAGCTGCGCCAGGCGCGCCGGCGTGTCGAACCAGGCGTTATCCACGCGCGCGATCCCGGGCTGGCCATCGGCGAAACGCTCGGCGCCCGGCCCGACCAGCAGCACATGCTGGCTGTGCTCCATCACCGCGCGCGCCAGCTGGACCGGGTTGCGCACCGTGCGCACGCCGGCCACCGCGCCGGCGCGGCGGGTATGGCCTTCCATCAGCGCCGCGTCGAGCTCGTGGTCGCCCTGCGCGGTAAAGACCGCGCCATGGCCGGCGTTGAACCACGGCGCCTCCTCCAGCGCGACCACCGCGGCCTTGACCGCGTCCAGTGCGGCGCCGCCGCATTGGAGCAGCGCGTGACCGGCGTCGAGCGCCTGCGCCAGGGCCGCGTGGATGGCCTGCTCCTGGTCCGGCGCCAGCGCATCGATCACCCCCGCGCCGCCGTGCACGGCCAGGGCGATGGGCGCATCGGGCGCAGGCATGCCGGGCGGCGCTTAGAAGAACCGGACCGTGGCGGTGGTGCCCTGCCCCAGCACGCTGTCCAGCTCGATCTTCCAGCCGAAGCGCTGGCACAGCCGCGAGACGATCGACAGGCCCAGCCCGGTGCTGTGCTGGCGCGTGTCGTCGGCGCGATAGAAGGGTTCGAAGGCGCGCTGCACCGCGTCGGCGGTCATGCCGATGCCGGTGTCGCGCACCACCAGACGGTCGCTCTCCACGCGCACCTCGATCTGGCCCTCGTCGGTATAGCTGCAGGCGTTGCGCAGCAGATTGCTGACCACCACATGCATCACCCGCGGCGGCGCGTGCAGGCGCGGCCTGGCGTTGCAGACCACGGTCAGATCGACCGGCTTGCCGATCAGCAGGTCGCGCGCGCTCTCGGCCTCGTCCAGGACCACATCGACCAGTTCGAAGTCCTCGCTCTGCGGCTCGACGTCCGCCTCGCGCGCCAGGATCAGGAAGGCGTCGATCACCGCCTCCATCTCCCGCGCCGAACGCTGGATGCGCTGCAGCGAGCGCACCGCGCGCGGCGGCAGCTCGCCGGCCAGGGCCAGGTCGGTGGCCACGCGGATCACGGTCAGCGGCGTGCGCAGCTCGTGGCTGGCGTCGCGGGTGAAGTCGCGTTCGCGGGCGACGTGGGCCTCCACGCGCTGCGACAGGCCGTGCAGGGCCTCGGCCAGGCTGCGCGCCTCCCCCTGCACCTCGCGCGGCAGCTTGTCCGAGGCCAGCGCCGAGGTGTCAGGCGCGCGCGGATCCCATTGCGAGACCTGGCGCGCCAGCCACGAGGTCGGCGACACCAATGGACGGAAGAAGCGATAGGTCAGATAGGACGCGCCATACAGCGCGCCCAGGCACAGCAGCATCGGCAGCGCGCCGGACCAGAAGAACAGGCGCTCGGCCGGGTGCCCAGCCAGGCCAGGTAGAGCCGCCCTTGCGGGCGGTCGTCGACCAGCACCACCTCGCTGCCGACGGTATGCACTCCGGGCTCGAGGTTGCGCAAGGGCTCGGGCAGGTTGAGCGTGGACTGGCCCGGCAGGACCAGATAGCCGCGCAGATCGTGCGTATTGGGCGGCGGCTGCGCCTTGGAGGTGGCGTACAGGTCCCAATAATGCGCGGCCTCCTCGTGCAGCATCGTCTGCACCAGGCTGCGCTTGATGACCGCCGAGACGATCAGCACCGACGCGATCACCGCCAGGCTGGCCAGGGCCACCCTGAGGATGAACGCGATGCGGATGCTATGGGGAAGTTCCTGGGGCACGACGCGCGATCAGTCTTCAGGAGAACCGCACGCCACCGCGCCGGAAGGCGCCTGTACGCATCAGGCGATGTCGGCGACGCGGTAGCCGGCGCTCTGCACGGTGTGCAGCAGCGGCTTGTCGAACGGCTTGTCGATCACCTTGCGCAGGTTGTACAGGTGGCTGCGCAGGGTGTCCGAATCCGGCAGTCCGTTGCCCCAGATCTCGCGCTCGATTTCCTGGCGGGTGACCACACGCGGCGATTCGCGCATCAGGATGGTGAGCAGGCGCAGGCCGATCGGCGAGAGCATCAGCTCGGTGCCGCCGCGGGTGACGCGCATGCTGACCGGGTCCAGCACCAGGTCGGCGACCTTGAGCACTTCCGAACCGACCTGGCGGCGCTCGCGGCGGATCAGCGCGCGCAGGCGCGCTTCCAGCTCCTGGATCGCGAAGGGCTTGGTCAGGTAGTCGTCGGCGCCGGTGCCCAGGCCGCTGAGCTTGTCGTCCAGCGTGTCGCGCGCGGTCAGCATCAGCACCGGGGTGGACTTGCGCGCCTCGCTGCGCAGGCGGCGACAGACTTCCAGGCCATCCATGCGCGGCAGCATCAGGTCCAGCACCAGCACGTCGTAGCTGTTCTCGGTGGCCAGGCGGTAGCCATCCAGGCCGTCGGAGGCGTAATCCACCTCGAAGCCCTTGCCCTCCAGATACTCACCGATCATCTCGGAGATGTTGCGGTTGTCCTCGACGACCAGGACCAGTCCCGAGGTTTCCTGTGCATGACGCATAACGTGATCTCCGAAAAAGTGCCCAAACTTTCAGGTTTGTGAAACTATCGGGCGTGGAGTCGACGATGCGTGAAGGCGGTGTCCCGATCACGTGATCGACCGTGATCGGGTACTGGTGCAGGCTCGGGCGACTGCGCGACAGACGCGGTTTTGCGAGATTTCGGCGCGCGCTTGCCCCGCTAGAGGCGCACCTTGCCGCGCAGGATGTCCACGAACATCACCCAGTCACCGGCCAGCGAATAGAACGGATGGCGGAAAGTCGCCGGCCGGTTCTTCTCGAAGAAGAAGTGCCCCACCCAGGCGAAGCCGTAGCCGCACACCAGCGCGGCCAGCGCGAACCCCCAGCGGCCGGTGGCCAGCGCCGCGGCCAGCAGCGCCAGCACGCCGCAGCTGCCCAGGAAGTGCAGCCGCCGCGAGGTGCGGTTGGCGTGCTCGCTCAGATAGAACGGATAGAACGCGCGAAAGGAAGCGAAGCGGCGCATGTCCGGGCGGCACTCGGAAAGACGCGCGCAGTGTCGCGCCCGTGTCCCCGAAGGTCACGCTGCGACGCGGCGTCAGGCGTGGCGCGGCCCGAACATGATCACGGCCATCCCGCACAGGCAAAGGCCCGCGCCAAGCACGTCCCAGCGCGTCGGGCGCACGCCATCGACGGCCCACAGCCAGCCCAGCGCCACGGCGATGTAGACCCCGCCGTAAGCCGCGTACACACGCCCCGAAGCGGCGGGATGCAGGGTCAGCAACCAGGCGAACAACGCCAGGCTCGCCGCGGCCGGCAGCAGCAGCCACGGGCTGCCCTCGCGGCGCAGCCACCGCCATGGCAGATAGCAGCCGAGGATCTCGGCCAGCGCGGTGGCGAAGAACAGCAGGACAGTGGTCATGCGCCAACGCGCTCGTGTCGCTTGATCCGCTGCCAGAGCGCCTCCTGCGCCTCCAGCTCCAGCTCGGCGAAGACCCGGCCCTCGCGCGTGGCTTCGGCCTCCATCGCCCGGAAGCGGCGCTCGAACTTGGCATTGGCATGGCGCAGCGCGCCGCCGGCGTCCACGCCGGCCTTGCGCGCCAGGGTGAGGCAGACGAACAGCACATCGCCGATCTCGTCCTCCAGCCGCACCGCGCGCTGCGGATCGTCCTCGCCGCGCGCCAGTTCGGCCCGCACTTCGTCGATCTCCTCGTACAGCTTGTCCAGCACCGGCGCCGGGCCCGGCCAGTCGAAGCCGGTCCGCGCCGCGCGCGACTGCAGCTTGGTCGCGCGCTGCCATTCGGGCAGACCGCGCGCGATCCCGGCCAGCGCCGAGGGATCGGTCTGCCCCTTGGCCGCGCGCTCCTGGCGCTTGATGTCCTCCCAGTTGGCGCTGACCGCCGCGCTGCCGTCCACCTGGGTCTGCGCGAATACGTGCGGGTGGCGCCGCACCAGCTTGTCGGAGATCGTGCGCGCCACGTCCTCGAAGGCGAACACGCCCTGCTCGGCCGCCATCTGCGCATGGAACACCACCTGCAGCAGCAGGTCGCCGAGCTCGTCCTTCAGGTCGTCCAGATCGCCGCGGTCGATCGCATCGGCGACCTCGTAGGCCTCCTCGATCGTGTACGGCGCGATGGTGGAGAAGTCCTGCTCCAGATCCCAAGGGCACCCGCCGTCGGGATTGCGCAGCTGCGACATGATCGACAGCAGGCGTGCGATCTGCGTGCCCGGCTCGGCCATGGGGTCACCTCTTGCGATGTGGGGAAGATCGGCGGCGCGTCAGAGCCAGTCGCGCCACGGCAGCGCAGGGTCGCCCAGCGCCATGAAGTCGCCGTTGAGCAGGCTCTCGCGTCGGTTGTAGCGGAAGGCGCGGCCATCGGGCGCCAGCAGCGCGCCGCCGGCGGCCTCCAGGATGCATTGCCCGGCCGCGGTATCCCATTCGCAGGTCGGGCCGAAGCGCGGGTACACGTCCAGCGTGCCCTCGGCGATGCGGCAGAACTTCAGCGACGAGCCCAGCGGCACCGGTTCGGCGCCGGGCAGCTGGTCCAGCACCGCCTGGGTGCGCGGATCGCGGTGCGAGCGGCTGGCGGCCACCCGCAGCGGCGCGCGGGCCGGCTGGCGCGTGCGCAGTTCGCGGTCGGTCTGGCCGTCGCGGCGCAGCGCCACCTGCCCGGCCTGGGCGTGCCACAGCGTGCCGGTGACCGGCGCCATGATCACGCCGAACACCGGCTGGTGCGCCTCGATCAACGCGATGTTGACGGTGAATTCGCCGTTGCGCTTGACGAACTCGCGCGTGCCGTCGAGCGGATCGACCAGCCAGTAGGCGTGCCAGTCCTGGCGCGCGGCCCACGGCGTCTTGGCGCCCTCCTCGCTCAGCAGCGGCAGGTCCGGCGTCAGCCGCGCCAGCCCGTCGGCGATGATCCGGTGCGCGGCCAGGTCGGCGCGCGTGAGCGGGCTGTTGTCGGCCTTGTGCTCGACCTCGAAGTCCTCGGCATAGACCTGCATGATCGCGTCGGAGGCGTCGCGCGCGATGGTCAGCACCGCCTCGTGCAGGTCCGCGGTGATGCGACTCATGCCTGGGCCGCCAGCCACTCGCGGGCGATGAACAGCGCCGCCAGTGATCGGCCTTCGGAAAAGTCCTCGCGCAGCATCAACTGGTCCAATGCATCAAGCTTCCACGGCACCACTTCAAGTTCCTCGGGTTCATCGCCCGGCAATCGCTCGGGATACAGGTCGCGCGCGACCACCAGCCAGGACTGGTGGCTCATGTAGGTCGGCGCCAGGGTCAGGGCGCGCAGCACGTCCAACTGGCGCGCGCCATAGCCGGCCTCTTCCTTGAGCTCGCGGTCGGCGGCCTGCAGCGGCGTCTCGCCCGCGTCGATGCGGCCCTTGACCAGGCCCAGCTCGTAACGGTGCATGCCGGCGGCGTACTCGCGCACCAGCAGCACGGTGTCCTTGTCGATCAACGGCACCACCACCACCGCGCCATGGCCGCCGCTGACCTGGCGGTCGAACACGCGCCGCTCGCCGTTGGAGAATTCAAGGTCCAGCTTCTCCATGCGCAGCGGGCCGACCTGGTGCTCGGTCACGCCATGGATCAGCGGCAATCTGCGGCTCACGCGCCCAGCCTGCTGCCGCGCGCGGCAGCGGTCGATATCATGGGCGCATGCGAGTCGATCATCAGCCGCGAATGCTAGCAGAGCAGAACAGCACTGCGCCCGCCTTCAGGCGCGAACCATGCGCGTGACGCGCGTGCACGTGGAGGCGGCGCTGGCACCGGGGCACGAGGTCGCCCTGCCCGAGGACGCCGCCGCGCACCTGGCGCGTGTGCTGCGCCTGCGCGAAGGCGATGCCTGCGTGCTGTTCAACGGCGATGGCCACGACTACCCGGCGCGCCTGGTGTCGCTGGACAAGCGTCAGGTGCGCGCCCGCATCGAGGCCGCGCAGCCGCTGCAGAACGAATCGCCGCTGCGCATCGTGCTGCTGCAGGGCGTCGCCCGCGGCGAGAAGATGGACCTGATCCTGCAGAAGGCCACCGAACTGGGCGTGGCGCAGATCCTGCCGGTCGACTCCGAGCGCTCGGAGGTCAAGCTGTCCGGCGAGCGCCTGCACAAGCGACTGGCGCACTGGCAGGGCGTGGTCGTGGCCGCCTGCGAACAGTCCGGGCGTGCTCGCGTGCCGGAGGTCGCCTCCCCGCAAGCCCTGATCGCCGCCGCCGCGGCCCTGCCCGACGATGCCCTGCGCCTGCTGCTCGATCCGCAGGGCGCACACGCCCTGAGCACGCTGCAGGCCCCGGTCTCGCAGCGGGTGGTGATCGCCATCGGGCCCGAGGGCGGCTGGTCGCCGCGCGACCGCCAGGCGCTGGAGGCCGCCGGCTTCCAGGGCCTGCGCCTGGGCCCGCGTGTGCTGCGCACCGAGACCGCCGGCCTGGCCGCCATCGCCGCACTGCAGGCACGGCTGGGGGATCTGTAAGACAGGCCGCGATCGCGTGGCTGTTTCGGGAGGGTGCGTTTCTCGCGCTGTGCGCGAAAGTCCATGGGTTCCCGCGTTCGCGGGAACGACGGCAGAGACGTTTCAGCGGCTTTAAGCTGACAACCGCTTCAAAAGACGTTCGCTGACGGCTCGCAGTTCATCCTGCACGCGACACTGACACGACGCGCTTTTTCAGGCCTTCAGTGCCATCGCCCTCCGCGCATGAGGCGTGAATCCGCAGGCACAGGACTTCAGGCCGGCTCGGCGATCACCTGGGCGAGCATCGCCTCGATCGCCTCCAGGTCAGGCAGCAGCGCCGCCTCGTCGCCCAGCAGCACCCGCATGTGCACCCCGTGCGGCAGCGCCTCCTCGCTGGCGTCGGCCAACAGGCCATCGCGCGGCACCGAGATCAGGCGCGGGAAGGACTGCGTCAGCAGGCCGATGTACGGCATCCCCTCGCCCCCGGTCAGCGTCTTGAGCACCACGAACTTGCTGGCGGCGTTGACGCTCTCGCGCCCCAGCCCGCCCAGCGCGACCATGGAGAACAGCGGCACCTGCCAGCCGTGCCAGTCGATGGTGCCAGGCAGCCAGTGCGGCGCCTCGGCCACCGGCTGGACCGGCACCCGGGCCAGGACCTCGGCCACGGTCGCGTTGGGCAGCAGCACGCGTTCGTCGCCGGTCTGTACCAGCACGCCGCGGATTTCGTCATTGGCTCGGGACATGGCGTCAGATTCCCAGGTGTTGTGCGACGCGGCGGGCGAGTTCCTCCGGCGCGGCGATGTCGCCGCCGCCGGCTTCCAGGGCGCGCGAGGCCGCCCAGTCGTAGCAGCCCTGCAGCGACTGGCCGCCGATCAGGCCGCCGCGCGCGGCCAGCATCAGCGCGGGCTCGGCGTGGGCCGGGTCGGCGCCGCTGAGCAGCAGCACGGCGGTGCGGTACGGCGGCAGCCCGCCCAGCAGCGCGGTGACATCGACGGCTTCGGCGACGAACTCGACCTTGCCGGCGGTGGCGCGCGCCGACAGATCGTCGGGCACCACGTAGACCACGCCGGCACGGGCGACCATGCCCGCGACCGGGATGCTCACCGGCAGTGGCGAGACGCGCTCGATCTGCCGGACCAGGTTGTCGTAGCGACCGCCATCCAGGCGCAGGTGCACCAGCACGGGCTGCTCGAGCGTGTCGGGCAGCTCGGCCAGTACGCGACGGACCGCGTCGGGCCCGCCGATGCCGGCGAACAGCAGCACCGCGCCGGGCACGATCTCGCCCTTCGGCTGCGGATCGGCCGCCACACCATGCGCCGGGTCCAGCGCCTCAAGCTCAAGGTTCAGATCGCCGAACCCCGGCGGCAGCGGCGGCGGTTCGGCCGGCGCGCGCTTCTCCGGCACCGTGACCTGGAAATCCTCGACCAGCGAGAGCGTGCCGAACGAGGGCCGCGGCGGAGGCGGCGGCGCTTCGATCGCAACCGGCGGCGCCTCCGCGGCCGGCTCGGCCGGTTCGAGCGGCGCCAGCACGGGCGTGTCGACCAGGGCCTGGCGCGTCGGCGTCTCGGGCGGCGTCCAGTTGTCCAGGTCGATGACGAAGGCATCGGCCGGCTGTGCGCCGGCGGCCTCGTCCTCGAGCTCCAGCGGCGGCAGCGTGGCCGGGTCGCGATCGCCGGGCTGCGGATCCGGGACATCCGCCAACGACCAGGACACGGGCGAAGGCGAAGCAGTCTGCGTGTCCACGCCTTCGATTGGGTCGACCGACGCCTCAAGCGCGTCCGTCGGCACGTTCAAGCCCGGATCGACCGGCAGCGCGGCCGACTGCCCGGCGGCTTCGTCCAGATGCAGCTCCAGCCGCGCGCCTTCGTGCAGCTGTTCCGGCGCCGGCGGGCGGCCGGGTTCGGGCGCCTGCGGCGGTTCGATCTCCGCGCCCGGCGGCAGCACGTCGCCGTGGCCATGCAGCTTGGCGCGCAGATGCCTCGCCCAGCGCTGCGCGTCCCAGCCCTCGCGGGCGCTGGCCAGCGCGGCCTCGTCGTAGATCACGGTCAGGGCGGGGTCGGCCAGGACCGCCTCCAGCCGGGCCAGCGCGTCCTCGATGGCCGGCTCCAGCGCCACCAGCACCACCTGTGGGCCGCTGGCGGCCAGCGTGTCGGCATCCAGGCTGTTGGGGTCGTCTTCCAGCGCGATCCGCGCGCCGGCGCCGAGCAGCGCGCCGCGCAGCTGCTCGCGGGCCGCGCCCGGGCGCGCCAGCAGCACCACGCGCGGCGCGGACAGGGCGGCCTCAGTCGCGGACACGGGCGATCCCCAGCAGGTCGTACACGTTGCGCATCAGATCCAGCTCCTGGTACGGCTTGCCCATGTAGCGCTGCACGCCGATCTCCAGCGCGCGCTGGCGGTGCTTGTCGCCGGTGCGCGAGGTGATCATCACGATCGGCACGCCGGCAAAGCGCGGATCGGCGCGCATGGCGGTGGCCAGCTCGTAGCCGTCCATGCGCGGCATCTCGATGTCCAGCAGCATCAGGTCGGGCACGCGCTCCTCCAGCCGCTCCAGCGCCTCGACGCCGTCGCGCGCGGTGGCCACCTCGAAGTTGTGCCGCTCCAGCACGCGTCCGGTGACCTTGCGCATGGTCAGCGAATCGTCGACCACCATCACCAGCGGCACGTGGCGCTGCTCGACCTGGGCCGAGGCCGGCACGGCCGAGACCGGCTGGGCGATATAGCGGCGCACCAGCGGCGCGGCGTCCAGGATCACCACCACGCTGCCGTCGCCGGTGATGGTGGCGCCGTAGATGCCCGGGATCGAGCCGATCTGCGGGCCCACCGGCTTGACCACGATCTCGCGGTTGCCCAGCACCTGGTCCACCGCCACGGCGGCGCGCAGCTCGCCGGCGCGCACCAGCAGCAGCGGCACCTGCGGCTGGCCTTCGGCCTTGGCCGGGGCCTGGCCGACCAGCGTGCCCAGATCGTGCAGGGCGTATTCCTCGCCGCCATAGACGTAGGAGCCGCTGCCGGACTCGTAGCGCTCGCGGCTGATGCGGCCCACGCCGCCCACCGCCGCCACCGGCACGGCGAACTGGGTCTCGCCGATCTGCACGAACACCGCCTGGGTCACCGCCAGGGTCTGCGGCAGGCGCAGGGTGAAGCGCGTGCCCTGGCCCCGGGTCGAGGCGATCTCCAGCGAGCCGCCGAGCTGGCGCACCTCGTTGTGGACCACGTCCATGCCCACGCCGCGTCCGGCCAGCTGGCTGACTTCCTCGGCGGTGGAGAAACCCGGCTCCAGGATCAGCCGCTCCAGGTCGACGTCGGCGATCTCCGCGCCGGGCTGCAGCATCCCGCGCTGTTCGGCGCGGCGGCGGATCGCGGCATGGTCGATGCCGGCGCCGTCGTCGGCCACCTGCAGCACCATTTCCGAACCTTCGCGGCGCAGCACCACGCGCACCGTGCCCTCTTCCGGCTTGCCCGCCGCGCGGCGCGCCTGCGGCGACTCCAGGCCATGGGCCACGGCGTTGCGCAGCAGGTGTTCCAGCGGCGCGGTCATGCGCTCGAGGACGTTGCGGTCCAGTTCGCCGTGGGCGCCTTCCAGCTGCAGCTGGGCCTGCTTGCCGGTGTCGGCTGCGGCCTGGCGCAGCACCCGGCGCAGCCGCGGCACGCTGCCTTCGAAGGGCACCATGCGTGCGCGCATCAGGCCGTCCTGCAGTTCCGAGCTCACCCGCGACTGCTGGCCGAGCAGGCTGTCGTTCTGCCGCGCCAGGTCGTCCAGCACGCCCTGCAGGCCGCTGATGTCGGCGGCCGATTCGGCCAACGCGCGGGACAGCTGCTGCAGCGTGGAGAAGCGGTCCAGCTCCAGCGGATCGAAGGCGGTGTCGCGCGTGTCCTGCTCGCGCTGATAGCGGGCGACGATCTGCGCCTCGGTCTCCAGGTCCAGACGGCGCAGCTGATCGTGCAGACGCGTATTGGTGCGGTCCAGCTCGGCCATGGCCGCGCGGAAGGCACCCATCTGCTGCTCGAGGCGGGCGCGATAGATCGCCACCTCGCCGGCGTGGTTGACCAGCTGGTCGAGCAGATCGGCGCGCACGCGCACCTGCTCCTGGCCGCTGCCCGACGAGGCCTGCTCGTCCTCGCCCTGGCCATGCAGGTCCAGCGGGGCCGACAGCGGCGGCAGGTCCGGGATCGGCTGCGGCACCAGCGGCGCGATGGCCACGGGCGCGGGCGCGAGCGACTCGGCGCTCGTCTCCGCGGCGGGCGGCGTCGGCTCGGCGGCGGCCTCGACGGCCCACGGCGTGCGCGGCTCGGCGTCGACGAAGGCCGCGTCGCTGGCCGGTTCGTCCGAAGACATCGCCGCACGCTCGGCCTCGGCCTGGCGGATGGCGCTGGCGTAGGAGGTGCCCAGGGCCACGTCCAGCGCTGCCAGCAGCTCCGCGTCCAGATAGTCGGCCGACGAGGCAGTGGCCGGCTCGGGTTCTACGCTCGCAGGCTCCTCAGCAAAGCCTGGCTGCGAGGGCGACTGCGTTTCGTCCTGCAGATCCCAGGCCGACGACGCGGCATCGCGATGCTCCTCCGTTGATACCGGCTCGTGCGGCGCCTGGCTCGCATCGGCCTCCGGCAGGAAACCGAAGGCCTCGGCATCCTGGCTGTCCGGCATCGATTCGTCGACGGCGTCCAGCGCGTCGGCGGGTTCGGCCGGCAGCGCATCCTCGCGCTCTGG
Source organism: Pseudoxanthomonas sp. UC19_8 (assembly GCF_042700505.1). Taxonomy (NCBI): domain Bacteria; kingdom Pseudomonadati; phylum Pseudomonadota; class Gammaproteobacteria; order Lysobacterales; family Lysobacteraceae; genus Pseudoxanthomonas; species Pseudoxanthomonas sp. UC19_8. The sequence goes on from NZ_CP170559.1 coordinate 2,284,803, forward strand.
CGAGACGGTGAAGGCGAACGGCTCGGCTTGCTGGTCGGCGGCGGGTTCCTGGACGCCCGGCTCCTGCTCGTCCAGGGCTTCCGCATCGGCGTCAGCGCCGGACGGGGCCGCTTCGATCGACGGCGGCGCCTGGTCGAACGACGTCGCCTCAGGCGTGGCCGCCTCGGGCGGGGCCACGTCGTCAAAGGACACTTCCTCGATCTGCAGCTCATCGAACGCCGACGATTCGGCCGGCGCGGCCGCACCCTCGTCCGTGGTCACCTCGCCGCGCGCACGCGCGTCGAACTCGGCCACCAGCGCCGGCTGCGGGGCTACGACGCGGTAGGCGGCCGTGCGTCCGAGCATGCCGTGCAGGGCGTCGAAGCCGCGCTCCAGCAGGCCGATCACGCCGCGGTCCACGTCGGTGCGGTGTTCGGCGACCTGCTCCAGCAGCGACTCGATCGCATGGCCGAGGTCGCCGATCGGCTCGATGCCGGCCATGCGCGCGCCGCCCTTGATGGTGTGCAGGTCGCGCTGCAGCCCGATCACCAGGCTGCGGTCGTCCGGCGCCTGGCGCAGGCGCGCCAGCAGGCCGTCGGAGTGGTCGAGCAGGTCGTTGCCCTCCTCGACGAAGATATCGACCAGATCGCGGTCGAGCACGCTGAAATCCAGCAGGTGCTCGGTCTGATCCTTCGCTTCGTTGGCCACCGGCTCGCTCAAAGAGGCCGCATGCGCCTCCTCGTGCGGCGGACCATGGCCCGCCGCACCATCCAGAGCCTCGATGTCCTCGGCCTGGTCTTCGGCGAACAGCGCCTCGGGCGCGTAGTCGTCCTGGGCGTCGGCGATGTGCGTCGGCGCGGTCGGCGTGGCGGCGAACGTGGCGTCCGCCGATTCGGGCAACGGCGCGTCTTCGGCGGTCTCGGCGGCGGCTTCCAGCGCGACCGGGCCGCCCTGCACCACCTCGCTCACCTCGGCGACCGTCGGCTCGCTCGGCTCCGGCGCGGCTGGCGCCTGCGGCGCGAAGGCCTGCGCGTGTTCGTACCAGGCCATGGCCCCGGCCGCCGCTTCCGGCTCGGTCAGGGCGACATCGCCATCGGCCGGTGTCTGCGCCAGCGCCTCCAGCTCGGCCCGCTCCTCCTCGCTGAGCGCATCTTCGTCGTCCAGCGCGCGCACATCGGCGTCGTCGGCGGTGTCGGGCAGGTCCTCGAGGGCGAGCAGGTCCGGATCGATCTGCGGGTCGCGCTCGGCATGGGCCTCCAGCGAGACGTCATCGGCCGCGCCCTCCGGCTGCGGCGCGCCGGTATCGAAAGCGGCCAGTTCCGGCGGCAGCGGCGCCTCGAACGTCGGCACCGGCGGCTCTGCCGTCGCCCTGTTGGGACGCTCGGCCTGATAATCCAGGCGCAGGTCGAACCAGGTCGCCTGGCCGTCGTCGACCGGCGGGGCGTGCGGCGCCGGCGGCTCGAACGCGTCCAGCGTCGGCACGAATTCCACGTGTCCGTCGACGAAGCGCGAGAGGTCCATCGCGCCGGTGAGTTCCAGATCGCCCGGCGTCTCAGGCTTCAATGGCGCCACGGGCGCCAGCCCTGGATAGGTGGCTTGATCCTGATCGTCTACCGAGGCGGTGAACAGGCGCTGGGCCGCGGGCAGGCTGTCGCGCCGCTCCTCCAGCAGCGCACGCAGCACCAGGAACTGCGGGATGCGCGGCTGCGGCTCCTGCAGCGCGGCGATGGTGGCGCGCACGGCCGCGGCGGCCGAGGCCAGCCCTTCGACGCCGGCCGGATCGGCCTGCACCTGGTTGGCCAGCAGCCGCTTGACGTACTGCTCGGCGCGGCCGGTGACCTCGGTGATCTCCGGCACGTCCGCCATCGCGAAGGCGCCGTTGATCGTGTGGAAGGCGCGCAGCAGCGGCTCGCTCGCCGCGGCGGACTGGGCGTTGCGCGCCTGCGCCAGCCAGGCATCGACCACCTGCAGGTGGTTGGCGACCTCGGTTTCCAGGATCTCGCGCAGCACGCTGTCCACGGTGGCGGGCGTGCCGTCGCTTGAAGGCGTGGGCGCTGCGACTTCGCTCTCGTCTTGCGCAGCGGTGGCGGCGGGAACTTCGCTGGCGGGGGCGGCGGCGTACCACGCCTCTTCGCCGCTGGCCAGGCGCTCGGCGATCGCCTCGATCCCGGCCAGGTCGGCCTGCACGCCGGCGCGGCCGCGCAGGGCCGCATCGAGCTGGGGCAGCGTGTCGGTGGCCTGCTGCAGCAGCGTCTGCACGGCCGCGCTGGGCGGACGCGAACCGTCCAGCACGCGATTGAGCATGTTCTCGATCTTCCAGGAGAACTCGCCGAGCAGGCGCGCGCCGACCAGGCGGCCGCTGCCCTTGAGGGTATGGAACACGCGCCGGATCGGACGCAGACGCTCCAGGTCGTCCGGCTTGGCCAGCCACAGCGGCAGCAGCTGGCGCAGGTTGCCGATCTCCTCGTCGAACTCCTCCAGGAAGACATCGCGGATCTCGTCGTCGATATCGTGGCCGGACACGTCGAAGCCGGCGGCCAGCGCGGGCGCATCGGTCGCAGGCGCCAGGTCCTGCGGCGGGAGCGAGGAGACCGGATAGGCGGCGTCCTCGGGCGCGGCGGTCGTCGTCGGCGGCGGCTGCGCGGGCGCGGCGGCCTCGGGCTCGTAGGCGAAGGCCGGCTGGCCGACCGAAGGCAGCAGCGCTTCCAGCGTGGGATCGGGCCGCAGTGCGTCTTCCGGCGCTTGCTCGGGTTCGGGCGAGCGCTCGGTGGGTTGCTCGTTGACGGGCGCCTCGGCGGTGAGATCGAATGCCATCGCGTCCGTGTCTGCCGCGACGTCTTCGTCGGGCGCAGCCAGGGGCGGCACGTCCACGTCCGGCGCCTGATCGCGCAGCTCAAACTCCGCCACGCCGACCGGCGACGGCACCTCGTCGCGTTCACTGGCCACCGGATCGAACACCGAGGCATCGCTGGCCGTCGGTTCGAACGCCGGCAAAGCGTCGGCGTGTTCGAGCGCATCGTGCAGGTCCAGGCGGATCGCCTGCGCCGGCGCATCGTCCTGGCCGTCGAATTCGCTGGCCACCGGATCGAACGCCGAGGCGCTGCTCGCCTGCGGCTCGAACGCCGGCAGCGCCGGCGCACGTTCGATCTCCAGCGCCTCGCCGGCGGGCACGCTGTCGGCGGCCTCCGGCGTCAGACCGACCGACGCCTGCGCGCTCGAATCGTCAGCATCGTGCGCGCCTTCGGCTTCCGCCTGCCGCACCTCCGGCACTTGCGGCACCGGCAGCGGCCAGTAGCGCAGCGTCTCCAGGCTAGAGCGGGTGATGCCGAGGATTTCCTCGCGGTTGGGGCGATGCTCGCGCAGCGCTTCCAGGTAGTACTCCAGGCTGGCCATCGCGTCGGCCAGCGTGTCCAGCTGCGCCCCGCCCGGCACGCGCCGGCGCTCGATCAGCTCGGTGCCGATGTAGCGGCGCACGCCTTCGACATAGTCGGCCGGTTCGGCCAGCTCGAGCATGCGCAGCGCGCCGCCGACCTCGCCCAGCAGGCGCGGCATCGCCTCCAGCTGCGCGTGGTCCCAGCCGGTCTCGATGAAGGCCACGAACTGCTGCCGCGCCTCGGCGAAATTGCGCATCGCCTCGCCGGCCAGCGCCTCGACCGTGCGCCGCGACTCGGCGGCCTGGGCGTCCGGCGCGCCGCCGGCATCGCCCAGGTGCGCGACCTGGTCGTCCAGCGAGGCATCGACGTAGAGCAGCGCCCCGGCGATATCCAGCAGCGCGCTCTCGTCGGGCGCGCGCCGGCCATCGACCAGGTCGGCCAGCGAATCGCGCTGCTGCAGCACCACGTTGCGCGCCAGGCCCAGGCCCATCATGCCGAGCGTGTCGGCCACGCTGCCCAGCTGTGCCACCTGCGGCGCCAGGCCCGCGATCTCCGCGCCGGTGCGCAGCTGCAGATCCAGCGCGTCCTTGACGCGCATCAGCTCTTCCTTGACCACGCCGCCAACGGTGTCCAGCAGCGCGCGGTTGCGCCCGCTCAGGCTGCTGCGGGCGTGGTCGATCTCGGCCTGGCTGGGCGAGGCCGCGGACAGGTCGAAGGCGCGGCGCAGGTCTTCCAGTGCCGGATGCCGCGCATCGGTCTGCGCCACCTGGTAGAGCAGCAGCCGGGTGGGCTCCTGCCCGGGCGTGGCGCCGGGGACCAGCCCCTGGCGCAGCTGACGCACGGCGCGCAGCACCGCGGCGAAGCCCTGGTGCAGCGCCGGGCTGGGCGTCAGCGCGCCATCGCGCAGCGCCTCGGCCACACTGCTGGCCACCCACAGCATGCGCCGGGCGGCGGTGTGCTCGGCCAGGCGCTGCAGCGGGATCAGGGCCGACGCCAGGGCGCCGGCGTCGGCCGGCGTACCGTCCTCGGGCCAGCCGGCGAAGGTGCGTTCGAGATGATCGCCCGCCTGGGCGAAGCGGGCCTCGCGCGTGCTGGAGGGCAGCGGCTCGGTGGCCGGCACGTCCTGCGGCAGCGGGCGGCTCAGATCCGGGGCGAACAGCACGCTTTCGCTCAGGCCGGCCTCGCCGCGCGCGGCGCGGATCTCGTTGAGCAGCGGCAGCAGCACGATCGGGATGTCGCGATGGCCGCTCTGCAGGCGTTCCAGATAGTCCGGCAGCAGCACGGTGCCGCGCATCAGCGTGGCACAGCCCTCGGCCGGATCGGCGACCTGGCCGTCCTGCAGGGCCTGGGCGAGCTTTTCCAGCTCCTCGGCCACCATCGCCGGCGCGTACAGCTCGACCATGTGCAAGGTGCCCTGCACCTGGTGCAGGTAGCCCACGCACAGGTGCATGCGCGAGACATCGGCCGGATGCTCGGCGAAGGACTCGATCTCACCGCGCACCAGGCGCAGGGTCTGGTCCAGCTCGGGCTTGACCCAGCCGAGCACGGCGTGGCTCATCGCCTCGCGCAGCGCGCTCATGGCGAGCCCCGCATGCCGAAGGCCGGGTGGTGGACGATGCTGGTCATGCGTTCAATGTCCTCAGCCCGGCAGCTTGAAGTCGGCCACGGAGCGACGCAAATCCGATGCCAGCTGGGTCAGGTGTCCGATCGATTCGGCGGTCTGCCCGGCGCCCTGCGAGGTCTGCAGGGTGATGCGGCGGATCACGCCCATGGTCTGGGTGATGTCCAGGGCCGCGGTGGACTGCTGCTGGGCGGCGGCGGAGATGTTCTTGATCAGCTCGTTCAAGTCGCTGGACACCCGCTCGATCTCGCCCAGCGCCGTGCCTGCGTCCTCCGCCAGGCGCGCGCCGGAGACCACTTCGGAGGTGGTCTGCTCCATCGAGCTGACCGCCTCGTTGGTGTCGGCCTGGATCGCCTGGACCAGCGATTCGATGCGCTTGGTCGCGCCCGAGGTGCGTTCGGCCAGGCGCTGCACTTCGTCGGCCACCACCGCGAACCCGCGCCCGGCCTCGCCGGCCGAGGCCGCCTGCACCGCCGCGTTGAGCGCGAGGATGTTGGTCTGTTCGGAAATGTCGTTGATCAGTTCCACCACCGAGCCGATCTCCTGCGAGGACTCGCCCAGGCGCTTGATGCGCTTGGAAGTCTCCTGGATCTGGTCGCGGATCTGGTCCATGCCGCGGATGGTCTCGCGCACCACGCCCGCGCCCTCGGTGGCGATCAGCACCGAGCGCTGCGCCACCTCGGCCGAGTCGGTGGAGTTGCGCGAGACCTCCTCGATGCTGACCGCGATCTCGTTGATGCGGTCCGAGGCGGTGGTGATCTGCTCGGCCTGATGGTTGGCCGCCTCGGCCAGCTGCAGCGCGGTGGCCTGGGTCTCCTGGGTCGAGGCGGCCACCTGCACCGAGGTGTCGTTGATCGTGGTCACCAGGTGACGCAGTTCGTCCACCGCGTAGTTGATCGCGTCGGCGATCGCCCCGGTCATGTCCTCGGTGACCGAGGCCTTGACCGTCAGGTCGCCCTCGCCCAGCGAGGAGATTTCGTCGAGCAGGCGCATGATCGCCTGCTGGTTGCGGCTGTTGTATTCGACCTGGGTCTGGTAGCGGATTTCCTGCTCGCGCTGGCGCCCGGCGTAGAGGCTGTAGAGCAGCGCGATCAGCGAGAGCACCAGGATGGCGCCGCCGACGATGGTGTACCAAAGGTTGGGGAACACGCGCGTATCGCGCACCGAGCCGAAGGCGGAGAACGCGTCGAACAGCTTCTTGCTGTCCTCCAGCATCTTGCCCGAGCCCTCGGTGATCGCACCGGAGGCCGACTGCGCGGCGAACAGGCTGCGCGCACTGCCCAGGATCGCGTCCAGGTCGCGCTTCATGCCGGTCCACAGCGTCTGCGACTGCTCCAGCGCCTGCACCGCCGCCGGCACGCGCAGCGGGGCGATGCCCAGCTCCTCGTTGCCGTTGCGCAGGCCTTCGATCACCTGGCCGAACAGCAGCGCATCGCGCGCCAGCGCGTCGCCGGCCATGGTCGCGGTGCTGCCGCCGGCGCGCATCTCGGTGACGTTGCGGGCCATGCGGCCGGCCACCACGACCTGCTGCAGCGCGCTGTAGACCTGCGAGGACGGTGCGCCGCTGGCGGACATGGCGCGCACTACCTCGTTGAGCTGCGCCTGCAGCTGCGGCACCTGCGCGCCGAAGCGGTTGGCGTTGCCGGCCAGCGCCAGCACGGCCGGCTCGGCGTTGACGATCTGGCCGGCGCTGGCGTCCAGCGGCTTCCAGGTGGTCAGCAGCTGCTGCAGCGCGCCCTGCACGCCCGGCTCCTGGCCAAAGCGCTCCTGCAAGCCACTCAGCGTCTTGTTGATCTGGCCGCGGGTGGCCTTGAACGCGGCGTAGGCCGGGGCGTTGCCGCCGACGGCCTCGTTGGCCTGGTTGGCCAGCTGCTGGGACAGCACCTGCAGATCGGCCGCGCCGGTGGCGGCGCCTGACAAACGGCTGCCCTGATAGGTCGACATGGCCGTATTGGCCGTCACCACCAGGAAGGACAGCACCAGCAGGATCGCCCAGAACGTGGTCCCCATGCCGCCCAGCCTGGCCTTGGGCGTTTCCGCGGCAGTACTCATTGCTTGATCCCCGAAAAGAACATCAGTGAATGCACGCGCGCCGCCACCCCAGCGGCGCTGCGTCTCCGGCGCCGCGCTATTGCGCGGCCTGCCGGAACTCCGGCGTTCGCGCCAGCAGCGATAGCGCGAACACCCCCCAATCCTGGCCGTCGCTGGAAAACGCCTGCGAGACGAAATGTCCGAAGCGGCCATCGGCCAGCGCCCCAGGCGCGGTGACCTGGTCGCGGCCGAAGCTGCGCTGCCCGTACAGTTCGTCGATGGTCAGCGCCACATCGCCACCGGCCTGGCGCATCACCAGCACCCGCTGCCCCTCGTGCAGCACGGTCCGCTCGCCCTGGAGGAACTGCTTCAGGTCGATCACCGGGAACAGGTTGCCGCGCAGATTGCCCACGCCCAGCATCCACGGCTGCGCGCCGGGCACCGGCGTCACCGGCGGGATCGGCACGATCTCCACCACCTCATCGAAACTGGACACCAGCCGGCGCGACCCGATCCGGTAGGCGACCCCGCGCCACTGATCCTCCTCGGCGCGCGCCTGCGGCAGGGCCACCGCGTGGGCCAGGCTGCGGCGCTCGTAGTCGGCCAGGATGTCGAAAGGCGTGCGGATCATGCCGACACCTGCGACGAGGCGAGGCCGGAGGCGTGGGCGGCGGGGCGATGGGAAACGGCGTCCATGGCGTTCCCTAGAGCGTGCTATGCACATTGAGATGAGTGCGAAGCGACCTGGGGCGTGTCGAGACAAGGCGTGCGCTGCCGCCCAGGCTGGCCGCCTGGGCAAAGCGCGCAACGCAGTATCGGCGCGCGCCAGGTCGCTTCCCTCCGGGTTGGCCGTCAGCGGCACGGAGCCGGCGCCGCGCGGCTTGCCTTGGCAGCCAGCCAAGGCCGCACCGCGCGACACCACCTCCGCACCGCTGACAGCCAACGCATCTCATCTCAATGTGCATAGCACGCTCTATCAGGCGGCGACGTGGGTGCGGATGGCCTCGAGCAGCTCCTCCCGCGTGAACGGTTTGGTGAGGTACTGCTCGGACCCGACGATGCGCCCGCGCGCCTTGTCGAACAGGCCGTCCTTGGAGGACAGCATGATCACCGGCGTGCGCTTGAAGACCTGGTTGTTCTTGATCAGCGCGCAGGTCTGGTAGCCGTCCAGGCGCGGCATCATGATGTCCACGAAGATGATCTGCGGCTGCTGGTCGGCGATCTTGGCCAACGCCTCGAAGCCGTCGGTGGCGGTCACCACCTCGCAGCCCTCGCGCTTGAGCAGGGTCTCGGCCGTGCGCCGGATGGTTTTCGAATCGTCGATCACCATCACCCGCAGGCCGTCCAATCCACCGGCCTGGCTATCGTTGTCTGTCATGGCGGAGCATTCCCCTGGCGCGCGACGCTTCATCGGCGGCATCGCTGCGAAGCGCCTTATATCCCACCCGTCCACGCGGCCTGTCAAGACGGCGCAGCCGGTGGCGCGCGCTCTGTGACGCCCATTGCAGAACCGTGGGGCGCGGCCGGCGCCTGTTACCATCAAGACCCTGTCGCACCCCCTTCCTGTACGCCTCATGCCTCTCGACGTCATCGTGGTGATGGACCCCATCGGGTCGATCAAGATCGCCAAGGACACCACCTTCGCCATGTTGCTCGAGGCCCAGCGGCGCGGCCACCGGCTGCATTACGTCATTCCGGGCGGGCTGTCGCTGCGCGGCGGTGCGGCCCTGGCGCGCACCGCGCCGCTGACCGTGGCCGACGACAAGGCCGGCTGGTTCACCCTGGGGGCCGAGACCGAGACCGTGTTCGGCCCGGGCCAGGTCGTGCTGATGCGCAAGGACCCGCCGGTCGATCCGGAATACGTCTACGACACGCAGGTGCTGGAGATCGCCCAGCGCGCCGGCGCGCTGGTGGTCAACAACCCGCAGGGCCTGCGCGACTACAACGAGAAGCTGGCCGCGCTGCTGTTCCCGCAGTGCTGCCCGCCCACGCGCGTCAGCCGCAGCGCCGCCGAGCTCAAGGCCTTCGTCCACGAGCACGGTCAGGCGGTGCTCAAGCCGCTGGACGGCATGGGCGGGCGCTCGATCTTCCGCACCGGCACCGGCGATCCCAACCTTAACGTGATCCTGGAAACGCTGACCGACGGCGGCCGCAAACTGGCGCTCGCGCAGAAGTTCATCCCGGACATCAGCGCCGGCGACAAGCGCGTGCTGCTGGTCGACGGCGAGGTGATCGACTACTGCCTGGCGCGCATCCCGCAGGGCGATGAGTTCCGCGGCAACCTGGCCGCCGGCGGCCGCGGCGAGGGCCGCCCGATCAGCGAGCGCGACCGCTGGATCGCCAGCCAGGTCGGCCCGGCGATGAAGGCGCATGGCATGCTGTTCGTCGGCCTGGACGTGATCGGCGACTACCTGACCGAGGTCAACGTCACCAGCCCGACCTGCGTACGCGAGCTGGACGCCCAGTTCGGCCTGAACATCGCCGGCCAGCTGTTCGACGCGATCGAGCGCAAGCTCGCGGCCTGATCCGCGCCATGTCGTCCGCCGCGCTGCCCGCGCCCCCGCTCGACGAGAACGCCCGACTCGGCGCCACCCTGGCGCTGTCGGTGCTGATCCACGGCATCGTGCTGCTCGGGCTGGGCTTCGCGCTGGACGACAACGCGCCGGTGGTGCCGACCCTGGACGTGATCCTCAGCCAGACCAGCACGCCGCTGACGCCCAAGCAGGCCGACTTCCTGGCGGCCGCCAGCCAGCAGGGCGGCGGCGATGCGCAGAAGTCGCGGCGGCCGCGCGAAAGCCAGGCCGGCGTGGTGCCGCAGGCCGAGGCCGGCGTCTCGCCGGTGCCGCTGCGCGCGCAGGCGCCCGACGCCGCCCCACCGCCGCAGACCCGGGTCGTCACCACCGCCGATTCGGACATCATCGTCCCGCCGCAGGAAGCGCATCCGCGTCCGGACCGGCCGGACCTGCCGCCGGGCGAGCAGAAGATCGAGCACGACATGGAAATGGCGCGCCTGGCCGCCGAAATCCATCTGCGCTCGGACCTGTACGCCAAGCGGCCCAAGCGCAAGTTCGTCTCGGCCAGCACCCAGGAGTACGCCTGGGCCAACTATCTGCGCGCCTGGGTCGACCGCGCCGAGCGCGTGGGCAACCTCAACTATCCCGACGAGGCGCGCCGCAAGCGCCTGTCCGGGCAGGTGGTGATCTCGGTGGCGGTGCGCCGCAACGGCACGGTCGAACAGAGCCGGATCATCCAGTCCAGCGGCGTGCCGCTGCTGGATTCGGCCGCCCTGCGCGTGGTCGCGCTGGCCGCGCCCTTCCCGCCTCTGCCCGACACCGACGAGCACGTGGACATCCTGCACGTCACCCGGACTTGGGTGTTCCTGCCGGCGGGTGAGCTGCGCGATCAGTAGGTCCGCGCAAAACACGGGCGGCAGAGCGGACAGATGAGAGCCGGTGGGCGGTGCCGACGGATCCGCCTCGCCACCGTTGACCACCCCCTGTAGAGCGGAGCTTGCTCCGCTGCGCTTGTGCCGGATCGTTGGCAAAGCCTCAGCGGAGCAAGCTCCGCTCTACGAGGCCACGAGTAATGTGAAGATACAGGCGCCCCCCCAGGCACGCTGCGCATCGCATCGTGTGAGCTGCCCTGGCGGCGATCAGGCTTTCCCGAAGAAGCCGCTTCGCACAAGGCCCCACATATTCATCCTCCTGTCTTCGCCGCCTTCGCCGCGCGCAGCGCCTGCTGTTCCTCCAGCGTCAGCGCCACGTTGTTGCGCAAGTAGGCCGGTTCGACGGATTCGGGAGACGGGCGCTCACCGCGCGCCCAGGCCTGCAGCGCCAGGGTGGCCACGTCGGCGGCATGCGGCAGCGCGCCTGCGTCCACGGCGATGAGTTGGTCCTGCAGCCGCGCGGCAAGGGCGCCGTCGACCGCGGCGAATCCGGTGCCCACGGCCTGCCACCCGCCTTCACCATCGGCCAGCGCGACCGCCTCGGGCGCGCCCACCGTCTCGGCATCCAGCGCCTCCAGCACCTCGCCCTGGCGGCGATAGCAGGCGGAATACACCTCACCCATGCGCGCGTCGATCGCGGCCATCACGCGGGTGGCCTCGGCAGGGGCGCGCAGCGCCAGGGCCTGCAGCGTCGACACGGACAGCAGCGGCCGGTCCAGTGCCAGCGCCAGGCCCTGGCCCAGCGCGATCGCCAGGCGCACGCCAGTAAACGCGCCGGGCCCGCGTCCCACCGCGATCGCATCGAGCTGAGACTTGGCCACGCCCGCCTGGTCCAGCAGCGCCTGCGCCCACGGCAGCGCCAGTTCGGCATGGCGACGCGGCGCGAGCTCAAAGCGCTCGATCACCTGACCATCGACGGACAGGGCAACCGAACAGGCTTCGGTGGAGGTTTCAAAGGCGAGCAGGCGCATGCGGCGGATCGGGAGCGAAGAAACAGTGCGCCATTCTGCGCCCTCGCACCGGCGCGGCCAAACGCGCCAAGGTTGCCTGTGCTCACAGGCCTCCCCGTCGCTGCCATGCACACGAGCACAGCTTGCGACTGCTGGGGAAAGTGCTCATTACCGTCGTTCCCGCGACAGCGGGAACCCAGCGACTTACGCGCGCAGGAGCCAGAGGCACTGGGTTCCCGCTTTCGCGGGAAAGACGATAGAAGGTTCGTCGACGGCGCTTGGCCTTCTGCAGCGAAAGCCGAAGCGAAACGCTGACCTCGCGCTTCACTTCGAGCCGCCGTCGGCCGCGCGAAGGCGCCAAAAGCAAAACGGGCCGCCCGAAGGCGACCCGTCGTGTGCAACAAGCAGCTGGCGGCGCTGCTTACTTGACCAGCGCAGCGATCGCGGCACCCAGATCGCCCGGCGAGCGGACAGTCTTGACGCCCGCGGCTTCCATCGCCGCGAACTTGCCTTCGGCCGTGCCCTTGCCGCCCGAGGCGATCGCACCGGCATGGCCCATGCGCTTGCCCGCCGGGGCCGAGGCGCCGGCGATGAAACCGACGACCGGCTTCTTGACGTGCTTGGCGATGTACTCGGCGCCGGCTTCCTCGGCGTCGCCGCCGATCTCGCCGACCATGATGATGCCTTCGGTCTGCGGGTCTTCGTTGAACAGCTTGAGGCAGTCGACGAAGTTCAGGCCGTTGATCGGGTCGCCGCCGATGCCGATGCAGGTGCTCTGGCCCAGGCCGACCTCGGTGGTCTGCTTGACCGCTTCATAGGTCAGCGTGCCCGAACGCGAGACGATGCCGATCTTGCCCGGCTTGTGGATGTGGCCCGGCATGATGCCGATCTTGCACTCGCCCGGAGTGATGACGCCCGGGCAGTTCGGCCCGATCAGCACGGTGTCCGGATGGGCGCGGGTGAGCACGTTCTTGACGCGCAGCATGTCCAGCACCGGGATGCCCTCGGTGATGCACACGATGACCTTGATGCCGGCCGCGGCCGCTTCCAGGATGGCGTCGGCCGCGAACGGCGGCGGCACGTAGATGACCGAGGCGTCGGCGCCGGTGGCCTGCACCGCATCGGCCACGGTGTTGAACACCGGCAGCTCGAGGTGGGTGGTGCCGCCCTTGCCGGGGGTCACGCCGCCGACCACCTGGGTGCCGTAATCGAGCATCTGGGTGGCGTGGAAGGTGCCCTGCTGGCCGGTGAAGCCCTGCACGATCACCTTGGTGTTCTTGTTGATAAGGACAGACATTGGATTTCCTTCGGTGTCGTGGATCAGGCGGCGTTCTTGACGGCTTCAACGACCTTCTTGGCGCCGTCGTTGATGTTGTCGGCCGGGATGATGGCCATGCCGCTGTCGCGCAGCAGCTGCTTGCCTTCCTCCACGTTGGTGCCTTCCAGGCGCACGACCACCGGCACCTTGACGCCCACTTCCTTGACCGCGGCGATGATGCCCTCGGCGATCATGTCGCAGCGCACGATGCCGCCAAAGATGTTGACGAAGATGCCCTGCACCTTGTCCGAGGACAGGATGAGCTTGAAGGCCTCGATCACGCGCTGCTTGTTGGCACCGCCGCCCACGTCCAGGAAGTTGGCCGGCTCGCCGCCGTTGAGCTTGATCACGTCCATGGTGGCCATGGCCAGGCCGGCGCCGTTGACCATGCAGCCGATATTGCCGTCCATGGTCACGTAGTTGATGTCCAGCTCCGAGGCGATCACCTCGGTCGGATCTTCCTGGGTCTTGTCGCGCATGGCGACCAGATCCTTGTGACGGAAGTTGGCGTTGTCGTCGCTGTTGAACTTGCCGTCCAGCGCGTACAGGTTGCCATCGTCCAGGATCGCCAGCGGGTTGATCTCGACCAGCGCCAGGTCCTTGTCGTTGAAGATGCGGTACAGGTTGACCATGATGCTGGCCAGCTGGCCGGCCTGCTTGGCGGTCAGGCCCAGCTTGAAGCCGATGTCGCGGCCGTGGTAGCCCTGCACGCCCTCGACGAAGTCAACGTTGAGCGTATGGATCTTGTCCGGGGTCTCGGCGGCGACCTGCTCGATCTCCATGCCGCCCTCGGAAGAGGCGATGTAGGTGATGGTCTTGGTGCCACGGTCGACCAGAACCGACAGGTACAGCTCCTTGACGATCTCGCCGGCGGTGGTCACCAGCACCAGGCCGATCGGCAGCTCGACGCCGGCGGTCTGGTAGGTCGCCATCTTGGTGCCGAGCATCTTGGCCGCGGCCGCCTTCACATCGTCGGTCGTCTTGCAGAACTTGACGCCACCCGCCTTGCCGCGGCCACCGGCGTGGATCTGGGCCTTGACCATCCAAGGGCCCTGCCCCAGCGACTTGGCCACTTCAACCGCTTCGTCCGGGGTCGCAGCGACCTTGCCGGCCGGGACCGGGATGCCGTATTCGGCAAGCAGTTGTTTTGCCTGGTATTCGTGGAAATTCATGCGTCACCGTATAGATAAGGTCAGTACGCATCGCGCGCGTCGGCGCGCCCTCCTCAAGACGGGGGCAGCCTGGGCGCCGATGGGCCGCACATTGTCGCCCATGGCGCTGTTGCGACGCAAAAGCGGCGGTTTTGGCGCCGGGCTCCTATACTCGGGTTCGTTCCATCCAGTGGAAGGATTCGTCCAACTTGAGTAACGGGCCCGCCAAGACGCCGACCCTGCCACTGGCCTCGGTTCCGCGGCGCGAGCTGTATTCGCTGGCCCTGTACCGGGTCCTGGAGGCCGGCATTCTGGCCGGCATCCTGTTCAGCCCGCTCTCGGACATCCTGGGCGGGGACGACATCCAGTCGCCCTTGCTGGTCACCTGTCTCACCGTGTTCTACCTAGTGTTCTCGGCGGCGATGCTGATCTTCGGCCGCAACGAGAAGCACCTGCTGCCGATCGTGACGATCGGCGTCGGCGTCGACATCGCCGTGGCCTGCGTGGTGACCTCCGCCCTGCCCCCGTCCGCACAGGGCGTGGCCATGCTGCTGCTGTTCAACGTGGCCGCCGCCTGCGCCCTGCTGCCGCTACGCTGGGGCATCGGCGTGGCCGTGGCCGCGACGGCCGCGCACTTTGGTCAGTACCTGGTGGCCGCTTTCGCGCTGAACGCACCCCCGCGGCCTGTGGCCGAGGTCGTGATGTTCTGCATCAGCTACCTGGCCGTGGGCCTGCTGTCGGTGCAGGTCGGCCTGCGCGCGCGGCGCAGCCAACAGTTGGCGGACGAACGGGGGGCCGAGGTCGCCAACCTGGTGGAGGTCAACGAGCTGATCATCCGCCGCATGCGCACCGGCGTGCTGGTGGTCGATGGCGGCGGGCGCATCCGCCTGTCCAACGAGGCGGCGACCGCCCTGCTCGGCGCAGTCGCGGAAGTGCCCGAGGCCAGTGAGGGCAACCTGCTGCAGAACGTGTCGCCGGAGCTGGCCCGGCGCATGCAGCGCTGGCGCAACGGCTGGCAGCAGGACGAGACACCGCTGGCGCTCTCGCCCGACCAGCCGGACATCCAGCCGCGCTTCGCCCGCCTGCTGGCCGGCAGCGACCTCTCGCTGGTGTTCCTGGACGACGCCACGGTGGTCTCGCGCCGGGCCGAATCGCTGACCCTGGCCGCGCTGGGACGCTTCTCGGCCAGCCTGGCCCACGAGATCCGCAATCCCCTGGCCGCCATCAACTACGCCGTGCAGCTGCTGGAAGAGTCGCGCGAGTTCAACGCCAGCGATCGCCATCTGCTGGGCATCATCCATCAGCAGTGCCAGCGCACCAACGGCATCGTCGAAAGCGTGCTCGGCCTGGCCCGGCGCGAGCGCGCCATTCCCGAGCACACCGACCTCAACCTCTTCACCCGCCAGTTCGTCGACGAGTACCAGCAGTCGATGTCGATCGAGACCGACAGCCTGGAAGCGGTTACCGGCAGGCATCAGGTCACCGCCCTGGTCGATCCGCGCCACCTGCACCAGGTCTGCACGGTGCTGGTCCACAACGCCTTCAACTACGGCCGCCTGCCAGGCGAGCCGGCGCGCGTGCGCCTGCGCGTGTTCCAGCTCGACAAGCGTGCCATGATCGACGTGCTTGATCGTGGACCCGGCATTCCGCCCTCGGTCGCGGCGCAGCTGTTCCGGCCGTTCTTCACCACCTCCGAGCACGGCACCGGGCTGGGCCTGTACATCGCCCAGGAGCTGTGCCGGGCCAACCAGGCGACGCTGGACTATGTCTCGGTGCCCGGAGGCGGCAGCTGTTTCCGCATCGCCATGCCCGGGCCCAACGCCCTGCTGACGAACTGACGCGTGAGGGGTTGGGCCGATATCCGCGGCGCGCCTCTCGCTCGCCGGCCCGTTCAGCCGGTAGACTGGCGGCGAACCACGCGAGACCACGATGAGCGACCCCCGAAGCGCCCTGATCGTCGATGACGAACGCGATATCCGCGAACTGCTGACCCTCACCCTGGGCCGCATGGGCATCCGCATCGACACCGCTGCCAACCTGGGCGAGGCGCGCGCGCTGCTGGCCCGCAATGCCTACGACCTGTGCTTCACCGACATGCGACTGCCCGACGGCAACGGCATCGAGCTGGTGGGCGAGATCTCGCGGCAGTTCCCCAAGACGCCGGTGGCGATGATCACTGCATTCGGCAATGTCGAGCTGGCGGTGGAGGCGCTCAAGGCGGGTGCCTTCGATTTCGTCAGCAAGCCGGTGGACATCAACGTCCTGCGCGGCCTGGTCAAGCACGCGCTTGAACTCAACAACGTCGAGCGCCCCTCGCCGGCGCCCGCGCCTGCCCAGCACGCGATGCGCCTGCTGGGCGAGTCGTCGGCGATGCGCGAGCTGCGCGACACCATCGCCAAGGTCGCCCGCAGCCAGGCGCCGGTCTACATCCTCGGCGAATCGGGCGTGGGCAAGGAGCTGGTGGCCCGCACGATTCATGAGCAGGGCGCGCGCTCGTCGGGTCCCTTCGTGCCGGTCAATTGCGGCGCGATCCCGGCCGAGCTGATGGAAAGCGAGTTCTTCGGCCACAAGAAAGGCAGCTTTACCGGCGCACACGCCGACAAGCAGGGCCTGTTCCAGGCGGCCAGCGGCGGCACCCTGTTCCTGGACGAGGTGGCCGAACTCCCGCTGCCCATGCAGGTCAAGCTGCTGCGCGCCATCCAGGAGAAGGCCGTTCGCCCGGTCGGCGCCTCGGGCGAGATCCAGGTCGACGTGCGCATTCTGTCGGCCACCCACAAGGACCTGGGCGAACTGGCCCACGACGGCCGCTTCCGCCACGACCTGTACTACCGCATCAACGTCATCGAACTGCGCGTGCCGCCGCTGCGCGAACGCACCGGCGACCTGCCGCAGCTGACCGGCGCCATCCTTAACCGGCTGGCAGGCAGCCAGGGACGCCCGGCCCCGCGCCTGACCCCAGCCGCGGCGGATGCGCTGTCGCAGTACGCCTTCCCTGGCAACGTCCGTGAGCTGGAGAACATCCTAGAGCGCGCCATGGCCATGGCCGACGAGGACGCCATCGACGCCAGCGATCTGCGCCTGCCGCAGGGTGAGCGCCGATCTGCCGCGGCGCAGCCTCCCCCACAGTCCCCGCCGCCCCAGGACTACGACCCGTTCCGCTCCGCACCCACTCCCCAGTTCGGCCAAGGCCTGCCGTCGCAATCCGGCGCCTCGTCCGCGCCAACGGCCAATGAAGCCGAAGGCCCGCTCCCCTCCTACATCGAACAGATGGAGCGCGCCGCCATTCACAAGGCCCTGGAGGACAACCGCTGGAACAAGACCAAGGCTGCGGCCCAGCTCGGCATCACCTTCCGCGCCCTGCGCTACAAGCTCAAGAAGCTCGGCATCGAATGAGCCCGAGGCCACGCACTGATAGGCAACCCAGAAGTGAGACTTGGTGTGCGACTTGAACTGAGACTTCGCTCAGCTTCTCCCTACAAATCTTTCCCCAGCGACCAACAGCTGACGAGATGCGTCACTTTTTGACGCAGCAAGGCAGAAGCGGATCGATAGCTCATCGCGCAACTGCCTAAACGCGGGTGAGTTGCCCACCGATAGGCCTTGAGGCGATGACGATGTTGGCACGCTTCGTGCTGAGTACCTCCCGCACGTGGGTATCCACGGCGCCCACGGTCCGCGACATCCCAGGGACACGGGGAGACAGTGTCCCTCAACCAGTTCCACCACCCTTCGAAGGAATTGCTCATGAAGAAGAACATGCAGGGCGGCTTCACCCTCATCGAACTGATGATCGTGGTCGCCATCATCGCCATCCTGGCCGCCATCGCGCTGCCGGCGTATCAAGATTACGTTGTGCGGTCGCGCGTTTCAGAAGCTATGGTGCTAGCAGATGGCCTGAAGGTCACTGTCGCCGAGAATGCCGCCCAAGGCGCGGCGGATCTTGGCACCGGCGCAACCTTGACCACCGCGGCTGATAAGTCCCCCAACGTGACCTCCACTGCGATTGCCGCAGCCACAGGCGTGATCACTGTTACAACGACCGCCAAGGCCGGCAATGGTACTGTTGTTCTGACGCCGACCGCCGGCGGGGCCGCTCTTGCTGCCAACACTCCGCCGAACGGCACGATCGTCTGGACCTGCACAGGCACGATCAAGCAGAAGTACCTGCCCAGCAGCTGTAAGGGCGCATGATTCAGCTTAACTAACTTGTTTAAGAGAGCCTCCAAGAGATTGGAGGCTTTTTTTTAGGCGCCAATCCACGTCTGGGCCAGAGCCTGTGGAATTTTCCCTAACCAGCGCGGTCGATCCAGGTCGATCCGATAGTCTTGAGTGAACATCTCTCAGCTAGACGCGAAACGCGCTAATCTGTCGTCAAACAGAAGAGAAAGAATCATTGCGCATGAACGCAATTGCATCTCCTAACCTTGTCGGCATTACTGGAATCGCCCGCCGCCTCGTGATGGATGGCGCGCTTGAAGAAGGCGCCGCTCGCACCGCGATGGCCGAAGCATCTCATGCCAAGATTCCATTGGCGCAGTGGATACAAGAGATGAAGCTTGTAAGCCCTGCCCAGCTTGCTGCTGCCAACGCCATCGAGTTTGGCATTCCTTTGATTGATGCGTCAGCGTTCGACCCTGCTCAAAACGCTCTGAAATTGGTCAGCGAGGAACTGCTGCAAAAGCACCAAATCCTGCCCATGTTCAAGCGTGGCAACAAGCTGTACGTCGGGGTCTCCGACCCGACGCGCATGCAAGGTCTCGACGAAATTAAGTTCCATACGAACCTTGCTGTGGAGCCGATTCTGGTCGCTGATGACCAGCTTAGAAGGACGCTGGAAACATGGAGTAATGCCTCCGACTCGCTCGCCGGGATGGGTGGCGACGACGAGGATTTCGGCAGCCTGGACACGGCGGCAGGCGACGAGGAGAGCGGCGACACAGGCATCGACGCCAAGGGTGAGGATACGCCAGTCGTTAAGTTCGTCAACAAAATGCTGGTCGATGCCATCCGCAAGGGGGCTTCTGACATTCATTTTGAGCCATACGAGACCGACTACCGTGTGCGCTTACGCATCGACGGCATCCTCAAGACCGTCGCGCGGGCCCCGCAGAAGCTCAACCAGCGCATCGCCGCGCGCCTGAAGGTCATGTCGCAGCTGGACATCGCCGAAAAGCGCGTTCCGCAAGACGGCCGCATCAAGCTCAACCTATCCAAGACCCGCCAGATCGACTTCCGTGTCAGCACCCTGCCGACGCTGTTCGGCGAGAAGATCGTGCTGCGTATCCTGGATGGCAGCGCCGCCAAGCTGGGCATCGACAAGCTGGGCTACGAGGAGGACCAGCAGAAGCTGTTCCTGGATGCCATCCACAAGCCCTACGGCATGGTGCTGGTGACCGGCCCGACCGGCTCCGGCAAAACCGTGTCGCTGTATACGGCGCTGGGCATCCTCAACGACGACACGCGCAACATCTCCACGGCCGAGGACCCGGTCGAAATCCGCCTGCCCGGCGTCAACCAGGTCCAGCAGAACAACAAGCGCGGCATGACCTTCGCCGCGGCGCTGCGCTCGTTCCTGCGCCAGGACCCGGACATCATCATGGTCGGCGAAATCCGCGACCTGGAGACGGCCGAGATCGCCGTCAAGGCCGCCCAGACCGGCCACATGGTGCTCTCGACCCTGCACACCAACGATGCACCGCAGACCATCGCGCGCCTGATGAACATGGGCATCGCGCCCTACAACATCACCAGTTCGGTGACCCTGGTCATCGCGCAGCGCCTGGCGCGCCGCCTGTGCCCACGCTGCAAGCGATCCGCCACGATCCCGGCCAAGGCGCTGCTGGCCGAGGGGTTCAGCCAAGCAGAGCTGGACGAGGGGTTTACCGTCTTCGAGGCGGTGGGTTGCGACGAGTGCACTGAAGGCTACAAAGGACGCGTGGGCATCTACCAGGTCATGCCGATGACCGATGAGATCGCCACGATCATCCTGGAGGGCGGTGGCGCCATTCAGATCGCCGAGGCCGCGCAGCGTTCGGGCATCCGTGACCTGCGCCAGTCGGCCCTATGGAAGGTCAAGCAGGGGCTGACCAGCCTGGCCGAGATCAACCGGGTCACCAAGGACTGAGCAAAGTCCGTCCAAAAAGGACGGAGACACTGGACAAATGCCCAGTGAAATCGCGCACTTGCACGTTGTTTTGCCAGCAGAACCCGCTACCATGCGGGTCGAGCTACCCGGCATGGGGATGCCGGCAACTGGGGAACGCACATGGCCGTAAGCCGTTCAGCCGCCAAGAAATCCGTACCGGTCACGCGTGACACCAAGCAGTTGGTCACCTTCGTTTGGCAAGGGACCGACAAGCGCGGCGTCAAGATGAAGGGCGAGCAGGAGGCGCGTAACGCCAATCTGCTAAGGGCGGAACTGCGCGGCAAGGGCATCACGCCTTCCGTCCTCAAGCCCAAGCCCAAACCACTGTTCGGCTCGGCAGGCAAGCCGATCAAACAAGGTGATATCGCGTTTTTCAGCCGTCAGATGGCGACCATGATGAAGTCGGGTGTGCCGATTATCACTTCGCTGGAGATCATCGGCGGCGGACACAAAAACCCGCGAATGAAGAAGATGATCGAAGCGATCAGGACGGACATCGAAGGCGGCTCGTCGCTATCCGAGGCGATCGGCAAGTTCCCCGTTCAGTTCGACGAGTTGTACCGCAACCTGGTTCGGGCCGGCGAAGGCGCGGGCGTCCTGGAGACCGTGCTGGATACGATTGCCACCTACAAGGAGAACCTTGAATCCTTGAAGGGAAAAATCAAGAAGGCGCTGTTCTACCCTGCAATGACGATCGCGGTTGCGCTGATTGTCAGTGCGATTTTGCTCATTTTTGTCGTCCCTCAGTTTGAGGCGGTTTTCGCTGGATTTGGCGCAGATCTTCCCGCCTTCACCAAGCTGATCGTGGCCGCCTCCAGGGTAGCAACCTCATATTGGTGGCTTGCCCTTTTGGTTGTTGGTGGCGGTGGTTTCGCTTTCATCTTCGCGCTCAAGCGCTCCCTTCCAATGCAGCATGCACTCGACCGCGCGCTGCTCAAGGTCCCAGTGATCGGCCAGATCCTCAACAACAGCGCCATCGCCCGTTTTGCGCGCACGTTGGCGGTCACCTTTAAGGCAGGCGTTCCGCTGGTAGAAGCGCTGGACACTGTCGCAGGTGCCACAGGCAGCACGGTCTACGAGAAGGCGGTGTTCCGCATCCGCGATGACGTAGCGGTCGGTTATCCGGTCAACATGGCAATGAAGCAGACCAACCTGTTTCCGCATATGGTGATCCAGATGACCGCAATCGGTGAGGAGGCAGGTGCGCTGGACACGATGCTGTTCAAGGTGGCTGAGTACTACGAGCAGGAAGTGAACAATGCAGTCGATGCGCTGAGCAGTCTGATCGAGCCAGCCATCATGGTGATTCTGGGTGTGCTTGTCGGCGGCATGGTCATCGGCATGTACCTGCCGATATTCAAGTTGGGCGAAGTGGTCGGCTGATCCATGGCGTTTCTCGATCAACACCCCGAGCTGGGGTATCCGGTGGTGGGCGCGCTCGGCCTGATGGTCGGCAGCTTCCTCAATGTCGTGATCCTGCGGCTGCCGCGGCGCCTGGAGTGGCAGTGGCGGCGCGATGCCACCGAGATCCTGGAGCAGCCGGATCTGTACGACCCGCCGCCGCCCGGGATCGTGGTCGAGCCTTCGCATTGCC
Source organism: Pseudoxanthomonas sp. UC19_8 (assembly GCF_042700505.1). NCBI lineage: Bacteria > Pseudomonadati > Pseudomonadota > Gammaproteobacteria > Lysobacterales > Lysobacteraceae > Pseudoxanthomonas > Pseudoxanthomonas sp. UC19_8. The sequence goes on from NZ_CP170559.1 coordinate 2,306,411, forward strand.
CGCACTGCAAGCACAAGCTGGCCTGGTTCGAGAACATTCCGCTGTTCAGCTGGCTGGCGCTGCGCGGCAAGTGCCGGTACTGCCATACGCCGATTTCGGTGCAGTATCCGGCGGTCGAGCTGCTGGTCGGACTGCTGGCGGTGCTCTGCGTGTGGCGCTTCGGTTTCGGCTGGCAGGGCTTTGGCGCGGCAGTGTTGAGTTGTTTCCTGGTGGCGCTGTCGGGGATCGATCTGCGCACGCGGCTGTTGCCCGATACCTTGACGCTGCCACTGATGTGGCTGGGGCTGGTCTCCAGCCTGGAGCATCTCTATCTGCCGCCCAAGCCCGCGTTGCTGGGGGCGATGGCGGGCTATGTGTCGCTCTGGTCGGTGTGGTGGCTGTTCAAGCAGCTCACCGGCAAGGAAGGCATGGGCCACGGCGACTTCAAGCTGTTGGCCGCGATCGGCGCATGGGTCGGATTGCGCGGCATCCTGCCGGTGATCCTGTTCTCCTCGCTGATCGGCGCCGTGGTGGGTGCGGCGTGGCTGGCGACGAAGGGGCGCGACCGCTCGACGCAGATCCCGTTCGGGCCTTATCTGGCCGTGGCCGGATGGGTGGTGTTCTTCTGGGGCGACCAGATCATCGACGGATATCTGCGGCTGTCGGGGCTGCGGTAACGCGCGGCCGATTCGACCCTTGATGATGAAACGCCGGCTCGAAGCCGGCGTTTTTCGTTAGGTGCGCTCAAGTGAGTGTGGAGCCCAGGGAGAGCCGCTGGATCCCCGCCTTCGCGGGGATGACGAGCTCACTTTCCGCGCCACCGGCTGCATACCGCGCAAAGGCCATCCTCAACGGCAACGCCAGGTGCCACTTCAGCGCAGATCCGCCGACCCTCATCGCCGCGGGCCCGCGCCCTACCCCTTCCACTTCCCCAGCGCCGCCAGCCCGTTCTCCTTCGCACGCTCCAGCACGATGGCCTGTGCCTTGGCGAAGTTGCCGACCGGGTCCTTGGCCCAGTGAGCCAGCGCGGCCTGCTGCATGGCGCGGCCGTAAGAGAAACTCAAAGGCCATGGCAGGTTGCCGAGGCGGTTCATCGCATCCAGGTGCGCGGTGGCGTCCGCGTCGGACTGGCCGCCGGAGAGGAAGACGATGCCCGGCAGGATCGCCGGCACGGTGCTCTTGAGGCACATCAGGGTCGACTCGGCGACTTCCTCGATGTCGGCCCGCTCCTCGCAGTCCTGGCCCGGCACGACCATCGAGGCCTTGAGCAGCGTGCCCTCCAGCAGCACGCCCTGATCGTGCAGCGCGCCGAACAGCGAGCGCAGCATCGCCTCGGTGACCTCGTAGCAGACCTGGATGTCATGGTCGCCGTCCATCAGCACTTCCGGCTCGACGATGGCGACCAGGCCCTGCTCCTGGCACAGCGCCGCGTAGCGCGCCAGGGCGTGGGCGTTGACCTCGATGCAGGTGCCGGAGGGGATGTCCTCGCCGATGGTGATCACCGCGCGCCACTTGGCGAAGCGCGCGCCCAGGGCGTAGTAGGCCTTGAGCCGGTCGCGCAGGCCGTCCAGGCCCTCGGTCACCAATTCACCCGGGCAGCCGGCTAGGGGCGAAGTGCCCCTATCGACCTTGATGCCGGGGATGAGGCCGTGGCTGTCCATGTACTTGGGGAACGGGGTGCCGTCCTCGGTGCTCTGGCGCAGGGTCTCCTCGAACAGGATCGCGCCGGAGATGTGATCGCTCAGCCGGGGCGTGGTCAGCAGCAGCTCGCGGTAGCGACGGCGATGCGCCTCGGTGTTCTCGATGCCGACCGCGGCGAAACGCTTGCCGATGGTGGCCGTGGATTCGTCGATGGCGATGATGCCCTTGCCGGGGGCGACCAGCGCCTGCGCGGTTTCGGCGAGCGATTCGATGCTCATTGGAGCTCCTGGAGAACGCACTGCGAGGGGGCCGCAGTATAGCGGCGCCCCCTCATCGCCCAGGTGCGGCTTACAGCTCGCCCAGCCCGCTGGCGCGGCCGTCTTCGCCCACTTCCAGCAGGCGCAGGGTGTTGGTGGCGCCGTGGGTCTCCATGTGCTCGCCGCTGGTGAACACCACGCGGTCGCCCGGGCCCAGCGCACCGGCCTTGACCAGCATCTGGATGCTGGCGCGCGCGGCCTCGCGCGGGACCATGCCACGGCTGTCGAAGGCAATGGGATGGACGCCGCGCATCAAGGCCATGCGCCGGCGCGCGCCGCCATGGCGCGAGAACGCATAGACCGGCACGGTGGAGCGGAAGCGCGACAGGAAGCCCGCCGTGCCGCCGGATTCGCTCAAGGCCACCACGCCGCCCAGCTTGATGTGCTCGGATAGGAACATCGTGGCCATCGCGATGGCATGGTCGGCGCGCTGCAGGTTGCGCTGGGCCGCCTCGAAGTCGGTATCCATCGAGAACGAGCGCTCGGCACCGACGCAGATGCGCGCCATCGCCTCGACCGCGCGCACCGGGTAGGTGCCGGCGGCGGTCTCGGCCGAGAGCATCACCGCATCGGTGCCGTCGATGACCGCGTTGGCCACGTCCATGACCTCGGCGCGGGTGGGCAGCGGGCTCTCGACCATCGACTGCAGCATCTGGGTCGCGGTGATGACGACCTTGTTCTGCTCGATCGACTCGCGAATGATCTGCTTCTGCAGACCAGGGCAGTTCGGCATCGCCGATTTCCACGCCCAGGTCGCCGCGCGCGACCATCACCACGTCGCTGGCGCCGACGATCTCCTTCAGGTTCTCGATGGCCTCGGTACGCTCGATCTTGGACACCAGGAAGGCGTCGCTGCCGTGCTTGCGCGCCAGGCTGCGCGCCTCCTCCATGTCGGCCGCGTTGCGGCAGAAGGAGACGGCGATGAAGTCCACGCCGATGTCGGCGACGATGGCGATCAGCTCGCGGTCGCGGTCGCTGAGCGCACCCAGCGACAGCCCGCCGCCCTGCTTGTTCAGGCCCTTGCGGTCGGACAGCACGCCGTCGTTGAGCACCTGGGTGACGATGCGCTCGCCTTCCACGGCGGTGACGCGCAGCTGCATCATGCCGTCGTCCAGCAGCAGCACATCGCCCGGCGCCACGTCGCCCGGCAGGTCGAGGTAGCTCACGCCGACCTGGGTCTCATCGCCGGCCGGCACGCCTTCGCGCGCGATCAGGTCGAAGCGCGCGCCGGTCTTCAACTGCACCTTGCCCTGGGCGAAGCGCTCGATGCGGATCTTGGGACCGGGCAGGTCGGCCAGGATGCCCACTTCCAGGCCGAGCTTGTTGGCGGCGCTGCGCACGGCCTCGGCGCGATCGCGCTGGGCCGACGGGTCGCCATGGGAAAAGTTGAGCCGCACCACGTTCACGCCGGCGCGCAGCAGGTGCTCCAGCACGCCAGGCGGGTCGGTGGCGGGGCCAAGGGTGGCCAGGATCTTGGTGCGGCGGGCGTTGGATTGGGTCATGGCGAGGGTCTCCGTCTTGCCGTAAACGCTACCACAGGACTGGTGGTGGTCCGCTTCTGCACTGCAGCATGGAACAAGGCTGCAGCGCTCCGCAGCGCCCGTCTTTAGCCAACTTATTGATATGAAAAGGCCTTGGCTCCTGCGGCTTCAGAAAGCGAAGAGCTGAAATGGCCTTGTAATGGTATTCAACTGCGCCGCAGCGCGACGCCGAGCGCGCCGGCCAGCGCGGACGGCGTCTCGACCACCTGTCCGGCGCCTGCGGCAAGCAGTTCGTCGCGATCGCCGAAGCCCCACAGCACGCCGATGCTGCGCATCGCGTGCGCCGCGGCACCCTCGATGTCCATGCGGCGGTCGCCGATCATCACGCAGTCGGATGCGGAGACCTGCAGCCGCGTCAGCGCTTCGGTGATCAGGTCGCGCTTGAAGCGGCGGGCCCCGTCGTCGCTGGCGCCGACGATTTCCTCGAACGCCGCGCCGAACGGCAGTGCGCCCAGGATGCGCCGCGCCGCGCGCTCGTTCTTCGAGGTCACCACCGCCAGCCGATGGCCGGCCTGCGCCAGCGCTTCGATCAGCTCAGGAATGCCGGGGTACACAGTCAGCTCGGTCCAGCCCAGCGTGTCGTAACGCTGCCGATAGAGCGTCAGCGCGCGTGCCACCAAATCCTCGTCGCCGAACGCGGCCTGGAAGCTGTCGCGCATCGGCGGCCCGATCCACGCGTGCAGCGCCTCGCGCGACGGCGTCGGCCGCTGCAGGGACGCGAATACATGCGCGATGCCGTTGACGATGCCGGGCTCGGAATCGATCAGCGTGCCATCCAGGTCGAAGAACAGGGTGGGAAGCGAAGTCATGCGGATACCTCGAATAAGAAGCGAAAAGGCCCGGCTTTTCAGGGCCGGGCCTCTGAAGTGACAGCGGCGCGCCGATCAGCTGCCGCGCGCTTCCAGTGCCGCGACCGCCGGCAGGGTCTTGCCTTCCAGGAACTCCAGGAAGGCGCCGCCGCCGGTGGAGATGTAGGACACGTCCTTGGCGATGCCGTACTTGTCCACGGCCGCCAGCGTGTCGCCGCCGCCGGCGATGGAGAACGCCGGCGAGGCGGCGATCGCGCGCGCCAGGGTCTCGGTGCCCTTGCCGAAGGCGTCGAACTCGAACACGCCGACCGGGCCGTTCCACACCACCGTGCCGGCCTTGGCGATCAGTGCGGCGTAGGCCTGGGCGGTGTCCGGGCCGATGTCCAGGATCAGGTCATCGGCTTCGACCGCATCGACGCGCTTCACCGTCGCGGGGGCGTCGGGCAGGAACTGCTTGGCCACCACCACATCGGTGGGCAGCGGGATCTCGGCGCCGCGCGCCTTGGCATCGGCGACGATCTGCTGGGCGGTGCCGATCAGGTCCGGCTCGCACAGCGACTTGCCGACGCTATAGCCGGCCGCGGCGATGAAGGTGTTGGCGATGCCGCCGCCGACGATCAGCTGGTCGACCTTGCCGACCAGGTTGGACAGCAGCTCGAGCTTGGTCGAGACCTTGCTGCCGGCGACGATGGCCAGCAGCGGCTTGGCCGGGTTGTCCAGCGCCTTGCCCAGGGCGTCCAGCTCGGCCATCAGCAGCGGGCCGCCGGCGGCGATGGGCGCGTACTTGATCACGCCGTGGGTGGAGGCCTGGGCGCGGTGGGCGGTGCCGAAGGCATCCATGACGAACACGTCGCACAGGGCGGCGTACTTCTTCGCCAGCGTCTCGTCGTCCTTGGCCTCGCCCACGTTCATGCGGCAGTTTTCCAGCAGCACGATCTGGCCGGGCTTGACGTCCACGCCGTCGACCCAGTCGCGCACCAGCTCGACCTTGGTGCCCAGCAGGGCGGTCAGGCGCTCGGCCACCGGCGCCAGCGAATCCTCCCCGCTCCAGGTGCCCTCCTTCGGCCGGCCCAGGTGCGAGGTGACCATCACCGCGGCGCCCTGCTCCAGCGCGGCCTTGAGGGTCGGCACCGAGGCGGTGATGCGCTGTTCGGAGGTGATCTGGCCGTTTTCGATCGGCACGTTGAGATCCTGCCGGATCAGCACGCGCTTGCCGGACAGGTCGAGGTCGCTCATGCGGACGATGGTCATGCTTGGGTCCTGTGCAGGGGAAAGATCAGGCGCCCATTGTCCGCGCTGTGCGGGAGAGCGGCAAACCTGCTTCGTTGAAATCCCAGTGGATCGATAGAACCGGCAACACAAGCCTGGTACTGGAGGCTGCGTTGCAGGACATGGCGGGTCTTGTATGTCGCATCCCGAGGCGCTCACTTGCCACTCTGGCGCCCAAGTGGGTTTCTCGCCTCCAAGTATCTGGGCGCTTTGCCGTTCCCGCTTCGGATGGGCAGCGGTCCGGCGGGCGGCAGCCGCTTATCCCTCAATCAGGGCATCCTGCCCTGATTCGGGCGCTCGGCTCCTGCCTCGCTAGGCGCGGCCGCCGCCCGCCGGCCCGCTGCTGCGCGCGTCAAGTCACAGGACTTCGGTTTGCGACTTGAGGCCCCCTCCCTTGCGCGCAGCGCAGGGGAAGGATGGGGAGGGGTCGGGGCTTTACCGGTCAAGCCGCCGAAAGCGAAGAGCAACAGCACCCCACCCCGACCCTCCCCTTCGCCTGCGGCGAAAGGGAGGGAGCAGAGCGCTTGCACCACGCCCTCGGGTCGAAAGAAGTCGTGACTTAGCAACTGCGGAGCATCGCCCCGGGCGGGCGTGCGGAGAGCGGGCCAGGGATGGCCCGCGGCGGTGAGTCCGCCAGGAGGGCGGACCGAGCCGAGGAGCAACGCCCAGCCGCGTCGAGGCTGGTTGGCGAAATCCGTTCGCCGACCTCGCTCACGGTTTACTCCCTGCACTGCGGAGACGATCCAAACGAAAAACCCCGCGCTTTTGGGCGCGGGGTCTAAGCGCAAGCGACCGCAGGGCGCGCCTCACTCCATATCGAACGAAGTCACCACGCCGCCCTGGAGCTGGATGGTCAGCCGCGAGGCGCCATCGGATTCGGCCGATGCATCCGCGTCGGTGCCCGCGCGTGCGGACAGGCGGTCGGCGGCGTTGGCGCTGCGCTGTGCGCGATAGCTGTTGGAGGCCACCTCACCGCCGACATTCTTGCCGGTCAGGTCGGAGACATCGCCCAGCACGCCGCGCAGCGAACCCACCATCTTGCCGAAGCCTGTGCCGGCCGTAGCCGCGGGCTTCTTGGCCGCGCCCTTGATGTAGACGTAGGTCTCGGAGGCGCCGCCGGACGAACTCAGCTTGGCCTTCTTGGAGGTCGGCTCGCCGAAGCTCTCCAGCACCTGGGCCTTGGTCGTCTTGCCGGCCACCAGGTGGCCCTGCACGTAATCGATGTCGAAGATGTCGGCCGTCTGCGCCCATGCACCCGGCGCCATCAGCACGGCGGCCACTGCAATCAGGCCGCTTCCAAACCATTGCTTGATCTTCATGAAACACTTACCCCTTGAGTGAAATTCGCTTCCCTGCCCACGGCACGGGCCGTTGGACGATCCGCGGGTGATTGATAGCACGACACCCGGCCCGAAAAAAGAGACCCGCACCCCCGTTGCCGCACTACCGGGCTCCCTCACCCGCGCCGCCTGGCGCGGTCTACCCGACTCTCGTGACCGCATCAAGACAAAGGGCGCCCGAAAGGCGCCCTTGTCCTGAATCGCGCGGCTTACTTGCCCGCGACGACCTTGACCATCTCCAGGCACTTGTTGGAGTAGCCCCATTCGTTGTCGTACCAGGACACCAGCTTGACGAAGGTGGAGTCCAGGGCGATGCCGGCCTCTGCATCGAAGACCGAGGTCCGGGTCTCGCCGCGGAAGTCGGTGGCCACGACCTTGTCCTCGGTGTAGCCCAGCACGCCCTTCAGCGCGCCTTCGCTCTGGGCCTTCATCTCGGCGCAGATCTCGGCATAGGTGGCCGGCTTTTCCAGCTCGCAGGTCAGGTCCACCACCGACACGTCGGAGGTCGGCACGCGGAAGCTCATGCCGGTCAGCTTCTTGTTGAGCTCGGGGATCACCACGCCCACGGCCTTGGCCGCACCGGTGGACGAGGGAATGATGTTCTCCAGGATGCCCCGGCCGCCGCGCCAGTCCTTGTTGGACGGGCCATCGACGGTCTTCTGCGTCGCGGTGGCGGCGTGCACGGTGGTCATCAGGCCGCGCTTGATGCCCCACTTGTCGTTGATCACCTTGGCCAGCGGCGCCAGGCAGTTGGTGGTACACGAGGCGTTGGAGATGATCGCCTGGCCGGCGTAGGTCTTGTCGTTGACGCCGAAGACGAACATCGGCGTGTCGTCCTTGGACGGCGCGGACAGGATGACCTTCTTGGCGCCGGCGTCCAGATGCTTCTGCGCGCCGTCCTTGGTGAGGAAGATGCCGGTGGACTCGATGACCACCTCGGCGCCCACCTCGTCCCACTTCAGCGCGGCCGGGTCGCGCTCGGCGGTCAGGCGGATCTTCTTGCCGTTGACGATCAGCGTGGTGCCCTCGACCGAGATGGTGCCCTCAAAGCGCCCGTGCACCGAGTCGTACTGCAGCATGTAGGCCAGGTAGTCGGGTTCGAGCAGGTCGTTGATGGCGACGATCTCGATCTCGCCCTCGAAATTCTGCACGGCCGAACGCAGCACATTGCGGCCGATGCGGCCGAAGCCGTTGATGCCTACCTTGATGCTCATTGCTGGAGGACTCCTGTAAGCGGCACGCGGGTGCGCGACGCGGCGGTGAAGGGGCCCGCATTCTAGCAGCGCGCCCCGTTGCCGCCGGGTCGTGAGCCGCACCGGGCTGAATCCGGCGGCGATGCCAGGACGGCAGCCGCCCGCCGTGCGCCTTGATCCGGATCAAGGCGGGCGCCCGGGCCCGGTTGGAGCATGTGCGCCACACACAACGGAGCCTCATCGTCATGCGCAAGTCCCTCCTCCCCTGCCTGCTCGCCCTGGCCCTGGGCGGCGTCTGCCTCCAGGCCGCCGCCCAGTCGCGCGGCGAGATCACCGTCGGCGTCGGCATCCACCAGGTCAATCCGAAGTCGGACAACGGCAAGCTGGCCGGCGGCACGCTGCCGGTCAGCGTGGACAGCAGCACCCGCCCCAGCATCACCGGCGAGTACTTCGTGGCCGACAACCTGGGCCTCGAGGTGCTGGCCGCCTGGCCGTTCCAGCACGATATCAACATCAAGGGCCTGGGCAAGGTCGGCACCACCAAGCAGCTGCCGCCGGTGGTGTCGCTGCAGTACCACTTCAACAGCGCCGGCAAGGTGTCGCCGTTCGTGGGGCTGGGCGTGAACTACACCAAGTTCTTCAGCACCGACGCCAAGGGCGCCCTGGCCGGTAGCGACCTGGACCTGGGCGACTCCTCGGGCCTGGCCGCGCACGCCGGCCTGGACTTCGCGCTGAACGCGCGCAGCGCCCTGCGCGTGGACGTGCGCTGGGCCGACATCGACACCAAGGTCAAGCTCAACGGGGCCAAGCTGGGCACGGCCAACATCGATCCGATGGTCTACGGCGCGGCCTGGGTCTACCGCTTCTGAGCAGGCGCGCGCGTCGCTGGCGACGCGCGCATGCCCGATGGGGGCCGGCCGGGATGGCCGGGTGTCTTGCCGCCACGGAGGGCGGTTTTCGGTTTGTGACACGTAGCAACGCATGGGTCGGCATGCAGCGCCGCGGTGCATCAGCGACATCGAGCCGGCGCGGGCGCGCGGGTATCATCCGGCGCTCGTGTCGAAAGCCGGATGTTGCGTGTTGAAGATTCCGTTCGTGCGGCCGGTGGCCGCGTTGCTGTCGCTGAGCCTGTTGGCTTGCCCCGTGTCCGCCCTGGCCTCGGGCCGCACCGGGCATCGGCTGGTGGCCGAGCTGGCCGAGCCGGACCTCACCGCGCAGGCGCGCGCGCAGATCGACGCCCTGCTGGCGCTGGAGCCTGGGGCGACGCTGCCCGGCATCGCCAGCTGGCCCGACGAACTGCGCGAATCCGACCCCGACCTGGGCAAGCGCACCGCCGCCTGGCATTACGTCAACCTGGGCGAGGGCGACTGCCATTACGACCCGCCGCGCGACTGCCGCAACGGCGATTGCACGATCGCCGCGCTCACCGCGCAGACCAAGGTGCTGGCCGACCGCGGCGCACCGCCCGCCGCGCGCCTGCAGGCGCTGAAGTTCGTCGTGCATCTGGTCGGCGATGCCCACCAGCCGCTGCACGCCGGCTTCGCCCGCGACAAGGGCGGCAATACCGTGCAGATCAACGTGGACGGCCGGGGCAGCAATCTGCATGCGCTGTGGGACAGCGGGCTGCTGCGCCACACCGGCCTGGACGAAGACGCGCTGCTGGCGCAGATCCGCGCCCTGCCCCGGCCCGCGCCCGGCGCGGGCACCGGCTTCCCGCCGGAGGCGACCTCGTGGGCCGAGGCGTCCTGCCGCATCGTCCGCTCGCCGGGGTTCTACCCGGCCCGGGCCAAGCTGGACCCGGCCTACTTCACCACCTGGACGCCGGTGGCCGAGCAGCAGCTGCGTCTGGCCGGCGTGCGCCTGGCGGCGGTGCTGAACGCGGCGCTGGGGCAGACGCAGGGCGGCTGACGAAGCCACTCAAAGCAACGGCAACAGCCAACCCCTCCCCAACCCTCCCCTGCGCTGCGCGCAAGGGAGGGGGCGGCTTTGGTGAGGTCTTGATGTTGGCTGCGAGCCCCCAGTCCCCAGTCCCTGGTCCCGATTCCCGATTCCCGATTCCCGATTCCCGAATCCCGAATCCCGATGATCAGGCGCGCTGACGGCACCTGGCCGCACACCGGGAGAGCCACGGCCGGAGGTAGCGGCGTCACTGCCACAAGATCGCCACCCCTGGCCCAGCCCGGGCCGACCCGGACGGCCTGCTAAAATTGCCGGCCCTGCCGCGTCCCCCGCCCGCGGCGCATCGCGTCCCCGAACACGGAGTTTCCATGTCTGCTGACCTGCTCAAGGCCCTGGGCCTTGGCCCGACCAACCCCGGCACCTATCTCGGCAACGGCCAGTGGTCCAGCACCACCGATGCCGGGGTGCTGGAGTCGGTCAACCCGACCACCAATGCCGTCATCGCCACGGTGCATGCCAGCAGCCAGTCCGACTACGACACGGTCATCGAACGCGCGCAGGCGGCGTTCAAGAGCTGGCGCACCACGCCGGCGCCGCGTCGCGGCGAGGCCGTGCGCCTGTGCGGCGAGGCGCTGCGCAGGCACAAGGATCTGCTCGGCTCGCTGGTGGCGCTGGAGATGGGCAAGTCCAAGCCCGAGGGCGACGGCGAAGTGCAGGAGATGATCGACATCGCCGACTTCGCCGTGGGCCAGAGCCGCATGCTCTACGGCTACACCATGCATTCGGAGCGCCCGGGCCACCGCATGTACGAGCAGTACCACCCGATCGGCCTGGTCGGCATCATCAGCGCGTTCAACTTCCCGGTCGCGGTGTGGGCGTGGAATGCGTTCCTGGCCGCCATCTGCGGCGACATCTGCATCTGGAAGCCGTCCAACAAGACCCCGCTGACCGCGCTGGCCACGCAGAAGATCTGCAACGACGCGCTCAAGGACGCCGGCTTCCCCGACCTGTTCTTCCTGATCAACGATGCCGGCATCGAACTGTCCCAGCAGCTGGTGGACGACAAGCGCGTGCCGCTGATCAGCTTCACCGGCTCGACCGAGGTCGGCCGCATCGTCGGCGAGCGCGTGGCGCGGCGCCTGGGCCGCAGCCTGCTGGAGCTGGGCGGCAACAACGCCATCATCCTGGACGAGACCGCCGACCTGAAGCTGGCCGTGCCGGGCATCGTGTTCGGCGCGGTGGGCACCGCCGGCCAGCGCTGCACCACCACCCGCCGCCTGATCGTGCACGCCTCGATCTACGACACCGTGCTGGCCACGCTGGTCAAGGCCTACAAGCAGGTGGAAGGCAAGATCGGCGATCCGCTGGATGCAGCCAATCTGATGGGCCCGCTCAACAGCAAGGCCGCGGTCGATGCCTTCCTGAAGTCCGTCGAGCAGGCCAAGGCCGCCGGCGGCACGGTGGAAACCGGCGGCAAGGCGCTGGAGCGCGAAGGCAACTTCGTCCTGCCGACCATCATCTCCGGCCTCAAGAACACCGACGCCATCGTCCAGCACGAGACCTTCGCCCCGATCCTGTACGTGATGAAGTACGAGACGCTGGAGGAGGCCATCGACATGCAGAACGGCGTGCCGCAGGGCCTGTCCTCGTCGATCTTCACCAACAGCCTGAAGGCGGCCGAGAAGTTCCTCTCCGCGGCCGGCAGCGACTGCGGCATCGCCAACGTCAACATCGGCACCTCCGGTGCGGAGATCGGCGGCGCGTTCGGCGGCGAGAAGGACACCGGTGGCGGGCGCGAGTCCGGCTCGGATGCGTGGAAGGCCTACATGCGCCGCCAGACCAACACGATCAACTACTCCGATTCGCTGCCGCTGGCGCAGGGCATCAAGTTCGATCTTTAAGGGGTCTCAACGGCACTGATCGGCCTTGGGACCGATCAGTGCCTGACCTTGCCTTCGCCGCATGCTCGGCGACAGCGTGTCTCAGCTCGCGCGCGCCGACGTAGGCGCGGCCAGGACTTCCAGCTCCAGCGTCGCACCCCGCAAGCCTGGCGCGCTGGCCTGCAGCCGCAGGCGGCCAGGCGCACGCGCGCTCTGCACGATCGCCTGGCACAGCCCGTTGAAGGCGCGGCGCCGCTCGGCCTTGTCGGCCTCGTGGCTGGCCGGGTCGCCGTTGCCGACGCCGATCAACGCCCCCGCCCCGCTCACCTGGAAACGGACCTCGTCGCCGGCGGTCGGCACCTGCCGGCCCTGCGCGTCCACGATGGCCACTTCGATCATGCCCACGTCCTGGCCGTCGGCCAGCAGACTGGCGCGCTCGCAGCGCAGTGCGATGGCGGCCGGCGCGCCGGTGGTCTCGCGCCGCTGCACCAGCACCTGCTCGCCGCCGCGATAGCCACGCGCCTCGATCGCGCCCGGCGCGTAGCGCACGCGCCACTCCACGTGGCCGTAGCGCGGCACGCGACGCCGGCCCTGGCTGACGCCGTTGACCCACAGCTCGACCTCGTCCAGGTTGCTGTGGACCCACACATCCACCATGCCGTTGGCCAAGGCCGGCAGCGCGTCCCAGTTCCAGTGCGGAAACAGATGCAGCACCGGCGCCTGCGTCCACTGCGCGCGGTAGTACCAGGCGTTGTCCTTGGGGAAGCCGCAGCTGTCGAGCACGCCGAACTGCGAGGCCACGTTGGGCCAGCGGTTGTACGGCGTGGGCTCGCCGCGATAGTCGAACCCGGTCCAGACGAAGCCGCCGGCGATCCACGGCCGTTCGGCCACGAACGCCCACCACGACTCGGACGTGGACGCCCACCACGGGTGGTCGACGTCGTAGGCGCGCGTATAGCCGCAGGCGTCGTCGACGAAATAGTTGCCGCGCACCGACACCGTGCTGGCGGTCTCGCTGCCGTACACCGGCCGCTGCGGCTCGCGCGCGTGGAAGGCGTCCATCTGGTTGGTGCGGTAGTTGAAGCCGACCACGTCCACCACCTGCCCCACGCCCTCGCCGAAGCCCTTGTCCATGGCGAAGGTGGTCGGCCGGGTCGGATCGAGCCGGCGCACCAGCGCCTGCATCGTGCCGACGATGCGCGCGCCGCACGCGGTGACCATCTGCGGCTCTTCGTTGCCCAGCGACCAGGCGATCACGCTGGGCCGGTTGCGGTCGCGCAGCAGCAGGCGCTGCAGTTCGCGCATCGCCTCAGGGTCGGAGGACATGCGCCGGGTCTCGGCGATCACCAGCATGCCCAGGCGGTCGCACAGGTCCATCAGCGCCGGGCTGGCCGGGTTATGCGCCATGCGCCAGGCGTTGCAGCCCAGGGCCTTGAGCTGCTGCAGGCGCCAGGCGTGCAAGGCGTCTGGGATGGCGGTGCCCACGCCGGCATGATCCTGGTGGTTGCAGGTGCCCTTGAGCTTGTACGGCGCGCCATTAAGCAGGAAGCCGCGCTGGGCGTCGAAGGCGATGCTGCGCACGCCGAACGCGACCTGGACCGCGTCGCGTGCGACATCGTCCACACGCAGCTCGGCCAGCAGCCGGTACAGGACCGGGGTCTCGGGCGACCACAGCTGCGGCGCGTCGAAGGCCAGCGCGTGTTGCACCGTGGTCGCATCGCCCGGCGCCACCTGCGTTGCAGGCAGCTGCGCTTTGGCGACCACATGCCCGTCGTCGGCCAGGACCTGCAGCACCAGCACGCAGGCCTCGGCCTGGTCGCCCGCGTTGTGCAGCGTGGCCTCCACCACGCAGGCGGCCTGCCCGGCGCGGGGCGTGGCCCGCACCACGAGCCCGCCGGCAGGAATGTGCAGCGGATCGGTCCTGCGCAGCCAGACATGGCGGTAGATCCCGGCGCCTTCGTAGAACCAGCCCTCGCCCAGGGTGGCGTCCACGCGCACGGCGATCACATTGCGTGCGCCGTAGTCGACCACATCGGTGATGTCCACCTCGAAGCCGATATAGCCGCTGGCGTTAGTACCGACGATATGGCCGTTGCAGAACACGATGCAGTCGCGGAACACCCCGTCGAATTCGATCACCAAGCGCCGGCCCGCATCGCTGGCGGGAATGTCCAGCTCCCGCCGATACCAGCCGATGCTGGTCTCGGGATGGTCGCGGCCCACGGGGCGATAGCCGTGCGCGGCGGCCGGATCATCCACGCCGGCGGGCGGATGGGGATTGGGCACGAAGGGCAGTTCCACCGCCCAGTCGTGCGGCAGCGACAGCGCGCGCCAGCCCGCATCGTCGTAAGCGATCAGCGCCGCATCGGCGGTGTCCTTGCCGGCCTTGGCGTAGCTGCGCTGGTAGGTGCCGAAGTTGAAGTCGCGCGCCGGGTCGTCGGCATGGCCGAAGGCGAAGCGCCAGTCGGCATCCAGGCGGTCGCGCTGGCGCGCGCCAGGCGTCGGACGCCCGGCCGGCGCCCGCGGCAATGCGAGTGCCGAGGATGCCTGCGCGACGGCCGCGTCACCGGCGGCGCTCGGCGTCGCCGCCGCGCGGCCCGCCGGCACGGTGACCGCCACGCCGCCGGCCATCAGCGCGCGCAGCAGTTCGCGACGGCTCAGCTCGCTCATCGCGGCAGACGGTAGTCGTGGCGCATGAAGTCGATGCCCGGCAGCAACCCATTGCCGTGCCGGAAATCGAAGAACGTGGCGTTCTCCCAGGACGAGCCGGTGCCCCAGCGCGTCTTGCAGCGGCTGGTGGTCCACTCCGGCGCCCAATAGACCACGCCGCTGCCGTCGTTGTCGGCCACCAGTTGGGTCAGGTCGGTGAGGTAGCGCAGCTGCCCATCGGGCGTGGCTGGGTAGCCCGGGATCAGCGAGTCCTCGCCAAGCAGGTTGTGCGATTCATCGCCCGCCTCCAGCGTCCACGGGTAGGCCGTCTCCACCACTACCACGTCCCTGTCCGGATAGGTCTTGCGCAGGCGCGCGATGGTCTGGCCCAGCTGCGCCATCGTCTGCGTGGACCACTTGCGGTAGTAGCTGATGCCGATCAGGTCGAAGCCGCGCACTCCGGCGCGGTCGGCCGCGGCGAACCACGGCTCCACGTTCTCCGGCTGGGCGATATGCAGCATCACCCGCGGCTGGATCCTGGAGTGGGCGCCTGCATCGTGGACCGCGCGGATGCCGGCGTTGAACAGGGCCGCGTTGCGCGTCCAGTCGATGCGGTCCTTCTGCTTGTCCCAGACCCTGGAGCTCATCAGTTCGGGATTGGTCTCGTTGCCGACCTGGACCAGCTCGGGCATCAGCCCCTCGCGGTCCAGCGCCATCAGCGTGTCGTAGGTGAAGTTGTAGAGCGTGCGCGCCAGGTCGTCGGTGTCGGCGATATCGGCCCAGGCCTTGGGGATGTACTGCTTGTCGCCGTCGGCCCAGTCGTCGGAGTAGTGCAGGTCCAGCAGCACCTGCATGCCCTGGGCGCGGGCCCGGCGCACGGTCTTCTTGACGTCGGACAGGTCGCTGTAGCGCGTCCAGCGCGCGTCGTTCCACAGCCGCACGCGCACCAGGTTGGCGCCATGGGCGCGGAAGATCGAAAACACGTCCTCGACCTTGCCGCCGTCGCGGTACTGCACGCCGCAGTCCTCCATCTCGTTGGCGAAGGACAGGTCCGCCCCCAGGTAGAACGGCCGCGCGCGCTCCTCGGCGCCGGCCGGCAGCGCGAACAGCGCCACCGCCAGCATCGCCGCGCGCAGCCAGCCTCTGTTTCGATCGCTCACAGTCGTCGTCCTCTCAGAACCGGAACGTGGCTTCGAGCGAGAAGCGCCGGCCGAACAACTGGTAGCCGCCGTCGTCCATGTTGGCCAGGCGATACGGCAGGTTGTCGGTATAGGCGCGCATGGCCTCGTTGGTGAGGTTGCTGACCTGCAGCTTCACCGCCCAGCGCGGGTTGAACTGCCAGCCCAGGCTGGCGTCCCAGGTGCCCATGCTGTCCAGGCGCACCAGGTGGGCGGCGTTCCAGCCGTACACCGTGGTGTAGGGGCTGTGGTAGCTGTAGCCCGCGCGCGCCTCCAGCTTGCCGCTGCTGTACCACAGGTCGGCCGAGCCGGTGCGCCGCGCCAGGCCGCTCAGCGGCAGCGGATTGTTGGCCGGCGAGAACTCGTGCAGGTTGGAATCCACCAGCGACAGGTTGGAGTAGATGCCGAAGTTCTCCATGCCCGGGATGAACCAGAACGGGGTCTGGAAGGTCAGCTCGACGCCGTCGATGTAGCCGCCGCCGCCGTTGAACGGGCCGCTGATCAGATAGTCGCGGCCATCGATGGTCTCGTGCTCGGTCTTGTAGCCGATGCTCGAATCGACCCACTTACGGTACACCGCCACGGCGGCCAACGCCTCCTTGTGGAAGTACCACTCGTAGGACAGGTCGAGCTGGGTGGCGCGGAACGGATCCAGCCGCGGGTTGCCGCCGCTGCCGGTGAGCTGGCCGCTGACCGTGGCCGGATTGTCCAGATAGCGGCCGGTGCGCAGCTCGTCCAGCGGCGGCCGCGCGACCACCTTGGCCGCGGACAGGCGCAGGATCTTGTCGTCAGCGATCAGGAAGTTGACCGTCGCGCTGGGCAGCACGTCGGTGTAGTCCTTGCTGGCGCTGCTGGGCGCATAGGTATTGCCATCGACGGTGTCGTAGCCGTCGCTGCGGGTATGCGTGCCGACCACGCGCACGCCGACATTGCCGGTCACATCCACGCCCAGCCAGTTGGAGCTGAAGTTGGCCTTGGCGAAGGCTTCCTTGACCCGCTCCTGCACCTTCCAGTGGTCCAGCATCTGTTCGGCCAGCGCCGAGGGGGCGAAGCCACCGAAGCCGCGCTCGGCGATGTCGTCCACGTTGCCGGCATAGACCGGCGGCACGTTCAGGCCGGGGATGTCCAGGGGATGGATCAGGTCGGCATAGGCCGAGATCGGCTGGTTGTAGTCCGAGTAGTTGGCCAGTTCGTGGCGGTTGCGCTTGACCCGGTCGGAGACGCGCGCGCCGAAGGACAGCCGGTTGAACGCGCCATCGAGCGGGCGGCTGGCATCCAGCGCCAGCGCGGCGATGCGGTCGTGCAGCGCCTGCGGCTCGTCGCTGCCGGCGATGCCCCAGGCCGGCGTAGCGCTGCTGGCCGAGATCCAGGGCGCGTGGCCCGGCGCGAAGTCGAAGGACACGCTGTCCGGGTTGAGCCCGAACTGCACCGAGCGCCAGCGGTTCTCGCGCTTGGCCTCCGACGCCGACAGGTCGGCGCCGAGGGTCCACACCTCGCCGGTCCACTTGCCGTTGAGGCCGCCGGCGGTCAGCGTCTTGACCTCGCTGTACTTGGCCAGCACCTGGTCCATCTCCAGCGGCGTGCCCCACTGCGAGTTGATCAGCGTGCCGCCGACCACGCTGTGGTCGATCATGTGGATCGACGAGCCCGGCTGGCCGTAGGGGTTCCACCACGACCAGATGCTGTCGTCCCAGTTGCGGTACCAGGTCTGCGACTGGTCCTCGTCGATGCGCACCCTCGAATAGAGCGCATCGGCCTTCAGTTCGAAGTTGCCGCTGCGCCACTGCAGCGCGGCCATCGCGCCGGTGCGGGTCTGGTCGATCAGCTTGAGCTGGTCGGCCGCGCCCCAGGGGGTGTAGTCGCGCGTGCCGTCGCCATCCACGTCCACCGCGCTGGCGTCGTCGGTATAGCCCCAGCTGCCGATCAGCGCGTTGGCGTTCTTCTGCTTCTGGTAGGTCGCGCCGATGGCGATGGCCAGGTCGTCGTTGATCTTGTGCACCCAGCTGGCGCCGAAGCGGCTGCCCCAGGGGCTGTAGCCATCCACGTCCTTGCCCTGGTCGTAGAACACCGGGCCGGCGCTGGCCACGAACCGCGGGCCGGTATAGGTCAGCGGATCGATCGTGGCGATGTCCACCGTGGCGGCGATGCCGCCGGCGATCAGGTCGGCCGAGGGCGTCTTGTAGACCTTGACGGTGGAGACGATCTCGGTGGGAAAGATCTCCCAGCGCACCGCGCGGTCCGGCTCGGAGGAGGCGATCTCGCGGCCGTTGACCGTGCCCATGGTCATCCGCGGGCCCAGGCCGCGCACGGTGGCCAGGCTGGCGTTGCCGCGGTCCAGCGAGGCGGTCACGCCGGGCAGGCGCGCCAGCGCCTCGGCCACGGTGACGTTGGGCATCTGGCCCATGTTGTCGGCCGAGATCACCTCGACCACGTGATCTTCCATCTGCTTGACCGACACCGCCTTGTCCAGCGCGGCGCGCTGGCCGGTGACGGTGACGGTGTCCAGACGGGTGACGGCCTCGCCGTCCTGGGCCGCGTCCGGCTTGGCGGCCGCGTCCTGGGCCAGCGCCTGCCCGGCCACGCCACCCAGGATGCCCAGCACGGCGACGGTGAGCAGATGACGGACGAGACGTTCCGACGCGCCGCGTTGCGGGGCGCGCACTTGGTGCATTGGCATGATTTGCTCCCTCCCAAGGACAAATTGGCCGAACTTAAGTTGTGATGTGCACGGGTCGCCCCTGGCGGCCCCACCGTGCGGCAGTCACCCGAAGGCGGTGCCGCGGTGCCGATCGGCCGGACCCTCAGATCCCGCCGGGGGCGCACCCGTGTCAGGGGAGCCTGGCCCGCCACGCTGGGCAGGTTCGGCGGGACCCCGCAGGGCCACGGTGTGTCTGCGGGCGGCAGCATAGGAACGGCAGACATGCCGCACAAATGAAATATTCACAGGGAGCTATCCAGCCCTGGAATACGTGCGCGCCTCAAGCAGGTGCGTCGTAGAGGGTCCGGGCGGTCTCGCGCAGCGCCTCCAGCACGCAGGCCGCCGCGGGCGAGAGCTGATGGCCGCGGCGGCGCACGATGCCGAAATCCTCCATCTGCACGTCCATGTCGATCGGCAGCACGGCCAGCTGCCCGGCCTGGACGTGGGCGGCGACCGAGCGCGCCGGCAGCACGGTCAGGAAGTCGCTCTCGGCCAGCAGCGCGGTGATCACCGGCAGGGCCGAGGTCTCGATGACGTTGTCCGGCCAGGGCATGCCGTAGCGCATGAAGGCCGTGCCCAGCCGCGCGCGCAGCACGCTCTCGCACGGCGGGACGATCCAGCCGCATCCGGCCAGGTCGGCATGCGACAGCGAGCGCCCACTCAGCGGATGGCCGGCGCGGGCGATCACCGCGTGCGGCTCGTCGGCCAGGCGCTCGAACTCCAGCTCATCGCGCAGCTCGGCATCCATGATCCGCCCCACCACGATGTCCAGCTGGCCATCGAGCAGGCGCGAGACCAGCGGCCGGCTGTAGTCCATCTCCACCCGCACCAGGATGCCGGGGAAGGCCCGCTTGACCCGCGCCACCGCCAGCGGCACCAGGTTGGTGCCCGGGTTGACCACCGTGCCCAGCGCCGCCTGGCCCAGCCGGCCCTCGCGCAGCGCGGCGATCTCATCGCCGGCGTGGGCCAGCTCGGACAGCGCCGCCCGCGCGTGGCGCGCCAGCACCTCGCCGTAGCGGGTCGGTTCGACGCCGCGCGCGTGGCGCTCGAACAGCGGCACGCCCAGCAGGCTCTCCATCTCAGCCAGCAGCTTGGAGGCGGCCGGCTGGGTCATCCGCGTCGCCTCGGCAGCGCGCAGGACCGAGCGTTGCTCGTGCAGGTGCTGCAAGAGCAGCAGGTGGCGCGTCTTCAACAGCATGGTCCAGCCCCTTTCTCAACCGGCGTCGACGACGCAGACGGTGGCGGACCGTAACGTATTCCGTGGCGAAATAGAACACTCGAAAAATTTCATTTGCCAGGTATAGCTTGGCTTCCAATAATCAGCGCCGCTCCGGCCCCGCATGGTCCGCCGGGGCGTCCAATCCGGTAGCGTCGCGTCCTGACGGCCGCACCGGACCATTCCGTCACGGATCGTGATGAACCGAGGAGGGGTTCCATGACGCATTCGCAGACAGACGCCGGCCCATCGCCGGCGCCTTGCGCATGAGCGGCCGGCTGTCCGGCAAGGTCGCGCTGGTCACCGGCGCGGCCAGCGGCATTGGCGCGGCCACGGCCGCGCTGTTCGCCGAGCACGGCGCCACGGTCATCGGCCTGGATCGCAACGCGCCGGCCGCGGCCGACGCGCGCCTGGCGCTGGTGCAGGGCGACATCACCGACGGTGCGGGCGTGCAGGCACTCGTCGCCGACATCCTGGCGCGCCACGGCCGCCTCGACGTGCTGGTCAACAACGCGGGCGCGGACGTGTTCTCCGATCCGCTGCAGCTCACCGACGCCGACTGGCAGCGCTGCCTGGACCTCAACCTCAAGGGCGCATGGAACCTGTGCAAGGCGGCGCTGCCGGCGATGGTCGCCGCCGGCGCCGGCAGCATCGTCAACATCGCCTCGGTGCACGGCCACAAGATCATCCCGCACGCCTTCCCCTACCCGGTCGCCAAGCACGGGCTGATCGGCATGACCAAGGCGCTGGGCATCGAATACGCCGCGCACGGCGTGCGGGTGAACTCGATCTCGCCCGGCCTGATCCTGGTGCCGCGCATCGAGGCTTGGTTCGAGCGCGAGCCGGGCGCGCGCGAACGCCAGACCGCGCTGCTGCCGCCCGGCCGCATCGGCACGCCGCAGGAAGTGGCCTACACCGCCCTGTTCCTGGCCAGCGACGAGGCCCGCTTCATCAACGCCACCGACATCCTGATCGATGGCGGTCGCTCCCAGCTCTATCACGAGTAAGTCCATGTCCCACGACACGCGCCTGTTCAAGCTGCCGCTGGTCGCGATCCTGCGCGGCATCACGCCGGAAGAGACCGCGGCGCATGTCGACGCCCTGGTCGGCGCCGGCTTCGATGCCATCGAGATCCCGCTCAATTCGCCACGCTGGCGCGACAGCATCGCCCTGGCCCATCGCGAATACGGCGCGCACGCGCATATCGGCGCCGGCACCGTGCTGCGCAACGAGCAGGTCGATGCGCTGGCCGAGATCGGCACGCACTTCATCGTCACGCCCAACACCCGGCCCTCGCTGATCCGCCATGCGGTCGAACGCGGCATGACGGTGGTGGCCGGCTTCGCCACGGCCAGCGAGGCCTTCGATGCCATCGATGCCGGCGCGCAGATCCTCAAGCTCTTCCCCGCCGCCACCTACGGCGCCGGCCATGTGCGGGCGCTGCGCTCGGTGCTGCCGGCGACGGTGCCGGTGTACGTGGTCGGCGGCGTCACCCCCGACACGCTGGCCGGCTTCCTCGCCCAGGGCGCGGCCGGGGCCGGCATCGGCGGCGAGTTGTACCGGCCGGGCCAGACGCCCGAGACCACCGCCGCGCACGCGCGTGCCTTCGTACAGGCCTATCAGGACGCCCAGGGATGAAGATCACCCGCTTGACCACCTATCACGCCGCGCCGCGCTGGCTGTTCCTCAAGGTCGAGACCGACGAGGGCATCACCGGCTGGGGCGAACCGGTCATCGAAGGCAAGGCGCGCAGCGTCGAGGCGGCGGTGCACGAGCTGTCGCAGTACGTGGTCGGCCAGGACCCGGCGCGCATCAACGACCTCTGGCAGACCCTGTACCGCGGCGGCTTCTATCGCGGCGGTGCGATCCTGATGAGCGCCATCGCCGGCATCGACCAGGCGCTGTGGGACATCAAGGGCAAGGCGCTGGGCGTGCCGGTGTACCAGCTGCTCGGCGGCCTGGTGCGCGACCGGATGAAGACCTATCGCTGGGTCGGCGGCGACCGCCCGGCCGACATCGTGGCGCAGATGCAGGCCCACCAGGCGCTGGGCTACGACACCTTCAAGCTCAACGGCACCGAGGAGATGCGGCTGATCGACAGCCCGCGCGCGGTCGATGCGGCGGTGGCCAAGATCGCCGGCATCCGCGCGGCGCTGGGCGATACGGTGGACTTCGGCATCGACTTCCACGGCCGCGTCGGCGTGCCGATGGCCAAGACGCTGCTGCGCGAACTGGAGCCCTACCGGCCGCTGTTCGTGGAGGAGCCGGTGCTGGCCGAACACTACGAGCACTACGCGCGCCTGGCCGATACCACCAGCATCCCGCTGGCCGCCGGCGAGCGCATGTACTCGCGCTTCGAGTTCAAGCACGTGCTGGCCCAGGGCGGCCTGGCGATGCTGCAGCCGGACCTGTCGCATGCCGGCGGCATCACCGAATGCCTGAAGATCGCGGCCATGGCCGAGGCCCACGACGTGGCGCTGGCGCCGCACTGCCCGCTCGGTCCGGTCGCGCTGGCCGCGTGCCTGCAGGTGGACCTGGTCTCGCACAACGCGGTGCTGCAGGAACAGAGCATCGGCATCCACTACAACCAGGGCGCCGACCTGCTGGACTACCTGATCAACAAAGAAGATTTCGCCTGCGTGGACGGCTACATCGCCGCGCTGCCCAAGCCGGGTCTGGGCGTCGAAATCAATGAGGAAAGGCTGATCCACGCCAACCGCACGCCGCCGGACTGGGCCAACCCGCTCTGGCGCCATGCCGATGGCAGCGTGGCCGAATGGTGAGCCGGTGAGCGCCGCGCCCAGCGTCGCCCTGGCGGTGGACAGCCGCTGCACCCACGGCGAAGGCGTGCTGTGGTGCGAGCGCCGGCAGGCCGTGTTCTGGGTGGACATCAGCGGGCAGCGCCTGTGGCGCCACGACCCGCTCGACGCCCTCACCCGCGCCTGGTCGTTGCCCGATCGTCCGGCCTGCCTGGGCCTGATGGAAGACGGCAGGCTGCTGGTGGTGCTGGCCAAGTCGATCGCGCTGGCCGACCCGGACGCGCCCGCCAGCGCGCTGGCGCTTCAGACGGTGTGCGCGGTCGAGGCCGATCAGCCGCATACCCGCAGCAACGACGGCCGCGCCGACCGCCACGGCCATTTCGTGTTCGGCACCATGGATGAGCATCCCGACAAGGCCGAACGCGGCGCCTTCTACCAGTTCTCCTTCGCCCATGGTTTGCGCCGGCTGCCGCTCGGTGGGGTGTCGATTCCCAACTCGATCTGCTTCAGCCGCGACGGCCGCACGCTGTACTACTGCGACTCGCTGCAGCCGCGCATCCTGTGCTGCGACTACGATCCGGACCGCGCCTGGACGGCCGATCCGCGCGTGTTCGCGCAGGTCGATGTGCAGGGCGCCGAACCGGATGGCTCGGTGATCGATGCCGAGGGCCATCTGTGGAATGCGCAGTGGCGCGCCGGGCGCGTGGTGCGCCATGCGCCCGATGGCCGGATCGAACGGATCGTGCCGATGCCGGTCAAGCATCCCACCTGCCCGGCCTTCGGCGGACCTGCGCTGGGGTGCCTGTTCGCGATCAGCTCGCGCCTGGACCACACCACCGAGGAGCTGGAGCGCACGCCACACGCCGGCGGGCTGTTCGCCTGCGAACCCGGCGTCGTCGGCCTGCCCGAAGGCCGGGTGCGCGCATGATCGCGATCGACTGGGGCAGCAGCAGCCTGCGTGCCTGGCGGCTCAATGCCGCCGGCGCGATCGTGGACACGCGGCGCGCGGATCTGGGCGCGCTCGGCCATGGCGCGGCGACGCCGGCACTGCTGGCCGATGCGCTGCAGGGCTGGGACGACACCGAGCTTCTGCTGTGTGGCATGGTCGGCGCACGCGGCGGCTGGTCCGAGGCGCCCTACCTGCCCTGTCCGGCCACGCCGGCGGCGCTGGCGCAGGCGCTGCAGGAGGTCCCGACGCAGGGCACCGCGCTGCAGGGCCGGCGCGCGCGCATCGTGCCCGGCGTGCGCGGCGGCAGCCAGGCGCTGCCCGATGTCATGCGTGGCGAGGAGACGCAGATCGTCGGCCTGCTCGGGCAATGCCCCGATGCGGCGCAGGTCTGCCTGCCCGGCACCCACAGCAAGTGGGTGTCGCTGCGGGCCGGCGCGATCGCCAGCGTGCACACGGCCATGACCGGCGAGTCCTACGCGCTGTATCGGCAGCACAGCATGCTCGCGCGCAGCATGCCGCCGACGTCCGGGCCGGAGGTCTTCGACGCGGACGCCTTCGCCGCCGGCGTGCGGCGCAGCGGCGAGCTGGGCGGGCTGCTGCATCACCTGTTCGGCGTGCGCACGCTCGGCCTGTTCGACCGGCTCGTTCCGGCGCAGGCGCCCGCCTACCTGTCCGGGCTGCTGATCGGCCATGAGGTCCGCGCGCAGCTGCCGCTGCAGGCGCCGGTGCACCTGATCGGTGGGCCAACGCTCGGTGCGCGCTACCGACAGGCCTTCGACTTACTGGGAATCGACAGCCACCTGCACGGCGAGGATCTTGCCGCCTGCGGGTTGTTCCACCTGACTCGATGAACGTCCGCCGCCCCTGTGCCGCAGCGTCCGCCTTCCACCATCGGTGGCGCGGCCAAGCGGTCCTGCCTGGAACCCGCACACCATGAGCCTGTCCCCTCTCGACACCTGCATCGTCGTCCTCTATGCGATCTTCATCTTCGCCCTCGCCCAGTGGGTCTCGCGCGAGAAGCGCGGCGGGCAGCGCAGTGCGCAGGACTATTTCCTGGCCAGCCGTGCGCTGCCGTGGTGGGCCATCGGCACCTCGCTGATCGCGGCCAACATCTCGGCCGAGCAGATCATCGGCATGTCCGGCTCGGGCTATGTGATCGGCCTGGGCATCGCCTCCTACGAGTGGATGGCGGCGCTGACGCTGATCATCGTCGGCAAGTTCTTCCTGCCGATCTTCCTGAAGAACGGCATCTACACGATGCCCGAGTTCCTGGAGAAGCGGTACAGCCCGACGGTGCGCACGGTGATGGCGCTGTTCTGGCTGGGCGTGTACGTGTTCGTCAACCTGACCTCGATCCTGTGGCTGGGCGCCACGGCGGTGCATACCGTGGCCGGGGTGGACGTGGATGTGGCGCTGGTGGCGCTGGGCCTGTTCGCCGGCGCGTATGCGCTGTACGGCGGGCTGAAGGCGGTGGCGCTGACGGACTTCGTGCAGGTCTCGCTGCTGGTGCTGGGCGGTCTGCTCATCACCTGGATCGCGCTGGACAAGGTGGCCGATGGGGCGGGCGTGGTCGCCGGTTTCCAGGTGCTGCTGCAGCGTGCGCCGGAGAAGTTCCACATGATCCTGGACCGCTCCAATCCGCACTACAAGGATCTGCCGGGGCTGTCGGTGCTGCTGGGCGGCATGTGGGTGATGAACGTGTCCTACTGGGGCTTCAACCAGTACATCATCCAGCGCGCGCTGGCGGCCAAGAGCCTGGGCGAGGCGCAGAAGGGCATCGTGCTGGCGGCGTTCCTGAAGCTGATGATGCCGCTGATCATCGTGGTGCCGGGCATCGCGGCGGTGCTGCTGGCGCCGGGCCTGGAGCGTCCGGATGCGGCCTATCCGCATCTGATGAGTCTGCTGCCCAACGGCATCCTGGGCGTGGTGTTCGCGGCGCTGATGGCGGCGGTGATCGCGTCGCTGGGCTCCAAGATCAACTCGATCGCGACCATCTTCACCATGGACGTCTATCGGCCGCTGCGGCGCGGGGCGTCGGAGAAGCAGCTGGTGCGGGTGGGTCGCATCGCCGCGGCGCTGGCACTGGTGCTGGCCATCTTCTCGGCGCGTCCGCTGCTGGGCAGCTTCGATCAGGCGTTCCAGTACATCCAGGAGTTCACGGGCTTCTTCACGCCGGGCATCTGCGTGATCTTCCTGCTGGGCATGTTCTGGAAGCGCACCACGGCCACGGCGGCGCTGGTGGCCGCGGTGGCCTCGGCGGTGCTGTCGCTGGCGCTGAAGCTGTGGCTGCCTTCGGTGGCCTTCATGGACCGGGTCGGCCTCGTGTTCCTGGCCTGCATCGCGCTGGCCGTGGTGATCTCGCTGCTGCAGCGCGGTGGCCAGAGCCGCTACAACGTGGAACTGGACGACATCGACTACACCACCAGCAAGGGCTTCAATCTGGCCGCGCTGCTGGTGGTGGTGATTCTGATCGGTCTGTACGCCGTGTTCTGGTGAGTCTGGAGCCGAGTGGCCAGCGCGTAGACGACGTGCTGGTATCCGTTCGTTTTCGCTGTTGGCATATCTCGGCTAGAGATTGCGGCGTCTGAGCGTTTTTGGGCTTCGGAGGGGCAGCGGTCCGGCGGGCGGCGTCTCAGAACCTGAATCCTCCCGGGTCGAGTCTGGTGAGGGAGGCGAATCCTCCCAGCCCCGCGCGCTGGCGAAAGGCCTAAAATCTGCGGACCGATCGCAGTCCGGACGTTCCCCGGGCGGGTTACCGGGAGATGGGCATGTCGCTGGATTCAACCCAACGTTTCACCTCACGCGTGGCCGACTATGTGCGCTATCGGCCCGATTACCCGCCGGCGCTGATCGACTGGCTGCATGGGCCGATGGGCGTGGCGCGCGACGCGCCGGTGGCCGACATCGGCGCCGGCACGGGCATTTCCTCCAGGCTGTTCCTCGACGGTGGCCATCCGGTCACGGCGGTGGAGCCCAATGCCGCCATGCGCGCGGCGGCGGTGGAGTGGCTGGGCGGCGATGCGCGCTTTGCCGCGGTGGACGGCACGGCCGAGGCGACCACGCTGGCCGATGCCAGTGTCGGCCTGGTGACCGCGGCGCAGGCGTTCCACTGGTTCGACCAGCAGGCGGTCAGGCGTGAGTGGGCGCGCATCCTGCGGCCCGGCGGGCTGGCGGTGGTGTTCTGGAATTCGCGCCGGCTGACGGGTACGCCCTTCCTGGAAGGCTATGAGCAGCTGCTGCTGGACTACGGTCTGGACTACACCAGCGTGGCCGAGCGCTACAGCGACGATGCGGCGATGACGGCCTGGTTCGGTGGCGGGCTTAAGGGCACGGTGCGCTTCGACCATGGGCAGCGGCTGGACTTCGACGCGCTGCGCGGGCGCCTGCTGTCCTCGTCCTATGCGCCGCAGGCCGGCCATCCGCGCCATGCGCCGATGATGGCCGCGCTGCGTGCGCTGTTCGACGCCACCGCGGTGGACGGGACGGTGTCGTTCGACTACGACACGCGGGCCTTTGCCGGTACCCTTGCGCTCACTTCCTGAAGGAACCGCCGCATGAACGCCATCGCACGTCCCACCAGCAGCCTGGCCGTGGTCTCGCTGGTATTCGGCATCCTCGGCTGGAGCCTGCTGCCCACCATCGGCGCGCTCGTGGCGGTCATCACCGGGCACATGGCCCGCGCCGAGATCCGCCGCAGCCAGGGCGCGCTGGAAGGCGACGGCATGGCCGTGGCCGGGCTGGTGCTGGGCTGGCTGCACCTGGTGCTGCTGGTGCTGGGCATTGCGGCGCTGTTCCTGTTCTTCGGCGGCATCGCGGCGCTGGCTGCGTACGCCAACTAAAGGACCGCATGATTCCGATGTATTCCCTGGCGCGCCCGTTCCTGTTCGCCCTGGACGCCGAGCAGGCCCATGGCGCCGGCCTGCGGGCGCTGGAGCTGGCCTATCGCAGCGGCACGCTCGGCCTGGCCACACGCCAGCCGGGGCCGATGCCCACGCGCGTGCTGGGGCTGGACTTCCCCAATCCGGTCGGGCTGGCCGCGGGCCTGGACAAGAACGGCGCGCATATCGATGCGCTGCTGGCGCTGGGCTTCGGCTTCGTCGAGGTCGGCACGGTCACCCCGCGCCCGCAGGCCGGCAATCCGCAGCCGCGCATGTTCCGGCTGCCGCAGCACCGGGCGGTGATCAACCGGCTGGGCTTCAACAACGAGGGCGTCGATGCGCTGGTGCGCAACGTGCAGCGCGCGCGCCGCAAGGGCGGCCTGCTGGGCATCAACATCGGCAAAAACAAGGACACGCCCAACGAGGATGCGGCGCAGGACTACCTGTTCTGCCTGGAGCGCGTCTACCCGCTGGCCGACTACATCACCATCAACATCTCCTCGCCCAACACCGCCGGCCTGCGCGAGCTGCAGGAGGAACAGTCCCTGCGCCAGCTCATCGGCACGCTGCGCGAGGCGCAGGAGCGGCTGGGCGCCCAGCACGGCAAGCGCGTGCCGATGCTGGTCAAGGTCGCGCCCGACCTGTCCGACGACGACATCGACGCGGTGTGCCGCGTGCTGGCCGACCTGTCGGTGGACGGCGTGATCGCCACCAACACCACCGTCGACCGCAGCGCGGTGCTCGCCCACCCGCATGCCGGCCAGGCCGGCGGGCTGTCCGGCGCGCCGCTGATGGGCCAGTCCACGCTGGTGCTGCGGCGCATGCGCACGCGGCTGCCGCAGGAGATCCCGCTGATCGGCGTGGGCGGCGTCACCTCCGGCGCCGATGCGGTGGCCAAGATGTCGGCCGGCGCCTCGCTGGTGCAGCTGTATTCGGGCCTGGTCTATCGCGGGCCCTCGCTGGTCTACGAATGCGTGGAAGCCATCCGCCGTCGCCGCGAGCAGCCCAGCCGCGGCCCGGTCGCTCCGGCATGAGCGCATCGCGCTGGCTGCTGACCGAGCACGCCCCGCTCCGCTCCCGCAACACCTTCGGCGTCGCCGCGCAGGCGCGCTATCTGCTGCAGGTGGCCGACCTGGCCGCGCTGCCCGAGGCGCTGGCCCTGCCGGCGATCCAGGGCCAGCCGCTGCTGCCCATCGGCGCCGGCAGCAACCTGCTGCTGGCGGGCGATCTGGAGGGCGTGGCGCTGGGCTTCGACGCGCGGCGCATCGACCTGCTCGACGACGACGAGGCCGGCGTGCGGGTGCGCGCCGAGGCCGGCGTGGTCTGGCACGAGCTGGTGCTGTGGACGCTTTCGCAGGGCGCGTTCGGCCTGGAGAACCTGGCCCTGATCCCCGGCACCGTCGGCGCCTGCGCGATCCAAAACATCGGCGCCTACGGCGTGGAGGTCGGCGAGCACATCGACAGCGTCGAGGCCTGGGATACCCGCGCCGGCGACTGGTGCCGGCTGTCGCGGACCGAGTGCGCCTTCGGCTATCGCGACAGCGTGTTCAAGCGCCAGCCCGGGCGCTGGATCATCACCGCGGTGACCTTCGCCCTGTCGCGCGTGCCGGACCTGCGTCTGGACTACGCCGGGCTGCGCGCCGAGCTGGACGCCATGGGCGTGGCCGATCCCGGCCCGGCCGAGGTGGCGCAGGCGGTGATCCGCGTGCGCAGCCGCAAGCTGCCCGACCCGGCGGTGCTGGGCAACGCCGGCAGCTTCTTCAAGAACCCGATCGTGCCGGCAGCGCTGGCCGAACGGCTGGCGACCGACTTCCCGGGGCTGCCGGTGTTCCCCGGCGATGCCGAGGACACGCGCAAGCTCTCGGCGGCCTGGCTGATCGAACAGGCCGGCTGGAAGGGCCAGCGCGATGGCGATGCCGGCGTCTCGCCGGACCACGCGCTGGTGCTGGTCAATCACGGCGGCGCCAGCGGCGCGCAGCTGCTGGCGCTGGCCCGGCGCATCGCCGCCTCGGTGCAGGCGCGCTTCGGCGTGGCCATCGAACCCGAGCCGCGCATCGTCGGCGCCGCGTGGTGATCGCCCCGGCGCCGGTCGCGCCGCTGCGCGCGGCGCTGCTGATGCTGGCCAGCACGCTGTCCTTCGGCCTGATGGCCATCAGCATCCGCCTGGCCTCGCAGTCGCTGGGCACCACCGAGATCGCCTTCTTCCGCAACGCCATCGGCCTGGCCGTGCTGCTGCCGATGGTGCTGCGCCCGGGCCGGCCGGCGCCGCGCACCGCGCATCTGCCGCGCTATCTGGTGCGCACCCTGATCGGGCTGTGCTCGATGCTGTGCGGCTTCTGGGCGATCGCCCATCTGCCGCTGTCGCAGGCGATCTCGCTGTCGTATTCCACGCCGCTGTTCGCGACCATCGCGGCGGTGTTCTGGCTGGGCGAGCGCGTCCACCTGCGGCGTTGGCTGGCGGTGGCGGCAGGCTTCATCGGCGTGCTGGTGATCCTGCGCCCGGGCTCTTCGCAGTTTTCGCCCGGGCTGCTGGTGGCGGTGGCCGCGGCGGTGACCAGCGCGGTGGTGGCGATCCAGATCAAGCAGCTCTCGCGCATCGATCCGCCCGACACGGTGGTGTTCTACACCTACGTGTTCTGGGTGCCGATGTCGCTGCTGCTGGCGCTGGCGCACTGGCGCTGGCCGCAGGGCATCACCTGGCTGTGGCTGGTGGGCTGCGGTGTGTTCGGTACCGGCGGCCAGCTGCTGTGGACGCGCGCGCTGAAGCTGGGCGAGGTCTCGGCGCTGCAGCCGATCAGCTTCATGCAGCTGCCGCTGGTGATCGTGCTGGGCGGCTGGCTGTTCGACGAACGCCTGGATGTGTGGACGGCGGTCGGCGCCGGCATCATCCTGGCCTCCACGGCCTACATCGCCCAGCGCGAGGCGACCCTGGCCCGGCGCGCGGCGACCACCGCCCCGGTGGAAGGCGCCAAGCCGGGCGAATGAGCCTCGCCGCCAGCGTTTAGATACAGGATCTCCCGCGAGGCGCCCGAGGTGATGACCGGATCGGCCAGATGGACCACCACGCGGACGCTTGCCGTCGCGGCCGGCGCGCGGGACGATCGCGGCGGCCAGCACGCCGGTTCTGGTTCGGCCGCGATCCTGCGATGATCGCCCTGCCTGCGGCACGCCCGTTCTACGTTCGTCATGCGCCCGAGGACCAGGATGAAACCGCACCGCCTGCTGTGCACCTTGATCCTGGTCCTGCTGCTGGTGCCGCTGGCGGCACGCGCGCTCCAGATTCCTGCGTACACGCCCAATGTCGTCGACCCGGCCGGCCTGCTCAGCGAGGACGACACGCAGCGTATCAACCACGCCCTGGCGGAGATCCGCAACGGCCAGCAGATCTGGGGCGCGGTGTATCTGGCGCCGTCGCTGGAGGGCGAAAGCATCGAGCAGGTGGCGGCCACCGCCTTTGAACAATGGCGGCTGGGAAAGCGCGGCGCGGACAACGGCCTGTTGCTGGTGCTGGCGATCCAGGAGCGGCGCTCACGCTTCGAGGTCGGCTATGGTCTGGAAGGCACCCTGCCGGACCTCGTCGCCAAGCGCGCGCTGGACGATGCCCTGGCTCCGAAGATGCGACAGGGCGATATCGCGGGCGCGATCATCGACGCCTTCGATTTCATGGCCCGCGTGGCGGCGAAGGATCCGGCCACCTTGGAGCTGCTGGCGCAGGCGCAGGCGGAGAAGCGCGGCAAGTGGAACCGTGGTCTGGCGGCCTGGGCCGGATTCGCGGCCCTGGTGTGGCTGTTCCAGCCGCTCGTCCGCTGGCTGGCCGGCCGGCGGCGCGCCCGGCTGATGGCGCGACACCCGGAGCTGATCGGGGAGGATGAAGAAGTCGCCCGCGCCCAAGCCCGCCCCAGACGCTACCTCGGTCTGTTCATCAAGGGATTCATGACCCTCAACCCGGGGGTGTTTCGTCCTCATTCTGTCGGCGACGTTCGCGCCCGCCTTCGCAATCATCATCGCGCTGGAACTGCTGTTCCTCACGCTCACCCTCTCCCACGCGGGCCGGCGCTACCGCAGCGAAGCCCGTTTCCGTGAGTTTCTCCGCCGCGTGGCCAGCGAACGGGCAAGCCTGATCCGCAAGGGCCACATCGCGCGGACGGAATCTGGCGCGTACGCCTACACCACCGCCTACTACGCCAGCCAGAGTGCGTTTTCTTCGAGCGGCGGTTCCTCCTCCGGCGGTGGCAGCTCCGGCGGCGGCGGCGCTAGCTCCAGCTGGTGAGGCCCATCCCCGCATGACGGCGACTTGTCGCACCGCCCCCGGCCGCGCAAAGTGACCTTCCACCGGACAACGAGCGCAACGCACGGATGAAGACCATCGGCCTGATCGGCGGCATGAGCTGGGAATCCACCCTGCCCTACTACCGCCTCATCAACCAGACCGTGCGCGAGGCGCGCGGCGGGCTGCACTCGGCCAAGGTGCTGCTGTACAGCGTGGACTTCCACGAGATCGAGGTGCTGCAGCACGCCGGCGACTGGGACGCGGCCGGCGCGGCCATGGCCGACGCCGCGCGCCGCCTGCACGCCGGCGGCGCGGACTTCATCGTGCTGTGCACCAACACCATGCACAAGGTCGCCGACGCGATCACCGCCGCCACGCCGCTGCCGCTGCTGCATATCGCCGATGCCACCGCCCAGGCGCTGCTCGATGCCGGCGTCGCCCGCGTCGGCCTGCTCGGCACGCGCTTCACCATGGAGCAGGACTTCTACCGCAAGCGGCTGGAAGCGCGCGGGCTGCAAGTGCTCGTGCCCCCGGCGCCGGATCGCGACCACGTGCATCGGATCATCTACGACGAGCTGTGCCAGGGCGTGATCGACGAGGCCTCGCGGGCGACCTATCGCCAGGTGATGGCGCGCCTGGTCGAGGCCGGTGCCCAGGGCATCATCCTGGGCTGCACCGAGATCTCCCTGCTGGTCGACCGGGACGATGCCGCCGTGCCGCTGTTCGACACCACCACCCTGCACGCCCGTGCCGCGGCGCTGCGCGCACTGGACTGATCAGCGCGCCGGCGGTTCGACCTGCGGGGTCTTCCACGGCCGCCGCGCGCCGCGGAAGATGGCCGCGTACACGCCCACCGTCCAGGCGATCGCCGCGGCCCAGCCGCCGAGGATGTCCGAGGGGTAATGCACGCCGAGGTAGACGCGCGAGGCGCCCACGGCCAGCGCGAACAGCGCGCACAGCACCAGCGCCAGCCAGCGCCCGCGCGTGCCCCAGGCCAGCAGCACCAGCACCACCATCAGCGTCATCGAGCCCATCGCATGGCCGCTGGGGAAGCTGAAGGTGTCCTCGGGCGAGATCGACTCCCACAGGCTTGGCCGTGCGCGCCCGAACAGCTGCTTGGTGCCCATGTTCAGCAGGGCCGAGCCGACCACGGTCGCGCCGACGAAGGTCGCCTCGCGCCAGCGCCGCGCCAGCAGCAGGCCGGCCACCAGCAGCGCATCGACCAGGATCACGCCCTGGTAGCCGGCCCAGCTGATGCCTAGGAAGGCCTGGTCCAGCCAGGGCCCGGACAGCGCCTTGGCGCGCAGCAGGATCGGATCGTCGAAGACGAAACGCTCGGCCTGGTGCACCTCCTCGCCCAGCTCGGCGAAGCCCCACAGCGGCAACAGGATCGCCGCGAACAGCAGGCCCATACGCCAGCCGATGCGCCGCAGGATGCGGCCGACGACGCCCGCGCCGCCTCCGGGATGCTCAGCCCGCACTGCGCGCGTAATGGCGGTCGACGTACTCGTCGATCAGCGCGACGAACTCGTGCGCGATGTTCTCCCCGCGCAGGGTCACCGCCTTCTCGCCGTCGATGAACACCGGCGCCGACGGCGCCTCGCCCGTGCCCGGCAGCGAGATGCCGATGTTGGCGTGGCGCGATTCGCCCGGGCCGTTGACCACGCAGCCCATCACCGCCAGGGTCATGTGCTCGGCGCCGGGGCGGGTGATCTTCCATTCGGGCATCTTGCCGCGCACGTGCTCCTGCACGACCTTGGCCAGCTCCTGGAAGAACTCCGAGGTGGTGCGCCCACAGCCCGGGCAGGCGGTGACCATCGGCGTGAACGCGCGCAGGCCGGTGGTCTGCAGCAGCTCCTGGGCGACGATGACTTCCTGGGTGCGCGAGGTGCCGGGCTCGGGCGTGAGCGAGATGCGGATGGTGTCGCCGATGCCTTCCTGCAGCAGCACCGCCAACGCCGCCGAGGACGCCACGATGCCCTTGGAGCCGATGCCGGCCTCGGTCAGGCCCAGGTGAAGAGCGAACTCACTGCGGCGCGCCAGGTCGCGATAGACCGCGATCAGCTCCTGCACGCCGGAGACCTTGGCCGAGAGCACGATGCGGTCGGCCGGCAGGCCCAGCTCCACCGCGCGATGGGCCGAGTCCAGCGCCGAGCGGATCAGCGCCTCGCGCAGCACCGCGGTCGCGTCCCAGGGCTGGGTGCGCTGGGCGTTCTGGTCCATCAGCGCGGCGGCCAGCGACTGGTCCAGCGAGCCCCAGTTGGCGCCGATGCGCACCGGCTTGCCGTAGCGGATGGCGAACTCGATCAGCTGGGCGAACTGGGTGTCCTTCTTCTTGCCGAAGCCGACGTTGCCGGGGTTGATGCGGTACTTGGCCAGGGCCTCGGCGCAGGCCGGCTCGCCCGCCAGCAGCTGGTGACCGTTGTAGTGGAAGTCGCCGATCAGCGGCACCTCGATGCCCATCATCGCCAGCTTGTCGACGATGCGCGGGATGGCCGCGGCGGCCTCGGGCGTGTTGACCGTCAGGCGCACCAGCTCCGAGCCGGCCCGCCACAGCTCGGCCACCTGCTTGACGCTGGCGGCCACGTCGGCGGTGTCGGTGTTGGTCATCGACTGCACCACCACCGGCGCGCCGCCGCCCAGCTGCACCTTGCCCACGTGCACGCCATGGGTGACGCGCCGCGGCTGGCCGCCGGCGGCGATGGGCATGGGTTCGGACACGGGCAGCGGTGTGGGAATGGCGTTCATGGCCCGCATTTTAGCCCGTGCCAGGTGTGGGAGCCGCCACGGCGGCGACGGGGCTTTACCGGGGATGGGGCTAGACGGGCATGCCTCTCATGCCTCTGTAGAGCGGAGCTTGCTCCGCTGAGCCCTTCCGATGATCCGGTCGAAACGCAGCGGAGCAAGCTCCGCTCTACAAGGAGGCCGCGGCTTGACCTGAGAGACAGTTGCTCCGCCCCAACGACATGCACACCGCTACACTGGCGCGCTGATGAACGACCTGCCCGACCGCGACGTCCTGACCCCGTCCCAGCTCAACACCCTGGCCCGCGACCTGCTGGAAGGCAGCTTCGCGGCGATCTGGGTGGAGGCCGAGCTGGGCAACGTCACCCGGCCGGCGTCGGGACATCTGTACTTCACCCTCAAGGACGCGCGCGCCCAGGTGCGCTGCGCGATGTTCAAGCCCAAGAGCAGCTGGCTGAAGTTCGTCCCGCGCGAGGGCCTGCGCGTGCTGGCGCGCGGGCGGGTCACGCTGTACGAGGCGCGCGGCGAGTACCAGCTGGTGCTGGACCACATGGAAGAGGCCGGCGAAGGCGCGCTGCGGCGCGCCTTCGAGCAGCTCAAGGCACGGCTGGCGGCCGAGGGCCTGTTCGACCCCGCGCGCAAGCGCCCGCTGCCGGCCTTCCCGCGCCGCCTGGCGGTCATCACCTCGCCCAGCGGCGCGGCGGTGCGCGATGTGATCAGCGTGCTGGGCCGACGCTTCCCGCTGCTGGAGGTGGACGTGCTGCCGACCCAGGTGCAGGGCGCCACGGCCGCGGCGCAGGTCGCCGCGCTGGTGCAGGCGGCCGGGGCCAGCGGCCGCTACGACGCGGTGCTGGTCACGCGCGGCGGCGGCTCGATCGAGGACCTGTGGGCGTTCAACGACGAGGCGCTGGTGCGCGCGGTGGCCGCCTGCGCCGTGCCGGTGGTGTCGGCGGTCGGTCACGAGACCGACTTCACCCTGTGCGATTTCGCCGCCGACCTGCGCGCGCCCACGCCCTCGGCCGCGGCCGAGCTGCTGGTGCCGTCGATCGCCGACCTGGGCACCCGCCTGCGCGGCCTGGGCCGGCGCCTGCACACCTTGCACGCCCACCACATGGACCGCGTCCAGCAGCGCGTGGACCGCGCCTGGCTGCGCCTGCAGGCGCAAGGCCCGCAGGCGCGACTGGCGCTGATGCGCCGCCGCCATGCCGATGCCCTGCGCCACCTGCAGGCGCAGTGGCAGCGCCAGCTGGAACGGCGCCGCGCGCGGCTGCGCCATGCCGAAGGCGTGCTGCGCGCGCATTCACCGCAGCGGCGCCTGGCCGCGCTGGCCGAGCGTCTGGCCGCCCTGCAGGCACGGCCGCAGGCGGCCATCGGCCGCCAGCTGCAGCGCGAGGCCCTGCGCCTGACCGGACTGGCCCGCTCGCTGGAGGCCATCAGCCCGCTGGCGACCGTGGCCCGCGGCTACGCGCTGGTCAGCCGCGAGGACGGCACGCTGGTGCGCTCGACTACGCAGGTGGCGGTGGGCGATCGATTGGAGGCGCGACTGGCCGACGGCACGCTCAGCGTGCAGGTGCTGCCGCCGAAGTAAGCCCGGCGACCGCCACGCCGGGCGCCGGACCGGTGATCCAGCCGGCGACTTGACCGGTCTCGAAGTGGTGGCCGCCCGGCGCCATGCGCACATCGACGCCGGTGCCGCGCAGCGACGGACACAGCGTGGCGTCCTCGTCCTCATCCTGGCCGTAGACGCACAGGATCTTCTGCGCGGGGATCCTGGCCAGCTGCGGCTTGATCGGATAGGCGCTGCCCGCGCTCCAGCCCAGCCAGCCGCCGATGCGCACGGTGAAGTTGGCATTGGTCGCCAGCCCCAGCAGCGCCACGCGCCGCACCTGCCCCTGCTGGGCGGCCGGCAGCCGCCCGTACAGGAACGGCAGCACGTCGGCGCCGAACGAATAGCCCACCAGGTCGACCTGCGACACATGCCAGCGGCGCTGGTACTCGGCGATCACCGCCGACAGGTCGGCCGCGGTCCGCTCGGGCGTCTTGGCCTTCCAGAAATAGCGCAGGCTGCTCCAGCCGATCACGGCCGCGCCCTGGTCGTGCAGCGCGGTGGCGATCTGCTGGTCGATGGGCTGCCAGCCACCGTCGCCGGTCATCAGGATCACCAGCCGCTGCGCGTCCGCATGCGGCATCTCCACCAGCGGCAGGCCGCGGAACGGTGCCGCCGGCGGGGCAAAACGCGCGACGCTGGTGGCGACCACGGCATCGGGCGCGGCCTCGACGACTTCGCCCAGGCCCGGCGCCGCGGCTGCCTGGCAGGCGACCGGTGCCGCGCCGGCCACGCGCTCGACCACCCCGGCGCTGACGTCCGGGCTGCGGCTGTGGACCAGCGCCGCCCGCGCCATCTGCGCGCCCTGGCCCACGCCCACCAGCAGCGGCGCGATGTAGTCGTCCACACCGGCGCCGCGCAGCACGCGCTCGCCGAGCCAGTTCAGATCCACCGCGTACTGGGCGCAGTCCTGGCCCGCCCGCGCCAGGTAACGGCTCACATCGACCACGCCGACCACGGCCCCGGCGGCGGTCAGCGCCTGCGCATCGGCCGCCAGGCGCGGGGTGTCGCGGCCTTCGCCCAGCAGCAGGACCAGCGCGCGCGGCGCCGAGGCCGGCCGCTGCACCTGGACCAGGCCGAACGGCCCCCCGACCCGCTTGAGCTGCAGCAGGCGGTAGCCGCCCCATCCCCCCAACACCAGCACGCCCACCACGGCCGCGGCGATCCAGCCAACACGTTTCACATCCCTTCCCCTGCACGACCCCACGGCACGTTCATTCCCCAACAACGCAACGGGCCGCGGCCGAAGGCCAATCGGGCCGGCGCGGACTTGCGGGGATTTCGTCAGCGGGGCCGCGAGGGGCCCGGCGCGGGAAGAGCGCGCCGCTCGAACCCCTACTGGGCCACCCGTGCGCCGGCGGGCGCGTTGCGCTCGAAGTTGGCGCGCAGGCGCTCGACCATGGCCGGGATGTTGTGGTCGAAATGGTGGCCGCCACCGGTCTTGGCCACGCGGATGCCGCGCGCGGCCAGCGCCGGGCACAGCGTGTCCTTCTCTTCCTCGCCGTAGACGCACAGCAGCATGCCGGGCGGCAGCTTGGCCAGCTCCGGCTCCACCGGCGCGTCGTCCGAGGACGGGGTCCCCAGCCAGCCGCCGACCGAGACGCGGAACGAGGCGTCATGGCCCAGTCCCAGCAGCGAGATCGAGCGTACGCTGGCGCGCGTGGCCGGTGGCAGGCGGTTGTAGAGGAAGGGCATGGCGTCGGCGCCGAACGAGTAGCCGATCAGTTCGACCTCGTCGGCATGCCAGCGCTGGCGGTATTCGTCGATCACTGCGGCCAGGTCGGCGGCGGTCTCCTCGGGCGTGCGCCGCGACCAGAAGTAGCGCAGGCTGTCCCAGCCCACCACCGACACGCCCTGCGCGCGCAGGCCGCTGCTCACGCCCTTGTCCAGGCTGCGCCAGCCGCCGTCGCCGGAAATGAAGATCGCCAGACGATGGCTGCCGGCGGCCGGCAGCTCGGTCAGCGGCAGGCCGCGGAACGCCGGCTCCGGCCGCGGCAGGTGCGCCACCACTGTATCGGCCACCGCCTGCGGGCCGGCCTGCTCCAGCACGAAGCCCTGCTCGGCCGAGGACGGCGCCAGCGCACAGCCCGGAGGCGCGGCCGCGGCGGGTCCGTTCAGGACCGCGCCGACCACGGTCTGCGGCAGCGCATTGGCCACCGCCAAGCGCGCCAGCGCGCCGCCCGCCGCGTCGGCGCCGACCAGCATCGGCGCGAAGTAGGCATCCACCCCGCCTTGGCGCATCAGGCGCCGGCCCACGCGCTCCACGCTGTTGGCGACCAGCTCGCAATGATGTGGATCGACGTGCGCCAGCGCCTGGCCGGCCGGCACCAGCGCCACCAGCAGGCCGCGGTCGGCCAGCGACTGCGCCAGCTGCGCCGCCTCGCTGCGCCGTCGGGCACGCTCGGCCATCACCACCACCACGCCGCGCGCCTTGCCGGCCGGTTCGAAGGTCAGCGCCACGCCGAACGGCTTGCCCAGATGATCCCGGCGCAGATGCGAGGCCAGCGCCACGCAGGCGCAGACGCTCAACAGCAGGGCCAGCAGCGTCCAGCGGACCCAGGGTCGGAGGCGCATCGCGATTCCAGACGGCAAAAAAGGTGCCGCAGCCTAGCGAAATGTTGTCGTGGCGTGAAGGCCCGGACCAGGTCCGTTTTGTCGCGGTTGAACCGACCCGGACCGTGCAACGCCGCAACCCCGCTACGTCGGCTGGCGCGTTTGCCTGCCTGTCGTCCAACCCAGGAAGCCACCGCCATGCGCCGCACACCCCGCACCTGCCTGTCCCTGCTGATCGCCGCCGCGCTGGCGGCCTGCTCCTCCACGCCGCCGTCGCCCGCCGCCCAGGAGCGCGCAGTGGCAACCGAGGCCGCCGAGCAGGCCGCTATTGCCGCGGACTCCTACCAGTCCGCCCCCTTGCTCTCACCGCCTGCACCGCCGGCCCCGCCACCGCCACCTCCGATGCCGCAACGCGCCATGCGCATGGCGGCCGCCGGCATCGTGGCGCCCCTGCCCGCCGCCGTGCCGCCACCGCCCGCGGTCGATACCGAGCGCTACGCCCACCAGGACGACAACCCGGTGCGGCGCACCGACGAGCAGCCGGTCTCGACCTTCTCCATCGACGTGGACACCGGCAGCTACAGCAACGTGCGGCGCATGGTCCGCGCCGGCGAGCGCCCGCCGGCCGACGCGGTGCGCGCCGAGGAATTCATCAATTACTTCGACTACCACCATCCCGCACCCGAGAGCCCGCAGGTCCCGTTCCGCGTCACCACGCAACTGGCTCCGGCGCCGTGGAATGCGCAACGCCAGGTGCTGATGATCGGCATCAAGGGCTACGCGCTGCCCAAGCGCGAGCTGCCGCCGTCCAACCTGGTGTTCCTGATCGACACCTCCGGCTCGATGGACGCGCCGGACAAGCTGCCGCTGCTCAAGCAGTCGCTGGCGCTGCTGGTGCCGCAGCTGCGCGCGCAGGATCGCGTCTCGATCGTGGTCTACGCCGGCTCGGCCGGACTGGTGCTACCGCCGACCCCGGGCGACGCCCACGCCAAAATCCTGGCCGCGCTGGACCGGCTGGAGGCCGGCGGCAGCACCAACGGCGGCGCGGGCATCGCGCTGGCCTATGCGATGGCGCGCCAGGCCTTCATCCCCGGCGGCAGCAACCGCGTGCTGCTGGCCACCGATGGCGACTTCAACGTCGGCACGGTCGACCAGCGCGCGCTGGAGACCCTGGTCGGCGATGCGCGCAAGGCGGGCGTGGCGCTGAGCACGCTCGGCTTCGGCCAGGGCAACTACAACGATGAACTGGCCGAGCGCCTGGCCGATGTCGGCGACGGTCAGCACGCCTACATCGACTCGGACCGCGAGGCGCGCAAGGTGCTGGTGCAGCAGCTGCAGGGCACGCTGCTGACCATCGCGCG
The DNA here is from genome assembly GCF_042700505.1 of Pseudoxanthomonas sp. UC19_8. Taxonomy (NCBI): domain Bacteria; kingdom Pseudomonadati; phylum Pseudomonadota; class Gammaproteobacteria; order Lysobacterales; family Lysobacteraceae; genus Pseudoxanthomonas; species Pseudoxanthomonas sp. UC19_8. The sequence goes on from NZ_CP170559.1 coordinate 2,346,141, forward strand.
CGACGTGAAGATCCAGGTGGAGTTCAACCCCGCCGCGGTGGCCGAGTACCGCCTGATCGGCTACGAGAACCGGGCCCTGGCGCGCGAGGACTTCGCCAACGACAAGGTCGATGCCGGCGACATCGGCGCCGGCCACGAAGTGACCGCGCTGTACGAGCTGACCCCGGCCGGATCGGGCGCGGCGCGCCTGCCGGCGCTGCGCTACGGCGCCTCGTCGAAGCCTTCCGGCGATGCGCGCGAGGTCGCCGACCTGCGCCTGCGCTACAAGCGCCCCGGCGAGGACACCAGCCGCCTGATCGAGGTGCCGATCCTGGCGTCCTCCGCGCAGGCCCAGCCCGGCGCCTCGCTGCGCTTCGCCAGCGCGGTGGCCGGCTATGCCGACCTGCTGCGCGGCGGCACGCGCTTCGACGGCTGGGGCTGGGACCAGGTGATCGCCACGGCGCGCGCGGCCAGCGGCGAGGATCCGGACGGCCTGCGCCATGAGTTCGTCGAACTGGCGGGCCAGGCGCGCGCGCTGGTGGCACCGAGCCAGGATGAAGGCATGGCGGTGGCGCCGGTGCCGGCGGTGGTGCGCTAGAGCGCGCGTTCGCCCAGCACCGGCCCGGGGCGGCCGAGCAGATAGCCCTGCGCGTAACTGCAGCCCAGTTCGCGCAGGGCGGCCAGCTGCGGCGTGGTCTCCACGCCTTCGGCGATGGTCTCGATGCCCAGCGTGCCGGCCAGGGCCAGGATGGCGCGCACCAGGGCCAGGCTTTCCTCGCGATGTTCCTCGCCCAGGCCGGCGATGAAGCTGCGGTCGATCTTCAGCGCCGAGATCGGGAAGCGATGCAGATACGACAGCGCCGAGAAGCCGGTACCGAAATCGTCCAGCTGCGCCAGCACGCCGCGCGCACGCAGCTGTTCGAGCATGCGCAGCGCGCGCGGGGCATCGTCCAGCAGCGCGATCTCGGTGATCTCCACGCGCAGCTGCGCCGGATCGGCATGGTGCTGGTCGAGCAGCCGCAGCAGCCGGCTGGCGAAATCGGGCGAACGGAAGTGTCGCGGCGAGACGTTGACCGAGACGTAGCCGTCCACGCCGGCGCTGATGCGGCTGACCACCTGCTCGTAGAGCAGCCAGTCGATCTGTTCGATCAGGCCGCTGTCCTCGCCCTGGGCCGGGAACTGCCCCGGCAGCAGCAGGCCGCGGCGTTCGTGGTGCCAGCGCAGCAGCGCCTCGTGGCCGACCACCGCGCCGTCGGACACGCGCAGGATCGGCTGGAAATGCGGACTGAAGTGCTGGCTGTTGATCGCACGGCGCAGGTCGGCCTCCAGGTCCAGGCTCTGCATCGCCGCCTCGCGCATGTGCTCGTCGAACACCGCGCTGCGCTCGCGCCCTTCGGCCTTGGCCCGGTACATCGCCGCGTCGGCGTCGCGCAGCAGATCCTCACCGCGCTGGTAGCGCGGATGCCAGGCGGCGATGCCGATGCTGGCCGCCGGGAACAGCTCGCGCCCGGCCACCCACATCGGCCGGTTGAGCGCTTCGAGCAGGCGCGAGGCGAACTCCACCGCCTCGTACGCGCCGCGCCGGCAGGCGATCACCATCGCGAACTCGTCGCCGCCCAGGCGCGCGACCAGATCGCCCTCGCGCACCTGCGAGGTGATGCGCCGCGCCACCTCGATCAGCAGTTCGTCGCCGGCGGCATGACCGATGGAGTCGTTGACCAGCTTGAAGCGGTCCAGGTCCATGAACAGCACCGCGAAGTGATGCCCCGGATTGGCCTGGGCGCGGGCGATGGCGGCGGTCAGGCTCTCGAGCAGGAAGGCGCGGTTGGGCAGCCCGGTCAGCGCATCGTGCGTGGCCTGGTAGGTCAGGCGCTGCTCGGCGCGCAGGCGCTCGCCGATCTGCGCCATCAGCTTGGCGTTGGCCTCGGCCAGCTCGAAGGTGCGCGCCTCCACCCGCGCCTCCAGCTCCAGGTGCGCGGCGCGCAGCGACTCGCGCGCGCGCTGCCGGGCCAGGCCGGCGCCGAAATGGTGGGCGACGAAGGACAGCAGGTTCTGGTCGTGCAAGGTGTAGTGCACCTCGCTCGAGTAGCTCTGCACCACCACGCAGCCGCGGGTCTCCCCGCCCTGGTCCAGCGGCACGCCCAGCCAGCTGTAGGACGGCGGGCCGTGCTGGATCACCTGCCCGCTGGCCACCAGTTCGGCCACGTCCTCGGCCTCGGCCAGCAGCGGCCGGCTGGTGCGGATGACGTACTCGGTCAGGCCGCGGATGGCGCGCCGCGATCGGCGCGCCGGATCCTGCTGATCGACCGAATACGGGAAATGCAGCGTCTGGCCATCGTCGTCGAGCAACGCGATGTAGAAGTTGCGCGCCACGATCAGCTCGTCCACCACGCCGTGCACGGCGGCGTAGAACTCCTCCAGCGAGGCCGAGGTGTTGGCCAGCTCGGTGATGCGGAACAGCGCGGTCTGCAGCTTCTCGGCGCGGCGGCGCTCCTGGATCTCGGCCTGCAGCTCGCGGTTGGTCAGCTGCAGCTCGCGGGTGCGCGCCTCGATGCGCGCCTCCAGCTCCTCGTGCGCGTGGCGCCGGTCCAGCGCGGTGAGGATGTGCTGGGCCACGTAGCTCAGCAGCGCGCGGTCCTCGTCGGTGTAGCTGGCCGGGGTGTCGTAGCTCTGCACCACGATCGCACCGCAGACGCGGTCGTCGCGCCGCATCGGCACGCCCAGCCAGTCCACGCTTTCCGGGCCATGGCTGGCGTCCAGCGTCACTCCCAGACGCTGGCTCACCGCCGCCGACGGCCCGCGCATCGGCTTGCCGTGGTGCAGCAGGGCCAGGGTCATGCTGTTGCGCATCTCCTCCTCGCCGAACTCGCGTTCCGGATCGGCCACGTAGGGGTCGATCAGATCGGCGAAGTAGAGGAAGCGCATCGTGCGGCGCACCTCGTCGTAGAGCACGATGTAGCAGTTCTCCGCGTACATCAGCGTGCCGACCACGGCGTGGATGCGGGCCAGCATCTCGCTCATTTCCAGATCGGCGCTGGCCAGGTCGGCGATCTCGTACAGCGCCTGCTGCAGGCGCTTGGACTTCTCCAGGGTGACCACGCGGGCGGCGGCGCGCTCGGCCTCGAGCACGGCACCGATCAGCGCCTGGGCGGCCGCCTTCCACGCAGTGACCTGCGCCGGCGACAGCGGCGCGGCCAGGCTGGCGGCCAGGGACATGCGCGCATTGCCTTCCACGTTGGACCAGGCCAGCAGCAGCTCGTCCTCGTTGCGGACCACGTGCTGGGGGTTGTCCCACAGCGCCTGCTCGGCGCGCCGGCGCAGTGCCGGGCCGGCGCCTTCGCTGGCCGCGCCACCGGCGCCGATCGCCCAGTCCCGCCAGCAGGCCACGACCTGCGAGCCATCGGGCAGCAGGCCGCACAGGACCTGCGCCACGGCGTCCGCCGCCACGGCGCTGATCCCGGCCTGCTGCACGGCAGTGGCGGTCTGGCCCGACATCGATTCCCCCCCAGTCACTGCGATTACACAGAGCAGATGCACACTTCGTGCCAGCTTCCAGCCGGCCGTGTGACGGTGGCGCGACCCCGCACCGGGCGCATGGACGTTGCTCCTTCCATGCCTGCGGCCCGACCGAACGCGCGAGTATACGGACGCCCGCCCCGCGCGCGTGGCCGCAGCCCGTGGCGGCCCGCCGACTTTGAGACGCAGGCCTCACCCCGTAGGCTAGCGGCGGTGAACGATGCCGCCGAGCCCGCCGACGACGCCCTGATGCTGGCCTATGCCGCCGGCGACGTGCGCGCCTTCGAGCTGCTCTACGCGCGCCATCGCGGGCCGCTGTACCGCTTCCTGCTGCGCCAGCTGCGCGATGGCGCGACCGCCGACGAGCTGTTCCAGGACGTGTGGCAGCGGGTGATCGGCGCGCGCGCCAGCTGGCAGCCGGAGGCGCGCTTCGCGACCTGGCTGTACCGGATCGCCCACAATCGGCTGAACGATCACTGGCGCGCGCTCAAGCATCGTCCGCCGGCACCGGAAGACGCCGACGCGCGCACCGAACGGGTCGAGGACCCGCAGACCCCGGAGCGCCAGCTCAGCGACTTCGAATCGCGCCGGGAGCTGCAGCGCGCGCTGGACGCGCTGCCGGACGAACAACGCGAGGTGCTGCTGTTGCGACTGGAACAGGAACTGACCCTGGAGGAGATCGGCCAGATCACCGGCGTGGGCCGCGAGACGGTCAAGTCGCGCCTGCGCTATGCCATGGACAAGCTGCGCGCGGGGCTGGGCCGATGAGCCGAGAGCCGCTGACGCCGGAAGAGCGCGCCCTGGCCGAGCGCCTGGCCGCCGGCAATGCGCGCGCCGAGCCCGGCCCGGCGCTGGACGCGCGCATCCTGGCCGCGGCCCGCGCCGCCGCGGAAGAACCCGCGCCCACGCACGACGCGGGCCCATCCCTCACGCCGGCACCCCCGGTCGCCACCGGCGCGTCGCGTGCGCGCCGCCCGCGCCGGCGCTGGTCGCTTGGCCTGGGCGTGGCCGCCTCGCTGCTGCTGGCCGTGACCCTGGCCTGGCAGCTGCGTCCGCAGCGCACCACGCAGGTCGTCTACGAAGAGGCGCCGGCCGCGCCCTCGCGCCTCGTCTCGCCGTCCACGTCGCCGCCCGAGCCCGCGGCGGCTGCGGATCGGGTCCGAGGCCGTTGCTCCCTCGTCGGCTCCGGCATCTGCTCCGGCATCGGCTCAAACTCCGGCCCAAGCCGAACCAGACGCCGCCCGGCGCCGTGCCACGCGCAAAGCAGCGCCGCCGCCGCTGCCCGCCGCCGTGCCGCCCCCGCCAGAGGCGCCGTTCGTGGCGCCGGCCGAGCAGACGAAGCCCCTGCCCCAGGCTGCGGCTGGGCAGGCCGCACCCACACCGTCGGCGGATGGCACCCAGACAGAGGCGTACTCGGCCGCGCCCGCCCCCCCGCCGGCCTCTGCAGTTGCACAGCCGCCCGCACCGGCACCTGCCGCCGATCTCTACACGCCGCCCGCCCCACCAGCGCCGCCCGCCCCTGCGCCGAACGCCGTGGCACCGCCGCCCCCACCCCCGCCGCCCGCCGCCACGCAGGCGTTATCGCGCAAGGTCGAGCGCCAGGCCGAAACCGCCGACGTACAGGAAGACCGCAGGTCCCAGGCCGGGCGCGCCGCGCCACCGGCCGGCGAAGCCCTGGGCGCGGCCCAGGCAACGGGCGCCGGGGACATTCCGCTACCGCGCACCATCGACATGCCCGGCGATCAGACGCCTGCAGCGCTGGAACGCGCCCTGGCCGAGGATCGCGCCCTGCCGCCCGCGCAATGGCTGCAGCGCATCCGCCTGCATCGCTTCGAGGGCGAGGGCGCGCTGGCCCGCGCCAGCCTGGCCGCCTTCGTCCAGGCCCATCCCGAGCAGCCGATCCCCGAGGATCTGCGCGCGCTGCTGCCATGAGCGACACCCTGGCCGCGCCGCTGCGGCACGAACAGCTGGTCAAGCACAGCCGGTTCCTGGTCCAGGCCGGGCCGGTGGACTCGGCCGAGGCGGCCATGGCCTTCATCGCCGCGGTCAGCGACGCCGACGCCACCCACAACTGCTGGGCCTGGCGGGTCGGCGCGGCGTTCCGCTCCAGCGACGATGGCGAACCCGGCGGCAGCGCCGGCCGGCCCATCCTGGCGGCGATCGACGGCGCCGGCTTCGACCGGATCGCCGTGGTGGTGACGCGCTGGTTCGGTGGGATCAAGCTGGGCGTGGGCGGGCTGGTGCGTGCCTACGGCGGCAGCACCGCCAGCGCGCTGCGGCAGGCGCCGCGCGTGCCGCTGGTGGCCATGGCCGGGCTGGAGATCGGCTGCGGCTTCGACGACCTGGGCCATGTGCACGCGGCGCTGACGGCGTTCGCCGCGCAGAAGGACGCCGAGCGCTTCAACAGCGACGGCGCGGTGCTGCAGGTGCAGCTGCCGGCCGACCGGCGCCAGGCGCTGGAACACGCCCTGCGCGAGGCCACCCGCGGGCGCGTGCAGTGCCGCGACGCCGCGCCGGCGCATTGAAAACCCCGCCGCCCACCGCCACCCATGGCAGGATGCGCGCCGGCCCGGCCGCTGCGGCCTGACGCCTCCGCGCCAGCGCCTGCGCCGACCGCCGGCACGCGTTGGCCGGATCGCCGCCGGCGCCTCCCCTCTCGACTGGTTGTCCGCACCGATGAATTCCCAAGCCCAGACGCTTCCCGCCACCGGCGCGCCCGACGCGCGCCCCAAGGCCCGGCTGGGCAGCCTGCGCGCGCTGTGGCCGTTCGTGCGCGCCCACATGGGGCTGTTCGTGAGCTGGCTGGTGGCCCTGGCGATGGCCTCGGCGGCGACCCTGAGCCTGCCGTACGCCTTCAAGCAGATGATCGACCAGGGCTTTTCCAGCGGGGCGAACATCGACCGCGCCTTCCTGGGCCTGTTCGGCGTGGCGGTGGTGCTGGCGCTGGCCAGCGCCGCGCGCTTCTACTTCGTCTCGCTGCTGGGCGAACGCGTGGTGGCCGACCTGCGCCGCCAGCTCTATGCGCACCTGCTGGGCCTGGACGCGCAGTTCCACGACCGCACCCGCAGCGGCGAGCTGGTCTCGCGCCTGTCGGCCGACTCGGAACTGCTGCGCAGCGTGGTCGGCAGCGCGATGTCGGTGGCGGTGCGCAGCTCGGTCACGGTGATCGGCTCGGTGGTGATGATGTTCATCGCCAGCCCGCACCTGGCCGCGTTCGCGCTGGTCGGCATCCCGGCGGCGGTGGTCCCCATCGTGCTGGGCGCGCGCAGGCTGGGCCGCATCGCGCGCGCCAGCCAGGACCGCGTGGCCGACGCCAACACCCTGGCCAGCGAGTCGCTGGGCGCGGTGCGCACGGTGCAGGCGCATGCGCGCGAGCCCTACGAGCAGGCGCGCTTCGAGGCGGCGGTGCAGGTCTCGGTGCAGACCGCGCGCAAGCGCATCCGCGCCCAGTCGCTGGTGACCGCCGGGGCGATCACGCTGGTGTTCGGCGCGATCACGCTGGTGCTGTGGTCCGGCGCGCACGACGTGATCGCCGGGCGCATGAGTGCGGGCACGCTGGCGCAGTTCGTGCTGTATGCGCTGATCGGCGGCGGCTCGGTCGGTTCGCTGGCCGAGGTGTGGAACGAGCTGCAGCGCGCGGCCGGCGGCATGGGCCGCATCGGTGAACTGCTGGACGAATCGGCGCACGTGCGCCCGCCGGCCCAGCCGCTGCCGCTGCCGCGCCCGCTGCGCGGCCAGGTGCAGTTCGACCACGTCTCGTTCCGCTATCCCACCCGGCCGGACGCGCCGGCGCTGGACGACTTCACCCTGGACATCGCCCCGGGCGAGACGGTGGCCCTGGTCGGCCCGTCCGGCGCGGGCAAGAGCACGGTGCTGTCGATGCTGCTGCGCTTCCACGACGTGGACGCCGGCGCGATCCGCATCGACGGGCTGGACCTGCGCCAGCTGGATACCGCCGCGCTGCGCGAACAGATCGCGCTGGTGCCGCAGGCGCCGACGATCTTCGCCGCCAGCGCCGCCGAGAACATCCGCTACGGCCGGCTCGAGGCCACCGACGAGCAGCTGCACGCCGCCGCGGTGGCGGCCGAGGCCGACGGCTTCCTGCGCGAACTGCCCGAGGGCTACGACAGCCAGCTGGGCGAACGCGGTGCCCGCCTGTCCGGCGGCCAGCAGCAGCGCATCGCCATCGCCCGCGCGCTGCTGAAGGACGCGCCGATCCTGCTGCTGGACGAGGCCACCAGCGCGCTGGACGCGCAGAGCGAGCGCGCCGTGCAGAGTGCCCTGGAGCGGCTGATGGCCGGGCGCACCACGCTGGTCATCGCCCATCGCCTGGCGACCGTGCTCAAGGCCGACCGCATCGTGGTGATGGACCGCGGCCGCATCATCGCCCAGGGCACGCACGAGTCGCTGATGGCCCAGGGCGGGCTGTACGCGGAGCTGGCGCGGCTGCAGTTCATCGACTGAGCCCGCGTGCCGCCGTGTGCAGATGAAGCCGGCGCGGCTCACGCGCCTTTACGGTGCAGGTTCCCAGGCTGGTCGCCTGTCTTCCCTCGTGAGATCGCCATGAGTTCCGCCGACAATCCCCGCATCCCGAAGGACATCGCCAAGGTCGAGCTGACCGAGGAATGGGAGCTGGCCTACTGGACCCGGCACTTCAACGTCAACGAGCAGGACCTGCGCGCCGCCGTGCAGGAAGCCGGTACCGCCACCGACCAGGTCAAGCGCCACCTCGAATCGCGCCCGCAGCAGTCCTGATCCGCCGCCTGTGCGCCACGCTCCCACGCTCAGGCTTCGCCACGCGCTCTCCGGCTGTCTGATGCTGCTGCTCGTCGGCTGCAGCACCACGCCTTCGATGCGCCCGACGGCTTCCAGCGCGGCGGGCGCGACTTTTCTGCTGGTGCCCAACGCCGACACCGTGGCGGGCAACGACCAAGACCCGCCCCTGTCGCCCGCAGGGCTGGCCCGCGCCCAGCGGCTGGCGCAGGCGCTGGCCGACGCGCCGCTGGCGGCGATCTACACCGACGAGTTCCAGCGCACCCAGCAGACCGCCGCACCGGTGGCCGCACAGCATCCGCGGGCGCAGCGCCTGCGCTACTTCTCGCGCGGACCGGCCGACGACAGCGCGCGCCAGTGGCGGGCGGCGCATCCGCACGACACGGTGCTGGTGGTAGGCCAGCCCAGCACGCTGGCGCCACTGGCCGATGCGCTGTGCGGGTGCACCGTGCGCCCGCTGCGCGACGGCGAGACCGATCGACTGCTGCGCATCCACCTCTCCGCGCGCGCTGCGGCCCAGGTGCAGGACATGCGCTACGGCGGACCTTCCCCATGACGAGTCATGTCTTCGCCGGCTGGGACGGCAGCATCGCCGGCGCGCGCGCCCTGCAGGAGCGGCTGGCGGCGCGCGTGGTGCTGGAGGATCGCGTGCCCGCGGCGCCGCGCACCATCGCCGGCTTCGACGTCGGCTTCGAGGACGAAGGCCACACCACGCGCGCGGCCGCCGTGCTGCTGGATGGCACGAGCCTGCAGCTGATCGCCAGCACGGTCCAGCGCGTGCCGACCTCGATGCCTTACGTCCCCGGCCTGCTGAGCTTCCGCGAGCTGCCCGCGCTGGTGCAGGCGCTGGAGTTCCTGCCGCAGGTGCCGGACCTGGTCGTCGTCGATGGCCAGGGCATCGCCCATCCGCGCCGGCTGGGCATCGCCGCGCATTTCGGCGTGGTCACCGGCCTGCCCACGCTCGGCGTGGCCAAGCAGGTGCTGTGCGGGCGCTTCGAGGCACCCGGCACGCAGCCCGGAGAGCACACGCCGCTGATCCATCGCGGCGAACAGATCGGCTGGGCCCTGCGCAGCAAGCTGCGCTGCAATCCGCTGATCGTCTCGCCCGGCTCCGGCATGACGATGGACGGCGCGCTCACCTGGACCCGCGCCCTGCTGCGCGGCTACCGCCTGCCCGAACCCACGCGCCTGGCCGACCGTCTCGCCTCGCGCCGCGGCCCCATGCCCGGCGACACCCCGCAGCTGCCGCTGGCCTAGCCGCAGCGCTAGCCCCTCCCCTTTCGCGCAGCGAAGGGGGAGGCTGGGAGGGGGTGCTTTTGCTGTTGCCTTCCCTGCGAAGAGCACCCCTCCCGATCCCTCCCCTTGGCCTGCGGCCAAAGGGAGGGGGCAAAAGCGCGCAGCGCCTCGGGAGACAAGCCGCAAGCCACGCCCTCCCCCTTTTCGCGCAGCGAAAAGGGCAACGCGGATCGAGGTCCTCGCACGGCGGTCGCAGCGATCCAGCGCAGGCTATCGTCAATCGCGCATTCCATCGGAAGCGACAGATGCAGGCCCTGTGGCCGAGCCGGGCGCGAGATCCGCAGGCTTCTCGCGCACGCCGAGCTCGAAGTAGCTCTGCGGCATCAGCCGTATCCGCAGCGGGTGGCCCGCGTCGGCGATGGATTCGTCGCTCACCGCACCGCCGGTGCCGTAGTTGATCTGGACATAGGGGCGCTTGGGCACGCCCACCACCGCCACGATGCGGCTTCCGGGCGCCAGCAGGCGCGCGGTCAGCGTCTGGCTCTGGAAGGACAGCACCTGCGTGCGCCCCGGCCGCAGCAGGTGTCGGCGCGTTCGGTCCTGCATATAGCTGGCTCGACCCAGATAGGACGCCAGATCCAGGTAGCGACCCTCGGGCGTCTGTTCGTAGAAGTCGACCTGCAGGTCGAAGTCTTCCTTGTTGGTCACCAACTGCAGTCTTGCCTGGAACAGGCCGTCGATTTCCAGAGGCTCTCGCAATCTTTCGGTCCGGAAGACCAGCGCATTTCGCGTATCGGGCACTCCGCGCGGAAGGCTCAGATCCGCATCGCGACGATCCTTGAAGTCGACGGACAGCGTCGGCGCGACTTGTCCGACCGGCAAGGCGCTGAACAGCAGACCGTCCGCATCCCGCGTCCCGGACAGGTAGAGACGTCGCCGTTCGGTCGCCATCGCTCCCAGGGTCGCGACGTGTCGCCAGGTGTTCGCACCCATGACCTGGAAATTGATCCGATCGCGCAGGACGTCCGGCAGCGGCGCGCCGCGGAAGACATGATCGAACCAGTCCAGCCGCACCTCCTGCAGATCGATCAGGGCCGCCTGGTCGACCTGCTCGCCGTTGACGCTGGCGAGCACGCCGGTCTGCATCGCGATGTGGTGGTAGGGACCGACGAGCAGGCGATGATCGGCGTCGGGCCTGTACCGGTAATGCTGCTCCAGGTAGTAGAGGGCGCCGACCATGCCCCCGTCGTAATACCCGGTCTGCACCAGCACCGGGATGTCGATCGCGGCGAACTCACGACCGTAGGGAATGAGCTGCTGCCAGTACCGATCGTAGTCGGGATGGTCCAGCCAGGCATCGAAGACGGGGTTGGGCGTGCCATCGATCCTGTCCAGGTCGCGATACGGTGCCCCGCTCCGATACCACTGCCGCTGCAGCCGCTCCCAGCGGTCACGGTCTCCGTAGGTCTGGTCGTCCAGCCACTTGCCCGTGGCGGTGTAGAGCGGCCATGGATAGATGAAGCTCTGGAAGACGCCGCCCTGCATCGGCGTGTCGATACCGGGCGCATTGGTCGCATGGGTCGCCAGCGCCTTCAACGCCGGTGGACGATGCTTGGCCGCGGCCCACTGCGTGAATCCGTTGTAGCTGCCGCTGAACATGCCCACCCGGCCATCGCTCCAGGCCTGCCTGGAAAGCCAATCGATGACCGTGTCCGCATCGCGGCCATCGTGGACATAGGGCACCACCGGGCCCGGGCTGCTGCCCCGTCCCTTGCCCCGCGTGAAGGCGACCACCCCCATATAGCCGCGCCCAGCCATCTGCACCGCATCGTCCAGCGCCCAGTCGTCCCGCGCGTAGATCGTGAAGTTCAGCAGTGCGGTCAACCGCGCACCCTCCAGGTGACGCTGGCGCACCAGCAGCGCGTCGATCCGGGCGCCATCGGGAGTCGGAATCAGGACCCGCTGCATCGAGAAGCGCCGCTCCAGCTCGGCCTTCAGCAAGGTCTCCGACACAGGCATGAGAAAGCGCCAGGCCGCCGTGGCTGCGCGCGCCGCGATCAGGGCCTCCGGGGCGGCGCACCTCGCTGTCGCCGGATCCGGGCAGGCGCGCGCCTGCTTGGCCTCTTCGGCCTGGAGCGCGTCGAGGTCGACCTGGAACGCAGGAAGAATCCGCGCGATGCGGTCGTCCGGCAAACTGGCGACGAGCTCGTTGAACGCCTGCGCCAACGCCTCGCCGGGCGCCTGACCGTGGGCTTCGTGGCCTTTGGCCCTGGCATAGAGCTGCCAGGGCACCAAGGCCGGCACGCGCCGCGGCTCGACCGACCGGTACAGGTCGCTCAGCTTCTCCAGCGTCGCCTCTGCCGCGCCGTAGCGCCCAGCGGACAACTGCAGCCGGTAAAGCGTCACCAGATCGTCGGGTTGACTGGCGCCTTCGTAACGAGGGATCAGCGCCGCCGCCGCCTCCGTCGCGACCTGCCCGGGCGGTGCCGCCCAGCCGATGCAACACGCCAACAAGCCTGCGAAGGCCACCCAACGCAAACGGGACAGGATCATGCGGGACCGCTCCTTTCGGACCGGGCCGGGGGCGACGCCTCCCGCTCACCCGATCGTGTTGTGGGCGGCGATCGTCCTGAACCCGCGGGACGCCGTGTCAGAAATTCGGCGAGTGGACACTTCCGGACGGCGAACGGGACCTCGCCGCGGTCAGAGCACCCGGCTCCGCAGCAGGCTCGCGCCTTCCCGGCTGGTCGAGATCGTCTGCCCCGTCTCCAGATGCAGCAGCAACCGCCCGCCGCCCGCCGACTCCAGCCGGGCGATGCGGTCGGTGTTGACGAGCCAGGAGCGATGCACGCAGACGTACTTGGCCGGGTCCAGGGAACCGGCGAACTCGGCCAGGGTGACCCGAACCAGATGCTTGCCGGTCACGGTCGTCACCTCCGCGTAGTCGCCTGCTCCGCCGATGCAGACGACCGATCCGATGTCGAGCGGGCGAAGCTCGTCGCCGATCCTGACGAAGTAGCGGGACAGCGCCGCGTCCACCCGGGCTTCGGGTTCCGGCGGCGTGAGGGAGGGCGCCGGTTCCTGCACAGGGTCCAAGGCAGGCGCACTGTCGAACTCTTGCGCCGTCTCGGCCGCCTGGACCGCGACGTCGCCGGCCGGTGCCCCTGCGGTCTGGCCAGCACCGGCTGGAGCCGCCACCCGCATCTGCACGGAAAGATAGGAAGCCGCGGCGATCAGCGCGTAGGTCGTGAAGTTCTGAAGCGACTGCCAGGCCGCCCCGCCGCCCTTGAAAGGCCGCACCACGAAACCATCGGGCGCGGCGCCGAAGAAAAAGCCGAGCAGCACGATCAGCAACCAGTACGAGAGCAGCATGAACATCGCGCACAGCACGGCATGGGCCAGCAGCTGGACCGTGGCGGGTTTGCCGATCAGGTACCGGACGACGATGCGCCTGACGGCCAGGCCGAAGATGACCACCGGCAGGGTGTTGGCCAGGCCTCCCAGCAGGGATCCGGCCAGATCCAGGCCGAGCGCGAACCGGAGCGTGACCGTATAGGCGACGAAGACCGCCAGGACCGCGCAAAGATCAAAGTTCCGCTGCTTCATCACTCGTTCCGCGCGACAGGCGAGCCCATGCGCCCGGCTTTCTCCCGTGCATCTTAGCGATGGGCCAGGCGGCCGGACGCCGTCCGCCGCGTGACGGACTTGCTACCCGACCTGCAACAATCCGTTGTGCGCGATCGTCAGGCCGAGCTCCCGGCCGGCATGCGATCCTGCCGGCCTTTCGAACCGGAGCAGACGCCAATGACCGCCACCGTCATCGAACCGCGCGTGCACGACCTGGGCGGTTTCCAGGTCCGCCGGGCCGTGCCCACCCTGCAGGCGCGCAGCGTGGGGCCGTTCGTGTTCGTCGATCACATGGGGCCGGCCGAGTTCGACGCCGGGCACGGCATCGACGTGCGCCCGCATCCGCATATCGGCCTGGCCACGGTCACCTTCCTGTGGCAAGGCGCCATCGGTCACCGCGACACGCTCGGCTCGGACACGGTCATCCGGCCCGGGGACGTGAACTGGATGACCGCCGGCCGCGGCATCGCCCATTCCGAGCGCAGCCCGCAGGCCGAGCGCGTGGACCACGCGCCGCTGCACGGCATGCAGACCTGGGTGGCGCTGCCGAAGTCCGATGAGGAAGTCGCGCCGGAGTTCTACCACCATGCCGCCGCCACCCTGCCGCACTGGGACCAGCATGGTGCGCGCCTGCGCGTGATCGCCGGCCGCGCCTGGGGCCGCGAATCGCCGGTGCGCGTGTACTCGGACACCTTCAACGTCGCCCTGGATCTGGCGCCGGAGGCCGAGCTGGCCATCGACGACAGCGCGGTCGAACGCGCGCTCTACATCCTGGACGGCCAGGCGCAGCTGGACGGAAGCGATGTACCGATGCGCCACCTGATCGTGCTCGAGCGCGGCACCCGCCCGGTGCTGCGCGCCAAGACGCCGCTGAAGGCCATGCTGGTGGGCGGCGAGCCGCTCGACGGCCCGCGCCATCTGTGGTGGAACTTCGTGTCCAGCTCCAAGGAGCGCATCGAGCAGGCCAAGCAGGACTGGCTGGAGGGCCGCTTCGGCCGCATCGCCGGCGATCCGGAGTTCATCCCCCTGCCGGAACGTTGACGCGGCGCACGTTCGGCAGCGCCGAAGCCTTCCGCCGGACCAACACGCGGGGCCGGGTTTGGCTTATGTTGCAGTGCGATGCCGGCGCGCCCGGCATCGCCCGCACGACGCGTCGACCGGGCGGCCCGCACCAGCGTGCGGGCGCGCAGGGGAGTTCCAAGGGTGCGCAGCACGGCCCGGACGAGGCGTTCGTCTTCCATCCACCGCGCATCGCCCCTGGCGCGATGCGCCTTGCGCATTGGGGATCGTTCGATGAAAGCCTGCCTTGCCTCCGCCGCCGGCCTGCTGCTGTCGCTGGCCGCCGCCGGCGCGTCCGCCCAGTCCACGGCCGGTTGCCCGCAGTTGCCGGCCGGCACCGGGCTGCACTGGGAACGCAGCGGCACCGCCGCGCTGGTGATCTGCAAGGCCCTCGACGCCGCCGGCCAGCAGGCCTTCGGCGTGATGCTGGCCGCCAAGGAGCCGGACAAGCCGGCCGGCGCGCGCGAGGAGAAGACCGAGATCGACGGCCGCAAGGCGCGCTGGTACCACACCCGGATCGCCAATCGCCCCGACGCGCGCAGCCGCATGGCCTTGATCGAGCTGGGCGATGAGCGCTGGGCGCAGGTCTGGATCGATGCCCCCAGCGAGGCCGCGCTGCAGGCGGCGATGGCCACCGTGGGCAGCCTGCGCTTCGACCCGGCCTCGATGGCCGACGCCAACACCCGCCGCTGAGCCATCGCCCCGACGACGAAAAGGCCGCCTCGAGGGCGGCCTTTTCGTTTCGCGGCGGCAGCGCAGGCGGCTTTCCGACCGGTTCGCGCTAGAAGCGGCCTTCCTGGAAATCGACGAAGGCCTGCATCAGTTCCTGGCGGGTATTCATGACGAACGGGCCGTGGCGCACCACCGGCTCGCGCAGCGGGCGGCCGGCCACCAGGATCACGCGCGCGCCCTGCGCACCGGCCTGCAGGACCAGCGACTCTCCGCCACCGAGCACCGCCAGCGTGCGGCTGGGCAGTTCGCGCGCGCCCTCGCCCTCGCCCACCGTGATCTCGCCTTCGTAGGCATAGGCGAAGGCGTTGTGGCCTGCGGGCAGGGTGTAGGTCCAGCGCGCGCCGGGCGCCAGCGCGATGTCCAGGTAGAGCGGGTCGGTCGCCGGCTGCACGATCGGGCCGGTCACCTCGCCGACCGCACCGGCGATCACCTTGACCTCCACGCCCGCGGCCGGCGTGGCCACCGGGATGCGCTCGGGGGCGAATTCCTGGTACCTGGGCGCGGTCATCTTGTCCTTGGCCGGCAGGTTGACCCACAGCTGGAAGCCGCGCATGCGGCCGGATTCCTGCTCGGGCATCTCCGAATGCACCAGGCCGCGCCCGGCGGTCATCCACTGCACGCTGCCCGGGGTGAGCAGGCCTTGGTTGCCATGGTTGTCGCGGTGGCGCATGCGCCCGTCGAGCATGTAGGTCACCGTCTCGAAGCCGCGGTGCGGGTGCTCGGGGAAGCCGGCCAGGTAGTCCTCGGCCTTGTCGGTGCCGAACTCGTCCAGCATCAGGAACGGATCCAGATCCGGCAGCTCGGGCGTGCCGATCACGCGGGTCAGCTTGACCCCGGCGCCGTCGGAGGCGGGCATGCCGCGCACGGTACGGACGATGCGGGCCGCATGGGCGGTGTCGTTCATGGCGTTACTCCAGAAGGCTTGCGTCTGGCCAGATGATGGCGACGCCGCGCCGCCGACAGTACCGCCACGCCGCGCAACGATCCATTGCGGCGGGCGACGGCCGGGGCTGCGGGTGGCAGCAAAGATCGTCAATTGGTTGGAACGCGCGGCCTGAGCGGTCCGGCTTCGGAGGGGCAGCGGGCCGGCGGGCGGTGTCCGCTTTTCCCTCGGTCAGGGCATCCTGCCCTGACTCGGGCGCTCGGCATCCTGCCTCGCTAGGCGCGGCCACCACCCGCCGGCCCGCTGCCGCGCACGTCAGCTCACAGGACTTCGGTTTGCGGGGTCGTGCTAACCCCTCCGTTGCGCACAACGCGATCAGTGACGGGAAGTTATCGACTTGAGGCCCCTCCCTTGCGCGCAGCGCAGGGGAGGGATGGGGAGGGGTCGGGGCTTTCCCTGTCAGCCACCGAAGCGAAGAGCAAAAGCACCCCACCCCCTCAGTCGCTAGTTCGCGACTTCGAGCTCCCCTTCGCCTTCGGCGAAAGGGAGGGGGCAAAGCGCGGCTCGGTCCGCCTTAGATGGCGGACCGAGCCGGGGATCCGCATCCGGCCAGGTCGAGGCTGGTTGGCGAAGTGGTGGCCGGCCACGCATTGGTATCAGCGAGACGCAGGAGAACGGCCATAAAAAACCCCGCCGGAGCGGGGTTCAAGAAAACGGTGCGAGATCGGCTTCTTCAGGTGGCCGGGGTAATGTTGGACGCCTGCGCGCCCTTGGGGCCCTGCGTCACCTCGTAGCTCACGCGCTGGCCTTCCTGCAGGGTGCGGAAGCCTTTGGCGTTGATCGCGGTGTGATGCGCGAAGACATCGGCGCTGCCATCTTCCGGCGCGATGAATCCGAAGCCCTTCGCATCGTTGAACCACTTGACGGTACCGTACGGCATAGCTCTTTGTATCCCCAGATTGGATCGGTGGTGTTGCGCTGCCAGGTAGCCGCGCAATTCCGAGTATGCAAAGACGCGGGGAGCTTGACAATCACCCGCGCGCCAGTTCGCCCACCAACTCCGCCATCCCAGAGGACGCCGCCTCCACATTGGCCAGCACCTCGGCCATGGTGATCTCCTCGCCGGTGCCGCAGCCGGCGGCCCAGTTGGCCACGATCGCCAGGCAGGCGTAGTCCAGGCCCAGCTCGCGCGCCAGGCCGGCCTCGGGCATGCCGGTCATGCCGACCAGGTCGCAGCCGTCGCGCTTCATGCGCGCGATTTCCGCCTTGGTTTCCAGGCGCGGGCCCTGGGTGGCGCCGTAGCAGCCGCCGTCGACCACCTTCACCCCCGTCACCCGCGCCGCGGCCAGCACCTTGTGGCGCAGCATCGGCGTATAGGGATCGCCAAAGTCCACGTGCAGCACCTCGCCGCCCTCCTCGCACAGCGTGGAGATGCGACCCCAGGTGTAGTCGATGAGCTGGTCCGGGCAGGCCAGCACGCGCGGGCCGTACGCTTCAGTGATGCCGCCGACCGTGTTGAGCGCCAGCACGCGCGTGGCGCCGAGCTGCTTGAGCGCGGCCAGGTTGGCGCGGTAGTTGACCTTGTGCGGCGGCAGCGAATGACCCTCGCCATGCCGCGCCAGGAAGGCCACGCGCCGGCCCAGCACCGTGCCCACCCGCACCGGACCCGAGGGCGCGCCGTAGGGCGTGTCGACGTGGCGGGTTTCGACATCGTCCAGCGTGGCCAGCTTGTAGACGCCGGTGCCGCCGATGACGGCCAGGTCGATGTGCTGGCTCACACGTCCTCCTTCATCGCGTAGATGGCCGGCAGGTTGCGCAGGTGCTCGTGCACGTCCATGCCGAAGCCGAACACGTAGCGGTCCGGCACTTCCACACCGACGTAGTCGGCCGAGACCTCGGCCACGGCGCGGTCGTGGCGCTTGACGGTGAGCGCGGCGATGCGCACGTCGGTGGCGCCCTGCTCCAGGCACCACTGGCGCACGGCCAGCAGGGTCAGGCCCTCGTCGAGGATGTCGTCGACCAGCAGCACGCGGCGGCCGTACAGCGCGGTGGCCGGGCGGTGCTTCCACACCAGCTCGCCGCCTTCGGTCTCGCCGCGGTAGCGGGTGGCGTGCAGGTAGTCGTACTGCAGGTCCAGGCCGCGCAGGCCCAGCTCCAGCGACAGCTGGCCGGCGAAGGGCAGGCCGCCGTGCATGATGGTCAGGAACACCGGCACCTCGCCGGCGTAGTCGCGCGCGATGGCGTCGGCCATCGTGGTGATGGCGGCATCGATGGTCGGGCGATCCACCAGCAGGTCGGCGTTGGCCAGGGCCTGGCGGATGGTCGGGGCGGTGTTGGACATCAGGCGGTTCCCTTGGGCAATGACAGGCGCGCGAGCGCGGATTCGTGGCGCGTATCGGCCAGCAGGCCTTCCCACGCGCGCGGGCCGCGGCCGATCAGCCCGATCAGCGCGGCGGTGTTGAGTGAGCGGCCTTCGACGGCGCGCAGCGCCTCGTCGACGACCTCGGGATGGCAGGCCAGCACCACGTCGCAGCCGGCGTCCAGGTGCAGCGCCACGCGCCGGGCGACCCCGCCGGCGGCGTGCGCGGCGGCCATGGAGATGTCGTCGGAGAACACCACGCCGCGGAAGCCCAGCTCCTCGCGCAGCAGGCGCACCCAGCGCGGCGAATAGCCGGCCGGCTCCGGCGCCACCGCCGGGTAGACCACGTGCGCCATCATCACCGCATCGGCCCCGGCGTCGATGCCGGCGGCGAAGGGCACCAGGTCCTGCGTCTGCAGTTCGTCCAGCGGGCGCGGATCTGTGGCGACATCGACGTGGGTGTCCTCCAGCACGGTGCCGTGGCCGGGGAAATGCTTGAGCGTGGCGGCCATGTCGGCCGCGTGCATGCCGGCCACGTAGGCGCGGGTGAGCGCGGCCACCACCTGCGGATCGGCGGCGAAGGCGCGGTCGCCGATGGCACGGTTGCCGCGGCCCAGGTCGACCACCGGGGCGAAGCTCAGGTCCACGCCGCTGGCGCGCACCTGGCTCGCCATCAGCCAGGCGTGCTCGCGCGCGGCTTCCAGCGCACCGGCCGGATCGGTCGCGTACTGCGCGCCGAAGCTGGCCAGCGGCGGCAGCGCGGCGTAGCCGTCGCGGAAGCGCTGCACGCGCCCGCCTTCCTGGTCCACGCACACCAGCACCGGACGCGGTGCGGCCTCCCGGATCGACGCGCTCAGCGCCGTGACCTGTTCGCGCGAGGCGAAGTTGCGCGCGAACAGGATCACCCCGGCCACCGCATCGTGCTGCAGCCAGTCGCGTTCCCTGGGGGCCAGTTCGGTGCCGGCCAGGCCGATCACGAGCATTGGGTCGAAACTCCGTGGGCCGCGCTTGCGCGGGGGGTCAAGATTGTCGCAGAAGCACAAGTCGGCGGGCGGCATGGGCGCCGGACGCGGGAGGCGGCCCGGTTCAGCCCGCCGTGCCCGAGGTCTGGGCGGCGCGCTCGGCCTCGCTCCACTGCGCATACGGCCGGTCGGCCAGCGCCAGGTTGTAGTAGCGCGGCTGGTCGGTCACTTCCGCGCCGAGCCAGGCCGGGCGCTCGAACGGCTCATCGGCGTGAGCCAGCTCGATCTCGGCCACCACCAGCCCGGCGTTGTCCCCGGCGAACTCATCGATCTCCCACAGGTGCGCGCCGACCTGCACCAGGTGCCGGGTCTTCTC
This sequence comes from Pseudoxanthomonas sp. UC19_8, assembly GCF_042700505.1. NCBI lineage: Bacteria > Pseudomonadati > Pseudomonadota > Gammaproteobacteria > Lysobacterales > Lysobacteraceae > Pseudoxanthomonas > Pseudoxanthomonas sp. UC19_8. Next base: position 2,365,643 of record NZ_CP170559.1, read on the forward strand.
CACGCGCCCGCCCACGCACAGCTGCAGCAGGGCCTGGGCGTCGGCGACCGGGATCGGGTACTCGAACTCCTGGCGCGTATGCCCCAGCTGGCGCGACTTGATGTTCAGCGCCGCCGACTCGCCCTCCAGGCGCACCCGCACCGAGGCCAGCTGCGCACCCCCGGCCACCACCGACAGGTCGTTGAGATAGCCCTGCGCCATCGGGATGGCGCGATGCGCCGCCGCGCGCCACCCCTCGTTAGCCAGCAGGAACTTGCGTTCGATTTCGATGCCCATGGGATTGCCTGTGTGTGGGGGGAAAACAAGTGCGCCCTGCTTTTGCCCCCTCCCTTTCGCGCAGCGAAGGGGAGGGCTGGGGAGGGGTCGCTTTTCGCGGCAAATCAAGAGCAAGAGCAAAAGCCCCCCTCCCCCTCAGTCCCTAGTTCGCGACTTCGAGCTCCCCTTTGCGCTTTGCGCAAAAGGGAGGGGGCGAAAGCGACTACCGCTCGAACAACGCGATCGACTCCACATGCGCGGTCTGCGGGAACATGTCCATCGCCCCCGCCGACACCAGCCTGAAGCCGCACTCGTTGACCAGATAACCCGCATCGCGCGCCAGCGAGCCGGGATGGCAGCTGACGTAGACGATGCGCGAGAACTGTTGCAGCGGCAGCTGCCGCAGCACGTCGATCGCGCCCGAGCGCGGCGGATCCAGCAGCAGTTTGTCGAAGCCGGCGCGCATCCACGGCGCGTCGCGCTGGTCGGTGGTCAGGTCGGCGGCGAAGAACTGCGCATTGGACAGCCCGTTGCGCTGCGCGTTCTCCTGCGCGCGCGCCACCAACCCGGCCTCGCCTTCCACGCCGACCACCTCGCCCACCAGCCGCGCCAGCGGCAGGGTGAAGTTGCCCAGGCCGCAGAACAGGTCCAGCACGCGCTCGCCCGGCTGCGGATCCAGCAGCGCGAAGGCATGCGCGATCATCTTCTCGTTGAGCTTGCCGTTGACCTGGATGAAGTCCAGCGGCCGGAACGCCAGCTCGATGTCCCACGGCGCCAGCCGGAAGGACAGCGGCACCTGCGCCGGCCACAGCGGATGCACGGTGTGGTTGCCGCCCGGCTGCAGGAAGATGGCGAAGTCCTGCTCCTGGGCGAAGGCGGTCAGGATGTCCAGATCGTCCTGCACCAGCGGCGCCAGGTGGCGCACCACCAGCGCGATGGCCGCATCGCCGGCGATGAACTCGATCTGCGGGATGTCCGCGCGTCCGGCCAGGCGGTCGATGCACTGCGCCAGCGCCTCGATGCGGAAACCGATCTGCGGGATCAGCGTATGGCATTGCCGCAGATCGGCGACGAAGCGCGGATCCTGCTCGCGGAAGCCCACCAGGGTCTTGTCCTTCTTCTCCACGCGCCGCACCGAGAAGCGGCCCTTGCGCCGGTAGCCCCAGCTGCCTTCGTGCAGCACCGGCAGCACGCTGGCCGGCGCGACGTGGCCGATGCGCGTCAGGTTCTCCAGCAGCGCGTGCTGCTTGTAGGCGATCTGCTTGGTCTCCTCCAGATGCTGCAACACGCAGCCGCCGCAGGTGCCGAAGTGCGGGCAGCGCGGCGTGACGCGGTCGGGCGAGGCGTCGAGTACTTCCAGCGTGCGCGCCTCGTCGAAGTGCTTGCTGCGCGCGGTCTGTTCCACCCGCACCCGCTCGCCCGGCAGCGCGCCGGTGACGAACACAGCCTTGCCCGATTCGCCGGGCACGGTGGGGGGACGGCGGGCCACGCCGCGGCCGTCGTGGCTCAGGTCGTGGATCTCAAGGTCGAACGGGGTCTTGTCGATGCGCGGGGAACGGGCCACGTGGCGATGAGCTGCGTGCGGGGAATCGCGTATTGTCGCAGAAGCGCCGGGGCCGACGCCCGGCGCGGCCCGCCGCCGCGAAAGGAGCCCGCATGGCCGCCACGCCCCACATCCTGCTGGTCGAGGACGACCCCACCACCAGCGAGTTCATGCGCGCCGCGCTCGAAACGCTGCCGGCCACCGTGGCCGTGGCCCGCAGCCAGTCCGAGGCGCTCGCGACCGAGGGCCGCTTCGACCTGTGCCTGGTCGATGCCAACCTGCCCGACGGCCGCGGCGATGCCTTGCTGGCCCACCTGCGCGCGCGCCAGCCGGCGCTGCCGGCGCTGGCGCACACCGCCGATCCCTCGCCCGGCCTGCATGCCGCGCTGTGCGCCTCCGGCTTTGCCGCGGTGGTGGTCAAGCCGGTCGGCGCGGCCTCGCTGCGCCAGGCCGCGCGCGACGCGCTGCAGGCGCGCACCCCGCCGGAGACCGCGGCCATCCGCACCTGCAGCGACGAGGTGCCGGTGTGGGACGACGCGGCGGCGCTGTCGGCGCTGGGTGGGAACCTCGAGCATCTGCAGACGCTGCGCGGGCTGTTCCTGCAGGAGCTCGACGCCCAGGCCGCCGCCATCGAGGCCGCCTTGGCCGCCGACGACCTGCCCGGCGCCCACCAGCAACTGCACCGTCTGCGCGCCAGCAGCGGCTTCGTCGGCGCCGCCCGCCTGCATGCCGCCGCCAAGACCCTGGACGCCAGCCTGCCCGACCGCGCCGCCCAGGCCGAATTCCACGCCGCCTGGCAACAGACGCGCGCCTGAGCCACCACCTGTCTGTAGAGCGGAGCTTGTGGCAATCCCCTCTTGGGGACTCCGCTGCTCTTCGTTCGGTTCCTCGGGAAGCCTCCAGCGGAGCAAGCTCCGCTCTACAGGGAGGCGGCGATCTGATCGGAAGAGGCAGGCGCTCCCACCAGTGTTTCAGGGGGCGTCTTCGCTGGTAGCCGATGGTGTCGACGGGCGCGGCAGCGCGGCCAGCATGTCCCAGGACTTCAGGCCGCGGGCGCCCAGGTGGTGGGCCAGCAGCTGGCGCATCGCCCGGCGCAGGTCGGCCAGGTCGGCCGCCTCGGGCTGGGCGTCGGAGGCCAGCGCCAGCAGCGCGCGGCCGCTGGGCGCCGAGGCGCGCTCGCCGCTGCGCTCGCTCAGCAGGCGGCGCGGGCCGTGCTCGGGGTCCAGGCGGTAGCGCGCGGCCGGGTCGACCGGCGCGCCGTCGCCATCGTGATCGAGCACCAGGCCGAAACCGATCGCCTCGAGCAGGTCGCGCTCGAAGCGGCGCAGCGACCACGCCAGCGGCTCGTCGTGGGCCAGGCGCGCGCGCACCCGGGCATAGGCCAGATACAGGTCCGGCAGCGGGTCCTGGCGCGGGGCCAGGCGCAGCACCAGCTCATTGATGTAGAACGCGGCGAGCATCGCATCGCCCTGCAGGCGCGGCGCGGCGTCCAGCGCCTCGGCGCCGGTCAGCCGCCCCAGCTCGCCGCGCAGTTGCGCCTCGAGCCGTATGTGCTGCAGCGGCTGCAGCGCCGCGCGCAGCACCTGCTTCTTCGGCCCCTGCACGCCGCGCGCGACCACGCCCAGCCGGCCATGGCGGGCGCTCAGTACCTCGACCAGCAGACTGGTCTCGCGCCAGGGCCGGGTGTGGAGGACGAAGACCGGCTCGGCGATCAGCTCCATGGAAGCAGACGTGCGCCCAGAGACGTCAGCGATGAGCAAAAGCCAGCGACACCCAAGGCGCCTGCGGTCGCGCAGTGTGTTGTGCGCCCAGGCTGCTCCTCGCTGCTCACTTCGCTTCGCCCACTTCCCTATTCGTACCCGAACGCCTTCAGCGCGGTCTCGTCGTCCGACCAGCCCTCGCGCACGCGGACCCAGGTTTCCAGGAAGACCTTGCGGTCGAACAGATGCTCCATCTGCTGGCGCGCCTTGCTGCCGATGTCCTTCAGGCGCGCGCCGCCCTTACCGATGACGATGGCCTTCTGGCTCTCGCGTTCGACCCAGATCACCGCGCCGATGCGCAGCATGTTGCCGTCCACGGTGAAGTGTTCGATCTCGGTCGTGGTGGCGTACGGCAGCTCGGCGCCGAGCTGGCGCATCAGCTGCTCGCGCACCAGCTCGCCGGCCAGGAAGCGCTCGCTGCGGTCGGTGATCTCGTCCTCGCCGTACATCGGCGGCGCTTCGGGCAGCTGCGCCAGGATGTCGCGCACCAGCGCGTCCAGGCCGCTCTTCTTCAGCGCCGAGATCGGATGCACGGCGGCGAAGCTGCGGCCCTCGCTCACCTGCGCCAGGAACGGCAGCAGCTCGGACTTGTCCTTGAGCCGGTCGACCTTGTTGATCACCAGCACCAGCGGGATCTTGGCGTCGCTGAGCACGTTGTAGGCCAGCGTGTCGGTCTCGTGCCAGCGCCCGGCCTCGATCACCAGCAGGCCGGCATCGACGCCTTCGAGCGCGCCGCGCGCGGCGCGGTTCATGACCCGGCTCATGGCCGAGGCCGAGTACTTGCCCTGCTGCTTGTGCAGGCCGGGCGTATCGACCAGCACGATCTGCCCTTCCGGAAAGGTCGCGATGCCCAGCAGGCGGTGGCGCGTGGTCTGCGGACGGCTGGAGGTGATCGACACCTTGGCGCCGACCAGCGCGTTGGTCAGGGTGGACTTGCCGACGTTGGGACGGCCGATGACCGCAACGCTGCCGCTACGGTGGGGTTGTGGAGTCGTCATGGTAGGGAGCTTAGAGCGTGTCGGGGATGAGTGCGAATGATCGGGACCTCCCCTTGTAGAGCCGAGCTTGCTCGGCTGCTCTTCGTGCAGGCCATGGGGAACGCCCCAGCGGAGCGAGCTCCGCTCTACATGAAGCGCGGCCGAAATCTCTAGCAGGTCTATTTGCGCGGCAGCTGGGCGATCACGGCGGCGGCGGCGGCCTGTTCGGCGGCGCGGCGCGAGCCGCCCTCGCCTTCGGCCGACAGCGCGGGGTCGGTCAGCACGCAGCGCACCTGGAAATGGCGCGCGTGCTCCTCGCCACTCTCGGAGACCAGCTCGTAGCTGGGCAGCGCCTTCTGCCGGCCCTGCAGCCATTCCTGCAGGCGGGTCTTGGGGTCTTTCTCCGGCTTGCCGACCGGCAGAGCGGCCAGGGCCGATTCGAACCAGGGCAGCACGCAGGCGCGGCAGGCCTCGAAGCCGGCGTCCAGGTAGATCGCGGCCACGACCGCCTCCAACGCATCGGCCAGGATCGAGTCGCGGCGATGCCCGCCGGACTTCAGCTCGCCCGGGCCCAGGGTCAGGCGCGCGCCCAGATCGAGCTCGCGTGCCAGGGTCGCCAGCGAGCCTTCGCGCACAAGCTCGGCGCGCGCGCGGGTCAGCGCGCCCTCGTCGGCCTTGGGCCAGCGCTGGAACAGCGCTTCGGCGATCAGCAGGTTGACGATGCTGTCGCCGAGGAATTCCAGCCGTTCGTTGTGGACCGCGCCGGCGCTGCGATGGGTCAGCGCCTGGGCCAGCAGCTGCGGATCGGTGAAGACATGACCGATGCCCGCACCGCCGGCCGTCGGCTCAGCCTTCGCCACCACCGCTCCGCACGATGTCCTGCGAGGTCTCGAACTTGCCGACCACGTCCAGGTTGCCGATCATCGGCCGGCGCACTTCGTACTGCACGTGCAGGTTCCAGCCGTTGTTGATGCGCTTGAACTTCACGTTCTCCGGCTTGACGTTCTCGGAGTAGTTGATGTCCAGGCGACGGAAGAACAGGTCCTGCAGCCGCGCCGGATCCATGTCGGCCGAGCCGGACTGCTCGGACAGGCCCTTGGCCGCGGCCTTGACCGAATAGAACTCCTGGTACATCGGAAACAGCTTCATGCCGATATAGGCGGCGAATCCGACCACCGCCAGCGTGATCACAAAACCGATCAGCGTCATGCCGCTCTGGTTGCGCTTCATGTCCTTCCCCTCACCCCTGTGGAACCGCGTCACTCGATCCGGGTCCCGATGCGGGAGGGATCGAACCCGTTCTTGCAGAACCAGCCCTCGCAGTTGAGCCAGATCACGAACGCCTTGCCGCGCAGGTTGGACTCGGGCAGGAAGTGCGTGTCAGGCCACAGGCGGCTGTCCTCGCTATTATCACGATTGTCGCCCATCACGAAATAGTGCCCCGGCGGCACCTTCCAGGTGCCCTCGCCGACGTAGTGGCCCAGGTCTTCGTAGATGGTGTGGGTCTTGCCCGGCAGGTCTTCCTGCAGCAGGGTCACCCGGTCGCTGCCCGGCGGCAGGCCGCGGCCGGTATAGGTGCCCAGCGGCTTGTACTGCACCGGCACGCCGTTGATCGCCAGCGTGTTGCCGGAGAAGGTGATCGTGTCGCCCGGCAGGCCGATGATGCGCTTGACCCAGTTGTTCTCCGGATCCATCGGCGGCTTGAACACCACCACGTCGCCGCGCTTGGGCTCGCCCAGCGGCAGGAACTTGGTGTTGGTGATCGGCAGACGCAGGCCGTAGGAGAACTTGTTGACCAGGATGAAGTCGCCGATCAGCAGGTTGGGCATCATCGAGGCCGACGGGATCTTGAACGGCTCGGCCACGAAGCTGCGCAGGATCAGCACGATCGCCAGCACCGGGAAGAACGCCTTGGAGTAATCCACCAGCACCGGCTCTTCGTCCAGCAGGCCGGCCTTGGCGGCGCGGCGCTTGGCCAGGAACAGCTTGTCCAGCAGCCAGATGAAGCCGGTCAGCAGGGTGAGCACGACCAGGATTGTTTCGAACCAGACCATCGCTTGTCCTTATCGCGCGATGCGGCGGGCATCGCGCGTACTTGCACAAAACTAGGGCGGGCCATGCGACCCGCCCCGCCTGCAGCCGGCGCCAGGGCCGGCCTGCCTCTTACTTGCTGTCCACCTGCAGCACGGCCAGGAAGGCCTCCTGCGGGATCTCCACGCGGCCGACCTGCTTCATGCGCTTCTTGCCTTCCTTCTGCTTTTCCAGAAGCTTCTTCTTGCGCGTGATGTCGCCACCATAGCACTTGGCCAGCACGTTCTTGCGCATGGCCTTGACCGTGGAACGGGCGATGATCTGCGCGCCGACGGCGGCCTGGATGGCCACGTCGAACATCTGCCGCGGGATCAGTTCCTTCATCTTCTCGCACAGCTCGCGGCCGCGGCGATCGGCCTGGCTGCGGTGCACGATCAGGCTCAGCGCGTCGACCTTGTCGCCGTTGATCAGCGTGTCCAGGCGCACGAACGGGCCGGCCTGGAAGCGCAGGAACGAATAGTCCAGCGAGGCATAGCCGCGCGAGACCGACTTGAGCTTGTCGAAGAAGTCCAGCACCACCTCGGCCATCGGCAGCTCGTAGCTGATCTGCACCTGGCTCGCCAGGTACTGGATGCCGATCTGCACGCCGCGCTTTTCCTCGCACAGCTTGATGATGTTGCCGATATAGGCTTCCGGCGTGAGGATGTTGGCGCGGATGATCGGCTCGCGCACCTCCTCGATCAGGTTGGACTGCGGCAGCTTGGCCGGGTTGTCCAGCGAGACGATGCTGCCGTCGGTCTTGAGCACCTCGTAGACCACCGTCGGCGCGGTGCTGATCAGGTCAAGGTCGTACTCGCGCTCCAGACGCTCCTGCACGATCTCCATGTGCAGCATGCCCAGGAAGCCGCAACGGAAGCCGAAGCCCATCGCCTCGGAGCTTTCCGGTTCGAAGCGCAACGCCGCATCGTTCAGGCGCAGCTTCTCCAGCGCCTCGCGCAGGGCCGGATAGTCCTCGGCATTGGTCGGGAACAGGCCGGCGAACACGCGCGGCTGCATCTCCTGGAAGCCCGGCAGCGGCTTGGGGGCGGGGTCCGAGGCCAGGGTCAGCGTGTCGCCGACCGGCGCGCCGTGCACGTCCTTGATCGAGGCGGTGATCCAGCCCACCTCGCCGGCGCCCAGCTTGGGCAGCTCCTTGCGCTTGGGCGTGAACACGCCGACCTTGTCCACCTCGTGGGTGCGGCCGGTGGACATCACCAGGATCTTGGACTTCGGGCCGATCTCGCCCTGCATCACGCGCACCAGCGAGACCACGCCAAGGTAGTTGTCGAACCACGAGTCGATGATCAGCGCCTGCAGCTTGTCGGTGTCGCGCGGCTGCGGGGGCGGGATGCGGTGGACGATGGCCTCCAGCACCTGCTCGACGTTCAGGCCGGTCTTGGCGCTGACCGCGACCGCGTCGGTGGCGTCGATGCCGATCACCGCCTCGATCTCGGCCTTGGCCTTCTCGATATCGGCTGTAGGCAGATCGATCTTGTTGAGCACCGGCACCACTTCCAGGCCCTGCTCGACGGCGGTGTAGCAGTTGGCCACCGACTGGGCTTCCACGCCCTGGGCGGCATCGACCACCAGCAGCGCGCCCTCGCACGCGGCCAGCGAACGGCTGACCTCGTAGGAGAAGTCCACGTGGCCGGGGGTGTCGATGAAGTTCAGCTGGTAGGTCTGGCCGTCCAGCGCCTTGTACGGCAGCGAGACGGACTGGGCCTTGATGGTGATGCCGCGCTCGCGCTCGATCGGGTTCGAGTCGAGCACCTGGGCCTCCATCTCACGGGCCTGCAGACCGCCGCACAGCTGGATGATGCGGTCGGCCAGGGTGGATTTGCCGTGGTCGACGTGGGCGATGATCGAGAAATTGCGGATGTTCCGCATCGAAGCGGGCGTTTCAGGCGGCATGGGGGCGGCGGGCGGGGGCCGTCGAAGGGCAAACGGGGATTATCGCATGGCCGCCGCCGCCCCGCCGTCCGGCCCCGGCACCGGGATCGCCCGGCGCCAGGACCGGGGCGCGCTCAGCGCGCGCCGCCGACGGTGACCGCGACGAACTGGCGCACGCCGCTGCGGCCGCTCTCGACCAGCAGCATCAGCACGTCGCCCTTCTTCAGGCCAGCGGTGGCCTTGTTGAAGTCCTCCAGGCTGCCGATGTCGCGGCGGTTGGCCTGGACGATGGCCAGCCCCGGCTCCAGGCCGGTGTCCTGGCTGACCGCCGGGCTGACACCCACGATCACGACCTTACCGCGCCCGTCGGCCTGCACCGAGAAGCCCAGCTCCTTGGCCGTCAGCGCCGGGGACGCGCGGCTGCCGCCCTCCTCGTCCTGGGCGCCGGCACCACCGCGGCCGCCCATGGCCAGCTTCGGATCCAGCTCGGTCAAGGTGACGTCGACCTTACGCGGGGATCCATCGCGGATGACCGTGAGGGTGACCTTGGTGCCCGGCGGCAGCGGTGCCACGCGCGAGGGCAGATCGGAGTAGTCGGTGATCTTGGCGCCATTGAACTCGGTGATCACGTCCATCGGCTTGAGGCCGGCCTTGGCCGCGCCGCTGCCCGGGGTCACCTGGGTCACCAGCACGCCGTTGGTATCGGGCAGCTTGAGCGTCTTGGCCATCGCCTCGCTGATGCGCTGGTTCATGCTCACACCCAGCATGGCGCGACTGACCTTGCCGGTCTTCTTCAGCTGGTCGGCGGCGCTGACGGCCAGGTCGATCGGGATCGCGAAGCTGATGCCCATGTAGCCGCCGGACTGGGAGAAGATCTGCGAATTGATGCCGACGACCTCGCCGGAGGTGTTGAGCAGCGGCCCCCCGGAATTGCCCGGGTTGATCGCCACGTCGGTCTGGATGAAGCGCACGTAGTTGCTGCCGCCCATCCCGGCCTGGGTGCGGCCGGTGGCGCTGACCACGCCGGCGGTCACCGAATGATCCAGGCCGAACGGCGAGCCCATGGCCACCACCCACTGGCCGGGCTTGAGGTTGTTGGACTCGCCCATGCGCAGCGACGGCAGGCCGGTGGCGTCGATCTTCAGCAGCGCCACGTCGTAGCCCTGGTCGGCGCCGACGACCTTGGCCTTGAACTCGCGGCCATCCGAAAGCTTGACCTTGACGTTCTTGGAGCCATCGACCACGTGGTTGTTGGTCAGGATGTAGCCATCGGGCGAGATGATGAAGCCCGAGCCCATCGACTCGCCGCGCGGACGGCCGCCGCCACCGCCGCGACCGGGCCCCGGAATCTGCATGCCGGGGCCGAAGATCTGGCGGAAGATTTCCGGGATCTGCGACTGGTCCATGCCCTGGTCGTCGTCATCGTCCTGGGTGATCTGATCATCGGCGCTGCTGCTGTCGTCGCCGATGGTGGCATCGACATTGACCACGCCCGGGGCGACCTGCTCGACCAGCTTGGTGAAGTCCGGCAGGCCGGTGACGATCTGCGGCGCGCTGCTCTGGGCGATGGTGGGCGCCACTGCGGCGGCGCCGCTGCCGCCCTGCTGCGCGCAGGCGGACAGCGGGACGGTGAGGGAAACGCAGGCCGATCAGGCCCATGCGGAGACGTGGATTCATCGACTGCTCGCCTTTTGCGTCGGAAGAAGAAGTGGGGATGAGGCGGCAGCCCAGCGCAGGCCGCCGCCGGACTTACGGCTGCGCCGGGGTTGGCTGCGCCGAGGGCGCCGGCTCTGCCACCGGCAGGCGCGGCTGGAACGGGTAGTACGAGGTCTGCTCGCCGGGCGCGTAACCGGTGGCGTAGGCACCGTTGCCGCGCAGCTGGGACAGGCTGGAGCGCGGCCACGGCCGCGCCGCCGGCTGGCCCAGGCGGGTGCCGGCGAACGGATCCTGCGAGCTGGCCGCAATGGGCGGCGCCGGCGCGTTCACCGCGGCCAGGGCCTGCTGGGTGATCGCCGCGGTCGCCCGGGCGGCCTGCTGGTTGCGCGTGGCGCTGCCCCGGCGGCTGTCCTCGGCCCGGCGCGGCAGGCTGGCCACGGCCATGCCCGAGGCGAGCAGCGCCGATCCGGCCGCGGTCGAAGCATCGGCGGGGGCCGGCGCTGCGGGCGAAGGCGCCGGCCCTGGCGCGCTCGCGCTGGCCAGCGCCGGTGTCTCAGGCGAGGCCGAAGGCCGGCCGCTCTGCTGCCCGGCCATGAAGACCGCCACCAGCGCCACGGCGGCGGCGACCGCACCGCCGCCCCAGCGCAGCACGCGCCCGCCGCGGGCCGGCGCCTGGTTCGCGGCCGGCTGCACGGGCTGGGCCGCGATGGCGGCGGCCACCCGCTCGGCGAAGCCGTGCGGCGCCGGCGCCTGGGCCTGGCCGCGCAGCACGTCGCCGCACAGCTGCCAGCGCTCCCAGGTCGCGGCCAGGGTCTCGTCGTCGGCCATGCGCTTCATCAGGAAACGCGCCTGGTCGGGGGCCAGCGCGCCGTCCATCAGCGCGGACATCTGCTGGCGGTAATGCTGCTGGAACTTGTCGTCGATCATCGTTTCTGCTCCCGGGTGGCGCTGCCGGTGTCCAGCAGCGGCCGCAGCTCGGCATCGATGGCGTCGCGGGCACGGAAGATGCGCGAGCGCACCGTGCCGATCGGACAGCCCATCTTCGTGGCGATCTCCTCGTAGCTCAGGCCCTCGACCTCGCGCAGGGTGATGGCCGTGCGCAGTTCCTCGGGCAATGCATCGACCGCGCGCATCACCGACTGCTCCAGCTGCTGGCGCATCAGTTCGCGCTCGGGCGTGTCGGTGTCGCGCAGCCGCGCGCCGGCGTCGTACTGCTCGGCGTCGGCGGCGTCCACATCGTCGGTGGGCGGGCGTCGGTTGTGGGCGACCAGATGGTTCTTGGCGGTATTCACGGCGATCCTGTGCAGCCACGTATAGAACTGCGCGTCACCACGGAAATTCCCCAGCGCGCGATAGGCCCGCATGAAGGTTTCCTGCGCCACGTCCTGGCACTCGCTCCAGTCGTGCACGTAGCGACCGATCAGCGCCAGGATCCGATGCTGGTACTTGCGCACCAGCAGATCGAAGGCGGCGCTGTCTCCGCGCTGGACGCGCTTGACCAGCTCGAGATCCAGCTCGATGGGTGGATCAGCGTCGCGCATGCCGGGCCGCACGGAAGTGGGCGTCGTCATGAGCCGGATCCTGAGACCGCGGCGACGCAAAAAAGTTCACCGGCGGCATGGCAGTCCTGCTGCAAGGGGTTCGGAGCGGAAAAATAACGCATCGCGCGTGGCAGGCCTGTCGGCGGTGGAGCCTCGAACGTGGGGATTTGACGCGACCCAGACAAGCTCACGATCATAACGGTCTTCCCATACTGCAACGGATGGTCCCGCTCATGGCAGCCAGCTTCGATGGGCTTCGATTCAGTCACTGGCGCACGGAGAGCCGTCCGGAAGGTGTGGTCGTCCTGTGGCTGGACCGTCAGGATGCCTCGGTCAACGCCTTCTCGCAGGACGTGCTGATCGAGCTGGGCGACATCATCGAACGCCTGGCCATCGACCCGCCCAAGGGCGTGGTCGTCGCCTCGGCCAAGGCCAGCGGCTTCATCGCCGGCGCCGATCTGAAGGAGTTCCAGGAGTTCGACCGCCGCGGCACGGTCAACGACGCGATCCGGCGTGGCCAGATGGTGTTCCAGAAGCTGTCCGAACTGCCCTGCCCGACCGTGGCGGCCATCCATGGCTTCTGCATGGGCGGCGGCACCGAGATCTCGCTGGCCTGCCGCTATCGCGTGGCGTCCAACGATGCCTCCACGCGCATCGGCCTGCCCGAGACCAAGCTCGGCATCTTCCCCGGCTGGGGCGGCAGTGCGCGCCTGCCGCGCCTGATCGGCGCGCCGGCGGCGATGGACCTGATGCTCACCGGCCGCACCGTCTCGGCCAGCGCCGCGCGCGGCCTGGGCCTGGTCGACAAGGTCGTGGACAAGGCGGTGCTGATCGACACGGCCGTGTCGCTGGCGCTCAAGGGCACGGTGCGCCCGTTGAAGCAGCGCGCCACCGCCTGGGCCACCAACACCTGGCCGGCGCGCAAGCTGCTGGCGCCGCAGATGGCCAAGCAGGTCGCGCGCAAGGCGCGCAAGGACCAGTACCCGGCGCCATACGCGCTGATCAACGTGTGGGAGCGCAGCGGCGGCCAGGGCATCGGCGCGCGCCTGGATGCCGAGCGCCGCGCGGTGGTCAAGCTGGCCGGCACGCCGACCGCGCGCAACCTGATCCGCATCTTCTTCCTCACCGAACGCCTCAAGGGCCTGGGGGGCAAGGAGCATGGGATCAAGCATGTGCACGTGGTCGGCGCCGGCGTGATGGGCGGCGATATCGCCGCCTGGTCGGCCTACAAGGGATTCGAGGTCACGCTGCAGGACCGCGAACAGCGCTTCATCGACCCGGCCATGACACGCGCCCAGGCGCTGTTCGAGAAGAAGGTCAAGGACCCGGCCAAGCGTCCGGCCGTGGCCGCGCGCCTGAAGGCCGACCTAGCCGGCGCGGGTGTGGCCAATGCCGACCTGGTGATCGAGGCCATCATCGAGAACCCGGAAGCCAAGCGCGCGCTGTACGAGACCCTGGAACCCAACCTCAAGCCCGACGCGCTGCTGACCACCAACACCTCCTCGATCCCGCTGGTCGAACTGCGCGAGCACATCGACAAGCCGGCACAGTTCGGCGGCCTGCACTACTTCAATCCGGTGGCGATGATGCCGCTGGTGGAGATCGTCCAGCACGACACCATCGCGCCGGAGACCGTGCAGCGCCTGGCCGCGTTCTGCAAGGCGCTGGACAAGTTCCCGGTGCCGGTGGCCGGCACGCCGGGCTTCCTGGTCAACCGCGTGCTGTTCCCGTACATGCTCGAGGCGGCCAACGCCTACGCCGAAGGCATCCCCGGCCCGGTGATCGACAAGGCGGCGGTGAAGTTCGGCATGCCGATGGGCCCGATCGAACTGATCGACACCGTCGGCCTGGACGTGGCCGCCGGCGTGGGCAGGGAGCTTTCGCCCTTCCTCGGCCTGCAGGTGCCGGCGGCGCTGGCCACGCTCGAGCCGGACAAGCGCGGCAAGAAGGACGGCCAGGGCCTGTACAAATGGGAGAACGGGCGCGCCGTCAAACCGGAAGTACCCAAGGACTACCAGGCCCCGACCGATCTGGAGGATCGCCTGATCCTGCCGCTGCTCAACGAGGCGGTGGCCTGCCTGCACGACGGCGTGGTGGCCGATGCCGACCTGCTGGATGCCGGCGTGATCTTCGGCACCGGCTTCGCGCCTTTCCGCGGCGGTCCGATCCAGCACATCCGTGCCGCCGGCGCCGATGCCCTGCTGGAACGCCTGCGCGCCCTGCAGGCCCGCCACGGCGATCGCTTCGCCCCGCGCCCGGGCTGGGACAACCCCGTGCTGCGCGAGCCGGTGGCGTAAGCCGCTGCGGCGGTGGGTGTCCTAGCGCGGCACTGTGCCGGATAGAACGACCTACAAACTCATCATTCCCGCGAATGCGGGAAGGGCTTCTTGGCAGACGCGTGTCTGACCATCCAGCGCTTCTGACGCTCGCTGCGAAAGCCACTGGGTTCCCGCCTTCGCGGGAACGACGGTAGTAGTGTTCTTGGTGGCGTCGAGTGCAAAGCGGATCGGTCAGCAAAGCACGCAGCAAGGCGGGCTCGGCGCCTTCTTAAGCGCCTTCGAATGCATCTCTAAGCTTTGAGCATCAAGCCAAGCGCTGCCGCCCGGCGGCGCGTTGCGGCATCATGGCGCCTCAGTCCTGACGAAAGACCGCGAGCCGATCGCCATGTTCAATCTGTCCCCACCGACCTCCGGCATGTTCTTCCTCTCGCTGCTGCTCGGCGGCCTGGGCGTGGCGGCCAAGCTGCACTACATCCCGGCGCTGGTGCCGTACGCGTTCTGGCTGGTCTGCGCCGGGCTGGTCGTGCTGCTGATCGGCAACCTGTTCAAGGGGCTATAGGCGTTACGCCAGCACAAGCCTCTGGCTCAGCAGCCCATCGCTATGGGTACATCTAATTCCAGGTCGACCACCCACGCCGCACCGTCCCAGCGCTGCACCTGCATGCGCAGCAGGCTCGGGGCGACATAGGACGCGCCCTGCCCGGCGCGCGAGACGTCCTTGGCCAGCGTGATCCACTTCCCTTCGCCGCCATGAGCGCGTACCGCGGCGAGCAGTTCGGCCTGACCGAACGACGGAAAGCAACTGGCTTGCCGCGTTGTGGGCGGCTGAATATCGAAGTGCCCGTCACCCGGGTCGGCGATGGACTGCCAGGCCGTCGTGCAGTGCTTCCAATCCAGCAGATCCAGATGCGGCCCCTCGTCACCGAGCGCCAGACTGGTTTGGTACTGGAAACGGATCCGGAGCTTTTCGCGTGGCGTATCTTCGCCCTGCTCCACCTTGACCATGCGCACGCTGTCGCCAAGTTCGGTCTCCAGCGTGTAGCGACGCTGGAACGGCGAGGCTCGCTTCCAGAGCGCCGTTGGCGCCCGATCCGTCCACACTTCGATGCGGCTAATCTCCGCCTGCGCCGACGGCGACATCGGCAGCGCCAGACAGACGCAGACCGCCAGCCACACTCCCCGAACTTGCCCGAGGAGCCAGCGCGCGCTCACATCGTGTGCGTCGGCTTGTCGGCGTTGAGGGTGCCGGCCAGCAGGGTCTCGATGCGGTTGCGGACCGCGTCGCCCTCGCCGCCTTCGCTGAACTGCACGCCGATGCCGGCGGTGCGGGCGCCCTGGGCGCCGACCGGCGTCACCCAGATCACCTTGCCGGCCACCGGCAGGCGCTCGCTGGACTCGGGCAGGGTCAGCAGCACGAACACCTCGTCGCCGAGGAAGTAACGCTTGGGCGTGGGCACGAAGATGCCGCCGTTGCGCACGAAGGGAATGTAGGCGCTGTACAGCTGGGCCTTGTCCTTCACCGTCAGCGACAGGATGCCGCCCTTTGTTGCATTCATCCTCGTCCTCCATTCGACGCATCACGCGTGCCGCGCCAGGCAAGCAACAGGTCCACGATCGCCAGGTCGGCGCGCACCGTGGTGCGCAGCAGGTCGCGCGTGCGGTTGGCCGCGTCGAACCACGCGGCCAGCTTGTTCAATCGCGCCGGATCGGTCAAGGCCGCATCGGCCGACTGGGTCAGCGCCAGCTCGGCGGCGAAGCGCAGGCGCAGCGCGGCGTGCTCGTCGCCGGCCCAGCGCTGGGCGGTCTCGACCGCCGACACCTGGCCGCGTTCGAGCTTGGCCAGATCGCTGGCGACCTCGCGGCGCAGCGCCATGCCGCCCTCGGCCAGCCACGACAGCGCCAGGCCGGGATGCCCGCGCGCGGCGTCCAGCGCCTCGGCCGCCGCGCCGTGCGGATAGTCCTGCGCCGCCAGCCAGGCCAGCGCCTCCTCGCGCGCCGGCAGACGGATCTCCAGCCGCTGGCAGCGGCTGCGGATGGTGGCCGGCAGGCGCATGGGCTCGGCGCTGAGCAGCCACAGGTAGCGGCCGGGCTGGGGCTCTTCCAGCGTCTTGAGCAGGGCGTTCCAGGCCGCGGTGTTGACCGCGTCGGCCGGGTCGATGATCGCCACCTGCGCGCGGCCGTACTGCGGGGTCAGCGAGAGTTTCTGGGAGAGCTCGCGGATCTGGTCGATCACGATCTCGGTGCGCAGCTTGGTGCCATCGCGCGTGGGGATGAAGGACACCCGCTGCAGGTCCGGATGGGTGCCGGCATCGATCAGCTGGGTGTCGCGGTTGTCGCCATCGGGCGCGCCCGCGCTGAGCACGTAGCGCGCCAGGCGATCGGCGACCGCACGCTTGCCCACGCCCGCCGGACCGGCCAGCACCAGCGCATGGCCCAAGCGCCCGGCCTGCAGCGCGGCCAGCGCCTGATCGTAGGCGCGCTGCTGCCACGGCGTGAACGCGGCCGCGCTCATGCCTGCGTGTCCAGCCAGGCCTGCACGGCCTGGCGCACGGCCGCGGCCACGTCCTGCGGCGACTGCGCCGCGTCGATCACGCGGAAACGCTGCGGGAAGGCCTGCGCGCGCCGGCGGTAGCCTTCGCGCACCCGTTCGAAGAAGTCGTCCTGCTCGCGCTCGATGCGGTCCGGCCACAGGTCGCGGCCGGCGGTGCGCGCGCGGCCCACGCGCACGTCCAGGGTCCAGCAGCAGGGTCAGCGCCGGCGCCACATGCACCACGCGCTGCTCCAGGTCTTCCACCAGCGCGCGATCCAGGCCGCGCCCATGCACCTGGTAGGCGTAGCTGGAATCGGTGAAGCGGTCGCTCACCACCCAGGCGCCACGCGCCAGCGCCGGGGCGATCACGCGCTGCACGTGCTGGGCGCGCGCGGCGAACATCAGCAGCAGTTCGGCCTCCGGCGCCAGGGCTTCGTCGCCCGGCTGCAGCACGATGTCGCGCATGCGCTCGGCCAGCGGCGTGCCGCCCGGTTCGCGGGTCAGCAGCACCTCGTGCCCGGCCGCCTGCAGGGTCTCGCGGATTGCGCCAAGCGCGCTGGTCTTGCCGGCACCCTCGCCCCCTTCCAGGCTGAGGAAGTGCCGGTGTTTGAGCGGACGCGCGCTCACGGCTGCCTGGCCTTGGCGTCCTGCGCCGGCGCGGCCTGGGCGTCACCGGGCGCCATGGCGGCGTCCTCCGGCAGCGGCGGGCGACGCAGGCGGTCCAGATACTGGCGCACGGCCGCGTTGTGCTGGTCCAGCGTGGCCGAGAACACATGCCGCCCGCTGCCGTCGCCCAGCGCGACGAAGTACAGCGCGTCGCCCTGGGCCGGATGCAGCGCGGCCTCCAGCGCGGCGCGGCCGGGCATGGCGATCGGCGTGGGCGTCAGCCCGGTGCGCGTATAGGTGTTGTACGGCGTATCGGTGGTCAGGTCGCTGCGACGGATGTTGCCGTCGTAGCGGCTGCCGATGCCGTAGATCACGGTCGGGTCGGTCTGCAGCTTCATGCCCAGCTGCAGGCGACGCACGAACACTCCGGCGATCTGCGCGCGCTCCTCGGCGATGCCGGTCTCCTTCTCCACGATCGAGGCAAGGGTCAGCGCCTGCTCGGGCGAGTCCAGCGGCAGCTCGGGCTCACGGGTGGACCACAGCGCGGCCAGCGTCTTGTCCATGGCCTCGTGGGCGCGCTTGAGCACGTCCAGGTCCGAATCGCCGCGCGCGTAAAGATAGGTCTCTGGCAGAAACCGGCCTTCCGGATGCTGTCCGGGGTGGCCGAGCTGCGCCATCAGCGCCGCATCGTCCAGCTGCATGGTCTGGTGACGCAGCGGCGTGGCGGCGTTGAGCGCGGCGCGCAGCTGGCGGATGTTCCAGCCTTCGACGATGGTGAAGCGGTACTGGATCGTGCGGCCGGCGCGCATGGCCTGCAGCAGCGAACGCGGCGTGGTCACGCCGGGCTCGAGCGCGTACTCGCCGACCTTGAGCTTGCCGGCTGCGTCGAGCTGACGCGCCAGCAGCTGCCATTCGATGTCGGCGCCGGTGGTGATGCGCTGCGCGCGCAGATGCGCCAGCACGCCGCGGAAGCTGTCGCCCTGGCGCACCTGCGCCACCTGGTCGGGCTTCAGCCCCGGCAGCGGCTGCGACTGGAAGGCCTGGTAGTGCTGCCAGCCCCACACGCCGACGGCGGCCACGGCCAGCGCCAGCAGCACGAGGAGGAACACGAGGGCGCGGCAACCGCGCTTGCAACCTGACGCCACGGCGATTCGGGGGGATGACGGAAGTGGGCGGCAGGATACCAGCCGGAGAAGTGAGCGCAGAGGAGCGGGGAGCGAGGTGAGCCAGGGCCGGAATTCGGCGTTCGCTCGCTCCTCACCTCTGCTCGCTCACGCCTGCCCCAGCGCCAGCAGCATCCCGCGCGCCTTGGCCCGGGTCTCGTCAAGCTCGGCCTGCGGGTCCGAATCGACCACGATGCCGGCGCCGGTGCGGAAGCGCAGCGTGGTGCCGTGCGGGTCCTGGTCCAGCTGCGCGCTGCGGATCAGGATGTTGAGGTCCATGTCGCCATCGCGCCCCAGCCAGCCGAACGCGCCGGTATAGGCCCCGCGCGGGGTCTGCTCCAGCTCGGCGATGATCTGCATGCAGCGCACCTTGGGGCACCCGGTGATGGTGCCGCCGGGAAAGGTCGCGGCGATCACCTGCCCCGGCGTGACCCCGGCGCGCAGCCGGCCGCGCACGTTGCTGACGATGTGATGCACGTGGGCATAGCTTTCCACCGTCATCAGCTCGTCGACCTCGACCGTGCCGGGCCTGCACACCCGGCCCAGGTCGTTGCGCTCCAGGTCGATCAGCATCACGTGCTCGGCGCGCTCCTTGGGATGGCCGACCAGCTCGCGGATGCGCGCGGCATCGTCGTCGCCGGCGAAGCGCGGCCGGGTGCCGGCGATCGGGCGCGTTTCCACCACACCCTCGCGCACCGACACCAGCCGCTCGGGCGAGGCGCTGACCACGGCGTGTCCGTCGTACTGGAACAGCCCGGCGAACGGCGCCGGATTGCTGGCCCGCAGCCGCGTGTACAGCGCGGCCGGCTCCAGCCGCGGCGCGAACCGCCCCTGCCAGCCGCGCGAGAGATTCACCTGGAACACGTCGCCGGCGGCGAGGTAATCCAGGATGCGGCGCACGCCCTCGGTGAAGCGCTCGGGCGCGTCCTCGTGCAGCGTCTCGGGCGCATACCAGACAGGCGCCGGCAGCGTCACCGCCCGCGCCAGATCCGCGGCGATCAGCTCCAGCAGCGCCTCACGCCCTGGCTCGGCCACGGCCACGCAGCGGCCGCTCGCGCGATCGCGCAGCACCGCGGCGGGGCACCGCAGCGCCAAGGCCACCGGACCGGCGCCCTCGCCCTGCGGCAAGGCCAGCACCGGCTCGACCTGGGCGGCCAGCTCGTAATCCAGCCTCAGCGCCCAGCCGCCGTGGAACGGCCAGGGCGAGGCCGCACGCGCCGCGCGCAGCGGCTGCCACGCGGCATCGAGGAGTTCGAGGAAATCGCCATCCAGCGGCGCGCCGTCCAGCGTGCGGGTCACGCCATCGCCTTCCAGGCGCAGGCCTTCGCCCGTGCTCGCCAGCAGCAGGTCCCAGCGCCCATGCACCGTGCCGGACGCGACCGACTCCATCAGCAGCGGATAGCGCGCCGGCGCGCTGCGCTGCAGGGCCAGCAGGTCGGTATCGCCGGGCAGGTCGTGGATCAGCATGGAAGCATCGTCATCCCGCAATGCACATCGGGAGCGGCCTTGAGGCCGCTCCCGATGCGGATGTTGCACGGCGCGGCACGCTCAGAGGCGCTTGAACACCAGCGTGCCGTTGGTCCCGCCGAAGCCGAAGCCGTTGGACATGGCCACGTCGATCTTCTTCTCGCGCGCCACATTGGGCACGTAGTCCAGATCGCAGCCCTCGCCCGGGTTGTCCAGGTTGATGGTCGGCGGGATCACGCCCTCGTGCAGCGCCATCACCGAGAAGATGGCCTCCACGCCGCCGGCGGCGCCGAGCAGGTGACCGGTCATCGACTTGGTCGAGCTGACCATCATCTTGTAGGCGTGATCGCCCATGGCGCGCTTCATCGCCAGGGTCTCGGCCAGGTCGCCCAGCGGCGTGGAGGTGCCGTGCGCGTTGAGGTAGGCCACGTCTTCCGGGTTCACCCCGGCGTCCTTCATCGCCATGGTCATGCAGCGCGCCGGGCCGTCGCCGTTCTCGCTGGGCGCGGTCATGTGCCAGGCGTCCTGGCTGGCGCCGAAGCCGGCCAGCTCGCAGTAGATGCGCGCGCCGCGGGCCTTGGCGTGTTCGTATTCCTCGATCACCAGGATGCCGGCGCCGTCGCCCATGACGAAGCCGTCGCGCTCGGCGTCCCACGGCCGCGAGGCGCGGGTGGGATCGTCGTTGCGGGTGGACATGGCCTTCATCGAGCAGAAGCCGGCCATCGAGGTCGGCGAGGAGCCGCGCTCGGCGCCGCCGCAGACCATCACGTCGGCATCGCCGTACTGGATGGTGCGCATGGCCATGCCGATGGAGTGGTTGGCCGTCGCGCATGCCGACACGGCCGAGAAGCCGGGCCCTTTGAGGCCCTTCATGATGCTCAGATGGCCCGGCAGCATGTTGATGATCGTGCTGGGGATGTAGAACGGCGAGACCTTGCGCGCGCCGCCCTCCAGGTATTTTTCGGTCTGCTGCTCGATGCCCAGGATGCCGCCGATGCCCGAACCGACCATGGCGCCGATGCGCTCGGCGTTGGCCTCGGTGACTTCCAGTCCCGAGTCCTCGAGCGCCATCAGCGAGGCCGCCATGCCGTAATGGATGAAGGCATCCATCTTCTTGGCTTCCTTGGGATGGATGAACTGGCTGATGTCCAGATCCCGCACCTCGCCGCAGATGCGGGTGGCGAAGGTCGAGGCATCGAACGAGGTCAGCGGGCCGATGCCCGAGCGACCATTCTTGATGCCGTCCCAGCTGGTGACCAGGTCGTTGCCCAGCGGCGAGACCATGCCCATGCCGGTAACGACGACGCGACGTCGGCTCATAACGTTCTACTCCGCAATGCTGCAGGCCGGTCCAGAACCGGCGTTGACAGGGATGTCGGCGCACCTGCGACCAGATGCGCGCGGGGCCGCAAGCGCGGCCCCGGCGTGATGCATGGCGTCAGCGCCGATCAGGCCTTGACGTGGGCCTTGACGTAGTCGATGGCCTGCTGGACGGAGGTGATCTTCTCGGCCTCTTCGTCCGGAATTTCGCACTCGAACTCTTCTTCCAGCGCCATGACCAGCTCGACGGTGTCCAGCGAGTCGGCGCCCAGATCGTCCACGAACGATGCGTTGGTGGTGACTTCTTCTTCTTTGACGCCAAGCTGTTCGACAACGATCTTCTTGACGCGTTCTTCAATGCTGCTCATGGATTCGCTCCAGACGGAGGTGGGTAGTAAACACGGGATAGTGTAGTGGAAACAGGACGTTACGCGCGCGTGCGCGTATCGCCCCGTGAATCAGCCACTTAGGGCGGATTTTTGCCTTACGGCATGTACATGCCGCCGTTGACGTGCAGGGTCTCGCCGGTGATGTACTTGGCGCCCGGCCCGACCAGGAAGGCCACGGCGTTGGCGATGTCGGCCGGCTCGCCCAGCTGGCCCAGCGCGATCTGGCCCAGCAGGGCCGCGCGCGCGTCCTCGGGCAGGGCCTTGGTCATGTCGGTATCGATGAATCCGGGCGCCACCACGTTGACGGTGACCCCGCGCGAACCGATCTCCTTGGCCAGCGACTTGGAGAAGGCGATGATGCCGGCCTTGGCCGCGGCGTAGTTGGTCTGGCCCGGGTTGCCGGTCACGCCGACCACCGAGGCGATGTTGATGATGCGGCCGCGGCGCGCCTTCATCATGCCGCGCATCACGGCCTTGGAGGTGCGGAACACGCTGGACAGGTTGGTATCCAGGATGGCGTTCCAGTCCTCGTCCTTCATCCGCATCAGCAGGTTGTCGCGGGTGATGCCGGCGTTGTTGACCAGGATCGAGACGGGGCCGAACTCCTTGGCGGTGGCATCGATCAGCGCCTCGACCGCCTCGGCGTCGGTGACGTCCAGGGTACGGCCATGGCCGCCCAGGGTCTCCATGCGCTGGGCGATGGCCTGCGCGCCGGCGTCGGTGGTCGCCGTGCCGATGACGGTGGCGCCCTGCGCGGCCAGCGTGTCGGCGATGGCCGCGCCGATGCCGCGGCTTGCGCCGGTCACCAGGGCGATCTCGCCGGCCAGGGGGAGTGCTGCGTTCATGCGGTCTTCCAGGTCTCGAGCGCCGAGGCGAAGTCGGCCGGGGTGGACAGCGCGCGGCCGTCGAGGGACTTGTCGATGCGCTTGACCAGGCCGGTCAGCACCTTGCCCGGCCCGCATTCGGCGATGCGCGTGGCACCGCCGGCGGCCAGCGCCTGCACGCAATCGGTCCAGCGCACGGGCAGATACAGCTGGCGCACCAGCGCCTCGGCGATCGACTCGATCGAATCGTGCACCTGGGCATCGACGTTCTGCACCACCGGCAGCGCCGGCAGGTGCCAGGACAGGCCCTTGATGGTCTCGGCCAAGCGGTTGGCGGCCTCGCGCATCAGCGGGGTGTGCGAGGGCACGCTGACGGCCAGCTTGACCGTCTTGCGGATGCCGCGCGCGTTGAGTTCGGCGATGGCCGCATCGACCGCCTCGGCGTCGCCGCCGATCACGATCTGGCCAGGCGAGTTGTAATTGGCCGGCACCACGACCTTGCTGCCGGAGACCTGCGTGCAGACCTCGGCCACCAGCGCGTCCTCGGCGCCGAGCACGGCGGCCATCGCGCCGACGCCGGCCGGCGCGGCCTCCTGCATCAGCTGACCGCGGATGCGCACCAGGTGCGCGCCATCCCGCAGCGACAGCGCACCGGCGGCGACCAGCGCGGTGTACTCGCCCAGGCTGTGGCCGGCCAGCCGGGCCGGCGTCGGGCCGCCTTCCTTGCGCCACAGGCGCCACACCGCGATGCCCGCGGCCAGCAGCGCCGGCTGGGTGTATTCGGTGCGATTGAGGAGTTCTTCCGGGCCGCCCTGCGAGAGCGCCCACAGGTCCGTGCCGGCGCCGTCGGAGGCCTCGTTGAAGGTGTCGCGCACCTGCGGGTGCAGCTCGGCCAGTTCGGCCAGCATGCCGATCGACTGCGATCCCTGGCCGGGAAACACGAAGGCAAGTGAGGTGTCAGTCACGCGCAAAAACGCCCTGCTGGGAAAAACGAGCGGCGATGATAAGCGTGAAAGGCGCGCGCCGTCTGTACTGGGGCGTATGCCAGCGGTCGGCCTCGCGATGACGCGCGGCTCATCCCAGCAGCAGACGCAGCACGTCGAGGTCGCCGTCGCTGAACCAGTCGATCGCCAGCGTGCCGATGATCAGCACGCTGAAGGTGCTGGCCGCATGCAGCACCAGTAGCGCATGCGCCAGCCGGCGCGACTTGCGCCCCGAGGCGATTGCACACCGCCGCCAGCCGCTGCAGGCGGCCGGTGACCTGATGGGTCTGCTGCTGCACGTCGCTGGCATCGCGCGCCATCGCCTCGTGCATCAGCGCCTGCAGCGCCTCGGGCCGGTGCTCGTAGTAGCGCGCCACCCCATAGCCGAACATCAGCCAGTCGCGCGCCTGCGCCTGGGCCAGGTTCATCACCTCCAGCGGATCTTCCTCGAAGTCGATGAAGCCGATGCGCTGGCCGTCGTAGGTCATGTTGCGCGGCAAGGGCTGACCGAGATACGCGCCCTGCGCATGCGCCTTGGCCATGGCCTCCAGGGCCAGGCGCACCAGCTGATCGCACTGCGCATCGTCGCGCGCATTGCGCAGCCAGCTGGCCAGCGACTTGCCGTTGTCGCTGAGCACCAGCGAGGCGCGGCCACGGCCGATCACTTCGGGCACGTGCACGCGTTGCGCGGCCAGCTCGCCCAGGCGGCGGGCCTCGGTATCCAGCGCGCCGGCACCGACGTGGTGCGGCGGCGGGCGCAGGGGATCGATGCCGAGCTTGTCGGCGACGAATTTCAATGCGCCCAGCGACAGCAGGCGGCTGCCTCCGTCGCGGTAGTGCTTGAGCCAGGCTTGCCGGCCGTCGATGAGGATGGGTTCGACCATGGGAGTTCTCGCGCCTCGGGCCTGGACCCGACATGTCGGAAACATGTTAAACCCGAAGCGTTAACGCAATTACAACTTGCGGTCGGACGCAAGCCACGTTGCATTCAGCACAGGCAGGCCCAAGCCGCCCTGGATCGCACGCACCATGCGCCAGGGCCGGCTTGCGCCGGCCCTGGATCGCTCAAGAAATCGGGTGGCTGGCGGACGGACAACCTGGCGCCGGCCGCGCAAGCACGGCTCAGAAGCGCAGCAGCACCGAGCCCCAGGTGAAGCCGCCGCCGAAGGCTTCCAGCAGCACCAGCTGGTCGCGCTGGATGCGGCCATCGCGCACGGCCTCGTCCAGCGCGATCGGCACCGAGGCCGAGGACGTGTTGCCGGTGCGGTCGACGGTGACCACCACCTGCTCCATCGACATGTCCAGACGCTTGGCGGTGGCTTCGATGATGCGCAGGTTGGCCTGGTGCGGCACCAGCCAGTCCAGGTCGGTCTTGTCGAGCTGATTGGCCGACAGGGCCTCGTCCACGACCGCGTCCAGCGCCTTGACGGCGTACTTGAACACGTCGTTGCCCTTCATCAGGATGCGCGAGCCGTTGTTGGGCTCTTCCGGCTTGAAACCGGAGGACACGCCGACCGGATTCCACAGCAGCTCCTTCTTGCTGCCGTCGGCATGCAGGTGGGTGCTGAGGATGCCGGTGGTCGCATCGGCCTTGAGCACCACCGCGCCGGCACCATCGCCGAACAGGACGCAGGTGGTGCGATCGCTCCAGTCGGTGATGCGGGTCAGGGTCTCGGCGCCGACCACCAGCACCGTGCGGGCATCGCCGGTGCGGATGAACTTGTCGGCCACCGACAGGGCGAAGATGAAGCCCGAGCAGGCCGCGTTGACGTCCAGCGCCATGCAGCCTTCGGCGCCCAGCTTGGCCTGGATCAGGCAGGCGGTGGAGGGAAACACCAGATCCGGCGTGGTGGTGCCCACCACGATCATGTCCAGCTCGGACGGCGCCACGCCGGCGGCTTCCAGCGCGCGCAGGGCGGCCAGGTGCCCCAGCGAGGCGCTGGTCTCGCCTTCGCCGGCGATGCGTCGCTCACGGATGCCGGTGCGGGTGCGGATCCACTCGTCGCTGGTGTCCACGATCTTGGACAGATCGTCGTTGGTCACCACCTTGTCCGGCAGGCAGCTGCCTGTGCCTGCGATACGCGAGTAGATACGACCGTTCGTCACCGGCTGGCTCATCGTGATTCCCGTTGCGCGACCCGCAAGACGGGCCTGAATGATGCGGCGATCGGGCGCGCGCTTAGGCGACGCGCGCCGTCAGGCTCATTCTTCGTCGACGACAGCCGACTTAGTCGCGATGACCTTCTTGCCGCGGTAGTAGCCGTCAGCCGTCACGTGGTGACGGATGTGGGTCTCGCCCGTGGTCGGGTCGGTGGCCAGCTGCTTGGCGGTGAGGGCGTCGTGGGCGCGGCGCTGGCCGCGACGGGACGGGGTGACGCGGGATTTCTGAACTGCCATGGTCGTGCTCCAAACGTGTCTGCGATTCAACCGCCTGCGGGGCGGTCAGTTCTTCTTGAGCGAGGCCAGGCCCGCGAACGGGTTGGCCTTCGCCAGTTCTTCCTGCTGCGGGGCAGCGTCAAGCTCCACCGCGGGCAATTCCGGATCCATCGGCACGGCGGGAACCGCCAGCACCAGTTCGTCCTCCACCAGGTCCAGCGTGCGCAGGATGCCGTCCTCGGGCACCAGCAGCGCTTCCATCTCCGGCGGCAACGCCGCTTCCTCGGCCTCGTCCCGGATCAGACCGAGCCGCTGCACCATCGACACCGGGAACAGGAACCGCTGCAGGCTGCGCTGGCATTCCAGCGGCAACGCGGCATCGATCGTCAGCTCCACATAGGGCACCTGCAGCGCATCGCGATCGAACTGCATCGTGAAGCCCACCTCGCCCTGTGCATCGGTCAGCAGCCCGTCCAGCCGGCGGAAGGCCGCCAGCGGCACCCTGCCTTCGAGACTGCGCCGCCCGGCCACCATGCGCCAGATATCCAGGGTTTCGGGCACGTGCGCGGACATAAGCCGCAAAATGTTAAAGAGCCGGCCTGGTCATGTCAAATGCGCCGGACCGGCGCCCGGCCTGGAGCGCCGATCGCCGCGGCCCTGCCCCGCTCCACCTCCCCCGGCCTTGGCAGATGGCCGCCGAGCGGCCTGACCGTTCGGCCGGCGCCGCTGGCCTCAAGGCTTCCGCACGCGGATCGGCTGCTCGGACCAGTCCTCCACGCTGCCGTCGCGCCCGTGCAGGCGCAGCCCCAGCCAGTGCTGGCCCGGCGCAAGACCGCTGGCATCCACCCGCACGCGGAACCCCACGTCCGGATGCTGCGGGTCGTTGGAGATCTTCCAGTAGGTGGCCACGCCCGGCGCGGGCAGTCCGTAGCGGGCGCGGGCCACGACCCGGCCATCGATCAGCACCTCGACCGCATCCAGCCCGACCCCGTCCTTGAACGCCCACCCCGCCACGTCGAACACGCCCGACACGTCCGCGCCGCCCACCGGCGTATCGATCCATGCCATCGCCGGGGTCACGCACGGCTGCGCGCGGGCGGCCTCCAGCGCCGCCGCATCGCGGCGCGGCAGGCGGAACAGCAGGAAGCGCTGACGGCCGTGGTCGACATTGATCACCCGCGGCGGCGGCAACGGCCCGACCTGCGAGCACAGGAAGTGGTACTGCACCAGCAGATCCTTGTAGGACACCTCGCTGGCGCCGACCACCAGCAGTTGCGCGGTCGGGCTGGCGCCGTCGCTGTGCAGGCCCCACAGGCGCAGCTGCGGTGCGCGGCCGTGCTTGATGTTGAGCGGATGGTCGAGCACCGGGATCGCATCGTCGCCCAGCGCGAAGCCCAGCTCGGCGCCGACCTTGAAGTTGTCGGCGAGCATGCCGGTCGGCTCCGGCGCGCGCGCCAGTTCCTCGCGCACCGCGTCGGCCAGCACGTTCCAGCCTGCGAAGTTGTAGGGATAAAACTTCTGCCCGGCCAGGTCCGCGCGCCAGCGCGGTACCGAGGCGATCAGGTAATAGCCCAGCACGCTGGCCAGGCCCAGCCCGCACAGCGTCCAGGTCGCGCGCCGCAGCCACGGCGACCAGGTGCGCAGCAGCACCGGCACGGCCAGCAGCGGGGGAGATAGCCCGGCAGCGGCCAGTGGAAGCTGACGCGCTCGACATCGGCGAAGAAGCCCAGCACGAAGAAGCCGATCGTCGACACCGCGCCCAGCAGGCCGAAGTAGCGCCGCTGCGGCGGCAGCGCATCGCCCTTGCGCAGCGCGCGGGTCAGCACCGTGATCAGGGCGAAGAACAGCAGCGGCGTCACCAGCGCCGCCTGCACCAGCAGGAACCACAGCCCAGTCCACTGGAAGGTCCACGGATGGCGCTCGACAAGCTGGAAGCGCAGACCCGCGTCGGCGTTCTCGATGTTCCAGGCGATCAGCGGCGCCCAGGCCGCCACGCCCAGCGCCAGCGCCACCCACACGCGCACATCGCGCAGCACGCGCCGGCCTTCGGGAATCAGCAGCAGCGCGATCAGCCCGGTGCCGATCACGCCGACGAAGCGATAGTGGCTGAGCGCGCCGATGGCCAGGCCGAGCGCGAGCTCGGCCGCGCCGGCCGCATCGATCTGGCGCAGCAGGCGCGCGCCGGCATCCAGGCACAGGACCGTGGCGAAGGCCATCGGCACATCGGGAATGGCCAGGATGCCCAGGCTGCCCGACAGCGGCATCAGCAGCAGCAGGCTGCCCGCGCGCCAGCCGGCCACCGCGCTGAACCAGCGCGTGCCGATGCCGACCAGCAGCCACGGCAGCAGCGCCGACAGCAGCAGGAACGGCAGCCGGATCGCCAGCACATGCTGTCCACCGATCAGCGTGCCCAGACGCGTCATCCACGCGGTCAGTCCAGGCAGGTCCGAATACGCCGCGGCCAGGTGGCGTCCTTCCTGCCAGTAGAACGCCTCGTCGACGAACAGCGGCAGGCGCGCGGCGATCATGACCTTGATGACAGTCAGGACGATCCACAGCGCCAGGAACGTGCGCTGTGCGCGCGCTTCTTCATTCATATAGCCGCTACACTCGGAAAAAAGGACAACGTGGAGCCATGATGCAGCTCAGGTCTTCAGCACGCCCCATGCTACCCGAGGCCTTGTCGACGGCTCTGCAGCAGGCCCAGGCGCAGGTCAATGGACTGGTGCTTGGCAAGCCGCGCCAGGTGCGCCTGGCCTTCGTCGCGCTGCTGGCCGATGGCCATCTGCTGATCGAGGACCTGCCCGGCCTGGGCAAGACCACGCTGGCCCATGCGCTGGCGGCCACGCTGGGACTGAACTTCCAACGCGTGCAGTTCACCTCCGATCTGTTGCCCGGCGA
This sequence comes from Pseudoxanthomonas sp. UC19_8, assembly GCF_042700505.1. Lineage (NCBI taxonomy): Bacteria > Pseudomonadati > Pseudomonadota > Gammaproteobacteria > Lysobacterales > Lysobacteraceae > Pseudoxanthomonas > Pseudoxanthomonas sp. UC19_8. Next base: position 2,394,173 of record NZ_CP170559.1, read on the forward strand.
TGTCCTGGGCGTGTCGATCTACGATGCGCAGGCGCGCCGCTTCCAGTTCCATCCCGGCCCAGTCTTCACCCATGTGCTGCTGGCCGACGAGATCAATCGCGCGCCGCCGCGTACGCAGAGTGCGCTGCTCGAGGCGATGGCCGAACACCAGGTCACGCTGGACGGCACCACGCACCGTCTGGAAGAGCCGTTCTTCGTCATCGCCACGCAGAACCCTGTCGATCTGTCGGGCACCTATCCGCTGCCGGATTCGCAGCTGGACCGTTTCCTGCTGCGCATGGCGCTGGGCTATCCCGAGCCCAAGGACGAACGCGCGCTGCTGGCCGGCAGCGACCGGCGCGAACTGATCGCCCGGGCGCGTCCGCTGCTGGGCGTGGAGCAGGTGCTCGAACTGCGCGCCGCCGTCGCCCAGGTGCATGCCAGCGATGCGCTGCTGGACTACGTCCAGGCGCTGGTGAACCGCAGCCGCCGCCAGCCCGGCGTGCGCGTGGGCCTCTCGCCCCGCGCCGGCCTGGCGCTGCTGCGCGGCGCGCGCGCGCATGCGCTGCTGCTGGGCCGCGACCACGTGATCCCTGAGGATGTGCAGGCCTTGTTCGCCGCCGTGGCCGCGCATCGTCTGGTGCCCGACGCCGAAGGCGTCTCGGCCACCGAGCTGGCCCAGGCCATCGCCCAAGCCGTCGCGGTGGACTGAGGCGTGGCGTTGCTCGCGCGCCTGCGCAGCAAGGCGGCACTGATGGCCAGGCCGCAGGCGCCCGAATCGCTGCCGGTCAGCCTCGACCGACGTCGCGTCTATGTACTGCCGACCGGCTTCGGCCTGTTCGCCGGCGGCCTGGTCGGCGTCATGCTGCTGGGCGCGCTGAACTACAACAACAACCCGGCCTTGCTGCTGGCATTGCTGCTGGCAGCGACGCTGATGGCCAGCCTGATGGCCGCGCACCTGCAGCTTTCGGGTCTGCGCGTCGACGCGATCGGCGCCGAGCCGGTGCATGCCGGCCAGCCGCTGCAGCTGCAGCTGGCCGTGTCCGCGCGCGATGCGCGCCCGCGCATCGGCCTGCGCCTGCGCGCCGGCCAGGACGAGGCGCTGGTGCCGGCGCTGCACGAGGGCCACCAGGTCATCGCCACGCTCGACTATCCGACCGCCACGCGCGGCTGGCTCACGCTGCCGCGGCTGCGCCTGTCCACCACCCAGCCGCTGGGCGTGGCGCGCGCGTGGTCGTGGGTGTGGCCCGAGACGGCGCTGCTGGTCTATCCGGCCGTGGAAGTCGACGGCCCGCCCCTGCCCGAGCCCGGCGGCGCGTCGCGCCAGACGCGCGTGGACGCGGCCGGCGAGGAGCTGCACCACCTGCGCGCCTATCGTCCCGGCGATGCGCAGCACACCATCGCCTGGAAGCCCTCGGCGCGCCGCGACACCTTGCTGGTGCGCGAGTACGAACGCCCGGTCGGCCGCGAGGTCGTGCTGGACTGGTCCGCGCTGGCCGCCCTGCCGCAGGAGGCGCGCATCGCGCGGCTGACGCACTGGATCGAGCTGGCCGAACGCCAGGCGCGGCGCACGCGCCTGGTGCTGCCGGGCCAGCCGCCGATCGGGCCGGCCAGCGGGCCGACCCATCGCCACCAGTGCCTGCGCGCCCTGGCGCTGCTGCCCAGGAGCAGGACGTGATCGGCCGGCGCGTGCACGCCGATTCGCCCGCGCTGGACGCGCGCAGCCGGCTGTGGACGCTGGCCTCGGCCGGCTTCGGCCTGCTGCCGCTGCTGCTGCAGCTGCCGGGCGGCACGGCGTTGGCGATCGGGGCGATCGGCGTGCTCAGCGCGGGCGCCTCGTGGAAGCGGCGCATCCCGCTGCCGCTGCGCGTGCTGCTGGCGCTGGCGGCGCTGGCCGCGGTGCTGTGGTCGGCCGGGCCGCGCGTCGGCCGCGATACCGGCTGCGCGCTGCTGGCGGCGATGCTGGCGATCAAGCCGACCGAGACCACCACGCTGCGCGACGGCCGCAGCCTGGTGGGCTTTGCGCTGTTCGCGCCGTTCGCCGCGTTCCTGCTCGATCAGGGCCCGCTGACGATGGCGCTGGGGCTGGTCTCGGTGCTGTGCGCACTGGTGGCCATGCTGCGCCTGGCCGCGCTGGAGTCCGGCCTGCTCGACGCCAGCGGCGCCAGCGCGGCGCGCATCAGCCCCTGGCAGCTCGGCCGGCTGGTGCTGATGGGGCTGCCACTGGTCCTGCTGACGTTCTGGCTGTTCCCGCGCCTGGGCAGCCCGCTGTGGGGCCTGCCCGACCGCGCGGTCGGCCGGCCAGGGCTGTCCGACGACATGCGGCCGGGCGAGTGGATCGACCTGCTGGCCGACGACACGCCGGCCGCGCGCGTGACCTTCTTCGGCGCCACGCCACCACCTTCGCAGATGTACTGGCGCGGGCCGGTGCTGGACGACTTCGACGGCCGCGTGTGGCGCCGCGGCTGGAGCGGTGGGCGCGCGCCGGCCGAGGTGTCGCGCCAGGGCCCGCGCTACGACTACCAGCTCGACTACGAACCCACCGACCGCAGCCAGCTCGTCGCGCTGGACCTACCCTTCGCGGCACCCGAGGGCGCGCGGCTGTCGGCCGACTACGAACTGAGCGCGCAGCGCCCGCTGGCCTCGCTGACGCGCTGGCGCATGCAGGGCCAGGCGCCGGCGCGCTTCGATGCCCAGCTGCCGCCGCAGGCGCTGCAGCGCGATCTGCGCCTGCCGCCGGGGCTCAATCCCCGCACGGTCGCGCTGGGCCGGCAGTGGCGCGCCGAAGCCGGCGCCAACGGCGATGCGGCCATCGTCCAGCGCGCGCTGACCTGGATCCGCAAGGACTTCGGCTACACGCTGGACATCCCGCTGCCGGGACGCGACATGGCCGACGAGTTCCTGTTCCAGACCAGGCAGGGCTTCTGCGAGCAGTTCAGTTCGTCCTTCGTGATCCTGATGCGTGCGGCCGGCATTCCCGCGCGGGTGGTGACCGGTTACGTGGGCGGGGTGCGCAATCCGTTCGGCGGCGGCTACTGGATCCTGCGCCGCCAGGACGCCCACGCCTGGGCCGAGGTGTGGCTGCCGCAGCGCGGCTGGGTGCGGGTGGACCCCACCGCCGCGGTGGCGCCCGAGCGCATCTACGACACGCTGGACGACCGTGCCCAGGCCGCTGGCGACGGGGGCGAGGGTCTGTTCGGCCTGAGCCGCTACGCGCAGGTCAGCGACTGGCTGCGGCGCGGCTGGAACGATCTGGTGCTGGGCTTCGATGTCGAGCGCCAGCGCCGGCTGCTGCAGCCCTTCGGCATCGAGCGCCTGGACGAAGGGCGCCTGGGCCTGCTGTTCGCGCTGGCCGGCGGCGGCGCGCTGCTGGGCATGGCCTGGCTGCTGGCGCGCGGCGAACGCGAGCGCGATCCGCTGCTGCGGCAGTGGCATGCGCTGGGGCGGCGCTATCGCCGGTTCGATCTGGCGCCCGGCGCGGACGAGCCGGCGCAGCGCTGGGCGCAGCGTGTGGCGGGCGTGCGACGCGACGCCACTGCAGCGCACAAAAACGAGGAACTCATCTCACTCAGCCAGCGTTTCGCACAGGCACGCTACGCTGCCGGTCACGCGGACGTCCGGGCGCTGATACGCGATCTTCGCCGGCACCGTCCGTGATCCATTCCGAGGCCCGTATGAAGCGCATGTCTTTTCTCCGTCCGCTGGCCGTGACTGGCCTTGCGATCGCCCTAGGCGCCTGCGCGACCGCGCCCAAGCCGCTGCAGGGTCAGTTCCCCGGCGTGACGCCGCGCGATGCGGTGGTCGGCGTGCAGACCGGCGCGCAGGTGCGCTGGGGTGGCCGCATCGTCGAGACCAAGCCGGGTGCCAACAGCACGTGCTTTGAGATGATCTCCGCGCCGCTCAGCGCCACGGGCCGTCCGCAGAGCGATACGCCGGATGCGACCGATGGGCGCTTCATCGCCTGCCGCGCGGGCTTCTACGATCCGGCAATCTTCTCCAAGGGCCGTGAGGTGACCTTCGTCGGTCGTGTGTCCGGCACCGAGACCACGCGCATCGGCGAGTACGACTACCGCCTGCCCAAGGTCGACGCCGACGTGGTCTATCTGTGGCCGAAGGTGCGCGAGGTGCAGGTGCGCCCGTATCCGTACTACGACCCGTTCTGGGGTCCTGGCCCGGGCTGGGGCTGGGGTCCGCGCTGGGGCTGGTGGTAAGTCGCCTCAGTTTCCGCGTAGTAGAGAAAGGCCGGCGATTGCCGGCCTTTTCTTTGAAGTGCTTCTGCCTATCAATCGATCGCTGGCGTGGGCGTCTGCTTCCTTTCCCGCTGGTCGCGCCCTCGCCCGCCGAACCGCTGCCACGCGCGTCATGCCCAAGCACTTCGCGTCGAAAGCAAGGCTTTGGGAGAAGAAGGTTGATCCATCTGCTGCCAGGGCCTCGATCCGAGCGGCTCTGCGGAACGAGCAAGTCGCCGCCCTCTTGTAGAGCGGAGCTTGCTCCGCTGCATTCCGGCCGGATCATCGGGAAAGCCTGAGCGGAGCAAGCTCCGCTCTACAGGTGGGAACCGACCTTGTATCTGTTTGGCCAATGGCGGCGATGGCGCTTTCCCGATAGCGCCTCATCGCCCGCCCAAGAGCCAGCGAGGGATGACTGACGAGCCGATGCGCCATGCCTGGCCGGGTCGAGGCGGGTTGGCGAAGCGAGTCCCCCGCTGGCGCACGCATGCCATCCCCATGGTTCACGTCCCTGCACTCCGGCGAAAAGCCGTTCCAAATGGCCGCGTGGGCAGTCCCGCGGGCTTCAGCCGCCCGGTGCACCGAAGTGGCCCAGCGCCGCGCCCGCCAGCAGGTGCAGGTGGATGTGATAGACGGTCTGCCCGGCATCGTCGCGGCAGTTCATGACCACGCGATAGCCCTTGTCGGCGAAGCCTTCCTGGCGGGCGTAGTGCGCCGCGGCCAGCACCAGCTTGCCCACCAGCGTGGCCTGGTCCGGCGTCAGGTCGTCCAGCGTGGGCACGTGCACCTGCTTGGGAATGAACAGCACGTGCACCGGCGCCTGTGGCGCGATGTCCTTGAAGCCCAGCACCTCATCGTCCTCATAGACGATGGTGGCCGGGATCTCGCGCCGGATGATCTTGCCGAAGATGGTGTCGTTCATTGGAAGAGTGAGTGCAGTGAAGTCAGAAGTGGGAAGAGCTTAGCGCGATGCGCAAGAAGGGAGCTCCGGCTTGCGCTCGCCCCTCACTTCTCTCCACTCACGCCTGCCTCAACTCATCTCGCTGCGCGAACCGAACGCGTGCGAGAGCGTGCCGCGATCGACGTACTCCAGCTCTCCGCCCAGCGGCACGCCGTGCGCCAGGCGCATCGGCTTGACGTCCGCCTGGCGCGCCAGCTGCGCCAGGTAGTGCGCGGTAGCCTCGCCTTCGACGGTGGGATTGGTGGCGATGATCAGTTCGGCGACCTCGCCCTGGGCCAGGCGCTGGGACAGCTGTTCCAGGCCGAGTTCGCGCGGGCCGATGCCGTCCAGCGGCGAGAGCCGGCCCTGCAGGATGAAGTACAGGCCGCGATAGCCGGTGGCCTGTTCGATGGCCAATCGGTCGGCTGGGGATTCGACCACGCACAGCTGGTGGCGGTCGCGGCTGGGGCTGGCGCAGATGGCGCACAGCGTGCCTTCGGTGAAGTCGCGGCACTGCTGGCAGTGGCCGATGTGCTCCATGGCCTCGGCCAGCGCGGACGACAGCCGGCGGCCGCCGGCGCGATCGCGCTCCAGCAGCTGGTAGGCCATGCGCTGGGCGCTCTTGCTGCCCACGCCGGGCAGGACCTTGAGCGCGTCGATGAGCTGTTCGAGCAGCGAAGAAGTCAAAGCGGAAGGGGCCGGGGGTCAGGGACCAGAGGCCAGGGAAAACGCAGGGACATACCGGCCCCTGGTCCCTGCCCCCTGCGCTTCAGAACGGCAGCTTCATGCCGGGCGGCAGCTGCATGCCGGCGGTGGCCGAGCCCATGCGCGTCTTGGATTCGGCGTCGATCTTGTTGGAGGCGTCGTTGAACGCCGCGGCGATCAGGTCCTCGAGCATTTCCGCATCGGACAGCAGGGTCGGGTCGATGCGCACCTTGCGGCACTCCTTGGCGCCGGTCAGCGTCACGCTGACCATGTTGCCGCCGGCGTTGCCGGTGACTTCCAGCTTGGCCAGCTCTTCCTGCGCCTTCTGCAGGTTTTCCTGCATCTTCTGCGCCTGCTGCATGAGTTGGGCGATGTTTCCACGCATGGTCTGGTTACTCGTCGAAAGGTCGGATGGAATCGGGCACCACGCGCGCGCCGTGCTGCTGGATCAGCCGCTGCACGTCGGGGTGGTTCATGAACTGTTCTTCGGCCGAGGCGCGGCGCGCGTCCTGCTGGCGCGCATCGCGCATGGCCAGCGTCTCGGCGCCTTCGCCGGCGACCGCGCCGGTGTCGAACACGATCTTGGGCACGCGCCCCAGCGAGGCGGACAGCGCATCGGCCAGGTCGCCCACCGAGCGCTCGGTGCGCAGATAGTCCAGGCCGGGCGCCAGGGACAGGCGCAGCACCGCATCGCCGTAGCTGGCGAAGGCGACGTTGGCGGCGAGCTGGCGCGAAGGCCCGCTCAGCTTGGCCGAGGCGACCAGCGCCAGCCAGTGATCGGTATCGGCGATGCCGTCACTGGTCGGCGGCGGCGCGGACGGCGCGCGCGCGGGCGTGGCAGGCGCGGCGATGGGGCTCGGGGCTGCCTGCACCGGCTCGGCGACGCTGATCTTCTGCGCCGGCACTTCCCACGGCGGGACATCGTCCATGGCTGGTGCTGATGCCGGCGTTGGCGCGACCTGGACCGCAGGCGCAGCGGCGAAGGGCGCGGGTTCCGGCTCGCTCACCACGGATGGCTTCGGCGCGGGCGCAGGCACGGGCTCGACCGACGCATGCGGGGCCGTCGCCATCTCCGGCATCAGCGGGGCCGCGGCGGCGCGTCCGCTTGCGGTCTCGTCCACCGTGCCCGCGGTCGGCTTGGCCGGTGCGGCGGAGGCCGGCGCGACATCGCCGGCTCCGGCTGGACGGAAGGCCAGCATGCGCAGCAGGCTCATTTCGAACCCGGCACGCGGGCTCGGCGCCAGGTAGAGATCGCGGCGACCGTTGAGCGCCATCTGGTACCAGAGCTGCACCACTTCCGGGCGCAGGCGCTGGGCGAAGCCTTCGGCGTCGACGCCCTCGGCCTCGATCGCCACGCCCGGCACCAGCTGGCGCACCTGGATGCGATGCAGCGCCTCGGCGAAGGCCTCCAGCACCCCGCCCCAGTCCGGCGAGAACTCGGCCAGCGTGGCGATGGTGGCCATCAGCCGCGCGCCGTCGCCGTCGGCCAGCGCGTCGAGCAGCGCGCCGACCTGGGTGCGGTCGACCGTGCCCAGCATGGTGCGCACGCCGGCATCGCTGAGCTCACCGGCGGTGTAGGCGATGGCCTGGTCCAGCAGCGACAGGCCGTCGCGCAGCGATCCATCGGCGGCCTTGGCGATCTGGCGCACCGCGCCGTCCTCCGAGGGGATCTGCTCGGCGCCGAGGATCTTGGTGATCTGCCCGCCGATCTGCGCCTCGTCCAGGCGCTTGAGGTTGAACTGCAGGCAGCGGCTGAGCACGGTCACCGGCAGCTTCTGCGGATCGGTGGTGGCCAGCAGGAACTTCACATGCTCCGGCGGCTCCTCCAGCGTCTTGAGCAGCGCATTGAACGCCGCCTTGGACAGCATGTGCACTTCGTCGATCAGATAGACCTTGAACTTGCCGCGGCTGGGCATGTACTGGGCGTTCTCGATCACCTCGCGAACATCGTCCACGCCGGTGTTGGAGGCCGCGTCGATCTCCAGCAGGTCGATATAGCGCCCGGCGTCGATGTCCAGGCAGGCCGCGCACTGGCCGCACGGATCGGCGCTGGTACCGGTCTCGCAGTTCAGCGACTTGGCGAAGATGCGCGCGATGGTGGTCTTGCCCACCCCGCGCGTGCCGGTGAACAGGAAGGCGTGGTGGATGCGGCCGCTATCGAGCGCGTTGGACAGCGCACGCACCACGTGCTCCTGACCGACCAGTTCGGCGAAACGCTTCGGGCGCCACTTGCGGGCCAGGACGAGGTAGGACATGCGGTCATTGTGCCGCGCCAGGGGGGGCGTTCCAAGGACGAACGTAGCGAAGAGACCCTCCAGCGTCCCGGCATGAACGGCCCGTCGCGCACGACAGGTTCGCGGGACTCGCAATAAATCCGGCGCGCGGCTAGAATCTGCGCCCCTGAGCGCGGCCCCGCAGCCGTGTTCAGGTCCCGGAGAGGTGTCCGAGTGGTTGAAGGAGCACGCCTGGAAAGTGTGTAAGCGTCTAAACCGCGCTTCGGGGGTTCGAATCCCCCTCTCTCCGCCAGTTTGAAAGTGTCGAGATGGCCCAGCCGCGTGAGTTTCGCCGGCGCCTGGGAGGGGGTGAGAACCCCGGGTTCGACAGGTGGCGCAGCCACCTGCACGGCGAAACCGCCCGTAGGGCGAGGCATCGAAAGATGCCGAGTGAATCCCCCTCTCTCCGCCAGTTACAGGTCATCGCCTCCAACGATGACGCAACGCACCCGGGCCGCGCGATGCGCGGCCCGCGTCCATGGTGGCCCCGTCGGCCCCTCGCGACGCTAGGTCGAAAATCCCGCCAGGGCCGGAAGGCAGCAACGGTATCGACTGACGCGGGCGCCGAGGTCAGCCGGCGGGGCCGCCACCTTTTTCAGGCCCCGCCCGCGCGCAACGCCATGCGCGTTCGCTGTGCACGAACGCTTCCGCGGCGCGTGCAGAGCAGAAGTCATGGAAACAGGGCTGGATTCCTCGGGCAACGCCACGCTGCCGGCAGCGCGCAAGGCGCCTCACTCGGCGTCGGCGGCCGATGCGCCCGGATGCAGCCAGCTCTGCGCGCCGTCGAGGTAGCGCTCCTGCTTCCAGATCGGCACGCGTGCCTTGGTCTCGTCGATGATCCAGCGGCAGGCGGCGAAGGCGCCGTCGCGGTGGCCGGCCGACACGCCGACCCAGACCGCCATCTCGCCCACGGCCAGCTCGCCGACGCGATGCACGCAGCGCGCGTCGACGATGTCGAACCGCGTCAGCGCCTCATCGAGGATCTTCTCGCCTTCGGCCCGCGCCAGCTCGGCATAGGCCTCGTAGTGCAGGCCCAACACGCCCTGCCCTTCGTTGTGGTCGCGCACCCAGCCTTCGAAGCTGGCGAAGGCGCCGGCGCGCGCGCTCAGCAGCTGCGTGCGCAAAGGCGCGGGCTCGATCGGCTGGTCGGTGATAGCGAAGCTGGTCATTCTCAGCCTCCGCTGACCGGCGGAATGAAGGCGATCTGCGCGCCTTCGGCGATCGCATCGTCCCAGCGCGCGAAGGCGCCGCTCTGGGCGACGCGCAGATGCGCCGGTTCCCAGGCGAAGCCATGGCGCTGCTTCAGCTCGGCATACAGGCCGGCCAGGTCCGAGGCCGTGGTCTGCACGCTTTCGCGCTCCACGCCGGCGGCCTGACGCAGGCTGGCGAAGTACAGCACCTGCACGCCGGTCATGCCGACACCCCGAAGTCGCGCTTGCCGCCGTGCTTGCCCAGCAGCCGCGCCGGGCCCAGCACGATGGCGTGCGAGAGCGCCTTGCACATGTCGTAGACCGTCAGCGCCGCGACGGTGGCGCCGGTCATCGCCTCCATCTCCACGCCGGTGCGATGGGTGGTGCGCACGCTGCATTCGATGCGCAGCGTGTCCGCGTCGTGCCAGTCGATGGCCAGCCGGCAGCCGTCGACGGGCAGCGGATGGCAGAACGGGATCAGCTCGTGGGTGCGCTTGACCGCCATGGTGCCGGCGATCACCGCGGTCTCGACAATACCGCCCTTGGCGCTGCGCAGCGCATCGCGGCGCAGCTGCTCGGCGACCTCGCGCGGGAACGCCACCAGGCATTCGGCCGTGGCCTGGCGCGCGGTGACGGCCTTGTCCGAGACATCGACCATGGCCGGCTGGCCGGAGGCATCCAGATGGGTAAGCGTGCGCGGTGCATTCATCGCGCAAGCGTAGTGCAAGTCGCGCTCAGCCGGCGTCTAGAGCGTCCGGCAGCGGCGTGCCCTGGTGGAACACCATGCGCCACCCCGCCGCCTCCTGACGCCAGAGCGAGCTGCGCCGGGCCAGGCGCACGCCAGCGGCATCCTCGCGCCGGGAGACGTAGCGCAGCTGGACCAGCCCTGGCGCCAGTTCGACGCACTCGAAGGCGTCGGCGCTGTAGCGGGTCTGGTCGGATTCCTGCGCCAGTTCGGCCACGATGTCCTGGCGCGTATAGCGCCGGCCCGAGGCGCCGAACTCGACGAAGTCCTCGGCAAGCAGCGCCTGCAGGCGCGCTGTGCTGGCGCGCACCTGGGCCGTGAGCAGCGCGCGCTCCTGGGCGATCAACCAGGTGCGCAACGCGGCGTCCACGCATCAGCCTCCGATCAGGAACATCTCCACGCGCTTGCGCGGCGGCTGGACCGGCTGGCCGCGCAGCTCGCTGTAACGGTCGGCACGGCGCGACCACAGGCCGGCCAGACGCTCGGCCAGCGGCAGTTCGCCCTGGGCCAGGCTCGGGCGCAGGTCGGTGGAGGCGCCGGAGAACAGGCAGGTGTAGAGCCGGCCATCGGCCGAGACGCGCGCGCGCTGGCAATCGCCGCAGAACGGCGCGCTGACCGAGGACACGAAGCCGATCTCGCCGCCGCCATCGTCGAAGGCGTGGCGCACCGCGACTTCGCCGCGGTAGTGCGCATCCAACGCATGCAGCGGCCAGCGCGCGTGGATCGCGTCGCGCAGCTCGCGCGAGGTCACCACCTGGGCCGCGCGCCAGTCGTTGCAGGTGCCCACGTCCATGAATTCGATGAAACGCAGCACGTGGCCGCTGCCGCGGAAGTGTTCGACCAGCGGCAGCACCTGATCCTCGTTGACGCCGCGCTGGACCACGCAGTTGAGCTTGAGGCTGGCAAAGCCGGCCGCGTGCGCGGCGTCGATGCCGCGCAGCACCGTGGCGATGTCGCCGCGTCCGCCGGACATCTGCGCGAAGCGCTGCGGATCCAGCGCGTCCAGGCTGACCGTGATGCGATGCAGGCCGGCATCGCGCAGCGCCTGGGCATGGCGTGCGAGCAGGGCGCCGTTGGTGGTCAGCGCCAGGTCGTCGATGCCGGGGATGCGCGCCAGCCGCGCGATCAGCGTCGGCAGGTCCTTGCGCAGCAGCGGCTCGCCGCCGGTGATGCGCAGCTTGTTCACACCTACCCGCGCAAAGCCGCGCACCAGCGTCTCGATCTGGTCGAAGGACAGGCGCGAGGCCGCGTCCAGCCCGTAGTCGTCGGGCACCTTGTCGGCCGGCATGCAGTAGCCGCAGCGGAAGTTGCAGGCCTCGATCACCGACAGGCGCAGATCGCGCAGCGGCCGGCCGCGCTGGTCCAGCGGCAGTTCCGGCGTGCGTGGCAAGGCGTTCATGTCAGGACGGCAAGGGGCCTGGGATCGGGTCCGGCAACGCTAGCACCTGCCCCGGCAAGGCGACGCGATGGCCGCGCCCGGCCAGGGCGCGCGCGTCCTCGGCGCTGGCGTGGTGGTAGAGCACGCAGCGCGCCAGCAGCGCGCGCGGGTACTCGCGCTCCAGGTCCTCGATGCCGCTGTGCGAGGGATTGCCGTGCAGCGCGCAGTCGTGCGCGATCACCTCGCCGGCGTCGGCGTACTGCGCCAGCATCTCCGGAATCGGACGGGTGTCGCCGGTCCACACCAGCGCACCGGGCAGGCGCAGGCCGAAGGCCGTCTGCGGCCAGTGGTGGCGCACCGGGAACGCCTCCAGCCGCACCCCGTCGTGCCAGAACGCCTCGCCCACCGGCACCAGGCGGAAGGCGTCCCAGAAGTTCGCCCCGCCCTCGGCCAGGACGTTGGGATACTCGGCCACGCGCTGGTGCAGCAGCGGCACGACCGGCGCGGGCACGTACAGCCGCACCTGCCCGCGCCGCGCCGGATCGAAATAGGCGCTGCCGAACAGGCGCTCGAAACCGCCGACATGGTCCAGGTGGGTATGGGTGACGAACACCGCCGACGGCGCCTGCCCGTACTGGCGGATGTAGGCGTCCAGGCCCTCGCTGCCGCAGTCGATGGTCAGCCACGGCGCGCCATCGCGCTCGATGGTCGCCATCGCCGAGCCCAGCTCGACCGCCGAGGCATTGCCCACGCCCTGGAAACGCAGCGACCAGCGCATGTCGGCCCTCAGAAGCCCCGTTCCCAGGCGCGGTCGTAGGCCTTGCGCAAGCGCGCGAAGTCCTCCTGCACCTGCTGGCTGCTACGTTCCCCGCGCAGTTTCATCAGCGAGCGCAGCAATCGGGCCAGGTTGGCCTCGCGCCAGCGCGTGGCCGGGATGCGCAGCACGCCGCGGTCGAAGTCGATCAGCCAGCCGCGCCCCTGCGCATCGAACAGGATGTTGTGCGCGTTGAGGTCGGCATGATCCAGGCCGGCGCGGTGGAAGCGCGCGATCAGGCGCCCGGTTTCCTCCAGCGGGGCGCTCTGCCCGGCCACCTGGTAACGGTCGGCCAGCGAGCGCACGTCGGCCAGGCGTTCCATCAGGATCGCGGCGCGATAGGTCAGGCCCTGGCGCAGATAGCGGGCCACGAACGGCTGCGGCACCGGCAGGCGCATGCGGTGCAGGGCGCGGGTCAGGCGGAACTCGGCGAAGCTGCGCGTGCGATTGGCGCCGCGCCACAGGTAGCGGTCGCTGCTGACGCTGGCGGCCAGGCCGCCGCGCTTGTACTGGCGCAGCAGGCTCTGTCCGAACGGCGCATCGACGAACCAGGCCCCGCCGCGGCCGCCGCTGTCCACCGGCCGGGCCTGGTCGCCCCAGTGGGCGGGGTCCAGCCATTCGGGCTGCGCTTGCCGCAGGCGCTGGCGGTCGAACAGAATCGCCCCGTCACCGCGCGCATCGCGGTACGGCATCAGCACTTCCGTCGCGTCAAAAGCGGCCATCGCGCGAGTCTAACAATTTTGTCGAACGCCCCTGAGTCCCTGTGCCTGCTGCGCCTGTCCGCGCTGGGCGATGTCACCCACGTGGTGCCGCTGGTGCGCACGCTGCAGCGCGCCTGGCCGCAGCTGACGCTGGACTGGATCATCGATGGCGGCGGCCGCAAGCTGCTCGACGGCCTGCCGGGGGTGCGCTTCCACGTCTACGACAAGAAGACCGGGCTGGCCGGCATGCGCGCCCTGCGCGCCACCCTGCCCGGCCGCTTCGACGTGCTGCTGCAGATGCAGGTCGCGCTGCGCGCCAATGTGCTGTCTGCCTTCGTCCCCGCGCGCCGCCGGATCGGCTACGACCGCAGCCGCTCCAAGGATCTGCACGGCCTGTTCGTCAACGAGCGCATAGCCGACCGGCCGGGCATCCATGTCCTGGATGCCATCGGCAGCTTCTGCGAACCGCTGGGCCTGCGCCAGGACGTGGTGACCTGGGACCTGCCGGTCCCGCCCGAGGCCTGGGACTGGGCCCGCGCGCAGTGGCCGGACGATGGCCGGCGCGTGCTGATGATCTCGCCCTGCTCCAGCCATGTGCGCCGCAACTGGTATGCCGACCGCTACGCGGCGCTGGCCGACCACGCCATCGTCCAGGGCTGGCGCGTGGTGCTGTGTGGCGGGCGCAGCGTGCTGGAGCGGCAGACCGCCGACGCCATCGCCGCGCAGATGCGTGGCCCGGTGCTGGACCTGGTCGGCAAGGACACGCTCAAGCAGCTGCCGGCGCTGCTGGCCCGCGCCGACCTGGTGGTCACCCCCGACTCGGGCCCCATGCACATCGCCAACGCCATGGGCACCAAGGTGCTGGGCCTGCATGCGGCCAGCAACCCGCGCCGCAGCGGGCCGTACTCGGATGTGCGCTACTGCGTGGACCGCTACGACGACGCGGCGCGGCGCTACCTGCACAAGCCGGCGAGCGAGCTGAAATGGCGCACCAAGATCGAGTTCGACGAGGTGATGGCGCTGGTCACCGTCGACGACGCGATCGCCGCGTTCGAGCGCTATCGCGCCGACACGGCAGGCTGATCGAACCGGACCCGGCGGCCGCGCAGGCCGGCGTCGCGTTCACTGCCCCGGCAACGCGTCAGGGCGCGGCGCCGCTGCCGTAGTCCTCGTAGGACTTCTCCTCGACATAGGCCGAGCCCAGCGCCAGGTTGATGTCCTTCTTGATCCGCGCGCGGGTGTCGTTCTCGAAGTAGACGCTGCGCGCCAGGCGGATGAACTCCTCGTCGAAGGCCTGCGCCTTCTCCTTGAGCCGGATGTCGTCCTCGATCACCCACAGCCGCTCGTTGACCGCCTTGAGCTCGGCGCGCAGGCGCGCGATGTCCTGCACCGCCGCCGGATGCGCCATCCAGGTCTGCTCCAGCGCCGAGAGCTCCTTGCGCACGTTGGCCAGCTTGGCCGCGTCAGTCATGCGCTCGGACTTGATCTGCAGGATCGAGATCTTGTCCAGCAGCTCGCCGAAGGAGACCGGAGTGAGGATTTCGGACATGGCGCACCATCGCGATGAAAGGCCGCAAGTGTACCGGCGTCGCCGTCGGCGCGAGGCCACGCAGCGCAGGGCGGACAAGCAAACGGCCCCATCGGGGGCCGTCTGCGGAACATGGCGGAGAGGGTGGGATTCGAACCCACGGTACGCTTGCACGTACGCCTGATTTCGAGTCAGGTACATTCGACCACTCTGCCACCTCTCCGGGTGTCGCACCGCCTGTCGGCGGTCCCCGGGGGTCGATCCGGGGTTGCGCATGATACGGGCCGCGCCGGCCCGGGACAAGCACCACGCGGCGGGGCGCCGGACCGGATGTTGGCGGACGCCGCCGATGCACTGCAGCTTGTCCCTTGTCCGCTTCGACGCAATCATAGCGTTCATTTTTCAATGCAACCGGGGACGTCAGGCGCCACATGATCGAGTTCGGACACCTCAGCCACGTCGGCCTGCGGCGCGCCCTGAACGAAGACACCTATTACGGCGACAGCGCGCTCGGCCTGTGGCTGGTCGCCGACGGCATGGGCGGCCACGCCTGCGGTGAAGTCGCCAGCGCCCTGGCGCGCGAGACCATCGTGCGCGAGATCAACGCCGGCGCCGCGCTGGGCCAGGCCATCCGCGTGGCCGACGAGGAGATCATCCGCACCTCGCGCCGGCGCAACGACTCCCTGCCGATGGGCACCACCGTGGTGGCCGCGCGCGTGCAGGGCAACCGCTTCGAGGTGGCCTGGGTCGGCGACAGCCGCGCCTACCTGTGGCGCGACGGCCAGCTGGCCCAGCTCAGCCAGGACCACAGCTACGTGCAGGAACTGATCGCACAGGGCGCGCTGACCAGCGAGCAGGCGCGCTCGCATCCGCATCGCAACGTGGTCACCCAGGCGCTGGGGGTGACCGACCCGGCGCAGCTCAACGTCGAGACGCTGACCGGCGAATTCCGCCCCGGCATGCAGCTGCTGCTGTGCAGCGATGGCCTGACCGAGGAAGTGGACGACCGCGGCATCGCCGCGATCCTGCGCCAGGACGACTGCAGCGCGCAGGAATGCGTGGACGCGCTGATCGCCGCCGCGCTCGACGGCGGCGGCTCGGACAACGTCACCGCGATCCTGGTGCGCTGCGGCTGAGCGGGGCGAGGCAGCGCCGGCCGGGCCTGGCGTCTCGCTGTGTGTCCTGGAGTTTGAAGTAAGCCGGAGCCGCCTCAGGAAGTTTTGCCTCTCCGCCGTGCCTCGCAGGACCGGCCGCGCATTTCGAGCCACCCAAGCACCCACCCACCGCCGTCATTCCCGCGAAGGCGGGAATCCAGTGGCTTTCATCTGAAGCGCCACAGGCGCTGGGCTTTCGCGGGAATGACGGAAGGGTTGGTCCTCTCTACGTTTGGACCTGCAGACCCGCCTCGGGGCATTCGCCGCCCTGCCCCAGGCCTCCCAGCCCCCTCAGGCGACCGCAGCGGCCTCGGCGTTAGCCGGCGCCGGCGGCGCCTCGATCAGATCCCACAGGCACGGTCCGCCGGCCTTGGCGCGCAGCTTCTCCAGGCGCTTGGCGTGCGCCTCCAGCTCACCCGCGGTCGGCGTCACCCGCGCGCGCAGGCCGACATTGCTGGCATCGAAGGCGTGCACCACCGGCGCGGCATGCCCGCCGCCCTCGTCGAAGCTGCCGAAGCCGATCTCCTCCTGGCCAGAGGTCAGCGCGATGTAGACATCGGCCAGGATCTGCGCGTCGAGCAGGCCGCCGTGCAGGTGACGGTGGGTGTTGTCCACGCCCAGGCGCTTGCACAGCGCATCGAGCGAGTTGCGCTGCCCCGGGTAGCGCTCGCGCGCCATGGCCAGGGTGTCCACCACGGTGCAGTAGTCGGTGAGGCGGCCGTACTGCGCGCCGAGCCGCGCCAGCTCGCTGTCCAGGAAGCCCACGTCGAACGAGGCGTTGTGGATGATCACCTCGGCGCCGCGCACGTAGTCGAGGAACTCCTCGACGATCTCCTCGAACGCCGGCTTGTCGGCCAGGAACTCCAGCGTCAGCCCGGTCACTTCCTGGGCGCCGGGTTCGAACTCGCAATCGGGCCTGAGGTACTTGTGGAAGTTGTGGCCGCTGGGGCGGCGCTCGATCAGTTCGACCGCGCCGATCTCGACGACGCGGTTGCCCTTCTTCCATTCCAGGCCGGTGGTTTCGGTGTCCAGGATGATCTGGCGCATGGCCTAGCGGTCCTCGTGCAGCGTGATGGAGAACTGCCGCAGCGAATGGTCCAGGCCGGGCAGCTGGGCCATTGTCTCAAACACGAAGCCCAGGCGGTCCATCACCGTCAGCGATGCGGTGTTGGTGGGATTGACCAGCGCCAGCACGCGCGGCAGGCGCAGCACGTCGCGCGCGTGGTCCAGCACCGCGCGCGCGGCCTCGGTCGCGTAGCCCTTGCCGCGCGCCTCGGGCAGCAGCGCATAGCCCAGGTCCGGCGCGGGCAAATAATCGCGGGTGACCAGGCCGGCCTGGCCGATGTCGCGGCCGCTCGCGGTTTCCACCACCCGGCACAGGCCCAGGCCGTTGGCGGCGCGATACGCCAGCGGCCCGCGCCGCACCGCCTCGCGCGCCGTGGCCAGGTCGCGCACGCCGGCGTCGCGGACCTGGGCGATGAAGTCGGCATCGTTGAGCACGGCCAGCATCAGCGCCGCATCGCGCTCGCTGTCGGTGGGCAGGTGCAGGGTCAGACGCGCGCTGCGCAGCGCCGACGCCTGCTCGGGCGAGGAGGCACTCACGCCGCCGCGCCGTCGCGCACGGCGATGGCCGCGTTGCGCGCCAGCACGTCCACGCGCTCGTTGTCGGCGTCGCCCGAATGGCCCTTCACCCAGCGCCAGTCGATCTGATGGCGCTGGGTGGCCGCGTGCAGGCGCTCCCACAGCTCGCGGTTCTTGACCGCGCCACCAGCGGCGGTCTTCCACTGCTTGCGGATCCAGCCGGGCATCCATTCGGTGATGCCCTGGCGCACGTACTGCGAGTCGGTGATCAGGATCACCTGGCAGGGCTCGGTCAGAGCCTCCAGCGCCATGATCGCGGCCATCAGCTCCATGCGGTTGTTGGTGGTATGCGCCTCGCCGCCGAACAGCTCGCGTTCGATGCGGCCGTAGCGCAGCAGCGCGGCCCAGCCGCCGGGCCCGGGATTGCCCAGGCACGAGCCGTCGGAATGGATGGTGATCTGTTTCATGGAGCTGTCCGTAGGAGTCAGGCCGGCACCGCGCCGGGCTGCCATCGCGGCGGCCGGGCGGGCGAGAGGATCAGGTCGGGGCCGCGCTTGTCGGCCTGCAGCAGGCACACCGCCCGCATCATGTCCGGCGCGCGGCCGTCGTTGCGCCAGGCCGGCCCCAGCCACTGCGGGGGATGGGCCTCGCAGTCCAGCCCGGCCTGCTGCAGCAGCCGGCGCCAGCGCCCGGGGTTGCGCACCGACAGGCCGGTGCGGCGCCAGCGCAGGCGGTATGGGCTGACCGGATTGAGCGTGAACAGCCACAGCCGGCCGCCCGGCTCGAGCACGCGCGCGCATTCGGCCAGCACGCCGCGCGCGCCGTTCTCCGGCACGTGCTGCACCACCACCGCGCTGAAGCTGTCCGAGGCCAGCGGCAGGCTGGGGCCGCAGCGCAGCGGCCCGTCGAAACCGCCGCCGGAGGCCTGCAGCGCCAGGCCGGCGGCCACCACCGAGACGCCCGCGCCGGCGCCGGGATGCAGCCATAGCGTGGGCGCGGCGGCCTTGGCGGCCAGCAGGGAGGCGATGCGCGGCTGTTCAGCCGCCAGCAGGCGCTGCCCGTCCGCGGTCCCGAACCACGCCAGGGGCTCGGGTTGACGTTGGGAGGCGGCGGCAGGCATGGTCGGGGATTGTAGAGGACGCCCCCGCGTCTGCCGACCCGATCCATGATGCCAAGCCTCACCGCGCTGCGCGCCTTCGACGACAACTACATCTGGGTGCTGCGCGGCGATGCCGGGCAGTCCCTGATCGTCGACCCGGGCCAGGCCGCGCCGGTGCTGGAGGCCGCCGCGCAAGGCCTGGCGCCGGCTGCGATCCTGCTCACCCACCACCATGACGACCATATCGGCGGCGTGCCAGAACTGCTGGCGCGCTGGCCCGGGCTGCCGGTGATCGCCGCCGACGATGACCGCATCGTCACCGCGACCCACCGCGTGGGCGATGGCGAAACCTTCGAGGCCGCGGGCATGAGGTTCCAGGCGCTGTTCGTGCCTGGACACACCCGCAGCCACGTCGCCTTCCAACGGCTGGCCGAGGGCGGCGAGCTGTTCAGCGGCGATACCTTGTTCAGCCTGGGCTGCGGGCGCCTGTTCGAAGGCACGCCGGCGCAGATGCTGACCTCGCTGGACCGGCTCGCCGCGCTGCCCGGGGACACGCCGGTGTGCTGCGGCCACGAATACACCGCCAGCAACGCCGCCTTCGCACTGGCGGTCGAACCGGGCAACGCGGCCCTGCGGCAGCGCGCCGACCAGGTGCGCGCCCTGCGCACCCAGGGCCGGCCGAGCCTGCCGGTCAGCCTGGCCGAGGAACGCGCGACCAACCCGTTCCTGCGCGTGGACGTCCCCGAGGTCGCCCAGGCGGTGGACGCCTGGCTGGTGCATCGGGCCGGCGACCGGGTGGAGACCTTCGCCGGGCTGCGGCGCTGGAAGGACGGCTTCCGCGCGTGAGGCGGGTGGCGGCCGTGTGTCTGCTGGCCCTGGCTGGCGGCGTCTCCCCGGGCTGGGCGCAGCAGGCGACCGACGCGCCGGCCGAGGCGCGCGGGGCCGGGACTGCGGCGGCCGATGCAGGCGTCGATCCGGCGCAGCAGAGCGTGGATGGCGGCGAGATCTTCCGCCAGTTCCGCGAGGGGCTGGCCGAACCCAGCTGCACCGCGCAGGCCAGCGATGCGCAGTACCGGCGCAACTTCGCCCACGCGCCGAATCGGCTGGCCGATCGCGACGACGACATCCTGCCGCTGTTCGGCTACGTGGTCGGCGCGATGCGCCAGGCCGGCCTGCCGACCGAGTACTCGCTGATCCCCTTCGTGGAGAGCGGGTACCACCCGGGCGCCGCCAACGGCGCGGGCCCGGCCGGCCTGTGGCAGTTCGTCTCGCTGACCGCGCGCAACCACGGCGTGCGCATGCGCAAGGGCTACGACGGGCGGCTGTCGCCGGTGGAATCGACCCAGGCGGCGGTGCGCTATCTCAAGACGCTGCACGACATGTTCGACGGCAACTGGCGTCTGGCGATCATGGCCTACAACGCCGGCGAGAACCGCATCGTGCAGGCGGTGCGCCGCGCCGGCCGCGGCACGGCGATGGAACGGCCCACGACGCTGCCCGGGGTCTCGCGCAACACCGCCGCCTACGTGGACAAGCTGCACGCGCTGGCCTGTGTGCTCGAGGATGCGGGGGAGCGCCCGGAGTGGCTGGCCTCGCTCGCGCGGCCGGTCGCGCATCTGCAGGCCACGGCGCTGCCGGCCGACTACGGCTCGCTCTCGGCCTGGGCCGCGCGCGAGGGCCGCGACGTGGACCAGATCGCCGGCCTCAATCCGGCGGTGTCGCGCCTGCGCGGCGGCCTGGGCGGCGAGACGATGTGGGTGTTGGCCGGCCCGCGCACCGGCACGCCGGCGGTGGCCGCGGATCTGCGTGCGCTGGGCGGCGGCGACGCGGCTCCCGCGTCGTCCAGTGCGCCGGCCGAACCGCCGGCCACGCACACGGTGGTGCGCGGCGAGACGCTCTCGGCCATCGCCCGCCGCTACGGCCTGGCCACCGCGCAGCTGATCCGCTGGAACGCGCTGGGCAAGCGGGCGCTGATCAAGCCGGGCATGGTGCTGAAGCTGGCCGATCCGCTGCGCTGAGACCCGCATCCTTGGGCGATGGCAGAATGAGCGCTTGGTTTTCGGCTCGCACGCGAGAGGCGCAATGGGGTTTCTGCAAGGCAAACGTGTCCTGATCACCGGCATCGCGTCGGACCGCTCCATCGCCTGGGGCATCGCCGAAGCCATGCATCGCCAGGGGCCGAACTGGCGTTCACCTACCAGAACGACAAGCTCAAGCCGCGTGTCCTGCAGGCGGCGACCACCTTCGGCAGCGAGATCGCGCTGCCGCTGGACGTGGCCGACGATGCGCAGATCGATGCCTGCTTCGAGGCCCTGGCAGAGCACTGGGACAGTCTGGACGTGCTGGTGCATGCCATCGCCTTCGCCCAGGGCGAGGCCATCGCCGGTGAGTTCCTCGATGGCCTAACGCGGGAGAACTTCGCGGAGGCCCACGACATCTCGGCCTATTCGCTGGCCGCCCTCGCCCACGCGGCGCGGCCGCTGATGCGGGGCCAGCAGGGTGCGATTTTGACGCTGAGCTATCTCGGCGCGCAGCGTGCGCTCTACAACTACAACCTGATGGGCGTGGCCAAGGCCAGCCTGGAGGCGACCGTGCGCTACCTGGCCCTCAATCTCGGTCCCGAAGGCACGCGCGTCAACGCCATCTCCGCCGGGCCGATCAAGACGCTGGCCGCTTCGGGCATCGCGGGCTTCCGCAAGACGCTCAGCTATGTCGAGGAACATGCGCCGCTGCGCCGCAACGTCTCCATCGACGATGTGGGCAATGCGGCGGCGTTCCTGTGCTCGGATCTGGCCGCCGGCATCACCGGTGAGATCACCTATGTCGATGCCGGTTACAACATCCTGGGGATGAGCGGGGTTGATGGCGGCTGAGGCGCGAGCTGGGCTCACGCTTAAAAGCTTATCTGCCGATCTAGGGATCCCCGCTGCCTCGCGCGTCACGCTAGGAGGCTTCGGATCGAAGCAAAGCCTAGGATCGAAGAAGTCCTGATCGATTCGCCGCAGCGCCTCGACCTGGGAGTGCGGAGCGCGGGCCATGCCGGCCCGACGATGAATCCGGCATGGAGTGCGGAAGCCATACCCGGCCGGGTCGAGGCGGGTTAGCGAAGTCAGCTCGCCCACTCCACTCTCACGTCATCGGCTGGCTCACGCGCCAACACCGGCGAGAACGAAAAAGCCGCGCCTGTCAGCCAGGCGCGGCTTTCGATGTCGTGCGGCGAGGACGCGCTTACAGCTTGTCTTCGTGCACCACGACCTTGAACTTGCGGCGCGTGTCCTGGACGTATTGCTGCACGTCCGCGCCCGCATAGAGCTGGGTGATCTGCTGGCGCAGCTGCTCGCGCTGGTCCTCGGGCAGCTTGCCGGCATCGCCCGGGGTGACCTTGTCCACGGTGAACACCACGAAGCGGCCGTCTTCCATGCGCACCTTGCCCGGGGTGACCTTGCCGGCCTCGGGCGCGGGCGCGGCGAACAGGGCCTGGCTGCCTTCGCGCCAGGGGATCTGCGCGCCGCGCGGCAGGCCCGGGATCAGCCCGAACTGGTAATGCGCCGCGTCGGCGATGGCCTTGAGGCTCTCGCCCTTCTTCACCCGCGCCAGCACGTCGTCGGCCAGCTTTTCGGCGGCCTTTTCGGCGCGGTCTGCGCGCACGGCGGCCACGACCTGGTCCTTGACCTTGTCCAGCGGCTGGTCGGTCGCTTCGCTGTGGTCGGTCACGCGCACCACCAGGGCGTGCGTGTCATCGATCTTGATCAGCTGGCTGGCGGTGCGGTCGGCGATCTGCTGCTCGTCGAACACCACGCGCAGCACCTGCGGGTTGGCCAGCAGGCCCGGCGCGTCGCCGCGCGAGAAGGGGCCGGCCTTCTGCACCTGCAGTCCGGCGGCCTGGGCGCCGGCGGTGAGCGAATCCGGGTTGTCCAGCGTGGCGGTGACCAGCTTGCCGGCCACGTCGTTGTAGTGCTTGGCGTCGGCTTCCTTCTGCGCCTCGGCGGCCAACTGCGCGCGCACGTCCTCGAAGGGCTTGGCGGACTGGCCCTTGACCTCGCGCAGCTTGATCACGTGGTAGCCGAACTCGCTCTTGATCGGGCCCACCACCTCGCCCGGCTTGGCGATGCCGAACAGGGCCTGTTCGAACGGGCCGACCATCATCCCGCGCGTCACCCAGCCCAGGTCGCCGCCGTTCTCGGCCGAGCCCGGGTCCTGCGAATTGGCCTTGGCCAGCGCGGCGAAGTCCGCGCCCGGGGCCTTGGCCTGTTCGGCCAGCTTGGCCGCCTTGTCCTCGGCCGCCTTCTGCGTGGCCGCATCGGCGCCGGCGGGCACCGAGATCAGGATGTGCGAGGCCAGACGCTGCTCGGTGGAGAAGCGCGCGGTATCGGCTTCGTAGCGCTTGCGCAGCTCGGCCTCGTCGACGGCCGGCGCGGGCGGCAGCTTGGACGCGTCGACCTCGACGTACTCCACGCTGACCTGCTCGGGCTTGCGGAAATCGGCGCGGTGGGCGTCGTACCACTGCTTGGCCTGGGCATCGGTGACCGGCGCGGTGTCCGGGGTCGGCGCCGGCAGGGTGGCCAGGGTCACATCGCGCGTCTCGCCCATCCGCTTGAAGAACTGGTCCATCTGCTGATCGGTGACGAAGCTGCTCATCGCCAGGCCCTGCGGCACCAGGGAGATGGTCATGTCCTGGCGCAGCTGCTGCTGGTAGGTGGTCGGGGTCAGGCCGTTCTGCTGCAGGATCGCGGCGTAGGTGGCGCCGTCGAACTTGCCGCCCTGCTGGAAACTGGCGTCCGAGGCGATCGCTTCGCGCAGCGCGGCATCGCTCACCGCCACGCCGTCCCGCGTGGCGGCCAGTTCGACGACCTTGCGGTCGATCAGGTCGTCCAGGATCTTGCGCTTGTTGGCGGCCGAGTCGAACTCGCGGGCGTCGAAGGCATCGCGCTGCTGCGCCTGCTGGCGGCGGCGTGCGTCGCTCACGGCGCGCTGGTAGTCCTGCACGCTGATGTCGGCGTGCTGCCACAGCAGCGAGAGCGGCGGCCACGACGGGGCCGAGGGCCACCAGGTCGGCGGGGCCTGCACGCGTGCCACGGAGGAATCCGGACCACCGCTCATGTACTCGTTCACGCCCACGAAGGCGAACGGAACGATCAGCAGGCCCATCACCACGGTGGCGATCCAGCCTGAGGTCTTTTCGCGAAGAGTCTGCAACATCGAGTCGTTAGGTCAGGTTCGGCAAGCCGCGCAGTTTAGCGTGGTTCCACGCGCAATGCCGCCGGCTAGGCCGCGCCCCTGACACGATGCTCAGGCACGGGAAAAGGCTCCGCGGGATCGCGGCGCCCTGGGCGTTCCGGCTTCGGAGGGGCAGCGATCCGGCGGGCGGTGGCCGCTTGTCCCTCGATCAGGGCATCCTGCCCTGACTCGGGCGCTCCGCGTCCTGCTTCGCTGGTCGCGTCCGCCGCCCGCCGGACCGCTGCCGCGTGCGTTACGCCTTAAGACTTCGGGTGGAGAAAAATCGCAGTCATCTGCCGAGTAAACGCGCCCGATCGTGTCGAGGCTGGCGAAACGTGTTTGCCCGCGCCGCGTGCGGCGAAGCACAAAAGAAAACGCCCGCCGGGGTCGCCGGCGGGCGCTTTGAACAACTGGCGGAGTGGACGGGACTCGAACCCGCGACCTCCGGCGTGACAGGCCAGCATTCTAACCGACTGAACTACCACTCCGCGCTTGAAACGCTTTGCACAACATCTGCCTTCACCCTTCGGGGAAAGCAAAGCCCCCAATCGCTCGGGGGCTTTTGGAACAACTGGCGGAGCGGACGGGACTCGAACCCGCGACCTCCGGCGTGACAGGCCAGCATTCTAACCGACTGAACTACCGCTCCGCGCTTGAAACTCTTGGCTGTGGTGCTTGGTGGGTGCTGAGGGTTTCGAACCCCCGACCCTCTCCGTGTAAAGGAGACGCTCTACCGCTGAGCTAAGCACCCTGGCGAGCTGAGCGGATTAGTTTACAGCGTCCTTCAGAGCCTTGCCAGCCTTGAATGCAGGATTCTTCGAAGCGGCGATTTCGATGTTCTCGCCGGTCTTCGGGTTGCGGCCCGTACGCGCGGCGCGGCCACGCACCTGGAAGGTGCCGAAGCCCACGATGGTGACCGAGTCGCCGCCCTTCAGCGCTTCGGTGATGCTGGCCACGACGGCGTCGACAGCACGGGTGGAATCAGCCTTGCTCAGGTCGGAACGGCTGGCGACAGCCTCGATCAATTCGGCTTTGTTCATTGCGATAACTCCATGTGCGGTATGCAACCGCTGAATGTGTGACCGGCCCGGGGCTTGCGCCACGTCGGGCCGGTTGGATCCCACTGCGAACGACCGTTGGGGACGTCCTTGGGTGCGGCTTTTATACCAGCCGCACCCCGGTGCCGCAACCAAAAAACCTAATAACGGCGCGGGTTTCAGCGCGTTTTAGGTTTCATGAAGCGCGCAAAGTCAATGCTTGACATCGCGCTGCGGCGCACGCTTGGCCGGCTGCGGCACCTCCACGCCCTTGTCGCCTTCCGAGCCGCCGACCGGCCCGACCGGGCGCTCCAGCGCCAGGTCCAGCACCTCGTCGATCCACTTCACCGGCACGATCTCCATGCCCTTGAGCACCGACTCGGGGATGTCCGCCAGGTCCTTGCGGTTCTCCTCGGGGATGATCACGGTGGTGATGCCACCGCGCATGGCGGCCAGCAGTTTTTCCTTCAGGCCACCGATGGCCGAGACGCGGCCGCGCAGGGTGATCTCACCGGTCATCGCCACTTCGGCCTTGACCGGATTGCGCGTCAGCGTGGACACCAGCGCGGTCACCATCGCGATGCCGGCGCTCGGGCCGTCCTTGGGCGTGGCGCCATCGGGCACGTGCAGATGCACGTCCTGCTTCTGCAGGAACTCGGTGTCGATGCCGAGGCTCTCGGCGCGCGAACGCACCACCGACAGCGCGGCCGAGGCGGATTCCTTCATCACATCGCCGAGCTGACCGGTCAGCGTCATGCCGCCCTTGCCGGGCACCAGCGTCACTTCGATCTGCAGCAGGTCGCCGCCGACCTCGGTCCAGGCCAGGCCGGTGACCAGGCCGATCTCGTTGGCTTCCTCGGCGCGGCCGAAGTCGAAGCGGCGCACGCCCTGGTACTTCTCCAGGTTCTTCTCGGACACCACGATGCGCGCCTGGCCCTTCTTGGCCTTCTTCTCCGGCTGCGGGCCGGCCAGCGCGATCTCCTTGACCACCTTGCGGCAGATCTTGGCGATCTCGCGCTCCAGGCTGCGCACGCCGGATTCGCGCGTGTAGTACCGCACGATGTCGCGCACCGCGCTTTCCTCGATCTTCAGCTCATCGGGCTTGAGGCCATTGGCCTTGAGCTGCTTGGGCACCAGGTAGCGCTGGGCGATGTTGAGCTTCTCCTCCTCGGTATAGCCGGGGATGCGGATCACTTCCATGCGGTCCAGCAGCGGGCCGGGGATGTTGAGCGAGTTGGAGGTCGCCACGAACATCACGTCCGACAGGTCCAGGTCCACTTCCAGGTAGTGGTCGTTGAAGGTGTGGTTCTGCTCGGGGTCGAGCACTTCCAGCAGGGCCGAGGACGGATCGCCACGGAAGTCCATCGACATCTTGTCGATCTCGTCCAGCACGAACAGCGGGTTCTTGGTGCCGACCTTGTTGAGGTTCTGCACGATGCGGCCCGGCATCGAGCCGACATAGGTGCGGCGGTGACCGCGGATCTCGGCCTCGTCGCGCACGCCGCCCAGCGCCATGCGCACGAACTTGCGGTTGGTGGCCTTGGCGATGGACTGGCCCAGCGAGGTCTTGCCCACGCCCGGCGGCCCGACCAGGCACAGGATCGGGCCCTTCATCTGCTTCACGCGCGACTGCACGGCGAGGTATTCGAGGATGCGCTCCTTGACCTTCTCCAGGCCGTAGTGATCGGCGTCCAGCGTCTCCTGGGCGACCTTGAGGTCCTTGCGCACCTTGGAGCGCTTCTTCCACGGCACGCCGAGGATCCAGTCCAGGTAGTTGCGCACCACCGCGGCCTCGGCCGACATCGGCGACATCTGTTTGAGCTTGTTGAGCTCGTTGCGCGCCTTGGTCTCCACGGCCTTGGGCATGCCGGCCGCGGCGATCTTGCGGGTCAGCTCCTCCAGTTCGTTGGGCGCGTCGTCCAGCTCGCCCAGCTCCTTCTGGATCGCCTTCATCTGCTCGTTGAGGTAGTACTCGCGCTGGGACTTCTCCATCTGCGACTTGACCCGGCCGCGGATGCGCTTCTCCAGCTGCTGCACGTCGATCTCGCCATCGACGAAGCCGACCAGCAGCTCCAACCGCTCGCCGACCGGGATGGTCTCCAGCAGGCGCTGCTTGTCGCTCAGGCGCACGCCCAGGTGCGCGGCGATGGTGTCGGCCAGGCGGCCGGGCTCGTCGATGCCGGCCAGGGTCTGCAGCAGCTCCGGCGGCAGCTTGCGGTTGGTCTTGACGTACTGCTCGAACAGGCTCATCAGCGAACGCGCGACGGCCTCGATCTCGCGCGATTCGGCGGCCTCGTCGGTGTCGATCTCCTCGCCCTGCCCGTACAGCGACTGCTCGCGTTCGACGATCTCGCTGACCGCCACGCGCGCGATGCCCTCGACCAGCACCTTGATCGTGCCGTCGGGCAGCTTCAGCAGCTGCAGCACCTGGGCCAGGGTGCCGATCTGGTAGAGGTCGGCCGCGGTCGGGTCGTCGGTGTCGGCCGACTTCTGCGCGACCAGCAGGATGCGCTTGTCGGCGGCCATGGCCTGCTCCAGCGCGCGCATCGACTTGTCGCGGCCGACGAACAACGGGATGACCATATGCGGGAAGACCACCACGTCGCGCAGCGGCAGCACGGGCAGGTCCAGGATCTGGGGTTCGGTACGGGCCATGGGGGCTCCAGGAAAGTGCGGGGAGGCAGGCTGGGAAGCAGTGCGAACACGTGCCGCAAAAATGCCAATGGCCCCGTTATGGGGCCATTGGCTGGGCGATGCAAGCGAGAATCCGGAGCCCTTTTGCGATCAAGGACTTACCCGATCATTCGGCCGATGCGACCTTGGGCGCGGCCGGCGGATTCTGGTAGATCAGGTAGGGCTCGGACTTGTGCTCGATCACCGACTCGTCCACCACCACCTTGCCGACGTTTTCCAGCGACGGCAGGTCGTACATGGTGTCCAGCAGCACCGACTCGACGATGGTGCGCAGGCCGCGGGCGCCGGTCTTGCGCTTGAGCGCCTTGCGCGCGATCGCCGACAGCGCGTCGGGGCGGAATTCCAGCTCCACGCCCTCCATGTCGAACAGCCGCTTGAACTGCTTGGTGATGGCGTTCTTCGGCTCGGTGAGGATCTTCACCAGCGCCGGCTCGTCCAGCTCCTCCAGCGTGGCGACCACCGGCAGGCGGCCGACGAACTCGGGGATCAGGCCGAACTTGATCAGGTCTTCCGGCTCGACCTCGGACAGCACCTTGCCGATCTCCGGCTTCTTCTCCGAGGACTTGACCTTGGCGCCGAAGCCGATGCCGCTGGCCTCGGTCGAACGCGCCTGGATGATCTTGTCCAGGCCGGCGAAGGCACCACCGCAGATGAACAGGATGTTCTTGGTGTCCACCTGCAGGAATTCCTGCTGCGGGTGCTTGCGGCCGCCCTGCGGCGGGACGCTGGCCACGGTGCCTTCGATCAGCTTCAGCAGCGCCTGCTGCACGCCTTCGCCGGACACGTCGCGGGTGATGGACGGGTTTTCGCTCTTGCGCGAGATCTTGTCGATCTCGTCGATGTAGACGATGCCCTGCTGCGCCTTGTCGACGTCGTAGTCGCACTTCTGCAGCAGCTTCTGGATGATGTTCTCCACGTCCTCGCCGACATAGCCGGCCTCGGTCAGCGTGGTCGCATCGGCGATGGTGAACGGCACGTTGAGCAGCCGTGCCAGCGTCTCGGCCAGCAGCGTCTTGCCCGAACCGGTCGGCCCGGCGAGCAGGATGTTGGACTTGGCCAGCTCGACGTCGTCGCTCTTCTGGCGGCTCTCGATGCGCTTGTAGTGGTTGTACACGGCCACGGCGAGCGTGCGCTTGGCGCGCTGCTGGCCGATCACGTACTGGTCGAGCACCTCGAGGATCTCGCGCGGCTTGGGCAGCGAACTGCGCGCCGACTGCGCCTTCTCCTCGAGCTCCTCGCGGATGATGTCGTTGCACAGCTCCACGCATTCATCGCAGATGAACACGCTCGGGCCGGCGATCAGCTTGCGGACCTCGTGCTGGCTCTTTCCGCAGAACGAGCAGTACAGGATTTTGTTGCTCTCGCCGGAACGGCCTTGGCGGTCTTCGCTCATGCTTGTTTTACCCACTCACAGCTGCCCCCGCGGGGGCATTCGATTTCGAGAATAGCACCGGATCGGCGCCGTTGGCGTCTGCCCGGCGCCGCGCCCGGAACGCAGAAATCCGTCTGCAAGTTCCGGGCCCCGGGCCGCCCCGGGCGGCTGGACCGGCTTGAAACGACGCGCGCCGGGTCGTTGCCGCCCGGCGCGCGAGGGCCGAAAGGATCCCGGCCAGCCGGCCGTTCGTTCAGGCAGACTGGATCGACTCGTCCGGACGGCGCTCCAGCACCTCGTCCACCAGGCCGTAGGCCTTGGAGTCCTGGGCGCTCTTGAAGTTGTCGCGCTCGGTGTCGCGGGCGATGGTCTCCAGCGACTGGCCGGTGTGCTTGGCCAGGATCTCGTTGAGCTTGTGGCGCAGGGTTAGGATCTCGCGGGCATGGATGTCGATGTCCGTGGCCTGGCCCTGGAAGCCGCCCAGCGGCTGGTGGATCATCACGCGCGAGTTGGGCAGCGCATAGCGCTTGCCGGCCGCACCGGCCGCCAGCAGCAGCGCGCCCATCGAGGCGGCCTGGCCGACGCAGATGGTGCTCACGTCCGGCTTGATGTACTGCATGGTGTCGTAGATCGCCATGCCGGCGGTGACCACGCCACCGGGCGAGTTGATGTAGAAGCTGATGTCCTTTTCGGGATTCTCGGCCTCAAGGAACAGCATCTGCGCCACGATCACGTTGGCCACGTGGTCGTCGACCGGCCCGACCAGGAAGATCACGCGCTCCTTGAGCAGGCGGGAATAGATGTCGTAGGCGCGCTCGCCGCGGCTGGTCTGCTCGACCACCATCGGAACGAGATTCAAGGCCTTGGTCAGGTTATCCATGGAGTGAGGCACCTTATCGTTGTTGGATCCGTCTCCCCGGGAGGGGACACGTGGATTGCGCTGGATCCCGCCTCACCGCACCGGCCGGCGCCTTTGGGGCGCCGGACCGATGGCGAAACCGGGGACCGTTACTGCCGGATCGCGTCCTGGAAGGACAGGCCCTGTTCGGTGTGCTGGGCGCGCTCGGCGATCCAGTCGATCACCTGCTCCTCCATCACACGGGACTGCAGCCCAGCCATCATCTGGGGGTCGTTGCGGTACAACTCAATGACCTGCTCGGGCTCCTCGTAGGTGGAGGCGATCAGGCGCAGGGTTTCCTGCACGCGCTTGGGGTCAAGGCGCAGCTCGTTGCGGCGGGCGACCTCGCCCACCAGCAGGCCGACCAGCACGCGCTTGCGCGCCGGGTCCAGGAAGCCCTGGTAGGCGTCGTCGGGCACCTGCACGTTCTGGCCCTGGCGGCGGGCCTGCTCGACCTGCTGGGCCAGCATGGCGCGGGCCTCGTTCTCGACCAGGCGCTCGGGCATCTCGACAGAGGCGTAGGCGGCGATCAGCTGCTCACCCACCTCGCGGCGCAGGCGGTTGGCCAGCGCGCCCTTGAGCTCGCGCTCCAGGTTGGTGCGGATGTCGGCGCGGAACTGGGTCTCGTCGCCGCTCTTGACGCCGAAGCTCCTGATGAAGTCCTTGTCCACCGGCGGCAGCACCGAGGCGGCCACGTCGGTGACCTTCAGGTGCACCTGGACGCTCTTGCCGGCCAGCTGCGGCACGCGCCAGTCGGCCGGGAAGGCGACGGTGATTTCCTTGTCCTCGCCCTTGGACATGCCGACCAGGGCCTGCTCGATGTCGGCGAACATCACGCCCGAGCCGATCAGGGTGGCGCCGGTCTCCACGCCCTCGGCGGGCAGGCGCTCGTCGCCGGTCTGCGACCAGGTCTCCAGCGCGACGCGGTCGCCCTCGGCGGCGGGGCGATCCACCGCCTCGAAGGTGCGGCGCTGCAGGCGCAGGTTCTCGATCATCTGGTCGATGTCGGCGTCGGTCACCTCGGCGGTATGGCGCACGACGTTGAGCTTGGAGACGTCGATCTGCCCGAAATCCGGCACCACCTCGAAGGTCGCGACCCACTCCAGCTCGCCCTCGCCGGCCGGCTCGAGGCGCGGATTGCCGGCCAGCTGCAGGGCCTGTTCGCGCACGGCCGAGTCGAAGGTCTCGCGCAGCAGCCCGTCCAGGGCCTCGGCGCGCACCTGCTTGCCGAAGCGCTGCTCGATCACCTTGGCCGGCACCTTGCCCGGGCGGAAGCCCTTGATGCGCACGGTGCGGCTGAGCTCGCGCAGGCGGCCGCCGATGTGGTTGTCCAGGCGCTCGGCCGGCAGCGTGAAGCTCATGCGGCGCCCAAGGCTGCCGGTCGATTCGACGGAAACGGTCATCTCACTTAGCTCCTGCAACCGCGACGCAAGGCTGGTCGCGGGTCATCGTTGTTGAAGGTTGAAGGGGTTGCTTCGGACGCGGGCCGCGGATGCCGCGGTCGGGCCCCTTGCCGAACGCGCTAGTTTCGCCGATCGGGCGCGGTTTGACCACAAATGCGTCCAGGCGCGTTGACAGGTGCACCTCGCATCCAGACAATACGCGTCCTTTCCGGCGGGCAACGTCGGTCAGGGACCGGCGAGTCGCCGGCCCGCACACGGTTTCCGGGGTATAGCGCAGTCTGGTAGCGCGCCTGCTTTGGGAGCAGGATGTCGGGGGTTCGAATCCCTCTACCCCGACCATCCAACGCGGTCCGATCGATGTAGTCCGGATGCGATCCAGCCGGGCGCCCGTAGCTCAACTGGATAGAGCACCGGCCTTCTAAGCCGGCGGTTACAGGTTCGATTCCTGTCGGGCGCGCCAATTCACCGGTGCACGAGGCTGGATGCGGTATCAGTGGTGGCTGTAGCTCAGTTGGTTAGAGTACTGGATTGTGATTCCAGATGTCGGGGGTTCGAGTCCCCTCAGCCACCCCAATCCGCAGCGGTTTTCTTCGACAAGGGTGTTGCACAAACCGAATCATCGCGTATACTGCGCGACCAGTTTTCGGGGCCGTTAGCTCAGTTGGTAGAGCAGTTGACTCTTAATCAATAGGTCCAAGGTTCGAATCCTTGACGGCCCACCAAACAAGAAGGCGTCCAGTGCTCTGGGCGCCTTCTTTCTTTTCCGGCTTCGCAAAGCCGCGCGCTCCGGCGCGGCGCAAGGCAGCGCGGCGACTTCCTCGCCCGCTGGACCCGGCCAGCGCCGCTGCCGCAACGATCGGGCAAACCGACCACTAACAGCATCGTCAGCGCCTACTGTCGCAATCGACAGGTAGAATGCGCGCGACCTCATGCGAAAGTGGCGGAACTGGTAGACGCACTGGATTTAGGTTCCAGCGGGTAACCCCCGTGCGGGTTCGAGTCCCGCCTTTCGCACCAGCATCATTCGAAGGTATCGCCCAGGGAGGCACCATGATCCGCAGCGGCAATCCGGCTCTGAAAGAGTCCACGTTCCTCGACCTCGGCACCGGCGCGGTGGTCACCCGCGACGGCGGGGCGATGACCCTGAACGGCACGGTCAACAAGACCGGCTTCCTGCTGCTGCTGAGCCTGCTGACCGCGGCCTTCGCCTGGAACCAGTCCACCGTCGCCCTGCCCAACGGCGAGATGACCGCAGCCGCCGGCGCGGCGGTCTACGTGATCGGCGGCGCGATCGGCGGCTTCGTGCTGGCGCTGGTGACGGTGTTCAAGAAGGAATGGTCGCCGGTCACCGCGCCGCTTTACGCGCTGGTGGAAGGCTTCTTCCTCGGCTCGGTCTCGGCCCTGTACGAAATGCGCTTCCACGGCGTGGTGTTTCAGGCCGTGCTGCTGACCTTCGGCACGCTGTTCGCGCTGCTGATGGCCTATCGCAGCGGCCTGATCAAGGCGACCGAGAACTTCAAGCTGGGCGTGGTCGCGGCCACCGGCGGCATCATGGTGATGTACCTGGTCTCGATGGTGATGCAGCTGTTCGGCATGAACGTGTCCTACCTGCACGGCTCGGGCGTGGTCAGCATCGGCATCAGCCTGGTCGTGGTGGTGGTGGCCGCGCTGAACCTGGTGCTGGATTTCGACTTCATCGAATCCGGCGTGGACGCCGGCGCGCCCAAGTACATGGAGTGGTACGGCGCCTTCGGCCTGATGGTCACGCTGGTTTGGCTGTACGTGGAATTCCTGCGTCTGCTCTCCAAGCTGCAGTCGCGGAATTGACGGGAATGGGGAATCGGGAGTGGGGAATCGTAAGAGCCCGCTTCTCGGTCACTGATCGAATCACCCATCAACCCGCATAACGAAAAAGGGCGCCGCGAGGCGCCCTTTTTCGTTGCGGGGTCGGCGGGGCTCAGAGGCGGCTGGCGATGGCCTTGGCGAAGCCCATGGTGTTGCCGGTGCCGCCCAGGTCCGGGGTGACCGAATCCTTGGCTTCCAGCGTGGCCACGATCGCCTTGCGCAGGCGCGTGGCGTTGTCCGGCTGGCCGATATGGTCGAGCAGCTGCGCGGCGGCGAGCAGCAGCGCGCAGGGGTTGGCCTTGCCCTGCCCCGCGATGTCCGGCGCCGAGCCGTGCACGGCCTCGAAGATCGCCGCGTTGGTGCCGATGTTGGCGCCCGGGGCCAGGCCGAGGCCGCCGACCAGACCGGCGCACAGATCCGAGAGGATGTCGCCGAACAGGTTGGTGGTCACGATGATGTCGAACTGCTCCGGACGCATCACCAGCTGCATGCAGGTGTTGTCCACGATCATCTCGTTGCACTCGATGTCGGGGTAGTCCTTGGCCACTTCGCGGCCGACCTTCAGGAACAGGCCCGAGGTCGACTTGATGATGTTGGCCTTGTGCACCAGGGTGACCTTCTTGCGGCCGGTGGCGCGGGCCAGGTCGAAGGCGTAGCGCACGATGCGCTCGGAGCCCTTGCGGGTCACGCGCGCCATCGACACGGCGGTTTCGCCGTCGGCGGAGACTTCCTGGCCTTCGCTCAAGTAGGCGCCCTCGGTGTTCTCGCGCACCGTGATCAGGTCCACGCCGCTGCCGAAGCGCGACTTGGTGTTGGGGAAGGAGATCGCCGGACGCACGTTGGCGTACAGGTCGAAGTGGCGACGCATGGTCACGTTGATCGAGGTGAAGCCCTCGCCCACCGGCGTGGTCAGCGGGCTCTTCAGCGCGACCTTGTTCTTCTCGATCGACGCCAGGGTCGAGGCGGGCAGCAGGTCGCCGTGCTTCTCCAGCGCGACCAGGCCGGCGTCGGCTTCTTCATAGGTCAGGCCGGCCTTGAGCGCGTCGAGCACGTACAGGGTGGCTTCCATGATTTCCGGGCCGATGCCGTCGCCGCGGATGACCGTGATGGTTTGCGTCATTGAGTGGGGATCCAAGCTGTGGCGCGCAGCAGGAGTGCCGCGCGGGGGGCTCGCCAGTATGCAGGGTCGCCCGCTTGCCCTCAAATGCAACCATTGGCGTGGACACCCTAAATTCCTCTAAATCTTCGGAAAGCCCGCGATCTTGTCGCCAACGATCGGAAAACCATGAGTATGTCGATTCAGGTATGCATTAGAAATGCATACCTGAAGACCCCTGAAAAGTTCCGCTATGCGCAGGATTGGGGCTCCTTTGCCCCCTCCCTTTCGCCGCAGGCGAAGGGGAGGGCCGGGGTGGGGTGCTGTTGCTTCGGCGGCTTGCCCGGGAAAGCCCCGACCCCTCCCCATCCCTCCCCTGCGCTACGCGCAAGGGGACTCAAGCCAAAGCCCTGTGACCTGACGCGCGAGGCAGCGGGCCGGCGGGCGGGGGCCGCGCCCAGCGAGGCAGGAAGCCGAGCGCCTTAAGGCAGGGCAGGATGCCCTGATCGAGGGGAAAACAGCCCCCGCCCGCCGGACCGTTGCCCTTCCGAAGCCAAGACGCTCAACTGCAACGCGACCCTAGTACTGCGAGAAGCACTCTGATCTTGGTACTCCGAGCGAAAGTCCCTGGGTTCCCGCGTTCGCGGGAACGACGATAGCGGGATGTAACGCGGGGCAGATGACCCGACCGAGAGAAAGGCGGACAGAGAAAGGCGGACACCGCCCGCCCGGCCGCCGCCTCACCGAAGCCGAACCGCAGCCCTTGCGAGCGGCAAGGCCCTCGCACCGAGCGCCCCGGCCAGCAAAAGAACCGACCGTCAGCCGTGATCGTGCGCGGCAGGCGCCGGCGCGCCGCCTTCGAGCTGGTCGAGGAAGTCCACGGCACGGCGCAGGTGCGGGATCACGATCGAACCGCCCACCACCAGCCCGACCGAAAAGGTCTCGAAGAACTCCTCGCGGGTGACGCCGACTTCCTTGCACTGGGCCACGTGATAGCTGATGCAGTCGTCGCAGCGCAGCACCATCGAGGCCACCAGGCCCAGCAGCTCCTTGGTCTTCACGTCCAGCGCGCCGGCCTGGTAGGTCTGCGTATCGAGCGCGAAGAACCGGCGCACGACCTGGTTGGGCTCGCCCAGGATGCGCTGGTTCATGCGCTGGCGGAACTCGGTGAAGGCCTGGACGCGGTCGGCCTCGGTCTCCCCGCCCTGGCTCATGCCGCGTCTCCGGCCAGCAGGGGCTCGAGCTTGCCGGCACGGTGCAGCGCCATCATGTCGTCGTAGCCGCCGACGTGGGTCTGACCGATGAAGATCTGCGGGACGCTGGTGCGCCGGGTGCGCGCCATCATCTTCTCGCGCTCGGCCGGATCGGTGTCGATGCGCACCTCGGTCCAGGTCTGGCCCTTGGACTTGAGGAAATTCTTGGCGGCCACGCAGTACGGGCAGGCGGCGGTGGAATACAAAGTGATCTGGGGTGCGCTCATGGGGAATTCTCGGCACGTGGGAAGGTCTGAAGACGCATCATGGTGACATGTCACCGGCGGACCAGAGGGCGCAATGCAACGCTGCGGATTAACCACGGATTCACCCCTGGGCACAGGCGCACCGCCATGCTGCGCGGATTTCCGCCGATGCATCGAGGGATCGACCGCGTGCGCCTGACCCTGCTGGCCACTGCCCTGACCACGCTGATCGCCGCACCGCTGGCGTTCGCCCAGGCCGACAGACTGCCCGACATCGGCTCATCGGCCGGTGAACTGCTCACCCCCGCCCGCCAGCAGCAGTACGGCGCCATGACCCTGCGCGAACTGCGCAACTACGGCTACCTGCTGGACGACCCGCTGATCGACGACTGGCTTGACCGCGTGGGCGGCAAGCTGGCGGCCAACAGCGACCGGCCCTCGCAGCCCTTCACCTTCTTCATGCTGCGCGACCGGCAGATCAACGCGTTCGCCACCCTGGGCGGCTACATCGCGGTCAATTCCGGCCTGGTGCTGACCGCCGAGCGCGAGGACGAAGTGGCGGCGGTCCTGTCGCACGAGATCGCCCACGTCACCCAGCAGCACGTGCTGCGCAGCGTCGAGCGCGCCCAGCGCGACCAGATCCCGATCCTGCTGGGCATGCTGGGCGCGATCATCGCCGCGCAGGCGGCCGGCGGCCATTCCAGCGGCGATGCGACCCAGGCCGCGGTGGTCAGCGGCATGGGGCTGATGCAGCAGCGCCAGATCGACTACACCCGCTCCAACGAGTCCGAGGCCGACCGCATCGGCATCCAGACCCTGGCCCGCGCCGGCTACGACCCCGACGCCATGGCCGGCTTCTTCAGCCGCATGGACCAGGCCATGCGTGCCAACAAGGGCGGCGAGCGCGAGCGCACGCCCGACTATCTGCAGACCCACCCGGTCACCAGTTCGCGCATCAGCGAGGCGCACGACCGCGCCGAGCGGATCAAGCGCGAGAAGAACGTCATCACCACCGTCAGCACCCCGGGCGGCAAGATCGTCGAGTCCAGTCCGCGTGAGGGCGACTACGCCGCCGGCGCGCGCAGCAACAACCCGCTGCTGCCCTTCCAGGTGACCCTGCCGCAGGCCAGCTTCGACAATGGCGCCACCGGGCTTTTCCAGTGGGCCAAGGAGCGCCTGCGCGTGC
Organism: Pseudoxanthomonas sp. UC19_8; assembly: GCF_042700505.1. Taxonomy (NCBI): domain Bacteria; kingdom Pseudomonadati; phylum Pseudomonadota; class Gammaproteobacteria; order Lysobacterales; family Lysobacteraceae; genus Pseudoxanthomonas; species Pseudoxanthomonas sp. UC19_8. The sequence goes on from NZ_CP170559.1 coordinate 2,430,696, forward strand.
TCAGCGCCAACACACCCGATCAGGCCATCCGCGAGTACGAGAGCATCCGCCGCAGCACCGGCGAACTGAGCGAGGCCCAGCAGTACGGCCTGGCCCTGGCGCAGCTGCGCAACAACCAGCCCGGCGCCGCCGTGGCCGCCCTGACCCAGCTGCTCCAGCGCTCGCCCGGCAACCAGTGGCTGGGCATCGGCCTGGCCGAGGCTCAGGCCCGGGCCGGCGACGTGCCCGGGGCCAAGGCGCGCTTCAAGGACCTGATGGCGCGCACGCCCAACAGCCGCGCCGTGGCCCTGGGCTACGCCCAGGTGCTCAACGGCCAGGGCGACCGCGCCGGCGGCCAGCAGGCCCAGGCCGTGCTGCAGCCGCTGCTGGACGCCAGCGCGCAGGACCCGATCTTCCAGCAGGCCTACGCCCGCGCCTGCGAGCTGGCCGGCGACAGCGTCCGGGCCGGCGAGGCCTACGCCCAGGTCGCCTACCTCAACGGCCGCCCCGAGCAGGCCCTGACACAGCTCAGCAATCTGAAGAAGCGCGAGGCGCTGGACTATTACGCCCGCGCCCGCATCGACGCCCGCATCGCGGCCATCACCCCGGAGGTGCTGGCCCTGCGCGATGCCGGGGTCAAGGATCCGGACCTGGACCGCAACCGCTGAGGGCCTGGGGCGCACCGATCCGCCGCGAGTGTCACAATCGAGTCACAAAATTGTCGTCTACTGCCGCACGTCCCCAATCCGTCCGGCTCCCGACCCGTGCAGAAGCGCATCCTGATCGTCGATGATGAACCCGCCATCCGTGACATGGTGGCCTTCGCCCTGCGCAAGGGCGAATTCGAGCCGGTGCATGCCGGCGACGCCCGCGAGGCCCAGGGCGCCATCGCCGACAAGGTGCCCGACCTGATCCTGCTGGACTGGATGCTGCCCGGCACCAGCGGCCTGGAGCTGGCCCGTCGCTGGCGCAAGGACGCCCTGACCCGCGAGGTGCCGATCATCATGCTCACCGCGCGCGGCGAGGAGAACGACCGCGTCGGCGGCCTGGAGGCCGGCGTGGACGACTACGTGGTCAAGCCCTTCTCGGCGCGCGAACTGCTGGCCCGCATCCGCGCGGTCATGCGCCGCTCGCGCGAGGACGAGGAGGACGGCAGCATCGCCCTGGGCGCACTGCGCATCGACGGCGCCGCCCACCGGGTATTCGCCGAGGACACGCCGGTGCCGATCGGTCCGACCGAGTACCGCCTGCTGCATTTCTTCATGACCCACCCCGAGCGCGTCTATACCCGCACCCAGCTGCTCGACCACGTTTGGGGCGGCAGCGTCTACGTGGAAGAGCGCACCGTGGACGTACATATCCGCCGCCTGCGCAAGACCCTCGAACCGCACGGCGTGGACAACATGGTGCAGACCGTGCGCGGCTCGGGCTACCGCTTCTCGGTGTCCACTTAAGGCCAGGAACGAGGGAAAGCCGCGACGCGTGGGCCGCCCCGCAACCGGGGCGTCCGCCCCGCTCGTGCCACGTTCCTCCACACGCGTGCCTCGCCTTGCGCTGCTCGCCCTGTCACATGTTCTGACTCACAATCCCCACATGCCTCAGCACCTGCGCTCGGCCTGGAACCGCACCCTGTTCCGCCTCGCCACCTTGCTCCTGATCGTTGCGGTCGCCGGCTGGCTGGCGGGCGCGTTCTGGCCGGTGCTGGCGGTGGGCGCGCTGTGCGTGGTGGCCTGGCAGTTCCTGCGCCTGCGGGCGGTGCTGCGCCGGCTGACGGCGCGCGCGCGGATCAAGCCGGCCGAAGGCGACGGGGTGTGGAACGAGCTGGACCGCCTGCTGCACCGCGGCCAGGTCGAGATGCGCACGCGCAAGCGACGCCTGCTGGCGATGCTGCGCGCCTATCGCGCCGCCGCGGCGGCCCTGCCGGACGCGGTGGTCGTCATCGACCGCAATAGCCAGCGCGTGCAGTGGTTCAACAAGGCCGGCACCACGCTGCTGGGCCTGCGCCATCCGGCCGATCTGCATGCGCCGGTGGTCGATCGCCTGCAGCCGCTGCCGATGGCGCACTGGCTCAGCGCCGGACGCAACGCCGAGCCGATGCTCGACGCCGCATCGCCGATCAACCCGGACCTGCGTCTGAACCTGCGCCTGATCCCCTACTCGGACCAGTACTGGCTGCTGGTGGCGCGCGATGTCAGCAAGCTCAACCGGCTGGAGGAAATGCGCCGCGACTTCGTGGCCAACGTCAGCCACGAGCTGCGCACGCCGCTGACCGTGGTGCACGGCTACCTGGACATGCTCGACGCCGACGAGATGCCCGAGTGGAAGCCGATCCTGGACGAGATGCAGAAGCAGTCCGCGCGCATGACCCAGCTGGTCGAGGACCTGCTGACGCTCTCGCGCCTGGAAGTGCAGGACAGCCTGGCCGACGAGGCCATCGCCATGGCGCCGATGCTGGCCACGCTGCGCCGCGAGGCCGAGGCGCTCAGCCGCGGCCGCCAGACCATCGTGGTGGAAGACAGCGGCGACATCGACCTGCGCGGCTCCAACAAGGAGCTGCACAGCGCCTTCTCCAACCTGGTCAGCAACGCGGTGCGCTACACCCCGGCCGGCGGCACGATCACCATCGGCCTGGCCCACGAGGGCGCCGGCGCGGTGCTGAGCGTGCGCGACACCGGCTACGGCATCCCGGCCGCGCACCTGCCGCGCATCACCGAGCGCTTCTACCGCGTCTCGACCAGCCGCTCGCGCGAGAGCGGCGGCACCGGCCTGGGCCTGTCCATCGTCAAGCATGTGCTGAACCTGCACCAGGCGCGGCTGGAGATCGAGAGCGCCGTCGGCCAGGGCAGCACCTTCTCGGTCCACTTCGGCCCGGCGCGCGTACAGCCCCGTGAGTCCGCCTTCCCCTTCCAGCAGAGCCTTCCCGCATGATCGCCGCCGTCGAGCCGACCCTTGAAGCCGCAGATCCGCTGCGCGATCCGTCGCTGTACTTCAACCGCGAGCTGTCGCAGCTGGATTTCAACTTCCGCGTGCTGGCGCAGGCGCTGGATGGCAGCGTGCCGCTGCTGGAGCGACTGCGCTTCCTGTGCATCAGCTGCACCAACCTGGACGAGTTCTTCGAGATCCGCGCCGCGACCGTGCGCCACGCGCAGGACTTCGGCCTGCCGCCGGGCCCGGACGGGCTGACGCCGGCCACCGTGCTGGCGCGCATCCATGACCGCGCCGCCGAGCTGGTCGATGCGCAGTACAAGTGCTGGAACCAGGTGCTGCGCCCGGCGCTGAACGAGGCCGGCGTGCGCGTGCTCAGCCAGTCGGTGTGGAACGCGCGCCAGAAGCGCTGGCTGCGCGCCTACTTCCGCAACGAGATCATGCCGGTGCTCTCGCCGCTGGGCCTGGACCCCTCGCACCCGTTCCCGCGCATCCTCAACAAGTCGCTCAACATCGTGGTGGTGCTCAAGGGCAAGGACGCGTTCGGCCGCGCCGGCCACATGGCCATCGTGCGTGCGCCGCGCTCGCTGTCGCGCATCATCCACCTGCCCCAGCGCGTGTCCGGCGGCGAGCACGACTTCGTGCTGCTCTCCAGCGTGTTGTCGGCGTTCGTGGACGACCTGTTCCCGGGCATGGAGGTCAAGGGCGCCTACCAGTTCCGCGTCACCCGCAACTCGGAGCTGGTGGTGGACGAGGAGGACGTGGAGAACCTGGCCCTGGCCCTGCGCGATGAGCTGGCCGGGCGCGGCTACCGCCCGGCGGTGCGTCTGGAGATCGCCCACGACTGCCCCAAGGCCATCGTCAACACGCTGCTGGAGAACTTCAGCCTCACCGAGAACGCGGTCTACCGCATCGATGGCGCGGTCAACCTCAACCGCGTGATCCAGGTCTACGACCTGGTGCAGCGCCCGGAGCTGAAGTACCCGCCCTTCACCCCGCGCCAGCTGCGCGATGGCGATGCGATGTTCGAGACGGTGGCCGACGGCGATGTGTTGCTGAGCCATCCCTTCGATGCCTTCACTCCGGTGCTGGAGCTGCTCAAGCAGGCCGCCACCGATCCCAACGTGCTGGCGATCAAGCAGACTCTGTACCGCACCGGCAAGGACTCGGCCATCGTCGATGCGCTGGTGCTGGCCGCGCGCAACGGCAAGGACGTCACCGTGGTGGTCGAACTGCGCGCGCGCTTCGACGAGGAGGCCAACCTGGGCCAGGCCGACCGCCTGCAGGCCGCCGGCGTGCAGGTGGTGTACGGCGTGGTCGGCTTCAAGACCCACGCCAAGATGCTGCTGATCGTGCGCCGCGAGGGCCGCAAGCTGCGCCGCTACGTGCACCTGGGCACCGGCAACTACCACGCCGGCACCGCGCGCGCCTACACCGACCTGGGGCTGATCACCGCCAACCAGGACATCGGCAACGACGTGCACCTGCTGTTCCAGCAGCTCTCCGGGCTGGCGCCGACCACCAAGCTCAAGCTGATGCTGCAGTCACCCTTTACCCTGCACCCGGGGATGATCAAGAAGATCGAGCGCGAGGCGCGCTTCGCCCGCGCCGGGCGGCCGGCGCGGATCATCATCAAGGTCAACGCGATCAACGAGCCGCGCGTGATCCGCGCGCTGTACGCCGCCTCGCAGGCCGGCGTGCAGATCGACCTGATCGTGCGCGGCGCCTGCACCGTGCGCCCGGGCGTGCCGGGCGTGTCGGAGAACATCCGGGTGCGCTCGATCGTCGGACGCTTCCTGGAGCACAGCCGCGTGTACTGGTTCGGCAACGACGGCGATCCGGAGCTGTACTGCGCCAGTGCCGACTGGCTGGAGCGCAACCTGCTCAACCGGGTCGAGGCCTGCTTCCCGATCCTGGACGAGAAGCTGTCCGCGCGCGTGTTCCGCGACCATCTGCAGAACTACCTGGACGACAACACCAACGCTTGGGAGCTGGATACCAACGGGGTCTACCACAAGCTCTCGCCCGGCCCGGACCAGGCGCCGCATTCGGCGCAGGGCACGTTGCTGGCCAAGCTCTGAGGCCGTGCCCGCCGGTCCAGGCACGGACGAGGGAGCGGCTTCGGCTACCATGCGCGCCATGCCTTTCACGCTCCTCGAGACCCTTTCCAGCCCGCTGCAGGACAACGACCAGCTGGCCGCTGTGGACTTAGGGTCCAACAGCTTCCACATGGTCGTGGCCCGCTATACCCAGGGTCAGCTGCGCGTGATCGATCGCCTGCGCGAGACCGTGCGCATGGCCGACGGCCTGGACGCCCGCGGCGGCCTGTCGCAGGAAGCCCACCAGCGCGCGATCGATTGCCTGTCGCGCTTCGGCCAGCGCATCCGCGAGCTGCCCGCCTCGCGCGTGCGCGCGCTGGCCACCAACACGGTGCGCCGGCTGGCGCTGCCGCAGAGCTTCCTGGTGCCGGCCGAGGCCGCGCTCGGCCATGCCATCGAGGTGGTGTCCGGCCGCGAGGAGGCGCGTCTGATCTATCTGGGCGTGGCCCAGGCGCAGCCGCCCAAGCCGGGCACGCGCCGGCTGGTGATCGACATCGGCGGCGGCTCGACCGAATTCATCATCGGCAGCGGCCTGCAGACGCTGGAGCGCGAGAGCATCCAGGTGGGCTGCATCGCCAGCACGCGGCGCTTCTTTCCCGGCGGCAAGCTCTCGCGCAAGCGCTGGATGTCGGCGCTGACCGAGATCACCGCCGAGCTGCAGCAGTTCGCCCAGCAGTACCGGGCGCTGGGCTGGCAGGAGGCGATCGGCTCATCGGGCACGGCCAAGGCCATCGGCGACATCTGCGCGGCGATGAAGCTCACCAAGGGCGCGATCACCGCCGAGGCGCTGCCGCAGGTGCGCGAGCGCCTGCTGCAGGCCGAGCGCGTGGACGCGATCGACCTGCCGAGCCTGAGCAAGGACCGCCAGCCGATCATCGCCGGCGGCGTGCTGGTGATGGAGGCCGCGTTCCAGGCGCTCGGCATCGACCGCATGATGGTCAGCAAGGCCGCCATGCGCGAAGGCATCCTGTACGACATGCTCGGCCGCCGCGGCAGCGACGATCCGCGCGAGCTGTCGGTGGCCACGATGATGCAGCGCTATGGCGTGGACATCGATCAGGCCGACCGCGTGGACGCCACGGCGCAGCGGCTGTTCGAACAGGTCGCCAAGGCCTGGGACCTGGGCGAGGACGATGCCCGCCTGCTGCACTGGGCCGCGCGCCTGCACGAGATCGGCCAGGCCGTCGCGCACAGCCAGTACCACGTGCACGGCGCCTATCTGCTCGAGCATTCGGACATCGCCGGCTTCTCGCGCCAGGAGCAGCTGATGCTGGCGGCCCTGGTGCGCACGCACCGCCGCGGCATCCCCAAAGCGGCGTTCGATGCCCTGCCGGACCGTCGCATTCCGGCGATCCGGCGCCTGGCCGCGCTGCTGCGCCTTGCCGTGCTGCTGCACCGCGCGCACGACGCCGCGCCGATCCCCACCCTGGAGCTGACGGCCGAAGGCGACACGCTGCGCCTGCTGCTGGACAAGCAGTGGATCGACGCACGCCCGCTGCTGCGTGCAGACCTGATCGGCGAATCAGACGACATGCCCGGCCTCGGTGTGGACTTCAAGCCCTTCGTCACCTGAATTCAGCGACCGGCGTCACGCCGGTTTGCGCACGTGCACGCATTCTTGCCGTGTCCAACACGCCGCGTTCATCTTCAATCGGGTACGGATGCTACTTTCGAGGAACCTGAACAGGCGAAGTGCGGCAGTGCCGTAATCCCGCTCGCACCTTGCCTTGGGCAACGTCCAAGAGGGCATGCATCGTGCACAACAACTCGGAAGACCTTATCCAGCGCGTGCTGACGCAGATCGCGTCGGCGTCGGTTTCGATCGACCGCAACATCGAGCAGATCCTGGGCGTCATGCGCGAACATCTGCAGATGGACGTGGCGTTCGTGTCCGAGTTCGGCTCGCGCGACCGCGTGTTCCGCCACGTCATCAATCCCACTGGGCGTGTGGTGCTCAGCCGCGGCGATTCCATGCCGATGGAGGCTGGCTACTGTCCGCGGGTGGTCGATGGTCGCCTGCCATCGCTGATTCCCGACACCTCCCTCCTGCCCGAGGCGATGGGGCTGCCGGAAACCATGAGCGTGCCGATCGGCTCGCACATCAGCGTGCCGATCCGGCTTTCCGACGGCAGCGTGTACGGCACGTTCTGCTGCTTCAGTTTCGAGGCCAAGCCGGGGCTGGACGAGCGCGACCTGCACGTGATGCGCGCCCTGGCCCAGTTGGTCTCCCTACAGGTCCAAGGCGACATCGATGCGGTGCGGCTGCACAACGAGAAGCTGCGGCGCATCAGCGGCGTGCTGGAGATGGGTCAGCCGCGCACGGTGTACCAGCCCATCTACCGTCTGCACGACCGCGCCCTGATCGGCGTGGAATGCCTGTCGCGCTTCGACATGGAACCCAAGCGCTCGCCCGACGTGTGGTTCAACGAGGCCAACGAGATCGGCCTGGGCATGCGCCTGGAGATCAACGCCATGCTGACCGCGCTGCAGGGCCTGCGCGGCATGCCGGGCGACTTCTATGTCTCGGTCAACATCTCGCCGCAGACCCTGGTCACGCAGAACATCCTGGGCCATCTGGATGTGATCGATGCCGGCCGGCTGGTGCTGGAGCTGACCGAGCATGCGCTGGTGGAGGACTATCCGGCGCTGCAGACGACCATCAAGCATCTGCGCGCGGCCGGCGTGCGCTTCGCGGTGGACGATGCGGGCGCCGGTTACTCCAGCATGCGCCACATCCTCACGCTGCACCCCGAGATCATCAAGATGGACATCAGCCTGACGCGCGATATCGACCACGACCGCGCGCGCCAGGCGATGGCCGCGGCGCTGGTCGGCTTCGGCCGCCAGACCGGCAGTCACGTCACCGCCGAAGGCATCGAGACACGCGAGGAGCTCGAGGCGCTGCAATCGCTGGGCGTCGGCCAGGGCCAGGGCTACTACCTGTCCCATCCGCTCAAGCACGACGATCTGCGCGCACTGCTGCAGCCCGACGCCGTGCTCGGCTGAAGGCCGCCGCGACGCTCGCCGGGCGGCTGCGCGCGCCTGCACCCGCGACGAGACGATTTCGGGTTCCGCTTCGCTGCGCGAAAGGGAAGAGGTCGGTGGGGGCGACTGTCTCCTCAAATCTCGCGGCCGTCTGCCTGTAGAGCGGAGCTTGTGGCAATCCCCTCTTGGGGACTCCGCTGGGGCCTTTCCCACGAACTGAACGAAGAGCAGTGGAGCAAGCTCCGCTCTACAGGTGGGGGCCGCCCGTGGCGGCGACGGGCTTTCCGCGCTTTCTCGGCCCTCCCAGCTGTACCCAGGAGTCAAACTTTCCTTCCTGAGGAAACCCACACCCGTCGTTCCCGCGAACGCGGGAACCCAGCGCCTCGATCCACCGCGCGAAAATCCCCGATTCCCGCCTTCGCGGGAATGACGGTAGAAAGTGGCTGGCGCCTGTCAGTCACCGCCCTTGTGGGAGCCGCCCTTGTGGCCTTTTCGGCCAATGGCGGCGAAGGCTTTACCGGTAAAGCCCATCGCCGCCATGGCGGCTCCACAGATCCCACAGATCCCATAGGCCCCACAGGGTCACGGCGACCGTGGTGGCTTTCATGCAACTGACATCGCACTGACATCGACGCTGCATCCGCACCTCCCACCCTATGTCAAACCCGGGAGGCGCCCATGCGCTATGTCATCGTCACCGAGACCTATCCGCCGGAAGTCAACGGCGTCGCCTTGACCGTGCAGGGTCTGGAAGAAGGCCTGCGCCAGCGCGGCCACCACGTCAGCGTGGTGCGCCCGCGTCAGGACGGCGCGGCGCAGACCGCGCAGGACACCGTGCTGGTGCGCGGTGCGGGTCTGCCGCGCTATCCCGGCCTGCGCTTCGGCCTGCCGGCGCCGCTGCAGCTGAAGGAGCACTTCCGCGCCTTCGCGCCCGACGCGATCTACGTGGCGACCGAGGGCCCGCTGGGCTGGTCGGCGCTGCGCGCGGCCCAGCGTCTGGGCATTCCGGTGGCGACCGGCTTCCACACGCGCTTCGACCACTACATGGGCGACTACGGCCTGCCCTGGCTGCAGCCGGTCGCGCTGGGCTGGATGCGCCGCTTCCACAACCGCGGTGACGCCACGCTGGTGCCGACCCACGAGTTGGCGCAGTGGCTGCAAGGTCAGGGCTTCGGCAAGGTCAAGCGGCTGGCGCGCGCGGTGGATACCGGCCAGTTCCATCCGGGCTTGCGCAGCGACGCGCTGCGCGCGCTGTGGGGCGCCGGCGAGGCCACGCCGGTGCTGCTGTCGGTGGGTCGCATCGCGGCAGAAAAGAACCTGGCCTGGCGGTCCAGGCCTTCCGCGAACTGCAGGCCCGCGTCCCGCAGGCGCGCATGGTCTGGGTCGGCGATGGTCCCGAGCGGGCGGCGCTGCAGCAGGCCAATCCGGACTTCGTGTTCTGCGGCGTGCAGCGCGGCGTCGAGCTGGCGCGACACTACGCCAGCGCCGACCTGTTCGTGTTCCCCAGCCGCAGCGAGACCTTCGGCAACGTGACCCTGGAGGCGATGGCCAGCGGCCTGGCCACGGTGGCCTTCGACTCCGGCGCCGCGCACGAGCATCTGCGCAATGGCCTGCACGGGGCGGCGGTCGGCGACGACGCGCAGTTCGTCGCGGCGGTGCTGGAACTGGGCGGCGATGCGCAGCGCCTGCGCGCGATGGGCGCCGCGGCGCACCAGGCGGTCCAGGCGCTGCAGCCGGCCCAGGTGGCCGCGGATTTCGATGCCCTGCTCGCCGGGCTCGCCCATTCCCGCAAGGAGGAGTCCGCCGATGCGCTCGCCGTCTGAACTCTCGCTGCCGCGCGAAGCGCGCGTGTGCTTGCTGGCCAATCGCCGCGGTCGCCGCAGCGATGTGCGGCGCTTCTTCGCCGTCGTCAGCCGCCTGGGCGATGGCGTGTTCTGGTACGCGCTGATGGGCGCGCTGATCGTGTTCGACGGCTGGCATGGCCTGGCGGCGGCGGCGCACCTGGCGGCGACCGGTGCGATCGCGCTGGTGCTGTACAAGGGCCTCAAGCGCTGGACCCGGCGGCCGCGGCCGTTCGCCTCGGACGTGCGCATCCAGGCCTGGGTGGCGCCGCTGGACGAGTTCTCCTTCCCCTCGGGCCACACGCTGCATGCGGTGGCCTTCACCGTGGTGGCGCTGGCGCACTATCCGGCGCTGGCGCCGCTGCTGCTGCCCTTCACCGCCTGCGTGGCGACCTCGCGCGTGGTGCTGGGCCTGCACTACCCCAGCGACGTGCTGGCCGCCACCGTGATCGGCGTCGGCCTGGCCGCGCTGGCGCTGTGGGTGGTGCCGGGCGTCAGCCTGTTCGTCTGAGCGCGTCTTACACGCCGCTCAGGCTTCCCACTGCTCCACTTCCACCGCCGGCAGCAGCGGGCGCAGGGCCTCGCCGCCGGGCTGGGAGAGCAGCTTCTGCGCGTCGCTGCGCGCCATGTCCAGGGTCAGGCGCCAGCCGGCTTCTTCGTGGGCTTCGCCGCGCACGGCTTCCAGGTCGAACAGGCGCGCGCGCAGCCGGCCCGCGCTGGACGGCAGCAGCACCTCGCCGCGGATGCGCTCCAGGCCCAGGCGCTGGGCCAGCGCGTCCTGCAGCAGATCCAGGCCCACGCCGTCGCGCGCCGAGATCCACACCCGCTCGCGCGCCAGGCCCAACGTGCCCGGTTCTGTGGTCTCGTCCAGCGCGCCCTCGGGCGCGTCGTGGCGCGGCTGCGCGCCCTCGATGCGGTCGATCTTGTTGAACACCAGCAGCTGCGGTATGTCGCCGGCGCCGATCTCGTTCAACACCAGGTCGACCTGGGCCATGCGCTCCTCGCGCAGCGGATCGGCCGCGTCGACCACGTGCAGCAGCAGGTCGGCCTCGCGCGCCTCGGACAGGGTGGAGCGGAACGCGGCGACCAGCTCATGCGGCAGATCGCGCACGAAGCCGACCGTGTCGGCCAGCACCACCGCGCCGCCGGCCAGATTCACTCGGCGCACGGTCGGATCCAGGGTGGCGAACAGCTGGTCGGCCGCATACGCCTCCGCGCCGGTCAGCGCGTTGAACAGGGTCGACTTGCCGGCGTTGGTGTAGCCGACCAGCGCCACGCGCGGCAGCTCGCTGCGCACGCGCGCCCGGCGCATCTGGGTGTGCTGCACCTCGACCTTTTCCAGCCGCTTCTGCAGCTGGTCCACGCGCTTCTGCAGCAGGCGGCGGTCGGTTTCCAGCTGGGTCTCACCCGGGCCGCGCAGGCCGATGGAGCCGCCGCGCTGGCGCTCAAGGTGGGTCCAGCCACGCACCAGGCGCGTGGCGATGTGCTTGAGCTGGGCCAGTTCGACCTGCAGCTTGCCCTCGTGGCTGCGCGCGCGCTGGGCGAAGATGTCCAGGATCAGCCCGGTGCGGTCCAGCACGCGGCGCTCCAGGGCCTTTTCCAGGTTGCGCTCCTGGCCGGAGTCAGGGCGTGGTTGACCAGGATCAGGTCGGCGCCGGTGGCATCGGCCGCGGCCTTGACCTCGTCCAGCTTGCCGCTGCCGATGAAGGTGGAGGGGCTGGGCCGGTCGGCGCGGGCGGTGACCAGGGCGGCGATGGTGGCGCCGGCCGAGCGCGCCAGCTCGGTGAACTCCTCGGCGGCATCCTCGTCGCTGGAGGCGGCGGCGGTTCCGCCGCGCACCGGCTGGATCAGCAGGGCGTGCTCGCCCCGGCGGGAACGTTCGAACAACTCAGTCGGCATCGGTCACGGCAATCACGGGCTAAGGCCACAGCATGGTGGCGACGATGCCCCGCTTCAACCGCTGGCGGACGCGAGGCGATGCGCGTTCCGACCAATGGACGCCCGGCCTGAACCGGGCGCCTCTGACGACTACTCGTCCTCGGCCTCGTCAGACGAGGGCTCGGCGCCGTCGGCACCTGGCTGCACATAGCCGCCGCCAGGCCCCACGCGCACGTTGCGCGCCGGCACCACGGTGGAGATGGCGTGCTTGTAGACCATCTGGCTCACGGTATTGCGCAGCAGTACCACGAACTGGTCGAAGGACTCGATCGTCCCCTGCAGCTTGATGCCGTTGACCAGATAGACCGACACCGGAACCCGCTCGCGGCGCAGCGCGTTGAGGAAAGGATCCTGCAGGGATTGCCCCTTGGACATGCGAATGCTCCCGCCCATTCTTTCGATGGGACTGTTCTTGTAATGGGCCGGCGCGGTGACTGCTCCCCGAACCGCGGCCGGTCACGGGATATTACACAAGGCCGGCGGATTGACCAGACGCCATGTCGCGGTTTTCGCGGCAAGGCGGCTCAGCGGCCCAGGAACAGCGCCAGCGCGTCCTCCAGCCCGGCGCGCTGGGTCGCCGGGTCGAACCAGCGCAGGTCGTGGCGCGCGCGCAGCCAGGTGGACTGGCGCTTGGCCAGCTGGCGGGTGGCGGCGATGGCGCGTTCGCGGAAGTCCTCCGCGCTGCCCTGCCCGTCCAGGAATTCCCAGGCCTGGCGATAGCCGACCGCGCGCACCGCCGGCAGGTCCAGGGGCGCCGGGGCGGCCTGCATCTGCGGCAGGGCCCGCAGCGCGCGCACTTCATCGAGGAATCCGGCCGCGAGCATCGCGTCGAAGCGCTGCGCGATGCGCGTGTGCAGTACCGCGCGGTCGGCCGGCGCCAGGGCCAGCTTGAGCAGGCGCACGGGCAGCCGCGCGTCGCCGCGGCCCTCGGCCTGCCAGGCGCTGATCGGCTTGCCGCTGAGGCGGTAGACCTCCAGCGCGCGCTGGATGCGCTGCGGATCGGTCGGCTTGATCCGGGCCGCCGCCAAGGGGTCGACCTGCGCCAGCTGCGCATGCAGCGCGGGCCAGCCCTGCGCGGTGGCCTCGGCGGCAAGCGTGGCGCGCAGCTCGGGATCGGCCTGCGGCATGGCCGCCAGGCCCTCGGTCAGCGCCTGGAAGTACAGGCCGGTGCCGCCGGCCAGGATCGGGATGCGGCCGCGCGCGAGGATGGCCTCAAGCGCGGCGCGTGCCTCGAGCGCGAAGTCCGCCGCCGAGTAGGTCTGCCAGGGATCGCGCACATCGATCAGATGATGCGGCACCTGCGCCCGCTCCTCGGCGCTGGGCTTGGCCGCGCCGATGTCCAGGCCGCGATAGACCAGCGCCGAATCGACGCTGACGATCTCCCCGCCCAGCCGCTGCGCCCAGTCCAGGGCCAGCGCGGACTTGCCCGAGGCGGTGGGCCCGAGCAAGGCGATGGCAGGCGGCAGCAGCAGGTTCGACATGCGCGACAGTCTGCGGGGTGTCGGGCGAGGGGTCCATTGCGCTGGGCGCCGGGCGATCACCCGCTTCCTGAAGCCGATGATGGCGGGGCTGAAGGTTTTCCGCGAAAGCCCTTCGCCGCCGTTGGCCGACAGGGCGCCCTCCACCTGTAGAGCGGAGCTTGCTCCGCTGCCCTTCGGCCCGATCATCGGGAAAACCCCAGCGGAGCAAGCTCCGCTCTACAAGGAGAGCGCGACGCGATTTGAAGAGACAGCTCCGACAAAAAGAACGCGCCGGCGCGCGGGCCGTCAGAAGCTGTCGCCGGGGACGCGTACCCAGCCTTCCATCAGCACGCGCGCGCTGCGGCTCATGAGGGCCTTGGTGACCTGCCACTGGCCCTCGACCTGCTGCGCCTCGGCGCCCACGCGCAGGGTGCCGGAAGGGTGGCCGAAGCGCACCGCGCTGCGCGGCCCGCCGCCGGCGGCCAGGTTGACCAGCGTGCCGGGAATCGCCGCCGCCGTGCCGATGGCGACCGCGGCGGTGCCCATCATCGCGTGGTGCAGCTTGCCCATCGACATCGCGCGCACGCGCAGGTCGATCTCGCTGGCCTCGACGGTCCTGCCGCTGGAGGCGACGTAGGTCTCGGCCGGCGCGACGAAGGCCAGCTTGGGCGTGTGCTGGCGCCGGGCGGCCTCGTCCAGCGTCCGGATCAGGCCCATGCGCAGCGCGCCGTGGGCGCGGATGGTCTCCAGCCGCGCCAGGGCCGCGGCGTCCTCGTTGATCGCGCCCTGCAGCTCGCTGCCGGTGTACCCCAGCGCCGCGGCGTCGAGGAAGATCGTCGGGATGCCGGCATTGATCAGCGTGGCCTGGAAGCTGCCCACGCCGGGCACCTCCAGGGTGTCGACCACGTGTCCGGTGGGGAACATCGCGCCGCCGTCCTCGCCGTCGTCGGCCGGATCGAGGAACTCCAGCTGCACCTCGGCCGCCGGGAATGTCACGCCGTCGAGTTCGAAGTCGCCGGTCTCCTGCACCTGCCCGTCGGTGATGGGCACGTGGGCGACGATGGTCTTGCCGATGTTGGCCTGCCAGATGCGCACCGTGCACAGGCCATCGCGCGGCACCTTCGCCGGATCGATCAGGCCGGAGGCGATGGCGAACGGCCCCACCGCCGCCGACAGATTGCCGCAGTTGCCCGACCAGTCCACGAAGGCGCTGTCGATGGACACCTGGCCGAACAGATAGTCCACGTCGTGGTCGGCGCGCGCGCTGCGCGAGACGATCACCGCCTTGCTGGTGCTGGACGTCGCGCCGCCCATGCCGTCGATCTGCTTGCCGTACGGATCGGGGCTGCCGATCACCCGCAGCAGCAGCGCATCGCGCGCCGCGCCGGGCGCCTGCGCGCGCTCGGGCAGGTCCTGCAGGCGGAAGAACACGCCCTTGGAGGTGCCACCGCGCAGGTAGGTGGCGGGGATCCTGATCTGCGGAACATGCGACATGGGGGACATCCTTTCAGCGTGCGCGCGGCACGCGTTGCATCAGAGGGAAAAGGCCGCCTGCACGGGCTGCGTCGCGGCGGGCGCCAGCGTCCAGCGCGACAGGGTCCGGTAGCGGTAGGGATCGCCGCTGCCGATGGCCAGCTCGAAACTCTCGATCGGCCAGTCGATCGCGCGGATCGGCTTGATGCGCTGGCGCCGGGCCTCGAGGTCGTAGCGATAGCTCAGCGTCACGTGCGGGCGGTGGCCCTTGCGACTGGTCAACAGCCCCTGGTCGGCGATGGCCAGCTTCAGCGCGAGCAGCAGTTCCTTCAGCGCATTGACCGGCTGCGAACAGCACAGCTCGATATTGGCGCTGGCGCGCGCGTTGGGGCTCACCCGCAGCTGGTCCAGCGACAGCAGGAAGCCGCGCGCCTGCACGGCCTGACCGGCCTGCAGCAGCAGCGCGCGTGTCTGCGGTGAATCGATGAAGCGATCCGACAGCGTCTGGTGCCAGTTGACCAGCGGGAACATCGCCAGCCCCGTGGCCGCCTGGATGCCCTGCTCGCGCGTGGCGACATCGAAGACCTCGCGCATCGCCGCGTCGGGGCGGGCGATGAACAGCAGGCGATCGCCGCCCATTTCCTTGCTCCACAGCCGGTCGAGCAGCTGACCTGGCGGCGGCGCGGGAGGCTGCGGTCGCATGGTGGTCAGCACGCGCTCAGGCCGCCTTGGACGACTCGAGGAAGTCCTGGGCGAAGCGCTGCAGCACGCCGCCAGCTTCGTAGATGGACACCTCTTCGTCCGAGTCCAGCCGGCAGCGCACGGGCACCTGTTCCGTACTGCCGTCCTTGCGGTGGATCACCAGCGTCAGCGTGGCGCGCGGCGCGCGCTGGCCGAGGACATCGTAGGTCTCGGTGCCGTCCAGACGCAGCGTGCGCCGGTCGGTGCCGGGCAGGAATTCCAGCGGCAGCACGCCCATGCCGATCAGGTTGGTGCGGTGGATGCGCTCGAAGCCCTCGGCCACGATCGCCTCCACCCCCGCCAGACGCACGCCCTTGGCGGCCCAGTCGCGCGAACTGCCCTGGCCGTAGTCGGCGCCGGCGATGATGATCAGCGGCTGGCCGCGCTGCATGTAGGTCTCGATGGCCTCCCACATGCGCACCACCCGGCCATCGGGTTCGATCCGCGCCAGCGAGCCCTGCGTCTCCACCCCGTCGATCACCGCCATCTCGTTGAGCAGCTTGGGGTTGGCGAAGGTCGCGCGCTGCGCGGTGAGATGGTCGCCGCGATGGGTGGCGTAGGAGTTGAAGTCCTCCTCCGGCACGCCCATGCGCGCCAGGTATTCCCCGGCCGCGCTGCTGGCCAGGATGGCGTTGGACGGCGAGAGATGATCGGTGGTGATGTTGTCGCCCAGCAGCGCCAGCGGACGCATGCCGCGCAGCGTGCGCGCGCCGGCCAGCGCGCCCTCCCAATACGGCGGGCGACGGATGTAGGTGCTCATCGGCCGCCAGTCGTAGAGCGGGCTGATCTTCTGCCCGTGTTCGACGCGCACGTCGAACATCGGCCCGTAGACCTTGCGGAACTGCTCGGGCTTGACGCTGGCCTTGACCACCGCGTCCACCTCCGCATCCGAAGGCCACAGGTCCTTGAGCGTGATCGGCTGTCCGTCGGCGTCGAAGCCCAGCGCGTCCTTCTCGATGTCGAAGCGCACCGTGCCAGCGATGGCATAGGCGATCACCAGTGCCGGCGAGGCCAGGAAGGCCTGCTTGGCATAAGGATGGATGCGGCCGTCGAAGTTGCGGTTACCGCTGAGCACCGCGGTGGCGTACAGATCGCGCTCGATGATCTCCTGCTGGATCTTCGGGTCCAGCGCGCCGCTCATGCCGTTGCAGGTGGTGCAGGCGAAGGCGACGATGCCGAAGCCCAGCCGCTCCAGCTCAGGCAGCAGTCCCGATTCCTCCAGATACAGCTGCACCGCCTTGGAACCGGGCGCCAGCGAGGTCTTGACCCACGGCTTGCGCGTGAGCCCGCGCGCGTTGGCGTTGCGCGCCAGCAGCGCGGCGGCGATGACGTTGCGCGGATTGGAGGTGTTGGTGCAGCTGGTGATCGCCGCGATGACCACCGCGCCGTCGGGCATCAGGCCGTTGGCCTCCTCCGCGCGCGCCTTGTCCAGGTCCACCGCGATGCCGCGCTCGGCCAGCGCGCGGGTGGGCAGGCGCCGATGCGGGTTGGACGGGCCGGCCAGGGTGCGATCGACCGTGGACAGATCGAACTGCAGCACGCGCTCGTACTGCGCACTGACCAGGTCGTCGACCCAGATCCCGGCGGTGCGCGCGTAGGTCTCCACCAGCCGCACCTGCGCCTCTTCGCGGCCGGTCAGGCGCAGGTAGTCCAGGGTCTGGTCGTCGATGTGGAACAGCGCAGCGGTGGCGCCGTACTCGGGGCACATGTTGGAGATGGTCGCGCGGTCGCCGATGCTCAGCGTCGCCGCGCCCGCGCCGTAGAACTCCAGGTAGGCGCCGACCACCTTCTGCTTGCGCAGGAACTCGGTCAGGGCCAGCACGATATCGGTGCAGGTGATGCCCTCGCCCGGGCGGCCGGTCAGCTCGACCCCGACGATATCGGGCAGGCGCATCCACGAGGCGCGGCCCAGCATCACGTTCTCCGCCTCCAGCCCGCCCACGCCGACGGCGATCACGCCCAGCGCGTCCACGTGCGGGGTATGGCTGTCGGTGCCCACGCAGGTGTCGGGGAAGGCCACGCCGTCGCGGGTGTAGATCACCGGCGACATCTTCTCCAGGTTGATCTGATGCATGATCCCGTTGCCCGGGCCGATCACCTCGATGTTGCGGAACGCCTTGGCCGTCCAGTCGATGAAGTCGAAGCGGTCGGCGTTGCGGCGGTCCTCGATGGCGCGGTTCTTGGCGAACGCCTGCGGGTCGGTCCCGCCGCATTCCACCGCCAGCGAGTGGTCCACGATGAGTTGCACCGGCACCACCGGATTGACCTGGGCCGGGTCGCCGCCCTGCTCGGCGATGGCATCGCGCAGGCCAGCCAGATCCACCAGCGCCGTCTGGCCCAGGATGTCGTGGCAGACCACGCGCACCGGGAACCACGGGAAGTCCAGGTCGCGCCGGCGCTCGATCAGCTGGCCCAGGTAGGCCGGCAGCTGCGCCGGATCGGCGCAGCGCACCAGGTTCTCCGCATGCACACGCGCGGTATACGGCAGCCCTGCCCAGGCGCCCGGCACGAGCGCTTCCACCGCGGCGCGGGCGTCGAAATAGTCCAGCGCGGTGCCGGGGAGCGAGGTGCGGTAAGCGGTGTTCATGGCGGGATCCTGCGATCAGATCTGGCGGACGACGTCGGATACGGACGTGGCCCGTACCGGGGCGCAATCTGGCACCGCACGATGCATTGATCAATCTTGAGCGGCAGAATCAACCTGTCTGCGGCGCCCGGGCGTGAATTCAAACGCGCGTTTGGCTTCGCTATGATGACGCCCCTTTCGCCATGCCCCGCCGATGGAGCACAGCCGATGACCCCCGACGCGCTACTCGCCCAGTACGGGCCCCGCGAATCGATGGAATACGACGTGGTGGTGGTCGGCGCCGGCCCGGGCGGCCTGGCCACCGCGATCCGGCTCAAGCAGCTGGCCGCCGAGGCCGGTCGCGACGTGTCGGTATGCGTGCTGGAGAAGGGCTCCGAGCCCGGCGCCCACATCCTGTCCGGCGCGATCATGGACCCGCGCGCGCTGACCGAGCTGTTCCCCGACTGGAAGGTAAAGGGCGCCCCGCTCAAGCAGCCGGTGACCGAGGACCAGTTCCTGTTCCTCAGCGACACCGGCGCCAAGGCGACCCCGCATGCGCTGCTGCCCGAGTGCTTCCACAACCAGGGCAACTACATCATCAGCCTCGGCGCCCTGACGCGCTGGCTCAGCACCCAGGCCGAGGGGTTGGGCGTGGAGATCTTCCCGGGCTTCGCCGCCACCGAGATCCTCTACACCGACGCCGGCGCGGTGAAGGGCGTGGCCACCGGCAACATGGGCCTGGGCAAGGACGGCGAGCCGACGGCCGAGTTCCAGCTGGGCATGGAACTGCACGCCAGGTACACGATCTTCGCCGAGGGCTCGCGCGGCCAGCTCGGCCGCCAGCTGCTGGCCAAGTTCTCGCTGGACGCCGGCAAGGATCCGCAGGCCTATGGGCTGGGCATCAAGGAACTCTGGCAGATCGACCCGGCCAGGCACACGCCCGGCCTGGTGGTCCACACCGCCGGCTGGCCGCTGGATGCGGACACCTATGGCGGCTCGTTCCTCTATCACGCCGAGGACGGCAAGGTCGCCATCGGCCTGGTCGTGGGCCTGGACTACAGGAACCCGTGGCTGAGCCCGTTCGAGGAGTTCCAGCGCTTCAAGACCCATCCGGCGATCCGCAAGCACCTGGAAGGCGGCAAGCGCATCGGCTACGGCGCCCGTTCGATCACCGCCGGCGGCCTGATGTCGCTGCCCAAGCTGGTCTTCCCCGGCGGCGCGCTGGTCGGCTGCGAGGCCGGCACGCTCAACGCCAGCCGCATCAAGGGCAGCCACGCGGCGATCAAGACCGGCATGCTGGCCGCCGAGGCGGCGTTCGCGGCGCTGGGCGAAGGCCGCAGCGGCGATGAACTGAGCGCCTACCCGGCGGCCTTCGAGGCCAGCTGGCTGTACGCCGAGCTGCAGCAGTCCAAGAACTTCAAGCAATGGTTCAAGAAGGGCCGCACGCTGGCCACGCTGATGACCGGCATCGAGCAGTGGCTGCTGCCCAAGCTGGGTATCCGCAACCCGCCGTGGACGCTGCGCCACAGCACGCCGGACCATGCCTGCCTGGAGCCGGCCAACCAGCACCAGAAGATCGCCTACCCCAAGCCCGACGGCCAGCTGACCTTCGACCGGCTATCCTCGGTGTTCCTGTCCAGCACCAACCACGACGAGGACCAGCCGGCGCATCTGACGCTGAAGGACCCGGCCGTGCCGGTGGAGATCAACCTGGCGACCTATGCGGGCCCAGAAGCGCGCTATTGCCCGGCCGGCGTCTACGAGTTCGTCGCCGCCGACGGCGGCGGCCAGCGCCTGCAGATCAACGCCCAGAACTGCGTGCACTGCAAGACCTGCGACATCAAGGATCCGACCCAGAACATCGTCTGGGTCGCCCCGCAGGGCGGCGGTGGCCCGAACTACGCGGGCATGTAGGCCGGAAGCTTAGCGCCGCGACCTCGCGCCGCCGCTGGCGGCGCCTTCGACCGAATTCCGACAGGGCTACACGGCCTACTGCGCCCGGCCCGGCCTGCGCGTGATACGCGCAGGTGGCGTTCCAGTCGTCCCCCGCCGGCAAAAACCGGATAATGCGCCCATGCAGAACCCCGCCCTGTCCGTCGTCGTGCCCGTCTTCAACGAGCGCGACAACACCGCTCCCCTGGTCCACGAGATCGTCGCCGCCCTGCGCGGCGCGGTGCCGTTCGAGATCCTCTACGTTGACGACCATTCGCGCGACGACACGCTGGCCACGCTGCAGGCGCTCAAGGCGCAGGTGCCCGAACTGCGCGTGCTGCAGCACCAGACACAGAGCGGCCAGAGCACGGCCATCCGCACCGGCGTCAAGGCCGCGCGCGCGCCGTGGATCGCCACGCTCGATGGCGATGGCCAGAACGACCCGGCCGATCTGCCCAAGCTGCTGCGCGCGCGCGATGCCGGCGATCCGCTGGTGAAGCTCTACGCCGGCTGGCGCGTCGACCGCAAGGACAGCGGCAGCAAGCGGTGGGCCTCGCGCTACGCCAACGCCATCCGCGCGCGCATGCTGCGCGACGATACGCCGGACACCGGCTGCGGTACCAAGCTGTTCGAGCGCGACGCCTTTCTCGACCTGCCCTACTTCGACCACATGCACCGCTACCTGCCGGCGCTAATGCAGCGCGCCGGCTGGAAGACCATCAGCGTGCCGGTCAACCATCGTCCGCGCGGCGCCGGCGTGTCCAAGTACAACAACCTGCAGCGCGCCCTGGTCGGCATCCGCGACCTGCGCGGCGTGGCGTGGCTGATCGCCCGCAGCAAGCGCACCGCGGTGAAGGAACTCTAAGGAATGGAAATCCACTGGCTGGACCAGCCGATCCAGGCCCTATTCTGGACCGGCATCCACATCACCGGCTGGAAGCTCATAGGCTACACCGGCGCCCTGATGTTCGGCGGCCGCTGGCTGGTGCAGTTCATCGCCTCCAAGCGCGCGGGCAAGCCTGTGATCCCGCGGCTGTTCTGGTACATGAGCGTCGTCGGCAGCCTGATGACCCTGGCCTACTTCATCTTCTCGGCCAAACAGGACTCGGTCGGCGTCCTGCAGAACCTCTTCCCCGCCTTCACCGCGCTTTACAGCCTGCACCTGGACATCAAGCATCGCGGCTGGAAGCGCGATCGCGCTACGCATTAGGCGCGGGAGATGCCTATTCCCTGTACTTGGGCATGGTGCAGTCGGAGTACACCACCTTGCAGGACGCCTTAGGGCCGGCTTTCTCTGCACAGTACTTAAGACCTAGCTCACTGGCGGTCTCGATCGAATCGGCCGTCTGAGCGAAGTTTGAGGTGCCGAGGATGTTGGGATCGATCAGTGCAACGCACTGGTTGAAGTAGGTAAAGGTCACGACGCATGAATGCCCGCCGCGCTCCTCGCATGCGCCCAGTGCACGCTGCTCGGCGGCCCGCTTGGACAACTCGCCGGTTGACACGCCCCCGATTAAGTTAGGGCTGTCGGCAATCGCGCCCCACGTTTTGTCCCATGGCCGACGATCTTCACGATGGTCTTTCCCGAACCAGATCCATAGTTGGGCAAATCAGGCTGGCACAACACTGAGCCGGCCGCGACTCCGCCAGGACAGCGCGTCTGTGCATCTGCGCCCGCCGCCATGAGCGTTAGTGCCGCAATCAGGCCCAACCGCGCCATAAATCTTGCACCTTTAGTAGCGCTGGAAGATCGGATCGGTGCAGTCCGTATAAAGTATCTTGCAATCAGAGCTTTTCTCGGCACAACCTTTTAGGGCCTCGCTGCTAGCAATCTCAATGTTCTTAGCACTCGACTGTACTTCCCACGCCCTGCCGCTGGACTGCAAACCCGTCGCGTAGGCGACGCACTGGTTTTGATACGCAAATAACGCCTTACAACTGCTGCCGCCGCCCCGTGCGCACGCGGTGAGCGCTGCCTGCTCCGCTTCGCCCCTACTTAACTTGCCTACAGATGCTCCAACCTCAGTTCCAACACTATCCTTGGCAATCGCGCCCCAAGTCTTGATCCATTTACCTGCAGGCCGTGGCGGCAACGCGATCTCGTTGCCTTGCTGGTTGTAGTACCCGAGTCGATTCTGTTCGGCCTGGAACTGCTGTTGCTGCTGCTGTTGCACAGCATCCTGGCCAAAAGCATGCGAACAATAGAAAAGTCCGCAATTTATTATCAAGACTCCAAAGATCTTCACTACGCCCTCCTCCGATCAAATCACCTCGAATGACCGAGAGAAATACAATTATGCCATCTCACCTGAATCCCCACTGGCCGTAATGTACCGCTTGACACATAAATCTATGTGGGACCAGAACCCTGCGGATCCGGATGCGCACCTTTTGAACCAGAGGACGCCGTTAACGTTGAGTTTCCTGACCCAAGAACATTAACGTTACGCCCTTGTTGCATTTGTTCATTCTTGATGGTGTCGAGCTGAGAACTCCTTCCCATCTGCGCCGGCATGTAACTACCCGCCGGCTGCCCGTTCGGGCCAGGCTGCCCACTCTGCGGGGCATTGGCATTGATCGCCGAGTACGGGCTGAAGCTGGCCAGCATGCCCTGGAAGAACGAGGCTGCCATTGGCGGACAGGTGATCAGCATTGTCGTGAGGATCAATCCCAGTCCGGCCGTCTGCATCGCTGCTTCTCGAAGCCCAGCTGGATTGGCTAGCTGGAACTGCGTCGTCGCCCACTGCACGCCCGCCACCGTGATCATCAGCTTCATCGCGATGTTCGACAACACATACAGCGTCGCCAGCGAGAACATCATCCCCGCACCGTACATGAGCCAACGCGAGAACAACTGTTTGGTCGCATCGAACATCAGGCAAATAATGAACAGCGGCCCCAATCCGACGAACAGCGCCATTCCCACTTCGTACATCAGCACCATCGCGCCACCCGTGATCGCAGGGCCCCCGATCCCCAACATCACCATGACCCGCAACATCCCCGACTCGCCTTCCAGCGCGCCATCGCCGCCGGTCTGGGCTGAACTGACCGCCGTCAGCGCATTCATCGCAAGCGAGGTCGCATCCAGGCTCGCGTTGATGCTCTCGAACATGTCCTTGTTACTCTGATCGGCGTTGTTGGTCACCATGCCGTAGATGGCCTCGCCCAACCCCGAGGTCAGGCTCTTGTACAAGGCCGATGAATTGCCCGCGAAGCCCGTCGCGATGCCGATCACGAGCATGGCCTTCAGCGTGTCCCCCACCAGAGCCATCATCGGCTCCCGGGAACGCCCGGTCATCACCCGCCAGCCCTGAATGAAGATCCAGATGGTCAGCAGGCTGAGCGCCAGCATCCCGAACAGCGCGGCGAACCGGCTGAGGAGACTGGACTGGAAGCCATTGATCTCCTCCTGCAGGAACTCGAAGATAAGAGGAAAGAAAAGAAAGTCGGGCATGGCTAAGAGATGTCCTTGTCTACTTCGTCGAGCGCGCGATCGCCAAGATGACTTGCATCATTCCTGCGCATTCGACTGATATAAGTGAGCGCCGGCCAAAGCCGCTGTCAAGAGCGCGCTTCTCACTGCGCCGTCGACAAAGGACGACCCTTTACCGCGCTGAAGGTCTCGCGTCAGATCAGCCAATTTGGCGTTCTGATCGGTGAAGTAGCGGCTGTAGCTGTCCATGGTCAGCCTCAGGTTCATCTGATCGATCTGGATTTGCGTCTGCAGCGCCAGGAGCTTGTTGGTGTTGGACTCGAGGGAGCCGAACTCGGTCTCCGCCCCCGTATCGATTTGCTTGCGTTCCTGAAGAATCGCGTTGAGCTCCTCTTGCCGCTTCTTGGTCAGCTCGAGCATTTTCACCAAGTAGTTGTTGAGTTTGATTTCCTTGGTGACCATATCCGTACAGATCTTATTTTGATCCGTACTGACCGCGTTATCGGGCTGCACACGGCAGCGCGACGACTGCACATCGGAAGCGTCGTTTCGCTCCGACATCTTGCTGTCGTTATCATCCTGAAGGCTGAGCGTCTTGTTCTTACTTGTATCGTAAGCATCGCTTTTCACATGGCTCTGCTTGTAAATCTTATCCAGCCGCTCATTGACGTCCTGTTTCAGGTTGTCAATCTTGGTCTGTGTTGTTTCATCGGTGACATGCCATTGCGCGAACGCCGGCGCACCGGCTGCCAAGAGGCCGAAGCAGACGCAGGCCCGAAGCGCCCGCTGGAACCGGCGGCGGAGAGGGATAGCAGTCGTGCTCATGGGAACTCCTTGGATCCAGATACGATTCATCGAATTGTCATCACGCTAATGCGCTGCGGCCTGCGCGGTGAGCGACACGCCCGCCCTTGCCAGACCCTTTGCGGTTTTCATAGAACAGCTCAAGCCACTCTTCCGGCGTCAGATCGGCCGCAGGTTTCTCCAGCTGCATCGAACGCTGCGCTAGCACTTGGTGCATGATCTCGATGTTGTCGGTGGAGGCCGAGATCACCGAGAGCGCATCATCGAGCCCGCGCAGGTTCAGCTGGCACACCACCGAGCCGTGGCCCTGCTTGACCAGGAAGCAGCGTGAGCGCTCGTCGAGGCTGACGACGACCTGATACTCGGCCTCGGTGAGCTTGAGCCCCTCGATGTAATCCTCGCGACTGGCGTTCGGATTCGGCAGCAGGATCAGGGTCGCGGTCTGCTCGATCAGCGCGGCGGAAATGTCGCTCGCCAGCGCGTCTTCGGGGCTCTGCGTAGCGAAGATGCCCGAGGCCATTCTGCTTTCGGATGGTCTTCTGCTTGTTCTTTGCGAACTCCTTCAGCCCGCCCTTTCCGTCCAGGATCTTCCAGAACTCGTCCATGACATAGATCAGCGGACGGCCGTCGATCAACTCCTCCAGGCGGTGCAGGAGATAGTTGATGACCGGCGCGCGGACCTCCGGATTGTCGATGATGTCGGTGTAGTCGAAGCCGATGATGTTGGCTTTCTGCAGATCGATGGTGTCCACCGGATTGTCGAACACCCAGCCGAGCGAATTGCCCGCCGTCCACTTGCGGATGCGCGCATACAATCCGTCGTCGCCCATGTTGGGCAGGCTCTTCTGGAAGTTGGTCATCGTCCGCAGGTGCGGCGGCGTGTCCAGAATGTTCTCGACGGCGCGGAAGATGTCCTCCTCCTCGCGCGCGGTGTAGGCGATCTTGCCGGCCAGCACCTTGACCAGATCGGCCAGGAACTGGACGTTGGCCTCGTTACGCTCGCACTGGAAGGGGTTGAATCCGGTCGGCCGGCCGTTCTCCAGCGCCAGATAGTTGCCGCCGCACGCGCGAACGAAGATCTCCGCGCCGCGATCCTTGTCGAAGAAGAAGATCGTCGGCGATGGCGTGTACTTCTGCACCTGGCTCAACAGGAAGTTGATCAGCGCCGTCTTGCCGGTACCCGACTTGCCGATCACCATCGTATTGGCGATGGCCTTCTCGCCGAACGAATTTTCCGCCGGATGCGTGGCGTGGAAATTGAAGTAGTACGGCTGCCCGTTGGTGGTCTGCAGCGTGGTGATGCACTCGCCCCAGGGATTGTTGTCCTTCTTGCCGGTGGCGAAGTTGTGCAGCGGCGAGAGGCCAAGGAAGTTCAGCGAACTGATGTTGGCCGGCCGCGTCCGATACTTCCAGTTGGCCGGCAGCTGCGAGTAGAACGAGGCGGTCACCGCCAGGTCCTCCTTGGCCGAGACGAAGCCCGCATTGGACAGCTCGGCCCGCGCGGTAGCCACGTTCTGCTGCAGCTGCGCCTGGCTATCGGCGTACAGCGCCATCACGAAGTGGTATTCGCCCAGCACGAAGTTGCCCGAAGACAGCTGATCCATCGCATGGTCGAGCTCGGCGATTTGGCTGACTGCCTTGTCGCCGGAGGAGATCATCATGCCCTTGGTGCGGTCGAGCACCTTCAGCGCATCGTGCCGGCCCATCGGGCTGAAGGAATGGCTGATGACGTATTCGAAGTCCAGATACTTCAAGCCATTGAGGATGCCCGGAAAGGTCCCGTCGGGATACTCCTTCACGTTGAGAATCGCACCATAGTGCTTCTCGCCGTTGGGCGTGGCGATGATGTAATCACCGGTCTTGGCCGAGAACAGATGCTTGCTGACCGGCAGATAGTCCTTGATCGACGCGCCCAGCACCGGCACCGGCTCGGTCACGCGATTCAGGATGTAGCCCAGGAACTCCAGCGTCTCGGAGAACACGATGCCGTTGCGCGCTTCGTAGATGCCCAGGCGATACGGTGAATAATCCTTGAGCACCGCTTCCACGTTGCCCGCCAGCTCCAGGACCTTGGCGACGGCCTGCTCTTCCATCGCCCTCAATCGTTCCAGATCGCCGCTCTTCTCCACGAAGGCCTTGCCGGCGACGATGGGGCGATACAGCAACGTCAGATACATCTCGTTGCGCATCACTTTCTGACTGGACAGGCTCTCGAAATAATCGTCGGACAGCTGCTGGTTGAACTTCTGCGCGAAGGTGCTGCGTTGCTTGATGCTGCCGCGGCGACGCACATCGTGGACCCAGAACGCCACATTGACGAAATCCGGCGCCCGCAGGGTCTGCAGCATCCGGTTGAACGTGTTGTGCCGGTGCTCCAGCTCCCACTCCTCGCGGCCGACGAAGGGCAGACCGCCCAGGTGCCAAGTCAGCAGATAGTCCCCGCCCGTGGTCTTGACCACGGACTGCGCCACATGGCTCGAATAGGGAATGAACTCGCTGACGGGCGAATCGGGGTTGAACATAGGACCTTCCTGGTTTACTGCAACTGCCAGGCGCCGATCGGCGCCTGGCACAAACACGAACTGCCTACTCGCGCTCGGCAGGCTTCTTCCGGTACGGGTTGGGCGAAAACACCCAAAGACCGTCGTTGTGACGGATGTTGCGGGTCCGCATGCGGAACTGCAGACGCAGCCCCATCAAGCGGAAAATCATCTCGTCGCGCTTGGCCATCTGCCGCATCACGAAGATCACCACAGGCAAGGCCAGCAGCCAGAGCAGGTTGCCGCTGTACATCGCGAAAAGCAGCGTGCCGCCTGCCCCGATGAAGAACGGGACATACGGCACGCCCATGAACATCGCCGGGCGCGTGCAGCCGCGGAACATGATGTTCTTTTGCATGGATCAGCGGACCTGTTCCACCGGCAGCACGATCATGCTCGCAGTTGCACCAGTCGTCATGCACTTCGAGCTGTTCTCGTTCTTCGGCATGACCATGGCGGCGATCTGGCCTGCCGCGCCGATCAACAGACCGCCGATCAGGATGGGAGCGACATCGCCGATGCGCTTATGGGCGAAAGCGATCTGATAGCCTGCGAAAATGACGGCGATGGTCACCACAGCGATCGAGGCGATCGTCAGAATATTGTTCACATTGCCGAAGAAGCCGCAGACGCTGTCGGCAGTTTCGCCATAGCCATCGTTTTGAGCGAACGCCGGCAGTGCAAACACTGCGCCTAGGAGAATTGCAGCCTTCAGCAGCGACTTGCACGTCGCGGCTGTCTGGGTCGAGACCAACTTGCCTTGCTTTTCCATGTGACTCTCCTTGCTTCGAGGGTGGGATGGGGGAATGCCTCCCCGGGATCGACGCCGTTCCCTAGAACGGCGCCAGGAACTCAGAACACGAATGCGTTGTCGCCCGCCTGTCCCTGCGCCTTGCCCGCCTCGTCGGCCACCTGAGGCGCGGCCGCCTGGGCGGGCGCGGCCTCCGGCTTCTGGCCTTGCAGCGGCGTGGGAAAGACGGGCCCGTTGCGGGTCAATCGCACCACGCCGCTGGCCGACGGCGCCGCCTGGGCAGGCCCAGGCGCGGCCGCAGCAGCAGGCGCCACGGCGTCACGGGCCGCGCTCACGACAGGAGCAGCGGCGTCCTGCGAGGCGGACCTGGAAAGCGTCTCCTGCCCGTCGTCCTGGCCCACGACACGGCGCGAAAGCGGCGCTTGCGTGTCCGCAACCGACCCGGCGCGAGAGGCCGACGGCGACACGGTCGCCACCACCGGGATGGCGTTGCCGGGATCCATCCCGGCGCGCTGACCGGCGATGGACGCGAAGATCTTCTGGACGTAACCGTGCTGGTAACCAGTGGTGAAGTTACCCGAGTAGTAACAGCTGAACGCGCTACCCCAGTCTCCCTGCGCGCGCGCATGGCACTCGGAGAGAATCCGCGCGCCTGCTCGCAGATTCACGCAACCATCGAAGGCCTGCGCATACGAGGCGACCCCGTACTTGCGCAGGTTGTAGCGATTGACCTGGGCCAACCCGACAGAGAAATTGTAGCCACGGCTTTCGAGCATCTCGGCGGTCGCAACCGCTTCGGCAAGATTACGTGGCTGGCGCACCAGACGCCCGCCCACCACGCCGATGGCATAGGGGTTGGCTGAGGACTCGACCTGCACCACGTGATGCATGACGTCCATGGGCACCGCGAGGTTTTGGCACTGCATCATGTCCACGAAGGGAAGCATGCGCACCTCCTTTGCCTGTAGGCACCATCTGTCCGCTTCCCACGGGGCCGGGCGCGCGATCCATGGCGCGGCATCTGCGATGCCGCATCTTCTGCCAGCCTCGAAGGCGATGTCAATTCGTTCACCCCTCCTCCTTCGTGATGGAGCGCACGCTAAATTTGGCTTGAAACATGGTCCGTCGCCCGCGTCGTCAGTCAGTGAAAACACGGTCCGGGGTGAAATCGATCCCAGTGATGTACCGCCCACCGGCGTGGGCCTTGATATGCACCACGATATCGATCGTCATCATCAGCAACCGCTTGATGACGCTGAATTCGAGGCCCGCGCCCTCCGACGAGGCCTTCACCATCAGCGCGAGCTGGTCCCAGGTCTGACCGATGCTGCCCGCGTGGCAGCTGGTGATCGAACCGGGATGGCCGGACGCGCAGTTGCGGATGAAGTAGAACGACTCGTCGCCGCGCAGCTCGGCCAAGATGATGCGGTCGGGCTTCATGCGCAGGCAGGCTTCCATGCAGCTCTTGGCGGTCACGTTGCTGGTGCTCTGCCCGCCCTTGGAGTACAGCAGATGCACGACGTTGGGCTGCTCGATGAAGAGTTCGCGCGCGTCCTCGATGGTCACCAGACGCTCATCGCGCGGGATGTGGTGGACCAGCGCCTTCATGAATGTCGTCTTGCCGCTGCCGGTGGCGCCGGACACCACGATGTTCTTCTTGTAGAGCACGGCCTTGCGGAAGAACTCGGCGTAATCGCGGCGCCGGCGCAGCTCGAGCAGTTCCTCGTCGTGCACGCTGAGCCCGGCGTTGCCTTCCAGAATCTGGTCGAAAAAGCCTTCCTGCTGATACTGATCGAGCGTGCGCGTCTGATGCGAAGGCAGGCGGATCGTGATCGAGACCTTGCCCGGATCGCATGCCGGCGGAATCACGAACTGCGCACGCTGCCCGGTCGGGAAGGTCAGCGACACCACCGGATCGGCATCGGTGATGCGCTGACCGGTGTTGCTCTCGTTGACCACGGCGGTGCAGAACTGACGGGCCCGCTCGAAGTTCAGCGACGGCACCTCGATCCGGCGCCAGCCATCCCGCCCCTCCAGATACAGCTCGCCCGGTCGATTGACGCAGATCTCGGTCACGTCGTGGGACGACATATACTCGCGGATGCCGAGCACCTCGTACTGATAGTCGAGGAACTCGTTGGACACCTGGGCGACTGGCCCTTCGGTGACACCGCCTTCCATGAGTCGTCCCTCCAGCATCACTGGTAGCTTGGGAGCACACCCGAGAAGTCCACGTCCTTGGCGACGTAGACATTCAGGACCGTGCCCTGGTTGATGGTAATCGTCGGCGACCGCGCCATCTGCTGGCTGATCATCTGTTCGGACAGGCGCTGCATCGTCTGCGCGGTTTCGCTCTCGTACGGCTCGATGTAGGTGGTGCCGTTCTCGGTGATGGTGGTCCGCTGCGGGCCGTGCTTCTGGCCTTCGTATTTGAAGGCGTCGGCGATCAGGCTGATCATCAGCGCCGAGGTGATCTTGCTGGCCCAGTGATTGTTCAGATCGCCCGGATGCCCGGCGCCGCCGAGATTGTCCACACCGGGGCTCGACATCATCACGTCGATCCCGGTGGGCGTGGTGATGCGATCCCAGATGACCGCCACGCGATTGGTGCGTCCGCCGCCGCCCGAGTAGGTGCCGCTGACCTTCGAGCCCTTCGGCAACAGCAGGCTCTTGCCGTTCACCGAATACACCGGCTCGGTCACGATGCAGCTGGTGAAGCCGGACACGTCGGTGACGATATGCGTCTCCAGCACGCAGCGGATGTAGGTGCCACGCAGCAGCAGCGTGTCGGGCTTCTGCAGGTAGCTCGCCGCGGACACTTCGCCAAGCTGGGCCTGGATGGGCGGCTGCGTCCCGGGCTCGCCGTTCCGGGGCATCGGCGCGGTGCCGAGGCCATCGGGACCGCCCATCGGCGCACCGCCTGCGTTACCGCCCACGCTTGCGCCGCTATCGGCGATCCGGCGCTCCACCAGCGAAGGACCGGCCGGACGCTGCTCGCGCCGGGCACCGGCCAGGTTCTCGCGGCCGAACTCCTGGGGCTCTTCCAGCGGCAGCGGAGCCACCGGCGTCGCCGGCTCCGCGCTTGCCGCTGGCAGCGCGGGCTCGACCTGCGGCGCGTCCGGCACCAGCGGCCGCTCGACACGCGCCTGCCGGCTGGGCTCAGGCTTGTCCTGGCCGGAGTTGAACATCTTCAGGAACATCGCCGCCATCACCAGAATCAGCAGCAGCGTCGCGCCCATGAACAGCAGCGCACGCCGATTGAGGCGCTGGCCTTCCTCGGAACGCAGGCTCGGCGCGGCGCTATCGAGATCCTCGACCTCCGGCTGCCTGCTCGAGGAAAAATACGGATTGCCCCGGTCCTCCGGCGGCTCCCCTGCGCCGGGAGGGTCGCGAT
This sequence comes from Pseudoxanthomonas sp. UC19_8, assembly GCF_042700505.1. Classification (NCBI taxonomy): domain Bacteria; kingdom Pseudomonadati; phylum Pseudomonadota; class Gammaproteobacteria; order Lysobacterales; family Lysobacteraceae; genus Pseudoxanthomonas; species Pseudoxanthomonas sp. UC19_8. The sequence goes on from NZ_CP170559.1 coordinate 2,461,560, forward strand.
GCTCGGGCGGAATGTTGTTCTGGCTCATTTTTGCTGATTCCTCCGCAGCCCAACGACGTTCAGTCCATGACGGATCACCAGGTAGGGATAGGTGCCATGGACGACGATCGTGTTCTTGTCGACGGTGGTATTCACCACGAAATCCTCGCCGTGCTCCTCCTGCCGGCCATAGACGCTGGGAAAGTTTCCGCTAGGGAAGCTCACACCATCATTCATCTTGACGTAGGTGAAGCGCCCATCGTCGTAGACCGTCGTGGGAATCAGCCACTGTGCCTTGCTGCGGGTCGCGTAGGAATAGTCGTAGTAGTAGCGCCGGGACTTGTCGATTCCCAGATCGATCTGCGCCGGCGGTTCGCTCGGAGCCGTCGTCTCCGCCACCGGCGTGGTCGCGAACTGCGTGTCCGGCGAGTAGACGAAGCTGATCTTGTACTGCACGCCGGCGGCACGCGCCTGGTCGAGCGCCTTCCAGTCCGTGGCGACAACCTTGAGCTCGAAGATGTAGGAGTGGGTGGCCGTGCGCACCATCATGTTGGTGTCCACGTCCGTGTTCTTCGGCTTGAGGTAGAACACGTTCTCGCGGCGCGACAGCTCCCAGCCGCTACTGAAGCCGGTGCTGTAATCGAGGATCTTTTCGTTGGGGCTCAGCTCGATCTGGGTCGTGATGCCCAGCCCGGTCCTGACCTGGTAGATCGCGTCCGGCTTGTACTCGTAGCGATCGATGACCTGCGCCCCGACGGACGCGGACGCACACAGGCCCGACAGCAGCAGGAAGAAGACCGGCAGCGCGCCGGCGCGACGTGGCGCACTCATTGCGAGGTAGCTCCGTTCTGCTCAGTGGTGGAGGGTTGTGTCGGCGCCGGCTGACCATTGGCCGGCGTCGACTCGACGGGAGGATAAGCAACCTGGCCAGGCGCCGCCGCCGCACTGCCAGCGGCAGGCACCGGCGTTTCGGCGACCGGAAGGCTGGCGGCGTCGCTATCGACGCGATAGCTGGTGACCTGGAACCCCAGGGGATTGATCACGCGATCCTGATCCTCGAACTTGAGGTTCTTGTTGTAGCTGTAATCGATCGTGGCCAGCTTGTTGTCCAGCGGCTGGGTCTGGCCGGTCTTCTTGTCGTACTTGAAGCGCTGGAACCGCACCGTCGCCCCGCGGAACCCCTGCCCGTCCGGCGAGCGCACCAGCACCGTGCTCAGAATCTTGACGCGGATGCTGGCGAAGCGGCCGTAGGTCTCGATGAGATTGACCGGATTGCTCCGGCTGTAAAGCGCGCGGTACTCGTTGGCCACCGGCGTGGAGGACATCACGTTCACCTGACGCCAACCGCCTAGCTGTGTGAAAGTCTGGTCGGGTTCTACCCCGAAATCACGGACGGTTGTAAAAGGGCTGAGAACTTCTGGTCTTGCCTGGCGACCCTTCGTCGCATCCTCGGGTTGTGGAACCGCTCGATGTATTCGAACACATCCGCCCTCGCGGCATCGAGCGTTGGGTAGGTCATGCGGTAGACCCGCTCGCGCTTGAGCAGGCCGAAGAAGCCTTCGCACGCGGCGTTGTCACCGCAGTGGCCCACCGCGCTCATCGAGCACACCAAGCCGTTGGCCGCCAGGTAACGCTGGTAGTCGCCGCTTCGGAACTGGCTGCCACGGTCGGAGTGCAGGATCAGTGGATGGCTGCCTTGGCGCTGCCAGACCGCCATCTGCACGGCCCTGATCACCATCTGACGATCCTGACGATGATGCATTGACCACCCCACCACCCGCTGGTCAAACAGGTCCAGCACGATGCACAGATACAGCTTGCCTTGCCGGGTCTTGAGCTCGGTGATGTCGGTGACCCACCTGGTCTCCGGCTCCAACGCGGTGAAGTCCCGCTCCAGCAGGTTGCGCACACCCGGCGGCGTCAGCGCCGGCTTGCCGCGCTGGCCTCGCCGCTTCGGTCGCGGCCAACCCTGCAGGCCATCGGTCGCCATCAGACGCGCCACCCGGTTCAGGCTCGCCGTCTCGCCTTCCTCGGCAAGGTCTTCATGCATCCGGCCGGCGCCCAATGTGCCCCGGCTGTCCTCATGCAACTCACGGATCCGGCCGAGCAAGCGCTGGTTGTCGCGCTCCCGGGCACTGGGCAAGCGCTTACTCCAGTCGTAGTAACCGCTGGCCGAGACCCGCAGGCAACGACACATCAGTCGCACTGGAAACTCATCGCGGCAACGTTCGATCACCTGATACCTCAGGATGATCCCTTGGCAAAGAACGTCGCCGCTTCTCGCAAAAAATCCCGCTCCTTCTTCACCCGGGCCAGCTCGCGCTTGAGCCGCGCCAGTTCCTCGTCCCGGGGCGTCCCGGTGCCACCGAAGGCCACCTGGCCCCGGCTCTGGGCCTCCCGCTTCCAGCGGGTCAGCAATGCATCCCGGATCCCCAGCTCCCGGGCCACCTGGGCACAGCTGACGCCCGGCTGGCTGGCCTGCTCAACCGCACCGCGCTTGAACTCGGTGCTGAACTTCCTTCGCTTCGACATGAACACTCCTCATGGCCTTGATCGGCCTTCTCGTAAGTGTCCGTGAAAACGGGGGTGAACCCGTCCGCATCGTAAGACTCACGGGCCAGCACATAACGTTCGACGTTGGCGCGGTTGATCGCCTCGTTGGATGTGATGGTCTTGTCCATCACATCCGGCACCAGGCGGCTGGCCTGCACATTGCCGGTGTAGGGATCGGCCATCACGATGAACGGCGTGCGCTCCTTTAGCGGCAGCAGCATGAAATAGCCGCCGGCCAGCACCAGCGACAGGACGATGGCACCCGTGGCGACCTGCCAGGCGCGCTTTTCGCTGCGCTTGGCCATGTCGGCGATGGTGAGCTCGTAGTTCACCGCCTTCTGGATGGCCGCCTTGACCTTGGGCGTTTCTTCTTTCTTTCGGGAAATCATGCAGGAACGCTGCGCCTGTCGGGGATAGAGGATGCCGGCGCCGAATAGGACACCGACGCTGGAAACGTCATGGCTTGGAAGGCGGCTGTGCCGCCGGTGCGGTCGTCGCGGCGGGCGCGGCGGAAGCCGACGTCACCGTGATCCTGTTGCCTACGACCGACACCGCGATCCCGCGTGGACCGTATGCACTGGTGAGCTGCGCGGCCGCATCGCGGATATCGGTGGTGTCGATCTGCGAGACCGGGCCATACAGTGTGAAATCCGAGCCGAAGCGATAGTCGAGCTGCATGCCGCTGTCCTTGGCCCAACGGGTGAGCATGGTCTTCAGGGTGCCGTCCATCGGCGAGGCCTGGAAGATGTAGGTACTCGACAGCGGGATCTCGATCGGCGTCTCGGAGTAGTTGTTGATCGGACGCCACTTGCCACCGAAGTCGGGCGCCGGCGTTGTGCCGCATCCGACGAGCAGCGCGCTCGACACGACCAGCATCGAAGAAAGTTTGACGATGTTCCGCTGCAACACGGCAACTCCTGTAAAGGGCAATCCGGACAAGGCGCACAAGAAACGACGCGCCATCCGCACTCTGGAATGACGATCGATCGTTTCTAGTATCTGAAGATGACAGTGCGTCGCGCCTGATCGATACGATCAACGCGACGCCATTGTTCGACTGGCCTGTCGATGCGACTGTGCGCACAACCTGCGCGATGCGCTCTTAGCGCTGAAGAATCTCCTGACATCCCTTGTCCGCCCCCTTGTTCGACAACCGCCGCGGCAAGCAACACCGCGGCCACCACCACCTGGAAGGACTCCGCTCCAGGTGCCCCGTGCAGTAAAGCTAACGTGCACCTGACGGGTGCGTCAAGGATTCAGCACAGCTTCATCTGTCCTTCACAAGCCATAACGGAACGCGATACGCGCATCAAACTGTGATGCGCTCCACATCCACTTTGTCCATCACGCGCGCGGTGAAGTAGCGCTCCTTGTAGTACTTGATCTTCTCGCACTTGACCGGATGCGCGATGCCTTCGTACAGGAAGACCTCCTGATCGAATCCCATCGCCTTGAGTTCCTGCGGCAGCATCAGCGCGCGCCGCTCCTCCGAAACGCTGCGCGTCACTTCACGCCCGCGGGTGATGTTGCGCCGCTTGAAGGTGGTGTAGCCCAGCATCTCCGAGTAGTCGTTGGCGTCCTGCTGCTCGCGTGGCGCGTAGATGATCTGCAGCGCATGGTTGGTGATGATGGTGCGCGAGACGTCCTTGCCATAGGTCGCATCCAGCTGCGCCATTGACTGGATGATCGGCAGCAGGCGGATGTTGTAACCGGCCATGTAAGACACGGCGGAGGCGATGATGTCGACCTTGCCGATCGCCGTGAATTCGTCCATCAGCAGCAGGCACTGGTACTTGAGCTCGGGATTGTTCTGCGGCAACTCGCGGGTGTTGAGATTGATGATCTGGCTGAAGAACAGATTCACGATCAGTCGGCTCTCGGCCAGCTTGTTGGGCTGGATGCCGACATAGATGCTCATCTTCTTCTTGCGCAGGTCGGTGAGCAGGAAGTCGTCGCCGGACGTGGCCGCATCCAGCACCGGATTGATCCAGGCATTCAACGGCTCCTTCAGCGTGCCCATGATCGAGGCGAAGGTCTCATCCGCCTGCGACAGCAGGTTGGAGAAAGCCGAGCGCGCGTTGTCGCTGAGGAACTTGCGCGAGGCCAGGCCGCGCAGATAGGCCTTCAGGTCCGTGCCGTCGCCCGAGGACAGGCGATAGATGCGCCCCAGCGTCGGCGGGCCGGAGGAGAACGGGAAGCCCGTGGCGACTTCGTCGTCATGATTCTCGAACAGGAACAGCGCGAAGGCCATGAAGGCGTTGCGTGCCTGGCTGACCCAGAACTTCTGCTCGTCCGCGCCATCGGGATACAGCATGGCCGCGATGCTCATCAGATCGGACACGCGGAAGGCCGGGTCGCGCGAGACGTAGGTCAGCGGATTCCAGCGATGGGTGCGGCGGTCTTCGGCGAAGGGGTTGAACAGGTAGACCTCGTGTCCCTGCGACCTGCGCCAGCCGCTGGTCAGCTCGAAGTTCTCCTGTTTGATGTCCAGCACCACCACCGACTCGGCGTAATCGAGCAGGTTGGGAATTACGATGCCCACGCCCTTGCCCGAACGCGTGGGCGCGGCCAGGATCACGAACTGCTGCCCCGGCAGGCGCACCAGCTTGCCGCCGAACTTGCCGACGATGATGCCGGTGTTCGACGGCTGCAGCATCTTGTGCTTGTTCAGGTCGCCGGCATTGGCGAAGCGCGCATCGCCATGCAGCGACTGCCGCTTTCCCTTGAACAGCAGCGCCAGGACCAGAACATAGAAGATCAGCACCGCGCCGAAGCCGATCCAGCCGGCCGCCTTGATCTTGCCGGCGTAAGGCCGATAGCGCGCATCACCCAGCGCCTGGACGTACTCGACATAGGTGTTCCAGTGCAGCGGCGCATGCACCTTGAGCAGCGCCATCGTCACATAGCCGGACAGGTACAGCCCCGCCGCCACGGCCAGCACCGTCAACACGACGGCGAACCCAAGTTTGCCCTTGCTCAAGCGCACTCCTCCTTGAAGCCGCGCCCGCGCGCGGCGCGAATCATCAACGGATCAACCGGGCCGTCTTGGGCCGAACCGACTTGCGCCGGCGCGGACGCGCATCGTCGGCGCGGATCGGCTGCTCGTCCTCGATGAGCTGCTCCATGTACAGGCGCGCCTGCTCCAGCGAGGTCTCCTCGCGCAGCTTGGCGCCCGAGTCGGTCACCACCGCGTAACCGATCACCTCGTCCGGCGCATAGGCCGGATCGGCATCGCGTGTGATGGCGACAACCTGATAGCCGTGCTTCTGCAAAAGGGTGTGGTGGTATTCCATCCCTGGCGCTCCTCGACGGTCCGAGAGCGCGATCCTAAGCGATCCCGGCGTGACGAGGCCACCTTCGCCCCCAGCCTCTAGGTCGCGGCAGGCTGCGCCTCGCCCGGCAGGCGCTCCAGGATCAGCAAACATCTTCTGGCAACCTGGCGCCAGATATGAAAAAACCGGGCGCTGCCCGGTCCGTTTCATCTTCACCAGCCTGCTTCTGGCAGGAGGTGGTGGGCGGTACAGGGTTCGAACCTGTGACCCCTACCATGTCAAGGTAGTGCTCTACCGCTGAGCTAACCGCCCGTTGCGACATCGTGTCGCCGCGCCCTCGGTGCGAGGGGCGCGCATCATAACATCACCTGCGCGCGGCGTGAACAGCCCTGCGCGGCTTTTTCTCTGCCCCTGCCGGCCAGCCGCCTGCCTCACACGGTCAGGCTGACGGACTTGAGCTTCTGGATCTCGTCGCGCAGGCGGGCGGCATCCTCGAACTCCAGATCCCGCGCGTGCTGGTACATGCGTGTCTCCAGCGTCTTCAGGCGCGCCGCGATCTGCTGCGGGCTGAGCGCGCCGTAGTCCTCGGTCGGCTCGGCGACCTTGCGGCCCTTGCCACGCTTGGGCGCATCCTCGTTGGCTGCCTCGCGCGCGCCCTCCAGGATGTCCACGATCGGCCGCGCCACCGATTTGGGCACGATGCCGTGTTCGGCGTTGTACTCCTCCTGCTTGGCGCGACGGCGGTCGGTCTCGTCGATGGCGGCCCTCATCGAGGGCGTGATCCGGTCGGCGTACAGGATCGCCTTGCCGCGCAGGTTGCGCGCGGCGCGACCGATGGTCTGGATCAGCGAACCGGTGGAGCGCAGAAAGCCCTCCTTGTCCGCGTCCAGGATCGCCACCAGCGACACCTCGGGCATGTCCAGGCCCTCACGCAGCAGATTGATGCCGACCAACACGTCGAACTTGCCCAAGCGCAGGTCGCGGATGATCTCGACCCGCTCGACCGTGTCCACGTCCGAGTGCAGATAGCGCACCTTGATGCCGTGCTCGCCCAGGTACTCGGTCAGGTTCTCGGCCATGCGCTTGGTCAGCGTCGTCACCAGCACGCGGTCGCCCATCGCGATGCGATCGTTGATCTGCGAGAGCAGGTCGTCGACCTGCGTGCCGACTGGGCGGATCTCAACTTCCGGATCGGTCAAGCCCGTCGGGCGCACCACCAGCTCGGTGATCTCGCCGTCGGATTCGCGCAGTTCGTACGGCCCGGGCGTTGCCGAGACATAGATGCTGCGCGGCGAACGCGCCTCCCACTCCTCGAAGCGCAGCGGGCGGTTGTCCAGCGCCGAGGGCAGCCGGAAGCCGAACTCCACCAACGTCTCCTTGCGCGAACGGTCGCCCTTGTACATCGCACCGATCTGCGGAATGGTCACGTGCGATTCGTCGATGACCAGCAGCGCATCGGCCGGCAGGTAGTCGAACAAGGTCGGCGGCGGCTCGCCAGGCGCCTTGCCGGTGAGATGGCGCGAGTAGTTCTCGATGCCGCTGCAGAAACCCACCTCGGCCATCATCTCCAGGTCGAACTGGGTGCGCTGCGCCAGGCGCTGCGCCTCGACCAGCTTGTTCTGCTGGTACAGCTGCTCCAGCCGCTCCTTCAGCTCGATCTTGATCGTGTCGACCGCGCTGAGCGTGCGCTCGCGCGTGGTGGCGTAGTGGGTCTTCGGGTAGACGGTGTAACGCGGCACCTTGCGGATGGTCTCGCCGGTGAGCGGGTCGAACAACGTCAGCCCCTCGATCTCGCCGTCGAACAGCTCGATGCGCAGCGCCTCGACATCGTTTTCCGCCGGATGCACGTCGATCACCTCGCCACGCACGCGGAAGGCGCCGCGCTGCAGCTCGTATTCGTTGCGTGTGTACTGCAGGTCGGTCAGGTGACGGATCAGCTGGCGCTGGTCGATGTGCTCGCCGCGCGAGAGGATCAGGCGCAGCGACAGATAGTCCTCGGGTGCACCCAGGCCGTAGATCGCCGAGACCGTGGCCACCACCAGCGCATCGCGCCGCGACAGCAGCGTCTTGGTCGCGGCCAGGCGCATCTGCTCGATGTGCTCGTTGATCGAGCTGTCCTTCTCGATGAAGGTGTCCGAGGAGGGCACATAGGCCTCGGGCTGGTAGTAGTCGTAGTAGCTGACGAAGTACTCCACCGCGTTGTGCGGAAAGAACGACTTGAACTCGCCGTACAGCTGCGCCGCCAGCGTCTTGTTGGGCGCCATCACCAGCGTGGGCTTCTGGATGCGCTCGATCACGTTGGCGATCGTGTAGGTCTTGCCCGAGCCGGTCACGCCCAGCAGCGTCTGCTTGGCCAGGCCCGCCTCGAAGTTCTCGGTCAGCCGGTCGATGGCCTGCGGCTGGTCGCCGGAAGGCGAATAAGGGGAAACGAGCTGGAAGCGGTCTTCGCTCATGGTCACGCCTTCGAAGTCGAAAAAAAGTATAGCGCCGGGGTTGGTGAGCTCCGGATGCAGACATTTCCTACCGATCGGTGCGCCCAGCGCCGATTTCGGCAGCCGGCCGCAGGAGCGAGGCTGACCCTCCCCTCCCAACTCGGACAAGGAATGCCCAATGAACATCCGCCCGTCCCGCAAGGACCGACGACATGCCTGTGGCTTCACCCTGGTCGAATCGCTCGTGGTCCTGGCCGTGGCCAGCATCGGCCTGGCCATCGGCGTGCCGTCCTACAACGCCTTGCTGCGTCACCAGCGCGAAGCGGCCACGACCAACCTGCTCAGCTCCTTCCTGGCCTCCGCACGCAGCACCGCGATCAGCTACCGCATCCCGACGGTGGTCTGCCCGTCGCTGGACAAGAAGGAATGTCGGGACGACAGCGACTGGACACAAGGCTGGATCATGTTTTTCGATGCCGACGGCAACCGCCGCCCGGACCTGAGCGAGGACCTGCTGCGCGTCGAATCGGCCCCGCGCGATCCTGACCTGAGGATCCTCTCCACTGGCGGGCGTCCCAAGGTCACTTTCCTGGCCAACGGCAGCGCCGCCGGCACCAACCTGACCATCCGCTTGTGCCGCGGCACCACCTCCCACGCGGCGGTGATCGTCAATCAGAGCGGGCGCACGCGGGTGGAAAAGCCGCGGACGTCAAAGGGGTGCGAAAGCTGAACAGGGCGAGCAGCGCGGTGCTGCGGCATCAGCCAGGGCGACCCCTCACTGGTCGCGGACTGACCCGCTTGAATCTGAAACGCCGCCTCGAAGCACTAGCTGCGTGGGCCGGCAACTTAGTCCGGAGCACACAAACACCACGGGCCTGCATCGCTGCAGGCCCGTGGCTTGAATCTTGGCGCCCGAAGTTGGACTCGAACCAACGACCCCCTGATTAACAGTCAAGTGCTCTAACCGGCTGAGCTATTCGGGCGGGGGAGCGCATTCTAGCGGCCGAGGTCCGTCTCATGCAACCGGTTCCGCCGCTTGGCAAACGGACCACACGACTGCCTCCGTCGACACTTCTCACTACCAGCAGCTGGCAAGCGTTCCCGCCGTGTTGCCCTTGACGCCTGCCTGATTGATGCTCAGGTTTCCGCACTTGTCCGAGCTCTGCGGCCCTTTGGCGGTCGCGGTGATCATGAAGGTGGACTGCGCCTGGTTGGAAAGCGCCAAGGTGTAGTACGCCGTACCTCCTTCGCGCGGGGACTGTGTCGTCGGCAGCGTGAAGTTCACGTATGTGTTGTTGACCGTGTGGAAGCGCTCAGCGAGCTGCGCATATTCCAGAAGATCGGCTTTGGCCTGGGCGCGACGCGCCTTGCGCACGTATTCCTGGTAGGACGGATACGCAATCGAAGCAAGGATCGCAACGACTGCAACGACGATCATCAATTCGATCAAGGTAAAGCCAGACGCAAGTCTGTTGCCACGACTACTCATCGGATCTGTCTCCAAGACTGACGCCCACAGGGCCGGGGCACATACAGGGGATCGGCACCGGCGACTTGGACGACCATCGAGCAGCGCGCACCCAGCGCACTGTCTTCTTCGGCGGCCGTCGGCGTCGCGCTGGCCAGCGGGGCCACACGTGCCGTAGACATCACGGCCACATCCTTCACCGGCGAAGAACCACTGGTCGTCAGTGTCAAGGCGCCGGTCCCAGTGCCTGGGGTCGAGCCGGTTGGGGTCCCGACGCGAACGACCGACAGGCCGGCGCCACCTGATAGACCATTCAACCCGTACAGTCGATTGATACCCTCGCCGGCGCAGGAGCCGTTGCTCTCAGGCGAATACGTGGGGAAGTACACAAGGCCGCTGTCGACGCGCGGGTAACCGACAAAACGTTCGCCCGAGGCCGCGACCACCCCGCCGCTGCTGATACCAAGATCCAGGTACCAGCCTCGCTTGCCAGCAGGCACCACGTTCGATGTGACGGTCCGCGTCTTTCCGGCGGTCTCTGCGGTAATGGTCTGCTGCTGCAGATCGGAGCGCCCATCGATATCGATCCCGAATCGAGGATGCCGTAGAGCGTCTGGATCTGCTTGTCGCTCTTGTCGTCCTCGAAGGAAAAACTGCCTGTTCCGAAATACAGCATCACGCCGCCGCCCGCCCCGGAGGCGGCATCGAAGCCACCCATGATCGGCTGACGCGCGCCGCTGGGATCCTTCGCCACAAACAGCGGCACGGTCTGAGTCGAATTGTTGCGAAGGTCGAATTTCCACACCGCGCCATTCTGGTCGCCTGCGTAAACCGTGTCGGCGTAGCCATCGCGTCCAGCGGTCGAACTTGTTCCCACGTAGCGATCCAGGACCACCACGTTCCCGAGCCCGTTGGCGACGGCATCGCGTCCAGCCTCCTTCGCCATGATCGTCGTGACCGCGCCCGTCTCCATGTCTACCACGAACAGCACTGCACGATTGCTCACGCTGTTGTAGCCGTTACCGAAGATAGCTTTCCATCTGACCGTCCCATCGCTGGCCTTGACCGGCACCACCACAGGCTTGCCCAGCACGTATCCGATGTTGTTCTTGATGTTGCCTGTGCTGACGCTGTCGTTGATCTCCCAGAGCACGCTGGCCGCGCCAAAGCTGGAGGGGTTGCTCACGTTGAGCGCGAACACGCCGCGTCCGCCGGCGCCCAGCGCACCGACCGCCACCGTCTTCCAGGTCGACCCCCAGTAGGCATCGGACACCACTGACGGCCCGTCGACGAAGAAGGTGTGGCGGAAGGCCTGGTTGTTCTTGTCGTCGGCGTTGTACGGGAACAACAGATTGCCCATATGCCCAACCGAGGCCGAGGGCGCATAGGCGAACAGCTCGGCGCCAGTCTTGCCATCAAATCCATGATAGAAGCCGTCATTCGCTCCGACATACACCATCGGACGATCGAGGGTCTTCTTGTTTGCGACATACGCTTTATAGCTGGTCGCAAAGGGATAGGTAGAGCCGCCATTGCTCTGGATGTCGCGCAGAGAATTGGCGTATCCATAGTCGTCGGTGGCCGCGCTGATGACGGGCGTCGAGTTGACCAGATCGCCGAGGCGGGTACTTCGCGTACGCAGAGGCGTCTTCTCATCTTTCTCGAGTGACTGGTCGCCACGCAGATAGTCCACTGCCTGATCCAAGGTCACATTCAGCTTGCTACCCGGCCCGACAATGCCATTGCCCGAACCACTGGCCGAGCAACGGGTCAAGGCATCAGAACAGAGCGCCGACGCGTCGCCTATGTTCGCGCTGGTGAACGCCGACACCGCCGGCTTCACCGCGCCCGCCGTTTTGCCAAAGAGGATATTGCGCGATGCCGCGGCGGGGATCTTGCCCGCATCGGTGGCTTCCCAAAGCTTGGCGTAGGAGATCGCGCCAGTCAGGATGTTGCTGGAGACCGACTGTGCCGTCAGCGTGCTGTACCAGTCGGTACTGTTGTTGGTGGACGTATAGGCGGGAACCACCGTCAACGATCCAGCGCCGATACGCGCGCCGGTCAACCCGATGCTTCCCGACGGCGTGGTGCCGGCGCCCACCGATGCCAGAATGCGACGCATGGCTTCCGCGATTTCCGCGGGCGACTGGGCGTTGATGAACTCGCCACGTGTGTTAAGCGCTGCATGCCAGATGTCATCGACATTCGCGGGCTGCAGGTTCATGGAGCTCGTGGCGTACCAGGTAGGGGGATTCTTGTAAGGATCCGCTGTCGCCGCTGCGTCGACTCCATACACTTTGCCTACCGCGCCAAGCGTAATACCGTAGAAATTGACATGCTGGTTCTTGTTGCAATCGAGCTTCAGATCCGGGTTGGCGCCGCTGCATGCGTCCGGCACCGGCACCTGACCAGCGACCAGATCAGGTCGGATATTGTTCTCGTAGGACCAGCTCGCGAAATCGGCGATGGTATCTTTGGACGGACTTCCGTTCAGAGGTACAGGCAACGAGCCATCGACGTCACCCACGCCAATGCTTCCTCCACCCGTGTAGCTGTCATTGGTATATCCATCGGTGAAGAGCATGGAGGCGTTCTTCTGGCAAGACAGCTGGACCGGCGCTCCAATGTCCTTTCGACGAAACTGGTCGCCCATGAAACGGACCGCCTGGCGCAAAGGCGTGGCGGAATTGCCGGTCAACGCACGCATGTTCGAGTACAGCGTCTGGCGATCGTCAGCAACATTTAGATCGAACATCGTCACCGCATTGCGCTTGTTGATCGTGAAGTAGCCCACGCGCATGTCTTTTACTTCCGAGATGGACTGCGTCATCGCGGAGATGGTGGCGCGGTTACGATTGCCGTGATAAGTCCACCAGTTGGCGAAATTCTGAACCGCCGTTGCGCCCCCCTTTTCGAAGTTGCCCTCAAGATATTCGTACTTATAAAGATTGCTTCCCTTCGGACCGGCGCCGGTGATCAGGACACGCTTGCTCAGGTCAAATCCCGGCGGCGGCGTCGCGTTCTCACTCAGATAGACGACCGCAGGGTAATAGCGCAGCTTGATATTGCAGTTCGACGCGAGCGTCAGATTCGAAGAAAGCGTGATCCACTTATTGGTCGGCGCACCGAGGCCTGGCGTAGGCGTATTGCTACAACTGTCACTGTTGAGATAGGTCGTCCCTTCAAAAAGAATCATGCCGGCGGTATAGGCGATAGCGCCCGAGTCCAGCGTCTTGGTGAAGTCGAACGTGGTGCCGGAGTTGGATCTGACATCCTCCTTCGCCGCCGTAGGACTCGAATTGGCCTCATAGCTTCCGTCGGATGTCTGCCAAGGCAGATAAGTGACCGCTGGATTGAAGTAAGCGCGGTTGTATTCCGGGTCGCGCGCGGCGCCGTACTGGTCAGCCCTGGGCACGCCGCTGCTCACGGCCTTGTTGTAACAAGTGCCCGAGCCCAACGGCGTTCCGTCAGAAGCGAAGAAGCTCTTCGTGTTGTTGTTCCAGCATCCGGAGCCGGACGACGTCGCAAACAACAGTTCATCACTGATCATCGAGCCTGAATCGTCGACGCCCATGATGAAAGCAGGCTTGATGTTCGTCTCGATGTTGAGCGGCGATTGAGAGAGCGTACCCGCACCCTGCGCCGCGAAGACCGAGTAGGCGACGTATCCGGCGCCTCCGGCCAAGGCAAGAAGGAGACTGGAGGACAGCAGTAGGCGACGGTGCTTCATGTCGAGCCTCAGGGGCGGAAGATGGTATCGACGGCCGCGTCGGCCGAGGGCGCGGTGTCCACATCGGTGGCGTAGGCGCTGATTTGATAGACGGGATTGGGATCTTCGCTTTCCGGCCGGCCGCCCATCGCCAGGCTGGTGTTGCCGGAGATGCAGCGCCCGATGGATCGCACCTTCGTGCTGTCCGCGGTCGAGTTATTCATGGAGCGCTGATACGCCCAGCTCGTGGCGTCGAAGCCGGTATCGCAGACCAGATCCACCGTTACTGCGGCACAGGCGGTAGATGCACGGTTGACTTGAGCTTCGACATAGCACTCCGCCTGACGGGCCCGCGCTTCGGCATTTTGGAATGCCATGTTGCTGTTTCGATAATTTGCCGACATCTTTTCCTGCAGTCCGGTGACCTGCATGCCGACCACGCCAAGCAGCGCCATCAGAATCAGCATGATCAGCGCGACATACAGCACCGCGCCATTCTGCGAAGAGGAGGAAGAGAGGGAACCGGATCGCATCGGCTTGACCTTCAGTTTCCGTAGAGTCGGTTGCGCAGGGCGATAACCGACTCGTAAGAGGAACGATAGCGCCCATCATTAGGTGCGGTGAACGTTGTCCCCAGGGCTGTGAGCGAGCCCTGCGTTCTTTGCGCGGAAGCAGCAACCTCGGCGCTGCTGGCGATGACACCGATCCGCACCTGCTCCACACGACGCCATGCGTTCTCATTGGCAACTGCCGAACCCAAGGTATCGGCCGTGGCAAGAATGCCGATGTTGCCGGTCAGCGAGCTGACATTGGTGGATTGGTCCTGGCCGTAGATCAACTGGATGCTGTCGACACCCTCGACCAGTTCCTCGGTCGTGGTCACAACCGCGGTGCCGTTGACAGCGGTACCAAAGCGGGTTCTGTAGAGAGAAGAGACGGGCGAACCAGCGCGCGTACCCACGTAATAAACCATCGATTCGGCTCTATACAGCGTGGCTTGGCCTGAGGGCGTAGCGGTGTAGTGGCCCACGAAATCAGGGATGCCGGTACGCACGCCACCCGAGTCGGTAGTAGCCACGGTGCCGGCGCCCGAATTCGTCGCACTCGCCTGAAAGACATCCGCATAGGAGCAGTCGCCCACCCCGAACAATGCGGGATTGCCTACGCCATCGAGAGTCAACGCATTCCAGTTCGCGGCGAGCACGGTCAGCTGGGTCGGGCTGACGACGGTGATGGGCGCGCCACTGCCATAAAAGAATCGCAGCACGATGATGTCGCTGCCGGCCTTCGGATTAAGTCCTGCCAAATAAGCGGGCAGCCCGGGCTGCCATCCTGCCTGTGGAGAAGCCAGATTCACGGACGCGCCTGGCGCCGTACCGTTGGCCTCATATCCTTGCAAGGAAACAGCGAAGTTGAGTGGGTTATCGCCGGCTGTCACGTAAGAGGTGAGCAAGCCAGGCGTTTGCAAGCGCGCCTGGTCGTTGACGCAGCCGTAATGACCCACCATGCGCACATCGCGCTGGAGAAAGTCCATCGCGAAGCGACTGTTCTCCTGCACGCGAGCCATTCCTTGCGATAGCTGATATGCGTTGCGCGAAGCAGAAAACACCTGGATGACACCAAGCATCAGGATCGAGCCGATCAGAAGTGCAATCATCAGTTCGATGAGGGACAGGCCTTGGGCATGTCTACGTGTCGAGATGTTCACAGTCGGCTGCTCATTGTCACGTTGCCGGTCTGGAAGACGCCAGTGGTGCGTGACGCATTCTTCTCCCAGCGCTGATCGTTCCAGTTCAACGAGACCGTCGCTACACCATCGGCATATGTCACCACAGCCGAAGAACCTTCTCCCAGTGTCGCGCGCGCCCGGCACTGCCAGAGCGCAATGTTGGCCGAAACACTGACAGCAGCGCCGGAGGCTGGATAAGAACAGGCGGTACCGGTCGCAGTCGAGGTATAGCTCGCAGCCGCGTACTGCGCGACAAGCAGCCGATTGGAACGCATCTGGTCGAGCAGCTCGTAGACCAGATTCGTGGCCTGCGTGCGCTGATTCGAGCTCTCGCTGAAACGCACGCTCATCGTCTGCATCATGGCCAACCCCAGCAGGCCGAACCCCAGGATCAGAATGGCGATCATCACTTCCAGCAGGGTGAAGCCGCCGGCGCGATGTCCGTTGACTGGCTTGGCGTGGTTCATGGGCAATTGACCTGCTCGCGCGTGACCTGGCCACTGGGATTGACCGTGAGCACATTCCTCAGCCGTTGTCCGGACGGGCAAGGATCGGAAGAGATCGTCAATACGGTGCCGCCCGTGAGCGCCGTGTTCGAGGAATCGCGGCCGGTCGCCCGGCCCCGGGCATCGAAATTGATCTGATTGGCTTCGCCACCGGTGACCGTGATGCCCGAAGGCTTGCTGGAGTAGCTCACGATCGGCTCGGTGCCGTCGAGGTTGCCATTGCGATCCAGGTCCTGCCAGACCAGCCATCCATCGGACCAGTTGCCGCTGCAGGACGTGGCGTTGGCGCTGGGGCACAGGCCCGCCGCGCGTGACTTGATGGCCTCGGTACGGGCCAGCGCGATCGCGGCCAACACCTGATTGCTCGCGGTCGCCACCCGCGTCGAACGGATCGTGTTCTGGAAGCTCGGAAACGCGATCGCCGCCAGGATCGCCATCACGGCGACCGTCACCATCAGCTCCAGCAGCGTGAAGCCCCTCGTTTGCGAGCGTCGGCCCATTCCCGGTCCCATCCCCTTTTCGGCAGATGAAGGTTACGGAAGCCGCCGCCGCCCGCCCAGCGTGGCACGATGGGCGGTCGGTTCAGGGAGACGAACGATGCGGACGGTGTCCTTGGGCACGTGCGCGCACGGCCCAAGGTCCGACAGGCGCGCAATCCTCAGGTCACGACCCGATAGCAGGGCTTGTAGTCGCCGGCGATCTTCATGCGGCGCTGGGCGACGAAGGCCTGCAGCAGGTCATCCAGCGCGGCCATGATCTGCGGGTCGCCGTGGATCTCGAAGGGCCCGAACTCCTCGATCCGCCGCATGCCGTCCTCCTTGACGTTGCCGGCGACGATGCCCGAGAAGGCGCGACGCAGGTCGGCGGCGATGGCGTGCGGTGCGCGCCCATGGTGCAGGTCCAGCTGGGCCATCGCCTCATGGGTGGGCGCGAACGGCTGCTGGAAGGCCAGCGGGATATCGATCGACCAGTTGAAGTAATACGCATCGCGCGCCTCCTTGCGGTGCTCGCGCACCTTGGCGATGCCGGCCTTCATCGCCTGCGCCACGGCGACCGGGTCGCCGATGATGATCTGGTAGCGCGAAGCGGCGGCCTCGCCCAGCGTCAGCCGGATGAAGGTGTCGATCTGCTCGAAGTAAGGCGCGGCCACCACCGGACCGGTCAGCACCAGCGGGAACGGCAGGTGCGCATTCTCTTCGCGCAGCAGGATGCCCAGCAGATACAGGATCTCCTCGGCGGTGCCGACGCCGCCGGGGAAGACGATGATGCCGTGGCCGATGCGGACGAAGGCCTCGAGGCGCTTCTCGATGTCCGGCATGATCACCAGGTGGTTGACGATCGGATTGGGCGACTCGGCGGCGATGATCCCCGGCTCGGTCACGCCGATGTAGCGCACCTGCTTCTGGCGCTGCTTGGCGTGGGCGATGGTGGCCCCCTTCATCGGGCCCTTCATCGCGCCAGGGCCGCAGCCGGTGCAGATGTCCATGCCGCGCAGGCCCAGCTCGTAGCCCACTTCCTTGGTGTAGAGGTATTCCTCGCGCGAGATCGAGTGGCCGCCCCAGCACACCACCAGGTTGGGCTCCTGCGGCTTGATGATGCGCGCATTGCGCAGCTGCCCGAACACCGCATCGGTGATGCCGGCCGAGGTCTCCAGGGCGCTCGCGTATTCCTCGCCCAGCTCGATGGCCATGTAGGCCAGGTCGCGCACCACGGCGAACAGCAGCTCGGCCACGCCGCGGATGATCTCGCCATCGACGAAGGCCATCGCCGGCGCGTTGAGCAGCTCGATACGGACACCGCGGTCGCGCTGCAGCACCTGGATGTCGAAGTCGGGGTAGAGATCGCGCGCGGCGCGCGGGTCGTCGGAGGCGCTGCCGCTGGTCAGTACCGCCAGCGCGCAGCGGCGCAGCAGCTCGTGCATGCCGCCGGCCGAGGCGTCGCGCAGGCGCGCCACTTCGGTGCGCGACAGGATATCCAGCCCGCCGCGCGGGTAGATGCGGGTGCTCACGACCGGCAGCGCCCGGGTTTCCACTTCACTCATTGCGTGTTCCTGCTTGTTCGTCTGTCTTGTCCCGGGACTGTAGCGCAGCCGGCCGATGGCGCATATGTCATGGCCGCGCACAGGAAAACGGCCGGGTTGCCCCGGCCGCTTTCCGTTACGTATCGCTTCGAATTCGATGGATCAGAACTCGTAACGCAGGCCCACCTGCAGCGACCACTGGGACACACCGACATTGAAGCCGTCGGCGTCGGAGTTGGCAACGGTCGGCGAGCTGGCACCGGTGAAGTTGTACACGTACTTGCCGTCCCGACTGATCCCCACCAGCGAGGCGACCGAGGCATCGGCGTAGAAGCCGTAATCGTAGATGTTGCCCCACTTCTTGTTCAGCAGATTGCCCACGTTCTGGATGTCCACCCAGACCTCGGCCTTGTTGCCCTTGAAGAAGCCCGGGATCTGCTGGCTCAGACGCAGATCAAAGGTATTGATGAAGCCGGTACGGAACGCATTGGCCGGGGCGTAGCTGCCCTTGTATGCCGCCAGTTCCGGCTTCGTGGCGAGCCAGTCGTAGAACCGCTTCTCCATCGCCGAATCCACCGCGACCGTACCGTTGGCGTTGAACTTGCCGAAGTACACGTCACCGGTGCCCTTGGGCACGTAGAACAGGTCGTTATAGGTCCGGCTGTCGCCGTTGGCGTCACCGACGAAGACGTAGCTGTACGGACGTCCGCTGCGGCCTTCGTAGACCAGACCCACGCTGGTGTCGTAGTCACCGAAGAACTTGTGCTTCCAGTTCAGCGATCCGGAAATGCGATCCTTGATCTCGTAACGCGAGGTCTGCGAGATGTCCTCGCCGGAATTGAAGCTGTACTGGTAGGTGTAGCCGGAGCTGGCGGTCGAGCTGGTCAGCGGACCGACCTCGGTCGCATGGGTGTAGGTGTAGCCCAAGGTCCAAGACCAGTCGCTGCCCGGGCTCCACGGCTTGGTCAGCGAAGCGGTGAACTGCTGGCTCTTGCCCTTGCTGGTGTTGTCGATCAGGTACACATCGCCGAAGCGGGTGTCGCGGCCGTACTGGTTGTCGGACGTCGCATAGGCGGCGCCGCGCTTGGTCGGGTTCCAGTACAGCGAGCGGCCATCGGGGCCGGTGAAGCCCGGACCCAGGTTGAGGCGGCGGTAGTAGAGCGCATTCTTGACGTCGGTCATGATCAGCTCGGCCGACGCGACCACGCCGTACCACGGCAGCTCGTGGTCGAACGCCAGGTTGGCCTTCCAGATCGACGGCAGCTCGAAGTCCTTCTGCGTGAAGTTGACGCTCATCTGGCAGCCGGTCCGGGAGCTCGGATACGGGTTACAGCTGCCCGAGCCCGGCTGGTTGTTGCCATCGGGCGAGAAGCGCAGCGTCGGATCGTAGGCGGTCGCCTGCAGCTGCGCGTAGTTGTAGCCGTTGTTGGCGTAGCTGTTGCCGATCCACACCTGGGGCGCGTCGCCCTGGAACAGGCCCACGCCACCGCGCACCTGCATCGGGCGCTCGGAATTGAAGGTGTAGTTGAAACCAAAGCGCGGCTGCACCAGGAAGTCACCGCTGAACACCTGGCTGTTGTCATAGCCGAACACCTGATCGGCCAGCGCGTTGTAACGCGGCTCCGGGCTGACGTCCGGCCGATCGCCGCGCACGCCCAGCGTCAGGGTCAGGTTGGGGCTGACGTACCAGGTGTCCTGGATGAACAGGCCCAGGTTGCTGTTCTTGTAGTCGGCGGCGAACGAGCCCGGCGAATACTCGGTGCGATGGTTGTAGGTGGCCCAGCGGCCGTTCTGGAAATTGGTCAGCGCATGGTTGCCGTTGGCATCCGCGGCGCCGGCCCAGAAGGTGTACACGCCCCAGGCCTGCGCGCTGTACAGGTTGTAGATGTCGTTGGTGGCGTAGTCCGCGCCGAACTTCAGGTCGTGGTCGCCCAGCGTCCAGGTGCCCGAGCCGGTGTAGTTCCAGGTCTTGGTGCGCAGGTAGTTGCCCTGCGAGTTGACCTCGGTGCCGAAATACAGCGAGTCGCCGCTGACCCGGGTGCCGTTGGTGGTGGAGGTGGCGTCGCCGAAGAAGATCTGGATGCTCGGCAGGTTGCTCGGCACCACGCGCTCGGCGGTGTAGTCGCGGTAGGAGGCCTTGAACTCGGTGGAGAAGTTGTCGCTCCAGTCGCTGAACAGCTGGCCGGTGTAGCTCTCCACGGTCTTGTTGTGCTGGTACCAGTAGGTGCTCAGCGACACGCCGGTGCTGCTGATGCCGTTGATGCGCAGCTTGCTCTGGTCCAGCTTGCTGTAGCGGAAGCTGGCGCGATGCGCGTCGCTGATGTTCCAGTCCAGCTTCAGTGCGTACTCTTCCAGATCGGTGTTGCCGTTGCTGGCCAGCTGGCCCGCGTCGAACCCGTAGACGTTCTGCGCGATGCTCTGCGCCAGCGCCACGTCGGCGTTGGTGATGACGTGGCCGGCCTTGCCCAGCGCGCTGCCGGACAGGTCGCCGCCGGGCGCGTCCTGCTGGAACTTCTCGTAGTTGGCGAAGAAGAACAGCTTGTCCTTGACGATCGGGCCGCCGAAGGTCGCGCCGTAGGTCTTTTCCTTGGTGAAGCCGTTGAACTTGGTGCCGTCCGGGTTGTCGCCGAACCAGTCGCCATCGCGCATGTAGCCGTAGACCGAACCATGGAACTCGTTGGTACCGGACTTGGTCACCGCATTGACCGTCGCACCGGCGGCCGCGGCGATGCTGACGTCGTAGTTGGACAGGTTGACGTCGATGGCCTCGATGGCCTCCATCGACACCGGCTGGCGCCGGGTGGTCATGTTGTTGCCTTCCAGGCCGAAGGTGTCGCTGGCCGAGACGCCGTCGATGTTGATCGAGTTGTAGCGCGGATTCTGGCCGCCGGCCGAGATCGTGCCCGAGGCGCGGTCGACGAAGGCCACGCGCGGATCCAGGCGCATGTAGTCCTGGATGTTGCCGTTGATCGAGGGCAGCGCCTGGATGGTCTGCTGGTTGACGCTGGTGCCCGAGCCCATCTTGGTGGCGCTGAACACGTCCGAGCCGCCGCTGTAGCCGATGGCCTGCACCGAACCCAGGTTGGTCACGTCACCGGTCAGGGCCGCATCGACGGTGTTGATCTTGTTGAGATCCAGGTAGACGCCGTCTTCGGTCTTGGTGCCTTCGCCGGGCTTGGTGATGGTGATGGTGTACGGGCCACCCACGCGCAGGCCGCGCGCGGTGTAGCGACCGGCGGCATCGGTGGTGGCGTGGCTGACCGTTCCGGATTCCACGTGGGTGATGGTCACCTCGGCGCCGGCGACCGGCGCACCGCCGGAACCGACGACCTGGCCGCCGACGCCGGCGGACGTGGTCTGCGCCATGGCCGGCGCAGCGGCCAGCGCGGCCAGGAGGCCAAGGGCAAGTTTGGAAGTCCGGATACGATGATGTGTCATTGCGCTGCCTCGAAGTTTTGTGGCGGTCAGAAGAAAAATCGTGCCGGCCGGCCATGCTGTGTGGCATGGCTCTCATGGACTTGCTTAGGATGTGGCCCCTGGAACACGCGGCAGGCACGGCAGCCGCGCGTTAACGACAGGTTAACACGGTAAAGGCGCGATGTGACCGGATCGTGACGACTTTTGCGCGCTGCGGCATTCGCGCGAAAGCGGGGGGAGAATCCCCTTCCAATCAATGGCTTAAATGGTATTCATGCGACTGCGCCTGCCGGTCGCCGTCACTTAAATGACATCTTTGGGCGATTAAACGCCTACGGCCTGGACTCGGGGCGGAGCAGGAAATACGGACACGGGTTGGCATCCAATCAGACGCCCCCTCAGGTCTCAACCG
The DNA here is from genome assembly GCF_042700505.1 of Pseudoxanthomonas sp. UC19_8. Classification (NCBI taxonomy): domain Bacteria; kingdom Pseudomonadati; phylum Pseudomonadota; class Gammaproteobacteria; order Lysobacterales; family Lysobacteraceae; genus Pseudoxanthomonas; species Pseudoxanthomonas sp. UC19_8. Next base: position 2,483,057 of record NZ_CP170559.1, read on the forward strand.
CCGCGAAGCGCGCCGAGATACGTGCCGATCCCGTCGAGCAGCATCTGCACGGAAATGGCCACCAGCAGCATGCCCATCAGCCGCTCGATCGCGGTCAGCGCACGCATGCCCAGCCACTTGTAGACCAGCGTGGCCGAGAACAGGATCATCGCCGTCGCCAGCCACGCCAGCCCCAGGGCCAGGCTCCAGCCGAGCAGACGCTCGGGCTCGTTGCTGCCCATCAGCATCACCGCGGCCATGCCGGAGGGGCCGGCCACCAGCGGGATGGCCAGCGGCACGATGAAGGGCTCGCCGCCGGGGATCTCGCCCATCAGGCCTTCCGGCCGCGGAAAGATCATGCGGATGCCGATCAGGAACAGCACGATGCCGCCGGCGATCTGCACCGACTCCTGGCGCAGGTGCATCAGTTCCAGGAAGTACTTGCCGCCCCACAGGAACCCCATCAGCACGACCAGCGCGATCAGCAGCTCGCGGATCAGCACGATGCGTTGGCGCTGCGGCGGCAGCGGCCGCAGCACCGACAGGAACACCGGGATGTTGCCCAGCGGGTCGAGGATCAGGAACAGCAGCAGCGCTGCGGACAGGATGGTCATGCCAGGGATTCCAGACCAGGCCGCGCCGCTCGGCGCCGTCTGGAGAAAGCAGGGTCACGCAGTGTGCGGCGTACTGGTCGGCATCGGCCAGCGCCGGATCGGTGTCCTCGGCGTAGGCGCGGGCGCGCAGCATGGTGCGCATCGGCCCGGGCTGCAGCGCGCTGACCCGCACCGGGGTGCTGGCCAGCTCGGCGTGCAGCATCTGCACCAGCGCGGCCAGCCCGTGCTGGGCCACGCCGTAGCCGCCCCAGTAGGCGTGACCGACGCGGCGCGGATTGTCCAGGGTGAACACCAGCGCGCTGTCCGCCGCACGACGCAGCAGCGGCAGGCAGGCCTGGCTCAGCCACCACGCCGCGGTGAGGTTGACATGGATGGCGCGCGCGAAGGCAGCCGGGTCGGTGTGCTCCAGCGGGGTCAGGCCGCGGAACTCGGCCGCGCAGTGCAGCACCCCGTCGAGGCGGCCGAGGTTAGCCTCGATGCGCTGGGCCAGTTCGGCGTAGTCGTCCGGTGCGGCGCCTTCCAGGTCCAGCGGATAGAGCAGCGGCTCGGGGCCGAGCTGGGCGCAGGCGTCATAGATGCGGGCGAGCTTGGCCGGCCGGCGGCCCAGGAGCACCAGGGTGGCACCGGCCTGCGCGCAGGCGCGGGCACTGGCCTCGCCCAGGCCGCCGTGCGCCCCGCTGATCAGCACCACACGCCCGGCCAGGGACTGCACGGGGCGCATGGGCACCTGCAGCAGACTCACCGCGGCATGGCCTCGGCGACGATGCGTTCCAGTTCGCCGGACTCGTGCAGTTCCAGGGTGATGTCGCAGCCGCCGATCAGTTCGCCATGGATGAACAACTGTGGGAACGTCGGCCAGTTGGAAAAGCGCGGCAGGTTGGCGCGGATCTCGGGCTCTTCCAGCACGTTGATCGCGCGCAGGTCCACCGCGCCGGCCGACAGCAGGGCCTGGACCGCGCGGCTAGAGAAGCCGCACATCGGGTACTCCGGGGTGCCCTTCATGAAGAGCACCATGGGGTGGCGGTCCAGCTCCGCCTGGATACGTTCCAGCACCGGCATGTTGCGTTCTCCTGCGTTGCCGCACGCCCTTGACGGCATGCGCACCCTCGTCGAGTAAACTGCGCGGCGCTTTCCATCGCCGCTGGTCGGACGCAATTGTAAGCCCTGCGCCCCCGCCCCCGGCATCTGCCAGACACGCCAAGCCAAGAGGAACCGCCATGGCCATCGAGCTCCCCGCCCTGCCCTACGACCGCACCGCACTGGAACCGCACATCTCCGGCGAGACCATCGATTTCCACTACGGCAAGCATCACAAGGCCTATGTGGACAACCTCAACAAGCTGATCGAGGGCACCGAGTTCGCCGACCAGCCGCTGGAGAGCATCATCAAGAAGTCCCAGGGCGGCGTGTTCAACAACGCCGCGCAGGTGTGGAACCACACCTTCTACTGGAACTGCCTGTCGCCCAACGGCGGCGGCGCGCCGAGCGGCAAGCTGGCCGAGCTGATCAACGCGGCCTTCGGCGACTTCGAGAAGTTCAAGGAAGAGTTCACCAAGACCGCCATCGGCACCTTCGGCTCGGGCTGGGGCTGGCTGGTGCAGAAGAAGGACGGCAGCGTCGGCCTGGTAAGCACCTCCAACGCCGCCACGCCGCTGACCGGCGAGGACACCCCGCTGCTGACCATCGATGTGTGGGAGCACGCCTACTACATCGACTATCGCAACGCGCGTCCGAAGTACGTCGAGTCGTTCTGGTCGCTGGTCAACTGGGACTTCGTGGCCAAGAACCTGGCCTGATCCTTCGCTGGCTGTACGAAAAGGCCGGGGATTCCCCGGCCTTTTTCATGGGCGCGTCCAGCGGCAACCGGGACGCGGGAGGCGATCCGCTCAGCTGCGCGCCAGGCGCTCCAGCACCGGCTGCACCTGGGCCTGACGCGAAAGCGCCTCACCCGCCGCGGTCAGGGCGACGGACAGGGCCTGTGCGGTATCGGCACGCAGCGTGGCGTGGCCGACCTTGCGACCCTCGCGCGGCGACTTGCCGTAGTCGTGCCAGTGGCCTCCGGGCTGGTCGAGCACCCCGTTGGCGTCGGGCATCTGCCCCAGCCAGTTGAGCATGCAGGCGTGTCCGCGCATGGCCGGCTCGCCCAGCGGCAGGCCCAGCACCGCGCGCAGGTGCGCCTCGAACTGCGAGACCTCCGCGCCTTCGATGGTCCAGTGCCCGGAGTTGTGCACGCGCGGGGCCATTTCGTTGGCCAGCAGCGTCTCGCCCTGGCAGAACAGCTCCAGCGCGAACACCCCGACATAATCCAGGCGCTCGGCCACGCGCCGCGCATAGTCGACCGCCTGCGCCTGCAGCGCCTGGCTGGCCTGCGCCGGCGCCAGGCTGGCCGACAGCACGCCGTCGACATGCCAGTTCTGGGTCAGCGGGAAGGCCTTGAACGCACCATCGCGGCCGCGCACGGCCACCACCGACACCTCGCGCTCGAAGGCGACGAAGCCCTCCACGATCAGTCCGACGGTGACGGCCTGCGCGCCCAACGCGTCCCACGCGGCCTGCGCGTCGGCCGGCGACTTGATCCGGAACTGGCCCTTGCCGTCGTAGCCGAAGCGCCGCGTCTTGAGGATGCAGGGCGTGCCGATCCGTGCCAGCGCCGCGTCCAGCCCCTCGCGCGAGTCGACCGCCGCGAACGCCGGCACCGGGATGCCCAGCTCGCCGAACAGCGTCTTCTCCGACAGGCGGTCCTGCGCTACGCCCAGCGCCTGCGGATTGGGATACACCGGCACCCGCTCGGCCAGCCACTGCGCGCTGGCGGCCGGCACGTTCTCGAAATCGAAGGTCACCACATCGACCCTGGACGCGAACTGCGCCAGCGCCGGCTCGTCGTCGAACGCGCCCACCTGCAGCGGCGCGCACTGGCCGGCGCAGGACGCGGCCGACGGGTCCAGGACGAGGAACTTCAGCCCGAGCGGCACGCCCGCCAGCGCCAGCATGCGGGCCAGCTGCCCGCCCCCCAGGATCCCCACTGTCGTCATGCGCGCCCCCGCTGCGAAAGAATGCCGACCGTGCTCATCGCCGCGGATCGTCATGGTCCATGACGTCCTGGGTCTGCTTGGCCCGGAAGGCGTCCAGCGCCTGCGCCACCGCCGGCGCCTCCGGCGCCAGCATCGCCGCGGCGAACAGCGCCGCATTGGCCGCGCCGGCGTTGCCGATGGCGAAGGTCGCTACCGGGATGCCGGCCGGCATCTGCACGATGGACAGCAGCGAATCCATGCCGTTCAGGGCCTTGGACTGCACCGGCACGCCCAGGACCGGCACCGCGGTCTTGGACGCCAGCATGCCGGGTAGGTGCGCCGCGCCGCCGGCGCCGGCGATGATCGCGCGCAGTCCGCGCGCGGCGGCCTGCTCGGCATAGGAGAACAGCACGTCGGGCGTGCGGTGGGCCGAGACGACCTTCACCTCGTAGGCAACGCCCAGCGCATCGAGCTTCTGCGCGGCGTGCTGCATGGTCTCCCAATCCGAACGCGAGCCCATCACGATGCCCACACGCGGCGCTGCCAGATCGTCGGTCATTGGCCCTGCCCTGCGACAAAACGATATTCTAGCGATCTTGTTCGCCAACGGACCTTCCATGGACCGCAAACTGCTCGATCTGCTGTGCTGCCCCGTCTCGCGCCAACCGCTGGGCCCGCTCGAGGCCCGCGGCGTGGAGGCGCTGAACCGCGTCATCGCGGCCGGCGCGCTCAAGCGCGTGGACGGCAGCGCCCAGGCCGAACCGCTCAAGGAAGCCCTGGTCACCCGCGACCGCAAGACCGTCTACCGCGTCGAGGACGGCATCCCGGTCCTGCTGCCCGAGGAAGGCATCGCCACCGTCCAGGTCGCCGACTTCCCGGCGTGAGCGCCGCCGCGCCGCTGCCGCCGCCCGAGGCGGTGGTCCTGGACGATGTGCGCCGCGCCCTGGCCGAGGACCTCGGCCCGGGCGATGTCACCGCCGCGCTGCTGCCGGATACCGACGATGTCGCCTATCTGCTGTGCAAGCAGGAAGCGGTGATCTGCGGGCGGCCGTGGTTCGACGCCTGCCATCGCCAGCTCGATCCGCAGGTCTCCATCGACTGGCGCGTGGCCGAGGGCCAGCGCGTGGCCGCCGGCACCGTGCTGGCCACCCTGCGCGGGCGCGCGCGCACGCTGGTCAGCGCCGAGCGCACCTCGCTCAACTTCCTGCAGACCCTGAGCGGCACGGCCACGGTCACCGCGGCCTTCGTCGAGGCCGTGCGCGGGACCGGCGCGCACATCTTGGACACGCGCAAGACCGTGCCGGGCCTGCGCCTGGCGCAGAAGTACGCCGTGCGCTGCGGCGGCGGCGACAACCACCGCATCGGCCTGTTCGACATGGTGATGCTCAAGGAAAACCATGTGCGCGCCGCCGGCGGCATCGCCGCGGCCATGCGCGCGGCCCGCGCCCTGTACCCGCAGCTGCCGCTGGTGGTCGAGGTCGAGTCGCTGGACGAGCTGCGCCAGGCACTGGAACTGCCCTGCACCCGGATCATGCTCGACGACTTCAGCCCCGAGCAGCGCCGCGAAGCGGTGCGCATCGCCGCCGGCCGCGTGCCGCTGGAGGTCTCCGGCATGGTCGATCTGGACACCGTGCGCGCCGTGGCGCAGGACGGCGTGGACTGCATCTCCATCGGCGCGCTGACCAAGCATGTGCACGCCGTGGACCTGTCGCTGAAGCTGGGCCCGCCGCCGCACAGCGCTTGATCGGCGTGGGGTTTCACGCGTCTTGGCCTGTGACTCTGCCAGCGTACGTAGTGAGAACTCACCTTCATCAAGGATCCGCAGACGATGCCGTTTCGCTGGACGCGCGTCCTGGCACTGCTGCTGTTGGGCATCGGCACCCGGGCGCAGGCGATCGAGGTCTGCGACGCCCCGCCGCGCTTCGGCCTGAGCCAGGCCGCGATCGCCATCGTCCGTGCCGCCTGCGAGGAGCACCGGCAGTGGATGCGCCCCTTCATCGACCGTCAGGGCCGGCTGGCCTCGTTGCGCGTCACCGAAGCCGAGAGCGGCAACCTGGCCGACCACGGCCTGGTGCCCTGGCAGCGCGTGGCCGGCTATTGGCGCGAGAGCGGCACGCTGTCGCAGGTGGCGGGCGAGCCCGGCGCGGCCAGCTGCTGGGCACCGCCGGGCAATCGCTTCACGGACAGCGACTGCCGCGCGTTCCTGATCGATACGCCGTGGTCGGCGGCATTCGTGTCCTGGGTCATGACGCGGGCCGGCGTCATGAACTTCACCCGATCGCCGCGCCACATCGACTACATCCGCGCGGCCTTTCGCGACGGTGGCAGCGGCGGCCCCTACCGCTTCACCGATCCGGCCACCGAGAAGCCTGCGCCCGGCGATCTGCTGTGCTTCATCCGCAACCGCCGGCAGGTGATGGGCTTCGCCGGCCTGAACGCCGCCCTGGCCTCCCGCGCCGGCGTGCCCAACCAATCCCATTGCGACATCGTGGTGGCCGCCAATGTCGGCGGCGACCGCACTCTGCACCTGATCGGCGGCAACGTGCTCAACGCGGTGACCATGCGCCAGCTGGACCTGGACCGCAGCGGCCGCGTGGTCCTGCCGCTGCCGCGTGTGAGCGAGGACGGCGGTGATGCCACCGGTCCGGGCGCCGAATGCACGCCCGCACAACCCGACCAGTGCAACTTCAACCGTCAGGACTGGGCGGTGCTGCTGAAGCTGCAGGTGGCCGACCCGGCACCCGCCGCGCCTGCTGCGCCGCCGCCCGTGGAACCGCAGCCCCTGCCGCAGGCCCCGCCTGCGCCGGAGGCGCCGGGCCAGGCCCCGGCCCCGAATGCGCCGCCCGCCGCGGCACCTCCGGTCGAGGCACCGGCGCCCTTGAAAAGCGGCGAGTGATCCACGCCTGCCGCGCAGGCCCGCGCACCGCTAAAGTCGCGCCATGACTCCGATCCTCATCCTGATCTTCGGCGCGGCCGTGTTCTTCTGGTGGAACGCCTCGCGCGCCGCGGCCGAACGCGCCACCCAGGTCGGTCGCAACGCCTGCGAGGCGGCCGGCGTGCTGTGGCTGGACCAGAGCGTGCAGGCCACCGGCGTGCGCCTGCGCCGCGGCGAGGACGGCAGGCTGGGGCTGGAGCGCAGTTTCCGCTTCGACTATTCCCACGACGGCGTCGAGCGCCACACCGGCAAGATGGTGCTGCATGGGCAGCGGCTGGTGTCCTTCGTCGGGCCTACGCGCCCGGACAACACTGCGCAGTTCCCCAGCCTGCACTGACGCCGGGGCTTCATTCGGCCGGCACCGCGTGTTTCAACGGCGGCGCGGTGGCTCGCCCTTGAGCACGCAGACCAGCACCAGCAGCGCCGTCGCCACGCCGATGACGATCAGGTGCGCCTGCGTGTGATGGCCGTGGCGGAACAGCCCGCTCGCGCCGCCCACCACGCCCAGGTACAGGACCATCGTCAGCCAGCCCTGCCAGCGGCACGGCAGGCCCCAGCCGAAGCCGAAACGCTTGGCGGGGAACCAGTAGTCGGCGTGTGGATCAGGCATGGCGGCTTCCCGGCGGCAACGGTGCAGGCTTACGGCAAACCATAACTCCGTCATTCCCGCGAGAGCGGGAATCCAGCGCCTTTGGCCTTACCGCTTGAAAGTCGCTGGGTTCCCGCTTTCGCGGGAACGACGGCAGGGGATTTTATCGGCTGTGCTACTTCACCACGCGCAGATGCGGGCGCTTGGCCGGTGGCGGCGTCGGTTCGTCCGGGGCCGCGCCATCGGGCGAAGGCGGCTCATCATCGTCGTGCGGACCCTGCCCGGCGGCGATGTCCTCGGGCAGCGCCATGCCCTGGCCGGTCTCGCGCGCATAGATCGCCAGCACCGCCGAGATCGGCACGTTGACCGGATAGCTCACCCCGCCGAAGCGGGCGCTGAAGCTGACCGTCAGGTTGTCGATGACCAGGTGCGCGACCGCACGCTGGGCGATGTTGAGCACCACCCGGCCTTCCTTGACCGCGCTGGAGGGCACCTGCACCCCGGGCTGGGTCGCATCGACCAGCAGGTGCGGGGTCATGTCGTTGTCGGCGATCCATTCGGCCAGCGCCCGCAGCAGATACGGGCGATGGCTGGTCATCGGGGGCACGTCTTCAGTCATGCCCGCAGTTTAGCCAAGAGCGAGGAATGAGGGGGAGAAGACGGCGGCGCAAGCGCCACCTGCTCATCCACGCCTCAGCGCTTCGGGCTCACTCCTGCCTTCAGGCCGGCAGATCGCGCAGCTTCTTTTCCTGCTCGGTCAGGCTGCGCACGAAGCCCGGATTGCGGAAGATGCGGTTGCCGTAATCCTCGATCGCCTTGCCGTCTTTGGGCAGGCCGACGTCCAGCGACTGCAGGCGCCAGATGATCGGGGCCATGGCGCAGTCGGCCAGGCTCATTTCCGGGTTGAGGAAGAACTTGCTGGCCTTGAACAGGGGCACCGAGGCGGTCAGCAGCTCCTTCAGGCGCTTGCGGCCGGCGTCGGCCTGGGCCTTGTTGCCCAGCTGGATGGCCTGCACCTGCGGCACCCAGTCCACCTCGATGCGCAGCATCGCCAGGCGCAGGCGCGCGCGGGAGAGCGGATCGACCGGCATCAGCGGCGGGTGCGGGTAGCGCTCGTCCAGGTACTCGCTGACCACCGAGGCGGCGTACAGCGTCAGGTCGCGCTCGACCAGGGTCGGCACGGAGTGATAGGGGTTGAGGTCGATCAGGTCCTCGGGCGGATTCTGCGGATCGACCGGCACCAGGTCGTAGCTGACGCCTTTGGCGGCCAGCACCAGCCGCACGCGGTGGCACAGCACATCATCCACGGAGGAGAACAGCGTCAGGGTATTTCGCATGCGGGCACTCATCACCTTGTCGGGCTCATCCAGCGGCCGGCATCCACCGGCCACGCCTGTTTCTGCCAGGCTTCCTGCCTGGACACCGCGTCGCGGCATGCCGCGAGACGCGATGAACATGAACATAGCAGGCAGCCGCCGATTTGCGCACCCCTGCTGGAGGTCATGACCCCGCTTTAGTGGACGTCCTTCCAGAACTCCTTCTTCAGCAGGAATGCCAGGAAGGTCAGCCCCGCCAGGAACAGGATCACCCACACGCCCATGCTCTGGCGCTTGAGCGCGGCCGGCTCGCCGGCGTACTCAAGGAAGTTGGTGATATCGCGCACGGTGCGGTCGAACTCGGCCGGACTCTCGGTCCCGGGCGAGGCCAGCACCAGCGCCTCGACCGGCTTTTCCTTGGTCTGCGGGTCTTCCGGGCCGAACTTGGCGTGCTGCAGGCCCTGCAGCTCCCACAACGGGTTGGGCATGGAGGCGTTGGGGAACAGCTTGTTGTTCCAGCCCAGCGGCCGGCTCTCGTCCAGGTAGAAGGACTTGAGGTAGGTGTAGACCCAGTCCGGACCGCGTACGCGCGCGATCAGGCTCAGGTCCGGCGGCATCTTGCCGAACCACTTGGTCGCCCCGTCGTGCGGCATGGCCACCTGCACCTGCTGCCCCACCGGCGCGCCGGTGAAGTTGAGGTTGGCCATCACCTGGTCCTCGGTCAGGCCCAGGTCCTGGGCCATGCGCGAATAGCGCAGGTACTTGAGCGAGTGGCAGCCCGAGCAGTAGCCCATGAACAGCTTGGCGCCGCGCTGCAGCGAGGCCTTGTCGCTCAGGTCGTTGCCGGCCTGCAGCGTCGCGCCGCCCTCGGCGGCCAGCAGGCCGGTGCTCAGCAGCAGGCCAGCGGCGAAGGCCGCCAGCCGCGGGAGAAGGCGCTTAGTCATGCGTGCTCACCCGGTCGGGCACCGGCTTGGTGCGTTCAAGGCCGAAGAACGTGTACACCCACAGGAAGATGAAGAAGCCGAAGTAGCAGCAGGTCAGCACCCGGCCGATGTAGGTCTCGGTGATGTCCGTGCCGGGGCCCGACCCGATCTTGCCCAGGTAGACGAAGCTGAAGGCGAAAATTCCCAGCGCGATCTTGTAGGCCAGGCCGCGGTAGCGGATCGAGCGCACCTTGCCGCGGTCCAGCCAGGGCACGGTGAACAGGATGGCGATGGCCGAGAACATCACCAGCACGCCGCCCAGCTTGTTGGGCACCACGCGCAACATCGCGTAGTAGGGCGTGTAGTACCAGACCGGCTTGATGTGCTCGGGCGTCACCAGGCGGTTGGCCTCGGTGAAGTTGTCGTGCTCCAGGAACAGGCCCCCGAAGGCCGGCGCGAAGAAGATGATGAACGCACCGATCACCAGCAGGAAGCCCACGCCGACCAGGTCCTTGACCGTGTAGTACGGGTGGAACGGGATCGTGTCGATCGGCGCGGTCTTGCTCCAGCGGTTGCCCTTGGGCCCGTGCTTGGTGTCCACGCCCTGCGGGTTGTTGGAGCCGACCTCATGCAGCGCGCCCAGGTGCAGCACCACCAGCAGCAACAGCACCAGCGGCAGCGCGATCACGTGCAGGGCGAAGAAACGGTTGAGCGTGGCATCGCTGGGCAGGTAGTCGCCCATGATCCATTCGGTCAGGCCCTGCCCGATCACCGGGATGGCGCCGAACAGCGAGATGATCACCTTGGCGCCCCAGAACGACATCTGGCCCCAGGGCAGCACGTAGCCCATGAAGGCCTCGGCCATCAGCACCAGGTAGATCAGCATCCCCAGGATCCACACCAGCTCGCGCGGTTTCTGGTAGCTGCCGTACATCAGCCCGCGGAACATGTGCAGGTAGACCACGATGAAGAACAGCGAGGCGCCGGTGGAATGCATGTACCGGATCAGCCAGCCCCACTCGACGTCGCGCATGATGTACTCGACCGAGGCGAAGGCCTCGGCCGCGCTGGTCTTGTAGTTCATCGTCAGGAAGATGCCGGTGACGATCTGGTTGACCAGGATCAACAGGGCCAGCGAGCCCATGTAGTACCAGAAGTTGAAGTTCTTCGGCGCGTAGTACTCGCTCATGTGCTTGCGGTACATGGGCATCAGCCCGGGCGCCCGCGCCGTGACCCAGTCGAAGACCCCGTTGGCCGCTCGCGTGATGACGTTGGACATCAGGCAGCTCCCTGCGGATCGACGCCGATGATGATGGTGTTGTCGTCCTGGTAGTGATGCGGCGGCACCAGCAGGTTGATCGGCGCCGGCACGCCCTGGAACACGCGCCCGGACATGTCGAAGCGCGACTTGTGGCAGGGGCAGAAGTAGCCGCCCTTCCACTGCGGATCGAACGGCTCGGGCCGGATCTCGGCGATGATCTCCGGCGAGCAGCCCAGGTGCGTGCACAGGCCGACCAGCACCGAGATTTCCGGCTTGATCGAACGGAACTCGGGATTGCCCTTGAGCACGTAGGCCGGCTGCTGGTCCTTGTTGGTGCTCTCCGGATCGCGCAGGCGATCGTCCAGGCTCGGCAGCGCGTCCAGGATCGCCTTGGAGCGCTTGACCACCCAGATCGGCTGGCCGCGCCATTCCAGCACCATGCGCTGGCCTTCCTGCAGCCCGGTGATGTCGGCGGTCACCGGTGCGCCGGCGAGCTTGGCCCGGGCGCTTGGATTCCATGACTTGATGAACGGGACGGCCAGAAAGCCTGCACCCACGGCACCGACGACTGCGGTGGTGGCCGTCAGGAACCGGCGGCGCCCCGCATCCACGGGCATTGTGACCTCGTCGTTGGCCATCCCTTACTCCGCGAAAACATCTTGAGGTAGCTGTCTGGCTGCCAGTGATGGGGCCGATGGAATGGCCTCATCGCAAGAGCGCGTCGGAGTCTAACTGAATAAAAAATTTCGCCACAACAATCCCTTTCCGATCAATCAGTTGGAAAAGGAAAACCCGGCCGTTCCGGTACTGCAGCGCAACATCCGTTCAGCGAAGGCCGACCGTCCCCAGGTTGGCCCGGTAGCGCTCGGCCAGCACGCCCACGCGCTGCACGTAGCGCTGGGTCTCGGCATAGGGCGGCACGCCGCCGTTGCGGTCCACCGCGCCTTCGCCGGCGTTGTAGCCGGCTGCGGCCAGGGTCAGATTGCCCTGGTAGCGCTTGAGCAGCCAGGCCAGGTACTGCACGCCGCCGCGGATGTTCTGCGTGGCGTTGTAGGCATCGTCCACGCCGAAACGGCGCGCGGTGGCCGGCATCAGCTGCATCAGCCCCATCGCGCCGGCGCGCGAGAGCGCCAGCGGGTTGTAGGAGGATTCGGCATGGATGATGGCGCGCACGATCGCCTCTTCCACGCCGAATTCGCGCGCGGCCGAGGCGATCTCGCTCTCGTAGGCGACCGTGTTCAGCCGTACCGCGCCGAAGTTGAGGTTGGGATTGCCGCAGGCGTAGCAGGTCTCGATGAAGCTGTACTTGATCGTGCGGATGTCGGCGCTGGCCAGCCCGCGCGGACGGGCGCTGGTGTAGTTGCGCACCCCGTCCTTGATGAAGGAATAGACCTGGCCGCTGACCACGCGGCGCGGCGGCACGGCCGCGGGCTTGGCCACGGCGGCGGTCGGCGGCGGCGGTGCGGCCGGGACGATGGCCGTCGAAGGCCGCGACTCGACGCTGGGCGGCACGATGGCGGCAGGCGCGGCAGACGCGGGAGGTCTGTGTGTCGGCGCGCTGGCCTGGGCGCGGCGCGCCGGCTCGGCCCGGTACTGGCTCACCACCGTGCAGGTGGCGCCGGAGACGCGCTTGCTGACGTAGGCCGGGATCCCGTCGGCGCCGACGCACTTATACAACGTGCCGGCGCTGGCCGGCAGCGCGACCAGCGCGGCAGCGATCATCCCCAGTCGCAGCAGCCCCCTCATGGGCGCGAGTGTCCCAGCTTATCAATGACTTAACAAGCATTCGGCGTGCGGTCGGCAGGGTGACGCTCCGGTGGGGCGCGGCACAGCGTTTGCCCTCCTCGTCCCTCGCGTGCGACTGCCCGCTGCGCCTGCCGTCCGGCTCAAGCCGCCAAGCCGCTAAACTAGCCGGCTTCCCCGCCCACCCGACTGGATTAAGCGCCATGACCGGGACGCCAGACGTCACCCCGCCCGCCTCGGGCGACACCTCGCTCATCCCCCTGCCCTTCGTCGCCACCCGGCCGGCGCATGTGCGCGGCAAGCTGTACATCAAGACCCACGGTTGCCAGATGAACGAGTACGACTCGGCCAAGATGGCCGACGTGCTCGCCCAGGCCGAAGGGCTGGAGCTGACCGACCGGCCCGAAGAGGCCGACGTCATCCTGGTCAACACCTGCTCGATCCGCGAGAAGGCGCAGGAGAAGGTCTTCAGCCAGCTGGGCCGCTGGAAGGAATTCAAGACCGGCGACCGCGAGGTCATCATCGGCGTCGGCGGCTGCGTGGCGTCCCAGGAAGGCGAGGCCATCGTCAAGCGCGCCCCCTATGTGGATCTGGTGTTCGGCCCGCAGACCCTGCACCGCCTGCCCGAGCTGATCCGTGCGCGGCGCGAGCAGAACCGCCCGCAGGTGGACATCAGCTTCCCGGAGATCGAGAAGTTCGACGCCCTGCCCGAACCGCGGGCCGAGGGCCCCAGCGCCTTCGTGTCGATCATGGAGGGCTGCAGCAAGTACTGCAGCTTCTGCGTAGTGCCCTATACCCGCGGCACCGAGGTGAGCCGGCCATTCGAGGACGTGCTGGTCGAGGTGGCGCAGCTGGCCGCCCAGGGCGTGCGCGAGATCAATCTGCTCGGCCAGAACGTCAACGCCTACCGCGGCCCGTACGGCGAGGGCGAGATCGCGGATCTGGGCATGCTGATCCGCACCATCGCCCAGATCGAGGGCGTGGGCCGCATCCGCTTCACCACCTCCCATCCGCTGGAGTTCTCCGACACGCTCATCGATGCGTACCGCGACGTGCCGCAGCTGGCCAACTACCTGCACCTGCCGGTGCAGGCGGGCAGCGACCGCATCCTCAGCGCGATGAAACGCGGCTACACCGCGCTGGAGTTCAAGTCCAAGATCCGCAAGCTGCGCGCGGTGCGGCCGGACATCTCGATCAGCTCGGACTTCATCGTCGGCTTCCCCGGCGAGACCGATGCGGACTTCGAGAAGACCATGAAGCTGATCGAGGACGTGGGCTTCGACCAGAGCTTCTCCTTCATCTACTCGCGCCGTCCCGGAACGCCGGCGGCCGACCTGGCCGACGACACACCCAGCCAGATCAAGCACGCGCGCCTCGAGCGCCTGCAGGCGCGCATCAACGCCTTCGCCGCGGAGATCTCACAGAGGATGGTCGGCAGCGTGCAGACCGTACTGGTCGAAGGCCCGTCGAAGAAGAATCCCAACGAGCTCACCGGCAAGACCGAGAACATGCGCTCGGTGAACTTCCCCGCGCCGCAGCGCCTGATCGGCCAGTTCGTCGATGTGCTGATCACCGAGGCGCTGACCAACTCGCTGCGCGGCCGCGTGGTCACCGACACGGAGCGGGCCGCATGACCGCGCGCATCAGCCGCGACACCCAGCTGTGCATGTCGCTGTCCGGACGGCCGGGCAACTTCGGCACGCGCTTCCAGAACTACCTCTACGACGCGCTGGGCCTGGACTACCTGTACAAGGCATTCACCACGACCGACCTGGAGGGCGCGATCGCCGGCATCCGCGCGCTGGGCATCCGCGGCTGCGCGGTGTCGATGCCGTTCAAGGAGGCGGTGATCCCGCTGCTGGACGGCCTGGAGCCGTCGGCCAAGGCGATCGATTCGGTCAACACCGTCCTCAACACCGAGGGCGTGCTGCGCGGCTACAACACCGACTACACCGCGGTGGCCACGCTGATCGCCGACAGCGGGCTGTCGCCGGACACGCCGGTCGCGCTGCGCGGCAGCGGCGGCATGGCCAAGGCCACCGCCTGTGCGCTGCGCGACGGCGGCTTCGCCCGGGGCTGGGTCGTGGCGCGCAACGCGGTGGCCGGCCAGCGCCTGGCGCGCACCGCCGGCTGGCAGTGGTCCGAGGACATGCGCGGCGTGACCGCCGGGCTGCTGGTCAACGTCACCCCGATCGGCATGGAAGGCAGTTCCGATGCGCAGTCGCTGGCCTTCACCGAAGCGGAAGTCGCCGCGGCGCAGCTGGTCTTCGACGTGGTCGCCATCCCGGTGGAAACCCCGCTGATCCGGCTGGCGCGCGCCCTGGGCAAGCCGGTGATCACCGGCGGCGAGGTGATCGTGCTGCAGGCGGTAGAGCAGTTCGTCCTGTACACCGGCGTGCGGCCCGAACCCGAGCTGGTCGCCCGCGCCGCCGCGCACGCGCTGGGCTGATCAGCGGCGCGCGCGCCTGCGCGGATCGCGGGCAGGCGGCGCACTTTCCGCACGCAGGCTGTCGACGAGCGAAAACACCCACGGCCGCAGCGCGACCAGCATACCGACGCTGCGCCGCCGCTCCGGCGGCAGGCTGATGTCCAGCTCGGCCGCTTCCTTGAAGTCGACCACCAGCTTGTCCAGCTTGCGCCGCAGGGTGGCGACCGACGCCTCGCCGAGTTCGCCGATTTCCAGGGCCAGGTGCGCCTCGGCCGCGGCGAAGTCGTCCTTGAGGAATTCATGGCTGGCCATCTGCAGGTAGCGGGCGCGCACCGGCCCGTCGTCGCGCCATGAGAAATCGCGCGGCACGCGCAGGCGCACGTGGTTACCCGGCAGCAGGTCGAGCAGGCGCAGACGATCGAGCTGGGCCAGCAGCCGCACCAGCTCGGGCGGCCTGAGTCCGAAGCCTTCGCCGATCGCCGCGGTCCGCCAGCCCTGGCATAGCAGGTGGAAGACGGTCATCAGCCGCGGCTCGGCCGCCAACG
Organism: Pseudoxanthomonas sp. UC19_8; assembly: GCF_042700505.1. Classification (NCBI taxonomy): domain Bacteria; kingdom Pseudomonadati; phylum Pseudomonadota; class Gammaproteobacteria; order Lysobacterales; family Lysobacteraceae; genus Pseudoxanthomonas; species Pseudoxanthomonas sp. UC19_8. The sequence goes on from NZ_CP170559.1 coordinate 2,498,401, forward strand.
ACCGCTCCTGGTGCAGGGTGAGATGGCGGCGCGACTCGCGCGCGCCGCGGGCCGTGCGCGCCAGCTCGAAGAAGTCGATGTCCAGCACCTCGCAGATCTGCTCAAGGCGCGCCAGGTCCATGCGCCCGCTGGAAAGCACGCGTTTGATCGTCGGCTCGGACACCCCCAGCGCCGCAGCCAGGTCGGCATAGCGCCAGCCGCGTTCCTTGAGCAGGCGCTTGAGCGCGGTGAGCAGGCGTTCGCGGTCGGCCATGGCAATGGAGGCGCGTCACAGAAGGAGGGACGGGATCATATTCCGATACTTGTCCGAACTTGATTGCGGATCTTGATCCGCGGCGTGCAGGGTGCGCTCACCTCTCCAGCCAAGTACGCGCATGCCCGCCCTGCCCGCTCCCGCCTGTCGGCCCGCCGAACTGCTCAACGATGTCCATGCCCGCCTCAATCCCACACGGGCGCACATGCTGCGGCCCGGCTCGGTGGCCGAGGCCTGCGCGGCGATCCGCGCCAGCGCGCGGGCCGGATCGCCACTGATCGCCGCCGGCGCGCGGCATGCGATGGGCGGCCAGCAGTTTCTCGCCGATGGTCAGGTGCTGGACACCGCCGCGCTGGACCGCGTCGTGGACTTCGACCCGGTGCGCGGCCTGATCACGGTCGAAGCCGGCATCCGCTGGCCCGCGCTGCTGGCCTGGCTGGCGGCGTGCCCGGGCAACACGGCGGGCTGGACGATCCGCCAGAAGCAGACCGGCGCCGACGACTTCAGCCTGGGCGGCGCACTGGCCGCCAACATTCATGGGCGCGGGCTGTGCCTGGCCCCGTTCGTGGAGGACGTGGAGGCGCTGATGCTGATCGATGCGCAGGGCCAGCGGGTACAGGCCAGCCGCGGCGAGGGGGCCGAGCTGTTCGCCCTGGTGGCCGGCGGCTACGGGCTCTTCGGCCTGGTGGTGGAGATGACGTTGCGGCTGACGCCCCGGCGGACGCTGCGCCGTCAGGTGTCGCTGGCCCGCATCGGCGGCGTGCAGCGCGCATTCGAGGACGCGATCGCCCAAGGCTGCACGTATGGCGATTTCCAGTTCGCGATCGATCCGCGTAGCGAGGATTTCCTCGATCTGGGCGTGCTGTCCTGCTATCGCCCGGTCGATGGCGTCGAGCCCGACGCGCCGCGCCATCTGCAGGCCGAGGACTTCGGCCGGCTGCTGTGGCTGGCCCACCAAGCGCCCTCGCGCGCCTTCCAGGAATACGCCGATTTCTATCTGTCTACCGACGGACAGCACTACGCCAGCGATGCGCAGCAGACCGGCGTGTATCTGGAGGACTATCACGCGGCGGTCGATCGCAGCCTGGGCCACTGCGGCTCGGAGATGATCACCGAGCTGTACGTGCCCCGCGGCGCGCTGGCGGGCTTCATGGGCCGCGCCGCCGACAGCCTGCGTCGCCACCACGCCCAGCCGGTCTACGGCACGGTGCGCCTGATCGAACGCGAAACGACCAGCGTGCTGGCGTGGGCACGGCAGGACTGGGCCTGTGTGGTGTTCAACCTGCACGTGCAGCATGGCCCGGCCGGCGTGCAGGCCGCGGCCGTGGCCTTCCGCGCGCTGATCGACGATGCGCTGTGGTTCGGCGGCAGCTACTACCTGACCTATCACCGCTGGGCCACACGCGAGCAGGTGCAGGCGGCGCATCCGCGCTTCGCCGAGCTCCTCCGCGCCAAGCGCGCACTCGATCCGCAGGGCCGCTGGCAGAGCGACTGGTATCGCCACCACGCCGCGCTGGTGACGCGCTGACATGGCCGGCATCAGCACCTCGATGCTGCTCGCCGCCGCCGCGGTACGCGAGGCGCGGACGGATCGCACGCCGTCCGCGCAGCGCAACGCCGCCATCGCCCGTGCCTGCCTGCAGCGCGCCGGGAGCGGCGGCGATCGCCTGCTGCGCGCAGTCGATACGCGGCCTGGACGCGGCCTGCTGCGGCTGCTCGAGGCCGCCTGCCTGCCTGGCATCGGTGCGCACTACACCTGGCGCAAGCGTCGGATCCGGCGATGGGCGCAACAGGCCTGCGCCGAGGGCGTGCAGCAGGTGCTGATCCTGGGCGCCGGCTTCGACGGGCTGGCGCAGGCGTTGCTGGACCAGGCGCCGGCGCTGCGCGTGTTCGAGGTCGATCGCGGGGCCACGCTGGCGATCAAACAGGCCGCGCTGCGCGCGCTGCGCCTCGACGATCCGCGCCTGCGGCTATGTCCTGGCGAACTCGGGACGGTGCCGCTGGCGCGCTGGCTGCGCGGATTGCCCGGCTTCGCGCCGGAACTGCCCACGCTGATTGTCGCCGAGGGCCTGCTGATGTACCTGCCGCTGGACACGGCGCAGGCGCTGCTGCGGCAACTGGCCCGCGCCCTGCCCGATGCACGCCTGATTGCCACCGCGATGGCGCTGCGCCACGACGGCGCGCCCGGCTTCGTCCGGCAGCACCCCTGGGTGCGGCGCTGGCTGGGGCGGCGCGGCGAACCGTTCCGCTGGGGCGCGACGCGCCAGGCCCTGCCGACGCTGCTCGGCCAAGGCGGCGTACGGATGGACGGAATCGCCGACGCAGACGATGCGGATGATCCCGACCCCGCGCCCGGGGAATGGCTGTTCCACGGCCGCCTGCTGCATCCGGACCACAGCGTTGCAGCCGCCTCTCCACACAGCCGACTCAGGGCCGCCGCGCTACCCTAGGCGGCCTATGACGACCCACCATCACGATTTCACCCTCGACCCCTACGACACCGAGCAGCTGGCCAACCTGGCCGGGCCGTTCGATGCGCATCTGCGCCAGATCGAACTGAAGCTGGGCGTGGAGATCTCCAACCGCGGCAACGTGTTCCGCGTGCAGGGCCCTGACCGGGCCGTGGCGGCGACCGAGCAGCTGTTGCATACGCTGTACGCGGAAGCCGCGACGGAGACCTTCGACGCCGATGCGATCCACCTGCGCCTCAACGAGGCCAATCTGGAGCATGTCGCCGCAGGTGGCTACGCGCCGCAGGACGTGGCGATCAAGGTCAAGCGCGGCACGGTGCGCGGCCGCGGCCCCAACCAGGCCGCCTATCTGCACGCCATCGCCACCCACGACATCAACTTCGGCATCGGTCCGGCCGGCACCGGCAAGACCTTCCTGGCCGTGGCCATGGCGGTGGAGGCGCTGAACGAGGCGCGCGTGCAGCGCCTGGTGCTGGTGCGCCCGGCGGTGGAGGCCGGCGAGAAGCTCGGCTTCCTGCCCGGCGACCTGAGCCAGAAGGTGGACCCCTACCTGCGCCCGCTCTACGACGCCCTGTACGAGATGCTGGGCGTGGAGAAGGTGGCCAAGCTGCTGGAGAAGAACGTCATCGAGATCGCGCCGCTGGCCTACATGCGCGGACGCACGCTCAACGATGCCTTCGTGATCCTGGACGAGGCGCAGAACACCACCGTCGAGCAGATGAAGATGTTCCTGACCCGCATCGGCTTCGGCAGCACCGCGGTGGTGACCGGCGACATGAGCCAGACCGACCTGCCCAAGCACATCCGCTCCGGGCTCAAGGACGCGCTGGAGGTGCTGCGCGGCGTGGACGGGATCTCCTTCAGCTTCTTCGGCGCGCGCGATGTGGTGCGCCATCCGCTGGTGGCGCGCATCGTGCGGGCTTACGATGCGCGCGACGACAAGGCCGCCGATCCGGCGTGAGTTGAAACCGACATGACCCAGGGTCCGATCCATCTGCAGGTCGCGGTCAGCTATGCGCTGCCGCGCGCCGGCCTTCCGTCCGCGGTGAGTTTCCGCAAGTGGGTCGCCGCGGCGCTGAAGGGCCGCATCCGCGAGGCCGACCTGGCCATCCGCCTGGTCGATGCCAAGGAAGGCCGCGCGCTCAACCGGCATTACCGCGGCAAGGACTACGCGACCAATGTGCTGTCCTTCCCGGGCGAGCTGGACGAGACGATCAAGCTGCCCAAGGGCGTGACCATGCCGCTGCTGGGCGACCTGGTGATCTGCGCGCCGGTCGTGGCGCGCGAGGCGCGCGAGCAGGACAAGGCGCTGCTGGCGCACTACGCGCACCTGACCGTGCACGGCACCCTGCACCTGCTGGGCTGGGATCACGAGGACGACACCGAGGCCGAGGCGATGGAGCAGCTGGAACGCGAGATCCTGGCCGAGCTGGGCATCGACGATCCCTACGCGGCGGACGGCGCCGCATGAGCCGGCGCGCGCTCGTCACCGCGCTGCTGCTGTGTGCGCCGTTCGCCCCGCCGCGCGCGCATGCGGCCGAGGCCACGCCGATCGCCAAGCCCGACCTGGCCGCGCTGATCGAATGCCGCAAGGAGGTTCCGGACTTCCTCGCGCTGGCCCCGGCCGTGAGCGACCCGCTCAAGGCCGTGGCGCTGGGCTGGAAGCCGCTGCCGCAGGTCAACCAGTTCATGACCGAATTCCAGCTGGCCGCGCCGATCACCGTCTTCGGCCATGCCACCGACCGGATCGCCTTCGCCGGCGACAGCATCATGGCGATCCTGGACCTGCCCGATCCACGCCCACTGGCGCACCAGCTGGAGCTGGAGACCGGCATCGACACGCCGGAGAAGGCCATCTTCGGCAAGCAGCTGCGCGCGACGACACGGACCGATCCGGCCAGCGGCCAGACCCTGATCCAGGCCATCATCCTCAATGTCTCCAACGTCGCCTCGCACCCGGGCAAGACGCTGGCCGGCTGCAGCTACAACCTGGACACCGAAGGCCCCGATCCGGCCCCGGCGGCGCCCGCCGCCCAGGCTCAGGCCCACTGAACGCGGCGTCAGACGGCGCTTGAAACCGTTCTGCTAGACTGACCGTAACGCCCGCGATCGCCGGGTGCCGTCTACCCCCCAATGTCAGAAGACGACAGTACAACCGCGTCGGAAATCCCTGAAAAACGACGCAGCTGGCTCGAACGCCTGAGCCAGGCGTTCTCCGGCGAACCGGAATCCCGCGAAGACCTGCTCGCGCTGCTGCGCGACGCCCAGCACAACGGCCTGCTCGAGGCCGACACCATGAAGATGATGGAAGGCGCCATGTCGGTGGCCGAACTCACCGTGGGCGATGTGATGGTCTCGCGCTCGCAGATGGTCTCCCTGGCCGTGGACACGCCCTTCCTGCAGCTGATGCAGCAGGTGGTCGAATCGGGCCACTCGCGCTTCCCGGTGCACGGCGAGAACAAGGACGAGATCCTGGGCATCCTGCTGGCCAAGGACCTGCTGCGCGGCGTGGTCGCCGACAACGGCCCGGGCACGGTGCGCGAGCTGCTGCGCCCGGCGGTGCTGATCCCCGAATCGAAGAAGCTCAACCTGCTGCTCAAGGAGTTCCGCCTCTCGCGCAACCACATGGCGCTGGTGGTGGACGAATACGGCGGCGTGGCGGGCCTGGTCACCATCGAAGACGTGCTGGAGCAGATCGTCGGCGAGATCGACGACGAGCACGACGAGGCCGAGGACGAGGCCTCGCGCATCGCCGCGCAGGCCGATGGCCAGTACGTGGTCGACGCGCTGACGCCGATCGAGGACTTCAACGAGCGCTTCGGCGCGGACTTCCCCGACGACGAGTACGACACCGTCGGCGGCCTGGTCACCGACGCCATCGGCCACCTGCCCGAGACCGGCGAGGAGCTGACGCTGGGACGCTTCGCCTTCCGCGTGGCCAAGGCCGATGCGCGCCGCGTGCACGCTTTCCACGTCGGCGTATTGCCCGAGGATTGAGCTTGAAGACCACCGGCCTGCTGGCGCGCCTGCTGTGCGCGCTCGTGTTCGCGCTGCTGGCCTGTGCCGCGCCGGCCGCACCGCGCATCGGGGTGATGACGATGCAGCCGGGCGAGGTGTTCTTCGAACGCTTCGGCCATGACGCGCTGGTGGTCGCCGACCCGCAGACCGGCCAGGCCACCTCGTACAACTTCGGCTTCTTCGATCCGGACGAGCCGGGCTTCGTGCGCCGCTTCATCGACGGCAAGATGCTGTACTACCTGGTCGCGCTGCCGCTGCAGGAGGACCTGCAGAGCTATCAGGCCGAAGGCCGCGGCGTGTCGATCCAGTGGCTGGACCTGACCCCGCAGCAGGCGCAGGCGCTGGCCGATTCGCTGGCCTGGCGCGCGCGTCCGGAAAATGCGCGCTATCCCTACGACTACTTCACCAGCAACTGCGCCACGCAGGTGCGCGATGCGCTCGATGCGGCCATGGGCGGGGCGCTGAAGAAGCAGCTGGCCGGCCGTTCGCGCGGCAACACCTACCGCAGCGAGTCGGTGCGCCTGGCCTCGCCGGCCTGGTGGATGTGGATCGGCTTCGACCTGGGCTTCGGCCCCTACGCCGACCGCCAGCTCTCGCGCTGGGACGAGGCCTTCGTGCCGATGCGCCTGGCCGATGCGCTGACCCAGGTGAAGACACCCAGGGTCGCCCGCTGGTGCAGTCGACCCAGCAACTGCTGCCGCACCGCATCGCACCCGAACCGCCGGAGACCGCGCGCAGCTGGTGGCCGTGGCTGCTGGCCGGCGTGCTGGTGGCGTTCGCGCTGGTGTGGCTGGGCACGCGCGCGCGGCGCGTGGTCGGCGGCGTGGCGCTGGTGTTCTGGCTGGTGTGCACGCTGGCCGGCGCGCTGATGCTGTTCATCTGGTTCGGCAGCGGCCACGTGGCCGGCTGGGCCAACCGCAACCTGCTGCTCCTCGATCCGCTGTGCGTGCTGTTGCTGCCCGCGGCGGTGCAGGTGCTGCGCGGCCGCGCGCTGGCCGCGTGGTCGCGCTGGCTGCTGCGCCTGGTGGCGGCGCTGTCGGTGCTGGCGTGGATGCTGCACTGGTTCCCGTTCAACGTGCAGGCCAACATCGCCTGGGTCGCGCTGCTGGTGCCGGTGCATCTGGCGCTGGCGTATGTGCTGACCGCTCAGCGCGCGACGCGCTGATTCCACGCGCTTGCAGGCCCGCGCGGGCCTGCGCCAGCGTTGGGTTCCGCTTCCCGCCTGTCTTGCCGGAGCGCGCAGGCGCGCGCCTAGCTGGCGTGGCGCGGGGCGCCCGGTCAGAATCGGGCCCATCCTTTCCATGCCATGAGTCGCCACATGCCCGCTCCCGCCCGCCTCACCGCCGCGCTGCTGCTCGCGCTGTTGCCCGCCATGGCCGTGGGCGGCGCGGCCGCGCAGGCCAAGAAGCCGTACCGCAGCGGGCAGCAGATCCTCGACGCATCCCCGGCCAGCGACTGGCGCACGCTCGACCCGGCGCGCACGCTCTACCTGGAGCTGGCCAGCGGCCGGGTGGTGATCGAACTGGCGCCGGCGTTCGCGCCCGAGCATGTGGCCAACATCACGACCCTGGCCCACGAGCACTTCTGGGATGGCACCAGCATCTACCGCTCGCAAGACAACTTCGTGGTGCAGTTCGGCGACGTGGATGGCGAGGATCCGGCCAAGGCCAAGTCGCTGGGCAGCGCGAAGACGCATCTGCCGGCCGAGTTCCACCGCAGCGCCAAGGGCCTGGACTTCCAGCCGCTGCCCGACCGCGATGGCTGGGCCAGGCAGGTGGGCTTCGTCGACGGCTTCCCGGCCGCGCGCGACGGCGCCGACGGCAAGGCCTGGCTGGCGCACTGCTACGGCACGCTGGGCGCGGGCCGCAACAACGCCGACGACAGCAGCATTGGCGCCGAGCTGTACGTGGTCATCGGCCAGTCGCCGCGCCAGCTGGACGACAACATCACCGTGGTCGGCCGCGTGGTGAAGGGCATGGAGCTGCTGAGCACGATCCAGCGCGGCCCGGAGCCTATGGGCTTCTATACCGACCCGGCGCAACGCACGCCGATCAAGTCGATCCGCCTGGCCAGCGAGGTGCCCGCCGCCGAGCGCACGCCGCTGGAGCTGCTGCGCACCGACAGCCAGACCTTCCGCGACGTGGTCGAAGCCAAGCGCAACCGCGTGGACGACTTCTACAAGCGTCCGGCCGGCCATATCGACCTGTGCAACGTGCCGCTGCCGGTGCGGACGCCGGGCGGCAAGAAGTAAGCGAGGCGCGGGGAGCCCCCGCGTCAGCGCCGCGGGACGTGCCGACGCGATCCGCGCGTCCTAGACAATCCCTTGGCGCCGCCCCGGTTCGCTGGCGTGCAGATAGCGGGTGAAGGTGTCGCTGGGGCGATCGCAGCCGCACTCGGCCAGCACCATCCCCACGTTGCCGCGATGGTAGGCGCCATGCGCCAGCACGTGGAACAGGATCTCCGCGCGGGTCATGGTGCCCGCTTCGCCGTCGGTGAAGGAGAAGGAGACCGGCGCGTGCAGCGCGCCGGCTTTCAGCGTCGCCACGTACTGCCGGTACCAGGCGTCGGATGCGGCGACGTCTTCGCGCAAGGCTTCGAGGGTCGGCGTGTCCGGCGTGTTGGTCGCCTGGTAGGCGTGAGCCGTCCCCTGCAGATGGGCGGCGAAGATCCGGTCCACCACGTAGGCGTGATTCATCAGCCGCACCGCGCGCTTCCATTGCGCCGGATGCTGCTGCGGATCGATCGTGGCAAGCGCCTCGAACATCTCCGCGTTGGCCCATGCCTTGTAGCCGAACTGCTTATCCATCCGCTTGCTCCTAAAGGTCAGGTCCGAGGGGCTGTCAGCGCGGGCGCCTGGCCGTGGCGCGCTGGCTGACCGCGACGCTGCCCAGGATCAGCACCGCCGCCAGCAGCATCGTCCAAGTCAGCGGTTCGCCCAGGATGGCCCAGGCCAGCAGCGCGCCGAACACCGGAATCAGATAGGTCACCGTGGCCGCGCGGGCCGGCCCGATGCGCTGGATCAGGCGGTAGTACACGCGGTAGGCCAGGCCGGTGCACACGATGCCCAGCGCGCCGGCGCAGGCCCAGGCCACGCCGGGCACCGGCGCGGTGGGCCAGTGGGTCACCGCCAGCGGCGAGAGCAGCAGGGCCGCGCAACCCAGCGTCGCCGCCGCCGAGCTGGCCGGCGGCAGATCGGCCATGTGCCGCTTCACCAGGTTGTAGCCGATGCCGTACAGCAGCGACGCGGTCGCGCCGGCCAGCGCCGCCGGACCCACGCTCAGGCCGCCGGCCTTGCCGGTGGCCAGCACCAGCACGCCGATGAAGCCGACCAGCAGGGCGATGGCGCGGCGCGCGCCGATCTTCTCGCCGAAGAACAGGAAGGCGATCAGCGCGGTGAACAGCACCGTCATCGCATTGGTGATGGCGCCGATCGCCGCCGGCGCGTGCTGCGCGCCCCAGGCGAACAGCAGGAAGGGCAAGGCCGAGTTCAGCACGCCGATGCCGGCCAGCACCGGCCAGCGCTTGGCCGGAAATTGCGCCCGGTCGCGCCACAGGAACGGCAGCAGCACCAGCGCGCCCAGGCACAGACGCAGCTCGACCAGGGCATAGGCGCCGAAATGCGGCGCGGCCACGCGCATGAAGAGGAAGGAGCTGCCCCAGATCACGCCCAGCACGGCCAGCTCGATGGGCGTGCGCCAGTCGCGGGCGGTGTCGGTGGGCGGGCAGGCGGCCGAAGGCGAGGCATGGGACATGGCGCGGTTCCACATGGAAATCGTGAGGGAAGGTGCGGACGGCAGCGCGCCGTCGGCAGGCGCCGCCAGCCTGCGCGAGGCGGCGGCGGCGCGCTGGCCGGTTCCGGACATCGCAGCGTGATTGCATGGTCCAGCGCGCGGCCTGGCCCTACAAGCGCGTAGTATCGGCGCCTGCCACAAATCTGATTTGTGCCTCGCCATGCACTTGCGCCCGACCCTGTTGCCCTCCCTCGGCGTGTTCGCCGCGGCCGCCCGCCACCAGAACCTGGCCCACGCCGCCGAGGAGCTGCACCTGACCGCCAGCGCGGTCAGCCACCACGTGCGCAAGCTCGAGGCGCTGCTGGGCGTGAGCCTGTTCCAGCGTCACGCGCGCGGGGTCAAGCTCACTCCGGAAGGCCGCCAGCTGGCCGATGCCGCCACCGCTGCGCTGGCCGACGTGGCCGCAGTCGCCGGCGCGCTGCATCCGCAGTCCGAGGTGGTGCCGCTGAAGGTGACCACGCTGCACTCGCTGGCCTACTGCTGGCTGCTGCCGCGCCTGCCGCGCTTCTGCGCCGCCTATCCGCGGGTGCGGGTGGAACTGGACTCCAGCCCGGCGATGGCGCGCTTCGACGACAACGGCCCGGAGGTCGGCATCCGCTATGGCAGCGGCGACTGGCCGGGCATCACCGCCCATCATCTGATGGACGATGAGCTGTTCCCGGTCGCCTCCCCTGCGCTGCAAGGCATCGGCGAGGTGACCACGCCGGCCCAGATCGCCCGGCTGCCGCTACTGGCCGACCTGGGCCTGCAGGGCTGGCGCGAGTGGTTCCGCGAAGTCGGCGTGCATGGCGCGCAGCTGCCGATCGCGCATGTGTTCAGCGACAGCACCGACGTGATGCGCGCGGCGGTCTACGGCCTGGGCGCGGCGCTGGCGCGCAAGCACATCGCCCTGCCCTATCTGCAGCGCTATGAGCTGGTGCGTCTGCCCGGCCCGGCCATCCGCGCGCGCTTCGCCTATTACGCCGTGCACGCTACGCATCGCCCGCTGTCGCCGGCCGCGCGGCTGTTCATGGACTGGCTCAAGGAACAGGCCAAGGACACGCGCACGCCGATGCCGGCGGTGCCCGACGAGTTGCTCGGCCGCGCACCGGGCTGAGCGCCACGTCAGCGGCCGGCGCCGTCGTAAGGAAGGATAGTCAGCGAGGCCAGATCCAGCTGCGGCAGGCAGCGCACGTTGATCGCGACCATCGCCGCGCCGTCCGGCCCGGTGCCTTCGCTGTAGGGCGCGATCCCGCAGGTCGCGCAGAAGTGGTGGCGCAACGTGTGCGAGTGAAAGGTGTAGGTCTGGACCGCGCCTGGATCGCTGCGCAGCGAAAACGCCGCGCGCGGCGCGAACCAGAGTAGGCCGCCGCGGCGCCGGCACAGCGAGCAGTTGCAGTCGATCACCTCGCGTACCTCACCGGTCACGGTGAAGTCGATGGCGCCGCAGTGGCAACTTCCGGCATGGTGCATGGCGAGCGCTCCGCGCGTTGGAAGCGCCAGTCTAGGACATCGCCCGGCGCGTGCGGGCCGGTGGCGCCTTCAGTCGACGAACTGGGCCAGGGCCTCTTCCGCCGGCGCCGGGCGGCCCGGGTAGTAGCCCTGGCCCAGGTCGCAACCGATCTCGCGCAGGCGGCTCCAGACCGCCGAGCTCTCGATGCCTTCGGCCACCACCACCGCTTCCATGCTGTGGCCCATGTTGACGATCGATTCGACCAGGCGGCACATGCGCCGGCTGTCGATGACGTCGCGCACGAAGCTCATGTCGATCTTCAGCTCGTCCACATGGAAGTGGCGGAAGTAGGACAGCGAGGAGTAGCCCACGCCGAAATCGTCCACCGCGATGCGCAGGCCCATCTCGCGCAGACGCGTGAGCGCCTGGCCGATCTGCTGCGGATTGTCGACGAAGGCGGTCTCTGTGACTTCCAGCATCACCTGGGCGGGGTTGACGTTCCAGATGCGCAGGGCCGAGGCCATCTGTTCGACGAAGCCACCGGCGGTCAGCGCGATCGGCGACACGTTCAAGCCGCACTGCAGGTCCGGATGCTCGGCGAACACCGGCGCGCAGTGGCGCAGCGTGGCGTTGATGCTCCAGCGGGTCAGGCCGTCGATCAGGCCGGTCTGCTCGGCGGCGACGACGAACAGGTCCGGCCGCACCGGACCCAGCACGGGGTCGTGCCAGCGCGCCAGCGATTCGAAGCCGCGCAGGGCACCGCTGTCCAGGGCGAAGATGGGCTGCAGGTGGACCTGCAGCGCGTTGTGATGGATCGCGCGGTGCAGGTCTTCGTAGCCCACGCTGGCCGGCATCTGCCCCGCATACAGCGCGTGATGCTCAGGCCGCTGGGCGGCGCTCGCGCAGGCCACGTCGGCGTGCCGGCACAGCTGCTCGGCGTCGGCTGCGTTGACGGCCATGGCCACACCCACGGCCACGGTCACCCGGGAGGGGCGGCCGCCGGCTTCCAGCGGATAGCGGAAGGCGCGCGCGATCTTGCCCGCGGCCAGCATGGCCAGGTTCTGGTCGCGCACGCCGGGCAGCAGCACGGCGAAATCGCACTCGCCGATGCGCACCAGCGCATCGACCTCGCGCAGGCAGTCGCCCAGGCGCGCAGTGAAGGCGGCGATGAGCGCATCGCTGGCGCCGTAGCCGAACACCGCCTCGTACTCGCGCAGCCGCTGCATGCGCACCACCAGCAGCGCGCCGCCCGCGGCCGGCTCGGGGACGAGGCGCGCGATGGTGTCGAACAGGATTTCGCGATTGAGCATCTGGCCGTCCTAGCGCCTTGCCTGGCGCAGCGTCATGCTGGCCTGTGCACATCTCACAGATACAGTTCCTTGGGATCGAGCCCGTAACTGCCGGGCTTGAGCCCCTTGCGGATGCTGATCTGGCGGTTGTCGTGCGCGCCCCAGGTGTCGCGCAGGTCCAGCGGCTCGAAGGCCTCGCGCCGCTGCTTGTCGGCATCGGTCAGCAGCATGACCTGCGGGAACAGCCGGCGCACCGGGTTCTGCTCGACCACGATGGCGACCTCGCCGGTGGACAGTTCCACCAGGCTGCCGGTCGGATACACGCCCAGGCACTGCACGAACTGCTCGACCAGGTCGGGCTGATAGGACGCGCCGCGCTGGCGGTAGAGCGCCTGCATGGCCTCGTAGCGCGACAGCGGCTCGCGGTAAGGCCGCGGGCTGGTCATGGCGTCGAACGAGTCGACGATCGCCGCGATCCGCCCGAACAGCGGGATCTGCGAGCCGGTCAAGCCGGCGGGATAGCCCGAGCCGTCCTCGCGCTCGTGGTGGGTCAGGATCATCTCGCGCACGACGCTGTTGGAGGCACCTGAGGCGTCGTACAGGCGCAGGCTGTGGCCGAGGTGGCTGCGCAGCAGCTCCAGCTCTTCGGCAGACAGGGCGCCATCGTGTTCCAGCAGCGACTCGGGCAAGGCGGTCTTGCCGATGTCCAGCAGCAGCCCGGCGGTGGCCAGGTCGTGCAGGGCCTCATCAGGGAATCCCAGATGCCGGCCGAAGGCGGCCATGAAGCCGCAGCAGTTCACCGCGTGGCTGTAGGTGTAGCCGTCGTGCTGACGCAGGGCCTCCAGCCAGAAGAACGCATCGGGATTGCGCACGATGCTGTCCACCACCGGCGTCACCGCCTCCTCCACCGCCTCAACGTCCAGCCGGCCGCCGTTGCGCAGCTCGGCGATGATGCCGCCGGCGGCACGGTCCACCGATTCCAGCGCCTGGCTGGCACGCGGCACCTCGTCCTGGACGCGCGACAGGATCGGGCGCGGATTGGCGGTCAGCGTGGCCAGTTCGGGGATCACGTAGGGCTTGCGCCGTTTCGCCGGCGCCGGCTCCGGCTCCGGGTCGCCCACGACCATGGGCGCAGCCGCCGGCTTGCGCAGGGCGGCGCGCACGAAGCTCTCGCTCTTGATCACATCGACGGTGACCTTGGCGCAGTACTTGGCCAGCTCGGCGATATCGGCCGGGTTTTCGATCAGGAATCCTTCCAGCATGTACGGCGTGCCCAGCCAGTCGCGGTCGAGCCGGCTGACGTACATCCCCGGGCGCAGCTCGCCCACCTGCAGCTCGCGTTCCTCGATCCACATCCGTTGATGCCCGCCCCTCGCAGTACTTGCAGCCGTCGCAGCCATCGCAGTCCCTGCCGTTCTCGCAGTCGCATCAGCGAACATGCTCCCCATCCCTTGCACGCATCATCCCTAGACCCCAGCCGGCTTTCAAGGAAAGACGGACTGAGCAGCGTAACGGCAGGACAACGGCTTTCTTTAGCGACTAGCGCGTGTCCCCGACGAGCGGGTCGGCGGCCACGAATCCCCCCGTCTGCCGCTGCCACAAACGCGCATAGAGCCCCCCCTCGGCCAGCAGCTCGGCGTGGGTCCCCGTCTCCACGATCCGCCCCGCATCCATCACCACCAGCCGGTCCATCCGGGCGATCGTAGACAGCCGATGCGCAATGGCGATGACGGTCTTGCCGCGCATCAGCACGTCCAGGCTGTCCTGGATGGCCGCCTCGACCTCCGAATCCAGCGCCGAGGTGGCCTCGTCCAGCAGCAGGATCGGCGCATCCTTCAGCAGCACCCGGGCGATGGCGATGCGCTGGCGCTGGCCGCCGGAGAGCTTGACCCCGCGTTCGCCCACGTGGGCATCCAGTCCGGTGCGCCCCTCACCATCCACCAGCGTATTGATGAAGCCATCGGCACGCGCCTGGGCGATGGCCGCCGCGACCTGCTCGGGCGTCGCCTCGGGACGGCCGTAACGCAGGTTATCGAGGATCGAGCGATGCAACAGCGAGGTGTCCTGGGTGACCACGCCGATCTGCCCGCGCAGGCTGGCCTGGGTGACGCCGGCGATGTCCTGGCCATCGATCAGGATGCGCCCGGCTTCCAGGTCGTAGAGCCGCAGCAGCACGTTGACCAAGGTCGACTTGCCGGCGCCGGACGGACCGACCAGGCCGATCCGCTCGCCGGCGGCCACGGTCAAATTCAACCCGGCGATCACCCCGCCGCGCTGGCCGTAGTGGAAGTGGATGCCCTCGAAGCGCACCTGCCCGGCCGTGACCCGCAGCGGCGGCGCGCCGGGACGATCGATGACGGTATGCGGCCGGGCGATGGTCTCCATGCCGTCCTGGACCGTGCCGATGTCCTCGAACAGGCCGTTGACCACCCACATGATCCAGCCGGACATGTTCTCGATGCGGATCACCAGCCCCGTGGAAAGGGCGATGGCGCCGACGGTGATCGCCCCGCGCTGCCACAGCCACAGGCCCAGGCCGGCGGTGCCCACGATCATCAGGCCGTTGAGCACGGCGATGACCACGTCCATCGCGGTGGTCATGCGGGTCATGCGCTGCACGCTGCCCAGGTTCTCGCGCACCGCCTCGGCGACATAGTCGTCTTCGCGCCGCGGATGCGGGAACAGCTTGAGCGTGGCGATGTTGGTATAGCCGTCCACCACCCGGCCCATCAGCCTGGACTTGGACTCCGACGCGCGCCAGGAGCGCTCCTTCACCCGCGGCACGAAATACGCCAGCGCCGCCACGTAGGCCAGCAGCCAGGCGATCAGCGGCAGCATCAGCCGCCAGTCCGACTGGGCGAACAGCACCAGCGCGCTGCCGGTATACACCGCCACGTACCACAGCGCATCGATCAGCTGGGTGGCCGACTCGCGCAGCGAGGCGCCGGTCTGCATGATCCGGTTGGCGATGCGTCCGGCGTAGTCGTTCTGGAAGAAGGCCAGGCTCTGCCGCACCACGTGCCGATGCTGCTGCCAGCGCGTGCGCGCGGTCAGCGCCGGCGTCACCGACTGGTGCATCAGCAGGTCGCCCAGGGCCATCAGCAGCGGCCGCAGCACCAGCGCCACGCCCGCCATGCCCAGCAGCTGCGGGCCGTGGCGGTCGAAGAAGCCGGCCGCCGTCTCGTCCTTGGCCAGGTCCACCAGCTTGCCGAGGAAGTCGAACAGCGCCACTTCCACCAGCGCCACCGCGAAACCGACCACGAACATCGCCGCCAGCACCCAGCCGCCCGGCCGCAGATAGTGCAGATAGAAACGCACCAGCCCGCTCGGCGGCGTCGCCTCGTCGGGACGGCCGAACACGTCGATCAGCGATTCGAACCAGCGGAAGATCATGGGAGCAGGCGAAGTCTAGAGGAGTCCGGCGTGAGCAGCGGCGAAGACAAGGACGGCGCCGTCCTTGCCCGCTCCTCAACCCGCTTCGCCTGCGCCTGGTCTCAGGTCAGCGCATGCTCGGCCACGATCACCCCGTTGGCATCGGCGTACAGCCACTGCCCGGGCACGAAGGACACCCCGGCGAAGCGCACCGGCACATCGACCTCGCCCAGGCCGCGCTTCTCGGTCTTCATCGGCACGGCGGCCAGCGCCTTGATGCCCAGCGGCAGGTTGGCCAGCACTTCCACATCGCGCACACAGCCGTGCACCAGCACGCCGGACCAGCCGTTGGCCACGGCCTTCTCGGCCAGCATGTCGCCCAGCATCGCGTGGCGCAGCGAGCCGCCGGCCTCGATCACCAGCACCTTGCCGGTGCCGGCCTGTTCGACCTGCTCGCGCACGCGCGAGTTGTCCTCCGGGCAGCGCAGGGTGACGATCGTGCCGCTGAAGGCCTGCGCGCCGCCGAAGTCGCGGAACAGCGGCTCGGCCACCTGCACCTCGGGATGGGCATCGCACAGGTCGGGCGTACTCCACTGGGGCATTGGCGTTCTCCGCTTGGACGGGACTACAGCGCCCGGCTGATGGTGAAGCTGCCGAACACCGGCGGCTCGCTCTGGCCGTCGAACTCGCGGCTGGAATGGTAGCGCGCCACGGCGAACTTCCAGCGCCCCTTCATGACCGCCACGCCGTAGCCGATGTAGCCCACCACATTGCGCTTGTCCACGCTGTGGCTGTCCTTCCAGGTGTTGCCGTCCAGGGTAATGTCGCGCAGCACCCAGCGCACGTCGGTGGTCAGGAAGGCGTGGAAGCGCCATTCGCCGCCCGGACGGGTCTGGCTGGCCGGGGCGGTGTTCTCGCCGGCCGGGCGCAGCGGCGTGCTGCCGAAGTCGTCGGGCAGATGGCGGCCGAAGCGCAGCTCGGCGCCGCCGTTGGCGAAGGTCTGGTAGTTGCCCAGCGCCGCGCCGTAATGGGTGATCGCGTCCCAGGTCCACAGCCCCGAGCCCCAGGCGAAGCGATGCATGCGCTCGTGGCGCAGCAGGAACAGCGGCTCGTCGCGCAGCTGGTTGTCCCAGCCGCGGAATTTCTTGTCGCTGAGCACCCGGTGCACCGCCTCCTGGATCTGCTTGCCGCGCGCCGACGGCCCGACCCAGCCGAGGCCGATCTGCGTGGTCTGCAGCGCATCGCCCTTGCGCGCGTTGTAGCCGAAGGTGGCCATCAGCACGCCGGCATAGGGTCGGTCGTCCGGGATCAGGTCGCTGCGGGTGTTGTCCTTGGGCGTGTACAGGGCCTGGCCGAGGTTGAAGACCATGTTCTGCTCATCGAAGCCCTCCGGCTTGATCGCGCCGAGGTAGCGGTTGACCAGACGCGCCATCGGCGACAGACACGGATCGTCCTGGTAGTCCTTGAGGTTGGCCGAGACCCAACCCAGCTCCACACCGCTGGTATAGCCCTGGTCCTGGTGATCGCCGCCGAACAGGTCGTTGTCGACGCGGAGGCTGACGGCCTTGGGGATGTCGGTGCGGGTGGGACATTGCTCCGACGTGACCGCCTGCGCGCTGCCGCTCGCCGTGGCTGCGATCAGCAGCCAGCCTGCCTTGGACATGGGATTCCCGCGTGAAAGTTGAGTGCAGGGAATCATGAACGGCTCAGTACTGAAATTGGTGTGAAGGCATGACACGCAGCGTCGCGATGGCCGGTCTTGCCAGCCTGCCCGGCTATGCTCACCGGCCCTCGTCCTTGCCGGAGCACCGCGATGGCCAAACGCAGCGCCGCACCGCCCGACGCCGATCTGTTCCAGACGCCCGCCGCCCCGGAGGGCATCCGCGTGGGCATCGGCGGCTGGGTGTACGCGCCCTGGCGCGACAACTTCTACCCGGCCGGACTGGTGCAGCGGCTGGAGCTGGAATACGCCAGCGCCCGCCTCACCGCGATCGAGATCAACGGCACCTACTACGGCACCCAGCAGCCGGCCACCTACGCCAAGTGGCGCGATGCCACGCCGGAGGGCTTCATGTTCTCGGCCAAGGCGCCCAAGCGCATCACCCAGTCGCGCAAGCTGACCGGCACGCGTGCGCAGGTGGAGGATTTCATCGGCGGCATCGGCGAACTGGGCGACAAGCTCGGGCCGCTGGTGTGGCAGTTCGAGGCCGGGCGCAGGATCGATGCCGAGCAGTTCGAAGGCTTCCTCGACCTGCTGCCGAAGAAGGCCGGCAAGCGCACGCTGCGGCACGTGCTGGACGTGCGCGATCCGGACTTCATCACGCCCGACTTCCTGGCCCTGGTCCGCGCGCACGGCATGGGTACCGTGTTCTCCGAATCCACCGAATATCCCTCCTTCGCCGATATCACCGGCGACTTCGTCTATGCGCGCCTGATGGCCAGCCGCAGCGACGAGGCCACCGGCTATCCGGCGGCCGAACTGGATGCCTGGGCGCGCCGCGCACGCGCCTGGCGCGCCGGCGAGGACCCCGAGGAGCTGCCGCACGTGGGCCCGACGCCGGCGCCCAAACAGCCGCGCGAGGTCTTCGTGTTCTTCATTTCCGCGGCCAAGGAACGCAACCCCGCCGCGGCCATGGCCTTGCTGGAACGCTTGCGCAAATAATCGTTTCGCCACGGCGAGGCGGCGCGGCGATAATTGCGGCCATGCCCATGTCCGTCCGCCGCAAGGCCCACCTGCAAGTGCACCTGTGCGTGCTGTTGTGGGGATTCACCGCCATCCTCGGCAAGCTCATCACCCTGCCCGCGCTGCCCCTGGTGTGGTGGCGCATGCTGCTGGTGGTGCTCGCCCTGGCCCTGTTGCCGACAGTCTGGCGCGGCCTGCGCGCGATGCCGGTGCGGCGGCGCTGGGCCTATGCCGGCATCGGCGCGCTGGTGGCACTGCACTGGCTGACCTTCTACGGCGCGATCAAGCTGGCCAATGCCTCGGTCGCGGCGACCTGCATCGCGCTGGCGCCGGCGTTCACCGCGATGATCGAGCCATGGGTGACGCGCCGGCCGTTCGATGCGCGCGAGCTGTTCTTCGGCATCGCCACCCTGCCCGGCGTGGCGATGGTGGTCGGCGGCGTGCCGCACGAGATGCGCGCCGGCATCGCGGTCGGTGCGCTGTCAGCGCTGCTGGTGGCGGTGTTCGGCTCGCTCAACAAGCGCATGGTGGAAGGTGGCGAACCGCTGACCGTCACCGCCCTGGAGCTGGGCGCCGGCACCGTGCTGCTGACCGCGCTGGCGCCGCTGATGGCGCTGGTGCCCGGCTTCGGCGGCGCGCTGCTGGTCCTGCCCGGCCTGCACGATGCGGCGCTGCTAGTGGTGCTGTCGCTGGTCTGCACGCTGCTGCCCTTCGCCCTGGCGCTGGTGGCCCTGCGCCAGGTCAGCGCCTACGGCATGCAGCTGGCCACCAACCTGGAGCCGGTCTACGCGATCCTGCTGGCCATCGTGCTGCTGGGCGAGCAGCGCGAACTCACGCCGATGTTCTACGGCGGCGTGGCGATCATCCTGGTCGCGGTCTTCGCCCACCCGGTGGTGGCGCGGCGCAGCCCAGCCGCGCATCCCGAGCTGCTGGTCACCGCCGAAGCCAAGAGCGTGGCCGACTGAGCCCGCCCGGCTAGGGCGCCAGCACCACGCGGTCGCGGCCGCCGCGCTTGGCTGCATACAGCGCCTGGTCGGCGCGGCGGAACGCGTCCTCGGCCGTGTCGTCGCGGCGCCGGCATTCGGCCACGCCGATGCTCACCGTCACCGCCAGGTCGACCGGCAGCGAGGTGGCCGCGGTGCGCAGGAACTCGCACTGCGCACGCGCCTGCTCGCCGGTGCTGTCCGGGAACAGGATCACGAACTCCTCCCCGCCGTAGCGCGCGGCCATGCCGTCGGCGCTGTGCGCGCGCAGCGTGTCGGCCAGCGCCACCAGCACTTCATCGCCCGTGGCGTGGCCGTGCACGTCGTTGATCACCTTGAAGTGGTCCACATCGACCACCGCGACGCTGACGCCCTTGCCGCGCCCGGCCGCGTGCTGCTCCAGGGCCATGTCCAGCGCCATGGTCAACGCGCGGCGATTGGGCAGGCCGGTCAGCGGGTCGGTGCGGGTCTGCTCGGCCAGGTCGGCGTTCTGGACTTCCAGCTCGTCCTGGTACTGGCGCAGCTGCTGCTCGTACCAGTCGCGCTCGGCCATCTGCGTGGCCAGCGCGCTGGAGATGCGCCGCAGCTCCAGCAGGTACATCACCTGGCGCGCCAGCGCGCGCAGCGCCTCCGCCTGCCCGGGGCTGAGCGTGCGCGGCTTGCTGTCCAGCACGCACAGCGCGCCCAGCGCCTGGCCATCGGGCGTCACCAGCGGCGCGCCGGCGTAGAAGCGCACACCCAGCGCGCCGGTCACCAGAGGGTTGTCGAGAAAGCGCGCATCGGTGCTCGCATCGCGCACCACCGTCGTTTCCTCGGCGCCAGGATGGCGTGGCCGCAGAAGGAGACGTCGCGCCCGGTCTGCTGCGCTTCCACGCCCTTGCGCGACTTGAACCACTGGCGATCCTCATCGATCAGGCTGATCGCCGCGATCGGCGCATCGCAGATGCGCGCGGCGATGGTGACCAGATCGTCGTAGGCCTGTTCGTTCTCGCTGTCCAGGATGTGATAGCGCGCCAGGACGGCCTGGCGCCGGGCTTCGTCGTGCGGATGCGGGGGACTTGGCATGCGGCGAACTTAGCCAGTGACCGTTCGTCGGACCAATCGAGGAAGCTAAAACCACGCAGCCTGTCACAGGGCAGACTCAGTGAGGCGGGCTCACCACTGCGTCAGATCGGGCAGCAGGCCGCGCAGCTCGGCATCGGTGAGATTGCGCCAGCGGCCCGGCTTGAGCGGGCCCAGCTTGACGTTGTCGATCCGCACCCGGCGCAGCTGGGTGACGCGATAGCCGAAGGCCGCGGCCATCAGCCTGATCTGCCGGTTCAGCCCCTGGGTGAGCACGATGCGGAAGCCGAACTTGGCGATGCGCCCGGTGCGGCACGGCAGCGTCGTCTGGTCGTGGATGCGCACGCCCTTGGCCATGGCGCGCAGGAACTCCTCGGTCACCGGCTTGTTGACCTCGACCAGGTACTCCTTCTCGTGGCGATTCTCGGCGCGCAGGATCTGGTTGACGATGTCGCCGTTGCTGGTCATCAGGATCAGCCCTTCGGAGTCCTTGTCCAGCCGCCCGATCGGGAAGATGCGCTGCTCGTGGCCGACGAAGTCGACGATGTTGCCCTTGACGCTGGCCTCGGTGGTGCAGGTGATGCCGACCGGCTTGTTCAGCGCGATATAGACGTGGCGCCGCCCGCTCGACTTGGACACCGTCCGCGCGCGCAGGGGCTGGCCATCGACCAGGACCACGTCCTCCGGCCCCACCACCGCGCCCGCACCGGCCGGATGCCCGTTGACCGTCACCCGCCGCTCCCCGATCAGCCGATCGGCCTCACGCCGCGAGCAGAAGCCGGTTTCGGCGATGTGCTTGTTGAGGCGGGTGGGGGTGGGGGGGGAGGTGTCGTTCATGGAGGCGGTTGGGGATTCGGGATTCGGGATTCGGGATTGGGGATTGGGGATTGAGGATTGGCGTTGGCAGCATCGCGTCAGACCGCATGATCCGCCCCCTCCCTTGCGCGCAGCGCAGGGGAGGGTTGGGGAGGGGTCGCTGTTGCTGTTGCGGTTGCCTTCCAAACATCGCGCGAATGGCGAAAAGCTCCCTCTCCCCTCAATCGCTAGCCGCGATTTCGAGCTCCCCTGCGCTGCGCGCAAGGGAGGGGGCGAAGCTCAGTCCTTCGGCGGGCCCTTGCGGTGCGGCTTGGCCGCCGGCTTGAAGCCGGGCTTGCCGCCCGGGCGCGGCTTGCCCGCGCCGGGGCGGGCCGAGGCCGGGCGGAAGCCGCGCGGGGCCTCATCGCCAGCGTCCTCGCCGACCTTGTGGATCTTCAGCTGCTGGCCCGACACCCAGACCTTCTTCAGATGGGTCAGGGTCTCGCGCGGCATGCCCTCGGGCAGATCCAGGATCGAGTAATCGTCCTGGATGTCGATGCGGCCGATGTAGCGGCTCTCCAGCCCGGCCTCGTTGGCGATGGCGCCGACGATGTTGGCCGGCTTGACGCCATGGGCGTGGCCGACCTCGATGCGGTAGCGCTCCATGCCGACCTCGGCCTCGCCGGCCGGCGCGCGCCGCGGCCGTTCGGCCGGGGCCTCGTCGAAGGACGCAGGCGCCGGGCGCTCCGGGCGCGCGCGTTCGCTCCGCTCGCCCGGCTCGAAACGCGGCGGACGCTCGCCGCGTTCGGCGCGCTCGGGGCGCGGCGCACGCTCGTAGCGCTCGCTGCGCTCCGGACGCGCGGCGCGCTCGGGACGCTCGCCGCGCGGCGCGCGGTCTGCGGCCGACAGCAGCAGCGGCGTGTCGCCCTGCAGCAGCCGCGCCAGCGCCGCGGCGATGTCCACCGCCGGCACGTTGTGCTCGCGCTCGTAGGTCTCGATCAGCGCGCGGTACTCGCCCGCCTCGCCGGTGGCCAGCGTGTCGGTGATGCGCGCCAGGAACCGCGCCACGCGGCGGTCGTTGACCGCCTCGACCGTGGGCAGCTGCATCTCGGTGATCGGCTGGCGCGTGGCGCGCTCGATCGCGCGCAGCATCGACTTCTCGCGCGGGGTCACGAACAGGATCGCCTCGCCGCTGCGCCCGGCGCGGCCGGTGCGGCCGATGCGGTGGACGTAGCTCTCGGTGTCGTAGGGGATGTCGTAGTTCAGCACGTGGCTGATGCGCTCCACGTCCAGCCCGCGCGCGGCCACGTCGGTGGCCACCAGGATGTCCAGCTTGCCGTCCTTGAGTTGGGCGATGGTCTTCTCGCGCTGCGCCTGCTGCATGTCGCCGTTGATCGCCGCGGCGGCCAGACCGCGGGCCTGCAGCTTCTCGGCCAGCTCCTCGGTGCCGGCCTTGGTGCGGGCGAAGATGATCATGGCATCGAAGGTCTCGGCCTCCAGGATGCGGGTCAGCGCGTCGAGCTTGTGCAGGCCCGAGACGAACCAGTAACGCTGGCTGATGTTGGCCGACGTCGTGGTCTTGGACGCGATGGTGACTTCGGCCGGATCGTTGAGATAGGTCTGGGCGATGCGGCGGATCTGCGCCGGCATGGTCGCCGAGAACAGCGCCACCTGGCGAGTGGGCGGCGTCTTCTGCAGCACGGTCTCGACGTCGTCGATGAAGCCCATGCGCAACATCTCGTCGGCCTCGTCCAGCACCAGCGTGGTCAGGCCGGACAGATCCAGCGAGCCGCGCTCCAGGTGATCGATCACCCGGCCCGGCGTGCCGACCACCACGTGCACGCCGCGCTTGAGCGCCTGCAGCTGCGGGTAGTAGCTCTGCCCGCCGTAGATGGGCAGGACGTGGAAGCCGGGGATCTTGGCCGCGTACTTCTGGAACGCCTCGGCCACCTGGATGGCCAGCTCGCGCGTGGGCGCCAGCACCAGCACCTGCGGCTTGCCGGCCGACAGGTCCAGGTTGGACAGCACCGGCAGGGCGAACGCCGCGGTCTTGCCGGTGCCGGTCTGCGCGGTGCCCAGCACATCGCGCCCGGCCAGCATCGCCGGGATGGTGGCGGCCTGGATGGGCGAAGGCGACTCGTAGCCGACGGCGACCAGGGCGGCCTGGACCGGCGCGGACAGGCCAAGGGCGGAGAACGGCACCGCGGGTGCGGCAGTTTCGGAAGACATGATGCAGCTCGCTTGAAGACGCGTAACGGCCGCCTATTGTGCGCCCTGGCGGCCCGACGCGCTTTGAATGGCGCTTTCCGCCGGATTCGGGCCCTGACCCACCCGGCAGGGTCCGCGGCACCCGGACCGGCGAATTAGTGCTGCAGGTGGTGCCGCAAGGCCTGCCGGAAGGGCGGCACCGCCGCGGCCAGGCGCAGCGCGCCGCCGCGCAGCAGGCGCGCGCCCGGGCGCTCGTCCGCGTACAGCCGCGCCACCAGCTGGGTGGCCGCGTACAGCGGCCAGGTCGCGCGCCGGTGGGCGCGGGCGTAGGCCTGCAGCGGCGCCGGATCGCCCGCATCCGCGTGGCCGTCCAGCGCATCGGCCAGGCGCCCCACCCCGCCCAGGCCGAAGTTGAAGCCGTGCGCGGTCACCGGGTGCATGCCCACCGCCGCATCGCCGGCCAGGGCGAAGCGGGCCCCGGCCAGGCGCCGGGCGTAGCTGGACACGAGCGGATAGACATGGCGTGTGCTGGCCAGGCGCATCGCGCCCAGGCGGCCTTCGCACAGGCGCGAGACCTCGGCCGAGAAGGTTGTCTCGTCCAGCTGCAGCATCGCCGCGGCGCGCTGCGGGCTCAGGGTCAGCACCAGCGAGGACACCGCGCCGGTCAGCGGCAGCAGCGCCACCGTCGCCCCGTAGGCGAACCACTCCAGCGCCACGCCGTGGTGCGGCTGGGTGTGGGCCACGTGGCAGACCAGCATGCTGCGGCCCAGCTCGTGCAGCTCGGCGCCGACGCCCAGCTGCCGGCGCAGCGCGGACAGGCGCCCGTCCGCGGCCACCAGCAGGTCGGCCTGCAGGACCAGGCCGTCGTCCAGCGTAACCTCGACCCGGTCGCGATGGCGGCGCAGGCAGGCCACGCCGGCGCCGTCGAGCAGGGTCACGCCCGGATACGCCAGTGCGGCATCGAATGCCGCCCGCCGCAGGCGGTGGTTGGCCACCAACCAGCCCAGCGGCGCGTCCTCGCCTTCCCGGCCGCCGATGTCCAGGGCGAACGGCGACACGCCGTCCTGCACCCGCGCCTGGCGCAGCGGCGAGATCGTCCGCGCGTCCAGCCGCGGCCAGACCGAAAGCGCCTCCAGCACCTGCCGCGAGGCATGGGTCAGGGCGATCTCGCGGCCGTCGAAGGCAGGCGCCTCCAGCGCCGCGCGCGGCTGGCGATCGACCACCGCGACGCGGCGCCCCTGCACGGCCAGCGCGCGCGCCAGGCACAGCCCGACCGGGCCCGCCCCGCCAATGACCACGTCGAACCGCATGTGCGCACCCATCAGGATGAGAATGGCTCGCATCCTAGCGGGATCGGTGCGCGCCGCATTGATCTGGCGCAAGGCCGGCTGTGACAAGCGGCGCGTCGGCGCGAATCACCCTGGCATCGACGCACACTGCCCCTTCTTCCATGGACGACCTCGCCATGCCCTCGGCCACCGCGCCTGACCCCGCTGCCCAGACGCGCTTCCAGTCCCTGCTGGAGGCCCATCGCGGCATCGTGCTCAAGGTCGCGGCCAGCTACGCCTTCCATCCCGAGGACCGGGCCGAGCTGGCGCAGGAGATCGCCGCGCAGCTGTGGCGCGCGTTCCCGCGCTACGACGGCGACCGCCCGTTCTCGACCTGGATGTACCGCATCGCGCTGAACGTGGCGATCTCGCAGGTGCGCGGCCACACGCTGCGCCAGCGCCACGCCTTGCCGATGGACGAGGACCTGCACGACCTGGCCGATCCCAACGCGGCCGATCCCGAACGCGACCAGCAGCTGCGTCTGCTGCGCGACTTCATGGCCCGCCAGCCGCCGCTGGAGCGCGCCCTGCTGGTGCTGTACCTGGAAGACCGCCCCACGCGCGAGATCGCCGAGATCCTGGGCCTGACCCAGACCAATGTCACCACCAAGATCGCGCGGCTCAAGCAGCGCATCCGCGCCGAACTCTGACCACTGCCGCCTCCTCCACCCTGGACTTCCCACATGGACCACATCATGGAACCCGACGAACTCAAGGCCGCCTGGCAAACCCTGGGCCGCCGCATCGAACATTCCGACACGCTGGCCCGGCAGCTGCTGCGCGAACGCGGGCTGGACCGGGTGCGCAGCAACATGCGCTGGATGTATGCGGGCAAGATCGCGCAGATCCTGTTCGGCGATGCGCTGATCTACTTCGGCATCACCACCGGCCTCAAGCACCTGGCCACCCCGCACCTGCTGGCCTGCAGCGTGCTCATGCTGGCCTATGGCGTGCTGACCCTGGTGCTGGCCGGCCTGACGCTGAGCCGGATCTCGAAGATCGACTACGCCGCGCCGGTGCTGGACATCCAGCGACGCGCCCTGGGCCTGGTGCGGCTGCAGAGCCTGGCCAACCGGTGGCTGGGACTGCCGTGGTGGTTCCTGTGGATCGCCATCTTCGTCCTGGAGGTGAAGGCCAATCTGGGCGTGGACCTGTTCGTCACCGCGCCGGCCTTCGTCTGGGTCAGCGCCGCCGTCGGCGCGATCGGCCTGATCGCGACCCTGGCGTATCTGCGCCGCCGCGACGCTCGCCTGGGCGAGGGGAACGACGCGCCGCGCAGCCTGCGCGACGCCCGGCGCACCCTGGACGAGCTGCACGCCTTCGAACGCGAATGAGCGCCGCGGCCCGGGGCGGGGCCTGTCATCCGTCCCCGCTCGGGCCCTAGACTGCGCGCATGCAGATCCTCGAATTCGATCTCGACGGCGAATACGTCGAACTCCACATCCTGCTCAAGCTGTGCGGGCTGGTCGACAGCGGCGGCATGGGCAAGCAGGTGGTCGCCAGCGGCGTGGTCAGCGTCGATGGCGCCCAGGAGCTGCGCAAGACCGCCAAGATCCGCGCCGGCCAGGTCGTGCGGGTGGACGATCAGGTCGAGATCCGGGTGATGGATCCGGCCTGAGCCTGACGGCGCCGGCCATCAGGCCTGGCGTTCGCTTCCCGGCGCGTGGCGGGCAAGGATGACGCGGATCCGGTCCCGCGCGTGTTCCGCATCCTCAGGCGCCGCCTGGGACACGATGTCCGCGCACAGCGCATCGAACTGCTTGCGGAAGATGCGCGGCTCGCGCAGATGCGTGACCCACTCGGCCACGTCGCGTTCCAGCCGATCCAGTGCGGCGTCCAGCGCCTGGCGTGTCAGGGTCATGGCGAACCTCCCGGCAGATCGATCTGCACCTGGTGGACCGCGCCGTCGTCGTGCAGCGAGAAACGGTTGCCCGGCTGGCGCACGCCGTCCACCGACAGCGACGGGGCGGCCGCCTCCCCGTAACGCACCGTGATGGCGTAGGTGGCCTGGCCAGCGGCGTATTGCAGGCTGAAGGTCTCCCAGCCGGCCGGCACGCGCGGTTCCAGCGTCAGCATCTCGCCTTCGCGCCGCAAACCCAGCAGCGATTCGAGCAGCAGCCGGTACATCCAGCCGGCCGAGCCGGTGTACCAGGTCCAGCCGCCGCTGCCGGCGTGGTCGCCCACGGCATAGACGTCGGCGGCCATGACATAGGGCTCGACCCGGTAGCGCGCCACGCCTTGCGCATCGCGCGCATGGTGGATGGGGTTGATCATCTCCAGCAGCTGCCAGGCGCGTTCGACCTGCCCCAGTTCGGCGAAGGCCATCACCGTCCACACAGCGGCATGGGTGTACTGGCCGCCGTTCTCGCGCACGCCGGGCACGTAGCCTCGGATGTAGCCCGGGTCCGGGCCGTGGCGATCGAACGGCGGATCCAGCAGTTGGATGATGCCCACCTCGGGCTTGACCAGATGCGTGTCCAGCGCGGTCATCGCCTGCTGCACGCGCTGGGCCTGGCCGGCGCCGGACAGCACCGCCCAGCTCTGCGAGATCGAATCGATCCGGCATTCCTGCGCCTGCGCCGAGCCCAGCGGCGTGCCGTCGTCGAACCACGCGCGCCGGTACCAGCCGCCGTCCCAGGCGTGCTCCTCGATGCGCGCGGCCAGCGTGTCGGCCTGCGCCTGGCACCAGTCCGCGAACGCGCTCTCCCCGCGCCGCTGCGCCACCGGGACGAAGGCCTTGAGCACGTGGATCAGGAAAAAGCCCAGCCAGACGCTCTCGCCGCGACTGTGCTCGCCGACCTTGTTCATGCCGTCGTTCCAGTCGCCGGTGCCCATCAGCGGCAGGCCACGCTCGCCGAGCAGGCGACAGCCGCGGCGCAGCGCCAGCACGCAGTGCTCGTACAGGCTGGCATCGCCGGCCGAGACCACCGGCAGGTCGTAGTAGGACTCCTCGTCGTCGTTGACCAGGCGGCCCTGGACGAAGCGCGCGCGCGCCTCCAGCACGCCCCAGTCCTGGGTGACGTCCAGATAGCGACAGGTCGCCAGCGGCAGCCACAGGTAGTCGTCCGAGCAGCGCGTGCGCACGCCGCGTCCGGTCGGCGGATGCCACCAGTGCATGGCATCGCCCTGCGGGAACTGCTGGGCGGCCGCGCGCAGCAGGTGTTCGCGGGTGACCTGCGGCAGGGCATGGACCATGGCCATGCAGTCCTGCAGCTGGTCGCGGAAGCCCCAGGCACCGCCGGACTGGTAGAAGCCGCTGCGGCCGAAGTAGCGGCTGGCGATCACCTGATAGAGCAGCCAGCCGTTGACCAGCAGGTCGAAGGCCGGATCGGGCGTGTTGACCCGGATGCCGCCCAGCACGCCGCGCCAGTGGATGCGCACGCGGTCCAGCGCATCGTGCGCCGCACCGGCGCCGCGGGTGCGCCGCGCCAATTCGAGCGTGGCGCCGACATCGGCCGCCATGCCCAGCCGGAAGGTGGTCTCGAAGCTGCCGCCGGCCTCCAGCGCGATCGGCACCTGCAGCGCGGCGCAGGCGTCCAGTCCGGGACCGAAGCGGCCCGACAGCCCCTCGCGGCGCAGCCCGGCCGGCGCGGCCAGGCTGCCGTTGCGGCCCAGGAACTCGAGCCGGTCGGCGGTGAACTGGCGCAGCAGCGTGCCGTCTTCCGGATTGACCCCGGCATCGACGTCGAAGAACGCGCAGCGCCCCTCGAAATCGCCGTTGAACGGATTGCGCGCGGTGAGCACGCCGCTGGCGATGTCCACGTCGGTGATCAGATGCATCTGAGAGCGGCTGCGCAGGTCGGCCAGCACCCATTCGACATAGCCGGTGGCGCTGAGCCGGCGCGCGCGGCCGGACAGGTTGCGCAGCCTGAGCACGCTGTACTTCACCGCCAGCTCCGCATCCACGTACAGCCACAGCTCGCTGTGGATGCCGTCCTCGACGTGCTCGAACACGCTGTAGCCGAAGCCATGGCGCACCCGGTACGCGCCGCTGCCCGGGCACGGCAGCGGCGTGGGCGACCACAGATGGCCACTGTCCTCGTCGCGCAGGTAGAACGCCTCGCCGCTGCTGTCGCACACCGGGTCGTTGTCCCAGGGCGTGAGGCGGTATTCGTGGGCGTTCTCGCCCCAGCTGTAGCCGGCGCCGGATTCGGTCACCACCGCGCCCAGCACCGGGTTGGCCAGCAGGTTGGACCACGGCGCCGGCGTCGGCCGGCCGGGCGCCACGGTGATCACGTACTCGCGGCCATCGGCGCTGAAGCCGCCGGTGCCGTTGTCGAACTGCAGCGGCCCGGCCTGCAGCGGCTCGAACGGCCAGGGATCCTCGTCGGCCGGATCGGTCTGCACCGCGGGCGGCAGCCCGGCAACGGCGCCCTCGCCCGCCCGCCAGGCGGCCGGTCGCGGCGGCGGCGCCGGCAGCGGCGCGGGCGGCTCGCGCTCCAGCACCGGCAGGCGATCGACCTGCTCGGCCAGGGTGCCGGCGCGGTCGGTCAGCACCACGCGTGCCACCGACAGCAGCAGCACGCGGTCTTCCTGGCCCAGCTGCTGCACGGCGCGCACGAAGATGCCGCCGCGCCGCTCCAGCACCTCGGCGCGCTGGTCGCGCGCCAGCAGCGCCAGGATCTGCTCCTGCAGCTGCTGACGGTAGCCGGCCTGGCTCTCGTTCCAGATCACCAGGTCGGTCTCCAGGCCCTTCAGACGCCAGTACTGGTGCGCCTGCACGACCTGTTCGACCAGCGGCAGGTGGTCCACGTCGGAGACCTGCAGCAGCACGATGGGCAGATCGCCGGAGATCGCCTGCGCCCACAGCGCCGGCTGGGCGCGGCGGTTCTGGCGCAGGGTGTCGGCGTCGGCGCGCAGCACCGGGTCGGGCTGCAGCACCAGCGCGGCCAGGCGCTCGTAGACCTGCACGTCGGCCTCGTGCGCGTTGATCTGGCGGTGCACGACCTGGCTGTGGGTCCAGGCCAGGTCGAACACGCGGTCGGCCAGGCGCCGGTCGCGATACTTCTCGATCAGCGCATCGCAGGCGGCCTCGTCCTCGCCCACGCCGGTGACCAGGTCGAGCACGGCCTGCTGGCCGGGCTGCAGGGTGATGCGCACGCGGATGGCGACGATCGGGTCGAGCACCGAGCCTTCGCTGTTGTCCAGCGCCAGACGCTCCATCGCCAGCGGCCGCGCCGCGCTGCGCCCGCGGCCGATGAAGCGGGCGCGGTCGGTCTCGTAGGAGATCTGTTCGATGTCGCAGTCGTGCGCGGCCACCAGATGCAGCAGCTGCGGCGGCCGCTCGCCGGCCTCGCGCGCGCGGCGCCGGCAGACGATGGCCTGCTTGGCGGCCAGGATGCGGGTCTGCACGAACAGGTTGCCGAAGGCAGGGTGCGCCTCGTCGGCACGCGGCGCCTGCAGCACGACCTCGGCATAGGTGGTGACCTCGACGGTGCGCGGATGGCGCGCGCGGTTCTTCAGGCGCAGGCGGCGCAGCTCGATGTCGTCCTCGGCCGACACGGCGATCTCCAGATGGCTGTCGATGCCGCGGTGGCGCACGCGGAACTCGGCCTTGGCCTGGGAGAAGATCGCCTCGAAGTGCTGGGTGCGCACGCAGGTGGGCTGATACGCGGCCGACCAGTACTCGCCCGATTCGGCATCCCGCAGATAGCAGAAGCTGCCGTAGGCATCGCGCGTGGGATCCTCGCGCCAGCGCGTGAGCGCGGTGCCTTCCAGGCGCGTATAGCCGCCGCCGGCCACGGTGAGCATGGCGTGGTAGCGCCCGTTGGACAGCAGCTGCACCTCCGGGCGCGGGCCGTCGGGATCGCGCAGGATGCGCAGCTGCGGGCCAGCCGCGGCCGCCGCGCCGTCGGCGGGGCTGGGCGCCTCGGACTCGTGCGCCGGCACCACCCCGGCGGCGGGCATGCGCTCCTGCAGCAGCAGCAGGGCCGCGCGCAGCGCCGGGTCGGCGGCGAAACGCTTCTGCATCGGCTGTTCGACCAGCAGATGGTCCAGCGACAGCAGCGCCATGCCCTGGTGATGGGCCATGTAGGAGCGGATCACCACGTGGCGTTCGCCGCGCGGCAGGCGCTCGGCCGTGTAGTCCACCGCCTCGTACATGCCGAACGCGCCGGAGAAGCCCTGCGCGGCCATCGCCTGCAGGTTCTCCAGCGCCGCCGGCGGATGCACCATCAGCGCCATCACCGTGGCGTAGGGCGCGATCACCGCGTCCTGCGCCAGGCCGCGCTTGAGCCCCAGTCCCGGCACGCCGAAGGCGCGGTACTGGTAGTTCATGTTCACGTCCACGGCGTTGTAGCCGGACTCGGACACGCCCCAGGCGATCTGCCGCGCCTGGCCGTATTCGATCTGCGCCTGGACCACGCCGTGCGCGGTCTGGTCGAGCAGCGAGCCGGGGTAGCTGGGCATCACCAGCTGCGGCATCAGGTACTCGAACATCGAGCCGCTCCAGGACACCAGCACCGGCTCGCCGCCGCCCTCGGTCAGCAGCCGGCCCAGGGCGAACCAGCTCTCCTGCGGCAGCTGGCCCTGGGCGATGGCCACGAAGCAGCCCAGCCGCGCCTCGGAGGCCAGCAGGTCGTAGAAGCCCGCGTCCAGGCGGCTCTCATCGACGTTGTAGCCGATCGACAGCATTCGCTGCGCCGGGTCGTAGAGGAAGCGATAGTCCTGCTCGGCGTGCCGGGCGGCCAGTTCGGCCAGCGCTTCCAGCTCGTCCAGCTGGCGCGCCGCGAGGCCGCCGGGCTCGGCATCGGCCAGCGCGCGCAGGGTGACAGGCGCGGCCTGCTCGCCGGCCGGCAGGGGGCCGGCCTGTTCCAGCATCGCCAGCGCGGACTGGCAGGCCTCCAGCAGGCGCGCCGGCCAGTCGATGGGCGCACGCGGCAGCGCGGCCTGCGTGGCGGCGGCGTCCAGCGCCTGCGCGCGTTCGAGCAGCGTGCGGACCTGCGCCAGCCGCTCGGGCGAGAGCGTTTGCTCATCCGTGCGCAGCGACCGCAGCGTGTCGGCGAAGGCCTGCAGCGGGGCGGCCAGCGCCTCGCCCAGACCGGCGCGCTGGGCATCGTCTTCCAGCGCACCCAGCGTGTCGGCCAGGCCGTCGAAGGTCTTGGGCGCCAGCAGCGGCGCATCGGCCAGCTGCAGCAGACCCTGGCGCAGGGTCAGCAGATGGCCGGTGAGGTTGCCGCTGTCCACGGTGGACACGTAGCGCGGCGCCAGCGGACGCAGCGTGTCGGTGGTGTACCAGTTGTAGAGGTGGCCTCGGTAGCGTTCCAGCCGGCCCAGCGTGTCCAGCGCGCCGCGCACGCGCGTCAGCACGCCGGGCAGCTGCAGATAGCCCAGGTCCCAGGCCGAGAGGTTGGCCAGCAGCGACAGGCCGATGTTGGTCGGCGAGGTCCGCCTGGCCAGCACCTGCGCCGGATGTTCCTGCAGGTTGTCCGGCGGCAGCCAGTGTTCCTGCGGGCCGACCCAGGTCTCGAAGAAGGCCCAGGTGCGCCGCGCCAGCTGGCCCAGGAAGCGGCGCTGTTCGTCGTCCAGATGGGTCGAGGCCGCCGGCGGGCGCCGGCCCAGCCAGCCCATCAGCCAGGGCGAGGCCGCCCACAGCGCCAGGCACGGCACGGCCGCCGGCAGCGCCCACGGCTGCAGCAGCGCCACGGCCACCAGCACGAACACGGCGAACACCGTCACCGGCCACATCAGCGCCACTTCCGGCATCTGCCCGCGCACGCTGCGCTCGACATCGCGCGAGACGTTCCACTGCAGCAGGTGCCGGCGCGAGACCGCCAGGCGCCACAGCGTGCGCACGATCGCCAGCGCATTGCTGCCGGCCTGGTGCGGCAGGCAGGCGAAGGTCACCGCGGAGCGGCGCAGCTCGCGCAGCGTGCGTGTGCGCAGCAGCGACAGGTGCGCATCCAGCGGCAGCTCGCCCGGGCCGGCCAGCGCATCGCGCAGCGCCGCCAGCAGCGGCGGCAGCCACCAAGGGCACAGCAGCCACAGCGTCCACACCACCGGGGCGGGCACCGCGCACCAGCCGGCCACCAGCAGGGTCAGCGCGGCGATCGGCACCAGGCTGCGGCGCAGGTTGTCGGCCAGCTTGCCGCGCGAGAGCCAGGACAGCGGGCTGCGCTCCCAGCCGCGCGCGGTCGGCACGCGCGGCAGCAGCCACGGCAGCAGCTGCCAGTCGCCGCGCACCCAGCGCTGGCGGCGCTTGGCATCGGCGAAATAGCGCTCGGGATAGTCCTCGTACAGGCGCACCTGGCTGACCAGCCCGGCGCGCGCGTAGCAGCCTTCCAGCAGGTCGTGGCTGAGGATGGCGTTGTCGGGCATGCGCCGGGCCAAGACCTGCTCGAAGGCCTCGACCTCGTAGATGCCCTTGCCGACGAAGGAGCCTTCGGCGAACAGGTCCTGGTACACATCGGAGATGGTGCGCGTATACGGGTCGATGCCCGCCTCGCTGCCGAACATGCGCGCATAGCGCGAGCGCAGCGCCATCGCGCTGCCCAGGCCCGGCTGCAGGATGCCGTAGCCGCGCACCACCGTGCGCGTGTCCGGATCGACCACCGGCCGGTTGAGCGGATGGGCCATGGTGCCCACCAGCGCGCGCGCGGACTCCAGCGGCAGCTGGGTATCGGCATCCAGAGTGATGACATAGCGCACCCCGCGCAGCACCTCGGTGCGCCCGACGATGCAGCTGAACGGCGCGGCGTCGCCCTCGCGCAGCAGCGCGTTGAGCGCGGCCAGCTTGCCGCGCTTGCGCTCCAGGCCCATCCAGCGGCCCTCGTGCGGATTCCACTGGCGCGGGCGGTGGAACAGGTAGAACAGCTCGCCTTCGGCCGCATCGCGGCCCTGTCCGTGGCGGGCGTTGAGCGCGGCGATGCGCGCCTGGGCATGGGCCAGCACGGCCGCGTCCTGCGGCAGGTGTTCCTGCGCGGCATCGGCGAAGTCGGTCAGCAGGCCGAAGTGCAGATGCGGCCCGCGGTTGGCCAGGAACCGCACCTCCAGCGCATCGACCAGTTCATCGACCGCCTCGGTGTCGGGGATCATCGAGGGCACGATCACCAGCGTGCGCGCCTGCGCCGGGATGCCGGCCTGGTAATCCAGGCTGGGCAGCGGATGCGGCGTCGCCAGGTTGCTCGCGGTCCAGTTGACCAGCGCCACGCCCAGCTCGCTGAAGGCCAGCAGCGCCAGCACCGCCGCGCCGGCCACCCAGCCCCAGGCCGGCACGGACGGGGCCAGGGTGCTGGCCAGCAGGCCGGCGGCGAACAGCGCGGCGAACACCGCGATCGGCCCGACATAGGCCAGCAGCGGCACCGGCCTTACATCGGGCAGC
This sequence comes from Pseudoxanthomonas sp. UC19_8, assembly GCF_042700505.1. Taxonomy (NCBI): domain Bacteria; kingdom Pseudomonadati; phylum Pseudomonadota; class Gammaproteobacteria; order Lysobacterales; family Lysobacteraceae; genus Pseudoxanthomonas; species Pseudoxanthomonas sp. UC19_8. The sequence goes on from NZ_CP170559.1 coordinate 2,532,405, forward strand.
AGCCGGCGCCAGCCGCGGCCGGCCAGCGTGCGCGCGATCTCGCGCGCGCCGTCGCCCAGCAGCCACCAGCCGACGTGGCCGTGGCCCTCCGGCGCCGCGGCCGCGGCCGCGCGTGCGCGTTCCAGCACCATCGCGGCGATCTCGCCTTCCGGCCGCCCGGCGCGCCGGGCCACGGTCTCGACCACGCGCCGGTACTGGTCGCGACTGGCGAAGTCCATGGCCGGATAGGTGCCGTCCGGGTCCTGGCGCAGCAGGTGTTCGATCACGCTGCAGCGCTCGACGAAGCCGCGCCAGTCCATGCTGGTGATGAAGCGCAGGCTGCCGATGCTGTTGCGGATCGAGGCCTGCGCGGCGGCCTGGCGGATGCTCTCGCGCTGGACCACGGCCTCGAGCGAGCGCCCGCTCTCGGCCACCCACTGCTCCACCCAGTCGATCGGCATGTGCGTGGCGAAGTTGCCGCCGCGCAGGTGGCGCAGCAGTTCGGACACGAAGGCCCCGCGCACCGGCGGCTGCGAGCGCAGCATGTCGGCCAGCACCAGCACCACGTCCTTGGGCGCGCGCTGGGCGGCTTCGGCCATGCGCTTGGCCCAGGCCTGGGCCAGGCGGTGATCGCCGACGTCGCGGGTGATGCGCGCCGCGATGCGGCGCAGGTTCTCGATCACCGCCAGACGCAGCATGATCGGCACCGCCCACAGCTCGCCGATGCTCAGCGCCTGCTCCTGCTGATAGCCCTTGACCAGGCGCTCCAGGGTCTCGGCATCGACCTGGCCATCCCCGTGGGACACCGCCTGCATGGCCAGGTCGTAGACCCGCGGCAGGCCGGCCGACGGCCCGCTGGCCAGCGCCGGCAGCGCCCGGCTGTAGCCGCTGGGCAGGTGGCGCCGCGCCAGCCGCACCTGCTCGTCGATCAGGTAGTAGTTGTCCAGCAGCCATTCGCCGGCCGGCACCATCGGCAGCTTGTCGCGGGCGAAGGCGTCCAGGGCCTGGACCGCGCCCTCGAGCACCGCGCCGTTCTCGGCCAGCCGCGCCAGCATCCGCTCCGGCCCCTGCCCGGCCTGCAGCGTGTGCTGCTGGGACAGGCGCCGGCCCAGCTGTTCCATCTGGGTGGCGTTGAACAGCTGGGCGCGCAGCGGCGGCTCGGGCGTGGCGGTGCGGACCGCGTCGCGGTGGCGCTGCCGCCAACGCGCCAGCAACCGCCTCAAGATCCTCCTGCCCCGCCGCCGCCACCCTGCACGCATCTGACATCCCGTTGATCAGTGGAAGGAAGGCGCGCACCTCTTGCCGGGCAACGATGCGCGACCGCTGCCTTGAAGAGACCAAGCGCCTTCCGGAGATCCTTGATCCCCCGCCCACGCCCTGGGCAGGGAGCCAAAGACAAACAGGCCGAAGCGAATGCCTCGGCCTGTCAGCTGATACGCCAGCACGCGTGATCGCCCCGTGGCGGACGCGTCGGGCCTGCCCGCACTCAGTGCTTGGGGCGACGGGCCGCGTCTGCCGCCTTGCCCACGTCCTGCTGGACCTTACCGGCGTTCTTCTCCAGCTTGCCGGCCACTTCCTTGGTCTTGTTGCCGGTCAGCTTGCCGGCGGCTTCCTTCAGGCCGCCCTTGACCTGGTGCTTGGCACCTTCCACGCGATTCTTGTCCATCGTGCGTACTCGCTCGAGCTCGCCACACATGTGGCGCAGACCGTGTAGACCCGCGCGCGCAATGCAGGAGTGAAAAAAGTGCACGGACGCCTTCACGCGCACCGATGGATCGGCGTGCGGCACCGGTCCGCCGTGCGGCGGTCATGGCTTTCTGCCAAGCTCGAAGGCCCCTCATCGCCTGTGTCCCGCATGTTTTCGTCTGCTTTTCGGGCCGCGTGGCTGGCCGGCCTGTTGCTGCTGTCGGCCTGCACCTCCGCGCCGACCCGGCCCGCGTCCCCCGACCCGGTCCTGCTGATCTCCATCGACGCCCTGCGCGCCAGTTACCTGGGCCGGGGCGACACGCCGCACCTGGATACGCTGGCGCGCGACGGCGTGCGCGCGCAGTGGATGACACCCTCGTACCCGACGCTGACCTTCCCCAACCACTACACCCTGGTCACCGGCCAGCGCCCGGACCACCACGGGGTGATCCACAACTCCATGCGCGAGGCAGGCCTGGGCGAATTCAAGGTCGCCGACACCCAGGCTACCGGGGATGCGCGCTGGTGGAGCGAGGCCACGCCGATCTGGGTCACGGCCGAACAGCACGGCCTGAAGACCGCGATCTGGGCCTGGCCGGGCAGCAGCGCGCCCATCGGCGGCGTGCGCCCCAACGAATACCGCCTGTTCGATACCGCCATCCCGGCCGCCACCCGCGCCGCCGATGTGGCCGGCTGGCTGACCGGACCGGTCCAGGCACGGCCGGCGCTGGCCGCGCTGTATATGGAGGACGTGGACGAGGAGGGCCACAACCACGGCCCCGATTCGCCGCAGGTGCGCGAGGCCCTGCACCGCGTGGACGCGGCGGTGGGCGCGCTGCTGGACACGCTGCGGGCGCACGGCCAGCTGGAGCGCACCAACATCGTGATCGTCTCCGACCACGGCATGGCCACCGTCGCCCCCGAGCATGTGGTCGCGGTGGAGGACATGGTCAGTAAGCAGGAGGCGGTGGTGGTGTCGGTCGGCCAGGTGGTCGGCGTGCAGCCCAACCCGGGCTTCGAGGCGGCGGTCGAGGCGCGCCTGCTCGGCCGCCATCCGCCCTACACCTGCTGGCGCAAGGGCGAACTGCCGGCGCGCTGGCACTACGGCAGCAACGCGCGCATCCCGCCGATCGTGTGCCAGATGGACGAGGGCTGGGACGCCCTGCCGGCCGAACAGGCCGCGCGCCGCCGCCTGCTCGGCCACGACCGCGGCTCGCACGGCTACGACCCGGCACTGGAATCGATGCGCGCCATCTTCATCGCCCACGGTCCAGCGTTCCGGCGCGGCGTGGTGCTGCCGGCGTTCGACAATGTCGATGTCTATCCGCTGCTGGCGCGCCTGCTGCAGGTGCCGCCCCAGCCCAACGACGGCACGCTGGCGCCGCTGCAGGCAGGGCTGCAGCCGCCCGCGCATTGATGTCCGAAAACGGCCAGTAGGGCCGCATGGCCGGTGCTAGCCTGCCGGCCATGTCCTCGCCCCTGCCCGATGCCGCCCTGTGCGAACGCGCCCGCCTGAGCCGCGATGCGCGCTTCGACGGGCTGTTCTTCACCGCCGTGTCCAGCACCGGGATCTATTGCCGCCCGGTGTGCCCGGCGCCGGCGCCGCGGCGCGAGAACGTCAGCTACTTCCCGTCCGCCGCCGCGGCCGAGGCCGCCGGCTACCGTCCCTGTCTGCGCTGCCGCCCCGAGCTGTCGCCCGAGCACGGCGCCTGGCGCCGCGGCGACGACGCGGTGGCGCGTGCGCTCAAGCTGATCGACGCCGGCCTGCTGACCGATGCCCCGCTGGCGGCGCTGGCGCAGCGCCTGGCCTTGAGCGAACGCCAGCTGCGACGGCTGTTCGCCGATCGCCTGGGCACCTCGCCGCTGGGCGTGCACGCCACGCGCCGGCTGCTGTTCGCCAAGCAGCTGCTGACCGAGACCGCCCTGCCGATCACCGACGTGGCCATGGCCGCCGGCTTCGGCAGCCTGCGGCGCTTCAACACCGTGTTCAAGGAGGCCTATCGCATGGCCCCGCGCGAGCTGCGCAAGCGCGAGGTGCCGGCGGCGGCCGACGAGACCCTGGTGCTGCGCCTGGGCTATCGCCCGCCGTACGACTTCGGCGCGATGCTCGACTTCCTGCGCGGGCGCGCACTGCCGGGCGTGGAGCATGTCGATGCGATCTCCTACGCGCGCGTGGTCGGCCCGATCGAGTCCCCTGGCTGGCTGCGCGTCAGCGCCTGGCCGCGCGGCGAACACGCGCTGCGGCTGGAACTGCAGCGGATCGCGCCGGCGCGGATGCTCGGCGTGGTCGCGCGGCTGCGGCGCATGTTCGACCTGGACGCCGATCCGCAGGCGATCGCCGCGGCGCTGGGCCACGACCCGCGCCTGGCGCCGCTGCTCGAGCGAAGGCCCGGCCTGCGCATCCCCAGCGGCTGGGATGGCTTCGAGATCGCGGTGCGCGCGGTGATCGGCCAGCAGGTCAGCGTGGCCGCCGCGCGCACCTTTACCGCCCGGCTGGCGCAGGCCTTCGGCGCGCCGCTGCCCGAGCCGCTGCGCAGCGAGGCCCACACGCATCTGTTCCCCACCCCCGAGGCGCTGGCCGACGCCGATCTCACCGCGATCGGCCTGACCCAGGCGCGCGCGGCCACGGTGCGCACGGTGGCGCGGGCGGTGCTGGACGGGCGCGTGGACTTCCGCCCGGACGCGCCGCTGGACGACTTCGTCGCGCGCTGGGTCGCCCTGCCCGGCATCGGCCCGTGGACCGCGCACTACCTGGCGCTGCGCGGGCTCGGCCATCCCGACGCCTTCCCGGCCGAAGACCTGGTCCTGCAGCGGGCACTGCCCAACGACGGCACGCGCCTGAGCGCGCGCGCGCTGGCCGCCCATGCGCAGGCCTGGCGGCCCTGGCGCGGCTACGCCGTGCTGCACCTGTGGAAGGACGCCATGCCGGCCACGCCCACCCGATCGCCCGAACGCCCTGCCAAGGACCTGCCATGACCATCTTCGAACGCCACTTCCCCAGCCCGGTCGGCCCGCTGCGCGTGGCCGCCAGCGATGCCGGCCTGCACGGCATCGAGTTCCCGGAGAACCGGCACCCGGTCAAGCGGCTGGAAGCCTGGGAACAGGGCGATCATCCGCTGCTGCGCGAGGCCCAGGCCCAGCTCGACGCCTACTTCGCCGGGCGCCTGCAGGCCTTCGATCTGCCGCTGGCGCCGCACGGCACCGCCTTCCAGCGCCAGGTCTGGCTGGCGCTGGCGCAGATCCCCTTCGGCGCCACCTGGAGCTACGCGCAGTTGGCCCAGCGCGTCGGTCGCCCCGGCGCCAGCCGCGCGGTCGGCGCGGCCAACGGCCGCAACCCGCTGCCGATCGTGCTGCCCTGCCATCGCGTGATCGGCGCCGACGGCGCGCTGACCGGCTTCGGCGGCGGCCTGCCGACCAAGCAGTTCCTGCTGCAGTTGGAGGGCGCGCTGCCGCCCGTGCCGCAGCGCGCCGGCCTGTTCAACTGACCAGGCGCGCCTGCCGGCCGTGTCGCAGGCGGGCCATGGATCGCCACGCGCGGCGCGCTACCATGCGCCTGCCTGCGGACACCGCTCCGCTCCTGCGCGCACGCCAGCCCCCCCGGGCACCGCCCCGCCCCTGGCCGCTGCGCGATCGAGCTGGAGTTCAATGCATGTCCCTGACCTCATTCCCGCACCCCTTCGCGTTCGGCCGGATCGCCCCGACGCTGCCGGTCGCCGACATCGCGCGGGCGCTGGCCTTCTACGTCGGCGTCCTGGGCTTCGCCAAGACCTTCGAGAACGGCACCCCGGTGGGCTTCGTGATCCTCAAGAAGGATGCGGCGGAGCTGCACCTTTCCCTGGACCGGACGCACAAGCCGGACCGGCGCAATCTGGCGCATCTGCTGGTCGACGACGCGGCCGGGCTCTACGCGCATCTGCAGCAGGCCGACATCCGCATCATCAAGGCGCTGCGCGATGCGGACTATGGGCTGCGCGGCTTCGTCTTCGCCGACCCGGATGGCAACCGCATCGACGTCGGCCAGCGGCTTTAGCGGCTGAAGCAGGCAGGAAGGAAGCCGCTCTCGCACATCAAGGGATCTTGGCGCGTGCGCGTGTTCTGACTTCGGAAGGGCAGCGGTCCGGCGGGCAGTGGCCGCTTGTCCCTCGATCAGGGCATCCTGCCCTGACTCGGGCGCTCGGCTCCTGCCTCGCTAGGCGCGGCCACTGCCCGCCGGCCCGCTGCCTCGTGCGTCAAGTCGAAGGACTCCGGGTTGAAGAAGTCCTGATCTTTTCTGTCGCGGGTGCCGACCCACTCCCTGTGGGAGCCGCCAATGGCGGCGATGGGGCCTTCCCGGTAAAGCCTCATCGCCGCCATTGCGTCTCCCACCTGTAGAGCGGAGCTTGCTCCGCTGGGGCTTGCCGATGATCCGGTCGAAACGCAGCGGAGCCCCCAAGAGGGGATTGCCACAAGCTCCGCTCTACAACAAGGCCGCGGCTTGACCTGAGAAACAGTTGCTCCCACCGAAGCATGCGGCGCCGTCAGTCCTTTCCCATCCTGGTGTCGGCAGACCTAGCCGAGGAGGCACGCCCGACCGGATCGGGGCTGGCCGGCGAAGTCCGCTTCACCGACCTCGCACGCCAGCCGAGAACCCAAAAGAAAACGCGGCGCCCAAGGGGCGCCGCGCTTCTGTCTGCAGAGCGATGGAAGGCGGCGATCAGCCGGCCTTGGCCACCGTCTTCTTCGCCACGGCCTTCTTGGCCGGCGACTTGGCGACCGACTTGGCGGTCACCGGCGCGGCGACGGCGGCGCCGTGCTTGCGCGAATTGCCATAGCTGGCGTTGTAGCGCTTGCCCTTGGCGGTTTTGCGATCACCCTTGCCCATCTGCGTACTCCTCGTGTTGGTGGCCCGCCGGTTGCGGCGAGTGCGCGGCCGACGTGAAGGCCGGCGCGCAGGGCCGGAGAGGCTACCACAGCCCCGCGGGGCACCACAGGCCGGCCAGGCCCTCAGTGCGCGCAGCGCGCGTCGTGGACGTGGCCGTGGTTCAGCCGCAGATTCACCAGATGCGCCACGCCCACCAGCGTGCCGCCGAAGGTCATGGCCACCGCATGCGGCACCAGACTGTGATGCAGCGGCGGGTACAGCACCGCGACCCACAGCACCGCCAGCCCGACCAGCAGCACGCCCAGCGCGCGCAGCACCCGATGCCGGCGATAGCCCGCGGCCAGACTGAACACCCCCAGCAGCGAAGCGAACACCACGAAGATCCGCTCGAAGCCCTCGCCCAGCCAGGCCGACAGCCCCAGCGCCGGGAGCAGCGCGATCAATAGCGGCAGTACCGCGCAGTGCACGGCGCAGACCAGGGAGCCGGTGGCGCCGATGCGGTCCAGCCAGGAACGGAAGGGAGAGCTCATGCGGGTGGAGTATGACTTTCGGGCCAGGCACCGAGTTGATGTCGATATATTATAACGTTAATGTTTCCTGATGACCTCCCTCCCCAGAAGTTGCCATTTATGACGCGATCTTCCTTCCGCAGCGCCGGTGTGTCCGCGCTGTCACGCGCCCCGCTCGCCGCCGCCCTCGGCCTGGCCCTGATCGGCTTCGGCGCCCATGCCCAGGAGGCGACCACCGCCCCGTCCAGCGACAGCCGCCACGGCCGCGCCGAGCATCTGCATGCCAAGGACCTGGACGCGATCAAGGTGACCGCCGACCCGTTCCGCAGCGCCGCCGACGACCTGAGCCAGCCGGTCAACGTGCTGGCCGGCGAGCGGCTCGACGAGGCGCGCGCCTCCAGCCTGGGCGAGACCCTGCAGGGCATCCCCGGCGTGCAGTCGTCCAACTTCGGTCCCGGCGTGGGCCGGCCGATCATGCGCGGCCTGGACGGCCCGCGCGTGGCGGTGATGTCCGACGGCATGATCACCCAGGACGTGTCCACCGTGAGCCAGGACCACTCCCCGGCGATCGAGCCCTTCCTGGCCGACCAGATCGAGGTGCTCAAGGGCCCGTCCACCCTGCTCTACGGCAACGGCGCCATCGGCGGCGCGGTGAACGTGGTCGACGGCCGCATCGCCGAGACGCCGGTGCAGGGCGTCACCGGCCGCGCCGAGACGCGCGTGGACTTTGGCGACAAGGACGGCCAGACCAGCATGGCGCGCATCGACGCCGGCAACGGCGGCCTGTCGATCCACGCCGACGGCGTCTACCGCAACGCCAAGGACTACGACACGCCCAAGGGGCCGCAGGCCAACACCTTCCAGGACACCAAGACCGGCTCGTTCGGCGCGTCGCTGTCCGGTGACTGGGGTTTCTTCGGCGCGTCGATCTCGCGCTTCAACGACAGCTACGGCAACCCCGGCGAGCCGGGCGACCTGGCGCAGGGCGAGCGCGGCGTGCACCTGGAGCTGCACCAGGACCGCTTCGACGTGAAGGGCGGCCTCAACGATCCCTGGGGCGCCGGCAGCGGCCTGCGCTACAGCTTCTCGCACACCCGCTACGACCACACCGAGTTCGAGGGCGAGGAAGTCGGCACCAGCTTCTTCAAGCGCGCCAACGAGGGCCGCGTGGAAGCGACCTTCAGCGCCGACAGCGGCTGGCAGAGCGCGGTCGGCCTGCAGGGCACCGACAGCACCTTCCGCGCCGTGGGCGAGGAATCCTTCGTGCCCAAGACCGACACCAAGTCGGTCGGCCTGTTCGCGGTGACCAAGAACGCCTGGGGCCGCTTCTCCACCGAGCTGGGCGCGCGCATCGACCGGGTCAAGTACGAGACCGATACCGGCCTGTCGCCCGACTTCAAGCCGGCCAGCTTCTCGGCCAGCTTCGGCTTCGGCCTGGCCGAAGGCTGGCGCCTGACCGCCAACCTGGACCACTCCGAGCGCGCGCCGGTGGAAGAAGAGCTGTTCGCCGACGGCCCGCACATCGCCACGCTGGCCTACGAGATCGGCGATGCGACCCTGGACAAGGAAAAGGCCAACCAGGCCGAGCTGGGCCTGCAGTACAGCAACGACTGGATGGATGCCAAGGTCTCGGCCTACTACAACCGCTACAACAACTTCATCTACGTGGCCGACACCGGCGGCCAGTGGTACCACGAGGAGGACGACGACTACCTGCCGATCCGCCAGTGGACCCAGGCCGATGCGACCTTCCACGGTTTCGAGGGCGAGGCCGATTTCCACCTGGCCAAGTCCGACACCGCCGGCGACTGGGATCTGCACGTGTTCGGCGACACCGTGCGCGCCCGTCTGAACGATGGCGGCAACGTGCCGCGCATCCCGCCGGGCCGTTTCGGTGCGCAGCTGCGCTGGCAGGCCACCAACTGGCGCGCCTCGCTGGGTGCCACGCGCTACATGAAGCAGGACAAGCTGGGCGCCAACGAGACCGAGACCGCCGGCTACACCATGGTCGATGCCCACCTGGCCTACCACATCGACACCGGTTCGACCGCGTGGGAAGTGTTCCTGGACGGCAACAACCTGCTCGACCAGGACGCGCGCGTGCACACCTCCTTCCTCAAGGACGATGTGATGCTGCCCGGGCGCAACGGCACCTTCGGCGTGCGCGTGTTCTTCTGATCCAAGACAGAGCGCGGCCCCTCCCACCGGAGGGGCGCGCGCTACAAGCGCACCCCATGCGTGGCGCATCTGCTCTCTCCCCGCGCTGCCGCACGGGATTGCGGGCCGGAAGACGTTCCCCTGTCTTCCGGCCCGTTTTTTTTGCACGCATCACAAGCGGGACTGAGGTCGCTTGGGTAAAGGCCTGATCCGCCAACGGCGCTGGCGCGACGTCGCCAGGCCCGCATGCGTATGGAATCCGGCGTTGCGGAAAGTCGGATTCCAGAATACGTGCATATGCATGCATCATGCGAGCCGACACCCGCCGGAGCCCCGTCATGCCCCTGCCCCCGGACACCGCCTGCACCTGCTTCCGGCTGCGCCGCGCCGCGCGCCAGGCCTCGCAGCTCTATGACCGCGCCCTGGCGGCGATCGGCCTGAGCCTCAACGAATACTCCATCCTGCGCCGCGCGCAGAAGGGCACGCGCACGCTGGGCGAACTGGCCGAGGTCTGCGGCATGGACCGCAGCACGCTCACCCGCAACCTCAGGCCGCTGCTCGCCCGTGGCCTGCTGCGCGAAGCGCGCGGCGAAGACGCGCGCCAGCGCCTGATCCAACTCACGCCCAAGGGCGAGCGCGCCATCGCCCAGGCGATCCCGCTGTGGCAGCAGGCCCAGGCGCAGATGACCGCGCTGTTCGGCGCCGGCCCGATGCGGCGCCTCAACGACGACCTGGATGCCCTGCATGCGGCGCTGCGTCCGCTGCGGGAGGCCGCATGAGCACGACCGCCCCGCGCACGCCGTGGCTGCTGCTGGCGGTGGCCTCGACGATGCTGCTGCTGACCATGGGCGTGCGCCAGACCACGGGCCTGTTCGTCAAACCCATCGCCGCCAGCACCGGGATCGGCATCGCCTCGATCAGCTTCGCGCTGGCGATCGGGCAGTTGGTGTGGGGCGCGGTGCAGCCGGTGTTCGGCGCGATCGCCGACCGCCACGGCCCGGCGCGCGTGCTGGTGTTCGGCGGCCTGCTGATGGCCGCCGGCTGCGCGCTGACCCCGTTCATGACCAGCCAGGCCGGCCTGATCCTCAGCCTGGGGCTGATGGCGGCGGCCGGCGCGGGGGCCGGCAGTTTCTCGATCCTGATCGGCGCCACCGCCCGGCACATCCCGGCGGCCAGGCGCTCCTTCGCCTCCGGCGTCATCAACGCCGGCGGCTCGCTGGGGCAGTTCCTCTTCGCACCGCTGGTGACGCTGGGCATCAGCATGGCCAGCTGGTCGGCGGCCATGTTCGGCCTGGCCTTCGCCTCGCTGCTGACGCTGCCGCTGATCGCCCCGCTGCTGAAACCGCGCCGGGGCGACCCGGCCGCGGCCATCGCCCATGCCGCCGAGGCCGCCCACCTGACCCTGCGCGAACAGCTGCGCATCGCGCTGCATGATCGCAGCTACTGGCTGCTGCATCTGGGCTTCTTCACCTGTGGGGTGCACATCGCCTTCCTGGTCACGCACCTGCCGGGCGAAGTGGCGCTGTGCGGCCTCTCGCCCAGCGTGGCCGGCACCTCGATCGCCCTGATCGGCCTGTTCAACGTCGCCGGCAGCCTGACCGCCGGCGCCCTCGGCCAGCGCATGCCGATGAGGTACGTGCTGGCCGCGATGTACGGCAGCCGCGCCCTGCTGATCGCGCTGTACCTGATCTCGCCGCCCACGCCGATGACCTTCTACCTCTTCGCCGCGGCGCTGGGCTTCACCTGGCTGGCGACCGTGCCGCCCACGGCCGGCATCATCGGCAAGCGCTTCGGACCGCGCTACCTGGGCACGCTGTTCGGCCTGACCCTGCTCTCGCACCAGATCGGCGGCTTCTTCGGCGCCTGGCTGGGCGGCGTGGCGCTGGAGCGCTCCGGAAGCTACGCGTGGATGTGGTACGCGGACATGGCGCTGGCGTTCGTGGCGGCGGTGGCGAATCTGCCGATCCGGGAGCGGGCTTTGGAAGCTCGACCAGCGCTGGCGTGAGGCTCGACCATCACTTCTTGTTGTGTGTTTAAGCAAGAGCTTTCGTGCCGCTTCGCGGCCCGACCTACTTTCTTTGCTCGTGCAAAGAAAGGTAGGCAAAGAAGCGTTTTTCCACAGACGCATGTCTGGTCAACACGCCCCGAAGCGGCACGCCTGCGCTGCGCGCAGGTCCGCTGCGGGGCGAGGGATTTTCCAAGGGGACATCCTGTCCCCTCGGAAAACGCCGCACATCCCTGTGCGGCGCCCTGCGGGTCTTGTCCTCGCCCCTCCGCCGTGCCTCACGGGGGTCTGAAAGTCCAAAGCAGAAGCAACCACAACAGCCGAAGCCGTCGTGCTTTGGCTTTTGCTTTGGTTCTTGTTTCTGCTGTTGCCCTAACCCCCCTTGAGGTCGGGCGGAGGACGACGGGTCAAACCCGAAGGGCGACGCGCAGGACGCGCGTCGTTTTTGGAAGGGACATGGATGTCCCTTCCAAAAATTCCCGGCGGCCGGAGCGGACTTTTCGCGCAGCGAAAAGCCGACCGCCGGGGTGTGCTTTCTTTGGCCTACCTTTCTTTGCACAAGCAAAGAAAGGTAGGTCGGGCGGCGAAGCCGCACGAAAGTCCTTGCTCCAGAAGCTATAAAGCCGTTGCTTATAAAGAAAAGCCCGCGAACCGCGGCCCCCAGCACAAGTGAAGCGAACTACTGCGCCTCCGCGCACCGCGCACACAACCCATGCACTTCCAGCGTCTGCGCCTGCGGCTGAAACCCCAGCGCCTTGGCCCGCGCCTCCAGCTGATCCACCACCACCCGATCCTCCAGCTCCACCGCCGAATGGCAGCGGTCGCAGATCAGGAACGGCACCGAATGCGCGGCGCTGTTGGGGTGGTGGCAGGCGACGAAGGCGTTGACCGACTCGAGCTTGTGCACGAAGCCGTTGGCCATCAGGAAATCCAGCGCGCGGTACACCGTGGGCGGCGCATCGGCGCCCACGCCCTTGGAGGCGCGCACCAGGTCGAGCAGCTCGTAGGCCTTGATCGGCTTGCCGGCCTCGGCGATCAGGCGCAGCACACGCGCGCGGATCGGCGTCAGGCGCAGGCCGCGCTCGCCGCAGGCGTGCTCGACCGCATGCACGAAGCCTTCGGCGTTGTGCACATGATGATGGGGCGCGATGCAGGCGGGCTTGGCGGCGGCCATGGGGCTCGTTCCTTAGGGGATCAGGCGGCTTGCGCGGTCTTGATAAGCGCCGCGTCGATGCGTTTCAAGGCCTGCTCGCGGCCGGCCAGGTACACGGTATGGGAAATGTCCGGGCTGACCTGGGTGCCGGTGATGGCCACGCGCAGCGGCTGGGCGACCTTGCCCATGCCCAGCTCCAGGGCGGCGGCGGCCTCGTGCAGCGCGGCCGAGACCGACTCGACCTGCCACTCGCCCAGCGCCGCCAGCAGCTCACGCGCCTTGGCCAGCGGCGCGGCGGCGGCGGGCTTGAGGTGCTTGGCCACGGCGGCCTCGTCGTATTCGGTCAGCGGCTGGTACCAGACCACGGCCTTCTCGGCCATCTCCTTCAGGGTCTGCACGCGCTCGCGCAGGGCGATCACCACGTCCACCGGCGCCGGGCCGGCGGCCAGGTCCACGCCCAGCTTCTCCAGCTGGTACACCAGCTGCGGGGCGATGGTCTCCGGCGCGTCGGTCTTGAGGTAGTGCTGGTTGACCCAGCCCAGCTTGGCCATGTCCAGGCGCGCGGCCTTGGAGTTGACGTCCTTGACGTCGAACAGCTCGATCAACTCCTGGCGCGAGAACAGCTCCTGATCGCCGTGCGACCAGCCCAGTCGCGCCAGGTAGTTGATCAGCGCGTGCGGCAGGTAGCCGGCGTCCTTGTACTGCATCACGTCGGCCGCGCCGGTGCGCTTGGACAGCTTGGCGCCCTGCTCGTCCAGGATCATCGGCATGTGCGCGAACTTCGGCACCGGCGCGCCCAGCGCCTGGTAGATGTTGATCTGGCGCGGGGTGTTGTTGATGTGGTCGTCGCCGCGGATGACCTCGGTGATGCCCATGTCCCAGTCGTCCACCACCACGGCGAAGTTGTAGGTCGGGTAGCCGTCCGGGCGGAAGATCACCATGTCATCCAGCTCGGCATTGGCGATCTCGATGCGGCCCTTGATCAGGTCGTCGAACACCACGCTGCCATCGAGCGGGTTCTTGAAGCGGATCACGCGGTTGGGATCGTCGCGGTACGGCAGGTTCAGTTCGCGCGCGGCGCCGTTGTAGCGTGGCTTCTCCTGCCTGGCCATGGCCGCCTCGCGCATGGCGTCTAGCTCCTCGCGCGTCTCGTAGGCGTAGTAGGCCTTGCCCTGTGCCAGCAGTTGCTCGGCCACCTCCTGGTAGCGTGCGATGCGCTGGGTCTGGTAGACCGGGCCCTCGTCGTAGTGCAGGCCCAGCCAGTCCATCGCCTCCAGGATCGCGTCGATGGCCGCCTGCGTGCTGCGCTCGCGGTCGGTGTCTTCGATGCGCAGCACGAACTGCCCGCCGCGATGGCGCGCCTCCAGCCAGCAGTACAGCGCGGTGCGCGCGCCGCCGATGTGCAGGTAGCCGGTGGGACTGGGGGCGAAGCGGGTACGGCAGGTCATGAAGAGCCCAAGGGAACGTGCGAACGGGGAATGGCCGCCATTTTACCCGGCGCCACGCGGCCGGGCCGGTATCATGCGCCGATGACCACGCTGTTCATCTCCGACCTGCACCTGGACGCCAGCCGTCCGGCCATCACCGACCTGTTCCTGCGGTTCCTGCGCCAGGAGGCGCTGCAGGCCGAGGCGCTGTACATCCTGGGCGACCTGTTCGAGGCCTGGGTGGGCGACGACGACCCCTCCGAGCTGGCCACCCAGGTCGCCCAGGGGCTGCGCGCGGTCAGCGAGGCGGGCGTGGCGGTGTTCTTCATCCACGGCAACCGCGACTTCCTGCTCGGCCAGGACTACGCCGAGCGCTGCGGCATGCGTTTGCTGCCCGACCCGGCCGTGGTCGAACTCTACGGCGAGCCGGTGCTGCTGCTGCACGGCGATCTGCTGTGCACCTCGGACGTGGCCTACCAGCAGGTGCGCGCGCAGACCCGCAATCCGGCCTGGCAGGCGCATATGCTGGCCCAGCCGCTGGCCGCGCGCATCGCCTTCGCCGCGCAGGCCCGTGCGGCCAGCGCCGCGCATCAGGGCGGCATGAAGAACGACAGCGCCAAGTTCGAGACGCTGACCGACGTCACCCCGGCCGAGGTCGAGACCAGCTTCGTGCGCTACGGCCTGACGCGCATGATCCATGGCCACACCCATCGCCCGGCCGTGCACGAACTCACCGTCGACGGAAAGGCCTGCACCCGCATCGTGCTGGGCGACTGGTACGAGCAGGGCTCGGTGCTGCGGGTGACGCCGCAGGGCTACGACCTGCAGTCGCTGCCGGTGCAATAGCGGCGAAGTTTGGCGGGAGCAACTGTCTCCACAACTCTCCCGGCCCGCCTGTAGAGCGGAGCTTGCTCCGCTGCTCTTCGTTCGGTTCGTGAGGAAGGCTCCAGCGGAGCAAGCTCCGCTCTACAGGGGGGTCTCACTCCATCGCATTTCCCCAACGCGCTCGGGCTCAGGGCGCTTCCAGCGCCGCCAGCTCGTCCTCGTCGAAGCCGGCCTGCAGGCGGGCCTCCAGATTGAACGGGCCGCGCAGGTAGCCGCCGGCGTACTGGCGCAGCAGTTCGCGGAAGCGCGCGCGCGGCTCGACGCCCTCGCGGGCGCAGTACCAGCGGTACCAACGCGAGCCGGCCGCCACGTGCGCCACTTCCTCGCGCAGGATCAGCTCCAGGATCGCGACGGTCTGCGCATCGCCCAACGCTCGCAGCTTGCCGATCATGCCCGGGGTGACGTCGAGCCCACGCGCCTCCAGCACGCGCGGCACCAGGGCCATGCGCGCCAGGCCGTCTTGGGCGGTCTTCTCGCACATCTCCCACAGGCCGTGATGCGCGTCGAAGTCGCCGTAGTCGTAGCCCAGCGCCTGCAGCCGTGTGCGCAGCAGCATGAAGTGGCGCGACTCGTCGTGGGCCACGCCCACCCAGTCGGCGTAGAACGCCGGCGGCAGGCCGCGGAAGCGGTAGACCGCGTCCCAGCCCAGGTCGATGGCATTGAGTTCGATATGGGCGATGGCATGGACGAAGGCCGCGCGCCCCTCCACGCTGCCCAGGCCGCGCTTGGGCACTTCGCGCGGATGCACCAGCCGCGGTCGCGGCGGGCGGCCGGGCATGCGGATCGGATCGGGCGGCGGCGCGTCCTCGGGCAGCGGCAGCTCGCCGCGCGCGAAGGCCGCCGCGTAGCGCTGGGTCAGGGCGACCTTCTCGGCCGGATCGGCCGCGTCCAGGCACTGGCGCGCCGCGGCGAACAGCTCGCGCGCGGGGCTCGCGACCGCCGCGCTCATTCGAGCGCGTGGGAGAGATCGTCGACGGTCACGCCCGGCGGCAGCGAGGCGACCTGCGCGTGCAGCTGTCCGGTCAGCGACAGGTAGGCCTTCAGATCGGTCGGCTCCAGCGCCTCGCTGCTGCGCGCGCCGCCCAGGACCGGCGGCAGGCGGAAGGCCCAGACCTGGCCCGCGGCCAGCGCCTCGCCGGCGCGCAGCCGCGGCGCGACCAGGTCGAAGCGGAAGCAGTGCGCGACGAACTCGGCATCGCCCAGCCGCTGCAGGAACTCAGGCAGATCGTCGGCGACCTTCTCCAGCACGCCGTCGACGCAGTCCAGGAAATACACGGCCTGTTCCTGCCGGGCCTGCACGAACGCATCGCCAGCCACGCTGAGCATCAGCGGCTGCATGCCGCCGCCGGTCAGCCAGGCCCAGTCGGTCAGCAGCGTGGCGCGATCGATGTCCTCGCCCAGCGCCACGCACAGGTCTTCCAGGGTGATCGCCATCGACGCGACGCGGCCTCAGACCGCGCGGCGCTTGCGCTTGGCCTCGTCCGAGCGCAGCTGCTGGATGCGCTCGAAATAGCCCGGATCGATGCCGGTCACGTAGTCGCCGTCGAAGCACGAGGAATCGAAGCGCTTGAGCTGCGGGTTGCCCTCGCGCACGGCCGTTTCCAGATCGTCCAGGTCCTGGTAGATCAGCCAGTCGCAGCCGAGGAATTCCTCGATCTCCTGCTCGGTGCGGCCGTGGGCGACCAGCTCCTCGGCGGCCGGCATGTCGATGCCGTAGATGTTGGGATGGCGCACCGGCGGCGCGGCGCTGGCCAGGTAGACCTTGCGCGCGCCGGCGTCGCGCGCCATCTGCACGATCTGGCGGCTGGTGGTGCCGCGCACGATCGAGTCGTCGACCAGCAGCACCACGCGGTTGCGGAACTCCAGATGGATCGGGTTGAGCTTGCGGCGCACGGACTTGGTGCGCTCGCCCTGCCCCGGCATGATGAAGGTGCGGCCGACGTAGCGGTTCTTGACGAAGCCCTCGCGGTACTTCACGCCCAGCACGTTGGAGATCTCCAGCGCCGCATCGCGCGAGGTGTCGGGGATCGGGATGATGGTGTCGATGTCGTGGTCGGGCCGCAGGCGCAGGATCTTCTCGCCCAGCTTCATGCCCATGCGCATGCGCGCCTTGTGCACCGAGACGTTGTCGATCATCGAATCGGGCCGGGCGAAGTACACGTACTCGAAGATGCACGGCGCGTGCTCGGTGCTGGTCGCGCAGATCTCGGAGAACAGCTCGCCGCGCGCGGTGACCACCAGCGCCTCGCCCGGGCGCACGTCGCGCACGCGCGCGAAGCCCAGGATGTCCAGCACCGCCGATTCGGAGGCCACGATGTATTCGTCGCCCTCCACGCTCTCGCGCTTGCCCAGCACCAGCGGACGGATGCCGTGCGGGTCGCGGAAGGCCACCAGGCCCAGGCCCAGCACCACGCTGACCACCGCGTAGCCGCCGCGGCAGCGCCGGTGCACGCCGGCCACCGCGCGGATCGCCGCCTCGGGAGTGAGCATGCGCTGGGCGTCCAGCTCGTGGGCGAACACGTTCAGCAGCACCTCGCTGTCCGAGTCGGTGTTGATGTTGCGGCGATCGGCCTCGAACACCTGCTGGCGCAGCGCCTCGGTGTTGGTCAGGTTGCCGTTGTGCGCCAGGGCGATGCCGTAGGGCGAGTTGACGTAGAACGGCTGCGCCTCGTCCATGCCCTCCGAACCGGCGGTCGGATAGCGGCAGTGGGCGATGCCCACGCGGCCTTCCAGCACGGCCATGCGCTTTTCGTCGAACACATCCCGCACCAGGCCGTTGGCCTTCTGCACGCGCAGGCGGGTGCCGTTGGCCGTGGCGATGCCGGCGGCATCCTGGCCGCGGTGCTGCAGCACTGTCAGGCCGTCATAGAGCTGGCCAGCGACGTTCTGGGTACCGACGATTCCGACGATGCCGCACATGGGTGTTCTCCGCTCGGGTTTGCTGCGAGGTGACGTGACGAAACTAGCGCGACCGTTCCTGGCCCTTGGGCGTTGGCACGACCCGCGCCGGGTCGCCTTCGTTGGGATGCACCTGGGCCGGATCGCCCGGTGCGGGGTCTTCAAGGGGCTGGGGCCAGCGGCCGGCACTGCGTCCGCCGTCGCCCTTCAGAGCCTCGGACACCGTCTGCCCGAGTTGCGGCAGCTGCGCGGCCGCCTGCTGGAACTTGTCGTTGAGGGCGCCATTATCGCCTGACAAGGCCGGATTGTTGAGATCCAGGTTGCGTAACCGGTCCACGTTCATGTCCCGCAGATCGGGCATCGCCGGCATTTGCGGCACGGACAGTTCCGGCAGCTGCGCGCGCATCCAGGCCGCGCCGGGCGCGATCAGGGGCATCAGATGCGACTGGCGCCAGGCCGCCTCGTGCGGCAGCGGGGTGAAGGACAGCAGCAGCACCAGCACACAGGCGAAGAACCCGCCGCGCACCAGCCCCAGCCCGCCGCCGGCCAGGCGGTCCACGCCCGAGAGGCTGGTGTTGCGCACCGAGGCCTTGATCACCATGCCGATCAGCGCCACCACGATCATCACCCCGACGAAGGTCAGCGCGTAACCGCCCAGGTAGTCGGTCATGCCCGGCGTCCCGCCGTCGGCGAACTGGCGCGCCGCGCGGTCGCCGAACAGGAAGGCCGCCAGGCCCGCCAGCACCCAGGACAGGGTGCCGACCACGATCCCGACAAAGCCGCGCAGCAGCCCCAGCAGGGTGGACACCACGATCACCGTGCCCAGCACCAGGTCGATCACGGGCTACTCCCGGCGCCGTGAAGAGATGGACGGATTGGCGCGCTTCGAAGTCATCGGTCTTCCTCCCTGGACCAACCGGCGTCCTTCAAGGCGTCTAAGGATGCGGGCGGACGATGCCGGTCAGGCCGTTGCGCGCGGCGACCTGCGCCTTGAGCTGGTCGGCCTCGGCGCGGGTGGACACCGGCCCGACCCGCACCCGGAACAGCCGGCCGCTGTCGGTGGACACCGGCTCGACGAAGGCGCTGAAGCCGTTGCCGCGCAGCTTGTCGCGCAGGCCGTTGGCATCGGCTTCCTTGCCGAACGCGCCGACCTGCACGGCGAAGCCCACGCCGGTGGCGGCCGGCTTGGGCACGGCGGCGACCGGGGGCTTGGATTCGACCGGCGCGGCCGGCTTGGCCGGCGTCGGCGCCGGCTTGGCGGCCGGTTCAGGCTTGGCCGCGGGCGCGGGCTTGGCCGCCGGCGGCGCCTCGGAGGCCAGCTGGGCCGCGTCGGGATTGGGCGTGGCCGCAGGCGGCGTGGAGGCCGCGGGCGCGGTGGCCGGCGCGTCGCGGCCAGCGTCCAGCGCGATCACCTCGGCCTTGACGTCGCTGCGCACCTTGACCGCGGCCAGACGCGCGATCTCGGCCTGCGCGCGGTCGGCGTACGGCCCCACGCGCACGCGCCAGGCCGGCTTGCCGCCGATGGTGGCCTCCTGGCGGAAGGCCTCGAGCCCGGACTGGCGCAGGCGGTCGATGACCACATCGGCATCGGCCTGGCTGGCGTAGGCGCCGAAGGTCACCGCGTAGTCGCCGCCGGCGGTGGCCAACGGCAGGCCCTGGGCGTTGGTGGCCGGCTTGGGCGCGTCGGCCGGGGTCAGCGTCTCGGTGGCCGGCTTGGCCTGGGCGGGCATGCCGGTGGCGCCGTTGGCGCCGGGCTGGCCGGGGGTCACCAGCGGCAGGTCGCGGGTCTCGAACTGGCCCTCCGGCGCCTTGGGCACATCGGTGGAGACATCCGAGACGCCGCTGTCGCTGGCGGGGCCCTTGATCAGCATGGGCAGGAAGATGACGGCCAGGGCGACCAGGACGATGGCGCCGATGATGCGGTTTCTCAAAGCGGTATCCATCGTCTTGGGCGACGGCTTTGGTGATGAAGTGGCGAATTATAAGCGCGCGCGCCGCGGCGCTTTCCTCATGCGCCTGAATCCAGCACCGCCAGCGCCTCGGCCACGGTATGGAACGAGCCGAACACCAGCACGCGCTCGCCCGGCGCGGCGGCCTCGAGCGCGGCGTGCAGCGCCTCGGCGATGCCGGCGAAACGTTCACCCGCCGCGGCTGGCGTGCCGGCCAGGCGCGCGGCGAGCGCGTCGGCGTCCTGCCCGCGCGGCGTGCCCGGCTCCAGCCCGGCCAGGAACCAGCGCGCCACGCGTCCCGCCAGTGCGGCGGCCACGCCGGCGGCGTCCTTGTCCGACAGCGCGGCGTAGACCGCCAGCGTGCGCGCCGGGTGCCGGTCCAGGAACGCGGCCAGTTCGCGCGCGGCCTGGGGGTTGTGGCCCACGTCCAGGCGGATCTCGATGCCCGCGCGCTCCAGCCGCTGCAGGCGCCCGGGCACGCGCGCCTGGGCGATGCCGGCGGCGAAGGCGCTGGCCGGCAGCTCCTCGGGCAGCGCGCGCAGCGCGGCGATCGCGGTGGCGGCGTTGGCGCGCTGGGCCGGCGCGTCCAGCGGCAGCGCCGGCAGCAGCAGCTCGGTGCCGACCTCGCGCCAGCGCCACTGGCCGTCCTCGGCCGCCTCGTGGAAGAAGTCGTTGCCCAGCTGGATCACCGCCGCGCCGATGGCGTAGGCGTGGCCGAGCACGCTGGAGGGCGCGGTGACCTCGCCCAGCACCAGCGGCGTCCACGGCCGGGCGATGCCGGCCTTCTCCTTGCCGATGGCCTCGCGGTCGGCGCCCAGCCAGTCGGTGTGGTCGATGTCCACGGTGGTGATCACCGCCACGTCCGGGTCGATCACGTTGACGGCATCGAGCCGGCCGCCCAGGCCGACTTCCAGCACGGCCAGGTCCAACCCGGCGCGCTGGAACAGCCACAGCGCGGCCAGCGTGCCGTATTCGAAATAGGTCAGCGGGGTGTGGCCGCGCGCGGCCTCGACCGCCTCGAACCCCTCGACCAGCGCCGCGTCGTCGGCCTCCACGCCGTCGATGCGCACCCGCTCGTTGTAGCGCCGCAGATGCGGCGAGGTGTAGGCGCCGACCTTCCAGCCGCCGGCGCGGGCGATGGCCTCGAGGAAGGCCACGGTCGAGCCCTTGCCGTTGGTGCCGCCGACCGTGACGACCTGGCGCGCCGGCTTGCCCAGGCCCATCGCCTCGGCCACCGCGCGCACGCGCTCCAGGCCCAGTTCGATGGCGCTGGGATGCTGGGCCTGGATGTAGCTGAGCCAATCGGCCAGGGAACGGGAGACAGGGACGGACATCGGGCGGTACGGGGCGTTGGGGGGCGCCATTGTGACCGCACCCCGCCCGCGCCGCGAAGCGCACCCGCTGCGTTCAGCTCACCCGCCCGATCGCCGGGTCGCTGCGGCTGGGGCGGCCGGTTTCCAGGTGCCCGGCCAGACGGCGGCGGAAGGCGCCGCCTGGCTGGGTGAGCTCCAGGTCGTACCAGTGGTCGGACTGGGCCACCTCGATGCGCACGGTCTGTCGCTCGCCCGGGCGCAAGCTGATCCTGCGCGGCGCCGGGTCGGCGTAGTCCAGCGCGCGCAGCTGCAGGGCGACCGGCGTGCGCGTGGGATTGGACAGCTGCAGCACCAGCGTCTCGCCGTCCTGGGTGGCCTCGACCAGCGGCGCGGCATGGCCCTCGCCGGCGAACTCGCGCAGGAAGCCGTTCGGCCCGTGCACCGCCAGCGCGTAGGCGCCGGCCGGCAGCGCATGCGGCGCGTCCTCCAGCGTGCGGCCCGGCAGCACCGTGTAGTACCAGGGCCCGGCCGCGCCGCCGTCGGCGTAGACGTTGAACACCGCCGCCGCCGGCCCGTCGTTGACGAAGACCAGGCGCAGCCCGTCCTCGCCGTGGCGCGCGTGCACCTGCAACGCGTACGGCAGGGCGCGCGCCGGGCGCTGGCCGGGCTCCTGCTTCGGCTGCGCACCCGGCACCGGCACCACCGGCGCGGGCTGGCGCGCGGCGGCCTGCATGCGCTGCAGGTAGTCGGCGGTGGACGGCAGGGCCGAGAGCGCCGAGTCGTCGGGCGTGGCGAAGTCGAACACGCTGGTCAGATCGCCGGCCACCGCGCGCCGCCACGGGCTGATGTTCGGCTCGGCCACGCCGAAGCGCGCCTCCAGCAGGCGCAGCACCGAGGTGTGATCGAACACCTGCGAATCGACCCAGCCCCCGCGCGTCCACGGCGAGACCACCGTCATCGGCACGCGCACGCCCAGGCCGACCGGCGTGCCCTTGTAGTTCTCGCCGCGCACCTCGACCTGGCTGGCGCCCATGCGCGCGTCCAGCGCCGGCAGCGGCGCGGGCACGTGGTCGAAGAAGCCGTCGTTCTCGTCGTAGTTGATGATCAGGCAGGTCCGGGCCCAGACCTCGGGCACCGCGGTGAGCGCATCGAGGATGCGCGAGGCCAGCGACTCGCCATGGGCCGGCGTGGCCTCGGGATGCTCGCTGTACGGATACGGCGCGACGATCCACGACACCTGCGGCAGCTTCCCATCGCGCACATCGGCGGCGAAGGCATCGACCAGGTGCTGGGCGGTGCTGTGCTGCGCATTGCCGGCCTCGGAACCGGGCACGATCCCGCGCCCGCGCTTGTACAGCGGGTCCCGCACGTCCATCGCGCGGAAGCGCGCGAACGAGGACAGCGGGTTGTCGCCGTAATTGTCGTACTCCTGGTAGACGCGCCAGTCGATGCCGGCCTCCTGCAGGCGTTCGGCATAGGTGGTCCAGCGCAGGCCGACGAAATCGGCCCGGTCTCGCTTCATGTCCGCGGTCCAGTTGCCATCGTCCACGTTGTCCACCGCCTGATCGCCGTCGTTGCCCACGCTCAGCCCGCTGCTGCCAGTGAACAGATACATGCGGTTGGGATTGGTCGGCCCGTGCAGCGAGCAGAAATAGCCATCGCACACGGTGAAGGCATCGGCCAGCGCGTGATAGAACGGGATGTCCGCGCGCTGCAGATGCCCCATGCTCAGCGCGCCCTTGTACGGCACCCAGCAGTCGTACTGCTGCCAGCGCGCGGCGTCCTGGCCGCGCGCGCCTTTCCAGTTGTGGTCCAGGCTCTTCATCACCGCCGCGCTGGTGGCGCGCGTGTCCAGGTGGAAGGGCAGCACGGGCGCGCCGCCGTCCTGGCGCTGTTGCCATACCGGCGCGCCATCGCGCAGCCGCAGCGGGCGCGGATCGTCGAAGCCGCGCACCCCGCGCAACGTGCCGAAGTAATGATCGAAGGCGCGGTTCTCCTGCATCAGGATCACCACATGCTCCATGTCCGTCAGCGTGCCGCTGCGCGCCTGCGCCGGCAGCGCCAGCGCGCGGCCGATGGAGGCAGGCAGCAGGCCGGCGGCGGTCAGCGCCGAGAGGCGCTGCAGGAAATCGCGACGCGAAAGTTTGTGCATACCGACATCTCGGAAACGAAAGAAAGCCCGGCGCAATGCCGGCCGCCCAGCGGTATACGCCAGATGTTTGTCAGGCGCACGACATCCGGGACGTCATCGCCTCGTCATCGCAACTTCATGAATCGGTGACACCGTTCCGCCGCCTCCTCCCTCACGGCTTTCACCGATGTCACTTTCGATTCCCACGCCGCGCCGCAGCGCCCTGGCGCTCGCCCTGCTCTGCTCCATCTCCGGCCTGGCCCAGGCCGCCGACCCGCCGGCCGACGCGGCCGAGGCGGCCCCGGCCGATGCCAAGCAGCTCGACGCGGTCTCGGTGGTCGCGCGCGGCGCGACCCGCCAGGTGCAGCGCGTCAACCAGCAGGACATCGAGCGCCTGCCCGCCGGCAGCAGCGCACTGAAGGCGATCGACAAGCTGCCCGGCGTGCAGTTCCAGTCGGCCGACGCCACCGGCGCCTACGAATGGTCCACCGCGATCTACCTGCACGGCTTCGACCAGAGCCGCCTGGGCTTCACCCTGGACGGCGTGCCGCTGGGCAACATGAGCTACGGCGTCACCAACGGCCTGTCCATCACCCGCGCCATCCTCTCCGAGAACATCGCCTCGGTCGAACTGGCGCAGGGCGCCGGCGCGCTGGGCACGGCCTCCAACAGCAACCTGGGCGGCACGCTGCAGTTCTACTCGGCCGATCCGGAGACCGAGTTCGGCGGGCGCTTCTCGCAGACCGTCGGCGACCGCAACGCCAGCCGCACCTATGCGCGCCTGGACACCGGCGAGCACAACGGCCTGTCGGCCTACGTGGCCTATGCCGATTCGGACATGGACAAGTGGAAGGGCGACGGCAGCCAGCGCTACGAGCAGTTCAACGCCAAGGCGCTGTACGCCTGGGGCGAGGGCAACCGCGTGAGCCTGTTCGTGGACAAGTCGCGGCGCAAGGAACAGGACTACATGGACCTGTCGCTGACCAGCCAGAAGGTGCTGGGCTGGGACTACGACTACCTGGTGCCGGACTGGGCCACCGCCGCGCAGATGGCGCGCGCCTACCAGCGCACCGGCACCTATGCCGGCGTGGCCAACGGTTACCCGGCCTCGCTGGCCGGCCTGCCGGCCGACTACGACTGGCTGGACGCCACCTACTACTGGGGCGCCGGCCTGCGCGACGACACCCTGGTCGCGCTGGCCGGCAGTTTCGTCTTCAGTCCCGCCGTTTCGCTGGACGTGACCGGCTACTACCACGGCGACCGCGGCGAGGGGCAATGGGTCACGCCCTACGTGCCGACCTCGGCCAGCGTGCCGCTGTCCATGCGCACCACCGACTACGGCCTGGACCGCTTCGGCGGCACCGCCGCGCTGAAGTTCAACATCGGCATCAACGAGATCGAGCTGGGCGGCTGGGCCGAGAACGCGCAGAACACCCAGGAGCGCAATTACTTCCAGCTGGGTGGGCCGTTCACTTCCATGTTCAACTTCTACGAGGCCGGCGACCCGTTCTACCGCCAGTTCCTGCAGAAGTACCAGATCCGCACGCGCATGGCCTACGCGCAGGACACCCTGCGCCTGCTCGACGACCGGCTGAGCCTCAACTTCGGCGCAAAAGCGGTGAGCACGCAGATCCAGGCGCGCTCGCTGGTGCCCAGCAGCAGCTATGCGCAGGGCACGATCAAGGCCGACGACCACTTCCTGCCGCAGGTCGGCATCAGCTACAAGCTCGACGAGGCGCAGGACGTCTACGCCTCCTACAGCAAGAACATCGCCGCCTTCGGCTACAGCCCGTTCGCCACCAACCAGGCCACGTTCAACCAGCTCAAGAACACCCTGGACCCGGAGCAGTCGCAGACCGTGCAGGCCGGCTGGCGTACCCACGGCGAGCGCTACGAGGCCTCGGTCGGCGCCTACTACACGCGCTTCTCCAACCGCCTGCTGACCATCTCCCCGTGCAGCGCCATCCAGACCTGCTCGGCGATCCTGAGCAACGTCGGCGAGGTGGACAGCAGCGGCGTCGACCTGGCCCTGGTGTGGAAGCCGATCGACGGGCTGAGCTGGCTCAACACCCTGTCCTGGAACCGCTCCAAGTACCAGGACGACTACCTCAACAACGGCGTGGTGGCGACCAAGGGCAAGCAGGTCGTCGGCCTGCCGGAATGGATGTTCTCCTCCAGCCTGTCCTGGCGGCAGGACGGCTGGCACGCCTCGATCGACGGCAAGTACACCGACAAGCGCTACCTCACCTACCTCAACGACTCCAGCGTGCCCAGCTACTGGCTGTTCAACGCCGGCGGCGGCTACGACTTCGGCCGGGTCGGCGCGCTCTCCCGCCTGGACGTCTCGGTCAACGTGACCAACCTGGCCGACAAGCGCTACTTCGCCACCACCGGCACCAACGGCTATGTCGCCTCCGATCCGGACGGCTACAACCAGACCCTGATGGCCGGCGCCCCGCGCCAGGTGTTCTTCACGGTCGACGCGCGCTTCTGATCGCGCAAGCGGGGACGGCGGCCCGGCGTGGATGAAAGGTCCACGCCGGGCCGCGGCTTATAATTGGTCTCCTCTTTGTCTTCGGTTGCAACGCACCATGGCGGACACGATGAAAGCGCTGGTCAAGCGCGAGGCGGGCAAGGGCATCTGGATGGAACAGGTCGCCAAGCCCGTGCCCGGCCCCAACGAGGTGCTGGTCAAACTGGAGAAGACCGCCATCTGCGGCACCGACCTGCATATCTACCTGTGGGACGAGTGGAGCCAGCGCACCATCAAGCCGGGCCTGACCATCGGCCATGAGTTCGTCGGCCGCATCGCGCAGCTGGGCTCGGCGGTGACCGGCTACCAGGTCGGCCAGCGCGTCTCGGCCGAGGGCCACATCGTCTGCGGGCATTGCCGCAACTGCCGCGGCGGACGTCCGCACCTGTGCCCCAACACGGTCGGCATCGGCGTCAACGTCAACGGCGCCTTCGCCGAGTACATGGTGATGCCGGCCTCCAACCTGTGGCCGATCCCCGACCAGATCCCCTCCGAGCTGGCCGCGTTCTTCGACCCCTACGGCAACGCGGCGCACTGCGCGCTGGAGTTCGACGTGATCGGCGAGGACGTGCTGATCACCGGCGCCGGCCCGATCGGCATCATCGCCGCCGGCATCTGCAAGCACATCGGCGCGCGCAACGTGGTGGTCACCGACGTCAACGACTTCCGCCTCAAGCTGGCCGCCGACATGGGCGCCACGCGCGTGGTCAACGTCGCCAACACCTCGCTCAAGGACGTGATGGCCGACCTGCACATGGAAGGCTTCGACGTCGGCCTGGAGATGAGCGGCAACCCGCGCGCGTTCAACGACATGCTCGACTGCATGTACCACGGCGGCAAGATCGCCATGCTCGGCATCATGCCCGCGCGGCGCCGGCGCCGACTGGGACAAGATCATCTTCAAGGGCCTGACCGTGCAGGGCATCTACGGCCGCAAGATGTACGAGACCTGGTACAAGATGACCCAGCTGGTGCTGAGCGGCTTCCCGCTGGGCAAGGTGCTGACGCACCAGCTGCCGATCGACGACTTCCAGAAGGGCTTCGACCTGATGGAGGAAGGCAAGGCCGGCAAGGTCGTGCTGAGCTGGAACTGAGGTCCGCCTCGGGTCATCACGCGAAAGGCGCCGCAAGGCGCCTTTTTCGTTCATGTGCATGCCGCAGGCACGCCATGGGTGGGCGATCCGCAGGTCATACAGCAGCTTTCACTCATCCGCACGCTGCCGGCGCACCGGCAGGCCCGGCTAGCGCTCGGCGAAGGCGCCCCAGCGCGCCGGGACCAGGCCGACCCGCTCGCCCACCTGCACGCTTTCGGTCGCGGCCGGCAGCTCCAGCTCCAGCGGCGTGCCATCGTCGAGACGGGCATGGATGCGCTGGCGCGGACCGCTGCGCTGCACGCTCTCCACCTGCGCCTGCCAGCCGCCCTGCCCGGGCGCGACCGGCTGCAGATCCTGGGGACGCACGAACAGCGCCACCGCGCCGTCGGCCAGCGCATCGCCCTGCGGCACCGGCAATTCCAGCCCGCCGACACGTAGCGCCTCGCCGGACTTATCCCCCGTCAGGCGGTTGGCCTCGCCGACGAAGCCGTAGACGAAGGCCGACGCGGGCTGATCGTAAACCTGCGCCGGCGTGCCGATCTGTTCGATGCGGCCCTTGTTGAGGATGGCCACGCGGTCGGCCAGCTCCAGCGCCTCTTCCTGGTCGTGGGTGACGAATACGGTGGTCACCCCGGTCGCCTCGTGCACCTGGCGCAGCCAGCGGCGCAGGTCGCGGCGCACCTTGGCATCGAGCGCGCCGAAGGGCTCGTCCAGCAGCAGCATCTTCGGCTCGATCGCCAGCGCGCGCGCCAGGGCCACGCGCTGGCGCTGACCGCCGGAGAGCTGGGTGGGATAGCGCGCGCCCAAGCCCTCGAGCTGCACCAGCGAGAGCAGCTCGCGCACGCGCTCGGCGATCCGGGCCTTCGGCCAGCGCGCGCGGCCGCGCCGGACCTTCAGGCCGAAGGCGATGTTCTCCTCCACCCGCATGTGCTTGAACAGCGCGTAGTGCTGGAACACCACGCCCACCTGGCGCTGCTGCACCGGCAGCACCGAGGCATCCTGGCCGTCGAACAGCACGCGCCCGCCGTCTGCATGCTCCAGCCCGGCGATCACCCGCAGCAGCGTGGTCTTGCCCGACCCGGACGGGCCCAGCAGCGCCAGCAGCTCGCCCGGACGGATGTCCAGATCGATCGCGTCCAGCGCGGCGAAGGCGCCGAAGCGCTTGGAGAGGTGTTCGACCGTGATGCCCATGGGTTGTTGCGGATCTTGAATCAGTGTCGGTGTCTGGCCGCCAGCGCCTCGCCGTGGCGCCACTCCAGCCAGGACTTGAGCGCCAGGGTGACCAGCGCGCTCAGCGCCAGCAGGGAGGCGGCGGCGAAGGCCGCGCTGTAGGCGTATTCGTTGTAGAGGATTTCCACGTGCAGCGGCAAGGTGTTGGTGCGCCCGCGGATGTGCCCGGACACCACCGAGACCGCGCCGAACTCGCCCATCGACCTGGCCGCGCACAGCAGCACGCCGTACAGCAGCGCCCAGCGGATGTTGGGCAGGGTCACGCGCCAGAAGGTCTGCCAGCCGCTGGCGCCCAGGCTGAGCGCGGCCAGCTCCTCGTCGCTGCCTTGCTGCTCCATCAGCGGCATCAGCTCGCGGGCGATGAAGGGGAAGGTGACGAAGGTCGTAGCCAGCACGATGCCCGGCAGCGCGAACACGATCTTCGGCAGCTGGATCAGCGTGTCCCCCAACAGCGGCAGATGCACGCGCCAGCCCTCGTCGATCAGCGGCCAGGCCCAGCCCTGGCGGCCGAAGATCAGCATGAAGACCAGGCCGGCCACCACCGGCGAGACGGCGAACGGCAGGTCGATCAGGCTGACCAGGATGCGCTTGCCGGGGAAGCGGTGCTTGCTCACCGCCCAAGCCGCGGCGATGCCGAAGATCAGGTTCAGCGGCACCACGATCGCGGTCACCACCAGGGTCAGCCGGATCGCTGCCAGCGCGTCGCGGTCGGTGATCGCCTTGAGGAAGGTCGGCAGCCCGCTGCGCAGCGCCTCGGTGAACACCAGCACCAGCGGCAACAGCAGGAAGGACAGCAGGAACAGCAGCGCCAGCCCCACCAGCGTCCACTTCATCCACGCCGGCTCGGTGGTCGGCGCGCGCAGCGCGCGCCGTGGCACAGGCACGGACACGGCGGCCATCAGGCCGGCACCTTCAGGCCGCGCCGCGCCAGCCGCGCCTGCAGCGTGTTGATCACCAGCAGCAGGACGAAGGACAGCAGCAGCATCGCCGCGGCGATCGCGGTGGCGCCGGCGTAATCGAACTCCTCCAGCTTGATCGTGATCAGCAGCGGCGCGATCTCCGACACGCCCGGCAGGTTGCCGGCGATGAAGATCACCGAGCCGTATTCGCCCACCCCGCGCGCGAACGCCAGCGCGAAGCCCGACAGCACCGCCGGCCACACCGTGGGCAGCACCACCTGGGCGACCGTGCGCAGCCGCCCGGCGCCGAGGCTGGCGGCGGCCTCCTCCAGTTCGGATTCCACCTCGGCCAGGACCGGCTCGACCACGCGCACTACGAACGGCAGGCCGATGAACACCAGCGCCACCGTGATGCCCAGCGGGGTGTAGGCGACCTTGAGGCCGCCGGCCTCCAGCCAGCGGCCGAGCCAGCCGGTCGGGCCATAGAGCTGGGTCAACGCGATGCCGGCCACCGCCGTGGGCAGCGCGAACGGCAGGTCCACCACCGCATCGAACAGACGCTTGCCCGGAAAGTCGTAGCGCACGAACACCCAGGCCACCAGCGTGCCGGCCACCGCGTTGAACGCCGCCGCCGCCAGCGCGGTGGAAAAGCTCACGCGCAGCGCGGCCAGCACGCGCGGGTCGGTCCAGACCGCCCACAGTCCGTGCCAGCCCAGGCCGGCCGACTTGATGAACACCCCCGCCAGCGGCAGCAGCACGATCAGCCCGAGCCACAGCAAGGTGGTGCCCAGGCTGAGGCCGAAGCCGGGAATCACCCGCCTTCGGCGCGCGCGCCCTGCCGCAGGAATCGCAACGCTCAAGGCCGCTTCTTTCCCGCCAGCATCTTGTCGAACTCACCGCCGTCGGCGAAGTGCTTGGCCTGCGCCTTGGCCCAGCCACCGAACACCTGGTCCACCGTCACCAGCTGCACCTTGGGGAAGCGCGCGATGTCGGCCGCGTCGGCGAACTCGGGATGGCGCGGGCGGTAGAAGTTGTGCGCGATGATCTTCTGCGCTTCCGGCGTGTATAGGAACTCAAGGAAGCCCTGCGCCTCGGCGCGCGTGCCGTGCTTGTCCACGTTCTTGTCCACCAGCGCCACCGGCGGCTCGGCCAGGATCGACAGCTTGGGCACGACGATGTCGAACTTGTCCTTGCCCAGTTCTTCCTGCGACAGGAAGGCCTCGTTCTCCCAGGCCAGCAGCACATCGCCGATGCCGCGCTGGACGAAGGTGGTGGTCGCCCCGCGCGCGCCGGTGTCCAGCACCGGCACGTTGTTGTACAGCGCGGTCACCATGCGCCGGGTCTTGGCCTCGTCGCCCTTGAAGATGTGCAGGCCATAAGCCCAGGCGGCCAGATAGTTCCAGCGCGCGCCGCCGGAGGTCTTGGGATTGGGCGTGATCACCTGCACGCCAGGCTTGAGCAGGTCGGGCCAGTCCTTGATCTGCTTCGGATTGCCCTTGCGCACCAGGAAGACGATGGTCGAGGTGTAGGGCGCGCTGTTGTCCGGCAGGCGCTTCTGCCAGTCGGTCGGCAGCAGCTTGGCCTGGCTGGCGATCGAGTCGATGTCATAGGCCAGCGCCAGGGTGACCACGTCGGCCTCCAGGCCATCGATCACCGCGCGCGCCTGCTTGCCCGAGCCGCCGTGCGAGCTTTCAACGCTGACCGATTCGCCGTGCTTGGCCTTCCAGTCCTGGCTGAAGGCGTCGGACAGGGCGCGGTAGAGCTCGCGCGTGGGGTCGTAGGACACGTTGAGCAGCTGCTTCTGCTGGGCCATGGCCGCCGCGGCCACGGTCAGCAGGCACGAGGCCATGACCAGCGCGAACAGGCGAGTCAGGCGGCGGGTGCGGGCGAGGGTCATGGCGGATTTCCTTGCGTAATGGACAGCGAGCGGGGCTGCATTCAGGAATGCTTATGCTGCCCAGGCATGAATGTGCCACGAAATAATGAAAGCGCGCGTGCTTATCGCCAACGGGAATCAGGCTGAACCCGCGAGCCGGCCCCGGCGGGGCGGCGCGTAAAATGCGCCCTTCCGTTCCCGTTCCCAGGCCCGCCGCGATGACCGATGCCCTCCCCGCCCTGACCCACCGCTACGCCGAGGAGCTGGACGGCATCCGCGAGGCCGGGCTGTTCAAGTCCGAGCGCATCATCACCGGCCCGCAGTCGGCGCAGATCACCCTGGCCGACGGGCGCCAGGTGCTGAACTTCTGCGCCAACAACTACCTGGGCCTGGCCGACCACCCGGACATCATCGCCGCGGCCAAGCAGGCGCTGGACACGCACGGCTTCGGCATGGCCTCGGTACGCTTCATCTGCGGCACCCAGGACCTGCACAAGCAGCTCGAGCGGACCATCGCGCGCTTCTTCGGCAAGCAGGACACCATCTTGTACGCGGCCTGCTTCGACGCCAACGGCGGCCTGTTCGAACCGCTGCTGGGCGAGGACGACGCGATCATCTCCGACGCGCTCAACCACGCCTCGATCATCGACGGCGTGCGCCTGTGCAAGGCCAAGCGCTTCCGCTACGCCAACTGCGACATGGCCGACCTGGAGGCGCAGCTGCAGGCGGCCGACGCCGCCGGCTGCCGGACCAAGCTGATCACCACCGATGGCGTGTTCTCGATGGACGGCTTCATCGCCCCGCTCGACGAGATCACCGCCCTGGCCGCCAAGTACGGCGCGCTGGTCCACATCGACGAATGCCACGCCACCGGCTTCCTGGGCCAGACCGGGCGCGGCTCGGCCGAGGTCAAGGGCGTGCTGGACAGGATCGACATCATCACCGGCACGCTGGGCAAGGCGATGGGCGGCGCGCTGGGCGGCTTCACCACCGCCAGCGCCGAGGTGGTCGAACTGCTGCGCCAGCGCTCGCGTCCCTACCTGTTCTCCAATTCGCTGCCGCCGCACGTGGTGGCCGCCGGGATCAAGGCCTTCGACATGCTCGACGCCGCCGGCGATCTGCGCACGCAGCTGCGCGACAACACCGCCTATTTCCGCGAGCGGATGACCGCCGCCGGCTTCGATCTGAAGCCCGGCGTGCACCCGATCAGCCCGGTGATGCTCTACGACGCGCCGCTGGCGCAGCGCTTCGCCGAGCGCCTGCTGGAAGAAGGCATCTATGCGATCGGCTTCTTCTTCCCGGTGGTGCCCAAGGGCCAGGCCCGCATCCGCACCCAGATCAGCGCGGCGCACACCCGCGCGCACCTGGACCAGGCCATCGACGCCTTCACCCGCATCGGCCACGAGCTGGGCGTGCTGAAGAGCTGATTCGTTTACCGCTGGCCGGGGCCAGAACGGCCTTGGCCCGGGCCATTGGTTGAAGGTTCCATCGGCGCAGAGGTGAGGCGCCGGGCGCGGATGGCGGCCACAAGCGCCGCCCGCGCTGGAATCCATCTAGGCCCGGATCAGGTCAGGGAGCGGCCTTCTTTCCGGGCGGGGCCACGTCGGAAGGCGGTGCCAGCGCGCTCACCTCCTGCGGCGTCAGTTCACGCCACGCGCCCTTGGCCAATGCGCCCAGCGGCAGCTCGCCGATCGCCACACGCACCAGCCGCAGCGTGGACAGGCCGAACGCCTCGAGCAGCCGCCGGATCTGGCGGTTTCGCCCCTCGTCCAGCGTGATCTCCAGCCAGGCATTGCGCCCGCCGCTGCGCAGCAGCTGCGCGCGGGCGGCACGCAGGTGTTCGCCGTCGACCGGCACGCCCTGCTCCAGCCGCGCCAGCAGCGCGGCATCGGGAATCGCATCGATCTGCACGTGATAGGTCTTGCTCGGCCCCGTCGACGGGTCGGTGATCGCCGCCGCCCACACAGGATCGTTGCTCAGCAGCAGCAGGCCTTCGCTGGCCTTGTCCAGCCGCCCCACCGGCGCCAGCCATGGCAGACCCGCGCCGTCCAGGCAGCGATAGACCGTGTCGCGCCCCTGTTCGTCGCGCGCCGTGGTGACCAGGCCGCGCGGCTTGTTGAGCATCAGATAGCGGCGTTCGGCGCCCACTTCCGCGCCCGCCTGGCCATCGACCTCGATCCGCGAACGGCCGGCGACAGTCGGGAACTCCGGATCGCGCACCACGCGGCCGTCCACCCGCACGCGCCCGGCCGCGATCCAGCGCGCCGCTTCGGTGCGCGAACACAGGCCCAGCTTGGACAGCGCGCGCGCCAACCCGTGCCGCAGCGCATCGTCGCGAACCGGCTTGTGCGTCGCCATCGGAATGCGCCCCTGGATGCCGTCGCCGCGTGGGCCGACGGCGCGGACTTACTGTTTGTCGGCGGCCGGCACTACCGCGGCGGGCGCGGCGGCCGGGGTCGCGACCACTTCGCCCGGCGGTACGGCGACCGCGGCAGCCGGCTTGGCCTTGACCACGCGCACGCCGCGCGACTTCATCCAGGCATCGAACTCGTCGGCCGTCATGCGCTTGCCGTTCTGGTTCATGTCGAAGCGCCAGGGCGTGTTGTCGTACTGGGTCTTGGGCTGGTAGGCGGCCGGATCGTTGGCCTTCACCGCCGGCGTGGCCATGGCCAGCTCGCGGCAGCCGTCGACCTTCATTCGCAGCAGCACGCGATCGACCGACTGCGCATCGTTGTAGGACTGCGCCAGCACGCCGCTGGGCGCGCCCAGGCTGGTGGTGTTGGCGAACAGCTCCACGGCCACCGGCGAGAGCACGGTCGTGCGCTGCGGCAGCGGTTGCGGCACCACGCCGTTACAGTCCTGCGCCGCTTCGGCGTGTGCGAACGGAGCAACGGCGAGCAGGGAAACGACCGCAACGAGGGATGCGCGCATAGGGAGTTCGCAAGGAGAAAAGGAGGGTTGCGGGAGTTTAGGCAGGCGGCGCGCAGACAATCAACCGTTACACGATGTTTTCCATGCAAATCACTGAAAGAAAAGACTGAATACGGTGCACGGAGCCCCGCGCGAGACAGAGGATTCTTCGCCGGAGCTCAGAACCGCCAATCCGTCGGTGAAGCGCGTGCGGGCCAGTGAGCCCATCTCGTCCGGCAGCCCCGCCACGGCCAGGCGCGGCTCCACGGCTGGGCGACTCCTCCATGGCCAATGTCTGGCTGGGAAAGGCCTGATCGCGCCGCAAGCTTCGGTGGGAACAACGGTCTCCTCAAATCTTGCAGCGACCTGCCTGTAGAGCGGAGCTTGTGGCAATCCCCTCTTGGGGACTCCGCTGCGTTCCGTTCGGTTCGTGGGGAAGGCCTCCAGCGGAGCAAGCTCCGCTCTACAGGTGGGAGCCGCCATGGCGGCGATGGGGGCTCTACCGGGAAGGCCTCATCGCCGCCATGGCGGCGCCCACCGAGATCGGGTCGAGACCCGGAGAACTGTGCGCCACCGGCCACCCTGTGCACTCATGCCACGCAGCCCGGACCGCGGCGCTTCCGAGGCCGCGACCTCGACCGCTGCGAAACCCCGACATCGAAAGCCGCGCGCTTAATCGCGGCGAGACCTCGATTTCGGCAGAAGCACAAAGAAAAAGCCCGGCGCAAGGCCGGGCTTTTCTTCACTGCTGAAGGCGGCTGCGGTATCCCGCAGCCAACCCCCTGATCGGCCAGATTAGTTCTGGACGTTCAGCTCCGTACGACGGTTCTTCTCGCTCTTACAGGCCGGGAAGGTGTTCGGGGTCTGCTCCAGCGGACGGCTCTCGCCGTAGCCGATCGGTCCAACCAGACGCGACGAGGACACACCATTGTTGGTGAGGAAGTCGTACACGGTCTTCGCACGACGCTCGGACAGCTTCTGGTTGTAGGTCTCGGTACCGCACAGGTCGGTGTGACCGGCGACTTCGACGCGCAGGTCGGGGTAGCGCTTGAGGATCTCGACGGCCTCGTTCAGGATCGCCACCGCGTCAGGACGCAGGGTCGCCTTGTTGAAGTCGAAGTTCACGCCCTTCAGGTCGATGGTGACCGGAGCCGGGCAGCCGTCCGGGACCGATGGTCTGGCCAGCCTGCGAACCGGGGCACTTGTCGTCGCAGTTGTTGACGCCGTCACCGTCGTCATCCAGGTCGGCGCAGGTCTGAGCCGGCGGCGGCGGCGGCGGCGGGACGACAGGAGCAGCCTTGGTGCCCAGCGGGATCACGACGCCGACCGAAGCCAGCACGTCACCGAACCACGACTCGTCCGGAGCGCGGTGGCTCTGGTCGTTGAAGTCGCCACGGTAGGCCACTTCGGCGCGCACGGCGACGCGGCTGTCGAAGGTGGTCTGCAGACCGACGCCGACCTTGGCGGCGAAGTTGCCGTCCTTGTTCTTGGCCGGGGAATCCGGGTTCGGGAAGTTGTCGTACTCTTCCTCCGAGCGCTGGTAGCCCAGGCCCATCAGGACGTACGGGTTCCAGCCGCGGCCTTCCTGGATGAAGTGGCGACGCAGATCGAACGAGATGCCGTACTGCGACCAGTTCAGGTTGTCTTCCGGGTCCAGGCTCGGGTTCTGATAGTTCAGCTCACCGTCCAGCGACCAGTTCGGGCTGATGAACTTGCCCAGGCCCAGGGTGGCGAACGGAGCGTCGTCGGTCTTGCGGTCGCTGTCCTGCAGGTTGTAGCCGACCGAACCGGTCAGGTACCAGCGGTCATCAAACTCCTGAGCCGAAGCGGCCTGCGCCACGCTCAGTCCGGCCAGCATCGCGGCGCAGAGAAGTTTCTTGTTCATTTGCGACTCCTTGAGAGTTCAGGGTTTTGAAAACCGACTGCGTGGGCGTGGGGTCATCCCGAGCCTTACGGCATTCAGTCCAATGTTTGAACGGCGAGGGTGCCGTCAACACCGGCGCAGATTATGCAGGGGCTCGTGAAGATCGTGTTAACAGCAGCCTAACAAGTCGACTCGCGCCCCTGCCTGGCGCGGGCCACGTTATACGGGCGCCAAAGCGCACGTGGTGTGAAAACCATGCGCCAATTGTGTGTCCGAATCGTTCATTGCCTTCGGTTCAGGTGAAGCCAGCGTTGCCTTTACGTCAGCGCCTCTTGTCCGGCGCAGCGCCTTGCGGCAAGGTGCGCGCACTCTTCCATACGCAAGCGTATTGACATGCCCAGCCAGACGCCGAGCCAGGCCAACCTGAACGAAGCCGCCATCCCTTACCCGCATCTGCTGGCGCCGCTGGACCTGGGCTTCACGCGGCTGCGCAACCGGGTGCTGATGGGCTCGATGCACACCGGCCTGGAAGACCGCGCCGCCGACTTCCCCAAGCTGGCGGCCTACGTGGCCGAGCGCGCGCAGGGCGAAGTCGGGCTGATCGTGACCGGCGGCTTCGCGCCCAACCTGGTCGGCTGGCTCAAGCCGTTCGGCGGCAAGCTGTCCTGGCCATGGGAGGCACGCCCGCATCGCCAGGTCACGCAGGCCGCGCATGCGCACGGGGCGAAGATCTGCCTGCAGCTGCTGCATGCCGGGCGCTATGCCTATCACCCGCTATCGGTGGCGCCCTCGCGCCTCAAGGCGCCGATCAATCCCTTCACGCCCCGGGCGCTGAGCGCGCGCGGGGTCGAGCGCCAGATCGATGCCTATGCCCATGCCGCACGCCTGGCCCGTCAGGCCGGCTACGACGGCGTGGAAGTGATGGGATCGGAGGGTTATCTGATCAACCAGTTCACCGCCGCGCGCACCAACCAGCGCGACGACGCCTGGGGCGGCGATGCCGCGCGCCGGATGCGCTTCGCGGTGGAGATCGTGCGACGCGTGCGCGAGGCCTGCGGGCCGGACTTCATCATCATCTACCGCCTGTCGCTGGTGGACCTGGTCGAAGGCGGCAACGCCTGGCCGGACATCCTCGCGCAGGCCCGCGCGGTGCGGGCCGCCGGCGCCACCCTGATCAACTCCGGCATCGGCTGGCACGAGGCGCGCGTGCCGACCATCGTCACCTCGGTGCCGCGCGCGGCCTTCGCCGATGTCACCGCCAAGCTCAGGGGCGAGGTGTCGGTGCCGGTGATCGCCACCAACCGCATCAACATGCCGCAGGTGGCCGAGGACCTCCTGGCGGCCGGCAAGGCCGACATGGTGTCGCTGGCGCGACCGCTGCTGGCCGATCCGCACTGGGTGCGCAAGGCGCGCACCGGCGATGCGGCGCGGATCAACACCTGCATCGCCTGCAACCAGGCCTGCCTGGACCACGTCTTCCAGAACAAGCGCGCCAGCTGCCTGGTCAACCCGCGCGCCTGCGCCGAGACCGAGCTGATCTATCGCATGACCGAGCGCCCGCGTCGCATCGCCGTGGTCGGCGCGGGTCCTGCCGGCCTGGCCTGCGCCACGGTCGCGGCAGAACGCGGGCACCGGGTGAGCCTGTTCGAAGGCGGCAGCGAGATCGGCGGCCAGTTCAACTACGCCAAGCGCATCCCCGGCAAGGAGGAGTTCCACGAGACGCTGCGCTACTTCCGCCAGCGCCTGGAGGACACCGGCGTGGAGTTGCACCTGGACACGCTGGCCGATGTGGACACGCTCAAGGGCTTTGATGCGGTGGTGCTGGCCACGGGCATCACGCCGCGCACGGTGCAGATGCCGGGCGCGGATCATCCCAAGGTGGTCAGCTATGTGGATGTGCTCTCGGGGCGCGTGCAGGTCGGCGCGCGTGCGGCGTTGATCGGCGCCGGCGGCATCGGCTTCGACGTGGCCGAGTATCTGGTCGAACACGGTGCGTCGCCGAGCACCGATCCCAAGCGCTGGATGGCGCAGTGGGGCGTGGATGCAAGCTTCGAAGCACCGGGCAGTCTGGTCGCGCCGAAGCCCGAACCGCCGGCACGCGAGGTGTGGCTGCTGCAGCGCACGCCGGGGCGGCCCGGTGCGCGCCTGGGCAAGACGTCGGGCTGGGTGCATCGCGCCACACTGAAAGCCAAGCAGGTGCGCATGCTCGGTGGCGTGGAGTATCTGGGTGTGGACGATGAAGGCCTGCATCTCCGCGTGGATGGATCCGAGCAGACGCTGCCGGTCGACCATGTGGTGATCTGCGCAGGCCAGGAACCGCGACGCGAGTTGTTCGATCTGCTGCAGGCGCAAGGCATCACGCCGCATCTGATCGGCGGTGCGGATGTGGCGGCCGAACTCGATGCCAAGCGTGCGATCGATCAGGCCAGTCGTCTCGCCGCAACGCTTTGAAAAACGCGCATCACGCGCGCTGCGAACGTGCTGCATCGCGGCATCAACATCGCACTGTCATGAGACGCTGACTGCCGTAGTCAGCGTCGTGATGCAAGCGTAGATATTCAGTTGACGTTTTGAATTCGGCCCGTACCTTGCGCCGACTTTCTGACCCGCCGCCCAGTTCAGGCGGGTCTTGCCTGGCCACCTTTCATTCAAGGCCAGCACCCGGGTAGCCCGTGAGATGGCTGCCTCCCCATGACGCCCAACCGCTGTGCCGGCCGTCTTCCCCAGTTTCGTGGGACGACCCCTTCGCATGCGGCCAAACGGAGCAAGGAGTTCGATGAAACTG
Source organism: Pseudoxanthomonas sp. UC19_8 (assembly GCF_042700505.1). Classification (NCBI taxonomy): domain Bacteria; kingdom Pseudomonadati; phylum Pseudomonadota; class Gammaproteobacteria; order Lysobacterales; family Lysobacteraceae; genus Pseudoxanthomonas; species Pseudoxanthomonas sp. UC19_8. Next base: position 2,570,549 of record NZ_CP170559.1, read on the forward strand.
GCCTGGATCTTATGGCTGTCGTCACACGTGATGCCACAGCCGGCCGCCGATTCGCTATGTCTGTCCACCACCGTCTATCTCGAGGCGCGGGACCAGAGCATGCGTGGACAAGAAGCCGTTGCGGAAGTCGCGCTGCGACGCCGCGACAGCGGGCTGTGGGGCAACTCGCTGTGCGAGGTGGTCACCGCACGGCATCAGTTCGCCCCTGGCATCGTGCCCAGCTCCACGCGTCTGCAGAACGGCGGCGCATGGGCGCGCTCTGTGTCGGTGGCGCTGGATTCGGAGCGCAACTGGGCGCTGCCGCGCGGCGCGCGGCGCGAGATCGTCCCCGGTGCCAGCCACTTCGCCGCGCACGAACTGGTCGCGCCCAGCTGGGCCAACGCCTACACCGTAGCCACGATCGGCGATCACACCTTCTATCGCGTGCAGTCGCTCAAGCCACGCTCGTGAACACGCCGGCTTGCTGACGCAAGCGACTTCATCGCGACGCACAAAGAAGGAGGGCCGGCATTGCCGGCCCTCCTTCTTTGTTTCAGCGCCACATCGCGCGTCGCATCAGCTGCGCTTGTCGATCGGCACGAAGTCGAGATCTTCCGGACCGGTGTAGTTGGCGCTGGGACGGATGATCTTGCCGTCGATGCGCTGCTCGATCACATGCGCGCTCCAGCCAGCCGTGCGCGCGATGACGAACAACGGCGTGAACATCGCCGTCGGCACGCCCATCATGTGATAGCTGACCGCGCTGAACCAGTCCAGGTTGGGGAACATCTTCTTGATGTCCCACATCACCGTCTCCAGGCGCTCGGCGATGTCGTACATCTTGGTGCTGCCCTGCCCCTTGGACAGGTCGTGGGCGACCTGCTTGATCACCTTGTTGCGCGGATCGCTGACCGTGTACACAGGGTGGCCGAAGCCGATCACCACTTCCTTACGCTCCACGCGCGCCTTGATGTCGGCCTCGGCCTCGTCGGGCGTGTCGTAGCGCTTCTGCACTTCGAAGGCCACTTCGTTGGCGCCGCCGTGCTTGGGCCCGCGCAGCGCGCCGATGCCGCCGCAGATGGCGCTGTACATGTCGCTGCCGGTGCCGGCGATGACGCGACAGGTGAAAGTGGAGGCGTTGAACTCGTGCTCGGCGTAGAGCACCAGCGAGGTATGCATCGCCTCGACCCATTCCTTGCGTGGCTCCACGCCGTGCAGCAGATGCAGGAAATGGCCGCCGATCGAATCGTCGTCGGTCTCCACGTCGATGGCGCGGCCGTTGTGGCTCCAGTGATACCAGTACAGCAGCATCGAACCGAGGCAGGCCATCAGCTTGTCGGCGATGTCGCGGGCGCCGGGATGGTTGTGATCGTCTTTCTCGGGCAGCACGCAGCCCAGCGCCGACACGCCGCTGCGCATCACATCCATCGGGTGTGCCGAAGCGGGCAGCTCCTCCAGCACGGCCTTGACCGCGGCGGGCAGGCCGCGCAGCGACTTGAGCTTGGCCTTGTAGCCACGCAGCTCGTCGCGCGTGGGCAGCTTGCCGTGCACCAACAGGTAGGCGACTTCCTCGAACTCGCTCTTGGCCAGGTCCAGGATGTCGTAGCCGCGATAGTGCAGATCGTTGCCGGTGCGGCCGACGGTGCACAGCGCGGTGTTGCCCGCCGGCGTGCCGGACAGCGCGACGGATTTCTTCGGCTTGAAGCCGGTGGCGGTGGGTTGCTCGGACACGGTGTTTCCTCCCGGGGTTTGCTTCGATGTGACGTGTTAAGGCGCAGCGGTCGGCGGCGCGTCGCGCTGGACCAGCAGCTGCTGCAGCATCTCGATCTGGCGGTTCTGCAGTTCGACCAGCGTGGCCCAGTCCTGCTCGCGTAGCTGGTTGAGCTTCTCGTGCACCTGCAGGATCTCCAGCTCGGACTTGACGTTGACCTGGTAGTCGTTCTCCGCGCGCAGGCGGTCGGCGGCGGCCTGGCGGTTCTGGCTCATCATGATGATCGGCGCCTGGATCGCCGCCAGGCAGGACAGGCACAGGTTGAGCAGGATGTAAGGATAGGGATCGAAGGCCTTGGCCAGCACGAAGCTGTTGATCGCCATCCACACCGCCAGGAACACGCCGAAGGCGATGATGAAGCTCCAGCTGCCACCGACCTCGGCGACCCGGTCGGCCACGCGCTCGCCCAGCGTGCGGTTCTGGCTGAACTCGCGCGCCACGTTGCGTGCGACCTGGCGCTTGGCGATGAAGCGCTCGACGATCGCGCGCTCCTCGCCCTGCAGCTTCTCCAGTTCGGTCTGCAGCAGGTGGCGCGCGGTCTCGCGCCGGTCGATGCGGGTACGGCGCTGGCGTTCTGCGGCGGGCGGACGCGAAAAGTTCATGGCATGCGCAGGATCAGGTCGAAGGGAGCCCGATCATGCCCGCTTGCCGGCGAACAGTGCGTCCAGCTTGTGCTCGAAGGCGTGGTAGCCGATGCGTTCGTACAGCTCTTCGCGGGTCTGCATGGTGTCCAGCACGGCCTGCTGCGAGCCGTCCTGGCGGATCGCCTGGTAGACGCGCTCGGCGGCCTTGTTGGCGGCACGGAAGGCCGACAGCGGGAACAGCTGGATCGCCACGCCCACGCTGGCCAGTTCGTCGCGGGTGAACAGCGGCGTGGCGCCGAACTCGGTGATGTTGGCCAGCACCGGCACCTTGACCGCCTCGAAGAAGCGCCGATAGGTCTCCAGGTCGTAGGCGGCCTCGGCGAAGATGCCGTCGGCGCCGGCCTCCACGCAGGCGATGGCGCGGGCGATCGCCGCGTCCACGCCCTCGGCCTGGATCGCGTCGGTGCGGGCGATCAGGAAGAAGTCCGGATCGGTCTTGGCGTCGGCCGCGGCCTTGACCCGGTCCACCATCTCGCCCTGGCTGACGATCTCCTTGCCCGGGCGATGACCGCAGCGCTTGGCGCCGACCTGGTCCTCGATGTGGCAGGCGGCCGCGCCGGCCTTGATCAACGACTTGATGCTGCGCTCGATGTTGAACGCGCTGGCGCCGAAGCCGGTGTCGATGTCCACCAGCAGCGGCAGCTCGCACACATCGGTGATGCGGCGGGTGTCGATGAGCACGTCTTCCAGCGTGTTGATGCCCAGGTCCGGCAGGCCCAGCGAGCCGGCCGCCACGCCGCCGCCGGACAGATAGAGCGCCTTGTAGCCGGCGCGCTTGGCCAGCAGGGCGTGGTTGGCGTTGATCGCGCCGATCACCTGCAGCGGCGACTCGGCGGCCAGGGCGGCGCGGAAGCGGGCGCCGGGGCTGGAAGTGGACATGGCGGACTCCTGGATCGGGACGGGCGTACGGCGCGGCAGTGGCGCACTCGCGGGGCGAGGCGCAATCTGGCACCCTGCGATGCATTGATCAATCTTGATCGCACAAATCAACCTGTCATGGACCACGACCTGATTCCGGCCACCACGGCCTGTGAGCTGCTCGGCATCACCAGCGCCACGCTCTACGCCTACGTCAGCCGCGGCCTGCTGGAATCGCGCCCCGGTCCGGACCATCGCAGCCGCATGTACCGGCGCCAGGACGTGGAGCGCCTGGCGCAGAACAAGCGCGCCGGCCGCGGCGCGGCGCGCGGCGCCGCGCAGAGCCTGGATCGCGGCCTGCCCGTCCTGGAGACCGGCATTTCATTGATCCAGGCCGATGGTCCCTACTACCGCGGCCGCTCGGCGGTGGCTGCGGTCCGCGACGGCGCCACGCTGGAGCAGACCGCGCGGCTGCTGTGGGACAGCGCCGGCCACGACCCCTTCGCCGCCTCGCCATCGGCCTGGCCGCCGACGGTGGCGCGACTGGCGCTGGACCAGGGCCTGCCGCCGCTGGAGCGCACCCTGGCCTGCATCCCGCTGCTGGCGCTGGAGGTGCGGCATTCGTTCAACCTGGCCCCGGCGGTGCGCTTCGACGTGGCCGCGCAGCTGCTGCGGCAGAACGCGGCGCTGCTGATCGGCCAGCAGCCCGCGTCCACTCCCGTGCATCTTCAACTGGCCGAGGCCTGGGTGCCTGGCGATGCGGACTTCGCCGAACTGGTCCGCGCCGCGCTGGTGCTGTGCGCGGACCACGAACTCAATGTCTCGGCCTTCGCCGCGCGCGTGGTGGCCTCCACCGGCGCGCACCTGCATGCCACGGTCTGCAGTGGACTGGCCGCGCTGTCCGGCCCCCGTCACGGCGGCGCCACCGCGCGCGCCTATGCGCTGCTGCAGGCCGGCGCCGACGAAGTGGCCGCCCGCTGGGCGCGCGGCGACGACCTGCCCGGCTTCGGCCATGCGATGTATCCGCATGGCGATCCGCGCGCGGCCGAACTGCTGTCGATGCTGCGCACCCACCGCGCCGACCGTCCGCGTCTGGCGCAGCTCGAAGCGCTGATCGCGCGCGCCGAGGAAGCCAGCGGCCTGCGCCCCAATATCGATCTGATGCTGGCGGCCCTGTGCTTTCTCTACGACCTGCCCGCCTCGCCCGCGCTGGTGGTCTTCGCCAGCGGCCGCCTCGCCGGCTGGCTGGCGCACGCGCTGGAACAGCAGACCCTGGGCAAGCTGATCCGTCCGCGGGCGCGGTACGTGGGCCTGCCGCCGGAGGAGCGAGCAGCGAGTGAGCAGCAGCGAGGAACGAAAGAGGAGTAGAAGCGGAAGCGTCGCTGCCGCTTTCCACTCATTCCTTTCTACTCAGCTCCCCGCGTCCGGTCCGCGCGACAGCGCGCGGCGCACTTCCTCCAGCGCATTGGGATCGTCCAGCGTGGACAGGTCGCCCGGATCGGCGCCCTGGGCCAAGGCCTGGATCGAGCGCCGCAGCAGCTTGCCCGAGCGCGTCTTGGGCAGCGCGTTGACGATATAGACCCGCGCAGGCCGCGCCACCGCGCCCAGATCGGTCTCCACGATCCTGCGCATGCCATCGGCCGCGCTGTTGCGTGCGGCCGTCTCGTCGGTGGCCTGGCGCAGGGTGGCGAACACGATCGGCACCTGCCCCTTGACCTCGTCGGCCACGCCCACCACCGCCGCCTCGGCCACCGCGCCGAAGCCGGACACCGACTCCTCGATCTCGCGCGTGCCCAGCCGGTGCCCGGCCACGTTGATCACATCGTCGGTGCGGCCGAGGATGAAGGTGTAGCCGTCCTCGTCGCGGATCGCCCAGTCCAGCGAGCTGTACAGCAGCTCCTTGAAATGGCTGAAGTAGCTGTCGAGGAAGCGCTGGTCGTCGTTCCAGATCGTGCTCATGCAGCCCGGCGGCAGCGGCGGCTGCATCACCAGCACGCCCTTCTGGTTGGGCGCGACTTCCTCGCCGGTGGCCTCGTCGATGACCTTCATCCGGTAGCCGAGATTCGGGAAGCCCGGCGAGCCGAAGCGCACCGGCTTCATGTCCACGCCCGGCAGCACGCACAGCGCCGGCCAGCCGGTCTCGGTCTGCCAGTAGTTGTCGATCACCGGCTTGCGCAGCGCGTCGGTGATCCAGTGCGCGGTGGGCTCGTCCAGCGGCTCGCCGGCGAGGAACAGGTACTTCAGCTCGGACAGGTCGTGGCGCCGGATGAAGTCGACGTCATGCTTCTTCAGCACGCGGATCGCGGTCGGCGAAGAGAACATCGTGCGCACGCCGTACTGCTCGCACAGCGCCCACCAGATGCCCGGATCGGGATGGGTGGGCAGGCCTTCGTACAGCAGCGAGGTGCAGCCGCCGATCAGCGGCCCGTACACGTTGTACGAATGCCCCACCGCCCAGCCCACGTCCGAGGTGGAGAACATCACCTGCCCCGGCGCGCAGTCGAAGATGGTGCGCATCGACTGCGCCATCGCCACCGCGTAGCCGCCGACATCGCGCTGCACGCCCTTGGGCTTGCCTGTGGTGCCGGAGGTGTAGAGCAGATAACTGGGCTCGTTGGATTCCAGCCATTCCACCGGCACCTGCGTCTGCCCGACCTGCGCGCGCAGGGTGGCGTAGTCCTCGTCGCGCCCCGGCACCTTCGGCTCGGCCGGATCCAGATCGCGCGAGACGATCAGCACCTTGGGCGGTGCGAATTTGGCCTCGGCGCAGGCCGCATCGATCATCGGCTTGTACGGAATCACCTTGCCGCCGCGGATGCCCGCGTCGGCGGCGATCAGCAGCTTGGGCTTGGCATCATCGATGCGCAGCGCCAGGTTGTGTGCGGCGAAGCCGCCGAACACCACCGAGTGGATCGCCCCGATCCGCGCGCAGGCCAGCATGGCGAACACCGCCTCGGCCATGTTGGGCATGTACACCACCACCCGATCGCCGCGGCCGACGCCCAGTTGCTTGAGCACCGCGGCGAAGGCGTTGACCTCTTCATGCAGCTGCCGATAGGTGATCTCGCGGGTGACGTTGGTCTCGGTGGACACGGCCACCAGCGCCAGCTGGTCGGGTCGCGTCTCCAGATGGCGGTCGACGGCGTTGTAGCAGAGGTTGGTCTGCCCGCCGACGAACCACTTGCGGAACGGCGGATTGGAATAATCCAAGATCTGCTGCGGCGGGACATGCCAGTGGATGGCCTTGGCTTCCTGCGCCCAGAACGCCTCCGGTTCCTCGACCGAACGGCGGTACACCTCTTCATACGATGACATCCAAGCCCCCTCCCGAGCGCCGATGCCAGCGAGCATAGAGGGCGCCCGCGCGCCAGACCGTTGGACCATGGTCGATGCTTGGACCATGGTCGAAGCCGCGCCGGCCCTGCCTCAGCCGTCGATCTCTCCTGGCCTATTTCCCGGCAGCTTCGAGCTCGCCGACGGTGACGTGCCCCTTCCAGCCATCGAAATACTTGTCCGAATAGACCCGGATCGCGCGCACGACTGCGTCCTCGGAGGCCAACGTACATGCCTCCGGTGTCCCGCTTCCTTGTGTCTCCAGGCCCTCGATCCGGGTAATTCCCACGCCGTTGACACCGCTGAAGCACCAACCCGTGCCGTAGACCGGATTGCTGGTGATCTCCTTGAGGTTGCGGTTCAAGCGCCGGTCCGCCCGAAGCGCGGCGAACGCATCTCCGTAGCGTGGCTGCAGCTGCTGCTGGAGCAAAATCGCGCGCTCCTTCTCCGCCGGGGAGACCTTGGACAGCGCTGACTGGTACAGCGCCACGGCATCCGGTTCCTTGCGCTCGGCGGCGAGCGCCAGCCAGGCCAGCCCCAGCGGTCGATCCTGCGCCACGTGGTCACCATTGAAGTACGCCGTTCCCAACGCCCGCTGCGCAAACTTGTTGCCCCACCCCGCGGACAGCCTGAACATCTCTTCGGCCTGTTGGTATTTGCCTTCAAGCCAGTAACGCTTAGCCAAGCAGAAATTGAACTCGCCCGGCAGCACGCGGAACATCAGCTCGCCACAGGAGGGATTGACGCGTCCATCGGTCGAGGCCACCCGGGCCGCCTCCTCGGACATGGTCTCCTCGTCCTGCGTGGACGCCTTCTGCCGTGCCTGCACGGCCAGCGGCATCCACGACAGGGACAAGGCCACCAGCAGGTTCAGGGCTGCTCTCGCACACCACGCTCCGACGTCCATTGCGCACTCCTTCGCTGTGGTGGATCGATCATGCCAGAACGAGGCGCCGCTAGAGCTCCCTGGCCCGGTCGCGCAGCACGAACTTCTGCACCTTGCCGGTGGCCGTGCGCGGCAGTTCGCCGAAGACGAAGGCGCGCGGCACCTTGAACCCGGCCAGGTGCGAGCGGCAATGCAGCTGCAGGGTGGCCGCATCCAGCGGGTCGGCGCCCGACTTGAGCTCGACGAAGGCGCACGGGGTCTCGCCCCACTGCTGGTCCGGCCGCGCCACCACGGCCGCGGCCATCACCGACGGGTGCCGGCACAGCGCGTCCTCGACCTCGATGGAGGAGATGTTCTCGCCGCCGGAGATGATCACGTCCTTGGAGCGGTCGCGGATCTTGGCATAGCCGTCGGGATACACCACGGCCAGATCGCCGGTATGGAACCAGCCGCCTTCGAACGCCCGCGCCGTGGCGTCGGGATTCTTCAGATAGCCCTTCATGGTGAGGTTGCCGCGGTACATGATCTCGCCCACGGTCGTGCCGTCCCATGGCACCGGCGCCAGCGTGTCCGGGTCGAGCACCTGCATGTCCTCCTGCAGCAGGCAGGCCACGCCCTGGCGGCTGTTGCGCTCGGCGCGCTGCGCGATGTCCAACGCGTCCCATTCCGCGCGCGGAATGCACAGCGAGGCCGGCCCGTAGACCTCGGTCAGGCCGTAGACGTGGGTGATGTGGAAGCCCATGCGCTCCATGCCCTCGATCACCGCCGCCGGCGGCGCGGCACCGGCGATCTGCGCCCGCACGCCGCTGATGCCCTGCTTCCACGCCTCCGGCGCGGCCACCAGCGCGCTGTGGATGATCGGCGCGCCGCAGTAATGGGTGACGCCGTGCTCGCGCATCAGCGCGAACACGCGCTGGACATCGAACCTGCGCAGGCACACCTGCAGTCCGGCTACCGCCGCCATCGTCCACGGGAAGCACCAGCCGTTGCAGTGGAACATCGGCAGCGTCCACAGATAGACCGGATGCTGCGGCATGCCCCAGTCGATGATGTTGGCCACGGCATTCAGGTACGCGCCGCGGTGGTGGTAGACCACGCCCTTGGGATCGCCGGTGGTGCCGGAGGTGTAGTTGAGCGAGATCGCCTCCCACTCGTCCTGCGGCAGCTGCATCTCGAACCCGGCATCGCCGCCGGCGAGGAACGCCTCGTACTCGATCTCGCCGAGGAAGGCGCCCTCGGTCACCTGCGCATCGTCCACATCGATCACCCGCGGCCGGTGCGTGCACAGTTCCAGCGCCTGGGCGATCACCGGCGCGAGCTCGCGATCGGTGAACAGCACCCTGGCCTGCGCATGGTCGAACATGAAGGCCAGCGTCGCCGCGTCCAGGCGCGTATTGAGCGTATTGAGCACCGCACCGAGCATGGCCGGGCCGTAATGCAGCTCGAACATCGCCGGCGTGTTGGGCAGCATCGCCGCCACCGTATCGCCCTTGCCCACGCCCCAGCGCTGCAGCGCGCTGGCCAGGCGCCGGCAGCGCGCGTACTCATCGGCCCAGGTCAGCCGGCGCTCGCCATGGACCAGGGCCACGCGCTGCGGATGCACCAGCGCGGCCTTGCGCAGGAAGGTCAGCGGCGAGAGCGCGGTGAAGTTCGCCGGGTTGCGCTCCAGCCCGGCGGCATAGGCCTGCTGCGACATGACACGTCCCTGATGGCGGAGGCGCCAGCGTAGCGACGCGCCCCAGGCGGCGCGGCTCGACCTTCGTCGAAGCCGGCGCTCCACAGCGCCGATCCCCGCCACATCGATTCTGACAAGAACGTCAGGATCCTTGCCACCCGCGTGATGCGGCGCACCTACCCGCCCAGCTAGACCCCACTCGCGGCGATCGTCACCCGCTGTTAACGCTTACACATACTGCGGAACGTGTCCGACGCATGTCAGGCACCGCAATAGGGGATCACAGACCGTCATCCGTCCGCGCGGCCAGCAGGCCGCGTGTCGATCCCTGCATGGCCGTAGTCGTTGTCGCGCCCTCCCCTCCCCTCGCCTGGATAGAGCCCAACATGACCACCCGCCGTCTCCGCTCCCACCGCAGCCCGCGCCCGCTCCGTCGCGCCCCCTTGACCCGCCTGATCCTCGTGGCGCTGGCGATCGCCGCCACGGCGCCCGCCCAGGCGCAGGAAACCTCCGAATCCAACGCCGCCAAGACGCTGGACAACGTCATCGTGACCGGCACCCGCCGCGTGGGCATGTCGGTGGACGACAGCCCGGCCCCGGTCCAGGTCGTCACCGCCGAGGCGCTGGAGCAGTCCGGCGCCCCGGATCTGATGAACCAGTTGGCCTTCCAGGTCCCCAGCTTCAATGCCAGCCAGCAGGGCACCGACATGACCAGCGCCACGCTGGTGGCCAACATGCGCGCGCTCTCGCCCAACCACACGCTGATCCTGATCAACGGCAAGCGGCGGCACTTCACCTCCAACGTCGCGGTCACCGGCGGCTATGCGGGCGCGGCCTCGACCGACCTGAGCTTCATCCCGACCAGCGCGATCGCCAGCGCCGAGGTGCTCACCGACGGCGCCGCGGCGCTGTACGGCTCGGACGCCATCGCCGGCGTGATCAACCTGATCACCAGGAAGAACGCCAGCGGCGGCAGCGTCTCGGCCGGCACCTCCGGCTATGACGATGGCGGCGGCTTCACCACCAACTATCAGGGCGACTTCGGCATCGGCGACGACACCACCTATTTCAACCTGGCCCTGGAAAGCGAACGCCGCCAGACCATCAACCGGCCCGGCGCGCCCTACGGCGCGGCCGCCTGCGTGGCCGACCGCCTGGCCAATCCGACCCGCGGCTGCCCGGCCACCGGTACCGCGACCACGCCCAGCGGCTATCCCAGCTCGACCGGCAACGCGGCGCTGGGGCGCGAGAACGAATACAACATGATCTACGACCCTTGGTTCCCCAATAACAGCCACCAGGGCGATGCGCCGGCGATCCAGCGCGATGTGGGCTTCCTGAGCGCCGGGATGTTCCTGGACGACGGCACCGAGCTCTACGGCACCGGCAGCTTCGGCAAGAAGAAGACCCAGAGCTGGCAGAGCTACCGCCGCCCCTCGCAGGACGGCGGCGTGGACCGCAACGGCGACGGCGACCGCACCGATCCGATCGGCGGGACCGGCCCGCGCAGCGGCAGGCCGCTGACCGAAGCGGACATCAACAAGTATCCCTACGGCTTCTCGCCCTCGATCGATACCGACGAGAAGGACTGGGAGGTGGGCGTGGGCATCACCGGCGAGCTGGCCGGCTGGCGCTACGACCTGTCCACCAACTACGGCAAGAACCAGATGGAGATCGACGTCACCAAGTCGATGAACTTCACCTTGTGGAACCGCACCGGCGCCTCGCCCGAGAGCTTCTACGTCGGCCGCTTCAGCGCGACGCAGTGGGATACCGCGCTGGACCTGAGCCGCGACTTCGACTGGGGCCTGGCCGCGCCGACCACCATCGCGGCCGGCCTGGAGTATCGCGAGGACACCTACGGCATCGACCCGGGCGATGCGGCCTCGTACACCGGCGCGGGCTCGGCCTCCTTTCCCGGCTACAACCCGGCCGCCACCGGCAGCTGGGAGCGCAACAACAAGGCCGCCTTCGTCAACGTGATCCTCAACCCGACCGAGCACTGGATCGTCGACGCGGCCGCGCGCTACGAGCGCTACAGCGACTTCGGCAGCAAGGCGGTCGGCAAGCTGACCACGCGCTACGACTTCAACGAGCGCTTCGCCGTGCGCGGCACCTACAGCACCGGCTTCCGCGCCCCGACCATGGGCGAGAGCTACTACACCGCCATCCAGGTCGGTCCGACCGCGGCCACCGCGACGCTGCAGGCGGCCAACGTCGGCAGCGGCCTGAAGCCGGAAACCAGCCGCAACTTCAGCGTGGGCCTGGTGTTCAAGCCGCTGGACAACCTGACCACCACCCTGGATGCCTACCAGATCCGCATCGACGACCGCATCCGCCTGGGCAGCACGCTGCTGTACTCAACCAGCCAGTCGGTGGACACCTTGTGCGGACGCACCGCCGGCTGCGTGCCCAACCCCATCCTGCCCGACCCGGCCGACACCAACCGCGACGGTCGCCCCGACGATGCCTACAACCAGACGCTCGGCGCCGCGCTGGTCGCGGGTGGCTTCATCTCCAACGGCAGCGATCCCACCGCGCCGGGCGGCAGCATGGACGCCACCGCGCGCGCCAACATCGGCCTGAACTTCTTCACCAACGCCATGGACACCAAGACCACCGGCGTGGACTGGGTGACGACCTACAACACCGCCTTCGACTGGGCCGCCATCGACTGGACCCTGGCGGCCAACTACAACAAGACCGAAGTCACCCGCGTCGGCAACGCGCCCGCCGACCTCGGCGGACGCGCGCTGCTGACCGATGCCGACGTCGCCACCATCCAGTACAACAGCCCGAAATACCGGGTCAACCTGGGTGTGAACATCCGCTTCGGCGAGCGCCTTTCCCTGAACATCCGCGAGAACGTCTACGGCCCGCAGTACACGCTGGGCACCACCAGCGCCTACGCGTCCTTCCCGCAGATCATGAACACGCTGGACCTGACCACCATCAACGGAGTGACCTACTACAAGGCCAAGATCGGCACGCTCTACACCACCAACATCGAACTGGCCTACACCCTCGATGAGCGCCTGCGTTTCAGCATCGGCGCCGACAACCTGTTCAACGCCTACCCGGACAAGACGCCCGCGGCGATCCGCCAGTACAACATCGAGCGTTATGCCACCACCGGCGCGCGCGACTACCTGCTCGGCAGTCCGCTGGGCTTCTTCGGCACGCGCTGGTTCGCCAAGGTGTCCTACACATGGTAAGCGACCGCGCCGGCGTCCGCGCATCGGCCACGGCGCCCCCGCCTTCGGGCGGGGGCGTCGGCGCGCAGACGCCTTCTTCCAGTTCCAGGTCCGCTCGCCATCGCATGCCTGGCGTGTTGGCCTTCCTGCTGCTCGCTTCGCCGGCCGTGGGCGCAAGCGGGCAGGCGGCGGACGCGGTGCCTTTCACCGCGCAGCAGAGCGCACAGGGCGCACGCGTCTACGCCCAGCACTGCGCCGCATGCCATGGCCAGCAGCTGGAAGGCTTCTCCGGGCCGGTGCTGGCCGGTCCGGCGTTCTACGGCCGCGACATGGGCGTGCCGCTGCATGCGACCTTCCAGTACATGGCCCGGGAAATGCCGGTCGGCCGCCCCGGCTCGCTGCGTCGCGAGGACTACGCCGCGCTGATGGCCCTGATCCTGGAGAAGAACGGCTACCCCGCCGGTGACGTCGCGCTGGACTACGACACCGCCCTGCACGCCGACGCCCCGCTCTACTTCCATCGCCCCTGAGCGTGCATGCGGCGGGCGGGCAAGTCTCCCGCCGCGCCGCATGGATGCCCCATCCAAGGACTGCTTCGATGCAACGACGAGACTTCATGATTGGCGCGGGGGCCGCGACGCTGGCCACGCTCGGCGCGGCCGCACCGCCGGCTGCTGCGGGAACGGCGACCGCACAGGCCGCGCCGCCCGGAGGGGCCTTGGCCGACCCGCTCGGCGCGCGCACGCCGCCGCCGGCGTTCGTCCCCACCTCCGGCACCATCGCGCCCGTGCGTGCGCGCACCGACCGCATCGCGCGCATCACCGTCTGCACGCGCCCATTCCGGGCGCAAGGCCCGCGCATCGAGCGCGAGAAGATCGCCGGCAGGGAGGTCATCCACAACTACGGGCACGGCGGCAGCGGCTGGTCGCTGTCCTGGGGCTCGGGCCTGGCGGCCGCGGCCGAGGTGCGCAGCACCGGCGTGCGCCAGGCCGCCGTCGTGGGCTGCGGCGTGATCGGCCTGACCACCGCCGTCGTCCTGCAGCGCCAGGGCATCAAGACCCGCATCTACACCCGCGAACGCGCCCCGGACGTGCGCTCGTTCAACGCCACCGGCCTGTGGACGCCGGACTCGCGCGTGGGCACCGTCGAGCAGGCCGACGGCGCCTTGTGGGAGGAGCTGTGCCGCAACTCCTTCCGCATGTTCCAGGCGATCATGGGCCTGCCCGGCAACCCGGTCGAATGGATCGAGTCCTACGCGCTCTCGGACATCCCCTTCGACCAGGCGCGCAGCGAGCACATGGCCCAGGCTGCCGGCACTGCGGTCCACTTCGCCAGCTTCGCCGACCGCGTGCGCGACCTGACGCCGGCATCCGAGGATGTCCCGGCGGGCAGCCACCCGTTTCCGGCACGCCATGTGCGGCGCGCCTCGACGATGATGTTCAACATCCCGGCCTATATGAACTGGCTGGAGCACGAGTTCCTGCTCAACGGCGGTGCGATCGACTTCATCGACCTGCGCACGCCGAAAGACTTCGGCCTGATCCGCGAGAAGACCATCGTCAATGCCACCGGCTACGGCGCGCGTGCGCTGATGGGCGACCAGACGCTGGTTCCCGTGCGCGGCCAGATCGCGCATCTGGTGCCGCAGCCGGAGGTCGATTACGCGCTGCGCTTCGAAGGCGTGAGCCTGGTCCCCCGCCGCGACGGCCTGCTGGTGCAGGCCATCGGCGATGAGATGGACGGCTACAACAACCCCTCGGTCGTGCCCAACCGCAAGGAGTCGGAGGCCGCCGTGCTCAAGCTGGCCGCGCTGTGCGAGCGCTTCACCCGGTAGAGCGGCCGACCGCAGCGTCAGAAAGCGGAAACGCCGGCCCTCAAGGCCGGCGTTTGTGTTCTACGTCCCGCAGCGCCGAGGCGCGGAGGAAGATTCGACGCATCAGATCAACCGCGTGGCGAATCGTCCGCTGCGCGGCTCGACTCTGGCCTGGACGGCGTCCGGTCGGATCCTGGCGTCTCGCCGCCTATCTGCCCGGACCGATGTCCTCGACTTCGCCTGTCCTGACCCGCCCGCTCCAGTCCTGGAAATAGGTGTCATAGCGGGCCTGCAGCCCGTTGAGGACACGCTGTTCGGACAAGAGCGAGCACGGATAGACGGACTCCGGGTTTCGCGGGTTGGCGAACCCCATGCTGTTGACGCCTCTGATGCATTTGCCCGAACCGTAAACCGGATTGCTGGCCAGCTCGCGCATCTTGCGACGGAACAGCTTGTCGGCGCGGACGGCGGCCACGTCATCGGCATACTTGGCGCGCATCTGCTTGTACAGCGCATCCGCCCTGGCCTTCTGCGCCGGCGTCACCTTCTCCAGCGCGGAGTTGAACAGCCCCACGTTCTCCGGCTGCATGCGTTCGGTCGAGAGCCCCAGCCAGGCCAGACCCAGCGCGCGGTCCTGGGTCGCGCCCTCGCCATTGAAGTAGGCCACGCCCAGCACCTTCTGCGCCGTCTTGTCGCCCCACGCCGCCGCCTCGAGCATGCGAGACAGGGCTTGGGGCATGTCGCCCTGTCGCATCGCGGCCGCCCCCATGCAGAAGTTGTAATCGCCGGGAAGCAGCTGTTCCAGCAGTTGGCTGCAAGGCGAGACGTCGACCGCGGGACCCCGGCGCGGACGCTCTTTCGCGGCGCCCGGCGGGGAATGCAAGGCAATGAAGACCACGAACGATGCCAACAGCCCGCGGCGCAGGACGTGGCGGAGGGAATGGGCGATGCGTTCCATGCAACGTTCCTCGCTGAGGCTGTCGTCCTCGATACTACGCCTGCATCACGGCGAATGCGGATCGCCGTGAATCGAAGGTATGGCGCGGAGTTTCAGGCCCACGGAACGGCCGGCGGCGCCCGCAAAGCAAAACGCCGGACCTCACGGCCCGGCGTTTGCGTCGCAGCGACCTCCAGCGGAGGATCAACCCAGCAGGTGGGCCACGCCGCTGCGCTCTTCTTCCAGCTCGGCCAGGGTCTTGTCGATGTACTTCTGGCTGAAGTCGTCGATCGGCAGGTCCTTGACCAGGGTGTACTCACCGTTCTGGGTGGTCACCGGGAAGCCGAAGATCACGCCCTCCGGGATGCCATAGGAGCCGTCGGACGGCACGCCCATGGTCACCCACTTGCCGTTGCTCCCCAGCGCCCAGTCGCGCACGTGGTCGATGGCGGCGTTGGCGGCCGAGGCGGCCGAGGACGAACCGCGCGCCTCGATGATCGCCGCGCCGCGCTTGCCCACGGTCGGGATGAAGGTGTTGGCGTTCCATTCCTGGTCGTTGATCGCCTCGCCGATCGAGGCGCCGTCGGCGGTGGCGAAGCGGTAGTCCGGATACATGGTCGGGCTGTGGTTCCCCCACACCACCAGCTTCTCCATGCCGGCCACCGGCTTGCCGAGCTTGAGCGAGAGCTGGCTCAGGGCGCGGTTGTGGTCCAGGCGCAGCATCGCGGTGAAGTTCTTCGCCGGCAGGTCCGGGGCGGACTTCATGGCGATGTAGGCGTTGGTGTTGGCCGGGTTGCCGACCACCAGCACCTTCACGTTGCGCGAGGCGACCTTGTTCAGCGCGGCGCCCTGGGCGGTGAAGATCTTGGCGTTCTCCAGCAGCAGGTCCTTGCGCTCCATGCCCGGGCCGCGCGGACGGGCGCCGACCAGCAGGGCGTAGTCGGCGTCCTTGAAGGCCACCTCCGGGTCATCGGTGCCGACCATGCCGGCCAGCAGCGGGAAGGCGCAGTCCTCCAGCTCCATCATCACGCCCTTCAGCGCGGCCTGGGCCTTCTCCATCGGCAGCTCGAGCAGCTGCAGGATGACCGGCTGGTCCTTGCCCAGCATCTCGCCGGAGGCGATGCGGAAAAGCAGGGCGTAGCCGATCTGGCCGGCGGCACCGGTAACGGCGACTCGGACGGGTTGTTTCATGGTGTGGATTCCTCGTGCATCGGATGGCGGGTGCGATGCCCGCCTGATGGGATAGGCGCTAGGCGCGCCAGGCGGATGGAGGGGTCACGCAGGCCGACGTCACGATCTCGCAGGCATCCAGCGGATGGCAGCGCGAAATCGGCATGGACGGCGGCTCCTGGTGGCGCCGCCTCGATTGTGCGGCGCGGAATTTTAGCACGCGCGCCCGGCGCGGCCGCGTTCGACCAATGGTCTACTTGCGGACGCACCGGGGGGCGGGGGCCGTGTTCAGGCAGCCAGGTGCTTGTTCCATTCGGCCACGCGGTCGGCCTTGGCGGCCAGGACGGCGTCGGCGTCGCCCTCGATCACCACCGAGTCGATGGTGTCGCCCTGCTTGATCGCATCGACGGCCTCCAGGCCGAGACGACCTTGCCGAACACGGTGTGCTTGCCGTCCAGCCACGGGGTGGCCACGTGGGTGATGAAGAACTGGCTGCCGTTGGTGTTCGGGCCGGCGTTGGCCATGGACAGCACGCCGCGCTCATGGCGCACGCCGTTGCTGGTCTCGTCCTCGAAGCGGTAGCCCGGGCCGCCGCGGCCGGAGCCTTCCGGGCAGCCGCCCTGGATCATGAAGTCCGGGATCACGCGGTGGAAGTTCAGCCCGTCGTAGAAGCCGCGCTTGGCCAGGTTGACGAAATTGGCCACGGTCAGCGGCGCCTTGTCCGGGTACAGCTCGACCTGGATCGGGCCGCGGGAGGTGTTGAAGGTGGCGGTGAGGGACATCGTGGAACTCCTTTGGAGCAGGCAGCCCGGTCGTGGGCGGTAACCGGCTATAATACGCGCTTCCCTCCACACCTCTGCGCGCACCGCCGCGCCCGTGCCGCATGTCCATTGAAAACCTTCGCAACATCGCCATCGTCGCCCACGTTGACCATGGCAAGACCACCCTCGTCGACTGTCTGCTGAAGCAGTCCGGCACCTTTTCCGAGCGTGCCGTCATCGCCGAGCGCGTGATGGACAGCAACGACCAGGAAAAGGAACGCGGCATCACCATCCTGGCCAAGAACACGGCCATCAAGTGGAATGGCAACCGCATCAACATCGTCGACACCCCGGGCCACGCCGACTTCGGCGGCGAGGTCGAGCGCGTGCTGTCGATGGTGGACACCGTGCTGATCCTGGTCGACGCGATGGACGGCCCGATGCCGCAGACCCGCTTCGTGACCCAGAAGGCCTTCGCGATGGGCTTCAAGCCGATCGTGGTGGTCAACAAGATCGACCGTCCCGGCGCGCGTCCGGAATGGGTCGTGGAGCAGGTGTGGGACCTGTTCGACCGCCTGGGCGCCACGCCCGAGCAGATGGACTTCCCGATCGTCTACGCCTCGGCGCTGAACGGCTACGCCTCGCTGGACGAGAACGCCCGCGACGGCGACATGACCCCGCTGTACGAGGCGATCATGCAGCACGCGCCCAAGCCGGAGGTCGACCCGGAAGGCCCGTTCCAGATGCGCATCAGCCAGCTGGACTACAACAACTTCGTCGGCGTGATCGGCATCGGCCGCATCCAGCGCGGCACGTTGCGCAAGAACATGCCGGTGGCCGTGATCGACCGCGAAGGCAAGAAGCGTCAGGGCAAGGTGCTGCAGGTGCTGGGCTTCCTCGGCCTTGAGCGCATCGAGCAGGAGACCGCCGAGGCCGGCGACATCGTGGCCATCTCCGGCATCCAGGAGCTGACCATCTCCGACACCGTCACCGCCCTGGAGGCGCCCGAGGCGCTGCCGGCGCTGACCGTGGACGAGCCGACCATCTCGATGACCTTCCAGGTCAACAACTCGCCCTTCGCCGGCAACAAGGACCTGTCCGGCGGCAAGTTCCTGACCAGCCGCCAGCTCAAGGACCGCCTGGAGCGCGAGACCGTGCACAACGTGGCGCTGAAGGTCGAGCAGCTGGAGGACGCGGACAAGTTCTTGGTCTCCGGCCGCGGCGAGCTGCACCTGTCGGTGCTGATCGAGAACATGCGCCGCGAAGGCTACGAGCTGGCCGTCTCGCGCCCGGAGGTCATCATCAAGGAGATCGACGGCCAGCAGATGGAGCCGATCGAGCAGCTGGTGGTGGACGTGGAAGAGATCCACCAGGGCGGCGTGATGGAGAAGCTGGGCGTGCGCAAGGGCCAGCTGAAGAACATGGAGCCCGACGGCAAGGGCCGCGTGCGCCTGGACTATGAAATCCCGGCGCGCGGCCTGATCGGCTTCCAGAACGAGTTCAAGACCCTGACCCAGGGCTCGGGCCTGCTGTTCCACGTGTTCGACCACTACGGCCCGAAGGAACAGGGCGCCATCGCCAAGCGTCCCAACGGCGTGATGATCGCCAATGCGCCGGGCGCCACGCCGGCCTATTCGCTGGGCCCGCTGCAGGAGCGCGGCAAGCTGTTCGCCGCCGAGGGCGACAACGTCTACGAGGGCCAGCTGATCGGCATCCACTCCAAGGACAACGATCTGACGGTCAACGCGATCAAGACCAAGCCGCTGACCAACATGCGCGCCTCGGGCAAGGACGACGCCATCCAGCTGACCCCGGCGATCAAGTTCACCCTGGAGCAGGCCCTGGACTTCATCGACGACGACGAGCTGGTGGAGATCACCCCCAAGGAGATCCGCCTGCGCAAGAAGCACCTGACCGAAAGCGAGCGCAAGAAGGCCTCGCGCGCGGCATAAGGCGGTCTGTGCAAGCTGGCGCGGGTGGCGGCCCACGGGTCGCCGCCCGCGCACCAACCGGCGTATCCTTCCGGCCCGATGCCTCATACCCAACGTCCCTACGATCCGGATCCGCACGCGCATCCGGGCCTGCATGCGCTGGCGTTGTTCGAACTGGCCAAGGGTCTGCTGGCCCTGATCGCCGCGGCCAGCCTGGAAGTCCTCGGGCCCGACCCGATCCGGCGCGCGGTGTACTGGCTGATCGAGCGCTTCCATCTGGACCCGGCGCACGGCGCCCTGCCCTCGCTGCTCAAGCAGATCGACCCCAAGGCGGTACACCTGGCCGTGGCCGTGGTGGCCATCTATGCGCTGTGGCGGCTCGTGGAATCCTGGGGCCTGTGGCGGGCCAAGGCCTGGGCCTCGTGGCTGGGCTGCGTGGGCACGGCGGTCTACCTGCCCTTCGACATGTATGCGCTGGTCCGGCACCCGGGCTGGCATACGGCCGTGGTGGTGCTGATCAACGTGATCGTGGTGGCCGTGCTGGCCCGCGACCTGATCCGCCGCCGGCGCCACTGAGCCGCTTGCGGCCGCCGCGCCGCTGCGTTTAGCCTGCGACGATCCGCATGAGGGGATCGAACCGATGCACGCCTTCAGGCTTGCACTGACGCTGTCGTGCCTGGCCGCGCTGGCCGGCTGCACCGCCCCGGCGTCCGCGCCGCCCAAGACCGCCGCGCCCGCCCAGTTCCGCTACGCCGAGCTGACCATCGCCCAGTTGCAGGAACAGATGCAGCGCGGCGCGCTGGACAGCCGCACCCTGACCCGCGCCTACCTGGACCGCATCGCCCAGGTCGATCGCGCCGGGCCGCACCTCAATGCCGTGATCCAGCTCAATCCCGAGGCGATGACAGAGGCGGCGCTGCGCGACCGCGAGCGCGCCGGCGGCACCGTGCGCGGGCCGCTGCAGGGCATCCCGATCCTGCTCAAGGACAACATCGACGCCACGCCGATGGCCACCACCGCCGGCTCGCTGGCGCTGCGCGATTTCCATCCCAAGGCCGACGCCTTCCTGGTCAAGCGCCTGCGCGAGGCCGGCGCGGTGATCCTGGGCAAGACCAACCTCTCGGAGTGGGCCAACTTCCGCTCCAGCGACTCGATCTCCGGCTGGAGCGCGGTCGGCGGCCAGACCCATAACCCCTATGTGCTGGACCGCAACCCCTGCGGGTCCAGCGCCGGCAGCGGCGTGGCCGCCTCGGCCAACCTGGCCGCGGCCACGGTCGGCACCGAAACCGACGGCAGCATCATCTGCCCGGCGGCGGTCAACGGCGCGGTGGGGCTGAAGCCCACCGTCGGTCTGGTCAGCCGCGACGGCATCGTACCGATCTCCTGGAGCCAGGACACCGCCGGGCCGATCACCCGCACGGTGGCCGATGCGGCCATCCTGCTGGCGGCGATGGCCGGTCGCGACAGCGCCGATGCCAGCACCGGCTACGCCACGCTCAATGCCCCGCTGGACTACGTCTCGCGCCTGCGCCCCGGCGCGCTCAAGGGCGCACGCATCGGCGTGATCCGCAGCAGCTTCAAGTTCGGCCCCGACGTGGCCAAGGCGATGGAAGGCGCGGTCGCGACCCTGCGCGCGGCGGGCGCGACCGTGGTCGACGCCGAGATCCCCACCGCCGGCCAGTGGGACCAGGACGAGCTGCTGGTGCTCAAGACCGAGTTCAAGAACGGGCTGGCGCGCTACCTCACCAGCAAGGGCGCGCCCGTGGACTCGCTGCAGCAGCTGATCGGCTTCAACCAGCAGCATGCGCACGAGGAGCTGGCGCTGTTCGGGCAGGACCTGTTCGAACAGTCCGCGGCGATGGGCGGCCTGAACGACCCGGCCTACATCCAGGCCCGTTCGCGCATCAAGCGGCTGGCCGGCCCGGAAGGCATCGATGCGGCGCTCAAGGCGCAGCACCTGGACGCCCTGGTCGCCGCGGCGACGGGCCCGGCCTGGCGCACCGACCCGGCGTTCAAGGATCCCTTCCCCGGCGCCGGCTATGGCGCGGCGGCGGTGGCCGGCTATCCCAGCCTGACCATCCCGATGGGCGACAGCCGCGGGCTGCCGCTGGGCCTGCTGTTCATGGGGACCGCCTGGAGCGAGGCCAAGCTGATCGGGCTGGGCTACGACTACGAGCAGCGCACCCAGGCGCGCGTGCCGCCGGCCTATCGCGCCACGCTGGAACCGCGCACGCCCTGAGCGCCGCACACCCGGCGGATCAGTGCGACGGCGGGGGCACCGGCCCCGGCGCTTCTGGTGACACCGGCGGCGGGCCGTCCTCGGCGCCGGGCGAGGAGGTCTGACGCGCGCTGGGCAACACCTGCGGCGTGTCGGGCGGAGTCTGTTCGCGGGTGAGCATGTTGCGCTGACGCGGCAGCGCGTCGGGATACTCGCGCGCCAGGTAGTCCAGCACGCGCTCGCGCACCACGCAGCGCAGGTCGAAGGCATCGCCGGAACTACGCGCGCTGACCAGCAGGCGCACCTGCATGGCGGTCTCGGAGGTCTCGGTGACCTGGGCGATGCAGACCCGGCCGTCCCAGCGCGGATCCTCACGGCAGACGCGTTCGGTTTCGGCGCGCACGGCGGCCATCGGGGTGCGGTAGTCCAGCCACAGGAATACCGTGCCGAGCATGTCGGCGCTGCGCCGCGTCCAGTTCTGGAACGGGTTCTCGATGAACCAGGTCAGCGGCACCACCATGCGGCGCTGGTCCCAGATGTGCACCACCACGAAGGAACTGGTGATCTCCTCGATCCGGCCCCATTCGCCCTCGACGATGACCACGTCGTCCAGGCGGATCGGCTGGGTCAGCGCGATCTGCAGGCCGGCGATCAGGTTGCCGAACACCGGCTTGGCCGCGATGCCCGCCACCAGCCCGAGGATGCCGGCCGAGGCCAGCAGCGTGCGGCCGAGCTGGCGCACCTCGTCGAACTGCAGCAGCACCACCGAGGCGCCGACCAGGATCACCGCGCCGGAGGCCACGCGCCCCAGCACCCGCGCCTGGGTGTGGATGGTGCGCGCATGCAGGTTGTCGGCCACATCGATGCGGTTGTCGCGCAGGATCGCCGCCACGATGCCGGACACCACGCGCACCAGCAGCCAGGTCACGCATGCGACGATGCCGATATGCAGCAGCTGCTTGACCAGCAGCAGCTGCGCGTCCTTGAGCGGCGTGGCCTCGAGCCCGGCCCGCAGAAAGATCAGCGGCAGCACGAAGGCCAGCGGCAGGCTGAGGATGCGGGTGATGCGCGCGCGCCGGAAATCCTTGCCGCGCGAGCGCCGCTCCAGCCAGGCGAACAATCCCCAGGCGAGCACGCCCAGCGCCAGGGAAATTCCCAGCGGAATCACGTAGTCGCGCGCGGTCATCCAATGCAGGTCAGCCATCCCCACCGGAGACTGCCAAAGCGCGCGTCGAGGGTATGTGGGCACGCGTCGCGAACGACTGGGCGCATCACGCCTTGGAAGGGCGAGTGGGAGCCGCCATGGCGGCGATGAGGCTTTACCGGGAAGGCCTCATCGCCGCCATGGCGGCTCCCACCTGTAGAGCGGAGCTTGCTCCGCTGAGGCCTTCCCCACGAACCGAACGAAGAGCAGCGGAGCAAGCTCCGCTCTACAGGCAGACCGGTGCGAGATTCGAGGAGACAGTTGCTCCCACCGAAGATCGCTAAGCCACCGTCGCCTGCAGCTGCCGCTGCTTGCGCACGATCGACATGGCGATTTCCAGCGACTGCTCATAGTTCAGACGCGGATCGACGGTCGAGCGGTAGGCACGCTCCAGGTCCACATCGGTCAGCTCGCGCGCGCCGCCGGTGCATTCGGTGACGTCCTCGCCGGTCAGCTCCAGGTGCACGCCGCCCAGGCGCGTGCCGACGGCGGCATGGATGTCGAAGGCCTGCTCGACCTCGCCGCGCACGTTGTCGAAGCGGCGCGTCTTGAAGCCGTTGCTGGTCGACTCGGTATTGCCGTGCATCGCATCGCACACCCACAGCACGCGCCGGCCGTCGCGCTTGACCGCCTCCAGCAGCGGCGGCAGCTTCTCGGCGATCTGCGCCGCGCCCATGCGATGGATGAAGGTCAGCCGGCCCGGCTCGTCGTCCGGGTTGAGGATGTCCATCAGCGCCAGCAACTGATCGGGCTTCACCGACGGGCCGACCTTCACCGCGATCGGATTGCGCACGCCGCGCAGATATTCCACGTGCGCGCCATCGACCGCCGCGGTGCGCATGCCGATCCAGGGATAGTGCGTGGACAGGTTGAACCAGCCGTGCTGACGCGGGACCTCGCGGGTCAGCGCCTGCTCGTAGGGCAGCAGCAGCGCTTCGTGCGAGGTGTAGAAATCGATGCGATTGAGGTTGTGCACCTCGGCGCCGGCCAGGGTTTCCATGAAGCGCACCGCGCCGCCGATGTCGGCCACCATCTGCTGGTATTCGTTGGCCAGCGGCGAGTAGCCGACCCAGCTGAGGTTCCAGTACTCGGGATGGTGCAGGTCGGCGAAGCCGCCGTCGATCAGCGCCCGCACGAAGTTCATGGTCATGGCCGAACGCGAATGCGCGCGGATCATGCGCTGCGGATCGGGAATGCGCGCCTGCGCGGTGAACTCGGGCCCGTTGACCAGGTCGCCGCGATAGCTCGGCAAGGTGATCTCGCCGCGGGTCTCCATGTCGGTCGAACGCGGCTTGGCGTACTGCCCGGCGAAGCGCCCGACGCGCACCACCGGCAGCTGCAGCCCGTGCACCAGCACCAGGCTCATCTGCAGCAGCACCTTCAGCCGGTTGGAGATCAGCCCGGACTCGCAGTCGGAGAAGCTCTCGGCGCAGTCGCCGCCCTGCAGCACGAAACGCTTGCCCTCCTGCGCCTCGGCCAGCTGCTTCTTCAGCGCGAAGATCTCCCACGAGGTCACCAGCGGCGGCAACCGGCCGAGCTCCTCGACCGCCCGGTCCAGCGCCTCGGCGTCGGGATAGGTCGGCAGCTGCATCGCCGGGCGCGCGCGCCAACTGTCGGGGCGCCAGTCGCCGGAGGCGGCAGGAAAGGGAATGGCGGGGGCTGCGGCGGACATGCGGGGCTCCTGGAGAAGCCGCCATGATCGCAGAGCGCGGGGCGTCGCACGCACTTCCTGTCAATTCCGACAGTTTTCTGAGGTCTCTAAACCCCAGGAAACGTACGGCACGCGCCCATGACTTTCGGCCTAGGCATGACAGTCCTGACAGGAGGACCGTTACTTCATAACATTTCCCCAACGGCCCACGCCCCCTCCATGAAGACCCCGACCCTGCTCGCCTCCGCCATCGCCCTGGCCCTGGCGACCACACCTCTGCTCGCCCTGGCCGATAACGCCCCGCCCGACACTACCGTCGACCTGGACGTGGTCAAGGTCCACGCCAAGCTGGACGAGGCGCGCAATGCGCTCTCCCCGGACATCGGCAGCAGCCAGTTCACCATCACCGCGGCCGACATCGACCGGCTGCCGCTGGGCGCCTCCACGCCGATGAACCAGGTGCTGCTGCAGGCGCCGGGCGTCGTCCAGGACTCTTACGGCGGCGTCCACGTGCGCGGCGACCACGCCAATCTGCAGTACCGCATCAACGGCGTGATCCTGCCCGAGTCGATCTCCGGCTTCGGCCAGAGCCTGGACCCGCGCACCGTGTCCAGCATCCGGCTGCTCGACGGCGCGCTGCCGGCCCAGTTCGGCGACCGGACCGCCGCGGTGGTCGACATCACCACCAAGAGCGGCCAGGCGCTCGGCAACGGCGGCAGCGTCGGGGTGACCGCGGGCTCGTTCGGCACCTTCAATCCCTCGCTGGCCTGGTGGGGCAGCCAGGGCCGCTGGAGCTGGTTCGTGACCGGCGACTATGACCAGAACAAGATCGGCCTGGAGAACCCGACCAACAGCCGCACGCCCGATCACGACAAGACCCACCAGGGCAAGGCCTTCGCCGACCTGACCTATCTGGTCAACGAGGACACGCGCCTGAGCGTAATGGCCGGCTACGCCAACAACCGCTTCCAGGTGCCCAACAACCCGGGCCAGACCCCGGCCTTCGACGACCAGGGCCAGACCGACTTCGATTCCAGCGCGCTGGACGAGCGCCAGCGCGAGAACACCCGCTTCGCCACCGTCGCCCTGCAGGGCCTGGTCGGCGACAGCGCCTATCAGATCTCGCTGGGCCAGCGCTACAGCAGCGTGGCCTTCGATCCGGACGTCACCGGCGATCTGATCTTCGACGGCGTCGCCTCGCAGGTCGATCGCGGCAACCGCGCCAACGTGCTGCAGGCCGATATCTCCACCCCGCTGGGCGCCTCGCACACCTTGCGCTACGGCCTGTACGGCGACTTCGAACACGCCACCGCCAGCAACAACAGCTGGGTCTTCCCGGCCGACGCCGACGGCAACCAGACCAGCAACATCCCTGAGCTGATCGGCGACAGCAGCCGCTTCCACGCCAGCACCACCGCGCTCTACCTGCAGGACGAGTGGAAGCTCGGCGAGGACTGGACGGTGAACTACGGCCTGCGCGGCGATCGCTACAAGGCCTTCGGGCGGACCGAAAGCCAGCTCAGCCCGCGCGTGGGCGCGATCTGGCGCGCCACCGACAGCACCACCCTGCACGCCGGCTACGCGCGCTACTTCACCCCGCCGGCCAGCGAACTGATCTCCTCCGGGGACATCGCCCTGTTCGATGGCACCACCAACCAGCAGCTGGCCGCCGGCGCGCAGATCCCGCTCAGCGAGCGCAGCGACTACTACGACCTGGGCATCTCCCAGCAGGTCGGCGACCACCTGACCCTGGGCCTGGACGCCTACGACCGCCTGGCCGACCGCCTGCAGGACGAGGGCCAGTTCGGCGCCGCCTACATCTATTCGACCTTCAACTACCGCTACGGCCACGTCCATGGCCTGGAGTTCTCGGCCGACTACAACAACGGCCCGGTGAGCGCCTACTTCAATGCGGCCTACAGCCGGGCGATGGGCAAGCAGGTCATGACCGGCGCCTATAACTTCGACCCCGACGCCCTGGCCTATGTGGCGGACAACTGGATCCACCTGGACCACGACCAGAAGCTCACCTCGTCGGGCGGCATCAACTACAGCTTCGCCGGCCACAACCGGGTGGGCGCCAACTACCTCTATGGCAGCGGCCTGCGCACCGATACGCCCACGGTGCCCAACGGCGCGGCGCTGCCGTCCTACTTCCAGCTCAACCTGAGCGCGGGGCACGACTTCGAGGCCGACACCTCGCATCCGCTGCATGTGCAGGTCGCCGCGGTGAACGCGCTGGATCGCAGCTACCAGCTGCGCGACGGCGGCGGCATCGGCGTGTTCGCGCCGCAGTGGGCGCCGCGCCGCGGCGTGTTCCTCAGCGTGCAGCAGGACTTCTGAGGCGACCTGCGCCGCGTCCAGGCTGCGGACCGGTCGACGCGCGCGACCGGTCCGGCGCCAGGTTGGCTCAGGACGGGCGCAGCTCGCGCAGCAGCGTGCGCTTGCGCCGGCGGAAGGCGGCCAGCAGCAGCCACAGCGTCAGCACCACGAACCACAGCAGGCTCCACTCGGGCATCGACAGGCCCAGCAGACGCCAGGTCACCTCGGCGCATTCGCCCGAGCCGGTCAGCACCTGGCGCAGCACATCGCCCAGCGGGAAGGCCTCCATCATGTAGGCCAGGTCGGGGCCGCAGGCCGGCACCTTGTCGGCCGGCAGATGCTGCAGCCACACGTGGCGCCCGGCGATGCCGATGCCGATCAGCGCCGGCACCAGCCCCAGCAGGCCGTAGACGATGCGCCCGCCGCGGCTGCGCGGCCCATGCAGGCCGCCGATCAGGAACACCAGGCCCAGCAACGCGAACGCGCCGCGCTGGAAACTGCACAGCGGACACGGGATCTGGTGCTGGTAGTACTGGGTGTACAGCGCGGCGCCCAGCAATCCGACGCACACGAGGAAACCGGCCAGGAACTGCGCGCGGAAGGACCAACGGAAAGGATTCATGGGCAGCGGCAACGGGGAAGTCCCCGCATTATCGCCACCCCGCGCGCCCAGGGCCAAATCCGCCCCTCCGCGCGACCTGCGCCCCAAACGCAAAACCCCGGCCAGGAGCCGGGGTCTGCAGGTGACGCGTGCGGGACTGGGTCGATTACTCGGCCGCTTCCGGACGATCGACCAGTTCCACGTAGGCCATCGGCGCGTTGTCGCCAGCGCGGAAGCCGCACTTGAGGATGCGCAGGTAGCCGCCCGGACGCGACTGGTAGCGCGGGCCCAGGGTGGTGAACAGGGTGCCGACCGCTTCCTTGTCGCGCAGACGCGCGAAGGCCAGACGGCGGTTGGCCACGCCATCGACCTTGGCCAGGGTGATCAGCGGCTCGGCGACGCGACGCAGTTCCTTGGCCTTGGGCAGGGTGGTCTTGATCAGGCCGTGCTTGATCAGCGAGGCGGCCATGTTGGAGAACATCGCGGCGCGATGCGAGCTGGTGCGGCTGAACTTGCGGCCGGCTTTCTGGTGGCGCATGAGGTGGATTCCTGATGAATGGTGCGGCTGTTGAGGTTCGCTGTCGCCTTCGTGGCGTTGTTGCCTGGACTGCGGTTGGTCCTGATCCGGTCATCCTGTCCGGACATCGCGCGGGCCTTTGCGGCCCGTCGTCGAGGTGTTGCGGGTGAAGCGGTATCGCTGGACTTACTTCGCTGAAGCATCGAGCCGAGACGGATCGCCCGTCCCGGCCCGGCGCAGCGCGCCGGGCGTTCGCCCAAGCGCGCGGCAGTGCCGCGCAAGCGGCTTGGGCTTACCCCATCATCCCGTGCTGGGAAACACCGGCCGGCGGCCAGTTCTCCAGCTTCATGCCGAGCGACAGGCCGCGCTGGGCCAGGACTTCCTTGATCTCGGTCAGCGACTTCTTGCCGAGGTTCGGGGTCTTGAGCAGCTCGACTTCGGTCTTCTGGATCAGATCGCCGATGTAGTAGATGCTCTCGGCCTTGAGGCAGTTGGCCGAACGCACGGTCAGCTCCAGGTCGTCGATCGGGCGCAGCAGCACCGGATCCACGCCGCCGGTCTGCTGCTTCGGCGCGCCGCGGTCGCGGTGCGTGAAGTCGCCGAACACCGACAGCTGGTCGCTCAGGATGTCGGCGGCGGTGCGCACGGCTTCCTCGGCGTCGATCGTGCCGTTGGTCTCGATGTCCAGGACCAGCTTGTCCAGGTCGGTGCGCTGTTCGACGCGAGCGGACTCGACGGCGTAGGCGACGCGACGGACCGGCGAGAACGAGGCGTCCAGCACCAGGCGGCCGATGGCGCGGTTCTCTTCGTCCGGACGACGACGGGCGGCGGCCGGCTGATAGCCGAAGCCGCGCTCGATCTTCAGGCGCAGGTTGACCGCGATGTCCTTGGTCAGGTGCGCGATCACGTGGTCGGGATTGAGGATCTCGACGTTGTGGTCGGTCTTGATGTCGCCGGCGGTGACCACGCCCGGGCCCTGCTTGGTCAGGCTCAGGGTGGCGTTGTCGCCGGTGTGGATGCGGATGGCCACATCCTTGAGGTTCAGCAGGACTTCCAGCACGTCTTCCTGCAGACCCTCGATGGTGCTGTACTCGTGCAGCACGCCGTCGATCTCGACCTCGGTGATGGCGAAGCCGGGGATGGACGACAGCAGCACGCGGCGCAGCGCATTGCCCAGCGTATGGCCGTAGCCACGCTCCAGCGGTTCGATGACCACCTTGGCGCGGTTGTCGGTCAGGCGCTCGATCTGCGGGCCGCGGGGGCGCAGCACTTGCTGAGTGATACCCGTCATGTTGCTTTGTCTCCTGCAAACCCCCGCCAGGGCGGGGGTGCGTGTGTGATTACTTCGAGTACAGCTCGACGATCAGCGCTTCGTTGATGTCGGCGGGCAGGTCCGAACGGACCGGCACGGCCTTGAACACGCCGGCGAACTTCTTCGAATCCACCTCGACCCAGGACGGGCTCAGGTCCAGCTGCTCGGCCACGGTCAGGGATTCCTGCACGCGCAGCTGCTTCTGGGCCTTCTCCGACAGCTCGATCGCGTCGCCGGCCTTGACCTGGTAGGAAGGCAGGTTGACCGACTTGCCGTTGACCAGCACGCCGCGGTGCGAGACCAGCTGGCGGGCCGCCGGACGGGTGACCGCGAAACCCATGCGGTAGATCACGTTGTCCAGACGGGTTTCCAGCAGCTGCAGCAGGTTCTCGCCGGTGTTGCCCTTCTTGGTCGAGGCCTTCTTGTAGTAGTTGCGGAACTGGCGCTCCAGCAGGCCGTAGATACGCTTGACCTTCTGCTTCTCGCGCAGCTGGGTGGCGTAGTCGGACAGCTTGCCCTTGCGGGCGGTGGCACCGTGCTGGCCGGGCTTCTGCTCCAGCTTGCACTTGGAGTCCAGCGCGCGCGCCGGGCTCTTGAGGGACAGGTCTGCGCCTTCGCGACGAGCGAGTTTGCAGGTAGGACCGATATAACGAGCCATTTCTAATCGCTCCCTTTAGACGCGACGCTTCTTCGGCGGACGGCACCCGTTGTGCGGGATAGGCGTCACGTCGATGATGTTGGTGATCTTGTAGCCGACGTTGTTGAGCGAACGTACGGCCGACTCACGGCCCGGACCCGGACCCTTGATGCGGACTTCCAGCGACTTCAGGCCGTAGTCCAGCGCGGCACGGCCGGCCTTCTCGGCGGCGACCTGCGCGGCGAACGGGGTGGACTTGCGCGAACCGCGGAAGCCCGCACCGCCCGACGTGGCCCACGAGAGCGCATTGCCCTGGCGGTCGGTGATGGTGACGATGGTGTTGTTGAACGAAGCGTGGACGTGGGCGACGCCGTCGGTGACGACGCGCTTGATCTTCTTCTTCGGTGCCTTGGCGGCGGACGGCTTTGCCATGATGTTCGCCCCTTACTTCTTGATGGCTTTACGCGGACCCTTGCGGGTACGGGCGTTGGTACGGGTGCGCTGGCCACGCAGCGGCAGGCCGCGACGATGGCGCAGGCCGCGGTAGCAGCCCAGGTCCATCAGGCGCTTGATCGCCATGCCGACTTCGCGACGCAGGTCGCCCTCGACGATGTACTTGCCGACTTCGGCGCGCAGGCGCTCGACTTCCGGCTCGGACAGGTCGCGGATCTTGGTGGTCACCGTCACGCCTGCGGCTTCGCAGACCTTCTTGGACCGGGTACGGCCAATGCCGTAAATGCTCTGCAGCCCCACCCAGACGTGCTTCTGGGCAGGCAGGTTGACACCTGCAATACGCGCCATGACGCGATTCTCCAAACTGTTTGATGGCCGGCTGCACGCCCTCCGTGAACACGGATTGACGGCATATGGCGTAGGGAACTGGAAAGTGTACCAAGGTCTCGGGTTGCTTGGAAGTCCATGGAACCTGGGGAGGTTCCACGGACCCGGCATGGGGAGTGTGCCCATGCTCCGGCGCCGGAAGCCGCTTACCGGACAGACCCGCAAGGGTCCGCCGGTGCCCGCGCTACTCTGGCGCAGGGACGAGCCGCTTCACACTCGCGCGCGAGACCGCCGCACGAGCCGCCCATTTTGAAAGTCCGGCCGATGGCCGGGCTTGGTGGCGGATGGGACCGCCGAAATTACGACCGGAAGAGGTCAGCCGCGCGACAGGCCGCGGTTGCCGCCCTTCAGGTTGGCCTTCTTCAACAGGCTCTCGTACTGGTGGGACATCAGGTGCGCCTGGATCTGCGCGATGAAGTCCATCACCACCACCACCACGATCAGCAGCGAGGTGCCGCCGAAGTAGAACGAGGTGCCCAGCTGGGTACGCATCACTTCCGGCAGCAGACACACCGCCACCAGATAGAGCGAACCGGCGGCCGTCAGGCGGGTCAGCACGCCGTCGACGTAGTCGGCGGTGGCCTTGCCGGGACGGATGCCCGGGATCAGCGCGCCGGACTTCTTCAGATTCTCGGCGGTTTCCTGCGAGTTGAAGACCAGCGCGGTGTAGAAGAACGCGAAGCCGATGATCATCGCCGCGAACACGATCATGTGCAGCGGCTCGCCCGGCGACAGCGCCTGGGAGATGCGCTGCAGGGTCACCGCCATCGGCGACTGACCGGACCACATCGCCAGCGTGGCCGGGAAGGCCAGGATGGACGAGGCGAAGATCGGCGGGATCACGCCGGCCATGTTGAGCTTGAGCGGCAGGAACGAGGTCTGGTTCATGTACGCGTTGCGACCGCCCTGGCGGCGCGCGTAGTTGACCGTGATCCGGCGTTGCCCGCGCTCGACGAACACCACGAACCAGGTGAACGCGAACACCACCACCGCCACGATGATCAGCGCGATGGGGCTCATCGTGCCGTCGTTGACGGCGCCGAAGGTATGGATCACCGCGGCCGGCAGGCCGGCGACGATGCCCGAGAAGATGATCAGCGACACACCGTTGCCGATGCCGCGCTCGGTGACCTGCTCGCCGACCCACATCAGGAAGATGGTGCCCGCGGTGAGCGCCACGATCGCGGTGACCACGAAGCCCAGGCCCGGGGCGTACACCACCGGCGCGCCGCCCGGCGCGGTCTGATGCTGCAGCGCCAGCGCGATGCTGCCGCCCTGCACCACCGCCAGCAGCACCGCGCCGATGCGCGAGTACTGGGTGATCTTGCGACGGCCGGACTCGCCTTCCTTCTGCAGCGCCTTGAGCGCCGGGAAGATGTGCGCACCCAGCTGGATGACGATGGACGCCGAGATGTACGGCATCACGTTCAGCGCGAAGATGCTGAAACGGTGCAGGGCGCCGCCCGAGAACATGTTGAACATGTCCACGATGCCGCCGCCCTGCGCCTGCATCAGCGCGAGCATCGCGTCCGGGTTGACGCCCGGAACCGGAACGAAGCAACCGATCCGGTAGACGACCAGGGCACCCAGCACGAACAGCAGACGCTGCCGCAGCTCGGTGAATTTGCCCAGACCACCCGCGATGCCCTGCTGCGCCATGCCGTGCTTACTCCTGGATGCTGCCGCCGGCAGCTTCGATGGCGGCCTTCGCGCCCGCCGTGGCCTGCACGCCCTTGAGCGTGAACGCCTTGGTCAACTCGCCCTTCTTCACGATCTTGGCGCGCTTGGCGGTGCTGGGCACCAGCTTGGCAGCGCGCAGGGCCGCGAAGTCGATCTCGCCGGCTTCCAGACGATCCAGCTGATAGGACAGCACCTCGGCGGTGTCCTTCTTCAGCTTGGAGCGGAAGCCGACCTTCGGCAGACGCTTGATCAGCGGCATCTGGCCGCCTTCGAACTTCGCCTTGATCTTGCCCTTACCGGCGCGGGCGAACGAACCCTTGTGGCCGCGGCCGGCGGTCTTGCCCAGGCCCGAACCGATGCCGCGACCGACGCGCTTGCGCTCGGTGCGGGCGCCTTCTGCAGGCGACAGAGTGTTGAGACGCATGTTGATTACTCCTCGACGCGGACGAGGTAGTGAACCTTGGCGATCAGGCCGCGTACCTGCGGGCTGTCCTTGAGTTCACGCACATCGTTGAGCTTGTTCAGGCCCAGCGCCTTCACCGACAGGCGGTGACGCGACTGGGAACCACGCAGGCCGCGCACCAGGCGCACCTTGACGGTCTTGTTGGACTCATTAGCCATGGGTGAGTTCCTCCACCGACTTGCCGCGCTTGGCCGCGATGCGGGCCGGCGACTGCATGTCTTCCAGGCCGCGCAGCGTGGCGCGCACCAGGTTGATCGGGTTACGCGAACCGACGGCCTTGGCCAGCACGTTCTTCACACCCACCGCTTCCAGCACGGCGCGCATGGCGCCACCGGCGATGACACCGGTACCTTCCGAGGCCGGCTGCATGAACACGCGGGCCGCGCCGTGGCCGGCCTTGACCGGGTGCCACAGGGTGCCGTTGTTCAGATCGACGTTGAGCATGCCCTTGCGCGCGTACTCCATCGACTTCTGGATCGCCACCGGGACTTCGCGGGCCTTGCCGTAGCCGAAACCGATGCGGCCGTTGCCGTCGCCCACCACCGTCAGCGCGGTGAAGGTGAACTGGCGACCACCCTTGACCGTCTTGCTGACGCGGTTGACCGCGATCAGCTTCTCGATCATGCCATCGTCGACTTTCTCTTCGCGGTTGCGATCGCGCCCGCGCGAGCGTTGTTCTTCTGCCATGTTGTTGATTCCTGTTGAGAGGGTCTGTACGGCTTGGCCGCTTATGGTTGTGGTCTACCGCGGTGGAGCGTGACGCGGCTGCAGAAGAGCCGCGGCGCCCGGCGCAATCCGCGCCGGCAGAGGTTGCGTGGGGATGAACCCCACGCGGTTCAAGCTTAGAACTGCAGGCCGCCTTCGCGCGCGGCATCGGCCAGCGCCTTGACGCGGCCGTGGTAGCGGTAGCCCGAGCGGTCGAAAGCGACCTTCTCGACGCCGGCGGCCTTGGCGCGCTCGGCGATCAGCTTGCCGACCTTGGCGGCGGCGTCGCTGTTCTTGCCGTTCTTCAGACCTTCCTTGACGTCGGCCTGCAGGGTGTTGGCCGAAGCCAGCACCTTGGAGCCGTCGGCGGTGAAGATCTGCGCGTACAGGTGCTGGCCGGTGCGCAGGACGCTCAGGCGCGGCACACCCAGGTTGCGGATGTGGGCGCGGGTCGACTTGGCGCGGCGCTGGCGGGCGGTGTTCTTGATGCTCATGTTCAGTGACCTCGTGGAAGCGGATCGGCGTTGAGCCAGTGGGGAGGCAGCAGCGGTATGCCCTCGCCTCCCGACTGCCGTTAAGCCTTCTTGGCTTCCTTGCGGATGATGGTTTCGTCGGAGTACTTCACGCCCTTGCCCTTGTAGGGCTCCGGCGGACGGAATCCGCGGATCTTGGCGGCGACTTCACCGACGCGCTGCTTGTCGGCGCCCTGCACAGGATCTCGGTCTGGGTCGGGGCGGCCAGCGTGATGCCTTCCGGGGCCTTGAACAGGATCGGGTGGGAGAAACCCAGCGACAGGTTCAGGTCCTTGCCGGACATCGCGGCGCGGTAACCCACGCCGACCAGCTCGAGCTTGCGCTCGAAGCCATCGGATACGCCCTTGACCATGTTGGCCAGGATCGCGCGGATGGTGCCGGTGATGGCGTCGTGGTCCAGCGAGGACGGCGACAGGCTCACGGTGCCGTTCTCGACGGCGATGTTCACGCCCTCGGGCTGGGCGATCGTCAGAGTGCCCTTGGGGCCCTTGACGGTCACGGTGCCGTTGGCGTTGTTCAGTTCGGTACCCTTGGGCAGGGCAATCGGCTTCTTGGCGACGCGGGACATGTAAGAACTCCTTCCCTTAGGCCACGAAGCACAGGACTTCACCACCCACGCCGGCCGCACGGGCCTGCGCGTCGGTCATGATGCCCTTCGACGTGGAGATGATGGCAATGCCCAGGCCGTTGAGGACCTTGGGGAGTTCGTCCTTGCCGCGGTACTGGCGCAGGCCCGAGCGCGACACACGCTTGAGCGTGTCGATGACCGGCTTGCCTTCGAAGTACTTCAGGACGACCTCGAGCTCGGCCTTGTTGTTCTCGGTCTTGGTGACGCGAGAATCGGCGATGTAGCCCTCGGACTTCAGGACGCCGGCGATGGCGACCTTGATGTTGGACGACGGCATCTTCACCGTCTGCTTGCCGACGGCGGCCGCATTCTTGATGCGGACCAGCATGTCGGCGATGGGATCAGTCATGCTCATGTGCGATTCCTATGAGTAGCACCGATATCCGCTTTCGCGAAAATCTCGTGTTGTGGGTGGCGCGGGCCTTGAGGCCTGCGCCCTTGCGCGGAAGATCTCTAGCACCAAAGCCTGGCGCCCATCGGGCCGCCAGGCTCTAGGTGGTGAAAATCCGGGGAGCGGATTCTACACCACTCCCTAGCTGTGTTACCAGCTGGCCTTGCGCAGGCCGGGCACGTCGCCACGCATGGTGGCTTCGCGCAGCTTGTTGCGGGCCAGGCCGAACTTGCTGTACACGGCGCGCGGACGGCCGGACAGCTCGCAACGGGTGCGGAAGCGGCTGGGCGAGGAGTCGCGCGGCAGCTTCTGCAGCTTGGTCGAGGCCTCGATCTTCTCGTCGTAGGACGCGTCCTGGCTGGAGATGATCTTCTTCAGTGCATCACGCTTGGCCGCGTACTTCTTGGCCAGCTTCGCCCGCTTCAGGTCGCGGTTGACCATGGAGGTCTTTGCCATGTCTTGGTCCTCGACTTAGTTGCGGAACGGGAACTTGAACGCTTCGAGCAGCGCCTTGGCTTCGGCGTCGGTCTTGGCGGTGGTGGTGATGGCGATATCCATGCCGCGGACCGCGTCGACCTGGTCGAAGTCGATTTCCGGGAAGATGATCTGTTCCTTAACGCCCATGTTGTAGTTGCCGCGGCCGTCGAACGACCGGCCGGACACGCCACGGAAGTCGCGCACGCGCGGCAGCGAGATGCTGATCAGGCGGTCCAGGAATTCGTACATGTGGGCGCGACGCAGGGTCACCTTGCAGCCGATCGGCCAACCGTCACGGATCTTGAAGGACGCGACCGAGACGCGCGACTTCGTCGTGACCGGCTTCTGGCCGGAGATCTTGGCCAGGTCGGCGACGGCGTTCTCCAGGATCTTCTTGTTGGTCGCAGCCTCACCCACACCCATGTTGATGGTGATCTTGGTGAGCCTGGGGACCTCCATCGGGTTGGAGTAGCCGAACTTCTTGGTCAAGGCCGGGACGACCTCTTCCTTGTAGATTTTTTCGAGACGAGTGGTCATGACCTCATTCCTCAGGCGTCGAGCGCCTCACCGCTGGAGCGGAACACACGCAGTTTGCGTCCATCCTCCAGCACCTTGAAGCCAACGCGCTCGCCCTTGCCGGAAGCGGCATTGAACAAGGCGACGTTGGAGATATGGATCGAGGCTTCGCGCTCGACGACGCCGCCGGCGACACCCGCCTGCGGGTTCGGCTTGGTGTGGCGCTTGACGATGTTCACGTTGGACACGACCACACGGTCGCCATCCACGCGCAGCACATCGCCCTGCTTGCCCTTGTCCTTGCCGGTGATAACGACCACCTGGTCGCCCTTCTTGATACGGTTAGCCATTGTGATTTCCTCCGCTCACAGCACTTCGGGTGCGAGCGAGACGATCTTCATGAACTTCTCGGAGCGCAGTTCGCGGGTCACCGGTCCGAAGATACGGGTGCCGATCGGCTCCTGCTTGTTGTTCAGCAGGACGGCGGCGTTGCCGTCGAAGCGGATCAGCGAACCGTCGGCGCGACGCACACCCTTGCGGGTACGCACGACCACGGCGTCATAGACCTCGCCCTTCTTGACCTTGCCACGCGGGATCGCGTCCTTGACGGTCACCTTGATGATGTCGCCGATGCCGGCGTAACGGCGCTTGGAGCCGCCCAGCACCTTGATGCACATCAGCTCCTTGGCACCGGAGTTGTCGGCCGCATCGAGATAGCTCTGCATCTGGATCATGATTCAGGACTCCTCTTATTCGGCCGCGCGGGCGACGATCTCGACCACGCGCCAGTTCTTGGTCTTGGACAGCGGCGCGATCTCCACCACGCGGACCAGGTCGCCTTCGTTGCAGGCGTTGTCGGCGTCGTGGGCGTGCAGCTTGGTCGAGCGCTTGATGTACTTGCCGTACAGCGCGTGCTTGACCTGACGCTCGACCAGAATGGTGACCGTCTTGTCCATCTTGTTGCTGACGACACGACCTTCGATCGTGCGCTGCGTTTTCTGTTCGTTATCACTCATGTCGGCGGTCCTTACTTCTTGCTGCCGAGCAGGGTCTTGACGCGAGCGATCTCGCGGCGGACCCGGCGGGTTTCGTGGGTCTTCGGCAGCTGGCCGGTCGCCTTCTGCATGCGCAGGGAGAACTGCTCCTTGCGCAGCTCGCCCAGATGGGCGTTCAGCTCGTCGGCAGACTTCTCGCGGAGTTCCTTGATAGCCATTAGCGCACCGTCCGGGTCACGAAAGTGGTGGTGACCGAGAGCTTGGCGGCGGCCAGGCGGAACGCCTCGCGTGCCGTTGCCTCGTCCACGCCCTCGATTTCATAGATCATGCGGCCCGGCTGGATCTGGGCCACCCAGTACTCCACGTTGCCCTTACCGGAGCCCATGCGGACCTCGATCGGCTTCTTGGTGATGGGCTTGTCGGGGAACACGCGGATCCACATCTTGCCGCCGCGCTTGACGTAGCGGCTGATGGACCGGCGCGCGGCCTCGATCTGGCGCGCGGTCAGCTGACCGTGCGCGGTGGCCTTCAGGCCGTACTCGCCGAACGAGACGAGATTTCCGCTCCAGCTCAGGCCTTCGTTACGGCCCTTGTGCATCTTGCGGTATTTGGTTCGCTTGGGTTGCAACATTGCCGTTACCTCGCATCACGATCGCGGGACGGGCGCGACGGACGTTCGCTGCGCTCGGGGCGCGCGTCGTCCTGCTTCTCCTGACCCACCTGGCTGAAGTCGAACACTTCGCCCTTGTAGACCCACACCTTGATGCCGATGATGCCGTAGGTGGTCTTCGCCTCGGCAAAGCCGTAGTCGATGTCGGCGCGCAGGGTGTGCAGCGGCACACGGCCTTCGCGGTACCACTCGGAACGGGCGATCTCGGCGCCGTTCAGACGGCCGGCGACGTTCACCTTGATGCCCAGGGCACCCAGGCGGATCGCGTTGCCGACCGCGCGCTTCATCGCACGGCGGAACATGATGCGGCGCTCCAGCTGCTGGGCGATGGACTCGGCGACCAGCTGGGCGTCCAGCTCGGGCTTGCGCACTTCGGTGACGTTGATGTGCGCCGGGACGCCCATCAGATCGCTCACTTCCTTGCGCAGCTTCTCGATGTCCTCACCGCGCTTGCCGATCACCACGCCCGGGCGGGCGGTGTGGATCGTCACGCGGGCGGTCTTGGCCGGACGCTCGATCAGGATCTTGCTGATCCCGGCCTGGGCCAGCTTCTTGCGGAGCATCTCGCGGACCTTGAGGTCAGCGGCCAGGTAGCTGGCGTACTCGCGCTTGTTGGCGTACCACTTGGAATTCCAGTCCTTGGCGAT
The DNA here is from genome assembly GCF_042700505.1 of Pseudoxanthomonas sp. UC19_8. Taxonomy (NCBI): domain Bacteria; kingdom Pseudomonadati; phylum Pseudomonadota; class Gammaproteobacteria; order Lysobacterales; family Lysobacteraceae; genus Pseudoxanthomonas; species Pseudoxanthomonas sp. UC19_8. Next base: position 2,608,508 of record NZ_CP170559.1, read on the forward strand.
GCCCAGGCGAATACCGGTCGGATGTACTTTATGGCCCATAGTCTTATTTGCCCTTGCCTTCGCCAACCACCACGGTGATATGGCTGGTGCGCTTGAGGATGCGCGTGCCGCGGCCCTTGGCGCGGGCCATGAAACGCTTCAGCGTCGGGCCCTCGTCGACCATGATGGTCTGGACCTTCAGCTCGTCGACGTCGGCGCCCTGGTTGTTCTCGGCATTGGCAATCGCCGACTCCACCACCTTCTTGATCAGGTGGGCAGCCTTCTTGTCCGAGAACTTCAGCAGGTTGACGGCGCGCTCGGCCGACAGGCCACGCACCTGGTCGGCGACCAGGCGGGCCTTCTGCGGGGAGATGCGCGCGGTGCGCAGGATGGCTTTCGCTTCCATTGTCATCTCTCCTTACTTCTTGCCGCCGGCTTTCTTGTCGCCACCGTGACCCTTGAAGGTCCGGGTGACGGCAAACTCGCCGAGCTTGTGGCCGACCATGTTCTCGTTAACCAGCACCGGAACGTGGTTCTTGCCGTTGTGCACGGCGATGGTGAAACCCACCATCTCCGGCAGGATCATGGAGCGACGCGACCAGGGTCTTGATCGGGCGCTTGCTACCGGCCGCAGCCTCCACCTTCTTGACCAGGTGGTGATCGACGAACGGGCCTTTCTTGAGTGAACGTGCCATGGTCGATTAGCCCCTACGATCGCGGACGATGAATTGCTGCGTGCGCTTGTTATGGCGCGTCTTGTAACCCTTGGTCGGCACGCCCCACGGGGTGACCGGGTGCGGGTTGCCCTGGCCGGCCTTGGCCTCACCACCACCGTGCGGGTGGTCGACCGGGTTCATGGCCGCACCGCGAACGGTCGGACGCACGCCGCGCCAACGCTTGGCACCGGCCTTGCCCAGCTTCTCGAGGCTGTGCTCGTCGTTGCCGACTTCGCCGATGGTGGCGCAGCACTCGGCCGGAACCTTGCGCATTTCGCCCGAACGCAGGCGCAGCGTGGCGAAGCCCTGCTCGCGCGCGACCAGCTGGACCGAGGCGCCGGCGGCGCGGGCGATCTGGGCGCCCTTGCCGACCTTCAGCTCGATGCAGTGCACCGTGGTACCGACCGGGATGTTCAGCAGCGGCAGGGTGTTGCCGGTGCGGATCGGGGCGTCGCGGCCCGCGATCACCTGGTCGCCGGCCTTCAGGCCCTTGGGCGCGATGATGTAGCGGCGCTCACCGTCGACGTAGCACAGCAGCGCGATGTGCGCGGTGCGGTTCGGATCGTACTCGATGCGCTCGACACGGGCCGGGATGCCGACCTTGTCGCGCTTGAAGTCGATGACGCGGTAGTGCTGCTTGTGACCACCACCGATGTGACGGGTGGTGATGCGACCGTGGTGGTTGCGACCGCCGGACTTGCTCTGCTTCTCCAGAAGCGGAGCGTGCGGAGCACCCTTGTGCAGGTCGGGCGTCACCACGCGCACGGCCGAACGGCGGCCGGCGGAAGTGGGTTTGAATTTCATCAATGGCATGTGGGTCTACCTCAGGCCGTGGCCGACACGTCGATGGCCTGGCCGTCGGCCAGACGCACATACGCCTTGCGCCAGTCGCCGCGACGGCCACCGCGGTTACGGAAGGACTTGTTCTTGCCCTTGACGTTGACCACGTTGACGGCCTCGACCTTGACGTCGAACAGCTGCTCGACCGCGGCCTTGACATCGGCCTTGGTGGCGTCGTTCGAGACTTCGAAGACGTACTGATTGCTTACTTCCTGCAGACGTGCAGTCTTTTCGGACACGCGCGGGGCGCGCAGCACGCTGAAGATTTTCTCGTTGCTGATCATGCCAGCCACTCCTCGATCTTCTTCACCGCATCGGCGGTGATCACGACGGTGTCGGCACCGACCAGCGACGCCGGATCCAGCGCCTGGACGTCGCGCACTTCCACGTAGGGAAGGTTGCGAGCGGACAGATACAGGTGCTCCGAAGCATCCTCGGTGACGATCAGCGGACGCTTCCCGACGTTCAGTTCCTTGAGCTTGGAGACCAGGCCCTTGGTGCTGGAGGCATCGACGTTGAAGGCGTCGACGACGGTCAGGCGGTCCTGACGAGCCAGCTCGCTCAGGATGGCCTTCATCGCGGCGCGGTACATCTTGCGGTTGACCTTCTGGTCGAAGCTACGCGGCTTGGCCGCGAAGGTCACGCCGCCGCCGACGAAGATCGGGGCCGTCAGGGCGCCATGACGCGCGCCGCCGCCCTTCTGCTTCTTCGACTTCTTGGTGGTGCCGTTGACTTCCGCACGGGTCTTCTGGGCCTTGGTGCCCGCACGACCGGCGTTGCGGTAGGCGACGACGACCTGGTGCACCAGGTCCTGACTGAATTCGCGACCGAACACTTCGTCGGAGACCGACAGTTTGTTGGCGCTGCCGTTGATGGCGAGTTCCATGTTGGTTCTCCTTATGCCTTGCTCGCCGGACGCACGATCACGTCGCCACCCGGCGCACCCGGCACGGCGCCGCGGACGGCGATCAGGCCGCGCTCGGCGTCCACGCGGACGACTTCCAGGTTCTGCGTGCTCTGCTGCGCGGCGCCCATGTGGCCGGACATCTTCTTGCCCGGGAACACACGGCCGGGGGTCTGACGCTGGCCCAGCGAACCCGGCGCGCGATGCGACAGCGAGTTACCGTGGGTGGCGTCGCCCATGCGGAAGTTCCAGCGCTTGATCGTGCCCTGGAAGCCCTTGCCCTTGGTCACACCCTGGACGTCGACCTTCTGGCCCACTTCAAAGATGTCGGCCTTGATCTCGCCGCCGACGCTGAAGTCGCCGATCTTGTCGGCTTCCACGCGCAGCTCCCACAGGCCGCGACCGGCTTCGACCTTGGCCTTGGCCAGGTGACCGGCGACCGGCTTGGTGATCAGCGCAGCGCGGCGCGAACCCACGGCGACCTGCACGGCGCTGTAGCCGTCGGTCTCGGAGGTCTTGATCTGGGTGATGCGGTTCGGGGTGGCTTCGATCAGGGTGACCGGGATGGACTTGCCATCTTCGGTGAACACCCGGGTCATGCCGGCCTTGCGGCCAACGATGCCCAACGAATATTTCTTCGCAGTCATGGTCGGTGCCTTTAGGTCAGCTTGATCTGGACGTCAACGCCAGCCGCCAGCTCGAGCTTCATCAGCGCGTCGACGGTCTTGTCGTTGGGATCGACGATGTCCAGCACGCGCTTGTGCGTACGGGTCTCGTACTGGTCGCGCGCATCCTTGTCGGCGTGCGGCGACACCAGGATGGTGTAGCGTTCAATCTTGGTCGGCAGCGGGATCGGGCCGCGCACCTGCGCGCCGGTCCGCTTGGCCGTTTCGACGATCTCGCTCGCCGAGCGATCGATCAGGCGATGATCGTAGGCCTTGAGCCTGATACGGATCTTCTGGTCCGCCATGACGGTTTCCTGTGTTGAAAGAGCGACGGGCGCGGCCTCTGGGATGCCTTGCCCCGGTAATGGTCCACAAGCTTTTTCTCGAAGTCCCTGCGCCTTGAGTCACCCCTTGCCGGGGGACGCGCCGGGGCCGCGAGGGCCCGGGAATCTTCCTGAAAAACAAGGCAGACCGATGAACGGCCTGCCCAGACGAAAGAGTATAGAACGCGTCAACTACGCCCGTCAACAACCCGGACGCATCGCGACGCGAAAAGTCGCCTTTTCGCGCCACCGGTTCACACGTTCAACATCCTTATCTGGCGAACACGAGGCGCTTCCTGCACCTCTTTTCGCGGTAGGCCGGCCACACCTCCCAGGGAGGGGCCGGCGGGTATTGCGGTGTTGCTTTATTACTTGGTCCCGGGCTGGCCGGGGCCTGCAGTGTACTTCATCGGAGCGGTGGATCCCCGCTTTCGCGGGGATGACGATCTGACAAAGCCCTGCGCGCCTTGGGCGCGCAGGGGTCAGATCGTCACTTGATGATCTTGGCCACCACGCCGGCGCCGACGGTACGGCCACCCTCGCGGATCGCAAAGCGCAGGCCCTCGTCCATCGCCACCGGGTTGATCAGCGTGACCTTCATCTTCACGTTGTCGCCCGGCATCACCATCTCGGTGCCTTCCGGCAGCTCGATCGCACCGGTGATGTCGGTGGTGCGGAAGTAGAACTGCGGACGGTAGCCCTTGAAGAACGGCGTGTGACGGCCACCCTCGTCCTTGGACAGCACGTACACCTCGGCCTCGAACTCGGTGTGCGGGGTGATCGAACCCGGCTTGGCCAGCACCTGGCCACGCTCCACGTCGTCACGCTTGGTGCCGCGCAGCAGCAGGCCCGCGTTGTCGCCCGCCTGGCCCTGGTCCAGCAGCTTGCGGAACATTTCCACGCCGGTCACGGTCGTCTTCTGGGTCGGACGGATACCGACGATCTCGATTTCCTCGCCCACCTTGATCACGCCGCGCTCGATACGGCCGGTCACCACGGTGCCGCGGCCCGAGATCGAGAACACGTCTTCCACCGGCATCAGGAACGCCTTATCGACGTCACGCTCCGGGGTCGGAATCCAGGTGTCCAGCGCCTCGACCAGCTTCAGGATCGCCGGCACGCCGATCTCCGACTGGTCGCCTTCCAGCGCCAGACGGGCCGAACCGTGGATGATCGGGGTGTCGTCGCCCGGGAACTCGTACTTGCTCAGCAGCTCGCGGACTTCCATCTCCACCAGCTCCAGCAGCTCGGCGTCGTCCACCATGTCGGCCTTGTTCAGGAACACGACGATGTACGGCACGCCCACCTGGCGCGAGAGCAGGATGTGCTCGCGGGTCTGCGGCATCGGGCCGTCAGCGGCCGAGCACACCAGGATCGCACCGTCCATCTGGGCGGCGCCGGTGATCATGTTCTTCACGTAGTCGGCGTGGCCCGGGCAGTCCACGTGCGCGTAGTGGCGGCTCGGCGATTCGTATTCCACGTGCGCCGTGGAGATCGTGATGCCGCGCGCCTTCTCTTCCGGCGCCGCGTCGATCGCGTCGTAGGCCTTGAACTCGCCACCGAAACGCTCCGCGCCCACCTTGGTCAGCGCCGCCGTCAGCGTCGTCTTGCCATGGTCAACGTGACCAATCGTGCCCACGTTCACGTGCGGCTTGGTGCGCTCGAACTTACCCTTTGCCATTGTCGTAATCCTTCAAAAGTTGTGTCAGTTGGAATGCGGTGCGAAGCGGTCGATTACTTCTTGGTGACCGCTTCGGCGATGTTGGCCGGCGCTTCGGCGTAGTGGTCGAACTCCATCGAGAAGGTCGCGCGACCCTGCGACATCGAGCGCAGCGTGGTCGCGTAGCCGAACATCTCGCCCAGCGGCACCATGGCGTTGATGACCTTGCCCGACGGGCTTTCGTCCTGGCCCTGCAGGATGCCGCGACGACGGCTCACGTCGCCCATCACGTCACCCAGGTAATCCTCGGGCGTGACGATCTCGACCTTCATCATCGGCTCGAGCAGGACCGGCGAGGCCTTGGAGAAGGCTTCCTTGAACGCCATCGAGCCGGCGACCTTGAACGCCATTTCGTTGGAGTCCACGTCGTGGAACGAACCGTCGACGGCCTTGACCGCGACGTCCACCACCGGGAAGCCGGCCAGCGGACCATTGCGCATGGCCTCTTCGATGCCCTTGCCCGCGGCGGCGACGTATTCCTTCGGCACCACGCCGCCGACGATCGCGCTCTCGTAGCTGAAGCCCGCGCCACGCTCGGCCGGCTCCATCTCGATCACGATGTGGCCGTACTGGCCGCGACCGCCCGACTGGCGCACGAACTTGCCGTCCTGCTTGACGCCCTTGCGGATCGTCTCGCGGTAGGCCACCTGCGGCTTGCCGACGTTGGCTTCAACGTTGAACTCGCGCTTCATGCGGTCGACGATGATTTCCAGGTGCAGCTCGCCCATGCCGGCGATGATGGTCTGGCCGGATTCCTCGTCGGTCCGCACGCGGAACGAGGGATCTTCCTGCGCCAGGCGACCCAGCGCCAGGCCCATCTTCTCCTGGTCGGACTTGGTCTTCGGCTCGACCGCCATCGAGATCACCGGCTCCGGGAACGTCATGCGCTCCAGGGTGATGATCTTGTCCTGCGCGCACAGCGTGTCGCCGGTGGTGACGTCCTTCAGACCCACCGCCGCGGCGATGTCGCCCGCGCGCACTTCCTTGATCTCTTCGCGGTTGTTGGAGTGCATCTGCAGGATGCGGCCCACGCGCTCCTTCTTCGACTTGACCGGGTTGTAGACCTGGTCGCCGGAGTTGAGCACGCCCGAGTAGACGCGGAAGAAGGTCAGCGAGCCCACGAACGGGTCGGTCATGATCTTGAACGCCAGCGCCGAGAAGGGCTCGTTGTCGCCCGCTTTGCGGCTGTCTTCCTGCTCGTTCTCGTCGATGCCCTGCACCGGCGGACGATCCACCGGCGACGGCAGCAGCTGGATCACGCCGTCGAGCATGGCCTGCACGCCCTTGTTCTTGAAGGCGGTGCCGCAGTAGACCGGCACGATCTCCACGCGCAGGGTGCGCTCGCGCAGACCGCTCAGGATCTCGGCCTCGGACAGGTCGCCGCCGCCCAGGTACTTGTCCATCAGCTCTTCGCTGGCCTCGGCCGCGGCCTCGACCATGAAGCTGCGGGCCTCGTCGGCCTTGGACTGCAGCTCGGCGGGGATGTCGCGGTACTCGAACACGGTGCCCTGCGAGGCGGTATCCCAGTGGATCGCCTTCATCTTGACCAGGTCGATCACGCCCTCAAAGCCGTCCTCGGCGCCGATCGGCACCTGCATCGGCACGGCGTACGCGCCCAGGCGAGCCTTGAGCTGGTCCACGACCTTGTCGAAGTTGGCGCCGGTGCGGTCCATCTTGTTGACGAACGCCAGACGCGGCACGGCGTACTTGTTGGCCTGACGCCACACGGTTTCGGACTGCGGCTGCACGCCACCGACGGCGCACAGCACGAACACCGCGCCGTCGAGCACGCGCAGCGAACGCTCGACTTCGATGGTGAAGTCGACGTGGCCGGGGGTGTCGATGATGTTGAAGCGGTGCTGCGGCATGGACTTGTCCATACCGGTCCAGAACGCCGTGGTGGCGGCGGACGTGATGGTGATGCCGCGCTCCTGCTCCTGCTCCATCCAGTCCATCGTGGCGGCGCCATCGTGCACCTCACCGATCTTGTGGCTGACACCGGTGTAGAACAGGATGCGCTCCGACGTGGTGGTCTTGCCCGCGTCGATGTGGGCCATGATGCCGAAGTTGCGGTAACGCTCGATGGGAGTGGTGCGAGCCACGAGGAGTCTCTCTTTTTGATGAAAAGAACGTCGCGCCATGGGCGCGAACGGGGGCGATGATCACACGGGTCCTAAAGACCGAATGCCGCCCGGGGGCGGCTTTCGCTGTCGTGCGCGATGATCAGCGCGTTGTGTGGCGCCTAGGTGGCGCCTGGGGCCCGAAGATTCAAGGCCCCCGGTACTGCCTTACCAGCGATAGTGCGCGAACGCCTTGTTGGCTTCGGCCATGCGGTGGGTTTCTTCACGCTTCTTGATGGCGCCGCCGCGGTTCTCCGAGGCGTCGATCAGTTCGGCGGCCAGCTTGCGCGGCATGGTGTTCTCACCGCGCTTGCGGGCCGACTCGATCAGCCAGCGCATGGCCAGGGCCAGGCGGCGCGAGGCGCGCACTTCGACCGGCACCTGATAGGTGGCACCACCGACGCGGCGCGACTTGACCTCGACGGCCGGCGCGACGTTGTCCAGCGCCTTCTCGACCAGCTCGAGGGCGTTGGGATTCTTTTCGCCGATGACGTCCATCGCGCCGTAGACGATCTTCTCGGCGACGGACTTCTTGCCGCTCAGCATCACCATGTTGATGAAGCGGGCGATGGTGTGGCTGCCGTGCTTGGGATCGGGCAGAACGGTGCGCTGCGGCGCGGAACCTTTACGAGACATGTCTTATTCCCTTAGCTCTTCGGACGCTTGGCGCCGTACTTGGAACGGGCCTGGCGGCGCTTGGCAACGCCGGCGGCGTCGAGCGAACCGCGCACGGTGTGGTAACGCACGCCCGGCAGGTCCTTGACGCGACCGCCGCGGATCAGCACCACCGAGTGCTCCTGCAGGTTATGCCCTTCGCCACCGATGTAGCTGATGACTTCTTCCTGGTTGGTCAGGCGCACCTTGGCCACCTTGCGCAGCGCCGAGTTCGGCTTCTTGGGCGTGGTGGTGTAGACGCGCGTGCAGACGCCGCGGCGCTGCGGACAGTTGTCGAGTGCCGGCGAGGCGCTCTTGTAGGTCGTCGCCTGCCGCGGCTTGCGGACCAGCTGGTTGATCGTTGCCATCTTTGGATTCTTTGGATGAAGGCCGTGACGCCGGGCCTTTTGCGTGAAAACGACGGCAGGCCGTAGATGCGGCCTGCCGAGACAGGAGAGTATAGCTGGCAGCGGAATTTGTCGTCAACCGACGAAATCCTCACCACCGTCTGGCCGGTCCCGGGCCGGGATACGGGGCACATCCTGCGCCCCCTTCCGCTTGGTCAGGCCGGCCCCGCTTGGGGCCGGCCCGTCTTGCTGGCTTACTGCTCGGTGCTGCTTTCCGACTCGGCCTCGCCACCTTCGGCCACGGCCTCGGCGGTCACCGGCCCGGACAGGGCGGCCATCTCCGACTCGGTCAGGCCCGAGGCGTTGCGACGGCGCTGGCTGTGGTAGGTCAGACCGGTACCGGCCGGGATCAGACGGCCGACGATCACGTTCTCCTTCAGACCGCGCAGACTGTCACGGGTGCCGCGCACGGCCGCCTCGGTCAGCACGCGGGTGGTCTCCTGGAAGGAGGCCGCGGAGATGAACGACTCGGTCGCCAGCGAGGCCTTGGTGATGCCCAGCAGGACCGGCTCGTACTGCGCCGGCAGCTCGTTGCGGGCCACCAGCCTGGCGTTCTCCTCGATCACGCGCTGCTTCTCGACCTGCTCGCCCGCCAGGAACTTGCTGTTGCCCGCATCGGTGATCTCCACCTTGCGCAGCATCTGGCGGGTGATCACCTCGATGTGCTTGTCGTTGATCTTCACGCCCTGCAGGCGGTAGACGTCCTGGATTTCCTTGACCAGGTACGCGGCCAGCGGCTCGACACCCAGCAGGCGCAGGATGTCCTGCGGGCTCGGCTCGCCGTCCACGATGGTCTCGCCCTTGGCCACGTGCTCGCCCTCGAACACGATGATCTGGCGGAACTTGGGAATCAGCTCCTCGTGCTCGTTGCCGTCGGTGTCCTTGATGATCAGGCGCTGCTTGCCCTTGGTGTCCTTGCCGAAGCTGATCACGCCCGAACGCTCGGCCAGGATCGCCGGATCCTTCGGCTTGCGCGCCTCGAACAGGTCGGCCACGCGCGGCAGACCACCGGTGATGTCGCGAGTCTTGGACGCCTCCTGCGGCACCTTGGTGACCACGTCGCCCACGCCGACGGCGGCGCCGTCCTGCAGGTTGACCACCGAACGCGGCGGCAGCAGGTACTGGGCCGGCATGTCGGTGCCCGGGATCGACAGATCCTTGCCGTCCTTGTCGACGATGCGCACCAGCGGACGCAGGTCCTTGCCCTGCGAGCCACGACGCTTGGGATCGGTGATCTCGCGCGAGGCCAGACCGGTCAGTTCGTCGGTCTTCTCGATGACGGTGATGCCGTCGACGAAGTCCACGAAGCGCACGAAACCGGCCACTTCCGACACGATCGGGTGGTTATGCGGATCCCAGTTGGCCACGGTCTGGCCGGCCTTGACCGCATCGCCGTCCTTGACGGTGATGGTGGCGCCGTAGGGCAGCTTGTAGCGCTCGCGCTCGCGACCGTGGGCGTCCAGCACCGACAGTTCGCCCGAGCGCGACACCGCCACCAGCGAACCGTTGGCGTGCTCGACCGACTTGAGGTTGTTGAACTTCACCGAGCCGGTGGTCTTGACCGTGATGTTGTCCACCGCGGCGGCACGCGAAGCGGCACCACCGATGTGGAACGTACGCATGGTCAGCTGCGTGCCGGGCTCGCCGATCGACTGGGCGGCGATGACGCCGACCGCTTCGCCGATGTTGACGATGTGGCCACGGGCCAGGTCGCGGCCGTAGCAATGCGAGCACACGCCGAAGTCCGAGGTGCAGGTGATGGTCGAGCGGACCTTCACCATCTGCACGCCGGCGTCTTCCAGCTTCTGCACCCAGGCTTCGTCCAGCAGCGTGTTGCGGGTGACGATCGGATCCTCGTCGTTGCCCGGCAGGAACACGTCCTCGGCCACGATGCGGCCCAGCACGCGGTCCTTCAGCGGCTCGACCACGTCGCCGCCTTCCACGATCGGGGTCATGGTCAGGCCGTCGGTGGTGCCGCAGTCGACCTCGGTGATCACCACGTCCTGCGCCACGTCGACCAGGCGACGGGTCAGGTAACCGGAGTTGGCGGTCTTCAGCGCGGTATCGGCCAGACCCTTGCGGGCGCCGTGGGTGGAGTTGAAGTACTCCTGCACGTTCAGGCCTTCGCGGAAGTTCGCCTTGATGGGCGTCTCGATGATCGAGCCATCGGGACGCGCCATCAGGCCGCGCATGCCGGCCAGCTGGCGGATCTGCGCCTGGCTACCACGCGCACCAGAGTCGGCCATGATGTACAGCGAGTTCATCGACTTCTCGTTGATGGTCTCGCCCTTGGCGTTGAGCACCTTGTCGGTACCGATGGTGTCCATCATCGCCTTGGCGATGCGCTCGTTGGTGCGCGACCAGATGTCCACGACCTTGTTGTAGCGCTCGCCGGCGGTGACCAGACCGGACTGATACTGCTCCTGGATCTCGAGCACTTCCTGCTCGGCCTCGCCCAGAATGCCCTTCTTCTCGTCCGGGATGACCATGTCGTCGATGCCGATCGACACGCCCGCGCGGGTGGCGTAGGCGAAGCCGGTGTACATCAGCTTGTCGGCGAACACGACCGTGTCCTTCAGACCCAGCTGGCGGTAGCTGGAGTTGATCAGACGCGAGATGTTCTTCTTGGTCAGGTCGGTGTTGGCCAGCGCGAACGGCAGGCCATCGGGCAGGATCTCGGCCAGCAGCGCGCGCCCGACCGTGGTGTCCACGATCGAGGTCTTCTTCTCGCGGCTGCCGTCCTCGGCGATCACCGTCTCGGTGATGCGCACCTTGACCTTGGCGTGCAGTTCGACCACGCGGTTGTCGTAGGCGCGCTTGACCTCAGCGATGTTGGCGAAGGCCATGCCCTCGCCCGCCTTGTTCTCCAGGGCGCGGGTCATGTAGTACAGACCCAGCACCACGTCCTGCGAGGGCACGATGATCGGCTCGCCGTTGGCCGGCGAGAGGATGTTGTTGGACGACATCATCAGCGCGCGCGCTTCCAGCTGGGCTTCCAGCGAGAGCGGCACGTGCACGGCCATCTGGTCACCGTCGAAGTCGGCGTTGAACGCGGTGCAGACCAGCGGGTGCAGCTGGATGGCCTTGCCCTCGATCAGCACCGGCTCGAACGCCTGGATGCCCAGGCGGTGCAGGGTCGGGGCGCGGTTCAGCAGCACCGGGTGCTCGCGGATGACTTCTTCCAGGATGTCCCAGACCTCGCCTTCCTCGCGCTCGACCAGCTTCTTGGCGGCCTTGATCGTGGTGGCCAGGCCGCGACGCTGCAGCTTGGCGAACACGAACGGCTTGAACAGCTCCAGCGCCATCTTCTTGGGCAGGCCGCACTGGTGCAGCTTGAGGTACGGACCGACCACGATGACCGAACGGCCCGAGTAGTCCACGCGCTTGCCGAGCAGGTTCTGGCGGAACCGGCCCTGCTTGCCCTTGATCATGTCGGCCAGCGACTTCAGCGGACGCTTGTTGGTGCCGGTGATGGCGCGGCCGCGACGGCCGTTGTCCATCAGCGCGTCGACCGATTCCTGCAGCATGCGCTTTTCGTTGCGCACGATGATGTCCGGGGCGTTGAGCTCCAGCAGGCGGCGCAGACGGTTGTTGCGGTTGATGACGCGGCGGTACAGGTCGTTGAGGTCGGAGGTCGCGAAGCGGCCGCCGTCCAGCGGCACCAGCGGGCGCAGATCCGGCGGCAGCACCGGCAGCACGGTCATGACCATCCACTCCGGACGGTTGCCGGACTCCAGGAAGGCCTCGACCAGCTTGATGCGCTTGGTCAGACGCTTGAGCTTGGTCTCCGAACCGGTGCTGGCGATTTCCTCGCGCAGCTTGACCATCTCGGCCTGCAGGTCGATGTGGCGCAGCAGTTCGAACACGGCCTCGGCGCCCATGGCGGCGTCGAAGTCGTCGCCGTGCTCCTGGCGCGCGGTCAGGTACTGCTCTTCGGTCAGCAGCTGGCGGCTTTCCAGCGGGGTCAGGCCCGGCTCGGTCACCACGTAGGCTTCGAAGTACAGCACGCGCTCGATGTCGCGCAGGGTCATGTCCAGCATCAGGCCGATGCGCGAGGGCAGCGACTTGAGGAACCAGATGTGCGCGACCGGCGAGGCCAGGTCGATGTGGCCCATGCGCTCGCGGCGCACCTTGGCCAGGGTCACCTCGGTGCCGCACTTCTCGCAGACCACGCCGCGGTGCTTCATGCGCTTGTACTTGCCGCACAGGCACTCGTAGTCCTTGATCGGTCCGAAGATGGCGGCGCAGAACAGGCCGTCACGCTCGGGCTTGAAGGTACGGTAGTTGATGGTTTCCGGCTTCTTCACTTCGCCGAAGGACCACGAGCGGATCAGATCCGGCGAGGCCAGCGCGATCTTGATCGCGTCGAAGTCCAGGGTCTGGCGCTGCTGGTTGAAGAGGTTGAGCAGGTCTTTCATGTTCTTCTCCGGGAATCGGGAATTGAGAATGGGGAATCGTCAGAAGCGGGGAATCGGGTGACTGGGGATGGTCGGCGGCGCCTGCGCGCCGGCTTTGACCATTCCCTATTCCCGATTCCCCATTCCCGCCTCCTCAGTTGTCTTCCAGCTCCATGTTGATGGCCAGCGAGCGGATTTCCTTCACCAAGACGTTGAAGGACTCCGGCATGCCCGCGACCATCTCGTGTTCGCCATCGACGATGTTCTTGTACATCTGGTTGCGGCCCTGCACGTCGTCGGACTTGACGGTCAGCATTTCCTGCAGGGTGTGCGCCGCGCCATAGGCTTCCAGCGCCCAGACTTCCATTTCGCCGAAGCGCTGGCCGCCGAACTGCGCCTTGCCGCCCAGCGGCTGCTGGGTGACCAGCGAGTACGGGCCGGTGGAACGGGCGTGCATCTTGTCGTCGACCAGGTGGTTCAGCTTCAGGTAGTGCATGTAGCCGACCGTGGTCTTGCGATCGAACGCCTCGCCGGTGCGGCCGTCGTACAGCTGCATCTGCGTCTTGCTGGCGTTGAAGCCGAGCAGTTCGGTTTCCGCATCGCCGTCCGGATAGGCCAGGTTGAGCATCTCGCGCAGCTCGTCCTCGTGGGCGCCGTCGAACACCGGGGTGGCCATCGGCACGCCGTCGGTGAGGTTCTGCGCCAGGCCGATCAGCTCTTCATCGCTGAACTGGTCCAGGTCCACACGATCACCGGCCAGGGCCTTGTCGTGGTTGTAGACCTTGGCCAGGAACGCGCGCAGCTCGCTGACCGCGCGCTGCTGCTCCAGCATCGTCTGGATGCGCTTGCCCAGGCCCTTGGCGGCCCAGCCCAGGTGCACCTCGAGGATCTGGCCGATGTTCATGCGCGAAGGCACGCCCAGCGGGTTCAGCACGATGTCCACAGTCTGGCCATTGGCCATGTACGGCATGTCCTCGACCGGCACCACGTTGGAGACCACGCCCTTGTTGCCGTGACGGCCGGCCATCTTGTCGCCCGGCTGGATGCGGCGCTTCACGGCCAGGAACACCTTGACCATCTTCAGCACGCCCGGCGCGAGGTCGTCGCCCTGGGTGATCTTGCCGCGCTTGTCGGCGAAGCGACGCTCGAACTCCTTCTCGTGCGCCTGGACCTGCTTCTGCGCACGCTCGATGGCGTCGGCCGCGTCGTCATCCTTCATGCGGATGGCGAACCAGTCGGCCTTCTTCAGGCCGTCCAGGTAGGCGTCGGTGATGGTGTCGCCCTTCTTCAGGCCGGCACCGCCATTGGCCACCTTGCCGACCAGCTGCGAGCGCAGGCGGGCGAAGATCGCGTTCTCCAGGATGCGGAACTGATCGTCGAAGTCCTTCTTGACGCGCTTGATCTCGGAATCCTCGATCTGGCGCGCGCGCTTGTCCTTCTCGATGCCGTCGCGGGTGAACACCTGCACGTCGATGACCACGCCGTCCATGCCCGGGGGCACGCGCAGCGAGCTGTCCTTCACGTCGGAGGCCTTCTCGCCGAAGATCGCGCGCAGCAGCTTCTCTTCCGGGGTCAGCTGGCTCTCGCCCTTCGGCGTGACCTTGCCCACCAGGATGTCGCCGGCGCGCACTTCGGCGCCGATGTACACCACGCCGGACTCGTCGAGGCGGTTCAGCGCGCTCTCCGAGACGTTGGGGATGTCGGCCGAGATTTCCTCCGGCCCCAGCTTGGTGTCGCGCGCCTGGACGGTCAGTTCCTCGATGTGGATCGTGGTGTAGCGATCCTCTTCCACCACGCGCTCGGAGAGCAGGATGGAGTCTTCGAAGTTGTAGCCGTTCCACGGCATGAACGCGATCAGCATGTTCTGGCCCAGGGCCAGTTCGCCAATGTCGGTGGACGGACCGTCGGCCAGCACGTCGCCGCGCGCCACCACGTCGCCCACGTTCACCAGCGGACGCTGGTTGATGCAGGTGTTCTGGTTGGAGCGGGTGTACTTGATCAGGTTGTAGATATCCACGCCGGCATCGTGCTCACCGGAGATCTCGTCCTCGTTGATCTTGACCACGATGCGGGCCGCGTCGATCTGCACCACTTCACCACCGCGACGGGCATTGACCGTCACGCCCGAGTCGCGCGCCACGGCGCGCTCGATGCCGGTGCCGACCAGCGGCTTCTGCGCACGCAGCGTCGGCACGGCCTGGCGCTGCATGTTGGCGCCCATCAGCGCGCGGTTGGCGTCGTCGTGCTCCAGGAACGGCACCAGCGCCGCGGCGATGGAGACGGTCTGCATGGGCGAGACGTCCATGAAGTCCACGTCCGACGGCGGCTTGAGCAGCGACTCGCCCTGGTAGCGGCACGGCACGAACTGCTCGGTGAGCTGGTTCTTGGCATCGCTGAGCGCGTTGGCCTGGGCGATGACGTACTCGTTCTCCTCGATCGCCGACAGATACTCGATCTCGTCGGTGATGCGGCCGTCCACGACCTTGCGGTACGGCGTCTCAAGGAAGCCGTAGGCGTTGGTGCGGGCATACACCGCCAGCGAGTTGATCAGGCCGATGTTCGGGCCTTCCGGCGTCTCGATGGTGCAGACGCGGCCGTAGTGGGTCGGGTGCACGTCGCGCACTTCGAAGCCGGCGCGCTCGCGGGTCAGGCCGCCCGGGCCCAGGGCCGAGACGCGACGCTTGTGCGTGACTTCCGACAGCGGGTTGTTCTGGTCCATGAACTGGGACAGCTGCGAGGAGCCGAAGAACTCCTTGATCGCGGCGGCCACCGGCTTGGCGTTGATCAGCTCCTGCGGGGTCAGGCCTTCGGACTCGGCCATCGACAGGCGCTCCTTGACCGCGCGCTCGACGCGGACCAGGCCTACGCGGAACACGTTCTCGGCCATTTCGCCGACCGAACGCACGCGACGGTTGCCCAGGTGGTCGATGTCGTCGACCACGCCACGGCCGTTGCGGATCTCGGTCAGGACCGAGATCACGTCCAGGATGTCCGAGCTCTGGCCATTGGTGGCGACCAGGCGCTTGGATTCCTCGTCGTTGCGCACGCTGAAGTACTTGTGGTCGTACAGCACCGACTCACCGGTGGTTTCCTTGCGGCCCACGCGGCGGTTGAACTTCATGCGGCCCACGGCCGACAGGTCGTAGCGCTCGAAGGTGAAGAACAGGTTGTGGAACAGGTTCTGCGCGGCGTCCTTGGTCGGCGGCTCGCCCGGACGCATCATGCGGTAGATCTCGACCAGGGCCTCGAGCTGGGTCTTGGTCGGGTCGATGCGCAGGGTGTTGGACAGGTACGGGCCACGATCCAGATCGTTCACCCACAGCGTGCCCACCACCTCGACGCCGGCCTTGCGGAACGCGGCCAGCTGGTCGTCGGTGATCTCGTCGTTGGCGTTGGCCAGCAGCTCGCCGGTCGAGGCATCGACCACGTCGTGCGAGAGGATGCGGCCCACCAGGTACTCGTCGGGCACGGCCAGCGCGGCGATGCCGGAGGCTTCCAGCTGCTTGACGTGGCGCGCGGTGATGCGCTTGCCGGCCTCGACGATGACCTTGTCGCCATCGGCCAAGTCGAAGTTCAGCGTCTCGCCGCGCAGGCGCTCGGGCACCAGCTCCAGCTGCACGCCTTCGCTCGGGTCGATGTGGAAGGTGTTGATCTCGAAGAAGTGGTTGAGCATCTCCTCGTTGGAGTAGCCCAGCGCACGCAGCAGGATCGACACCGGCAGCTTGCGGCGACGGTCGATACGGGTGAACAGCGCGTCCTTCGGGTCGAACTCGAAGTCCAGCCACGAGCCGCGGTAAGGAATGATGCGGGCGCTGTACAGCAGCTTGCCCGAGCTGTGGGTCTTGCCGCGGTCGTGGTCGAAGAACACGCCCGGCGAACGGTGCAGCTGGGAGACGATGACGCGCTCGGTGCCGTTGACGATGAAGGTGCCGTTGTCGGTCATGAGCGGGATCTCGCCCAGATAGACCTCCTGCTCCTTCACGTACTTGATGGCCTTGGTCGAGGACTCGCGGTCGTAGATGACCAGGCGCACGGTCACGCGCAGCGGCGCGCCGTAGCTCATGCCGCGCTGGCGGCACTCGCGCTCGTCGAACGCCGGCTCGCCCAGCTTGTAGCCGACGTATTCCAGCGCGGCGTTGCCGGAGTAGCTGGAGATCGGGAACACGGACTTGAGCGCGGCGTGCAGACCACGGTCCTCGCGCTTGGCGGCGTCAACGTGCTCCTGCAGGAACTCGCGGTAGGAATCGACCTGGATGGCGAGCAGGAACGGGACCTCGAGGATCGACCGCTGCTTGCCGAAGTCCTTGCGGATGCGCTTCTTTTCAGTGAACGAGTATGTCGTCGACATAGGACATTGCCTCTGGCATCGGGGGGCCACGCGTCCGCGACCCCTGGGGAACATTTCTTTCGAATGGGAAGAACTGTCAGTTGGAAGTCGCTGGTATTGCCGGCACCAGCACGCCATCTCCCGCTACTTCCAACTACCAACTCGTGGATTTTCTCGCCGCGGTGCGGCGGACAACGAACGGCGTTGTTTGCTACGACTTGCGTGTTGCGGACTGCTTTTTCAACAACGACCGAAGGCCAGGGGCTTTCGCCCCCGGCCTTTGGGTGTCGCCGATGGAACTAGGCGACGAATTGCAATTACTTCACTTCGACGGTCGCGCCAGCGGCCTCGAGGTCCTTCTTCATCTTCTCGGCATCTTCCTTCGACACGCCTTCCTTCAGGACGCCGCCGGCCTCGGTGAGGTCCTTGGCTTCCTTCAGGCCCAGGCCGGTGATGGCGCGGACGGCCTTGATGACGTCGACCTTCTTGGCGCCGGCGTCCTTCAGGATGATGTTGAACTCGGTCTGCTCTTCGACGGCGGCGGCCGGGCCAGCGGCGGCGGCAACGGCAACCGGGGCGGCGGCGGAGACGCCAAACTTGTCTTCGATCGCCTTGACCAGCTCCATGATCTCCATGAGGGTCTTTTCAGCGATGGCGTCGACGATCTGCTCGGTGGACAGGGACATTGTGTTTACCTTCGGTCAAATTTCTGGAATGGGATACGGGAATCAGGCCGTTTCAGCCGGGGCTTCCGCCTCGGCCGGCGCTGCATCGCCACCGCCCTGCTGCTCGGCCACGGCCTTGATGGCGCGGGCGAACATCGTGACGGGTTCGGCCAGGACGCGGGCCAGCATGGCCAGGGCCTGATCGCGGGTCGGCAGCGAAGCCAGGACGTCGACGTGGCTGGCCGGATACAGCTGGCCGCCCACGGCCACAACCTTGGGCTGCAGCTTGTCGTTGGACTTGGCGAATTCCTTGATCAGGCGACCGGCAGCGCCGGGCTCCTCGGTCGAGAACGCGTACAGCAGCGGTCCGACCAGCGAGTCCTTGGCGCACTCGTATTCGGTACCTTCCACAGCACGGGCGGCCAAGGTGTTCTTGACCACGCGCAGGTACACGCCGGACTCGCGCGCCTGCTTGCGCATCGCGGTCATCTGGGAGACCGTGGTGCCTGCGTACTCGGCGGCGATCAAGGAGTGCGCCTTGGCGGCGACGTCTGCCAGCTCGGCGACAACTTCTTGCTTCTGGGACAGATTGAGAGCCATTAATCACTCCTCATTGTGAACTCCGCTCACGGCTCCTGCCGCTTGCGGTCCAGGGCAGCGTCCGTCCTGGACGCCGGGGACGCCTTCGCGCCCCACTGGTGGCCTTATCAACTGGCCTGCGCGAAGCAAGACCAGAAACCGATGAAGGCGGCACCATCTGCGCGGGCTGGTACAAGGCCAATCAAGCAGTCCCGCTAGCGCCGACGCCGAATCCCTGCCAGGACCGAGCTTCCCTGCCCGTCGTCGGAGCGCGCTGACCGCACCTGCGGTCTTTGACGGCTTTCTGCGGCTCGCACCGCAGATCGCCCCCAAACGCGGGAACACATGGCGGGGATCGAGAGACGAGTGGCCGGCGCTGTTGCTTTGCCTTGACTCGTCGCCCTGCCCCGCTACGCGCTCCCGTCTTTCTTACTTCAGGTTCAGCGAGGACTGGTCCACGGTCACGCCGGGGCCCATGGTCGAGCTGATCGAGATCTTCTGCAGGTACTGGCCCTTGGCGGTCGAGGGCTTGGCCTTGACCAGGTCGGCCAGCAGGGCCTGCAGATTGTTCTTCAGGGCTTCGTCCTCGAAGGAGGCCTTGCCGATGGTGCAGTGGATGATGCCGGCCTTGTCGGTGCGGTAGCGCACCTGACCCGACTTGGCGTTCTTCACCGCTTCGGCCGGGTTCGGCGAGACGGTGCCGACCTTCGGGTTCGGCATCAGGCCGCGCGGGCCCAGGACCTGACCCAGCTTACCGACCACGCGCATCGCGTCCGGCGTGGCGATGACCACGTCGTAGTTCAGATCGCCGGCCTGCATCTTCTCGGCCAGGTCGTCCATGCCGACCGCTTCGGCGCCGGCGGCCAGGGCTTCGTCAGCCTTGGCACCGGCCGGGGCGAACACCGCCACGCGCACGGCCTTGCCGGTACCGGCCGGCAGCACGGTCGAACCGCGCACCTGCTGGTCGGACTTCTTGGCATCCACGCCCAGACGAACGGCCACGTCGATGGACTCGACGAACTTGGCCTTGGCGGCGGTCTTGAGGATGTTCACGGCCTCTTCGAAGGCGTACGCCTTGCCCGGGGTCACGGCGGCCAGGATGGCCTTCTGTCGCTTGTTCATTGCCATGTCTTCAGCCCTCGACCGTCAGACCCATGGAACGGGCCGAGCCCGCAATCGTGCGCACCGCTGCATCCAGATCGGCCGCAGTCAGATCGGGTTCCTTCGCCTTGGCGATGTCCTCGAGCTGCTTGCGGGTGACCTTGCCCACCTTCTCGGTGTTCGGGCGCTTGGAGCCGGACTGGATGCCCACCGCCTTCTTCAGCAGCACCGAAGCCGGGGTCGACTTGGTCACGAAGGTGAAGGTACGGTCCGAGTAGGCCGTGATGATGACCGGGGTCGGCAGACCCGGCTCGAGCTTGGAGGTCGCCGCGTTGAACGCCTTGCAGAACTCCATGATGTTCAGACCGCGCTGACCCAGCGCAGGACCGACCGGCGGCGAGGGGTTGGCCTGACCGGCCTTCACCTGCAGCTTGATGTAACCGACAACTTTCTTTGCCATTTCAATGCTCTCCGGGTGCTAGCGCCTAGGATCAGGCTCCCCATCGGATCGGGAAAATCACGCGTCCCGACATCGCGTATGCGTTCGCGACAAAGGCCGCCAACGAGGGCGGCCATTGCGGTTGCCCGGCTGACCGGACAAGGGAGCCGCGCACTATAGCAGGTTTTGGGCCGTCCGGCGCAAGCGGCGCCGGCGGCGGGGGCTCAGGCCTTCTCGACCTGGCCGAATTCCAGCTCCACCGGGGTGGAGCGGCCGAAGATGAGCACGGCCACGCGCAGGCGGCTCTTCTCGTAGTTGACTTCCTCGACCACGCCGTTGAAGTCGTTGAACGGGCCGTCGACCACGCGCACCATCTCGCCCGGCTCGAACAGCACCTTTGGACGCGGCTTCTCGACGCCTTCCTGAACACGGTCCAGGATCGCGGCAGCCTCTTCGTCACGGATCGGCAGCGGACGGTCGGCGGTGCCGCCGATGAAGCCCAGGACCTTGCTGGTGTCCTTCACCAGGTGCCAGGACTCGTTGTCCATGCGCGGGATGCCGGCTTCGTCGTGGGTCTCGATCTGGACCAGCACGTAGCCGGGGAAGAACTTGCGCTCGGACCGGCGCTTCTGGCCCGACCGCATCTCCACCACTTCCTCGGTGGGCACCAGCACGTCGCCGAAGCGATCTTCCATGCCGTCGCGCACGATCCGATCGCGCAGCGCCTGTGCCACGGACTTCTCAAAGCCTGAATAGGCGTGTACCACGTACCAACGCTTCACTGTGGAAATCTCCTCAACGGCCCATCGTGAACAGTTTTTCGACCAGCCACTGAATGCCGAAGTCAAAGCCAGCCAGGATCAGGCTGAGGATCACCACCACCACCATCACCACCCAGGTCATGCGCAGCGACTCCTGACGGGTCGGCCACACCACCTTGCGCAGCTCGAAGCGCGACTCGGACAGGAATTCCAGGGTGTCCTTGCCCTTGGCCGTGGCCACAAACACCGCGGCGCCGGCGACCAGGCCGACAATCACGATCAGCGCGCGCAGCGGGGTCGCCCACTGGCCGGCAGACCACCACCACACCACCAGGCCGGCAACGACCAGTGCCCCGGCCGCCACGTACTTGGCGATATCGCCCGCGGACGTGGTCGGCGCCTTGGATGGTTGGATCTTGCTGTTCATTCGGGTTGGATGTGCCGCCTTGCACTGCACCGCCTGCGAAGGCGGGACGATCTGGACAGTGGCACGCCAGGAGGGACTCGAACCCCCAACCTGCGGTTTTGGAGACCGCTGCTCTGCCAATTGAGCTACTGGCGTATGAACTGTAAAGGCACCGGCGAACCGCAAGACTCGCCCGTGCCGATGCGTGGACTCCCGCGGGTGCGGGACTGATTACTGGCGCCGGATCCCGTTTTCACGGGTCGATGTCGCCGTGTCGGACCGCTGGATCCCCGCTTTCGCGGGGATGACGATCTGACAAAGCCCTGCGCGCCTTGGACGCGCAGGGGTCAGATCGTCACTTGATGATCTTGGCCACCACGCCGGCGCCGACGGTACGGCCACCCTCGCGGATCGCGAAGCGCAGGCCCTCGTCCATCGCCACCGGGTTGATCAGCGTGACCTTCATCTTCACGTTGTCGCCCGGCATCACCATCTCGGTGCCTTCCGGCAGCTCGATCGCACCGGTGATGTCGGTGGTGCGGAAGTAGAACTGCGGACGGTAGCCCTTGAAGAACGGCGTGTGACGGCCACCCTCATCCTTGGACAGCACGTACACCTCGGCCTCGAACTCGGTGTGCGGGGTGATCGAACCCGGCTTGGCCAGCACCTGGCCACGCTCCACGTCGTCACGCTTGGTGCCGCGCAGCAGCAGACCCGCGTTGTCGCCCGCCTGGCCCTGGTCCAGCAGTTTGCGGAACATTTCCACGCCGGTCACGGTCGTCTTCTGGGTCGGGCGGATACCGACGATCTCGATTTCCTCGCCCACCTTGATCACGCCGCGCTCGATACGGCCGGTCACCACGGTGCCGCGGCCCGAGATCGAGAACACGTCTTCCACCGGCATCAGGAACGCCTTGTCGACGTCACGCTCCGGGGTCGGGATCCAGGTGTCCAGCGCCTCGACCAGCTTCAGGATCGCCGGCACGCCGATCTCCGACTGGTCGCCTTCCAGCGCCAGACGGGCCGAACCGTGGATGATCGGGGTGTCGTCGCCCGGGAACTCGTACTTGCTCAGCAGCTCGCGGACTTCCATCTCCACCAGCTCCAGCAGCTCGGCGTCGTCCACCATGTCGGCCTTGTTCAGGAACACGACGATGTACGGCACGCCCACCTGGCGCGAGAGCAGGATGTGCTCGCGGGTCTGCGGCATCGGGCCGTCAGCGGCCGAGCACACCAGGATCGCACCGTCCATCTGGGCGGCGCCGGTGATCATGTTCTTCACGTAGTCGGCGTGGCCCGGGCAGTCCACGTGCGCGTAGTGGCGGCTCGGCGATTCGTATTCCACGTGCGCCGTGGAGATCGTGATGCCGCGCGCCTTCTCTTCCGGCGCCGCGTCGATCGCGTCGTAGGCCTTGAACTCGCCGCCGAAACGCTCCGCGCCCACCTTGGTCAGCGCCGCCGTCAGCGTCGTCTTGCCATGGTCAACGTGACCAATCGTGCCCACGTTCACGTGCGGCTTGGTGCGCTCGAACTTACCCTTTGCCATGGCTGCTTCTTCTCGGATCGTTAGATAAGAGGGTGAAACGTACTGCTTGGATGGTGCTCACGAAAGGAATCGAACCTTCGACCTCCTCCTTACCAAGGAGGTGCTCTACCGACTGAGCTACGTGAGCGTGAAACATGTGGCAGCTGCGGACCATCTGGCGACGATAGAGCGGCAGTTCAATGGAGCGGGAGACGGGAATCGAACCCGCACCATCAGCTTGGAAGGCTGAGGTTCTACCGTTGAACTACTCCCGCGCTGGGATACCGCAACTGCTCGAACTTCTTGGTGGAGGGAGGTGGATTCGAACCACCGAAGGCGTAAGCCAGCAGATTTACAGTCTGCCCCCGTTGGCCGCTTGGGTATCCCTCCGGATGACGCTTTTGTCCGGCCTTTCGGGCCGGGGTGAAACAGCCGGTGATTCTGGCGTGGGATCGATGTGCTGTCAACGACTGCGCGAGGATCCTGCCCGATTCACCGATGCGCCTGGAGCGGGCGCATGCCCGCCTTCGCAGGCGCGCCCCACGGCGGCCTGCCGCGGGGGCGCGCATTGTGGCAGGCAATGGCCGCCACGGGAAGCACCATGTTGCCCTGCGGCGTGCCATCACGGGCGGTCGTCTTCAGCCTGTATGGTGCGCAGCGCGTCGAATCGTGGCGTGGCGCCTGACTTCGGAGACTCATGACACAGGATTTCAGCTTCGAGCTTGGCGAGGACATCGACCAGCTCCGCGACGCCGTGCGCACGTTTTCCAGCGAGGTGATCGCCCCGCTGGCCGACCAGGCCGACCGCGACAACGCCTTCCCCAACGCGCTGTGGCCGCAGCTGGGGCAGATGGGCCTGCTCGGACTGACCGTGGAGGAGGAATACGGCGGCACGGCGCTGGGCTACCTGGCGCACGTGGTGGCCATGGAGGAGATCTCGCGCGCGTGCTCGGCCATCGGCCTGTCCTACGGCGCGCATTCCAACCTGTGCGTCAACCAGCTGCGCAAGAACGGCGACGCCGCGCAGAAGGCGCGCTACCTGCCCAGGCTGGTCAGCGGCGATCACATCGGCGCGCTGGCGATGAGCGAGGCCGGGGCCGGCTCGGACGTG
This sequence comes from Pseudoxanthomonas sp. UC19_8, assembly GCF_042700505.1. NCBI lineage: Bacteria > Pseudomonadati > Pseudomonadota > Gammaproteobacteria > Lysobacterales > Lysobacteraceae > Pseudoxanthomonas > Pseudoxanthomonas sp. UC19_8. Next base: position 2,632,147 of record NZ_CP170559.1, read on the forward strand.
GTCGGCATGAAGCTGCGCGCGGAACGGCGCGGCGATCGCTACCTGCTCAACGGCACCAAGATGTGGATCACCAACGGACCGGACGCGCACACGCTGGTGGTGTACGCCAAGACCGATCCTGCGGCCGGGGCGCGCGGCATCACGGCGTTCATCGTCGAGCGCGGGTTCAAGGGCTTTTCCACCGCGCAGAAGCTGGACAAGCTGGGCATGCGCGGGTCGAACACCTGCGAGCTGGTGTTCGAGGACTGCGAGGTGCCCGAGGAGAACATCCTGGGCGGCCTGGGCCAGGGCGTGAAGGTCCTGATGTCCGGCCTGGACTACGAGCGCATCGTGCTCTCCGGCGGTCCGCTGGGGATCATGGCCGCGTGCCTGGACACGGTGCTGCCCTACGTGCGCCAGCGGCGGCAGTTCGGCCGGCCGATCGGCGAGTTCGAGCTGATGCAGGGCAAGCTGGCCGACATGTACGTGGGCTTCAACGCCTGCCGCGCCTACGTGTACGCGGTGGCGCGGGCCTGCGACCGCGGCCGCAGCACGCGCAAGGACGCGGCCGGGGCGATCCTCTACAGCGCCGAGAAGGCCACCTGGATGGCCGGACAGGCGATCCAGGCGCTGGGCGGCAACGGCTACATCAACGAGTACCCGACCGGGCGGCTTTGGCGCGACGCCAAGCTCTACGAGATCGGCGCGGGCACCTCGGAGATCCGGCGCATGCTGATCGGGCGTGAGTTGGTGGGCCGCTCGGATTGAGCGGTCCGGCGGGATCCCGGAACGGGTGACGCCTGCCGTGTCCGCAGCGCCCAGCGCTCTTGGCTCACTGCGCCAGAGTCGCTGGGTTCCCGCGTTCGCGGGAACGACGACAGGAGACCTGTCGGCGACCCCAGGGCGCATGCAACAAAAAGGCCGCGCAATGCGCGGCCTTTTCGTGACGGCTTGGCAATAGCGACCCGGCGGGCCGCGTCCGGCTTCAGACGTTGAAGCGGAAATGCAGGATGTCGCCTTCCTGCACCTTGTACTCCTTGCCTTCCAGACGCAGGCGCCCGGCTTCCTTGGCCCCGGCCTCGCCCTTGTACTTGATGAAATCGTCGTAGGCGATGGTCTCGGCGCGGATGAAGCCCTTCTCGAAGTCGGTGTGGATCACCGCCGCGGCCTTGGGCGCCGTCGAGCCGGCCTTGACCGTCCAGGCGCGCACTTCCTGCACGCCGGCGGTGAAGTAGGTCTGCAGGCCGAGCAGCTGGTAGGCGGCGCGGATCACGCGGTTCAGGCCGGGCTCTTCCAGGCCCAGGTCGGCCAGGAAGGCGTCGCGGTCGGCGTCCTCCAGCTGCGAGAGCTCCTCCTCGATCGCCGCCGACACCGGCACCACCTGGGCGCCTTCGGCCTGCGCGCGGGCGCGCACGGCGTCCAGGTGCGGATTGTTCTCGAAGCCGTCCTCCAGCACGTTGGCGATGTACATCACCGGCTTGAGGGTGAGCAGGAACAGGTCGCGCACCAGCGCCTTCTCCTCATCGTCCAGGCTGGCCGCACGACCGGGCTTGCCGTCGTCCAGCGCCTTGCGCAGCTTCTCCAGCACCGGCTTGCGCGCGATCATCTCCTTGTCGCCGCCCTTGGCGCCGCGCTCGGCGCGATTGAGCGCCTTCTCCACGCTGTCCAGGTCGGCCAGCGCCAGCTCGGTGTCGATGGTCTCGATGTCCGAGATCGGATCGACCTTGTTGTTCACGTGGATGATGTCGCCATGCTCGAAGCAGCGCACCACATGGGTGATCGCATCGACCTCGCGGATGTGCGCCAGGAACTTGTTGCCCAGGCCCTCACCGCTGGCCGCACCGGCGACCAGGCCGGCGATGTCGACAAACTCCACCGCCGTGGGCACGACCCGCTGCGGCTTGACGATTTCCGCCAGCGCGCCCAGGCGCGGATCCGGCACCGGCACCACGCCCACGTTGGGCTCGATGGTGCAGAACGGGAAGTTGGCCGCGGCGATGCCCGCCTTGGTCAACGCGTTGAAGAGGGTCGACTTGCCGACGTTCGGCAGGCCGACGATGCCGCATTTGATGCCCATGTGTGTCATCCGGGAATGGAGAATCGGGAATAGGGAATCGAAGAGCGTGGCCGCCTTTCCATTCCCCATTCCCCATTCCCTATTTGCCCTGCGTATGCAACCGCTTCATCGCCTCGTTGAAATCGCCGGCCACTGCCAGGGGCAGCACGTCCAGCGCGTCGTCGATCGCTCGGCCGATCAGGATTTCGTCGTCCGCGCTCGGTCGGCCCAGCACCCAGCCGGTGACCTTGTCCTTGTGGCCGGGATGGCCGATGCCGATGCGCAGGCGGCCGAAGCGCGCATGGCCCAGCAGCCTGATGGTGTCGCGCAGCCCGTTCTGGCCGCCGTGGCCGCCGTCGAACTTCAGGCGCGCGATGCCGGGCGGCAGGTCCAGTTCGTCGTGCACCAGCAGCGTCTGCTCGGGCTCGAGCTTCCAGAAGCGCAGGGCCGCCACCACCGACTTGCCCGATAGATTCATGTAGGTGGCCGGCTTGAGCAGGCGCACGGTCTGCCCGCCCACGCTGACCTGGGCCGTCTCGCCGAACAGCTTGGCGTCCACGGCGAAGCGCGCGCCCAGCTGCATCGCGAGGGTGTCGACAAAACGGAACCCGGCGTTGTGCCGGGTCCGCAGGTGTTCGGGTCCGGGATTGCCCAGCCCGACGATGAGACGCACGCCTTCCATCGAAGGTTCGCCGAACCGCCGGGACGCGCCGCTGGCGCGCCCCGGCGCGTCCGGTTACTCGGCGTCCTTGGCTTCGCTGTCGTCGGCGACCTTGGCGGCCGGCACGTCGGCCGACGTCTCGCCCTCGGCGGACTCGTCCTCGACCTTGACGTACTTGGCGGTGACCACGGCCACGTCGTGCTCGGCGCCCAGCTTCAGCTCCGGCAGTTCCACGCCCTTGGGCAGCTTGAGCTGCGAGAGGTGGATCACGTCGCCGACGGCCAGGTTGGACAGGTCCAGCTCGATGAACTCGGGCAGGTCGCCCGGCAGGCACTCGACCACGACTTCATTGAGCTCGTGGGCGACCACGACGTCGGCGGCCTTGCCGGCCGGCGAGGTGTCCTGTCCCAGGAAGTGCAGCGGCACGGCGGTGCGGATGGACTCCTTGTCGTTCACGCGCTGGAAGTCCAGGTGCATGATCTGCTGCTTGTACGGATGGCGCTGCATGTCACGCAGCAGCACCTTCTGCACGTCGCCGTTGAGGCTCAGCGAGAGGATCGAGGAGTAGAACCAGTCGTGCTGGCTGGCCAGCCAGACATCGTTGTGGCTCAGCTGGATGCTGACCGGCTTGAGGTCGCCACCGTAGACGATGGCGGGGACGCTACCAGCGTGACGCAGGCGGCGGCTCGCACCCTTCCCCCCGTCCTCGCGGCGCTCCACCTTGATTTCATGTGTCGTTGCCATGGGTTTTTCACTTCTTTGCTTGAGTAAGCCACCTCGCGGTGGCGATGCGACTCCCCCGCGACCAGGAGAGCCGTTGGAAGGCCGGGATTCGGCATTCGGGATTGGGGATTCGCCAAGCGCGCTAACGCCCTGCGAATCGCCAATGCCCAATCCCCAATCCCGACCTCAATCCACGTACAGCGAGCTGACCGACTCGCCGAAGGCGATGCGGCGGATGGTCTCGGCCAGCATGCTGGCCACCGACAGCTGGCGGATCTTGCTGCAGCCCTTGGCCGCATCCGACAGCGGGATGGTGTCGGTGACCACCAGCTCGTCCAGCACCGACTTGTTGAGGTTGTCCACGGCCGGGCCGGACAGCACCGGATGGGTGCAGTAGGCGGCAACCTTGGTCGCGCCCCGGTCCTTCAGCGCCGCGGCGGCGGCGCACAGGGTGCCGGCGGTGTCGACGATGTCGTCGACCATCACGCACTCCTTGCCCTCGACGTCGCCGATGATGTTCATCACCGTGGACACGTTGGCGCGCGGACGGCGCTTGTCGATGATCGCCAGCTCCGCATCGTCCAGACGCTTGGCGACCGCGCGGGCGCGCACCACGCCGCCCACGTCCGGCGAGACCACCATCATCTTGTCGGTGCCGTAGGCGCGCCAGATGTCGGCCAGCAGCAGCGGCGAGGCGTAGACGTTGTCGACCGGGATGTCGAAGAAGCCCTGGATCTGGTCGGCGTGCAGATCGACGGTGAGCACGCGGTCGGCGTTGACCGCGCTGAACATCTTGGCGGCGACCTTGGCGGTGATCGGCACGCGCGAGGAGCGCAGGCGGCGATCCTGGCGCGAGTAGCCGAAGTACGGCACCACCGCGGTGACGCTGGCGGCGCTGGCGCGCTTGAGCGCGTCGATGATCACCAGCAGCTCCATCAGGTTCTCGGCGCTGGGCGCGCAGGTCGGCTGGATCACGAACACCTCCTGCCGGCGCACATTCTCCTCGATCTCCACCTGCACTTCGCCATCGGAGAAGCGCGAGACCATCGCCTTGCCCGGACGCACGCCGAGTTCGCGGCAGATGCTGTGGGCCAGCGGCTTGTTGGCGTTGCCGGAAAAGACCAGCAGGCTGCGATCGTCTTGCATGGGGAATCTCGTGGGACAGCGGCAGGAAAGCGGGATGGACGGCACTGCGCGGGCGCCGGACTGCGTGGCGTGCAGGCCGAGGACTCGCCTTGCGCGTCCCGGGCCGATGAGGCAACCGGTCGGGCCGCGCGCGCATGCGATGAGGACACTGGCTGGGGCGGTAGGATTCGAACCTACGAAATGCCGGGATCAAAACCCGGTGCCTTAGGCCTCTTGGCGACGCCCCAGTGGATCAGTCCTTGCGTGCGCTCCCGTCCAGGGCGTCCAGCAGGGGCGAACGCGCCGCCCCGGCCACCACCCAGCCGCGCAGTTCGCTCGGCAGCAAGGCCAGTCCGGCCTGGGCGGCCTGAAGGCTTGCGAACTCCACGAAACAGCCGCTGCCCGTCCCCGTCAGTCGTGGCGTCCCGATGCGCGAGAGCGTGGCGAAGACCGCCTCGATGGCAGGTTCGCGACGACGCAGCACCGGCTCGAACACGTTGTCGGGCACGGATCCGGAAAGGAAGTCCGCTATTTTCACGGGTGCGGCATTGCGCGTCAAATCCGGGGAGGCGAACAGGACCGGCGTGGCGACATGCAGGCCGGGGTCGACTAGCACATACCAGGCCGGCGGCAGCACGATCGGGGTCAGGCGCTCGCCGACGCCTTCGGCCGCAGGCGTTGCGCCCGCGCACGAAGATCGGCACGTCCGCGCCCAGCGTCAGGCCCAGCGCGGCCAGCGCGTCCTCGCCCATGGCCGTGCCCCAGAGGCGGTCCAGGACACGCAGGACGGTGGCGGCATCGGACGAACCGCCGCCGAAGCCGCCGCCTGCCGGGATGCGCTTTTCGACGCGGATATCCGCACCAAGCGCGACGTTGGCGTGCGTTTGCAGCAATTTTGCCGCACGAACCAGCAGGTCGTCGGCCTCAGCCACGCCCGGCACCGAGTCGCCGACGCGGGCGATCACCCCGTCCGGGCGCAGCCGGATGCCGACCGTGTCACCCCATTCGAGCAGCCGGAAGGCGCTCTGTAGTGCGTGATAACCGTCCGAGCGACGGCCGGTGATGCGCAGACACAGGTTCAGCTTGGCCGGCGCCGGCCACCAGGACCAGCCGCCGGACATGGGGGACTGGCTCATGGCGTCGCGACGGCCGGTTGCCAGGTGTCGACGATCAGGCGCACGCGCGCATCGCCGCGCTGGGCCTCGATCCGCGCCGGCAGCGCCGGCGTGCCGTCCGCCGCCGGCGGCTGCCAGGCGGTGAAGTCGATGGTCCAGCCGCCCTGCTGCAGCTGGGACAGCTGCCCGTCGGCACCGTAGGCGAGCCGGGCCGGCGCCAGCGTCTGCGCCGCCTGGCCGCGGATCCAGTAAGCCAGGGCCTGCACGGGAATCTCCCAACCGGTGGTCTCCAGCAGCAGCTGGCCGGCGTCGGCGCCTTGGCGCGGGCCGCCGTCGACGCCCTCCAGCCGCACCTGCCCGGGGCTGCCGACCAGGCGCCAGGTCTGGCGCGTGACCGGCGCGGCGAGCGCGACATCGAACGCGTCGCCGCGCTGGGTCCAGTCGATGCGGCCGCTGCCGCCCTTGTCGGCGCGGCGGATCGCCACCCGCCCGGTCATCGACCAGTCGCGGTGGGCGGCCAGCCAGGTCTCGCGCGCGGCCTGGGCATCGGCCGCGATACCAGCATCGACCGGGGTCGGCGCCGGCCCACGCACGCCGGGGCTGGCGCAGCCGGCCAGCAGCAGGACGCCGCACAGCGCGGCCACGGACAGGAGGCGAGCGGTCATGCGCCGGTCTTCTCCAGCGCGCGCTGCAGCGAGCGGTTGTCCGGATCGAGCCGGCGCGCCTCGTCGAACAGCTTGCGCGCCTCCTCGTGCTGGCCCTTCTCCCACAGCAGCTGGCCCAGGTGGGCGGCGATCTCCGGGTCCTTCATCAGTGTGTAGGCGCGGCGCAGCTGCACCAGCGCCTCGTCCTTGCGACCCGCGGCGATAGAGCACCCAGCCGTAGCTGTCGATGATGGCCGCCTCGTCCGGCGCCGCGGCGCGGGCGCGGTCGATCAGCTCCAGCGCTTCCTTGTAGCGGTCGGTACGGTCGGCCAGGGTGTAGCCCAGCGCGTTGAGCGCGGCGGTGTTGGTCGGGTCGGTGACCAGCACGCGGCGCAGGTCGGCCTCGGCGCGGTCGATGCGGTCGCGCCGCTCCCAGGCCAGGCCGCGCGCATAGAGCAGGTTGTTGTCGTCGGGATAGGCGGCCAGGCCGCGGGCCAGGGCGTCCAGTTCGCCGGCATCGTCGTCGTGCTTCTGGCGCAGCTCGGCCTCCAGCAGGTATGCGTCGCGGCGGGCGGATTCGTCGATGGACGCGTCGGCCTGCATGGCATGGACCCGGGCGAAGGCCTCGTCGGTGCGGCCGAGCTGGTCGAGGGTGCCGATCGCGCGCAGGCGCGCCTCGATCGCGTGCTCGCCGGCGCCGACGCCCTCGTACCACCCCAGCGCGTCCTGCGGACGCTTGAGGTATTCGGCGATCTGGCCCAGCAGCAGGCGCTGGGCCGGGTCCTGCGCCTCGGCCGAGGCCTTGGCCTCGTCGTACAGCGCGGCCAGGCCGGCGTCATCCTGGGCCTTGGCCAGCAGCGAGGCGCGCAAACCGAAGCTGCGCGTGTCCTGCGGCCCCTTGGCCAGGGCGGCGGCGGCCAGCGCGGGCGAACCCAGGTGGTCGTATTCGGCGGCCACGCCCAGGCGCACCGACGGGTCCAGGTTGGCCTGGCCCTGCAGGTCGGCCAGCACCTGGCGGGCCTGGTCGAGCTTGCCGGCCTGGCGCAGCTGGCTGGCATGCAGCAGGGCCACGCGCGGATTGACCGGGAAGCGCTTGACCACCTCGCCGACGATGCGTTCGGCCAGCGCCGGCTGGTCCAGCGACTGGGCCAGGCCGCCGAAGGCCAGCCAGGCGGTCAGGTCGTTCGGCAGCGCCTTGTCGTCCAGCAGCTGGCCGAGCAGGCGCCCGGCCAGGGCCGGGTCGCGGCCGCCGCTGCCCAGCACGGTCAGCGCGTAGCGCCAGGCCTGCGGATCCTTGTCGCGCAGCAGGGATTCGAGCTGGCGCCGGGCCACACGCTCGCGCCCCTCGCGCAGCGCCACGGTGGCCTGGGCCGCGCGCATGGCCAGCGAGCTGGGCGCGCGCTGCTGCCACAGCGCCAGCGCCTGCGCGGCGCGCGCGTCGTCGTTGGCCAGCAGGGCGATGCGGGTGGCCAGTTCGGCCAGGCCCACGTCGTGGCCGGCCTGGGCGGCCTGCAGGTACCAGCGCGCGGCCTCGGGCAGCTTGCCGGCCTGCAGGGCGAATTCGCCAGCCATGACCGGCTCGAGCACCGCGCCGGTCGTCCCGCCTGGCGGGACCGACTCCTTGGCGAGCGCCGCGGCAGAGGATGCGAATCCGGCAACGAACAGCAGCAACGGCGGGACGAAACGCATCTTTGCGGGCATTAGGGGGAACCGGGCCGTAAAATGGCGGGCAACAACACGCCAGCAGCTTAGCGCAAGCCCCGAAATGACGTTGTGGGTCCTTGGACTGAATCACCAGACCGCGCCGGTCACCCTGCGCGAACGGGTGGCGTTTGCCGGCGAGGCCCTGCCGGCGGCGCTGGACGCGCTGCGGGCCCTGCCGCAGGTCAGCGAGGCCGCGCTGCTGTCCACCTGCAACCGGACCGAGCTCTACGCCGTGGCCGACGACGCCACGCCGCTGGTGCAGTGGCTGGCCGCGCATGGGGAGGGGCTGGACACGTATCTGTATCGCCACCGCGATGCCGAGGCCGTGCGCCACCTGTTCCGCGTGGCCACCGGGCTGGATTCCATGGTCCTGGGCGAACCGCAGATCCTGGGCCAGGTGAAGGACGCCTGGGCCCTGGCGCGCGAGCATCAGGCGCTGGGCAACGGCCTGGACCGGCTGTTCCAGCAGGCCTTCGCCGTGGCCAAGCGCGCGCGCACCGACACCCGGGTCGGCGCCAACCCGGTGTCGGTGGCCTCCACCGCGGTGCGGCTGGCGCAGAACTCCTTCGCCCGCCTGAGCGACTCGACCGTGCTGCTGGTCGGCGCCGGCGAGACCATCGAGCTGGCCGCCCGGCACCTGAGCGAGGGCAAGGTGCGGCGCCTGTTGATCGCCAACCGCACCCTGGCCCATGCCCAGGCGCTGGCCAGCCAGCACGGCGGCTATGCCCTGCCCCTGGACGAACTGGACCGCCACCTGGCCGAGGCCGACGTGGTGTTCTCCGCCACCGCCGCGCGCGAGCCGGTGATCAGCCGCGCGCAGGTCGCCCAGGCGCTCACGCGGCGCCGGCACAAGCCGATGATGCTGTTCGACCTGGCCGTGCCGCGCGACATCGAGGCCAGCGTCGCCGACCTGGCCGACGCTTACCTCTATACCGTCGACGACCTGGAGCGCGCGGTCGAGGAAAACCGCCGCAGCCGCCGCCAGGCCGCCGACGAGGCCGAGGCCATCATCGACCTGCAGGTGGCGCGCTTCGTCGAGACCCTGCAGGCCGCCCCGCGCCAGGAGCCGCTCAAGCGCCTGCGCGCCTACGGCGAGACCACCCGCCGCGACGCGCTGGAGAAGGCCCAGGCGCAGCTGGCCAACGGCCGCGACCCGGCCCAGGTGCTGGAGCAGCTGGCCCACACCCTGACCAATCGCCTGCTGCACCCGCCGACCGCCGCCCTGCGCGAAGCGGCGCTGCGCGGCGATACCGAACTCACCCGCGCCGCCGAACGGCTGTTCCCGGCCAAGGCCCCCTACTCCCACGCCACGTTGCCCGATGACGCCGACCCTGCGCCGTAAGCTGGAGGCGCTGGCCGAGCGTCGCGAAGAACTCGAACGCCTGCTCGCGGACCCGTCCGTTGTCGCCGACACGTCGCGCTTCCGCGATCTCTCGCGCGAATTCGCCCAGCTGGCGCCGCTGGCCAGCGCGCTGGACGCCGAGGCGCGCGCCAAGGCCGACCTGGCCGCCGCCGAGGCGCTGCGCGCCGACCCGGAGATGCGCGAGCTGGCCGAAGAGGAAATCGCCAGCGCCCAGACGCGCCTGGCCGAGCTGGAGGACGAACTGCTGGCCCTGCTGGTCCCGCGCGATCCGCGCGACGAGGGCAACCTGTTCCTGGAGGTGCGCGCCGGCACCGGCGGCGACGAGGCGGCGATCTTCGCCGGCGACCTGTTCCGCATGTACGCGCGCTACGCCGAGCGTCAGGGCTGGAAGGTGGAAGTGGAATCCGACAGCCCCGGCGAGCACGGCGGCTACAAGGAGGTGGTGGCGCGCATCGTCGGCCGCGGCGCGTATTCCCGGCTGAAGTTCGAATCGGGCACCCATCGCGTGCAGCGCGTGCCGGCGACCGAATCGCAGGGCCGCATCCATACCTCCGCCGCGACGGTGGCGATCATCCCCGAGGCCGACGAGGTCGAGGAGATCGTGATCAACCCGGCCGACCTGAAGGTGGACACCTTCCGCTCCTCCGGCGCCGGCGGCCAGCACGTCAACAAGACCGATTCGGCGATCCGCATCACCCACGTGCCGACCGGCGTGGTGGTCGAATCGCAGACCGAGCGCAGCCAGCACGCCAACCGCGACAAGGCCATGAAGCGGCTCAAGGCCCAGCTGCTGGACGCCGAGCGCAGCCGGCAGGCCGCGGCCGAGGCGCAGACGCGCAAGCTGCAGGTCGGCAGCGGCGACCGCAGCCAACGCATCCGCACCTACAACTTCCCGCAGGGCCGCATCACCGACCACCGCGTCGAGGGCCTGACCCTGTACGACCTGCCCAACATCATCGAAGGCGGTATGGACGAACTGATCGGCCGGCTGGCGCAGGAGCACCAGGCCGACGAACTGGCGCGGTTGGCTGAGGGTTGAGCCAAGCGCAGGCCGTCGACGCGCCTGCTGGGTGGATCAGGCCGTCTTTCCGGCACGCGCGTATCGGGCCGAGGAACGGCGCGGCAGGCTAAAGACCAAGAGCCCAGGCCGGGAGAACCGCGCCATCCATGCGCTTGCCGACATGCATCAGTCCGTCATTCCCGCGAAGGCGGGAATCCATGGACGTGAAGCTTCAGATTGAAGGGCATCGGACCAGGTGATGGCCGCCCGAGGCAGAACACCAGCAGCCGTCGTTCCCGCGAACGCGGGAATCCAGCGCCTTTGAGTTTCCCGCGTCAAAGTCCATGGGTTCCCGCATTCGCGGGAACGACGGTAGTGGGGCTGTGGGGGCTTTAAACGGAAAGCAGACTAGGCAATGCGCGCTTCCAGCAGCGACATCTCGCCCGCCTCTGGTCCGATAGCTTGCCCGTCACTCAGCGCCAGCCCGCCTTGCGCGCAGCCTGCTCCCCGCCGGCATCCAGCGCGTCGCCGTCGATGCGCGCATCCACCACATCGAGCACCGCCGGCGGCAGCGGCGAGGCGGCCTGCCTGAGCTCGCCCTGCGCGTGCTCGGCATCGCGCGCCAGCACCGGCAGCGACCAGCCCTGGGCGCCGCGGCAGGCCAGGCCCGCGGTCCTGGCCGATTCGACGCGGAAGGCGCGGCAGTACTGCCCGTCCTGGTCGCGGAAGCTCAGGGCGATCTGCACCTTGCCCGCGTGATCGGCGGAGAGCTGATCGTCCAGCGCGGCGGCCAGCGCGCCGCGCGCCTGCAGGCCATCGGCGCCCTGCACCCAATCCGTGCCGCCGGTGCCGCGCAGCCAGGGCAGCGCGATCACCGCAAGCATGACGCCGGCCGCCAGCGCGCCCAGGTGCGTCCACAGCGTGCGCGCCCGCTTGCGCGGCGGGAACGCCACCACGTTGCTCGGCGCCGCCGTCGGCTCGGCCGCGGGCTCGGGCGATGCCGCGCCGTGGCCCAGGACGAACTGCACCAGCGCGTCAGGCACCGGTTCTTCGAGCGCGGCGGCATGCGAGGTGCGCACACGCGCGTCCAGGCGCCGCTGCCGCGCCACGCGCGCGGCCAGCTCCGGATCGCGCGCCAGGGCGGCATCGACCTGCGCCGCGTCCTGCGGGTCCAGCTCTTCGTCCAGGTAAGCCATCAGGGTGGCGTCGTCGATGTTCATGTCGCTTCTCCAGGTTCGCCCAGCAGGGCCTGCAACGCCTCGCGCCCACGCGCGAGTCGGCTGGTCAGGGTGCCGATCGGAATCTCCAGCACCTGCGCGGCCTCGCGGTAGGCCAGGCCTTCCACAAGCACCAGCGCGATGGCGCTGCGCTGTTCCTCCGGCAGGCGCGCCATCGCCGCCTCCACCGACAGGCGCAGCGCGTGCGCCCCGACCGCGTCCTCGCCGACCTGCTCGCCCAGCTCCGCATCGGCGAACATCTCCTGGCCGCTCCGGCGCGCGCGCACCTCGTCGATCCAGGCGTTGCGCACGATGCGATACAGCCAGGGATCCAGCGGCTGGGCCGGATCCCACTGCGCCGCGCGCGCCAGCGCGCGCTCGGCGGCGACCTGCAACAGGTCGTCCGCATCGTGCGGTGTGCCGGCCAGATTGCGTGCGTAACGGCGGAGTTTGGGCAGCCGCTCGCACAGCGCCTGGCGGAAAGACGGGCTCGCCGCGTCCTGCTTCATGCCTGATATACGATTGGGAAGCCAGATTGCTTCCATGACCCGCGCAACATTTTTCCCCCTGCCACGGCGATCCCAAGGCGGCGCGATCCTAGCGCAGACCGCCGCCCTTGCGGCGCTGCTGGCCTGTGCGCCGGTCGCCATGGCCCAGTTGCAGCCGCTGCCGCCCCTGCCGCAGGCCGCCGCGCCGATCACCCGGACGCTGGGGCAGGTCGTGGACCCGCTGATGCGCGACGCCACCACCCTGGCCGACCGCACCCTCACCCAGGCACGCCAGCTCGGCCAGCGCCAGCTGCTGCGCGAGCACCGCGACGTGCTCGATACCGATCCCAACGACAACGTGGTGATCCGCAGCCAGGTCCTGGCGCTGGCGCCGACCCCTGAGGCGCTGGAACGCGCGCGCCAGGCCGGCTTCACCGTCGAGGCGCCGCGCCGGCTCGACGGGCTGGACCTGGAGGTCGTGCCGCTGCGCGCGCCGGCCGGTCAGTCCACGCGGCGGGCGGTGGAGGCGTTGCGCGCACTCGATCCGGCCGGCAGCTACGACTACGACCATCTCTATGCCAGCAGCGGCGCGGCCGAAGCGGCCAGCGGCGCTGCGGCGACGCCCGCCGCGGGAGCGGCCACGCCCTGGCGCGTCGGCCTGGTCGACAGCGGCGTGGACGCCGGCCACCCCGCGCTGAAAGGCGTGCAGGTGCAGCGCTGGGGCTGCGACGACCAGCCGCACCCGGACCTGCACGGCACCGCGGTGGCCTCACTGCTGGTCGGCGATGGCCAGCACGCGCAGCCCGGCGTGCAGCTGTTCGCCGCCGATGTGTATTGCGGCGCGCCGACCGGCGGCAACGCGCTGGAGGTCGCCCAGGCACTGGCCTGGCTGGCCCGGCAGCAGGTCCGCGTGGTCAATCTGAGCCTGGTCGGTCCGGACAATAAGCTGCTCAAGCGGGCGGTGGCCGCGGCCATCGGGCGCGGCATGGTCGTGGTCGCCGCGGTCGGCAACGACGGGCCGGCGGCGGCGCCACTGTTTCCTTCGGCCTATCCAGAGGTGATCGGCGTGACCGCGGTCGATCCGCGCGATCGCGTGCTGCCCGAAGCCGGGCGCGGTCCGCAGGTGGATCTGGCGGCAGTCGGCGCGCAGGTGGAAGCCGCCGCGCCGGGCGGCAGGTTCGAACGCATGCGCGGCACCTCGTTCGCCGCTCCGCGCGTGGCCGCGCTCGCTGCGCAAGCCTTGGCCGTGCATCCGGACGAGGATGCCGACGCCCTGCTAGCCGCCCTGGCGGCGCATGCGCGCGACCTCGGCAAGCCGGGCCCGGACCCGGTCTACGGCCGCGGGCTGGTCCCGGGCACGCCAGATGAACAGGCGGCAACACGTTAGAAACGCCGGGAAGAAATTTTCCCGCTGGGCCGTAGTGCTTCCTGAAGGCAGCGGATTTCCCGCGCCAACGAGGGAGACATCTCATGCGTCACAACACTCTGACGTGGGCCACGGCCGCCATCATCGCGCTGGCCACCACCGGTGCATCGGCTCAGGTCCTGGGCGGCCTGGGTGGCCAGGTGGGCGGCGCCATCGGCGGCGCCGGCAACCTTGGCGGTCAGATCGGCGGCATCGGTGCGCCCGTGAACGGCATCGGCAACACCGTCGACAACACCCGCGGCATGGCCGGCGATCGCCTGCAGCAGACCCGCAACCGCGCCGAGCGCGCCACCCAGCGCGCCCAGCAGCGCGCGTCGGACACCGCCGCCTCGGTGCGCGATCAGGCGCAGTCGGTCGGCGGTCAGGCGCAGGCGCTGGGCAGCGCCGCCGGTTCGGCCGCGTCGCTGACCGGGGACGCCAGCGGCACCGGCAACGCCGCGGCCAGCGCCTCGAACGGCGACCTGAGCGGTGCGCTCAACGGGGCCGGCAACGCGGCTGGCTCGGCCAGCCTCGACACCAGCGGTGTGACCAGCGCCGCCGAGTCCAGCGCGGCGCAGGCCGCCGGCTCGGCCCGCGCCGGCGCCAGCCAGGCCGCGCAGGGCGTGCGCAACACCGCCGGCCGCGTGCGCAACGGCGCGCAGGCCGCCGCGACCCGCGCCCAGAGCGGTGTGCAGGGCGCCGCCAGCCAGGTCGGCAGCGCCGTCTCGCAGGCAGGTGACAGCGCCGCGTCGACCAGCGCCAACGGCTCGGCCTCGGGCAACGCCAACGGCAGCGGCGCGCTGGGCAACAGCCTGGGCAACAGCACCAGCAACGCCGCCGCCTCCGGCAACACCAGCGGCAACGCCAGCGGCAGCGCCTCGCGCAATGGCGTGAACGCCTCGGTCGGCGGCTCGGCCAACGGGTCGGCCAACGCCAGCACCCAGCCGTAAACGTCAGCTGCGGTCCGCACCGGCGCCGGCTTCCTTCGGGAGGCCGGCGCCTTTCATTTGGACGCGGCCTTCGTTGAAGCCTCACCGCCCTGGGCTTAGGCTGGCGCGATGAGCCATGCAGATACCTTGATTCCCCTGCGCCTGTGCGTGCTGACCGTCTCCGACTCGCGCACCCTGGCCAACGACAGCTCCGGCGACTACCTGGTCCAGGCGGCCACCGACGCCGGCCACCTGCTGCACGAGCGCACGCTGGTGAAGGACGACATCTACCGCATGCGCGCCATCGTCTCGGCCTGGATCGCCGATGACGAGGTGGACGGCGTGCTGATCACCGGCGGGACCGGCTTCACCGGGCGCGATTCCACGCCCGAGGCGATCGCGCCGCTGCTGGACAAGCAGATGCCCGGCTTCGGCGAGCTGTTCCGCGCGGTCAGCGTGGAGGAGATCGGCACCTCCTCGCTGCAGTCGCGCGCCTTCGCCGGGCTGGCCAACCAGACCTTCGTGTTCTGCCTGCCGGGCTCGACCTCGGCCTGTCGCACGGCTTGGGAGAAGATCGTCTCGGCCCAGCTCGACGCCCGCACCCGGCCCTGCAACCTGGCGACCCTGCGGCCACGGCTGAAGGAATAAGCTCGGCCGCCACGCCCGCGCCAGGACCCGTCATGAGCAAGAAATTCAAGCGCAAGGACTACGAGGAAGCGCTCGCGCCGCTGCAGCTGCAGCTGGTCAACCTGTCGCGCTGGCTGCTGCAGACCGGCAAGCGCGTCGTGGTGATCTTCGAAGGCCGCGACACCGCCGGCAAGGGCGGGGCCATCGATGCCATCCGCGAGCACCTCAATCCGCGCCAGTGCAAGGTCGTGGCGCTGCCCAGGCCGTCCGACCGCGAGGCCACGCAGTGGTATTTCCAGCGCTACGTGCAGCAGCTGCCGGCCGGCGGCGAGATCGTACTGATGGACCGCAGCTGGTACAACCGCGCCGGCGTGGAACGGGTCATGGGCTTCTGCACGCCGGACCAGTACACCTCCTTCCTGCAGCAGGTGCCGATCTTCGAACGGCTGCTGATCGACGACGGCATCCTGCTCTTCAAGTACTGGCTGACCGTGGACCAGGCCCAGCAGGAGGCACGCTTCGCCGAGCGGCTGGAGGACCCACTCAAGCGCTGGAAGCTCTCGCCGGTGGATCTGGAGGCGCGCAAGCAGTACGCGGCCTATACCGAGGCACGCGAGGCGATGCTGGCCGCTACCCATACTCACCACGCGCCGTGGACCCTGGTGGACTTCAACGACCAGCGGCGCGGGCGCATCACCCTGATCCGCGACCTGCTCTCGCGCCTGCCGGATACCACCGTGCCACCGGCCCGGCTGGACATGAAACCCCTGCACGGCAAGCTGCTGACCGAGACCTACCACCTGATCGAGCCGATCCCGGATACCAGCGACGAGCGGTAACGCCGGTAACGCGTCAGCCAATCGCCCGGCGAGGGCGTCCGGGCCACAGCGACTGAATACACGGTGACAAATGCTGCCCCCGCAGCGTGACGAAATGCGCTAAACCTTTCATCATGTGTTCATCACGGCACCTGTGCCCGTGCCGGACGTCACCCATGCTGCATTTCGCCCCTGCTTCCGCCTCGCCCCCCCTCCCGCCGCGCGTCCGCCTGATCACCCGTGACAACGGGGTGGGGCTGCGCCGCGACCTGGTCATCATGTCGCGGGCCCTGGCCAGCGCGCAGATCGGCAGCCAGGCGCTGGCCTTCGGCGGATCGCGCATGGGCAACAACCTGCGCCAGGCCCGGGCCCGACTGGGGGCCCTGGCCACCGGGCGCATCGAGACCCAGATCTTCCTGGAGCGTGTCTACCGGGGCTGCCTGCCGGCCGCCCGGCGCAACGTGCTGGTCCCCAATCCGGAGTGGATGCTGGACAAGTGGCTGCCGCTGCTGCCGCGGTTCGAGCGGGTGCTGTGCAAGACCCGCCACGCCGAGCGGGTATTCGGCGCGCTGGGCTGCGAGACGCGCTACATCGGCTTCACCAGCGAGGACCGTTTCGACGCCAGCGTGCCGCGCCGCCGCGCCTTCCTGCACGTGGCCGGGCGCAGCACCGCCAAGGGCACCGAGGCGGTGGTCCAGGCCTGGCTGCGCCACCCGGAGTGGCCGACCCTGACGGTGGTGCAGTCGCGCGATGTGCCCCGGATCGTGGCCCCCAACATCAATCACCGCCTGGACTACCTGGACGATGCGCAGCTGCGCGAACTGCAGAACGCGCACGCCTTCCACCTGTGCCCGTCCGAGGCTGAAGGCTTCGGCCACTACCTGGTCGAGGCGCTGAGCACCGGCGCGGTGGTCATCACCACCGACGGCGAGCCGATGAACGAGCTGGTCACCCCGGAGCGCGGCCTGCTGCTGCAGCCCTCGGCGCAGCGGGCGATGGCGCTGGGCACGCGCTACCGCGTGGAGGCCGAGGCGATCGAGGCGGTGGTCGAACGCGCGCTGGCGCTCAGCCCCGAGACCTGCGCCGCGCTGGGCGAGGCCGCGCGGGCCTTCTTCCTGGACAACGACGCGGCTTTCCCCCAGCGCCTGGCCCAGGCCCTGCAGCTGTCGCTGGACCCGGAAGTGCCGCGCCGCGGCCTGGCCCGTCTGGCCACCGCCATGCTGCCGGGCCAGAGCACCGGCTGAGCACCGCGGCGGTCAGCCGATGCCGAAGCCCGGCGCGACCGCCTCATCCCAGGCTGCACGTTCCAGCGCATCGACCCGCGCCAGCGCGGGGCCGTGCGCCAGCCAGACGGCCAGCGCCTCCACGGCGGCGGGCTCGCCGCGCGCCACCACCTCGACCCGGCCATCGGCCAGATTGCGCGCGTAGCCGTCCAGCCCCAGCGCGCGGGCCTGATCGCGGGTGGAGGCGCGAAAGAACACGCCCTGCACCCGTCCGCTGACCAGGAACCGGGCGGCGATGGCGCTCAGGACTTGGCCGCCGTGCCGGCGTCGACGGCCTGTTCGATCTCCTGCGGGGTGATCGGCCCGAGGAAGCGCTTGGCGATCCGGCCCTGCGGATCGAGCAGATAGGTCGTGGGCAGGCCGGCCGGCGTCTCGAACGCGGCCGGCGGGTGATCCATCGACACCTGCGCGATCGGATAGGCGACCGGGTGCTGCTTGAGGAAGGCCACCAGCGCATCCGACGCGATGTCGTCGAAGGCCAGGCCGACCACGTCGATGTCCTGGCGCCGCTGGTCCAGTTCGGACAGGGCCGGCATCTCGGCCAGGCAGGGATGGCACCAGGTCGCCCAGAAGTTCACCACCACCCAGCGCCCGCGATGCGTGGCCAGGTCGAGCGTGCTGCCGTCGGTGGCGGTCAGCTTCAGCGCGACCGGGCCGTCGGCGGCGGCCGGTGTGGACGGCGGCGCGGTGGTCGCTTCGGGCGCGGCGACGGCGGGTGCGGACGGGGCGGGCGCCTGCGCGCGCTGGCAGGCGGCCAGCACGAGCAGCGCCGTGCAGGCCAGGAACAGGGGCAGAACGCGGGAACGGGAGGGCGTCATCAGCGGTGCGACTCGGGCAGGTTGCGGTAGAGGGTGCCGGCGTGGTGCTGCAGCAGCTCGCGCACGGGCAGGCGGACGCGGTCCAGCGCCTCGCGCGCGGCCACGCCCAGCGCGTCGTCCTGGCAGGGCAGCGTCACCTCGGCGATGGGGATGCGCAGCTGGCAGGCCTCGTAGAGTTCGGCCAGCGTGGTGTCTTCCAGATCGCGGGCCAGCAGCCACTGGCCGTCGTCCGCACAGCGCAGCAGGTTGATGCGCGCCAGATGGCCGATCAGTTCCTGGACCAGCGAGTCGGTCAGCATCGGCTCGAGCTTCATGATCTGGTTGTCGGTCAGGCCATGGCCGTGGCGCCGCGCCTCGACGAAACGCCCGAGCAGGCGCAGCAGGCCGTAGATCTCGAAGCCCTCCGGCAGGCGCATGGCCTGCGGCTGGTAGCGGAAGGCCGCCATCGACGAGGCCAGCGAGGCGCCGAGCAGGATCGAACTCCAGCTCAGATAGATCCACAGCATCAGGATCGGCGCCACCGCCACCGCGCCATAGATGCGCGTATAGGAATTGAAGCTGGCCAGATACAGGCCCATGCCCCACTTGATCGCCTCCAGCCCCACCGTGGCCAGCAGCGCGCCGGCGAAGGCGTAGCGCCACTGGATGGATCGATGCGGCACCACGCGGTAGATCGCGGCGATCGCGCACAGCTCGATCAGTACCGGCGCCAGCGACAGGGCCAGCGAGGCCACCTGCCGCCCCTCGGCGGTCCGGAACAGCGGCAGCGCGAACACCTTGGCGGTAATGGCCAGCGAAGCGGCCGACAGCAGCGCGCCCAGCGTCAGCACCGTCCAGTACATGACGAAGCGCCCCAGCCGCGGGCGCGTGCCCGACACGCGCCAGATGCGGTTGAACGCGGCCTCGACGCTGTTGAGCGTGATCAGCAGCGAGATCACCAGGGCGATCACGCCGGCCACGGTCAGATCGCGCGCCGCCGCGGCGAACTCCTTCAGATAGCCTTGCGCCGAGCGCGCCGCGCTGGGCACGAAGTTGGAGAACACATAGTCGCTGAGCGTGTCGCTCCACTGGCGGAAGCCGGGGAACGCGGCCAGCACGCCGAAAACCACCATCGCCAGCGGCACCAGCGCGAACATGGTCGTATAGGCCAGCGCGGCCGCGGTCTGGAACAGGCGGTCGTCCCAGAAGCGCCCCAGCAGAAAGCGCGCGAACGCCGTCAGCCGCGCCCGGTCGCGCACGTGCTCGTTCCAGCGATGCAAGGTGGAGGCCAGGGACATCGGGGCCAAGCCTACCCGAAGTGGCGTGGGCGGCTGTGGTGGCGGCCATCCTCGGCCGCGACAAGCCGGCCTGCCAGCGCCGATACTGGCGCCCCTTGCCGCGTGGATGCCCCGCCGATGCCCGAGATCCTGGTCCTCTACTACAGCCGTGGCGGTTCGGTCGCGCGCCTGGCGCGGCAGATCGCACGCGGCGTCGGCGAGGTCGAGGGCATGGCGGCGCGTCTGCGCACCGTGCCGCCGGTGGCGGTGGTGACCGAGCGCAGCGCGCCGCCGGTCCCAGACGAGGGGGCGCCCTACGTCGACAAGCAGGACCTGGCCGACTGCGCCGGGCTTGCGATCGGCAGCCCGACGCGCTTCGGCAACATGGCCGCGCCGATGAAGTTTTTCTTCGATTCGCTGGGCGCCGAATGGGCCAGCGGCACGCTGGTGGGCAAGCCGGCGGCGGTGTTCACCTCCACCGCGAGCCAGCACGGCGGACAGGAAGCGACGCTGCTGAGCATGCAGATTCCGCTGCTGCACCACGGCTGCCTGATCGCCGGCATTCCGTTCACCGAGCCGCAGCTGAGCACCACGCGCACCGGCGGCACGCCTTATGGCGCCAGCCACGTGGCCGGCGGCGAGGACGATCCGCAGCCCAGCGAGGAAGAGGCCGCGCTGGCCCGTGCGCTGGGCCGGCGCCTGGCCGACATCGCGCGTCGGCTGCAGGCCACGCCATGAGCGGCGTGCGCACCCCGCGCCCACTGCTGGCGCTGATGCTGCTGGCGCTGTCGGCGCTGTTCGGCTGGTGGTTCCGCGACGATCGCCATGCGCTGGCCACGCTGCTGGTGTTCACCGCCCCGCCGCTGCTGCTGGCCATCGGTGCGCGGCTGGGATCGCGGCTGGCGGTGTTCTGGTCGGGTGTGCTGGCGCTGGGCTGGTTCAGCCACGGGGTGATGACGGCCTGGTCGCATCCGGAAGTGCGGCTGTACGGCTGGATCGAGCTGGTGCTGGCGCTGGCCATCGTGCTGACCTCCAGCTGGCCGGGGCTGCGCGCGCGGCTGAGCCGCAAGCCGAAGACCGGCGGCGACGCACGCTAAAATCGTCCGTCTTCGATCCCTGCCTGGACCACGCCGTGAACGCTCTTTCCTCGCCCATGGACGATCTGCTCATCGTCACCACCGGCGGCACCATCGACAAGATCTACTTCGACGACAAGTCCGACTATCAGGTCGGCGAGCCGCAGATCGGTCGCATCCTCAAGGAGCTGGGCGTCGCGTTCCGCTTCACGGTGATCCCGATCATCCGCAAGGATTCGCTGCACATCACCGACGCCGACCGCGAGCTGATGCGCGCCACCATCGCCGCGCAGTCCGCGCGGCATGTGCTGATCACCCACGGCACCGACTCGATGGTGCAGACCGCGCAGGCGCTGGCCTCGCTGGAGGACCGCGTGATCGTGCTCACCGGCGCCCTCAACCCGGCCGGCTTCCGCGGCTCGGATGCCGAGTTCAACATCGGCTGCGCGGTCGGTGCGGTGCAGTCGGCGCCGGAAGGCGTATGGATCGCCATGAACGGCCGCATCTGGGACCCGCGCCATGTGCGCAAGAACGTGGCAGCCAACCGCTTCGAACCGGCCTGAGGCAGGCGTAGCTGTCAGCGGAGGCTCTCGCGCGGCATGTTTTGAGGCTTCGGTTCGAAAGAAGCCCTCGATCCATCCGCGAAGGGCCTCTACCGGTTGGGTGCGCACCCCCCGTCATTGTGGGAGCCGCCGTGGCGGCGATGGGGCTTGGCCGGGCAATGCTTTGAGCAGCAGTGGAGCTTTAATGGGAGAGCCTCATCGCCGCCATGGCGGCTCCCACCGAAGCATGAGGCGCGGTCAGTGCTTCCCCATTCCGGCTCTGCGGACCGAGGCGCCGCGCCCGGCCGGATCGAGGCCGGTGGGCGAGGTGCGCTTGTCGCCCCGCGTGCATGTCACCGACTGACTCACGCACCCACACACTTCCGCGAAGAGCAACAAAAAAACCCGCCGGGCATCCCTGCTCCGGCGGGTCGTTCGTTGCGCGCTTCCTTACGGCGCAGGGCGGGCGTCCTTTACCCCGCGCAATCCTTGCGCGACCCTGCGAACCTGGTGACGGATTACGGGGTGTAGCTCCCGGTCAGCTGCACGCCCGAATAGGTCGAGTAGGCCTTGACCCGCACGTAGTAGGTCCCGGTCTGCGGCGAGGCGAAGCTGCAGCTCTCCGAATTACCCGACTTGTACGGCCGGCAGGCGTAGGTCGAATCGGTCGGCGCACTGCCGAACCTCACATACAGGTCCGCATCGCCCGAGCCACCGCTGATGGTGAACTTCAGGTTGGTGGCGCCGGCCGGCACGTTGAGCGTGTAGTTGACCGAATTGCCGGTGCTGGCCGACAGCCCGGTCACCGCCACGCCGTTGGTGAGCGTCGAACCGCTGCTACCGCCGCCGCCACTGCTACCGCCGGCCTTGGCCGCATCCACCGCCGCACGCGCCTGCAGGATGCCGGCGCCGATCGGCTGCGACGGCGTGGACGGGAAGGCCCGCGCGGTATTCTTCAGGATCGTCTCGACCTGGGCCGGGGTCAGCGCCGGGTTGGCCACCGACTGCATCAGCGCCACCACGGCCGCCACGTGCGGGGTGGCCATCGAGGTGCCGCTGTAGGAGGCGTAGGTCTCCGAACCCGGCGAGGTGGTGCCGGAATTGAGCGTGGAGAGGATGCCCGAGCCCGGCGCGGCGATGTCCACCAGCGAACCGTAGTTGGAGTAGCTGGCACGCGCCCCGCTGCTGGTGGTCGCGCCCACGGCGACGACGTTGTTGCAGTTGGCCGGGCTGGCGTTGGAGACATTGGTGTTGTCGTTGCCGGCGGCGATCACCAGCGTGGTGCCGCGCGACACGGCGCCGTTGATCGCGGTCTGCGTGGTCGTGCCGCAGGCTCCGCTGCCGCCCAGGCTGAGATTGATCACCTCGGCCGGATTCTGGTTGGCGGGTACGCCGCTGACCGTGCCGCCGGAGGCCCAGACGATCGCGTCGGCGATGTCCGAATCGAAGCCGCCGCACTTGCCCAGCACGCGCACCGGCACGACCTTGGCGCCGTAGGCGATACCGGCCACGCCCTTGCTGTTGTTGGTGACCGCGGCGATGGTGCCGGCCACGTGGGTGCCGTGCCAGCTGCTGTTCTGCGCAGACTGCGGCACCGGGCGGCCAGCCGAGTCGGTGCCGCACTCGCCGGCGGCCAGCCAGTCGCCCGGATCGCTGGGATCCGAATCGCGGCCGTCGCCGTCGTTGCCGATGGTGGTGCCGCCCGGCAGCGTGTAGGCGGTGATGAAGTCATAGCCGGGAAGGATGTTGGCGCTGAGGTCCGAGTGCGAGGTGATGCCGGTATCCAGCACCGCCACCACCGTACCCGCGCCGTTGGTCACGTCCCACGCCGTGGTGGCGTACATGCCGCCGGTGCCGGTGCCCAGGTCCCACTGGTCGCCGAAGCGGGTGTCGTTGGGCGTCAGCGTGGGGCGATTGAGCTTGTCCACCTCCACGTAATCCACGTCGGGATCGGCGGCGATCTGGCGCATCAGCGTCTCGGCGTCGGCGCGGTCCAGCTTGCGGCTGGCCACCACCACATCCGAACCCACCGCGGTGCGGCGCAGGTGCCGCAGCCCCAGGGCCGCGCCCTGCGCCGAGGGCACGGCGCGCGCGATGCCGCTCAGGGACTGGGTCAGCGACGCGTCGCTGGTCGCCTTGGTGCTGCCGTCACGGTACTTGACGATGAAGCGCTGGAATCCTTGCTGCTCGGTCGACTGCAGGCCGCTGAGGTTGACCCGACCCTGGGCCATCGCCGGGGACAACACCATCGTGGACAACGCGATGGCGGTTGCGGCGGTCAGGGCACGCAGCTGCAGACGACGCTTGGACACAACATCGGACATCGTGAATTCCTTTTTCGCTTGAGTAGACCGCGCTTGGCGCGGAGAAGAACCGGCGATGACCCACGGCCACATCGGGGGCTGTTTGGCGTGGACTGCAGCGCGTGTGACCTCCGGCGGACGGGTTTGCCGTTATGGCGAACCTGACCGAAACCTAACCGAGGCGAACGTGCCGCGAGATGGCCTCGATGTCATTCTGTGACCGAGTGCGTCATGAAAAAAACTCATCTAGACACCCACTGAAACCATCAGGATGCGAGCTGTTGCGGTCGAAACCTGTCCTGTCTTGGCCTTTCAAGGCCTGAGCGCGTCATTCCGCGACCTCGGCGAGACATCCCTCGCCGCAAACGACGACGCCCGGCGCGAGGCCGGGCGTCGGGGGGCCGCTTGCTGCGGCGCGTCAGGGTCTGCGATCAGGCATCCAGGCGCACCAGCCAGCCGTGGCGGTCCGGCAGGCGGCCGTACTGGATGTCGGTCAGCTCCTTGCGCAGCGACATGGTGACCTCGCCGGCCGGCGCATCCGGGCTGCCCACGGCGAAGCCCTCGCCCTTCAGCTCGCCGATCGGGGTGACCACCGCGGCGGTGCCGCAGGCGAAGACCTCGGAGATCGTGCCGTCGGCCACGCCCTGCTTCCACTCGTCGATGGAGACCTTGCGCTCCTCGACCTGCAGGCCGCGGTCGCGCGCCAGCTGCAGGATGGATTCGCGGGTGATGCCTTCCAGGATGCTGCCGGACAGCGCCGGGGTGACCAGGCGGCCGTCGGCGAAGACCAGGAACACGTTCATGCCGCCCAGTTCCTCGACGTACTTCCCCTCGACCGGGTCCAGGAACAGCACCTGCGAGCAGCCCTGGGCCTGGGCGATGGTCTGCGGCAGCAGCGAGGCGGCGTAGTTGCCGCCGCACTTGGCCGCGCCGGTGCCGCCCTTGCCGGCGCGCGCATAGTCAGTGGACAGCCAGATCGAGACCGGCGCCACGCCCTTGGTGAAGTACGGGCCGGCCGGGCTGGCGATGACGTAGTAGGACGCCTTCTGCGCCGCGCGCACGCCCAGGAAGGCCTCGTCGGCGATCATGAAGGGGCGGAAATACAGGCTGGTTTCCGGCGCCGAGGGCACCCAGGCGCCGTCGACGGCGATCAGCTGGCGCAGCGACTCGACGAACAGCTCCACCGGCAGCTCCGGCAGCGCCAGGCGCTTGGCCGAGCGCTGCAGGCGCGCGCCGTTGGCCTGCGGACGGAAGGTCCATATCGAGCCATCGGCGTGGCGATAGGCCTTGATGCCTTCGAAGATCTCCTGGCCGTAGTGCAGCACCGAGGCGGCCGGATCCAGCGACAGCGGACCGTAGGGCTGCACCCGGGCGTCGTGCCAGCCGTCGGCGCGCGTCCAGCGGATGGCGACCATGTGGTCGGTGAAGTGGTTGCCGAAGCCCGGTGCGGCGAGGATCGCCTGGCGATCGGCATCGCTGCGCGCGGCGGCGGAGGGCTGGACGGTGAAAGCCTGGGACGAAGACATGGACCGCGACCTTGCTGGAGGACAAAACCCGGCAAGGATAGCGCCGCGCGCGCGGCGATTCACCCGACGCGACCACACGCAACCAATGCGCCGGCCCCGGCGCGGCGCCTTACAGCATGCCGGTTTCCAGGCGCGCGGCCTCGGACATCATCGTGCGGTTCCACGGCGGGTCGAACACCAGCTCGACATCGGCCTCGGTGACGGTGGGGATCATCTCCAGCTTGCTGCGCACGTCGTCGACCAGGATCTCGCCCATGCCGCAGCCGGGCGCGGTCAGGGTCATCTTGACGCCCACCTCGCGCTCGCCCCCGTCGCGATGGCGCAGGTCGACCTCGTAGACCAGGCCTAGATCGACGATGTTGAACGGGATTTCCGGGTCGAAGCAGGTGCGCAGCTGGCGCCAGACCAACTGCTCGACCTGCTCGTCGCTGGCGTTGTCGTCCAGTTCCAGCGGCTCGGGCGGCTCCTTGCCCAGCGCATCGGCGTCCTTGCCCGCGATGCGGAACAGGTTGCCTTCGACGAAGACGGTGTAACTGCCGCCCAGGGCCTGGGTGATGTAACCGTAGGTGCCGGCCGGGAGCGTCACCGACTCGCCGGCGGGCACCATGACGGCGGCGCAATCACGCTCGAACTGGACCGGTTCGCTGCTGCTGGAATACATGGGGGAGAAATGGGGACGCGGGGCCGCGAGGCAAGCGCGCATTCTACCCGGCGCATCGCCCGGCCACGGCGCCACGCCGCGCGCCACAGCGTTGCGGGCCGATCGCGCCGGCCGGGACAGGTATGCTTGTCCGATTGCCCTGCGCGCCGTTGCCGATGCCCGCCCCGTCCGTTCGCTTCCCTCCGCTGACCGCCCTGGTCGTCTTCGCGCTGCTGGCCCTGCTGCAATCGCTGATGTGGATCGGCCTGGCCGCCTGGCTGGACCGCCAGTGCGGCTGGATGGCGCTGCTGCCGGCGCTGACCGCGGCCTGGCTGCTGCGCGCCGGCGGCATGGCGCCCGGCGCGTGGCGCGCGCTGTGGGCCGGCCTGCTGACCTTGCTGACGGTGGCCTGGGCCAACTGGGGCATCGTGGTGCTGCAGGTGGGCGTGATGATGGGCGTGACGCCGCAGGAGTCGGCCGGCAAGCTCGGCGCGCACCTGGCCTGGACCCTGATCACGCTGGCCACCACACCGCTGGACTGGGCGCTGATGGCGCTGGCGGTGATCGTGGCGGCGGTGCTGGCGCGCTGACGGCCCGCACGCCGTACTGCCGGCGGCTCAGTGTCCGCCGTCGAGTGCCTTGAGTTCGCTCACCAGCGCGCTGGCCATCTCCGCGCCGTCGCCGTAGAGCATGCGCGTGTTGTCGGCGTAGAACAGCGCGTTCTCGATGCCGGCAAAGCCGGTGCCCTTGCCGCGCTTGATGACGATGACGTTGCGGGACTCGACCACGTCCAGGATCGGCATGCCGTAGATCGGGCTGGCCGGATCGGTCTTGGCGACCGGGTTGACCACATCGTTGGCGCCGATCACCAGCGACACGTCGGTGTTGGGAAACTCGGGGTTAATGTCGTCCATGTCGGCGATCAGGTCGTAGGGCACGCCCGCCTCGGCCAGCAGCACGTTCATGTGTCCGGGCATGCGCCCGGCGACCGGGTGGATCGCGAACTTCACCTTCACCCCGCGCGCGATGAGGCGCTGGGCCAGTTCCCAGATCTTGTGCTGGGCCTGGGCCACGGCCATGCCGTAGCCGGGCACGATCACCACGCGCTCGGCGTAGGCCATCATCGCGGCCACGTCGCCGGCCTCGATCGGCTTCTGCGTGCCGCTGATCTCGGCCGCCGCGCCGCCGCCGCCGAAGTTGGAGAACAGCACGCCGCTGACCGGGCGGTTCATCGCCTTGGCCATCAGCCGGGTCAGCAGGATGCCGGCCGCACCGACCATCATGCCGGCGATGATCAGCGCCTCGTTGCCCAGCACATAGCCCTCGAAGGACACCGCCAGGCCGGTGAAGGCGTTGTACAGCGAGATCACCACCGGCATGTCCGCCCCGCCGATGGGCAGGGTCATCAGCACGCCCAGCGCCAGCGCGGCCACGAAGAAGGCCACGATCGCCAGCGGCGACAGCGACACCGCCGCCCACACGCCCAGCGCGACCACCGCCAGCGCCACGCCCAGGTTGAGCAGCTGCTGGCCCGGGAAGGTCACGCGCCGGTCCAGGCGCCCGTCCAGCTTGGCCCAGGCGATCACCGAGCCGGACAGCGACACCGCGCCGATGGCCGATCCGATCACCGCCAGCGCCAGCGTGGTCGCCCCGGGCGCACGCGCGGCCAGCTGGGCCACGGCGGCCTCGCTCCAGTTGGACGTGTCGCGATGGACGATGAAGGCGTAGCGCAGCAGTTCCACCGCGCCGATGGCCGCGGCCGAACCGCCGCCCATGCCGTTGTACAGCGCCACCATCTGCGGCATGTCGGTGATGGCCACCTTCTTGGCCGAGATCCAGGCCGCGCCGACGCCGATCGCCATCGCCAGCACGATCAGCGCCAGGTTGTGCAGGCCCGGCAGGAAGAACGTGGCGCCGGTGGCCAGCAGCATGCCCGCGCCGGCCCAGCGGATGCCGCTGCGCGCGGTCACCGGCGAGGCCATGCGCTGCAGGCCCAGCAGGAACAGCGTGGCTGCCACCAGATAGCTGGCGCTGACCACCCAGTCCAGCACGCCCACGGTGGTCGGGTTCACGGCGCGTCCCCGGGTTTGCGGCTGGGCTTGAACATGTCCAGCATCCGCTCGGTCACCACGTAGCCGCCAGCGGCGTTGCCCGCGCCCAGCAGCACCGCGACGAAGCCCAGCGCCTTCTCCAGCGTGGTGTCGGCATGGCCCAGCACCACCATCGCGCCGATCAGCACGATGCCGTGGATGAAGTTGGAACCGGACATCAGCGGCGTGTGCAGGATCACCGGCACGCGCGAGATGATGACGTGGCCGGCGATGGCCGCCAGCATGAAGATGTACAGCGCAACGAAGCCGTCGATCATGGAACCGCGCTCCTCATGGACCCGCGCCCGGCACCGACCGGGGCGGGGCGCATCATAACCGCGACCTGACCGGGCCCGCCGCGCCGGTCAACCGCGCCGTGCGCGGCGCGTTTGCTCCGGTAACCGTGCTGCGTTGGCTATCCTCGTGCTGGTGAGTCCCCTGCTCCCCGATCCACCCGACATCCAATCGCCTGCGCCCGCCGTGCCCCCGGCCTCGCTGGAGGCGTTCCTGGGCGGCATCTCCACCCGCGCCTTCCGCTTCGCCGAGGCCGGGCTGCGCAGCCGCGAGGACGCGCTGGACGCGGTCCAGGATGCGATGATCAAGATGCTGACCTACGCCGACAAACCCGCCGCCGAATGGACGCCGCTGTTCTGGAGCATCCTGCGCCGGCGCATGATCGACCTGCAGCGCCGCGGGCGGTTCCGCCTGCGCTGGATGGTGCCGGCCAGCGAGCGCAGCGAGGAGTCGCTCATCGACTGGGCCGATCCGCACGCCGGCCCGGCCGACACCCACGACCAGCGCGAAGGCTATGCGCGTCTGGTGGAGGCCCTGCGCGGCCTGCCGGCCCGACAGCGCGAGGCCTTCACCCTGCGCGTGCTGGAGGAGCTGGACGTGGCCCAGACCGCGCGTGCGATGGGCTGCTCGGAAGGCTCGGTCAAGACGCATCTGTCGCGTGCGCGCGACGCTCTGCAGAAACAACTGGAGGAGTTCCGATGAACGCCCCGTCCGACTTCGACCACCGCATGCGCCAGTGCCATGCCGCCTCGCTGCAGGCGCTGTCGCCGCAGACGCTGGCGCGGCTGCGCGATGCGCGCCACGGCGCCGGCCGCGCGCGGCGGCCGCGCGGCTACGCCTGGCTGGGTGCCAGTGCGTTGGCGGCCGTGCTGGCGGTGGTCGCCGCCGCCCGGCTGATGCCGCCTTCTTCCCCGGCCGTTTCGTCCAGCGCCACCCACCAGGTGCTGGCCGTGCAGGCCACCCTGCCTTCCGATGCCACCGATGCCTATGTCAGCACCGCCGACGTGCTGGACCAGAACCCGGACCTGTACGTCTGGCTGGGGGCCTCGGACACCAAGATGGAATGACGCCCATGCGCCGCTTTGCTTCCCCCCTGCTGCTGTTGCTGCTCGCGCTGTGCTCCGTCACGGCCACCGCGCAGGACCGTCGTCCGCCGCCCCCGCCTCCGCCGCCCCCGGGCGACCAGGGGCCGCAGCAGAACTGGCCGGCCTGGGACCAGCTCACCGCGCAACAGCGCGACGTGCTGGTCTCGCAGCTGCGCGATCGCTGGAACGACGACCCGTCCCGGCGCGGCCGGATGATGGACCACGCCCAGCGCTGGCAGCGCATGAGCCCGCAGCAGCGCGACCAGGCCAAGCGCGGCATGGAGCGCTACGAGCGCATGAGTCCCGAGCAGCGCGACCAGGCCCGCGCCCTGTTCGACCGCATGCGCACCCTGCCCCCGGCCCAGCGCAAGCAGCTGCGCGACCAGTGGGACGCCATGACGCCGCAGCAGCGCGAGGACTGGGTCCGCGCCCACCCGCCGTCGCCGGAAGACGATCCGGATTGACGGTGTGCGCCGTGTTCGTGGCCTTCAGGCCAGTGGCGGCGATCGGTCTCTCGGTAAAGCCGCATCGCCGGCATGCAGGCTCCCACTTGTAGAGCGGAGCTCGCTCCGCTGGGGCTTCCCCGATGATCCCACCGAAGAGCAGCGGAGCGAGCTCCGCTCTACAGGTGAGGGCCGTGCCGGCCGCCTTCAGGCCGGCACGGCCTCGGCCTGCCATCGCGTCTTGGCCAGCAGCTCGTCGTCCCAGTCGAACGAGAGGGCATCGCCCTTCAGGAACAGCGCCACGAAGTTGTAGACGTTGCGCGCATACATCTCGCTGGCGTGCACCGCGCCCAGACTGGCCAGGTTGAGCGGCCCGGCGACGGTCACGCCGCCCTCCGTGGTCACGGTCTGGCCGGGCTGGGTCAGTTCGCAGTTGCCGCCCGTCTCGGCCGCCAGGTCGACGATCACGCTGCCCGGCCGCATGCCTTCCACCATCGCGGCGCTGACGATCTTCGGCGCTGGGCGCCCGGGCACCGCGGCGGTACACACCAGGGTGTCCACGCTCTTGAGATGTTCGGCCAGGCGGCGCTGCTGTTCGGCGCGCTCGTCCTCGGTGAGCTGGCGCGCATAGCCGCCCTCGCCGGCCGCGCTCACGCCCAGGTCGAGGAACTTGCCGCCCAGCGATTCGATCTGCTCGCGCGTCTCCGGACGCACGTCGAAGCCTTCCACCTGCGCGCCCAGCCGGCGCGCGGTGGCGATCGCCTGCAGCCCGGCCACGCCGGCGCCGACGATCAGCACCTTGGAGGGCCGGATGGTGCCGGCCGCGGTGGTCAGCATCGGGAAGAAGCGCGGCGTCAGCTCGGCCGCGATCAGCACCGCCTTGTAGCCGGCCATGCCGGCCTGCGAGCTGAGCACGTCCATGGCCTGGGCGCGCGTGGTGCGCGGCAGCCGCTCCAGCGGGAAGGCCAGCACGCCGGCACGCTGCAGCGCCTGCGCGCGGTCGGCATCGGCCTGCGGATGCAGGATGCCCACCAGCACGGTGCCGGCCGGCCAGCTGGCGATGGCCGGCGCCGGCGGGCACTGCACGCACAGCACCAGCCCGCCGCCGATCGACGCGCCGGCGTCCACCACCGCCGCGCCCGCATCGCGATAGGCCTGGTCGGGGAACCCGGCCGCGGCCCCGGCGCCGGATTCGACCTGCACGGCGGCGCCGGCGGCGATGAGCTTCTTCACGGTCTCCGGGACGGCGGCCACGCGCCGTTCGCCCGCTGCCGTCTCCCGCACCACCCGTACCTCGACCGTCATCCCGGTTGCGCCCGCCATCGAAGGAGCCGCGATGCTAGCAAAGCGCCGCGCCGCCGGTGGCCGGCCCTCAGCCCGGGCCGGGCTGGCGCAGCACGCCGTCCAGGCGGTCGATCACGCCCTGCATGGCGCTGTCAAAGGCGTCCTCGTGCCGGTGCCGGCGCAGACGACCCAGCCGCACCATCACCGCCAGTTCCTCGGGCGAGGCCACGCAGAAGCGCACGCCGCGGCGGTTGACGAACAGCAGCCGCGCCGAGATCGGGCTGACCCAGGACAGCTTGCCGGCCTGGACCTTGTTGTCCTTGTCGATGAAGTCCAGCCAGGTGCCGATCGGCAGCCCGCGGAAATGCTCGGCATCGGCGCTGTCGAACTCCAGCGCGTCGGTGCCGCCGACCAGGGCCAGGTTGGGCGACTGCGCCGCGGCCGCGGCGGCCTGCGCGGCCGGTTCGGCCACCGGCGGCAGATCGGGCAGCGCACGCTCCAGGTCCGGGCGCGAGACCGACACCGCCTGCAGCGTGTCGTGCAGCGCGTCGATCGCCGCGCCGGCGGCCTCGCCGCCCATGCCCACGCTGCTGAACACCTTGATCAGCCCGTGCCGCCATTCGGACAGCCACGGCTTGCCGACCACCTGCGCCTGGGCCTCGGCCAGCTCGTGCAGCACGCCGTCGGCCAGGGCCAGCGCGCTGGCCGCCATCTGGCTGTCCTCGCCCTCGCGCAGCAGGGCCATGGTCAGATGGTGCGCCCAGGGCTGGCGCAGGAAATCCTCGATCGTCTGCGGCACGCGCCGGCTCTCCAGGCGCTTGGCCAGCTCGATCGCGGCGCGCGCCCGCGCCGCCTCCAGCCGCTCCTGGC
This sequence comes from Pseudoxanthomonas sp. UC19_8, assembly GCF_042700505.1. Classification (NCBI taxonomy): domain Bacteria; kingdom Pseudomonadati; phylum Pseudomonadota; class Gammaproteobacteria; order Lysobacterales; family Lysobacteraceae; genus Pseudoxanthomonas; species Pseudoxanthomonas sp. UC19_8. Next base: position 2,663,511 of record NZ_CP170559.1, read on the forward strand.
CGCGCTGCAGCTCGGTGGCGCGCCGCTCGGCGATCTCGATGCGGCGCTTGTGCTGACCGAGGAAGTCGCGGAACTCCTCCTCCAGCATCTGGAAGATCGCCAGGTTCTCGTTGAACTCGGCCACCAGCCGGTCGACCACTTCCTCCACCTTGGCCAGCAGCGTGCGGTCGGCCTGCGACTCGCCGGTATTGCCCTCGCAGGCCTCGGCCAGCACGTTGAGCAGGCGCCGCGCCGGATGGGTCTTCTGCACGAACATGCGCCGGTCCAGCAGGGCGACCTTGACGAAGGGCACCACCAGCTTGCCCATCAGCTCGCGCGAATGGGTCTCCAGGTCGCGCTCGTCGAGCATCACGTCGAACAGCATGCCGACCAGGTCGATGGCGTCCTCGTCCACCGGCGACAGACGCGTGGCGCCCGGCTCCATGCCCAGGCGCGAGGCGTTCTGGATGACCTCGCACTTCAGGCGCTGGGCCAACGATTCGCTGCTGCTGCCGGTGGCCACCTCCTGCAGCGTGTCGCTGGGCGTGGTCTGCAGCATGGACAGCACCGAGAGCATCTCGCGCTTGGACAGCGAGCGGCTGTCCATGCCTTCCACGCCCTGGCCTCGGCCATCGCCGGGCCCCGCCGCGGCGACGTCGCCGACGCGGTGGCTGCGCGACTCCTGCAGCAGGTGGTGCAGGGCCTCGAGCAACACACCTTGCGCGCCGGGCGCCAGCGGCGCCTCGGCCCCGGACCAGGCGCCGTAGCCGTCGCCGCCCTGGCCCTCGCCGGGCCAGCGCTGCGCGGGCGAGCTCAGGCGCTCGGTGAAGCGCGCCATCCATGCGGGCAGCGCGTCGTCGTCGTTGACCGCGCTCTGGCCTTCGCTGGCGGCCTGGCGCACCTCCACCGATTCCAGGCCCGGGATCGCCGCCGGCGGCGGCGCGGCCGGACGCGGCACCGGCCTGCGCGCGGCGGTGGGTTGCTCGGGCATCACCCCGGCCTGGGCCAGCAGCAGATCGAGCGTGTCGTAGATGCGGCCCAGCTGCGGGACCAGCTCGCGCTCGCCCAGCTTGAGCACGGTCAGGCGCACTTCCAGGGCGAAGTCGCAGGGCGCGAAGGCCTCGTGCAGGGCCACGCCGACGTGTTCGGCGCCGATCGGGTTGTGCTCGGCGTCCAGCTCCTCGATCCCGGCGATCATCGCCAGGCGCCGGTCCAGGCGCTGCAGCACCTGGCGGCAGTCGCGGCCGACCACGCCGGCCAGGTTGCGCGCGGCCAGGCGCGATTCCAGCTCGGTCTCCGACAGCAGGCTCAGGCCGGTGACGTTGGCATCGGTCAGGGCGGTGTCGACCGACAGCGGCTTGCCGTCCTCCAGCGCGCGCCAGGCCTTTTCCAGGTGATCGCGGAAGCGGGCGACGGAGGGTTCGCGCTGGCGGCGCAGTTCGCGCATGCCGTCCAGGAAGGCCATCTGCGCCGGACCCGCGCGCTCGGCGCGGTCGAACAAGGCATCGTCGAACCGCCCCAGCGCCTCGCCGAACGCGCTGGTCAGCGCGGGCAGTACCGTGCGCCGGGCCTGCTCGAGCAGACGCGGACTGCGTCCCAGTCCGTGCTGGAAGTCGGCGTAAGAAGACATACGGGCATCGTGTCCGTGGGGGTCAGACTGGGGGGAATGCGGTCCCCGACCGCTGCGTCATCCTAGTGTGAGCCCGGGCCATGAACCGTGACGGAACTCCCACTGCCTGTCCCTCCAAAAACAAAGACTTAGCGCCTCAGTTCTCCAGCTGATCGATGGCGCCCTGCATGGCGCTGTAGAAGGCGTCCTCGTGCCTGTGCATGCGCACGCGATCCAGCTGCGCCATCGCCGACAGCTCGTCGGGCGAGGCCACGCACATGCGGCTGCCGCTGCGGTCCACGAACATCAGCCGCGCCGAGATCGGGCTGATCCAGCTCAGCTTGCCGGCGCGCACGCTGCCGCTGCGCGAGACGAAGTCCAGCCAGGTGCCCATCGGCAGCTGGCGGAAGTAGTCGGCGGTGACCTCGTCGACCTCGGCCAGCGCGTGCGGCTCCTCCCACGCCGCCGGCGCGGGCGCCTCGGGCTGGGCGATCAGCGGCGGACGCGGCAGCGGCGGCAGCTCGGACAGGGCCGCCGCATCCTTGCTGGCCTGGCCGGACAGCGCATCGCGCAGCGCGGCGCGCGCGGCCTGCGCATCGGCCTGGCTCAGCCCCAGGTTGTCCAGCAGCTTGGTCAGCGCCGGCTGCAGCTGCTCCAGCCAGGGCCGGGCCTGATCGTGGACGCGGGCCAGGTCCAGTTCCTCCAGCAGCGCATCGGCCAGCGCCAGCGCCTGAGCCAGATCGTCCGCGCCGCTCTCCCCGCGCAGCACGGTCATGCCCACATAGGGCGACCAGTAGCGGGTCATGAAATCGCTGATCGCCGGCGGCAGGGTGCGGCCCTGCAGCCGCGCGGCGGCGGCGCCGTCGGCGAACCGGCGCGCTTCCTCGCGGCGCTCCTGGGCGCGATGCAGCTCGGTGGCGCGGCGCTCGGCGATCTCGACCCGACGCTTGTAGCTGGCAAAGGCGGTGCCGAAGGACTGCAGCCAGCCGGCGAACACCTCGGTGTGCTCGGCGAAGTCCTGCTGGATGGCGTCGACGGTGCGGTCGAACTCCGCGCGCAGGGCTTTCTCGGCGGCCTCGTCGCCGACCAGGGATTCGGCCGCGTCCGCCAGCAGGTTGAGCAGGCGGCGCGGCGGGTCGTTCTCGCGCAGGAACAGGTCCGGGCTCAGCAGCGCGACCTTGGCGTAGGGCACCAGCAGCTGCTGCATGTCCTGGCGCACCGGGCCCTGCAGGTTGCATTCGTCGAGCATCACCTCGAACAGCATCGCCACCAGGTCCAGCATGTCCTCATCGACCGGATCCAGCCGCACCCGCGCCGGGTCGATGCCCAGCTTGGCGCCGGTGGCGCGGATGTCGTCCTTCAGGCGGTCCTTGAGCCGCGCCGGGCGCGGGCCGGTGGACGACTCCTCCGGCATGGACTGCAGCAGCGAGAGCACCGAGAGCAGCTCGCGCTGCGACAGCGCCCGCCGCGCGTCCGGGCCGGCCTGCTGCTCGAGCTGGCGCGAGCGCTGCAGCAGCGCGTGCAGGTCCGCCGGCAGGATCTCCTGCACCGCGCGGGCGTGCTCGTTGCCGGCCGGCGCGGCGCCGGCCGCATCCGGCGGCTGCCACTGGGCGAAGAAGCGCGCGATCCAGTCCGGCGCCTGCTCGCCATCGGCCTCACCCTCGGTGATCAGCCGCGCGCTGGGGATGCGCCGGCGCGAACGCGGCTGCAGCAGCGCGCGCTCTGAGGCCTGGATCACCTGCATCAGGCGCTGTTCCAGCCCGGCGTACAGCACGCCCAGGCGCGACTGTAGCTCGTCCTCGCAGATGCGGATGATCTCCAGCCGCGCGGCCGGGGCCAGGGTCAGCTCCTCGAAGGCGTCGAACACGCCGGCGCCGAGGTGATGCGGGCCGAACGGCAGCGTGTCGTCGCTGAGCTTGATCCCGCCGGCGAGCAGGCCGACGTAGCGGTTCACCCGCATCAGCTCGGTCCGCCAGCGCGCGGCGATGGCGTCGGCCATGCGCCGGATCGCCAGGCGCACCTCCATGTCCTGGTAGCTGAGCAGGCTCAGGCGCGCGGCGCCGTCGCGGTCCAGGTCGGCCTCGGCCAGCTTGTACTCCACCGACAGCGGCCGGCCCAGTTCCAGCAGCTGCCAGGCGTTGACCAGGTGGCTGCGGAAGCGCGAGAGGCTGTGTTCGCGGCGGCGGCGGACTTCCTGCTTGGCCTCGATCAGGTCGATCTGCGAGGCGCCGCCGCTGCCGGCCTGTTCATCCAGGCGCGCGGGCAATACGTCCATCACCGACTGGAAAATCTCGCCCAGCGGCACGACGGCCAGCAGCCGCACGTGCTCCAGCAGCGCCGCATTGCGGTCGCGCCTGCTGTCCTGGGTGAAACCGTTCAACATGCCCCGATCCCACGCCCCCCGTCAGTGCCGTCAAGTCGCTCGAGAATCTCCTGGCCGGATGACCATGAGACCAGCGCCGCATGCGCCGGTCGACCTGTCCAACACTCAAAAACCATGCCAAGCCGCTAAACTTCAGCGTATGCCGACCCCAGAACTGCTGCAAGCGCTCGACCAGCGCCGTTCAGTCCCGTCAAAGCAGCTTCATGCGCCCGGGCCGGACACGCCGACGCTGTTGCGCATGCTGGAGAGCGCCAGCCGCGTGCCCGACCACGGCAAGCTGGTGCCCTGGCGCTTCATCCGCATCGAAGGCCAGGCCCGCGCGGCGATGAGCCGGCTGCTGGAAGCCCGCACGCGGCAGAAGGATCCGCAGGCCTCCGAGGCGGCGCTGGAGAAGGAGCGCGGCAGGTTTTCTTACGCGCCCGTCATCATCACCGTGGTCGCCCGCCTGCAGCCCGGTCACAAAGTGCCGCTCGAGGAGCAATGGCTGACCGCCGGCAGCGTGTGCTTCGCCCTGCTGCAGGCCGCGCAGGCGCTCGGCTTCGGCGCGCAATGGCTGACCGGCTGGGCGGCCAGCGATCCGGTGGTGTGCACCGAACTGGGCCTGGGCCCGGACGAGCGCATCGCCGGCTTCGTCCATATCGGCACCGCCGCGATCGAGGTCCCCGAGCGCGAGCGCCCGGACGCGGCGGCGCTGCTCACCGACTGGACCGGTGAACGTGCCTAGTCCGCAACCGGCCTGCGTGCGGCCTTGCCGGGCCTGGCATGGCGGCGGAGGTGGGTCGTGCTGAAGGACCTGTATCTGGTCGATGCCAGCCTGTACGTGTTCCGGGCCTGGCACTCGATGCCCGATCAGTTCCGCGACGCCGAGGGCTGGCCGACCAACGCCGTGCATGGCTTCGCGCGCTTCCTCCTGGAGCTGGGCGAACGCCAGCGCCCGACGCATATCGCGGTGGCCTTCGACGAGGCGCTGGACAGCTGCTTCCGCCATGGCCTGTATCCGGCCTACAAGGGCAACCGCGAGCCGGCGCCGCCCGAGCTGCGGCGCCAGTTCGCGCACTGCAAGGCGCTGTGCGCGGCACTGGGCTTCAACGTGCTGGCCCACACCGAGTACGAGGCCGACGACCTGATCGGCAGCGCCCTGCACGCGGCGCGGCCGCTGGGCTTCCGCGGGGTGATCGTCTCGGCCGACAAGGACCTCTCCCAGCTGCTGGGCGAAGGCGACGAGCAGTGGGATTTCGCCCGCGGTGTGCGCTGGGGCGCGGCCGGGGTCAAGGCGCGCCATGGCGTGGAAGCCCACCAGATCGCCGACTACCTGGCCCTGTGCGGCGATGCCATCGACAACATCCCCGGCGTCAGCGGTATCGGCGCCAAGACCGCGGCGATCCTGCTGGCGCACTTCGGCAGCCTGGACGCGCTGCTGGCGCGCTGCGACGAAGTCGCGTTCCTGCGCCTGCGCGGCGCCGCCCAGGTCGCCCTGCGCCTGCGCGAGCAGCGCGAACACGCGCTGCTGTGGCGGCAGCTGACCACCATCGCGCTGGATGCGCCGCTGGACGGGATCGTGCCCGGCTTCGCGCGCGCGCCGGCCGATGGCCAGTTGCTCGACGCACTGTGCGAAGCGCTGCGCTTCGGGCCGACCCTGCGCCGGCGCCTGCGCGCCGCCTCCGGGCTGGAACAGCCGTGGACGCCACCGCACGACGACGCCCCCCATTTCCCCTCCTACGAGCCGGCCCAATGAGTTCCAAGACCGAACCCGCAGAAGTGATGTACGACGGCCAGTACCTGCGCCTGATCCGGCGCGGCACCTGGGAATACGCCGAGCGCGCCCATGCCGGCGGGCTGGCGGCGATCATCATCGCCGTCACCCCGGAGGACAAGATCGTCTTCGTCGAGCAGTTCCGCGTGCCGCTGCAGGCCAAGACCATCGAGATGCCGGCCGGCCTGGTCGGCGACATCCACGCCGGTGAGTCGATCGAGGTCTCGGCCATCCGCGAGCTGGAGGAAGAGACCGGCTGGACCGCCGAGCACGCCGAGGTGCTGCTGATCGGGCCGGTGTCCTCGGGCTCGACCAACGAGCGCATCGCCTTCGTGCTCGCCACCGGCCTGCGCCGCGTCGGTCCCGGCGGCGGCGACGAGGACGAGAACATCACCGTGCACGAGATCCCGCGCGCGCAGGCCGCGGCCTGGCTGGTGGGCAAGCTCGGCGAGGGCTATGAGCTCGACGCCAAGCTCTGGGCCGGCCTGTGGATGATCGAGCACCATCTGGACGGCACGCCGCGTGGCTGAGCCGACCCTGCTGGGGCCGCAGGACCCGCCGCCGTTCACCGTGCTCGGCGAGCACGGCGCCTCGCCCTACCTGCTCATCGCCGACCACGCCGGCCAGGCCGTGCCGGCCGCGCTGGACCAGCTGGGCCTGCCGCAGGCCGAGCTGGACCGCCACATCGGCTGGGACATCGGCATCGCCGGAACCACGCGCGCGCTGGCCGCGCTGCTGGACGCCACCGCGATCCTGCAGACCTATTCGCGCCTGGTGATCGACTGCAACCGGCCGCTGGACGCGGCGGGCTCGATCGCCGCGGTCAGCGACGGCACCGACATCGCCGCCAACGTCGCCGCCAACCCGCAGCAGCGCGCGCAGCGGGCCGCGGAGATCTTCCAGCCCTACCACGACGCGATCAGCGGCCAGCTCGACGCGCGCGCCGCGCGCGGGCAGCCGACGATCCTGATCGCCATGCACAGTTTCACTCCGGTGTTCGCCGGCATCGTGCGGCCTTGGCACGCCGGCGTGCTCTACCAGCGCGACGCGCGCCTGGCCCACGCCCTCAAGCCGCTGCTCGAAGCCGAGGGGCTGACCGTCGGCGACAACGAACCCTACGCGGTCAGCGACGCCACCGACTACGCCATCCCCGTGCACGGCGAGGCGCGCGGGCTGGTGCACCTGGAACTGGAAATCCGCCAGGACCTGATCGCCACCGACGAGGGCCAGCGCGCCTGGGCGCAGCGGCTGGCGCGCCTGTTCACCCGTCTGGCGCCGGATTTCACACCACAACCCTGAAAATCCCGCTATATGGATGGCTGTCCCCCGACCGCCCTCCCACATGCTCATCCGCCTGGGTTACGAAATCGCCTTCCGGCTGCCGCAGCCCACCTCGATGCTGGTGACGCTGAACATCCACGACAGCCGCCGCACCGACATCGTCATCGGCCAGGAGCTGCGCGCCCTGCCCGGCGTGCCGATGCGCCAGTACCACGACAGCTTCGGCAATACCTGCACCCGCCTGCACGCGCCGGCCGGGCTGTTCACCCTGTACGCCGACGCGGTGGTGCAGGACGACGGCCAGCCCGATCCCGTCGCGCCGGGCGCGCGCGAGGTGCCGGTGGACCAGTTGCCGGACGACACCCTGCTGTTCCTGCTCGGCAGCCGCTACTGCGAGACCGACCAGCTGGTCTCCATGGCCTGGGACCTGTTCGGCGCCACGCCGCCGGGCTGGGCGCGCGTGCAGGCGATCTGCGACTACGTGCACAACGCGATCCAGTTCGGCTACCAGCATGCGCGCGCCACCAAGGGCGCAGTCGAGGCGCTGCAGGAGGGCCGCGGCGTGTGCCGCGACTTCGCGCATTCGGCCATCGCCCTGTGCCGCTGCATGAACATCCCGGCGCGCTACTGCACCGGTTACCTGGGCGACATCGGCATCCCGCCGGTGGATGCGCCGATGGATTTCTCGGCCTGGTTCGAGGCCTATCTGGACGGGCGTTGGTACACCTTCGACGCGCGCCACAACACCCCGCGCATCGGCCGCGTGCTGATCGCCCGCGGCCGCGATGCGGCCGATGCGGCGATCAGCAACAGCTTCGGCTTCAACACGCTGGAGAAGTTCGAGGTCTGGACCGACGAGACCGACGATCCGACCCTCTCTCCACGCGTGCCGGTGCCGCCCATGCCGCTGGGCTACGCGCTCACCTGAGCGCGCGGCCGGCTCAGGCGAAGCGGTCGGTCGCGCGCACCAGCGCGTCGATGTTCTCTTCCTCGAAGGCCGAGTGGCCCGAGGTCGGCGTGATCTCCAGGCTCGCCTTCGGCCAGGCCTGGTGCAGGTCCCACGCGTTCTGGATCGGGCAGACCACGTCGTAGCGGCCGTGCACGATCACGCCGGGGATGTCGGCGATGCGGTGCGCGTCGCGCAGCAGCTGGTCCTCGACCTCGAAGAAGCCGCCGTTGACGAAGTAGTGGTTCTCGATGCGGGCGAAGGCCAGCGCGAACTCCGCATCCTCGTGGCCGCTGACGAAGTCCTCGTCCACGCGCAGATAGCTGGTCGCGCCTTCCCACACCGACCAGGCGCGCGCGGCGGACAGGCGCGTGGCCGCATCGTCGCTGGTCAGCCGGCGGTGGAAGGCCGAGATCAGATCGGCGCGCTCCACTTCGGGGATCGCGGCGATGTAGTGCTGCCAGGCATCGGGGAACAGGCGATTGGCGCCTTCCTGGTAGAACCACTCCAGCTCCCAGCGGCGCAGCATGAAGATGCCGCGCAGCACCAGCTCGGTCACGCGCTGCGGATGGGTCTGCGCGTAGGCCAGCGCCAGGGTCGAGCCCCAGCTGCCGCCGAACACCTGCCAGGTCTCGATGCCCAGGTGCGTACGCAGCTTCTCTATATCGGCCACCAGGTCCCAGGTGGTGTTGTCCACCAGATCGGCGTGCGGCCGCGAGCGGCCGGAGCCGCGCTGATCGAACAGCACGATGCGGTACTTGGCCGGATCGTGGAACTGGCGCATCTTCGCGTTGCAGCCGCCGCCCGGCCCGCCGTGCAGCATCACCACCGGCTTGCCCTGCGGATTGCCGCACTGCTCGAAGTAGAGCGTATGACGCGCGTCGACCTGGAGTTCGCCGGTGTCGAAGGGTTCGATGGCGGGATAGAGCTGGCGCATGGACGGCCTGGAAGTCGGGAAAAACGATCGGCAGTTTACGCCACGCCCTGTTGCGACTCGCCGGGCCAGCGACCCAGGCTCACGCGGTCGCGGTGCTCCAGATCCTGTTCGGTGCGCGCCTGGTCGAAGCCCGCCTCACGCAGCAGCGCGCACACCGCCTCGCCTTGATCGAAGCCATGCTCCAGCAGCAGCCAGCCGCCCGGCCGCAGCTGCGCGGGCGCCTGGGCGACGATGCGGCGGATGTCGTCCAGGCCATCGGCGCCCGAGGCCAGCGCGCTGGCCGGCTCGAAGCGCAGGTCGCCGCGCGTCAGGTGCGCATCGCCGGCCTCGATGTAGGGCGGGTTGCTGGCGATCAGGTCGAAGCGCTCGCCGGCCAGCGGCGCCAGCCAGTCGCCGTGGACGAAGCGCACCTGGCCCAGGCCGTGCTCGCGCGCGTTGGCCTGGGCGATCTCGAGCGCGGCGGCGCTGGCGTCGGTGGCGACCACCTGCGCCAGCGGGCGCTCGCTGGCGATGGCCAGGGCGATGGCGCCGCTGCCGGTGCCCAGGTCCGCGACCCGTGCCGGTGTGTCGGCCGGCAGGCGGTCCAGGGCCAGTTCGACCAGGCGTTCGGTCTCGGCGCGCGGGATCAGCGTGGCGGGGCCGACCCGCAGGTCCAGCGTCCAGAAGCCGCGCCGGCCCGTGATGTAGGCGATCGGCTCGCCGGCCGCACGCCGCGCCAGCAGCGCGGCGTAGGCGTCGTGCACGGTGGGTTCGACCGGGTCGGAGCCATGCGCGAACAGCCAGGCGCGGTCGCGGCCCAGGGCGTGCAGCAGCAACAGCTCGGCCTCGAAGCGCGCCGCGTCGCTGCCCAGCTGTGCGGCGCCGTGCCGCAGCAGCGCGTCCAGGCGTTCGGGTGACTGCGTTTTCATTCGCGCCATGGTAGCCGTTGCACCCTGCGCCCTTTCCTATTGTCCTTGCCGGAGCCCTACGCCTTGAAGCCTTCCCGTTTGCTGCGCCTGGGTCTGGGCGCGCTGAGCGCACTGACCCTGAGCGCGTGCCAGAGCCTGGCCTTCGGCATCGCCAACCATGGTCAGGGCCAGCCCGACGCCACAGCCGTCTACGACCCGGTGCGGCAGCTCTCGCTGGACGTCTATCGCCCCGTCGCCGCGGTCCACGACGCGCCGGTGCTGGTCTATTTCTACGGCGGCAGCTGGCAGCACGGGTCCCGCAGCGATTACCGCTTCGTCGGCCGGCGGCTGGCCTCGACCGGCGCGGTGGTGATGATCGCCGACTACCGGCTGGCGCCGGACACGGTCTTTCCCGGCTTCGTCGAGGACGGCGCGCGCGCGGTGGCCTGGGCGCGCGCCCATGCGGCCGATTACGACGCCAACCCGGCACGGATCTTCCTCGCGGGCCATTCGGCCGGGGCGCAGATCGCCGCCCTGCTGGGCACCGATGCGCACTATCTGACCGACCAGGGCGTGCCCCGCTCGGCGATCGCCGGCGTGATCGGGCTGGCCGGGCCGTACGACTTCCAGATCAGCGGGGAGCTCACAGAGGTGTTCGGGCCGCCGTCGCGCTGGCCGCGGGCGCAGCCGATCGGCTTCGTCGATGGCGACGAGCCGCCCTTCCTGCTGGTCAGCGGGCGCAAGGACACCGAGGTCGAACCGCGCCAGACCGAGGACCTGGCCGAGCGCCTGCGCGCGGCGGGCGGGCAGGTCGAGGTGCTGTGGCTGCCCGGTGGCCATCTGGCGCCGCTGATCGACCTGTACGCGCCCCGCCGGCACCCGGCGCTGCTGGCGCGGATCGGGGAGTTCGTCCGCGCGCCGTGACCGAACTGAAACGTGGCGCGGCCTAGGATGAGGCACTCGCCCGTCAATTGATTCGAGCTATCGAATCGATGCCATCCATCGATTTGAGAAATCGATTCGCGGTGCGTAGGATGCCCCTATCGCCTCCACCCCCTCAGCAAAAAGGAAGAAAACGATGTCCGTCATCAACACCGAAATCCTGCCGTTCAAGGCCACCGCCTACAAGGACGGCGAGTTCATCGAAGTCTCCGATGCCGACCTGAAGGGCAAGTGGTCCGTGGTCGTGTTCTACCCGGCCGACTTCACCTTCGTCTGCCCGACCGAGCTGGAAGACCTGGCCGACCATTACGCCGAGTTCCAGAAGCTGGGCGTGGAGGTCTACTCGGTCTCCACCGACACGCACTTCTCGCACAAGGCCTGGCACGACACCTCGGCGGCGATCGGCAAGATCAAGTACGCCATGATCGGCGACCCGACCCACCAGATCTCCAAAAACTTCGACGTGCTGCGTCCGGCGGGTCTGGCCGACCGCGGCACCTTCATCATCGACCCGCAGGGCGTGATCCAGTCGGTGGAAATCACCGCCGAGGGCATCGGCCGCGAAGCCGGCGACACGCTGCGCAAGGTCAAGGCCGCCCTGTACGTGGCCTCGCATCCGGGTGAGGTCTGCCCGGCCAAGTGGAAGGAAGGCGCCAAGACCCTGGCTCCGTCGCTGGACCTGGTCGGCAAGATCTAAGCCGCCTGGCTGCTGCCACGCCGCCCCGCCTTGCGCGGGGCGGCGCAGGCGGCAAACCGGAGCCCGCCTGCGTCGCGGCCTGCGGTTTGTCCCCTGACCCCCTCGTCTGCCCACGCCGGGCCGGACGGTCCTTTGCCGCCCTTTCAAGGAGAAGCGCCATGTTGGACGACACCCTCAAGACCCAACTCAAGGCCTACCTGGAGCGCCTGACGCGCCCGGTGGAGCTGATCGCCTCGGTCGACGACTCGCCCACCTCCAGGGAGATGCTGGAGCTGCTGAGCGACATCGTGCTGCTGTCCGACCAGGTCTCGCTGGTCGAGCACCGCGATGCCGATGTGCACACGCCCTCCTTCGCCCTCAACTCGCCGGGCCAGGACATCCACCTGCGCTTCGCCGGCCTGCCGATGGGCCATGAGTTCACCTCGCTGGTGCTGGCGCTGCTGCAGGTCGGCGGCTATCCGTCCAAGGCCTCGCTGGAGACCATCGAGCAGGTGCAGGCGCTGGAAGGCGACTACAGGTTCGAGACCTACTTCTCGCAGAGCTGCCAGAACTGCCCGGACGTGGTTCAGGCCCTGAACCTGATGGCGGTGCTCAACCCCAGGATCCAGCACGTGGCCATCGACGGCGCGGTGTTCCCCGACGAGGTGGAACAGCGGCAGGTGATGTCGGTGCCGACCGTGTACCTCAATGGTGAAACCTTCGGCCAGGGTCGCATGAACCTGGAAGAGATCGTCGGGCGTCTGGACGCTGGTGCGGCCAAGCGCGACGCATCGAGGATCTCGGCCAAGGCGCCGTTCGAGGTGCTCGTGGTCGGCGGTGGCCCGGCGGGCTCGGCCGCGGCGATCTACGCCGCGCGCAAGGGCATCCGCACGGGCGTGGCCGCCGAGCGCTTCGGTGGCCAGGTGCTGGACACCATGGCGATCGAGAACTTCATCTCCGTGCAGGAGACCGAGGGACCGAAGATGGCCGCCGCGCTCGAGGCGCATGTGCGTCAGTACGAGGTGGACATCATGAACCTGCAGCGGGCCGAGAAGCTGATCCCCGCCGGACCCGATGGCCTGATCGAGGTGCAGCTGGCCAACGGTGCCTCGCTCAAGAGCAGGACGGTGATCCTGTCCACCGGTGCGCGCTGGCGGCAGATGAACGTGCCGGGCGAGAACGAGTACCGCAACAAGGGCGTGGCCTATTGCCCGCACTGCGACGGCCCGCTGTTCAAGGGCAAGCGCGTGGCGGTGATCGGCGGCGGCAACTCGGGCGTCGAGGCGGCCATCGACCTGGCCGGCATCGTCAAGCACGTCACGCTGATCGAGTTCGATCACAAGCTGCGTGCCGACGAGGTCCTGCAGCGCAAGCTGCGCAGCCTGCCCAACGTGGACATCATCGTCTCGGCGCTGTCCACCGAGGTGCACGGCGACGGCAACAAGGTCACCGGTCTGTCCTACACCGACCGCACCAACGAGGCCAAGCACACGCTGGAGCTGGAAGGCATCTTCGTGCAGATCGGCCTGCTGCCCAACACCGAGTGGCTCAAGGACACCGTGGCGCTGTCGCCGCGCGGGGAGATCATCGTCGACGACCGCGGCGCGACCAACGTGCCGGGGGTGTTCGCCGCCGGCGATGCCACCACGGTGCCGTACAAGCAGATCGTGATCGCCATGGGCGAAGGCTCCAAGGCTGCGCTGAGCGCCTTCGACCACCTGATCCGCCACAGCGCCCCCGCTGCGCAGGAGCCGGCTGCCGCCAAGGCGGCCTGATCCGCCACCACGCGATAAGGTGTGAATGACGCCCGCCGGTGACCCCGGCGGGCGTTTTTTTTGCTTTGCGGGAATGAGGGATCGCCGCGACTGTGCGCTGCGGCTTCGGATGGGCAGCGGTCCGGCGGGCAGGGGCCGCTTTTCCCTCGATCAGGGCATCCTGCCCTGACTCGGGCGCTCGGCTCCTGCCTCGCTAGTCGCGGCCCCTGCCCGCCGGCCCGCTGCCTCGCGCGTGTTGGTCTATGCCTTCGGGTCGAAAGAAGTCCCGATCCACCTGCAGCGGGCCTCTACCGGTTGGGTGCAGATCCCATCGTGGGAGCAACTGTCTCCTCAAATCTCGCGGCCTGCATGTAGAGCGGAGCTTGCTCCGCTGCGTTTCGACCGGATCATCGGCAAGCCCCAGCGGAGCAAGCTCCGCTCTACAAGGAGGCCACGGCTTGATCTGAGAGACAGTTGCTCCCCCAAGCATGATGCGGAGTCTCTATCCTCTCCGGTCCCAGGCTGAGCCAGGGAGAGCTGGTGAGCCGAGGAGCCGCGCCTGGCCGGGTCGAGGCTGATCGGCGAACTCCGCTCACCGACCTCGCGCTAACCATCAACGCACACGGGTCATCCTCACCAGTGGAGAGCTCTCGCTAGGGGGTTCAGCCTGCGTCGATTGATCGGGCGAGGCAAAAGGCGTTGAATGCATCGACGGCGCCGATGGCCGTGTCAGACAAGTCCTCCAGCCGTGAACCTGCGTGACCTCAAGTACCTGGTCGCCCTCGCCGACCACATGCATTTCGGCCGCGCCGCGGCGGCCAGCTTCGTCAGCCAGCCTACCCTGTCCACCCAGATCAAGAAGCTGGAGGACGAGCTGGGCGTGTCGCTGGTCGAGCGTGCGCCGCGCAAGGTCATGCTGACCCCGGCCGGTCGCGACGCGGCCGAGCGCGCGCGCCGGATCGTGGCCGAGGTCGAGCAGATGAAGGAATCGGCGCGGCGCAGTCAGGACCCCGAGGCCGGCACCGTGCGGCTGGGCATCTTCCCCACGCTCGGCCCGTATCTGCTGCCGCATGTGGTGCCGTCCATCCGCACGCGCTTCCCGCAGCTGGAGCTGCTGCTGGTGGAGGAGAAGAGCGATGTGCTGCTGCAGCGGCTGCGCGAGGGCAAGCTCGACGCCGGCCTGCTGGCCCTGCCGGTGGACGAGGACCAGCTGCACGTGGAGTTCCTGTTCGAGGAGCCCTTCGTGCTGGCCGTGCCCGAGGGGCATCCGCTGGCCGCGCGCGATTCGCTGACCCTGGACGAACTGTCCGACCAGAAGCTGCTGCTGCTCGAGGATGGCCACTGCCTGCGCGAGCAGGCGCTGGAGGTGTGCCGGCTCTCGGGCGCCAACGAAAAGTCCGAGTTCCGCGCCACCAGCCTGGAGACCCTGCGCCAGATGGTCGCCGCTGATGTCGGCGTGACCCTGCTGCCGACGCTGGCGGTCAAGCCGCCGGTGGCGCGCTCGGACAACATCCATCTGCTGGGCTTCAGTGACTCCCATCCCAGCCGGCGCATCGCCATGGTGTGGCGCAAGAGCTCGGCGATGTCCGGCTTCCTGATGCAGCTGGCGCAGGTCTTCAAGGACCTGCCGCCCGCGCTGCTGGATCCTTCCGCGCCTGCCACCGCACCGCCGCGCCGCGCCGCATCGACGATCCGGCAACGACGCGCGTGAGACCCTTTCCCCATTCCTCTCTTCCAACCTGACGGAACGACCCATGAGTGCCCCAAGCAAACTGCAGCAGCTGCGCGACCTGTCGGTGGTCGTGGCCGACACCGGCGACTTCGACGCGATCAAGCGCCTCAAGCCGGTGGACTGCACCACCAACCCGACTCTGGTGAAGAAGGCGCTGGACCTGCCGGTCTATGCCGACCTGATCGACGAGCAGATCGCCTGGGCGCGCGGCCAGGGCGAGGTCACCGATGAACTGGTCGCCGAGGTCGCCGATCGCCTCACCGTC
Source organism: Pseudoxanthomonas sp. UC19_8 (assembly GCF_042700505.1). Lineage (NCBI taxonomy): Bacteria > Pseudomonadati > Pseudomonadota > Gammaproteobacteria > Lysobacterales > Lysobacteraceae > Pseudoxanthomonas > Pseudoxanthomonas sp. UC19_8. Next base: position 2,678,655 of record NZ_CP170559.1, read on the forward strand.
GGCGTGGGCACCAAGCTCTCCGGCCTGATCGAGGGCCGGGTGTCGACCGAGGTCGATGCCGACCTGGCCTACGACACCGCCGCCAGCGTGGCCAAGGCGAAGAAGTTCATCGCCATGTACGCCGACAACGGCGTGCCCAAGGACCGCGTGCTGATCAAGCTCGCCTCGACCTGGGAAGGCGTGGAGGCCTGCCGCCAGCTGCAGGCCGAGGGCATCGACTGCAACTGCACGCTGATCTTCAACCCGACCCAGGCCCTGGCCTGCGCCGAGGCCGATGCGTTCCTGATCTCGCCGTTCGTGGGCCGCATCCTGGACTGGTACAAGGCCCACGGCCAGGCGCCGGCCAGCATCGATGAGGACCAGGGCGTGGTGTTCGTGCGCGGCGTCTACGACACCTTCAAGCGCCGCGGCATCAAGACCGTGGTGATGGGCGCCTCGTTCCGCTCGACCGAGCAGATCGAAGCGCTGGCCGGCTGCGATCGCCTGACCATCTCGCCGGACCTGCTGGACAAGCTCGATGCCGACCACGGCGAGCTGCCGCGCAAGCTGACGCCCACCAAGGCCGAAGGCGGCAGCCACACGCCGGTGGATGCGGCCAAGTTCAAGGCCGACGTCGAAGCCGACCCGATGGCCAAGGAGAAGCTGGCCGACGGCATCCGCATCTTCGCCGAAGATCTCAAGAGCCTGCGCAAGACCATCGCCGACCGTCTGGCCTGATCGGCTCCGCCGCGCCCTTCCCTCGCTCGTGAGGGAAGGCCCGGCACCCGGGCCCGCTTCCGCGCCAACTGCGGCAGCAGGCTCGCGACTGCGTCATCCCAGGACGTCCAGCAGCCGTTCCAGTCCGCCCGTGTCGATCGACACCTCCGCCACCTCGCGCACGCGCGGCTTGGCGTGGAAGGCCACCGACAGGCCCGCGGCCTGCATCATCGGAATGTCGTTGGAGCCATCGCCCACCGCGATCGTGCGCGCCGGGTCCAGGCCCAGCAGCGAGGCCACGTCCAGCAGCGTCGCGCGCTTGACCGCGCCATCGCAGACATCGCCCCAGGCCTGGGGCAGCACGCGCCCGGTCAGCACGCCGTCGACCACCTCCAGCTGATTGGAGCGGACGAAGTCCAGCCCCAGCCGCGCGCGCAGGCGCTCGGCGAAGAAGGTGAAACCGCCGGAGACCAGCAGCGTTTTCAGCCCGGCGGCCTTGCAGGCCTCGAGCAGTTGCTCTGCGCCAGGCGTGAGCCGCAGGCGCGTGTCGTAGACCTCCTGCAGCGCACCCTCGGGCACGCCCTTGAGCAGGGCCACGCGGCGCAGCAGGCTCTCGCGGAAGTCGGCGATCTCCCCGCGCATGGTCGCCTCGGTGATCGCGGCCACCTGCGCCTTCAGGCCCACCGCCGCGGCGATCTCGTCGATGCATTCGATGGTGATCAGCGTCGAATCCATGTCCAGCGCGATCAGGCCGAAATGCGCCAGGGGCGGCAGCGGCGTGGCGCGACGCAGCTGCAGGCCATCGACGGGTGCGTGGGAATCGGTCATGGGCGAACAGGCGCACCGGCGGTGGGACGAGGGGCCTGCAAGCGTAAAGACCTCGGCCGCACCGGGCTAGGCCTAGGCGACGCCTTTGGAAGCGGCGTGCTCCGCTACGCGCCGCGCATAGAGCGCGTACACGCAGGCCAGCCCCAGGCAGATCACCGCCGGCGCGATCAGCACCGTATACGACCAGCGGTGGAAGCCCAGCGCGCCGGCCAGGCCGCCGGCCAGGAAGCCGGTGATCACCGTTACGCACAGCGACAGCCGGCGCCACGGCAGCGGCATGCGCCGCAGCCCATGGCCGATGGCCAGCCCCAGGTCGGTGAACATGCCCGAGACATGCGTGGTGCGCACGACCGCGCCGCTGTAGGTGGTGGCCATCGCGTTCTGCAGGCCGCAGGCGCAGGCCGCCAGCCACAGGCCCCACATCGAGGCACGCGTCATCAGCGGCACCGAGGCCAGCAGCAGGCCGGCTTCCAGCACCAGCACCAGCCCATAGCGCCGCCCCAGCTGCAGGGCGACATCGCCGATCAGCGCCCCGCTGAGCGCGCTTCCCGCGACGAAGAAGAACGCGCCACCGGCCAGCTGCGCCAGCCCCCGCAGATCCAGCACCGCCGCGCGTGCGCCCATCTCCGAGGTGATGCCGGTCATATGGCTCACGCCCTGATGGCCGAACCCCAGCAGCGCCACGACATTGACGATGCCGGCGGTGAAGGCCATGACCCAGGCACCGGACCAGACCCAGCGCGGCAGTTTGGAAATCATCGGAGGGGCGCCAATGGCTCGCGGACGCAGCAAGCGTCGCGCCGCGGCGCGATGGCTGTCAACGCCACGGCCGGCAAAATCTCAATGGTGGCGACGGACCGTTCGCCAACACTAGCGCCGCTTGGCTCCGGCCATGATGCGTCCTGCAACGATGGCTGCCGGAACGATCGAGCATCCCCAGGCCAGGATGAAAATCAGCACCGCCGGCCCGCTCGCTCTCCCATGCTCGATCAAGAGCATGGCCAATGGCGGAAGGATTGCGGTGGCGAAGAGGCAAGCGACCGCGACCACGTCGTCTTGCAGCCTCGGGCCCGTCCGCGTGCGTTCGGTCGCAGCCTGCCTGCGCGCCATCAGCGCCCAGAGATAGCGTGCGCCGATGCCATACGCGGCGAAGAAGAAGACCCACAGCAGGGATTTGCTCGCTCGCGAATTCGACAGCCTACGTTCGACCGCCGCACCAGGCTTCGCCCATGAAAGCTTAAGGTGTCCATCGACCTTGTCGAAGTCCGCCTGTGCCTTCTGCATCTGAGCGACGACCTCGGCACCCTTCTGCTTGGCCAGCCGCTCAGCGGTTGAACACGAAGAGGCCTGGATGCGCTCGACCGCGTCTGCCAGCTGGTGTGCATAGCGGCGGGCGATCGCCACATGGTGCTCTTCATGGACCTGCACCCGCTGCTGGAGATCACGCCAGAATTCGCGCGTCGCCACCGACGCCCTGGGATCCGGGGTCCAGACAGGCAAGGCGACGGAGATACCGATCCCCACTTGACTCCTGGTGATGCGGCAAGCCCCTGACGACTCGCGCAGGACATAATCCAGGCGCATTTTTGCGCGCGTCAGGCCAGCGAGTGTTTCCTCCGCCGGCCCATCATCCTTTCCCAGCTGAGCCTTGGCCCGATCGCTCCAGGCCTTCATGGAGGCAAGGATCTGGTGACCATCCCGCCCCGTCACGGTGTAGCTGGAATCCTTGCGGTTCTCCCGAACCGTGCCAGCGTGTGCACCGGTGGCCAGGGCGAGCATGACCACGACAGCAAGACGCCATCCAGCGCGTCGCAACATCCTTGAGCACATTAGACCGTCCATTGTCTGTCCCCGCGGGATGAGCCTAACGCATCCACCTCGCGGAAAGATGTTCGCGGACTAGCAGGACAGTGACTGAATCTCTCAAAGCGTCGGCACTCGCAAGGGACTGGAGATCTGCATGACCAAGTGAGACTGGCGGGCTGCCGTACAGCGCTGAGAAGTGGACAAGGCTCGGGGGAACCAATTGTTCAAGCCACCCGTTGTTCTGGCGGTACGCATCGCTGCGGCGCGGGTCATTATTCCTGCGGAGTCCGCAATCTGCGGCAGCGTTAATGCGCTCATTCTGAGCGCTCGTCTTTTTGCAACGCGGGCAGTCGTTTACTCGACCGGAAGACCGCCGACTCATGGAGGGTGGTCCGAGACTCACTGAGACCTAAACCATGTACTTTTTAAGGCCTTTCCGGCATTGCTGAAAACTTACCGGACCCCCTGAAATCCTGCGATGGTGGGCCGTGAAGGATTCGAACCTTCGACCAAAAGATTAAAAGTCTTCTGCTCTACCGACTGAGCTAACGGCCCGGACACGCGGCCCGGCGTTGCGCCGGGGCCGGCCATTCTACCGGAAAGGGCTGGCGATGCGACCCGCGCTTCAGGCGTAGCGCGTGGGATCGGGCACGCTGGCGTCGGCGAAGCCCGCCGCGCGCAGGCGGCAGGCGTCGCAGCGCCCGCAGGCCGCGCCGCTGGCATCGGCGTTGTAGCAGGACACGGTGGCGCCGAAGTCCACGCCCAGGCGCACGCCCTCGCGCACGATGTCGGCCTTGCTCATGAACTGCAGCGGCGCGTGCACGCGCAGGCCTGCGCCTTCCACGCCCGCCTTGGTCGCCAGGTTGGCCAGGGTCTGGAAGGCGGAGATGAATTCGGGCCGGCAGTCCGGATAGCCGGAGTAGTCCACGGCGTTGACGCCGCAGAAGATGTCCGCCGCGCCGAGCACCTCGGCCCAGCCCAGCGCGATGGACAGCATGATGGTGTTGCGCGCCGGCACGTAGGTGACCGGGATGCCTTCGCCGCCGGCCTGCGGCACCTCGATGTCGTCGGTCAGCGCCGAGCCACCGATGCTGCGCAGGTCGACGTGGACGGTCTTGTGCGCGGCGGCGCCGAGTTGCTGCGACACGCGCGCGGCGGCGTCGAGTTCGGACGTGTGGCGTTGGCCGTATTGCACGCTCAGCGCGTGCGTGCGGAAACCGTGTTCGCGGGCGATGGCCAGGACCACGGCCGAATCCATGCCCCCGGAGACGAGGACGACTGCATTGTTCATGTGGGGTGTTCTTCTTGCCGGCGAGACAGGCCGGGGAGCGCATAGCCTACCGCCCGGGCGCCGGGCCGGCACTTCCCGCGCGGGTTCAGCGGCCGGGTTCGTCGTTCCACAGCAGCTTGTGCAACTGCATCTGGAAGCGCACCGGCAGGCGGTCCTCGACGATCCAGTCGGCCAGCGCGCGCGGGCTCACCTGATCCTTGGACGGCGAGAACAGCACGGCGCAGCGCTGGTCCAGCGCGTGCTCGCGCACGACCTCGCGGGCCCATTCGTAGTCGGCGCGGCTGCACAGCACGAACTTGACCTGGTCGCGCGCGGTCAGCAGCGGCAGGTTGTCCCAGCGGTTGCGGTGTTCCTCGGCCGAGCCGGGGGTCTTGATGTCGACCACGCGCGAGATGCGCGGATCGACCTGCGAGACGTCCAGCGCGCCGGAGGTCTCCAGCGAGACGTCGTAGCCGGCATCGCACAGCCGCGCCAGCAGGCCGATACAGCGCTTCTGGGCCAGCGGCTCGCCGCCGGTCACGCAGACATGGCGCACGCCCGCGCGCGCGACCTCGGCCAGGATGTCCTCGATCTCCCACCAGGTGCCGCCGTGGAAGGCGTAGGCGGTGTCGCAGTACTGGCAGCGCAGCGGGCAGCCGGTCAGGCGCACGAACACGGTCGGCCAGCCGGCGGCGTCGGCCTCGCCTTGCAGCGAGACGAAGATCTCGGTGATCTTCAGCCGGTCCTGCGGCGATTGTTCGATCTGGCTGGGGACGGCGGCGGCGGCGTTCATTGCGGAGGCTCTCTCAAAACGGCGGCGCCACCGCAGACCTCGCGGTGGCGTTCGAGTGGTGCGTGTAGCGGTACTGCGAAAGGTCCTGGCGGACCTCGTCGGGCTCAGCGGATCTGCCCGACCTGGATCGAATGCAGGCGATCGTCGGCGGTGCGGGCCACGTCGCTGCCGGGGTACTGCTGGATCACCTGCTGCAGCGTGGTCTGCGCGTCGTTGACCTTGCCCAGTCCGTACTGCGCCAGCCCCAGCTTGAGCAGGGCGCCGGGCGCCTTGTCATGGGTGGGATAACGCGAGAGCAGCGCGCGGAACTGGTCGGCGGCCATCTGGTAGTTCTGGGTGACGTAATAGCTCTCGCCCAGCCAGTACAGCGCGTTGGGCGCATAGACGCCACTGGGATACAGCTGCAGGAAGCTGGTGAACAGGTTGGCCGCGTCGGCGTAGTCGCCCTTCTTCAGCGCGTCGAAGGCCACACCGTAGGCGGTGCGCTCGTCGCCGGCCTGGGCCATCGCGCCGGCGTCGCCGTGGACCGCGGGCGGGGCCTCGGCGGTCGCGGCGGGCGCACCCGCCGCCGGCGGCGCAGCCTTGGCGCCGGCCGCGGGCGCCGCGGACACGGGTGGCGGCGCACCGGCGGCCGCGCCGCCGCCACCGCCGCTCTCCAGGCGACCGATGCGGCCGTCCAGGTCGAGGTACTGGTCGCGCGCGCGCTGCTTGAGCTGCTCGTTCTCGTTCTGCAGCTGCTCGACGGTGCCGCGCAGGCTGGCCAGGTCCTGGCGCAGCTGGGTGATCTGGTTGAGCAGGTCGGTATTGGCCTGGGTGTTGTTGGCACGCACTTCCAGCGCGGCGACGCGGTCGGCCAGGCTGGCCTTCTGCGCGAAGGCGGCGGGCGCGGTGCCCAGCGACAGCAGCAGGGCCGGCAGGAGAAGACGGAATCGGATGGGACGCATGGCGCTCACGTAACGAGGGTTGCGGATCGGACGGCCGGAGCATTGAACCATGGCCATCCAACGAAAAGGGCCGGTGCCGACCGGGGCAGACAGGTTGTGTCCTGTTGCCCCGCCCCGGTCACCGGCCCCCGTTGGGCCACCGCGAACGGTGGCCCGAGGTCGAACGTCGATTACTTCGCGGTGTACACGATCTCGACGCGACGGTTCTTGGCCCAGCACTCCTCGGTCGACTCGGTGCAGACCGGGCGCTCTTCGCCGTAGCTCACCACCGACAGCTGGCTGGCCGAACCGCCGGCGGCCTGCAGGGCGGAGGAGACCGCGTTGCCGCGACGCTCGCCCAGGCCCATGTTGTACTCACGCGAACCGCGCTCGTCGGTGTTGCCTTCCAGGTTGATGCGGGCCGACGGACGATCGTTGAGGTACTTGGCGTGGCAGGCCATGATCGCCTGGAACTCCGGCTTGACGGCGTCCTGGTCCAGATCGAAGTACACCACGCGCTGGCGCAGGCAGGCGTCGGTATCCAGATCGCTGGGGCCATAGGCACCGGCATTGGTGGTCGGCTGGGTCATGGCCGGCGGCGGCTCGACGGCCGGCGGCGGCGTCTGGGTCTTGGTGTTCTTCTTACAACCGGCCAGAACGGCCACGGACATCAGGGACAAAGCAACGACGCGGAGAGTGGTGTTCATTTGGGTTCCTTACGCGGATCCGGGGTGGTGGATGCAAAAACGCGGGTTAGTTTAACGCAATGTTAAACCGGCGGAATGACCCTTTCGCATTATTTTTGCGGGGTCTGGTTCCGATACGGCGACCATGCCGGCTCACGCACATCGCCCTGGGCCAGCACCAGGCGCTGGCGGACACGGCCATCGGCGGACACGGCGTACAGCACCCCCCGACCGCCCTCGCGTGCGGCGTACAGGATCATCGAGGCGTTGGGGGCAAAGCTCGGCGACTCATCGAGCGAACCGGGCGAAAGCGTGGTCCAGCGCGGCGAACCGGTGCTGGAATCCATCATGGCGATGCGATAGGTGTTGCCCGAACCCTGGGCCACGGCGATCTTCTTGTCGTCGTAGGAGACGGTCGGGGTGGCGTTGTAGTTGCCCTCGAAGGTCACGCGCGTGGCGCCGCCGCCGCTGGCCGAGGCCTTGTAGATCTGCGGACGGCCGCCGCGGTCGGAGGTGAAGTAGATCGAGCTGCCGTCGGCGCTCCAGGTCGGCTCGGTGTCGATGCCGTACTGGTTGGTGATCTGGGTCAGCGCCTTGCTGCCCAGGTCCATCACGTAGATCTCCGGGTTGCCGCTGCGCGAAAGCGTCAGGGCCAGCTTGCGGCCGTCCGGCGAGAACGCCGGCGCGCCGTTGATGCCGCGGAAGCTGGCGACCAGCTCGCGCGCGCCGGTGGTGATGTCCTGGATGTAGATCGAGGAGTTGCCGCGCTCGAAGCTGACATAGGCCAGCTTGCGGCCATCCGGGCTCCAGGCCGGCGACAGCAGCGGCTCGGCCGAGCGCACGATGGTCTGCGGGTTGAAGCCGTCCGAGTCGGCGACCATCAGCGCGTAGCGCGCATTGGCGCCCAGGCCGGTCTGGGTGACGTAGGCGATGCGGGTCCAGAAGGCGCCGCGGATACCGGTGATCTTCTCGTAGATCGCATCGGCCATCTGGTGGGCGACATCGCGCATGGCGTTGGCGCGGCCGGTCATGGCCAGGCCGAGCAGGCGCTCCTGCTTGGCCACGTCGAACAGTTCGTACTCGACGCGGTAGGCGCCGTTGCCGCCGTCCAGCACGCGACCGACAACAATGTAATCCTGCTTGAGCGCGCGCCAGGTCGGGTACTGGATCTCCGAGCCGCGGGTCGGCTTCTCGACGATGCTGGCCACCGGCAGGGTGCGGAACGCGCCGGAGCGATCCAGGTCGGCGCTGACGACCTGCGAGACGTCGGTGGTCGGTGCGGCGCCCGAGCCCTGGTAGGGCATCGGCACGATGGTGATCGGCAGCGCGGAAGGGTTGCCGCCGACGATGTTGATCTCAAGGCCCTGGCTCTGGGCGAAGGCCGCTGCAGGCAGGAACAGGGCCACGACAAGGGCGAAGTACCGCGTGAGTTTCTTCATGAAGGCTGGGCTTGTGCGAAAAGATCGGCTAGGGATAGCAGCCGACGGGTGAACATTTTCGCAATCATGAACGCCAAGGCGGTGTGAACCACCGCCCGGCATGCCGCGCTCAGCGGTCCTGCGCCTCGAAATTGAAGATCAGGCGGCGGTTGAACACCGGTTCGAAGCCGCGGTACGGCAGCGGCTGGGCCTTGAGCACGGCCGCCTCGATCGAACGCTGACCGGCCGCGTCCATCGGACAGCCCGGCTGTACCTCGGCCGAGATCACCTCGCCGCCGGGCAGCTGGGTCACCAGCACCTTGCAGCGCGTGCCCACCGCCACCGAGTCCGGACGCGTCCACTGGTTCATGACCGCGCTCTGGATGGCCGCCTGGTACTTGGCCAGCAGGCCCGGATCGGTGCCGTTCTGCCCCGGCGAGGGGTTGGACGCGGCGGCCTGCGACGAGGACGCCTGCGTGGCCTGCTGCTGCGAGGCTTGGCGGGCGCGTGCGTCGGCCAGCTGGCGCAGCTTTTGCTCGGCCAGCTGGGCCTGCTTGTCGGCCTGGGCGCGCTGGGCGCGGATGGCGGCCAGCTTCTTCTGCCGGTCGTCCTCTTCCTGCTGCGCGGCCAGGCGCTGGAGGCGCTCGGCTTCTTCCTGCTTCTTGCGCTCGGTCAGGTCGATCTGCTCCTGGCGGCGCTTGGCTTCCTGCTCCTTCTCGGCCTTCTCCTGGGCGATGGCCAGGCGGCTGGCCTCTTCCTGGTTGACCTGCTGCGGATCGGGCACGCGCTCCTGGGCCTGCTGCTGGCGCGGCACCGGCGAATCCTGCGGCTTGGGCTCCGGCACCGGCTGCGGCGGCGGCACGGTGTCCTCGTCGGCCACCGGCTGCGGCATGGGCGTGGGCGGGGTCGGCTTGGGCTCGACCTTGGCCGACTCGCGCACGGCCTGCTGCGCGGCGCGCATGTCGGCGGCCGACAGGTCCAGCGAGGCCTCGATCGCGGGCGAGCCGGCGGCGGCCTCGGCCTGGTCCTGGTTCCAGTGGAAATAGGAGGAGGCGATGATCAGGGCCAGCAGCAACACGTGCACGCCCACGGCCAGGGCGACCGCCGTGCCGGGGCGGTCGCGCGGGTCGCGGCGATCCAGATGCGTGGCCTCAGCGTGCATTGCCGCCCGTGCCGCCGGGTTGCGAGACCAGCCCCACCTTCTTGACGCCGGACTCGGACAGCAGCGCGGTGGCGGTGATCACCTTCTGGTAGTCCGCATCGCCGGGCGCGGCCAGCATCACGCTGATCTTGTCCTCGCCCTGCTCGGCCACCATCGCCTTCAGGCGCGCGGAGATCTCCTCGGGCGAATACGCCTGCAGCTTGTCGTCCTTGGTGACCTTGAGGAAGTAGTTGCCGTCCTTGTCCACGGTCATGATGATCGGATCGCTCTTGCTCTCCACCGACTTGGCGTGCGACTTGGGCAGCTCCACGTTGACCGCCAGGGTCAGCATCGGCGCGGTCACCATGAAGATGATCAGCAGCACCAGCATCACGTCGATGTAGGGCACGACGTTGATCTCGGATTTCAGCTTGCGCCGCTTGCGGCTGCGCGAAATGGCCGACTGCATGGACGCCTCCCTCAGGCTTCGCCGGTCTGGCGCTGCAGGATCGAGCTGAACTCGTCGGCGAAGGTTTCATAGCGCACCGAGATGCGCTCGACGCGGGTGGTGAAGCGGTTGTAGGCCCACACCGCCGGGATGGCCACGAACAGGCCGATGGCCGTGGCGAACAGCGCCTCGGAAATGCCCGGCGCGACCGCGGCGATGCCGGCCTGCTCACCGCTGTTGAGCATGTCGTGCATGGTCACCATGATGCCGAACACGGTGCCGACCAGGCCCACGTAGGGCGCGGTCGAGCCGATGTTGGCCAGCAGCTCCAGGTTGCGCTCCAGCGCGTCGATCTCGCGCACGTAGGCGGTGCGCATGGCGCGCTGGGCGCCCTCCAGCTGCACGCGCCCATCGGTGTGGCGCTTGTCGCGCAGGCGGGCGAACTCGCGGAAGCCCGACTCGAAGATCGCCTCCAGGCCGGTGACCACGCGGCCGCGATCGGTGGCCGCCGCATACAGCTTGCCCAGATCGGCGCCGGACCAGAAGCGGCCCTCGAACTCGTCGGCATCGCGGTTGGCGCGCTTGAACACGCCGGCCTTGCGGAAAATGATGATCCAGCTCACCAGCGAGCCGGTCAGCAGCAGCAGCACGATCACCTTGACCGGCAGGCTGGCCTTGAGCAGCAGCTCGAAGTAGTTGATGGAGCTGTGGGCGGCCTGCGCGGTGGCCTGGGCAGCCGCGGCGGCAGCCTCCGGCGGCAGGGTCTCGGTCACGGCGTCCTGCAGCGCCAGGAGCAATCCAATCATCCGTTGTTTCCTCGGGGGTTCTACGCTTTAAAGAAGGGGGAGCGGCAAAGGGGTCAGGCGGGGACTTCCAACAGCTTGAATTCCTGGTACAGCGCCTCGTCCAGCCCGACCGGGCGGAACGCGGACGCGGACACCGCGGCGATCTTCACCTGCGCGGCCAGCAGCCGTTCCTCCCCGCGCCAGATCGCCTGGTCGAACACGATGCTGGCGCGCCGCACCTGGCGCACCTGCACGGTCACGGTGAGCAGGTCGTCCAGGCGCGCGGGCCTGAGGAAGTCCAACTGCATGCCGCGCACCACGAACACCAGATCGTGTTCGCGGCGCAGCTGTTCCTGCATCTGGCCGCGCGATCGCATCCATTCGCTGCGCGCGCGCTCGAGGAAGGCCACGTACTGCGCGTGGTAGACCACCCCGCCCGCGTCGGTATCTTCCCAGTAGACCCTTGTCGGAATACTGAACGGTTGCCCATCGGCGACGGCCTGGGCGGGCGATTCAACAGTCATCGGGTGCTCCGGAGCGCTGTGGGGCGCGGGATTCGGCAGGCCTTACGGTGCATCAGAACAAGGCCTCGGAGTCCGGGAACGGCAGCCCGGCGTCGCGCTTGGGCTGCAGCCCCAGGTGCGAATAGGCCTTGGCCGTGGCCATGCGCCCGCGTGCGGTCCGCACCAGGAAACCCTGCTGGATCAGATAGGGCTCGATCACGTCTTCCAGCGTGCCGCGCTCTTCGGACAGGGCCGCGGCCAGCGACTCCACGCCGACTGGCCCGCCGTCGAAGCTCTCCACGATGGTGTGCAGCAGGCGGCGATCGAGCTCGTCGAAGCCTTCCGGATCGACCTTGAGCATGGCCATGGCGGCATCGGCGGTGTCGCGGCTGATCTGGCCGCCGGCCCTGACCTGCGCGTAATCGCGCACGCGCCGCAGCAGGCGGTTGGCGATGCGCGGCGTGCCGCGCGAGCGGCGCGCGATCTCGGCCGCGCCCTCGGGCTCGCAGGGAATGCCCATGATCTGCGCCGAGCGGCGCACGATCCGGGTCAGCTCGGCGGTGTCGTAGAACTGCAGGCGCTGGACGATGCCGAAGCGGTCGCGGAGCGGCGCGGTCAGCAGGCCGGCGCGGGTAGTCGCGCCGATCAGGGTGAACGGCGGCAGGTCGATCTTGATCGAACGCGCGGCCGGGCCCTCGCCGATCATGATGTCCAGCTGGAAATCCTCCATCGCCGGGTACAGCACTTCCTCCACCACCGGCGAGAGACGATGGATCTCGTCGATGAACAGCACATCGTGCGGCTGCAGGTTGGTCAGCAGCGCGGCCAGGTCGCCAGCCTTCTCGATCACAGGGCCAGAGGTCGTGCGCAGGCTGACGCCCAGCTCGTTGGCGATGACGTGGCTGAGCGTGGTCTTGCCCAGACCCGGCGGCCCGAAGATCAGCACATGGTCCAGCGCCTCGCCGCGACCCTTGGCGGCCTGGATGTAGATGTCCAGCTGCTCGCGCACCGGCTGCTGGCCCAGGTAGTCGGCCAGGCGCTTGGGCCGGATCGAGGCCTCCAGGGCATCGTCCTCACGGGTGGCGTCGGCGGCGATGATGCGGTCCTGGGTCATGCGGCTATGGTACGGGCAGGAGTGCGGCGTGAGGGGAAGCGAGCCTGCTTTGACGCGTGCTCACTGCGCTTCGCTTACGCCCCGCCCTCAGATCTCCACCTGCGCCCCCAGCTCCACCAGGCGGTTGCCGGGGATGCGGAAGAAGTTGGTGGCCGGGGCGGCGTTGCGGTGCATGGCGGCGAACAGCTTGTCGCGCCAGACCGGCATGCCGCGGTGGGCGCTGGCCACGATGTTCTCGCGGCTGGCGAAGAAGGTGGTGTCCATCGGATCGAAGTACGGCCCGCCCTGATCGCAGCTGCGCATCAGCGCCAGCGGCACGTCCGGGGTCTCCATGAAGCCGAACTTGACGATGACGCGGTAGAACTCGTCGCCGATCTCCTCGACCTTCATGCGCTTGTCGGCCGGCGCGTAAGGCAGCGGCAGGGTGTACACGGTCAAAAAGACGTTGCGCTCGTGCAGGACCTTGTTGTGCTTGAGGTTGTGCAGCAGCGCGTGCGGCACCATGCCGGTCTGCGCGGTCAGGAACACCGCCGTGCCCGGCACGCGCGCCGGCGGGGCCAGCATCAGCCCGGGCAGGAAGCTGTCCAGCGCGATGCCGTCCTTGCGGATCTCCGCGCCCAGCAGCTCGCGCCCGCGCCGCCAGGTGCGCAGCAGGGTGAACACCACCAGACCCAGCGCCAGCGGGAACCACGCGCCGTCGAAGAACTTGGCGCCGTTGGCGATGACGAAGCCGACATCGACGATGAAGAACACCACGCACAGCGGCAGCACCCAGGTGCGCCACTTCGGCCACAGCGCGCGCGCCACCAGCGCCAGCAGCAGGGTGTCGATCATCATCGTGGCCGACACCGAGATGCCGTAGGCGGTGGCCAGCGCGGTGGAACTGCCGAAGGCCAGGACCACGGCCAGCACCGCCAGCATCATCAGCCAGTTCACGCCCGGCACGTAGATCTGGCCGATGGTGTCGTGCGAGGTGTGCTTGACCGTCATGCGCGGGATGTAGCCCAGCTGCATGGCCTGGCGCGCCACCGAGAAGGCGCCGCTGATGACCGCCTGCGAGGCGATGATGGCGGCCATGGTGGCCAGCACGATCATCGGGTACAGCGCCCAGTCCGGCACCGCCTCGTAGAACGGGTTGTTGACCGCGGCCGGGTCCTGCAGCACCAGCGCGCCCTGGCCCAGGTAGTTGAGCATCAGGCACGGCAGCACCAGGATGTACCAGGCGTAGCGGATCGGCTGGGCGCCGAAGTGGCCCATGTCCGCGTACAGCGCCTCGCCGCCGGTCACCGCCAGCACCACCGCGCCCAGGATCAGCACCGAGTGCCAGCCGTGGGTCGCAAAGAAGTTCACCGCCCAGAACGGGTTGAAGGCCTTGAGCACCTCGGGCGCGTCGAAGATGTTGTAGATGCCGATGGCCGCCAGGGCCAGGAACCACACCGTGGTGATCGGCCCGAAGATCTTGCCCACCTTCTCGGTGCCGAAGCGCTGGGCCATGAACACCAGGATCAGGATCACCACCGTGATCGGCACGATCCAGTGGTCCAGCGCCGGCGCCGCCACTTCCAGGCCCTCGACCGCGCCCAGCACCGAGATGGCCGGGGTGATCACGCCGTCGCCGAAGAACAGCGAGGCGCCGAAGATGCCGAGGATGCCGACCACATAGGCCGACCGCGAGCCCTTGGGCAGGGTGCGCTGGGCCAGGGTCATCAGCGCCATGATCCCGCCCTCGCCGTCATTGTCGGCGCGCATGATGATGGTGACGTACTTGATCGTCACGGTGATCACCAGCGCCCAGAACACCAGCGACAGAATCCCCAGGATGGTGTCGTGGTTGCCGACCAGGCCGAAGTGCGGCGAGAAGGCTTCCTTGAGCGTGTACAGCGGGCTGGTGCCGATGTCGCCGAACACCACGCCGATGGCACCCAGCACCAGGCCGGGCATGCCCCGGTTGCCGTGGCCGTGGTGGGCGGGCGCGTTGCTGGTCGAGGTCGTGGCGGAGGGCGAAGACATGCGGCGCTAGCCTACTGCTGAAAAAGTGAGGATGTCCTGCACGCTTCAGCGCAGGGCCGAACGCAGCGCCTTGCGGATGATCTGCGCCGCGTCGTCGCCGGCGGCGGCCGCGTCGCGGGCCATGCGCTGGGCCTCGGCCGGCTTGTAGCCGAGCTGCTGCAGGGCGACGATCGCCTCGGACTGCGGATCGGCCGGCGCGCTCATGGGCGAGACCACATCGCCGCCGGTCAGCGCCGCGGCGCGGTCGCGCAGCTCCACCACCATGCGCTCGGCGGTCTTCTTGCCGATGCCGGGGATGCGGGTGAGCGCGGTGACGTCGCCGGCCTGCACCAGCCGGGCGAACTCGTCCACGCTGACCCCGGACAGGATGGCCAGGGCGATCTTGGCGCCAATGCCGGTGACCTTCTGCACGTCGCGGAACAGCCGGCGCTCGCCCTCGCGCAGGAAGCCGTACAGCGAGACGCTGTCCTCCTTCTGCGCGTAATGGGTGAACAGCGTGACCTCGCGGCCCAGCTCGGGCAGGTCGTAGATGGTGCTCATCGGCGCTTCCAGCTCATAGCCGACGCCGCCGCCGACCTCGATCACCAGCCAGGGCGGGGACTTGGCGATGAGGATGCCGCGCAGGCGGCCGATCATGGGCATGCCTCCGGCATGCAGGGGCCAGGGCCAGGGGCCGGAGGCCAGAGGAAAGCGCGAAGCAGGCGGCACATGGCGATGTAAGGAGCGCAGCTTCGCTGCGTCCCCTGGCCCCTCGTCCCTCGCCCATGACCTCCGGCCTCATTTCCGGCTCCACGCCACACGGGCGTCAACGCCCATGCGCGCGGCGGTGGCGCGCACGTGGGCGTGGGTGATGGCCACCGCCAGCGCATCGGCGGCGTCGGCCTGCAGCTTGCCTTTCAGGTTGAGCATGATCGCGACCATGTGCTGGATCTGTTCCTTCTCGGCGCTGCCCCGACCGACCAGCGCCAGCTTGATTTGCTTCGGCGCGTACTCGTGCACCGGCAGGTCGCGCAGGACCACGGCGCTGATCGCCGCGCCGCGCGCCTGGCCCAGTTTGAGGGCCGAGTCGGCGCTCTTGCCGACAAACACCTGCTCGATCGCCACCTCGTGCGGCTGCCAGGCGTCCACCAGCTCGGCCAGCCCCAGCAGCAGGCGCTTGAGCCGCAGCGGGAACCCGCCCTCGCCCAGCAGCACCAGCGGCCCGTTGTAGACGTGGACCGCCCGCCCGGCGGCGTCGACATCGATGATGCCGATGCCGGTGCGCTGCGAGCCGGGGTCGATGCCGAGGATGCGAAGGGTGGAGCCGGGACCAGGGGCCGGAGGCCGGGGACCAGGAGGAACAAGCGCCCGATCCAAAACTGATCGCGCTGGTGCAACGCTCGGGGCTTCTCCCTGGCCCCGGCCCCTGGTCCCCGGCCCCTCCCCTGCCGCGCCCCGGGCCGCGTCACCTAGCTTCCCTCGCCCAGCGCGGCCTGATCGGCGTTGGAATAGACGTTCTGCACGTCGTCCAGGTCCTCGAGCATGGCCAGCAGCTTGGACACCTGCTGGGCGGTCTCGCCGTCCACGGCCACATCGTTGTCGGCGCGCAGGGTGACCTCGGCATAGCCGGGGGTGAAGCCGGCGGCGGCGAGCGCCTGGCGGACTTCCTCGAAGCCCTCCGGCGTGGTCAGCACGTCGATCGCGCCGTCCTCCGGGTACACCACCACGTCCTCGGCGCCGGCCTCGATGGCCGCCTCGGTCAGCGCGTCCTCGTCCAGGCCGCCGTCGAAACTCAGCACGCCGAGCTTCCTGAACATGAAGGCCACCGAGCCCTCGGTGCCCATGTTGCCGCCGCACTTGGCGAAGGCGTGGCGCACGTCGGCCACGGTGCGCACGCGGTTGTCGGTCAGGCAGTCCACGATCACGGCCACGCCGCCGGGCGCGTAGCCCTCGTAGCGGATGGTCTCGTACTCGACGCCTTCCAGTTCGCCGGTGGCCTTCTTGATCGCGCGCTCCATGACGTCCTTGGTCATGTTGGCCGCCAGGCCCTTGTCCATGGCCGTGCGCAGGGCGGGATTGTTGGCCGGATCGCCGCCGCCGGGGCCGCGCGCGGCCACGCTGATCTCGCGGATGATCTTGGTGAACACCTTGCCGCGCTTGGCGTCCATGGCGTTCTTGCGGGCTTCGATCGAAGGGCCTCGACCCATGACACACTTCCGTTGGCTGAACTTGAGACGAAGCGGCAATTTTACCCCATGCCGCGCGCCCTGCCGCCGGGGCCTGGGGCCTGTCATCCCTCCCCGGGCCGGTCGCGCCGACCTTCGGGTTGGCGGCCTACCCGGGGAGGGATGACAGACCCTGGCACCGGAACTGCCCGTGCCGCAGGAAGGCCACCACCTGGCGCGCGGCCTGCGGCGAGAACGGCAGGCCGGAATGGCTGGCGTGCACGCAGCAGTGATCGACCAGGCCGGACAGGCGGGTCTCGGCCAGGGCCACGGTGCCGTCGCAAGGTTCGTTCACGCCGGCCAGCAGGCGGCCGACGCCGCGCGGCACGTCGCCGGCGATCATGCCGACCTCGGTGGGGCCGCTCCACGGCGGACAGCCCCGGTCCAGCAGCAGCGCGCTACGGCCGAGCACGCTGCCCCAGCCGCGCTGCGCGAGCACCTGCGCGGTCGCACTGCCGGACAGTGGCGATCCCAGGCAGACCAGGCGCGGCACGGGCAGGCCCGGATGCCGGCGCAAGGTCTCCAGCGCGATCAGCCCGCCGAGGCTATGGCCGACCAGATGGGTCGGGCGCGCCTGGCGCAGGTGCGCGGCCAGGCGCGCGATGGCCACCTGCGGACCGCCGGTGACGCTGGGATAGCCGAAGGGTTCGGCGGCGAAACCCGCCCGTCGCAGCCGCCAGGCCAGTGGCTGCATCCACAGCGGCGCGTTCCAGATGCCATGCAGCACCAGCACCGATGGCAACGGCGCCCGCAGGTCGGCGCGAGCGTCGGGTCGGCTCAGTCGCAGGTCACCGCGGTGATCCGGTCCTGGGCATCGACGTGCACGGTGACCCGGTCCATGCCGATGTCCGAGGAGGTCTCGCCCGCGCCGAGGGTGCGCAGGCGCTTGGCCCGGCTCTCGGCCTGGATGCGGTCCAGCACGCCCTGCTCGGCCACCCGGCCGATGGCCCAGCTGCCCGAGGCCGACGTGCAGCGCATCATCTTCTCTCCCCCGCAGCCGGCCAACAGCCCGCAGGCCAGGGACAGTGCCAACAGCGCGCGCCTTCCTTGCATTTCGGATTCCTCCTTGGAGATGGGCGCAGCATGACCCAAGCGCGGGCCGCGCTCAACCGTGCGCTCAGGCGGGGCGACGCAGGATGAACTCGTCGTCCAGCACGTTGCCGACGGCGAACTGGTACTCGCCCACCTTGTCAAACCCGTGCCGCGCGTAGAAGCGCTGCGCACCGAAGTTCTGCGACCACACCCCGACCCACAGCGGGCGCGGGCCGTCGCGCAGCAGCCAGTCGATCGTGGCCTGGAACAGCTGCGTGCCGATGCCGGCGTTCTGCTGCTCCTGCAGTAGATAGAGGCGCTTGAGCTCGCCATCGCCGGGCTGCACGCCCGGATGCGGCAGCCCGCAGGGGCCGGCGGCCGCGTGCCCGATCGCCTGGCCCTCGCGCTCGGCCAGGAAGATCGCGTAGTCCGGATGCGCCAGCACGATCCGCATGCGCTCCAGTGCATAGGCCTCATCCAGGAAATCGCGCAGGTCGCCCGGCGGATACAGGTGACCGAAGGTCTGCACGAAGGTGCGCTCGGCCAGCGCGGAGAGCGTGTGGGCGTCGTCCAGGGTGGCGCGGCGGATCAGCATCGGGCTAGGAACGAGTCGAGAGGAACGAGGAACGAGTGGAGAAGCACGGGCGAAAGCCGGTCAAAGCAGCGCTTGGTACTCGTTCCTCGTTCCTCTTCACTCGTTCCTCTTCTCGCGCACCTGCACGTGCACCTCGGCCAGCTGCGCGTCCGGGATCGGCGAGGGCGCGTCGGTCATCAGGTCCTGCGCGCCGGTGGTCTTGGGGAAGGGGATCACGTCGCGGATCGACTCGGTGCCGGCCATCAGCGCGGCGATGCGGTCGATGCCGAAGGCGATGCCGCCGTGCGGCGGGGCGCCGTAGTTGAGCGCGTCGAGCAGGAAGCCGAACTTGGCGCGCGCCTCCTCGGCGCCGATGCCGAGCAGTTCGAACACCGCGCTCTGCATCTCCGGGCGATGGATGCGGATCGAACCGCCGCCGATCTCGTTGCCGTTGAGCACCATGTCGTAGCCGCGCGAGACCGCGGTCCTGGCGTGGGCGCTCAGGTCCTCGATCGAATCCACCGCCGGTGCGGTGAACGGATGGTGCAGGGCCACGTAGCGCTGCGCCTCCTCGTCCCACTCGAACATCGGGAAGTCGGTGACCCACAGCGGGCGCCAGCCCTCCTGGACCAGGCCGAAGTCCTTGCCGGCCTTCAGGCGCACGGCGCCCATGAAGTCCGAGACCTTGCCGTAGGCACCGGCGCCGAAGAACACCAGGTCGCCCTTGCCCGCGCCGACATGTGCGATGAGCGCGGCGAACTTGTCCTCGGCGAAGAACTTGGCGATCGGCGAGGTGATCTCGCCGGTCTCGCCGATCTTGATGTAGGCCAGACCCTTGCTGCCGTACTTGGCCGCGTGCGCGGCGTACTCGTCGATCTGCTTGCGCGACAGCGTCGCACCGCCGGGGATGCGCAGCGCGGCCACGCGGCCGTCGGCATCGTTGGCCGGGCCGGTGAACACGGCGAAGTCGCTGTCCTTGACCAGCTCGGCCACGTCGACCAGCTCCAGATCGATGCGCAGGTCCGGCTTGTCCGAGCCGTAGCGGGCCATCGCCTCGGCCCAGGTCATGCGCGGGAACTGCGCGTCCAGCTCGACGTCCACGACCTCCTTGAAGATCGCGCGGATCATCTCCTCGACGAAGTCCTGCACATCGCGCTCGCGCACGAAGGCGAACTCCATGTCCAGCTGGGTGAACTCCAGCTGGCGGTCGGCGCGCAGGGCCTCGTCGCGGAAGCAGCGCGCGATCTGGTAGTAGCGGTCGAAGCCGGCCACCATCAGGATCTGCTTGAACAGCTGCGGGCTCTGCGGCAGGGCGTAGAACTCGCCCGGGTGCATGCGCGCCGGCACCAGGAAGTCGCGCGCGCCTTCCGGCGTGGCCTTGGTCAGGATCGGGGTCTCGATGTCCTGGAAGCCGCGCGCGTCCAGGTGGCGGCGCAGCGCCTGCACCAGCTTGATGCGGGTGCGCTGCATGCGCTGCATCTCCGGACGGCGCAGATCGAGATACCGGTACTTCAGGCGGGTGTCCTCGCCCGGGTTCTCGTGCGCATGGAACGGCAGCGGCGCGGCCTTGTTGAGCACGGTGATCTTCGAGGCGATCACCTCGACCTTGCCGGTCTTGAGCTTGTCGTTGACCGCGTGGCGCGCGCGGACCACGCCCTCGACCTGCAGTACGTCCTCATAGCCCAGCGAGGCGGCCACGGCGAACACCTCGGCGTTGTCCAGCTCGACGGTGACCTGAACGATGCCCTCGTGGTCGCGCAGGTCGATGAAGCACACCCCGCCCTGATTGCGGGCCACGTCGGTCCAGCCGGCCAGAGTGACGGTTTGGCCGATCAGGGTCTCATCGACCAGGCCGCAGAAGTGGGTACGCATGTGAGCAAACTCCGGGCAGGCCGCACGCCGCGGCCGGGAAAGCCGGCTATTTTGCGGCCCGCGCCGGGGCGCGGCAAATGCGGGCCCAGCGGCCCGCGCCGGCTGACGGGACGGCGGCGGGGCCGCGTGTATAGTCCGGCCCACTCGACCACCCGGAGCCGTGCCATGTTGCGACTGTTTGCGGTGCTGCTGTTTGCCTTGGGCGTGTATGCGGCCGCGCCGGCCCACGCCCAGGATTCAGTCACCTGCGAGAGCCAGAACAACCGCTACCGCGAATGCCGCGGCTTTGGCGGCCGCGTGCGGCTGGACCGCGCGCTGTCCGACTCGCCCTGTATCGAGGGCCGCACCTGGGGCACACGCGGCGAAGTGATCTGGGTCGACCGCGGCTGCCGGGGGCGCTTCGTGTCCGTGCGCGGCGGCGGCTGGGGCGACCGCCCCGGTGCGGGCCGAACCGTGCGCTGCGAAAGCACCGACAACCGCACCCGCGAGTGCGCCACCGGCTTCCGCGGCCGCGCCGTGCTGGTGCGCCAGCTGTCCGACAGCCGCTGCGTGGAGGGCCGCAGCTGGGGCCAGCGCGGCGGCAACATCTGGGTCAGCCAGGGCTGCCGCGGCGAGTTCACCGAAGGCCGCGGCGGCGGCTGGGGCGGCGGCCCCCCGGGCGACCCGGGCTGGGGCAACGCCAATCCCAACTACACCGTGACCTGCTCGAGCAGCGACAACCGCCGCACCAGCTGCGGCTGGGACCGCCGCAATGGCCGCCCGGTGATCGTCAAGCAGCTCTCCAGCAGCCCCTGCATCGAGGGCAGCACCTGGGCCTGGCGCGGCGATCAGATCTGGGTCGATGAAGGCTGCCGCGCCCGCTTCGGCGCCCGCTGATCGGTTTCAGGGTCGATCCGGCCACGCGGACAAACGTGGCAGGCATCGCAAAAGAGGCCGGGCTGACGCCCGGCCTCTCTTTTGTGCGCTCCGCCGTTCGCCGAATGCCTGGTCAGTAAGGCGGACTTCGCCAAGCAGGCTCGACCTGGCCGGCCGCGGCTCCTCGGCTTGGCCCGCCGCCCCTGGCGGATTTTCCGGTTAACCGCGCCTCATCGTTCGATCGGAGCCGCCCGTGTGACCGTTTTGGCCAACGGCGGCTCCCACCTGTAGAGCGGAGCTTGCTCCGCTGGGGCCTTCCCCACGAACCGAACGAAGAGCAGCGGAGTCCCCGAAAGGGGATTGCCACAAGCTCCGCTCTACAAGGAGGGCGGCGTGAACGGAAGAGACAGTGGCGCACACGGCGATTGGGTACGCGCCCGAGAGAGTCGAGGCTGCGCGGCAATCGATCAGGGCTTCTTTTGACTTTCGGCCCGAGGCCATCTGAGCAACGCGCGCGGCAGCGGGCCGGCGGGCGGCGGCCGCGCCCAGCGAGGCAGGACGCCGAGCGCCTTAAGTCAGGGCAGGATGCCCTGATTGAGGGAGAAGCGGCCTCCGCCCGCCGGACCGCTGCCCTTCCGGAGCCAGAGCGCGCTGGCCGGGCTCCGGAAGATCGAGGGACGAACCTCTTGCAGCCCAGCGAAGCAGGCGATCGATCAATCGCCGCTGGATGGCGTAGCTGGCTTGGCCTCGCTGGCCGCCGGCTTGGACTCGCTGCTGCCGGAAGCGCTGCTGCCCGCCCCCTCGACCAGGTTGCGCTTCTTGTCGCCGTCCTTCTTGAAGTCGGTCTCGTACCAGCCGCCGCCCGCCAGGCGGAACGCCGGCGCCGTCACCTGGCGCCTGACGGTCTGCGCGCCGCACTGCGGGCAGGTGTCCGGGTCGGGGTCGGAGAGCTTCTGCAGCTTGTCGAAGCTGTGGCCACAGGTGGTGCACTGGTAGGCGTAGATCGGCATGGCGATGACAGGGGTTGGCGTTAGCGGATGGCGGGCGCCAACGGTGGGGGCTGGAGGGCGCCGAATCAAGCGGTCCGGTCGGTGCGATCGGCATCCTCGGGCAGCGGACCCGAGTCCTGCGCCGGTGGCGCGGCCGCGCGCACCCGCTCCTGGTGGAACTCCGAAGCCCCCGGCGCCAGCAGCGTGGCCGCCGCCCCGCCGGCCGCCGGGGCGTAGCGCTCCGGCGCCGTCTCCACCGGATCCACGTCGAACGGCGTGCGGAACACCAGCGAAGGCAGCAGCGTGGTCAGCGTCGCATACAGCAGCAGCCCGCCGAACAGCGCATCGGGGATGGCGAAGCGCTCGCGCAGCACCCCGGCCAGCACCAGCGTGAAGATCAGCGTCGGCGCCAGCGCCGTGCCGATGCGCAGGCCGGTGCGGAAGGACTCGCCGAAGGTCAGCTTGCGCTGCAGCGCCAGCAGGCCCACCCGCAGCGGCAGCACCACCGCGGTCAGCGCCAGGCCCACACCCAGCGCCCCCAGGCTCAAGGCGCCGGCCGGCACCTTTGTGCCCGAATAGAAGAAATAGAACGGCACGAAGAAGCTGGCGAACAGCCGCACCGCATGCAGGTTGTCGTGCGAGGCCAGCGTCGGCATGCGCTGGCGCAGCAGGCGCGCCACCAGACCGGTGACGAAGGCGCCGACCAGATCGTGCACGCCGATCAGATGGGTCACGTAGGCGGCGATCACGCCGACCATCACCAGCAGCGAGAACTCCGCGCCCGGCGAATGCGGCAGCACCCAGCGCCCCAGCGCGATGAACAGCAGCGGCAGGCCGACCAGCATGGCCAGCAGCGCCAGCGTCGAGCCCAGCATCTCCAGCGGCGGGCTGGCCGACTGCAGCACCACGAACAGCGCCGCCAGCGCCAGCAGTTCGCCAGCGATGGCCTTGTTGGTCACCCAGAACTGCTCCTTGGCGTCCAGCCCCAGCCGGCCCAGCGTGTCGATGATGAAGCCGGTGGAAGGCGTCAGCAGGGCCAGCGCCAGCAGCGCGGCCGCCTGCCAGGACAGCCCTGCATAGCGCCAGGCCAGCCACGCCACCACGGCCAGGCTGGCCGAGCGCGCCACCAGATGGATGACCAGCTGCTTCCAGCCCTTGCGCAGCGCCTTGGGATCCACCTCCAGACCGGCGAACAGGAACAGCGAGGAGATGCCCAGCGAGGCCATCAGCGCCACCACTCCGTCCTCGACCGGCTTGCCGATGATCAGCGCGGCGACCACGCCGAAGGCCAGGCAGGTCAGCGGCGCCGGCAGCTTGAACTGCTGCAGGAACCGCGGAATGACCAGCAGCCCGAAGATCAGCAGCAGGTAGATCAGTTCTTGGCTCACGACGGTCCTTTCATGCGGGGTGGGCGAGGATGCGAGGCATGCTGCAATGCAGCATGCCCGTCCCGGAGGATGCGGCCAAGGGATGGCTTCGGGCACCCCGGCGCGCGGACGCAGGACGCCGCTGCGCTCGGGGGTCGCGCACCTTACGCAACTTTCCCCAAATTAATCAATATGTTATGATGATGAAGGTGACCAACCCCCCTTCCCCCAGAAGGTCGCGTTGATGCTGCGGCTGTTCACCCTGCTGCTGGGCGTGGCCCTGCTGCTGACCGGCAGCGGCCTGCTCGGCACGCTGCTCGCGGTCCGCGGCGCGCAGGCGGGCTTCGACGATCGCACGCTGGGCCTGGTGATGTCGTGCTACTTCGCCGGGTATTTCTTCGGCACCTTCATCGGCCCGCCGCTGATCGGCCGCATCGGGCATATCCGCGCCTTCGCCTTCTTCGCCGCGCTGGCGGCCATTGCCGTGCTGCTGCACCCGATCTGGCTCGATCCCTGGGCCTGGGGCCTGCTGCGCCTGGTCACCGGCGTAGCGCTGGTCGGGCTGTACACCGTCATCGAGAGCTGGCTCAACGCCGAGCCCAATGCGAGCACCCGCGCGCGGGTGTTTTCGGTGTACATGATGGTCAACCTGTCGGCGCTGGCGCTGGGCCAGGTGCTGCTGGGCTGGGGCGGGATGGCGATGGCCACCCTGTTCTCGCTGACCGCCATCCTGTTGTGCGCCTCGGTGATGCCGGTGGCGGCCACGCGCCTGCAGCAGCCCGAGGTGCCGCCGATCCAGCGCTTCAGCCTGCGCCGGCTGTATGCGCTGGCGCCGGCGGCCACGGTCGGCGCGGCGCTGTCGGGTCTGGCGATGGGCGGCTTCTGGGGCCTGTCGCCGGTGTACGCCAGCCGCATCGGCCTGGACACGCGCGGCGTGGCGCTGTTCATGCTGGCCGCGATCGCCGGCGGCGCGCTGCTGCAGGTGCCGATCGGCCGGATCAGCGATGGCCGCGACCGCCGCCTGGCGCTGGCGCTGGCCGCGCTGGCCGCCGCAGGCGTGGCCCTGGCGATGCTGCTGCCGGCGGTCCAGGCCGACCGGCGGGCGCTGTTCGGGCTGTTCTTCCTGTTCGGCGGGCTGAGCTTCTCGCTGTATCCGTTCGCGGTGGCGCACATGCTCGACTACCTGCCGCGCGAGCACCTGCTGTCGGGCTGTTCGAGCCTGCTGCTGGTCAACGGCGTCGGCTCGGCCATCGGCCCGGCGCTGGCCGGCGGGGCGATGCAGCGTCTGGGCCCCTCCGCGCTGCCGATCTACTTCGCGGTGATGCTGATCGCGCTGGCGGCCTATCTGTTCGCCCGGCTGCGCTTCCACCGCGACCGCACCTTCGCCGCGCCCTTCCGCCCGATGCTGCGCACCACGCCCACCGCGCTGGAGCTGATGCCGGAAACCGAACTCCCATCGCAACCTCAAGAGGAACGTTTTGACTGATCTGACCCCACCCATCCGCAACACCTCACCCCGCTCCACCCAGGCCCGGCCCGATCCGCGCCTGATCCTGGCGACCGACCTGGACGGCACCTTCCTGGCCGGCGACGCCGAGCAGCGCCACCGCCTGTACCGCCTGGTCGACCAGCACCCCGAGATCTGCCTGATCTTCATCACCGGGCGCGGCCTGGAAGCGGTGATGCCGCTGCTGACCGACCCCGCGATTCCCCGCCCCGACTATGTGGTGTGCGACGTCGGCGCCACCGTGGTCGACGGCCATACGCTGCAGCCGCTGCAGCCGCTGCAGTCCAAGATCGACAGCCGCTGGCCCGGCGACTACACCGTGGCCGCCGCGATGCGCGCCTTCCCCGACCTGGTCCGCCAGGACGTGCCGCAGGAACGCCGCTGCTCCTACTACTGCGACCCGGACACGCTGGCGCCGATCCGCGCCGACCTGGAGGAGGCCGCGCATGCGCTGGGCTGCTCGGTGCTGTATTCGGCCGACCGCTACCTGGACATCCTGCCGCCGGACACCGACAAGGGCCGCACGCTGAAGGCGCTGGCCCGGCAGCTCAAGCTGCCCAGCGAACGCGTGCTGGTCGCCGGCGACACGCTCAACGACCTGTCGATGTACCTGGCCGGCTTCCGCGGCGTCTGCGTGGGCGACTCGGAGGCCGCGCTGATCGAGGCCACCGGCGCGCTGTCCGACGTGCTGCACGCCAAGGCGCCCGGCTGCGGCGGCATCCTGGAGGCCATCGCCCACTTCAAGCTGCTCGACAAGGACGACCCGTGGCTGCCGGTGGCGCGCACCGCGCCGACCGGCAAGGCGCAGCTGCTGATGGTCTACCACCGCCTGCCCTACGAGGAGGTCGTGGAGGACGGCGAGCTGGTGCGCCGCCAGCCCAAGTCGCCCAACGGCATCATTCCCTCGCTGCTGGGGTTCTTCCAGGGCGGGCAGACCGGCTCCTGGGTGGCCTGGAGCATCGACGATCCCAAGCATGGGCCGTTCCAGACCCATACCTCGGTCGATGAGCGCTATCCCAACCTCACCGCCGCGCGCGTGCCGCTGAGCAAGACCGAGGTGGACATCTTCTACAAGCGCTTCAGCAAGGAGGCCTTCTGGCCGATGCTGCACGTGTTCTGGGAGCGCGCGCGCTTCCGCGAGGACGACTGGAAGGTGTTCCTCAAGGTCAACCGCAAGTTCGCCGAGGCCACCGCAGCCGAGGCGGCCGAAGGGGCGACGGTGTGGATCCACGACTACAACCTGTGGATGGTGCCGGCCTACCTGCGCGAGATGCGCCCGGACCTGAAGATCGCCTTCTTCCACCACACCTACTTCCCCTCGGCCGACGTGTTCAACGTGGTGCCGTGGCGGCGCGAGATCATCGGCAGCCTGCTGTCCTGCGATTACGTGGGCTTCCACATCCCGCGCCAGGTGGAGAACTTCGTCGACGTGGTGCGCGGGGTGGCGCCGGTGGAGCGCCTGCGCACCGAGAGCTGCGCGCCGCGCTTTCTCACCTACGGCTGCGCGGTGGGCCTGGACACGATGACCACCCGCCTGCGCGTGGCCGGCCGCGAGGTGGCGCTGGGCGCCCATCCGGTCGGCACCGACCTGCGCCGCATCAACCAAGTGCTGGCCAACCCGGAGGTGCGCAACAACATCTTCAAGCTGCGCCGCGAGATCGGCGCGCGCAAGCTGGTGCTCTCGGTCGAACGCCTGGACTACACCAAGGGCACGCTGGCCAAGCTGGAGGCGTTCGAGCGCCTGCTCGAATCGCACCCGCAGCTGCACAACAAGGTCACCCTGCTGATGATCTGCGTGCCGGCGGCCAAGGAGATGACGGTCTACCGCCAGCTGCAGAACGCCATCGAACAGGCGGTCGGCCGCATCAACGGCCGCTTCGCGCGGATGGACTGGACGCCGGTGCGCTTCTTCGCCCAGGCCTTCCCGTTCGAGGAGGTGGTGGCGCATTACGCCGCCGCGCAGGTGATGTGGATCACCCCGCTGCGCGACGGGCTGAACCTGGTGGCCAAGGAGTTCGTCGCCACCCAAGGCATCGAGGGCGGCAACGGCGTGCTGGTGTTGAGCGAGTTCGCCGGCGCGGCGGCCGAGCTGAAGGGCGCGGTGCTGACCAATCCGCACGACCAGGCCGACCTGACCGCGGCCCTGTCGCAGGCCCTGCGCATGCCCGAGGACGAGGCCGCCGGCCGCCTGCGCCAGCTCAACGACATCGTCGAGTACTACGACGTGGACCGCTGGGGCCGGGACTTCCTGGCGGCGGTGCGCGACTTCACCCCGGCCTCGCCCGAGGTGCACGCGCTGGCCGCCGCACCGAAGCGGGCCGCCCACGCCTGACCCGCCACAGCCGGCGCCCTTGTCCGGGCGCCGGCCGTTTGCTGGGCGGGCTGGCACTGTCGGCGACCAAGCGCAGCCCGGGCGCCAAGGCCTGGGGCACGATGATCGAGTGGCACGGCGGCGCGCTGGACCGGCTGGACTCGGTGGTGTTCGCGGCGCCGGTGTTCTTCCCCGTGGTGCGCGACGCGTTCGACGCCTGCCGATGGGCCTTCAGACGAAGGCGGCCATCGTCACACGCCAGCTGGCCAGCACCACGATCAGCGCCAGCAGGCCGCCGCGCACGCGCGGCCCGTAGTCCAGCCCGATGCGGTCGAGCTGACGCAGGCCGACCACCACCAGCGCCAGCAGACACAGGAAGGCGATGCGCTGGCCGGACAGATAGGCCGTGGGCGAGAAGCCCATCATCCCCAGCGAGGCCAGGCCCAGCAGCAGCAGGCCCAGCATCCGTGCAGCCTCGCGCCCATCGCGACAGAAGCCGCAGGCCGCGGCGATCACCACGCAGCCCACGGTGAAGGCCGACCACGCGCTGAGCGCATACAGCCACGGGTTCCACACCGCATCGCCATCCAGGCGCAGCGGCAGCGACAGCTGCAGGGGATCGCCCGGCACGTGCGGCACGAACAGCAGCATCTGCAGCAGCGACACCGCCAGAACCACGCCCAGCCCCGCCTTGAGCCAGCGCGCCAGCGGCGCGCGCCACAGCAGCACCAGGGTCAGCGCGGTGACCGTGCCGAACAGGTAGTTGCGCGGGTCGATCATCGCCCGCTCGATCAACCCTAGGCCGATGCGCAGCCTCTCCAGCACGTCCAGGTCGGCGAAGTTGGGAAAGCGCATGCCGGTCTCCTCGCGGAACCGCTCGACATTGCCCGGCGCGCTGAGGGCGAAGGCCGCGTTGGCGCACAGCAGCGCCAGCTGCGCCCAGTCCCAGCCGCTGGCCCGGCGCTGCCGGGCGCGCCACAGGCACAGCCCGAGCGTCAGCGGCACCATCACCAGCGCCAGCTGGTCGCAGTACGCCGCCAGCGCCGCGGCCAGGCAGGCGGCCAGCCGCGCCGGCCAGCGATGGGGGAGGTCCTCGACCAGCGGCACCAGGCTCCACACGCCCAGCGTCACCGGCCACAGATAGTTGAGCGAGCCGGTCAGCCACCAGCACGCCTCGTAGATGGCCTGCGGCGTCATCAGCATCACCAGCGCGAACACCACCCCCGTGGCGCCCGGCCACGACCAGCGCGTGCCCGGCCGCGCCAGCCGCGCCAGGCCCACGCACAGCAGCGCCATCACCACCGCGTTGCAGGCGCGCCACAGGCCGGGCGCATGGACGATGGTCACCAGCAGCGCCTCGATCGGCAGCCGCCCGGTCCAGGTGTGATAGCGGTGCACCAGGTAGTCGCGCAGCGTGTAGGTGTCGAGCATGCTGGCGAAGTAGCTGTCGTCGGCCACCGGCGCCGAGCTGATGCCGAAGGCGTGGATCGAGGCGATCGAGGCGAGCATCCAGGCCAGGCCCAGCAGCGGCCAGTGCCAGCGCAGGCGCGGCGCGCTCACGGCGACAGCCCCGCGCAGTCCAGCGGCAGCAGCGCAGGCGTGTCGCCGGTGCGCCAGTCGAGGAACAGCCGCGCGCCCTGCAGCGAGACACCGGCCACGGCCAGGTTCAGCGAGGCGGCGAAGCCGGGCGCGTAATAGGTGCGCTTCTCGCCGGTGCGCGCCTTCAGCAGCGGCGCCAGCTGCGGCCGCGCCTGCCAGGCGGTGTCCAGCGCGCGCAGGCGGCCGTCGGCCAGGCGCAGCAGCACGCGGTTGCCGCCGATCGGCCAGCCCTGGCCCTTGCGGAGGGCCCAGCCCTGCACGCGCAGGCGCTCGCCGTCGACCTCGCAGCGTTCGGTCGCGTACAGGAACATCCCCGGCGCCGGCGCCGCGGCCGCCGCGTCGCTCGCCACCGGCGCGGCGTTGTCGCGCCAGAACAGCAATGCGTAGAACGCGGCGAATCCCAGCGCACAGGCCGCCACGCCGATTCCCGCCCAGCGCGACAGCGCGCGCCCTTCCCTCACCGCCGCCATGCCGTCGTGCCCGCTGCCCGTGCCAGATGCCCGGCTACAATGGTCGCATGTCCCTCCTGCAACTTTCCCGCGTCGACTACAGCGTCGGCGGCCCGCTGCTGCTCGAACAGGTCGAGCTGTCCATCGAACCCCACGAGCGCGTGTGCATCGTCGGCCGCAACGGCGCCGGCAAGTCCACGCTGATGAAGCTGATCGCCGGCGAGCTGCAGGCCGACGACGGCGAGGTGCGCCTGCAGTCGGGCACGGTGGTCGCGCGCATGGCCCAGGAAGTGCCGCCGGACACCGCCGGCAGCATCTTCGACGTGGTCGCCCAGGGCCTGGGCGCGCTGGGCCGGATGCTGGCCGACTACCACCACGCCGTGCACGAGGGCGACATGGACGCCATGGGCCGCGCCCAGGCGCAGATCGAGGCCCACAACGCCTGGGACCTGGATCGCCGCGTGCAGGCCACGCTGGACCGGCTGGAGCTGGACGGCGAATCGGACTTCGCCGGCCTGTCCGGCGGCATGAAGCGCCGCGTGCTGCTGGCCCAGGCGCTGGTGCGCCAGCCGGACATCCTGCTGCTGGACGAGCCGACCAACCACCTGGACATCGAGGCCATCGACTGGCTGGAAGGCTTCCTCAAGTCCTTCGAAGGCAGCCTGATCTTCATCACCCACGACCGCAGCTTCCTGCGCAACCTGGCCACGCGCATCGTCGAGATCGACCGCGGCCAGGTCACCAGTTGGCCCGGCGACTACGACAACTACCTGCGCCGCCGCGAGGAGCGCCTGCACGCGCAGGCGCAGGAGAACGCGCGCTTCGACAAGCTGCTGGCCCAGGAGGAAGTCTGGATCCGCCAGGGCATCAAGGCCCGCCGCACCCGCAACGAGGGCCGCGTGACCGCGCTCAAGGCCATGCGCCGCGAACGCGCCGCCCGCCGCGACCTGCAGGGCAACGTGCGCATGGAGACCTCCAACGCGCAGGCCTCGGGCAAGAAGGTCATCAGCGCCGAGCACATCACCCAGGCCTACGCCGGGCGCACGCTGCTGGACGATGTCGCGGTGACGATCATGCGCGGCGACCGCGTCGGCATCATCGGCCCCAACGGCTCGGGCAAGTCGACGTTGCTGAAGATCCTGCTGGGCGAACTGGCGCCGCAGCAGGGCACGGTCGAGCTGGGCACCAATCTGCAGATCGCCTACTTCGACCAGCATCGCAGCCAGCTGGACGAGTCGCGCAACGCACTGGAGAACGTCGCCCAGGGCACCGACTTCGTCGAGATCAACGGCAGCCGCAAGCACATCATCGGCTACCTGCAGGACTTTCTGTTCTCGCCCGAACGCGCCCGCGCGCCGATCACCCGCCTGTCCGGCGGCGAGCGCAACCGCCTGCTGCTGGCCAAGCTGTTCGCCCAGCCCTCCAACCTGCTGGTCATGGACGAACCGACCAACGACCTGGACGTGGAGACGCTGGAGCTGCTGGAAGAGCTGCTGGCCGAGTACAAGGGCACGCTGCTGCTGGTCAGCCACGACCGCGACTTCATCGACAACGTGGTCACCAGCACGCTGGTGCTGGAAGGCGAGGGCCGCGTCGGCGACTACGTCGGCGGCTACAACGACTGGCTGCGCCAACGCCCGCGCGGCCGCGCCGGCTTCGACAGCCAGGCCCGGCAGACCGACCGCAGCGTGACCGAGCAGGTGGTCGCGGCCAACGCCGGCGCGGCGGCGGCCACGCCCGCCGCCGCGCCGAAGAAGAAGCTCAGCTTCAAGGAACAGCGCGAACTGGAGCAGCTGCCCGCCCGCATCGAGCAGCTGGAAGCCGACATCGAGGCGCGCACCGCGGCGATGTCCGGCCCGGCCTTCTTCCAGCAGGACAGCGCCACCATCGTCGCCGAGAACGAGGCCCTGGCCGGCCTGCAGGCCGAACTGGAACGCGCCTACGCCCGTTGGAGCGAGCTGGACGGCTGAGGCGGCTGAGCGGCTGAGGCGGCAGGCGGCAGGCCTAGGCTGAGGCTTGCCAGCAAGCTCCCCCCACAAGCCGCCGCAAACCCGCTACCCTCGTTCCCGCGAAAACGGGAACCCATGGACTTTCGCGTCGAAGCCTCAAGCCGCTGGCGTCCCGCTTTCGCGGAAACGACGAGTCCTGAGCTCTTCCGCATCGATCAGCGCGCGGCGCCCCTACGGCCCCACCTCACCCGGCACCCCCACCCGAATCGCCCGCGAAAAATCCTCTCCCTCCCCCACCGCCCGCGCCTTGGCCGTGATATGCCCCCGCGCCCGCAGCGTCGCGAAGTCGATCCCCGGCATCAGCCCGCCATGGTCGGCCACGTAGCGATCGAAGTACCCCGACAGCAGCAGCCGCCAGTCCAGCGGCAGGCGGGCATCGATGCGCCTGGCCAGCTGGAAAATCACCGTGGTGCAGTTGCTCATCACGGTGTTGTAGAACGCCGGCCGCGCGCGCAGCGCGTCGGCCTTGTCCAGATAGGCTAAAAACAGCTGGCGCAGCGCAGCCGGCGGCAGGTTGAGCCGGTACAGCCACATGTCCTCGCCACGCACATTGGTGCGCACGCGCAGGATGTCGTCCTCCCCGGCGGCGACCAGCGTTTCCTCGTACTGGCGGAAGAAGCCGCCCAGCGCGGAGAACGCCTCACCGCGCTCCTTGCGGATCTCCAGCGAGAACACCAGATGCCGGCCATCGGCGAAGCCGAAGGACACCAGCGTGTGGGCGATGGCCGGCCCCATCCAGTACGACAGCGCCAGATCGGCCGAACGCAGCTGGGACAGGTCGTAGCGGCGCGTGTCCCAGCGCACGTCGTAGTCGGTGTCGCTGCGCCAGCGGAAGTCGCGCACGTTCTCCAGCACCACCGTATCGCCCTGCACCTGCGCCTGCAGCAGACGCGCGACATCGTCGGCCCACAGACGGTCCTGCCGCGGTGCCTGCAGCGACCAGCCGGCCAGAAACCCCAGCCAGACCAGCAGCGCCACGCCCGCCCAGCGCGCGCCGCCGGCGCGATGACGCGCACGCAGCACCCTCAACCCCAGCCAGAGCCATGCCAGTGCCAGCACGCCGCGCAACACGTGCGGCCAGTGGTCCAGATAGATGCTGGCCAGCACCGCCCAGGCCAGCAGCGGCGGCAGCACGCACCAGGTCAGCGCGCGCCGCCAACGGCCGGACGCCTGCGTGGGACCGTATGAGTCAGAGCGCATCAGCGCGAGTCCGTGAAGGCGTGCATCGTGGCCATCATCGTGCCGGCCTTGGCATGGAGGCAACGTCGTGCCGCCTACACTGCTTAGGTCTATCGCGACAGGAGGCTTCCATGCACACGATCCCCGCCCTTGAAATGCTCGACGGCCGCACGATTCCCCAGTTCGGCCTGGGCGTGTGGCAGACCCCGGCCGACGAGACCGCCAACGTGGTCAGCGAGGCCTTCCGGCTGGGCTATCGCCACATCGACACGGCGGCCATCTACAAGAACGAAGAAGGCGTCGGCCAGGCCATCGCCACCTCCGGCCTGCCGCGCGACGAGCTGTTCATCACCACCAAGCTGTGGAACGAGGACCAGGGCTACGACAGCGCGCTCAAGGCCCTGGACACCAGCCTGGGCAAGCTGCAACTGGACTATGTCGACCTGTACCTGATCCACTGGCCCTGCCCGGCCAAGGGCAAGTTCGTCGACAGCTGGAAGGCGCTGATCGCCGCGCGCGACGCGGGTAAGGTCAAGTCTATCGGCGTGTCCAACTTCCGCGTCGAGGACATCGAGCACATCGCCGCCGAGACCGGCGTGCTGCCGGTGGTCAACCAGATCGAGCTGCATCCGCTGCTGCAGCAGGCACCGCTGCGCGACTACGGCCAGACCCACGGCATCCTGACCGAGGCCTGGAGCCCGCTGGCCCAGGGCGGCGAGCTGCTCGAGAACGCGATCCTCAAGGACATCGCCGCGCGCCACGGCAAGACCGCCGCCCAGGTGATCCTGCGCTGGCACATCCAGCTGGGCAACATCGTGTTCCCCAAGTCGGCCAACTCGGCGCGGCTCAAGGAGAACATCGACGTGTTCGACTTCAAGCTCAGCCTGGACGACATGGCCGCGATCGCCAGCCTGGATGCTGGCAAGCGGCGCGGGCCGGATCCGGCGGAGCTGAACTGAGGCAAAGAATCGGCGGGGTGACTCCCGCCGATTCTTTAACTGCCTCGGATCTTCATGCCCACGGAGTGACGGACAGCCCTGTGGGAGCCGCGCGGCCTGCGCGGCTCAGCCGGTGTTCTGCAAGCCCTGCGAGACGCCGTTGACGCTGGCCACCAGAGCGCGCAGCAGGGCGTCGTCCTCGCGGTCGGCGGCACGCCAGCGCTTGAGCAGGTCCACCTGCAGCAGGCTGATCGGATCGACGTAGGGGTTGCGCAGGCGGATGGACAGGTCCAGGCGCTGGTCGTGCTGGAGCAGGCTGTCGTTGCCGGACAGCCTGAGCACCCAGTGGCGGGTGCGCTCGTGCTCGGCCTGGATGCGCGGGAAGAACTGCCCGTGCAGATCGCCGGAGAGCTGGGAGAACAGCGCCGCGATATCCAGATCGCCCTTGGCCAGCACCATGGCGATGTCGTCCAGGAAGGTGCGCACGAAGGGCCAGTCGCGGCCCATCTCGCGCACCGCCTCCTCGCCGAACTGCTCCACCGCCGCGGCCAGGCCGCTGCCCACGCCGTACCAGCCGGGGATGGTGGCGCGCGCCTGGCTCCAGGCGAACACCCACGGGATCGCGCGCAGATTGCTCAGCGCCGCGTCCTGGCCCAGCCGGCGGGAGGGACGCGAGCCCAGGGTCATGCGTTCGATGACGTCGATCGGCGTGGCGGCGCGGAAATAGTCCATGAAGCCCTTGGCGCTGACGAAGTCGCGATAGGCCTCGGTGCTGGCGCGCGCGACGGTATCCATGAACGTGCGCCAGTGCGCTTCGCGCGGCTCGGGCGGGCGCGGACGGATGCTCGACACCATCACCGCGCCCAGCGACTGCTCCAGCGAGCGCAGCGCCAGCGCGCGGATGCCGTACTTGCGATGGATCACCTCGCCCTGCTCGGTCACGCGCAGGCGGCCATCGACACTGCCGCGCGGCGAGGCGTCGACCGCGCGGGTGGTCTTGCCGCCGCCGCGGCTGATCGAGCCGCCGCGGCCGTGGAAGAAGGTCAGCTTGATGCCGAGCTCGTGCGCGGCCTCGAGCAGTTCGACCTGGCCGCGCTGGAGACCCCAGCGCGAGGCCGCCGTGCCGCCGTCCTTGCCGCTGTCCGAATAGCCCAGCATCACCATCTGCGTATCGCCGCGCGCGGCCAGATGCTGGCGGTAGACCGGATCGGCGGCCAGGTCGCGCAGCACCTCCGGCCCGTGGCGCAGGTCGTCCACGGTCTCGAACAGCGGCGCGATGTCCAGCGGCACCTGGCCGCTGTCATCCACCAGTCCGCCACGACGGGCCAGCGCCAGCACGGTCAGCACGTCGGCGCGGCTGTGCGCCATCGAGATGATGTAGGCGCCCAGCGCGTCGGCGCCGTGCAGCCGCCGCGCCTCGCCCAGCGCGGCGAACACCGCGTCCAGGCGCGGATTGCCCTCCTCCTCGCTGGCCGGCAGGGCCTCGCTGCCGGCGGCGTACGGCCCCAGCAGCGCCGCGCGCGCGACCGCGTCCAATGTGTCCCAGTCGCTCTGGCCCAGCGCGGCGGCGACCGCGCGGCCGTGCACGCTGGATTCCTGGCGCACGTCCAGCCGCGCCAGATGGAAGCCGAAGGTGCGCACGCGCCACTGCAGGCGGCGCACCGCGAACCAGCCCGCATGCAGGCCCCGGTGCGCGGCCAGGCTGTCCAGGATCAGCTGGATGTCGGCGGCGAACTCCTCCGGCGCGGCGTACGCGCCGGGCGCATCGTCCAGCGTCGCGCGCAGCCGCGCGCGCATCAGGTCGTTGAGCAGGCGGTAGGGCATGTCGGCATGGCGCGGACGCGAGCGCGCCGCGGCCTGCGGCAGCTGCGCCTGGTACTGCGCCAGGCGCGCGAGCAGCGCCTCGCTCACCGGCACCAGCGTGGTCGACTGGCTCAGCAGGCTGGCCAGCTGCCACAGCTCCTTGAGATAGCGCTCCAGCACCACCGCGCGCTGGGCGCGCAGCGTATCGGCGATGGTGGTGGCATCGACGTTGGGATTGCCGTCCATGTCCCCGCCCACCCAGGTGCCGAAGCGCAGCACGCGCGGCAGGTCGGGCGCGCTGCCGTAGACCTCGGTGAAAGCGTGCTCCAGCGATTCATAGAACACCGGCACCACGCGGTACAGCACCTGGGTCAGGTAGAACCCCACGTGCTCCCGCTCGTCGGCCACCGTCGGTCGCACCGGCGAGGAATCGGCGGTCTGCCAGGCCGCGGTCAGCGCCATGCGGAAGCGCGCCGCCTCGCTGGCCGCCTCGCCCGGCGTCTGCGCGCCGTCCAGGCCGGCCACCAGCGCGGCGACCATGAGCTGCTCCTTCTCCAGCAGCGCGCGGCGCACCGCTTCGGTCGGGTGAGCGGTGAACACCGGCTCCAGATCCAGCCGCTCCAGCCAGGCGGTGGCCTCCTCCAGGCCGACGCCCTGCTCCTTGAGCCTGAGCAGGCTGGCGTGCAGCCCTTCCGGCTGCGGCGCATCGCCCTGGCGCTGGTAGTCGCGGCGGCGGCGGATGCGGTGCACGCGCTCGGCGATGTTGACCACCTGGAAATAGGCGCTGAAGGCGCGGATCAGCGCCTCGGCGTCCTCGGCGGACATGCCGGCCAGGATCGCGGCCAGGCCCTGCGTGCCCTCGCCCTTCTGCCGGCGGGCGATGGCGCGGGTGCGGATGCGCTCGACCTGGGCGAGGAATTCGTCGGACACCTGCTCGGCCAGCATGTCGCCGACCAGCGCGCCGAGCCGGCGCACATCGTCGCGCAGCGGCAGGTCCGGCGCGGCGAATTCCAAGATCGCAGACGATGCCGACAAAGTTGCAGGTGAATTCATCGCGGTCGCGCCAGATGCCGATCGTGGAGGGACGCCAAGCCTACTGCAAAGGCGGCCGTGTTCATCGCCGCCCCGACGCACGGCGATATACTGCCGGCTTCGCCGAGGGGCGCTGCGACCCAAGCCGTGCCATGCACGCGCCACGGGCCAGGCTCGGCGATCCACCTGTGCAACGGCGCCCGGCAACCGCGAGCTTTCCACGCCCGCCCTTGACCGGAGCAACTCCATGAATGCGCAACTGAAGACCTTCTCGACCGAAGGCGACTACAAGGTCGCCGACATCTCCCTGGCCGACTGGGGCCGCAAGGAACTGGACATCGCCGAGCACGAGATGCCGGGCCTGATGTCGATCCGCCGCAAGTACCAGGCCACCGCACCGCTCAAGGGCGTGCGCGTGACCGGTTCGCTGCACATGACCATCCAGACCGCGGTGCTGATCGAGACGCTCAAGGACATCGGCGCCGACGTGCGCTGGGCCTCGTGCAACATCTTCTCGACCCAGGACCATGCCGCCGCCGCGATCGCCGCGACCGGTACGCCGGTGTTCGCCTGGAAGGGCGAGACGCTGGAGGAATACTGGGACTGCACGCTGGACGCGCTGACCTTCACCCTGCCCGACGGCACCCTGACCGGCCCGGAGCTGGTGGTGGACGACGGCGGCGACGTGACCCTGCTGATCCATAAGGGCTACGAGCTGGAGAACGGCAGCAAGTGGGTCGACGAGCCGGCCTCCTCGCACGAGGAGCAGGTGATCAAGAACCTGCTCAAGCGCGTGGCCAGCGAGCGCCCGGGCTACTGGACGCGCGTGGTCGCCGACTGGAAGGGCGTGTCCGAGGAGACCACCACCGGCGTGCACCGCCTCTACCAGATCGCCGAGGCCGGCAAGCTGCTGGTGCCGGCGATCAACGTCAACGACTCGGTCACCAAGTCCAAGTTCGACAACCTCTACGGCTGCCGCGAGTCGCTGGCCGATGGCCTGAAGCGCGCGATGGACGTGATGCTGGCCGGCAAGGTCGCCGTGGTCTGCGGCTACGGCGATGTGGGCAAGGGCTCGGCGCATTCGCTGCGCGCCTACGGCGCCCGCGTGATCGTCACCGAGATCGACCCGATCTGCGCCCTGCAGGCGGCGATGGAAGGCTTCGAGGTCAACACCGTCGAAGACACCCTGGGTCAGGCCGACATCTACGTCACCACCACCGGCAACAAGGACATCATCACCCTCGAGCACATGAAGGCGATGAAGGACCAGGCCATCGTGTGCAACATCGGCCACTTCGACAACGAGATCCAGGTCGATGCGCTGTACGCCTCGGGCGCGGTGAAGACCAACATCAAGCCGCAGGTGGACAAGTTCACCTTCGCCAACGGCAACAGCATCTTCCTGCTTGCCGAAGGCCGCCTGGTCAACCTGGGCTGCGCCACCGGCCATCCGAGCTTCGTGATGTCCAACAGCTTCGCCAACCAGACCCTGGCGCAGATCGACCTGTGGGCCAACAAGGACGTGTACGAGAAGACCGTCTACCGCCTGCCCAAGCAGCTGGACGAGGAAGTCGCGCGCCTGCACCTGGACAAGATCGGCGTGAAGCTGACCAAGCTCACCGCGCAGCAGGCCGATTACCTCGGCGTGCCGGTGGAAGGCCCGTACAAGCCGGACCACTACCGCTACTGATCGACGCAGCGGTCATCGCGTGATCACGAACGGGCGCCGCGAGGCGCCCGTTCGCATTTGGCGGCTGGGCAGCGGATTGCTTGATCCAACCCATGTAGCACGTCTGTGCTACATTGCTTGAGGATCCACCGCCGGACGTCCTCTCATGAGCACCACGACCATCCGCCTGCCGGACGCGCTCAAGGCCCGCATCGCGAAAGCGGCCGAAGCCGCGGGCACCACGTCGCACAACTTCATCCTGGAAGCCATCGCCGAGAAGACCGACCAGGCGGAACGGCGCGCGGACTTCCTGGCGGAGGCCGATCGGCGCTGGGCCGAGTTCCTGGAAACGGGTGAAAGCATTCCCTGGGAGGAGATGCGCCGCTATCTGATGGGCCGAGTCCAAGGCAAGGACATGCCGCGTCCGGTCGCCCGCAAACTCGCGAAATGACATGGCGTACCTGGAGTTCCTGCCCCGCGTGTACCAGGACCTGCAGCGCATCGTCAAGCATCTGGAACAGCACGAGGTCGAGCACGTCCCGGACCGCCTGGGCGAGCTTGTCAGTGCCTTCGACGTGCTCACGGACAATCCCTTGATCGGTCGCCCCATCCACGGGGATCTGAGGGAGCTGGTGATCGGGCGCAGCGCCCGTGGCTACGTCGCGCTGTACCAGTACGCAGCCGCCTTGGAGACCGTGTTCGTACTCGGAGTTCGCGCACAGCGCGAATCGGGTTACCCAAGCGATGCGTGAAACCGGGTCGGACGCACGCCGCTTTCATCGTGTCGCGCAACCTAGGCCTCGACGTGGCGGAGTGCACACAGGTCCACGACTGGATTCTCTGCCCTGGCCGCATCCTCACTCGACCGACCGGGCGAAGCTTCGCGGCGAATGGACCGGAGCTTCCTTCGACCCGAAGCCATAGAACTCAACGCGCGAGGCAGCGGTCCGCCCGGCGGTGGCCGCGACGAGCGAGGCAGGATGCCGAGGCCCGAATCAGGGCAGGATGCCCTGATTGAGGGAGAAGCGGACACCGCCGGCCGGGCCGCTGCCCCACCGAAGTCATTGGCAACTCGCACACGCCGCGCCCCCTCGATCAAGCGAGAAGAGCCGCTTCGAAAAAAGCGGCCCGCTATCATTGAAAAGCCCCCATGACCCCCGCCATCGCCCTGCTCAAGCGCGAGAAGATCGCCCACACCGTGCACAGCTACGCGCACGACCCCAAGGCCGATTCCTACGGCGGCGAGGCGGTGGAGAAGCTGGGCCTGGACCCCGCGCAGGTATTCAAGACCCTGCTGGCGAGCAGCGAGACCCATGAACTGCTGGTGGCGATCGTGCCCGTGGCCGGGCAGCTCGACCTCAAGGCCCTGGCGGAAGCCGCCGGCTGCAAGCGCTGCGAGATGGCCGGCGTCGACGAAGCGCAGCGCGCCACCGGTTACCTGGTCGGGGGCATCAGCCCGCTGGCGCAGAAGAAGCGCCTGCGCAGCTTCCTCGACGCCAGCGCACAGTCCCTGCCCCGCCTGCACGTCAGCGCAGGACGACGCGGCCTGGAAGTCGAACTGGCCCCTGCCGACCTGCTGCGCCTGACCGGCGGCCGCTACGCCCCGATCGGCAAGCCGCGCTGAGCGACCCGCGCCGCCGAAGCGAGCACACGCCGCCTCAGAACGCCACCTGGAAGCGCGTGTTGAACGTATAGCCCTCGTCCTGCCCCCGATAGGCACCGCTGCGGTTGTCGGTCTGCCAGAAGACCGCATCGAGCATGACGCGCGCATAGTCGTTGAGATACCAGTTGGTGCCCACGGTCCAGGCATGCCCGGTGCCGCCCGTGGGCAACTCGTCGTAGTCCACATCCTCGTAGCGCGCGCGCAGCTCCCAGGCCCCGCGCCCGCCGGACGTGACCGGATCCTGCACCTTGACCTTGCCCCAGGTGCCGCTCTTGGCCGTATAGGCCGGGCTCGCCCCGAACAGGAACACGCCGCCGGACACCGTCCAGGCCGAATGATCCAGATCGTAGCGGCCCGCACTGCCCACCCCGCCGATGCGGCGCGTGCCCCACTCGCCGCTCACCCAGCCCGGCCCGAAGAAACCGGCCGCTTCCACGCCATAGGCCGTGCCACGCTCGGCACCGGCCAGCGCGCCTGGCGCAATCTTGACCAGATCGTTGAAGTGTCCCGAGATCGCCGAGCTGCGCAGCACACCGGTGGCCCCGGCCGGAATGTCCTCGTGAAAGGCCCACGCCCCCAGATGCACCGTGGCGGCCTCGCTCAGCAGCAGGTTCCAGTGCGCGCGCGCGGCCACGGTCAGGCTGTCGTTGTCCTCGCCGGCATTGTTGAGGTCGTTGCCCGCCACCGACAGGCTGGCGTGCCAGCCCTGCCCGAACACCCGCTCGGTCAGCCCCACGCCGAACAGGCCGCGCTGGGGCAGGATCAGCGTGCCGACCACGTTGCGATCGGCGAACGGCGTGTTGGTCGTGCTGCTGGAACCATCCAGGCCGCGGTCGTTGAGCCGGTTGCCGATGCTCAGCTCGGCCTGGGTGCCGAACAGGCGGTGATCGACGCTGGCGTAGACCGACTTCCAGGCCACCTCGTTGTCGGCGAAGTCGCCTTCCACCACA
Organism: Pseudoxanthomonas sp. UC19_8; assembly: GCF_042700505.1. Taxonomy (NCBI): domain Bacteria; kingdom Pseudomonadati; phylum Pseudomonadota; class Gammaproteobacteria; order Lysobacterales; family Lysobacteraceae; genus Pseudoxanthomonas; species Pseudoxanthomonas sp. UC19_8. Next base: position 2,719,078 of record NZ_CP170559.1, read on the forward strand.
TAGCCCACCCGCCCGTAGCTGCCCTCGGCCCCCAGGCGCACCGAGCGGATCTCGGTGCCGGAGATGTTGCGGTCGGCGAAGTCCGAGCCGCCCGTGCTGGAGGCGTCCACGAACAACCGACCGCGCGGCCGGAAGGTGAAGCTGCCATCGGCATTGGAGAATTGCGGCGCGCCCTTGGACCAGCTGACCTTGGGCGCCTTGGCCTGGGCGGCCTCGACCTTGGCCACGCGCGCTTCCAGGGCGGGGTCCGCGGCGGGCGGCGCGGGCGTTGCCGTCGCGGTGCTCGCGCTGCCGCCGCCTTCGACCGCCTTCAGGCGCGCCTCCAGCTGCTCGATCTTCAGGGCCTGCGCCTGCACCAGGCGGGTCAGTTCTGCCTGGCTCAGCGCCTGCGCGCCGGCCTGGCCGGTGGTCAGCAACAGGCCGATCGCCACCGTCAGCGCTGCCTTGGGCAGCACGTGGATTCGCATCATGGGGAAGCTCTCTCTCGGGCACGGCGACGCAGGCGCGTCGGCGGCCACACGGGGATGGTGCGGGGGGATGGGTCCAGCGCGGTGCCGGCTAGAGCGCCGGCACCGTGACGCGTGCGATCAGCTGGTCGCGCCCTGCTGGGCGTTGGGACGCCAGGTGATCACGCGGTTCTCGACGATATCGAGCAAGGCATCGATGATCAGCACGAAGGCCGCCAGGATGATGATGCCGGCGAACACGCCGACCGCGTTGAAGTTGCCTTCGGCCTGCGCGATCAGATAGCCCAGGCCCGCCGAGGCGCCCAGATACTCGCCGATGATCGCGCCGACCACCGCAAAGCCCACCGAGGTGCGCAGCGAGGACAGGATCCAGCTGGCCGCCGCCGGGAAGTACACATGCCGCAACAGATCGCCGCGCCCGGCGCCGAGGATGCGTGCATTGGCCAGCACGGTGGGATTGACCTCGCGCACGCCCTGCATCGCGTTGAAGAAGGTGGTGAAGAACACCAGCGTCACCGCCAGCGCCACCTTCGACCACAGTCCCAGGCCCAGCCACAGCACGAAGATCGGCGCCAGCACCACGCGCGGGATCGCGTTGAAGCCCTTGATGAACGGGTCCAGGATCCGCGCCGACCGCCGGCTCAGCCCCAGCCACACACCACCGGCCACGCCCAGCGCGGTGCCGATCAGATAGCCCAGCGCGGTCTCGGTCAGGGTGATGTAGACGTGCTGGTAGAACGAGGTGTCCGACAGCCAGGTCCACATCTGCCGCGCGATGCCCGACGGCGCCGGGAAGAAGAACGGATCGATCAGCCCACTGGCCACGCCGGCTTCCCAGCCGCCGAACAGCACGACGATCAGGACGATCTGGATCAGTTTGTCAGTCTTGGCGTGCATAGCTCTTCTCCACTTCGCCGCGCAGGCAGGCCCAGATGTCGCGGTACAGGTCGGTGAATCGTTGATCCAGCTTGATCTCGGCCACGTTGCGCGGGCGCTCCAGGTCGACATCGAAGCTGCGCACCACGCGGCTGGCCGGCCCCGCCGAGAGCACCACCACGCGGTCGCCCAGCGCGATGGCCTCTTCCAGGTCGTGGGTGATCAGCACGACCGAGCGGCGGTCTTCCTGCCACAGCCGCAGCAGCTCGTTCTGCATCAGGTGGCGGGTATGGATGTCGAGCGCGGAGAACGGCTCGTCCATCAGGATCACCTTGGGCTCGACGATCAGCGCCTGCGCCATCTGCACGCGCTTGCGCTGGCCACCGGAGAGCTGGTGCGGATACCGATGCTCGAAGCCGGACAGGCCCACCTTGGCCAGCCAGGCGCGCGCGCGCTCCTCGCGCTCCTTGGCCGCCATGCCGCGGAAGCGCAGGCCGAGCTCGACGTTCTGCAGCGCGGTCTTCCACGGCAGCAGCGCGTCCTGCTGGAACAGGTAGCCCACCGACTTCTGCACGCCCTTGACCGGCACGCCATCGATCGTGATGCCGCCGCTGGCCGGCGTCAGCAGGCCGGCCACCGCGTTGAGCACGGTGCTCTTGCCGCAGCCGGTCGGCCCGACGATGGCGACGAACTCGCCGTTGCCCACCTGCAGGTCGACCTCGCGCACCGCGGTGAAGTCGCCGAAGGACATGGTCACCTTGTCGATGGCGACCATGGTCTCGGCGGGATGGAACTGGGGTGCGCCATTGAGGCTGCGCACACTGGCGTTGAGCGCCATCAGGGAATCCTCCGGTTATTGCCTGGCCGCGGCGGTGGCCGATGCGCCACCTCCGGCGGCCAGGGCACGATCGACGAACGCGTTGGTATAGGTCTTGGACAGGTCCACCTTGGCCTGGGCCACGCCGTCGTTGAACTCGCTCAGCACGGCCAGCGGCGTGGTCAGGTCCTCGGGCACGAAGCGCCCGTCGCGGGTGAAGATGGCGCGCGCGTTCTCCACCGCCTTGGCGTAGGTGGCGCGGTCGCCGGAGACGTAGCTGTCCGGCAGCGCGGCCACGATCTGCTCGCCGCTGTGATCGGCGATGAAGGCCAGCGCGCGCTGCTCGGCCCGCACGATCTTCTCCACCGCCTGCGGCCGCTGCTGCAGGAACGCCGACTGCGCGTACAGCACCGAGGTCGGGTACAGCCCGCCGTAGACCTGGCGCGCGCCGGCGTCGCTGCGCGCATCGATCAGGATCTTGCCGACCTTGCGTTCGGCGATCAGCGTGGCGGCCGGATCGTAGTTGACCAGCAGGTCGACCTTGCCCTGCTCCAGCGCGGCCACCGCGGCGGCGCCGGAGCCCACGCCGATCAGCGACACGGCCGTCTCGGGAATCTTGTTGCGCGCCAGGTAGTGGCGGACGAAGAAGTCCGACGAGGAACCCGGCGCGGTGATGCCGACCTTCATGCCCTGGATCGTCTGCGGCCTGGCCGGATCGAAGGTGCCGTCGTTGCGCCCGGCCAGCACCAGGCCCGAATTGCGCGAGAGCAGGATGAAGGCGGTGACGTCCTTGCGCTTGGCCTGCATCTGGATGGTGTGGTCGTAGAAGCCCACCGCCACATCGGTCGAACCGGCGACCAGCGCCTGCAGCACCTTCGAGCCGCCCTGGGCGAAGTTCTCGGTCTTGACCTGGAGGCCTTCGTCCTTGAAGTAGCCCTGGGCATCGGCCACGAAGAACGGCAGGTTGTTGAGATTGTAGGAGCCGACGCTGATGCGCACCGGCGCATCGTCGGCGCCCGGCGCGGCGCCGGAGGCGTGGCTGGCGTCCTTGCCGCAGGCGGACAGGACGAGGGCGGCGGCGACCAGGGTGGCCGCCATGAGTGGCTTGTACATCGATCCCTCCCAGGATGTATGCGATGCGAAACGGGGACCGGGTCGGACCCGGCGAATCAGGTCATGCCGCTGAGGTCCATTCGGCAGCGACGGAAGTGCGTGGCGAGGGGGCGAACACCCGGCCTTCGAACAGACGCCGCGCGGTCCGCACGACGCTGGCGACGACCGCTTCGCTGCCCGCGGCGCGGCTGAGCCCGACGGCCAGGCTGCCACTGGGATGCTCAAGGGTAATCGTGGTCGGCAGCGGCAGATATCCCACCATGGTGTGGGCCAGCGTGCCCTCGGTGACCACCGCCGTGGCCAGCCCCACCGCACCGGTGATGGCCAGCGCGGTGTGGCACTGATGCGGCATGAAGTAGCGGACCTGCAGGTGGCCGCCGTGCTGCGGCGCAGCAAGCAGCACCGGCTTGGGAATCACACGGTCGGCGGCGTCGGCGATGCCCATGCGTCGCCCTGCCTCGACGCGGATGGACTCGATCCGCGCCAGCAGCGCGGCATCGGCGTTGAGGCGGGCCGGCGTCTCGTCGCCGCGCAGGCCCAGCGCCTCGGCGCGGATCAGCACCAGCGGCATGGCGCAGTCGACCAGGCTCACCTCGACCTCGTCGATCCATTCGCTGGCGCGCCCGCTCGGCAGCAGCTTGCCGGTGCGCGCGCCGGCGGCATCCAGGAAGGCCAGCGAGATCGGCGCGGCGGTGCCGGGCGCGCCGGCGATGCGGGTATCGCCCAGGTAGGCCACCTGGCCGTTGGGCGTCTCCACCGTGGCCACGATCACCTTGCCGGTGTTGACGTTGTGGATGCGCACCTGGGTGCGCGGATGCCGTGCCGGCACCAGGCCGCGCTCGATCGCATACGGCCCCACCGCCGCCAGCATGTTGCCGCAGTTGGGCGCGGTATCGACCACGCGCTGGTCCACGCGCACCTGGGCGAACAGGTAATCGACATCGGCGTCGGCGCGGCTGGCGCGATCGATGATCGCGACCTTGCTGGTCAGCGCGTTGCCGCCGCCGATGCCGTCGATCTGCAGCGGATGGCCCGAACCCATCACCTCCAGCAGCAGGCGGTCGCGCTCGGCCGCGTCGGCAGGCAGGTCCGAGGCAAGGAAGAACGGCCCCTTGGAGGTGCCGCCGCGCATCAGAACACAGGGAACGCTGAGCAGGTCGTTGGACATGGGCGTGGTAGATTCATACCAGTTCCGGATTAATGATCCGGTGTGATGCGATCCTGGCATGGCCACGATTGATCTGTGAATTGCTATTTTTCGGTGGATTGATCCGATATGAGCATGAATTGCGAAATCCTGGACCTGCGCGCCTTCCTGCTGGTGGCCGAGTCGCGCAGCTTCCACCGCGCGGCCGAGACCCTGCACGTCTCACAGCCCGCGCTGAGCCGGCGCATCCAGAAACTCGAGCAGGCGATCGGCTCGCCGCTGCTCGAGCGCACCACGCGCAGCGTCTCCACCACGGCCGTGGGCGAGAACCTGCTGCCGCTGGTGCGGCGCATGCTGGAGGAGTTCGACGGCTCGCTGTTCGCCCAGCGCGGCGATCACGTCGGCCGCCAGATCACCATCGCCTGCCTGCCCACCGCGGCGTTCTACTTCCTGCCCAGCGTGATGGCGCGCTTCCATGCCGAGCATCCCAACGTGCGCTTCCGCATCCTGGACGTGCCGGCCACCGAGGGATTGCAGGCGGTGGAGCGCGGCGAGGTCGAGTTCGGCATCAACTTCATGGGCGCCTCCGATCCCAACCTGAGCTTCGAGGTGCTGGTGGAGGATCCCTTCGTGCTCGCCTGCCGGCGCGATCACCCGCTGGCCAAGAAGCGCAAGATCGCCTGGAGCGACCTGGAGAAGCACCAGCTGATCACCGTGCACCGCACCAGCGGCAACCGCACCCTGCTCGACGGCGCGCTCGCACGCGAGAACCTGAAGCTGCGCTGGTTCTACGAGGTCACCCACCTGTCGACCTCGCTGGGCATGGTCGAGGCCGGCATCGGCGTGTCGGTGCTGCCGCGCATGGCCACGCCGCAGGGCGACCATCCCACCCTGGTCACGCGCCCGATCGACAGCCCGGTGGTCTCGCGCACCATCGGCATCGTGCGCCGGAACAACGCGGCGCTCTCGCCGATGGCCGAGCGCTTCTTGCAGATGCTGCAGAAGCAGTGGAAGCCCGGCGCGCGCACGACCGAGCGCACGCGCGGCTAGCGCGGCACGCACGACGCAGTTAAAGAGATGCCTCGCCGACGTGCGAGGCGCGAACCGATCGATGCAGTGAGCGGGTGCGAAAAGCCCGTTTCGCCGCCCAGCCTCGACCGGGCCGGGCGCCGCGCCTCGGTTCGCCAGCCCCAACTGGTGGACGCTTGGCTGGGACAGCGCGTCACGCCTCCGTGGGAGCAACTCCTTCTTCCGATGACGTCGCGCCCCCCCTTGTAGAGCGGAGCTTGCTCCGCTGCTCTCCGTTCAGTCCGTGGGGAAAGCCCCAGCGGAGCGAGCTCCGCTCTACAGGGAGGAACCAACAGAAAAGGCCTCTCGCGAGGCCTTTTCCGTGATCCAGAGCGCGCGGCGGTCAGAACCGCATCGTCAGGCCCAGGGTCAGGCTGCGGCCGTAGCGGTAGTAGCTGTTGAGCAGCAGCGGGTTGCCGTTGATGCTGGTGGTCTGCTCCTCGTCGAGCAGGTTGTTGCCTTCCAGCGAGACGGTGAACATGTCGTTGATGTTGTAGGTGATGTGCGCGGTCATCCAGGTGATCGGATCGGCCTTCTCGTTGTAGCCGGCGCCCAGCACGTTGACCGCGCTGACGAAGCCGTCGGTGTGGTCGGCGGTCACGCCCAGGTCCCACGGGCCCTTCTCGTACATCAGGCTGACCGAATAGACCGACGGCGCGATGCCCTCCAGCGGACGCTTCTCGCCATCGACCCAGCTCTCGGACCAGTTGCGCGTGTACTGCGCGCGGAAGCCCAGGCCGTTGTCCCAGAAGTGCTGCAGGCCCGCCTCGATGCCGTGCACCTTGGCGTAATCGCCGTTGATCGGGCGCATGACGTTGAACAGCGTCGGGCCCGGCGAGACCACGTTGCCGTTGGCATCGGTGATGCCGCCCACGCCGATGTCCTGGCCGGTCTCCCAGCTGGTGGTGATCTGGTTGTCGATGCGCTTGTAGAACACCGCCAGGTTGGCGATGGAGTGCTCGGAGAAGTACCACTCCAGCGAGGCATCGCCCTGCTTGGCGCTGTAGGGCTTCAGGTCGACGTTGCCGCCGTAGACCTGGGTGAACTCGCCCCAGGACACGCTCTGGGTGGTGCTGGTCGGCGCCAGCTGCTCCACCGAGGGCCGCGCCATGGTCTTGGCCGCGCCCAGGCGCAGCTGCAGGTCGTCGCTGAAGTGCCAGATGAAGTTGGCCGCCGGCAGCACGTAGGTGTAGCTGCCCTTCTGGCTGATGCCGGTGGGATCGGCGTAGGTCGCGGTGTAGTTGAACGCCCCGTTCTCGGTGATGCTGGTGATCTTGGCGTCCCAGGCCTGCGAGGTGGTGTTGGTCGAGACCACGCGCACGCCCACGTTGCCGTCCCAGCGATCGCCGGACAGGTCGGCCTGCACATAGAACGAGGCGGTCTTCTCGCTGACGCGGTAGCTCTCCAGCGGATTCCACGCCGGCGCGGCGTTGCTGTAGTCGTAGGCGCTGCCGTCGGCGCGCGTGCCCTTGTACGCGGCCAGCGCGGCCTCGTAGGCCGGCACGTCGAAGGCGATGAAGCTGCGCGGGAAGCGCGACTTCACCCCGCTCATGAAGTTGGGCAGCGAGTACACCGAGAGCAGATTGCCGCCCAGCGCGCCGACGTTGATCGCGTTGTCGCCGGAATAGTAGTCGGCGCCGCCGGTGAGCGTGTTGGTGATCAGGTCGCGCGACTTGCGACGATCGGTCAGGCTCACGCCGAACTTCAAATGGTCCACATGCCCGGCGCCGACGAACAGGTCGCCGCCGACCGTGCCGCCGGTGATGCGGTCCTCGATGTTGTCGCCGGCCAGTTCGTTGTAGTGGGTGATGAAGTCGTTGGGGCCGAACTCGCCCTTGGCCAGCCCGCTGGCCCAGTCGCGACCGTCGGTCAGCGAGGTGGTGACGTTGGGGATGCCGGAGGGATTGAGCGAGATGGTGGTGGTGTTGGGCTGGTTGAGGCGCAGCACCACATAGCTGTCCTGGCCGCCGGAATGACGACGCGAGGTGGAGCGGTAGACATCGCCGGTCACGGTAAAGTCGTCGGTGACCTTCCACTGCGCGTTGGCGCCGTAGAGCGCGGTATCGACCACGCGGTACTCGGTCTTGTTGAGCAGTTCGGGGTTGAGGCGCAGCTCGGGATCGGGGTTGTCCAGAGTCAGGCCGGTGACGATGCCGTTCTGCACGGTCACGTTCGACCAGCGGCCCGGCGAGAACAGCGGGTAATAGGACTGCTGGTAGCCGACCTGCGGCGAGTCGAGCTTGGTCTTCAGCCCGTCGACGGTCAGCCTGAAGCTGTCGCTGGGCCGCCATTCGAACTTGCCGGAAAAGGCGGTGCGCTTCTTGTTCTCCAGGATCGAGCCGACGCGGAACTGGCCCGGCGCGATCAGGCCGTATTCGTCCGGGTCCAGCTCGCCGTTGTTGTTGAGATCGATGTTGCCGCCCCCAGGCGTTGCCGCCCCAGGAGGGATCGTTCGGATCGGGGTTGCGGGTCCAGCCGCCGTCGTTGCCGGCGGTGTCGGTGCGGTCCTTGCGGCGCGCCGAGACCACGCCCAGGATCACGCCCATGGTGTCGTCGGCGAAGGTGTTGCTGTAGACGCCGGAGAACTTGTGCCCGTTGAGGTCGGACATCTGGTTGCGGTCGCCCTCGATGCGCACCGCGCCGTGCTGGCCCGGCTGGTCGAACGGGCTGGCCGAGCGCAGATTGACCAAGCCGCCGATCGCGCCCTCGGTGTTGGCGGCCTCGGCGCCCTTGATCACGTCGGCGCCGCTGATCACGTCGGCCGGCAGCACGTCGTAGGCGAAGTCGCGGCCTTCGCCGTCGGTGGCCAGGATGCGGCCGTTGAACGTGGTCAGGGTGTACTCCGGCCCAGGCCGCGCACGCTGACCTTCTGGCCCTCGCCGCCGGCGGTGCGGCTGATCGACACGCCGGTGATGTGGCTGAGCGAATCGGCGACGTTGTTGTCCGGGAACTTGCCCAGCTCAAGCGCGGTGATCGAGTCCTGCACCGTGGACGCGTCGCGCTTGAGATCGTTGGAGCGGGTCAGCGCGGCGCGCACGCCCTTGACCTGGACGGTCTGCAGATCGGTGGCGTCCTGCGCATCGGCCGGCGCGGCCTCCTGCTGGACCTGCGGTCCAGGCGCCGGGGTGGTCTCCTGGGACCAGGCGGTAGCCGGCACCAACAGGGCGAGGGCGATTCCATGACACAGACGGCGGCGCTGCAGAGGGACGGCGTTCACGGCGATCTCCTGGAGAGGAAGGCTGGTGGGGGGCCTGGCTGATGAAGCAACGAAACCGAGCCTAAATGATGTTTCGTTTTGTATCAATAGCGAAATTTAACGAAATGCCCGTATACTCTGGAGCGTTTGCCCCAGGAGTCTCCATGCCGCCCGTCACCCGCGACACCAGCCAGCGCCGCCTGCAGATCAGCGAGCTCGTGCGCCAGCACGGCAGCGTCCAGGTCACCGCGCTGGCGAAGCGGTTCGGCGTGAGCATGCAGACCGTCCGCAAGGACCTGCGCTACCTGGAGGAACGCGGCGTCATGGCGCGCGCCTACGGCGGCGCGATCGACAGCAACGTGGTCGGCCACACCGCCACCGAACCGCCTTACGAAACGAAACGCACCGCCCACCTGGACGAAAAGCGCCGCATCGGCGCGCGCGCCGCCGCGCTGGTGCAGGCCGGCGACACCATCGCCATCGACTCGGGCACCACCGCGATCCAGCTGGCCGAGGCGCTGCCGGACATCGAGATCACCGTGGTCACCAACGACTTCGGCGTGCTGTCCTCGCTGGCGCCCAAGTCCAACATCAACATCGTGATGCTGGGCGGCGAGCTGCGCCGCAAGAACATGGCCTTCTACGGCGGCCTGACCGTCGAGGCGCTGGACGCCCTGCACGTGGACAAGCTGTTCCTGGGCGTCGACGGCCTCGACCTGGAACGCGGCATCACCACCCACTACGAGCCCGAGGCCATGCTCAACCGCAAGATGGTCGAGGCCGCGCGCATGGTGGTGGCGATCACCGACAGCTCCAAGTTCGGCAAGGTCTGCCTGCACCGGATCATCCCGGTGTCCGGGCTCAACGCGCTGATCACCGACACCGGCGCGCCGGACGACATCACCGGCGCCTGCCAGGCCCTCGGCGTCGAAGTCGTGCGCGCCTGACCACGGATCACTGGCTCCTCAAACGCCCACCTGTAGAGCGGAGCTCGCTCCGCTGCTCTGCGTTCGGTGCGTGGGAAAGCCCCCCCCGGCGGGCGGTTCGTGGGAAAGCCCCAGCGGAGCGAGCTCCGCTCTACAGGGGGGCCATGGCGGCGATGAAGGTCTCCCGGTGAACCCGCCACCCCTAGGCAGCGCCACGTGGTCTTCGGACTACCTGGCGGCCACCTGGCGCTTCAAACCGAACTCACGCAGCGCATTGGCGTAGTAGATCCTGTCGATCACCGCGCGCGGCAGCGCCAGGCCCGGCACGTCGGCCTTGAGCATGTCGATGCGCTGGGATTCGCCCGTCGCCAGGTATTTCCAGTCCGAGATCCACATCGCGTGCGCCTCGGCGCGGAAGGCGGCCGGGTCGGCATCGGGCGCCTGGGTCAGGTCGGTGCCGTACAGCAGCCGGTCCTGGTAGCGGACGAAGAAGTCGCGCACCTTGGCCGGGTCGCGCAGCGACTGGTACTGCACCTGGCTCATGCGCGCCGCCAGATCGACCGTGGCGTTGGGATGGGTGTCGAGGAACTTGGCCAGCACGTCCACGTCGTATTCCAGGCTGGCCATGTGCGCGCCCACGAAGCGCAGCCGCGGATGCGCGGCGACGAAGCGGTCGCGCGCGGCCATCAGCGCCTCGTGCGAGGGCATCTCCGGATGCAGATACATGTAGTAGTCCGGATGGTGCGCGAAGTACTCGCGGTCGTTGTCGGTGGTCATCTGGTCCAGCGGCAGCCAGCAGTTATAAGGCTCGGCCTGGTGCGCGATCAGCGGCACGCCGAGCGACTGGACGTGATCGGCCACCGGCGACAGGCCCGGGTCGTCGAGGGTGATCAGCTCGCCCCTGGCGTTGCGCTCGACCATGCCGATGTTCTTCCACACCTTCACCGCGCGCGCACCTTCGGCGACCGCCGCGTCCAGGCTCTGGTTGGTGCGCGCCAGCCAGCCCGGCGTGCCGAAGCCCTTCATCGTGAAGGACGCCGCCCAATGGAAGCGCTGTGGCTCTTCCCGGGCCAGCGCCAGGGCGAGGCGATGCTGCGCCTCGAGCGTGGGGAAGTCCGGGTAGTCGACGTTGATCGACAGCAGTTCGAAGTTGTCCGACCGCGCCAGCTGCAGGAACACCGGATCGGTCCCGTTGGCATGCACATGCGCATCGAACTTGCGCACCCTGGCGTAGTCGTCCATGGCGTAGGTCGCCGGCGGCGTCGCGTCGGCCTCGGCGGGCATGGACACTGCGGGCCGCGTCGAAGGCGAGCAGGCCGCCAACCCCAGCACCGCCACACCGACGAAGAGCCCCTGCTGCTTCCAACGCATCGCACGCCCTTTTCTGGTAACCAAACGAAACTTATAGGAACCATATCGCAACAAAACGCTTGCATCAACGCGCCCTGCGCACGCAGAATGCCCGGCATCGCCACCGGATCAGCCCACATGCCCCCGATTGGACGCCGCACCGCCCTGAAGTTCATTGCTGGCAGCGTGGCCGGCGGCATGACCTGGAGCACCCTGCCCTGGGCGCGCGCCGCGGCTGCCGCACCGGCCACCGGTTCGCAGGCGGGCGATGCGGTGCTGGGCATCGCCTTCGACCAGCGCATGCATACGCGCCTGTCGGCCTGGGGCAAGCCGCTGACCGACTGGCAGCCCAGCGAGGTCCTGCTGCTGGACGGCGATCAGATCGGCGATTTCAGCCTGAGCGGCCAGCAGGCCCACGACCTGGACGATCCGCGCCATGGCCGCGGCCGGCAGGTGGTGTTCACCGGCCGCGCCGCGCAGGGCGTGGAGAAGCAGGTCGCCGTGAGCTGGTTCGAGGCCCTGCCCGGCCTGGCCCTGCTGCAGGTGCGCTACCGCAACCTGGGCGATACGCCGCTGAGCGTGATCGGCTGGCGCAGCAGCGCCCACGCGCTGCGCGAGGCGCCGGGCGGCTTCTGGAGCTTCTCCGGGTCCACCCATACCGATCGCCGCGACTGGGTGCAGCCGCTGGGCGAGGACTTCGACCAGCGCAACAGCCTGGCGATGGATTCCTCCGATTACGGCGGCGGCACGCCGGTGGCCAACCTGTGGCGCCGCGATGTCGGCCTGGCGGTCGGCCATGTCGAACCGGTGCCGCGGCCTCTGGCCATGCCGGTCAAGCGCACCGCGACCGGCGCGTCGATCGCCATCGAGGGCCAGCAGCCGATCACCCTGGCGCCCGGCGCCGAGCTGGTCACCGAACGCACCTTCCTGGCCGTGCATCGCGGCGACTTCTACGCACCGCTGCGGCAGTACCGCCAGTTCATGGCGGCCGAGGGCATCGAAGGCCCGCGTCCGCCGGACTCGGCCTTCGCGCCGATCTGGTGCGCCTGGGGCTACGAGCGCGACTTCACCGTCAAGCAGATCGTCGACACGCTGCCCAAGGCGCAGGCGCTGGGTTTCGAATGGGCGGTGCTGGACGATGGCTGGCAGACCAACGAGGGCGACTGGAAGATCGACCTGAAGAAGTTCCCGCGCGGCGATGCGGACATGCGCGCCTTTACCGCGCAGGTGCGCCAGCACGGCATGCGTCCGCGCCTGTGGCTGGCGCCGCTGGCCGCCGATCCGGGCAGCGACGTGCTGCACGACCACGTCGACATGCTGCTGCTGGACAAGACCGGCGCCTTCCAGACCGTGACCTGGTGGAATGCGCTGACCCAGTGCCCGGCCTATCAACCGGTGATCGACTTCTACGTGGCGCTGGTGAAGAAGATCATCGGCGACTGGGGTTTCGAGGGCATCAAGCTGGACGGCCAGCACCTCAATGCGGTGGCGCCCTGCTACAACCCGGCCCACCGCCACGCCCGGCCCGAGGACTCGGTCGAAGGCCTGGCCAGGTTCTGGCAGGCGATCTACCACGCCGCGCACGAGGCCAATCCCGAGGCGGTGGTCGAACTGTGCCCGTGTGGGACCGCGTTCGCCTTCCACAACCTGCCGGCCACCGACCAGTACCCGGCCTCCGATCCGCTGTCCTCCTGGCAGGTGCGCAGCAAGGGCAAGTCGATCAAGGCGCTGATGGGCCATCGCAGCAGCTATGCCGGCGACCATGTGGAGCTGTCGGACCAGCGCGACGACTTCGCCTCGACCGTCGGCATCGGCGCGGTGATCTCCACCAAGTTCACCTGGCCCAGGGACACCGAGCATCCGGCCGAGCCGCTGCCGCCGGGCGGCTTCGTGCTGACGCCCGAGCGCGAGGCGCTATGGCGCAAGTGGGTCGACCTGTACAAGGCGCACATGCTGCCCAAGGGCGAGTACCTGGGCACGCTCTACGACATCGGCTTCGACCGGCCCGAGACCCACGTCATCGCCAAGGACGGGGCGCAGTACTACACCTTCTACGCGCCGCGCTTCGACGGGCAGGTGGAACTGCGCGGGCTTTCCGCCGGCCGCTGGAAGGTGCGCGACCTGTTCAACGCACGCGACCTGGGCGTGGTCCAGGGGCCGACGGCGACGCTGCCGGCGTCGTTCGAGCGCTTTCTGTTCCTGCAGGCCACGCCGGAGACCGCCGCATGAGCGCCACGCTCACCGCGAGCGCGCCGCGTCGGCGCCCCTGGCTGGCCTATGCGCTGGTCACCGTCGTGCTGTGGGGCGTATGGGGCGCGCTGTCGCCGCTGTCGGCCGCGCACGGGTTCTCCGACACGCTGGTCTATGTGGTGTGGGCGCTGACCATGCTGCCGCCGGCGCTCTACATCCTGTGGCGCGGCGGCTGGCAGCTGGAGCGCTCGCCCAGGGCCGTGGTCTACGGCCTGACCATCGGCCTGCTCGGCGCGGGCGGGCAGATGCTGCTGTTCCATACGCTGATCATCGGGCCGGCGTACTTCGTGTTCCCGATCATCTCGCTCTCGCCGGTGGTGACCATCGCGCTGTCCTTCGTGCTGCTGCGCGAGCGCACCGGCTGGCAGGGCACGCTGGGCATCGTGCTGGCGCTGGTCGCGCTGCCGATGCTGGACCTGTCCTTCGGCCGCGGCGCGGGCGGGGGCCTGGGCTGGTTCGTGCAGTCGCTGCTGATCATGCTGGCCTGGGGCGTGCAGGCGTTCTTCATGAAGCTGGCCAACGACAGCGTGCGCGCCGACAGCATCTTCGCCTACATGACCCTCGGCGCGCTGCTGCTGGCCCCGGTCGCGCTGTGGATGACCGACTTCGACCAGCCGATCAACACCGGCCTGACCGGTCCTTGGCTGGCCGCCGGCATCCAGGTGCTCAACGCCATCGGCGCGCTGACCCTGGTGTTCGCCTTCCGCTACGGCAAGGCGATGGTGGTCGCGCCCTTGAGCAATGCCGGCGCGCCCCTGGTCACCGCGGCGCTGGCACTGCTGTTCGCCGGCGTGGTGCCCGGCCCGCTCAAGGCCGCCGGCCTGGTGCTGGCCCTGATCGCCTCGCTGCTGCTGGTGCTCGAACCCGAGCGCCCGGCCGACGCTCCTCTTTCCTGATCCGGATCATTCCCCCGTGCAAGTTCTGCTCGACCTCATCGCACGCCACACCTCGGGCCACGCCGTCGGCGTGACCTCGATCTGCTCGGCGCATCCTCTCGTCATCGAAGCCGCGCTGCATCACGCCCAGCGCACCGGACAGGACCTGGTGCTGTTCGAGGCGACCTGCAACCAGGTCAACCAGGACGGTGGCTATACCGGCATGACGCCGGCCGACTTCGTCGCCTTCGTGCACGGCATCGCCCGGCGCGTGGGCTTCGATGCCTCGCGCATCGCGCTGGGCGGCGATCACCTGGGGCCGAACCCGTGGACAACGCTGGAGGCCTCGGCCGCGATGGACAAGGCCGAGACAATGGTCGCCGCCTACGTCGCGGCGGGTTTCCGCAAGATCCACCTGGACTGCTCGATGGCCTGCGCGGGCGATGCCGAGCCGCTGCCGGAGGCGCAGATCGTGCAGCGCGCCGTGCGGCTGGCGCGCGCGGCCGAGGCCGCCTGGCAGCAGGCCGGCGGCGAGGCGCCGGTCTACGTGATCGGTACCGAGGTCCCGGTCCCCGGCGGCGCCACCGAGGCCATCGAGGGCCTTGCTGTCACCACGCCGGAAGCGGCGCTGGCCACCATCGAGGCCCACCGCGTCGCCTTCGTCGAGGCCGGCCTGGAGGCCGCCTGGCAGCGCGTGGTCGCCTCGGTCGTGCAGCCGGGCGTGGAGTTCGACCACCACAGCGTCATCGACTACGCGCCCGACAAGGCCGTGGCCCTGAGCCGGTCGATCACCACCGTGCCGGACATGGTCTTCGAGGCGCACTCCACCGACTACCAGACCCGCGATGCGCTGGCCGCGCTGGTGCGCGATCACTTCGCCATCCTCAAGGTGGGCCCGGGCCTGACCTTCGCCCTGCGCGAGGCGCTGTGGGCGCTGGATGCGATCGAGCGCGAGTGGATCGAGCCGACCCGGCAGGCGCGCCTGCGCGAGGTCGTGCTGCAGCGCCTGCACGCCGAACCCGGCCACTGGCGCCGCTACTACCACGGCCAGGGCCACGCGCTGGACATCGACCTGCAGTACAGCCTGTCCGACCGCATCCGCTACTACTGGCCGGATGCGCGCATCGAACAGGCGCGCCTGCAGCTGTTCGACAACCTGCGGCGCGACCCGCCGCCGCTCTCGCTGGTCAGCCAGTTCCTTCCCCACGCATTGCACGCCCTCCGCACCGGAACCGCGACGCTCGACCCGCAGTCCCTGGCCATGGCCCACGTCAGTGCCGTTCTCGATGAGTATCACCATGCATGCCATGACCAAGACCGTTCCTGAGCTCCTCGGCGTGCCCGAGGCCGAGCTGGAGGCCAGCCACGCCATCTGGACCGCGCGCGAGATCGCCCAGCAGCCGCGGCTGCTGCGTCGCACCCATGCGCTGATCGCCGACCTGCACGCGCAGCTGCAGGCCTTCGCCGCGCCGATCGCCAACGACCCGGCCGCGCGCGTGATCCTCACCGGTGCGGGCACCTCGGCCTATATCGGCCAGTGCCTGGCGCCGCTGCTGGACCGTGCGCTGGCCGCGCGCGTGGACGCGGTGCCGACCACCGATCTGGTGTGCGCGCCGCAGCTGTATCTGGACCCGGCGCAACCGCTGCTGCTGATCTCCTTCGGCCGCTCGGGCAACAGCCCGGAGAGCATCGCCGCGGTCGAGCTGACCGAATCGCTGGTGCGCGACGTGCGCCATCTGGTGGTGACCTGCAACGCGCAGGGCAAGCTGGCCACCGCGCCGGTCAGGCAGGCGATGACCGTGACGCTGCCGGAAGAGACGCACGACACCAGCTTCGCGATGACCTCCTCCTTCAGCTGCATGATGTACACCGCCCTGGCCGCGCTGCTGCCGGCCGGCGCACTGGATGCGCGCATCGCGCCGATCGCGCAGGCGACCGAGGCGGTGATCCAGGACGCGCTGCCGCTGCTGCAGGCCCTGGCCAATGCCCGCCACGACCGCGTCGTCTACCTGGGCAGCGGGCTGTTCCAGGGCCTGGCGCGCGAGGCCACGCTCAAGCTGGGCGAGCTGACCAATGGCGCGGTGGCGACCTGCTACGACTCGCCGCTGGGCTTCCGCCATGGGCCCAAGACCTTCGTCACCGCCAAGACCCTTGTGGTGGTGTTCGTGTCGAACGATCCCTACACCCGCCGCTACGACCACGACCTGATCGACGAACTGCGCCGCGACGGCGTGGCCGCGCGCGTGATCGAGATCTCAGCCCGGCCGCGCAGCGACGATGCCGACACGCTGGCCGTGCCCGGCCTGGCCCAGGCCGCCGACGTGGACCTGCTGTGGCCCTACGTGGCCGCCGCGCAGATCTACGCCTTCGCGCATGCGCGCGTGCGCGGCGTCACGCCGGACAATCCCAACCCGGCCGGCATCGTCAACCGCGTCGTGCAGGGCGTGCAGCTGTACGCGCTGGAATCCTGAGCCCGATGCCTGGACACGCGCTGTATCTGGGCGTCGATGGCGGCGGCACCAAGACGCGCTTCGCGCTGATCGATGCCGCCGGCACGCTGCTGGCGCAGACCCAGCTGGGCACCGCCTACCACCCGCAGGTCGGGCTGGACGGCGTGCGCCGCATCCTGGAAGAAGGCATCGCCACCGTGCTGGCGCCGCTGCAGCGCGGCCGCGATGACATCGCGCAGGCGTTCTTCGGCCTGCCCGCCTATGGCGAGGACCGCCGCGCCACCGCGGCGCTGGACCTCATCCCCGGCCAGGTGCTTGGCCACCAGCGCTACGCCTGCGACAACGACATGGTGTGCGGCTGGGCCGGCTCGCTGGCCTGCGCCGATGGCATCAACATCATCGCGGGCACCGGCTCGATGGGCTATGGACGGCGCGGCGCGGCCGCGGCGCGCGCCGGCGGCTGGGGCGAGGCGTTCGGCGACGAAGGGTCGGCCCACTGGATCGCCACGCAGGGGCTCAACGCCTTCTCGCGCATGAGCGATGGCCGCCTGCCGCGCGGGCCCCTGCACGCGATCCTGCGCGCGCACTTCGACCTGGACGACGACCTGGACCTGTGCGCGCACGTCTATGGCGAGGGCGTCGGCACGCGCGGCGACATCGCCCGCCTGTCCGTACAGGTAGCGCAGGCCGCCGACGCGGGCGATGCGGTGGCGATCGGGATCTTCCAGCAGGCCGGCGAGGAACTGGCGCGGATCGCGCAGGCGCTGCGCGCGCTGCTCGGCTTCGAACCCGGCGAGCCGGTGCCGCTGTCCTACTCCGGCGGCGCCTTCAGTGCCGGCGCGCTGCTGATGCAGCCGTTCCAGACGGCGCTGGCCCGGTGGAGCGAGGACTTCGTCCTGCGCACGCCGATCCATCCCCCGCACTACGGCGCGGCGCTCTACGCGCTGCAGCTGGCCGGCGCGGCGCCGCGCTGAACGCCCCGCCGCAGTCCGCCGGCCCCGCAGAAGGAATGAAGCGATGAATCGACGGCTGCTGGCCTCCCTGCTCGCGCTGTGCGCCTTGCCCGCCGCGGCCGGCCAGCCCAGCGATGCGCTGCAGCCGAGCGGGCGCTTCAGCGTCTACGGGCACGGCGCGGCGGCCACGCCGCCGATGGGCTTCAACCCCTGGAACGCGTTCCGCACCGAGGTCGATCAGGCGCGCATCCTGTCGGTGGTCGACGCCCTGCAGCAGCGCGGCCTGCAGCAGGCCGGCTATCGCTACGTCAACCTCGACGATGGCTGGTGGCTGCGGCGCGACGCGCAAGGGCGCATCGAGATCCGCACGAGCATGTTCCCCATCGCCAGGCAGGCCGACGGCGGCACCGGCTTCCGCGCCTGGACCGACCTGCTGCACGCGCGCGGCTTCAAGGCCGGGCTGTATACCGATGCCGGCCGCAACGCGTGCTCGCAGGCCTTCGACCGGCACAGCCCCAACCTGCCGGTCGGCAGCGTGGCGCAGCGCGAGATCGGACTGCAGGGCTTCGAGGCCTCGGACCTGAAGACGATGTTCCAGGACTGGGGCTTCGACTATCTGAAGGTCGATGCCTGCGGGCTGGCGGACTTCGGCGCCGACAGCGAGCCGGTGCGGCAGAGCGGCCATCGCCCGCTACGGCCGCTGATCGTGCGCGGCGACGCGCAGCGCACCGATGCCGACGCGGTGGAGACGCGCTACGCCCGCATCGGGCGGCTGCTGGCCGACCTCAATCCGGACGACGATTTCGTGCTGTCGATCTGCTCCTGGGGCGAGGCCGGCGTGCGCGACTGGGGCGGCGCGCACGGCAACCTGTGGCGCACCAGTCCGGATATCGAGCCCACCTGGGCCAGCATGCTGCACAACTTCGATTCGGCGTCGCGTCGCGAGCTCTACGCCGGCCCCGGCCGCTGGAACGACCCGGACATGCTGGCGATCGGGCTGGGCGAGTTCGACGCGCAGCATCTGGCGCAGGCGCGCACGCATTTCTCGCTGTGGGCGATGCTGTCGGCGCCGCTGCTGCTGGGCTTCGATCTGCGCAGCGCGCCGCAGCCGCTGATCGATCTGCTGTCCAATCCCGAGGTGATCGCGATCGACCAGGACCCGGCCGGCAACCAGGCCGTGCTGGTCTCCGATACCGATGGGCTGCAGCTGCTGGTCAAGCCGCTGGCGGCACGCGGCGAACGCGCGGTGCTGCTGTTCAACCGCGGCGATGCGCCGGCCACGGCGCAGGTCACGCCGGCGCAGATGAAGCTGGCCGAAGCCGGCTTCAGCGCGCGCGATCTGTGGCAGCGCAAGGATCTGACGCAGACGCGCGGCAGCCTGCGGTTCGCGCTCGCCCCACGCGAGGTCGTGCTGCTCAAGGTCAGCGGCACGCCGGTGCAGGCCGGCGGCGCCTTGCTCAGCGAGTTGACCGCGCGCGTCCATGTGGCCGCCGATGGCCTGCCGCTCTACAGCACGCGGTTCGACCAGCCGGCCGGCACGCCCCGCGCCGACCTCACCCCCGACGGCGCGACGCTGCGCGTGGCCGGCAGGGCTTATCCATATGGCATCGGCGCCCACGCCGACTCGCGCCTGGAAGTCGCCACGCGCGGAGATTTCGTACGCTTCCGCGCGCGGGTCGGACCGCAGGACGACGCGGCGCCGGTGCGAGACCGTGTCGTGTTCCGCGTCTACGGCGACGGCCGGCTGCTGCACGCCACCGCGCCGCTGGGCGCGCATCAGGCGGCCACGCTCGACCTGCCGATCGACGGCGTACGCACGCTGGAGCTGGTGGCCGAGGCGCAGGACACCTCCGCAGGCGACCTGCCGCCGGTGATCGCCTGGGCCGACGCGCGGCTGCTCGAACGCTAGCGCGCGTCGCTGATCATCCCGAGGTGCTTCCCGCTTGGTCTGTCGCCTGAGAACGCATGGCCTTGAGGCGCCTCAAGGCCGCCAGTTCGCGTTGCGCTCCCAGAACGCCACTGCGCGCCGATACGCCTCGCGGTCCAGCGGCACGCCGGAGCCGCCCTCCTCCACGCCCAGCGCGTTGCGCAGCATGGTGATCGGGGCCATCGGGATCTCCTCCGGCTTGGCGGTGTACAGGCAGCCGACCACGCCCCAGTCCGCGTCGATGGCCTCACCCTCTTTGGCCAGCTGCGCGCGGCTGTAGAGGATCGGCAGCAGGTAGTCGGCGCGCGGGGCCTGCACGCCCTCGAACCAGCGCACCAGCACCGGCAGTTCGGCCGAGGTGCGCGCCTCGTAGGCCGAACGCAGCAGATGCCGGTTGTCGGCGGTGATCGGCACGGTCAGGCATCGGGTCGAGGTCCAGTTGCGGTGCACGTGCAGCTTGCAGAACGGCGCGTAGCCGTCGAGCACGCGCAGCGGCGTGTGGGCGTTGAGATAGGCCTCGAAGCCTTCCGCGGTGCAGTCCTGGATGGTGTTGCCGCGCGGCGTGCGCGGGAACAGCCGCGCACGCGCGAACGGGGTCAGCACGATCGACATCGCCGCTCAGCCCCGCTGCGCCAGCGCGTAGTCGATCGCCGCGCGGATCGCCGCCACCTGCGCGTCGTTGCACTGCTGCGGCGTGGCGCGCGGGCTGTCGGGATAGACCTCGGTGGTGGTGCGGTAGGGCGCGTCGGTGATGCCGGCGCACAGGCCCAGCGCCTTGCAGTCGTATTCGATCACGCCCGGGGCGACCGCCGGCGAGCCGATCAGCGTGCCGTCCGGATCGGCCGGGGCGATGTGGGTCACCTTGGCCACCGCGGCGTTGACCGCCTGCTGGAAGGCCGGCGCCGGCGCGGCGCTGTCGGCGCACAGATAGAAGCCGTCGGGGATCGTGCCCGGCACATAGGGCTTGCCGTCGCGCGCGGCCAGCGCCGGGCGGAACTCGGTCTCGTCGCTGTCGGTGGTCTCGTGCAGGTCGATGTGCATCACGATGCCGGCGCGCAGCGGCGCGATCAGCGCCAGCAGGGCGGCCGATTCGGCGGCCGGGCTGTGCGCGCGGAAGTTGCGATTGGGGTCCAGCGCGTCGGGGTTCCAGCGGTGGATGCGCTCGTAGCCCCACGGGCTCACGCACGGCACCACCAGCAGATTGGCGCGACCAGCATAGGCGGCGGCGTGGTGTTCGAGGAACTGCAACGCGCCCTGCACGCCGCTGGTCTCGTAGCCGTGCACGCCGCCGGTGACCAGCATCGTCGGCAGAGCCGGGTCCCAGGAGCGGCTGCGCACGGCGAACAGGTCGTACTGGTCCGCGTCGTAGTCCAGATGGCCGTACGGCGCGACGTCGAAGCGCGCGCGCAGCGGTTCGATCCGGGCCAGCACCTCGTCGGCATAGCCGCGCTTGCGGGTCTGGGCGGCGCGCCACTGCGCCTTCTCGGCCGCGCCCCAGGGGCGGCCCGGCGTGCCGATGGAAAGGGACGTGGACACGGTCATGCAGCGACACCCTGGCAGCGGAAAGAGGCGCGGGACTTTAGCACCCGCCGGCCGCCCGGCTGGCCGCATCGACCGCTCTCCATGCATCCATCGCGATGAAGCGATAAGATGCCGCACCCGCCGCCCAACGCCCCGCCATGACGCCGATCAGCTTCGAGTTCTACCCGCCCAAGACCGACGAGCAGCGGGCCCAGCTGAATCGCACCGCCGAGCGGCTGGCGCGCTACGCGCCGGAGTACGTCTCGTGCACCTTCGGCGCCGGCGGCTCGACCCTGAGCTACACCGCCGAAACGGTGCGGCACCTCAAGCAGCACCACGGCTTCGACGCCGCCCCGCACCTGTCCTGCGTGGGCGGCAGCCGCGAGGAGATCCGCGAGCTGCTCAAGCTCTACCGCGCGATTGGCTGCAAGCGCATCGTCGCGCTGCGCGGCGACCTGCCCTCGGGCATGGGCCATGCGGGCGACCTGCGCTATGCCTCCGAGTTGATCGCCTTCATCCGCGCCGAGCACGGCGATGCGTTCCAGCTGGAAGTCGGCGCCTATCCGGAAACCCATCCGCAGGCCAGCGACGCGCTGTCGGACCTGAAGCACTTCAAGGCCAAGGTCGACGCCGGCGCCGACGCGGCCATCACCCAGTACTTCTACAACGCCGATGCCTATTTCGGCTTCGTCGAGGCGGTGCGCAGGCTGGGCGTGGAGATCCCGATCATTCCCGGGATCATGCCGATCGCCAACTTCGCCCAGCTGCGGCGCTTCTCCGAACAGTGCGGCGCGGAGATCCCGCGCTGGATCGCCAAGCGCATGGCGGCCTACGGCGACGACGCGGCGGCGGTGAAGGACTTCGGCGCCGACGTGGTCGCCCAGCTGTGCCAGCGCCTGATCGACGGCGGCGCGCCGTCGCTGCACTTCTACACGCTCAATCTGGCCAAGCCCACGCAGACGGTGCTGCAGCGGTTGGGGATTCGCTAGGGACGCGCGGTTGAGCATTTCCTAGGAACGCAGTGCTCCCGCGGAAGCGCGGGCTGGGGTGTTTGGCCTTTGCGCGGAAAGTCGCTGGGTTCCCGCGTTCGCGGGAACGACGAGGGAGGTTTCGCCGCTGCGTGCGGTGCGCGCCGTAAACCTGGCCACTCGCCGGAACCCACGCGCTCGCCGGAAAGCGCCACCGGATGCGCGCGCCAACCCCAAAGCTCGTTATCCCTGCGAATGCGGGAATCCAGGGACGTTCGGACAGGCCGCGCAACGTCCATGGGTTCCCGCGTTCGCGGGAACGACGGCGGGTTTTGCAGCGGCTTCCGGTCTTCTGTTCTTCGGTGCCTTGGCAGTCCTCTGGCCCGCGGCGGTGGTGGCTTCACGGGTGAGGCCCATCGCCGGCATGCCGGCTCTTACCGGATCGCGTCATGGACTTCAGCTTGGCTGGGGTAGGCTGCGCCCCTTCATGCGCATGCCCGTCCCGCTCCTGCTGCTGACCCTGGCCCTCGCGCTGACCGCGCTGGCATGGTCGGCTTCGGCGCGGGCCCAGGCGATCCATCGCTGCACCGACGCCAGCGGCGTGAGCGTGTTCACCGATCGCCGCTGCGAGGACCTGGGCGCGGCCAGCCGTGTGCCGCGCCCGCTGCCGACCATCGCCGGCGAGGCCGGCGACGCGCCGGCGCGCACCCACCTGGGCTGCCCGCGCAAGCTGTCCGACCTGGTCCAGCGCATCGGCGCGGCCATCGCCGCCAAGGACGCCAACGACCTGGCCGCGCTGTACCAGTGGAACGGCGTCTCCGACGCGTCGGCCAATCGCCTGCTCGACCGCATGGAGGGCATCGTGCGGCGGCCCCTGCTGGACATCACCCCGGTGCTGCCGGCGCCCGACCCGGTGGTCGAGGCCGACGGCACCATCACCGATGCCAACACCGATGGCTTCTATCCGCAGGCCACCCCGCCGCAGCGCCGGCGCCCGGTCGGCCTGCGCCTGCAGCAGACGCTGTCCAACGGCACGCCGACCTCGACGGTACTGGGCATCCGCCGCAGCTACGACTGCTTCTGGATCTCGCTCT
This sequence comes from Pseudoxanthomonas sp. UC19_8, assembly GCF_042700505.1. Classification (NCBI taxonomy): domain Bacteria; kingdom Pseudomonadati; phylum Pseudomonadota; class Gammaproteobacteria; order Lysobacterales; family Lysobacteraceae; genus Pseudoxanthomonas; species Pseudoxanthomonas sp. UC19_8. Next base: position 2,742,076 of record NZ_CP170559.1, read on the forward strand.
GACCCATCATGCCCGCGGGTGCGGGCCTCCATGGTCGGAGGTGCCGCGAACGGCTCAGGAAAGTCTTGGTCGCGGCCTTCAGGCCGGATGGAACCGCAGCGTCGCCACCACGCCGCGTTCGGCGCCGGGGCGCACGCTGACCTGCCAGCCGTAGAGGTCGCACAGCCGGCTGACGATGGACAGGCCGATGCCGCCGCCCTGCGAATGCCCGGCGTGGGTGCCGCGATAGCCGCGGTCGAACAGCCGCGCCGCGTCCTCCTCGCTCAGGCCCGGGCCGGAGTCGATGACCTCGACCGCATCGTTGAGCACGCGCACCCGCACCGTGCCCTCCTGGGTGTACTTGACCGCATTGCCGACCAGATTGCCCAGCGCCACCGACAGCGCCGCCTCCGGCGCGTCGATGACCAGGTCCTGGTTGCCTTCCAGCATCAGCTCCAGCGGCTTGCCGCCGATCTGCGCGCGGTGCGAATCCAGCAGCTGCTCGGCGACCTTGGCCACATTGCTGGTGCCCTGCCCGCGCTCGTTGCGCGAGAGCAGCAGCAGCGAGCCGATCAGGTCCGAGCACGCCTGCTCGGCGCGCTGGATGCGCAGCAGGCGCGCCTGGATCTTGGGCTCCAGGTCGGGCTTGCCCAGCAGCAGTTCGGTCGCGCCGCGGATCACCGCCAGCGGCGTGCGCAGCTCGTGGCTGACGTCGGCGTTGAACTCGCGGTCGCGCTGCACGACCTCGGTCAGGCGGTTGGAATAGTCGTCCAGCGCGCGCGCCAGTTCGCCCACCTCGTCCTCGGGGAACAGCGGCCCCAGCTGGGTCGGGTTGCTGCTGCCGCGGTAGGCGCGCAGGCGGTTGGCCAGCTCGGACACCGGGCTCATCACCCGCGAGGCCGCCCACCAGCCGATCAGCAGCGAGACGAGGGTAAACACCAGCACGGTGCCGTACAGCGTGCGCTTGAACTGCACCTCGCCCTGAGCGACCTGGCCCATGTCGTAGGCGATGAAGAACCAGGCATTGGGCGTCTTGCGCACGCCGACCTTGTAGGCGAAGGGCTTGCCATCCGGATCGGTGCCCGACATGGGGTGGATGCCGTCGTCGAGTTTTTCCCACTCTGGGAAATCGCGCCGCAGGCTGTCCAGCTTGTCCGGGCGATAGACGAAGCCCTTCATCTGCTGGACCGGGATGTCCAGGTTGCGTCCGCCGCTGGCCACATAGCTGCGCCAGGACGCTTCCATGTTGCGGTTCATCACGTCCTCGACCAGCTGGTTCTCCACGCGCTGGCGGGCCACGTTCGAGGCATAGGCGAACAGCACCGTCAGGCACAGGCCCAGCAGGGCGAAGGACCAGACGATGCGGGTGCGCAGCCGCCGGCGGAACTTGCGCGCCCGCGTCGCGGCCGGCCGCGCGGACGCGGGGCCCTCAGGCTTCGGGAGCGGCGATGCGGTAACCGATGCCATGGCGGGTCTGGATGAGCGGGACTTCGAACGGTTTGTCGACCACCGCACGCAGACCGTGGATGTGCACGCGCAGCGAGTCCGAGTCCGGCAGCTCCTCGCCCCACACGCGCGTCTCCAGCTCCTGGCGGGTGACCACCGCCGGCGAGGCCTCCATCAGCGCCTGCAGGATCTTCAGCGCGGTCGGGTTGAGCTGCAGCAGCTTGCCCTGGCGACGCACTTCCAGCGTGTCCAGGTTGTATTCCAGGTCGCCCACGTCCAGCACGCGGGTCTGCACGCCCTTGCCGCGGCGCGAGAGCGCGTTGAGGCGCACCTCCACTTCCTGCAGGGCGAAGGGCTTGATCAGGTAGTCGTCGGCGCCGGAGTCGAAGCCGGCCAGCTTGTTGTCCAGGCTGTCGCGGGCGGTGAGCATCAGCACCGGGGTCTGCTTGCGCGCCTCGTTGCGCAGCTTGCGGCAGACCTCCAGGCCATCCATGCCCGGCAGGTTGAGGTCGAGCACGATGGCGTCGAAGTCGTGGACCACGGCCAGGTGCAGGCCGGTGACGCCGTCGGCGGCGAAATCCACGGTGTGGCCGCGATCTTCGAGGTAATCCCCCAGATTGGCGGCGATATCGCTGTTGTCTTCGATGACGAGGATGCGCATGTCAGCAGGTCTCCTGCGGCCGGGCGGCCGGGACGGCGCCAGCACGGCGCATCGGGAATGGGAAAGTCATGGGGATCCTTGGGTTGTTCCTGTGCGGGCCAAGCCGCAGCGGGCCGGCCTGTTCAGCCTTCCGCGCGGGACGGGGCGATTCTGTCACACCGTCGGTGAGCCTCCCTGCATGGCCGTTCACGTTCGGCTGGCGGGGCGGCGTGCGAGGGGGGATGGGCGTTGGACCGCGGCAGCGGCCACCAGTTCCACCACCGCCCCGGCGATGTCCACCCCGGAGACCTGCTCGATGCCTTCCAGCCCCGGCGTGGAATTGACCTCCAGCACCAGCGGGCCGCGCGCCGAGCGGATCAGGTCCACGCCGGCCACGCCCAGGCCCAGCACCTGGGCAGCGCGCACGGCCACGGCCGCCTCTTCGTCGCTGGCGATCGCCGGAAACGCCTCGCCGCCACGATGCAGGTTGGAACGGAAGTCGCCCTCCGGCGCCTGCCGGCGCATCGCCGCCACCACCCGGTCGCCGACCACGAAGCAGCGCAGGTCCGCGCCCTTGGCCTCCTCGACGAACTCCTGCACCACGAAGCTGGCGTACAGCCCACGCAGCGCCTCGATCACCGAACGCGAGGCCGAGGGCTTCTCGGTCAGCATCACCCCGGCGCCCTGCGCGCCCTCGTTGAGCTTGATCACGTGCGGCGGCGGGCCCAGCAGCGCCAGCAGGTCGGCGGTGTCGTCCGGGTTGTCGCCGAACACGGTGGCCGGCAGGTCGATCCCGTGGGCGGCCAGCAGCTGGTGCGCACGCAGCTTGTCGCGCGCGCGCAGGATCGCATCGGAGCTGTTGGGCGTGTGGCAGCCCATCAGCTCGAACTGGCGCAGCACCGCGGTGGCGTAGCGGGTGACCGAGGCGCCGATGCGCGGAATCACCGCGTCGAAACCGGACAGGGTGGCGCCCTTGTAGCGCAGGTCGAAGCGGCCGCGGTCGATGCGCATGTAGCAGCGCAGCGGATCGAGCACGCGCACGGTGTGGCCACGCAGGCGTCCGGCCTCGACCAGGCGCTTGGTCGAATACAGCCGCGTGTTGCGGGAGAGGATCGCCAGTTTCATGCGGCTGCGGGCCGGGGTAGAAAACGGCGCACAGCATGACACGGCGCCGTGACCGCTCATGCGCGCGCCGCCGCGGCCCTCAGTCGACGGTGCAGTCGACCGTGAAGGTCAGCGCGCCGCCCACCGGCAAGGTCTGCAGCTGCAGGCCGGTGTTGGACTGCAGTGCGGCCAGCAGCGCGGCATCGCTGCCGGTCGGGCAGATCGCACCGCCGCTGGCGTTGCCGCAGCGGGCCGCGGTGCAGGTCAGGCCCGCCGCGGCCGGATCGCGGAGCACCGCGCCATCGGCGGCGACCGGCCCCGCATTACTGACCACGATCCGGTAGCTGGTCGCCTCGCCACGGGTCAGCGTGTCGCCGGCCTGGTCGTTGGGACCGGCCGACGGCGTATTGGTCTTGGTCACGCTCAGTTCGGCGCGCAGCGAATAGCACACCCGCACCGAGCCGTTGCGACCGCTGCCGCCGCCGTCGGCGCCGGCCACCCGCGTGGGCGAGGTCGCGGTGGCCGCGACATAGGAGCCGCCGCCGCCCGGGTAAGCCGACTCGGGGCCACCGCCGCCGCCGGAATACCCGCCGCCGCCACCGCTCTCGCGATCGTCCGCGCCGCCACCGCCGCACACGCCCCAGCCGCCGGCCGCGCCGATGCGATCGCCGGCCAGCGGTTCGCCCGTGCCGCCGGCGCCGCCGGACGCGCCGTTGATCGAACACTGGCCGCCGCCGCCCGCGCCCTGGTGCGCGCCGACGAAGGTCACGCCCTGCCCGGGGCTGTTGAATCCACCGCCACCTGCGCCGCCGTCGCCGGTCTGGCAACTGGTGCTGCCGTCGGCGGCGACTTCGCCGAACTGGCCCCCTGCCCCGTTGACGCCGCCCAGCCCACCGGCCGCGCAGTCGCCACCGGCCGGCGAGCCGCCGTTGCCGCCATCCAGGCCCGCGCGCCCGCCGCCGCCATTGCCGGTGTTGTCATCGCCACCGCCCGCGCCGGCGATCAGCGCCAGCGCGCCATTGAGATACGCGCCCGAGGCGCCGCCGCCACCGGACTCCTGGTCGTTGGCGCCGGGCGGCGCCTGGCCCGCCAGCAGCGTGATCACATCGCCCGGCGCGACCGCGAACGTGCCCTCGACCCGCGCCCCGGCGCCGCCCTGATACGGATTGAGCGTGCGCTCGCCGCCATCGGCGCCGACGGCGATCAGACGCACCGAGGTCACCCGCGCCGGCACGGTGAACGTGGCGGGCGTATTGCCGGTGTAGGCATACAGGCGGGTCTGCTCGAGGCCGGCCGGGCAGCTGGTGACTTCCTGGGCCTGGGCCGAGGCCATGGCCGCAAGCAGCGCCAGGCCGAGCCCCACACGGACGAACACGAACGAAGACTTCATCGAACCTGGAGACCTTGCTCAATCACGGGAAATGCCCGATCGCGGTTGAAACCGCGAAGCTGAGGCCTCTGGTAGAAGCCCCCGCCTTGGTGGGAGCAACTTTCTCATCAAATCTTGCGGCCTGCATGTAGAGCGGAGCTTGTGGCAATCCCCTCTTGGGGACTCCGCTGCTCTTCGTTCGGTTCGTGGGGAAGGCCCCAGCGGAGCAAGCTCCGCTCTACAGGTGGGAGCCCCCATGACGGCGATAGGGCTTTGCCGGGAAAGCATCACCGCCGCCATGGCGCCCCTCACGATGTGGAGTGCGGCGGGATCTTAGTCGACCGTGCAGGTGACGGTCAGCGTGACCGTGCCGGTATTGGGCAGCGTGGGAATCGCAGCCCCGCCGGAGCTTTGCAGGGCACCCAACAGCGCGCTGCCGCTGGCCTGGGTCGGGCAGGCCGCGCCGTTGGTGGCACCGGTGCAGCTGGCGCTCGTGCAGGTCAGGCCGCTGCTGGCCGGATCGCGCACGATCGCGCCATTGGCCGGCTGCGGACCGTTGTTGGTGACCACGATGGTGTAGGTCTGGCTCGATCCCTTGACCACCGTGTCGTTGGCCTGATCGTTGGCGCCCGCGGCGGGCGTGTTGGTCTTGGTGACCACCAGGTTGGCACTGGCCTGGGCGATGGTGATCTGCGCGTCCTCGACCTCGCCGCTGGTCGCCGTGCCGGACGGGCTGGCGACCTCGCTGGCGTTCTGCGCGTAACGCAGGCGGACCCAGGTCGTGCCGGCCTGGATGTCGTTGGGCACTGTCCAGCTCAGGCTGGCCGTGCCATTGGCACCCGAGCATGTGCCGGCGGCGCGCTCGTCGCTGTCGAAGGTCCCGTTGCCGTCGAAGTCGATCCAGCCGGCCACCGTTCCGGTGCCGCTGCAGGCGATGCTGCGCGTGAGCGTGGTGCCCGCGGTGCCGGCATTGATCGCCGGCGAGGCGGGCCAGCCATTTTCCTCATTGGCGCCGGCGATGCCGTAGGCGTTGTCGGAGGAGGACGTGTCGGGCTCGCCATCGGGGCCGACGGTGCCCACGCGATCGGTGGTCAGCGGCGACAGGCCACCAGGGCGGAAGGACGAGGCGTTGATGTTCGTGCCGGTGGCCGATACGCCGCTGTCGTCGCCGTGCACCCAGTCGTAGAACAGGTGCGCGGCGGTGCCGTAGCTGCTGGGCGCATCCCCGTAGTCCGCGCGCGGCACCAGCAGGCCGATGGACATGGCGGTGATACCGCTGCCGCGCATGGCGAAGGACATGCTCGGCGTGGCGGTCGGCGTGGTGAAGGTCAGGTAGCTGAGCGCCACGGGACTGGTGCCGCCGCCCTGCCCGCCCGGACCGAACTCCATGGTCTGGCTGCCGCCGTTGGTGGTCTTGGTGGCGGTATAGGGATTGCCGTTGCCGGCGAACATCTCCAGGATGTTCCAGTTGCCCGCGGCCGTGCCGCGGATGTATTCGCTGGGGACGCCGTTGCCGTCCAAGGTGGATTTGAGCGACTCGGCATCGGCGATGACCAGGCCGGGAATCGGATACGACGCCCCGTTGCGGGTCGCCGAGCAGTCGATATCGAAGCTGGCCGTCGAGGCCATCGCCGTGGCCAGACCCGCCACCAGATTGTTGGCGCCGCCGGTGCCATCGATGTTGTACATGTCCTCCAGGCCATCGCCGCTGTAATCGCCGGAGCGATAGCTGCTCAGCGCGCCATTGAGGTTGGCCAGCGTGCAGGTCACCTGGATCTGCTGGCCGTTGGCCACCTGCAGGGTGGCCGTGGTCGAGTTGCCGTTGGCCAGCGCCACGCCATCGGTGCCGTTGACGCCGCCGCCCCAGGTCAGCCAGAGGATCTCTTTGCGGTACTTGCCCGTGCCGCCGGTGGCGTAGGCCGCGGCCTGCGCCTGCTGCATCGGCGCCAGCGCCGCGCCGGCGGCCAGCGCCAGCCCCAGGCCACGCATGGCCCAGGCCTGCTTGAAGTTGATGCGCATCAGTAGCTCCCCACCAGGTTGATGAACCAGCCCTTGTGGTCGTAGTCGAAGTCGGTCAGGTCGTCGCTGAACTGGGTGAAGTTGTAGCCCAGCCCGATCCGCAGGTTCTTGCCGATGTCGCGGTCCACGCCGGCCAGCCAGCCGCGCCGGTTGCCGCCGTCCTCGACCTTGAGCATGCGGTACTCGCCCATTGCGTGCCACTGCTGACCCAGGTCGTAGCGGATGGTGGTGCCGTAGAAGGTCGTGGTCGAATCGAACCACTGGCCCGCGCCGCGGCCATAGCGCGCCTTGCCCACCCGCTGGGCGACCTTGGCCGCGAACTCCCAGCGCTGGTCGGGCTTGTACACACCCTCCAGCGAGAGCACCTGGGTCTTCTGGTCGTAGTCGTGCCCGCCGATCTGCGCCAGCGTGGCCAGGTCGTACAGATAGGTGTAGCGGCCGAACACGGCCCAGCGCACCGAGTCCCAAGGACGCCAGGCGAAGCCCAGGTTGCCCTCGATGAACCTGGCGCCGGCAAGCGGATCGAGCTTGTCGTCGGTGTCGGAGTAGTTCAGGCGACCGGCGATGCGCCAGCTGTCGTTGAAGCGATGCGTCAGGCGATTGGTGGACACCCACTGCTCGCGCTCCTCCGCACCGGTGTCGCGCCGCCATTCCACCTTGGAAGCCCAATCCGTATCGGGCGAGGTGCGGCCCAGGCTGACGCTGATCGCGCGCCGCTCGACTTGCCCGCCGGCGCTGTTGACCAGATCGCCGCGCTGCAGGGTGAAGCCGCTGGTCCAGCCCTGCGCCGGGTAGAAATCCAGGCCGAAGGTATGCGCCAGGCCGGACTCGCCGGCGGTGTCGTCCTTGAGGAACTGGCTCTCGTTGAACACGTTGATCTGGTTGGACAGGCGCCAGCGCTGGCCCAGCGTCCAGCCGTCGCGCGCGCTGTTGTTGAACAGCGGGTCGTAGGCCTGGGTGTCGTCGTGGGTGGCGGTGTAGGCGCCGTACAGGCTGTGATCGGGCGTAAGGCGGTACTCGGCATTGACCGTGGCCGCATCGCCCCGATCGCCGCTGGTGACTTCCGCGCCGACCGAGGACAGGTTGCCGAACAGGTACTTGCCGCCGACGGTGTAGGCGTCGTTGTCGGCGTACTTGCCGTGGTCGTCGTCCAGGGTCAGCTGCGCCTGACCATACAGGTCGAAGGTGTCGCCGAAGCGGTGCGTGTACTTCAACGCGCCCAGCAGGCCGGCGGCCTCGCCGACGGTGCGCTGCTCCTCGACGCGGCGGATCTCGGCGGCCAGCGTGTCGAAGTCGCCGATGCGCCACTCGCTGGTGACCTGCGCCTGGATCAGCGACTGCGCACCGCTCTGCGTCTTGCTGTAGCGCGCGTACACGCTCAGGTCCTGGGTGAACTGGCCGGTGACTTCCGCGCCGTACTCGGTGAGGTCCTCGCCGGTGTCGTAGCGGCTGATCGAATAGCCAGCGCCGACCTCGCGCCACCACGCGCCGGCCGCCCAGTCCTGCTGGGTCCAGCCGAGCTCCTTCAGATTGGCGCGCGCCTCAACGGCCTTGGCCTCGCCCTGGCGCGGGCCGGTGGCGTTGATCTGGGTAAAGGTGAAGCCACCGTTGTCGGAGAAGAACACCGGCGTGGCGTAGGACTCGGTCTGGCTGTACTCGGCCTTCAGATAGGTGCCGCGACCGGCCTGCAGGGTGACATCGCCGCCCTTGAGCGTTTAGTCCTCGCCGCTGCGGTTCTCGTCGACGTAGGTCGCACCGACGGCCACGTGGTCGCCCAGCCACTGCTTGCCGCGGAAGCCGGCGGTGACCTCGTCGTCGTCGAACCCGGTCGGGACGAATTCGTAGTCCACCAGCAGGCGCTGCGTATAGCCGTCCAGCGGCGTGTCGCGGGTGAGCGTGGTGACGTTGTCGCGCGTGATCTGCGCCAGCGGACGGGTCAGCAGGATGCGACCCTGGATCTGGTCGATCTCGTAGTCCACCCCGCGCACCAGCGTCGCCCGGTCGACCACGCGGCCGGTGGTCGGGTCGCTGACTTCCAGCACCACCTGGTCGGAACCGGCCAGGATCTCGGTGTGCTTGAGGTAGTACAGGCTGCCACCGGTGCCGAGGAACTCGCTATGCCCCGGCGCGCTCTGCGCCTGCGAGCCGAACGCGCGCACCTGGGTCTTGGCCTCGCCCCAGGGATTGATCGCGTGCGAGCGCCAGTCGATCGCCGCGCCGTACAGCGAGCGCACGTACTGGGCGTACTCGGTGTCGGTGAAGCCGGTGGCGTAGTTGCCCCACAGCGCCTGGTTCTTGTCCCAGTCCACGCGCACGTAGAACCGGCCCTGCGTGTCCACGTCGCGACGCACGGACGAGTCGTCGCCGTAGGTCGGGTAGTAGAGGTCCGGGTCCAGGCTGCGGAACACGTCCGTGGCATAGGCCTGGGTGAAGTGGTCGAACAGGTGCTCCAGATCCTGCTCGGTGGTGTCCGCCTGCGCGGTCACCAGGTACTTGCCGTTGAACTTGGCCTTGCCGTAGAAGGCCAGGCGGCCGTCGCTGATGATGTCGTCGGCGTAGCGCGGATCGGTGGCCGACAGCGTCGCGGTCGAACCGGACACCTTGTTCTGCGCCACGGTCACATCGGCCAGGCCGACGCCGAAGAAATAGCGCCCGGTGACATCCACATCCAGCGTGCGGTGCGCGGCCGGCACGCCGGTGCCCGCGGCCGCGCCGCCCAGCCCGTCGGCGCCGTCCTGCAGCGCCACGTCGAAGCTGTGATGGCCCACCGGCACCAGGTACTCGGCGGCGAACTTGCGCTCCAGGTCGACCGGATAGGTCTCGCCGTTGATCGCCAGCTGGTAACCCTCGGGCAGGTTGCGGCCCTGGATGCGCACGCGCGAGCCGTACAGCGGGATGTTCTGCAGGCGCAGCCCGTTGCCGGCGAACACGTCCTCCACCAGGCGCTGGGTCTGGGCCTGGTCGTCGGTCAGCGCCGTGCCGAGGCTGCGTTCGGTCGACGTGCGCAGCAGGTCGCTACCGCGCTGGGCTTCGTCGGGCCGGACCAGCTGCAGTGTGCGCGGCGTGGTCTCGTCGAAGCGGCCCTGCGCGTCGTAGGCGCGCAGCACATAGGCCAGCGAATCGCCGGCACGATAGTGGTAGTCGGCCGGCAGCTGCCCATCCCAGTCGACATGGCTGACGTTGCCCACCTGCATCGGCACGGTGGCCAGCGGCGCGACCAGGTCGGTGTCGGTGGCGCGATAGATCGCCAGCTCGTAGCGCGCGACGAAGGCCGAGTAGTTGCTGCGCACATAGAACTGCACCGGCTTGGTGATGCGCGCACCGTCGAAGGCGACCAGCCCCGGCGCCGACACCGACAGCTCGGCCGTGCCGATCTGGGGATCCTCGGTTGCCCAGATCACCCCGCCGTTGGCCAGGCTGATCGAGAACTTGCCGGTGGCCGTGGCCTGGCCCGGCTGCACCTGCAGGATGTCCACGCGGCGGTCCGCGGCCAGCGCGGCGGCATCGGACGCCTGCGGCGCGGTGACCGGCTGCGTATCGCCGCGGGTGCGCACCTTGAACAACAGGCCTTCGCTCGCCTGGCAGCCCTCCGGGCCGCACTGCGGCTCTGGGGTCTCGGGCTGAGCGGGGGACGCTTCCTGCGCGGCCGCCAGCGGCGCGGTGCCGGCCAGCAGGCTGATCAGGGTGTAGTCCAGCAACTTCATCGTGATGGTCTTCATGCTCAGCCCCCTTACTGCCCGGCCACGCCGGCAGGAGCCGTCGGATCGTCACTGGATTGCACCGTCACCTTCGCGCGCACCTCGGGGCGCAGTCGTTGGGCCAGCGCCTGGTACACCGCCTTGGCGCGGCGCAGGCCGAGTTCGACGTTGCGCGCCGCGTCGCCGCGACGGTCGGCATGGCCGACCAGCGCCACCACGCCACCGCCGCGCTGTTCCAGATAGCGGGCCACGCCATCCAGCAGCGCATCGGCCTGCGGCTTGATCGTGGCCTTGCCGGTGTCGAACAGGACCGAGCCCAGCAGCGGGCCGCGCCCGTCCAGGCCGGCGATCATCGTGTCCGGATCGGACGCCTCGCTGCGCAGGCTCACGCGCGTGGCCGCCGCGGTGGCGGCCGTCAGTCGCGGTACCAGCGCGGCCTTGACCGCGTTGGCGCGGTCGAACGCCAGCGCGGCGCTTTCGCCGTCGGCGGCGATCACCACCTCACCGCCGTGATAGGCCTCGATGCGGCCGGCCATCTTCTCCACCACCGGCAGGTACTGCGGCTTGAGCTGGGCGCTGTCGGCCTCGAACAGCACCTGGCCCAGCTCCAGTTCCACCGTGCGCGCACCGCCTTCGATCAGGCCCTGCGGCAGCTTGATGCCGAAGTCGAAGCGCACCGGCATGCCGGGCGTGATGCGACGGACCAGCGGATTGGCGGTGGTGAACTGCGCGCCGCTCGGCAGCGTGGTCGGATCGACCTTGAGGATGAAGTTGCGGCCGCGCGACCACTGCCCACCGTCGACGCCTTCCAGGTGATAACGGCCGAACTGGTCGGTCTCCATCACCAGGCCTTCGACCGAGGCGATGCGTACGCCGGGAATGCCGCGCTCGTCGATGCCGCTGTTGCGGATTACGTAGTCCACCACGTAGCCCTGCTCGCCCTGCGACAGGCGGCGCTCGACCGTCGGCGCGGCTGCGGTGAGGCCCTTGGCGGCCTGGCCGCTGGTGTCCACGCGCGTCCTGCCGGCCGCATCCATGCGCACGGTCACGCCCTGGTCGGTGGTCAGCACGAAATCGTCGCTGAAGCGCGGCGCGCTGAGCACCTGGCGGATCACCACCTGGTGCGCCTCGGCCGGATCGGCCTCGGACTGGCGTGCGCTGAGCTTGCCGACGGCGATGCCGTGCAGCAGCGGCGCGCTCGCGTCGGCCTGCGGCTGCCAGCCCTGGCCGGCATCCATCAGCGTCGAGTTGGGCACGTAGGCCGACGGATCGAACCCGCCCTGCACGCGCAGCCCGGTGATGGCCGCGCTGTCCTGCCAGCCGTCGCCGTCGCGGTCGTCGAACACCGTGCCCAGCAGCAGACTCTCATCGACCAGCGGATCGGAGGAGATGGTCAGCGAGGCGGTGGCGACGTTGGACACCGGCGCACCGGCGGCGGTGACCGCCTGGGCCTGGTTGACCTGGGTGCCCTGGCGCACGCCGGCACCTACCCGCATCAGGTAGACGAAGGTCGCGCTCTGCCCGGCGGCCACGTCCACGCCGGCGATGCGGATCGGCGACTGGCCGCTGACCGTGGCGCTGCGGTCGTCATCGCCGGCGACCAGCGAGCCGGCCACGTAGGTGAAGCCCGGCGGCGGCGTATCGGTGATCGCACCGCCGACGAAGTTGCCGTCGCCGACATTGCGCACGGTCAGCGTGTAGCGCACCAGGTCGCCGACCACCGCGGTGTTGACGGCCACGGTCTTGGTCAGGCGGATGTCGTAGCTGGAGGCCACGATGACCGTGGCGATGGCGCTGCCGCAGTTGCTGGGGTTGGCGGCCTCGCAGATCGTGTACGGATAGGCGTAGGTCGCGGCCGGCGTGCCCGCCGCCACGGCGATCGTGCCATCGGCGCGCATGACCAGGCCAGGCTGCGGCGAGGCGCCCGGGGTCAGCACCACATTGGTCATGGTGGCGCCGCTGCCGCCGACGGTGTCGTTGCCGAGCACGCTGGGCAGGGTGGCGCCGGCGCTGCTGTCCACCGTGGGCGGATGGTCGTCCACCGGCACGATCGGGGTCACGGTCACCACCACGGTGGCCACGGCCGGATCGCAGTTGGTCGGATGGGCGCGTTCGCAGATGGTGTAGGGATAGCCGTAGCTGCCGGCCGGCGTGCCGCGGCTGACGCTGATGGTGCCGTCGGCGTTCATCGCGAGGCCGGCATTGGGCGACGTCCCCGGCGTGAGCGACACGGTCGAGGTGCTGACCGGCTGGCCGCCGAGGGTGTCGTTGCTCAGCACCGTGGTGGTCGTGCCGGCTTCGTTGATGGCCGGGAAGCGGTCGTCGTTGGCCACGATCGGCGGGGCCACGACCACGGTGGCGACGGCGCTGTCGCAGTTGTTGGCGTTGTTCTTGGCGCAGATCGTGTACGGATAGGCGTAGGTCGCGGCCGGCGTACCGGGCGCCACGGTGATGGTGCCGTCCGCGTTCATCGTCAGCCCCGCCTGCGGCGAGGCGCCCGGCGTCAGCGTGACCGTGTTGAGCGACACCGGCTGGCCAGCCAGGGTGTCGTTGACCAGGACCGAGGGCGTGGTCCCGCCCGAGCCGCTGCCGATGGCCGGCATGGTGTCGTCGACCGCATCCACGGCCGCCTGGACGACGATGACCTTGGTGGCCGTGTCGCAGGTCGCCGGCGTGGTCGGCGGGTTGATGCACAGCGTGTAGGTCAGCGTGTAGCTGCCCGGCGTGGTGCCCTGGGCCACGGTGATGCGGCCGGTGGCCGGGTCCAGCGTGATGCCGCCCGCGGCCGGCGTGCTCGACAGCGTCGAGCCGGTGATCGTGGCATTGCCGCCGGTGCCCAGCACGGCCGGTGCGTTGTTGACGGTGTCGTTGCTGGTCACCGGCGTGGCGCTCGTGCCCCCGGCGCTGGTCAGCGTCTCGGCCGCATCGTCGACCGCGTCGATGCCGGCCTGGACCACGATCACCTTGACCGCCGTGTCGCAGGTCGCCGGCGTGGTCGGCGGGTTGGTGCACAGCGTGTAGGTCAGCGTATAGCTGCCCGGCGTGGTCCCCGGCGCCACGGTGACGCGGCCGGTGGCCGGATTCAGCGTGATGCCGCCCGCGGCCGGCGTGCTCGACAGCGTCGAGCCGGTGATCGTGGCATTGCCACCCGTGCCCAGCACGGCGGGCACCGCGTTGACCGTATCGTTGCTGGTCACCGACGTGGCGGTGGTACCACCGGCGCTGGTCAGCGTCTCGGTCGCATCGTCGACCGCGTCGATCGCGCTGCCCACGTTGACCGTGACCGTGGCGATGTCGCACACCGCTTGGTTCGGGCTGGTGAGGCACACCTGGTACTGGTAGGTGGTCGTGCCGCTGAAGCCGGCGTTCGGGGTGAAGGTGATGGCGCCGCTCGTCGCGTTGACGGTGGTGCTGCCATTGGGCGAAGGCGTGGTGACCGTGACCGAGCCCGGGTTGATCGTGCCGCCCACGTGGGTGTCGTTGCTCAGCACGGCGGTGGTCACCGGCGTGGTGGCCGGCGTGCTGGCCGTGTCGTTCACCGCATCGATGCTCGGCGCCGCCACGGTCAGGGTCGCGGTGGCCGTATCGCAGTTGCTCGGCTGGCCGGCCTGGCAGATCGTGTAGGGATAGCTGTAGCTGCCCGGCGTGGTGCCCGGCGCGACGGCGATGGTGCCGTCGGCGTTCATGGCGATGCTGCCGGCCGCGGGCGACGGCGCCGTGCCCGGCGTCAGCGCGACCGTCGCGGTGGTGGCCGCCGCGCCGTTGAAGGTGTCGTTGCCCAGCACCGAAGCGGTGCTGGTGCCGCTGACCACGGTGCCGAACGGATCGTTGACCGCATCGATGGGCGGATCGATGGCGGTCGCGTCGGACGGGGTGCAGCGCGACTGGGTCGCGCCGGACGCCGGGCAGGTCGCATCGCCGCCGCCGCTGACGCGCGCGGTGTTGGTCACGCTGCCCGTGGTGCCGGTCGCGACCGCGACCGTCAGCGTGATCGGGTTGCCGGACGCGCCGTTGGCGATGGCGTCCGTGCTGGTGCAGGTCACGGTCGCGGCGGAGCTGCCGCAGGCCCAGCCGGCACCGGTGGCCGAGACATAGCTCAGGCCGCTCGGCAGGGTGTCGACCACGCTGATCGCGCCACTGGTGGGCGCGGTGCCGGTGTTGCCGGGGGTCAGGGTGTAGACCCCGTTCTGGCCCTGGCGGAAGTTGCCGCTGTGGCTCTTGGCCAGGTTGAGCTGGGGCGCCACCACGGTGTCCGAGTCGGTGGCCGAGACCTCGCAACTGCCGCCGGCGGTGCAGGTCACGCCGGACGGGTTGGTGACAGTGACCGTATTGGTGACCGAGGTCTGGGCGACGGCGGGAAGCGCGGCGGCCAGGCCGATCAGCAGCGCGAACGAAGAGAGCGCGCGCAAGACCTTCTGCGCGCCAAGGATTGACGTCACTGCCACGGAACTGCCCCCTGTTTCAAAGACACAAGGCAGCGCCGGTCCAATCGTGGCCAACGCAGCCTTGCGAGCCTCCCCCATCACGGCCAAGGACCGCGATGTACGACGCGCGCCGCAAAAAAGTGCGTAACACGTCGCTTATAAATGATAACTGGCTCACGCTTTTCTGGCCACCCCCAGGAATAAACGTGATTTGAGTCACCTATTTTCACCTAGGTGAATTGAAACGTTCAGCTCCGGCGGGAATGCCTTGCAGACGGGCGATTAGCCCGCTCCGGCCCGGGATGAACAGGGAAGGGGTCAACCCAGGGCGATACCGAGGAGGCGACGACCGGCGGGTTTCGGCAGACAAGCGGCAGCGGCGGAAGGCGTGCCCAAGGGCCGGCACGCGCTACTCGGTTTCGGAGCGGGCTGGGGACAAGAGCGGTCGGAGAGAACCCGACCTGATGCAGGCGTGGAACGCCTCCAGATCTCTGGGTGCGCAGCGTCGATCGGCCGCCTATGCACCCGGCCACCCTTGTTGCCTGCGCTCGCAGAGCACCGCGCCTTGGACGACCGAGCCAGCACGGGGTTGCGAGCGGGCATGGCAGGTCCGAGGATTGGCTTCGCTCTTGCCCCTCTCGCCCATGCCATCCAAGCCTCAGACGCCGTTGCTGTCCCGCAAGCCCGTAGCCGAACATGCGGATCGGGCGCTGATCCAGGCCGCGATCACAGAGGCCCACCGGCGCATCAAACGCGCGCTGTCCGCGCACTTCCATGACTTCACGGACAAGCAGCAGCGTCAGGTTCGGGCATTGCTGGGCGTAAAGGCGCCCAAAGCTCCGACTCCGATCACCAAGGCAAGGCCGAAGCGCAAAGCGCAGACCTAGTTCCGTCTAATGGGCCCGAGCCCGAGGCTATTGATGCGCGGTTCTTTGCAGCGCGTGCGCCTGCGACTGAACCGGGGCAGACATGGCATCGGCCGCGGCCGTGCTGAACGACATCGGCGTCAGGGCGCCTTCGGTCACCGAGACCTGGGCCCGCCCCAGCACCGCGCCCTGCTTCTCGGCGGCAAACAGCTGGGTGCCTTCGGGCCCACCTTTGTCGACCATGTCGATCCTGGTCATGCCTTGACGCTTGGATTCCACCGCCAGCGCCGCTGCCAGATTCTCGCGATGCGCTTGCATGGGAAGCACCTGCCCGTTGGGGTCCAGGACTTCGATCCTGCGCATGACCATGTCGAACCGGTGATGGTCGGGATGATGCGGATCGGACAGCTGCAATACCGGCCCCGCGGTCGCGCGCGGATCCTGAAAGTCGATCACGCCGCTGGCCTTGAGTTGTGAATACACCTCGGCCTTGTGCCGATCCCTTCCCACGAATGCCTGGATGGCGTCGGTCAGCACCTGCTGGTCGGCCGCACTCATCGCGCCCGGCACCAGAAAGTTCCTGAACTCTCCGGGCTGCTCCGGCATCTCCTTGAGCGCTTCCTGATACTGACCCTGGCCACTGAGCTCGAACTCGTGCGACGCATTGGCCGCGCGGCTGACCAGGCGCAGATTGCTGGTGTCGTTGAAGGCATCCAGCACATCGGCCTTCTTCAGGCCCTGGCCGCCGGTGTGCTTGGGCAATTCCTTGAGAAGCGCCTCGAATGCGATGGCATGATCGATATCGAACGCGTCGCGCGTGCAGAGCTGCCTGGTGACTGCGCACTCGAAGAGCGGCACCTTCATCGTGTCGAAAGGCGCCACCGGACGCGTGACCGAGGCTTCACCGCGGTAGGCGTCCTTCAAGGCGCTTTCGAACCACTTCTCCACCACGGCCGTATCGAATGAGAGGTCCTTGCGCGTCATCGCCGGCGTCCAATCGGCCTCGAGCGTCGCGGCGCGCCGCTTGGCGCCGTCGGTGTCCGGATCGAAGGCCGCCCGCGGCGCCGACGGATCGAAGCCGAAACGCGCATGGCACCATGCGCGCCATTCGGCCGATTGCGGCCCATGTTGGTCGTGGACACGATCCGCTGCATCGCGTGCGCGGTTGACCGCCGCTGGCAGCAATCTGAGGTTGCTCACATCGTTGTAGCCCATCTGGGCTTCGGCCAGATTGCGAACGTCCAGCGCCTTGAGATGGTCCTTCCACTGCACGATGTGGTCGATATCCAACGCCTCGGGCGTATGCCAGCTCCCCTCTCGCTCGCTGTAGTACAGCAGCACCGGGCGCTGTCCCGGCAGCGCTGCCGGCGTCGGGCTCATGTGCTGCCTGGCCCAGTCGTTGCGCATGAATTCTTCGGTGGACCCGTAGAACGCCAGGCCGATGCGCGAGGCCTCCGGATCCCACGCCGCGTTCTGCAGTGCGGCCCCGTGCTGGGGCGGCTTCAACCCCTCCCAATCCACGAGTTCCACCTGCTGCCCGCTTTGGAGCGGGTGCTTCGAGGCGCCCATGGCCAATCTCCTTTTGTGGGATTCCTTGTCTGGAACATCCTAGCGCCGGTGCATAGCGTGGCTGGAAGATCCTGGAGGGGCGGCGCCTCGAAATGTGACTGGACGCTCGAACCGACCTCTGTCGTCTGCAGCCACCTGGACCGACACGGCCCGATCGGATCGCCAACCTGCTGAAGTTGAGCGCCTGCAACCGCGCAATCATTCCGCAGTGCTCAACGATGTGCCAGGTCGGCATGCCAACGTCGCTGCCCTCATCGATTGCGACGGCTGCGTCGTGTTGAGGCACGGATGCGTGAGCCGCACGACGCCTGGAAGCACGTGCCATGCGCCATGCTCAATCGGCCGGCCCAGCAGGGGCAGCCCTGATCGACGTTTCATCCTGATGGCGCTTCATTGACACAAGTCGGGTTCAAGGACTCAGTCCCAGCTTGCCTCATTGGCTGTTGACCACGCAGAAACTCTGTTGGATATCTGCGGTCACCGCGTGCCACGTCGTGGCAAAGGGGCGCGGTGGTCGTCTTTCTCACACCACTCCGGCATCGCGCCGGTCTCGGCTGTCTGCTCCACCTCCGTCAACTCGCATGTCGCTCAACAGGCACGGCCCAGGGCCGTGCGTGCTGGCTTCGTGCGGCCCGCCAACATCATGGAGAAGCCATGCGATTCCCGATCTTTCTCGCCGTCTTTTTGCTCACCACCTTCAGCGCCGCAGCGCAGGCCCAGGTGGTCACCCTCAACAAGGGTGGCTTCATCCTCACCTACGACTGCACCGAGCACACCGCCACGCGCTACGAATACACCCTCGGCGCCGATAACGGCTCCGCCGTTCGCCCCTCCGACTTCAACCTCGACACGACGCTGCCAAGCGGCTGCGGTGGCCAGACCTCGACGAAGTCCTATTCCAGCGTACGCTCCGGCTACGATCGCGGCCATCTGGTCACCTCCAACCACATGGACTACAACACGACCTACATCCGCCGCGCCAACCTGATGTCCAACATCGTGCCGCAGGTGTCGGGCTTCAACCAGGGCATCTGGGTGCAGGCCGAAAACGTCGCCGAGTGCTACCGGGACATCAACCCCGTCGAGGTGTACGGCGGCGTGGTCTATGGCGACACCTCCAACGACTACTTTTTGGCCAGCCACGGCATCCGCACGCCGGAATACTTCTGGAAGACCATCATCACCACGGATCCGAACACGGGCGCCGAGAAGGCCATCAGCTGGATCATTCCCAACGAGACAGGCCTGGGCAGCCTGGACGACTACATCGTCTCGATCGCGGATCTGGAGGAACTCATCGGAGCGAGCAATGTCAGCATCACCGCGTCCTATGAGGTGAAGCACATGCTGCCCAGTTCGACCTGGACACTGCCGAGCAACTGCGACCTGAGCTGATCGCCAGCGGCGCGCGCGTGCCCGCCCGGGCCGGGCATGCGCATCAAGGACGACAGCGTGCCATGGGGACAACCGCGTCAAAGCCACGCCGAAGGGAGGATTGCGGAGCGAGTCGCCGAATGCGGAGCGGCGGAAATCGCCGGGCGCCTTGCTGAAACTGGAGCGGGTGAAGGGAATCGGCTCCAGGAGCCGAGACTCTTCTCAATCAAGGACTTACGGTGGATCCGCGTCCGTAATGAAGATACCCGAAACGATACCTACATGCTAGCGCAGCCACCCCACCCTTCCTAGCTTTTTCTGGTATAGAAGAAGCCAACGTTCACGAGGGACAGAGCGTCAGACCCAGAAGAGGCCTTACGCCTGCCACCCGCAAGCCAGGCCTGACCCGAACCAGGCGGCTGCTAGTGCCCGTTAGGACTTAACTCTTCGACCTCCATGGCAGACGCTTTTGTTACCGGCATCTGGCCGTCGATGTGGTTCACGAACAACCGCAACGCACCACTCAAGCTGTGCAGGGACGCATCAAGAATTGACGCAGGCCTTTTGAGGATCACTTCGGCCTCAATACAATCAGCGAGCTTGCTCGCGTAGTCCTTATCAACACCAACGAAAGACGCTGAATTAGTTATCCGAACGCGGCCACGCATGATTTCCTCAAGACGCGTCACAGCAAGAACGCCACCAGTGCGAAGCAGGCTTAAAAGTTCTCGCGGATCATCGGGCGCGCCGACCAGAATTGGCGTAGTGGTTGCATCAAACACCAGAGAGTTGCCCTCATAAAGCGCCTTCAATGCTGCCGCTCGATCATCGGCGCGCTCAATGCTTTCAACCGCAGCTGCCAACTCTTTGCACTTCTCGAGGACGACAGCTTCATTAGTATCGCCACTGGCCGAGTAGATTTCGAACGCGTGACGTGCGACGCGGCGTGGATCAGCAAGCAACCCGTCAAGACGCGCTAATGCTTCGTCTTTCCATTGCTCCGGCTCTAGTTCGAAGATCCCCCGCAGCGCCATGTAATTAAGGCCTCGGTAGATCCTCAGTAACCTTTCCAGTGTGATGGGATCATTCCCAAACTCTGCTCGCGCCTCGACAATCGCCCCCTGAACCTCCTCATCGGAGTGCCGATTGTAGTGATTGATTACAGCAATCGAATCTTGCTTATTTTTTTCAAGTGTGAGCTGAAAGTTCGCAGCAAGCTCTTGGTAGTCCACCCCGTCACGCCCTCGCATGTGGTCGACAAAGGATGGAGAGGTTGGCCACATGTCACTAACTTGCGCAAGGCCAAGCTCACTGACAAGCTCACTGAATGTATCCAGATCATCTGGCGACTCATCATCGGCCTTACCTTGCTGCCCTTTTCTACGCCGGTTATAACTGCGCATCGCCAGAGCCATTCCGAAGTCTTGGTTCAAGAATGGCCTTTCGACCAGCTTAATGTTATCAGCATCCAACCTTGTCGCCGCGGTCCAGAAAAGCGCTGCGCTTGGCAGCTGTGATTGGAATACCTTACCCAGGAGATCCTTTGGAAGTTGCCGCAGCAGTAAATCCATCTCAGTCAAGAAGAACCTCACGGTACGCAAATTTTCTATCTTGGCCCCTTGAATGAGGTCTACCAGCTTATCCAGCCCTTCGAGCAGGCATTCGCGCACAGATTGATCGACAAAGCCTTTGATCACCTGATCGCAAAAATCACGCAGTTTAGGCTGTAAAGCCACCGATTTCCCGATAATGCGTTCCTTGTATTTTCCATAACTTCCTTTGAAGTTATCTTTGGCTCGCTCCTCATCTGCGATGAGCACACAGTGAACGCCACTGTCGTCGATCAAGTTAACCACAAAACCGAACAATACGTCGAAGTTACCCGCAAAGCGTTCTACGTCGTCGATGCACACCACGCTCTTCCCGGCCGTTGCGTCAGCCTTGAGTTTGATGTCCTTCGGGTCAATTTTTGCAAAGCGCAGGAGCGCCCTGCCGACCACCGTGCTAACTTCTCTCACCATTTCAGTGCCGATGTCTTTGATCGATGCCTGAAATAAAGCGCGCTCCAATTCCTCAGAATTCTGAAGACCAGCAGCTGACACCGTGATTGGAGTCAGTCCTTTCAGTTGATCTGCATAGCTCCGCCACATAAATGACTTACCGACGCCCCATCCTCCATGGATGAGGATGGCGTAGCCAGGCTGCGGACTTTGTAGGTATGAATCAAGCTGCTGCATGAGTATGCACTCCTCCAATCTCCGCACCATGCTAGCCCCATGATCCTGGCACGCCTAGTTGGCATCCACTCCGTAAAGCCGCCTAGAGCTTGGAAGACTCGGCTGAATCCCGCTCATGACGGGTCTTTCGCGACCTCTATCTACGGGATTTTAGATATGGCAAGCTGATTCCAGTCCAGCACTTCACACCGCCATGAAAAGTCAACGACTTAAGGCTGCTTTGGACCCTTGGATGCGGGAGGCGACTTGGCACACTTTTGATGGGCTCGACGAGCAACGCTTCCATCGAGCTTTGGCTGCTGCGTTCGAGGTGCTTGGCACCCCTGCTGACGCGCTAGACCTTGAAACGGCAATGCTGGAACTTGCCCGCGAGCACCATGGGGAGGTAACGCGGCACCACCTCGAAGTCATTGATGAGCGCGCCCAGTTCGCAGAAGCCGTCAGCCTTTACCTTCACAACACAAAGTAGCTTCTGCCAAGAACGGCAGACCGAAGCTTTCAGGAGGCGCCGGGCAGCGGAAAGTGTGGCCGCCTGGGTTCTGCTAACGCGTCCTCCTGTAAGAGCTTGTCACCGTCCGTTGACCCGCAGAGACAATTCTGCTCGTTGACAAATCCTCGCACCTCTCTCAGCGCCTGAGCGCAACGCAAGGCTTTATCAGGGACGAGCCTCTGGGCGAGATCAATCGTTTTACCAGGCAATCAAAGCGAACCTGAGCCATTGCCGCATCTTAGCTCTTGGTAAGTCACGCGACCTTTCAACGTAGATGCCTCTTGACATAACCTAATATTCGATTAGAAATTGGGCATTCCATCAAATCGATAAAAATATGGACCGAGAGCCAAAGAAAAACAAGGACGATGATGATGACGGCCTGCTCATCGTCGCCGTTACTGTAGGATTAATTACTATTCTTGCGAGCTGGATGGTCATCGCGATGATTGTTAGATCACTTTGAACCAAGAGCGCTGAATCAGATTAAAAATTATATCCCAAACATTCTTAGGATTATACTCGCTAACAACATAGCTCCAGCGTACCGCTAGGGCTAAAAAAGCGACGAGAGCAATAACTAAAGCGACGAGAGCAACCGAAGTCCGATCGTATTCCTTCCTGATATGCCAAAGCCAAAAAGTGGCAACCGCAAGCGGACAAACGCCTGAGGAATTAATTACCATTTCCCATAAATAGTCCTTGTACAGACCGTAGGCGACCACAGAAACGATCAACAATAACACCGAACAGCAAAAGAAGAATCCATCCGCCGCCTGACCAAAAATCCGTCTATCTTTCCTAACAAAGAGTCCTAGTCCCGCAAAAACGGCAGCGAGAATCGGGAGGTTAAAAAGCGCGTAGTCGACTACCTCTTGATCCACAGCGTGATTCAAGACAGCTGACGCTCCACATATCACCAGCACAATGAAAAAGCTCAACAGGATATTAAATAGCGAAGGGGCGCCACTTAGTGATGATCCGGATTGCTTTAATAGAGTTTCATCAATCGATTGCAGACGCAGCTCATGCGCATCAAGCTCAGCCTTGCAGTCACTATTCAGATCTTCCAAAGCCTGGCAACGCTCTTTTACTGACTCAAGCGAAGCACGTAGAAGTTCTATATTTTTCTCCAAACCAGCAAGGTCAGTAAGGGCACCTTCAAGATCCCGTTTGATACGAGACCGGTCTGGATCGAATCTATCCCACAGCGAGGCGATCAATTTCATACTTCCCCCTCCTTGGGGCTCAACTTTTCAGGAACCATGTTCCGTTTCTATCGATCAAGGCGCCACTGGAAACAAGCTCCTGACCGCAATCGAGAATAAGCTGACGAAGCTGCGCACTGGTGCTTCGATAGCCAAGCTGACGCGATACGATCAACACCAACTCGTCCGGCTTTGCCCCAAGGTTGTCAGAGATCACCTTTAAGATCGCAACCCTGATCTCGCCTGGCGGCAAGAGCTCGGGGCGGCGCAATGTCAGGGACTCGACTATCGAGCGGTCGCGCACGCGGACCTCTTTGCCCGGAATGGCCAAGAAGTCCTTGTCGACGATCTGCACACCACCCATCGACACCACCGACCCAATCGCATCCTCAACAGCTTGCTGGATGCGCGAGCCTGCGCGCTGCAAGCCCCAAAGCGTCCGAGCACGCGTGACGACCTCGCTGCGATGGATGGGGCTTTCCACCTCCACGATCTGCCGCACGATGGTCGCGAGTTGTCCTGTTGGGACGAGATGCAATTCAAACTGATTGCTTGGCACCGCAAAGGACGCTTCGATGTAAGGCTCGGTGTCCGGAGGACTTTGCGCCTCGATGAGCCCCATCTCGGTCACTTCACCGCGATCGACTGTCAGGATCTCCACCGGCACCGCACGGTGCGAAGGCTTGGGACTGGGCTCTGAGTTCACTGACTCCGACTTCGCCCGTTCAATAGCGGCGACAAGCTTTTCAAGCTCCGCCTCAGGACGGTGGAACCAGTCCGAACTCCAAATTCGGTAGACCTGCCAGCCCTTGTCGCGCAGCACACTCGCACGCAAACGGTCCCGATCACGCGCGCTTCGGGCGTCCCGATACGACTGCCCGTCGCACTCAATCCCTAAGATGTAGCGTCCAGGTTCGTCCGGATTGGCAATCGCGATATCGACGAAGAAGCCTGCCAAGCCTACATCGGTGTGAAGATCGTAGCCTCGTGCACGAAGCGCCTGGGCAACCTCTTGCTCGAACACGCTTTGACTGACGTCGCGCTTCTCCGTGGTGAGCGTCAGGCGACCAGTCCTGGCGTAGTTCAAGAAGAGCTTCAAAGCGAAAGTGCCCTTGCCCTTAGCGCGATCGGTATCGATGTCTTCGTCAGTGATCGAAGTGAATATTTCGCAGCGCGACTTGGCCCGGCTGATCAACACGTTCAAGCGACGCTCGCCCCCTTCACTGCTCACGGGACCGAAATTCATCGTCATGTGGCGCTGCGCGTCGCGCCCGTAGCCCACAGAGATGAAGATGACATCGCGCTCGTCGCCCTGGATGTTCTCCAAACTCTTCACGAAAAAAGGCTCTGCTGGATGATCGGCAAAGAACCCTTCCGTCTCAGGGTGCTGGCGGCGCAAGAGTTCCAGTTCATCGAGAATGGCGCGGCGCTGCGCTGTTGAGAAGGTCGCCACACCAAGTGTGAGCTGAGGTGTGTTCTGCGCATGCGCGAGCACTGCGAGTGCCACAGCCTTGGCTTCTTTGGGGTTGGTGCGCGTGTTGCCCCGGTCGTAGATCGCTTCTGGCAAATAGTGCAGTCGCAACCCAACACCGGCTTCGCTCGTGTAGGGACTTGGAACGATGAAGAGCTTGCCTTCGTAAAACTGCTGATTAGAAACAGCGATCAACGACTGATGGCGGCTCCGGTAGTGCCAACGCAGCATGCGCTCAGGCAAGCCTCGCGCACGGCAAAGGCCCAAGATGCTTTCCACATCCGACGCCTGCGCCCCGCCCTCATCGTCTTCCCGATCGCCCCCATCGCCAAGCGCTTTGGAGAAGAAGCGCGTGGGCGGGAGTTGCCGCTCATCACCCACGATCACCAACTGCTTTGCGCGCGCAATCGCACCGAGCGCATCGATCGGCTGCACCTGGCTCGCCTCGTCAATGACCAGCATGTCAAAGTCCAGCGCGCCTGCCGGCAGGAACTGCGCCACCGAAAGCGGACTCATCATGAAGACGGGTTTAAGCGCCTGGATCGCAGGGGCACACCGTTGCATCAGTTGCCGGATCGGCAGATGCCCCTTCTTCTTAGCCATCTCGCCAATCAAGACAGCGGTCGGGCCTGTTGCTCCACCTTGACGGGGGATCTTGCTGTGGTGCGCCTTGACGACCTCGTAGCACGCGAGCTGCATGCGCTCTTGATCGAGGCTTGCAAAGCTTGCCACCACCTGCGATTGACGCTGCCCGTCAAAGCTTGCCAGCGCTCGGTCGCGCTGCACCAGTGCTTGAAGCACCGCTTCGTAATAAGACAGCTCAAACACGCCCAAAGCGTCAGCAACTGCCAAGTCCCCCTTGGCAAGCGCATCGACCACCGCGCCAAGCCCCTTACGCTTGGCCTCATTGGCAATGGCCAGATACGCCACCCAAGTCCTGAGCCCTTCTGGATCGGCTTGCCAGCTCGCCAGCTGTGATTTGAGCGTCGCCAAGGATGTTTGGCTTGGGTCACGCGTGATCTCGGCGTTGCCTTCAAACTGCAAGCCAACCAGAAGGTCCATCACTTCGCCTGCCAGGATGCCCGCAGCTGACGACGCTCGCTCGGCTTGGTCCAGCAGCGGTTGGGGCTGACTGATGCGTGCGGCCAAGGGCCGAAGCTCGGGATTTTGCTCAATCCAAGACACGATCGGATGAAGCTCACTTGCCTTACTGTCGAGCGCTAGCCAAAACGGGCCAAACGCAGATGCCCCGTCATTGGCCACTGCCTCAAACGCAGCATTGGCCGCTTGTGCCTGTTGGATCTCACCTATCGCCGCGAGCGCCTGCTCGACGGTCAGGTCCTCTGCCCCGAGCAAGAAGGCTGCCTGCTCAGATGCGGCCAGCCAAAGCGCCGATTTATCCATGAGATCAGAAAGCGCAACACGCTTTAAGACGGTCTCCTCGCCCCAAGGATTGCGCTCAGCTGCAAGTAATGCTTCGTGCACGGGCGAAAGATTGCGACCGAGTTCTTCCAGAACTGGCTTCACGCGCTTGGCAATCTCGGTTGCCAGAACCCGGTCACCGATGTCAGCTAAGCGCTCACGCACTCCACTCCCTAAGGGACGGAGCGTGCGCATCCAAGCCACAACGCCTCTGAGGAACGAAGGGTTTGAGCGCTCGCGTTGCCAGTTCGAGCCAAACGCCTCTTGGCCTTGGGGGTCGTGCTCGGCGATTTTGCGCTGCGCCGCCTTGGCATCGAGCAGCACATCCAAAGACCCGAGCATGTCCAGAGCCGGAAACTTGGGGTTAGAAAGCAGTGGGCGGATTGTCTGATTGGCGCGACGCCAATCACCACTGAGAAAGCGAAACAGGCTCGTGCCGCGCATGGCCAAATGCCCACGCGCCGCTTCAAGTTCCGCAGGGTCTTTGTTCCAGGCGCTGTCCCGGAAGACCGTTGAGAGGCTTGCTTTGGCCTGCTGGACGCTTTCAACGGCCACGACGATCTCTTCGACCGCATCAACCCCTCGGTCCCAAATGTGAGCCACCAGCGCATCGCGATCGAGTTCCGGAATGCTCGTGGCCCGCTCAGCGATCGCAACGAGGCGGAGCGCGAGATCCAGCGTCAGCGGTGACTTCTCAGCCAGAAGCTGCGTCAAGCGAGTGAGGTCTGGCAGAAGCCGAACCAGCGCGCTGTGTGCCCCTCCGAGCGTTGCAAGCTCTTTCCCCAAGACGAAACTGCTTGGCAAGGCACCCAAGGTGGCCTTAGTGGCGTCCCAGTCTTGCGCCAACGCGTCCACTTTGATCTTGGCTTCGACCGCCGCCCTGGCCTTCTGAGCGCTTTCCAGCGCATCAATGACTGTCGAAGCACGACCAGGCTCGCCCCAAACCTCGCTTTGGAGCGCGTTGGAGCCAAGCTTTGGCGCTTCTAGGAGCGCCTTCACGCGCTGAACCGCAAGGCCCGCATCATCAAAGCGCGCCGGAGAGGCAAGGTCCAGTGTGTGATGGAGCGAAGTGCTTGACGCTTCCCAGTCCCCCAGCCGCTGGGACAATCCTGCGACCAAAATGAGCAACCGGTCGCGTTCACTCGGCAAGAGACCGTCGTTCTGAACGCCGCTCCAAGCGTGCTCATCTGGAACGCCGATTTCTTCAACTCGCTCGATCAGTTCGCGCAGGAGCGATTCCCGCTCCTCTTTTTGATGGGACGCCCAGGAGGTCGGGGCGTCCAGAGGCAAACTCTGGGTCGTGTAGCCCAAGCGACGCAGGCGCACCATGTGTCCGAAGACTTGGTAAGGCGTCAGTCCAGACGGCTGGTGAGCTTCGTGCAGCCGTTCCACATGGGCGTTGAGCGTGTCACGTCGCTCGGTGAGCTGCTCGATGATGGGCGCAGCACTGCCTCGCTTGGGCTCGCCTAAGTTCAGCGTGTGGCGAAGTTCTTCCAGTAATGAGCGCTTGTTGGCTTTGTTGCTATGGAGTTCCAGGCAGGCCACACCCACACCGACCTGATCCAAACGGCGTTTGACCGGGTTCTACCCCGAAATCACGGACGGTTGTAAAAGGGCTGAGAACTTCTGGTCTTGCCTGGCGACCCTTCGTCGCATCCTCGGGTTGTGGAACCGCTCGATGTATTCGAACACATCCGCCCTCGCGGCATCGAGCGTTGGGTAGGTCATGCGGTAGACCCGCTCGCGCTTGAGCAGGCCGAAGAAGCCTTCGCACGCGGCGTTGTCACCGCAGTGGCCCACCGCGCTCATCGAGCACACCAAGCCGTTGGCCGCCAGGTAACGCTGGTAGTCGCCGCTTCGGAACTGGCTGCCACGGTCGGAGTGCAGGATCAGTGGATGGCTGCCTTGGCGCTGCCAGACCGCCATCTGCACGGCCCTGATCACCATCTGACGATCCTGACGATGATGCATTGACCACCCCACCACCCGCTGGTCAAACAGGTCCAGCACGATGCACAGATACAGCTTGCCTTGCCGGGTCTTGAGCTCGGTGATGTCGGTGACCCACCTGGTCTCCGGCTCCAACGCGGTGAAGTCCCGCTCCAGCAGGTTGCGCACACCCGGCGGCGTCAGCGCCGGCTTGCCGCGCTGGCCTCGCCGCTTCGGTCGCGGCCAACCCTGCAGGCCATCGGTCGCCATCAGACGCGCCACCCGGTTCAGGCTCGCCGTCTCGCCTTCCTCGGCAAGGTCTTCATGCATCCGGCCGGCGCCCAATGTGCCCCGGCTGTCCTCATGCAACTCACGGATCCGGCCGAGCAAGCGCTGGTTGTCGCGCTCCCGGGCACTGGGCAAGCGCTTACTCCAGTCGTAGTAACCGCTGGCCGAGACCCGCAGGCAACGACACATCAGTCGCACTGGAAACTCATCGCGGCAACGTTCGATCACCTGATACCTCAGGATGATCCCTTGGCAAAGAACGTCGCCGCTTCTCGCAAAAAATCCCGCTCCTTCTTCACCCGGGCCAGCTCGCGCTTGAGCCGCGCCAGTTCCTCGTCCCGGGGCGTCCCGGTGCCACCGAAGGCCACCTGGCCCCGGCTCTGGGCCTCCCGCTTCCAGCGGGTCAGCAATGCATCCCGGATCCCCAGCTCCCGGGCCACCTGGGCACAGCTGACGCCCGGCTGGCTGGCCTGCTCAACCGCACCGCGCTTGAACTCGGTGCTGAACTTCCTTCGCTTCGACATGAACACTCCTCATGGCCTTGATCGGCCTTCTCGTAAGTGTCCGTGAAAACGGGGGTGAACCCCAGGCGTCCAAACGCCCCCATCCGCTGCCCCAACGCGTCTGCCTATAATGCTCCCAAAGTGACGCGTGTTCCAGCCGATTGGGGGGGTCTGTGGGCGAGTTGCGCAACAGTGAGATTCACTGGGTGGTCCACCATTACATCGGGGTAGAAGGCGGCTACTTGGGCGATTTCTCCTACCGGACCCACCGGGAGTTCTATTCAGCATTCTGCGACCTGGACTTAGATCTTGACGCCTTCGGCGGCAACACCACGCGCGAGCGGTTTCTGGCCGTCCTGAGTGGGGTGGAAGGACACCAACAAGCGGCAATTCTTCGAGGCATCGCTAAGAAGTATCCGCAAGGTGGGGAGCACTTCCGGACGCCACAGGCTTACCAAAAGCTTTTAGAGCTGGCCAAGCGCTGTGCCGATGGGCTCTCGGTCCAGGACAGCAGTCCAGCCATCACCAGCGATGTCTTGAAGCGTGCGCTTGCTGACGCCAACACGCTGATCCAAAGAGCCGGCCCCACACATGCGGTTGATCGCATCCACACAGCGCTTCATGCTTACCTCAAAGCAGTCTGTCACGCCCAAGGGATTGACGCCCCCGCCGGCGCGACCATCACCAACTTGTTCAAGCTGCTCCGCAACGAGCATCCGGGCTTGCGCGACTTGGGCAGCCAATCGGACACGATGAACAATGTCCTGCGGTCGTTGAGCAATGTCATCGACTGTCTCAATCCCGTGCGCAACAATGCGAGCTTGGCGCACGCCAATGAAGAACTTTTGGGCAAAGACGAGGCCATGCTCGCGATCAACGCAGCGAGAACCGTTTCCCAGTATCTGGACAGCAAGTTCCGTTAACAAGTTGGACCACTATAGGTTACCTGCCGTGACTGCCCTCCTCTTTTTGAGGAGGACAATCGCGCCATTCTTTCTTACATCGATGGCTTTGCGCGGCGGAATTTCAGTTCCCAATGCCCAGAATGCTGCCCGGCCCCAGTTTCCGCGTTCGAATTCATACCACTCGTTGACGTAATGTCCTCTGGTAGCTCCATCTTGAAGTTCTTCTCCAATGCTTCGCAAGCCTGCGTCATCTCTTGACGCGCCTTATCTATCCGCCATCGCTGGATGGCCTGAATTCTTGGCGACACATGCACCTTCGCGCGCGCCAAGCGCCGTTGTGCACGGTGCGCTGCTTGTGTGTTGGAAGACGGATCGTGCTCCGAGAGCTTCGCTTCTGCCCTGACCACTCTCAGGCGTGACCGGTGAGGACCGGTCATCACATGCGTATAGCGCTTAACTGCGTTGGCCAAGGCTTCGGTGTCTTCAAACAGAAAGGGCTTTGTCGCGTAGCTTTCCGTCCGACGGCAGCGCAGCGCTGTGTAAGCGTGTCTGAAAGCGGGCTCGATCTGGATCCCTGGGACTTGGCGCAGGACCGCAAGCGATTGCTGAGCCACTTCGCGTTGCGCTTCAAGCCAGTCTTCAATAAGCTGGGCCTGCGCGTTCAGGACCTCTGCATCCTTCCTGCCCGAAGCGCGCGCCAGGCGCGTCACCCGGCTCAGGTGACCCGTTCGCCCACTGTATCGTGTGTAGAGCCCGGCGCTTGGTGCAGGTTGCCGCGCTAAGCGCTCCTTGATCTGTTGGATACGTTCAGCAACTCGCGATCGGGCTTGTTCTGGGCTCGTATTGGCCTCTGATGTTGAGGTTCGTGCGCGTGCACGATCACGCAGCGCTGCGGCATGGCTGTGAGACGGCGGCACGGGCTGCACGAGAGCGCCGCTCGCTTTCATGCGTGCGGCGACCATCCTTGATAGCTCAATGGCCACGTCTTGCCCCTTGTGCCCGGTCACTTCTGGCGTGAACCTGGCCTTCCGCATCATTGCGACTTTGGCTTTGCCCAGATGTTTGGTCGGCTCCCGCGTAAGTTCACGGGCACGATCCAGATCGCCTCGCAAACAGCATCTCTGGCTTGTGCCCTAAGCGAACGATGATCGACCCTTGCAGCAGCGCCTGCTTGGGCCAAGTGCTTGTTGATGATCTCAGCAATGTGCTTGCGGATCTGGCGAAGCTCGCGTGTTCCGCCACCACGGCGCGCATCAAACTCTTGACAAGCGCGCTCCCCGAGGCCATCCCGCCCAACCTCCCGAGCACTCATCAACAAGTGGACATGATGGTTGCGCTGATCACCTAGCCTGCTTGGCGTGTGCACTGCGACGAGCACCGCAACACGGTATCGATCAACCAAGAACTGTCCGAGCGCTAACGCCAAGACCTTGCGCTGCGCCTCATCGAGGCTTTGCGGAAGTGACACTTCAACCTCGCGACAGACGCGCGCGTTCTTGCGAGTCTCCGCCGCCTCATTGGCGGGCCAGAACTTTTGGGCATCAAGGCACCATTCGGGGCGCGCCGCGTGGGGCGAGCATTTGATAGAACGCCACACCGTGCCGGCGTGAGTAGTCGTGGCCTAAGCCGGTGCTTTCATCCACGAGAACAAAGCCGGCCCGGTAGGCCGCAGCGGCGACGGATGAGTCGCCTTTTCCTCTGCTGAATGATTTCATCGTTGCGTGATAGATCGCCATCTTGGAACTCCTTTGTGATTGGAGAACCCAAGAAAGAGGCAGAACGGATCCTGTCTAGGCATCAATCGCCTCGGCGATTCTGAGATTTACGTCTCAGGGTTTTTCGCCCTGTTGAGCAGCGCTAGCAGCTCAACGAGGTGGCCAACGGCCACCGCACCGACGACCTGTCGGCGGCGCACGGTTTTCGAGAATCGAAAACCATAAGTGCGTTGTTGCTTGTCATTTTTGGGTTTGCCCGGATGCTGACTTGCGGCTTAGAAGAGAGGTGCCGTAGACCCGGGAGAGGCGTGGCGAAAAAATCGCCAACCTATAGATGAACGAAGTATAAACGGCGCCTATTCATTTTCGCCGATATTCGCACGAGACGCCGCTTCTTCGTCATTTGCCGGCGCTGCCTCAACTGAGGAGTCCTCTTCTGGCACCTGGCTTTCTGCTGCCTCAGGCTCCGTCGTTGGCTTCACCAAGGCCGCGAGCTGCGCTTCAAGCTCTTCTAGTTGGCTCTCGGACAACTGGCGCACCAGCTCGAAGATCTGTCCAAGTCGATCGGACTCCGCAACGAGCGCGCTTAGCGACACACCAAGGATCTCAGCAAGCTCATAAGCCGTTTTGAGGTCAGGGGTGTGAAGCTCAATTTCGTAGCGGCTGATCCGTGACTGAGCGATGCGTCCCTCCAACCCTAAGGCTTCTCCCAAAGCCTGCTGAGGCAGGCCAAGGGCTAGACGACGCGCTTTGAGGCGCGACGCAAACAGCGACAGGATTTCAGGGGGCCGCGCACTCATCCCTACAAGGATGAACGTGAGCCACCAGACCTGCAAAGATTCGTTGAACGAATGATTCGTTCAACGCATACTCGTCTCGGCCGGCAGCGCTGTCAACAGCTCTGACCCAGCCTGGCCGCCACGTGCCATGCCGGCCCCCTCTCCACCCTGTAAGGAATACACATGTCCAGAGCACTCGTTGCAGTCATCGGACTGACGGCCCTTCTGGCGGCTTGCTCGGGCGACGGACCATCGGAATCCCAGCGACAAGAGGCCTTCTTGCTCCACTTGAAGGAGGAAGGCAGTGACAACGCCAAAATCAGAGACTTCGAGAGCAGCAAGTGCACGAAGTCTGAGAGCGCCCCGACCTATGCGTGCGATGTGAGTGCAACGGTCCAGGCAATGGGTCGTGACTTCGACCACGAGCTGGACGGGATCTACACCTTTGCGGAGATAGGCGGCAAATGGAAAGTGACTGGCCGCATCCAGTAACGCCAATGCTCGCACTCCTCTCCACAAGGAATGACCCATGACCATTTGGAACCTGCTGTTTTTCTTCGCCCTTGGTGCGGGTGCACTGATCGCGCTTGGACTGAGCAAGACGTTGAAAACGCGCCGCGCGAGCGCTGCTTTTCAGGAAGACTATCAGCGCTATCACGGCTACAAAAACACGGACATCGCGCTCTCCACTGCTCGATCGGCGATCAAGCTCCGCGAGGGGAGAGACATCAAGCGTTACGACTTCAGTGATCTGCGGTCGTGGGAAAAGCATTGGCACAACTCACGCCACGAAGGGACGCTTACCCTGAGCGTGAGGGACATCAATCATCCGGTGTGGACCATCAATTTCGCAAATCAAGACGAGATGAACCGCTGGTACGAACTTGTTAGTCAAGCGATCAACGAGAAGTTGAAGCTCTGACCAATGCGCCTTCTGACGAAAGCGCATTGGCATCGCAAAGTCTGATCGATATCACTCCGCTTTGCCCAAGGAAGAAGCTTCTCCCCCATCACCGGACGCTCGGGATAGGCAATGAGAACTGTAAGGGTCGAGTGCCAACCGGTTCTCAGGTGACCCGTCCCTCGACTCCTGAGCCAACTCACGCTTTGCCGCGTGGTGCGTGTGCCTGTCTGGCAAGCCCATCAACCGGGCCTGGTCACGGTAGCGTGCGAGAAGCGCATCAAAGGGTGTAGTCGAGAGATCTGCCGGCAAAGCAGTTTGGCGCCGCGCCGCTAAGCGCTCAGCGAGCCCGGTCTCAGTGTGCTGTCTACGTGCGACCTTTGCCAGATCTAGGTGTCGCTCGACTTCTTGCACCACGCGCGAACGGATCCAATCGACCTCCGGCTTCCCATTGATGCGTCCATCAAGTTCGCGCGTTTTGGATGTCAGGCCTTGCGCTTCCATGCGGCGCGTGGTGGCTAGGAAGTGCGCATAGAAGTTGCGCGGGTCTTCGCTTGTCGGCGCGTGGTGACTGACTTGTAGCGCAAAGCCAAAGCGGTCGACCAGCGCCTTGGCGATGTCGAGCGTCAGGTCCCAGCGCTGCTCCTCATCCAGCTCATGAGGAAGTGTCACCTGGAAATTTCGGCACACCGTGCTGTCTTTGCGCTTCTCAGCAGCCTCTGCGGCTATCCAAAGCGTTTGGGGGTCATCGGCCCAGGTGGGCGCGTCTGGGGGGACCATGCAGCGCACGCGAAGCACGCCTGCTCGTCCTCGATAGTCGTAGACGGCCTTGGTCACCGGATTGGCGAGCAGCAGCGCACCGCGATATGCGGCTTGATCAAGGGCGTTGTGCCCTTTGGCTCGGCTAAAGGTTCTGACGGAAGTGTGGAAGATCATGGAAGGCTCCTGATGGTGAATGTCAGGAGAGCGAGGAGCTATATTTTTCTTTGGCAAGCCCCCTAGCTCAATTTTTTCTCTTCGTGCACTCAGGCGCTAAGGCAGCGCTCCAAACCATCAGAGGCGTAATTTTGCAGCCTTGATTTCGACGTTCGATTCGAAAGCAAAAGGAACCACAGGCTCGGTGACCTCATCCAGGTCAGCACGCTGGGCAGCAGCGGCCTGGCGGGCAACGATCGCTTCGAACTTCGCCAGCAACTCAGCGCCATGGATGTTACTTCTGACCTCTTCTGCTGTGACATGCCCCAGCAGCGCCCCTACAACTTCGTCGTGCCCCTGCTCCAACGCATTGACTAGAGCGCGTCCCGGGACCGCACTTTCATCGGTCACCGCAAGAAGCGCCTTGACGATATCCAAGTGACCACTCCCCGCTGCCTCATTGAGCGCGGTGCGCCCGAACTGGCGCGGGCGCTCGAGCGGGACGATGGCTTCGATCAGCCGCTGCACCACGGCCAAGTGACCGCCTCGGACGGCACTGTCTAATCCGGCGCAGTATGTGTCAACCGCATCTGGCAAGTTGCTGTCGATGAGAAGCTCGATGACTTCCAACTGTCCCTGGGACGCCGCGCTGGGGAAAGCGCCAAGTGCGCACTGGATCTGTGACGATACGGGAAGGAGAACGCGCACCACCTCGACGTGCCCTTTCGAACAGGCGGCTTGGAGCGCCCGACTGTCCTGCGCCTTGGGATCCGAACGCGGGATCAGAGCAAGCACAGTTGCCACATGACCGTTCCGGGCGGCTCGCAGGAGCGCCTCGCTTTCATTGCTTAAGGCATCCGAATGCGGAAGCAGAGCCTCCACCATCGCCACGCGTCCCAAACTTGCAGCTCTGATCAAGGCTTCTGAGTTGTCAAGGTCCGGCTCTGTCAACGAGATCAGCTTCTTCACAATCGACGCTGTCCCGCGCTGCACCGCCCGAATGATTGGATAACTCTGTGAGACGCCGTCCAAGTGCGGGAGCAAAGCATCGACGAGCGACTCATCCTTGGCATCGACCGCCAGGCCCAAGATTTCCCCGGCAAAGCGCGAAGGATCATCTGCTGCTTGGATCATTTGGGTGATGGTCGAATAGTCGTTAACGCATATTGCCTGTTGGATCAAAGCCTTGCTTTCTTCGTTCATGTGCTCTCCCGCTTGAACATCCACGCTAAGGCAGCCATGGCATTCGTCAAGGCGCTCGCAAAATCGCGATAAAAGATTTGGGGAGAGATCGAAGTGGCGATCGCTCCGCCAAAGACGCCTTATAGCTAAATATAATAAGAACACGTTTAGGTATCAAGTTTGACTAAATAAACACTATACATAATTAGCTCGATCTTATACCTTAAATCAGTTTAAAATCAGGCACAGCAAGGGTTTCAAGACCTGCACCTGCAATAATTTCATCGCCTCAAATTGACCCAATGCTCCTTCGCTTGAACGATGCCCACGCATCTCCGAATTCTATTATCGCCATTTTTATCTGTTGACAGATTTAGGTTGAACGTTATCGATGATTTCCCTTTCAACAAACAGGAAACATCATGACGCAAAATAATCCTATTCACCCAGCACAAGGCGAAACGCTTCACTTCAAATCCATCAAAATCGACAAGATCGAGTTTAGCGATGTAAGCGCCTATGGGCGGCAATCCGTCAACGATCTTGGCGATCTCATCTTCCAGTCATGGGAAAGCATCCGCCAAAGCAAGCGACGCCGGCAAAGCCGCTACCCGCAAGCCTTACCACTGGCCACACCAAGCCGACTGCTCTCTGTGGAAGCTGCCGACTTCCTCAAAGACATGCAGCGAAGACGCTTACAACCAAACACGGTGACATCGGCTGCTCGGTCATTAAAGATCTTGGTCATGAGCTGCGGAAATGTTCCGGCCGCCAAAGTCACGCCGCAGGACATCCATCAATTCTGGGACTTGCTCCGTTGGGCTCCGCCGGACTTGTTGAGCAATGTGATCTATCAGTCCATGAGTGCAGCTCAGATCATCTCCCACGGCACAGCGCTGAATGTCCGTTGCCCAGCTCAGGCGACCTTTGCGCTGCATCAGCGTTGGCTTACGAGCTTCTTCAACGCCTTGGAAAAAACAAAGGCTATCCCTCATTCACCGATGGCAGGCTTTAAGCCACCGAAGCCCTCCTTGATCACTCAGAATGCTCAGTCACGCTTGCTGAGCTTGGCCGATCTTCAGAAGATCTTCGACGATCGAACTTTCGTTCCCTGGGCGAGAGAGCTCCCCCATCGATGGTGGGCGCCCATTCTTGGTCTATACACCGGAGCGCGGATTGGCGAGATCGCGCAACTCAAAGTCACCGATGTGCTTTGCGATCAGGGCAAGTGGTGCATTGCCATTCGGATGACGCCAGACGACGACTTGAAGAGCAGCGCTCAACCGACCCGGCAGCGTCTAAAGGGGAAGAACGCGATCCGCACGATCCCTCTCCACGACCAGGTCATCGAAGCTGGCTTCCTCGACTTCTTGCAGGACATGAAAGCGTTCGGGCACGCGCGACTTTTCCCCCACCTATCCTCTGGGAAGAACCGAAAGACTGGCCAAAGCAATGCCAGATACAGTCAGGGCCTGCTCAATCAGTTCAGCGACTACCTGAAAAGTCTTGGTTTTCCAAAAGGCGTTGGCTTCCATGGCTTTCGCCATACATTGGCGACGGAGCTGCATGCCGCAGGCGTCACACCGCAGGATATTGCGCTGATCACGGGCCACTCTCTCGCTAAGTCTGCGCCCGTGCTTCAAACGCACTACATCCATCAGGCGACGACACATGTGCTGGCTCGACAGATCGCAACCATCGATCAGTTCAAACCAGGTGTCGTTCTCCCGCGTTATGTCAAAGGGCAGTTCGCCAGCAAGCTCCGGAAGGACGCAAAGGTCTACCCCTGAGCGCCTGGAAGTTCAAACGTCAATCGCTCGCTTGCAAGCGCCGGATCGCAGGCGCTTGCACATTGCCGTCATGGCGCAATGCAAGGCGACGCTTTGAGGACCCTCTCGGCCCAGACAAGGGCGAGGTCGAACGCCGCCACTGCGGTGTCGCAACGTGCGTGGTCCATCCCCGCCCTAGCTTCGAAGGTCTGATCGCCAAGCTCATTGACGCGCGCCAGCTCTACCGAGGCATGCGGCAAGACGATGTAGATCTGCCACTCTGATCGATCATAGTCGTAGTCCCGCACCGGATTCCGCCATGCCATGCCGGTAGGAAGGAGCGGAAGTTCTGACAACCCCCTAGGCGGAACGACGCAGGGTTCTTTCGAGCGGCGCAAGGCTGCGCGGTGGGCATGGCGAGAGGGCATGGAGCATAGGCTCCCGCATGGTGGTCTCAAAGGCCGAGACTGCTCGTAGTCCAGACCTGGCACATCCTGCGTCGGGACGCGCACTAAAGACGCGGTCTATGTGTTTGGTAATCGGCCGCTGTGGTCAGGCGCGGGGGCATGTAGGGCTTGCCATGGCACAGTAGGGATCAGAGGTCACCATGATGACTACAGCTCACCAATGTCAGGGACATGATCCTCGTAGTCGCACGCAATCAGCGTTCCAGCTTCATCTTCAATGCGTTCGATGGCAAGGTCACTGAGCCAATGCTCGAACTCGAAATCGCTCTCTGCCAACGCATCGATGTCGCACTGAGCAAGTGCCTCCGCTGGCGAATTGGCCTCAATGACTGCCCAGTGGACGACTTGAACGGTGCCGTTGATCTCGATGGTGTATTTCATCTCGCTCTCCGTGCTTAGCAACGCGCCAAGCTTCGGAACGCAATCTATGCGCCACGCGTGCGTCGCTACAGGACAAAAGTGTCCCGGATCGCTGAACAACCATTCATCCCCTCAGTCGCCGGCAACGCTTGCGGCGAGATGGATCGGGCAGTCAATGCTCGCTATGCTCCGGTTGTCTTAGACAAGCTTCGTGTCTTCATCCAACTCTTGGCGATCGAGCACGGCCATCTGAGCTGCATGGACAGCCATCAGATGGGAGCGGTAGGCATTTCGCCAGCGCCTCTTCTCAGGGCTTGATCGCCAAGGGAGCGCCAAGGCTTGATCGATGGTCAGTGCCACCACCGTTGCCCCTTGCTGGAATGCTTCTTCAATCGCACTCATGTCGAGGCCAGTAATCCCGGCATGCGAGATCACGCTCTTAATCTTGTCGGGCGACTCACGGATCACGATGAAGGGAATGCCCTTCCGCGTTCGGCCAAACTTGCCTGAGATGGGCTCTTGGATCTGCTCTCGGGCTTTGGCGACTTGGGCATACCACCTCAGCAAGTCCAACTTGGCGATGGATCTGGGGGTGCTTTTGCTCGCTGCAAAGGGATTGCCGTGCTCACGCTTGAATTGGTCGAACTGGCGCCTTGGGATGCTGAGATAGAACTCCGCCATGGCTTGGGTAAAGCGCGTTGTGCCAGGAGATTGATCGAGCATCTTGTGCAGACTGAAGAAGTCTCGTGCATCGATGACGGCATTGCGCTCATCGCGCTTAGCGATGACTTCAAGTGCTGCGCGTAAAAATCCTTCTTCGAAGCTTTCCGCCTTGCTGATATTCGTCATGCCTTACCCAGCGTGCCGTGACTGTCAAGGCCGATGCCACGTTCGTCCTCACTCAGCCAGCCCGGCACAGCAGCGCATCATCCTGTGTGGGGATAAAGAGGTCATAGCCGGGTTCTGTTAGAGGTCAAGGCCATCCCGCCAGGAAAGCGCGACGACCAGGTTCGAGTCAAACGCAGCGAAGCGTTGAAGCGCTTTGGGTCGTGAGCATCACTCATGACTGACCGCAGCACGTTGCCAGAAAGCTCCTTGCCGGAATGGCTTCACAAACACATTATTTCACACGAAGCCTCGACTCTATTTTTACGACCTCGGCCATCCACGCCTCTAAGTCGCCAGATTCACGCCAAAGATCACAAAGCTCCGAGTCAGGGCCTAGAATCTTCTGCAGCGCTAAGCGCCCCTTGGCAACAAGGCGCTCATCAGGGAACTGATCCACGCGCGCCACCCAGTCCATAACGCCGTCTTGCTCTTGCGCCGCCTCAGCCGGTTCACCAAGGATAGCAGCCAGCATCTCCGTTGCGGCGATTGCGCGGCAAGCGTCAGAAGCTTCGATCTCACCACTTGTAGTCAACACAGCCTCCAGAGCATCTTGCAACACGCTCAAGTCGTTTCTTTCAAGCGCATCCAGAACTAAATCTGCCGCCTCGTCATTCTCAAAGGATCCAAGCCCCCAAGCTCCCATAATCACCTCGCACTAAGTAAAAGGACCCCATGCATGACCGCACAAAAGCATGCAAGCATTACTTATAGACAGCCCATTTCGACTTCATTTCAGGGGAGACAAGGTGTCCGTCCAAGTAATTCGGATCGTGAAATCCGTTCCACGGATATAGGCCGAAGTATGCTTCGACCATCTTCATGGCGATCCCAGAACCAATAATTCGCGTCCCGACGTAGCGTCTTGCTCGCATTGAATCAACATCAATGTAATCTGCAACCTCAATGGCCTTTCCTGAACCACACACAGGCCAATCCGCAGAATCCAAAAGATCCTTTGTAACAACAATAACGGAGAACGGCCTACCAAAGTCACTTGGTATGGCCTCACTGGACTCTTCTCGAACTGCAAAGAATGCACAAATTGCTGACGCCATCTCAGGCTCAATACTGACAACCTGACCAAACCCCCAAGAGCCATCAGAAAGCGGCACCTTGAAATAGTCTCCAACTTCCCAGCGTTGTTTAGATCGCTTTTTCATTTCTATCTCAATCGTAAGGTAAGTCCGTGGTGCCGCCCGCAGCCCTATATCTTTTCTCGCTCATCTGATGCCGTTTGTTGGCGAGCGTACCGCCTCTCTTCTGGATGCCTCCATTCTGCCTGATCATTGTCTCTTCGAGAACATCGAGATCACGCCCGGGGGCGGCGTTGCCAAGCACTTCGTATTCATGTTGGACTCCAAGCGCTCGATTGTGCTCAGCTTGACGTTCGATGTAGCGCTTCATTGACTTTGATTGGCCAATGTAATGTTCACCAGTGACCGGGTTGATCCGGCGATAAATAAACCCTCCGACATCATCTGCCTTACTATAGCCACCACCTGGGAGGACCAAGCCGGCTACAAAGAGACTAGCGGCAAGTGCTTTCTGGCGCCCAGAGACACATGGGTCCATCAGCGTTCTGCTGGTGTCATACAAGTCGTACAGCGATAGAGCAAGCTCGATCCCGCCCCAAACAATTGGGATCAAAGCGAGCCAGACAAAATGTTCCTGACGGATCGGTATACGAAACTGGGTTTCCAAGCGCATAGGCGTAAAAATTCGCATCCCCTGATGCAAATTTGAAGCTGTCTTCGCTTATAAAACGACCCGCTTCAGGCGAATAATAGCGAGCCCGATAATGGTAAAGGCCTGTTAAGTCCTGTTCGCGACCTGTGAACTTGTACGGATTTGTAAAGGAGCTACTCGTTTGGGAAGTTTCACCGTAAGGTGAATAATCGTAGCGCTGAACTACCCCGCCTTGACCGTCGGTTAGGGCGCGCGTACTACCTAGCGCATCTACAAGATAGTAGACCCTGCCACTTTGTTCACTCCGCGCATAGCGCTGGTCGACCCCAAGGCCAGTAAAAATAGGGTTTGTAACCCCGGCCCTGGTCTCTTGGACGACATCCTGCGCGTCGTAGAGGTAGCTGACCGATGAACCTCCTTCTGTCTTTGATATACGCCGCCCCAAAGCGTCGTATGTGAAACTTGCTATTACTGAAGATCCTTCCCGAATCTCAGCTAGCTGATCCCTGACATCCCAAACATAAGTCCGTACGCCGTCACTCGTTACGTTGCCATTGGCGTCGTATGCGATAGGCTGAGAATTCTTCGAAGTTTGTCGATTATTATCGTCGTACTGGCTAACACCACCCGATGCATCAGGTAACAGCTGAGACGCAAAGCTGCCCGTCTGGGATGCAATTTTACCGGTAACGTCATAGCCGTAACCGAGGTCGCCAAGTAGCGTGTTGTCTGGCTTGCGCCACGCCAAACCAGTAATTTGGTTCGCGTCGTTGTATGCGTGACCAGCGCGAACGCCATTTGGCAGGATTACTTCCGAAATTCTGTCAGCTTGATCATAGGCGTAGCTGACGACTTCGGTACCACGCAGAATTTTGGTCAGCCTGTCTGCTGAATCGTACTCGTAGGTTTGCGTAGGCTGTCCGGCCACCGCCATGCTAGTGCGGCGGCCGATCGTGTCATAGCCGTATGTGATGCTTTCAGGTGGCCCAGTCGTAGACAGCACTCGATCGAAATCATCGTACTGCCAGGTGATTGAACTCGCCGCCATGCTGTCAGCTAGCGAGGTAAGCCGACCTACCGCATCAAAAGTAGCAGTGACTGAGCTACCATCATCATACGAAGTCGCCTCAAGTTGGCCCAAGATGTCATACGAATAGCTGGTTAATTGGCCCTTTCGGTCCGTGTAAGTCTCAACACGGTCGGATGCGCCATAGGTCCAAGTCTCTTCCTGACCTAAAGCATCAGTACGCGATATCAGATGATTATTAACATCGTATTCGTACGTTGCACCGTTTCCATTTGGCAGAAGAACGGCCACAACATTGCCATTATTGTCGTAAGCAAAACTTGTCGCATTCGCCCGGCCGTCGATCTTCTTCGACAATCGCCCCATGACGTCATATTCAAATCGAACGAGGTTTCCTTCGGAATCCTCATTAGAGATAGGACGTCCAAATGCATCATAGCGATATCGAACTGTGCGCCCGAGCGTATCGGTCACGCTTACTAATTCGTAGCCGTCGTACGATAGATCCATGCTTCTGCCAATTGGATCAGTGATCTTGGTTGGCTGGCCAGCGACGTTACAAATTAAACGCGTCTCCCGCTGAAGCTGATCAACGACCGACGTCAGGCAGCGATTCGTGTATCCAAAGTGCTTCTGTCGCCCAAGCGGGTCAGTAATGACTGAAATATCGCCATCGACCGAGTAGGACATCGATACCTCTCGCTCCATAGAGGTACCTGCCAACTCCTTGACAGAAATAGGCTGCCCGTCGAGGTTGTACGCGTATTCGGTGCGACGTGCGAGTGGATCGGTTATCGCAGTAAGTAGTCCATTGGAATTCCGTTCAAAATTTGTCGTCCTCGCCTTTGACGTACCGTATCCTTCCGTAATTGAGGTCGGATACGCGCTCAGCGCATTAAATATAAATCGGCGCTTGCTACCATCGGGCTTAGTAACGAGTGTGCCGGTCGTCGCTCCGTCGACATGGGCATAGTCAATGGTAATTTCACCGCCGTCGGCCTGGGTTTGCTTAATCACCCGTCCTGTCACCGCACCGGAGACGACCTCAAACTCATTCAGCAGTATACGGATCCCTCTTTGGTCAGTGACTGCTTCGACGCGATGCAGACTAAGAGCACCTCCTTGTTTAACTGTTTTGTATGAATAATGTTTTGTCGTCGAATCAGGATAAGTCACATCCGACAGGAGCCCGTCGGAATTATACTGATATACCCATTCGCGACCAGCTGAATCAGCTATCGTGGAAATTCTGCTATTTCCGTCGTAATCTATTGATATCGATCGCCCGCTTGGTGATATCACCTTGACCACTAGACCCGCGTCGTAGACCAAAGAGGTCCTGTTCCCGTGGCGATCCTCAATCCAACGGACTCTAATGTCGTTGTAGCTTGAGAATTGCATTCGCGAACCGTCGCGTAATGTGAGCCTGTAAGCACGGCCCCAAGGCTGCGTTGGATCCGAATCGTAGACTGTTTTTAAAAGTGCCCCCGCAAACTCCGTATTGCTACCTGCTTGCCTCCACTCGCCCTGGTTACCACTTCCCGATATTCTTCCGAACTGAACTGAAGATCCGTTTGGCAGAACCAGGTCAATCACATCATAAGATGATGTATCAGGCCGGCTAAGCGTGTAGCCCCAGTTCCATGATGTGCCAATTCCGAATTCACGCCTATTCATATCGTGCGGCCTGTAGCTTCGAGCTACAGTGATAGGCACGATGTCATGGATCGTTACGTCTTTCTCTGAATAGGTGTACTCCCCTGTTCTCAGGTCAATCGGGTCGCCTTCTACCGCAGCATCACCGTTGCACCCACATGCGCCGGTGTTATCCGCAGCCAGACTAGGCTCGCTAGGCCTGTTTGTTCCCGGAACGCTGTACATGCCACCCATCGTTTGATGGAGAGCAACTCCCTGCTCGGGCACAAAGTGTTTTCCGTCCGGAGATGCGGTTCCCTTTCCATAGACGCGCCAGCCCTGCTGCGGCTCATAAATCCAGAAATTAGCCTCGGTACCGGCTGGATAACGGTCGTAATTCGGGTAGTAGACGCGTATACCGTTAGCGGCGCTGGGCTCGAGCCCGCGCACTTGTGCAGCGCCAGGTTCGACCGTAAACGCCATGGGATGATTTTCCATGACCGGGAACGTGGCTCGATTTACCGGCATTGGAACAATCGCCAGCTCAGTTACGAGACGACCCTTACGATCGTAGATTATCGTGCCTTTTGGAATATGAAGCTCAAGCCCGGGAATATCCGGATGCCCAATCACCATATCCTGTGCTAGGGGCGATGGAATTTTTACTTTATCGCGCCGACTGATCTTTGGAAGATGCATCAGATACGGAAGTTCGTTGAGCTGACCAGCCTTTAAATTCACGCCTACGACAAACTGCCCGTATTCCTCGCCACGACTGTTCGCTGTTGTCCCATCGACATAGAGTTCCCGATACCCGCTCGGCACATCTACCAGAGTGAACCAGCCGTGGCGATCAGTCTTTGTGACCTCGCCACCTATGCTTACTTCTACGTTAGCCACAGGCTTCTGATCGATACGAAGAATCCTACCGCGCACCATTGTTACGTGGTAGACAGAAGCAATCCGTGCAATATTCGGGCTCTTTTCAACACTAAGCCCATTGCCGGGAATGCGCCAACGGTTATCTGCATTGTCCTTGCCTGGATACCATACTGCATCAAGCAGACGCCCATTCGACCTGCACGGCGAGAAGTAAGCAGCCTCTGCTTTGCATCCAGTTTCCGCTGAGTCTCCGGCCAAGATGCGCTGCGCCTGAGCATTATCTTCGCTCACTGCACTGGGGCGCGCTGCAGGTCGACCGTCGTTTCCAATAGCGCTAGTGCGGAAATCCACAACCGACAGCGGCAAGCGCTCCCCAGACGCATCCGCATGGACGCCGTTCATCATCAACGTGTACTTGGAGTCTGGGAAAAGCGTCTGCTTGCCACGAACGAAAGCCAGACGCCCTTCCTCTGCCGCCACGACACTCACGGGAACAGGTCCACCAGGACCAACTAGCGAAAAGTTTGCCGCGCTAAGGTCGGTAACACGGGCCTGCTGATTGAAACGGATGGCCAAGAGAGGGTCGATCGACACGTTCGAAGCCCCCTGCACAGGAAGCGTCGCAGCTATATCGGCCTTCCCCTTAGGCCACTGATGGAGTTGGACGGGCCTGTCTTGAAAGCGCCCCGATACCGTGTCGAACACCAGCTCCTGCCCAGCCCTCCGTCCTGCCTCATCCACACCACCAATCAAACGAACAGCGCCGTCTTCCTGCAATATGGCGCGGGCATTGGCTCGATCAATCCGGGTCACATCAGACAGCGCTAATGCACGATCGCTTTTCTCATCCCAAAGCTCAGACGGCAAGGTCGAAGGCAGCCCGCCAGCGAACAGCACGCGCCCATCCGTCATGACCGTCGCTGTATGGCCAGCACGAGGCGCAGGAGCAAGGTTATGTGCAACCTCCATGGTCTTGAGTTCTGTGTTGAACCAAGCGCCATCCCGCACAAGTTTTCCGTGTTCGTCTAGGCCACCCCAGATCAGCACCCGGCCTGAGGGTAGAGCAGTAAGGCTCGCGCCTTTTCGTCGAGGAACCAACGCAAAGCTTCGTGACTGTGCGTGTGACTTAGAGGCCGTAAGCGTCAGTGATGATCCATCCGCCGATAGTGTCAGCGCCTCGCCACTAGCCAATCGGACTGTTTTCTCTGTATAGGCGGGGAGCGACGCTTCCAGCATCTTTGCCGATTGCACGGGCGTGACCTGAGCGAGCGCGTCCACTCGACCTGAGGCGCCACTAGCAGCGAGCGTGCCTCCAAACAGTCCTAGAAAGACCGCCCATTTACTGACCCCTAGCTTCTCGATGCCCATCGCTAACACTCCTTTGC
Source organism: Pseudoxanthomonas sp. UC19_8 (assembly GCF_042700505.1). Classification (NCBI taxonomy): domain Bacteria; kingdom Pseudomonadati; phylum Pseudomonadota; class Gammaproteobacteria; order Lysobacterales; family Lysobacteraceae; genus Pseudoxanthomonas; species Pseudoxanthomonas sp. UC19_8. Next base: position 2,786,608 of record NZ_CP170559.1, read on the forward strand.
CAGACGCAGCGTTGGCTGCCCGCTCCGTTAGTCCCCATAGGGAGAAATTCGTATTCCTTAACTAATTCCCAAGAACGCCTTTCGGTGTTTTATCTCACTGCTCACGAACCACCAGCCGCACCAGTAGACAGGGTTAACTGCGTTGCAGTCGTCGCTCCGTAGTCAGGGTCAACGAACAGCATGTAGGTTCCGGTCGTTGGCAGAGAAAGATTGAGCGCCCCGCTACTTACGACGCCGGTCATTGATTTCCAGGCGGTAGTTCCGTCCGTAGACCGGAAGACGAGATAGCGGACCTTTGTATTGGCAGGGAAGCTCTGTTGATTGGCGACTTGTAGCGCAACAGATTCACCTGCTGTTCCTGTGAAGCTCAGCCAACCGTTTTGTCCTCTTCGAGCTAAGTTGAGCGTAAACGACACATTCCTTTGAAGGACGGCTGTCACGTCGGAGGAGACCAGCGCATCGAACTGCATGGCTTGGTCGCCTGTCTGAGGCGAGATAGCCACTTTATAAGCACCAGTGACTGGCTTGAAGAAGTCCACATCGCAGCCGCCATCAGCCACATAGCAACGAGTCGTTGAGGAATAAATATCTCCGTCGGGCTCGTAAGCCATGATATCCACGTAAGTTCCGCTGCTGACAACCAAGTTGGATACCGAGAAGGACCGATTTTGTCCCTCAACCGTCGGCACAGAAAAGTAAACCGTTTGCCCGGGAAGTCCGGTTTCCACACTCACCGGTGCTCCGTCGGGTTCTAGGCCGTTGGTTGTTCCGGTCGACAGCGTCAACTGGGTGGATCCCACCGCACCATAATCGGGGTCAACGAACAACATGTAGGTGCCCGTTGTCGGCAGTGAGAGATTGAGCACTCCACCACTTAGAACGCCGGTGATCGATTTCCAAGAAGTGGACCCAGTATCGGATGGACGGAATACCAAGTAACGAGCTTCCGTGCCCACTGGAGACGTTTGTTGGTTAGCCGCCTGTATTGCTAGCGACTCGCCGGCTGTGCCGTTGAAGCTCAGCCAGCCGTTTTGGCCTGGGCGGCTAAGATTAAGCTCAGTTGCCGTATCGCGCGGCAACACACCCGTGACATCGCTGGCGAGTGACATTTTAAACTGCATTACCTGCGTGGCTGTAGCGGGCCTGACGACCACCATGTATGACCCGGTGACGGGCCTAAAGATGTCTACGTCGCATCCCCCCTCGCTCACGTAGCATCTCGTTTCCGATTGATACGTGTCACCGTCAGGTTCATAGGCAGCGATGTTTACGTACGTTCCTTCACTTACAGATAGCGCGGAGATCGCAGCGGAAATATTTTGCCCGGCAGTTGCATCGACCTTGAAGTAGATCCGCTCGCCTGGAAGGTTTGTCGCAGCGTCAATTGCCTCGCCATCGATCGCAAGACCATTTGTTTGTCCGCTTGTCAACGTTAGTTGCGCGTTGGTAGCCGCGCCATAGTCTGGGTCAACAAACACCCGATACGTGCCCGTTTGCGGCAGCGAGAGATTGAGATCGCCTCCAGACACGACATCCGTATTGGATTTCCACGAGTTGTTCCCGGTGTCCGTCGGTCGGAATACCAGATAGCGGGTCCGTTTCCCAACTGGCGCCGTCTGCTGATTGGCAATTTGCAAAGCAACTGTTTGGCCAACCGTTCCGTCAAAGCTCAGCCAGCCGTTTTGTCCACGCCGATCCAGGGCCAAATTGAATGGCACATCGCGCTCGAGTCTTGCATCCAGATCCGAAGACAGCGTTGCCCTGAACTTCATTGTCTGCGAAGAACTCGTAGGACTGATGATGACGCTGTAGTTGCCAGAGACCGGCCTGAAGAACTCGATGTCGCAACCACCGTCCGAGATGTAGCAATAAGTACTGCTTTGAAGAACACTGCCGCTCGGCGTATAGGCCTTGACGGAAACGCGGTTGTCGGTGCTTACGACTATGTCGCTTATGGCAAGCGCCATACCCTTACCGGCGGTTGCTGGCACAGTTATCGCGATGTCCTGCCCTGCTACAGTAGTCTGAAAAAGCCCTTCGCTTCCATCCAGCTCCATCTGGCCCAGTTGGCCTGCCACCATGTCAAGTGTTGTGGTGAGCTTGGCACCAAACTCAGGATCGACAAGTATCTGATACTCACCGGAAATCGGCAGCACCATATTGATAGTTCTATCTTGTGTCGCGATGCTCGAAGTGAGGCTCGTGCCATCAGGTTTTGAGACACGGTAGTACACGCGACCAGAGGCAGGTGTTGTGATCTGTCCGGTTAGCTGCAGTGCAACGGTATCGCCCGATACTCCGCTGAAACTGAGGCGGGCGTTCTGACCACGGCGAGTGACGCTTAAGCCAGAAGGCGTATCGCGGAGCAAAGCTCCCGTTATATCTGTCGATAGCGTGGACTTGAAAGACATGGTTTGCTGTTCGTCAACCGGCGTCACCTCTACCGCGTATCTTCCAGCAACCGTGGCGGAAAGGTTAAAGTCGCAGCCAGCGTTCAAAGCCACGCAACGTTGCGAGCCAAGTATCGTCCCATCCGGCTTTGTTACGGTGACGTTTGCAGCCGTGCCGTTGCTGATAATCAGATCGCTGATACCCAAGCCCAGGTTCTGCCCGCCTGAGACAACGAAGTTGAAGTACACACCCTCACCAGGCAAGCTCGTTGAGAACGCACCATCAGCGCCATCTAGCTGCATGCTAGATGCTTGCCCAGCAGTTAAGGTCACCTTTGCCTGGACGGTTTCACCGTAGGCGGGGTCCGCCATGACTTGATAGGTGCCACTGCTTGGCAACACAAAGCTGAGCAGCGCGCCAGTAGTCACTTGGAGTGTTTTCCACAACTTTCCGTCTGGCGTCTGAATGCGGTAGTAAACAGAACGGTCGGCTGGTACAGACGATTGATCCGACACCTTCAGCGCGAGGCTCTGGCCTTCCTGACCCGCGAAACTCAGTCGCGCATTTTGGCCTCGCTTGCTGATATTGAGAGAGTACTGACTCTCAATCGCTAGGGACGCAGTGATGTCGCCTGACAAGATCGCATCAAAGGCGATTTTCCTTGGAGCAGTTGTGCTCGGAACAACGATGATGCTGTGGGTTCCGGAGGCAAGCGCCGTGACATTCAAGCCACAGCCAGCGTTGGCTTTGGCGCAGAGCTGCTGAGCTAGCTGACTTCCATCAGGCCCCAAAATTGTGGCCGTAGCTGAATGCCAATCCTCGGATGGATCTCTATCAAATAGGCCCAGCCCCAAATTCTTGCCTGCTTCTGCTTCAAACAATATTCGCTTGCTCTGACTGGCCTGGGCGGTATTCAAGGCGATTGGCGCGCCGTTTACGCTTAAAGTCGCGGAACGTTCCAATTGAATGGTCCAAGATGCCGGTCCCGCCGAAGGAGCCAGAAGCAAGAGATGCTCTCCCTTGCGCGCGATCTTCGGAAGATGGATTGTGGGACTGCTTGGCGATATTGTGCCGCTACCAACTACCCTGTTGGTTGGGTCGTAGAGCGTATAAGAAATATATGAAGATGTGATGGAGGCAAACTGTGCACTCAGCCACTCGCCTCCCTCTCCCTCGAACTTAACCGCAGCGATTTTTTGCGATTCGCTCACTGAGAGCGACTGGGCTGGATCATCAACCGCAAGAGAGACCGCGCCATCGATCTTGTCGGGATCAACATCCGCAGGCAGCACCAATATCGAATCAGCAGAGACTGCAACACCAAATGGGGTTGTGACTGATACATGGCCACCGCCAACGCCCGTCGGTAAGTTGAACGTGATTGACGCGTTGGAACTTGTCAGTGGCTGGACGACTAAGCCGCCCACTTTTACAGATGTCTGATTAGGGCTAGGAACCATATTCGATCCCGTAACCGTTATGAGATCCCCTGGCTGCGCGACCAGCGGGCTGACAGTGGAGATGATCGGCTGCGTATGACTAGCATCTACGACGAAGTTATCCGCAGACATTGCTGAGCGCGCGCCAACTGTCACGCCGATTTTTCCAGTCGTCGCACCCGCTGGGACCAGCGCGACAATTTTGGAAGCATCAGCGGAGACAACTGACGCAGCTGTTCCATTGAACGTGACCAGATTTGAGCCCGCTGTAGCGGAAAATTGCTGCCCTGTTATTGTGACTTGGTTGCCAGGGGCTCCTTGCTCGGGAGAAAAACCAAAGATTACGAGGTCAGAGACTTGGTGCCTTGTAACCTCGAGTATGTTTCCCATTGCGTCGTATCGATAGCGCGCACTTTGCCCGCTATCGTTAGTCACCATCGTCAGGCGACCGTTTGCGTCGTAGACATAGGAGGTCGCCCAAGCGCCAAAAATCGTGAGCGCAAGGACGGACACCATCAAATAAGCAGGCAGCCGTGCACTCAAGCCGCGCTTTTTCATCGCCCCTGAAATGCGTAGCAAGCAACGCCACAAGCGACTTTCCATATCCGCTCTCCTAGCGCCGGCTGGCGGGCCAGTGTCCATTAATTAAGACGATGCGCTTCTTGCACCTGTGTGCCTATACTTATGCAGGCGCTAGGAGGGCTGTCAAGGCGGACATGGAACGCAAAACTGCGAAGTCGTTAACAAAATTGCTTCTGGCAAGCTTGCTTGCGATCCTCTCCTTTGCGGGTTGCACGGATAAAAACATCGCAAATAAGGCTACTTTTGAGCTTGGAGCGGCGATTTTCTCCGACTCAAATTTGAGTGCAGATCTGACAGTGAGCTGTCAGAATTGTCACGATCCACAGCTGGCTTTTTCTTCCCAGAGTCCACGCGGGGTCGGTGTCTACGGATTAGAAAGCACCAGAAACGCGCCGAGTCTTCTTGGCTTGAGCGATGTCCAGAATTTTTTCTGGGACGGCCGAGAGGCCTCTCTTGATAGCGCCGTGCTTCAGCCGTTCACCAATCAGGTTGAGATGGGCTTGGCGAATACTCAAATTTTGGTAGACGCGGTTGCCGCCCAGAAAAGATACGGCCCGCTCTTCAAGGCTGCGTTTGGCACAGAGGAAGTAACTAAAGAACGTATAGCTCGGTCCCTATCGGCCTATCTCCAATCCTTGCCAAGTGGAGGCGCCAGCTACGACGACTACGTTTCCGACCCAGTTAAGCATCCCCTATCGGAAAACCAGCTTGCTGGGTTGAAACTCTTTTCTGGGCGTGCGGGCTGTAGCGAGTGCCATTCGTTAGCAGGTAGTCCCGCAACATTTTCCGACGGAAAATTTCACCACGCCGGCATTGGGTTTGAGCGAGTGGCTGGCAACGTCAGACCATTACTTGAAAAGTTAGATGATGCGCACGAGCGGCTAGCCGTTGGACAAGCTGTACTAGAGGATCAAGCTCTCGCAGAACTTGGCCGATTCGTTAGTACGCGCGCCCCCTCTGATCTTGGCGCATTTCGCACGCCGTCCCTGCGCAATGTCGCTATAACTCAACCTTACATGCATGACGGAAGCATAGCCACCTTACGCGAGGCTGTGGAACGGGAGATCTACTATCGAAGCTTGTCAGCGGGCAAGCCGATTTCCCTAACCGTGGAAGAGCAACAGCAGTTGGTCGATTTCCTGAGCACCTTAAACACTCAGCATCAGTAGATAGATCACTGAGCATCGCGCTCGTAGATATCGAGGTCTCGCTGGAGCGCCATCTTTCCGTCCATTGATATCTCCAGTACGTAGCGTCCTGGCGCCCAGGAACCGCCTGTCGGCATGAACTTTAGCGTTGCAGGCTTTGCAACGCTCGAGGTGGTTGCTTCCGTTGCCGATTCAATGCCTGTCCCTAGCTCAATGAGGCGACCGGTAATCGCAGCACCGTCAGTTGATGTCCTTACCGCAAAAGTAACGGGTTTATCCGCATACTGAATCGTCGGAGCGGTAGCATCCCCTGTGAGCAACCGCGCCTCAAGGACAGCCGGCTTTATCGCTGGCAATGGTGAGCCGTCACCAGCCCCCTCCTTATTACAGCCGGAGAGAGTTGCTGCACATAGAAAAAGCGCTAACGTTAGTCCCTTCATCTCAGTCGTCCTTTTTGACGTCCATGGTTTTACTAGCATGCGATTGATACGCCCAGGGTTTTGTGGACCCTCAGGACCCGGGTTGCACATAGCGCCGCTCGAACTCTACAGACGAAAGGTCACCACTTGAAACGTGGCGGCGTCCCAGACGACCCCATAGTGCACGACCTGCCGCTGAAAACTGTAGCTGCCCGCATTGCATCGCGAAAGACAAAGGCCCCGCATGCGGGGCCTTCGAACGTCGGCGCTTTGTGGAAGTTCTACCTTCCGTCCCCCATCCATGACGGGTGAAGTGGCCTGGACGATGGAACTAGTCTGGCCGTTGTGAGCGCCACAAATCCATCAGACATTGACGCGGTGGGACGTCAGAAAAGTCCGAACGGCAGGCGTCAACGATCAATCTTCTGGCCAGAGGCAATCGGCCGCTTCCCAAAGCGTTCGGATGGTTGTAGCCACGGCTTCCTCTGCCGGATGTGATCAGACCCTCACGGTCACCCAGGTCGGGGCGTGATCGCTCGCGCGTTCTTCCAGGCGGACCCATTGGTCCACCCCCGCCTCGACCAAACCTTCGGCCAGGACAGGGTTGAGCAGAATGTGATCGATGCGAAGGCCTCGGTCTCGCTCGGCGTGTTGGCGGAAGTGGTCCCAGAATGTATAGATCCGCTCTTCACCGAAGGCTTCGCGCACGGCATCCGTCCACCCCTGCCCGACCAGGCGTCCAAACGCTTCTCGGGACTCAGGCTGGATCAGGGCGTTCTTCTTCCATGACTTCGGGTCGTAGACGTCCAGATCGGTGGGAATGACATTGAAGTCGCCCATCAGGGCCACCGGGTGCGGCAAGGCCACCAGGGTCTTTGCGTGCTGTTCCAGCCGCTTCATCCACGCCAACTTGTAGTCGAACTTCGGCCCAGGCTGCGGGTTGCCGTTGGGCAGATAGAGGCCAGCCACCACCACGCCGTTCCAGGACTGCTGCCCATGCCAGATCGCTCCATAGCCAGCCACCTCGAGCGCTTGGACGGGGAAGGCTCCATCGGTTGCCTTCAATTCCTGAAGCGCGACTACGTCTGGCTTGGCTTCCTCCAACCAGCTGAGCAAGTTCGCCAAGCGCGTGTTGATGCCGTTGACGTTGAATGTCGCTAGCTTCAAGGTCCGTCGTTTCGGCATCGCTACTCCTGGTGGCTTGCCCTCTTGCCGGCAGCTGTGAGGCTGGAAACCCTTGTGCCTGGATGTGGGTCAGCCTCGCAGCCTAAGTCCTCAGCCAGGATACTTGGGGAACTTCTCGTCCGGGTGCTTTGCCTTCCAGTCGTTATACGCGGCAGTGCCTTCCCACGCAGCAAAGCTCCTCGGAGTGCGTCCACGACCCGACCAAGTCTCTTGGGTATGAGGCAGCCAGTATTTGGGAGCGACCTCCTTCTTTGAAGCAGCTGCCTTCCTGGGCTTTGCCGCCCCATGAATGACAAAGCCCGCAATTTCCGCACGCTGCTGAGCATTGAAGTGCCGAGCAAATTCTTCAAGCAGCTTGACCACCTTATTGAACGCTTCGGCAGCCTGATCTTGCCGCAACCGAGCTTCTTGCTCCTCCAACTTGCGAAGTTCTTCCTCCAACTTTGCCTTGGTGGCGGCGATCGAATCGAGGGAAATTCCTGCCATACTTCAAAACCTCATAAAAAGGGACACAACTACTATGGCCTAACAGCCGCTTTGAGGATAGATGCCAGCAGCCTCAGGATTACTCTGTCGTCTATCTCATGGCTCGATGTGCCGACGCCCCCCGCTTTCAGTAGCGGGCTCTTCAGAGTCCGGGTTTCGCTTGAAATCACACGAATTCAGGCGCTACAGGGCTTGACACTCACATCGCAACAGGGGGCAACATGAAGCAATACAATATCGCGCTAGCAATAGCGATCGGCGCCGTTACGCTTGGCGGTTGCTCGAAAGTTACTGCGGCTAAGATCGACTGGGATGCGAGCGTTTGGCGTCAAGAGTGCTTTGGTGATTACACCGTCGAATGCGTGAACCGGCTTGTCAAAATCAACCTGCGGATCGCTGAGCTCGGAAAGGACCTTGCCATCAAAAAGCGAGAGGAGTTCGGAGACCGGATTAGAGACGAGCAGATGGAAGCCGGGATGAAGGCAGTGGACACGGTCATTATAGGCAACCTAAAAGATCAGCGACCGGGCTTCTTCGCTCGATGGTTCATGGGGGGACGCGAGTATTGGGGGAAGCGGACGGCTTTTACCACCCAGCTACTCACTCAAGAAGATTTTTTCATGGTGATGGGTGCGGGTGTAGAGGACTACAACGTTAAGCACGGGCTAACCAGCCGCCTTAGGAGGGACCTAGGCCGGACCGTGACTTTCGAAGACATAGTTGATGCCCTCCACGATCCGCGCTACGACCACGATGAGCCATCGCCTACGGTCCAACAGCCCCAACATGTCGCACAGGTTACAAAACCATCGCCCGAGTCCACAGTCGAAGCCGAGCCTGAGCCTATCGGGAAAGATCCTAAGGTCATCGAGCAGCAGATCAAGGAGTCGGACGCTTATATGCAATCGGCAGGCAACGCCATGGCCGAAGCGGCAGCAGCGGCGGCAGCAACTGCTGCAACAGCAGCTCAGATGCCGATCGATGATTCAACACCAAACCCGCTTATGGTCTCTGCCAGCTTTGACTGCGCTAAGGCCGGAAGCCGTGTAGAGCACATGATTTGCGGGGACAGTGCACTCGCCCAGCAAGACGTGCACCTGGCCTCGCTTTACCGTTCCGCACGCGCCAATGCCGCCGACGCAGATGTTTTAAAGAGAGAACAGAATGCTTGGAGGCGCGAAGTTCGGGACGCCTGTTCGGATGCCGTGTGCGTCGCGCGGGCGTACAACGCCAGGATTGCACAGCTGACGTGGTAAGCGTAGAGGGCGAGGCTCCGATGCCTTGACCATAAGGATATGGACCGAGGCATCAGGCTATGAAATGGAAGCCCGCCGCAGTTGGCAAGCTGCTGACCCAGAGCCCGGACTGGCACTTCGAGCTGCTAACCAGCTCGTTTACGCTCACTGTTGGCCAGAATCGTATCTCAGGTCATCCGATCGATATCAGGGCCGTTTCGTGCGCGACAGGCCTCTTCTGGGCAGCCTGTCGCTTCGAGCTTGCTGATGGACGCACCTTGAGTGTGGACGGCATCCCCAATCATGAAGCCCGGGCGATGGTCGAGGGCTTTGAACGGTCCCTGATCCACTGGCTGGGCCAAGTCTTCAGTCCAGTGTTTTTCCAAAGCGTCAAACACTGGGTCGACCGCTACTCATCGCAAGTCGTGCCAGATGCCAACGACTGGGCTCTTCCCGAGCACATCGATGCAGTGCTTAATCGAGCCCCCGCTCCGCCACAACCAGTGAAGGATGTCGCCACTGATCTTTTGCTTGGGCATCCCCTGGCCAAACGCGTGCCCGGGATCAGCAAGATGGCTCAAAGTCCGCTGGCGCCTACGCGTGATCAACTTCTGGCAACCCAAGACGCACACAATCGAAAGCTGTTTCACACCCGCGCACTGACGTGGCGCGAAGAACTGCGAAACAAGGCGACGGGCGAACGCACACATTGGTGGCGCCACTCAGCAAGTCGAACTTGGCTGGCGCGTCTACCAATCAATCTGCCACCACATAAGCGCTGGAGCGAGTTGGCTGACCCAGCTTTGGGCAAGTCACCGCTGGATGTCGCGGAGCAATTCCGCAAAGGCTACAACCACACTTTCATTCGAGACCGCAAAGCTGAGTTGGCCGTCTTCTTCCAAACGATCGAGCGTTCGCCACTGACCGAGCAGCAGATCGAGGCGGTGGTCTGCTTCGATGACCACGAGCTTGTGGTTGCTGCCGCAGGATCTGGCAAGACTTCGACCATGGTGGCCAAAGCAGGCTACGCAATCGTCCAAGGCATCTGTCAGCCCGAGCAGGTGCTTCTCCTGGCGTTCAATCGCAAGGCTGCGGAAGAACTAGGCGAACGCCTCCAGCAGCGTCTCGCGGGTGTGCCCAAGGCCGATGCGATCACCGCCAAGACCTTTCATGGTTTCAGCATGACCGTCATTGCACAAGCCACCGGAGCTAAGCCAATGCTTGCTCCTTGGTTGGAGAGAGACGGCCAAGACATCCATCAGATCGCTGACATCATTCGATCACTAGAATCGAGCGATGCCGACTTCGCGCATCAGTGGGCAGAGTTCCGCGTCATCTTCGCGCAAGACATTGGCCGCTGGGACCTCCCTGAAGAGCCAGAGGACTGGGATGCGTCGACTGGGGCGAGAGGCTTTCGCACCGCTCAGGGCGAGGTGGTGCGCAGTAAGGAAGAGCGGACCATTGCTAACTGGCTATTCCACCATGGCGTGCGCTATGTCTATGAGCAGCCCTACGAACACCCAACTGCGGACACGGAACATCGGCAGTATCTGCCCGACTTCTACTTCCCTGATGTTGGCGTTTACTACGAGCACTTCGCCCTAGATTCCAAAGGCCATGCTCCTCCGCACTTTGAGGGCTATGTCGCATCAGCGCAATGGAAGCGCGATCTCCATGCCCGCCTTGGCACCCCCCTGATCGAGACTACCTCGCATGAGCTGAGAAGCGGCCTAGCTTTCAGCAAGCTGCGCGCAGATCTCACCAAGCGTGGCCTTGACCTGGTGTTCGATCCTAATCGTGCACCGAATGGCAAGCAGCATCTGGATGGCGCCCAGTTATCGCGCTCCTTCCGCGTCTTCCAGCAACACGTCAAGTCGAACAGGCTAGACCATGCGGCGCTCCTGCATGCCCTGGAAGATGCGCATGACGATGCCTTCAAAATCCGCCTCAAGATTTATCTCTCCCTGTTCGAGAAGATCGCCAATGAATGGGAACGGCGGTTGCGACAAGGTGGCTATATCGACTATGAGGACATGCTCAACCAGGCCGCAGACCTCCTAGACCACGGAGATTTCGACAGTCCTTATTTGGTGATCCTGGCCGATGAGTTTCAGGACAGCTCGACCGCTCGCGCACGTCTTCTCAAGGGCTTGATCAAGTCCGCCAAGGAGCCGGCACATCTTTGCGTGGTCGGCGATGATTGGCAGGCGATCAACCGGTTCGCTGGTGCCGACATCTCCTTGATGACTCGCTTTACAGAGCATTTCGGCGCATCAGAAACGCACATGCTCACCACGACCTTCCGCTGCCCACAAGATTTGTGCGACGCCAGTAGCCAGTTCGTCTCGGCCAATCCCGCGCAGATCAAGAAAGACGTGCGCACCACCAACGCCAAGAGCACACTTTCGCTCTATGCGTTTGCAGCACAGACCAAAGAAGATCTGCCCGGCCTGATTTACGAGAAGTTGCTTGAGCTATCCCTGCGCAGCGCACAAGAGCAGGCAAGGCCCACGGTCAAGCTCCTTGGCCGTTACGGCAAGCTTGATCGGCCCTACGAACTCAAGTCCTGGATAGATGAATTCTCGGGCACGCTAGACGTCAGCTTCTCAACCGTCCACTCGGCCAAGGGCCTAGAGGCTGACTACGTCTTCTTGCTCAATGTGGTCGAAGGCACGTTAGGCTTCCCCTGCAAGATCGAAGACGACCCCGTTCTTGCATTGGCTATGCCCGATGCAGATCCCTTCCCGTTTGCCGAAGAGCGTCGATTGTTCTACGTCGCACTTACTCGTGCTCGGCTTGAGACCTGGATCTTCACCACCACGACCAATCCTTCCCAGTTCGTCGTTGAGCTTCAGAAGAACGGTCGACTGAGCATTGAAGACAGTAATAAGCAGTCGCGCGATGCCTGCCCGCAGTGCGGCAAAGGAGTTTTGGTCACTAGGTCGAGCCGCTACGGGCCCTTCCTCGCCTGCAGCCAGTTCCCCGCATGCGCATATAAGGAGAGCGGCGGCGCCACTGGCAACGCGTCGGCGCCGCCTGGGGAAAGCTGTCCAAAGTGCCGCGAGGGTCGACTGGTTAGAAGGCAGTCCAGATTCGGGCCGTTCCTTGGTTGTAGCCGCTATCCGGCCTGCGATGGCAAAGCACAGCTCCCGAACCGGCGTCACTCATCCTGACGAGCGAACGCCGCAAATCAGGCCCAGCCTGGCAGCCGGCATCCAGAAGGACTTGACGAAGTGACTCGCGATTTCGGAAGCTTGTGATTAGGACAGGGGGTGTCTAATGCATCAAGCGAAGGATCGCCGCGATGAACGCGACTATTCCGCCCAAGAAGTTGCACAGCTGCCTGCGGCCCAACGCCAGGCCCTGAAGCCTCATCTGCGCTGCCCGTATTGCCAGGCGACTGCTCACTTTCGAAGAGCATCGGCTCCGACTGCCAATAGGCGTGGACGGGTTGAGCATTTCTTCTGTCTCCCTCACGACGAAGATTGCGACATCACCCGCAGCTATGCCGATCCCTGGGACACCGAAGAGAGCGATCGCACCGTTGCCCAATGGGAGCAGCGCAATACCAAGTTAGTCGTGCGCATCATCTCCGTATCGGAAGAGGCTACCGACTCATCGGCTGAACCGGATGATGGAGATGAAAGCGAGAGCCACACACGCGGTGGCGGGGATCGGACCCGCTCAACCAACACCGTCTCTCGTGGACCACAGAAGCTCTTAGAGCAGCTGGTTGAGTGGCCAAGCTTCAAGACCAGTGCCTTGACTTTGCGCATGCCGGGTCCTGAGCACACGGAGATGCCGGTTCACGATGCTTTCGTGAGGTTTGAAACGGCCACCCTCGAAGACCACACTACGCGCTGGCACGGCTTCTGGGGCATCGTGCGGCCCCTGAGCTATTGGCAGCATGGCGAGACCTATTTCTCAAACTTTGGTGGCTTCAACACCAGTTTCCGAATTGCCATCCATAAGAGCCAGATTCCCGCGATCCTGGCCCGGCACGGGCTTACTCGAATCGAGGACATAGTGGGTCACTACCTCCTTCTCTTCGATCATGCTCGTAGGTCGACGTCAGGCCGCTTCATTGCTGATGTCAATTCGGTCAATCACATCGGCTTCTTGCTTGCCAATCAAGCGGTAGCCACCCAGAGCTAGGACCAAGCCAACTCGCGGTAGTTATAGGCGCCTGGTTTGGTCGCCGCTGGTCATCAGTGCAAGTTCTTTAGAAGGCCAAGACACCTAGACCATTGTCGGCGAAGACTACAACCGCAAGCTCAGCGCTATTGTTTTCATGGCGTGCTGGCGCTCTTCGGAGCAACGCCAATCGAAATGGGCATTCGGTAAAGAAGCGAGCCAATCTCTCCCTCACGATGCCAGCCATCTTCCGAAAAATAGTGCTGAACTACTCCATCGCGTCGGAAGACGTCCAGTGGAAGCGGATGGAAAGCGAAGGGATTGTGATAGATCTGCAGCCCATCAGAGACGACTTCTGAGGGCTCACCCACTCTGGCAACATGCCTCTCAGGTCCGTTCTCTCCCATTCGAAGCGTAGCGATGACCCCTTCTCTAAAGCTAGAAGACATCGCGACTGTCTTGCCCCAAGTTGCGGCACAAGAATAAAGAACAGCACTCACCTCAGCCCATCCTTCGTCCAAAAATATACCAAGGTCGATAGTTGCACCGTTGCTCTTCTCAATTGAATTCAACGCAACGCTTGGAGGATGGCCGCTTGGAAATGACTCGGGACTTGCGATGAATGCGTCCTCATCGACATAGTCGTTGTAGAGCAACGCACGGATAGGGCGATCGTATTGATGCTGGAATAATGGCTGCTCAAAAGGAGCCACCGCGATGACAAACGGCTTGCCAGCGACATGCCGAAGCCTGCTGTAAGACTGACCGTATTTGCGAACTTTTCCTGAAAGAGCGTTAGACAATCTCACCATCGCCACATGGTTTAATGGCCAAAACTCCTTCAGAGGAAGGTCGTTGACGTCAAACACAGGCTTGTCCCATTCGGGCCGCGCTCCAGAAGCTGCGTTAGCGGTCACTGCTTCAACAATGAACTCGCTCTGATGCGCTCTTACATTGAAGTCCGGGCTCGCGTGGGCCCAATCAAGTTCGAAGTCGTAGCTTCGTAACAACCCATGCAAGTAAAGTTCCCAAAAGGAGGAGTTGAAGGTCGTCTGAAACTCATGGACGAACTTGTTGTCTCGATCTGGGAATCCTTCGGCCCATGACTGAACAACGTTTCGCTCACCCTGTCGGTCTACTTCAAGGGCGTTCAGGAAATTTGGATGGAGCTTGCCGTGCTCAGTAATAGGCGTGAACAGATCCATGTCGTTACTCCCCCGCTGTGACGCTTGTGTTTACCGAGCAGGAAAGCAGGCTACCTGCGCGCCTCGAACTCACCCAAGCGCGCCACAGCAGCGCTTGTGCCTTCGTCCGCTGCCGCACGGGCATGCCTGATTTCGACGGACCAAATGGGAAGCCGCTTCCAACTCGCGGGCACGCGCTTGCGCCGCTTCTCCGACCTGGATCGTCATTCCACCGACCCTCATCCCCTCGTTGATCTGGCTCACCTTGCTCGGGTAGCTCGGGTCTAACGACCTCAGAACCTCGTGACAAATCTGGCGAAGCGCCGCCTTCTCTGGTCCCTCCATCGGAGTCTCTGTGTTGCCATCTGAATAGACCCATCCAAGCGAATTGTTGCGCGACAAATCGCTATACGCGGAGTTAAGCTCGGGATCGACGTGCGCGCCGCCATCCTGATTGGCCACCCTCAATACGATATCCCTTCTGCTGAAGGTTTGCTGCTTGCCATCCTTGAAGACGATTGACGCCCACCAAGTCTTGAAATCGGCCTCAGGAAACGGAAGGAAAGGACTGTCATCCAACATCGCCACATACTTTGCACCCCCGTCGCCAATACGCATGGCGACAAGCCCGCTGTGCCCCAGGAGATTGTTCTCATTGACGGGAGGGGAAGAATCACAAAAGCGTGTCTCATTCAAGCTACCAAGCTGCCCAAGCAATGAATGCGACGACTTCGTATCGTGGAGGAGAACGCGCAGCGAGGCCGCGATCCGCTTAGCCTCCCCTTCGAATCCTCGGTCAAAAGAATCAGCCGACGCCTTCAAAAATCTCAAGTGGTCCTGCAAGTGCTGCTCTAGCTCGGCTTGCGACTGTAGATAGTTCGTCATACTGCCTCTCGACTAAAGAGTTATTTTACGACAAATTTCTCGACCGACTTAGGCCAAACCCTACATTTTTGAAGCGAGCCTCACGAATGGAATGAATCGGACCTGAGCTGCGTAAACATCTGCCCCTTTGCGTAAGCGGGTAAGGGTATTTCTAACTGAAACTTCGCCAGTGTCTCCACGCGCTTAGCCAAGGTCGCGGTCTGCGCAATATGGATGTAGTGGTTGTCCAAGGTTGGCACTTGGTTGGGGACCGTATGCCCCGTAATCATCGCAATGTCCATTGATGCAACACCGGCTTCGGCAAGTGTTGTGGACATCGTGTGCCGGAACGAGTGAAACGCGGTGCCCTTCTCGATCCCAATGGTCTTCATATAGGCAGCGAACTGCCGAGACAGCTGCCGTCCATAGCCTTTCCCATTCGGCGTGCCGTCTTTCTTGGTGCCAGCGGGCAGGTGTGGAAACAGTCTTGGGTGACCGGTTTGGCGCATGTCTTCGACGAAATCCAAGAAGCCGGCGTTAAGGACGGGCTCTGCCAACGGCACGAAGCGGATGGACGACTTGTTCTTGATCTTCTGCGCGCCCTTGGCACCTCTGGCACTTTTCCAGAAGAACACCCCCCAGACGCCATTGATCTGGCGCACATCGTCCAGGTAAAGCTGCGCGATCTCGTTCACCCTGGCGCCTGTGTAAAGGCCCAAAATCGCGCCCCACCATCGGTGTGGATACTTTGCCCAGCGCCTGAATCGCTCAGGCTCGAACATCTTGGACAGCTCTTCGGGGGTAAACGGCCGCCCCGTATCCAAATCGGTGGAGGTGTCCAGATCCGCATCGAGTGCTTTGAGCGGGTTCTTAGTCAGCAGATCCATCTTGACCAAGCCATTCAAGAACGCCCCAAGGCGCTGATGATGCTTGTTGAGCGTGTGCTTTGAGGGCTGCTGGACTTGACGCTTCTTGCCCTCGGCAATGATGTCGAGCACGCTCATGCCGCGAAATTCAGGCCGAATTGTCGCGCGCTCTGGCCACCAGCGAACCGCATCCAAGAACGCTCTGGCGTGAGCGACTTTGATGGTTGAGACGGGAATGTCTCCCGTCACCGCGAGGAAGATGCGCAGCGAATGGCGGCTTTCGGTGATGGTGTCAGACGCCAACTGACGGCGTTCCAGATCGGCCAGATGGTTGGCGATTTCATCTGACAGCTTGGGGCTATCAGGCTCGGGGGCAGGCGTTGCCACTTGCGCAGCGAGCTTTGGGGCTTGAACGGCAATCGGCCCTTGGTTGTTTGGATCCTCTAGCGCCGCGCGCACAGCTTGGATGAAATCGAGCGTGTCCTCTCGGCCCCTGGCCTCAACATCACCGAAGTTGACGCGCCCGATCTGGACGCCTGAGGCAGTCCATTCACGCGTCGTGCCGCTATCGGCAGCGCGCTGAGCGCTTTCGAGCAACTTCTTGATGTCCACCACGGCGACTCCTTGCCGAACTCCCTCGAACCAGGAGGAGAGTGCCACGGCCATGCTGGCAGCGGCTAGGCGTGCATGGTCACCTCGACGGGCGCCCAAGGAGCGAACAATGAAGCGCGAGCCGACTTGGCCGCGCAGATCAGCAGGAACCAGGAAGCGAACGACAAGCCCCGATGGACGCGTTAGAAGATAGGGCTTGGGCACGAAACGATACCTCAGACGATACCTTTGGAGTGGGTATCGCTTGCGGATATCGCCGCAAAAATTCCCTTTGAAATCAATCGCATGAGGCGCGATTTAGGGAAGTGGAGCGGGTGAAGGGAATCGAACCCTCGTCAGTAGCTTGGGAAGCTACAGCTCTACCATTGAGCTACACCCGCGTCGGGTGGGCAGTCTATGCGCTGGCCGGCGGCCGGCGCAACGCCGTCGAGCGATGCACCGCCCGGCGCGGGGCCGGGCGGTGCGGTCCGGCAGGCCGGACCGGATGGATCAGAAGCTGCCGCCCAGGCTGACGAACACGCCCGAGTCGTTGGCGCTGCTCTGGCCGATGGTGCTGCGCGCGCCGAAGTCGGCGTTCAGGCCGGCGACGTGGCCGCGGGCGCCGACCACGACCACGCCGTAGTCCTGGTCGAAGCTCACGCCCGGCACCGCGTAGCGCATCGCGCCGGGGATGGACTGCAGCGAGGCCCGAGGCCTGGGCCGGGCTGTCCTCGAACTCGCGGTTGTAGGTGGCCTGCACGTACGGCGTCCAGGTCGGCGAGATGTCGAAGCTGGCGCTCCAGCCGGCGCTGCCGATCAGCGAATCGAACTTCTGGTTGGGGAAGGACAGCGCCGTGGAGGACAGGTTGTTCTCGTCGTAGCCGTCGACCTTGATCGTCTGCGAGACCAGGCCCAGCACCGGGCCGGTATGCCAGGGGCCGCCCTGATTGAAGTCGAAGCCGGCGTTGATCGTCGCGGTGAAGTTGCTGCCGTCCGGCGAGCCTTCCTGCTTGCGCGTGGCCGTGCCCAGCTGGATCTGGCGGGTCACATCGAAGCTCAGCCAGGTGTAGCTCAGCTGCGCATTGACCCAGGCGCCGCGCCCGGCCCACTGCGCGAACACGCCGGCGGTGGTGTCTTCCTGGTCGAACTTGCCGCTGGAGTGGCCGAAGTCCTGCTTGCCCTTGCCGTAGCCGGCGAAGGCGCCCAGGGTCCAGCCGTTCTGCGCCCAATCGACGCCGAACAGCCCGGCCGGCGTGGTGCCGTCGTACAGGTCCCCGTCCTGCTGGCGCTGGCGGTCGGCACGCAGGTCGCCCCACCAGCTCCAGCCCTGCGCCTGGCCGGTGGTGTCGGCGTGCATGGACACGCGCTCGGCGCGCGAATAGCCCACCACCGAGGCCGAGTGCGGCAGCACGGCGATCTGGCGCGGGCCTTCCAGCACCGACAGCGCGTACTGGCCCAGCAGCTGGTGCGCGGCGGTGCTCGGATGCACGCCGTCGGCGAACACGTAGTCGGTGTTGGCGGTCGGGGTGACGTAGTTGAGCGGGCTGCAGGTCACCGAGGACATCGCGCCACAGGCCGTGCCGGTGGCATTGGTGAAGCCATACGCGGCCGGGTTACTGGTGACCTCGTCGATCAGGGTGAAGGTGTCCAGCGGAATCACGCGCAGGCCCGAGGCGGCCAGGCCGTTGAACAGCGCGGTGTTGTAGCCCGTGGCCAGCTGGGTGCCGGCGGCCGAGGTCGCCGCGCCGCCTGCGAGGAACTGCGGGGTCTTGCCCAGGTCCGGGATGGTCGGCACCAGCACGTACTGCGCGCCGGCCGCCTGCAGCCGGCCGATCACGCCCACCTGCGCGGTCACCGCCGAGCCGATGATGGTCTGGGCCTGCGCCGGCGCCTGGGCCGCGGCGAACAGGTCGTTGGCGCCGCCCCACACGGTGTACAGCGCCTTGGCGTCGGCGACGCCGCCGGTCTTGGTCAGGTAGCTGTTCACCTGCGACACGATCGACGGGGACGGGCCCAGCGCGGTG
Organism: Pseudoxanthomonas sp. UC19_8; assembly: GCF_042700505.1. NCBI lineage: Bacteria > Pseudomonadati > Pseudomonadota > Gammaproteobacteria > Lysobacterales > Lysobacteraceae > Pseudoxanthomonas > Pseudoxanthomonas sp. UC19_8. The sequence continues at coordinate 2,805,156 of NZ_CP170559.1, forward strand.
TTGACCGTCGCGTTCACGCGCGCGCCGCCCACCGCGTAGTTGGTGCCGCCCTGGTTGTCGCTGGTCGCGTTGGTGCCGTAGAAGTCGGCCACGTACTCGCCCCACACCAGACCCGGGTTGGTGGTGAAGCGGCCGACGATGGCCGCCGACGGGCCGGCGACCTGGATCAGGGCCGGGCGGAAGTGACCCGAGTCGGTCAGGCTGTCGCCGAAGAACACGGTCTGCGAATAGGCCGGCTGCTCGGCCTGCGCCGGCACGGCGAACGCGGCCAGGGCGACGACCACCGCTGCGGACAGGGTGGACAGGGAACGGGGTGCGGACATGCGATCCTCCAACGGATCAGAAGAAGAACAAGGATGCGGTGGCCGCCATACGGCGGCGCACTGGCAGCAATGGTTCATCTTGCGCTGCGGCAACTCACGCTGCAGTGCGGCATGGCGCCCGCCATCGACAGGCAGGCAAGGGACACGCGGCGACAAGGGGCGCCACAGGCGCGATGCTCGACTCGAGCGAAGCCTTGGCCCGGCGGACAGATCAGGCTGCAGCCGCCTAACGGCGGCGACCACGCGATCCTGGCGGCGAGTTGGGCGATAATTCGTCTCATGTCGTCCCTGCCCCCGCCCTTCACGCCGGTCGTCTGCGCGATCACCGGTCACCGTCGCCACGCCGCCCCAGGACCGATCGGCCGATGACCGATCCGTTCTCCAGCCCCGGCGCCAAGGCCCCGGCCAAGCCGTTCACCGTCACCGAAGGCCGTCGCGAGATCCGCAGCTTCGTGCTGCGCGGAGGCGCTTCACCGAGGCCCAGCAGCGCGCGTTCGACGTGCAGTGGCCGCGCTTCGGCCTGGACTACACCGGCCAGCTGCGCGATTTCGACGCGGTGTTCGGTCGCGCCGCGCCGCGGGTGGTGGAGATCGGTACCGGCAACGGCGATGCGCTGCGCTTCGCGGCCAGGCAGGACCCGTCGCGCGACTACCTCGGCATCGAGGTGCACGCCCCGGGCGTGGGCCGGCTGCTCAACGCGCTGGAAGCCGACGGCAGCGACCATGTGCGCGTCTACCATCACGATGCGGTGGAAGTGCTGCGCAACGAGGTGGCCGACGGCAGCCTGGACGAGGTGCGCATCTATTTCCCGGACCCCTGGCACAAGAAGCGCCACAACAAGCGCCGGCTGGTCCAGCCCGAGTTCGCCGCGCTGCTGGTGCGCAAGCTGGCCCCGACCGGCCGCCTGCACTGCGCGACCGACTGGGAGGCCTATGCCGAGCACATGTGGGACGTGCTCGACGCCACGCCGGGCCTGCGCAACCGCGCCGGCGCGCGCGGCAGCGTGCCGCGCCCGGACTGGCGCCCGCAGACCCACTTCGAGACCCGCGGGCAGAAGCTCGGCCACGGCGTCTGGGACCTGCTCTATGACCGCTGCTGACGAACCGCCCTCGCCCACCGGGGCATCCGCCGCGTAATGGACACCGGCCTGACGCTGACCAACGACATGCGCCTGGTGCTGGGGCTGGTCGGCTTCGTCATGGTGATGTTCCTGTTCGAGCGCATCCGCGCCGACGTGGTCGCGCTGGTCGTGCTGGTGGTGCTGGGCCTGACCGGGCTGGTCGCGCCGGAGGAGATCTTCGGCGGCTTCTCCGGTAACGCGGTGATGAGCATCATCGCCACCACCATCCTGGGCGCGGGCCTCGAGCGCACCGGCGCACTGAACCGGCTGGCGTCCTGGCTGCTACGGCGCGGACATGGGGTGGAACAGCGGCTGCTGCTGCTGACCACGGCCATCGCCGGGCTCAACTCCTCGTTCATGCAGAACCCCTCGGTGATGGCGCTGTACCTGCCGGTGGCCGCGCGCCTGTCCTCGCGCACCACGCTCAACCTGCAGCGCCTGCTGCTGCCGATCGCCTCGGCCATCGTCATGGGCGGCGCGCTGACCATGGTCGGCAATTCGCCGCTGATCCTGCTCAACGACCTGATGATCTCGGCCAACAACAACCTGCCCTCGGGCATGGCCACGCTGGAGCCGCTGCGCATGTTCGCGCCGCTGCCGATCGGCGTGGCGCTGGTGCTGGCCTCGCTGGCGTACTTCCGCTTCTACGGCGATGCCAAGCTGCAGCGCGAGACCACCACGTCCACGAGCTCGACGCCGGCCCGCACCGAGAGCTACTTCGCCAGCACCTACGGCATCGAGGGCGAGGTGTTCGAGCTGACCGTCAGCGCCGACAGCCCGCTGGTCGGCATGACACTGGGCGAGGCCGAGACGCTGCACGGCGCGCCGCTGATGCTGGCCCTGCAGACCGGCAACGACACGCGCCTGGCGCCGCCGGCGGACATGCGCATCTGGGTCGGCAGCGTGCTGGGCGTGATGGGCAGGCGCGCCGAGGTGGCCGACTTCGCGCAGAACCAGTTCCTGCGCATGTCCTCGCGCCTGCGCCACTTCGGCGACCTGTTCAATCCCAGCCGCGCCGGCATCTCCGAGGCGGTGATCCCGCCGACCTCGCGCTTCATCGGCAAGACCGCCGCCGAGCTGGCGCTGCGCAAGCAGGCCGGCATCAGCCTGCTGGCGATCAACCGCGACAAGAAGGTGTTGCGCGAGGACGTGCGCAAGGTGCCGCTGCGCGCCGGCGACATGCTGGTGTTCCACAGCATCTGGCAGGACCTGGCCGCCGCGGCCAAGGGCGGCGACTTCGTGGTGGTCACCGACTACCCCAAGGGCGAGCAGCGTCCGCACAAGTTCAAGATCGCCATGGCGATCTTCGCCCTGACCATCATCATCGCGCTGACCTCGCACATCCCGGTGGCGCTGATCCTGATGACCGGCGTGGCCGGCATGCTGCTGACCGGCGTGCTGCGCATGGACGAGGCCTACGCGGCGATCAACTGGAAGACCGTGTTCCTGATGGCCGGGCTGATCCCGCTGGGCTGGGCGATGGATTCCAGCGGCGCGGCCGCCTGGGTCGCCGGCCACACCATCGAGCGCCTGCCCGACGGGCTGCCGGTGTGGGTGCTGGAGATCGCCATCGCTCTGCTGACCACGGCCTTCTCGCTGGTGATCAGCCATGTCGGCGCGACCATCGTCATGGTGCCCATCGCGATCAGCCTGGCGCTGGCCGCCGGCGGCAACCCGACCTCGTTCGCGCTGATCACGGCGCTGTCGGCGTCCAACAACCTGATGACCGCCTCCAACCCGGTGATCTCCATGGTCACCGGCCCGGCCAACTACACCGCGCGCCAGATGTGGCGCGTGGGCGGGCCGATGTCGCTGATCTACACCTGCGTGGTGGTGGCGATGGTCAACCTGATGTCGTGGTGGGCGACCCGTGCCTGAGTGCGAGGCGCACGCGGCATGGCGCTGACGCTGCGCCTGCTGGGGCTGACCTCCGCGGTGTGCCGCCTGCCGGCCGGCGCGCCGCTGCCGGAGTGGTGCGCGCCGGCCGCGCAGACGCATATCAGCTGGACCGAGGAGGAGCTGTCGATCGTCTGCGACGAGGGGCGCGTGCCGGAAGACGTGCAGTGCGAGCGCGGCTGGCGCACGCTGATGCTGCACGGCCCGTTCGCCTTCGAACTCACCGGCATCCTGGCCCAGGTGCTGCAGCCGCTGGCGCAGGCCGGGGTCGGCATCTTCGCCGTCTCGACCTTCGACACCGACTATGTGCTGGTCAAACAGTCGCAGCTGGAGGCGGCCATCGCGGCGCTGCGCGCGGCCGGGCACACCGTGCTGGACCAGGGCCTTTCCTCAATTCCTGGGTAGGCCGCGTTGGCGCTGCAAGGCTGTCAGGTTTGCGTCGCGCGGCGCAGGCTTGACTGGCCGTCAGGCCAAGCCGCGCGGCGCGAAGATGGCGGCCTTGCAGCGCCAACCCGAAGGGCCGCCCTTGCGCGCACCCGGGACAGCGTCATTGCTCGGTCGTGGACGGACGTCCACTCCCTCCCGCTTCCTTGCCCCGGGCACGCGCAAGGGCGGCGCGACCTACCCAGGAATTGAGGAAAGGCCCTAGCCCAGCACTACCTGCCCGTCGCGCACCTGAACCGGCACCTGGCTGAGCGCCTCGCCGCGGCACGGCCCGGACAGACATTGACCGCCTTGTAATTCGAACGTGGCCCCATGCGCGGCGCACACCAGATGGCCCTGCGTGGTCAGCAGGAACTTGCCCGGGGCCCAGTCCAGGCGCCGCCCCGCATGCGGGCAGACATTGCGCCAGGCGCGCACCTGGGGCCCTGGCGGACCAGGAGCAGCGATTCGGCGCCGTCGTCCAGCGTGGCTTCCACCTCGGTGGGCTGGCCGTCAGCGAGACTGTCGAAAGGGATCGGATCCATGCAGGGCTTAACGAAGGTTTCACACGTCCGGCGGGCGGCTCGCCATACTGGCATCCGTTCGCCACACATTCTGTCACGAGCCCATGATCCGCACCTTCTCCTTCGACTCTCAGCGCCTGCGCAACGCGTTTGCGCCGCGCAAGCCCCGGCATCCGCTGCTGCGCGTGGTCGTCGGCCTGCTGGGGCTGGCGGTGCTAGCGGTGCTGGTGTTCTTCGGTTTGTTCGTCGGCGCGGCCATGCTCGCCGCCGGCATGGCCTATCGCCTGCTGCGCCCTCGGGCGCGCGCCAACGCGCAGCAGCGCGTGGTGGAAGGCGAATACCAGGTCGTACGCAAGCAGGCCCTGCCCCTCTCGCACTGAAGGCGCGTCAAGCGCCTTACACTCGCGTTCCTCTTTAGCGTGATCGAGGAACGCCCAGATGTCCGATGTGATTCCCGCGCCCGAGCAGGCGCGCGTGCCGGTACGCGGCGGCGGCACCTTCCCGGTGCACCGCATCTACTGCGTCGGCCGCAACTTCGCCGACCATGCGCGCGAGATGGGCGCCACCGCGCCGGCCTCGAAGGCCGAACGCGGCCAGCCGGTCTTCTTCTCCAAGCCGGCCGATGCCATCGTCACCGGCGATCGCACCATCCCCTACCCGCCCGGCACGGCCGACCTGCACCATGAGGTCGAGCTGGTCGTCGCGCTGGGCCAGGACGCGCCGGCCGGCGTGCTCGAAGGCGAGGCCGGCAACGCGCTGATCTACGGCTATGCCGTGGGCCTGGATCTGACCCGCCGCGATCTGCAGGCCGCGGCCAAGAAGGCCGGCCTGCCCTGGGACACCGGCAAGGCCTTCGATCACTCCGCGCCGATCAGCCAGATCGTGCCCGCTGCGCAGGTCGGGGCGCTGCAGGACGCCGTGATCGCGCTGACCGTCAACGATCAGGTGCGCCAGCGCGGCACGCTGCACGACATGATCTGGAACGTGCCGGAGATCCTGCACGAGCTGTCCAAGCTCTATGCGCTCAAGGCGGGCGACCTGGTCTTCATGGGCACGCCCTCCGGCGTCGGCGCGCTGCAGCGTGGGGACACGTTCGTGGCCACGCTGGAGGGGGTGGGCGAACTGCGCGGCGCGATCGGCGTTTGACTCCGCGCGCACGTGGGGTCCGGTAACGTTGCCGGACCTTCCCCCGAGCCTTCAGGAGAGACGAGAGATGGGCATGCTCAGCGAATTCAAGACCTTCGCCATGCGCGGCAACGTGGTGGATCTGGCGGTCGGTGTGGTGATCGGTGCGGCCTTCGGCAAGATCGTCACCTCGCTGGTGGACAAGATCATCATGCCGCCCATCGGTCTGCTGATCGGCGGCATCGATTTCTCCAGGCTCGCCTGGGTGCTCAAGCCGGCCACCATCGGTGCCGATGGCAAGGAGATCCCCGCGGTGGTGATCGGCTACGGCGATTTCCTCAATACGCTGGTGCAGTTCATCATCGTGGCGTTCGCGATCTTCCTGGTGGTCAAGGCGATCAACCGTCTGGCGCCGAAGAAGGAGGCCGCCCCGGCCGCCACGCCGGAAGACGTGCTGCTGCTGCGCGAGATCCGCGACTCGCTCAAGAGGTAAGCCTCGGGCGGCGGCGAGCGAGGCAAGCGGCGGCTGTTAAGCTCGCCGCTCCCCCACTCGCGAGCCTGCCTGCATGCGTCGTTCGATCCTGTCCTGCGCCCTCTTGCTGTGCGCCTCGTTTCCACTGCAGGCCGCCGGCCCGACCACGATCCCCGACGCGGCACTCAAACGCGCCGACGCGCTGCGCCAGCAGGCGCTGGCCGACGATACCGGCTGGAAGGTCGTCGAATCGCTGACCACCGAGGTCGGCCCGCGTCTGGCGGGCAGCGAGGCCGATGCGCGTGCGGTGGCCTGGGCGCAGGCCAAGTTCAAGCAGCTCGGCTTCGACAAGGTGTGGACCGAACCGGTGACCTTCCCCAAATGGGAGCGCCGTAGTGAGCATGCCCAGGTGCTGGGCGCCAACGCGCAGCCGCTGCTGGTGACCGCGCTGGGCGGCAGCGCCGGCGGCACGGTCGAAGGCGAGATCGTGCGCTTCGCCGACCTGGACGCGCTGCAGGCCGCGCCGGCCGGGTCGCTGGCCGGCAAGATCGCCTTCGTCGACTTCCAGATGCACAAGAAGCAGGACGGCGGCGATTACCGCTATGGCGGCGGGATCCGCGGACGCGGCCCGTCGGAGGCGATCAAGAAGGGCGCGATCGGCTTTCTGATGCGCTCGGCCGGCACCACGCCGCATCGCGTGGTCAATACCGGCATCACCCGCTACGAGGAAGGGCTGACGCCGATCCCGGCGGCGGCGGTGTCGATTCCCGACGCCGACCAGCTGGCGCGCCTGGTCGCGCGCGGCCCGGTGAAGGTGCGCCTGGCGCTGGACTGCGGCTGGGACGGCCAGGCCACCAGCTACAACGTGATCGGCCAGATCACCGGGCGCAGCAAGCCCGGCGAGATCGTGCTGACCGGTGGGCATCTGGATTCGTGGGATCTGGGCACGGGCGCCATCGACGATGCGGCCGGCATCGGCATTTCCATGGCCGCCGCCAGACTCGCCGGCCAGCTGCGCCCGGCGCGCACGATCCGCGTGGTCGCCTTCGCCAACGAGGAGCAGGGCCTGTACGGCGGCCGCGCCTACGCGCAGGCGCACGCCAAGGAGATCGCCCAGCACGTCATCGCCGCCGAGAGCGACTTCGGCGCGGATCACATCTATGGCTTCAGCAGCAATGCCGACGCCCATGCCAAGGGCGCGATCGAGACGATCGCCGCCGCGCTCAAGCCGCTGGATGTGGCCTATCTGCCCGGCCAGGGCGATCCGGAGTCGGACATCGGCCCGATGGCCCAGCTCGGCATGCGCTGGGCCTGGCTGGGCCATGACGGCACCGACTACTTCGACCTGCACCACAACGCGGACGACACGCTGGACAAGATCGACCCGAAGGTCCTGGCGCAGAACGTCGCCGCCTACGCGGTGTTCCTGTACCTGGCGGCGGAAGCGAAGGGCGATTTCGGCAGCGCGCCGGTGCCGGCGGGGACGAACAAGGAAGCGCACTGAGTCGCGGGTTCGCTCCTTGCCGTCGCGCTCGACTACGCAGACCCAAAGCCGCCGGTAGTCTCCTACCGTCGTTCCCGCGCACGCGGGAACCCATGGACTTTTGCTTTTCGCGGCAAGCAGCGCTATCCCCCCGAAAACGCGAGGACGAGCGATAGACCCTGTGGGAGCCGCCATGGCGGCGATGAAGCTTTCCCGGTAAGGCCACTCCCCGCCATGGCGGCTCCCACCAGGCATCACCTCGGCGGGTTCGCTGATGCGCCTCGTCAGGTGTGCCGAGATCGATCCACACGAGGCCCAGCGGCATGCGCCATATGGCCGCCCGCCCGCGTATCAACCGCCTCGCGCGCGCCCGCTCGCCCATTGCGCCAGCAGCACGGCGGTGGCCGCGGCGACGTTGAGGCTCTCCACGCGGCCGGTGCCGGGGATGGACAGGGCCAGGTCGCAGGCCTTGGCCAGGCCGCGGTCCATGCCCTCGCCTTCGGCGCCCATCACATAGACCAGCCGCTGCGGCAGCCGCGCGGCGAACAGGTCGCCACCGCCGTGCACCAGCGTGGCGGCCAGGCCGAAGCCGGCGGCGCGCAGCGGGGCGAACGCGTCCGCGGGGGCGCCGGCCTGCACCAGCGTCACCGCCTCGGCGCCGCCTTCGGCCACGCGCGCGGCGGCACCGGACAACGCCAGCGGCGAATCCTGCGGCAGCAGCACGCCGGCCACGCCGAAGTGCGCGGCCGACCGCAGGATCGCGCCGAAGTTGTGCGGATTGCCCACCCCGTCCAGCCACAGCGCCAGCGCCGGGCCGGCCGGCAGCGCCTCGAGCCAGGCATCAAGCGACAGCGGCGCGCGCCGCAGCACGTCGGCCACGACGCCTTCGTGATGGCTGCTGGCGGCGAGCCGGTCCAGGTCGCCCTCTTCGACCACGCGATAGCCCACGCGGTTGGCCACGCACCAGGCCAGGATCGGCTTGAGCGCCGGCACGCGCGCCTGGGTCAGGTAGAGCTTGCGCAGCGCCTCGGGCCGCGCGTCGAACAGCGCACGCACCGCGTTGAGGCCGTACAGGCGCACTTCCTCGCCGCGCCGGACGGGACGTGCGGGCGCCTGCGGCCCCTCGGGCGGCGCGCGTTCGCCGTCGGGCGCCTTGCGGGCAACCGGCGGACGGCGCGGGGGGAGCTTCTGCCAGGGGCCGGTCATGCGTGCACCAGCGGGAAAGCGGAGAGGAAAGACTTCATGGGACGTCCGCCGGCGCGCGGCGGTGAGGGCAACTGGATGCCTACCTTACCCGAAGCGTCGGCAGAGACCGCTTCGCACAGCGGAGCGGCGGCCGATGGGAGGGGCGTTCGATGCGCGTGCACGGGTCGGCGTGGCGCCACCTGTAGAGCGGAGCTTGCTCCGCTGGGGCCTTCCCTAGGAGACAAACGAAGATCAGCGGAGCTTGCTCCGCTGGAGCCTTCCCCACGAACCGAACGGAGAGCAGCGGAGCAAGCTCCGCTCTACAGGGAGGCCGCGAATTGAGATGGGAGACAGTGGCTCCCACGCCCACGGGGCAGTCCAGTCAGGCGAGGCCGAGGTGGTCCAGAACGCGCTCGGCCATCTGGTCGGTGGATTCCTCGGCGGCGTGCAGATGCAGTTCCGGTGCCTCGGGGGCCTCGTAGGGCGAGTCGATGCCGGTGAAGTTGGGGATCTTGCCGGCGCGCGCCTTGGCATACAGGCCCTTGACGTCGCGCGCTTCGGCCACGGCCAGCGGCACATCGACGAAGACCTCGACGAACTCGCCCGGCGCGAAGCGTTCGCGCGCCATGCGCCGCTCGGCGCGGAACGGCGAGATGAAGCTCACCAGCACGATCAGCCCGGCGTCGGCCATCAGCCGCGCGACCTCGGCCACGCGCCGGATGTTCTCCACGCGATCCTCGTCGGTGAAGCCCAGGTCGCGATTCAGGCCGTGGCGCACGTTGTCGCCGTCGAGCAGGAAGGTGTGGTGGCCCGCGGCGTGCAGCCGCTTCTCGACGCGGTTAGCGATGGTGGACTTGCCGGCGCCGGACAGGCCGGTGAACCACAGCACGCGCGGGGTCTGGCCCTTGATCCGCGCCCGCGCGGCCTTGTCCACGTCCAGATGCTGCCAGTGCACGTTGCCGGCGCGGCGCAGGGCGAAGTCCAGCGTGCCCGCGCCGACGGTGGCATTGGTCTGGCGGTCGATCAGGATGAAGCCGCCCAGCGCGCGGTTGCGCGCATAGGGCTCGAAGGCGATCGGGGCGTCCAGCGACAGGTTGCACACGCCCACTTCGTTGAGTTCCAGGCGCTTGGCGGCCAGCGCCTCCTGGGTGTTCACGTCGATGCGGTGCTTGATCTCGCTGACGCTGGCCGGCACGGTGCGCGCGCCGATCTGCAGCCAGTAAGGGCGGCCCGGCAGCAGCGGCGCATCGTCCATCCACAGCAGATGGGCGGCGAACTGGTCGGACACCTCGGGCGGGTCGCCGGCGGCGGCGATCACATCGCCGCGGCTGATGTCGATCTCGTCGGCCAGGGTCAGCGTCACCGCCTGGCCGGCGCGGGCGAACGGCACGTCGCCATTGGCATCCAGCACCCTGGCCACGGTCGAACGTCGCGCCGAGGGCAGCACCACCACCGCATCGCCCGGGCGCACCTCGCCGGCGGCGAGGGTGCCGGCGAAGCCGCGGAAGTTCGCGTGCGGGCGGTTGACGTACTGCACCGGCAGGCGCAGGCCGAGCGTCTGCGTCGCGTCGTCCAGCGTCAGCGTGTCCAGGTGTTCCAGCAGGCTGGGACCGTCATACCAAGGCGTGCGCGACGAGCGGCTGGACAGGTTGTCGCCCTCCAGCGCCGAGAGCGGGATCGCCTGCACCTGCGCGATGCCGAGCTGCTCGGCCAGCGCGCCGTAGTCGCGCACGATGGCGTCGAACACGGCCTGGTCGAAGTCGACCAGGTCCATCTTGTTCACCGCCAGCACCACGTGCCGCAGGCCCAGCAGCGAGACGATGTAGCTGTGCCGGCGCGTCTGGGTCTGCAGGCCCTTGCGCGCGTCGACCAGCACCACGGCCACGTCGGCGGTGGAGGCGCCGGTGGCCATGTTGCGCGTGTACTGCGCATGACCCGGGCAGTCGGCCACGATGTACTTGCGCCGCTCGGTATCGAAATAGCGGTAGGCCACGTCGATGGTGATGCCCTGCTCGCGCTCGGCGGCCAGGCCGTCGAGCAGCAAGGCGTAGTCGATGCGCGCGCCCTGCGTGCCATGGCGGCGGCTGTCGCTTTCCAGCGCGGCCAGCTGATCGTCGAACAGCCGCTTGCTGTCGTGCAGCAGCCGCCCGATCAGCGTGCTCTTGCCATCGTCCACGCTGCCGCAGGTGATGAAGCGCAGCAGCGGCTTGGATTCGTGCTGCCGCAGGTAGGCTTTGACGGCTTTGTCGTCGGGATTGGGGATTGGGAATTCGGGATTGGCAACGGCGCTTCCTCCCGTTGCCGCATCCGCCAGCAGGCCGCGCTTTTGCGAATCCCCAATCCCCAATCCCGAATCCCTGCCTTCCATCAGAAATACCCTTCCAGCTTCTTCTGCTCCATCGACGCGCCCGGATCCTGGTCGATCACGCGGCCCTGGCGCTCGGAGCTGGTGGCCACCAGCATCTCGGCGATGATCTTCTCCAGGGTGTCGGCCTGCGACTCGATCGCGCCGGTCAGCGGATAGCAGCCCAGCGTGCGGAAGCGCACCGACTTCAGCTGCGGCACCTCGCCCTCGCGCAGCGGCAGGCGTTCGTCGTCGACCATGATCAACGCGCCGTCGCGTTCGACCACCGGGCGCCTGGCGGCGAAGTACAGCGGCACCACCGGGATGCGCTCGCGGTAGATGTAGAGCCAGATGTCCAGCTCGGTCCAGTTGCTCAAGGGGAAGGCGCGCACGCTCTCGCCGGGGTGGATGCGGGCGTTGTAGAGGTTCCACAGCTCGGGGCGCTGGTGCTTGGGGTCCCAGCGGTGCCTGTCGTTGCGGAAGGAGAACACGCGTTCCTTGGCCCGTGCCTTCTCCTCGTCGCGGCGCGCGCCGCCGATGGCCGCGTCGAACTTGTATTGATCCAGCGCCTGCTTCAGGCCCTGGGTCTTCATGATGTCGGTGTGGACCGTGGCGCCGTGACTGAACGGACCGACGTTCTGCGCCACGCCATCCGGGTTGATGTGCACGCGCAGCTCGACGCCGGTCTCGGCGGCGCGACGGTCGCGGAAGGCGATCATCTCGCGGAACTTCCAGCGCGTGTCCACGTGCAGCAGCGGGATCGGCGGCACCGCCGGGGCGAAGGCCTTGAGCAGCAGGTGCAGCAGCACCGAGGAATCCTTGCCGACCGAATACAGCATCACCGGGTTGCGGAACGCGGCGGCCACCTCGCGCAGGATGTGGATGCTCTCGGCCTCCAGGCGGTCGAGATGGGACAGGGTCGGCACAGCGCTCATCGGCTCGGGTGGAGAGGAACGGGGCCCGGACGCAGCGGGGACCGGACTCGGACGGTGGGCCGGCAGTATTGGCACCGCTTATTCCCGGACGAAATAAGCAGGGAGCATAAGCCCATAACCCTGCATCCTTTCAGCCCTGTGACAGCGGCGCCTAGCATCGACGCTCCCACACGCCGCTCTACGGAATCGCGATGTCCGCTGTACCCCCCGCGCTGGCTGCCGGCCCCTTGCCCGACGACCGCAAGGCGCTGCTGGCACGGGTGGTCGATGGCCTGGACAGCGCCTCGCTGTGGTGGCTGTCCGGCTTCACCGCCGGCCTGGCCCAGGCCGCGCACCCGGCGCCGCACCTGGCCCTGCTGCAGGGCACGGCCGCCGGAGCGGCGCCGCCCGCCACGGGCAGCGGCGAACGGGCCACCGTGCTGTACGGCAGCCAGACCGGCAATGCCAAGCGCGCGGCCGAGGCCCTGGCCGCCACGCTGGAGGGCGCCGGCCTGGCCGTGCGCCTGCTGCGCACCGATGCCTATGCCACGCGCGAACTGGCCGCCGAGCGCCTGCTCTACCTGGTGATCAGCACCCAGGGCGAGGGCGATCCGCCGGACGATGCGATCGGGTTCAGCGAATTCCTGCTCGGCCGTCGCGCGCCCAAGCTGCCGGAGCTGAAGTTCGCCGTGCTCGGCCTGGGCGACTCGAGCTATGCCGACTTCTGCGGCATCTCCCGGCGCCTGGACGCGCGCCTGGCCGAGCTGGGCGCCACCCGCCTGCTGCCGGCCGGCGAGGCCGACCTGGACATCGACACCGTCGCCCAGCCCTGGCGCGAGCAGGCCCTGGAGCAGGCCCGCAAGGTCCTCAAGAGCGCCCCGGCCGCGCCCAGCGCCAAGGTCACCCCGCTGCGCCCGGCGCCGGCGACGCAGGCGGTCTCGCACAGCGCGCCTTTCCAGGCCGAGGTGCTGGCCAACCAGCCCATCGCCGGCCGCGACTTCAAGGGTCCGGACTTCGGCCGCCACGGTGCGCCGGACAAGCAGGTGCGCCACATCGAGCTGTCGCTGGATGGCAGCGGCCTGAGCTACGAGCCCGGCGATGCGCTGGGCATCGTCCACCGCAATCCCGACGCGCTGGTCGAGCCCCTGCTGGCGGCGCTCAAGCTGGACGGCGACGCTGCCCACCATGTCGATGGCACCCAGCGCAGCGTGCGCGAGTGGCTGGCCGGGCATCGTGAGCTGAGCAAGCTCTCGCGCCCGTTCCTGGCCGCGCATGCGCGCCTGGCCGGCGCGCGCGAGTTGGAGGACCTGCTCGCCCCCGGCAATGCCGACCTCTCCGCCCTGCTCTCCAGCCACCAGGTGATCGACGTGCTGCGCCGCTGGCCGGTGGACTGGAACGTGGGCGAGCTGCTGGCCGCGCTGCGGCCACTGGCGCCGCGCCTGTATTCCATCGCCTCCAGCCGCAAGCGCGTGGGCGAGGAGGTCCACCTGACCGTGGACGTGCTGGGCTACCACGCGCACGGCCACGCGCACAGCGGCTCGGCCAGTGGCTTCCTGGCCGGGCTGGCCGAGGGCGACCGCGCGCCGGTCTACATCGAAGCCAACGACCGCTTCCGCGTGCCGGCCGACGGTGCGCGCGACATCCTCATGGTCGGCCCCGGCACCGGCGTGGCGCCGTTCCGCGCCTTCGTCCAGGAGCGGGCCGAGACCGGTGCGCGCGGGCGCAACTGGCTGTTCTTCGGCGCGCAGCACTTCAACAGCGGCTTCCTCTACCAGAGCGAATGGCAGGACGCGCTCAAGCGCGGCGAGCTGGACCGGCTGGACCTGGCGTTCTCGCGCGACCAGGCCGACAAGCTGTACGTGCAGCACCGGCTGCGCGAGCGCGGCCGCGAGGTCTTCGACTGGCTGCAGTCCGGCGCGCACTTCTACGTGTGCGGTTCGATCGCCATGGGCAAGGACGTGCACGCCGCCCTGACCGACATCGTCGCCGAACACGGCGCCCTGGACGCCGATGCCGCGCACGACTACCTCACCACGCTGCAGACGGAGGGGCGGTATGCGCGCGATGTCTATTGAGACGGGGATCGGGGATTCGGGATTGGGGATGCGATGTCCGCAGCCCGCACGCCCTTGCCTCTGCCAATCCCCAATCCCGAATCCCCAATCCCCATGCATTCAGTAGAAGACATCAAGGCCGAGAGCCGCCGCCTGCGCGGCAGCCTGCTCGAGAGCCTGGCCGATCCGGTCACCGGCGCGCTGCGCGAGGACGACCAGACGCTGATCAAGTACCACGGCAGCTACCAGCAGGACGACCGCGACCTGCGCGACGAGCGCCGTCGGCAGAAGCTCGAGCCGGCCTACCAGTTCATGATCCGCACGCGCACGCCCGGCGGCGTGGTCACGCCCGCGCAGTGGCTGCAGCTGGATGCCATCGCCACCCGCTACGGCAACCACTCGCTGCGCGTGACCACGCGCCAGGCCTTCCAGTTCCATGGCGTCATCAAGCGCGAGCTGAAGGCGACCATGCAGGCCATCAACGCCGCGCTGATCGACACGCTGGCCGCCTGCGGCGACGTCAACCGCAACGTGCAGGTCGCGGCCAACCCGCTGCTGTCCGAGGCGCACGCCACGCTCTACGCCGATGCCGCGGCGACCTCCGAGCATTTGCTGCCCAACACCCGCGCCTATTACGAGATCTGGCTGGATGAGGAGAAGGTGGCCGGCGCGGGCGAGGAAGAAGAGCCGATCTACGGCAACAAGTATCTGCCGCGCAAGTTCAAGATCGGGTTCGCGCTGCCGCCGATCAACGATGTGGACGTGTTCGCCAACGATCTGGGCTTCATCGGTGTGACCGATGAAGCCGGCCGGATCGTCGGCTACAACGTCAGCCTGGGCGGCGGCATGGGCGCGACCCATGGCGATGCGCAGACCTGGCCGCGCGTGGCCGATGTGGCCGGCTACATCCCGCGCGAGCGGCTGCTGGAGGTGGCCACCGCCGTGGTCACCACCCAGCGTGACTACGGCAACCGCGCGGTGCGCAAGCGCGCGCGCTTCAAGTACACCATCGACGACCACGGGTTGGACTTCATCAAGGCGCAGATCGAGCAGCGCGCCGGGATCGCCTTCGCGCCGGCGCGACCGTTCGCGTTCGAGCACAACGGCGACCGCTACGGCTGGACGCAGGGCAGCGACGGCCGCTGGCATCTGACCCTGTCGCTGGGCGCCGGGCGCATCGCCGATGTCGGCACCGCCACCCAGCTCACCGGGCTGCGCGAGATCGCGCTGCGGCTGCAGGAGGCGGGTGTCGGCGAGTTCCGCATGACCTCCAACCAGAACCTGGTCATCTCCAACCTCGACGATGCGCTGAAGGCCACCGTCGATGCGCTGGTGTCGGCCCATGGCCTGGATGCCGGCAACGCGCTGCCGACCGCGCTGGCGCGCAAGGCCATGGCCTGCGTCGCCCTGCCCACCTGCGGGCTGGCCATGGCCGAGGCAGAGCGCTATCTGCCCGACTTCACCGGCAAGCTGCAGCCGCTGCTCGAGAAACACGGCCTGGCCCAGGCGCCGATCGTGCTGCGCATCTCCGGCTGCCCCAACGGCTGCTCGCGGCCGTACCTGGCCGAGATCGCCCTGGTCGGCAAGGCGCCCGGCCGCTACAACCTGATGCTGGGCGGCGACCACCGCGGCCAGCGGCTCAACACGCTGTACCGCGAGAACATCACCGAGGAGGAGATCCTCGGCGCGCTCGACCCCTTGTTCGGCCGCTATGCCGCCGAACGCGACGACGCCGAAGGCTTCGGCGACTTCCTGCACCGCGCCGGCGAGATCGACCTGCCGCCCTATCCCACCCATCGTGCCATTCCCGTGGAGCTGCACGCATGACCGCCCTGCCCGCCAACGACGATCCGCATCTGGACGCCCGTCCGTCCACCATCGACCTGGACGCGGCCAACGCCGCGCTCGAGGCGATGGACGCGCCGGCGCGCGTGACCTGGGCGCTGGCGCATGGCCCGGCGCAGGCGGCGCTGTCCTCCAGCTTCGGCGCGCAGTCGGCCGTGGCCCTGCACCTGCTGACCCAGCAGCAGCCGGACATCCCGGTGATCCTGGTGGACACCGGCTATCTGTTCCCAGAGACCTATCGCTTCGCCGACGCGCTGATCGAGCGGCTCAAGCTCAACATCCAGATCTTCCGCCCGCTGGTCAGCCGCGCCTGGATGGAGGCGCGCCACGGCCGCCTGTGGGAACAGGGCGTGGTCGGCATCGAGCAGTACAACAACCTGCGCAAGGTCGAGCCGATGCGCCGGGCGCTGGACGAGCTGGACGTGGGCACCTGGTTCACCGGCCTGCGCCGCCAGCAGTCGACCAGCCGCGCCGCCACGCCGATCGTGCAGCTGCGCGGTGAGCGCTGGAAGGTCAGCCCGATCGCCGACTGGACCGACCGCGACGTGTGGCAGTACATGAAGCAGCACGACCTGCCCTATCACCCGCTGTGGGAAGAGGGTTACGTGTCCATCGGCGACTTCCACACCACCCGCCGCTGGGAGCCGGGCATGCGCGAGGAAGACACCCGCTTCTTCGGCCTCAAGCGCGAGTGCGGGATCCACGAGGACATCTGAGCGCTGTGCGCTTTCGCGCCCTCCCTTTTGACCATAGGCCAAGGGGAGCTCGAAGTCGCGGCTAGCGACTGAGGGGGGCGGGTCGCTCTTCGCGGCAACGTCAGAAGCAAAAGCACCCCCTCCCAACCTCCCCCTTCGCTGCGCGAAGGGGGAGGGGCAGAGCGCGCGGGGGGGCAATCGTCTCCTCAAATCTCAGCGGCCTGCTTGTAGAGCGGAGCTTGTGGCAATCCCCTCTTGGGGACTCCGCTGCTCTTCGTTCGGTTCTTGGGGAAGGCCCCAGCGGAGCAAGCTCCGCTCTACAGGTGGGGCCGCATCCTGCGGGCGCTGCTGTGCCACTGGCCTTGGACCGGGGCGATGCGCTAGAACTGTCGCACCGGCCCCGGAGGGAGGCTGGCCCCGCCACGCGCCCGCGCCCACCGCCTCCCGCCCGCCATGACCGACGCTGCCTCCGATTCCCCCGACCAGGAACTCACCCGCCTGGGCTACCGACCCGAACTGCGCCGCAGGCTCGGCCTGGGCGATCTGCTGGTCTATGGCCTGGTCTGCATGGTGCCGACCGCGCCGTTCGCCATCTTCGGCGGGGTGTTCGACGTCAGCCACGGCATGGTGCCGCTGGTGTACCTGGTGGGCTTCGGCGCGATGCTGTTCACCGCGCTGAGCTACCAGCAGATGGCGCAGGCCTTCCCGGTCGCCGGCTCGGTCTACGCCTATGTGGGCCGCGGCCTGCACGAGAGCGTCGGCTTCCTGGCCGGCTGGGCGATCCTGCTGGACTACCTGCTCATCCCCACCCTGCTCTACGTGATCGGCGCCAACGCCATGGCCACCGTGTGGCCGGGCATCCCGCAACATGCGTGGATCGTGTTCTTCGTCGTGCTCAACACGGCGGTGAACCTGCGTGGCGTGGAGACCACGGCGCGCGCCAACCTGGTGTTCCTGGGCGTGCAGCTGGTGGTGCTGGCGGTGTTCGCCGTGCTGGCGGCGCTGGCGATCCAGCGTGGCGCCTACGGGGCGCACTGGAGCCTGCGCCCGCTGTACGACCCGACCGCCTTTTCGCTGCCGATGCTGTTCGGCGCGCTGTCGATGGCGGTGCTGTCCTTCCTCGGCTTCGATGCGATCTCCACCCTGACCGAGGAGAGCCGTGGCGGCGCGCGCGCCGTCGGCCGCGCGACCGTGGTGTCGCTGGCCCTGGTGGCGGCGCTGTTCGTGCTGCAGACCTGGCTGGCGGCGCTGCTGCTGCCCGAGCTGCGCCGCTTCCCCGACGAGGCGGCGTCCAACAACGCCTTCTTCGAGGTCGGCCGGCGCGTGGCCGGGCCGTGGATGCAGATCGTGATCGCGCTGACCGTGGCCGTCGGCGCGGCGCTGGCCAACGCGCTGGTCTCGCAGGCGGCGACCTCGCGGCTGCTGTTCGCGATGGCGCGCGACGGTCAGCTGCCGCGCTTCCTGCGCAAGGTGCATGCAGGCAGCGGCGTGCCGCGCCGGGCGATCCTGCTGGTGGCAGGCCTGAGCCTGGTGCTGGGTCTGCTGTTCCTTGGCAAGATCGCGCTGCTGGCCACGGTGTGCAACTTCGGCGCGCTGACGGCCTTCGCGCTGCTGCACGTGGCGGTGGCCTGGCATTTCCGCCGCTCCGGGCGCTGGCTGATCCATGGGGTGGTGCCGCTGGTGGGCGGGCTGATCCTGCTGTACGTGCTCTACAACGCAGATCGCCTGGCGCAGATCGGCGGCCTGGCCTGGCTGGCGACCGGCGCGGTGGTGGCGCTGGTGCTGCGCCGGCGCGGGCGTTCGCTGCAGCTCGCCCTGGACCAGGCCTCGCCGCCGGGGCCTTGAAGCGCTGCGCCGCAGCGTCGTGGCCGGGACCGACGCGCTAGAGTGGGTCCCCAACGCATCACATGACGTACCGCATGGACCGCCCGATCCGCGATTACTTCGAACACGTCCGCACGCTCGACTTCGTGCCGGCGCCCGGGCCGCGCAACGCCTGGCAGACCTGCATCGGCGCGCACCTGGGCGCGCAGCGCGAGGCGCTGTGCTGGATCGACACCCAGCGCGTGGTGCGGCGCTACACCTTCGAACAGCTCGACAGCTGGTCGGCCCAGTTCGCCCAGCTGCTGCGCGCACGCGGAATCGGGCCGGGCGCGGTGGTGGCCGGGCTGCTGCCGCGGCGGCTGGAGCTGCTGATCGTGGTGCTGGGCACCTGGCGCGCGGGCGCGGTGTACCAGCCGCTGTTCACCGCCTTCGGCCCCAAGGCGCTGGAGCACCGGCTGGCGGCCAGCGGCGCGGCGCTGGTGGTGTGCTCGGCCGAGCAGCGCCCCAAGCTGGACGAGGTCGCCGCCGCGCCGCCGATCCTGACCCTGGGCAGCGGCGATGGCGAGGACTTCTGGGCCGCGCTGGAAGGCCAGCCGCAGACCTTCGACCCCGTGCCGCGGCGGCGCGAGGACCCGTGCATGATCATGTTCACCTCCGGCACCACCGGGGCGGCCAAGGCGCTGCGCGTGCCGCTGCACGCGCTCGATGCCATCGCCACGTATATGCGCGACGCGGTGGACCTGCGGCCGGACGATGTGCTGTGGAACATCGCCGACCCGGGCTGGGCCTACGGGCTGTACTACGGCATCGCCGGGCCGCTGGCGCTCGGGCATTCGGTGACCTTCCACGAAGGCCCGTTCACCGTGGACAGCTGTTACCGCACCATCGCCGAGCTGGGCGTGACCAATCTGATGGGGGCGCCCACCGCCTACCGCATGCTGATGGCCGCCGGCGACGCCGCGGCCGCGCCGGTCAAGGGCCGGCTGCGCGTGGTCAGCAGCGCCGGCGAGCCGCTCAACCCCGAGGTGATCCGCTGGTTCGACCAGGCGCTGGGGACGGTCATCCACGACCATTACGGCCAGACCGAGACCGGCATGACCCTGTGCAACCACCACGCGCTGGCCCATCCGGTGCAGCCGGGCAGCGCCGGCTTTCCCCTGCCGGGGTACCGGCTGGACGTGCTGAGCGACGACGGCCAGCCGCAGCCGGTCGGCGTGCCGGGGATGCTGGCCGTGCATGTCGACGATTCGCCCGCGCTGTTCTTCCGCGGCTACGAGAACACGGAGACGCAGCCGTTCAAGGACGGCTGGTACCTCACCGGCGACACGGTCGAGCGCAACGCCGATGGCTCCATCGCCTTCGTCGGCCGCAGCGATGATGTGATCACCTCCAGCGGCTACCGCATCGGTCCGTTTGACGTGGAGAGCTGCCTGCTCGAGCATCCCGACGTGGTCGAGGCCGCCGCGGTCGGCAAGCCGGATCCGGAGCGGTTCGAACGGGTCAAGGCCTATGTGGTGCTGCGCCCCGGCGTGGCCGGCGACGAGGCGCTGGCGGCCGCGCTGGCCCAGCACGTCAAGACACGACTGTCGGCCCACGCCTACCCGCGCGAGATCGCCTTCGTCGACGAGCTGCCCAAGACCCCCAGCGGCAAGATCCAGCGCTTCCTGCTGCGCAACCAGGCCCGCGCCGAAGCCGAAACGGCACCAGCGGCCTAAGCCGCCCTCAAACGCCCGACGCCCCCTCTACCGTCGTTCCCGCGCACGCGGGAACCCATGGACGTCAACGCGCACAACCGAACGCAGACGTGGCCCTACACCCCCGCGACAACACAGCGCCCCATCCGTCCGCAAACCTTGCAACAATCCCGAATCCCGAATCCCGAATCCCGAATCCCGAATCCCGAATCCCGAATCCCTAATCCCGAACCCCTAATCCCCCACCACCGGCACCGGCGTCAGCGGCACCTTCTCGCCGCAGGCCAGGCACTTGCGATAGTGCTGACCATGCTTGTGGCGCGGCCGCGAGAGCAGCCCGCCGCAGGGGCAGCGCCCCTGCTCCATCCCGCGCAGCCACAGGTACAGGCGCCAGCTGGCCAGCGACGCCCACACCAGCCCGAGCGCGACACCGGTCAGGGCCAGCAGCGAGCCAACCCGTCGCGCCGCGGCGGCGCCAATCAGCGCCTCCTGGTGCTCGACCACGAACGACAGCACCCAGCCGGCGGCCACCAGCACCGGCGCCGGTGCGTACAGCCGCGCCACCATCCGCGAAAACCGCCTCATCCCCGCCCCCTGTCCGTGCGCCGCCAGCGGCGCTGCCGCCGCAATCTATCCGCTCACATGTGCATGCCGTGCATGTCATCCGCAGGCCCCGCCGCGTCGATCGGGCGCACCTGCAACCTGACGGTCTGCGGGGGCGCGTGGGCGAAGCGCAGGACCAGCTCGATCGTCTGGCCGGCGACCAGCGGCTGCCTGGGCCCGATCAGCATCAGGTGCGCGCCCGAGGGCGCCAGCGCCACCGTCGCACCGGCCGGCAGGTCCAGCCCGTCGAGGCGGCGCATACGCATCACGCCGCCGTCCATGCGGCTCTCGTGGAGCTCCACCCGCGTCGCCGCCGGCGAGCTCACCGACACCAGCCGGTCGGCCTGCGCCCCGCTGTTGACCAGGGTCAGATAGCCCGCCGCGCTGGGCGCCTGCGGCGGGGTGGCGCGCGTCCAGGCCGCGCGCACCTGGATGCCTGAGCCCGGCGTGGCCGCCTGCGCCAGCGCGGACAGCAGCAGCATTGCCGCGGTGATGATGATCTTGCCCATAAGCCTTGCCCTCTCCTTCAAGGTTGAACGACGTCTTGCCCGTTGCCAACGCGCCGGCCGCCGCCGGCTGTTATCTCATGCGCGCCGCGCCCGTTGGCGAGGCTGCACCCAGCCCAGGTCCACCGCGAGCATCACCAGCCACGAGGCGCCCACCAGCGGGAACAGCACCCCGCCCACCGCCAGCATGCCCGCCACGACCTTCAGCGTCCGCGGCTGCGCCGGCAGCGGCGGCACGCCCAGCGCGCCGCGCGGACGCCGCTTCCACCACATCACCGCGGCACTGATGCACAGCACCAGCGTGCAGGCGCAGGCCAGCACCAGCAGCACCCGGTTGGTGCTGCCGAACTCGTCGCCCATGTGCACGTTGATGCCCCATTCCAGCGCCTTGGCCGCCGGGCCGTAGTCGGCATAGCGCATGTCGAGCAGGGTCCGCCCGCTGTATTGGTCCAGGTGGATCACGCGCTGCTGGTCCAACACGCCGTTGTAGAGCGAGGCGGTATAGACCCCCGCGCGCACCCTGCGGCATCGACACGCTGTAGCCGGCGCCGATGCCGCGCGCGTCGAACGCGGCAACGGCGCGATCCAGCCCGATCGCGCCTGGCTGCGCCGCACTCGCATGGCCCGCCCCATGCCCGGCGTGCTCCATGCCGGGCATGTCGGCCATGGCCGCGTGCGCGGCCGACTGCGGCACGCGTGCCTGCTGCAGCGACCAGGCCTGGTCGGCGCTGTCGGCCACGCGCGCCTGCGACATCGGCAGCTGCACGCGCAGGCCGGCGGGATAGCCGAAGTTGTGGCCGTTGACCACCTTGTTGACCTGCGCCCCCCACAGCCACGACCAGGGCATGCCGGACATGGCCAGGAACAGCACCGCCGCGCCCGCGCCGATGCCGACCACCGCATGCAGGTCACGCCAGAACAGGCGCTGCGACGGCCTGCCGCGCACCGTGACCACGCCGCCCAGCGTGCGCCCCCGCTCAGGCGTGGGCGCGCGCTTGCTGGGGATGCGCACGGTGCCGCGCGGCCACCACAGGTAGACACCGGTCAACACCAGCACGATGGCCCAGCCCGCGGCCAGCTCCACCAGCGCACGGGCCCCGTCGCCGAGCAGGTCCAGGCTGTGCAGGCGGCGCAGTGTCCAGCCGAAGGTGCCGCGATCGGCCAGGCTGCCGAGCACGCGCGCGTGCACCGGATCCACATACACCACCCGACGCGCGCCGTCCGGGGCCACGATGCCGACCTCCGCCGAGGCATCGGCCGCCGCCGGCGTGGTGTAGCGGAACACCTGCCCCGGCTGCGCGGCCAGGGCCGCCTGCACGATGCGCTGCGGCGTGGCCGGGCGCTCGCCGGGCGCGGCGGGCGCCACCATCAGCAGTTGGTGATGCACCAGCCGATCCAGCGGCCGGTGATACACGAAGCCGGCCCCGGTCACGGCCAGCCAGGCCAGCAGCGGCAGCACCAGCAGCCCGGCGTAGAAGTGCCATCGCCAGATCGCGCGATACAGCGCGCCGGCATGCGTCGTGGAGGCCTGCGCGGCGGCGGTGCTGGCCATCAGAAGCTCCAGTTCCAGCTGGCGTACAGCCCGCGCCCGTCGCCGGGCGAGAACCCGTACACGCCGCTGTCGTACCAGGCGTAGACGTAGAAGCGATCGGTGAGGTTCTTCAGCTGCAGCGAGACCTCGTTGCGCGCATCCAGCGTCCAGCTGGCACCGAGGTTGGCCAGGGCGTAGCCGCCGTAGCGCCCGAGCGTGTTGGTGCGTTCGAGGTGGTAGTCGCCCTGGCCGTTGCCCCAGGCGCTGAGCCTGAGCCGGTCGCTGACCTGCCAATCGACGCCGGCCGAGGCCAGCCAGTGCGGCACGTTCTCGATGTCGCGCCCCTCGGTCTGCAGCGCGCCGGGCGCGGCGCGCGCCACCGTCGCGCGTTGCCGCGAATAGGCCAGCCACGCGTTCCAGCGCGCGTCCGGCTGCAGGTTCACCTGTGCGTCCCAACCGCGGCGGAAGGTGCGCCCGACATTGACCACGTCGCTGCCGGTCCCGGTCGCGCCCAGCACCGTGGCGACCTCGCCGTCGGCGCGCTGCTCCCAATAGGCCACCCGTCCGCTCAGCCACGTGGCCGGCACGAACTTCAGGCCCGCCTCCCAGCCGGTGTTGATGGACGGCCCCAGGTCGTGGACCGTGGTGCGGTAGGCGCCGTCGCCGGCACCGATCTGGAAGCTGCGCCCCCAGTTGGCATAGGCGGTCCAGGCCGCGCCCAGCGCGTAGGAGGCGCTGAGCTTGGGCTGGCGGATCGTGCCGTATCCATAGGCGTCGTAGCGCCGCCCGGTGAGGCGGTCGTCCAGGTGTCCGTCGACCCGGTCGATGCGATAGGCCGGCACCAGCTGCAGGCCCTCCAGCGGCTGCAGCACGGCCTGCACGTAGGTGCCGTGGGTCTGCAGCGTGTAGTCCCAGTCGCGCGTGTGCGCCAGGCGCTGGCGCGCGGCGGTGCGCCAGCGCCGCGCGGTGTTGTCCTGCCACTGCGCGTCCACGCCGGTCTCCACGGCCAGCACGCGGCTCGGCGTCCAGGTCGCGGTGGCGATGGCGCCGCGCTGGGTCTCGTCGTTGTCGCGCTCCTGCTGGCTGCCGGCCTGGGAGAAGCGCACGTAGCGCGCATTGGTGTAGCGATTGACGTAGGCCTTGCTGCTCCAGGTCCAGTCGCTGCCGATCAGGCCATCCAGATGCAGCGCGGTCTGCGTGGTCTGACGCTCGCCGGCGTCGGCCGCCGCATAGGCCACCGCATCGCGCGGCGCGGCGCGCGCCTGCAGATAGGTGGGGAAGTAGCCGGGCTCCTGCGCCTGGTTGTGGTAGTAGCGCGTGCTCAGCAGCGCGCTCCAGTCGCCCTCGGGCGCGTTGAAGCCCCACTTGCCGGCGAAGTTGCGTTTGATCGCCTTGGCATGGTCGCGATACCCCTCCGAGTCGCGCCAGCCCAGGAAGTAGTTCTGCGTCCACGGCCCGGTCTCGAAGCCCTTGGACAGCTGCACCTCGCGGGTGCCGAAGCTGCCGGCGGTGACGCTCAGATGCCCTTCGTCGCCGCCCACGCGCGTGACCAGGTTCACGTCGCCGGCGATGGCATTGAGCCCGTAGCGCGCATCGTTGGTGCCGCGCACGACTTCGATGGCGGCGATGTCGCCGGACATCACCGAGTCCAGGTAAGGCATGGCGCCGGCGTTGTCGTTGCTGGGAATGCCGTCGATCAGCAGCTTGACCGCGTTGATGCGCCCTTCGCCGTTGAACCCGCGGAAGGAGAACCGGCCCGCCTCGGTGCCCATGCGGAACGGCGTCAGCTGCATGCCCGGCACCTTGGCGAACAGCTCCCAGCTGTTGTCCACGTGCTGGTCCTGGACCTGATCGGCACCGATCACATCGACCGAGCTGAGTACCTTGCGCGCGGGCAAGGCGCCGCGCTTGGCGCCCTGGGCGTGGACCTTGCCCAGGGTCAACACGGCATCGCGCTCATCGGCGCCGGAGGTCTGCGCGACGGCAACCGGCACGTACAACGCACAGGCCGTCAGCGCCCAGCCGACGGTCCTGATCAGAGGTGGAGAACAACACGTCATCTTCGATCCCTTTCGATTCATGCGGTGCGGGCGCGATGCCCGGCACCGGTGACGCGCGCCGCACAGGCGGCCGCGCGTTGCTCAGTACTTGAAGCCCAGCCGCACCCAGGCGGTGCGGCCGGGCTCGTGGATGCGCACCGGATCGGCGGGGAAGCCGAAGTCCGCGCTGCCGGACAGGTTCAGGTGCTCGGCGTAGTCGCGGTCGAACACGTTGTCCACGCCAGCGGTGAGCTGCCAGGCGTCGCTGAGCCGGTAGCCGGCGTTGAGCGCGAAGGTGGCGAAGCCCGCGCTCGGCCCCAGGTCGCGGCCCACGACGTTGCCCTGGCCCACGCTGACCCGGTCCTGGCGGGCGACCGCGCGCAGCAGTGCGCCAGCCGACCAGCGCCGTCCTTCCCAGGAGGCATTCGCCCGCGCTTCCAGCGGTGGCATCTGCGGCAGCGCGCGGCCGTCGCTGCGGTTCGCACCCCAGGCCCAGGCCAGGCTGCCGCCGAGCTTCCAGCCGTCGGCCGGGCGCAGTTCGAGGCCGGCCTCGGCGCCATGGATGTCGGCGTCGACGTTGCCCACCTGCGAACTGGGGCTCATCATCCCGCCCGCGCTGTAGGTGAACAGCAGATAGTCATCGATGCGGCCCACATAGGCCGAGACCCAGGCATCCACGCGCGCGCTCCTGTACTGCGCGCCGATGTCCAACTGGGTGGTCTTCTCGGGCCGCAGTGCGGCGAAGGCGTTGACCGCGCCCACCGGCCCGCGGTCGGCGGAGAACAGTTCCCAGTAGTCGGGCATGCGCTCGACATGGCCCAGGCCGGCATACCAGGTCAGCGGCAGATCGCCCGCATCGGCCTCGAAGCGGGCGAAGCCCGAGGTCAGCGTCTGCCGACGGATCTGGCCGAAGGTGGGGTTGGGCATCGCAGCGCCCATGCCCATCCCGGACCCCATGCCATCGTCCATCGCCATGCCGCTGGCCTGCGCGCGCAGATCCTTGACCGACGCCCGGTCCAGGCGCGCGCCGACGATCACCCGCTGCGTCTTGGCCAGATGCAGGGTCAGTTCAGAGAACACGCCCTGGTTGCCCAGATTGGCATCGCGCTGCCAGGGCTCATACGGCATGCGGGCCATCGCATTGCGGCTGCGGTGGCGGCTGGCCTGCCAGTCCACACCGGCCGTCAGTCCCGCATGGTCCCAGGCCCATTCCGAGGCGATCCGTCCGCCGCTGGTGCGGCGGTCGACGTTGGCCGCCATCGGCATCGGCATGGCCGAGTCGGGGTTGGGCGTGCGCAGGCTGTAGTTGTCCATGATGTGGTCGGCATCGTTGGCGTAGACGCTGGCCTTGATCGACTCCCAGGCGCCGGGCAGGCCGGTCTGCTCGAAGCGCGCGCCAACGCTGGTGCGGCGGAACTGGCGCCCGTCCATGCCGCGCCCGGCATAGCGCGCCAGGCCATCGCCGACGCCGGCGTTGACCTCCAGCACCGTGTCGGGATCGGGCGTCCAGCCGATGGCCGCGTCGGTGTTCCACTTGCGCCACTTCGAGGGCACCACGTCGTCGGCGCCGTCCTTGTAGTCGTCCGACTCCGAGCGGCTGGCGGTCACCCGCGCATAGCCGTGCGTGTCGCCGCCGGTCACGGCCAGGTTCTGATCGTTGCGGCTGCGCGAGCCGCCCAGCGCGCTGCCCTGCGCCTGCAGCGTGGGCCGTTCGAAATGCGGCGTGTCGCGCTCGAAGCGCACCGTGCCGGCCGAGGCGCCCGGCCCCCACAGCACGGTCTGCGGGCCCTTGACGATGGTCAGGCCGTCGTAGGTCTCCGGCGAGACATAGCTCAGCGGATTGTCCATGCGTGCCGGGCAGGCGCCGGGCATGGCGCCGTCGTTGGTCAGCACGTTCAGGCGCGAACCGAACATCCCGCGCAGCACCGGGTCGCCATTGGTGCCGCCGTTGCGGATGGCGGTGAAGCCGGGAATGGTCTTGAGGTAATCGGCGCCATCGCTGGCCGGCACCGGCTGGCGCGGCAGCCGCGGGTCGGTGGTCCAGGTCAGCGGCGTGGACGGCCGCACGGCGGTGATCACCAGCGGCGCGAAGGTGTGCGCGTCGTCGACCGGATCGACATCGGCGGCGGACACGCAAGGGGACGACAGGACGCACGCGAGCGCGCACGCCAGGCGCGACGGCACGGCCGTCGCGGGGCGGAAAACAGACATCGGGACACTCCAGCACAGCACACGGGTCGACGCCCACGCAGGCGAGCGCCCGCGCGGATCGGTGGGATCAGGCGACCAGGGTGTGCGGAGGTCCGCGTGCGGCGTGGGCCGGCCAGGGCAGCGCCTGGCGCGGCGTGGCCCGGTGTTCGGGCAACAGCGAAGGCGCCGCCTGCAGCAGCGGCAGCAACAGCAGGATCAGGACGAAGGGCAGCAGCCGCGCGGCCAGCAGGCAGTAGTCGCAGGCCATGCCCTCGTGGTGGTCGGCGGGCATGCCGTCGGGCGCGGCGTGGCCCATGCTGGCCATGTCCATCGCCAGGTTCGGCGCGTGGTCGCCGTGGCCTGCGGCCTGCGGCGCGGCGGCGCCCAGATCGACCAGGCGCATGCCGCCGCTGGTGCATAGCGCGGTCAGGACGCGCAGCGGCTCGGCCGGGCCATGCCACTGCAGCCAGCGGCTGACCACCGGCGCCACGACCATCAGCAGCGCGCCCAGCAGGGCGAGCCGATGCATCAGTCCCAGGAAGCGGCGGTGGCGCAGCATGGCGCGCAGTCTAGAGCCTCCGGCCGGCAAGTGCGAAGCCGGCGGCGACGCGCCAGCGCGGCCGTGTAAGAACCTTCACGGCCCAGACCCAGGCGCGCCCTACTCTGTCCGCCCCGTTGCGGCGGTCCGCCGCGGCGCAGCGCCTCCGCCAGGAAGCTTCTCTTCGCATGTCAGCCGTCAGTCCGCCCCCGCGCGCCACGCCGCCCCTGGAGTGCGCCGCGTCCACCGCGCCGCGCGCCGTCAACGAGACGCTGCGGCTGGAGACGCTGCACGCCTACGCGATCCTCGATACACCGCGTGAGGCCGCCTTCGACGACATCACGAACCTGGCCGCGCTGATCTGCAATGCGCCGATGGCGCTGATCAGCCTGGTCGATGCCGACCGGCAGTGGTTCAAGAGCGAAGTCGGCATGGGCGCGCAGCAGACCCCGCTGCACTCGTCCATCTGCGCCCACGCGATCCTGGAGGACGAGGTGCTGGTGGTCGAGGACACGCTGGCCGAGCCGCGCTTCGCCTGCAACCCGCTGGTCAGCGGCGAGCCGTACCTGCGCTTCTACGCCGGCGCGGTGCTGCGCAGCCCCGACGGCCTGCCGCTGGGCTCGCTGTGCGTGCTCGACACCTTGCCGCGCAGCATCAGCCCGCAACAGCTCGACGCCCTGCAGGCCCTGGCGCGCCAGACCATGGCCCTGATGGAACTGCGCCGCACCCTGGCCATGGCGCAGGAGGCCAACCATTACCGCGCGCGGCTGATGGCCATCGCCGGCCACGACCTCAAGACGCCGCTGCGCAGCGCCGGCTATGCGCTGGAGAAGCTGCGCCGCACCCTGCCCAGCGACGCCCCCACCCTGCCGGCGCTGGACGACGCGCGCGTCTCGCTGGGGCAGATCAGCCGCGGCTTCGACCAACTGGCCAGCCTGGCGATCGCCGGCGGCGACGAGGTGCGCCCCGACCTGATCGAACTGCCCCTGCAGGACGTGCTCGACGACATCCTGGCCACCTGGCGTCGTCCGGCGCAGCAGCGCGGTCTGCGCCTGCGCAATGTCCCCACCACCCTGCGCGTGCGCAGCCATCGCACGCTGCTGTCCACGCTGCTGGGCAACCTGCTCGGCAACGCGGTCAAGTACACCGAGAACGGCTCAGTGCTGATCGGCTGCCGCCGCCACGGCGACCACGTGGCGATCGAGGTGCTCGACACCGGCGTGGGCATGGACGCGCAGGACGCGCGCGAGATCTTCAGCGCCTTCCGCCAGGCCAATCCGCACGGGGAAGGCCTGGGCCTGGGCCTGTGGATCGTCAGTCGCACCGCGCAGACGCTGGGGTATCCGGTCGAAGTGCACACGCGCAAGGGGCGCGGGAGTCGCTTTCGGGTGGTGGTGCCGCTGGCCTGAGCCGGCCTGGCGGACAGCAACGCGCCGGATCAGCGGCGCGTTGGGGTCGATCCCTGAAGGGGCATCAGGCTTCGGCGGTGGTCGGATCGATCACCGTGCGCACCTGGGCGACCGAATTGGCCGGGAATCCTCCCTTGGCCGCGTGCTCTCGCACGCTGGCCTCGTCCGGCGCGATATAGACGCAATAGATCTTGTCGTCGGTGACATAGCTGTGCAGCCACTGGATCTGCGGCCCCATCCCGTGCAGCACGCTGCAGGAGTGCTGGGAAATGCCGTTGAGCTCGGCGGGCGTCAGCTTCCCCGCGCCGGGGATGTCACGTTCGATCACGTACTTGGGCACGATGGCCTCCTCGAAAGACGTTGCATGGACGCGGGGGAGGCGGATCGTAGCGCGCACGGTTTTGCAGGGCGTGACGCGGCGCAACAGCAAGGGGACTTTCGCCTGGATCCCGCAGGCGCGGGAATGACGACTTCGAGATCGGTCTGGTCGCTCGCGCCTGCGCTCATCCTGGCGCTCGCTGACGCGGACCCTCAACTCGTGATGGTCTGGGTCAACGCTTCCCACGTCGGCGGCACCGGCCAGTCCGGTTCGCGGTTGCCATCCATCACCTGACGCAGGTCGCGCTTGTCGATCTGCGGCGCCAGCACGTGCACCAGATCCAGCGCGTAATCGCGCAGCACCCGCTCACGCGGCAGCACCGCCCAGGCGATGCACTCGCTGATCTCCGCCGGCGCCGGCCAGGCGCGTAGGTCGGCGTCGCCGGCATTGACCGCCATCTCGGCCAGCAGGCCCACGCCCATGCCGGTACGCACGTAGGTCTTGATCAGGTCCGCATCCAGTGCGGTGAGCGCGATGTTGGGCTCCAGGCCGGCATGCACGAAGGCGCGCTGCAGGGAGGAGCCGGGCCGGGTCGAGGACTCGTAGCTGATCAGCGGCTGGCCCGCCAGGGCGGCCAGGTCCGGCGCTGCGCCCTTGCGGTCCAGCGCGTGCCCGCGTGGCACCACCACCAGGCGGCGCCAGCGGTACAGCGGCACGGCCAGGCCGGCCGCCGGCGTGTCGCCGGAGGTGCTGATCACCGCCATGTCGGCATCGCCCTGGCCCAGCAGATCCAGCGCATCGGCCTCGGCCGCCTGCTGCAGGTGCACGCTGACCTGCGGATAGGCGCGCTTGATCTGCGCCACCGCGTGCGGCAGCACGAAGCGCGACTGGGTGTGCGTGGTGGCCAGCACCAGCTGGCCCTGGCTCTCGCGGCGCTGGTTGGCCGCGTAGGTGCGGATGTTGTTGGCCTCGGACAGCACGGCACGGGCGCGCTGGATGACTTCCACCCCGGCCGGGGTCACCGATTCAAGACTGCGGCCCTTGCGCACGAACAGCAGGAAGCCCAGCTCATCCTCCAGCTGCTTGAGCTGCTTGGACAGACCGGGCTGGGTGGCGTGCACGCGCGCGGCCGCCAGGGTGATGTTGAAGTCGGCGTCGGCGATGGCGACCAGATAGCGGAGCTGGGTCAGGGTCATCTGCGGAAGGATCGCTGGCGAGGTGCGGCGCGGCCGCTTATGGGGAAAACGAATTTACGTGTTCCGGCCACCGCTGCTTATAACGTAGGGTTATCTGAACGCAGCGGCAAGTCATTTCCGACCGTCATAAGCGGGGCGTAGCGTCGTGGCCCTCTCGACCCGGACCCGCCCGTGAGCGCTGCCCTGTTTCCTCTGTTCGCCGACCTGCGTGGCCGTGCGGTCCGCGTGGTCGGCGGTGGCGCGGTCGCCGAGCGCAAGGTCGAGGCCCTGCTCCACGCCGGCGCCCTCCCCCACGTGGGCGCACCGACCCTGACCCCGCGCCTGGCGCAGTGGGCCGAGCAGGGCCGCATCGCCTGGCAGCCGGGCAGTTTCACGCCCGACTGGCTGGACGGGGTGTGGCTGGTGATCGCCGCCACCGACGAGGGCGAGGTCAATCGCGCGGTGGCCGACGCGGCCGCCGCGCGGCGCCTGCTGGCCAACGTGGTCGACGACGCCGAGCTGTCCAGCTTCCAGGTGCCGGCCCTGGTCGAACGCGGCGCCCTGCAGATCGCCATCTCCAGCGGCGGCCATGCGCCGATGGTGGCGCGCCACATCCGCCGTCAGCTGGAGACGCTGCTGGACGAGTCCTGGGGGTCGCTGGTCGCCCTGCTCGGCCGGCAGCGCGCCCGCATCCGCGCGCGCTTCCCCGAGATGGGCGCTCGCCGGCGCTTCTTCGAGCAACTGCTCGCCGGCACCGTGCCGCGCCTGCTGCGCCAGCGACAGGACGCGGCCGCCGAGACCGAACTGCAGCGCGCGCTGTCCAGCGCCGCCCAGGCCCACGCCGGCACCGTCACGCTGGTCGGCGCCGGCCCGGGCGATGCCGGCCTGCTCACGCTCAACGCGCTGCGCGCGATGAACGAGGCCGACGTGATCCTGCACGACCGCCTGGTCAGCGCCGAGGTGCTGGCCATGGCCCGACGCGACGCCACCCGCATCGAGGTGGGCAAGTCGGCCCAGGGCCACAGCACGCGCCAGGACGACATCCACGCGCTGATGCTCGAACACGCCCGCGCCGGCCGGCGCGTGGTGCGGCTCAAGGGCGGCGATCCGTTCGTGTTCGGCCGCGGCGGCGAGGAGCTGGAATTCCTCAAGGCCCACGGCATCGCCTTCGAAGTGGTGCCCGGCATCACCGCCGCGCTGGCCTGCGCGGCGTATTCGGGCATCCCGCTGACCCACCGCGACCACGCGCAAGGCCTGCGCCTGGTGACCGCGCACTGCCGCGACTCCCTGGACACGCTGGACTGGCAGGCGCTGGCGCAGGAACGCCAGACCCTGGCCGTCTACATGGGCGTGGCCGGGCTGGAGACCTTCCGCGAGCGCCTCATCGCCCACGGCCGCGCCGCCGCCACGCCCTTCGCGCTGGTCGAGAACGGCTCGCGCCGCACCCAGCGCGTGGTCACCGGCACCCTGGCCGACCTGGCCGAGACCGCGCGCCACCACCAGGTGCGCTCGCCGGCCCTGCTGATCCTGGGCGAGGTCGCCGCGCTGGCGCACACGCTGCACTGGCACGGCGATGCGCCCCTGTCCGCGCCGGCATCACAACATCCCGACAACATCGACGCGCCCACGCTGTCGCTCGCTGCCTGATCCCACCCTTCTAATCGGAAGAGACGTCTTCGCATGGCCATCTACGACAACATCCTGGACACCATCGGCCGCACCCCGGTGGTCAAGCTCCATCGCCTCGCGCCGGCGCACACCACGGTGTATGCCAAGGTCGAGTCGTTCAATCCCGGCGGCTCGGTCAAGGACCGCCTGGCGCTGGCGATCATCCTAGACGCCGAGGCCCGCGGCCTGCTCAAGCCGGGCGACACGGTGGTCGAGGCCACCTCGGGCAATACCGGCGTGGCGCTGGCGATGGTGTGCGCGGCGCGCGGCTACAAGTTCGTGGCCACGATGGTGGAGACCTTCTCCATCGAGCGCCGCAAGCTGATGCGCGCCTACGGCGCCAAGGTCATCCTCACCCCGGCCGCCGAGCGCGGCAGCGGCATGGTGCGCAAGGCCAAGGAGCTGGCCGAACAGCACGGCTGGTTCCTGGCCAGCCAGTTCGCCAACCCGGCCAATCCGGCCTATCACCGCAACACCACCGGGCCTGAGATCCTGCGCGACTTCGCCGGTCAGCGCCTGGACTTCTTCGTCACCGGCTGGGGCACGGGCGGCACGCTGACCGGCGTGGGCGAAGTGCTTAAAGTCGCGCGCCCGGAGACCAGGATCATCGCCACCGAGCCGGCCGGCGCGGCGCTGCTGAAGGGCGATGAGTGGAAGCCGCACAAGATCCAGGGCTGGACCCCGGACTTCGTGCCCGAGGTGCTCAACCGCGAGGTCTACGACGAGCTCTACACCGTCACCGACGAGCGCGCGATCGAGACCTCGCGCCGGCTGGCGGCCGAGGAAGGCATCTTCGTCGGCATCTCCGCAGGCGCCACCCTGGCCACCGCGCTGGAAGTGGCCGAGAAGGCCGTGCCGGGCTCGGTGATCCTGGCGATGCTGCCCGATACGGGCGAGCGCTACTTCTCCACGCCGCTGTTCGCCGACATCAACGAAGGCAGCGACGACGACTGGCTGGCCGGGCTGCCCTGATTCGGGGTCCCTCGCCGGTGAACGGGAATGTCGACGTATTGATGGCCTGAGGACCGGGCCGGTGGGCACGCCTCTTAAACCCGCCTCGACCCGACCCTGCATGGCGCCTCTGCTCGGCCCGCCCACCAGGCGGACCCACCTGTAGAGCGGAGCTCGCTCCGCTGGGGCCTTTCCCGCGAACCGAACGAACAGCAGCGGAGCAAGCTCCGCTCTACAGTCATGCCACTGCGAGACAGCTGCTCCCACGATCCGGAGCCCTCCAACTCACCGCGCAAGGCAGAGGTGCGGTGGGTGGTGTCCGCGACGAGCGAGGCAGGAGGCAGAGCGCCTTAAGGCAGGAGGCAGGATTCCCTGATCGAGGGATAAGCGGTTACAGCCCGCCTGACCGCAGCGCCTCCGAAGGAAGCAAGAACGCGAACGCCCTTTGATCCCTCGATCAGGAGAAGAACCTAATTCAAGGCTCCCCACCAGCGTCGAAGAGGCAACGACGGCCGCTCAATGCGGCCCGTTGTCCGTGGTCGGCACGTAGGCCTTGAGCGTCTGCGCCGCGCACTTGGGGTGGTTGGTCACCAGCACGTCGGTGTAGTGGGCATCGATGTAGTCGAGATAGGCCTTGCAGCCCTGCTTGGCGACCTTGGCGTTCAGCGCCGCGCTGTCCTCGCCCTCGCCGTCGATCACGTCGGTCACCAGCACCGCCCCGGCGGTCTTTGCGTAGCCGAAGACCTTGTTCTTGGAGTCCTGCGGCACGTACATCGCCAGCGGCCGGCCGGCGGCGATGCGCTTGTAGTAGTTGGCGTCGGACTGGGTCTTGATCAGCACCGAGACCATGGCGCCATCGGCACTGGCCAGCGCCTCGGCCGCCGCGCCGCGCTCGAAGGTCAGCAGGATGACGCGGTCCTGCAGCTTGCGCTCGCGCAGCAGCGGCGCCAGCGTGGCCGCCTTGATGCCCTTCAGATCGATCATCAGGATCACGTCGGGCACGCCGGCGGCCCAGTCCAGGACCTTGGTCAGGCGCGGCAGGGCCTCGTCGGTCGGCTTGCCGTGGCCGTCCTTGAGCTTGACCGCGTCCAGCGCCTGGCTGGTCTGCGCCTTGATCGGGCCGGTGCCGGTGGTGGTGCGGTCGAGGGTGGCGTCGTGCAGCAGATAGAGCACGCCGTCCTGGCTGGCGGCCAGGTCCATTTCCACGCCGATCTGGTGGCTGGCCACCTGCTGCATCTGCACCAGACTGTTCTCGGCGCCGTCGGAGGTGGCGCGGCCGCGGTGGGCCACGATCAGCGGCCGCTGGGACAGTCGCATCTGCGGCAGCTCGGCGCCCTGGCGGCGACTCTGCGCCAGCGCGGGCGCGGCCATCAGCAGGGCCAGGGCCGCCAGCGACAGGGCGCGCAGGGGGCGGGAGGAAGCGAGGTTGGCAGGCATGAGGTCATTCCTTCGGCACGCCGTGCGACCACGCCTCCCAGTGCGCCAGGATGGCCTCGGTCAACGCATGCCCGACTCGGTAGGCGTTGTGGGTGGATGGCAGGAAGCCACCGGACTTGGCCGACAGCGAGGCGCCCACGTCCTGTCCTGGCGCCTCGCGATCGAAATTGGAGGCCGTGCGCAGCAGGGCGACGCGGGCGAACTGCAGACTGCCCGCCTCGGCTCCCCGCTGGAGCGCGGTCAGGGTGGCATTGTCCTCCATCTGCGTGATGCAGTAGTGGCCGCGCCCGTCGGTGGTCAGCTGCACGTAAGCCTCCATCGCCGTGGCGATCAGGCTGCCGTGCCAGTAGGTGTCGCTGGTCAGGCTGTCGCAGATGCTCACCGCCGGCGCGGCACGCGCGGCCGGCTGCGGATACTGCAGGCGATAGGCCGCGGCCGCGTCGCTGTCCTCCAGCGGCACGCCCGCGCTCAGGGCGTAGGCCTTCTGCAGCAGGGCCTCGTCGAGCTGGAACACCTCGGTCCCGGTGCGGTGCTCGACCTTCTGCCCCGGCGCGGTGGCGCCGAGCATCAGCAGGTTGGACGACCAGCCGGCCGGCTGCTGGCGCGGATCGACCGCGCGCATCAGGCCGCCATCGATGGCGTAGCGTGCCCAGTGCGCCGAGCCCAGCGTGCCCTGCTCCGGCGCGACGCCGCCGATGCCGGCGATCAGGAAGTAGGTGCGGCGCAGGTCGAAGCGCGGCGAGGCCACCAGCGCGGCGACCGAGCTGGCCGCGTTGGCCAGGCCCATGTCGGTGGTCATCAGGCACAGCCCGGCGCGCGTGCAGTCCACGGTCGGGTACTTGGGCGACAGGCCCGGCACGGACACCTGCGTGTCGAAGCGCTCGGCCTCGCGCCAGGGCGCTGCCTCCGGCGCGAACATGGTGATCACCAGCACCTTGGGCGCCAGCGGCTTCTGCGCGAGCGCCGGCATGGCACACAGGCCGAGCAGCGTCGGCAGCAGGAGCTTGATCAGAGGACGGAACATAGGGCCTCCGGTGTGGAATAGGAGAAGGAGACGCACGGACCGGACAGGCGGCGCCGATCGTCGGGAAGCGCGGACGCAACGAGGTCACGATCTCCGCGCATCACGCGCTGGGAGCGGACCATCGACCGCATGGAAAGACTCGCACCGCCTCTGCCGCCCTGCGGGCAGGGCGACAGACGCAGGGTCCGCGGGGACGAGGCCCCGCGGACGATGAAGCGCGCAGCGCGGACCGTGGCCCGCGGCTGCGCGGCACCCCGGCGTTACAGGTCGAACGAACCGCCCACCGTGACCATGAAGGTGCGGTCCTGCAGCAGCTGGTAGGTATCGGTACCGACCGAGCGATAGGTCGTCACGCTGGAGGCCCAGGTGAAGGCCTTGCGGTTGGCCACGTTCCACAGGTTGACCTTGATGTAGGGCTTCTTCAGCCAGCCCGCATCGGCGAAGTTCCAGCCGCCATTGAGGTTGATCGTGGTGTAGCCGCCGGCATGGGCGCGGTTCTCCCAGTCGGCATAGATGCCGCCCAGGACATTGGCGTTGGCGCTGGCCCAGAACGGACCCTGGTCGTAGTTCACCGCGACGTAGCCCACGTTCTTGGGCGCGTTGATCATGGTCTTGCCGTCGGTGTCGTAGGTGACGCCGGCCACGGTCAGATCGCTCTTCATCTCCGACTTGTTGTAGGCGTAGGAGGCGTAGGTGGACCAGTTGTCGTTGAACTTGTAGCTGACCTCGCCGTTGATGCCGGTCACATCGACCTTGTCCAGCGTGGTGTAGACCGAGGCCTTGCTGACCGGGTCGGTGCCGCTGACCTGCTTGTCCTTGAACTTGCTGCTGTAGATGTCGACCATCGCGCTGATCTGATCGCCGTAGTAGCGCCAGCCCAGGTCGGCGGTCCAGGAGGACTCGGGCTTGGGCTTGATCGTGCCGCTGGGCTGGGCCAGCGCCGCGGCCGCGGCCTTGCTGTAGAAGTAGTTCAGCGCCGCGGTGTTGATCGGGGCGCGGTAGGCCTGGCCGATGCCGAAGTAGAACTGGTTGCG
Source organism: Pseudoxanthomonas sp. UC19_8 (assembly GCF_042700505.1). Lineage (NCBI taxonomy): Bacteria > Pseudomonadati > Pseudomonadota > Gammaproteobacteria > Lysobacterales > Lysobacteraceae > Pseudoxanthomonas > Pseudoxanthomonas sp. UC19_8. Next base: position 2,841,501 of record NZ_CP170559.1, read on the forward strand.
CTCGTCGAGCTGGAACTTGACGCCGCCGGTCGGGGTGAACTTGTTGTACTTGGCCTCGCCCTCGCCGGTCACCTCACCCAGGCTGATGCCGGTGGTCGCGATGCCCGAATCCGGCAGATTGGTGTACCAGCCCTTGCGGTTGACCCAGGTGTAGGCGCCGCCCAGCGTCACGGTCCACTGGTCGTTGGGCGTCCAGGTGTTGGTCGCGAACAGGCGCTTGGTATCGGTGATCGAGTAGGAACGATAGGTCTGCAGGGCGCTGCCGTTGGGATAGGTCAGCATGTCCTCGTTGTCCTGGCCCCACAGGTTGGACGGGTCGCCATCGATGCTGGTGGGCATCAGGTTGCGGCTCTGCTGGTTGCGCGGACGCTCGTAGAGTGCGCCGAACTCCAGGCTGTCGTTGAGGCCGAAGTCCTGCTTGAACTTGACGTGGATACCGGGGCGGTAGGTGTCGGAGGTGAACATCTGATAGACCGGCACATTGGTATCGCGCGTGTCGCCGTCCTTGTTGGCGTCGATGCCGCCATAGGCCGACTCGTTCTGGGTGGTGCCGCTGCCGCCACCGCCGTAGCCGTAGACCATGTACGGCACCACCGACAGGTGCAGCGAGTCGGTCAGGGTGAACTCGCCGTCCAGGCTGGCGATCCAGCTGCGGAACGGGTTGGTCTGCATCCAGGCATAGGCGCTGGGCACGGCCGGGTTGTAGTTGCCGTCGTAGCCGAAGTGGTAGTTCTGGTGGGCCTGGGCCTTGGTGACGTTGCGGTAGTTGTTCTTGAACTCGCGGTTGTACTGCAGCGAGCCGGTGATCGAGTTGTCCTCGTCGATGGTCCACACCGACTTGGCGTCGACCTTGGTCACCAGCGACTTGCCGGTGCCGCGCCACAGGCTGGTCTCGTTGTTGGAGTAGGAGATCCACGAACGCAGCGGGCCGGTATCGCCGGTGTTGTAGCGCAGGAAGGTGCGGTGGTAGCCGTTGCTGCCCGCGCTCTGGCTGAAGTCCAGACCCGCCTCGGCGGTCGGATCGACGGTGACCCAGGCGATGTTGCCGCCGGCCGCGCCGATCACCGGCGAGGTCACGCTGGGATAGCCCTGCTCGACGGTGATGTCGCCCATGTTCTCGGTGTCGCCGTACTCGGTGGCGTACATCTTGTAGTTGCCCGAGTCGTTGATCGGCACGCCGTTGACGGTCACGCCCACCTCATCGGGCGGGTAGCCACGCACGGAGAACTGGCCGTCGTTGAGGCCGGTCACGTCGTTGGTGGCCGAGGTCGCGCCGGGGATGCTGGACAGCATCTGGGTGAAGTTGGCGCCGGGCGCGGCCTTGAGGATGGCTTCGCGGCCGATGGTGGACACGGCCTTGGGCGCGTCCTGGACCTGCATGTTGCCGCCGCCCAGCGACAGCGAGGTGCCGGTGACCTTGACCGCGTCGAGCTGGCGCGCGCGCTGGGTGGCGTTGGAGTTGGTGGTGTTGGAGGTGGTGGTGACGCTGCTGCGCTGCCCGGCGTCGGTGCCGGTGGCGTCCTGGGCGAAGGCGGCGCCGGCGGTCGCGTACAACGCGGCCGTGACGGCAAGGGAAAGGAGCGCTTTGTTCATGTGGGGATTGCCTGTGTGGGTAAGGGTTCTAGCCAAGACACCGCCGCGTCGGCGCGCGCGGGCACCGATCAGCGTCCGGGCCGCGTCCTTGGCCCTGCCGCTTTCAACTCCGGGATTCAGGGCACCGCCGCGCCGACCGCGCGCGGCTGGGGCCGGGTCAGCAGGCGCGCCATCAGCGCCTCGAAACGCGGTACATCGACGCTGCGCACCACGGTCTGACGCCGCTCGCCCAGGCCCGGCGCGTACGGCGGGCTCCAGGACAGGATGTCGCCGTAGCCGGCGCCGCGGTCGAGGTTGGTATCGACCATCAACTCGTCGGACTGGGTAATCAGCGAGGGGTCCAGCCACACCGCCACGGCCAGCTCGTCCCACAGCGGGAAGCCGGTCTGGCGCGAGGCCAGCGCGCGGGCGATCGGCGTGTCGGCCGCGCGCATGCGCGCCAGCAGCGCCGGGGTGACCTCGGTGGCGGTGGACGGATCGACCGGCACCATCACGATCTTCTTCCACGGCGCGCGCATGACGATGCTGGCGGCCTCGGGATCGAAGCGGATGTTGAACTCGCGCCGCGGCGTGTTGACGAACTCGCGCGCGAACTGCCGCGCCGCCTCGCTGTCGCGCGTCTGCCTGGGCTCCAGGCTGCCGCCCATGTAGACCAGTTCCTTGGCCAGGCTGGCGAACTGCGGATCCAGGCGCTGGGCCAGCGCCAGATTGGTCAGCGGGCCGGTGGCGATGATGGTCACCTGGCCCGGACACGCGCGGACCATGCGCACCAGGAACAGCGCCGCCGGCTCGTCGCTGGCCTTGACCACGCTGGGATTGCCCAGCTTCAGATCGCGCACCACCTCCGGGCCGTGGTAATCGGGGTCGGCCTGGAAGTTGTCCTCGACCCAGTGCCTCATCCACACGCCCTTCCACACCAGCTTGCCGTACAGCGCTTCCCAGCGCTCGGTCTGCGCTTCGGTGTTGACCAGCGGATCGATCGCGCCCTGCACCACCGGTACCTCGGGATGACCGGTGATCTCCAGCATGCGCCGCGCATGCGCGGTGGCCTGGGTGGCCCAGGCGTTGCCGCTGACCGTGGTCAGGCCCAGCACCTGCACATCGGGCGCCTGCAGCGCCATCACCTGGGCCGGCGCGAAGCCGTCCAGGTCGTCGTCCAGGATCACCAGCTGCTTCTGCCCCGCCCATGCCGAGGCGCTCGCGGCAAGCGACAGCAGCAGCACGCCCTGCGCCAGGGCCCGTGCGAGGCGGCTCATCGGCCCGCCTCGGCCAGCTGCTGGGTCTCGAAGGCGACGAAGTCGCGCTCCAGCTGCCACTGCAGGCGCGCCTTCTCGCTGCCCTCGAGCAGCGCCTTGCAGCGCGCATCGGCGCTGCCGGAAATCAGCGAGCCGGCGCAGGCGGCCACGGGCGTGCGGCCGTCCGCGTCCCACAGGCTCTGGCCAGGCGCGAAGGAATAGGTCAGCCCATTGCGCGCGACCTGCTTGAGCGTGGCGTAGTCCAGGCCCTGCTCGGTCACCGCGCGCTGGTACTCGTGGGTCATGTCGCTGCGCGAGACGCCCTCGTCATCGGTGGACAGCACCACCGGCACGCCGGCGGCCAGGTACATCGGCAGCGGATGGTCGCTGCCCTTGACCCCGAGAATCACGTCGTTGCTGGTCAGGTTGATCTCCACCGCCACGTGCTGGGCCTTCATCTGTCGCAGCAGTCCGGCGGCATCGTCCTCGTAACCGATGTCCACGCCGTGACCGATGCGCCGGGCGCCGATGGCCACCGCATCGCGGATGTGGAAGCGCAGGTCCGCCGGCGGCACCAGGCCAGGCTCAGTTCGCCCGCGTGCAGGGTCAGCGGCACCTGCGGGTAGCGCGCGGACAGCAGCTTGAACATCGCCATGTGCAGGCGGTAGTCGCGCAGCGCGACCGGGTTGTCCTCCGGCGCGACGATGTTGACCCCGGCGTAGCGCTGCGGATCGGCCTGCACCACCGCATAGCCCATCAGCATCTGTCCGAACACCACCGGCGCCGGCAGCGTGCGCAGTGCGTACGGCACATAGCGATAGCGCACGCCGCAGCCGATGCTGGCATCGGCCTGGCCGCAGCGCAGCAGCTGGGCCACGCGCGCATCGAGCGCGGCGGTGTCGGCCTTGGCCGCCTCGACCAGAGCCGGCAGCTGGGCCTGCAGCGGCGTCAGGTTGGCGGCCAGGTCGGTGGCGTCCCAGTCCAGCGCGCCGGCGCGCTTGCCGAGCTCGGCCGACTGGGCGGGGTTGGCGATCAGCTCGACATAGCTGACGCGGTCGCGCGCGGCCTGCTCCAGCGTCGCGGCGATCGCGTCGGGGCGACGCGCCTGCGAACTGCCGAAACGGGCGAAGGTGCTGAAGAACTGGTCGTGCCCCGAGGCGGCCGCATTGCCCTGCACGAAGTTGCGCATCGACAGCGCATCGACCGTGGCGGAGAAGAACGCCGCATCGCGCGCGGCCAGGCCGCGCGCCGGCACCGTGCCCTCGCCGCACGGCGGCGGCAGCAGCTGGTGGGTGTCGCGGGCGATGCAGCCCTGGTCCTCGTCGGCCCAGCGCAGGAAATCCTCGGCGTAGTTGCTGCCACCCACATGGTTGTGCAGGTCCGCGCCCTTGGGCATGGCCTGCAGGAAGGCGCGCAGCTGCGGGCCGTTGCCCGCCACGCGCTGCATCAGCGCGGCCACCTTCGCCTCGCGCGCGCCAGCCGCGCCGCCGCCATCGGCCGCCCAGGCCTGGCCGGCCAGCGCCACACAGGCGATCACGCCCCAGATTGTTCTACTTCCCACCACGTGCACGACTCCCCTTGCCAAAACGTCTTGCGAAACCCTCACCGCCCGCGTCGCGCTACAGCGCGTAACGCAGCACGAACAGCGCCGCCACCACCCAGGTCGCCGCGTGCACGCCGCGCCAGCGCCCGGTGCCGAGCTTGAGCAGCGCATAGCTGACGAAGCCCAGCGCCAGGCCGTTGGCGATGGAATAGGTGAACGGCATGCCCAGCGCCGCCAGGCTGGCCGGCATGGCCTCGGTGACATCGCTCCAGTCCAGGTGGACCAGCTCGCGCAGCATCAGCCCGGCCACGTAGATCAGCGCCGGCGCGGTCGCGTAGGCCGGCACCATCGCGGCCAGCGGCGAGAACAGCAGCGCCAGCAGGAACAGCGCCGCCACGGTGAGTGCGGTCAGCCCGGTGCGGCCGCCGGCCTGCACGCCGGCCGCGCTCTCCACGTAGGCGGTGGTGCTGGAGGTGCCCAGCAGCGAGCCGGCCAGGATCGCGGTGCTGTCGGCCACCAGCGCGCGGTCGAAACGCTTGCGCTGGTCCGGGCGATCCAGCAGCCCGGCGCGCTGGGCCACGCCGGCCAGCGTGCCGGTGGCGTCGAACATCTCCACCAGCAGGAACACCAGCAGCACGTGCAGCAGCGCGGCCACGCCGCCGTGCTGGCTCAGCGCCCCGGCGATGTCGAGCTTGAGGAAGGTCGGCGCCAGGCTCGGCGGCCACGCCATCAGCCCGGCGTAGTGCACCTTGCCCAGCGCCAGCCCGGCGGCGGTCACCGCCAGGATGCCGATCAGGATCGCCCCGCGCACCCGCAGCGCGTCCAGGATCCCGATCAGCACCAGCCCTGCCAGGGCCAGCAGCGGCTCGGGCCGGTGCAGGTCGCCCAGGGTCACCAGCGTGGCCGGGCTGTCCACCACCAGCCCCGCGCCCTGCAGGCCGATGAAGGCCAGGAACAGGCCGATGCCCGCGGCGATGCCGCTGCGCAGCGACAGCGGGATGCCGTCGACCAGCCAGCGCCGCGCCCCGGTCAGGGTCAGCAGCACGAACAGGCAGCCGGACAGGAACACCAGCCCCAGCGCCTGCGGCCAGGGATAGCCCATCGTGCCGACCACGGTGAAGGCGAAGAAGGCGTTGAGCCCCATGCCCGGCGCCAGGCCGATCGGCCAGTTGGCCAGCAGCCCCATCAGCGCCGACCCCAGCGCCGCGGCCAGGCAGGTGGCGACGAACACCGCGCCCTTGTCCATGCCGGCCGCGCCCAGGATGTCCGGGTTGACGAAGACGATGTAGGCCATCGTCAGGAAGGTCGTCGCCCCGGCCAGCAGCTCGGTGCGCACCGAGCTGCCGTTGCCGGCCAGATCGAAGCCGCGGCCCCTCACCGGCGGGCGCCCCGTACGGGAGCGGGCGAGGCAATGGCGGCGGGCTGCAATCGGGGCATGAGCGGTCCGGTGGCGAAGGGGTGCGGCTTGGGCGGCATCGCGGCGCGGGCGCTGCACGGCGCGGATCACGGCACGGGCGGATTCCCGCGCCGGACCCGGCGCGCGGCCGGCCAGGCGATGCTGCAGAGCAACACGATCTTTTCACACGGAACTTACGGATTTGCAAGCCGTCGAAAGTCACGGTGTGTGACAGATAGGCGACATTTCCGCCTTATTGGATGCGGCGCGCGGGGTCGCCCTTGCCGCGAGGGGCGGAGGTCGGCGCCTCTCGCCCCCCCAGCGAAAGTCCCCGGATTCCCGCGTTCGCGGGAATGACGGTAGGAGGATTCCCGCGGCACTGCTCCGACTGCATCCCGCCGCAGGATCCGCCCCCTCCCTTTCGCGCAGCGAAGGGGAGGGCTGGGGAGGGGTCGCTTTTGGGGCTCGCCCCGTATCGCTCGGCGGCCGCTCCCCCTGCCCCCCCTCAAGGCAGCCGCAGCACCTGCCCCTGGGCCGGCAGCACGAACGCGACGCCCTGGCGGTTGCCCGCCTCCAGCTCGGTCTTCACCAGCGCGCGCGGATCGCGCCCCTGCACCAGGCTCGGCTTGATATGCCCCACCAGCACCGGCAGGCCCTTCAGCGGCGCGGTGCCGCCGGTCGCGGCGGCCAGCCCGTCCAGCTCGCGCAGCAGCCAGGCCGGGGTGAGATGGCCGAACAGCTGCGCATCGGGCACATCGTCCGGGAACGAGGCCTCGATCAGCAGCCCCTTGAGCGCGTGCCGGCGCACCAGCGGCGCCAGCCCCTGCCAGATGTCCGCCAGCCGATGCTGGCCGCCGGACAGCGCATCGGGCCCGGTATCGCCGAAGTAGGCGAAGTACGCATCGCCGCTGCGCACCAGCAGCATCGTCGAGGTCAGCCGGTCGTGCCACAGCGGATAGGCGCAGGCCGACAGCGAGGTCCCGGGCACATCGAACCACCGCCCCGGTAAGACTTCGGTCAGCACATAGCGGCCCAGCGCCGGCGCCGGCCCGCGGTCGGCGAAGTTGGGCCAGGCCTGCCAGTTGAAGTAGTCGGCGCTGAGCGTCTCCAGCGTCGGCGCCAGCCCGTAGATCGGCTTGCGGCCGGCATCGTCGGTGGCCGCGACCAGCAGCCCGCCGACATGATCCAGATGCGCATGGCTGATGAAGGTGCCGGCGATCAGGTTGCGCAGCACCTGTCCCTGTGGGGTGAGCCCGTCGGCGGGCCGTATATCGGCGAACGCGCCCTGCCGCAGCGCCTGCGCGATGCCCGGCAGCACGGTCCCGGCATCCAGCGCCAGATAGCGCGTGTCGGCCTTGGCGCGGATCAGGTAGGACGACAGGTTGCCCTCGTCCAGCCCGCCCTCGACCCCAAGCGCCACCAGCTCGAATCCCGCGTCCTTCGGCGCGGCCAGCGCGAGGCTGGCCGGCAGTAGCAGCGCCAGCAGGCCAATGCGGAAGAGCGTACGAAGACGGGCGATGGACATCGGCGAACCCTGGCAGGTGGGGCGGCCAGTCTACGGGCGCTTTCCCGCAGGCCGCGGGCTAAGATGTCGCCCCGGACACAAGGACGATCACGCGGCGTGCTGGAAGAACACACCCTGGAAGGCGCTGCGCGCCTGTCGAACATCCCGCTGCTGGTCCGCCTGACCGCGCCGGTGCATTTCCTGCTCGCCTTCGGCCTCGCCGCGCTGGCCCAGCGCGTGCTGGCCCTGCCGCTGCCGCAGGGCGGCGCGCTGCTGGCGATGCAATGGGCCGGCTCGCTGCTGGCCCTGGCCGCGCTGGGCCTGGCGCTGTGGTGCTTCGCGCTGTTCGCCACGCGCCGCACCACCATCCTGCCCTCCAGCCAGCCCTCGTCCCTGGTGGAGCGCGGCCCGTACCGCCTGACCCGCAACCCGATGTACGTCAGCCTGCTGGCCAGCTACATCGGCCTGGCCGGCTATGTGGTCGTGCCCTGGGCGCTGGTCCTGCTGCCGCTGCCGTGGCTGGCGCTGCGGCAGGTGGTGATCCCGTTCGAGGAAGCGCGCCTGCGCCCCGAGTTCGGCCCCGCCTACGCGCGCTACTGCGCCCGCGTGCGCCGCTGGCTGTAGAGCGGAGCTTGCTCCGCTGGGGCCTTGCTCACGGACCGAACGAAGCGCAGCGGAGCAAGCTCGGCTGGGGACTTTCCCACGAACCGAGCGAAGCGCAGCGGAGCAAGCTCCGCTCTACCGTGGCAGGGACGCGTGGATAATGCGGTCATGAGCCAGACCTGCATCGGCCTCACCGGCGGCATCGCCTCGGGCAAGAGCGCGCTGGAGCGCGCCTTCCTGGCGCGCGGCATCGTCGTGGCCGACGCCGACCGGATCGCGCGCGAGGTGGTCGCGCCCGGCACCCCGGCGCTGGCCGCCATCGTGGCGCACTTCAGCGCGGAGGTGCTCGATGCGCAGGCCGGGCTGGACCGCGCGGCGATGCGCCGGCGCGTGTTCGAGGACGAAAACGCGCGCCGGGCGCTGGAGGCCATCGTCCATCCGGCCGTGCGCGCGGCGCTGGAGGCGCAGTGCCGCGCCGCCGCCAGCCCGTATGCGGTGGCGATGATCCCGCTGCTGGCCGAAGGCGGCGGACGCGAGCGCTACCCGTGGCTGCAGCGCATCTGCGTGGTCACCGCGCCGCTGGAGGTGCGCATGGCGCGGCTGCTGGCGCGCGATGGCATCGACCAGGCGCTGGCCCAGCGCATGATCCAAGGCCCAGGCCAGCGACGCCCAGCGCCTGGCCATCGCCGACGACATCGTGCGCAACGATGGCAGCCTGGAAGAGATCGACCAGGCCGTGGCCGAGCTGGACGCGCGTTATCGCCTGCTCGCCGGCGCCTGAGCGCCGCACAAGGACCTCAGCCCGAAGGCCACAGCCCGCGGAGCGCGGCGATGCCCTGTGCGCCGTGCTGGTGCGCCTGGGCCATGTCGTCCACCCCCAGCCCACCGGTGGCGTAGATCGGCAGCGACACGATCTCGCGCAGGGCGGCGAAGGCGTCCCAGCCCAGCGCGGGCTGGGTGTCGGTGCCGCGCACCGGGCCCAGGGTGACGAAGTCGCAGCCCAGCGCCTCGGCGCGGCGCAGGTGCTCGGCCGACCGGCACGAGGCGGCCAGGCCCACACCGGCCGCGACCGGGCGCGCCTCGATGCGCATCAGCTGCTCGGTGCGCAGGTGCAGGCCCACGCCCAGATCGCGCGCCAGCTTGGCGGCGCCCTCCAGCAGCACCTCGGCGCCGGCATCGCGGCACAGCGCCACCGCGGCGGCGGCCAGCGGCGGCCAGCCCGCGTCGCCCTCCAGGCTGCGCGCGCGCAGCCGCACGCGGCGCGCGCCGCCGGCCAGCGCGGCCTCCAGGCCCGCCAGCCAGGCCGCGGAGTCCGCATCCGGTTCGGGCGTGATCAGGTACCGGTCGGGCTGCTGCAGCACCGCCACCACGGGCTTGTCGGCCGCCGGCATCGGATAGCGCTGCAGCTTGTCCTGCGCCACCCAGGCCAGCGCCTGGCCCTCCATGCCGCGCGGCACGCCCTTCCAGGTGGTCACCCGGCGCACGTCCAGCAGCAGGCGCTTGTCCGGATACAGGTGCGGCACGCGCATGATCGGCGCGCCGACCTGCACGGTGATGCCCAGCTCCTCCTGCAGCTCACGCACCAGCGTCTCCTCGGTGGATTCGCCCGGCTCGCGCTTGCCGCCGGGGAACTCCCACAGCCCGGCCAGATCGCGGCCGTCGCCGCGTCGGGCCAGCAGCAGGCGGCCGCGCGCATCGGTGATGGCGGCGGCCACGACATGGATGAAGCGCAGCGGTGCGGGCTCGGTGGTGGACACGGGCGGTGCGGGATCGTCAGAGGGGAAGGTGCGCACTCGGACCCGGCAGCCGCCAACCGCGCGGCCACCGCACCGATCATGCGGGAACGCCACCATGGTACCGGACGAGCGCCCGTGGGAGCCGCCATGGCGGCGACGAGGCTTTCCTGGTAAAGCCCTCGCCGCCGTTGCCCGAAGGCCACAAAGGCGGCCCCCACCTGTAGAGCGGAGCTTGCTCCGCTCAGGCTTTCCGCCGATTCGGCCGAAACGCGGCGGACCAAGCTCAGCTGCTCTTCGTTCGGTTGGCGGGGAAGGCCCCAGCGGAGCAAGCTCCGCTCTACAGGGAGTCCGCGACTGGATTGGAGGGGACAGCTGTTCCCACAACCGCTCAGTGCTTGTCCGGCACGCGCTCGTAGTTGGACAGGGCCAGTTCGAGCAGGGCCTTGGCCTGCTCGCGCAGCACCGGCGGGGCGACGATCTCCGCGTCCGAGCCGTAGTGCAGCACGTCCATCAGCAGCTCGCGCGAGGCGCTGTAGGGCACCTTCAACTCGTAGCGGCCGTCGGGCAGGAAGCGGCCCTCCTGGCGCGCATGCCACTGCTCGTCGGCGACCCAGCGCGCCGCCTTGGGGCTGAACACGATCGTCGCCCAGCCCTTGGGCTCGCCGGAGAAGATGCCGTAGCTGGAGGCCAGGTGCTGGCTCAGCTCGTCCTTGCCCATCTCCACCGCGGCCTCGTCCAGTGCGCGGGCATTGCTGATACGGTCCACCGCGAAACTGCGCAGCGCCTCGCGGCCGTGGTCCCAGGCGTCCAGGTACCAGTTGTCGCGGTAGTGGGTGATGCGCTGGGGCGAGACCACGCGGCGGGTGCGCTCGTCGGTGGAGCGGGCGCGGTATTCGAAGCTCAGCTGGCGCCGCTCCAGCACGGTGCTGGCCACGCAGCGGAACGCCGCCTCGTCCAGGCGCCGGCCGCGATGCGGGATCACCCTCACACGTTCGACCGGCCAGCGCTGGGCGCCGGCATGGTCGGCCAGCAGGCCCTCCAGGCGCTTCTGCAGCGGCGCCAGCGCGCCGGCCAGCACCCCGCCGCCGGTGCGCAGCAGCAGCTGCTGCGAGGCGACCAGCGCGTAGAGTTCGTCCGAGCTGAGCCACAGGCCCGGCAGCTCGAAGCGGTCGCTCTGCCCGGCCGCATAGCGGAAGCCGGCCTCGCCGTCGCCCTCCACCGGCGCCATCAGCGCATCGCGCAGGTAGGCCAGGTCGCGGTAGACGGTGGCGCGCGAGCACCCCAGCTCGTCCTGCAGGCGCTTGACGGTGACCGGGTAGCGCGCGCCCTTGAGGATGCGATGCAGCGCGGTGATGCGTTCGATCTTGTCCATGCGCCCGATTATGGCCGAGCATGGCATCAAGAAGACGCAGGTGCGCTTCAGCCGCCCGCGCGCAGTCTTGCGCCCGCGGGACGGGTTCCCGCCCTGCCCGCCGCCGGAGTCCGTTCGCCCCATGCACCGCCCCGCCGTCCCCGCCCTGGCCTGCCTGCTGCTGGCCGCCTGCAGCCCCTCCTCGCCACCGGCCAGCCCCCCGCCCGCCACGGCGGCCGGCACGCCGCTCGAACGGGTCACCGCGTCGATGCAGGCCTTCCAGGACGCGCGCAGCTTCCACGCCGAGATGCACCTGCAGGGCGCGCGCGAAACCCGCGACACGCTGGATTTCGTCGCCCCCGACCGCTACCGCCTGCAGATGCCCATCGGCACCCAGGTGATCGTCGGCAACGTGCTCTACCTGCAGTCGCAGGGCCGCACCGAGAAGCTGCAGCTGCCCGAAGGCATGGTGGCGCAGTGGCGCGACCCCATGCGCGTACACGAGAGCCGCGGCCAGCTACGCGTGCGCGAGGCCGGCGTCAGCCGGATCGACGGCGTGCAGGCGCGGCAGTACGAAGTGACCAACGGCCCGGCGCAGGCGCCGGTGCAGTTCACCTACTGGATCGGGCCGGACGGCCTGCCGCTGCAGCTGCGCCACAGCGGCCTGTCCCAACAGCAGCCCTACACCATGACGGTGCGCTACAGCCGCTTCAACGACCCGGCCATCGTCATCGAAACGCCCGTGTCCACGCCCTGAGGGCGCCGCCAGATCGGGCTCGCCTAGCGTCTGGAGACGAGGACGGCAAGCGGGCGCATTACGTTGACATTCAACGTTGCGAAAAGACACTTTCGCGCCGAAGGCCGGGGATCACCGGCCTTTTTGCTATCCCCGCGCCCCCCACCCACACGGAGATTCCTCATGTTCCGACGCCTTCCCTGCGCCCTGTTGCTCGCCGTGGCAGCGCCGCTGCCCGCCCTGGCCGGCAATCTGGTCGACACGCCCAGCCTGGCCAAGATCGACAACAACACCGGCTGGACCGGCAACGGCGAACTGGGCCTGGCCATCTCGAAGGGCAACACCGACAACGAGACCTTCGTCGGCAAGGCCAACCTCGCCTACAGCGACGACACCTGGAAGCACGCCTTCGGCGTGGCCGGCCAGTACGCCAAGGACGACGGCGAGGAGACCGCGCGCCGCTACGAACTGTTCGGCACCAGCGGCCGCCGCCTGAGCGAGCGCAGCTACATCTGGGGCTCGGTGCGCAACGAGCGCGACCACTACACCAGCTACGAGTACCAGTGGACCACCGCCGTCGGTTACGGCTACGAGGCGATCAAGAACGACACCCAGCACCTGACCTTCGAGATCGGTCCGGGTTACCGCTGGTCCAAGGACCAGGGCGTGCAGGTGCACCACAACGAGACCATCGGCCGCGGCATGATCGACTACGGCTACAAGCTGACCTCGACCACCTCGCTGGTGGACACCCTGCTGGTCGAATCGGGCAGCGACAACACCTTCATCAAGAACCTGTTCGGCCTGCAGGTGGCCATGTCCGAACGCCTGGCGCTCAAGGCCGGGCTGGAGACGCGCCACAACACCGAGGTCGATCCGGACACCAAGAAGACCGACAACCTGACCACGGTCAACATCGTCTACAACTTCAAGTAAGCCGCGCGCCTGCGCGATCAAAGCCCTCGCCGTGGCGACACGGCGGGGGCTTTTTACGTTGAAGCCCGAGTGCATCGAAGACGCGGGACACCCCTCCCGTCATTCCCGCGAACGCGGGAGGTGCTTCTTGGCAGACGCATGTCTGACCATCCAGCGCCTTCAGCCCTAGCAGCAAAGTCGCTGGGTTGCCGCGCTCGCGGGAACGACGCTTAGAGGTTTGCTCGCGACCTAGCACTGCCAACTCAAAGCTCGCCATCCCCGCGAACGCGGGGATCCATGGACTTCCATGCAGGTCCGGCAACGTCCTTGGGTTCCCGCCTTCGCGGGAACGACGATGGCTGTTGGGCGTGCTGAAGGGACGACGCAGCCCGTCGTTCTCGAACAATGGTGCTGCCGGGCGTCGACGCAGCGCAGGGTTCGACCTGCCGGCAAGCGATCTGGTGCCTCAGACTTCCAGCTCGGCCAGCAGCGCATCGGCGCCATTGGCCAGCAGCGCCTGGGCGACCTGATGGCCCAGGTTCTCGGGCGTCAGATCGGGCGAGGAAGCCTCCGCGTGCACCAGCGTGCCGGCCTGCGCCGAGCCCACCAGGCCGCGCAGGCGCATGCCGCTGGCGGTTTCCTCGGCGAACGCGCCGACCGGCACGTGGCAGCTGCCGTGCAGGGCGCGGTTCATGGCGCGCTCGGCTTCGACGCAGCGGCGCGTGGGCAGGTGGTCCAGGGCGGCGAACAGCGCCAGCACCTGCGGCGCATCGCTGCGGCATTCCACCGCGATGGCGCCCTGCGCCGGTGCCGGCAGCCACTGCGGTGCGGCAAGGCGCGTGGCGATGCGCGCGTCGAAGCCCAGCCGCTGCAAGCCGGCGCAGGCCAGGATGATGGCGTCGTAGCTGCCCGCGTCGAGCCGGGCCAGACGGGTGTTGACGTTGCCGCGCAGGTCGACCAGCTGCAGATCCGGCCGCAGCGCGCGCAGCTGCGCCTGGCGCCGCAGCGAGGAGGTGCCCACGCGCGCGCCATGCGGCAGCGCATCCAGCCGCCGATAGGCATTGGAGACGAAGGCATCGGCCGGATCGGCGCGCTCCAGGATGGCCGGCAGCACGAACGGGCCCTCCAGCTCCATCGGCACGTCCTTGAGCGAATGCACCGCGCAGTCGGCGCGGCCATCGAGCATGGCCAGCTCCAGTTCCTTGAGGAACAGGCCTTTGCCGCCGATCGCCGCCAGCGAGCGGTCCAGCACCTCGTCGCCGCGCGTGCTCATCGGCACCAGCTCGACCTCCAGGCCCGGATGGGCCAAGCGCAGCTGGTGGGCGACATACTCGCTCTGCCATAGGGCGAGCGCGCTCTTGCGGGTGGCGATGCGCAGCGATCTCATGCGGGCATTATCGCCGCAAGTGGGGATTGGGGATTGGGGATTGGGGATTGGGGAGCTTAGGTTGACTTTCGTACCGTCATTTCCGCGACCCCAGGAATGACGAGCACAAGCAGATTACTTTTCCCTGCCCCGCCGATCCCAGCCCCTAGAGTGTCTTGACCGTCTCGCGCAGGGCGGGCACGCAGCGGCGGCTGACTTCCAGCGGCGCGGGCGCATGACGCAACACGGCCTGCACCTTGCCGTCGTCGACCCGGCGCAGTTCCATCAGCTCGTGGCGAGCGACCAGGCAGTTGCGGTGGATGCGCACGAAGCGGCTGGCGAATTCCTCCTCCAGCGACTTGAGCGATTCCTCGATCAGGTCCTCGCCGCGCGCGTGGTGCACCACCACGTACTTCTCCTCGGCCTGCAGGTAGTGGATGTCGTCCAGCGGGATCAGCCGCAGGCTGCCGCGCAGGCGCGCGCACAGGTGCGTGCGCGCCTGGCGCTGCGCCGCGCTGGGCGCCGGCGCGGTGCTGCGGCCGGCGGCGAAGGTGCGCGCGCGTTCCAGCGCCGAGGCCAGGCGCTCGGCGCGCACCGGCTTCATCAGGTAGTCGATCGCCGCGGCCTCGAACGCCGACAGCGCATGCGCATCGTAGGCGGTGCAGAACACCACCGCCGGCCGCGGATCGAACGCCGCCAGATGACGCGCCGCTTCCAGCCCATCGACCCCGGGCATGGAGATATCCAGCAGCACCAGATCGGGGCGCAGTTCGGCCACCGCCTGCAGCGCGGCCAGCCCATCGCCGACCTCGGCCACCACTTCGGTGCCGGGCTGCTCGGCCAACAGCGTGCGCAGGCGCTCGCGGGCCAGCGGTTCGTCGTCTGCGATCACCACCGTCAGGGGCATGCGCACCTCAGGCCAGGGGAAGGGCGAGTTCGCAGGCATAGTAGCCTTGCGCCCAGAAGCCCGTCACCCGCGCCCCTGCGCCGAAGCGATACGCCAGCCGGTGGGCGATATTGCGCTGGGCGTGGCCAGCGCCGCGTCCCACCGCCGGTACCGGCACGCTGCCCGGCTCGGGCGCCGGATTGCGCACGACGATGCGCAGCGTCTTGTGCTCTACCGCCAGGGCGATGTCGATGGTGCCGCCCTGCGGCAGGCGCGAGATGCCGTGCAGCACCGCGTTCTCCACCATCGGCTGCAGCACCAGGCGCGGCAGCACCAGGTCCCAGGGCAGCGGCTCGGTACGCTCCCAGCGCACCGTCAGGCGCTCGCCGAGGCGCAGCGATTCGATCGACAGATACTGCTCGGCCAGCTCCACTTCCTGGGCCAGGGTGGAGTTGTCCTCGCCCGCGCCCAAGGCCGCGCGGAACAGGTCGGACAGATCCAGCACCGCGCGCTCGGCCACCTGCGGCGCGCTGTGCAGCAGGCCGGCGATGAGATTCATGCTGTTGAAGAGGAAGTGCGGGCGGATCCGCGCCTGCAGCGCATCGGCCTCGGCACGCGCGCTGGCCTGCACCTGCGCGGCCCAGCGATCGCTGACATAGAAGTAGCGCAGCGCCAGCGCGCCGATCAGCATCACCATCGCCGCGCTGCTCAGGCTGAAGCGCCAGAAGCCCACCGCCGGCGCGCCCTCGGGCAGGCCGATGGTGGAATACAGCACGAACAACGCGCTGGCCGACAGCAGTCCCACCGCGCCGGCCAGCGCCAGCGCCGCCACGGCGCCCAGGCGCGGCGGCAGGCGGCTCAGCTGCGGGCGCAGCAGGCACAGCAGGGCGGTCGCCGCGATCGCCTGCCACAGCGCGAAGGCGCTGATCGAGGCGAAGTGCTCCACGCTCCACTTGCCCGTGCGATCCGGCGCCAGCGCCAGCACCACGACCACCAGCTCGGCCAGGCCAGGATGATCGTCAGCCGCGGCAGCGTGCACAGTTCGGGCAACCACCCCTGCGCGGCGGGCGTGGTGGTCATGCGTCAGGCGAAGCGCCGCGACATCCAGTCGCCGAGGTCGCGCACTTCCTCGGCACTGACCGAATGCGCCATCGGATAGTCGTGCCAGTCCACCTGGAAGCCGGCGGCCTTCAGCGCCTGCGCGCTGCGCTGGCCGAAGGCCGGCAGCACCACCGGGTCGGAGGTGCCATGGCCCATGAAGATCGGCTGGGCCTTGGCGGCCTCGCTGGCGAAATCGGCCAGCTGGTCCGCGCCGGGCAGATAGGTGGACAGCGCGATCAGGCCCGCCAGCGGCACGCGGCGGCGCACGCCGGCGGCCAGGGTGATCGCCCCGCCCTGCGAGAACCCGGCCAGCAGCACGTTGGACGGCGCGATGCCACGTTCGCCCTCGCGCGCCAGCAGCGCCTCGACCTGGCCGATGGACTGTTCCACGCCGGCGGCATCGGCCCGCGTGGCGAAATCCATGCCGGCGATGTCGTACCAGGCGCGCATGCGCAGGCCGTTGTTGATCGTGACCGGCCGCACCGGCGCATGCGGGAACACGAAGCGCAGCGCCGGCCAGCCCGGACGCACCAGCTCGGGCACGATCGGCGCGAAATCGTTGCCATCGGCGCCCAGGCCATGCAGCCACAGCACGCTCCAGGCCGGCTGGGGGCCGGTCTGCAGTTCGACGGCGTCGAGGAGTTCGGTCATGGGGATTCTCGTGTCAGGGGCGACGACGCGGGCGCCGGAGGCTCAGTCCAGCTCGACCATTTCGAAGTCGTCCTTCGTCACCCCGCAGTCGGGGCAGGTCCAGGTGTCCGGCACGTCCTCCCAGCGCGTGCCCGGCGCGATGCCTTCCTCGGGCAGGCCGTCGGCTTCGCGGTAGATGAATCCACAGACCACGCACATCCAGTTGCGGTAGGTGGTGGCATCGGGCTCGGGCATCGGATAATCGCAGGTCCTAGGGGTGCCCCATTGTCACACAGCCCCCCTGCACACCGGAGTCGCCATGCCTGCTTCCCTGCCCCGTGGCCTGTACCTGCTCACGCCCGATCTCGACGATGACGCGCAGCTGCTGGCGCGCGTGCGACCGCTGCTGGACAGCGGCGCGGTCACCTGGCTGCAGTACCGCAACAAGTCGGTGGGCGATGCCCAGCGCGCGCGCCAGGCCACCGCCCTGCTGACGCTGTGCCGGGCCGCAGGCGTGCCGCTGATCATCAACGACGATGCCGCGCTGGCGCTCGAGCTCGGCGCGGCCGGCCTGCATCGCGAAGACACCACCACGCCGCTGGCCGAGCTGCGCGCCGCCCTCGGCCCCGACGCGCTGCTCGGCGCCTCGTGCTACGACCAGCCGGCGCTGGCCTACGAGGCCGTGGAGGAAGGCGC
Organism: Pseudoxanthomonas sp. UC19_8; assembly: GCF_042700505.1. Taxonomy (NCBI): domain Bacteria; kingdom Pseudomonadati; phylum Pseudomonadota; class Gammaproteobacteria; order Lysobacterales; family Lysobacteraceae; genus Pseudoxanthomonas; species Pseudoxanthomonas sp. UC19_8. Next base: position 2,858,792 of record NZ_CP170559.1, read on the forward strand.
CAGCTACGTCAGCTTCGGCGCCTTCTTCGCCAGCCGCAGCAAGCCGGGCCCGCATCGGGCGACCACCGCGGTGTTCGACGCCACCGCAGGCCTGCGCGTGCCGCGCGTGGCGATCGGCGGGCTGACGCCCGCCAACGCCGGGCCGATCATCGCCGCCGGCGCCGACCTGGTGGCGGCGATCGGCGGTGTGTTCGACGCGCCCGATCCGGTGGCCACGGCCCGCGCGCTGCGGGCCTTTTTCGACCAGGACTAACGCGGACGCCGCGGCCCGCTCGTTTAATCGAGCGCGGCCTTGACCGCGGCCGGGTCGGCCAGCGACTGCACCGTCTCGATCAGGCGTACGGTGTTGCCGCCGAGGATGGCGCGGACCTGATCGTTCTTGTAGCCGGCGTCCAGCAGCGCCTGCACCACCTTGGGCAGGGCGGTGATGTCCTCGTAGCCGGCCACGCCACCGCCGCCATCCCAGTCCGCGCCCAGGCCGACGTGCTGCCAGCCGGCCACCTCGATGATGTGCAGCAGGTGGCGCATGTAATCGTCGAAGTTGGCCTTCTTGATGTTGTACTTGGCGTCCAGCGCGGCGATCTGCGCCATCGCCTGCTTGCGCGCGTCGGCATCGAGCCCGCGCCGACCGCCGAAGGACTGGTAGATCTTGCCCAGCTCGGCGCGGTACTCCGGCGTGGCGCCGGTGTCGATGAGGTAGCCGCCCAGCGAATTCACCTGGATCACGCCGCCATGCGCGGCCAGCACCTTCAGGCGCTTGTCGTCCAGGTTGCGCGGATGCGGGTAGACGTCCCACGCGCCGCTGTGGGACAGGATGATCGGCGCCTTGGACAGGGCGATCATCTGGTCGAACACCTCCGGCGAGGCGTGCGAGTGGTCCAGGATGATGCCGAGCTTGTTGGCCTCGACGATCATCTGCCGGCCCTTGTCGGTCAGGCCCTCGCGCGCGGTCACCGCGCCGGGCGCGGTGCCGGCCGAGTCGGCGAAGTCGTTGTGGCTGCCGTGCACCAGCGAGAGCATGCGCAGGCCGGCCTTGTAGTAGTAGCTCAGCAGCGTGGGATCGTGCGAGAGCGGATAGGCGTTCTCCATGCTGATGTAGACCGACTTCTTGCCCTCGGCCTTGATCCGCGCCGCATCGCCGGCCACGGTGGCCAGCGCGAACTTGTCGGGGTTGGCCGCGACCATCTCGCGGATCTCGCCCAGTCGCTTGAGGCCGAAATCGCGCGCCTTGCGCTTGCTCATCTCATCCAGCGGACCCTGGCCGGTGTAGACCACCCAGAAGCCGCCGTCCAGGCCGCCTTCGACCATGCGCGGATAGTCGATCTGGCTGCCGTCGCCCTGGAAGGAATGCCGGTCGGTGATCTTCCAGCCCGGCTGGCCGAACAGCGCCGGCGTGTCCAGATGCGTATCCAGATTGATCGCGCTGGCCTGCAGCGCGCGCGCCTTCTCCGACACCACCACATCCTTGGCCGGCGCCTGGCCGGACAGGCCCGTGCACGCCAGCAGCGCGGCGACCAGCAACTTCTTCTTCATGACACCCATGACCCACTCCTCATTGTGCTTTCGAACAAGACGACGCCGCGGACGTGCCGCGGCGCCGTGATCCACTCGATGTCCCCATGCGTCCGCCCCGAAGGCCGGGGCGGACGCGACAGCGGCTTACCAATCGTAGCTGGCGGTCAGACGGGCGTAGCGCGGAGTCTGGTAGACCACGTTCTGGCCGTACAGCGGGTTGACCGAACCATCGGGCAGCTGCGAGAACGGATAGACCGTGATCGCCTTCTGCGCGTTGAGCAGGTTGAACACGTTCAGGCTCACGGCCAGCTTGCCGTCGGCGAACACCGGCTTCCAGGTCAGGCCCAGGTCGAACTGGTTGACCCACGGCAGGCGCCCATGCGAGCCGGGAGGCGAAGGCTCGCCCTTGCCGGTCGCGGGGTTGTAGCAGTAGTGGTAGGGACCACCGGTGACCGAGCTGCCGCCGTAACCGGCCGGGTCGGTGCCGGTATAGGCCGTGCCGTAGTAGTTGCCCAGGCAGTGCTTCGGCGCGCCGGAGATCATGCTCAGGTTACCCGAGACACCCCATTCTTCGGTCAGCTGGTAATAGCCGTACATCTTGATCTGGTGACGGTGATCGTTGGACTGATCGCCGTTGACGTGCTCCATCAGCGCCGCGTGGTCCCAGCTCTGCGTCGTGGAGACCGCCGCCTGGCCTTGGTAGCTGCCCAGGGCGCCGCCGGAACGGAACAGATCCGAACGCAGCTGACCCTCGGTGGTGCCATAGCTGTGGGACCAGACGTAGTTCATCTTGGTGTACCACTTGCCGTCGAACGGACGCTCCAGGTTGAACTCCAGCGCACCATAGTCGCGCTTGAGCTCGGGGAAGCCGGCCGCCTCACGCGTCACCGTCACCTGGCGCAGGTTGCCGCTGGTGTCGTAGACGTTCCAGACATTGGTCTTGCCCGGGTTGATCAGCTCGGCACCGGCGGTGCGGGTCCAGTCGACCGCGACGCCCTGGGCGGCGGCGGACTGCACCAGGCCGCGGTTGTCGGTGTCGAAGTTCTGGTCGTCGATGGCGTCGTTGAGGCGGCGGTAGATGGCGCGCACGCCATAGGTCCAGCCGATGCTCAGATCCTGGCTGAAGCCCAGGATGACCTCGTCCTGGTTCTCGCCCTTGATGTCCTTGACCACCGCGGCACTCGGGTCCGAGGCGCGACCGAAGCGCGAGTTGGCCGACACCGCCGGACCCAGCGACCTGGACACGATCGGCGTGCCGTCGGGGTTGATGCCGCTGTAGGTGAAGTACTCGCTCTTGGAGACGTTGGCGGTGAACAGGCCCACGGCCGACAGCGGCAGGCCCAGGTAGTAGCGGCCGACGTTACCGAAGATCTTCAGGCTGGAATCGCCGTGCACGTCCCAGCTGAAGCCCACGCGCGGCGACCAGGCGTCGACGCTGATGTAGGGCACGTGGCTGATCGGCACGTAGTTGGTGAACTCGTCCTTACGCAGGCCCAGGCTCAGCAGCACGTTGTCGGTGACCTGCCACTTGTCTTCCAGGTAGTAGGCCTTCTGGTCGGCGTCGTATGAGTTCAGGCCGGTGGTGGTGTCCTTGGTCACGTAGTAACCCGAGGCACCGTAGGTCGGATCGACCAGGCCGGGGCTCGGCGCGCCCTTGCCACCCGCCTCGTTGGCGGACTGGCTGATCAGGCCGCCGGTCTGCAGGCCATAGGGATCATTGGTGCGGCCGTAGGTCCAGGCATAGCCGGGGCCGGAGGCGTAGGTACCGATGTTGGTGGCCTGCAGCTTCTGGTTGTCGACGCCGGCGGTGATCGCGTGATCGCCGATGCGCCATTCCACGCTCAGGCGCAGGTTGCGCTTCTCGTACTCACGGTCCGGCGCGGTGATCGAGGTCTGCTTCTGCGCGCCGACGATCGGCGTGCCACCGTTGTAGGCCGGGTTCTGCAGCGCGACGCTGTTGATCACCGGACCCTTGCCCGGATCGTAGTTGTAGTAGCTGATCTCGTCGGGCGTGTTCATCTGACCGTACAGCGCGCTGACGGTGACGTTGTCGCCGAAATAGCCCGTGTACTTGGCCAGGTACAGGCGCGGACCGGCCTCGTTGGTGTTTTCCTTGTTGTAGAACGCGCCCTTGGTGCGGGTGATGTAGTTGTAGCGATAGATGTCGCCGTTGGTCTTGTACTTGTCGCTGGCGCCGGTCAGTTCCAGCAGGTGGTTGTCGGTGATGTACCAGTTCACCTTGCCGTACAGGCGGTTCTGCTGATACTCGTACTCGGTCAGGCCGCCGACATTGCCGTTGTCGGCGTCGCGGTTGCTGAGGATGCGGGTGCCGTGCGAGTTGACGCGTTCGCCGGCGAGGAAGAAGAACAGCTTGTCCTGGATGATCGGGCCGCCGACGTAGGCGCTGTAGGTCTCCGAGGTCGCCTTGGTCTCGCTCAGCGGCTGGTACAGACCATTGGCCGCACGCGCATAGCGGTAGGCGGTGTTGTTGACCGTGGAGCTCTGGCTGTCAGGACGCCAGTAGATGTCCTTCTGGCTGGCCTTGAAGGCCTCGGGCTCGAACACCGCCGAGGCGCCGAACTTCCATTCGTTGGTGCCACTCTTGCCGATCTGGCTGATCACGCCGCCGTTGGAGCGGCCGTACTGGGCACCGTAGCCGCCGACGATGACTTCCTGCTGGTCGATCGCGCCGTACGGCAGCGTCAGGCCGCCCAGGTTGTTGGCGGTCGAGGTGGTGTTGAAGCCGTTGAGGTAGTACGCGTTCTCCGACGCGGCCGAACCGCCGAAGCTCGGCAGCGAGCCGCCCAGCGGGCCGTTGTCGAAGCCGCCGCTGTTGACCACCACGCCCGGCGCCAGCAGGGCGATGGCCTCGGCGTTGCGGCCCAGCGGCAGCTGCTGCAGCTGCTCGGCGGTGACCACCGTGCGCGTGTCGACGCTGGACACGTCGATCGGCGACAGGCTCATCGCCGAGACTTTGACCGCGCCCAGCGTGGTGGCCGAGCCGCCGCCACCGGCCGACAGGCCGACCTCGGTGCCCGCGCCGACCAGGATGCTGACGTTCTCGCGCGTGTCGACCGTCTGGCCGGCGTGCTTGAGGGTCACGGTGTAGCTGCCCAGCGGCAGGCTGCCCAGCGCGTAGCGGCCGCCTTCGACCGGCACTTCGCGCGAGAAGCCGCTGCCGCTCTGGACCAGGACCGTGTCGCCGGTCTCTGCGCCCTGGACGGTACCGAAGATGCGGCCGGTGGTGGACTGGGCATAGGTGCTGCCTGCAGCCAGCGTCAATGCGAGCGCCAGGGCGCTGCGGCGGAGGATGCGCTTCATATGTTGGTGTTTTCCCCGAGTGGAACTGTGGTCGATACACAGCGCCACCCCCATGTGGCGCTGCGTCTTACACAGTGGGAGCTGCATGCCGCAGATGGCGAATGATGCTTCGCCATGACCTTATGCCGGCCACTGTGTGTCGGCCGATGCTATGCGCCGACACGACCTGGCGCCCCATCAGCGGCGGGTAGGGCCCACCCGGCCGGGTAGTTCGGGTCGGGTTGGCCCCGGCAGGGCGCTGCCACGACAATAGGGCGCTGCGTTTCGTCGCTTTCCGATGAAACGACCCCCGCCCTGCCAGGACTCGCCTCGATGAACCACGACCGCTCCCACGCCCTCTTCGCCCGCGCCCGGCAGCTGATCCCCGGGGGCGTGAACTCGCCGGTGCGGGCGTTCAAGTCGGTCGGCGGCGAGCCGTTCTTCGTCCAGCGCGCCGACGGCGCGTATCTGTACGACGTCGACGGCAACCGTTACATCGATTACGTCGGCTCGTGGGGTCCGATGATCGTCGGCCACAACCATCCGCACGTGCGCGAGGCGGTGGCCCGGGCGATCGCCGACGGCCTGTCCTTCGGCGCGCCCTGCCCGGCCGAGGTGACCATGGCCGAGACGATCACCCGCTTGGTGCCGGCGTGCGAGATGGTGCGCATGGTCAATTCCGGGACCGAGGCCACCCTGTCGGCGATCCGCCTGGCGCGCGGCGCCACCGGGCGCAGCCGCATCGTTAAGTTCGAGGGCAACTACCACGGCCACGGCGACTCGTTCCTGGTCAAGGCCGGCAGCGGCATGCTGACCCTGGGCGTACCGACCTCGCCGGGCGTGCCGGCCGCGCTGAGCGAGCTCACCAGCACGCTGAGCTACAACGACTTCGACGAGGCCAGCGCGCTGTTCGATGCCTGCGGGGGGGAGATCGCCGCGGTGATCATCGAGCCGGTGGTGGGCAACGCCAACTGCATCCCGCCGCGCCCGGGCTATCTGCAGCACCTGCGCGCGCTGTGCACCCGCCACGGCGCGCTGCTGATCTTCGACGAGGTGATGACCGGCTTCCGCGTCGCCCTGGGCGGCGCGCAGGCGCTGTACGGCATCACCCCGGACCTGACCACCTTCGGCAAGATCATCGGCGGCGGCATGCCGGTGGGCGCCTACGGCGGCCGCGCCGACCTGATGCAGCAGATCGCGCCGGCCGGGCCGATCTACCAGGCCGGCACGCTCTCCGGTAATCCGGTGGCCATGGCCGCCGGCCTGGCGATGCTGGAGCTGATCCAGGCGCCCGGCTTCCACGAGCGGCTGAGCGCCACCACCGCGCGCTTGTGCGAAGGCCTGCGCGCGGCCGCGCACGAGGCCGGCGTGGCGGTGACCACCAACCAGGTCGGGGCGATGTTCGGCCTGTTCTTCACCGATGCCCAGGTGGACACCTATGCCCAGGCCACGGCCTGCGACATCGGCGCGTTCAACCGCTTCTTCCAGGCGATGCTCGAGCGCGGCGTGTTCCTGGCGCCCTCGGCCTATGAGGCCGGCTTCGTCTCCAGCGCGCATGACGATTCTGTCATCCAGGCCACACTGGAGGCGGCGCGCGGCGCCTTCAGGGCGATCTCCGCACACTGAACCGGCGCAGCCGACGCCCGGCGCTTGGCAAGCGCCTCACGAAACTTTAATGTCTGGAACAGGATGTCCAGTGGATGGGCATGGGCGGGGGCCCACGCGCAGCCGGGTCTGAACCGCCGGGCTGCCACACCACGCGGGATGGCCTTGGACGAGGCCGCCGCTGCGGAGACTCGTCGTGCCCATCGCCAAACCCGTTGCTCTGGTCGGACGCCGTCCACCCGCTGCCCGTGAGCCCGGCTCCACCGGGGACTGGGTGCTGCCGGACAAGCTCGAGCCGCCTCGCCTGCATCTGGACGCCGTGCGCCGTGACCGTCTGCTGGCGCACCTGGACGCCGGTATCGGCGTGCCGCTGACCCTGCTGCTGGCGCCGCCGGGGTTCGGCAAGACCACGCTGCTGGCGCAGTGGCATGCGCATCTGCTCGAGCGCTGCACCGTCGATGCGGCCTGGCTGTCCCTGGACGAGGACGATGCCGAGCCCGGCCGCCTGCTGGCCTATCTGGGCCTGGCCTTGGGCGTCACCGCTGGCGAGGCCGGCGCCACGCCGCTGGGCGGGCTGCACTGGCGCGAACTGGACCTGGCCGCGCTGCGCACCGCGCTGTTGCGCGCCATCCGCTGCACGCAGCGCCCGCTGGTGCTGGTGCTGGACGATTACGACCGCGCCGCCTGCCCGCGCAACGACGAACTGATCACCCTGCTGGTCGAACACGGCGGCCCGCATCTGCATGTGCTGCTGGCGACCCGGCGCGCGCCCGCGCTGCCGCTGGCGCGGCTGTCGGTGCGCGGCGCCCTGCAGCGGATCGATGCCGCGCAGCTGGCCATGAACGGCGGCGAGACCCGCGCCCTGCTCGGCACGCAGGCCAGCGACGAGGATGCCAAGCGTCTGCGCGGCAAGACCGAAGGCTGGCCTGTGGCCGTGCGCCTGGCTGCCGCCTGGCTCGCCGGCGGCCAGACCCGCGGGGATGACATCGCGCGTTTCAGCGGCCGCTCGGCCGGACTGGCGGCCTATCTGGCCGAACAGGTGGTCAGCGACCTGGACGAGGAGCTGCGGGACTTCCTGCTGGAGACCTCGGGCCTGGCGCGCTTCAACGCGCCCCTGGCCGATGCGGTGCGCCAGCGCCAGGACAGCGGCCGGCTGCTGGACCGGCTGGGCCACTTCCACGGCCTGCTGGTGCCGCTGGACGACGACCACGCCTGGTTCCGGTACCACCCGCTGTTCGCCGAGTTCCTGCATCTGCAGCTGGAGCGCCGGTCGCCGGCGCTGGGCCAGACCCTGCATCGCCGCGCCGCGCTATGGTGCGCCGCGCACGGGCAGCTGGCCGAAGCGGTGCGCCATGCGCTGGGCGCCCACGATGTGGCCCTGGCCGCCGACTGCATCGCGCGCGCCGGCACCTGGCAGCTGCTGCTCTCCCAGGGCATCGCCGCCACACGCGCACTGCTGCGCCAGTTCGATCCGCGCACGGTGCGCGATACCCCGGCGCTCAATCTCACCCAGGCCTATCTGCACCTGCGCGTGGGCGAATTCGGCCACGCGCAGACTCTGCTGGAGCGGTTCCGCAGCTTCCCCGACGAGGTGCGCGCGCCGCTGGAGCGCGACTACACCGTGGTCGTGGCGCTGCTGCGCGACCTGATGGATCAGATCTGCTCGCAGCCGCGCGGTGTGGCGCAGCTGGCCGCGCAGGCGCAGGCGCTGGATCAGGAGGACCACCTCGGCCGCGGCACCCTGCTGTGCATCTGCGCAACCACCGCGCTGGGGCGCGGTCAGTTCGCCCAGGCCGAGCAGCTGGCGCGCGAGGGCGCGCTGGCCTTCGAACAGGACCGCACCCAGATCGCGGTGGGCTATGCGCTGACGCACCTGGGCCAGAGCTATTTCTACCGCGGCGCGCTGGATCAGGCCGAAGCCGTATACGCGCGCGCCATGCAGCTGGCGCAATCGCACCAGGGCAGCGATGCGGTGCTGGTGGCGGCCTGCCGCTGCCTGATCGCCCAGCTGCTGCTCGAACGCGGGCGCCACGACGAGGCCGCAGACCAGCTTGACGGCGCGCTCGAGGTGCTGGAAGCGGGCGACGGCTGGGTCGATGTCTACGTCGCCGGTTTCGGCACCGCACTGGCACTGGCGCGCCAGCGCGACCGCAGCGGCCGTACCGCCTGCGCGCTGCTCGATCGCCTCGATGCACTGGCGGCGCGTCGTCACCTGACGCGTCTGGCCGACCTCTCCGCCGCCTGGCGGGTGGACGTGCAGCTGGACCTGCCCGCCGACCACGCACTGGATGCCGCCCTGGCCCGCAGCGGCGGCGAAATGGCCCTGCAGCACGCGCTGGCCAATGCCCACACCTGGCGCCAGTCGCAGGCGCTGGGCCTGGCGCTGGCGCGCTGGCATGCCGAAGCCGGCCGCAGCGGCCGCGCCCTGGCGCTGCTGCAGGCGCTGGAGAACGATGCCCGCGAACGCGACGACGCCCACCACCTGGACCGCGTGCGCGTGCGCATGGCCTTGGTGCGCCAGCAGCGCGGCGAACTGCAGCAGGCCCTGCCGGCACTGTCGGCCGCGCTGGACCGCATCGCCGCCACGCGTGCCTGGCAGGTCGCACTGGAACCGGGTCTGCCGGTCAAGGCGCTGCTACGCGTGGCGCGGCAGCACGATCCCGAAGCCGTGGCCGGCACCACCCGCGCCCTGACCATCCAGACCCTGCTGGACAAGCTGTCCTGCGAGGATGCGCTGGCGGTGCAACTCTTCAGCGAGCGCGAGCTGGAAGTCCTGCAGGAGCTGGCCAGCGGCCTGTCCAACAAGCAGATCGCCCGACGCCTGTCGCTGTCGGAGAACACGGTCAAGTTCCACCTGAAGAATCTCTACCGCAAGCTGGAAGCCGGTACACGCGAAGCCGCGCTGGGCAACGCCCTGCAGCGCGGGCTGATCGGCGCGGCCAGCAGCCCGGAGTAACGCAAAGGGCCGGCGCATTGCGCGCCGGCCCTTGCTTCAACGCAGAGATCAGACCAGGGTCAGGCTGCCGTCGCGGCGTTCGTCGCTGAGCATCGCGGTCTTGACGTCCAGCGGACCCATCTGCCCGGCCATGACCTTGGCGAAGGCGTCCTTGAATCGCGCCATTTCCGCCGGCGTGCCCACGGTGATGCGCGACCAGGTCGGCCACACCGCCCAGGCGCGACCGACGAAGACGCCGTAGGTCGCCATGGCCTTCATGAACTCCGGCGCCGGGCGCTTGACGTCGACCATGAAGCAGTTGCTTTCCGACGTCGTGCAGGGATAGCCCTGCGCGGTCAGCCAAGTGGTGACCTCATCGCGCAACACGGTGTTGGCGTTGCGCCGCTGCGGGACCAGCTGCGGATCGCGCAGGCTGGCCAGGCCGGCCGCGGCGGCGGTCACCGGCAGCGAGTTGAAGCCGTAGTAGGTCAGCTTGGCCAACAGGTCCGGGCGGGCGGCCGCATAGCCCAGGCGGATGCCGGCCATGCCGTAGAGCTTGGAGAAGGTGCGCAGCACCACCACGTCTTCGCCCTTGGCCACCAGGTCCACGCCGCTGACCGCGTTGGGCGAGAGATGGATGTAGGCCTCGTCCAGCACCAGGATGCTGCCCTTGGGCTTGTTGGCCAGGGCGTACTCGATGTCCTTGCGCGTGGTCAGCGAGCCGGTGGGATTGTTGGGATTGCAGATGTAGAGCATGCCGGCGCTGGCGTCGGCGGCGCACATGGCCTGCACGTCGTGGCTGTAGTCCTTGCGCAGCGGCAGCTTGTGCACCGGCGCCTTGATCGCATCGGCCACCCGCCAGGCCTGCTCGAAGGTGGGGTCGGCGGTGACCAGCGCCGCGCTCGGCGAGGTGAAGGCCATCACCGTGTACTGCAGCGGCGGGGTCGAGCCGGCGTAGGGCACGATGTTTTCCGGCTTGAGGCCGAGCTGGCTGGCTAGCTCGCCGACCAGCTCGGTCTGCAGATCGCCCAGATAGCGACCGCCCTGCGGGGCGATGCCGTCGATGGCCTTCAGCGCCGCCGGGCTGGGGCCGTAGGGGTTCTCGTTGGCGTTGATGTAGACCGGCGCCAGGCCGGCGGCGGCCGAGGCCGCCGGGTCGACCTTCAGGCGCTTGCGCGACTGGTTCTGGGCCAGGGCCAGGCCGGACAGGGACAGCAGGGGTGCGCCGACGCCCGCACCGGCGGCCAGGGCGGAACCACGCAGGAAACCACGACGGGAGAGCGGCTGCTTCATGGGAACGATTCCTCGATCGGGATCAGGGACGGACGGCGACGACTTCGATTTCGATGCGCATACCCGGATTGCCCAGGGCGGCGATCTGGAAGGCCGAGCGCGCCGGCAGGTTCATCTGCTTGGCCTCCTTGCCGAAGAACTGGGTATAGCCCTCCATGAAGCCCTTGAAATCCATCTTGCCGCCGTTCTCCGGGCCGCCGACCAGGAAGGCCTGCATCTTGACCACGTCCTTCATGCCCAGGCCCATGCCTTCGAGCTGCTGCTTGATCTGGGTGAGCACGCTGATGGTCTGGGTCTTGGTGTCGCCGAAGGCCTCCATCGAGTCCTTGGGCGCGGCCGGGTCGGCCACGGCCGGCACCTTGCCGCTGAGGTAGATGGTGGTCTTGCCGGCCGGGATCTCCACGGCCGAGGCGATCGGGAAGTCGCTGCCGGGGATGGCGTAGCGCTTGACGTCGGCGGCGTGGGCCGACAGCGCCAGCGGCGCGGCCAGCAGGAACAGGGACAGGCGGCGGGACAGGGTCATGGTGGCTCCTGGGATCTTCATGGAAAGGATGTCAGTCGTCTTGCTCGGGCGTGGCGGTGCTCGCCAGCGAGGCGCGCAGCGCCTTGACGTCGGCCTCGCTCACCGCATCGTCGTACTGGTTGCCGAAATGGGTGCGCACGTAGGTGGTGACCTGCGCGATCTGCCCGTCGCTGAGCATAGGACCGAAGCCCGGCATGGCGCCATGGCCGTTCAACACCATCATTTCCACGTACGGCGCCGCGCCCAGCTTGGGGTTGCCCGCCAACGCGGGGTATTCGCCCGCGCCGCGCGCGCCCTGCCCGGCCGGCATGTGGCAGCCGGCGCAGATGGTGGCGTACACCTGGGCGCCGTCAGCGTGCGAGAAATCGCGCGTCTGCAGCAGGCCGGTGGCGTCCGAGGTCTGCGCCTGCGCGCCCGGTGCCCACAGCGCCGGCAGGGCCAGCGCGGAAGCGGCCAGCGTCAGCGCGCCGCCGAAGCGATACCACGTGCGGCGGCTCATGCCCGGCCTCCGGTCGCCATGACCTTGGCGTGCAGGCGGCCGATGACATCGTGCGCGGACAGCACCGCGCCCTCCTGCCAGGCCGGGATGTAGGAGATGTGTTCGCCGGCCATGGCGATGCGGCCGTCGATCTGCGTGGCCGCGGCGTAGTGCTTGGCGCGCAGGGCTTCGTCCCACTGGCCGAAGCAGCCATGGTTGCTGGGCACACGATGCCAGGCCACCGACACACCGTTGTCGAACTCGGCCGGATACTGCGGATGGATCTGGCTGCCGAAGGCCACCGCGCGGCGCACGCGCTCGGCCGGGCTGTGCGAGGTGAAGTCGTAGGCGTCCAGGCCCCAGATGTAGGCGCCCAGCAGCACGCCCTTGCCCGCGGCGTGGAAGCCGGTGCTGGGATAGCTGATGTTGGTGATCGGCAGGTTGGTGTAGCTGATGCCGCCGTAGATGTTGTCGTCCTCCTCCCAGAAGCGGCGCTTGAACTGCAGGCCCACCTTGACCGAGGAGGCGTAGGGCAGATTGGTGATCGCCTCGGTCATGGCCGGGCCGACCTTGACCGGGATGCGGCTGAGCACCGAGAAGGGAATGGTGCAGATGCACCAGTCGGCCTTGGCGACCTGCTTGTTGCCCGGCGCGCCGGTGTCCTCGTAGGTGACGCTGACGCCGTGGTCGTCCTGGTCGATGTCCACGACCTTGGCGTTGTACTGGATCACGCCCGGGCCCAGTTCGCGGGCGAAGGCCTTGCCGACCATGTCCATGCCGCCGACCGGCTGGAACATGGCGGTCTGCATCTCGATGTTCTTGCCGGCCGCCAGCTGGTTCCACAGGTGCGAGCCCAGCACGTCCTGCAGCGACATCGGCTTGGAGAACTCCGGCTTGCCCGACACGCCGCCGCCGGGGTACTTGGCGAAGCCGCGGCGCATGCTGCTGATGTCGCTGGTGGTGTAGGCGAAGTTCTTGTCCAACGCGCCCCAGCTGCGCAGCGATTCGAGCAGCAGCTCCTGGTCCTCCTTGGTGACCAGCTTGTCCAGCGCGCCCTGGCGGGTGATCTTGGCCAGCAGCTCGGAGACGTTACCCTGGTAGTCGGCATCGATCTCGCGGAAGCGCTGCGGCTTGCCGCCGAAGGCGTTGGTGTTGTGCAGGTAGGCGTTGTAGTTGACCTGGACGAAGGACTCCAGCGCCACGCCGAACTGCTTGCAGTAGGCCAGCATCGCGCGGTGGTGGTGCGGGATGCGCCACGGACCGGGATTGATGTACAGGCCGGGGTCGAAGCCGCAGTGCTGCGTCTCGCCGCCCAGCTCGGTATAGGTGTCGCCGCCGCGCAGGGTCCAGTTGCGACCGCCGGGACGGGCGTTGTACTCGAGGATCTTGACCTTGTAGCCGGCCTTGCGCAGCTCGTAGGCTGCGCTCATGCCGGCCAGGCCCGCGCCCAGGATCAGCACGGTGGCGCCCTTGGGATTGCCCTGCAGCTTGACCGGGCCTGCGTAGCCCGAATCGGCGGCGAACCCCAGGCTGGTCATCGCCTGGTACATCATCGTGCCGCCGGCGGCCAGGCCGATGCGGCCCAGCAGCTGGCGACGGGTCATGCCGTTACGAACACTGTCTTGCATGTCTGACTCGTCTGCGTGGCCGCCGAAGCGGCCTGTTTCGGGAGAACGCGGAAACGCACCCGCGCAAGGCACCGCCGATGCGCGCACCAGGCGCGCACCGGCGGGTTTGGATCAGAAGCGGTAGGTGAGCTTGGCGTAGTAGCGCGCGCCGAAGTAACCGATCGGGCTGCCACTGAAGCCGGCGTAGTTGCTGCTGGCGATGTACTCGTTGTTGCCGTTCTGGTAGTTGGCCACGTCGTAGTTCCACACCGCCGACGGGATCTTGTCGGGGTACTTGTTGAACACGTTGTCGCCGCCCACGCTCAGGGTCCAGCTGTCGGTGGGTTTGAAGCTCAGGTCGAAGCCGGTGGTGGCCATCGTGCCGAGCTTGAGCTTGTAGTACTCGCCGCTGCCCAGGGTGATCACGTCCAGCTGGTCGGCCAGGCTCTCATAGCCGGCCAGGCTGTTGACCTGGGTCTGCGGGCCGTAGATCGACTCGCGCAGGGTGAGGGTGAACTTCTGCCAGTTGAAGGTCGCCGCCAGGTTGACGCGGAACTTCGGGCTGGCGTGCTCGATGTCGTAGATGTTGGCTTCGGTGAACAGCGGGATGGTCTCGAAGCCCGGCACGCGGCCGGCCCGGGTCACCTCGGTCTTGTTGTAGTTGGCCGCCAGCAGCCAGTCGATCGAGCCCCAGGACATGTCGCTGGTGTAGTTGGTCACCCAGTCCACGCCGGTGGTCTTGGTGTCCAGCACATTGCTGAGGAAGCTCAGGTTGATGTTGGCGCGCGCGGTCTGGTCGAAGCTGCCGCCCGGCGCGGACGGGTCGTTGGCGTTGCTGATGAAGCCGCCGGCGACCAGGGCGTTGCCCAGGATCTGGTTGTAGTTGTCGTCCGGAACGCCGTCGCCGTCGGTGTCGGCCGGATCGGGCAGGTCGGCGTTCCAGCGGCCCGTGGTGCGGCCGGTGCGGGTGGCCGCCGACTGCGCCTGCGAATAGGCGAAGGAGCCCATGTAGGTGCGGTCGGAGATCTTGATCTGGTAGGCGTCCAGGGTCGAGGTCAGGTTGGGCAGCGGCGAGAACACCAGGCCCAGTGAGAAGTTCGTGCTGGTCTCCGGCTTCAGGCCGTTGCCGACCGAGGCGCCGGCCAGCGTGGCGGTCGCGCCGGTCGGGCTGACCTGGATGGCGGTGTAATAGTTCTCACCCATGTTCGGCGCGCGGAAGCCGGTACTGGCCGTGCCGCGGATGGCGAAGGTGTCGGAGAAGTCGTAGCGCGTGGTGAACTTGCCGATCGCCTTGCTGCCGAAGTCGCTGTACTTCTCGTAGCGACCGGCGATGTCCACCAGCCAGGCATCGACCGGGTACAGGATCACGTCGGCGAACACCGCCTGGCTGTGGCGCGAGTAGTCGCCGGCCGAGAGGGGGTTGTAGCCCGGGAAGGACGAGGCGCCGGCGCCGTAGTAGGAGGCCGGCTCGCCGGCTTCGATGCCGTAGCCGTCGCGGCGGTAGTTCAGGCCGGCGTTCAGGGTCAGCGGGCCGCCGCTCAGGCCGATGTCGAAGTCCTTGGTGACGCTGGCGTTGGTATCCCACTGGGTGCTGTAAAAGGTGCCGTCGTAGAAGTTCTCCGGCGAGCTGCCGGTGGCCTGCCACAGCGAGAAGTTCATCGAGTTGACGGTGTAGACGTCCATCTCGTTGCGGCCGTACTCGGTCGAGATGTCCCACATCCAGCCGTCGGCGAAATCGCCCTTCAGGCCTGCGGTGATGTCGTAGTCCTTCTCCTCCGAGCGCTCGGACGGATTGAAGCCGTAGGCGTACTTGTGCTTGACCTCACCGGTGGTCGGATCGGTGTAACCACCGTCCTGCGAGGGACGGCGATAGTTCTCCTCGGACTGGGCGGTCTTCTTGCCGTAGCTGCCGAAGGCGTAGAACTCCAGGCCGTCGCCGAAGTCGTAGCCGGCGTTGAACATGGCGATCTTGCGGTGAATCTCGGGCGGGTTCAGCCAGGCGTTGAGGCCGGGGAAGCGCTTGTTGAGCAGCGCGCCCTGGTCGTTGGCCAGGCGGCTGAGCAGGTCCGAGCGACCGTTGGCGGTGGCGTAGGCGCGGCACGCGTCCTGGTTGAGCAGGCAGTTGGCGTAGCTGGGGTTGGAGAAGCGGTAGACCGACTCGCGGTTCTCGGCCTCGACGCTGATGCTGACGAAGCCGTTGTCGCCGCCCAGGCCGATGTTGCCGCCCCACGAATCGGTGCCGCCACCGCCATCGGAGTAGCCGGCATAGCCGGCGTTGAACTCGCCGCCGGAGGAGTTCTTCTTCAGGATGATGTTGATCACGCCGGCGATGGCGTCCGAGCCGTACAGCGCCGCGGCGCCGTCGGTCAGCACTTCGACATGGTCGATCGCGGACTGCGGGATGAAGGACAGGTCGGTGGCCATCTCGCCGCTGCCGGCCACGCCGAAGTTGGAGGTGACGTGGCGGCGCTTGCCGTTGACCAGCACCAGGGTGTGGTTGGCGGTCAGGCCGCGCATGGAGGCGGTCAGGGTCTGGCTGGCCATGTCGCCGCCGACCTGGGAGGCGTTGTACGAGGGCACCTGGTTGGCGATGGCGTTCATCAGGTCGGGCGCGGCGGTCTTGGACAGCGCCTCGGCGCTGACCAGCTGGATCGGCGCCGGGCTGTCGGTCACGGCCATGTTGGCCTTGCGCGTACCGGTGGAGATGACGCTGACGGCGTCCAGGGTCTTGGCCTGGGGCTCGGCCGGCGTCTCGTCGGCGGCGGGCGCCGCGGGCAGGTCGGCGGCGCTGGCCGCCTGGACCGCCAGGCCGAGCAGCATGGCCGAGGACAGGCCACGCAGGCTCGCACGGGAGGGGGCGAGGGAAGCCGCGACGGCGACGGCGAGGGAATGGCGGGTGAAGCGACTGCGCATGACCTGTACTCCTTGCAAGGCGGAATAGGTAAAGCGAGGTGGGGGGTGGGGCGCAGGGCGGCGCAACGGCCCCCTTGACCGTGCGGCGTGCGGGAAGGCGACGCCCTGCGTTGACACGAAGCTAACCTCAGCTGTCACCCCGGCCATCTCCCGTGACGGGTGAGTGGCGCCTTGGTGGGTAGGCCGGGACAGGAATTGGGACAACCTCGGCCCACCCGCCCGGAGGCGGCTATGCTCGGCAGCTCGCTCCGATCGGCCTGTTCATGTTGTCCACACCCCAACCCCGCTCCCGGCCACGCCCGTTCCGCCAGCCCAGGCTGGTGCTGTTCGATCTGGACGACGTGCTGGCGCGCTACGACCGCCGCCTGCGCCTGTGCGAGCTGGCGCGCCGCAGCGGCACCACGCCGGGCGCGGTGCAGGCGGCGCTGTTCGACTCGGGGCTGGAACACGAGTCGGACGTCGGTCTGTGGCGGCCGGTGGACTATGCCGACGAGCTCTCGCGCCGCCTGGGGGCGCGGCTGACGCTGGAGGACTGCATCGCCGCGCGTGCGCTGGCCACGCCGGCCGATCCGGCGATGGTGGCGCTGGCCGGGGCGGTGTCGCGGCAGGCGGCGGTGGCGATCTTCACCAACAACGGGCCGTTCCTGACGCTGCACCTGGGGCGCATCTGTCCGCCGCTGTTCCCGCTGTTCGCCGACCGGGTCGTGGGCGCGGGCGATGTCGGCATCGCCAAGCCTTCGCCGGAGGCCTACCTGCGTGCGCTCGCGCTGCTGGATGCGGCGCCGGCCGAGACGCTGTTCATCGACGACCGCGACGAGAACGTCAACGGCGCCCGCGCGGCGGGACTGGACGCGCTGGGCTTCTCGAGCGCCGCCACCCTGCGGCGTGCGCTGGCGCTCTACGGTCTGGAAACCGGTGCCTGAAAGAGCTCCTCCGAAGCGGTTCGCTCCATGTGGGAGCAACTGTCTCCTCAAATCTCGCAGCGGCCTGCCTGTAGAGCGGAGCTTGCTCCGCTGCTCTTCGTTCGGTTCGTGGGGAAAGCCCCAGCGGAGCAAGCTCCGCTCTACACGTGTGAGCCGCCATGGCGGCGATGAGGCTTTCCCGGCGAAACCTTTCGCCATTGATCAAAACGACCACGAGGCTGGGGCTCACGCTGGGGTGTTGCTCACTTCGAAAGGGCAGCGGTTCGGCGAGCGGTGCCGCGCTTGAAGTCAGAAGGCTTTGGCTTGAGCCCCCTCCCTTGCGCGCAGCGCAGGGGAGCTCGAAGTCGCGGCTAGCGACTGAGGGGGAGGGGTCGGGGCTTTCCCGAGTAAGCCACAGAAGCAAAAGCAAAAGCACCCCACCCCCGCCCTCCCCTTCGCCTGCGGCGAAAGGGAGGGGGCAGAGCACTTGCTCAGTGCCTTCGAGTTGGAAGGAGTCCTGTTCTGTACGCTCGCAGAGCCTCGACACGGTCAGGCGCGCGGGGAGCGGGCCAGAGATGGCCCGCAGCGGCGAGTCCGCCAGGGATGGCGGACCGAGCCGAGGAGTCGCGCCCGGCCGGGTCGAGGCTGGTCGGCGAAGTGGGATCAGCGACCTCGCACCGCGCGAAGCACTCCAAAAGAAAAAAGCCGCCGGGACATCCCCAGCGGCTTCCGTGCTTGCGCAAGACGCGGCCGAGTCGGCCGCGCGGGCTTACTTGGCCTTGGCCGCGTCGGCCTCGGTGGTGATGTGCAGCTTGACCTCGTCGCTGACCATCGGCGCGTAGGCGCCGACGCCGAAGTCCGAACGCTTGACCGTGGCGGTAGCGTCGAAGCCGATCGACTGCACCTTCTTCATCGCGTGCTCACCGGCCTTGTTCAGGGTCACGTCCAGCACCACGGGCTTGGTGATGCCCTTGATGGTCAGGTCGCCGGTCACCTTGAGCTTGTCCTTGCCGGTCGACTGGACCTTGGTGGACTTGAAGGTGGCGGTGGGGAACTTGGCGGCGTCGAAGAAATCCGAGCCGGCCAGGTGCTCGTTCAACTTGGGCACGAAGCTTTCCAGGCCCGATAGCGGCAGGGTCACCTGGACGCTGGAGGCGGCCACGTTGGCCGGATCGTAGGTCAGCGTGCCGTCGACGTTGCCGAAGTGGGCGCTGGGGTTGGAGAAGCCGAAGTGGTTCCAGGTGGCGATCACATCGGTGTGGCCCGGGTCGAGCTTGTAGGTGGTCGGGGCGGCGAAGGCCGGGGCGACCAGGGCCGACAGGGCGGCGGCGAGCAGGAACTTGCGCATGCGAGGAACTCCTTGGTGGTGTGGCGCTAAGGGAACAGCGGTGGCGTTGGAGCCGGGTGAATCGCAAACCGGCCGCGGCATCAGACGATGCGCGCGGCCTCGTCGAAGGACAGCCGGGGCAGGCGCGGATGCAGCGCGGACGCATCGCCATAGCCCAGGTTGACCAGGAAGCTGGCGCGCAGCGAGGTGCCGGCGAAGAAGGCTTCGTCGGCCTTGGCCGCGTCGAAGCCGGACATCGGGCCCGCATCCAGGCCCAGTGCGCGGGCGGCCAGGATCAGATAGGCGCCCTGCAGCACGGCGCTGAGCAGGGCCGGCTCGCGGCGGGCCTCCTGCGGGCCGTCGAACCAGGCCTTGGCATCGGTATGCGGGTAGAGCTTGGGCAGGTGCTCGTGGAAATCCAGGTCGTAGGCCACGATCACCGTCACCGGCGCGGCCATGGTCTTGTCCACGTTGCCCGGGGCGAGCGAGGGCTTGAGCCTGGCCTTGGCCTCGGGCGAGCGGACGAAGACGAAGCGCGCCGGGGTGCTGTTGGCGCCGGTCGGGCCCCACTTGAGCAGGTCGTAGAGCGCGTGCAGCGTCTGATCGGTGACCGGCTCGTCGGTGAAGGCGCTATAGGTGCGCGCGCTGCGGAACAGCTGATCCAGCGCGGCGGCATCGAGGGACTGCGACATCGGAACCACTCCATCAGAGCAAGGGGGTACGGACGCCGAACCAGCGCGACGACCGGGCGCAGTGTAGGGTGCGACCACCCCGGCGACACCAAGGGGACCCGCAACGGATTGTTTTGGGTTGCAACACCAATCCCCTCCTGACAGCTTTGTCGGTTTCGTCGAACGTTGCCCATGACGCCCGCGCGCACCTGGACTCTCACCGATGGCCATGCCGGCAACCTGCGCCAGGCCGAGGCGCTGGCGCGGGCCCTGCGCCTGCCCGCGCAGGCCTGGACGCTGCAGCCGCGCGCGCCGTGGAAGACGCTCGCACCGCGCCGGCTGCCGGGCGCGGACCAGGCGTTCGGGCCCGGCTTCGCGCAGGCGCTGGCGGCACCGCCGCGGCTGGCGATCGGCTGCGGGCGCCAGGCGGCGCTGGCCACGCGGCTGCTGCGGGCGCGCGGCGCGCAGGCCGTGCAGATCCTGGATCCGCGCCTCGCGCCGCGGCACTGGGACCTGGTGATCGCGCCGGAACACGACGGGCTGCGCGCGGCCAATGTGCTGACCCTGCTGGGCAGCCTGCATCCGGTCGATGACGCCTGGCTGGCGCAGGCGCGCGCGGACTTCCCTGCCCTGGGCGCCCTGCCCGGCCCGCGGACCGCGCTGCTGGTCGGCGGGCCCAGCGCGCATGCGCGGCTGGAAGCGGAGGACCTCGCCTCGATCACCGCCGCGCTCGATGCCGCGCTGCGCGCGCACGGCGGCACGGTGATGGCCACCGTGTCGCGGCGCACGCCGCCGGCACTGGTGGAGGCGCTGCGCCGCCACTACGCCGGCACGCCGCACCTGGTGTGGACCGGCGCGCAGGACGGGCCCAACCCCTACCCTGGCCTGCTCGCCTGCGCCGACCGCATCGTTTGCACCGCCGACTCGGTCAACATGCTGTCCGAGGCCTGTGCCACGCCCGCGCCGGTGTTCGTGCATGCGCCGCAGCGCGTGCGCGGTCGGCCGGCGCAGTTCATCGCCGCCCTGCAGGCGCGCGGGCGCATCGCCGCGCTGGACGGGGGGCTTGCGCCGTTTGCCGTCACCCCGCTGCGCGAGACCGCGCGGATCGCCGCACTGGTGCGCGAGCGGTTGGGCGGGTGGGATGAGGCGGGCGCTCAGTAACGCGCAGCAAGACATCGCTTTCGCGTGAGGCGCGCGGCTGGCCATGCTGGGTGGGAGCCACTGCCTCCTCAAATCTCGCGGCGGCCTGCCTGTAGCGCGGAGCTTGTGGCAATCTCTTTTCAGGGGACTCTGCTGCGCTTCGTTCGGTGCGTGGGGAAGGCCCCAGCGGAGCGAGCTCCGCTCTACAGGTGGGAGCCGCCCTTGTGGCCTTTTCGGCCAATGGCGGCGATAGGGCTCTGCCGGTAAAGCCCCATCACCGCCATGGCGGCTCCCACGGGAGAAGCGAACATTTACTGCGTCGCTCAGCAGCCGCTGCGTTCTGCGGCGGCGACTGGGCCGCTTCGCTCAGGCCAGGTCGGGCAAGTTGAGGCGCGCGTACTCAACCAGACCGTCGTTCCCGCGAATGCGGGAACCCAGGGACTTTCGCGCGGAACGGCACAGGCGCTGGACTGTCGGACATGCGTCCGCCGAACAGCCCTGCCCCCGTACGCGGGATGACCGAATCTTTGGCTTTCAGACGTCCTTGCCCGGCGCGAACGCCAAGCCATGGGCCCGACAGGCCGCCGTCACCGCCTGCCGCGCGTGCTCCAGCGCGGGCGTCGGCGCGGTCAGGCGCGGGCGACGGTCCAGCGTGCACGACAGCCCCGCGGCGAGCAGGGTCGCGTGCGCCTCCAGCAGCGCCGTGCGCTCGCCGGCTTCGAGCAGCCCGGCATCGGCCAGCGCGGCGATCAGGTCGCGGGTATTGCGGGGGGCCAGCACGGCCGGATGCGCGGCGGCATGTTCGAGCACGCGCGCCTGCAGCAGGAATTCCAGATCCACCAGGCCGCCGGCGCCCTGCTTCAGATCGAACCGCCCCGGCGCACTGCGGTCCAGCTCGGCGCGCATGCGGCCGCGCATGTGCACCACGTCCTGATGCAGCGCCTCCGCTTCGCGCGCCCGGCCCAGCGTCTCGGCGCGGATGCGTTCGAAGGCCTCGAGCAGCGCGGCATCGCCGACCACCGGGCGCGCGCGCACCAGCGCCTGGTGTTCCCAGGTCCAGGCGCGCTGGCGCTGGTAGTCCTCGTAGCTGGCGCGCGAGGTCACCAGCAGGCCCTTGGCGCCGTCCGGGCGCAGGCGCACGTCCACCGCGTAGAGACGGCCGGCGCCGGTCATGGTTTCCAGCAGCGCGACGACCTTCTGCGCCACGCGTGCGTAGTAGCGCCCCGGCTCCAGCGCGCGGGCGCCGCCCGCGTGCGCGGAAACAGGCGCGGAGACCGCATCGCCCGGCGCGTCGTACAGGAACACCAGGTCCAGGTCCGAGCCGAAGCCCATCTCCAGCCCGCCCAGGCTGCCGTAGCCGATCAGCCCGAACTGGCCGCCGGCGACCCGGCCGTGCGCCGCCTCGACCGCGGCCCGCGCCATCGCCAGCACCTGCACGCACACCGCATCGGCCAGCCAGGCCAGTTGCCGCGCCGAATCCTGCGGCGGCTGGCGCGCGTCCAGCGCCGCCAGGGCGATGCGGAAGCTGAAGGCCAGGCGCGTCTCGTTGAGCCGGCGCAGCGCCTGCTCGGGGTCGGCGTGCTGGCCCGCGGCCGCGCAGGCGGCCTGCATCGCGGCGCGATCGGGCAAGGGCCCGGCGGCGCGCGCGTCGAGCAGTTCGTCCAGCAGCAGCGGGTACTGGGCCACGCGCTCGGCCAGCCAGGCGCTGCGCGCGACCACATCCACCAGGCGCGCCAGCGCGCTGGGCACTTCGTCCAGCAGGGCCAGATAGCTGGTGCGGCGCAGGATCGACTGCAGCAGCGCCAGGCAGCGCTGCAGGGCGGCGTCGGGCAGATCGGAGGCCGCGGCGGCCTGCAGCATGGCCGGCAGCACGCGCTCCAGCCGCGTGCGCGCGCTGTCGGACAGATGCGCCACGCCCGGCGAGGCGAGGAAATCCTGCAGCCGAGACGCCGACTGCGCGGCATCGGCGAAGCCGGCATCCTCCAGCGCCTGGCTCGCATTGGCGCCATCGAGCATGCGCTGGAACGGCGCCAGCGCCGCGCCGTCCTCGGCGTCCTCGGGCGCGGCCATCAGCGGCGCGAAGGCCGCGCTCACCACCGCGCGCTGCGCCGCCAGGGCGGCGCGCAGCGCGGCGCCGTCCGCATGGCCCAGCCCGCGCGCGATGCGCAGCGCGTCCTGCGCGTTGTCCGGCAGCACGTGGGTCTGCGCGTCGCGCAGCATCTGCAGGCGGTTCTCCAGCACGCGCAGGAAGCGGTAGGCCTCGCGCAGCGCGGCGCCGGTCTCCGGCGCGAGCAGGCGCGCCTGCACAAGCGCCTGCAGCGCCGCGCGCAGGCCGCGCTGGCGCAGTCGCGCATCGCGGCCGCCGTGCACCAGCTGCAGGGCCTGGGCCAGGAACTCGATCTCGCGGATGCCGCCCGGCCCGCGCTTGATGTCGTCGGCCAGCTCGCGACGCGCGACCTCGGCGGTGATCATCGCCTTCATCGCGCGCAGGCCATCGAGCGCGGTGAAGTCCAGGTAGCGCCGGTACACGAACGGCTGCAGGGTATGCAGCCAGGCCTCGCCGGCGGCGATGTCGCCGGCCACCGCGCGCGCCTTGAGCCAGGCGTAGCGCTCCCAGTCGCGGCCTTCGGTCTGGAAGTAGCGGTCCATCGCCGCGAACGACAGCGCCACGCGCCCGGCGCTGCCGTACGGCCGCAGGCGCAGGTCGACGCGGTGGCTGAAGCCCTCGGCGGTGGTCTCGTCCAGCAGCCGGGCCAGCCGCTGCCCCAGGCGGGAGAAGTACTCCTCGGCCGCCAGCGTCCGCGGCTTCCCCGCCTGCGCGGAGGCAGGCTCGGACTCGCCGCCGCCGGCGAAGGCGTAGACCAGGTCGATGTCGGAGGAGAAGTTCAGCTCGCCACCGCCGAGCTTGCCAAGGCCGAAGACCACCAGCCGCACCAGCTGGCCCTGGGCATCGCGCACCACGCCGTGGCGCTGGGCGAATTCCTCCTCCAGCGCGTCCAGCGCGGCATGCAGGCAGGCCTCGGCCAGGGCCGTGCTGCCGGCCAGGATCTCGTCGACATCGGCGCCCTCGACCACGTCGCGCCAGATCAGCCGGGTGGATTCGGCCGCGCGGAAGCGGCGCAGCAGCGCCGGCCACTGCGCGGCCGGCGCCTGCCGCAGGTCCGGCGGCGCGAAGGCGGTGGCCGCATCGTCGAGCAGCTCCTCCAGCACCGCCGGCTGCCGGCACAGCGTGTCGATGGCGAAGTCGCTGACCAGCGCCAGCGCTTGGACCGCGGCCCGCGCCTGCGGCTGTTCCAGCGTGGCCTCGAGCTCGGGTGCCGTGGCGATCAGCCGGCGCAGGGACGCGGCAACATGGGCTTGCACATCGATCATGGGCGGCAAGTGTGCATCAGCCTGCGTTGCGCATGGCGCGCTATGCCCTGTGGGAGCAACGGTCTCTCAGATCGAGTCGCCGCCTCCTTGTAGAGCGGAGCTTGCTCCGCTGGGGCCTTCCCGACAATCCGGACGAAACGCAGCGGAGCAAGCTCCGCTCTACAGGTGGGAGCCGCAGGGCGGGTCGCGCTAGGCGGCGTGCGGCGCGGGCACGCCAGGCGGCAAGCCGTCCGCACGCGTCAGCACCAGCCCGAACTGCGCGGCGATCTTCTCCAGCAGCACCGCCTTGACCGCCTCCATCGAGGACGGGCCGCCCAGGTCGGACAGGGCCACGGTCTGCAGGCCTTCGTAGCCGCAGGGATTGATGCGGTGGAACGGCTCCAGGTCCATGGCGATGTTGAAGCTCAGGCCGTGGAAGGTGCAGCCGCGACGCACGCGGATGCCCAGCGCGCCGATCTTGGCGCCGGCCACGTACACGCCGGGCGCGCCGTCCTTGCGCTCGGCATGGATGTTCCATTCGGCGCAGGTGTCGATGATCGCCTGCTCGATGCGGCATACGTAGTCGCGCACGCCGATCTTCAGCCGCTTCAGGTCCAGCAGCGGGTAGAGCACGATCTGGCCCGGCCCGTGGTAGGTCACCTGGCCGCCGCGGTCCACGTGCAGCACCGGGATGTCGCCCGGCGCCAGCACGTGCTCGGGCTTGCCGGCCTGGCCCAGGGTGAACACCGGTTCGTGCTCGACCATCCACAGCGCGTCGGGCGTGGTCTCGTCGCGGGCGTCGGTGAAGGCCTGCATCGCGCGCCAGACCGGTTCGTAGGGCTGGCGACCCAGTTCGTACACGCTGGCCGGCAGCGGCGCGCGCGCGGCGATGGCCGCATCGCCCTGCGGCGAGGGGCAGGCCGCGGCTAGAGCGTCCACTTCACTTCCGGGTGGCCGCGCAGGGCCCGGTGGGCCGCGTCGTACTGCTCGCGCGAGTCGGCGCGGAAGGCGATGCGCACCGAGACGTACTTGCCGTTGGCCGAATGCTTCCAGCTCACGCGCTCTTCGAGTACGTCCACGCCGGCGCCGGCCAGCAGGCGCGGCAGTTCGCGCTCCAGTTCGATGCCGGCCCGGCCCATGGCGCTGAGCTCGAAGGTGCCGGGAAACTGGAAGCCGTGTTCGGGATTGTCCGAAGTGATGTCCATCGGCGGATTATCGGGTCGGACCCGCGCAAACCCAAGTCCACCGCGGCCCGCACGCGAAGAAGCCGGCTTGCGCCGGCTTCTTCGTTCCAACATGCGGTCTCATCGTCGTGCCCGCGAACGCGGGACGCTCAGACAAAGGCGCCCCGCTCACACGTTTGCGGACGCCCCGGGTCTGGTCAGACCGATTCCCACCACATCCAGAACGCATCCCACAGCCGGCGGAAGAAGCCACCCTCCTCGACCGCATTGACCGCCACCAGCGGCGCCTGGGCGATGACCTTGCCATCCAGGCTGACCTTGACGGTGCCGATCTGCTGACCCTGCTTGATCGGCGCTACCAGCTGCTTGGGCACGTCCATCGACGGCTTGAGCTGCTCATAGCGCCCGCGCGGCACGGTCACCAGCAGCGGCGCGGCGACGCCCAGCTGCACCTGGCGCTGGTCGCCCTTCCACACCTTCTGCGTGGCCAGCACCTTGCCCGGCTCGTACAGGCGATGGGTCTCGTAGAAGCGGAAGCCCCAGTTGAGCAGGGCCAGCGAGTCCTCGGCGCGCTGCTTCTCCGACACATCGCCCATGATCACGGTGATCAGGCGCTGGTCGCCGCGCTTGGCCGAATTCATGATGCAGTAGCCGGCCTGCGAGGTATGCCCGGTCTTGATGCCGTCCACGCTCGGGTCGCGCCACAGCAGCAGGTTGCGGTTGGGCTGGGTGATGCCGTTGACCGTCAGTTCCTTGATGCTGTTGTAGGCGTAGGTGTCGGGGTAGTCGCGGATCAGCGCGCGGCCCAGCAGGGCCATGTCGTAGGCGCTGGAGTAGTGGCCGTCGGCGGCCAGGCCGTGGACGTCGACGAAGTGGCTGTCCTTCATGCCGATGCGCTGGGCGTAGGCGTTCATCAGCTCGACGAAGGCCTCTGCGCTGCCGGCGGTGTGCTCGGCCAGGGCGATGGCCGCGTCGTTGCCCGACTGCACCACCATGCCCTTTTCCATGTCCTCCAGGCGCGCGGTCTGGTTGACCGGGAAGCCGCTGTAGCTGCCATCGGTGCCGGCACCGCCCTCGCGCCAGGCGCGCTCGCTCATCATGACCTGGTCGTCGCGCGTGATCTTGCCGGCCTTCAGCTCGGCGGCGAGCACATAGGAGGTCATCACCTTGGTCATGCTGGCCGGGGCCAGATGCTCATGGATGTTGTTGCCCGCCAGCACCTGGCCGCTGGCCGCGTCCATCACGATCCAGGCCTTGGCCACGGCCGGCGCCGGCGCGTCGGGGATCTTGATGTCCGGCGGCGGCGCGGTGACGGCGTCGGAAGGCGGCGGCGTCTGGGCGATGGCCGCGCCGAAGGCGACGGTCGCCAGGGCGGCGAAGGCGAAACGGAACTTCATGGAGGACTTACCTTTGCAAAAGCGAAGACGAAGAAAAGAGACGCCGGCCGCGACCCGCGCGGCGGCGTGCGGATCACTCGCGCACGACCTGCGGCCGCGCGAAGCCCAGCCCGGCGATGCGCGCGGCCAGGGCGTCGGCCCCGTCATTGTCCGCTGCGCCGACCCGCACGCGCCACAGGGTGCGACCGCCGGCGATGACATCGCTCAGCGTCGCCGTGGGGATGCCAGCCGCCACCAGCCGGGCCAGGGCGCGCTCGGCATTGTCGCGGCTGGCGAAACTGGCGACCTGCAGCAGCACGGCCATGGCCGACTGGCCATAGGTGCCGTTGCCGTTGCCGGTGCTGGCGGCCGAGGCGACCGGCCGGGCCGGCGCCGGGGCCGGGCGTGCGGCAGGCGCCGCCTCGGCCGCGCCCTTGCCGGCAGCGACGGGCGTCGCCACGGCGACCGCGGTCGCCGGCGCGGGTGCCGGGGCACCGGGCTTGCCGGTGGCCACGTGCACGCCCTGGCTCTTCATCCAGGCCTCGAAGCGGTCGGCGCTGGCCGGCTTCTTGGTATTGGGAATGGTGTAGTAGCGCAGCGAGGGATCGCTCGGCGCCGCCTTGGTGTCCATCGGGGCGGCGGCGGCAGGCACCGGCTGTGCCGCGACCGCCGCGGTCCGCGACGCGGCCGGCAGGCCGCCGACCAGCTGATCCATGGCCGAGGGCCTGACCGCGGCCGGCTTGCCGGTGGCGATGGTGGTGGGCACGCCGGTCGCCACGGTGGTGGCCACTGGCCTGCGCACGGCGTTGCGGCTGGCCAGCAGCGCCGGCAGCTTGGGATCGTCCGGATGCAGTGCCTTGACCTCGACCCGGCCCGTGCCGCGCCCGGTGATGCCCAGCTTGACCGCCGCGGCGTAGCTCAGATCGATCACGCGACCATCGTGGAACGGCCCGCGGTCGTTGATGCGCACGATCACGTTCTTGCCGTTGTCCAGGTTGGTCACCAGGGCGAAGCTGGGCAGCGGCAGCGTCTTGTGCGCGGCGGTGAACTGGTACATGTCGTAGACCTCGTGGTTGGAGGTCTTGCGGCCATGGAACTTCTGCCCGTAGTACGAGGCCAGGCCGGTCTCTTCGTAATCGGCGGCGGTATCGAGCACCGTGTAGTTCTTGCCCAGCACGCTGTAGGGCGACTTGTTGCCGTAGTCCGACAGCGGCTCGGCGGCGATGGTCGGCTCGGCGATGCAGTCCACGTCGGGGACTTCGGTGGGCGTGCTGTCCGACACGCCGGGCTTGTACAGCCCGCCGGCGGTGTAGTCGCCGCGCGTGGACGGATCCTCGACCGCCGGGGCGTAACGCCCCAGGCAGCCGGCGGCGACCGCGGCCGGGGCCTTCTCGCCCTTGGGGACGATGATGGTGGCCTCGCCCGGCTTGGCGCCCTTGCTGCGCGGCGCGCTGCTGCACGCCGCCAGGGTCGCCACCAGCGCCAGGAGCAGCCAGGTTTTCATGCCGGCGGCAGCGGGCGGCCGGCGATCGCTTCTGAAAGTTGCCATACGGCCATCGCGTACATTTTGGAGTTGTTGTATCGGGTAATGGCGTAGTAGTTGCGGAAGCCCAGCCAGTACTGCGGGCCGCTGCTGGTGGACAGGGTCACCGGCGTGGCGGTCTCGCCGGCCGGCACCGGCGCCAGCGGGGTGTAGCCGCGCGTGGCCAGCTCGCCCAGCGTCCAGGTCGGGGTCCAGTCATCGGGGTTGAACTCCACCGCGCCCGGCGCCAGCCTGGCCTGCACGGCCACCGGGCCGCCGCGTTCCCAGCCGTAGGCGCCACCCTTCTTGACGAAGTAGTTGGCCACCGAGGCGAAGACATCGTCCAGGTCGGTCAGCAGGTCGATGCGGCCATCGCCGTCGCCGTCCACACCGAAGTCGCGATAGCTGGAAGGCATGAACTGCCCCAGCCCCATCGCCCCGGCGTAGCTGCCGGTGAGCGTGGACAGGTCCAGCCGCTGCTCCTTGGCCAGGGCGAACAGCTGCGCCAGCTCATCGCGGAAGAACAGCTCGCGGCGCGCCTCGTACTGGGCGCGGTCGGGATTGCCGCTGCGCGGATAGCGGAAGGCCAGCGTGTAGAGCGCATCGATCACCGGCGTCTTGCCGGTGTAGCCGCCGTAGCTGGTCTCCACGCCGAGGATGGCCACGATGATCTCGGCCGGCACACCGGTGCGCTGCTCGACGCGGCTGAGCTGGGCGCGATGCTCGGCCAGGAAGGCCTGCCCTGCGCTGATGCGCGAGGCGGTGATGAAGCGCGGCCGGTATTCGTTCCAGCCGATGGTGCGCTCGGCCGGCTTGGACATCAGCTTGATCGTGTCCTCGCGCCAATTGGCGCGGGCCAGCGTGGCCTCGATGAAGGCCGGATCCAAGCCGAAGCGCGCGGCGGTGTCGCGGATGAAGTTGGCCCGCGCCACCTCGAAGGGCACCGGGGTCAGGTCCACCGGCGCCGCGTCGGCGCGGCGCTCGACCGAGGTCTCCGCGGGCGCAGGACCGGTCGGCACCGGCGCGGCCGGCGTGGGACGCGGCTGCGGGGCGGTCTGTTTCGGCGGGGTCGAAGGCCTTGGCTGGGTCGCACAGGCGACCAGGCCGAGCGTGAACAGGCAGGCAAGTGCGCGTCGGATCATCGGCGCCGAGATTAGCACGCGATAACGGGAAATGAACCCTGTCGCGTCAGTCACTTGCCCGATTTTGTTCATGTGTCGTCGCGGGATTGCGACGGACATCCAGGGCCTGTGATCGGTGCCCAGGCAGGCGCTAGCGATTCACCGGCCGGTGCGAGCGCACCGCCATCACCAGGCCCAGTCCGGCCAGCAGCGACACCGCCGAGGTGCCGCCGTAGCTCATCAGCGGCATCGGCACGCCCACTACCGGCAGCAGGCCGGAGATCATGCCGCCGTTGACCAGCACGTAGACGAAGAACGCCAGCCCCAGCGAGCCGGCCAGCACGCGCGAATAGGTGTCGCGCGCCTGCATGGCGATCCACAGGCAGCGCCCGACGATCACCAGATACAGCGTCAGCAGCGTGGCCACGCCGATCCAGCCGAACTCCTCGCTCAGCACCGAGAAGGCGAAGTCGGTGGTCTGCTCGGGGATGAAGTTCAGATGCGACTGGCTGCCCAGGCCCCAGCCCTTGCCGGTCAGGCCGCCCGAGCCGATGGCGATCTTGGACTGGATGATGTTCCAGCCCGCGCCCAGCGCATCGCTCTCGGGGTTGAGGAACATCATGATGCGGTCCTTCTGGTAGGGCCGCAGCAGGAAGAACCAGGCCAGCGGCGCGGCGCTGGCCACGCCGGCCACGCCGATGCCGACCCACCACCACGGCAGCCCGGCCAGCAGCAGCGCGAACGCGCCGGAAGCGGCGATCAGCACGCCGGTGCCGAAGTCCGGCTGCAGCATGATCAGCCCGGTGGGAATGCCGATGATCGCCGCGGCGATCAGCACGGTGGTGAAGCGCGGCGGCAGCGGCACGCGGTACAGGTACCAGGCCACCATCATCGGCATGGTGATCTTGAGCAGCTCGGCCGGCTGCAGGTAGAACACCTTCAGGTCCAGCCACTGGCGCCCGTACTTGCCGGTGCCCAGCACGAACACCGCCAGCAGCGGCAACATGGACAGCGCGTAGATCAGCGGCGTCCAGGCGCGCAGGCGCGGCATCTGCACGCGCGAGAGCGCCCACATCGCGCCGGCGCCGATGACGAAGCGCATGCCCTGGGCGATCACCAGATGGGTGCCGCCGGTGGCGCCACCGGCGCTCTTCATCACCGCCAGGCCGAAGCACATCACGCCGGCCAGGGCCAGGCACAGCACCCAGTCCAGGCTGCGCGCGAAGCGCCAGACCAGATCGCCCAGGTAGCGCAGCAGGCCGGTCATGGCGCGGCCTGCGGTTCGCGCGGCGCCTCGGCCGGCACCGGCGCGGCGGCCGGCACCGGCGCGGCGGTCGGGGCCGGCGGCGGGGTCGGTCCGGGCGCGCCCGGGATCTCGGACGGGGCCGGCGGCGCGGCGCCGGTGTCGGTGCCGTCCTCGGGCACGACGATGTCCGGCGCGTCCGGCGTGTCGCCCGGCATCTTGCCCAGCAGCCAGGCGTCGAAGATCCTGCGCGCGATCGGCGCGGCGGTGCTGGCGCCGTAGCCGCCGCCCTCCACCGCGATGGCCAGGGCGATGGTCGGCGCCTGGGCCGGGGCGAAGCCCTCGAACAGCGAGCGGTGACGCAGGTGCATGGGCAGGCTGCGCGGATCGACCGCGGCCAGTCCCTTGCGGCTGACCACCTGCGCGGTGCCGGTCTTGCCGGCCATCTGGTACGGCGCGCCGACGGCGATGGCATAGCCGCTGCCGCCCGGGCGCATGGTGTCCATCATGCCCTCGCGCACCCACTGCAGATTGTCCGGGCGATCGCTGATCGGCTTGGTCGGACCGGGCGCGATCGGCTGCCAGGGCTGGTCGAAGCCGTTGCGCGTGTCCATCACCAGGCGCGGGGTGCGCAGCTGGCCGTCGGCCACGCCGGAGATGGCGCGCACCAGCTGCAGCGGGGTGACCTTCCAGTCGCCCTGGCCGATGGCGATGTTGACCGTATCGCCGGGATACCAGGCCTCCTTGCGGCTCTTCATCTTGTAGGCCGGCGACGGCACGATGCCGCCGATCTCGCCGGCCAGGTCGATGCCGGTGGGCGCGCCGAAGCCGTACTTGGTCATGTACGCGTCGACCTGGGTGATGCCCATGTCCACGGCGAGCTTGTAGTAGTAGGTGTTGACCGACTGGGCGATGGACTTGCGCAGGTCGGTCCAGCCATGGCCGCCGCGGTGCGAGTCGCCCAGCCGCGGCTGACGCCGGGCAGGTAGAACATGCCGGTGGACAGGATCTTGTCCTGCGGCCGGCGCGTGCCGCTGTCCAGCCCGGCCAGGCCCATCAGCGGCTTGATGGTCGAGCCCGGCGCCACGCCGCCCAGCACCAGCCGGTTGAACTGCGGGCGCGAGGGGTTCTCGTTGAGCGCCTTGAAGTCGCGGGTGGAGATGCCGTTGACGAACAGGTTGGTGTCGTAGCTGGGCAGGCTGACCATGCCCAGGATCTGCCCGGTGCGCGGGTCCATCGCCACCGCCGCGCCCTCGTATTGGCCGAAGGCCTCGGTCATGGCCTGCTGCAGCTTGATGTCGATAGACAGCTTCAGATCGGTGCCGGCCTGGGCCGGCACGCGCCCGACCACGCCCAGGGCGCGGCCTTCCACGTTGGTCTCGACCTTCTCGTAGCCGACCTTGCCGCGCAGCTGCTGCTCGTAATAGCGCTCCAGGCCGGTCTTGCCGACATGGGTCAGCGCCGAGTTGCCTTCACCGAGCTGCGCCAGGTCGGCCTCGTCCACGCGCCCGACGTAGCCGATGACGTGCGCCAGCAGCGGGCCATAGGGGTAGTGGCGGGTCAGATAAGGCACCACTTCCACGCCCGGGAAGCGCCAGCGGTCCACCGCCAGCGCGGCGATCTCCTCCTCGCTCAGCTTGGGCTTGATGGTGATGCCGCGAAACCCGCGGCTGACCTTGCGCACGGCCAGGAAGTGCTTGACCTCCTCCGGATCCAGCGCCACCACCTTGCCCAGCGCATCCAGCCACTCGTCCGGATCGCCGGCCTGGTCGGGCACCACGTCCAGGCGGAAGGCCGGGATGTTCTCGGCCAGCAGCACGCCGTTGCGGTCGTAGATGCTGCCGCGCGCCGGCACGACTGGGCGCAGCTTGATGCGGTTGGCCTCCGAGCGCGTGGCGTACTCGGCGTGATCGAGCACCTGCAGCTTGAAGTACCACGCGCCCAGCCCGGCCAGGCAGACGAACACGCCCAGGAAGCCCAGCGCCGCGCGCCGGCGGAACTGGTCGGCCTCGGCATGGGCATTCTTGAGCGGGCGGCGACGCGACATGGTCAGGGTTGCCCGCTCAGGAACGCCGGCCCAGGCGCAGCGCGTCGAGCAGCACGAACACCGGCGGCCACAGCGCCATGCCGATCAGCGGCGCCCACCAGTAGGCCCAGGGCAGCAGCGGCTCGCCGATGGCCAGATGGATCGCGCTGGCGACGATGCGGTCGTTGAGCAGCAGCCCGCCCAGCGCCAGCGCCTGCTGGGAGAGCGGGAAGAAGCGCAGCCGTGCGCGGAAGCGCTGCAGGATGAAGGCCATCACCACCAGCCGCAGCGCCTGCTCGCCGAGCAAGCCGCCGAAGCTGATGTCGGCGATCAGCCCGACCACGAACACGAAGCCCAGCCCGACCCGTTCCGGTTCCTCGATCACCCAGTAAGCCAGCACCAGCGCCAGCCAGTACGGCCGCAACGGCTGCAGCAGCGGCGGCAGCGGTAGCAGGGCCAGCAGCAGCGCCACCAGCACGCTCACCGGCAGCACCCAGCCCTTGCGCTGGCGGCTCATGGGCGGGGCTCCTGCGCAGAGGCGGGGGCCGGGGAAGCAGCAGAGGCGTCAGGCGCCGGGCTCGGCGAGCGTGCGCCTGCAGCCGGGGCAGAAGCGGAGGCGCCGGGAGTTGGGGTTGCGGGCTGGGCGCCAGGTGCCGGGCGAGGCGCGGAAGCGGCAGATGCCGAGGGCTGCGAAAGTGTCGCGCCTGCCACGCCACCGCCGTCGTTCCTGCCGCTGGCCTTGCCATTGCCTTTCGCCGGCTCCTGGCCCCCGGCGTCCGGTCCCTCGCCTGGCATCCCGACATTGGGAACCGCCGGCACCGCCGCGGCCGCCTTGAGCAGCAGCACATTGCGCCCGCGGTCCAGGTGCGCGGCCGGGCGCAGCTCGCCGACCAGGAAGGTGCGGCTGTCGTCGGCGTGCAGGTCGGCCACGGTGCCGACCGGGAAGCCGGGCGGGAAGCGCCCGCCGAGGCCGGAGGTCACCACCACGTCGCCGTCCTTGATGTCGGCGTTGAGCGGCACGTTGACCAGCTGCAGCTGGTCGCTGCGGCCGTTGCCGGAGGCCAGCAGGCGCACGCCGCTGCGCTGGACCATCACCGGCACGGCGTGGTCCGGGTCGGTCAGCAGCAGCACGGTGGAATAGGTCGGCATCACCTGCACGATCTGGCCGAGCAGGCCGCCGGCGTCGATCACCGGCTGGCCCACGTGCACGCCGTCGCGGCTGCCGGCGTCGATCACCAGGCGCTGCCGGGTCGGGTCCAGGTCGATGTTGAGCACCGCGGCCAGCTGTACGTCCAGGCCGCGGTTGCCGGCCGCGCCCAGCAGGGCGCGCAGCTGGGCGTTGTCGGCCACCGCGGCGCTCAGCCGGGTCAGGCGCGCGTTGGAGATCAGCAGCTCGTCGCGCAGGCGGCGGTTTTCCTCGGTCAGCTGGCCCAGCGTGGCCGCGTCGTCCTGCAGGCGCGCGCCCAGCTTGCCGGGCAGCCCGGCCACCCACCACAGCGGTTGCGCGGCCAGGCCCAGCTGCTGCCTGGCCTGGGCCAGCCAGCCGCCGCGGTGGTCCAGGATCACCAGCGCCACGCCCAGCGCCAGGTACGCCAGCAGCCGCAGGGAGCTGGCGATCTCGCCCGGACGGGGGGCTACAGGAGGGCCGGCGTAGGAAGGCATGAACTCGGCAGGGGCCAGGGGTCGGAGGCCAGGGATCAGGAAACAGCGAACGCGGGCGGCACCGACGGCGCGCGCTCGGGAGACGGACGATCAGGCGCCTTGCACTGGCCGCTGGCCCCTGGACTCCGCTCCCTGCGCCGCTCTCATTCCGGCGCGAAGAACTCGTTGCCGTGCATGTCCACCAGCTCCAGCGCGCGGCCGCCGCCGCGGGCCACGCAGGTCAGCGGATCGTCGGCGACCTGCACGTGCAGGCCGGTTTCCTCGGAGATCAGCTTGTCCAGGTCGCGCAGCAGGGCGCCGCCGCCGGTCAGCACGATGCCGCGCTCGGCCACGTCGGCGCACAGCTCCGGCGGGGTCTGCTCCAGGGCCAGCTTGACCGCGCTGACGATGCCCGACAGCGGCTCGTGCAGGGCCTCGAGGACCTCGTTGGAGTTGATCCGGATCATCTTGGGCACGCCCTCGGCCAGGTTGCGGCCGGAGATCTCCATCTCCTCCACCACCGGCGGCGGGTAGGCGCAGCCCAGTTCGACCTTGATCCGCTCGGCGGTGGCCTCGCCGATCAGCATGCCGTGGTTGCGGCGCACGTAGTTGGTGATCGACTCGTCGAACTTGTCGCCGCCGATGCGCACCGACTGCGAGTAGACGATGCCGTTGAGCGAGATCACCGCCACCTCGGTGGTGCCGCCGCCGATGTCGATGACCATCGAGCCGCGCGCCTCGGTCACCGGCAGGCCGGCGCCGATCGCCGCGGCCATCGGTTCCTCGATCAGGTAGACGTCGCGGGCGCCGGCCTCCTCGGCCGATTCCTTGATCGCGCGGCGCTCGACCTGGGTGCTGCCGGCCGGCACGCACACCAGCACGCGCGGCGAGGGACGCAGTACGCGCGACTTGTGCACCTTCTTGATGAAGTACTTGAGCATCGCCTCGGTGTAGGTGAAGTCGGCGATGACGCCGTCCTTCATCGGGCGGATGGTGGTGATGTGGCCGGGGGTGCGGCCCAGCATCTGCTTGGCCTCCGAGCCGACCGCGGCGACCGAGCGGGTGCCGCCGATGGCGCGGTCCTGGCGCACGGCGACCACCGAGGGTTCGTTGAGCACGATGCCCTGGCCGCGCACGTAGATCAGGGTGTTGGCCGTGCCCAGGTCGATGGACAGGTCGTTGGAGAACATGCCGCGCAGCTTTTTGAACATCGGGGGACCAGATCCTTCGAAAAAAGTGCGAATGCCCTGCGCCGCTGGCGAAAAAATGGGCAAAAAAGGGGTCGGCTAGCCTAGCAATCCCCCCTGCGCCATACAAGGAAAATCGCTGGCTGAACAAGGCCCTCGGCCACCTTCGGCGGGTCGGCCGCCGCACGCGCGTCTGGCCCTGCCCGGCCCCAGACGATACCCTTGTCGCCGTTTGCCGCCCCGGTCGGGTCGGTTCCTCTTATCCCGAGCCTGCCGCGTGCGACCCGCGCCGGCCGGCCGCGCCAACGCCAGCCAGACACGAGCCAATGTCCGCACTGATCTGTGGTTCCCTCGCCTACGACACCATCATGGTGTTTCCGGACCAGTTCAAGAACCACATTCTGCCGGACAAGGTGCACATCCTGAATGTGTCCTTCCTGGTCCCGCGCATGCGCCGCGAGTTCGGCGGCTGCGCCGGCAACATCGCCTACAACCTGCATTTGCTGGGCGGCAAGCCGCTGCCGATGGGCACGGTGGGCCAGGACTTCGGGCCGTACCGGGAGCATTTCGAGTCGCTGGGCATCGATCTGTCCTGTGTGAAGGTGATCGATGAGCTGTTCACGCCCCAGGCCTTCATCACCACCGATCACGACAACAACCAGATCACCGCCTTCCATCCGGGGGCGATGATGCGGTCCTACGAGAACCACGTGAAGGATGTGCCCGGGGTGACCATCGGGCTGGTCGGGCCCGACGGGCGCGAGGGCATGCTGCAGAACTCGCAGGAGTTCGCCGAAGGCGGGATCCGCTTCATCTTCGATCCGGGTCAGGCGATGCCGCTGTTCAACGGCGAGGAGCTGCGCACCTTCATCGAGCAGGCCAACTACGTGGTCGTCAACGATTACGAGTCCAATCTGCTGCAGGAGCGCACCGGCTGGAACGAGCAGGACATCGTCTCGCGGGTGGAGGCCTACATCACCACGCAGGGCCCCAAGGGGGCGCTGGTGCATACGCCGGGCAAGACCTACGACATTCCGCCGGCGCACGAGCGCCGGGTGGTGGACCCGACCGGCTGCGGCGATGCGTTCCGCGCGGGGCTGATCTTCGGCATCGAGCGTGGCTGCGACTGGCTGACCATCGGCCGCATGGGCAATCTGATGGGCGCGCTCAAGGTCGAGCATCCGGGCACGCAGAACCAGCGCTTCGACTTCGACGAGTTCAACGACCAGTTCAAGCAGCAGTTCGGCTACGCGCTGTAGGGGCTGCGCTGGTCGCGACCTGGGTGTGAAGGGGCGGCCTTTGGGCCGCCCTTTGTTTTGGTTCTTCTCTCGGTTTGGGGATCGGGCGGTTGAGAGCGCTCTGGCTTCGGATGGACAGCGGTCCGGCGGGCGGCGTCCGCTTTTCCCTCGATCAGGGCATCCTGCCCTGATTCGGGCGCTCGGCTCCTGCCTCGCTAGGCGCCCCCCGCCAGCCGGCCCGCTGCCTCTCGCGTCAGGTTAAGGGGCTTCGGTTTGAGCCCCCTCCCTTGCGCGAAGCGCAGGGGAGGGATGGGGAGGGGTTGAGGCTTTCCCGGGCAATCCGCCGAAGCGAGGCAAAAGCACCCCTCCCCGGCCCTCCCCTTCGCCTGCGGCGAAAGGGAGGGGGCTGGGCGCGTGCACGGACCTCACGCTGCCTCGGCCGAGAGCCGCTTTTTGTCAGGACGTTACAGATTCGTGCGACGGCGTCCTAAAAAGACCGGTCCGCGCGTTATGTTCTCTCGCAGCTTTCGGCCACACCTGGATTCCATGACCCGCCCCCCCTCCGTGCGCATGAATGCGCTGGCCAACTATCTGGGGCAGGGTGTCTCGACGCTGGTCGGCATCGTGTTCGTGCCGTTCTATCTGAAGTACCTGGGGGCAGAGGCCTATGGCCTGGTCGGGTTCTTCGTGGTCCTGCAGCTGTGGCTGGGGCTGCTGGACGTGGGGCTATCCCCGATGCTCAACCGCGAGGTGGCGCGTGCGCGCGCCACGGCGGAGGGCTTCACGGACTTCCGCCGGATCCTGCGCAGCGTCGAGCTGATCTTCGCCGGCATCGCGCTGGCGACCGGGCTGGCGATGAGTGCGGCCAGTCCGCTGATCGGCGCGCACTGGTTCAAGGTGCAGACGCTGGACCCCGGCCAGGTCAGTCTGTGCGTGGCGCTGATGGGCTGGATGATCGGCCTGCGCTTCTTCGCCTCGATCTACCGTACCGCGCTCAACGGCATGGAGGCGCAAGTCTCGCTCAATGCCATCAACATCGTGCTGGCGCTGGTCAAGGCGCTGGGGTCGCTGGCGGTGCTGAAGTTCGTCAGCCCCACGCCGCTGGCGTTCTTCCTGTTCCAGCTGGTGGTGGCCGTGGTCGAGCCGGTGGTGCTGGCCTGGCGCAGCTACCAGGTGTTCCCGGCCACGGCCATGCGCATCGGCCTGCGCTTCGCCCGGGCGCCGCTGGTGGCCGCCCTGCCCTTCGGCCTGAGCGTGGCCTACACCTCGGTGCTGTGGATGCTGCTGTCGCAGCTGGACCGGCTGCTGCTGTCCGGCCTGCTGCCATTGACCGACTACGGGTATTTCTCGCTGGTCACCGCGCTGTGCGGGGCGGTGATCTTGGCGGCCTCGCCGATCAGCAGTGCGCTGATCCCGCGCCTGACCTATCTGCACTCGCGTGGGGAGATTGGGCCGCTGGTGCGCCTGTACCGCAGCGCCACCCAGCTCACCGCGGTGGTGATGATTCCCCTGACCGGCATGGTGGCGGTGTTCGGCGAGGAGCTCATGTACGCCTGGACCGGCAACCTGGCCGCGGCGCAGTGGGCCGCGCCGATCCTGTTCTGGTACATGGTCGGCATCGCGTTCCTGACCTTCACTTCCTACCAGTACTACCTGCAGTACGCCTTCGGCGACCTGCGCCTGAACCTGCGGGTGAGCACGGTGCAGGCCGTGCTGGGGGCGCCGCTGATCGCCTGGTCGGCCTACCGCTACGGGGCGATGGGCACGGCGCTGTCCACTTGCGCCGTGCAGGTGGTGACGTTTGTGGCCTACCCGCCGGTGGTGCAGCGGCGGCTGGTGCCGGGCCTCTACGGCGCCTGGATGCGCCAGGATCTGCTGCCGATCGCCGCCTGTGCGCTGGTGACGCTGGCCGTGCTGTACGGGCTCGGGCGGCACTGGGTCATGGGCCTGGGTCGGCTGGAGATCTTCCTGGCGCTGAGCGCGATGGGCCTGTGCGTGATGGCCGCCGCGGCGCTGGGCAGTTCGGTCCTGCGCGCGCACCTGGTTCGCAAACCCCTCCCCCACGCATAGGCAGCCCTCCCCCATGGCCCCTCTGGTTTCGATCGTCATTCCCGCCTACCGCGCGGCCGAGTTCATCGGCCGTGCGGTGGCCTCGGTACAGCAGCAGACGCTGCAGGATTTCGAGATCCTCATCGTCGACGACGCCTCGGGCGACGACACGCTGGCCACGGCTCAGGCGTTGGCCGCGCAGGACGCGCGCATCCGTGTCTTCACGCAGGCGCGCAACGGGGGCGTGGCGGTGGCGCGCAACACGGGCATCGATCAGGCGCGCGGGCGCTATCTCGCGTTCCTGGATGCCGACGATGCGCTGCTGCCGGAGCGGCTGGAGCGGCTGGTCGCGCTGGCCGATGCGCAGGCGCTGGACGTGGTCGGCGACAACCAGTGGCTGCGCGATGTGCATCTGGATCGCAACGTCGGGGTGATGGCGTTCAATCCGGGAGACGCGCCGATGCGGCTGGACGCGGCGACGTTCCTGCGCAACTCCGACAACGTGCCCAAGGTGCGCGAGATCCTGTCGGGGCGGATCGCCGCCTATTTCCCGGTGATCAAGCCGATCGTGCGCCGCGACTTCCTGCAGGCGCATGCGCTGCGCTACGACCCGGCCTGCAAGATCGGGGAGGACTTCGATCTGCACATCCGCTGTCTGCTGGAAGGCGCCAGCGTGGTCATCGTGCCGGAGGCGTACTACGTGTACACCCTGCCGTACAGCGAGGTGTCCAGGACACGCTCGCCGCATTCGCGCACGGTGATGAATCTGCAGCCGGTGCTGCGCAACGTGGACCATCTGCTGCACGCCTATCGCGATCGTCTGTCGCCCGAGCTACGGCGGGCGCTGGCGCGCTGCAAGCAGGGGGCGCAGGGGCTGCAGCAGTTCGAACAGATCAAGGCCGATCTCTACGGAGGCCGCGCCGCGGCGATGCTCGATCTGGCCACCACGCCGCGGCTGTGGGGTTACGCGGCGCGCTCGACTTCGATCAAGCTGCGCAACCTGTCGTCGCGATTGGCTTCTTGAGCGGCATCTCGCGGCTGGAGTAGAGATTCTTCTCGCCAGCGCTGGGGCCACTGGGCGAGCGTTTCCCGCTTCGGAGGGGCAGCGGTCCGGCGGGCGGGGGCCGCTTTCCCCTCAATCAGGGCATCCTGCCCTGATTCGGGCGCTCGGCGTCCTGCCTCGCTAGGCGCGGCCCCCGCCCGCCGGACCGCTGCATCGCGCGTCAGGTAAAAGGGCTTCGGTTTGTGCCCCCTCCCTTGCGCGAAGCGCAGGGGAGGGATGGGGAGGGGTTGGGGCTTTACCGGGCAAGCCACCGAAGCGAAGAGCAAAAGCACCCCACCCCGGCCCTCCCCTTCGCCTGCGGCGAAAGGGAGGGGGCAAGGCGCTTGCCCAACGCCTTTGGGTCTAAAGCAGTCCTGATCTTTCCGACCGCGGCGCCTCGACCCGGCCGGGCGCGGCTCCTCGGCGAAGTGGGCTCTCCGCCCACGTGCGCATGTCATCCTGTACACGTCCCGCGCACGCTGATGAAAAACCACAAAAAAAGCGGGCCCGAAGGCCCGCTCTCTTCCACGTCGAAGGACGCGGCGCGGCGTGCTTAGAACATCACCTGCGCGCGCACTTCGAAGGCATTGGGGTCGACTTCCACGCCGGCGCGGCGGCTGTAGGCCTTGATGTAGTTGGCCTGCACCTTGAAGTGCTTGGAGTAGTAGTAGTTGGCGCCCACGGTCCAGTCGTGCTGGTAGCCGCCGCGGATGCCGGCGTCGTTGAGGTCCAGGTCGCTGTAGCGCAGCAGCAGTTCCACGGCGCCGGCGGGGTTCTTGGGCACAACGTTGCCGAGCGTGCCGTTGTACGGGCGCGACTCGCCAGTGACGATCCAGCTGCCGTAGACGGTGTTGCCCTGGGCGTGGAAGTCGCTGTAGCCGTCGCGCGCGACCTGTTCCTCCAGGTGCTCGGCCAGCACGGTGAACGGGCCGGCGATGCGGATGAACTCCAGGCCGCCGCGTTCGATATGGGTGGTGCCCGGCAGGGCGCCGCTGTCGATCAGGCGGGTGTCGGTCAGGCCGGCCTCGATTTTGGTGCGCACGCGGGTGGAGGTGGCGTCCGGGTTCTCGACCGAATAGCCCACGCCCAGGTGGATGACATCGCCCTCGGCCTTGTGCGGCGTCCAGGCGAAGTGCCCGGCCATGGTCGTGCCGGAGTTGGTGCCTTCCATCGTCGCGCCGGACAGCGCCTGCAGCTGCACGTTCCAGGTCTTGCGGGTCAGCGACCACTCCACGCCGGTGCGCCGGCCTTCGTAGATGGCCTGGGTGGCCAGCGGCGCTTCCAGGAAGGAGATGGTGCGCGAAGCGCCGACCGAATCCAGGCCGATCGGGGTCTTGAAGTAGCCCACGCGGATGGCGCCGTAGTCCTTGCCGAACCAGGCCTTGGTCTGGAAGCGCGCGGCCACGTCCAGCCACAGGTGCGACTGGTAATCGTACTGGGCGCCGATCTCGAACACGCCATCGAGCTTGTAGAACGCGCCGAACTCCTTGCGCCGCATGTCGTCGGCGTTCTCGAAGCGCG
Organism: Pseudoxanthomonas sp. UC19_8; assembly: GCF_042700505.1. Classification (NCBI taxonomy): domain Bacteria; kingdom Pseudomonadati; phylum Pseudomonadota; class Gammaproteobacteria; order Lysobacterales; family Lysobacteraceae; genus Pseudoxanthomonas; species Pseudoxanthomonas sp. UC19_8. The sequence continues at coordinate 2,899,502 of NZ_CP170559.1, forward strand.
CGTCGTCGCCGCTGAAGTGGTTCTGGTCGTAGGCGAAGTTGCCGGTGATGCCCAGCTGCCCGCCGTTGTCGAATTTGTAGCTGGTCGGCCAGTCCGCCGCGCTCGCAGCGCCCGCGGCGCACAGAAGACCTGCGGTGAGCAGTGTCCGCTTCATGTTCTCTCCCAATGTGCTTGTGCATGCCCGAGCGCGGCGTTTGGCCGCGTGGCATGCGGGTGTGACGGCTTTGTCAGCCAGATGCCGTGTGCAGGACTTTAGTCGCCCGCGCCGGCCGGGCTGTATAGCCCAATCGTCGAAAGCGCGGGTCGCGGGCAGGCCGTGGGCCCGCGACATCGGGCCGCGATGCGCCTGAACGGGGACGCGGCGTGGCGGGGACGGAGCGAGGTGGCGAGGTCATCGCCAGGCACGCGGATCAAGGGCGGCTCCCGGGCAGATCGAGGCCGGCCAGTGCATCACGCCGCGCGCGGCGCGGTGATAAGCATCGACCATGAGCAGATGCCGCAGGCGCATCAGCGCCCCTTGGCACGCACCGCCTTCAACCCCAAGGTGCGCGAAACACCCCTTATCGTCATTCCCGCGAACGCGGGAATCCAGGGACTTTTGCAAGGGCTCGCAGAAAGGCGAAGGCACTGGATGGTCAGACATGCGCCTGCCAAGAAGCACTTCCCGCGTTCGCGGGAATGACGGATGGACGGATGGCTTGCTTCTGACGCCAGCCCGCAGATCTCCGCCAACGACCAATCGCCTACTTCCCACCCCACCCCGGCATCTGCGCCGTATCAGGCCGCCGGTCTCGAACTCGGCCGTGCGCGTGCCGCCGGCCTTGACCGGGAACTCGATCTTCAGCGTCTTGGCCTGCGCGGCCAGCTTCCACAGGCCCTTGTAGTCCTCGATGAACATGGCGATGGCCTCGTCGGTGTCCGGCGCCAGGCGTCCATCGCCTTGGGCTTACCGTCGTCGACGCTGACCTTGACCTTGCAGCCCTTCAGGCACGGGAAGTCGCCGGCCTTGAGCACCAGATAGGCGCTGCGCTTCCACTCAGGGTGGTCGCGGAACACCAGCTGCACGTCCTGCTTGCGGCCGCTGCCGTCGGTGTCCAGCGGCTCGGCGCTCATGATCGAGGCCGAGACCTGGGCGCCCTTGCCGATCATCACCTGGTTGTAGTTCCACAGGTTGGCCAGGCGGCGCTGTTCGCGCGCGGCGTCGGCCTTGGACTTGGCCTCCTCGTACCGCGCCTGGATCTTCTGCGCGGCCGGGCTGTCGGGATACTGCTGCAGCAGTGCGCTGCCGTGGGCGCGGGCCAGGTCCCAGTTCTGCGCGGTATAGGCCTGGTCGAACTGCGCGGCCAGCGCGTCGGCGGCCTTGGCCTGCGCGGCGGCCTGCTGGGCGGCCTGTTCGCGGCGCTGGGCCTCCTGGTCGGTGCAGCCTGCCAGGGCCAGGGCACACAGGGCGACGGACAGCACGGCTTTCATCACGGGCGACTCCTCAACGGCGGGCGGGTTCGGGCCCGCCGGCGCGCTTGGGAGATGCTTGCACCGGTTCAGTCAGTCGGTGACCAGCGAAGCCATGCGGCGCGTGGCGAGGCACACGGCGCACAGCGTACAGGGCGTGGCGGCGCCTGCCGAGCGCGGTCGGGCCCGCCCGCAGGCCGCTCAGACAACGGCGAGGCTGCGCCCGTGGGCGCGCGTGCCGGCCAGGCCGGCGGCGTTATAGGTGCCGGTGGATTCGACGCGGCCGAGGTGGCGCAGCGCCCAGTCCACTTCGCGGCGGCGGCGCGCCAGCAGCACGCCGTTGGCCTGGTTGAGCCGACGCAGATCGTCCAGGCGTTCGGCGGCGGCGGCCGGCGGCGGGTTGGCCTCGGCCTGGCGCAGCGCGCGCACCTTGGCCTCGGTGGAAGCCAGCAGGGCCATCACATCATTGTCCAGCAGCGCGCGGCGTTCTTCCTGCAGCGCCTGCTCCAGCGCGCCCAGCGGGCCGTGGTCGAGCGTGGCGGTCGTCATGTCAGCCTCCCAGCTCGCGGTCCAGGTCGAGCATGCGCGAGGCGATGGCCTGCGGGTCGATCGTATAGCGGCCGTGGGCGATGGCGTCCTTGAGCGCGGCGACGCGGCCCATGTCGATGCCGGCCGGTGCCGATCCCAGTTCACGTCCCATGGCCTTGAGTCCTTCTGCGTCGCCGGTCAGGCTGAGGCGGTCGGTCTCGGCCGTGGCGGAAATGGGTTCGTTGCGCGCGCCACCGACCCGCGTGGCCGCCAGCGAGGCGGCGACGGTGGCGGCGTGTGCGGCCGGCGGCAGTCCGTCGATCTTGTAGCTCATGGGGCACTCCTGAAGTGCTTCAGTCGAACCCGGTAACGGCGTCCCAGGCAGGAACTTGAGACCTGGGTGACAGATTTTGTCACGTGCCTGTTCAGCTTCACTGGACGACGTCCACTTCGCCGGGGACCAGCGATACGCGGCCGCGCACCACCTTGTTGGAGGCGCTGTTCTGCACGGCCACGCGCTGGCCTGCCTGGGCGTTGCCCAGGGCCACGCCGGGCATGCGGATCTCCGCCCCGGCCACGCGCGAGACCAGCACGACCGGGTCGCCGCGGTGCAGCGGCTGGCCCTGCTGCAGGTCGCCGGCGGTGACGATGTCACCGGCCGACAGGGCGCGGGCGGCGATGGCGCCGGTCAGCTGCTCGGGGCTGGCGAAGGTCGCGCCTTCGGTGGTGCCCAGGTCGCGGCGCTGGACGACCAGGTTGGCGTTGGCCACCGGTTCGCCCGGGCGCACCGGGCCGCCGGCCACGACCACGTCGGCCTCGCGGCGCACGGTCACCGGGACGAAGATCTTCCAGCCCGGGGCGTCGTCGCAGCGCACCTGGGCCATGCGCGTGCCCTGGGCGACGGCCTGCAGGGGCTGGGTGCAGGCCACCAGCCGCAGGGCGTTGTCCAGACGCGCCTCGCCCTGCGCCTGCGGGCCGCCGACCGCCTGCAGCGCCGCGGCGCGCACGGCGTCGAGCGACTGCAGCTCGGCGGCACGGCCATTGCCGGGCGCCAGCGCGGCCAGGGACAGGACGACGGAAGCGAGGCATCGATTCATGGCGCGGGTGGGTGCAAGTCCTGTGCCGGCAAGGGGTGCCCATGCCCCCTTCCGTCGCCATGACCCGCCCCCTCCCTTTCGCGAAGCGAAGGGGAGGGATGGGGGAGGGGTGCCTTTGCTTTTGCTTTTTTCGTGATGGGCGAGAAGGAGCAACGGCAACAGCAACAGCCAACCCCTCCCCAGCCCTCCCCTGCTTCGCAAGGGAGGGGGCCAAGCAGCATTGCTGGGGAAGGAGAGCAGCGCCGCATCGCGAGACGCGCGCGGGGGGATTGGATGCGCGAACTGGGCAGTGCGTCGCAGGTGCCGGATTTTTGGCAAGGCGGCGGCGAGCGCCGCGCCTGATCCGGCGCTCGCCGACGTGTGGCGATGCCGAACGCGCCGCCGCACCAAATCCCAACTAGTGCTCGCGCGCGTAGGCACGCGAGCACCCCCGCACCAAAGCCGTCGGCATCCCGACACCCGCGCCTGCGCGCCGGGCGTGGCACGCCGCTTGCCTTGCCTTGGACGTACATCCGTCCCCGGAGCGTCCCATGTCCGACTTCCTTGGTATCCACGGCACCGCGCTGGCCATCCGCGAGCAGCGGCTGCAGCTGTTGGCCTCGAATATCGCCAACGCCGACACCCCCGGCTACCAGGCGCAGGACCTGGACTTCAACGCGGCCCTGGGCGCGGCCCTGCAGGCCCCGGCCGGCGCCAACGCGCTGGAGGGCGGCAACGCCATCGGCCAGGCCGGCGCGGCGGCGCATTTCTACCGCCCGTCCAGCCAGCCCAGCCTGGACGGCAACACCGTGGACGGCGATCGCGAGAACGCCGCCTACGCCCAGGCCACGCTGGAGTACCGGGCCTCGCTGTCGTTCATCGAATCCAAGGTGCGGTCGATGCTGACCGCCATCACCGGCCAGTAAGCGAGGTCCCGCCATGAGCAACCTGCCCATCTTCGACGTCGCCGGTTCGGCGATGAACGCCCAGTCGGTGCGGCTGAGCACGGTGGCCTCCAACCTGGCCAACGCCGACTCGGTCTCCGGCGACCCGAGCAGCGTGTTCCGCGCCAAGCAGCCGGTGTTCACCACCGAACAGGTCGGCAACAACCCGGCGCTGGTCGGCGTGCGCACCGCCGCCGTGCAGGACTCCAACGCCGCGCCGATCAAGCGCTACGAGCCGGGCAACCCGCTGGCCGACGGCAATGGCTACGTCTACGCGCCGGACATCGATCCGGTGGCGCAGATGGTCGACCTGATCTCGGCCACGCGCAGCTACCAGGCCAACGTGGAGGTCTTCAACAGCGCCAAGGACACGGCCACCGCCACCTTGAACATGGGCCGCTAAAACGGCTCTTCCCAGGACAACAACCACACCATGGTCACCACCACCGCCAGCACCGACAAGCTCACCGCCCTGGGCCTGAGCAGCACGGCCAAGTCCACCAGCGACAAGAACGCCTCGACCGGCGCGCTGGGCCAGGCCGACTTCCTCAAGCTGATGACCGAGCAGCTGAAGAACCAGGACCCGCTCAAGCCACTGGACAGCCAGCAGTTCCTGGGCCAGCTGGCGCAGTTCTCCACGGTGCAGGGCATCGAGGGCATGCAGACGGCGATGGGCTCGATGGCCAGCGTCATGGAGTCCGACCAGACCCTGCGCGCGGCCTCGCTGGTCGGCCACGACGCGATGGTCACCGCCTCCTCGGTCGCCCACACCGCCGGCACCACGCTGGACGGCGAAATCACCGCCGCCACCGCCGGCCCGGTCACCCTGCAGGTCACCGACGCCAACGGCAACGTAGTGCGCACCCTGCAGGTGGAGGCGGCGGCGTCCGGCGCCACCGCGTTCCACTGGGACGGCCTGACCGACAGCGGCACTGCCGCCGGCACCGGCACCTACACCCTCAAGGCGGTGACCGGCTCGGTGGCCGCCGCCGACATGAAATCCGCCACCGCCCTGGACATCGGGGTGATGGCGCATGTGGACAGCGTCTCGATCGAGTCCACCGGACTGACCCTGAACCTGGCGGGCGTGGGCGGCTTCCCGCTGTCCTCGATCCGCCGCGTCAGCTGATCCCTCTCACCGTCACGCCTCCACGGAGAACCTTCCATGAGCTTCCGCATTTCCTTAAGCGGCATGAACGCCGCCTCGTCCGACCTGAACGTCGTTTCCAACAACATCGCCAATAGCAACACCACCGGCTTCAAGAGCAGCCGCGCCGAGTTCGGCGACGTGTTCGCCGCCTCGGTCTATGGCGTGTCCAGCAACGCCACCGGCGCCGGCGCGCGCCTGCAGCGGGTGGCCCAGCAGTTCACCCAGGGCAACATCGACTTCACCGGCAACTCGCTGGACATGGCGGTCTCCGGCCAGGGCTTCTTCACCCTGTCCGACAACGGCACCACGGTCTATTCGCGCGCCGGCAACTTCAGCACCGACGCCAGCGGTTACGTGGTCAACCCGTCCGGCCAGCGCCTGCAGGTGTTCGCGCCCAACGACGACGGCACCACCTTCAACACCGGCAAGCTCAGCGACCTGCAGCTGGCCACCGGCGATGCGCCGCCCAAGGTCACCACCAAGGTCCAGGCCAGCGTGACCCTGCCCGGCAACGCCACCGCGCCGACCAACAGCCCGTTCAACGCCGCCGACCCGACCACCTACAGCCAGACCACCTCGCTGACGGTGTACGACTCGCTGGGCGCGGCGCACACCCAGTCGCTGTACTTCAGCAAGACCGCCAACCCCAACGAATGGACGGTGCAGACCCAGATCGACGGGGTCAGCGTGGGCGGCACGCAGACGCTGACCTACGATTCCAGCGGTGCGCTGGTCAGCCCGGCCAACGGCCAGCTCGCCCTGCCCGCCTACACCCCGCCCGGCGGCGCCGGCGCGATGGCGCTGAGCCTGGACCTGAGCAAGTCGGCGCAGTACGGGCAGAAGTTCGCCGTGTCGGCGCTGAACCAGGACGGCTACGGCACCGGCAGCCTGTCGGGCATCTCGGTGTCGTCCGAGGGCGTGGTCCAGGCCAGCTACTCCAACGGCGTGACCAAGGCGATCGGCCAGGTCGCCCTGAGCAGCTTCGCCAGCCCGCAGGGCCTGCAGCAGAAGGGCGACAACGCCTTCGCCGAGACCTTCGCCTCGGGCCAGGCGGTGCGCGGCGCGGCCGGCACCTCGGACTTCGGCCTGGTCCAGGGTGGCGCGCTGGAGGCCTCCAACGTCGACCAGACCGCCGAGCTGGTCAACATGATCAGCGCCCAGCGCAACTTCCAGGCCAACGCGCAGATGATCCAGACCCAGGACCAGATCACCCAGACGATCATCAACCTGCGGTGATCCGCTTCGCCCCCTCCCTTTCGCGCAGCGAAGGGGAGGGCTGGGGAGGGGTGCTTTTGCTTTTTCCCGATGGGCGAGAAGAAGCAAGGGCAACAGCAACAGCAACAGCCAACCCCTCCCCAGCCCTCCCCTGCTTCGCAAGGGAGGGGGCAAAAAAGCCAAAGCGAAGCGCCGGCCCTGTGCCGGCGCTTTCGCTTTGGCGGCTGCAAGCCACGTCGGGATGACGTCTTACTGCGTGCCTCTTGCGGATCGCGCTTCCCACTCATTCCTCACTCCTCACCCCCGGCACACCACTTGCATGCTCCGGGTATGGACAGAGCCCTCTACATCGCCATGACCGGCGCCAGCGCGACGCTCAAGTCGCAGGCGACCGTGTCCCACAACCTGGCCAATGCGCAGACCGTCGGCTTCCAGGCCACGCTCGATGCGACCCAGGCGATGCCGGTGACCGGCAACGGGCTGGCCTCGCGCGTGGCCACCGCCCAGCGCCTGGTCGGCGTCTCCGATGCCAGCGGTTCGCTCAGTACCACCGGCAACGGCATGGACGTGGCGCTGCAGCCAGGCCACTGGTTCGCCGTGCAGGACAAGGCCGGCGGCACCGCCTACACCCGCGCCGGCGATCTGAAGATCACCCAGAACGGGCTGCTCACCACCTCCTCCGGCCTGCAGCTGCTCGATGCCGGCGGCGCGCCGATGGTGATCCCGCCCAACGACGGCATGGACATCGGCGCCGACGGCACGATCTCGGTCATTCCGCAGGGCTCGCCTGCCTCATCGATGACCCAGATCGGCCGCCTGCAGGTGGTGCGCACCAGCACCCTGGACCTGGCCCGCGGCGAGGATGGACTGATGCGCCAGGCGCCGGGTGCGCCCGCACCGACGCCGGCCGCCGGCGCGGTGCTGTCCACCGGCGTGCTGGAGAACAGCAATGTCGATGCCACCGGTTCGCTCGTGTCGATGATCGAGCTGGCGCGCCAGTTCGAGATGCAGGTACGCGTCTTGCACAGCGGAGACGAGACCGCGCAGAGCGCCAATTCCCTGCTGCGTTCGAGCTGACCCCCCGCCCCTTTCCCGTAACGGAGAACCGTCATGACCCAGGCGCTTTGGATCGCCAAGACCGGCCTCGACGCGCAGCAGACGCGCATGGCGGTCATCTCCAACAACCTCGCCAACATCAACACGACCGGCTTCAAGCGCGACCGTGCCAATTTCGAGGACCTGCTGTATCAGACCCAGCGCCAGCCCGGCGGTGCGACCTCCGAGCAGACGATGCTGCCCTCGGGCATGTCCACCGGCACCGGCGTGCGCGTGGCCACCACGGCCAAGTCATTCACCCAGGGCAACCTGAGCCAGACCGGCAACGCGCTGGATGTGGCGATCAACGGGCGCGGCTTCTTCGAGGTGCTGCTGCCCGATGGTTCGTCGGCTTATACCCGCGACGGCGCCTTCCAGGTCAACGCCGAGAACGAGGTGGTGACCAACGAGGGTTATCCGGTGCAGCCGGGCCTGCAGATCCCCGAAGGCGCGCAGAGCATCACCATCGGCAGCGACGGCACCGTCAGCGTGCAGCTGGCCGGCCAGGCCGCGGCCACGCAGGTCGGCCAGCTGACCGTCACCGACTTCGTCAACCCGGCCGGCCTGCAGTCCAAGGGCGGCAACCTGTACACCGAGACCGGCGCCTCCGGCCCGGCCCAGACCGGCACGCCGGGCGAGAACGGCGCCGGCCTGCTGATCCAGGGCTCGCTGGAAGGCTCCAACGTCAACAGCGTCGAAGAGCTGGTGTCGATGATCGAGACCCAGCGCGCCTACGAAACCAATGCCAAGGCCATCAGCACCGTCGATTCGATGCTGGGCTTCCTCAACCAGAACCTGTGACCGTCGCCATGCGTGTGCTCCTGTCTTTCGCCCTGCTCTGCGCCCTCGGCTTGCTCACCGGCTGCGCCACGGTGGTCGGCGACGTGCGTCCCTTCTCCGACCAGCTGGCACCGCAGCAGGCGCTGGACAAGAACACCCTGCTGGGCCGCTCGCCGGGCCAGTACACCCAGCTGCCCTCGCCGCAGCCGGGCTATGCGCAGCCGGCGCCGGGCGATGGCGGGGGCTCGATCTTCGCCACCGCCGCCGACGGCAGCGGCAACCGCGGCATTCGCCTGTTCCAGGACAACAAGGCGCGCGAGGTCGGCGACCTGCTGACCATCGTGCTGGTGGAGAGCACCAGCGCCAAGTCCAACGCCAAGACCGGCATCAGCAAGAACGACAGCATCGCCATGGGCGCGCCGACCGTGCTCGGCCAGAGCGTGACCTACAACGGCAAGAACATCCTGCAGGCCGAGGTGGACGCCAAGCGCGGCTTCAACGGTGCCGGCGACACCCAGCAGAGCAACTCGCTGGATGGCGACATCACCGTGACCGTGGTCCAGCGCCTGGGCAACGGCAACCTGCGCGTGGCCGGCGAGAAGCAGGTGCGCCTGAACCAGGGCGATGAGCTGGTGCAGGTGCAGGGCATCGTGCGCGTGGCCGACATCGGCCCGGATAACCGCATCACCTCCGACCGCGTGGGCGATGCCCGCATCGTGTACGGCGGCCGTGGCGCCGTGGCGCGTTCCAACGCCATGGGCTGGCTGAGCCGCTTCTTCAATTCCGCCGCCGCGCCCTACTGAGTAACGCCGCCATGCGCGCTTCGAACTCCCGTCTTGTCACCGCCGTGCTGGCCCTGGCCGCGCTCATTGCCGCTCCCGCCCAGGCCGAACGCATCAAGGACCTGGCCCAGGTGGCCGGGGTGCGCGGCAACCAGCTGGTCGGCTATGGCCTGGTCGTGGGCCTGGATGGCAGCGGCGATCGCACCAGCCAAACGCCCTTCACCGTGCAGAGCCTGAAGACCATGCTCGACCAGCTGGGCGTGACCCTGCCGCCGGGCACCAATCCGCAGCTGAAGAATGTCGCCGCGGTGGCCATTCAGGCCGAGCTGCCGCCGTTCGCCAAGCCGGGCCAGACCATCGATGTGACCGTGTCCTCGATCGGCAACGCCGGCTCGCTGCGCGGCGGCGCGCTGCTGATGGCGCCGCTGCGCGGAGCCGACGGCCAGATCTATGCGATGGCCCAGGGCACGCTGGTGGTCAGCGGCTTCGGCGCCTCGGGCAAGGATGGCTCCAAGATCTCGGTCAACGCGCCCAATGGCGGCTCGATCCCCAACGGCGCCACCGTCGAACGCCCCGCGCCCGGCGGCGGCGCCGACAACGGCCTGGTCACGCTGAACCTGCACGAGGCCGACTTCACCACCGCCTCGCGCATCGTCGATGCGGTCAACCGCACCTTCGGCAACGGCCGCGCGCAGGCGGTGGATCCGGTCACCATCCAGATCGCCGCCCCGCCGGGCAACCGCATCGGCTTCATGGCCCAGCTCGAGTCGCTGGACGTCAGCCCCGGCGCGGCCGCGGCCAAGGTGGTGGTCAATGCACGCACCGGCACGGTGGTCATGGGCGGCAACATCGCCGTGCTGCCGGCGGCGGTCTCGCATGGTTCACTGACCGTGTCGATCAGCGAGAACACGCTGGTCAGCCAGCCCGAACCCTTCTCGCGCGGCGGTCAGACCGCGGTGGTCCCGCAGTCCACCATCAGCGCCACCGCCGAGGGCGGCAAGATGTTCATGTTCCAGGGCGGCACCTCGCTGGAGTCCATCGTCCGCGCAGTCAACGCCGTCGGCGCCGCGCCGGGTGACCTGGTGGCGATCCTGGAAGCGCTGAAGCGCGCCGGGGCGCTGCGGGCGGAGCTGGAGATTATTTGAGGGGTGAGGGGTTAGGCCCAAGTGGCGGCAACTCAATGCCGCGGATTGAACTGCTGACAATCGCAATGAACTCGCCCAAAGCGACGCTTCCGCCCCCTCCCTTTCGCGCAGCGAAGGGGAGGGCTGGGGAGGGGTCGCTTTTCGCTTGATGCAACGGCGAAGGCAAAAGCGACAACAACAGCAAAAGCAAAAGCCAACCCCTCCCCCTCAGTCGCTAGCCGCGACTTCGAGCTCCCCTGCTTCGCAAGGGAGGGGGCAGACCCCGAGGTCGGAGACGCCGCTGCCCGACTCCCGACTCCCGACTCCCGATTCCCGATTCCCGATTCCCAGCTCCAATCCCCCGCCAGCCTTTTGACACCCCCCGGCACAGCTCTTGCCTAGGAAGGAACGACACCGCTTTCCCGGCCCGCCCGACCTACCGCCATGACCCTGCAGCTGCCCGGCACCACTGCACTGCCCCTGACGAAGTCGCATACCGCTTCGCCCGAGCAGATCAAGAAGGCCTCGAAGGAACTGGAAACCCAGTTCGCCTCGATGCTGGTCAAGTCCATGCGTGGCACCACCGGCGGCGATCCGCTGGCCGGCGGCGATACCACCTACCGCGACATGTACGACCAGCAGCTGGCCAAGGAGCTGACCAAGGGCCGCGGCCTGGGCCTGCAGGCGGTGATCGAGAAACAGCTGAGCCGCGACAACGGCGGCAGCGCGGCCGGCCAGGCGCTGGACACGACGCTGCCGGCGGCCCGCGGCGCGCAGGGCGCGCCGATGCGGCTGGACACTTCTGCGCGCGCCAGCGCCTTCCCGCTGTCCGGCGTGCTGCCGCTGCGCGCGCCCAATGCGTCCTCCGGCGCGACGCCGGTGGCCGGCGTCGGCGGCCTGTCGCTCGCGGCCTCGCATGCCGGGGTGTCGCTGCAGGCGCTGCCGGCCACGGCGACGCCGCTGCCGCCGCCGATCGACGAGGACTGCCAGCTGGACTGCAGTAGTCCGGAGGCCTTCGTCCAGTCCATCTGGCCGCACGCGCAGAAGGCCGCGCAGGCCCTGGGCGTCCCGGCCAAGGCGCTGGTCGCCCAGGCCGCGCTGGAGACCGGCTGGGGCCGGCGCCTGGCCGGCAAGGGTGGCGTGACCTCGAACAACCTGTTCGGCATCAAGGCCGGCGCCAGCTGGGACGGCGACAGCGTCAACGTCGCCACCACCGAATACAGCAACGGCGTGCGCCGCTCCGAGCGCGCCAACTTCCGCGCCTACGGCTCGGCCGCCGAGAGCTTCGCCGACTACACGCGCCTGCTCGGCAACGAGCGCTACGCCGGGGCGCGCGGCACCGGCCAGGACACGCACCGCTTCGCCACCGCGCTGCAGCGCGCCGGCTATGCGACCGACCCGCACTACGCCTCCAAGCTGACCGCGATCGCCAACGGCGCCACGATCAACCGCGCGCTGGCCAGCCTGCCCGGCGGCGGCGAACTGGGCCGCTACGGCAACGACGCGCAGCTGGCCTCGGCCCAGCCGGCTACCTCCGCCTCCGGCGCCGGCGTGGACACCTCGGTGTTCGCCGCGCTCGGCGACCGCTATCGCGCCGTGGCGCGCTATTGACCTCTGACAGGACCGCGCCATGACCAGTCTGCTTTCCACCGGTAGCTCGGCCCTGTTGGCGTTCCAGCGCGCGCTGGGCACCGTCAGCAACAACGTGGCCAACGCCACCACCGAGGGCTACAGCCGCCAGCGCGTGAGCCTGGCCGCGCGCGTGGGCAACAACATCGCCGCCGGCGTGGGCAACAGCGGCCAGGGCGTGGATGTGGCCGCGCTGCAGCGCCTGGCCGACGGGCTGGTGTTCGCCCGCCAGGTGGACAGCAGCGGCGAGGTCGGGCGCCTGACCAGCCTGTCGTCGATGGCCGGGCGGGTCGATACGCTGCTGTCCGATTCGAGCACGGGCCTGTCCACGCCGATGTCGGCCTTCTTCGACGCCGCGCGCGGGGTGTCCAGCGACCCGACCAGCACCAGCGCGCGCGAGGCGCTGCTGGCGGCGGCCCGGTCGCTGGCCGGCCGCTTCAATTCCCTCGATGGCCAGCTGTCCACCATCGACGATGAGACCAACCAGAACCTCTCCGACAAGGTCGGCCAGGCCAACCAGCTGGCCAAGGAGATCGCCGACCTCAACAAGACCATCGCCTCCTCCGGCGCCAACGCCTCCTCCGAACTGCTGGACGCGCGCGACCTGCGCGTGACCAAGCTGGCCGGGCTGATCGGGGCGACGACGGTCCAGCAGGCCGACGGCTCGCTGAGCGTGTTCACCACCGGCGGCCAGCCGCTGGTGATCGGCGCCAAGGCCAGCACGCTGACCGCGCTGCAGGACCCGGACCAGCCCGGGCGGCTGCAGGTGGGCCTGGACGCCGGCAACGGCACGCCGGTGCGTCTGCCCGATGCCTCGATCTCGGGCGAGCTGGGCGGCCTGCTGCAGTTCCGCACCAACGTGCTCGACCCGGCGCGCAATGAACTCGGCCGCCTGGCCACCGGCGTGGCGCTGGCCTTCAACCAGGCCCAGGCCAACGGCGTGGACTACAACGGCCAGATCGGCGCCGACCTGTTCAAGCTGGCCGCACCGGCGGTGGCGTCCAACGCGGCCAACACCGGCTCGGCGAGCTTCGCCGCCACGGTCGGCGACGTCTCCCAGCTCACCGGCAGCGACATCGTGCTGCGCTACAGCGGCAGCGGCTGGACCGCCCAGCGCGCCGACACCGGCGCGACGGTGCCGATGAGCGGCGACGGCTCGGCCGGCAACCCGTTCGTCGTGCAAGGTGTCTCGCTGGTGCTGTCCGGCGCAGCCGCGGCCGGCGACAAGTTCACCGTGCGCCCGACCACCGGCGCGGCCGGCAGCCTGACGGTGACGATGAGCGACCCGACCGGCATCGCCGCGGCCGGCGCCATCAGCGCCAGCGCCGCCACCAGCAACCTGGGCAAGGCTTCGGTGGCGAGCACGGCGGTGACCAGCGCCAGCGCCTTCGCCTCCTTCAGCGGCGCGCACATCGAATTCATCGACGACACCACCTACACCATCAACGGTGGCAGTCCGCAGACCTATAGCGGGGGTGCCATCAGCGATCCGGCCGGCGGCTGGTCGATCACCCTCAAGGGCACGCCCACGGCGGGCGACAGCTTCAGCCTGGCGCCGACGCCCGCACGCTCGTCCAGCAATGCCAATGCCCAGGCGTTCTCGGCCCTGGATACCAAGCAACTGCTCAGCGGGGGCACCCAGTCGCTGACGATGGCCATGAGCCAGCTCACCGCCAAGGCCGGCACCGAGGCCAGCCACGCGCAGATGAGCCTGGAGGCGCAGCAGACCATCGATGCGCAGGTCAGCGCCGAGCGCGAGTCGGTCAGCGGCGTCAACCTCGATGAGGAAGCGGCCGACATGATGAAGTTCCAGCAGGCCTACCAGGCCGCCGCGCAGGTACTCAAGACCTCCGACACCCTGTTCCAGACCCTTCTGTCCGCCGTGGCGCGCTGAACCCGGAGCCTGTTCATGACCCTTCGCCTTTCCACCAACGGCATGCACCAGCAGAGTCTGGCCGCGATGCTGGCCCAGCAGTCCAAGGTCTCGCGCACGCAGCTGGAACTGACCACGCAGAAGAAGCTGATCACCGCGGCCGACGACCCGGCCGGCATGGCCCAGGCCCAACGCCTGGACCATGCGCTGTCCACGCTGGACCAGCAGGACAAGGACGCGGCGCTGGTCGAGCACCGGCTGCGCTCGCAGGAGCAGGCCCTGAGCGATGTCGGCACGCAGCTGGACCGCGCGCGCGAGCTGACCATCCAGGCCAACACCGCCACCGTCTCGGACAGCGACCGCGCCTCGATCGCCGACGAGCTGCGCCAGATCCGCGCGGCCATCCTGGCCATCGCCAACCGCGACGACGGCACCGGCAAGCAGCTGTTCGCCGGATCGCGCGATGGCGTGATCCCCTTCGCGCAGAACGCCAGCGGCCAGGTGACCTATGTCGGCGACGACGGCCAGAACCAGGTCGAGGTGGCGCCCAACCTCAAGGTGGCCGACACCGATCCGGGCAGCGACCTGTTCCTGCGCGTGCGCACCGGCGATGGCATCAGCGTGGCCAGCGTGGGTGCCGGCAACACCGGCACCGGCGTGCTGGGCAACAGTTCGGTGATCGACAGCAGCGCCTGGAACGGGCAGTCGGTCACCGTGAAGTTCACCGCCGCCGACAGCTACCAGATCCTGGACGGCAGCGGCGCGGTCGTCTCCACCGGCACCTACACCGCCGGCAGCGCGATCAGCGGCGGCGGCATCCAGATGACCCTCAGCGGCGCGCCCGCGGCCGGCGACACCTTCACTGTGGGCAAGGCGCCCAACCGCGACATCTTCAGCACGCTGGACAGCCTGGCCACCGCGCTGGAGACCCCGGCCACGACCGATGCGCAGAAGGCCGCGCGCAGCAACGCGCTCAATGGCGCGCTGAGCGACATCGCCAGCGCACAGGACCACTTCCTGCTGTCGCGTTCGCAGACCGGTTCGCGCCTGGCCGCGCTGGACGATGCCACCGACGCGCGCAGCGCCTACGGCGTCAGCCTGCAGAGCACCCTGTCCAACCTGCGCGACGTCGACCCGGCCGAGGCGGCCAGCCGGCTCTCGCTGCAGCAGGTCGCGCTGGAGGCGGCGCAGAAGACGATGCTCGCGGTGCAAAGCAAGTCACTGTTCGATTTGATGTAGGTCACAGAACGCGACAGTCGTTCGGCTGCTCGGTGGGAGCCGCCATGGCGGCGATAGGGCTGTCCAGGGAGAGCCTCGTCGCCGCCATGGCGGCTCCCACCAAGCCAGTGCGGTTCTGTGTTTTCGCACAAGAAGCTTCGAGGTCAAGAGCGCGGGAAACAGCGCAAAACAAGGGATTTTTGATCCGGACTCAAGTCCGCGCTCGGGTCGCCGTTACAGGAGGCAAGCGCGTTGGCGTCGCGGCATGACCCACATGACACGTCCGGTTCGCGCTACTGCTTGTGCACGTGTTTGGCATGTCGCGCTGGGAAGAAAGCTCGGATTTCTTTCGACCCAGGGCTAAAGGCGGCGCCGAGCGCGCCGATAACCCTATCAGCAGCGGAGAGGGCCAATCCCGGCCACACCCTGCGGAACCGGCCCCAACCCTCTCAGTCGCCGCCGGACCCTCAACTAGGAGACTTCTCATGTCGTCTGTCATCAATACCAACGTGAGCTCGCTGAACGCTCAGCGCAACCTGACCGCGTCCAGCAGCGACCTGGCCACCGCCATGCAGCGTCTGTCCTCGGGCCTGCGCATCAACAGCGCCAAGGACGACGCGGCCGGCCTGGCCATCAGCCAGCGTATGACCGCCCAGATCCGTGGCCTGGACCGGCTGCCCGCAACGCCAACGACGGCATCTCGCTGGCGCAGACCGCCGAAGGCGCGCTGAGCGCCATCGGCGACAACCTGCAGCGCATCCGCGAACTGGCCGTGCAGTCGGCCAACGCCACCAACAACTCGACCGACCGCGCCGCGCTGGATCTGGAAGCCCAGGCCCTGAAGGACGAAATCGACCGCGTCGCCACCAGCACCAAGTTCAACGGCGTGAACCTGCTGGACGGCTCGTTCACCGCGCAGGCCTTCCAGGTCGGCGCCAACGTCGGCGACACGATCTCCATCGCCAGCATCGCCAACGCCACCAAGGCCTCGCTGGGCGGCACCTGGACCTCGACCACCTACACCGCCGACAGCGCCGCGCTGACCTACACAGACGCCGCCGCCGCGACCTCAGTGACCATCAACGGCGTGGCCGTGTCCATCGCCGCCGCGTCCGGCCGCACCGCCGCGCAGGCCGCCACCGCGTTCGAATCGGCGTTCAACACCGCCAAGGCGTCCAACACCGCGCTGGCCAACGTGTCCTTCGACGATGCGACCGGCAAGTTCACGGTCACCGGCCAGGGCTCGACGGCCACCTTCACCGCGCTCACCAACGCCGGCGGCGTCAGCGGCACCACGACCGCGGCTGCGACCTCGGTCAGCCACACCGGCCTGACCGACCTCAAGCTGACCACCGCGGCCGATGCCAACGATGCGATCAACCTGATGGATGCGGCCCTGGCCTCGGTCAATACCGCCCGCGCCAACATGGGTGCCATCCAGAACCGCTTCAGCTCGGTGGTGTCCAACCTGTCGACCACCTCGGAGAACCTGTCGGCGGCCCGCAGCCGCATCCAGGACACCGACTACGCGGCCGAGTCGGCCAAGCTGACCCGCAACCAGATCCTGCAGCAGGCCGGTACGGCGATGCTGGCCCAGGCCAACCAGTCGGCCCAGTCGGTGCTGAAGCTGATCTCGTAATCCCAAGCGTCACCAGGACGCGACCTTCCGGTCGCGTCCTGTTCCAAGCCCGCGCGCCGCGCCGGCTTGGAACAGGACGAGCTGCGTCTTTCCACGGCGACCCCACGGCCGCCAGCACGATCGCCCCCCCGTTCTTCCCGCCCCGCGAGGACCGCGCCATGCGCAACGCCGACACGCTGCCCACCGCGCCGAGCGCCCTCGCCGGAGGCCGCGCATGACCACCATCGGCAGCACCAGCAGCTCCTCGGGCATCGACCCGGCGACGATGGCCGCGCAGCTGGTCGCCGCCGAACGGGCGCCGACCGACACCCGCTACGCCGCGACGCAGACCAAGATCACCGCCCAGGTCTCGGCCGTGGCCACGCTGCGCTCGGCCTTCTCCAACCTGGATTCCTCGCTCACCGTCCTGCAGGGCGGCAGCACCGCCAACGCGCGCGCGGTCAGCCTGTCGGCCAACACCGGCTTCAGCGCCACGGCCGCCGCAGGCGCGGCGCGCGGCAGCTACAACGTCGAAGTGCTGTCGCTGGCCGCGGCGCAGAAGCTCGCCTCCAGCGGCTTCAGCGGCGACGGCACCGCGGTGGTCGGCACCGGCAACCTCAGCATCAGCTACGGCGGCAAGACGCTGTCGGTGGACATCACCACAGCCAACGGTACGCTGTCGGGCATCCGCGATGCGATCAACACCGCCGCGGGCGGCTCGGGCATCTCGGCGAGCATCGTCACCGGCGACGATGGCGCGCATCTGGTGCTGACCTCGCTCGACGGCGGCACGGCCAACCAGATCTCGGTCACCGCCAGCGGCGGCGACGGCGGCCTGGCCGCGTTCTCCTACGACGGCAGCGCCGGCAGCGGCATGACCCAGCTGGTGGCCGCCAGCGACGCCCAAGTCAAGGTCGACGGAGTGCTGCGCACCAGCTCGAGCAACACCATCACCGACCTGGTCCAGGGCGTGACCCTGAATCTCAAGGCGGCCGCGCCGGGCACGGTCATCTCCATGGACGTGGCCACCGACACCTCGGCGCAGCTGAGCGCGGTCAAGGACTTCGTCGACAAGTTCAACGCCGCGCTGTACGCCATCGCCAGCACCACCAACTACAACGCCAGCACCAAGGTCGCCGCCGCGCTCAACGGCGATGCGATGGTGCGCGGGGTGACCAGCCAGCTGCGCAACACGCTCAGCGCCAACGTGGTCGACCTCAAGTCGCTGGGCATCAGCATCGGTACCGACGGCACGCTGACCCTGGACCAGACCCAGTTCAACGCGGGGCTGTCCAAGGACCCCGCCGCGCTGAGCCGCGTGTTCGGCAGCGGCAGCGACACCATGGCCGGCAAGATGGCCACGACCATGGGCGCGATGATCGACAGCGGCGGCCTGCTCAGCACCCGCAGCGACAGCCTCACCGCACAGACCAAGAAGCTCGATGCGCAGAAGGAGGCCCTGGACACGCGCATGGCCGCGGCCGAGGCCCGCTACAAGGCGCAGTTCACCGCACTGGACACGATGATGACCAAGCTGCAGAGCACCAGCGACTTTTTGACCCAGCAGCTCAGCAAGAGCAGCAGCGAAGACTAATCGACGAGCCTTGCCATGAATGCCCGCAGCCTAGCCAACCAGTACAAGCAGACCGGCGCCAGCAGCGCGACGCTGGACGCCAGCCCGCACCAGCTGATCGCGATCATGCTGTCCACCGCGCGCGAGCGCATCCGCCTGGCGATCGCCTCGCTCGAACGCGGCGACGTCACCCGCAAGGCGCATGCGATCACCGACACCTGCGCCATCATCGGCGGGCTCAACGGCTCGCTGAACATGGACGCCGGCGGCGAGATCGCCGCGGGCCTGGCCGCGCTGTACGACTACTGCCAGCGCCGCCTGCTGGCCGCCAACCTCAACAACGACCTGGCCCCGCTGCAGGAAGTGGACGGCCTGCTGGGCGAGATCGAGGCCGCCTGGCGCCAGATCGCGCCGCAGAGCGCGTGATGGAGATCGCGCAGCCGCCCTCGTCGGCCCTGGCGCAGGTGCCCGCGCTGCCGATCGAGCAGATCCGCCACGCCATCCACCTGGAGACCTGGGAGGCGGCGGACGAACTGCTCAGCCGCTACCAGCACCAGCTGGTCCTGGCGCTGTCGCGGATCGACCTGAAGACCGCCGACCGCGGCCCGTGGCTGGCCCTGCTGGCCGACTACCAGCTGCTGATGGACGAACTGCGCGCCGGCCGCGACGCCGCCAGCGCCGAACTGGCCCGCCTCGGCGCCGGCCGTCGCGGCGCCAATGCCTGGATGCGTGCGCTGAAGTAGCGCCCCGCGTCGGCGCAGCTGACGCGCCGCCGCTGTCCTATCCGCATCCTGCACGCGACTTGCGGCATCCTGCCGTCTTCGTCCCCCGAGTCCGCGCGATGACCGACCCCGTGCCCGCGACGCCCGAACAGGCGCACGCGCTGCTGTTCGACGAGATCCTGACGCTGGAGGAGACGCGCGCGGCGGCCTTCGTGCCGCAGGCGCTGGTGCCGTCGGCCGTGGAGGGACTGCTTGGCCGGGCCGAGTCGCTGCTGCGCGCGCTGGCGGTGATCGACGATGGCATCGGCCGCGGCGACGATCCGGACCAGCCGCCCGACCCGGCGCTGCTGCGCCTGGAGGCCAAGCTGGATCTGCTGACCCTGCTGGTGGCCGACCTGGCCGGCGGACAGGCCGCGCAGGACGCACAGCGCGCGCTGCGCTGGTCGGCGCGCGGCGTCGAACTGGTGCTGGACCAGGCCGTGCCACCCGGCACGCAGGGCGTCTTCCGCGTGCGCGCCTCGGACTGGCTGCCCTCCCCGCTGGTACTGCCCGCGCAGGTGGTGGCCGCCGCGCCCGACGCGGCCGGCACGCGCGCCTGGCTGGCCTTCGGGCCAAGCTCGCCCGCGCTCGAGGCGGCGCTGGAACGGCACGTGTTCCGCATCCATCGACGTGACATCGCGCAACGTCGGCGCGGGACCTAGGCACGCTTGCGACGTGATGCAAGCCCTTTTCAGCCGCGACGTGGTTCGTTAAGGTGCCACGCGCAGGGGGTTACACGGAAACAAAACGAAGGAGCGGCGCGTGCTGTCCGTCCTGATATGCGATGACCACGCGCTGGTGCGAGCCGGCGTGCGACGCCTGCTGGAAGCCATGGAAGGCGTCGAGATCGTGGGCGAAGCCGCCAGCGCCGACGAGGTGGTGATACGCACCAAGCAGCTGCTGCCCCATGTCGTGGTGCTCGACCTCTCGCTCAAGGGCCGCACCGGCTTCGACGCGCTGGCCGAACTGCGCCGGCTGCATCCCGACGTGGCCATCGTGGTGCTGTCCATGCACGAGGATGTGCTGCACGTGCGCGAGGCGCTCACGCGCGGCGCGTTGGGCTATGTGGTCAAGGATTCCTCGCCGGCGGAACTGGAGATCGCGCTGCGCGCCGCGGCAGCCGGCCGGACCTTCCTCAGTCCGCAGGTGTCCGCGCCGCAGCTGCGCGGCTATCGCGCCCCGCGCGAGCCGGGCGATGTGGAGAGCCTGCCGCGCCGGCAGCGCGAGATCCTCGACGCGCTCGGCGCCGGGCGGACGACCAAGCAGATCGCCGCTGACCTCAGCATCAGCGTCAAGACCGTGGAGACCCATCGCGCGCGGATGATGGAAGCCCTGGGCTGCCGCAACGCCAGCGAGCTGCTGCGCGTGGCGATGCGTCACCACGATCGTCCCTGATCGCGCGTCGGAAGGCCGTCATCGTCCCGTGGCACGGCGCGTGCTGACACGCTCAGCAGCCCGCGCATCGGCGACCACTTTTCGACGCCTTGCCCGGGTGCGTTGCCGCAAGGTGTCGGCACATGGCGCACGGTCCGCCAAAAACCCGGCTTGTGATCCGTGTCGCACGTGACGCATTGGGTCAACTTTCTACGTTCAGCTGGCTTTCACGTCAGATTTACGACGCAAAGTGGGGGATGCCCCTACAAGACGACAGGATTACCCTGAGTCCCTACAGGGTTTGCCCCGATTCGGAAGTCGGCGCGTCAATTCCACGATAGCTCCACACACCGGCATTGGGCCGATGCGACGGAGATCATGAACGTGAAAGGCACCCTGACCGCCAAGATGGCGCAAGGCGTCAACCTGACGCCGCAACTGCTCCAGTCCATCCGCCTGCTGCAGCTCACCAGCCAGCAGCTGGAGCTGGAGCTGGCCCAGACCCTGGAGCGCAACCCGCTGCTGGAAACCGACGAGCCCGAGGCCGAGGCGCAGACGCTCGAAGCCGACGATGCGGCCCAGCTGGAAGCGGCCGCGTGGGACGAACTGCCCGAGCCTGCGTTCATGGCCGGCCTGTCCGGCAACGCCGGCGGCACCCTGGACGAAGACGCCACCGCGCGCATCGCCGCCGGCGAGTCGTCGGACATGCGCGTGCGCCTGCTGACCCTGCTGGCGGTGAGCTGGACCGCCGCCGATCTGGCCATGGCCGCCTGGTGGCTGGACCGCTGCGACGACCGCGGCTATCTGGAGCAGCCGCTGGACGCGCTGCTGGCCGAAGGCGGACAGCAGTTCGACCTGGACGCGCTGCAGCTGGTGCGCCAGCGCCTGCTGCACGGCGAATGGGCCGGCATGGCCGCCACCGATCCGGCCGAGTGCCTGCGCGCGCAGCTGCGCACGCTAGCCGACAGCCCGGCCCGCACCCTGGCCGCGCGCATCCTGGCCGATCACCTGGACCTGCTGGCCGCGCACGACGATGCCGCGCTGGCCGCCGCCACCCAGGCCAGCCTGGACGAGGTGCGCGCCGCGGTGGCGCTGGTGCTGTCGCTGCGCGCCCATCCGGTCGAAGCCCCGGCCGCGACCGAGGACAGCCACATCCTGCCCGACGTGGTGGCCTGGTTCGCCGGCGGCGCCTGGCGCGTGGCGCTGGGCCGCTACACCACCCCGCGCGTGCGCATCAGCGCCCACTGCGAGCGCGCCCTGGCCGGCAACGGCGGCGAGAACGCCGTGCTGCGCGGCCTGCTGGACGAGGCGCGCTGGCTGGTGCGTGGCCTGAACATGCGCAACGACACCTTGCTGCGCACCGCCCAGCTGCTGGTCGAGCGCCAGCGCGGATTCCTGGAGCAGGGCGAGGAAGCCATCCTGCCGCTGACCCTGCGCGAGGTGGCCGACGCCATCGGCGTGCACGAGTCCACCGTCTCGCGCATCGTCGCCGGCAAGTACATGCAGACCCCGCGCGGCACGATCGAACTCAAGCGCCTGTTCGCCGTGCGCCTGGAAGGCGCCGACGTCTCCGGCAGCGCCGTGCGCGCCATGGTCAAGCGCCTGATCGAGGAAGAGCCCCGCACCGCGCCGCTGGCCGACGACGTCATCGCCAGCCTGCTGGCCCGCCAGGGCGTGCGCATCGCGCGCCGCACCGTGGCCAAGTACCGCGACCAGCTGGCCATCGGCCCGGCCAAGGCCCGCCAGCTGTCCCGTCCTTCCATTTCGGTTGCCGCCTGACATGAACACCGCCCGCATTCTCGTCATCGACCAGGACATGGACCGCGCCGAGCGCGTGGCCACGCTGCTGGAATTCATGGACTACACCCCGCGCATCGTCGCCGAGGTCGCCGACCTGGACCTGGGCCGCGCGCGTCCCAACGACTGGATGGCGGTGATCGTCGGCGACGTCGAGGCGTCCGCGCTGGTCACCTTCACCAGCTGGCTGTCGACCCAGCCGCTGCACCCGCCTGTGCTGGAGCTGCCCGGCCACGCGCCGGACGCGGCCTGGCGCGCGCCGCTGCATCGGCAGACGGTGTGGCCGCTGGACTTCCCGGTGCGCCGCACCCAGCTGCAGGACGCGCTGTCCAAGGCCGCGGTCAAGCACGCCGAGGCCGAGGCCCGCGTCGGCCGCGCCCAGTCCGGCCCGACCGGGCGCAGCGCGGCGGCGATCGAACTCAACCGCATGATCGACCAGGTCGCCCCGCACGACACGACCGTGCTGATCCTGGGCGAATCGGGCACCGGCAAGGAAGTGGCCGCGCGCGCCCTGCACGATCGCTCCTCGCGCCGCGACAAGCCGTTCGTGGCGGTCAACTGCGGCGCGATCCCGGCCGACCTGCTGGAGAGCGAGCTGTTCGGTCACGAGAAGGGCTCCTTCACCGGCGCGCTGACCCAGCGCAAGGGCCGCTTCGAGATGGCCGAGGGCGGCACGCTGCTGCTGGACGAGATCGGCGACATGTCCCTGCCGATGCAGGTCAAGCTGCTGCGCGTGCTGCAGGAGCGCTGCTTCGAGCGCGTCGGCGGCACGGCCACCATCAAGTGCGATGTGCGCGTGATCGCCGCCACCCATCGCGATCTGGAAGCGCGCATCGGCACCGGCCAGTTCCGCGAGGACCTGTTCTACCGCCTCAACGTGTTCCCCATCGAGATGCCGGCGCTGCGCGAGCGCATCGAGGACCTGCCCGAGCTGGTCGATGCCATCACGCGCCAGCTGCGCGACAACGGCCGCGGCCATGTGACCCTGTCCGACGAGGCCATCGCCACCCTCGCCCGGCATCGCTGGCCCGGCAACGTGCGCGAGCTGTCCAACCTGATCGAGCGCCTGTCGGTGCTGCATCCGGCCGGCACCGTGCGCGCGGCCGACCTGCCGGCGCGCTATCGCAGCGCCGCGCCGGGCGAAGGCCTGGAAGACGCGCCGGCGCTGCAGCAGATCGCCCAGCCGCAGAGCGCGGTGGCGGCGCTGGTCAACGCCACGCCGGTGGCCAAGGCCGCCGCTCCCGCTGCCGCGGTGGCGATGCCGGCGCCTGCCTCGCCGGCCGGCGAGGCCGTGCTGCCGGCCGCGGGCATCGACCTGCGCCACCACATGGCCAGCATCGAGCTGGACCTGATCCGCGCCGCGCTGGCGCAGACCGGTGGCGTGGTCGCCCATGCCGCACCGCTGCTCGGCCTGCGCCGCACCACGCTGGTGGAGAAGCTGCGCAAGTACGGCATCGACCGCGAAGCCGAAGGCGTCGCGGTGGCGGCGGGTTTCTGACTTGGGGGATGGCACGCGTCTTGCCTGATCCCGTCAAGAACCCAACGGCAACACGGCCATGACCGACGCCATCTCCTCGATCCTGTCCCAGATCCGCGCGCACGAGCTGCGCACGCGCGAAGGCGTCGGCAACGCCATCGACGTGAACGGCCTGGGCAACGTCGGCGGTGTGGCGGGAAGCAACGCGGTCAACCCGACCGGCACCGGCGGCTTCGGCCAGCTGCTGTCCCAGGCCATCGACAACGTCAGCGCGACCCAGGCCAACGCCAGCGCCATGCAGACCGCCTTCGAACTGGGCGATCCGCGCGCCGACCTGGCCCGCACGATGGTGGCCATGCAGCAGTCGCAGGTCGCCTTCCGCGCCACGGTCGAAGTCCGCAACCGCCTGGTGCAGGCCTACCAGGACGTGATGAACATGCCGGTGTAGCGCTTGCGCACCCGGCGCTTGTTTCGTGCAAGACCGCATTCGCTTTCCCCGCCTGACCGGCGATCCGCGCCTCCTGATCCTCTGACCTTCGACTCCTGACCTGCGGCCCCAGACACCCATGAGCGCCACCGCCCTTCCCAAAGCCGCCAATGCGCTGCGCGACCTCGGTCGCTTCCAGGACATTCCGGTGGTCCGCCAGCTGGCGGTGTTCATCCTGGCCGCGGCGGCCATCGCGCTGGGGCTGTGGCTGTTCTTCTGGACGCAGAAGCCGGATTACGTGGCCGTGCAGGCCGGGCTGGACGCCAAGTCCACCGCGCAGGCCTCCGAGGCGCTGCGCGGCGCGCAGATCCCGTTCAAGCTCGACGCGGCCACCGGCGCGCTGACCGTGCCGGCCGACCAGGCCGGCGCGGCGCGCATGACCATGGCCAGCGCCGGCATCACCAGCAGCGGTCCGGCCGGGTTCGAGTCGCTGCAGGGCGACCAGGGCTTCGGCACCAGCCAGTTCGTGGAGAACGCGCGCTACCAGCACGCCATGGAGATCGAGCTGGCCCGCACCATCGCCCAGCTGCGCCCGGTGCGCGAGGCGCGCGTGCACCTGGCCATGCCCAAGCCCTCGGCCTTCACCCGCCAGAACGAGCCGGCCAGCGCCTCGGTGGTGCTGCAGCTGGGCGCCGGACAGACCCTGGAGCAGAACCAGATCGACGCGATCGAGCGCCTGGTCGCCTCGTCGGTGCCCGACCTGTCGCCCGAGCACGTGACCGTGGTCGACCAGTTCGGCCGCCTGCTCTCGCAGGACGATCCGGACAGCGCCGAGGCGGTCAACGCCAAGCAGTTCGAACAGCAGCGTCGCCAGGAAGCCCTGTACGTCCAGCGCATCGAGGAACTGCTGGCGCCGATGACCGGCCCGGGCCGGGTCAGCGCCAAGGTCAGCGTGGACATGGACTTCGCCCAGACCGAGCAGGCCAGCGAGACCTACGGCCCGCAGCCGGCGATCGTGCGCAGCGAGCAGCTGAGCGAGTCGGGCAACCTGTCGGCCTCCAACGCCAATGCCCAGGGCGTCCCGGGCAGCGCCAGCAACACGCCCAACGCCAACAATACGGCCGCGCCCGCCAACGGCGCCAACCCGGCCAACGGCGCCGCGCCGCAGCAGGCCAATGCCAATGCGGGCAACAACCAGGGCACGCGCAGCACGGTGCGCAACTACGAGATCGACCGCACCCTGACCCACACCCGCCAGGCGACCCCGCGCATCCGCCGCGTCACCGCCGCGGTGCTGGTGGACAACGTGCCGGCCGGCAGCGCCAGCGCCGGCAAGCCGGCCGCCACCCGCGCGCTCAACGACGGCGAACTCAAGCGCATCGAGACGCTGGTGCAGCAGGCCATCGGCTACGACCAGCAGCGCGGCGACGTGGTCTCGGTGGTCAACGCCCCGTTCGCCCCGGCCGCGGTGGAGACGCCGCAGGACGCGCTGCCGCTGTGGCAGGACCCGCGTGCGCTCAACATCGCGCGCATGGTGCTGGGCGGGCTGGCGGTGCTGGGGCTGATCTTCTTCGTGCTGCGCCCGGCCTTCCGCGCGATGCTGTCCCCGCGTGTGGCCGTCGGCAATGCGCTGGTGCCCGCCGGCGTTGGCGGCCAGGTCATGCCCACGGTCACCGCCGAGATGGTCGACGACGACGAGGTGCCGGTGAAGCTCTCGCCGGCCTATTCGCCCAAGCCGGTACTGCCGCCGGGGCCGGGCTTCGAGCAGAAGCTGCAGACCGCACGCGAGGTGGCCAGCACCGATCCCAAGCGCGTGGCCCAGGTCGTGCGCGAGATGGTGAACTCCGATGGCTGATCAGGATGCGCCGCTGACCGGCACCCAGCGCGCGGCCGTGGTGCTGCTGTCGCTGGGCGAGGCCCAGGCCGCCGAGGTGCTCAAGCACATGGAGGCCAAGGAAGTGCAGAAGCTCGGCGTGGCCATGGCCAGCGTCGGCGATATCCCGCATTCGCTGGTGCAGCAGGTGATCGCCCGGTTCGTCGACACCCTGGAGCAGCCGGCCAAGATCGGCGACGGCGCCGACGAGTACGTGCGCGCGGTGCTGATGCAGGCCCTGGGCGAGGAGCGCGCCAGCGGCCTGATCGACCGCATCCTGTCCGGGCGCAACACGCCGGGCCTGGAAGCGCTGAAGTGGATGGAGCCCAAGGCCATCGCCCAGCTGGTGCGCAACGAGCACCCGCAGATCATCGCCATCGTCATGGCGCATCTGGAAGGCGACCAGGCCGCCGAGGTGCTCAAGCACATCCCGGCCGAGCTGCACGGCGATCTGCTGGTGCGCATCGCCACGCTGGACGGTATCCCGCCGCATGCGCTGGCCGAACTCAACGATGTCATGGCGCGCCAGTTCAGCGGCAGCCAGGGCAAGCCCTCGGCCATCGGCGGGGCCAAGGTGGCCGCCAACATCCTCAACTTCGTCGAGGCCGGCCAGGACGAGTCTCTGCTCAAGGCCATCGCCGCGGTCGACGACGGGCTGGGCACCGAGATCCGCGATCTGATGTTCGTGTTCGACAACCTGGCCAATCTGGACGACCGCACCATGCAGGCGATCCTGCGCGAGGTCTCCACCGACAAGCTGGCCCTGGCCATGCGCGGCGCCGATGTGCGCGTGCGCGAGAAGATCACCAAGAACATGTCCCAGCGCGCCGCCGAGATCCTGCTCGACGACATGGAGGCCCGCGGCCCGGTGCGCCTGGCCGAAGTGGAGGCCGCGCAGAAGGACATCCTGGACCAGGTGCGCAAGATGGCCGAGGCCGGTGACATCTCCATCAGCACCCGCAGCGAGGCGCTGGTGTGATCGACGCCTTCGCCCCGGCCGCCGACGCGGTGCGCTGGACGGCCCCGGGCCTGGGCCCGCGCCGCGATGCGCCCGAACTGCCCAAGCCGCCGACCGCCGCGCAGATCGACCAGATCCGCAGCGACGCCCAGGCCGAAGGCCACGCCGCCGGCTACGCGGCGGGGCTGGCCGCGGGCCAGGCCGAGATCCAGCGCCGCATCGAACAGATCCAGGCCGTGCTGGACGGCTTCACCCGGCCGCTGGCGCGCCTGGATGGCGAGGTGGCCGACGCGCTGGCCGACCTGGCCACGCGCATCGCCGGCGTGCTGGTCGGCCGCGCCTATGCCGCCGATCCCAGCCTGCTGGCCGACCTGGTGCGCGAGGCGATCGACGCGGTCGGCAGCGGCAGCCGCGAACTGGAACTGCGCCTGCACCCGGACGACTTCGGCGTGCTGGCCCCGCATCTGGCGGGCCTGAGCGGCGTGCGCCTGACCGCCGATGCCGGCCTGGGCCGCGGCGAGCTGCGCCTCAACAGCGAGGGCGTGCGCATCGACGGCACGCTTCATGCACGGCTGCAATCGGTGCTGGAGGCCACCCTGGCTTCCGGCGAAGGACATGCGCCCGCGCCATGAACGCCCTGCCCCACGACGCCGTGACCGATGGCCTGCAAGGCGCCCGCAATCTGCGCCTGGCGCAGCGGCTGCGCCAGGCCGATCCGGCCAACGAATCGATGGGCCTGGTGCGCGAGGGCGTGCTGCGCCGCGCGGTGGGCCTGACCCTGGAAGCCTCCGGCTGCAGCGCGCCGATGGGCTCGCGCTGCCGCGTGGCCACCTCGGGCGGGCGCTGGGTCGATGCCGAGGTGGTCGGCTTCTCCGGCGAGCGCACCTTCCTGATGCCGACCGGCGACCTGCAGGGCCTGCTGCCCAATGCGCGCGTCATCGCCACCCGCACCAAGGGCGAGGTCGCGGTGGGCGAAGGCCTGCTGGGCCGGGTGATCGACAACGACGGCGCGCCGCTGGACGGCAAGGGCCCGATCCGCGCCGAAGGCTACGTCGCCCTGGCCGGCGTGCCGATCAATCCGCTCTCGCGCCAGCCGATCGTCGAATCGCTCGATGTCGGCGTGCGCGCCATCAACGCCATGCTGCCCATCGGCCGCGGCCAGCGCGTGGGCCTGTTCGCGGGCTCGGGCGTGGGCAAGTCGACGCTGCTGGGCATGATGACCCGCTACACCTCGGCCGATGTCATCGTCGTGGGCCTGATCGGCGAACGCGGCCGCGAAGTGCGCGATTTCGTCGAGGCCACCCTCGGTGAGGAAGGCCTGCGCCGCGCGGTCGTGGTCGCCGCGCCGGCCGACCGACCGCCGCTGGCGCGCCTGCACGGCGCGTTGCGTGCCACGGCGATCGCCGAGTGGTATCGCGACCAGGGCCTGCACGTGCTGCTGCTGATGGATTCGCTGACCCGCTTCGCCCAGGCCCAGCGCGAGATCGGCCTGTCGGTGGGCGAGCCGCCGACCACGCGCGGCTATCCGCCCAGCGTGTTCGCCAAGCTGCCCGCGCTGGTCGAGCGCGCCGGCATGGGCGCCGACGGGCGCGGCTCGATCACCGCCTTCTACACCGTGCTGACCGAGGGCGACGACCAGCAGGAGCCGATCGCCGATGCCTCGCGCGCGATCCTGGACGGCCACATCGTGCTGACCCGCCGCATCGCCGACGCCGGCCAGTACCCGGCCGTCGACATCGAGCAGTCGGTCAGCCGCGTGATGCAGGACATCACCGACGCGCCGTGGCGCGAGCACATCCGCAAGCTCAAGCGCCTGATGGCCGCCTACTCGGCGCAGCGCGACCTGATCGCCATCGGCGCCTACCAGCGCGGCAGCGATCCCAACGTCGACGAGGCGATGGCGCGCTGGCCGGCGATCCAGAACTTCCTCGGCCAGGACGTGCGCGAAGCCTCCGACGTGCAGGCCAGCCGCCAGTCGCTGCATCGCCTGCTGGACGACACGCCCGGCCAGCCCTTCCCGCTCAAGCAGTAACCGCTGCTCCCCCCTCGCAATCCACGTAAGAGAACGCCCCCATGCGCTCACAACGCCTCGAACCGCTGATCAAGGTGACCCAGCAGCGCCAGGACGACGCCGCCCGCGCGGTGGCCGAGCGCGAGCGCGTCGTGCACGAACAACAGGAGCGCCTGGACGCGCTGCGCCGCTACGCCGAGGAGTACGCCGCCTCGCCGGCCAACGCCACCATGTCGCCGGCGCTGCTGGTCAACCGCGTCGCCTTCCGCGAACGGCTCAATGCCGCGGTCGTGCAGCAGGCCGGCATCGTCAGCCAGAGCCAGCAGGTCACCGACGTCGAACGCGCGCGTCTGCTGCTGGCCAGCCGCGAGACCCTGGTGCTGGAGAAACTCGCCGACAGCTACCGCGCCCAGGAGGCGCAGGTGCAGCAGTCCAAGGCCCAGCGCGAGCTGGACGAGATCGGCAACCGCGGCGTCGCCGCGCGGGCCGCCGCGCTGCAGGCCGAAGGAGAAGGCGCGTGATCGCCGGGGGCGCAGCGTTCTTGAGCGGCCCGGGCCTGGCCTCGCCGGGTGCGTCGGCCGCACCGGCCGCCTCGACGGCGACGGCCGGCGACGGCCGCAGCTATGCCGACTTCGCCGCCAGCGCGGCCACTGCGGCGACCGGAAGCGCCACGCCGGCGGCCGGTGCCAGCGCTGCGGCGCAGAGCGCCCCCGCCAATGCCACCTCTTCGCAGCCCGCCAACGCCAGCGCCGCTGCCGCGCCGGCGGCGGGCAGCGCCACGCCGCCTGCCGGCGGGAGCGACACCATGCAGCCCAGCCCATCCAATGCCACGCTTCCGCTGCCTGCCGCCAATGCCGGCACCGCCGGGCTTGCGGCCGCGGCGCACCAGATGCGCCGCGGCGCGGACCCCGAAGCGGCCGTCCCCGATGCCACGCAGTCTATGCAGGCCGCGCTGACGCCCCAGATCGCAGACAGCGTCCCGGCGGCGCTGACCACGTCCGCGACCACCAGCAAGGACGACACCCAGGCCGCGCCCGTGTCGTCGAGCGATCCGCAGCAGCTGCTCGCCCTGCTGGCGGGCAGCCTGGCCATCACCGCGCCGGTCACGCCGGCGGCCAACGCGTCCACGCTGCCGGCGGCGGACGCCAGCGTCACCGGCGCGGCCAAGGCCGTGAATCCGGCGCTGCTCGCCGGCAATGCCGTCGGCGCCAACGCTGCGTCCGCTGCGGCTGCGACCGCTCCTGCGCCCGCGCCCACCGGCGACGCCCAGCCATCGCTCGCCACCGGCGTCGCGTTCACCGCGCCGGCCCAGCCGCTGACCGACGCAGCGACGCTGCCGACGGCGGATCGCAGTGCCAGCAGCGCCACCAATGGCGCGACCGCCGCGCTGATCGCCGGCAATGCCGCCGGCGCCCTGCAGCAGTCGCCAGGCCGCGTCTCGACCGGTGCGCTGGCGGCCCTGCTCGATCCCAAGGCCACCGCCACTGCCGCGCCGGCCGACGCGCTGAAGCTGGCGGTCGGCGCCGCGCTGGAGCGCGAGGGCGCCAACGGCTTCGCGCTGCCGGACAGCAAGGACGACAGGTCCGACGCGCTGAGCTTCGGCGGCCTGGTCCAGGGCACGCCGAGCCTGGACCGCCCGCTCACCGCCAATGCCGTGACCGCCACGCCGATGAGCATGCCGGCGCAGCTGGACGAGGGCTTCGACGACAGCTTCGGTACGCGCATCGCGTGGATGGCCGAGCAGAAGCTGGGCCACGCCGAGATCCGCCTCAACCCGGAGCACGGCGGCCCGATCGACGTGCGCATCCAGCTGGACGGCACCCAGGTCAATGCCGCCTTCCACAGCGCCAACGCCGATGTGCGCCAGGCCCTGGAAGCCAGCCTGCCGCGCCTGCGCGACCTGCTCGGCCAGCAGGGCCTGCAGCTGGGCAACGCCGACATCGGCCAGCGCCAGCAGTCCGGCCAGCAGCAGGATCAGGGCGCCGCACCGCGCTCGCAGGGGCAGTCCTTCGGTAGCGATGCGTTCGGCAATGGGCGCGCGACCGCGCAGGCCTCGGTCGCCCCTGTGACTGTACGTAGCCGCGGCCTGCTCGACGAGTACGCCTGATCGCTGCGCGCTCTCATCACCATGACGCCGGCAGAGGACAGCCGCGGCTCCCGTCGAGACGGGAGGCCAGCGCCTTGACCCTTCGCGTGTAAAGCCACTGGGTTCCCGCCTTCGCGGGAACGACGGCAGGGAGGTTTTGCTAGTGGTGACGATAGGGAGGCTAGCTGCTAGGTGCGGCGTGCGCCTTGAAGCCACCTGCTCGCCGAAAGCCAATCCCACTCCGCGCGATGAACTCAAAGCCCGTCATCCCCGCGAACGCGGGGATCCAGGGACGTCCGTGCAGGTCGAGCAACGTCCATGGGTTCCCGCCTTCGCGGGAACGACGGTAGACGTTTCCTGGGGGCGCAAGGCGCCTCGGCGCCGGTGGATCGTTGAGCGTAAGCCCATGGCCGCGACGGAATTCCGCCGCCAACAAGGCGCATCGGACGTTCCCCGCGGGCTCACCCAGGCATCGGACGCACGGCACGCCGCTTGCATCACGCGGGGCAGTCTCCCCTTTCGTCGATACCGGAGTGGTTCCCGTGGCTTCCAAACCCGCAGCAGCGGCCGATGCGCCCAAGAAGAAGAGCAAGCTGCCCCTGATCCTCGGCGCCGTGGTGCTGCTCGGCGGCGGCATGGCGGGCGGCTGGTTCATCCAGCAGCGCGCCGGCGGCGGCCACGCCGCAGCGGAAGGCGCGCCGGCGGGCGAACACGGCGCGAGCGCCAAGGCCAAGGCCGGCGCGACCTACTTCGCGCTGGACCCGGCCTTCGTGGTCAATCTGGCCGATACCGACGCCACGCGCTATCTGCAGGCCGACGTGCAGGTGATGACGCGCGATCCGGAAACGCTCAAGGCGCTGCAGGACCAGGCGCCGGCGATCCGCAACCGCCTGCTGCTGCTGTTCGGCCAGCAGACCGCCGCCGGCCTGGCCCAGCGCAGCGGCAAGGAGCGCCTGCAGGAAGCCGCCCTGGTCGAGGTCAAGAAGGTCCTGGCGGGCGAAGGCGGTCCCAACAAGCCCGAAGCGGTCCTGTTCACCAGCCTGGTCGTGCAGTGATGAGCAACGAACTGCTGTCCCAGGACGAGATCGACGCGCTGCTGTACGGCGTGGACAGCGGCGCGGTCGGCACCGGCCAGGCCGCCGCGCCCGGCGAGGTGCGCCTGTACGACTTCAAGCAGGCCGGCCGCGCGATCCGCAACCGCCTGCCCGGGCTGGACGCGCTCAACGAGCGCTTCGTGCGCAACTTCAGGACCGGGCTGTTCAACCTGCTGCGCCGCGCGCCGGAGCTGACCTACCGCGGCACCGACGTGCTGCGCTTCGATGAGTACGCCAATGCGCTGCCGATGCCGGCCAGCGTCACCCGCGTGCACATGGCCCCGCTCAAGGGCACCGCGCTGGTGGTGTACGAACCGCGCCTGGTCTTCAGCACCGTGGAGAACTTCTTCGGCGGCGCCGGGCGCCTGCCCACGCGCATCGACAACCGCGAGTTCACCCCGACCGAGCAGCGCGTGATCCAGCTGATGCTCAAGCAGACCCTGGCCGACCTGGCCGAGGCCTGGACGCCGCTGGCGCCGGTGGCGCTGTCGGTGCTGCCGCCCGATCCCAACCTGGCCACCGCCGACCTGATGGACGGCCGCGACTACATCGCGGTCAGCCGCTTCTCGGTGGCGCTGGAGGGCGGCGGCGGCGATCTGCACCTGGCCATGCCCTACAAGATGCTCGAGCCGGTGCGCGAACAGCTGGAGGTCTCGAGCAAGCGGCCCAAGGCCGAGGCCGACGCCGGCTGGTCGCGCGCGCTGCGCGCCGGCCTGCAGGACGCCGACCTGGAGCTGAGCCTGTCCATCGCCCACCGCCAGATCAGCCTGCGCGATCTCTCGCGCCTGCGCGTGGGCGACATCATCCCCATCGAGCTGGCACGCCCCGTGCATCTGGAAGTCGAGCGCACGCCGATGTTCGCCGGCGAGTTCGGCGTCCACAACGGCTTCAACGCCTTCAAGGTCACGCAGGTGCAGTTCCCGCGCGTGCCCTCCTCCAACGATTCCCCCGAGTCCGACTTCCTATGAGCACCGATCCCGCCGCGCCCGCCGCCTTCGATTCCCTCACCGCCGAACCCGGCGCTGTGGCGGGCGATCTGAACCTGGACGTCATCCTGGACGTGCCGGTGCAGCTGTCGCTGGAAGTCGGCCGCACCCGCATCCCGATCCGCAACCTGCTGCAGCTCACCGCCGGTTCGGTGGTCGAGCTCGAACGCGCCGCCGGCGAGCCGATGGACGTCTACGTCAACGGCACGCTCATCGCCCAGGGCGAGGTGGTGGTGGTCAACGACCGCTTCGGCGTGCGCCTGACCGACGTGGTCAGCCCGGCCGAACGCATCAAGAGGCTCAAGTGAACACGGCGGCGTCCGCATCGGCGTCGCGGGCGGCGCCGGACGCGGTCGTCGCCCCCGCCGACACGCTGCCGGCCACCGCCACCGCCAGTCCGCAGAGCGACGGCCATGCGCCGGCGAGCACGGCACCGGCCGCGGCCACCGGCGTCCCGGCCTCCGCCGCGCCGGCGACGACCGATCAGGCGTCCGCCGCCGCGCTGCCGACCAATGTCGAGGCCGAGGCCGCAGCCGCGTCCACGGCGCAGCCGGCCAAACAGTTCACCGTGCCGGGCCGTCCGGCCGCGCAGGCCACCACCACCCAGCTCGGCGCGCCGGTCGGCGCCCCGGCCAGCGGGACCGGAGCCGGCAGCATCGGCGGCGCGGTGCTCGCCCTGGTGCTGGTGGTCGGCCTGATCCTGCTGCTGGGCTGGCTGGCCAAGCGCATGCCCGGCATCGGCGGCGCCAGCAATCCGGCGCTGAAGGTGGTCGGTTCGCTGTCGCTGAGCCCGCGCGAGCGCGTGGTGGTCGTGGCGGTTGGCGACACCCAGCTGGTGCTGGGCACCGGCGCCGGCGGCACGCGCGTGCTGCACCAGCTCGACACCCCGCTGCCGCTTCCCCAACACAAAGCGCCGCCTGCCTTCGCCCAGGTGCTGGCGCAGCACTTCGGTAAGAAATCATGAGCCTGTCGCGTTCGCGCCTGATGCCGCTGCTGGCGGTGCTGCTGCTCGGCCTTGGCCTGGCCCTGGCCGGCAGCGCCCTGGCCCAGCAGGCCGCTCCCCCGGCCGCCCCGGCGCAGGCCGCCGGTGCGCCGCAGAACAACCTGCCCAGCGTCACCGACCTGGCCGGCCAGCCGCTGCCGCAGGTCAACGTCGGCCAGGTCGGCGGCGAGAAGGTCAGCATGCCGCTGCAGGTGCTGCTGCTGATGACCAGCATCACGCTGCTGCCGGCGGCGCTGCTGGGCATGACCGCCTTCACCCGCGTGATCATCGTGCTGGGCCTGCTGCGCCAGGCACTGGGCACTGGCCAGACGCCGTCCAACCAGGTATTGCTGGCGCTGGCGCTGTTCCTGACCTTCATGATCATGACGCCGGTGTTCGACGCGTCCTGGACCCACGGCATCGCGCCGTACCTGGACAAGACGATGGACTTCAAGTCGGCCTGGAGCGCGGCGATCGAACCGTTCCGCGGCTTCATGCTGGCCCAGGTGCGGCAGAACGACCTGATGACCTTCGCCAACCTCTCGCACACCGGGCCGTACGCCAACCCGCAGGACGTGCCGTTCGGCGTGCTGGCCGCTTCGTTCCTGACCAGCGAGCTGAAAACCGCGTTCGAGATCGCCTTCCTGATCTACATCCCGTTCGTGATCATCGACCTGGTGGTGGCCAGCGTCTTGATGTCGATGGGCATGATGATGCTCTCGCCGATGCTGATCTCCGCCCCGTTCAAGATCCTGCTGTTCGTGCTGGTCGACGGCTGGGTGCTGGTGGTGGGATCGCTGGCGTCGAGCTTCAATCCGTTTTGATGGGGTTGGTTGGCTAGCGAGCTGCGATCCATCTGGCTGTTTAGGGCCATTGGTCTCCAGCTCGCCTTCGTTCTGGAGTTCGAGCTCCGGCTCTTCTGACGGGTCCCTGCGAAGCGCGCCCCCTCCCGCTAGCCGCGATGTCGAGCTCCCCTTCGCTTTGCGAAAATGGCAAAGCCTCCCCTCCAGGCACGCGCCTTGCAGCCTTGCCGGCATTCGCCGGAAACCCGGCGCCCGACGCGCTTCGCCCGATACGGCCATGACCCCCGAAACCGCCCTCACCGAAATCTCCCGCGGCCTGGAAATCGCCCTGGTCCTGGGCGCGCCGCCGCTGCTGATGGTGCTGGTAGTCGGCGTGGTGGTGGGCATCGTGCAGGCGGCCACGCAGATCAACGAGGCCACCATCGCCTTCGTGGTCAAGGCGCTGGCGCTGGTGGCCACGCTGGCGATCGCCGGCAACTTCCTGCTGGGGCGCCTGACCGCCTTCACCATCGACCTGTTCCACCGCATCCCGCAGCTGATCGGCTGAAGCCTCAAGGCGCGCGACGATGGATGCCGTCACCCTGACCACATCCACCGGCGTGGACCTGTTCGGCCTGCTGGCCACGGTGCTGTGGCATGGGCTGCGCATCGGCGCGGCGTTCCAGGTGCTGCCGGTGATCGGCGGGCGCACGCTGCCGGCGCGGGTGCGCCTGATCCTGGTGGTGGCGCTGTCGGCCACGCTGTCCACCGTGCTCCCCGCCGCGCCGCCGCTGGCGATCGATTCGGCCACGGTGCTGGGCGTGCTGCGCGAGTTCACCGTGGGCCTCGCCATCGGCCTGGTGCTGCGCCTGGCCTTCGAGGCCGGGCAGCTGGCCGGCGAACTGGTGTCTCAGGGCATGGGCCTGTCGTTTGCGACCATGGCCGACCCGCTGTCCGGCGCGTCCTCGCCGGTGCTCTCGCAGTGGTTCTTCCTGGTGTTCTCGCTGCTGTTCTTCAGCTTCGACGGGCACCTGGCGCTGATCAACCTGCTGGCCGGCAGCTATGCCAGCCTGCCCATCGGCGCGGCCCTGCCCGATCCGCATGCGGTGCTGTCGGCGGTGCCGGACTTCTTCGGCGCCGCGCTGCGCGCCGGGGTGCTGCTGGCGCTGCCGGTGATCATGGCGCTGCTGGCGGTGAACATCGCCTTCGGCGTGCTCTCGCGCGCCGCCCAGCAGCTCAACCCCATGCAGATCGGCCTGCCGGTCTCGCTGCTGGTCGGCCTGGTGCTGCTGATGCTGCTGGCACGCCAGCTGCAGGCCCCGGTGCAGGCGCTGTTCGACCAGGCCTTCGCCGCCGCCCGCGCGATCACGGGCTGACCAGGAGCGCAGGACGATGAGCGAAGACCAGGAAGACCGCACCGAATTACCCACCGAAAAACGCCTGCGCGAGGCCCGCGAGAAGGGCAACGTGCCACGCTCGCGCGAGCTGGCCAACGTGGCGGTGCTGGGCTGTGCGGTCATCGCGCTCAAAGCCAGCGCCGGCCACATCGGCGCGGTCAGCCGCGACTGGATGCGCGGCGCGCTGCAACTGGACCGGGCCATGCTCGACGCGCCCGAGCGCCTGCTGCCGCACGCCGCCGCGCTGGCCGTGGCGCTGTTCAAGCCGATGCTGCCGCTGCTGGCCGCCGCGCTGGCGGCCTGCCTGATCGCACCGGCGATCATGGGCAGCCTGCGTTTCACCAGCCAGGCGCTCAAGCCGGATTTCAGCCGGCTCAATCCGATGACCGGCCTCGGCCGCATGTGGGGCAAGGAGAGCCTGGCCGAGCTGCTGCGCTCGCTGCTGCGCGTGGGCCTGATCGGCGGCATCGGCACCTGGATGGTCTACCGCGCCTTCAAGGCGCTGCTGGGCATGCCGCAGGCCTCGCTGGAGCAGTCGGTGGCCGGCGGCGTGCAGATGGCCATGTCCACTTTGCTGGCGATGATCGGCGCGCTGGGCGCGCTGGCCCTGCTGGACGTGCCCTGGCAGCACTACCAGCACCGCGCGCGGCTGAAGATGACCAAGCAGGAGATCAAGGACGAGTTCAAGGAGGCCGAGGGCAACCAGGAGGTCAAGGCGCGCGTGCGCCAGGTCGCCATGCAGATGTCCAAGCGCCGGATGATGGAGGCGGTGCCCACCGCCGATGTGATCCTGATGAACCCCACCCACTACGCGGTGGCGCTCAAATACAAGGCCGACGCCGGCATGCGCGCGCCGGTGGTGGTGGCCAAGGGCGTGGACGAGACCGCCCTGGCCATCCGCGAACTGGCCCAGGCCCACCGCATCGCCGTGGTCGAGGCGCCGCCGCTGGCACGCGCCTTGTACAGACAGGCCCAGGTCGATCAGGAAATCCCGGTGAAGCTCTACGCCGCCGTTGCCCAAGTGCTGTCTTACGTCTACCAGCTGCGCGCCTGGGCGCCGGGCCGTGGCCCGATGCCGGCGCTGGCGCCGCTCGACGCCGGCCCCGAGGGCGCGGTGGATTACGACCCCCATGCCGCCGAGGCCATCGCCAAGGAACCGTCACCGTGAGTGCGCAGCAAGGTCGGTTCTCCGTCGATGGGCTGATGGGCGCGGTGCGCTCGGGCGCGGCCGCGCCGCTGGTGGTGGTGGCCATGCTGGCCATGGTCATCGTGCCGCTGGCGCCGTTCGTGCTGGACGGGCTGTTCACCATCAACATCGCCCTGTCGCTGGTGGTGCTGCTGGCGGTGGTCTACGTGCGCCGCCCGCTGGAGTTCTCGATCTTCCCCAGCGTACTGCTGCTGGTCACCCTGCTGCGCCTGGCGCTGAACGTCGCCTCCACCCGCGTGGTGCTGCTGCACGGCCACAAGGGCCCGGGCGCGGCCGGCCATGTGATCGAGTCCTTCGGCCAGTTCGTGATCGGCGGCAGCTTCGCGGTGGGCATCGTGGTGTTCGCGATCCTGACCATCGTCAACTTCGTGGTGGTGACCAAGGGCGCCGGGCGCATCTCCGAGGTGTCGGCGCGCTTCATCCTCGACGCCCTGCCCGGCAAGCAGATGGCCATCGACGCCGACCTCAACGCCGGCCTGCTGACCCGCGAGGAGGCCAAGGCCCGCCGCCAGGAAGTGCGCGAGGAGGCCGACTTCTACGGCTCGATGGACGGCGCCAGCAAGTTCGTGCGCGGCGACGCCATCGCCGGCATCCTGATCCTGGCGATCAACATCGTCGGCGGCCTGCTGATCGGCGTGCTCCAGCACGACATGTCCTTCGCCGACGCGCTGCGCACCTACACCCTGCTGGCCATCGGCGACGGCCTGGTCGCCCAGCTGCCGGCGCTGCTGATCGCCACCGCCGTGGCGATGCTGGTGACCCGCTCCACCGGCGAGCAGGACATGGGCGCGACGGTGTCCAAGCAGGTCTTCGGCCATCAGCGCGCGCTGACCATCGCCGCGCTGCTGCTGGGCCTGATCGGCATCATCCCGGGCATGCCCAACGTGCCGTTCCTGATCCTGGCGGCGGTGCTGGGCTATGCGGCCTGGCAGCTGCACAAGCGGCGCCTGGCCGCGCCGCATGAAGACGCCGCGGCCGCGGCGGCCGCCGCCAGCACGCCGGCTGGCAATGCCGAGCTGAGCTGGGACGAGATCCGCCCGGTCGAGCCGCTGGCCCTGGAAGTGGGCTACAAGCTGATCGCGCTGGTGGACAAGAACCAGGGCGGCGAACTGCTGGCGCGCCTGAAGGGCGTGCGCCGCAAGCTGACCCAGGACCTGGGCTTCCTGATTCCCGCCGTGCACGTGCGCGACAACCTGGAGCTGGCCCCGGGCCAGTACCGCGTGCTGGTCCACGGCGTGCCGCTGGCCACCGGCGACATCCATCCCGACCGCGAGCTGGCGCTGGACCCGGGCCGCGTGTTCGGCGCGCTGGACGGCATCCCCGGCAAGGACCCGGCCTTCGGCCTGGATTCGACCTGGATCCTGCCCGCCCAGCGCGCGCATGCCGAATCGCTGGGCTATACCGTGGTCGACGCGGCCACCGTGGTGGCCACGCACCTGTCGCACCTGATCCGCGAGCGCGCCGCCGAACTGCTGGGCCTGGAAGAGGTGCAGCAGCTGCTGGCCACGCTGGGCCGCGGCGGCAACGCCAAGCTGGTCGAGGACCTCACGCCCAAGCTGCTGCCGCTGTCGGTGGTGGCCAAGGTGCTGCAGTCCCTGCTGGCCGACAAGGTGCCGCTGCGCCAGATCCGCCAGATCGTCGAGACCCTGCTCGAGCACGCCGTCCACACCCAGGATCCGGCGCAGCTGACCGCCGCAGTGCGCGTGGCGCTGGGCCGCTTCATCGTGCAGGAACTCAACGGCATGGCCGACGAACTGCCGGTGTTCACCCTGGCCCCGCAACTGGAGCGGGTGATGCAGGACTCGGTCAGCGGCCAGGGCGGCGCCCTGGAACCCGGCCTGGCCGAGCGCATCCACCAGAACCTGAGCCAGTGCGTGACCCAGCAGGAGAGCAAGGGCGAACCGGCCGTGCTGCTGGTCCCCGGCAACGTGCGCGCCGCCATCGCCCGCCTGGTCCGCCACAGCGTGCCTTCGCTGTCGGTGCTGGCCTATTCGGAAGTGCCGGAGGACAAGCGGTTGAGGCTGGTGGGGGCGGTGGGTTGAAGCCGGGAATGGGGAATCGGGAATCGGGAATCGTTGACGAGCTCGTGACCTGCTTCTTGCCTAGCAGGGCGTGAGCAAAGCCTCCGCCGCCAAGCGCAAGGCTTTTATCCCATTCCCCATTCCCCATTCCCCATTCCCCATTCCCCATTCCCCATTCCCCATTCCCCATTCCCCATTCCCCATTCCCCATTCCCGGCCCCACC
The DNA here is from genome assembly GCF_042700505.1 of Pseudoxanthomonas sp. UC19_8. Classification (NCBI taxonomy): domain Bacteria; kingdom Pseudomonadati; phylum Pseudomonadota; class Gammaproteobacteria; order Lysobacterales; family Lysobacteraceae; genus Pseudoxanthomonas; species Pseudoxanthomonas sp. UC19_8. The sequence goes on from NZ_CP170559.1 coordinate 2,939,013, forward strand.
CGCGGCACAACTCCTGCATGAGTCCAACCAAGCGTGATGCCGGAGGGCCGGCAGCGCAGGAGACCACCGCCCGATGAACATCAAGAGTTTCGTTGCCAGCGACATGCGCACCGCGCTGCGGATGATCCGCGACGCGCAGGGGCCGGACGCGGTGATCCTGTCCAGCCGGCCGGTGGCCGGCGGCATCGAAGTGGTCTCGGCCACCGAGTACGACCAGGCCGCGCTGGCCCGCGCCATGCGCGCGGCGGGCGCCGACCCGGCCGATGCCAGCCCGGCCGCGCTGTCGGCGCTGGCCCAGCAGCAGCTGCCCGCCGGGATCCCGGCATCCGTCGGAATCCCGGCGCAGCCGGTCGCCGCCGCCCAGCCGATCGCCGCGCCGCCGCCGCCGAGCGCGCAGCCCGATCCGGCCGCCGCCTTCGCCGCGGTCATGGACAAGGCCCGCCCCGCAACGCATGGCGCCGACTCGCTGCTGGCACGCGCCCGCGCGCGCCTGCTCGGCCAGCCCGCCGAACCGGCGCCGGCCGCCGAGCCCGCCCAGGCCCACGTCGCCGCACCCGAAGCCGCCGCCCAGGTCGACGTGCAGGATTTCGCCGCCGCCCTGCGCGCGCGCCTTGCCGAAAGCGAGGCCCAGGCCACCGTCACCCTGGACATGACCCGCCCCGCGCAGCCGATCACCGCAGCGCCGGCGGCCGAGGCCGCCGCCCCGATCATCGAAGCCCCGACCGAAACCGCCCGCCCCGCCCTGGCGCTGGTGCCCGGCATCGAGACCGACCCGGCCATCGTCGCCATGCGCGAGGAGATGGCCCGCATGCGCGCACTGATGGAGGCGCAGATGGAGCAGCTCTCGCTCGAACGCCTGCGCGGCTCGCCAGCGCGCGCGGCCGCCTTCGACGCCCTGACCGGCTACGGCTGCGAGCAGGCCCTGGCCCAGGCCGTGGCCCTGCGCGTGGACCCGTCCCTGCCGCTGGCCGAGGTCAGCGCGGCGATGCTGGCCGAACTGGCCGACAGCCTCAGCATCTGCGCCAGCGAGACCATCGACGAGGGCGGCGTGATCGCCCTGGTCGGCCCCACCGGCGCCGGCAAGACCACCACCGCGGCCAAGCTGGCCGCGCGCTTCGCCGCCCGCCACCGCGCCCGTGACGTGGCCCTGATCACCACCGACTGCGAGCGCCCCGGCGCCCACGAACAGCTGCAGGCCTACGGCCGCAAGCTCGGCATCACCGTGTGCGAGGCGCGCGGCATCGGTGGCCTGCAGCTGGCGCTGGAGCAGCTGGCCGACTATCCGCTGGTGCTGGTGGACACCACCGGCTACGCGCCGACCGACCGCGCGCTGTTCAACCAGATCCTGTGGCTGCGCGCGACCACCAAGGTGCGCAGCCTGCTGGTGCTGCCGGCCAACGGCCACGCCCAGGACATGGGCGAGGTCATCCGCCGCTACCGCCCGGCCGCGCCGGAAGGCCTGATCCTGACCAAGCTGGACGAGACCGGCTACCTGGGCAGCGCCCTGTCGGTGGCCGCGCGCACCGCCATGCCCATCGCCTACACCACCAACGGCCAGCGCATCGACAGTGACATCGACGCCGCCGACGCCCTGGCCATCGCCCGAGGCGATGGAAAGCGCGCGCCGCAGCAGCGATGTGGCCACCCACGGCATCGAGACCCGCCATGCAGTCGCCTGATCCCCGCGCCCCGCGCATTCCCCGCGTCATCGCCGTGGCCAGCGGCAAGGGCGGCGTGGGCAAGACCACGACCTCGATCAACCTGGCCGCGGCCATGGTCAACGCCGGCCAGCGCACGCTGCTGCTGGATACCGACCTGGGCTTGGCCAACGCCGATGTGATGCTGGGCCTGTCCCCGCGCTTCACGCTGGCCGATGTGTTCGCCGGCAAGTGCACGCTGGCCGACACGCTGCTGGAAGGCCCGGGTGGCCTGCTGGTGGTGCCGGCCGCCTCGGGCAAGCAGCACATGGCCCAGCTGACGCCGGCCGAGCACACCGGCCTGATCCACGCCTTCTCCGAGCTGGACGTGCCGCTGGACGTGATGGTGATCGACAACGCCGCCGGCATCGCCGATGGCGTGCTGACCTTCTGCCAGGCCGCGCACGACGTGGTGGTGGTGGTTTGCGACGAACCGGCCTCGATGACCGATGCCTACGCGCTGATCAAGGTGCTGGGCCGCGACCGCGGCGTGCGCCGGGTGCACGTGCTGGCCAATCAGGTCGGCGATGCGACCGAGGGCCCGGCGCTGTTCGCCAAGCTCGAACGCGTGGTCGGCCGCTTCCTGGACATCACCCTGAACTATCTCGGCGCGGTGCCGCGCGATGAATGGCTGCGCCGCGCGGTGCAGCGCCAGGAGGCCGTCGTGGACGCCTTCCCCTCGGCGCCCTCGGCCATCGCCTTCCGCGACTTGGCCCGCCGCGCGCGCCAGTGGCAGCAGCCCACCGCCCCGCGCGGCCATGTCGAATTCTTCCTCGAACGCCTGGTCGGCCAGTCCGTCCAAGGGAACCCGGCATGAACCTCATGGCCGCCGCCCACTACCGCGCCCACCAGCAGGGCTCGCCCGCCGAGATCGTCGAGCGCCACGGCGAACTGGTGCGCCGCATCGCCCACCACCTGGCCGCGCGCCTGCCGGCCAGCGTGGAGATCGACGACCTGATCCAGGCCGGCATGCTGGGCCTGATCGACGCGGCCCGGAACTACCAGAACGACCAGGGCGCCACCTTCGAGACCTACGCCTCCATCCGCATCCGCGGGGCGATGATCGACGAGATGCGCCGTGGCGACTGGACCCCGCGCTCGGTGCACCGCAGCTACCGCGAGATGGTGTCCGCCGTGCGCCAGGTCGAGCAGGCCACCGGCCGCGCCGCCACCGCCGCGCAGGTGGCGGCGGTCATGCAGATTCCGCTGGACGAGTACCACCACCTGGTCGAGGACGCCGCCCGCGGCCAGCTCACCAGCCTGGACGCGCACATCGCCGAACACGACGGCGAGGCGCGCCTGGCCGGCGCCGACAGCGCCACCCCGGCGCGGGCGTTCGAGCAGACCGCCTTCCGCGATGCCCTGGCCGAGGCCATCGCCGGCCTGCCCGAGCGCGAGGCGATGGTGCTCTCGCTGTACTACGAGCAGGAGCTCAACCTGCGCGAGATCGGCGCGGTGCTGTCGGTCAGCGAATCGCGCGTCTGCCAGATCCACGGCCAGGCCGTGATCCGCCTGCGCGCCCGCCTGGGCGAATGGAAGCGCGAGCCGGCGGAGATCGACTGAGGGTATCTGTTTGGCGGGCAGCTGAAAGCCGAAGAGCTAGAAGCTGAAAAGCTCAAAGCTGAAGAGCTAGAGAGCTGAAGAGCACCCCCTCCCAACCTCCCCCTTCGCTACGCGAAAGGGGAGGGGCCGATCGCCTGGTGGGACCCGCCACGGCGGCTCCCACTTGTAGAGCGGAGCTTGCTCCGCTGGGGCTTTCCCCACGAACCGAACCAAGAGCAGCGGAGCGAGCTCCGCTCTACAGACGGGCGGCCGCTAGATTTGAGAGACAGTTGCTCCCACGACAGCAAGGCGCTCCCAGCAAAGCCCGAAGCCGGCTCCTGCCTTTCGCGGCAGCGATAGCCTCAGCCATTTGAAAGGCCGCGCGCGGTCTGCCCCCTCCCATTGGCCGCAGGCCAAGGGGAGCTCGAAGTCGCGGCTAGCGACTGAGGGGGAGGGGTGCTCTTCGCGGGGAGCCTGAAGATCCCCGCCTCCCAACTCCCCTCGCTGCGCAAAGGGACGGCACGGATTCCAGCCACATCGAGAAACCGCGCACTGCATCACGCCGCGACAGTGATCCATCGCGGAGCCGCGCCATGAGCCTGGCGCGTATCTTGCAACACAGGGTCAGCCGCAACGCATCCCAGGTGCATGAGGCGCGCGCATCGCGCGCGCCTCATCCGGCCTGTCGCGCCGCGTGCGAAAAACCTCTCTTCAGGAATCCGGCGCGCGGCCGTCATACAGATCATGGACAAGCTCAGCCTCGTTGGTGCCATTCTCGCGCTGGTCGCGCTGCTGCTCGGCAGCGTGCTCAAGGGCGCCGGCATCGAAAGCCTGTGGTCGCCGGCCGCGTTCGTGATCGTGGTCATCGGCACCTTCGCCTCGATCATGCTGCAGACCCATATGTCCACCTTCCTGCTGGCCTTCAAGCTGGTCAAATGGGTGTTCATGCCGCCCGCGCAGGACCGCGCCGGCGTGCTGGCCAAGATCGTCGAGTGGTCCAACACCGCGCGCAAGCAGGGCCTGCTCGGCCTGGAGGCGCAGGTCAAGGAGCAGGACGACGCCTTCATCAAGAAGGGCCTGCAGATGGTGGTCGACGGCATCGAGCCCGAGTCGATCCGCAACGTGCTGGAGACCGACATGCACCACCAGCAGACCCGCGACACCGCCGCGGCCAAGGTGTTCGAGGGCATGGGCATCTACGCGCCCACGCTGGGCATCATCGGCGCGGTGCTGGGCCTGATCGCGGTGATGAAGAACCTGGCCGACCCGTCCAAGCTGGGCCACGGCATCGGCGCGGCGTTCACCGCCACCATCTACGGCATCGGCATGGCCAATCTGATGTTCTTGCCGGTGGCGGCCAAGCTCAAGGCGCTGATCGCCGAACAGAACGAATCCCGTGAGATGATCCTCGAGGGCCTGATCGCCATCGCGCAGGGCGAAAACCCGCGCAACATCGAATCCCGACTGTCGGTCTACGTGGCGCACTAGAACACAAGGACGACCTCCCCCCATGGCGCGCAAGCACCAGCACGAAGACCACGTCAACCATGAGGCCTGGGCGATCCCCATGGGCGACCTCATGACGTTGCTGCTGGCCTTCTTCGTGGTGATGTACGCGATCTCCTCGGTCAACGAGGGCAAGTTCCGCGCGGTGTCCGACGCGCTCAACGCCGAGTTCGGCGGCCCGCCGCGCTCGGTCTCGCCGGTGCAGCTGGGCAAGCACCAGCTGCTGGGCTCCTCCTTCGACCGTCCCTCGCTGGCGACCTCGGCCGCGCGCATCGGCCCGGCTCCGGCCAGCCAGCTGATGCAGGCCAAGATGCGTCAGGCGCTGGACGCGCCGCGCTATGGCCAGTCCACCGTCGGCATGACGCCCACCGCGTTCGACGCCACCGCCAGCCAGGGCCCGGGCATCGGCGGCGGCCAACTGGGCGCGGTCGGCGAGAACATCCAGGCCGTGCTCTCCGACCTGGTGGCCAAGCACCAGGTCACCGTGCGCCGCGGCGAGAACTATCTGGAAGTGGAGATCCAGAGCGACATCCTGTTCCCCAGCGGCGTGGCCACGCCCAGCCCGGTGGCCGCCTCGACCGTGCAGCGCGTGGCCGAGGTGCTGCGCGACGTGCCCAACGCGGTGCGCGTGGAGGGCTATACCGACGATCAGCCCATCGCCACGGCGCAGTTCGCCTCCAACTGGGAGCTGTCGGCCGCGCGCGCGGCCAGCGTGGTCCACGTGCTGACCCAGACCGGCGTGTCGCCGGCGCGGCTGGCGGTGGTGGGCTACGGGCAGTTCCAGCCGGTCGCCGACAACGCCACCGCACAGGGCCGCAACGCCAACCGCCGCGTGGTGCTGGTGATCCTGGCCACGCCCAACGGCGGCCGCCCGCGAGGCCCGGACTCGGTCAGCCCCGACACGCTCCAGCCGCAGCCGTCCACGCCGGTGGCCGTCACCCCGCTGCCCGCCAACGTGGAGGCCGCCGGTTGATGAAGACCTGGGCGATCGCCAACCAGAAAGGCGGCGTGGGCAAGACCACGACCACGCTGTGCCTGGCGCGCTGCCTGGCGCAGGCCGGCCGCCAGGTGCTGATCGTGGACATGGACCCGCATGCCTCGATGACGCGGGCGTTCAACGTGCCGCGCCATCCGGTGCCCAGCGGCACGCACGAGCTGTTCGCCCACGGCGCGCCCGGCGCGGATACGCTGGCGCGCACCACGCCCATCGAGGGTCTGCGCCTGCTCGCCGCGCAGCCGGCGCTGGCCACGCTGGAGCGCCGCAGCGCCAGCCAGCCGGGCCTGGGCATGGCGCTGCAGCGTGCCCTGTCCGGCGTGGCCGACCTCTACGATGAGGTCCTGCTGGACTGCCCGCCCACGCTGGGCCTGTTGATGGTCAACGCCCTGGCCGCCGCCGACGCGCTGATCGTTCCCACCCAGACCGATCCGTTGGCCCTGCACGGCCTGACCGACATGCTGCATACCGCCGAGATGGTCGAGACCTCGCGTCGCCGGCCGCTGCCGCGCTTCGTGCTGCCCACGCTGTACGACAGCCGCACCACCCTGGGCACGCAGAGCCTGGAGCTGCTGCACGACCTGCACACCGGCCGCGTGTGGCCGCAGGCCATCCCGATGGATGCGCGCCTGCGCGATGCGCGCGCGCTGGCCTCGGCCGCGCCCATGACCGGCCCGGGCGCCGACGCCTACCGCCAGGCGCTGGCCTGGCTGCAGGCCCAGCCGCCGCTGTCCGCCACACGGAGCCAGGCCGCGTGAACCGCTCGCCCTCCGACGATCCGATCGCCGGCTACGTCGATGCCCTGCTCGACGATCCCGCGCGCGAGCGCGCGCGCACCGAAGAGGATCCGGTCACCGGCCTGCCCACGCGCAACGGCCTGCTGGTCGCGCTGGACGAACGCCGCAACCAAGGCATTCCCACGGCGGTGGCGGTGCTGGGCCTGGACAACTTCCGCTCGATCATCGTGACCCTGGGCCACGCCACCGCCGACACCGTGCTGCAGGTGGTGGCCGCGCGCCTGTTCGCGCGGCTGCCCGACGATGTCTTCCTGGCGCGGCTGGAGGGCGATGAGTTCGCGCTGTGCTTCCCCAGCGCGCGGCAGAAGCCGATGGAGGCCATGCTCAACGCGCTGCTGCTGGACCTGGCCCAGCCGTGCGAGGTCGATCTGCATCGCGTGCACCTGGATGCCTGCATCGGCGTGGCGATGGATGGCGAGGCCGAGCCGGCGCTGCCGTCCGTGCCGGCCGACGAGGTCGCCGCGGTCGACGATTCGCCCGAGCTGCCCGATGCGCTGGAGCTGGTCACCCGCGCGCAGCTGGCCATGCACCACGCCAAGCGCAGCCGCGGCCGCTCGCTGCGGCGCTTCGAACCGAGCATGCGCACCGAGGCCATCGACCGGCGACGGCTGGACCTGGAGCTGCGCCGCGCCCACCGCGACGGCGAGTTCGAACTGCATTACCAGCCGCAGATCGAGCTCAAGTCCGGCCGCGTGTCCGGCGCCGAGGCCTTGCTGCGCTGGCGCCACCCCGAGCGCGGGGTGCTGTTGCCAGCGGAGTTCATCGAAGCCCTGGCGGTCAGCGGCATCGCCACCACCGTGGGCTGGTGGGTGCTGGAACAGGCCTGCAAGGACGCGGTGAGCTGGCCGCTGATGGACGGCCGCCCGCTGGCGGTGAGCGTGAACCTGTTCCCGGTGCAGTTCGCCCACGAGGATCTGCTCAAGGAAGTCGACAACGCCCTGGCCAGCAGCGGCCTGGCGCCGGCGCGGCTGGAGCTGGAACTGACCGAGATCATCGCGCTGCGGGAAGACGGCAATGCCGCCTCCACGCTGCAGCAGCTGCGCCGGCGCGGGCTGCGCGTGGCCTACGACGACTTCGGCACCGGCTATGCCTCGCTGTCCACGCTGCATCACCTGGCCGTGGACCGGGTCAAGATCGATCGCGGCTTCGTGCGCGATGTGATGCAGGACCGCGGCGATGCGGCGATCGTGCGCTCGATCCTGCTGATCGCGCGCAACTTCGACCTGCAGGTCACCGCCGAAGGCGTGGAGACCGACACCCAGGCCGACTTCCTGCGTGCGCTGGGCTGCAACGAGGTGCAGGGCTATCTGTACTCGCCGGCGCTGCCGCGGGTGGACTTCGACGTCTGGCTGGACCGCTACCAGCGCAGCCGCGCCCTCCCGCACGATCGATAATGAGCTGCAGCCGCGTGGGCTCCGACGCCGGCGCGGCTGATCCACTTCGAGATCAAGCGCGCGACGCGCCAGCGTGCGGCTGTACCGCGCGGCTCGATTCGAGGCGTCCCTGCCGACCTCATCCTCACGTCGAAGCCCGTCGCACGCTTTAGGCTGGCGCCCATGCCCGACCCTGCCCATGACGCGGCCCACGACCCCGCCTTCCGCGACGCGCTGATCGCCGCCCAGGACGCCGAGCGCGCGCGCATCGCCCGCGAACTGCACGACGAGCTCGGCCAGTTGCTCACCTCCCTGCGCCTGAGCCTGGCCGAACTCTCCGCCACCCTGACCGTGCCGCAGCAGCAGGATCTGGCCTGCGATCTCGACGCGCTCTCGGCCCAGGCCCTGCAGGCCGTGCGCGGCATGACCCACGCCCTGCAGCCGCCGCTGCTGCAGCAGGCCGGCCTGGTCGCCGCGCTGGAGGCGATGTGCCAGCGCCACGACGCCTCGGGCGCGGTGCGCTGCACCCTGCAGGCCCCGGCCGAGCTGCCACGCCTGCCCGACGCACTGGAGCTGGCCGTGTACCGCATCGCCCAGGAGGCGCTGACCAACGCCCTGCGCCACGCCCGCGCCACGCAGATCCAGGTGAGCCTGCTGGTCCGCGCCAGCACGCTGCAGCTGACCGTGCGCGACGACGGCACCGGCTACGACGTGGGCAGCCCGGCGGGCTTCGGCCGGCGCGGCATGCATGCCCGCGCCGGACAGCACGCCGGCCAGCTGCACGAGAGCTCGGACGATGAGGGCACCTGCGTGCGCGCGACCTTCCCGCTGGGCGGGGCAGGCTGAGCGAACCGGCCCGCGTCCCCGACCAAAGGCGCGCTAACGCCGCGATTGCGATAAATAGCGTTGCTATCATGCGGGCATCGCATCGCAACACCTCCTGAGGGCTCCGTGCACATCGTCGTGGCTGGTGAAACCAGCGAACAGGCAGCGCAACTCCAGATCCACCTGGCCGCGCGTGGCCGCGACTGGGGGGTGAGCTGGCTGCAGCTGGGCGATGGTCCCACCCCGCATCTGGACGCGCTGGCGCCCGACGCGCTGGTGTGCTTCTCCGGCACCGGCTGGAACCGCTGCAACCTGATGATGCACGAGCTGCGCGAGCGCTTCCCGCTGGCCGCGCGCGTGGTGCTGGTGCCCGATCCGCAGGGCGAGGAGATGATGCAGGCGCTGGACGTGGCCCACCGCGTGCTGCCCGAGCCCTTCGATCCGGTCGCCCTGATCGATGCCATCGACGACATCGTCGAACTGCGCTCGCTGCTGGACGATGCGCGGCTCAAGCAGGCCATCGAGCAGGCCGGCCCGCTGCCGGCCGCGCCCAAGCAATACCTCACCCTGAGCCGCCTGCTGCGCAACGACTGCACCCAGGCCGCCGATCTGGTGGACGTGGTCACGCAGGACCCGGCGCTGGCCGCGCGCGTGCTGCGCTTGAGCAACTCGGCCTACTACTCCGGCGGGCGCGAGATCAGCGACCTGCGCATGGCGGTGGTGCGCCTGGGCCAGGACGCGCTGCGCCGGCTGGTGCTGGCCAGCGAGGTGTTCTCCTCCGGCCCCGGCGTGGACGAGGTGCGCGAGCGCGCGCTGCGCATCTCGCGCCTGGCCGACCAGCTGCTGCCCGAGGCCGGCACCGGCGTGGCCGCCACCGCCGGCCTGCTGTCCCAGGTCGGCAGGTTGCTGCCGCCGCTGGAACTGCACGAGCCGGACGGCCCGACCCTGCTGCCGCACAGCGTCGCCGGCGCCTACCTGCTCGGCCTGTGGGGCCTGCCCGCGCCGATGATCGAAGCGGTCGCCTGGCACCAGCAGCCGGCGCGCGCCGGCACGCTGTTCTGGGTCGCCGGCGCCGTGCACGTGGCGGCCGCGCTGATCGATGGCAGCGAAGTCGACACCGACTACCTGCGTCGCGTGCGCAAGCTGCACGAACTGCCGCGCTGGCGCGCCCTGGCCGACGCCGACCAGGCCCTCGCCCAAGCCTGAAAGCCTCCCTCAGTCGCTAGCCGACTTCGCGCTCCCCCTTGGCCTTGCGGCCAAAGGAAGGGAGCAGAAGCACCGCACCCAAGAGACAAGGTGCAGTTAACGCCCCTCCCCTTTCGCGCAGCGAAGGGGGAGGTCGGGAGGGGGGGGCTTTTGCCTTTGCCGTCATCGCGAAAAGCACCCCTCCCCCTCAGTCGCTAGCCGCGACTTCGAGCTCCCCTTGGCCTTCGGCCAAAGGGAGGGGGCAGAAGCGCGCGCCACTCAACAGACAAAAAGCAGCTCACGCCCCTCCCCTTTCGCGCAGCGAACTCCGTCGCTAGCCGCGACTTCGAGCTCCCCTTGGCCTTCGGCCAAAGGGAGGGAGCGGAGCGCTTCGTCTGAAGAATGGTTGGGAGGGCCGTCGCGCCCGGCTAGCGCGACACGAAGCTCAACCCAAACAACGCTTACTGTGCCGCCGGCTTGGTCGCGGCAGGTGTGCTCGAGGCCGGCGTCGAAGCAGCCGGCTCTGATTCCGGAGCCGGAGTCGAGACAGGCGCAGAGGCAGCCGGCGCCGCCGCCTGACCCGCCTTGTCCAGCATCGCCTCCACCGAGCCGGTGGTGATCGGGTGATAGCCCGGCCTGGCCTTGGCGAACACCTCGCGGGCGAACTGCAGCCCCTCGGGCGTCTTCACCAGTTCGGCGTAGATCGGCATGATCAGCTTGCGCCGGCCGACGCGGCCGATGAACTCGCCCGCCGCCGGCCACACGTCATGATCGCCGCTGCGGATGGCCAGCGGATACCAGCGCATGGCGATCTCGCCGTTCGGCGTGCCGGTGAAGTGGTAGGCCGCATCGAGCTGCTTGAGCTTGTCCATCGGCAGGGTCTGGCCCAGGCCTTCGATGAAGTGCACCCACTGCTGGGTCACCCAGTCCTCGGTGACCTGCTTGTTGGGCAGCGTGCCGCTGCCCAGCCAGGCGATGCGCGCGGTGTCAACCAGCGCGAACCCGCGCGACTGCGCGCGCGTGGCGAAGGCGGGAATGCCCGGCTGGTCCAGCCACGCATCCAGCTCGGCCTGGGTGACCGCATTGGGATTCTTCGGCAGCAGGTGCTGCTTCATGTAGGCGACGAACTGGTCGGTGGTCGCGCTCTGGAAAGCGTGGTCGTTGAACCAGCCGCGCAGGAACGGGTCGAACACCGCCCGCCCGAAGCGCTGCTCCAGGAACTGCAGGAACCAGGCGCCCTTGACGTAGGCGACCTGGCTCAGCGCCTCGTCCGGATCGGTCTCGCCCAGCGGCGGCAGCGCCAGCGCCTGCTGCGCCGGGGTCATGTCCTTGAGCTCGTTGAGCAGATCGGTCTGGTCGATCTGGCGCTCCATCTCGGCCATTTCCTGGCCATACACCGCCTCGGTGATGCGGCCCTGCACGTAGGTGGTGAAGCCCTCGTTGAGCCAGATGTCCTTCCACGAGGCGTTGGTCACCAGGTTGCCCGACCAGCTGTGCGCCAGCTCATGGGCCACCAGCGAGACCAGCGACTTGTCGCCGACGATCACCGTGGGCGTGGCGAAGGTCAGCGTCGGGTTCTCCATGCCGCCGAACGGGAACGAGGGCGGCAGCACCAGGATGTCGTAGCGGCCCCAGCGGTACGGGCCGTACAGATCCTCGGTGGTGGTGATCATCTTCTCGGTGTCGGCGAACTCGGCCGCGGCCTTGTCGGCCATGGCCGGCTCGGCCCAGATGCCGGCGCGGTCGGAGAGCTTGCGGAACACCAGGTCGCCGGCGGCGATGGCCAGCAGGTAGGACGGGATCGGCTTGTTCTGCACGAAAAAGTAATCGCCGTCGCGCACCGCGGCCGGGTCGTTGCCGGCGCTCATCAGCACCATCACGTCGGGCCGGCTGGTCACGTGCGCGGTGTAGGTGAAACGCACGCCCGGGGTGTCCTGCAGCGGCACCCAGCTGCGCGCATGGATCGCCTGGGACTGGCTGAACATGAAGGGCAGCTGCTTGCCCTCGGTCATCGACGGCGCCAGCCACTGCAGGCCCGAGGCGTCGGGCGAGGTGTGGTAGGTCACGCGGACCACCGGATTGCGCTGCGGCGCCTGGATCGTCAGCTTGCTGCCGAAGGTCTTGTCCGCGTCGGCCAGTGCGTACTGCAACGGCGCGAAGGTCTTGCCGTCGGCGCCGGCGCCCTCGACCTTCTCGATGGTCAGCGCGCGCGTGTCGAGCACCAGCTCGGTGGCCTTGGGGTCTTTCCAGTCCAGCCGATAGGTGGCGGTGCCGCCGATCTGCTTGGTGTCGAAGTCCAGCTTGACGTCCAGCGCCAGGTCCTTGATCACGACCTTCTCGGGCTGGGCGTAGGAACTCTCGTCGTGGCGACGGTCGGGCTTGGACACGGCGGCGGCCTTGGGCGTGGCGGTGGGTGCGGTCTCGGACGTGGCCGATTCCTTCGAGCAGGCCGACAGCAGCAGGGCCGCGCAGGACAGGGTGAACAACACAGAGCGCATCGGGGGAATCAGCCGGTCTGGGACGGGAACCGGCATTCTAGCCCCTGCGTCCCGGGCCGATCCCATAACGCACAACGCCCGGCCTGGGCCGGGCGTTGCGTCGCGTGCCTGCGGGTGCGCCTGCGACCTCCAGGCGCCCGCCGTGCCCCTTAGACCTTGTAGCCGTCGTGGATGGCGACGATGCCGGCCGACAGGTTGGTGTAGCGGGTGCGGGCGAAGCCGGCCTCGGTCATCATCGCCTTGAGCTGGTCCTGCGGCGGATGCTTGCGGATCGACTCGGCCAGGTACTGGTAGCTGTCGGCGTCGCCGGCGAACAGCTTGCCCAGCTTGGGCAGCACCTTGAACGAGTGGAAGTCGTAGATCGGCCGGAACCACTCGGGCTTGACCTCGGAGAACTCCAGCACGCGCGCCTGGCCGCCGACCTTGAGCACACGATGCATCTCGCGCAGCGCCGCGTCCTTGTCGGTCACGTTGCGCAGGCCGAAGGCGATGGTCACCAGGTTGAAGCTGTTGTCCGGGAAGGGCAGCGCCTCGGCGTTGAGCTGCACGTATTCCAGCCCCGACACCAGCCCGCGGTTGGTCAGCCGGTCGCGGCCGACGGTGAGCATGCCGGCATTGATGTCGCCCAGCACGATGCTGCCGGCCTTGCCGACGCGATCCTTCAGCAGCGCGGCGATATCGCCGGTGCCGCCGGCCAGGTCCAGCACGCGGTCGCCGGGCTTCACCTGCGCGGTGGCGGCGAAGTAGCGCTTCCAGATCCGATGAATGCCCAGACTCATCAGGTCGTTCATCAGGTCGTACTTGCCGGCGACCGAGGTGAAGACCTCGCCGACCAGCTTCTGCTTGTCGCGCGCGGCGACATCACGGAAGCCGAAGTGGGTGGTGCCGGAGGTATAGGGGGATTCGCTCATGCCCGCGATTATCGCACCGACCGGCGCGCGATGGCGTCGAGACGCCGCGCGCCACCCCAAACGCAAAAGGCGCACCGAAGTGCGCCCTTGCATACCCTAAGCAAACTTGCCTGCGGCCCCCTCCCTTTCGCGCAGCGAAGGGGAGGGTTGGGGAGGGGTGCTCTTCGCACTACGCCAAAAGACCTCTAGCCCCTCCCCTTCGCCAGAGAGTCAATCCACCCTCAGCGCTGCACCCCAGCCACCGGCACCGGCTCGCGCACCTTCGACCCGCTGATGCCGTAGTAGGCGATGTACAGATAGCACACCAGCGGCAGCACGAAGGCGTGGTGCAGGCCGATGTGGTCGGCCAGGAAGCCCATCAGCAGCGGCAGCACCGCGCCGCCGACGATGGCCATGATCAGCAGCGAGGAGGCGCGGTTGGTCAGCGGCCCCAGCTTGGCCATGCCCAGCGTGAAGATGGTCGGGAACATGATCGAATTGAACAGGCCGATGGCCACCACCGCATAGACCGCGGTCATGCCCGTCGTGGCCAACGTGACCAGCAGCAGCACCGTGGCCACGCCGGCGAACACCGCCAGCAGCTTGCCCGCATCGATGCGCACCAGCAGCGCCGAGCCGACGAAGCGGCCGACCATCGCGCCGGTCCAGTAGGCCGAGACGTAGTTGGTCGCCGCCTTCTCGGTCATCGCGCCGATGTCGGGCATGGCCAGGAAGTTGACCAGATAGCTGCCGATGGACACCTCGGCACCGACATAGAAGAACAGGCCCAGCACGCCCAGCAGCACGTGGCGGTGGCGCAGCGGCTCGAAGATGCCGTAGTGGCGCCCGTCGCCCTGCTCGCTCTCTTCCGACAGCTTGGGCAGGCGGAAGGCGAAGATGAAGACCGCCAGCGCGAACAGCGCGATCGCCAGGCCCAGGTAGGGCATCTGCACCGAGCTGGCCTCGGCGGTGCGATAGGCCAGCGCATCGGCCTGCGACATCGCGGCCACCTGCTCGGGGGTCTTCGGATCGGCCGCCAGGATCAGCAGGCCGCCGAACAGCGGCGCGATCGCGGTGCCCAGCGAGTTGAAGGCCTGCGACAGGTTCAGGCGGCTGGAGGCGGTCTTTTCCGGCCCCAGCAGCGCGACATAAGGATTGGCCGCCACCTGCAGCACGGTGATGCCGGTGGCCAGCACGAACAGCGCGAACAGGAACAGCGGATAGCTGTGCGCCCCGGCCGCCGGCCAGAACAGCAGCGCCCCGACGCCGGCCACCGCCAGCCCGCAGACGATGCCGCCCTTGTAGCCCAGCGCGGCGACCACGCGACCGGCCGGCAGCGACATCAGGAAGTACGCGCCGAAGAAGGTGAACTGCACCAGCGCGGCCTGGGTGAAGTTCAGCGTGAACACCGACTTCAGATGCGGCACCAGGATGTCGTTGAGGCAGGTCAGGAAGCCCCACATGAAGAAGATGATCGTCACCACCGCCATGGCCAGCTTGGGCGTGGAGCGCGCCACCGAGGTCGAGGTGGGCGTGGGGGTGGCATGCATCATGGACAATCCTGATTGGGGTGGTCGGCGACGGCGCAGAGTATTCCATGTCGCCCGTCCAGCTCCTGTTGCGATGCAATATCCTTTGGTCTAACGGCGATGTCCTCGCCCCTGCTGGAGCCCCTGCATGATCGCCACCCCCGACTACGCCGCCCTGCTGCGCACGGCCATCGACGAAGCCCGCGCCGGCCTTGCCGAGGGCGGCATCCCCATCGGCGCGGCGCTCTACCACGGCGACGGCCGCCTGCTCGGCTGCGGCCACAACCGCCGCGTGCAGGAAGGCGACCCCTCCGTGCACGGCGAGACCGACGCCTTCCGCAAGGCCGGCCGCCAGCGCAGCTACCGCGACACGATCATGGTCACCACCCTGGCGCCGTGCTGGTACTGCTCGGGGCTGGTGCGCCAGTTCGGCATCGGCACCGTGGTGGTGGGCGAATCGCGCACCTTCCAGGGCGGCATCGACTGGCTGCGCGAATCGGGCGTGCAGGTCATCGACCTGGACGATCAGGAATGCGTCGACCTGCTCGGCGGCTTCATCGCCGCCCACCCCGAGGTGTGGAACGAGGACATCGGCGAGGATTGAGGCGGCTCACCGCCGTTCTTCGTCGTTCATGCAAACGCGGGCCCCACCACGCAACCCACACCTCGTCGTTCCCGCGAACGCGGGAACCCAGCGACTTTGCTCGCCCAACACCGCGCACGATCGCCACGCGCCGGTGCCGCGCTGCAATCAGCGCGGCTCGATATGGAACGCGCCGAAGGCCACGCCCAGATCCCAGCCCTTGCCCGTGCCGGCCAGCGACAGCGACACCTCGCCCTTGGTCATCACCTGGGCCTTGCTGGATTTCTCCACGCCGGCATGCGCCTCGGCGGTGGCATAGCTGCCCAGCAGCTCATCGATGCCGCGCACCTCGGTGAACTCGCCGCGCCCGTGGATGCTGGACTTGCCCACGGTCAGCCCGCCGCCCTTGGCGCTGACCTTCACCGCCATGCGCTGGCCGTTGTCGCAGGTGATTTCACCGGTGCCCTGGGAGGTCTTGTAGAACACCGACCATCCCGACATCTGGAAGGTCAGGTGGCAGGTGGTGCGCGCCTGCGCAGGCGCGGCGATGGCGGCCAGCGCGAGCGCCGACACGAGCACGAGAGGACGCAGCATGACGCACCTCGATGACGGGAAAGACAGGCGCAGCGTATGCCGCGCATCCAGAACGGACCGACAACGCGCTGTGACCACGCTGGGAGCCGTCGTCTGTTCCAGGTCGCAGCCTCCCTGTAGAGCGGAGCTTGCTCCGCTGCATTTCGGCCGGATCGTGGGAAAGCCCCAGCGGAGCAAGCTCCGCTCTACATATCGTGGGAAAGCCCCAGCGGAGCAAGCTCCGCTCTACATATGGAGCCGCCGATGGCGGCGAGGGGCTTGACAGTCAAAGCCTCCTCGGCGCCTTGGCGACTCCCACAAGGCATGGATGTTGTATCCACCGACACGTCCACGCCACACGATGAAGGCGCCCGAGGGCGCCTTCATCGCATCGACCTCCGCCGCCATCCGTCAGAGGATGTAACGGCTCAGGTCCGGATCCTGCACCAGCTCGCCCAGGTACTTGTCGACGTAGGCACGATCGACCGTCACCGCCTCGCCGTCGCGATCCGGCGCCTCGTAGCTGAGCGTGTCCAGCAGCCGCTCGAGCACGGTGTGCAGGCGACGCGCGCCGATGTTCTCCTGGCGCTCGTTGACCTGGAAGGCGATCTCGGCCAGTCGTTCCACCGCGTCGGGTTCGAAGGCCAGGGTCACGCCCTCGGTCTGCATCAGCTGCACGTACTGTCGGGTCAGGGCCGCCTTGGGCTCGGTGAGGATGCGCACGAAGTCCTCCTTGCTCAGCGCGCCCAGCTCCACGCGGATCGGGAAGCGGCCCTGCAGCTCGGGGATCAGGTCGCTGGGCTTGGCCAGGTGGAACGCGCCGGAGGCGATGAACAGGATGTGGTCGGTCTTGACCGTGCCGTACTTGGTCGACACGTTGGAGCCTTCCACCAGCGGCAGCAGGTCGCGCTGCACGCCCTCGCGGCTGACATCGCCGCCGCCGACGTTCTCGCCGCGCTTGGCGACCTTGTCGATCTCGTCGATGAAGACGATGCCGTGCTGCTCGCAGGCCTCGATCGCCGCCGCGCGCACGTCGTCCTCGTTGACCAGCTTGGCGGCCTCTTCCTCGATCAGCTGCGGGCGCGCGGCCTTGATGGTCACGGTGCGCTTGTGGGTCTTGGCGGCGCCCAGGCTGGAGAACATCTGCTTGAGCTGCTGGCCCATTTCCTCCATCCCCGGCGGGGTCATGATGTCCACGCCGCCGACGCTGGCGGCCAGCTCCAGCTCGATCTCCTTGTCGTCCAGTTCGCCCTTGCGCAGCATCCTGCGGAACTTGGCGCGCGTGTCGCTGTCCTGCGCGGACGGCTCGCTGGACACCACGGCCGGATCGAAGCCGATGCCGCCGCTGCGCTTGGGCAGCAGCGCGTCGAGGAGGCGATCCTCGGCGCGCTCCTCGGCCTGGGTGCGCACCCGGGTCTTGGCCTGCTCGCGATACAGCTTGACCGCGGTGTCGGCCAGGTCGCGGATGATCTGCTCGACGTCCTTGCCCACATAGCCGACCTCGGTGAAGCGCGTGGCCTCGACCTTGACGAACGGCGCGTTGGCCAGCGTCGCCAGGCGCCGCGCGATCTCGGTCTTGCCCACGCCGGTCGGGCCGATCATCAGGATGTTCTTGGGCATGACCTCGTTGCGCAGCTCCGGCTCGAGCTGCGCGCGGCGCCAGCGGTTGCGCAGCGCGATGGCCACCGCGCGCTTGGCCGCGTGCTGGCCGACGATGTGCCGGTCCAGCTCCTGCACGATCTCGCGCGGGGTCATGGTGGAGTTATTCGCTTCGCTCATGGTGGGAATCGGGAATGGGAAATGGGGAATGGGAGGGATCAAGAGCGGGGCCATCGGTGCAAGGGAAACCGCCTTTGCGATTCCCCATTCCCGACTCCCCATTCACAGCTCTTCGACCACCACGTTGCGGTTGGTATAGATGCAGATGTCGCCGGCGATGTTGAGCGCCTCGACCGCGATGGCCTTGGCCTCCAGCTCGGTATGCGCCAGCAGCGCGCGCGCGGCGGACAGGGCATAGGAGCCGCCGGAGCCGATGGCGATGATGCCGTCCTCCGGTTCGATCACATCGCCGGTGCCGCTGATGATCAGCGAGGTGTCCTTGTCGGCCACCGCCAGCAGGGCCTCGAGCTTTCCGTAGCGGCGCTCGGTGCGCCAGTCGCGCGCCATCTCGACCGCGGCGCGCTGCAGCTGGCCGTGCTTTTCCAGCTTGGCCTCGAACAGCTCGAACAGGGTGAAGGCATCGGCCGCGGCGCCGGCGAAGCCGGCCAGCACGTGGCCGTCGCGGCCCAGCCGCCGCACCTTGCGCGCATTGCCCTTCATCACCGTGTGGCCGAGCGTGACCTGGCCGTCGCCGGCGATGGCGACGTGGCCGTTGCGGCGCACCGACAGGATGGTGGTGGCGTGGAAGACGTTGGGGTTCTGACTGGGGTCCATGGCAGGCTCCGGAATGCTCCAGAGCAGATGGGGCGCCCAGCGCGGCTCTTCAACCCGCCCTCCGCGCCCGGGCCCAACGCCCAGGCGCGGCGGATCGTGCTTACTTCTTCGCCGGGCCCTGCTGCAGCGCCTTCAGGCGCTCGCACATCTGCTTGCCGCCATCGGGCGCGGACTTGATCCTGGCGATGCCCGCGTTGAAGCCGGCGTCGTACAAGGCATCGAAGCCGCTCGAATCGGCGCCCTTGCCGTAGATGGCCGCGCGCGACTGTTCCTTGCGCGTCTTGGCCTGTTCCGGGGTGATGTTGCCGCACTGCTGCGCCAGTCCGTTGAGCTGCGCACCGTTCTTGATGATCGCGTCGCGGGTGGCGGCCGCGTCCTGGGCCATGGCGGGCGCGGCGATGGCCAGCGACAGCGTCAACGCAGAAAGGAACTGCCTCATGCAACGACTCCTGGTCCTGTTGAAGGGAGCCGCATCCTTGCCGGTCCAAGCTGAACCTTGACCAGATTGTCAGCCAGCGCAATACGCGGGTGTCATGTTCCTGCCATGCCCGCGGATGCGCGCCTTCGCGGATCATGCCCATATCCCGGGACGACTTTGCCTTCGCGGCGGATAAACCCGCTCGTGGCGTCATGGAACACGCCTTGGTCCGGCGTGCGTCGATACGGCTTGCAGGAGCGGGGCCCCTTGCTGGGCCTTGCCAGCGCCCGACTCCGTTTCATCCCCGGTCAGCCTGCGCAGGACGCGGAGACCTTGCTAAGGTGCGTGGCATGGCAGCGCTCACATGCCTTTGCCCTGGATGATCATGCCTGCCATCAAACCCTTGCGTTCGCCGACGCGTCGCGCCCCTGGCAAGGCCGGCTTCTGGCTCGTGCTGACGGCGCTGAACCTGCTCCTGCCCGCCGACGTCAATGCCGAGCGTGCCCTGGCGCCGGTCGAGGTGCGTACGCCATGCGCGCCGATACCGGTGGTGGGTGACGATGGCCGCACCCACCTGGCGTACGAACTGCATGCGACCAACTATTACCGCGACACCGGCATGTTGCGGCTTCAGCGCATCGAGGTCTTCGCCGGCGAGGAGACCACGCCGCTCGCGAGCCTGACCGGCCGGGATCTGGTCCAGGCCGTGCAGCCCCGGACTGCCGACGAGGATGCCACCCAGGTTCTCGTCGCTGCGGGCATGCGCGCGGTCGCGTTCCTGTGGCTGACCCTGCCCGATGGCCGGCAGACGCCACGCGTGCTGCGCCATCGGCTCGTCTTCGTCAACGACAAGGGCCGGACCTCGCTGGTCGATGGCGCGTCTGTAGAGGTGGGCACGACCTCACCGCTCGTGCTGGGCCCGCCGCTGCCACCGGGACTGTGGCTGGCCAGCGAAGGGCCGGGCAACGCGCAATCGCATCACTGGGGCAGCCTGGTCGCGGTCAATGGCCAGCTCACCATTCCACAACGCTATGCCATCGATGTGTTCGGCCTCGACGCGAACGGCCGCGCCCTGCGCGATGGTGCGGTCGACTTCAGCAGGAGCCGGCGCGAGGACTGGATCGGCTACGGCGCGCAGGTCCTGGCCGTGGCCGACGGCGTGGTGCGCGATGTCCATGACGGCGCCCCGGAGCACGCGCCCCTGGAAGCGCAGGCCGAGCCCGATTCGCTGACCGCGCAGGGCCTGTACGGCAACTACGTGGTGCTTCAGATCGCGCCGAAGGTGTTCGTCCACTACGCCCATCTGCAACGCGGCAGCGTGGCGGTCACCGTGGGACAGCGGCTGCATCGCGGGCAGGTGCTCGGGCGCCTGGGTCAGTCGGGTAATTCCAACGGTCCCCACCTGCACTTCCACGTCTCCGACGCGGCGACGTTCGAAGGCTCGGAAGGCTTGCCGTTCGTGTTCGACAGCAATCGATCTCCGGGCCACTGGTCGCTCACTCAGGCGATCGACCCGGAGGCAAAGTTCAGCCCGGATCGCATCCCCCATTCCAGACAGATGCCACTGGATGGCGAAGTGCTCGGGTTCTAGGCCGCGCAGCGCGTGCCGGAATCGGCCGGGCGCGCCGGATCAGACCTTGCGCTTGGCGCGCGGATGCGCGCCGTCGTAGACCTTGGCCAGGTGCTGGAAGTCCAGGTGCGTATAGATCTGCGTGGTGGCGATGTCGGCATGGCCGAGCAGTTCCTGCACGCCGCGCAGGTCGCCGGAGGATTCGAGGATATGGCTGGCGAAGCTGTGCCGCAGCATGTGCGGATGCACGTGCTTGAACAGCCCCTGGCGCTGCGCCAGCTGCTGGATGCGCAGCTGCACGGCGCGCTGGGAGATCGTGCCGCCGCCGCGCCCGGGGAACACCGGCGCGGCGTCCTGCGCCGGCTTTTCCTCGCGCCAGGCCGCCAGCGCGTTGCGCGCGTGCGAGCCCACCGGCACGATGCGCTGCTTGCGGCCCTTGCCCAGCACGGTGACCACGCCGGCGGCCAGGTCGAGGTCGGACCAGCGCAGCGCGCACAGTTCGCTCAGGCGCAGCCCGGAGGAATAGAACAGTTCCAGCAGCGCGCGATCGCGCAGGCCCAGCGGCGCATCGGTCGGCACCTCGACCAGGCGCACGGCCTCGTCGGCGTCGAGCACCTTGGGCAGCTTGCGCGGCGCCTTGGGCGCGCGCAGTCCGGCCACGGGACTGGCGGCGATGCGCCCGTGCTTGAGCAGCCACAGATAGAAGCTGCGGCAGGCCGACAGCCGGCGCTGCAGACTGGTCGGCGCCAGCCCCTGGCGATGGCCGGCGGCGATGAAGGCCCGCAGCTGATCGGCCTGCAGCGCCTCGACCGGCGTGCCGTCCTGCGTCTGCGCGGCCCACTGGGTCAGCGCCGTCAGGTCGCGGCGATAGGCGTCCAGCGTATGCGCCGAGACCTGGCGCTCGACACGCAGGTGATCGAGGAAGGCCTCAACGGCGGACATGCCGCGGCCTCACTGCTGCATCCGATGGCGCAGCATGCGCTGCACCAGGCGCAGGTAGCGCGCCGGCGCCTGCGGCAGCAGCGCCATCGCCACCGACAGCAGCAGCACCGCGGTGACCACCGCGGGCACCAGCAGCGCATCCACGTACAACCAGCCGGTGCTCATCGCGGCGCCGATCGCGAACAGGCCACGGGTGTGCGAGAGGTGTTCGCTGGAACAGCGCATGGCCGAGACCTGGGCGATCACCAGCAGCACGCAGGTCGCCGCGAGCGCGACGCCCCAGGTGCCCTGCGACACCGGATGGCGCCGCGCGTACACGCCGGTGGCCAACAGCGGCCATAGCCGGAAGATCGCCATGGACAGCATGACCCAGGCGCGGAAGAACATCGCCCTCGCCCTAGGCGTCGAAGCGCTTCAACGCGGTGGTCAGCGCCTCGCCCATCATGCGCAGGAACAGCGTGCCCATGCCGGGGTAGAAGCGGTTGCCATCGCGGCTGCCCACGGCCACCAAGCCCACGCCGGGCAGCGGCAGCAGCGCCGAGGAGCCGATCTCCTCGGCCTGGGCGGCGTAGAGCAGCGTGTTCTTCTGCGGCTGCAGGCGCCCGCACAGCGGCTCGCCATCGGCCAGGCAGTCGCGGAACGGGACCAGGTGCGAGCTGCCCTCGGCGATCGACTGCAGCCACGGCGCGTCGGCCAGAGACTCCGGCACCGGGGCGAAGATCACGATCCGCACCAGGGTCGCCCTGGAAATCCTCCTCCAGCGAGGCCGCCATCGCCGCCAACGTGTCGGCGACGCTGGACTGGCGCATCAGCGCCAGGGTCAGCTGGTGCACGCGCACGGCCAGGCGCTCGTTCTCCAGCGCGTTGGCCGACAGTTCGCCCAGGCGGCGCGAGAGCTCGCGGTTCTTGTCGCGCAGCACCTCCAGCTGGTAGCTGGCCAGCGAGGCGGCCGGGCCCTTCTCGCGCGGCACCACCAGGGTCTGGGCCAGGTCCGGAAACTGCTGCAGGAAGCCCGGATGCCGGCGCAGCCAGGCGGCCACCTCGTGGCTGCCGAGTTTCTCGTTGGTCTCGCTCATTGCGTCCATTCCCCTTCGAACACGAATGTCGCCGGCCCGGACATCACCACTTCGGCGGCATCGTCGGGCCAGTCGATCTGCAGGTCGCCGCCGGGCAGCGACACGGTGACGCTGCGCTCGACCAGGCCGGCGCGCATCAGCACCACCGCCGCGGCGCAGGCGCCGCTGCCGCAGGCCAGGGTTTCGCCGACGCCGCGCTCGAGCACGCGCAGTCCGATGCGCTGGCGGCTGATCACCTGGGCGAAGCCGACGTTGACCGATTCGGGAAACGTCGCGCTGGCCTGCAGCACCGGGCCCAGCTCGGCCACCGGAGCGCTGGCGACATCGGCCACCTGCACCACCGCGTGCGGATTGCCCATCGACACCGCGCCGAACACCACGGGCGCGCCGTCGATCCGCACCGAATAGCTCGGCTGCTCGCTGCCGAACCCGGCCAGCGGCACCTGCGCCGGCTGCCAGCGCGGCACGCCCATGGCCACGGCGAAGCCGGCCTCGGTGCGCTGCACGCGATGGGTACCGGCGGGGCTGTCCATCTGGAAGGGCGCCTCGGCCGCGGGCCAGGCCGGCACGCACCAGCCAGGCGGCGATGCAGCGCGCGCCGTTGCCGCACTGGCCCGAGAGCGAGCCATCGGCGTTCCAGATCCGGTACGAAGCGACCGAGCCCTCGGCCCGCGGCGCCTCGATGGTCAGCAGCTGGTCGCAGCCCACGCCGCGATGGCGGTCGGCCAGGTGCGCGGCCAGGGCCGCGTCCGGCGCGGGGCGTCCGCCGCGCAGGTCGAGCACGACGAAGTCGTTGCCCGCCCCATGCATCTTGGAGAACCGCAGCGGTGCGGTGTCAGGGCTTGCCATTGCCACTGCCCTGGTCGATGGCCTGGGTGGCGGCATCGTCCTGCGGGCTCGGTGCGGAGGTGGGTTCCTGCGGCTTGACCTGCACCGGCGGCGCGCCGGTCTGGGTCTTGGGCGCCGGGGCGGGCTGCTGCACCGGCGTGGGCCGCTCCGGCAGCACCAGCGGACCCTTGTTGCCACAGGCCGACAGCGCCAGCAGCACGGCGCTTACGAGCGCGATTCGCGATACGGTCTTCATGGCTCGAGTATAGCGATTGCAGGCGCACAACCGCCGGCGCGGGCCGCACGCGATCAGCGCCGCGTCACGGCGCCGGCGGCTCGGGCCGCTGCCACATCCACAGCACCACCGCCGACAGGCAGGCCACCGGAATGGCCGACAGCCACCAGTGCGCCGGCGTCAGCCAGGCCATCGCGGTCACGGTGAATGCGGCGCTGGCCAGCATGGTCCAGCTCGCCAGCCACTTGGCCCGGCGCGGGATCGCCCCGTGCGCCTGCCAGTCGTGGATCAGCGGGCCGAAGTGCCGATGCGACAGCAGGGCACGGTGCAGGCGCTCGGACCCGCGCGAGGCGGCGAAAGCCGCGATCAGGATGAACACCGTGGTCGGCATCACCGGCAGGAACAGCCCGATCAGGCCCAGCAGCAGGCTGGTCCAGGCCAGCAGCCACCAGGCCCAGCGAAAGCGGCTGGGGGGCGGCGTCAGTTCCGGCGGCAGGGGCGTGTCCACCTGCGTATTGTCGCCCGCCGCGCGTGTAGGCGGCATCGCGAAAGGCGCACGCTGCGTTGCAGTCCGCACCGATGTCCCCATGGACGGGAACATCGGTGCGCCGGGTCGGCCGGGGCGGGTCAGCCCCGGGCCGGGGGTGCGCTCAGTGCTGCTGGGTCACGCCCAGCTGGTCGAGCATGAAGGCGTAGTACTCGGACATTTCCTGGTAGCGGCGGAAACGGCCGGACTTGCCACCGTGGCCAGCCTCCATGTTGGTGCGGAACACCACCGGCAACTTGCCGGTGTCCAGATCGCGCAGGCGGGCCACGTACTTGGCCGGCTCCCAGTACTGCACCTGCGAGTCCCACAGCCCGGTGCCGACGAACATCGCCGGGTAGGCCCGCTTCTTCAGATTGTCGTAGGGCGAGTAGGTGACGATGTAGTCGTAGAACTCGCGCTTCTCCGGGTTGCCCCACTCGTCGTACTCGTTGGTGGTCAGCGGGATGCTCGGGTCGAGCATGGTGGTGACCACGTCCACGAACGGCACCTGCGAGATGATCACGCGGTAGTCGTCCGGCGCCATGTTGGTGATCGCGCCCATCAGCAGGCCGCCGGCGCTGCCGCCCATGGCCGCGACGCGGTCCTTGGCCGCGTAACCCTGCTTGACCAGCGCCTCGGTGACGTGGATGAAGTCGGTGAAGGTGTTCTTCTTCTTGAGCAGCTTGCCGTTGTCGTACCAGGCCCGGCCCATCTCCTCGCCGCCGCGGATGTGGGCGATGGCGTAGACCATGCCGCGATCGAGCAGGCTCACCACCGGGCCGGAGAAGCAGGATCCATCGACATCCCGTAGCTGCCGTAGCCGTACTGCAGCAGCGCGGCGGTGCCGTCCTTCTTGAAGCCCTTCTTGTAGACCAGCGACACCGGCACCTTGGTGCCGTCGCGCGCGGTCACCCACAGCCGCTCGGTGGTGTACTTGGCCGGGTCGTAGCCCAGCACCGGCTGCTGCTTGAGCAGGCGGCGCTCGCCGGTGACGGTGTTGAGCTCATAGGTCGTGGCCGGCGTGGTCAGCGAGGTGTAGCTGTAGCGCAGCCACGGCGTGTCGTGCTCGGGGTTGGCGTCCAGGCCCATCGAATAGGCCGGCTCATCGGCCTGGACATAGGAGGACTTGCCGTCCTTGCCCAGCAGCCGGATGCGCTCCAGCCCTTCCGAGCGCTCGCCGATCGCGGTGAAGCCGTCGAACAGCTCGAAGCCGTCGATGTAGACGCTGTCGCTGTGCGCGATCCAGTCCTTCCAGTCCTTGCGCGCGGTGGCGCCGTCGGCGGCGGTCACGATCTTGAAGTTGGTCGCGCCGTCGGCATTGGTGCGGATCACCCAGCGGCCGTCGAAATGGTCGGCGTCGTATTCCACATCGCGCGCGCGCGGCGCCAGCACGGTGAAGGCCTGCGGATCGGCCGCCGGCGCGTAGCGCTCCTCGCTGGAGACCGTGCTGTGCACGCCAATGGTGATGTACTTGTCGTCGCGGGTGCGGCCCAGGCCCATGTAGAAGCTGTCGTCGTGCTCCTCGTAGACCAGCGTGTCCTGCGCCACAGGCGTGCCCAGCACGTGTTTCTTCACGCGCACGGTCAGCAGCGTCTCCGGGTCGTTCTCGACGTAGAACAGGGTCTTGTTGTCGTCGGCCCAGACCACGTCGGGCGACACGCCCGGGATCTGGTCCGGCAGCACCTGCCCGGTGCTCAGGTCCTTGAAGCGGATCGTGTACTGGCGCCGGCCGACCGCATCGTCGGCATAAGCCAGCAGGCGATTGTCCTGGCTGACATCCCAGGTGCCAACGCTGTAATAGCCCTTGCCGTCGGCCAGCGCGTTGACGTCCAGCATCACCTCTTCCGGCGCCTCCATGCTGCCCTTGCGGCGGGCGTGCACGGGATAGTCCTTGCCGGTCTCGAAACGGGTGTAGTACCAGTAGCCGCGCTCGCGGTACGGCACCGAGGCATCGTCCTGCTTGATGCGCGCGACGATCTCCTTGTACAGCGTGTCCTGCAGCGGCTTGAGCGGCGCCAGCACCGCATCGGCGTAGGCGTTCTCGGCCTTGAGGTAGTCGAGCATCTGCGGGTTGGTGCGCGTGTCGTCGCGCAGCCAGTAGTACTCGTCCTGACGCTGCGCGCCGAACGGCGCGGTCACCACGTGCGGCTTCTTGGCCACGTCCGGCGGCGTGGCCTGCGTGGCGGCGAGGGTCGAGGGAATGGAAGTGCTCATCAGCAGGGTCGCGGCCAGCAGGGCGGGAAGGGGCTTCATGGATAGGTCCGTCTGGATCGGGTTGCAAGGGCCGGACGCGGGCGCCGCGCATCCTGCGGCGCCCGCGCCCTGCGTCGGCGGCTCACGTCACTGGCTCAGCTGTTCCCACAGGAAGGTGTAGGCCAGCGCGTTCATGTGCGCGGATTGGGCGTTGTTGGCCGCGCCGCCGTGGCCGCCCTCGATGTTCTCGTAGTAGCGCACGTTCTTGCCGGCGTCGAGCATCTTGGCCGCCATCTTGCGCGCGTGACCGGGGTGGACGCGGTCGTCGCGGGTGGAGGTCAGGAACAGCGTCGGCGGGTAGTCCTTGCTCGCATCGAACAGGTGATACGGCGAGAAGGTCTTGATGTAGTCCCAGTCGGCCGTGTCCGGGTTGCCGTACTCGGCCATCCACGAGGCGCCGGCCAGAAGGTGGCTGTAGCGCTTCATGTCCAGCAGCGGCACCTGCACCACGATCGCGCCGAACAGCTGCGGATACTGGGTCAGCATGTTGCCCATCAGCAGGCCGCCGTTGCTGCCGCCCATCGCGCCCAGGTGGGCGGGCGAGGTGATCTTGCGCGCGGCCAGGTCCTGGGCCACCGCGGCGAAGTCCTCGTAGGCCTTGTGCCGGTTGGCCTTGAGCGCGGCCTGGTGCCAGCGCGGGCCGTATTCGCCGCCGCCGCGGATGTTGGCCACCGCGTACACGCCGCCCTTCTCCAGCCAGCCCTTGCCGATGCCGCCGGAATAGCCGGGCGTCATCGAGATCTCGAAGCCGCCATAGCCGTACAGCAGGGTCGGCGCGCGGCCGTCGTACTTCAGGTCCTTGGGCCGCACCAGGAAGTACGGCACGCGCGTGCCGTCCTTGGAGGTGGCGAAGTGCTGCTCGATCACATCGCGCGAGGCGTCGAAGAAGGTCGGCATCGTCTTCAGCGGCGCCAGCGCGGCCGTCGGCGCGTTGGCGTCGGCCAGCATCAGCGTGGTCGGCGTCAGGTAGTCGGTGACGGTCAGCCACAGCGCGTCGGAGTCGTCGCCGTCCACGGCGCTGGCGCTGATCGCGCCGAAGGCCGAATCGCCCACCTTCAGCGGCGTGGACACCCACTTGCCCTCGGTGTGGGTCAGCACGCTGAGGCGGTTCTTGACGTCCTGCATGACGTTGAGGACGACGTGGTGCCGGGTGAAGGTGACCCCGGCCAGCGAGGTCGTGTCGGTCGGCTCGAACAGCACGTCGAAGTCCCGCTTGCCGGCCATGAAGTCGTCGAAGCGCGTCACCAGCAGCGAGCCGGCCTTGTAGGTCTTGCCGCCGACGGTCCAGGGCTCGCGCAGCTCCAGCGCCAGCCATTCGCGCTGCACGGTCTTCTGCGCCGAGTTGGGCGCATCGATCTTGGTCAGTGCGCCGGGCGCTCCTGCGCATCCTGCGCCCGCGCCACTCGCACATCCGTGTGCATCGCCGCGCAGATAGAGCTCGTCGTTGTAGAAGGCGATGGTGCGGGTGACGAAGTCGCGCTCGAAGCCCGGCGTGGCGTCATGCGCGGCCGCGATGTACATGTCCTCCGGCTTGCCCTCGTAGACGAGCTTGGCCGAGGCCAGCGGCGTGCCGCGCTTCCATTCCTTGACGATGCGCGGATAGCCCGAGGTGGTCAGGCTGCCGTCGCCGAAATCGGTGTAGACATAGACGGTGTCGGCATCGATCCAGCCGCAGGCCGCCCTTGGCCGCCGGCCGGTAGAAACCATCCTTGACCCAGGTCTTGGTGGTCAGGTCGAACTCGCGGGTCACGTCGGCATCAGAGCCGCCGCGCGAGAGCGCGATCAGGCAGCGGGTGTAGTCGGGCTTGCGGCATTCGGCGCCGTGCCAGACCCAGGTCTCGTGCTCGGCGGCGTTGAGCGCGTCGAGGTCCAGCACGGTCTCCCAGGTGGGATTGGGCTTGCGGTACTCGGACAGCGTGGTGCGGCGCCAGACGCCGCGCGCGTGGTCCTTGTCCTTCCACAGGTTGTAGTAGTAGTAGTCGCCGATCTTGCTGACGTAGGGGATCTTGGCGTCCGAGTCCAGGATCGCGCGGATCTGCCCTTCCAGCTGCTTGAACTGCGACGTGCCGGCAAGCTGCGCCTCGGTGACCGCGTTGTGCTCCTTGACCCAGGCCAGCGGCCGGGCGCCTTCGACCTCTTCCATCCACTGGTAGGGGTCGTTGTCCACGGGGGTCTCCTGGGCATGGGCGCTGGCGGCGGCGAGGCCTGCGACCAGGGCGAGGGCGAATCGGTTCAAGGCGGGCTCCGTACGAGGCATTGCAGCCGCCGCACGCTAGCACAGCCCTCGCGGTGCCCTGCCCGTGCCGAAGGTCAGGCCACGCGGGCGGGCGAACGGCTGCGTGACCCGATGGTCATCGAGCGGCGGCGGCGGGCCTGCTGACCGCCGCGCCGACGCCGCGGCACCGCATGGATAGCCGGAGGCGCCGACGCGGGCCAGGACGGCAGGCGGAAGCGGTGCAGCGACCACCACGCCACCAGCGGCAGGCCGGCCAGCCACAGCGGGGTCCAGCCCAGGGCCTCGGTCGATCCGCGCGCGGCCGGCAGCAGGACCACCAGGGCCAGGCCGGTCAGCGCGATCGTGCGCAGGGTCAGCTCCAGGCGGGGATCGGCGTGGGAGGCGGTGCGGGCAGCGTGCGAAACGTGGGCCATGGCGGTGCGTCCGGTCGGAGGTGGAAGCGCAGGCTGCCCGCGCCCCTTCTCACCGGTTGCGACCGCGGCGCGGGCGAACGCGGCCTTGACGCCGGCCGGCCTAGCCTGCTCGCCGATGCCCGCCCTGCCGACCATCGCCTCGCCCCGGAAGCGCCGCCACCTGCTGGCCCTGGCGCTGCTGCCCCTGATCGCCGCCTGCGGGACCGTGCCCATGCCGACCACAAGTACCGACGCCGCCCCGCCGATCGACCTGCCGCGCTTCATGGGCGCCTGGCATGTGATCGCCCATGTGCCCTACTTCGGCGAGCGCGGCCATGTCGCCAGCCGCGACGAGTACCGGCTCAAGCCCGGCGGCGGCATCGCGGTGCATTACGTCTATCAGGAAGGCTTCGGCGAGCCGGTCAAGACCCTGGACTCGCGCGCCACGGTCAAGGCCGGCACCGGCAACCGGCGCTGGACGACCTGGTTCTTCGGCGTGATCCCGACCAAGTACCGCATCCTGGAGACCGCGCCGGACTACTCCTGGGCGCTGGTCGACTATCCGGGCCGCGACCTGGCCTGGATCTTCTCGCGCACCGCCGACCTGCCCGATGCGCAGTACGCCGACCTGGTGGCCCGGATGCGCGCCCACGGCGTGGACACGGGCAAGCTGATCCGCGTGCCGCAGCTGGCCGAGCAGGAAGGCAAGCCGGGCTTCGCGCCGGCGAAGAAGCCGCAGGCGCGCTAGCGCGCGCTCCGGTCTCGCAGTGCCGCCGCTGTTCCGTAGAGCGGAGCTCGCTCCGCTATGGCTCCCCCAACGACCCGACCGAAGAGCCGTAGAGCGGAGCTTGCTCCGCTATGGCTCTCCCAACGATCCGACCGAAGAGCCGTAGAGCGGAGCTTGCTCCGCTATCGCTCTCCCGATGATCCGAACGAAGAGCAGCGGAGCAAGCTCCGCTCTACACGGTGCGTGGTCCGGATCATGCGAGTGCCGCGGTGCCCGGAACGAGAAAAGCCCGGATGGCGACATCCGGGCTTCTTCGTTTTCACCAGGTGCTGGGCCTGGATCAGCTCAGCTGGCCGTGGCAGTGCTTGTACTTCTTGCCGCTGCCGCAGGGGCAGGGATCGTTGCGGCCCACCTTGGGCTCGTCGCGGAACACCGTGGCCGGGGCGGCGGCCGCGGCAGCCTGCGCGGCCTGCACCTGCGCGGCTTCCTCGTCGGCACCGTAACCACCGGTGGGCGCGTGCTGGAACTGCATGGCGCGCTGCTGGGCCTCGGCCACGCGGCGCTCCTGCGCCTCCAGTTCGGCCACCTCCTCCTCGCTGCGGATGCGCAGGCGCGCCAGGATGGTGATCACCTCGCGCTTGACGCCTTCCAGCATCTCGGAGAACAGCTCGAAGGCTTCCTTCTTGTACTCCTGCTTGGGCTGCTTCTGCGCATAGCCGCGCAGATGGATGCCCTGGCGCAGATAGTCCATGCGCGCCAGATGCTCCTTCCAGCCCTTGTCGAGCACGGTCAGCATCACGTGCTTCTCCAGCGCGCGCATGGTCTCGGCGCCGATCTGCTCTTCCTTCTGCGCGAAGTGCGTATCCATCGCCTCCTGCACCAGCGCCTCGATGCGCTCGGCGTCCAGTTCCTCGAACTGGGTCGGCCACTGGGTCACCGGCAGGTCCAGGCCGGCCTCGGCGGCCAGCTCGGCCTGCAGGCCGGGCAGGTCCCACTGCTCGTCGACCGAATTGGCCGGCACGTGACGCGCGACCAGGTCGGCGACCACGTCGCCGCGGATGCCCTCGATGTTCTCCTTCACCGACTCGGCGTCCAGCAGCTCGTCGCGCTGGGCGTAGATGACCTTGCGCTGATCGTTGTTGACGTCGTCGAAGTCCAGCAGGTTCTTGCGGATGTCGAAGTTGTGCGCCTCGACCTTGCGCTGGGCCTTCTCGATCTGGCGGCTGACGAGGCGATCCTCGATCACATCGTCCTCCTTCATGCCGATCAGCTTCATCGCCTTCTGCACCCAGTCGCTGGCGAAGATGCGCATCAGGTTGTCTTCGAGCGACAGGTAGAAGCGCGAGGAACCCGGGTCGCCCTGGCGGCCGGAACGGCCGCGCAGCTGGTTGTCGATGCGGCGGCTCTCGTGGCGCTCGGTGCCCACGATGTGCAGGCCGCCGGCTTCCTTGACCTGCTCGTGGCGGGTCTTCCACTCCGAACGCACGCGGGCGATGTCCAGCTCCGAGGCGTCCTCGCCCAGCGCGGCCAGTTCGGCCTCCAGCGAGCCGCCCAGCACGATGTCGGTGCCGCGGCCGGCCATGTTGGTGGCGATGGTCACCGCGCCCGGACGGCCGGCGTTGGCGACGATCGAGGCCTCGCGCTCGTGCTGCTTGGCGTTGAGCACCTCGTGCGGGACCTTGTTCTTGCGCAGGTGCTCGGAGAGCATCTCCGAGGTCTCGATCGAGGTGGTGCCCACCAGCACCGGCTGGCCGCGCTTGTAGCAGTCCTGGATGTCGGCCAGCACCGCGTTGAACTTGCCCTTGCGGTTGAGGAACACCTGGTCCGGCGAATCCTTGCGGATGGTCGGCCGGTGGGTCGGGATCACGATCACTTCCAGGCCGTAGATGCTCTGGAACTCGTAGGCCTCGGTGTCCGCCGTACCGGTCATGCCGGCCAGCTTGTTGTACATGCGGAACAGGTTCTGGAAGGTGATCGAGGCCAGCGTCTGGTTCTCGCGCTGCACCTGCACCCCTTCCTTGGCCTCGACCGCCTGATGCAGGCCGTCGGACCAGCGCCGGCCCACCAGCGTGCGGCCGGTGAACTCGTCGACGATCACCACCTCGCCGTCGCGCACGATGTAGTCCACGTCGCGCTGGTAGATGGCATGGGCGCGCAGGGCGGCGTTGAGGTGATGGACCACGCCCAGGTTCTGCGGCGAGTACAGACCATCGTCCTCGTCGTCCTTCAGGATGCCGGCCTGGCGCAGCAGGTCCTCGGCGTGGGTCTGGCCGGCCTCGGACAGGTGCACCTGCTTGGACTTCTCATCGACCCAGTAGTCGCCCTCGCCTTCCTCGCTCTCCTGCTTGATCAGCGCCGGCACGATGCGGTTGACGCGCACGTAAAGCTCCGGCGAATCGTCGGCCGGGCCGGAGATGATCAGCGGCGTGCGCGCCTCGTCGATCAGGATCGAGTCGACCTCGTCGACGATGGCGAAGTTGAGCTGGCGCTGGTAGCGGTCCTCGCGCGCCATGGCCATGTTGTCGCGCAGGTAGTCGAAGCCGAACTCGTTGTTGGTGCCGTAGGTGATGTCGCTGGCGTAGGCCGCGCGCTTGTCGCCGTGCGGCATGCCCGGGTAGACCACGCCCACGCTCAGGCCCAGCCAGTTGTACAGCTTGCCCATCTGCGCCGCGTCGCGGCGGGCCAGGTAGTCGTTGACCGTGACCACGTGCACGCCCTTGCCTTCCAGCGCGTTGAGGTACACGGCCAGGGTCGCGACCAGGGTCTTGCCCTCGCCGGTGCGCATCTCGGCGATCTTGCCCAGGTGCAGCACCATGCCGCCGACCAGCTGCACGTCGTAGTGGCGCAGGCCCAGCACGCGGCGCGAGGCCTCGCGGCACACGGCGAAGGCCTCGGGCAGGATCTTGTCCAGCGCCTCGCCCTCGGCGACGCGCTTCTGGAATTCGGGGGTCTTGGCCTTCAGTTCCTCGTCGCTGAGCTTCTGCAGCTCCGGTTCCAGCGCATTGATGCGCACCACCAGGCGGTCGAGCTGTTTGAGCAGACGTTCGTTACGGCTGCCGAAGACGCGGGTGAGCAAGCTGTTGATCATGAAGAAGAACCGGAATGGGAAGGAGCGTCGGCATCACCGCAGGCCTCTTTGCTTCCCCAAGGCCGGATGCCGAAAAACGCAACGCGGGCGCAAGGCGCCCCGTCACGAGAACACGACATTGTAGCTTGGGGCGCCGCTGATCGAATCAAGGCGCCCCACGGACGCGCCTCAGCCGCGGCCGCGCACGCCCACCGGGGTGGGGCCCTGGCCCAGGAACTTGCTCGGGTTCACCACCTGGCCGTCCTGCCAGACCTCGAAATGCACGTGGGCGCCGGTCGAACGCCCGGTGGACCCGGCCTTGGCCACTTCCTGACCGGCGCGCACCAGGTCGCCCGGCTTCACCACCACGCGCGAGTTGTGCGCGTAGCGGGTCACATAGCCATTGCCGTGATCGATGTCGACCACGTTGCCGTAGCCGCTCTTGACCCCGGCGAAGCTGACCACGCCGTCGGCCACGGCCATGACCGGATCGCCGACGTTGGCCTTGAAGTCGATGCCCTTGTGCCGCTCGCCGCCGCCGCCGAACGGATCGGCGCGGCCGCCGAAGCCGGAGGTGATGTAGGTATTGGCCAGCGGCATGCGCGAGGGCGTGGCGTTGCGGTCCAGCTGGCGGTTGAACAGCAGCGACTCGAGCACCGAGAGCTGCTGGCCGGAGGCGTCGAACTTGGCCCCCAGCGCGTCCAGGCCCTGCGCCAGCTCGCGCGGCGGCATGTCGCTGACCGCGCCTTCCGGGCCGCCCACGCCGACCGGCTCGTTGAAGTCGAACTCGCCGTCGTCCAGCTTGCCCATCTGGGTCAGCCGCTCGCCCAGCGCGTTGAGGCGGTTGGCCTGGGCCTGCAGCTCGCCCAGGCGCGCGGACATGGCGTTGATCTCCTGCTGCGCGCCGCGCTTGACCTGCTCGAGCTCGGCCTGCTGCCTGGCGGTCTTGGCCTGCAGGTAGGACACCTGCGCCAGGCCGAAGGCGCTGCGCGTGGCCAGGCCGGCCAGCAGGCCGGCGGCGAGCAGGATGCCGGCACTGGCCAGCGGGCGGGCGTGGCTGAAGCGGCGCGCCTGCACGGCCCGCAGGGCCAGGTGATGGCGTGCCCAGGAGCGCGTATTGTGAAGAACGTTGTTGAAGCTCATGGAATATCGATGTCTCAAGCCAAGTCCCAGTCGCGTCGGCCGGCGGCGCCGGTGCCGGCCCTGGAGGCCGCGCTGGCGTCGGCGGCGGCCGATCCGCTGCGTCATGCCATCCGGCTCGACGCGCTGGAACAGCAACTGCGCCCCTGTCTGCCCCCGGCGCTGGCCGCGCACTGCCGCCTGGCCAATGTGACGGGGGACCGTCTGGTCTTCGTGGTGGATTCGCCGGTCTGGAACGCCAAGCTCCGCCTGGCCTCCGCACACCTGGTCGAAGTCGCCCGCTCCCTCGGTCTTGGGATCAACTCCGTGATCGCCCGGACTTCGCTGCAACCCCTCTTCCAGGCCGAGACAGCCGGCCAGCGCTCCGGCACGGGCTCCCCGGTCGCGCGTGCCGCCCTGCGCGAGGCGATGGAGATGCTGGAGGCGTCTCCCGCGCCAGGCGCGGGTGGAACAGCAGGGCCGCGCCCCAGGTCCAAACGTTAAGACCGGGTGGAAGGCCGGCAGGCATCGTACCGACCCAGGCTGGGGCAGTCGTTAGCTCAAAGTTATAAAACGGTTAAACCACACCTGTTCAGGCGATCGGATTCACGTTTCGTCGACGCGCTCGACCCGCGCGCCTCGGCGCGGACAGGCGTTCAGTGCGCCAGCGCGGGGATGGCCGCGTAGTGGATCGGCGGCGGCGGCTCGGTGGCCTCCGGGCCGAAGGACACCTCTTCCCAGGCGTCGGTCTGGGCGATCAGCGAGCGCACCAGGGTGTTGTTGAGCGCGTGACCGGACTTGTAGCCCTCGTACTTGCCCAGGATCGCGTGGCCGGCCAGGTAGAGGTCGCCGATGGCGTCCAGGATCTTGTGGCGCACGAACTCGTCGGCGTAGCGCAGGCCGTCGTCGTTGAGCACGCGGAACTCGTCCAGCACGATCGCGTTGTCCATCGAGCCGCCCAGGCCCAGGTTGCGCTCGCGCATGTACTCCAGATCGCGCATGAAGCCGAAGGTGCGCGCACGCGCGACCTCGCGGATGTAGCCGCCGGTGGAAAAGTCCACCTCGGCGCGCGACTGCGAGGCCGGGATCATCGGGTGGTCGAACTTGACCGTGAAGCCGAGCTTGAAGCCGTCGTAGGGCTCGAACCGCGCGATCTTGTCGCCGTCGCGCACTTCCACCGGCTTGGTCACGCGGATGAAGCGTTTGGGCACGTTCTGCTCGACGATGCCGGCGGACTGCAGCAGGAACACGAACGGGCTGGCCGAACCGTCCATGATCGGCAGTTCGGCCGCGGACAGTTCGACATAGATGTTGTCGATCCCCAGGCCGGCCAGGGCCGACATCAGGTGTTCGACGGTCTGGACCTTGGCCGGACCGCAGCTCAGGCCCGTGCACAGCGTGGTCTCGGTAACCAGCGAGGCATCGCCGGGGATCTCCACGACCGGATCAAGATCGACGCGACGGAACACCACGCCGGTGTTCGGGGCCGCCGGGCGCAGGGTCATGAAGACCTTGTTGCCGCTGTGCAGGCCCACGCCGGTGGCGCGGATCACGTTCTTGAGAGTGCGCTGGGGGATCATCGGGGAGCTCGCACGCGAAATGTCAACAATTCGTGATGATACCACCCGGGTCTGAACCTGAATGGAAGCGTGTCACGGCACGCGCACCTGCCCCACGGGCGCGGCGCGCGTCCTGGCGGTGAAAAGCCCGCCGGACCGGGCACGCCGGCCCGGCGGGAAATCACTTGGACACGTCACGGTGTGTACTGCGCCGGTGTCGGCGCGCGGCCGGCAGCAGGCTGCCGGTTCGCGCGCGTGACCGGGTGAAGCGGTGGATCAGTCGGCCTGGCGGCGCAGAAACGCCGGGATGTCCAGGTAGTTGTCCGGCAGTTCGGCCGCGCCGGCGGGGCCGCCGACGCTGGGCTCGGTGCCGGCGTTGCGACGCAGGCCCAGGCCCTGGGTGGCGCCCATCACCGGGTCGATCTTGCCGGTGGCGGTGGTGTTGGGCAGCGGCACGGCGTCGACCGGCAGGCCGGTGGTGGCATCGCGCACCAGCTTGATCGGCGCACGCACCGTCTCGCGCGGCTGGTAGCCACCGCCCAGGTCGGTGCCACGCACCGGCTGGCGGGCGACGGCGCGGTTCAGGCCGGTGGCGACCACGGTCACGCGGACTTCGTCCTGCATGTTCGGGTCGAGCACGGTGCCCACCACCACGGTGGCGTCCTCCGAGGCGAAGCCTTCCACGGTGCGGCCGACCTCGTCGAACTCGGCCATGGTGAAGTCCGGGCCGGCGGTGATGTTGACCAGGATGCCGTTGGCGCCGGACAGGTTGACGTCGTCCAGCAGCGGGTTCTGGATCGCGGCCTCGGCGGCGGCCTGGGCACGGTCGTCGCCGCGGGCGGCGCCGGTGCCCATCATGGCCAGGCCCATCTCGCTCATCACGGTGCGCACGTCGGCGAAGTCGACGTTGATCAGGCCCGGACGCACGATCAGATCGGCGATGCCCTGCACGGCGCCCAGCAGCACGTCGTTGGCTGCGCGGAAGGCCTGGATCATCGTGGCGTTGCGGCCCAGCACGGTGATCAGCTTCTCGTTGGGGATGGTGATCAGCGAGTCGCAGTGGGTGGACAGCTCCTCGATGCCCTTCAGCGCGACCTGCATGCGGCGACGGCCTTCGAAGGGGAACGGCTTGGTGACCACGGCCACCGTCAGGATGCCCATCTCCTTGGCCAGCTGCGCCACGACCGGCGCGGCGCCGGTGCCGGTGCCGCCGCCCATGCCGGCGGTGATGAACACCATGTCCGCGCCGGTCAGCGCCTCGATGATGCGGTCGCGGTCTTCCAGCGCGGCCTGGCGGCCGACTTCCGGGTTGGCGCCCGCGCCCAGGCCCTTGGTGACGTTGCCGCCGAGCTGCAGCTGCTGCTTGGCGCCGCAGTTCTTGATCGCCTGCGAGTCGGTGTTGGCGGTGATGAACTCCACGCCGTCCACGCTGCTGGCCACCATGTGCGCCACGGCGTTGCCGCCGCCGCCGCCCACGCCGATGACCTTGATCACCGCGTTGGGAGCCATCGTTTCAACCAGTTCGAAATGTGCCATGTCCGTTGTCCTCATCTTTGTGTGGGTATGTCTTTTGAATACAGCTGGGTGACGCTCAAATCCCGTTGTCCCTGCCCTCGCCTCACGCCGGCGCGCCCTCGCGTCGGCGTCGTGCCTCTTGCCGCGTCGGATCAGAATTCGCCGCGGTACCAGTTCTGCAGTTTCTTGAACAAGCTGCCGGCCTTGCCCGTGGGCAGCGACGGCCGGCGCGGATGCTCGATCTGGCTGCCCATCAGCAGCAGGCCCACGCCGGTGGCGTGGACCGGGTTGCCGACCACCTCGCCCAGGCCGGTGACGTGCTGCGGGATGCCGATGCGCACCGGCATCTGCAGCATCTCCTCGGCCAGCTCGACCACGCCTTCCATCTTCGAGGCGCCGCCGGTGAGCACCATGCCGGCGCGCACCAGTTCCTCGAAGCCGGAGCGGCGCAGCTCGGCCTGGACCATCTCGAAGATCTCCTCGTAGCGACCCTGCACGGCCTGCGCCAGCGAATGGCGCGGCATGCGCCGCGGCGGGCGATCGCCCACCGACGGCACCTGGATCGATTCCTCGGCGGTGGCCAGCTGGGCCAGGGCGCAGGCGTAGCGCACCTTGATCTGTTCGGCCTCCGGGGTGGGCGTGCGCAGCATGTGCGCGATGTCGTTGGTGACGTGGTCGCCGGCGATCGGCAGCGAGGCGGTGTGGCAGATCGCGCCGTGCACGAACACCGCCAGGTCGGTGGTGCCGGCACCCATGTCGACCAGGACCACGCCCAGCTCGCGCTCGTCGGCGGTCAGCACCGCCACCGAGGAGCCCAGCGAGGACAGGATCAGATCGTCGATCTGCAGGCCGCAGCGCTGCACGCACTTGGAGATGTTGGCCGCGGCCGACTGCGCGCAGACCACCAGGTGCGCGTCCACTTCCAGACGCACGCCGGTCATGCCGACCGGGTTGCGGATGCCTTCCTGTGAGTTGTCCAGCTTGTACTCGCGCGGGATGGCATGAAGGATCTTCTGGTCGGCCGGGATGGCCACGGCCTTGGCGGCGTCGAGCACGCGGTCCAGGTCGGCCCAGGTCACCTCGCCGTCGCGGATCGGCACGATGCCGGGCGAGTTCTTGCACTGCACGTGGGCGCCGGAGATCGAGGCGTAGACGCTGCGGATCTCGCAGCCGGCCATCAGCTCGGCCTCCTCCACCGCGCGCTGGATCGACTGCACGGTCGATTCGATATCGACCACCACGCCGCGCTTGAGTCCACGCGACTCATGGCTGCCGATGCCGATCACCTCGATCGGGTTGCCGGGGAATATTCGCCGACCAGCGCGGTCACCTTGGAGGTGCCGATGTCCAGTCCGACGATCAGGGATTTGTCGCCCTTGCGGTTCATGCGTGGAATGCCTGCTGCGATGCGTGTGCGGTCAGCGCGGCCATCGGGGCCGGTGCGCTGACGGGAGGAGGAGTCGTGGCGGCGCCATCGTTGGCGGCCGGCCTGGCGTTGCCCCAGGTCAGGGCGAAGCCGTTGGTGTAACGAAGGTCCACACTGGCCAGTTGGCGCGGATCGCCGAGCAGGCGCGGCAGCAGGCGCACGAAGCGCTGCAGGCGCGGACGGGCGTCGGCGCGGCCGATCACCACGTTCAGGCCGTTGCCCAGGGTCAGCGACCAGCTGCCGCGCGCATCCATCGCCAGCGCGTCCACCTTCAGCCCCAGCGGCGCGAACAGCTGGGTCGATTCGTTGTACAGGGCCACCACCTCGGCCACCTGGCTCTCCGGACCGCCGAGCTGCGGCAGCGCGCTGGCGTCGACGTTCTTGGGCAGCGGGAACAGCGCGCCGTCCACCGACAGCAGCTTGTCGCTGCCCCAGCGGGCGAAGGGCTTGTGCTCGATCACGGTCACTTCCAGCACGTCGGGCCAGCGCTTGCGCACCTGCGCGCGCTCGACCCACGGCAGGCGTTCGACCGCGCGCTGCGCATCGCTCAGCTGTACGGCGAAGTAGCCACGCGCCGCATACGGCAGCACCACCGCGCGCAGCTGCGCCGGATCGACGCGGTGCAGCTCGCCGCCGACGCGCAGCCGCTTCAGCGGCCAGCGTTCGGCGCCGATCCAGCCGTTGAACACGGCCACGACCGGCAGGGCGACCAGCGCCAGCGCCAGGATCCAGGTCAGCACGCGCAGGGCATTGCTCATGGGCGTGCTCCGTGCGCGGGCTTGGGGATTCGGGATTGGGGATGGGAAACGGCCGCGGCGACGCATGCGGCGCCGCTGTCGACCCATCCCCAATCCCGAATCCCGAATCCCGGCTTCATACCGTCTGCTCCAGGATGCGCCAGCACAGATCCTCGAACCCCAGCCCGGCCTGGCGCGCGGCCTTGGGCACCAGCGAGTGGCTGGTCATGCCCGGCGCGGTGTTGACCTCGAGCAGGAAGAACGCGCCGCTGGCGGCGTCGCGCATCACGTCCACGCGACCCCAGCCGCCGCAGCCGGCGGCGTTGAAGGCGGCCAGCGCGATGCGCCGGATCTCTTCCTCGGCCTCTCCCTCCAGGCCGGGGCACAGGTACTGGGTGTCCTCGGCGATGTACTTGGCGTTGTAGTCGTACCAGGCGCCCTTGGGCACGATGCGGATCGAGGGCAGCGCGGTCTGGCCGAGAATGCCGACGGTCAGCTCGTCGCCGACCACCAGCTGTTCCA
Source organism: Pseudoxanthomonas sp. UC19_8 (assembly GCF_042700505.1). Taxonomy (NCBI): domain Bacteria; kingdom Pseudomonadati; phylum Pseudomonadota; class Gammaproteobacteria; order Lysobacterales; family Lysobacteraceae; genus Pseudoxanthomonas; species Pseudoxanthomonas sp. UC19_8. The sequence continues at coordinate 2,978,586 of NZ_CP170559.1, forward strand.
TCAGCAGCTCGCCGTCGTAGCGCGCGGCCAGCGCCACCGCCTCGTCCAGCTGCGCGTCCTCGAACACGCGGGTGACGCCGACGCTGGAGCCTTCGTTGGCCGGCTTGACGATCACCGGCAGGCCCAGCTCGGCGGCCGCGGCGTGCACGGCCGCTTTCGGCATCCCGCCTTCAGCGGCATTCGCACGATCGTGCGCATCGGCGGCCGCATCGGCCGTCGCCGCCAGGCGCACGTAGCGCGGGGTCGGCAGACCCAGCGACAGCCAGACCTGCTTGGTGCGCACCTTGTCCATGCTCAGCGCCGAGCCGAGCACGTTCGAGCCGGTATAAGGCACGCCGAAGGCCGTCATCAGGCCCTGGACCACGCCGTCCTCACCGCCACCGTTGTGACCGTGCAGCACGTTGAACACGCGATCGCAGCCGCCCTGCGCCAGCAGCGTGGCCAGCGCGGGGATGCCATCGACCGCGAAGGCGTCCACGCCGCGCGCGGTCAGCGCCTCGAGCACGTTGGCGCCGGAGTTCAGCGACACCTCGCGCTCGCTGGAGGTGCCGCCCATCAGCACGGCGACGCGGCCGAACGCGGCCGCATCGGCGATGCGCGAGGACGGAAGCGACAGCGCGCTCATGCCTGGCCTCCCGGGGCGAAGCCCTGCGCGGCGATCTGCTGGGCGACCGCGCCGATGTCGCCGGCACCCATCATCAGCAGCAGGTCGCCGTCGGCCAGCACGTCGGGCAGCACGGTGGACAGGTCGGCCACGCTGCTGACCACGACCGGCTCGTTGCGGCCGCGCGCGCGGATGGCGCGCGCCAGCGACTTGGCGTCGGCTCCGGCGATCGGCGCCTCGCCGGCCGGATAGACCTCGCTCAGCACCAGCGCGTCGACCTCGCTCAGCACCGCAGCGAAGGCGTCGAACTGATCGCGCGTGCGGCTGTAGCGATGCGGCTGGAAGGCCACCACCAGGCGTTTGTCCGGCCAGCCGCCGCGCGCGGCGGCGAACACCGCGGCCAGCTCCTTGGGATGGTGGCCGTAGTCGTCGATCAGCTGCACGGTCGCACCGCGCCCGGTGTCGATGGCGCCCAGGTCGTTGAAGCGCCGGCCGATGCCGGAGAAGTTGGCCAGGGCGCGCGCGATCGTGCCCGGCTGCACGCCCAGCTGCCAGCCCACCGCGGCGGCGGCCAGCGCATTGAGCACGTTGTGCTTGCCCGGCAGCGCGAGGGTCACGCCGACCGACACGTCCTCGGGCAGGCACAGGGTGAAGCGCATGCGCCCGGCCTCCTGCACCACGTTCTCGGCGCGGATGTCGGCGCCGTCGGACAGGCCGTAGGTCATCACGTGGCGCGGCGTCTCGGCGGCCAGCGCGGCCACTTCCGGATCGTCGATGCACAACACGGCCAGGCCATAGAACGGCAGGCGCTGCAGGAACTCGGCGAAGGCCGCCTGCACGCGAGCGAAGTCGTTGCCGTAGTTCTCCAGGTGATCGGCATCGATGTTGGTGATGACCGCGATCAGCGGATTCAGGCGCAGGAAGCTGCCGTCGCTCTCGTCGGCCTCGGCCACCAGCCACTGGCCGTCGCCGAGCTTGGCGTTGGCGCCGGCCGAGAGCAGCTGGCCGCCGATGACATAGGTCGGGTCCAGGCCGCCCTCGCTGAGCACCGCGGCGGTCAGCGAGGTGGTGGTGGTCTTGCCGTGCGTGCCGGCCACGGCGATGCCGCGGCGGAAGCGCATCAGCTCGGCCAGCATCATCGCGCGCGGCACGATCGGGATGCGCTGGCTGCGCGCCTCCATCAGCTCGGGGTTGTCGGCCTTGATCGCGCTGGAGACGACCACGCAGTCGGTGCCCAGCACGTTGGAGGCGTTGTGGCCGCGCATCACGCGCGCGCCGAGCGAGGCCAGGCGCCGGGTGGCCGCGCTCTCCGACGCGTCCGAGCCGGAGACCTCGTAGCCCAGCGTGCACAGCACCTCGGCGATGCCGCTCATGCCCGAGCCGCCGATGCCGACGAAATGCACACGGCGAAAGGCCTGCGCCAGGTTGCCGGTGTTCTGCAGCCGGCGTTCACGCGCCGCGGAAATCATGCGGCTTCCTCCAGAATGATGTCTGCGATGCGTTCGGCCGCATCGATGCGGGCCAGCCCGCGCGCGGCGATGGCCATGTCCAGCCGGCGCTGCGGGTCGGCCGAGAGCACGGCCAGCACGCGCTGCAGGTGCACGTTCAAGCTGTCGTCCTGCTTGAGCAGCACCGCGGCGCCGTGTTCGACCAGGTACTGCGCGTTGCGGGTCTGGTGGTCGTCCACCGCCGCGGCGAAGGGCACCAGCACGCTGCCGATGCCGGCGGCGCACAGCTCGGCCAGGGTCGAGGCGCCGGCGCGGCACACCACCAGGTCGGCCCAGGCATAGGCCTGCGCCATGTCGGCGATGAAGCTCTCCACGCTGGCGGGCACGCCGGCCTGGGCGTAGGCCGCGTCGGCCTCGGCGCGCAGCTTCTCGCCGCACTGGTGGCGCACCTGCGCGTCCAGCTTCAGCGCGGCCAGCGCCTGCGGCACGGCGGTGTTGAGCGCGCGCGCGCCCTGGCTGCCGCCCAGCACTAGCAGGCGCAGCGGGCCTTCGCGGCCGGCCAGGCGCTCGCGCGGCGGGGCGATGGCGGCGATCTCCTCGCGCACCGGGTTGCCGACGGCTTCCTCGCGCGTGGCGAAGCTGCCCGGGAAACCGGTCAGCACGCGACGCGCGACACGGGACAGCAGCTTGTTGGTCATGCCCGGCGCGCGGTTTTGCTCGTGCACCAGCAGCGGCCGGCCCTGCAGCCGGGCGGCCACGCCACCCGGGCCGGCCGCATAGCCGCCGAAGCTGATCACCGCGCGCGGCGCACGCCGGCGCAGCACGCCGGCGGCGGCCATGACCGCCGCGGCGATGCGCAGCGGCGCGCCGAGCAGCGCGGCCGCGCCCTTGCCGCGCAGGCCCTTGACCGCGATGGTGTCCAGCGCGATGTCGTGCTGCGGCACCAGGCGCGTTTCCATCTGCCCGTCGGCGCCCAGCCAGGTCACCGGCACCCCGCGCGCGCGCAGCACCTTGGCCACGGCCAGCGCGGGGAAGATGTGGCCGCCGGTGCCGCCGGCCAGGATCATCACGGGCGCGTTGCCTGCCATCACCCGATACGCTCGAAAGTGGGTTCGATGCGCTGCGGGCGCGCGTTGCCGCGCACGGCGGCCCTGGCCGGTGCCGGCTGCGGGGCAGGCTCGCCGGCGCGCGCGCGCGTGGTGACTGGAGCAACCTGCGGGGAAGAGCCCTCGTCGCGCTGATCGCGCGACTCGATGCCGCGGGTCAGCGCGATGTGCTTCTCGGCCCGGCTGAGCTCGTAGGACACGCGCAGCAGCAGGCCCATCGCCGCGCAGGTCATCAGCACCGACGAGCCGCCGGAGGAGATCAGCGGCAGGGTCAGGCCCTTGGTCGGCAGCAGGCCCAGGTTGACGCCGATCGAGACGAAGGCCTGCATGCCGATCCACAGCGCGATGCCGAAGGCGATGTAGCCGGCGAAGTGACGGTTGCGGCCGATGCAGCGGTGGCCGACATACAGCGCGCGGCCCACCAGCAGCGCATACAGGCCGATGATGGCGCACACGCCGAGGAAGCCGAGTTCCTCGCCGATCACCGAGAAGATGAAGTCGGTATGCGCCTCGGGCAGGTAGTTGAGCTTCTGCACCGAGCTGCCCAGGCCCACGCCGGTCCATTCGCCGCGGCCGATGGCCATCAGCGCGTTGGACAGCTGATAGCCCGAACCCAGCTGGTCCTTCCACGGATCCAGGAAGGAGGTGACGCGGCGCATGCGGTAGGGCTCGAACACCACCAGCGCCACCAGCGCCGGCAGCAGCGCCAGCACCGGCATGGTCATGCGCGGAAGGTTGGCGCCGCCCAGGATCAGCATGCCGGCGGTGATGCCCAGCAGCAGCGTGGACGAGCCGAAGTCCGGCTGCAGCAGCAGCAGCGCGATCAGCACCAGCACCACGCCGATGGCCTTGATCAGCGCGCCCCAGGTCGCATTGACCTCGTCGCGGAAGCGCACCAGGTAGCTGGCCAGCCAGACGATGTAGAGCACCTTGACCGCCTCGACGGTCTGGAAGCGGGTAAAACCCAGGTTGATCCAGCGCCGCGCGCCGTTGACCGTGCTGCCCAGCCCCGGCACGAACACCACCACCAGCAACGCGAAGCAGCCCAGCAGCAGCAGCTGGTTGTACTTCTCGATGGACTTGAGCTCCATGCGCATGGCGGTGATCGCCAGGCCCACGCCCAGCGCCAGGAACACCACGTGGCGGCTCAGGTAGTAGTACGGCGTGGAGGCCATGGCGATCGAGGCCGAGGCCACCATCACCACGCCGATCGCCGCCAGCGCCCCGGCGGCGGCCACCAGCCAGAAGTCGTACTGCCCACCGATCGATTCCAGGCGCATGGCCTGCTTGCGGAAGTCGTTCATCAGCGCACCTTCAACGTGGCCAGACCGACAAGGACCAGGATCACCGAAATGATCCAGAACCGGACGATGACGCGCGGTTCTGGCCAGCCCTTGAGTTCGAAGTGGTGATGGATGGGCGCCATGCGGAACACGCGCTTGCCGGTGAGCTTGAAGCTGGCCACCTGGATCATCACCGAGAGCGTCTCGACGACGAAGATGCCGCCCATCACCACCAGCACCAGTTCCTGACGCACGATCACCGCGATGGTGCCGAGCACCGCACCGAGCGCCAGCGCGCCGATGTCGCCCATGAACACCATCGCCGGATAGGTGTTGAACCACAGAAAGCCCAGGCCCGCGCCGGCGATGGCCGCGCAGATGATCACCAGCTCGCCCGCGCCCGGGACCTGCGGGATCTGCAAGTAGTTGGAGAACACCACGTTGCCCGAGGCGTAGGCGAACACCGCCAGCGCGCAGGCCACCAGCACGGTCGGCATGATCGCCAGCCCGTCCAGGCCGTCGGTGAGGTTGACCGCGTTGGAGAAGCCCACGATCCAGAAGTAGGCGATGGTGACGAAGCCCACCCCGGCCAGCGGCAGCGCCACGGCCTTGAACAGCGGGATGTAGAACGTGGTCGCCGCCGCCACATCCGCGGTGTGCCACAGGAAGATGCCCGCGGCCAGGCCGAAGATCGACTGCAGCAGGTACTTCCAGCGCGACTTCAGGCCGTTGGGATCGCGGCGCACGATCTTGATCCAGTCGTCGTACCAGCCGATCGCGCCGAAGGCCACCATCACCGCCAGCACCAGCCACACGTAGCGGTTGCGCAGGTCGCCCCACAGCAGCGTGGCCAGCGCCACGGTCATCAGGATCAGCGCGCCGCCCATGGTCGGCGTGCCGGCCTTGGAGAAATGCGTCTGCGGGCCGTCGCTGCGGATCGGCTGGCCGCCCTTGAACTGCGCCAGCCGGCGGATCACCGCCGGGCCCATCCACAGCGACAGGAACAGCGCGGTCAGCGCCGCCAGGATCGCGCGCAGGGTCAGGTAGTTGAAGATCGCGAAGACCGAGTCCAGTTGCCTCAGCCAGCGGGCCAGTTCAAGCAGCATGCGCGGTGCCTCCCGTGGATTGCGCGGGCGCGGCGGGAAGCAGCGCGGTGACGATGCGGTCCATCGCGCTGCCGCGGGACCCCTTGACCAGGATCACGGGACGCGAGGTCGGCGAAGCGGAACCGGATGCGGACGCGTCCAGCTCCGTGGCCAGCGCCTGGGCCAGCGCGGCGTGGCTGTCGAACACGCGCGCGCCGTCGCCGAAGGCCGCGGCCGCGTGGGCGCTCAGTTCGCCCAGCGCGTACAAGCGGGCGATGCCGGCCTGCCTGGCCTGGGCGCCGGAGGCGGCGTGCAGCGCCGCGCCTTCGGGGCCCAGCTCGCGCATGTCGCCCAGCACCAGCCAGCCGTGCCGGGTGGTGGCGGCCAACGTGTCGATCGCGGCGGCCAGCGAACCGGGGTTGGCGTTGTAGCTGTCGTCGATGAGCACCGCGCCGGAGGGCAGCGTGTGCGAGACCTGGCGGCCGGCGACCGGGCGCGCGGCCTGCAGGCCTTCGACGATGGTGGCCAGCGCCACGCCGCAGCCCAGCGCCAGGCCGGTGGCGGCCAGCGCGTTGCGCACGTTGTGGCGGCCCGGCAGCGGAAGACGCACCTGCGCCTGGCCTTGCGGGGTGAGCAGGGTGAAGTGCGAGCCTTCCGCGTCGGTGACGATGTCGCGCGCGCGGATGTCGGCGCTGCCTTCCAGGCCGAAGCGCAGCACGCGCCGGCCCGCGGCCAGGCCGGCGAAGTATTCGACGAAGGCATCGTCGGCGTTGATCACCGCCACGCCCGTGTCGGGCAGCGCGCTGTAGATCGCGCCCTTGGTCTGGGCCACGCCGAGCAGGCTGCCCATGCGCTCCAGATGCGCCGGCGCGATGTTGTTGACCAGCGACACGTCGGGGCGGGCGATGTCGGTCAGGTAGGCGATGTCGCCCGGCTTGCCGGCGCCCATCTCGTAGACGGCGTACTCGGCCGCGTCGGGCGCCTCGATCACCGCCAACGGCAGGCCGATCTCGTTGTTGCGGTTGCCCGGCGTCGACCAGGTCTGGCCGGCACGCTCGAGGATGGCCAGCACCAGCGCCTTGACGCTGGTCTTGCCGTTGCTGCCGGTGATGGCCACCACCTTGCCCGCGCGATCGCGCTGCAGGCCGGCGGCCAGCCGCGCCAGCGCGCGCTGGGTGTCGGCCACCACCACCTGCGGCAGCGCGCTGTCCACGAGGCGGTCGACCAGCAGCGCGCCGGCGCCCTGCGCGGCGGCCTGGGCGATGAAGTCGTGGCCATCGAAGCGCTCGCCGCGCAGGGCCACGTACAGGCTGCCCGGGCGCAGCGCGCGGGTGTCGTTGGACACCGCCGCCACGGTGACGTCTTCGCCATGCAGCTCGCCGCCGGCCAGGTGCGCGATCAGCGACAGGGGCAGGCGGTTCATCGCCGCGCCTCCAGGTCCCGGTCCAGGGTCGCGCGCGCCTCGAGGGCCGCCCGCGCCTGCACGGTGTCGTCGAAGGCATGCCTGACGCCGTGGACTTCCTGATAGGGCTCATGCCCCTTGCCGGCGATCAGCACGATGTCGCCGGCCTGCGCCTGGCTCACCGCGTGGGCGATGGCGCGCGCGCGGTCGCGCTGCACCTCGAAGCGCGCGCCCTTGGCGTCGAATCCGGCCACGATGTCGGCGACGATGGCATCGCCGTCCTCGCTGCGCGGATTGTCGTCGGTGACGATTACCGCGTCGGCGTGTTGCTGCGCGATGCGCGCCATCTGCGGGCGCTTGCCGCGATCGCGGTCGCCGCCGCAGCCGAACACGCAGATCAGGCGCCCCTCGAGGTGGCCGCGCAGGCTGGTCAAGGCCTGCTGCAGCGCGTCCGGGGTATGCGCGTAATCGATCACCACCAGCGGCTGGCCGTCGACGCCGCCGAGGCGGTTCATGCGGCCGTGGATCGGCCGCAGCTGGCCCAACACCTGGGCGATGCGCGGCGGCGCGATGCCGGTGGCGTGCAGCACGCCGGCCACGGCCAGCAGGTTGTCCACGTTGAAGCGCCCCAGCAGCGGCGAGCGCACCGGATGCACGGCATCGCCGAGCGCCAGCGAGAAGCCGATGCCCGACGCATCCAGCACGACATCGCGCGCCTGCACCGCGGCCTGCGCCGCGCCGAGCGCGCTGACGCCGACCAGCTGCACTCCGTCGGCCAGCTTGCCCGGCAGGCTCGCGCCGAAGGCATCGTCCAGATTGACCACCGCGGCCCGCAGGCCGGCGCGCTGGAACAGCCGCGCCTTGGCCGCGCCATAGCCTTCCATCGTGCCGTGGTAGTCCAGATGATCGCGGGTGAGGTTGGTGAACACCGCCACGTCGAAGGCGACCGCGTCCACGCGGGTCTGCACCAGCGCGTGCGAGCTGACTTCCATCGCCACCGCCTGCGCGCCGGCCTCGTGCAGCTGCGCCAGCAGCGCATGGGTCTGCAGCACCAGCGGCGTGGTGAAGCCGGTCGGCTGCACCTGCCCGTACAGGCCGGCGCCGAGCGTGCCGATGCTGCCGCCGGTCACGCCGAGCAGATGCCAGGCCTGGCCGAGCAGCTGCACGAACGAGGTCTTGCCGTTGGTGCCGGTCACCCCGACCACGGTCATCTGCCGCGAGGGATGGCCGTAGAAGGTGTCGGCCATCGTGCCCAGCCGATGACGCAGGCCGGGCACGGCGATCGCATCGGCCGGGGCCGGCAGCGTGTCGGGCGCCGGCGGTTCGAACAGGATCGCCGCCGCGCCCGCCGCGCGCGCCTGCTCGACGAAGCCCAGCCCGTGCCAGGTCGAGGGGCTGTTGTCGACCGGACCGATGGCCACGAAGGCATCGCCCGGCCGCACGCTGCGGCTGTCCTGGGTCAGCCCGTGCACGATCAGGCCCGCCGGGACGGCGGGCACGTCGGGCAGCAGCGTGGACAGGGCCATGGCGCGGCTCATTCCAGGCTCCTGGGCAGCGCCGGCTCGGCCTTGGCCTGGATCGGCGCGGGCAGTGGCGCGGGCAACGGCTTGGGCAGCGCGGCGACGGTCGGCGGACGCTTGGGCGCCTGCGCGGCGCGCTTGGCCTCATCCTTGGCCTGCGCGGCCAGCCAGCTGTCGATGTCGTCCGGCGGCACGTCCATCAGGCGCAGCGCGTCTTCCATTACGTTGTGGAACACCGGCGCGGACACCAGGCCGCCGTAGTACTTGCCGGCCTGCGGGTCGCGGATGACGGTGACCATGACGAAGCGCGGATTGGTCGCCGGCACCAGCCCGGCGAACAGCGCGGTGTAGTGACCCGAGGCGTAGCTGCCGCCCGAGGCGATGCGCGCGGTACCGGTCTTGCCCGCCACGTGATAGCCCGGCACGGCCGCATCCTTGGCGCCGCCCTGGGTGACCACGGTCTCCATCATGGCGATGACCTGCTTGGTCACTTCGCGGGGCACGACCTGCACGCTGTTCTCGCTGCGCATGCCCTTGATGAAGGTCGGGGTGACCAGCACGCCGCCGTTGCCGATGGTCGCGTAGGCGCGGGCGATCTGCAGCGGCGACACTGCCAGGCCGTAGCCGTAGGACATCGTGGTCTTGGACGTGCCGCTCCAGCGCGCGGGCGAAGGGAACAGACCCGAGGCCTCACCCGGGAATCCGCTATGCGGCGCGCTGCCGTAACCGAAGGCCTTGACCGTGTTGTAGAAGGTCTGGTCCTGGATCTTGTCGGCGATCTTGGCCGCGCCGATGTTGGAGCTGTGCGTGATCACCCCGCCCACGGTCAGCACGCCGTTGTTGCGCGGCACGTCGCGGATGGTGAAGCCGCCCTTGAGCGCCATGTAGCCCGGGTTGGTGTCGATCAGCGTGCTCGGCGTGACCACGCCCGCCGCCAGCGCGGTGGAGATGGTGATGGGCTTCATCGTCGAGCCCGGCTCGACCAGGTCGGTGACCGCGCGGTTGCGGTGCACGTCCGGCTTGCCCAGGTCCTGCGCATTGGGGTTGAACGTGGGCAGGTTGGCCATGGCCAGCACCTCGCCGGTGGCCACGTCCAGGATCACCACCGAGCCGCCTGCGGCCTGGTTGTCGTCGATCGCGCGGCGCAGTTCGCGCGCGGCGATGTACTGGATGCGGCGGTCCACGCTCAGGGTCAGGTCGTTGCCCGGCTGCGCCGGGCGCACCAGGTCGATGTTCTCCACGATGTGGCCGGCCTGGTCGCGGATGACCTTCTTCAGGCCCGGCTTGCCGCGCAGCCAGTCGTCGAAGGCCAGCTCCAGGCCTTCCTGGCCGCGGTCGTCGATGTTGGTGAAGCCAAGGATGTGGGCCATCACCTCGCCCTGCGGGTAGAAACGCTTGTACTCGCGCTGCGAATACACGCCGGGCACGCCGTGGGCCAGGATCGCCTTGGCCGCGTCGGGATTGATGCGGCGCTTGAGATACATGAACTCCTTGTCCGCCTTCTGGCTGACGCGGCGGGTCAGGCTCTCCAGCGGCTCGCCCAGCGCCTGGGCCAGCTCGGGCAGGCGGTCGGGCGACTTGAGCAGCTCGCGCGGATCGCACCACACCGACTCCACCGGCGAGGACACGGCCAGCGGCTCGCCGTTGCGGTCGGTGATCATGCCGCGCGAGGTCGGGATGGCCAGCTCGCGGGTGAACCGCGCGTCGCCTTCCTTCTGATAGAAGTCGCTGTTGATCAGCTGCACATAGGCGGCGCGGCCGACCAGGCTGACCGAACACAGCACCAGCGCGCCGCCGACCAGCAGCAGGCGGTTGCGCAGGTCGTAGCGCGCGCGGTTGCGGTTGCGCGGCAGCGCGCCCTTGCGCTCGCCGTTGCGCTTGATCACCCGCTCGATGGCATCGCGCAGGCTCATGGGCGGATCACCACGACATCGGCCGATTCGGGCGACTTCATGCCCAGACGCTCGCGCGCGATGCGCTCGACGCGATTGCTCTCGCCCACGGTGGCCTGCTCCAGCTGCAGCCGGCCGAATTCGATGTTCAGCTCATCGCGCGCCTTGTCCAGCTGGTTGAGCTGGACGAACAGCACGCGGTGCTGGTGACGTGCGTACACCACCGCGATGGCGGTGGCGATGTTGGCCACGATTACGACGATGAGCAGCAGGCGGGTCATGCGGCCCGCCCCAGCTTCTCGGCCACGCGCAGCACCGCGCTGCGGGCGCGCGGGTTGGCGGCGGTTTCCTCGGCGTCGGCGCGGGCCGCGTCCTGGATGATCTTCAGCGTGGGCGTGAAGTCCTGCGCCACCGGCAGGCGGCGGTTGCCGGCCGGCGCCTTGGCGTGGCCGGCGATGAAGCGCTTGACGATGCGGTCTTCCAGCGAATGGAAGCTGATCACCGCCAGCCGGCCGCCGACCTTCAGCCGCGACAGCGCCGCGTCCAGGCCCAGCTCCAGATCGGCCAGCTCGCGGTTGATGTGGATGCGGATGGCCTGGAAGCTGCGCGTGGCCGGATGAATCTTGTCCTTGCCGCGCGGCATCACGCTGGCGATCAGCTCGGCCAGCTGCGCGGTGCGGGTCAGCGGAGTCTCGCCGCGGCGCGCGACGATGGCGCGGGCGATGCGCCGGCTCATGCGCTCCTCGCCGTACTGCCACAGCACGTCGGCGATCTCGGATTCTTCGGCGCGCGCCAGCCACTGCGCGGCGCTCTCGCCCGCGTCCGGATCCATGCGCATGTCCAGCGGGCCGTCCTTGCCGAAGGAGAAGCCGCGCTCGGCCACGTCCAGCTGCGGCGAGGACACGCCCAGGTCCAGCAGCACGCCGTCCAGCCCTTCGGCCGTGGCGTCCCACTGCGCCAGCTCGGCGAAGCTGCCGCGATACACCGACACGCGTGCATCGCCGTCGAACACGGCGTGCGCATGGGCGATCGCGTCGGGATCCTTGTCCATCAGCAGCAGTCGGCCTCCCGGGCCGAGTCGTTGCAGCACGCCGCGCGCATGGCCGCCGCGGCCGAGCGTGCCGTCCAGATACGTTCCGTCCACCTTCACCTGCAGCCCGTCCATGCACTGGGCGAACATCACCGGAAGGTGGCCGGGCTGCGCGTCGGGGCGCATCCGGGCACCTGCCGTCACAGCCTGAGCTCGAGCAGCTCCTCGCCCAGATCCTCGTCAGACAACGTCTGCTGGATCTGCGCGCGGTGCGCCTGCTCGCTCCATAGTTCGAACTTGTCGCCCATGCCCAACAGCACGGCCTTCTTCTCGATGCCGACCGCGGCACGATGGCTCGGCGGCACGGTCACCCGGCCGTTGCCATCCAGCTCCAGGAACGCGGCCGAGCCCACCAGCTTCTGCTGCAGGGTGCGCACGGTGCGCTTGGTGTTGGGCATGGCCATCACCTCGTCGCGCACGCGCTCCCAGGCCGTGGCGTCGTACAGCCACAGGCAGCCGGCCTCGAAGGGGTTGTAGGTCAGCACCAGGCGGTTGCCGCACGCGCGCGCGACCTGGTCACGGTAAGCGGTGGGGACCGCCAACCTGCCCTTGTCGTCCACTGTGATGGCGGTTTCGCCCTGGAACACGTCCCCTCTACCTCGACTTCAGCACTGCGGCGATCATTGAACCACGAAAAACCACAGAAACCCCGGATTTCCCGCTCGTGCCCACCTTAGCACTGGGCAAAGGGTTGTCAACAACTCGCACACGGGAAAATCACTTTCCGGATCAATGGCTTGCAACGAACTTCAGAGACTTGTTCAAGCCTTATCCACAAGTTGCTGTTTCGTCTCAAATTTTGAGATTGGACGGAGATTCAGGGCTGTGCAGGGGATGTGAAGTGACCGCTGTCACGGCCAAGCCCGGGCAGCGGCCGGGCGCGCGCACTGCGCAGACTCGACCGACAATGGCCGCATGTGCCTGGTCGCGATCGCCTGGAAAACCCACCCCCGCTGGCGCCTGGTCCTGGCCGGCAACCGCGACGAATTCCACGCCCGTCCCACCGCCGCGCTGGCGCCCTGGGCCGACCGGCCCGGCGTGATGGCCGGGCGCGACCTGCGGTCCGGCGGCAGCTGGGCCGGCGTGGGGCCGCAGGGGCGGATGGCCGTGGTGACCAATGTCCGCGACCCGCGCCTGGCCGCCCCGCCCGGTGCCCCGTCGCGCGGCGCGCTGGTGGCCGACTTCCTGGCCGGGCCGGCGTCCGCGGCGCAGGCGGCCGACGCCCTGCACGCCCGCGCCGCGGCCTTCGCCCCCTTCAACCTGCTGCTGGCCGACGCGGTCGACTGCCGCTACGTGGGCAACTGGCCCGGTCCGCAGACACGCACCGTGCCGCCGGGCGTGCACGGCGTGTCCAACGGCCCCTTCGACGCCCCCTGGCCCAAGACGCGGCGCCTGTGCGCGGCCCTGGCCGGCTGGCTGGACGGCCCGGCCGAGGACCCGGCCGCACTGTGGGCCGCCTTGGCCGACCGCAACCTCGCCCCGGACGACCAGCTACCCGACACCGGCATCGACCCGGACCTGGAGCGCCGCCTGTCCGCCGCCTTCATCGCCGACCCACGCTACGGCACCCGCGCCAGCACCCTGATCGCCCTCGACCACGCCGGCCGCGGCTGGATCGCTGAGCGGCGGTTTGGTCCTGATGGTGTTTCTGTGGGGGAGACCAGGCTGGAGATTTGAGGGATTCGGGATTCGGGATTCGGGATTCGGGATTCGGGATTGGGGATTGGCAGCGTCGTGTCAGACCGCTTGATTGGCCCCCTCCCGTGCGCGCAGCGCAGGGGAGCTCGAAATCGCGGCTAGCGATTGAGGGGGAGGGGGCGCTTTTCGCGGAGAACTTGAAGAGGCCAAGAGGCAACGGCAACTGCAACAGCTAACCCCTCCCCGACCCTCCCCTGCGCTACGCGCAAGGGAGGGGGTCTGAAATTCGACGTTCCTGCGCCTGCGAGAAGGCGAGAAGGCGAGAAGGCGAGAAGGCGAGAAGGCGAGAAGGCGAGAAGGCGAGAAACGACGCCAGGCCCTGTTGGGGAACTCAAGCCCCCTGAGTCAGGGGGCGCGCCGACAGGCGCGGGGTGTGGAGGGCAAAGCACCGGGGCCCGAAACGTCGCGCCGCGTGCAGCGGCGCGAGGTTTTCGGGGCTCCATCTCGCTGCGCGAGATGGAGGTGGCGGAGCCGGCCTGTAAGCCGGGTTCTGTCGTGGACAGTCATTCCTCTAGGCGCATCGTCACCGATACGCTCAAGCAACCTACCCGGACCCGACGCGGGCCGCGTCATGAGGTCCCTATTCGGTCTTGCTCCCGGTGGGGTTTACCGTGCCGGTCCGTTGCCGGACTCGCGGTGCGCTCTTACCGCACCATTTCACCCTTACCTGATCCCTTGCGGGCCATCGGCGGTTTGCTTTCTGTTGCACTGGCCGTCGGCTCGCGCCGCCCGAGGCGTTACCTGGCACCGTGCCCTGTGGAGCCCGGACTTTCCTCGGCGCCCGCTTCCATCGAAATGGAGCGGACGACGCGACTGTCCGGCCGGCTCCGCCGTCGCGGATTGTCGCATGCCGGCAGGAGCCAGGGGAAAAAACCAAGAAATCGTCGGCGCGAACGGCCTCTACGCCTTCCACGCTTCCCGTTCCGCCGCGCCCGTTCCTCGCCTCAGGCCCCGTACAACGCCTTGCGCGGCGCGCCGGTGATCTCGGCGGCGAGCTTGGCGGCGGTCGAAGGCGGCAGGTGGGCCTTGAGCAGGGCGTGGACGCGGTGGCCTTCGGCCAGCTGGGCGTCGGCGTCGTCGCCGGCGCCCTGCACCATCACCACGAACTCGCCCTTGCGCTGGTTGTCGTCGGCCTGCACCTGCGCCAGCAGCGTGCCGAGGCTACCGTCGAGCACCGTCTCGAACAGCTTGGTCAGCTCGCGCGCCATGGCAGCGGGACGTTCCGCGCCGAAGGCCTGCGCCAGGTCGGCCAGCGATTCGGCGATGCGGTGCGAGGACTCGTAGAACACCAGCGTGCGCGGCTCGCCGGCCAGCGCGCGCAGCGCGTCGCGCCGGGCGCTGGCCTTGGCCGGCAGGAAGCCTTCGAACACGAAGCGATCGCTCGGCAGGCCGGCCACGCTCAGCGCGGCGATCGCCGCGCAGGCGCCCGGCACCGGGCTGACCCGCACCCCGGCCGCGCGCGCGGCGCGCACCAGCCGGTAGCCGGGATCGGACACCAGCGGCGTGCCGGCGTCGGAGACCAGCGCCAGCGACTGGCCTTCCAGCAGGCGCGCGACGATGCGCGCGGCGATCGCCTCCTCGTTGTGTTCGTGCAGGGCCAGCAGCGGCGTGGACACGCCGAAATGCGCCAGCAGCTGGCCGGTGCGGCGGGTGTCCTCGGCGCAGATGGCATCGACGCCGCGCAGGGTCTCCAGCGCGCGCGGCGAGAGATCGGCGAGGTTGCCGATCGGCGTGGCGACGACATGGAGGGTGGGCTGGGCCATGGAGAGGCGCTCATCTGGCAAAGGGTAGAATCCTAGCCCGTTCCTCCAGATCCGGCCCCGCACTGCCCATGCATACGCGCACTGCCCTGCTGTTCGCCCCGGCCCTGCTCGGCCTGCTCCTGGTCGGCTGCGCCACCACGCAGGTGGCCCCGAGTGCGGGCATCGCCACGCGCGCCGAACAGAACGCGGCCTTCATCCAGGCCCAGCAGCTGGCCGCCCAGCGTCCCGGCCTCAGCGGCCAGGCCCTGAGCGACAACACCCGGCGCATCCAGGCGCTGCTGGCCGAGCTGGACAACGCCACGCTGACCCGCGAGGCCACCGCGCTACCGCCGGGCGATCCGCTCTATCCGCTGGCCGGCAATGCGCTGCTCGAGCGCAAGCTGCCGCTGCCCCATCCGTTCGACCACGGCAGCAAGTGGAACTTCGACGCCAACGGCCGCCCGCCGGCCGAGCGCGACGGCTACCGCCCGCCGCAGAAGCTGGCCGTGCTGCTGCCGCTGTCCGGCCCGCTGAGCGCCGCCGCCGCGCCGGTGCGCGACGGCCTGCTGGCCGGCTACTACGGCGAACACCGCCGCCGTCCGGAGATCCGCTTCTACGACACCGCCAGCAGCCCGGCCGATGCCACCAGCGCCTATGCGCGCGCGGTCGCCGACGGCGCCGAGCTGGTGGTCGGCCCGCTGGGGCGCGAGCAGGTCGATGCGCTGTTCCGCCAGGGCAACCTGAGCGTGCCGGTACTGGCGCTCAATCGCGGCGAACTGGACCCGCCGCAGGGCGCGGCCAGTTTCTCGCTGGCGCCGGAGGCCGAGGGCGTGAGCGTGGCCGATTACCTGCTCAAGCTCGAGCGCAAGCGCGTGCTGATCATCGGCGGCAGCGACGAGAGCAGCCGGCGCGCGGCCGATGCCTTCGGCAAGCGCTTCAGCGAAGGCGGCGGCGTGGTCGCCGACGTGATGACCGTGGGCGATGCGCCGGCCGACCTGTCCGCGCCGCTGGCGGCGGCCGCGGGCAAGAACATCGACGCGATCTTCCTGGCCGTGCGCGGCTCGACCGCGCGCGTGCTGACCCCGCAGCTGGCCCTGGCCGGGCTGGGCGGCAAGACCCGGGTGGGCACCTCGCTGCTGGTGCAAGGCACCGGCAAGCCGGAGGAAGACAATGTGCTCGATGGGGTGATCTACCCGACCGAGACCTGGTCGGCCAACGGCGTCACCGGCCTGCCTTCGGCCTCGACCGTGGCGGCCACGCTGCCGACCGCTCGCGGCGGCGCGGCGCGCCTGTTCGCCTTCGGCTACGACGCCTGGCAGCTGGCGGCCTACCTGCCGCGCCTGGTCGGCAACGCCAATGCCGACGTGCGCGGCGCGACCGGCACGCTGACCCTGGACGGCTTCGGCACCGTGCTGCGCGCGCCGGCCTGGGCGACTTTCAGCGGCGGCGTGCCGGTGCCGATCGCCGGCGGCTGAGCCAGCGCCCGTGGCCGAGCGTCAGGCGCGCGGTGCGGCGGCGGAAGCCGCGGCCCGCGCGCTGCTGGAACGCGACGGCCTGCGCCTGATCGCCGCCAATGTCCGCTTCCGCGGCGGCGAACTGGATCTGGTGATGCACGACGCGGCCGCGCGCGGCGGCGCCTGTCTGGTGTTCGTGGAGGTGCGCTACCGCGGCGCCAGCGCCTTCGGCGGCGGCGCGGCCTCGGTCGATGCGGCCAAGCGCCGCAAGCTGGTCCACGCGGCCCAGCTTTATCTGGCCCAGCATCCGCGCTGGGCCAGCCTGCCGTGCCGCTTCGACGTGGTCGAAGCGCACGGCGATCCCGCCCACCCGCAGCTGACCTGGCTGCGCGACGCTTTTCGCGCCGACGAGGCCTAGGGCCTCAGCGCAGCGGCACGCTGAGGCGCGACGGCGCCGCGGTGGGCGACCCGAACGCCACGCTGCCTCCGACATCGGTGGCGTCGGTGTAGCGCGGGTCGAGCGTATCGATCGCCAGGACCAGACGGCTGCCGGCCGGGATTTCGGTGGCGGCCGCTTCCAGGCCGATCTCCAGCGTGCGCGCCTGGCCCGGCACCGCGTCGCGCAGGCTGTAGGGCTTGTAGCTGAGCAGCGTGCCGGTGCCCAAGGCATCCATGCTGTAGAGGTAGGCCACCAGGGTCACGTGCGACTGGCTGGGCGTGACCGTCACGCGCAGGCTCGGCGCGCCGGCCAGCACGCGATTGCGCTCGAGCACCGGCCCGGACCACACCGCGCCGCCGACGCGGCTGACCAGCGGGATCGAGGTCTTCATCGGCTGGCCGAACGCCTGCAGCAGGCCGCTGAGCATGACCACACCCGAATCGGCCAGGGTCGGGATGCCGGTCAGGATGGAGGCGCTCCAGCCGGTGGCATCGCCGCTGGACAGCGTGCCGGTCGGCCGCAGCAGGCCGGTGGGCCGGCCCAGGCCGTAGACCACGGGGTCGGCCTGCACCTGCGCCCAGCTGCCGTAGTCCAGGTTGCGCCCGCCGATGCTGGTCAGCCGCACCGAGCCGCGCCCGTCCACACCGTTGACCTGGCCTTTGAGGAAGTGGTCGAACCACGCCACCGCCTCGTCGTAGACCGCGTTGGGCAGGCCCAGCGCGCCCGGCAGTTCGGCCGTGGCGTGGTCGCCCTGGCTGAAGATCAGGCGCCGCGGGCCGGTCAGCTGGTTGTAGAAGGCCACGTACTGGCTGGGCGGGAACAGGCCATCGTTGAAGGCATTGGCCAGCAGCACCGCAGTGCCGTTGCGGTTGATCTGCGCCACCTCATGCACCGCGCCGCGGCTGCCGGCCTGCGGCAGGAAGCCGTTCACCGCGCCGTCGAAGTCGCCCAGGGCCACCTTCGCGGTAATCGTCTGCAGGTCAGGACCGGGCCGGCCGGTCAGGCTGCCGGTGGCGGCCAGCATCAGCACCGCCTGCTGGCTCACGGTCTGGTTAGCGTAGAGCGAGGCCTCCAGATCGGCCCAGCCGCTGAGCGCGGCCACCGCCTTGATGCGCGGATCGCGCGCGGCCGCCAACAGACTGGTGCCGGCGCCGTAGGAAATGCCCGAGACGCCGATGCGCGCCGGGTCGGCGGCGGTATGCGCCAGCGCCCAGTCGATCACCGAACTCACGTCCTCCACCGTGGCCGGCCCGGCCACATCGATCTGCCCGGTCGAGTCCCAGAAGCCGCGCGAGGTGTAGCTCACCACCACATAGCCCTGGCTCGCCATCTGGGTGGCGCGGCCGACGTATTCCAGGTTGGGCAGCGACCAGCTGGCCGGCATCACCACCAGCGGGAACGGGCCGCTGCCCTGCCCGGTCGGCACCAGCACCATCGCGCCCAGTTCGGTGCCGTCGAAACTGGCGATGCGTTCGTAGGTCTTGTTGAAGCCGCCTGCCCACGCCGTCATCGAACAAAGACACAGCACCAGCAACAGCCCAACCCGCCGCGTGAATCCGTGCATGGAACGCCCTCCCAGGCAAGGGCCGGTCGCCGCGAGCGCAGGCCGGCCGTAGTGTTCGAATGCCGCCCGCCGCGGGCGGCCAGGACACCGTACTTGCGCGTATGGAGGCAGCCAAGCTGCAGCGCAGCACGCGGCGGGCCCGTGTGGGAGCCGGCAAGGTGAAAGCTGGCTCGGTGGGGAGTTGGCTCGGGGGAGCTGGCCGGGGAGCTGGCTTGTTGGGACCAACTGCCTCCTCAACTCCAGCAGCCGCTCGTCTGTAGAGCGGAGCTCGCTCCGCTAGGGCCTTCCCCGCGAACCGAAGAAAAGCAGCGGAGCGAGCTCCGCTCTACAGGCGGGGGCCGCCATGGCGGCTCCTCCCGAGCGAGAAAATGCGCGTGCCCGACCGCGCCCGCGGGCTTCAGCCGAAGTGGTCGTATCCCACGCGCGGGGCCTGCCAGGGCGCGCCGGCGGCGTCGAGGGCCTGCACGCCCTGCCCTGCGACGATGCGGCCGATGCGCGCAACGGGCACGCCGGCGAAATCCAGGGCGGCCTGCACCTCGTCGGCGCGCGTCGGCGCGGCGGTGAAGCACAGCTCGTAATCGTCGCCGCCGCCGGCCTGCCAGGCCCAGCGCAGCTGCGGGCGGAAGGCCGCCAGCGCGCGCGAGACCGGCAGCTGTTCCAGCTGCACCTGCGCGCCGACCCCGCTGCGCTGGCACAGATGGCCCAGGTCGGCCAGCAGTCCGTCGGAGATGTCGACGCAGGCGCTGGCCAGGCCCAGCAACCCGCGTCCGGCCTCCACACGCGGCGTGGGCCGGTCCAGGCGCGCGCGCAGGGCCCGGTCGACCGCCGCGCCGGACAGCAGCGACTGCAGCGCCGCCGCCGCATCGCCCGGCGTGCCGGTCACCCAGATCTCGTCACCCACCCGCGCGCCGTCGCGGCGCAGCGCATGGCCGGCCTCGACATGGCCCATCGCCGTGATCGACACCGACAGCGGCCCACGCGTGGTGTCGCCGCCGACCAGGGCGATGCCGTGGCGCGCAGCCAGGTCGCAGAAACCATCGAGGAAGCCATCGATCCAGGCCGGGTCGGCCTGCGGCAGGGACAGCGACAGCGTGCACCAAGCGGGTCTGGCGCCCATCGCGGCGAGGTCGGAGAGATTCACCGCCAGCGCCTTCCAGCCCAGGTCGGCGGGCGCCACGTCGGGGAAAAAATGCACGCCGGCATTGAGCGTATCGGCCGTGACCACCAGCGCCATGCCCGGCGGCATCGCCAGCAGCGCGGCATCGTCGCCGATCCCCAGCACCACGTCGTCGCGCGTGCCGGCGCGCGCACGGATGCGCGCGATCAGGTCGAACTCGGATCCGGCCGGCGAGGCGGTCAAGCGAACAACCCCTCGACCTCGTCGCTCCAGGCCGGGCGCCTCCACCCGGACTCGCGCGCAGGTGCCGGGAATTCGCTACGGCAATAGCCGCACTTCTCCTGGAAATCGAATGCGGCCTGCGCTTGGTCGTTGATGAACAGCACCGCCTTGGCGTCGTCGCGCGACCAGCCGATCGTCACTTCCGCGGGGACCTGGCGATCCACCACGTCCTCGACGTTGTAGACATGCAGCGCATCGACGATCTCCCACAACGCCAGCGCGGTGTTCCAGCGGTGCGCGTAGAAATACCCGGTTTCGCCGTCGTCCTCGAACACCACCGAGAAGGGCTGCTCCACCGCCGCATCGGACAGGAAAACGCCGCCACCGACGTTGACCGTTTCCCTGGCCTCCACGAACACGTTGAATGCCACGGAACGGGCCCGGCTTACTTGCTCGCGCGCGGATGCTTGGCCTCGGCCGGGCGCCACTCCAGCGCGGCGCGGTCCAGCACGCCGTTGACGTAGGTGTGGCCGTGTTCGGAGCCGAAGCGCTTGGCCGTCTCGATGGCTTCGTTGATCACCACCCGATACGGCACGTCGATGCGGTGGCGCAACTCGTAGGCGGCGATGCGCAGCACCGCGCGCTCGATCTGGTCGACCTCGGCCACGTTGCGGTCCAGGTGCGGCAGCAGGGCCTGGTCGAGTTCGGCATGGTGGGCCATGACGCCGCGCACCAGGTCCTCGAAGTACTCCAGGTCGGCCACTTCGTGGGCCTGTTCGTGGGCGAACTGGGCGATCACCGCCTGCGTGGTGCCGCCGGCCAGCTGCCAAGCGTAGATCGCCTGCAGCGCACGCCGGCGCGCACGCGCGCGCAGGACCGGATCGACCCCATCGCCGCGACGCGGACCGGGACGGCTCATGCCAGCTTCTCCAGCAGATTGACCATTTCCACCGCGGCCAGGGCCACTTCCTCGCCCTTGTTGCCGTGGCTGCCACCGGCGCGCGCCTCGGCGTCCTCGGCCACCTCGACCGCCAGCACGCCGTTGAGCACCGGCAGACGATAGTCCAGCTGCACGCGCATCAGGCCTTCGGCGCAGCCGTCGGCCACGTGTTCGTAGTGGCGGGTGTCGCCGCGGATCACGCAGCCCAGCGCCATGATCGCCGCATGCCCGCCACCGGCCGCCAGACGCGCGGCCACCACCGGGATCTCCCACGCGCCCGGCACGCGGATCACATCGATCGCGTCCTCGGCCACGCCGTTGCCGGCCAGCTCCTTGCGCGCGCCGGCCACCAGCGCATCGGTGATGCGCGCATTCCAGCGGCTGGCGATGATCGCGTAACGCGCACCGCCGACCGTGCGCAGGTCGCCTTCGTAGTGGGTCATGGGAATCGTGCGGATCGAGGGTCGGACAGTTTATCAGGCGCGGGCAGGCCGGCTTCAGCCGCGGGCGGGCGGCGGGACTTCCACCGTCTCCACGATCTCCAGCCCATACCCCGCCAGGCCGACCTGGCGGCGCGGGGTGCCCAGCACGCGCAGCTTGCCCAGCCCCAGATCGGCCAGGATCTGGGCGCCGGCGCCGTTGCGCCGCCACTGGCCCACGTCCTTGTCCTTGCCAGGCGCGCGCGGCGCGGGCTGCTGCAGCAGGCGCGCCAGCAGGGCGTCGGAATCGCGCGGGGCCGACAGCACCACCATCACGCCCTGCCCTTCGGCGGCGATGGCGCGCAGCGCATCGGTGGCGGCCACGCCGAAGTCCTCGCGTCGCCAGTGCAGCAGGTCGGCCAGCGGATTCTCCACCTGCACGCGCACCAGCGTCGGCACCTCGGCCCGCGGCGCGCCCTTGACCAGGGCGAAGTGCAGCTCGCGGGCGATGCGGTCGCGGTAGGTGACCAGGCGGAACGGGCCGAACTCGGTGTCGATGTCGCGTTCGTCCACGCGCTCGACGGTGTGTTCGGTCGCCAGGCGGTAGGCGATCAGGTCGGCGATCGAGCCCATCTTCAGGCCGTGCTCGCGCGCGAACACCTCCAGCTGCGGGCGGCGCGCCATGCTGCCGTCGGCATTGAGGATCTCCACCAGCACGCCGGCCGGCTCCAGGCCGGCCAGCATGGCCAGGTCCACGCCGGCCTCGGTATGGCCGGCGCGGGTGAGCACGCCGCCGGGCTGGGCGATCAGCGGGAAGATGTGGCCCGGCTGGTGCAGGTCGGCCGGCTTGGCGTCGGGCTTGACCGCGGTGCGGATGGTGTGGGCGCGGTCGTAGGCCGAAATGCCGGTGGTGACGCCCTCGGCGGCCTCGATGCTGACGGTGAAGTTGGTCTGGAACTGGGCGGTGTTGGCCTGGACCATCGGCGCCAGGCCCAGCTGCGCGGCGCGCTCGCGGGTCAGCGGCAGGCACACCAGGCCGCGGCCGTGGGTGACCATGAAGTTGATGTCCGCGGGCTTGACCAGCTCGGCGGCCATGATCAGGTCGCCTTCGTTCTCGCGGTCCTCGTCATCGACGATGACGACCATGCGGCCCTGGCGGATGTCTTCCAGGATCTCGGGGATGGGCGCGAAGTTCACAGCGCGGCTCCGCGCTCGCCCAGCAGGCGTTCGACGTAGCGGGCGACCAGGTCGATCTCCAGATTCACCGCATCGCCCACGCCGGTCTGCGCGAAACGCGTGTGCGCCACGGTGTGCGGGATCAGCGCCACTTCGAAGCCTTCCGGATCGACCTCGTTGACGGTCAGGCTGACGCCATCGACGCAGATCGAGCCCTTCCTGGCGATGTACTTGAGCAGTGCGGCCGGCGCGGCAAAGCGCCAGCGCTGCGCGCGCGCGTCCTCGTGCACCGACAGCACCCGGCCCAGACCATCGACATGGCCGCTGACCAGATGGCCGCCGAGGCGATCGGTCGGGCGCATCGCGCGCTCCAGGTTCAGCGCCGCGCCGACCGGCAGCTGGCCGAGCGTGGTCAGCGACAGCGTCTCGGTCGAGGCATCGGCCTGGAAGCTGCTCGCATCGAAGGCGATCACGGTCAGGCAGACGCCGTTGACGGCGATGCTCTCGCCCAGCTGCACCGCGTCGAAGGGCAGCGTGCCGACCTCGAAGCTGAAGCGGGTATCGCCGCCGATGGGGGTGGCCGCGGCCAGACGGCCGACGCCCTCGATGATGCCGGTGAACATCAGCGCACCTCCTGCGGCAGGAGGGCGGCAATACGCGCACTACTCTGATTCATGATCAACGTTTCTCGCAAAGTCGAAAGCGAAAAACGCCACAAGGCCAATGACCCGCGCGCAGCCCAAGGGCCGCGATGCGGGTCGTCTTCTTTCATCCGGACTTTCCGGCGCGGCAAGGCCGCGCCAACCGTCGGCTCCGGCATCGGACCGGATCTGCTGACCTGTGGCAGGCGTGAAGTCCGCAAGAGGAGAGACGCGCTCTCAAGAGGGACCCACCAACCCCAGCGCTCGCGGGCTCATGCGCCAGTAGCGCATCTACCGCCGGTGGGGAATCTCACCCCGCCCTGAAGACGTTCTTAAGGATGCCGGCGAACCGGCGCGCGCAGTATAGCGCCGCGGCCGTCCACCCCGGCGGCACGCAGCGTGCCGATCACGCGGTGTACAGTGCGGCTATGCCGGCGCATGACCGGCGTCTTGCGACCCGCCGAACCGCGCCTGCCTGCCGATGCCGCCTTCTTCCTGGTTCTCGCAGATGCGCCTGATGCGCTACGCCGCCAACGGCGCGATGCAGGCGCACCATCATGATCGCCCCTCGCTCTGCCTGGTCGTCGACGGCGGCTACCAGGAGCGCATCCGCGGCCGAGCCGACTGGCACCGCCCCGGCGAGATGATGTTCTGCCCTGCCGACGAGCCGCACGCGCAGACCTTCGCCGACACGGGCGCCGTAAAGATCCTGCTCGATCCGCGTGCGGGCACCCTGGACTACCTGCGCGGGCACCTGCCGCTCACCGAGGCACCGTTCACCGGCTCGGTCCAGCTGGCGGCGATCGCACGCCGCCTGCGCGCGGAACTGTGCGCCGACCCGGCAGACAGCGCCGCGCGGCTGGCCGCCGAGGGGCTGGCGATGGAGGCGCTGGCCGAGTTCGCCCGCCACGCTGCGGCGCCCGTGCGCGTCGAACCGTGGCTGCAGCGCGCACGCGAGTACGTGCATGCGCACGCCTGCTCCGGCTTCGCGCTGGAGGACATGGCGCAGGCGCTGCAGCACCACCCGGTGCATGTCGCGCGCAGCTTCCGCGCGGCGTTCGGCCGCAGCGTGGGCGACATGGTGCGGCAACTGCGTGTGGCCGAAGCGGCGCGGCTGCTGCGCGAGACCAGCCGCCCGCTGGCCACGATCGCCGCCGACTGCGGTTTCGCCGACCAGGCGCACTTCAGCCGCAGCTTCCGTGCCGCCTATGGCGTGCCACCGTCGCGCTTCCGCCGCGAGCGGCGCTAAGCGCAGACAAAAACGCTTCGCCGCTGCAAGACAGGCACGTCGGCAGGCGCCAGGATCGCCGCATCCTTTCGGGAGTTGCCGACCATGTTCCGTTTTCGCCGCGTCCTGCCTGCGCTCCTGCTCGCCGCCGCCCCGCTGTGTGCGTTGGCCGCCCCCGACTTCGACCGCGACGCCTGGCGGGCCGACTACGCCACCCTGAAACAGGCCCTGGAGCGCGACTACGCCAATCTGGCCTGGATCGGCTCGACCCAAAGCGGCGTCGACCTGCCCGCACTGGACCGCCAGACCCAGCGCGCGCTGGACAGCGCGGAGAACGACGCCCAGGCCGAACAGGCGATCCGCGCTTTCGTCGCCGGTTTCCACGACGGGCATTTCTCGTTTCTGACCACGTTGCAGGCCGGGGCCGCAGCGGCCGAACCGGCCAGCGTGGACCTCACCGCCGCCGACGCTGCATCGGGCTGCGCGGCCCTGGGCGTGGGCGCCGCTGGGCACCCGGGGTTCTCGCTGCCCTTCGAATCCCTGCCCGGGTTCAAGCTGCTGTCCGACGGCATGGATCAGCCGCTGCGCACGGGCCTGCTGACGATGCCGCAAGGCCAGCGCGTCGGCCTGCTGCGCCTGCCGGAGTTTGCCCCCACCGCCTACCTCGGCCTGTGCCGCCAGGTCTGGCAGCAATTGCGGTCCGAGGACTCTGCCGACGACATGCGCGACGCGCTGATGGACGCCCTGGCCGATGCGGTTGCCACCGCCGTGCAGGGTTTCGCCGCCGCCAAGGCGGACCTGGTGCTGGTCGATGTCGGCAACGACCCAGGCGGCAACGACAGCGGCGATGTCCTGACGCGCCTGTTCACGACCAGGCCGGTCCATTCGGCGCCGTTGCTGGTCAGCCAATCGCCGGCGGGCACGGCGTATCTGGACGAACAGCTGCATCGACTGACCGGTGCCTTGCAGGAGCATCATCCCGATCCCGCGGCGCGCCGCCTGCTGCGCCAGTCCATCGCCGCCTTCCAGCAGTCCAGGCGCAGCGCCGGTGACGCGCCATGCGACCTGTCGTGGACGTGGAGCGAACGACGGGACTGGAACGCGATGCCGTGCCGGCGTCTGGTCGAGGCCGGCAGCTCCGGCGGCCCGCTGGACTACCTGCCGGCCGATGCGATCGCCGACATGACCATCGCGCATCGGCTGAACTGGGCGCAGGACGTGCGCGCCCACTGGGGCGCATGGACCGGCCCGGTGTACGTGCTGACCGACGCCAAGACCTATTCGTCGGCGGAAATGTTCGCCGCGCGCATGCACGACAACGGCATCGCCCGCACCGTCGGCGTGCGCACCGGCGGCGATGGCTGCGGCTTCATGGTCGCCTCGCCGCCCACCACGCTTCCGCGTTCACGGCTGCGCCTGCGCATGCCTAACTGCGTGCGCCTGCGTGCCGATGGCAGCGACGAGGTCGCCGGCATCGCGCCCGACCTGCCGGTGCTGCCGCAGTCCGGCGAAAGCGACCGCGCCCGCGCCTGGCGCCTGCTGCAGACCGTCGGTGCGGACTGGCTCACGCGCCATGGCGGCGGATGACACCGAAGCGACGCTTTCGCGGCATCGTCGAGGGCGCCGCATGCCGTTGGCGGTGAACTTGCCGCCGCCGCATCGTGGCCTGCGCAACCCCAGGTCGCGCGCTCAGTCGGCCATGGCGGCCACCAGCGCATCGATCAGCAGGCGCAGCGCCGGCTGGCGGTCCGCGCCCGGCAGCCACAGCAGGTGCACTGGCGAGTCGCTCACCGGCCAGTCGGTCAGCACCGGCACCAGCCGTCCCTGCGCGACCAGCGCATCGGACATGTAGTCCGCCTGCAGGGCGATGCCCACGCCGGCCAGGGCCGCATCGCGCGCGGCCTGCGCGTCGTTGCAGGTCATCACCGGCGTGATGCGGACCGAGCGGCGTTGGCGCTGGCGGTGGAACTGCCACAGCGTACCGGTGCGCAGGCCGTCGAACGCGATGCAGCGATGGGCCCGAAGATCGGCTGGCTCGAGCAACGCGGGCGCGTTGGCCAGGTAATCCGGCGAGGCGCACAGGTAACGGTGCATCGTGCTCACGCGCCGGGCCACCAGCCGCGCATCGTCCAGGCGACCGACGCGCACGGCCAGATCGACCTTGCCGGCGACCAGATCGACAAAGGCGTCGTCGTAGGCGACGTCGAGCGCGATCCCGGGATGGGCGCGCATGAAGTCGGCCAGCAGCGGCGCCAGGCGGTAGCGGCCATAGCTGGCAGGCACCTGCAGGCGCAGATGCCCGCTGGCGCCCCGCGACCGCGGCTGCAGGGCGAGCGCCATGTCGGCCAGTGCGGCCTCCAGGCGTTGGTATTGCGCCAGCAGGCGCACGCCGTGCTCGGTCAACGCCATGCGCCGGGTCGTGCGCAGAAACAGCGGGATGCCGGCACTTTCCTCCAGCGCGGCGATGCGCCGACTGAGCACCGATGGCGTGCAACCGACCTCGCGCGCGGCGCGGGAGAAGTTCAGCGTGCGCGCAGCGGCGGCGAAGCTGCGCAGCTCGCGCAGCTGGGCCGGCGCCAGGGTACTCGATTCGTTCATTGAGTGAACATGATAAATGCCTTTTACATGGATTCACGCCCTGGGCGCACAGGCATACGGTGCCGTCTCTCTTGCCACCATCGAGTCCCTCGCATGCGCCAGTACCTGCTCACCGCCTTCGGCCTGGATCAGCTGCAGATCGCCCACGCCCCCGACCCGCGCCCCGGACCGCACGAGGTGCTGGTCCGGCTCGAAGCCGCTTCGCTCAACTACCGCGACCTGCTGTTGGTCACCGGCCAGCTCTATCGCAACGTGCAGTTGCCGATCGTGCCGATCTCCGACGGCGCCGGGACGGTGCTGGAGGTAGGCCGGGCGGTCACCCGCTTCAAGCCCGGCGACCGGGTGACGACCTTCTACAAGTCGCGCTGGCTGGCCGGACAGATGCGCCCGGAATGGGAGGGCGCCGATCTTGGCGGCCCGTGCCCTGGCGTCCTGCGCGAGCTGGCCTGCTTCGATGCCTATTCGCTGGCGCCCGCCCCCGCGGGGCTGTCCAGCGTCCAGGCGGCCACGCTGCCGATCGCCGCGCTCACCGCCTGGCAGACCCTCGAACAGGCGCGCATCACCGCCGGGCAGACCGTGCTGGTGCTGGGTACCGGCGGCGTGTCGCTGTTCGCCCTGCAGATGGCCAAGGCCAGGGGCGCGCGCGTGATCGTGCTCTCCTCCAGCGACGAAAAGCTCGCCCGCGCCGCGCGCCTGGGCGCCGACGCGGGCATCAACTACACCGCGCTTCCGCAATGGGCCGCGCGCGTGCGCGAGCTGACCGGCGGACACGGCGTCGATGCGGTGGTCGAGACGGTCGGCGCCAGCACGCTGGCGCAATCGATCCAGGCCACGCGCATGCACGGGTTCGTCGGGGTGATCGGTTTCATGGGTGGCAGCCAGGCCAGTCTGGCGCTGACCGACGTGATCCTGAAACGGCTACGCGTGCAGGGCATTTCGGTCGCATCGCTGGAAGCGCACGAGCGCATGGTCGCCGCCATCGAAGCCATCGGACTGGAGCCGGTGATCGATGCGGTGTACGGCTTCGACCAGGCGGGTCAGGCCTTGCAGGCGCTGGCCTCGGGCGGTCACTTCGGCAAGCTGGCGATCGACTTCGCCCGCTGACGCGCTCAGGGCGTATCCGGCCGCAGCAGCAGGCGCTGGTCCGCGCCGACCTGGCGCTGGTCGATCACGCGCAGGCGATGCTGCTGCGCCAGGCTGGCCAGGCCCAGGTGCAGCAGCGGCCGGGCGGCGTCGCCGAGCAGCGTCGGCGCCTGGTAGAGCAGCAGCTCGTCGACCAGGCCGGCGGCCAGCAGCGCGCCGGACAGGGTGGCGCCGGCCTCGACCTGGACCTCGTTGATCCGGTGCTGGGCCAGCACCGTCAGCACCGCGCGCAGATCCAGCCGGCCCTCGTGCAGCGGGACTTCCTGGTAGTGCACCTGGCCATGGTCGGCCACGCGCGGGGCCTGCGGGCCGTGCAGGTAGAGCGTGGGCGCATCGCCTTCCTGCACGCGGGTGTGCGCCAGGCTGGACAGGGTGGCGTCGAGCACCACGCGCAGCGGCGCCACGAAGGGCTGGCCTTCCTCCGGTCGCGCGGTCAGCGCGGGGTCGTCGGCGATGACGGTGCGTGCGCCGGTCAGCAGCGCGCCGGAACGCGCGCGCCAGCGCTGCACGTCCGCGCGCGCGGACGCGCCGGTGATCCACTTGGACTCGCCGCTGGCCATCGCCGTGCGGCCGTCGATGCTGGCGCCCAGCTTGACCCGCAGCCACGGCCGGCCGCGCACCACCTGCGACAGGAAGCCGCGGTTGAGCTCGCGCGCCTGCGCCTCGAGCAGGCCGACCTGCACGGCGATGCCGGCGGCCTGCAGCCTGCCGAAGCCCGCGCCGTCGACCTGGGCGAAGGGATCGCGCATGGCGGCGACCACGCGCGCCACGCCGGCGGCGATCAGCGCATCGGCGCAGGGCGGCGTGCGGCCGTGATGGGCGCAGGGCTCCAGGGTGACGTAGGCGGTGGCCCCGCGCGCGCGCTGCCCGGCCGCGCGCAGCGCGAACACCTCGGCATGCGGCTCGCCGGCGCGCTGATGGAAGCCCTCGCCCACCACCTCGCCGCCGTGCGCGATCACGCAGCCGACCATCGGATTGGGCTTGGTGGTCCACGCGCCGCGCTGGGCCAGGCGCAGGGCGCGGGCCATGTGGGCGTGGTCGGTGGCGGAGAACTCAGACATGGGGCGATCCCGGTTCGATGGCCATCACCACCACCTGCAGCGCTCCCAGCGGCAGGTGGTCGAGGCGTGTCCAGCCCAGCCGCGCGTAATACGTCACGCGCGCCGGCTCACAGTACAGATGCAGGCGGGCGACGCCCAGCGCCGCGGCGGCGGCCACGCAGTGCCACACCAGCGCCGCGCCCACGCGCCGCGCACGCGCGGCCGGGCGCACGTACAGCGAGGCCAGCCACGGTGTGTACGCGCCCAGGCGCGGATCGTCCTCGTCCAGCAGGCTTACCGAACCGAGCCAGTCGGCGCCGTCCAGGGCCAGCCAGGTGGTGGGAATGGCGTCGGGCGCGGTATGCGTGGCCAGCTCGTCACGCGCCTGCTGCACGGTCCACGCCGGCAGCAGCTCGCCGAAGGCCTGCACGTGCGTGCGCGCAAGCGCGTCCAGGTGCTGCGGGGAGTGGCACAGCGGCGCGATCCGCACGGCCGCGACGTTCAGCGCTTCTTGTTCTTGTCGCCGGCCTTGCCGAACGGCAGCACCTCGCCGCCCAGCAGCGGCAGCTGGCCTTCGCCGGGCAGGTCGCGCTCGAGCCGGTCCAGCTCCTCGCGGAAGTCGGCCACGTCCTCGAAGCTGCGATACACCGAGGCGTAGCGCACGAAGGCCACGTGGTCGAGCTTGCGCAGCTCGGCCATCACGAACTCGCCGACCCGGCGCGAGGGCAGCTCGCGCTCGGTGGTGCGGCGCAGCTGCTGGATCACCGCGCGCACCGCCGCCTCGACCTGCTCCTCGGACACCGCGCGCTTGTGCAGCGCGCGGTCGAAGCTCTGGCGCAGCTTGCGCGCGTCGAATGGATCGCGCCGACCGTCGGACTTGATGATCGCCGGCAGGCGCAGCTCGATGGTTTCCAGCGTGGAGAACCGCTCGCCGCAGGCCTCGCACTCACGCCGCCGGCGGATGGTCGCCCCATCCTCGGACACGCGCGAATCGATCACGCGGGTGTCGCTGTTCTGGCAGAAGGGGCAGTGCATTTAGTGGGCCGGGAATCGGGAGACGGGAATAGGGAATGGGAACGTCAACAGAGCCGGCCTGGCGCTTCTGCCCATTCCCGATTCCCCATTCTCCATTCCCGCCTTAGCCATACACCGGAAACTTCCCGCACTGCGCCGTCACCGCCTCGCGCACGCGGGCGATCACGGCCTCGTCGTTCGGCGCGTCCAGCACGTCGGCGATCCAGTTGGCCAGTTCGACCGTGTCGGCCTCCTGGTAGCCGCGCGTGGTGATGGCCGGCGTGCCCAGGCGCAGGCCCGAGGTCACGAACGGCGAGCGCGGGTCGCCCGGCACCGAGTTCTTGTTGACCGTGATGTGGGCCTTGCCCAGCGCGGCCTCCGCATCCTTGCCGGACACGTCCTTGCCGATCATGTCCACCAGCATCAGGTGGTTCTCGGTACCGCCGGAGACGATCTTGTAACCGCGCGCGATCAGCGTCCTGGCCATCGCCTGGGCGTTCTTCACCACCTGCTGCTGGTAGGTCTTGAACGCCGGCTCCAGCGCCTCCTTGAAGGCCACCGCCTTGGCCGCGATCACATGCATCAGCGGGCCGCCCTGGATGCCCGGGAACACGATCGACTGCAGCTTCTTGGACAGGTCCTCGAGCTTGTCGCCCGCGCCAGCGGCGCTGGCCAGGATGATGCCGCCGCGCGGGCCGCGCAGGGTCTTGTGCGTGGTCGAGGTGACCACGTGCGCGTGCGGCAGCGGGGTCGGATACACGCCGGCGGCGACCAGCCCGGCCACGTGCGCCATGTCCACGAAGAACCAGGCGCCGACCTTGTCGGCGATGGTGCGGAAGCGCGCCCAGTCCACCACCTGCGAATAGGCCGAGAAGCCGGCCACGACCATCTTCGGCTTGTGCTCCAGCGCCAGGCGCTCGACCTCGTCGTAATCGATCAGGCCGGCCTCGTCCACGCCGTACTGCACGGCGTTGAACAGCTTGCCGGAGGCGTTGACCTTGGCCCCGTGGGTCAGGTGGCCGCCGTGGGCCAGCGACATGCCCAGGATGGTGTCGCCCGGCTGCAGCAGGGCGAAATACACCGCCTGGTTGGCCTGCGAGCCGCTGTGCGGCTGCACGTTGGCGTAATCGGCGCCGAAGAGCTGCTTGAGCCGGTCGATGGCCAGCTGCTCGGCGATGTCCACGTATTCGCAGCCACCGTAGTAGCGCTTGCCCGGATAGCCTTCGGCGTACTTGTTGGTCAGCTGGCTGCCCTGGGCCTCCATCACCGCCGGGCTGGTGTAGTTCTCGCTGGCGATCAGCTCGACGTGATCCTCCTGGCGGCGGACCTCGTGGGCGATGGCCTGGGCCAGCTCGGGATCGTAGCTTTCGATGCGGACGTCACGCGGGAACATCGGGTCTCCAGGGGCAGGCAGGCGGGCGAAGCGGGGCCCGGATTGTAAGCCCCCGGGGCCCCCGAGGCCATGTCGCCCGGGGCTTGCGGCGCGGACGGCCGCGCGGCGGATGCCACGCGGGCATGGCCTTTGCGAGCGCTGGTCGAGCCCTATCGCCCCGGCATGCCGGCTCCCACAGAAACAAAAAGGGCGCGCCGGTGGGGCGCGCCCTCTTGTTGCTTCCCTGCGGCCGATGGCTCAGCGGTTGAGCAGCAGGTCGGTGATGATCCCGGTGGCGATGGCGACCATGATCAGGTTGCCGCGATCGTCGCGGATCCAGTGGTAGCCCGGCGGCGGACGACGCACGCCGTAGTAATCGTAGTCGTTCACCACGATCGGCCGACCGCTGTAATAGTTCACATAGCGGTAGCCTCGCTCATAGCCGTATGGGCGGTAGTACGCGACCGGGGGCGGGGCCGGGCGGTAGTACACCGGCGGCGGCGGGCCCGGACGGTAGTAACCACCGCGGTAGTAGTTGCGCTCGACCACCACCGGGCGGCTGTAGCGGCCGTCGCGATAGCCATCGCGGTAGGCATCGCGACGGTCGTGGCGATCGCGGCGCTCGTCGTGGCGGTCGGCCCAACCGCGCGGACCACCAGGGCCAGGGCCGGGGCCGCCGGGGCCAGCGCCCGGGCCCGGCGGGCCGTGGCGCCAGTCGTCCGCCATCGCCGGCGCGGCCGCCAGCGACATGGCAAGGACGGGAATGCTCAGCAGGGTCAGGATCGTGCGCTTCATGAGGGGTCTCCAGTGCTTCGAGGCACGATGCGATGATGCGCCGGGCCAGTGAACGGAAACTGGCTGGAAACGGCTACAAAAATCGCCGTTCACGACGCCCACCACCCCCTGTTCAGTTTCGGCCCCGAGGCGCCCGCGTGGCCCGGCCCGCTATACTGTGCGCATCCCTTTCCCGCCAGCGTCGCGCGCCTGGAGTCCCAAGCGTGACGGCGCGGCTGCGTCCTCGTCGGAGACCCCATGTCGCAGTACATCTACACCATGAACCGCGTGTCCAAAGTGGTCCCGCCCAAGCGGCAGATCATCAAGGACATCTCGCTGAGCTTCTTCCCCGGCGCCAAGATCGGCCTGCTCGGCCTGAACGGCGCGGGCAAGTCGACGGTGCTGAAGATCATGGCCGGCGTGGACACCGACTTCGAGGGCGAGGCCCGCCCGCAGCCGGGCATCAAGGTCGGCTATCTGGCCCAGGAGCCCGAGCTCAACCCCGGACACACCGTACGCCAGGCCGTCGAAGAAGGCGTGGGCGAGGTGCTGCAGGCCCAGGCCGCGCTGGATGCGGTGTACGCCGCCTATGCCGAGGAAGGCGCCGACTTCGACGCGCTGGCCAAGGAACAGGAGCGCCTGGAGGCGATCCTGGCCGCGGGCGACGCCGCCACGCTGGAGCAGCAGCTGGACATCGCCGCCGACGCGCTGCGCCTGCCGCCGTGGGAGGCCATCGTCGGCAAGCTCTCCGGTGGCGAGAAGCGCCGCGTGGCGCTGTGCCGCCTGCTGCTGCAGAAGCCGGACATGCTGCTGCTCGACGAACCGACCAACCACCTCGACGCCGAGTCGGTGGAGTGGCTGGAGCAGTTCCTGGCGCGCTACTCCGGCACCGTGGTGGCCGTCACCCACGATCGCTACTTCCTGGACAACGCCGCCGAGTGGATCCTCGAACTGGACCGCGGCCGCGGCATCCCGTGGAAGGGCAACTACACCGACTGGCTGACCCAGAAGGAAGAACGCCTGAAGCAGGAAGACAACCAGGAAAAGGCCCGCCAGAAGGCGATCCAGAAGGAGCTGGAATGGTCGCGGCAGAACGCCAAGGGCGGCCGCACCAAGGGCAAGGCGCGCCTGGCGCGACTGGAAGAGCTGCAGTCGGTCGACTACCAGAAGCGCAACGAGACCAACGAGATCTTCATCCCGCCGGGCGAGCGCCTGGGCAATGCGGTGATGGAGTTCAAGCACGTCTCCAAGAAGTTCGGCGACCGCCTGCTGATCGACGACCTCAGCTTCCTGGTGCCGCCGGGCGCCATCGTCGGCATCATCGGCCCCAACGGCGCCGGCAAGTCGACGCTGTTCAAGATGATCACCGGGCAGGTGAAGCCGGACTCGGGCGAGATCGTGGTCGGCCCGACCGTGCAGCTGTCCTACGTGGACCAGAGCCGCGATGCGCTGGAAGGCAACCACAACGTCTTCCAGGAGATCTCCGGCGGCCTGGACATCCTCAACATCAACGGCGTGGAGATCCAGTCGCGCGCCTACATCGGCCGCTTCAACTTCAAGGGCCAGGATCAGCAGAAGCTGGTCGGCTCGCTGTCCGGCGGTGAGCGCGGCCGCCTGCACATGGCCAAGACCCTGCTGCAGGGCGGCAACGTGCTGCTGCTCGACGAACCGTCCAACGACCTGGACATCGAGACCCTGCGCGCGCTGGAAGACGCGCTGCTGGAGTTCCCGGGCAACACCTTCGTGATCAGCCACGATCGCTGGTTCCTGGACCGCATCGCCACCCACATCCTCGCCTTCGAGGGCGACTCGCACGTGGAGTTCTTCCAGGGCAACTACCGCGAATACGAGGAAGACAAGAAGCGCCGCCTCGGCGACGACGCCGGTCCCAAGCGCCTGCGCTACAAGGCGCTGAAGTAAGGCATCGCCCCATGGCCGCTGAATGCGGCCATGGGCGCATCGGGGCCCTGGATCTGCGCACGCAACGGGGCCGAGAGCAGCGCGCGGCCCACGCCGCCCTGCTGCTGCACGCCACGTATCTGATCCCACCTCAACCGCATCCATTCCCAGACCGGATGCGGCTTTCGGCGTGCGCGCGTGATGCATGCAAGTGGAACTCCGCGTCGCAACTGTCGAAAAATTCACGGCCCGCTCGCATGCGCCCTTCCTAGAATCGCGCCGCACGCCAAGGCGTGTGGTCCTGCGTTCCGTGCGTCGCTGCGTGCGACGGAAGACCGCAGATGCAGCTCGCCGGCGACGCAGCCTGACTCCCCTTCGATCCGCTTCGGGACAGGCGTCAGCGAGTGAAACACCATGGCCCTGGCCATGATCTGGAGTTGTGCATGAACACTGCCGCGCCCCGTCCCGGGCTCCCTCTCTGGCAGAAGATCGTCGCTGTCATCGTCGCCGTCTCCGGCCTGATCCTGGCCGTGGCCGGGGCCTATCTGCTGTCGCTGGGCGGCACCTGGTACTACCTGGTCAACGGCGTGCTGATGCTCATCAGCGGCGTGCTGCTGTTCGCCGGCCGGCTGTGGGGCGCCAAGCTCTACGGCGTGGTGTTCCTGCTCGCGCTGGTGATGACCCTGGTCGAATCGGCCACCCGCCTGTGGGGCTGGGTGCCGCGCATGGGCTACATCACCCTGCTGGGCTTCTTCGTCGCGCTGATGGTGCCGCGCCTGTCGGCCGGCCGGCTGCGCAAGCACGGTTATCTGGCGGCGGCGGGCTGCATCGTGTTCGCGGCGATCGCCTTCGCGCTGGTCTTCCGCACCCAATACGTCGAACACGGCGATGACGCGCCGCAGGCCCCGCTGGCCGCCGGCGACAACGCCAAGGCCCGCGCCGCGCAGGCCGACAGCGAATGGGCCGCCTACGGCCGCGACACCGATGCCACCCGCTATTCGCCGGCCGCGCAGATCACCCCGCAGAACGTGGGCAAGCTCAAGGTCGCCTGGACCTATCACACCGGCGATCTGCCGCCCCCGGGCAAGACCAACAAGTGGGGCGCGCAGAACACGCCGCTGATGATCGGCGACGGGCTGTACGTGTGCTCGGCGACCAACAACGTGTCCAAGCTCGACCCGGCCACCGGCAAGGAGATCTGGAAGTTCGTCTCCGGGGTCAAGTACGAGAACGTGCCCTACACCGCCGCCTGCCGCGGCGTGACCTACTTCGTCTCCAACGCGGTGCCGGAGGGCCAGAGCTGCCATGCGCGCATCATCGTGGCCACGCTGGACATGCGCCTGATCGAACTGGACGCCGCCAGCGGCCAGCCCTGCGCGCAGTTCGGCAGCGAGGGCACGGTCAACCTGCTGACCGGGATGGGCAAGTCGGTGCCGGGCCAGCTGGCGGTGACCTCGCCGCCGGTGGTGGTCAACGGCACCATCTCGCTCAACCACCAGGTGCTGGACAACCAGCGCCGCTGGGCGCCCTCGGGCGTGATCCGCGGCTATGACGCCGAGACCGGCGCGTTCAAGTGGGCCTGGGACGTCAACCATCCCGGCACGGTGTGGCATCAGGAGCCCGGCCCGGGCCAGGAATACAGCCGCGGCACGCCCAACTCCTGGGGCCCGATGGCCGGCGACAACGCGCTCAACCTGATCTACATCCCCACCGGCAACTCGGCCGCCGACTACTACGACCAGCTGCGCACGCCGGCCGAGAACGCGGTGGCGTCCTCGATCGTGGCGCTGGATGCGACCACCGGCGAGCAGAAGTGGGTGTTCCAGACCGTGCACAAGGACACCTGGGACTATGACATCGGCTCGCAGCCCACGCTGCTGGACTTCCCCGACCACAGCGGCACGCCGGTGCCGGCGATGATCATCCCGACCAAGCGTGGCCAGCTGTTCGTGGTCGATCGCCGCAACGGCAAGCCGCTCCTGCCGGTCGAGGAACGCCCGGCCGACACCAAGGTGACCGTGCCCGGCGAGAGCCGCGCCAGCACCCAGCCGTGGTCGACCGGGATGCCGCGTCTGGGCATGCCGGACCTGAAGGAATCGACCATGTGGGGCATGACGCCCTTCGACCAGCTGTATTGCCGGGTCAAGTTCCGCCAGGCGCATTACACCGGCGAGTTCACCGCGCCGCAGCTCAAGCAGCCGTGGATCGTCTTCCCCGGCTACAACGGCGGCAGCGACTGGGGCAGCGTGGCCTACGACCCGGCCCGCGGCATCCTGGTGGCCAACTGGAACGTCACCCCGATGTACGAGCACTACATTCCGCGCAAGCAGGCCGACGCGCAGGACCTGTACTCGATCGACGATCCGCGCTACACGCCCGGCAAGGGCGGCGCCGAAGGCCCCGGCGCGATGGAGGACACGCCGTATGCGATTTCGGTGTCGGCCTTCATGGTCCCGGGCCTCAAGACGCTGTGCAACGAGCCGCCCTACGGCATGATCACCGCGATCAACCTGCACGATCAGAAGGTGATCTGGCAGCAGCCGCTGGGCACGGCCCGCGCCAACGGCCCGCTCGGCCTGCCGACCGGCCTGCCGATCCAGATCGGCACGCCCAACAACGGCGGCCCGGCGATCACCGCCGGTGGACTGGTGTTCGTCGCGGCGGCCACCGACAACCTGCTGCGCGCCATCGACCTGAAGACCGGCAAGGTGCTGTGGACCTCGGTGCTGCCCGGCGGCGGCCAGGCCACCCCGATGACGTACACGGTCAACGGCAAGCAGTATGTGGTGCAGATGGCCGGCGGCCACCACTTCATGGAGACCCCGATCAGCGACGCGCTGGTGGCCTACTCGCTGCCGTGATGGAGATTCCCGGCGCCCTCACTCAGGGGCGCCGGCGTTCTAAACCGAGCGTTGCAACCGAAGCAAAGGCCGCCTGCAGAGCTCCGCGGGCGGCCTTTGTTTTGGATGGCAGCGACCAGCTCTCCTGTAGAGCGGAGCTTGCTCCGCTGGAGCTTCCCTGTGATCCGGCCGAAACGCAGCGGAGCAAGCTCCGCTCTACGGGAGTCGGTGGCGATAGGCTCTTCCCGGTAATGTCCCATCGCCGCCATTGGCCGAAAAGGCCACAAGGGCGGCTCCCACCTTCAGATCAGCTTGGTGGCGTTGTTCAGCACGTAGTCGCAGGCCTTGTCCTTGAGCTTGCCCGAGACTGCGTCCAGGTTGAACGACTGGCCGCCCTCGCCCTTGAGCACGCCCATCAGGCCGCGCTGATAGTCCGGCGACTGCTCCGGCTTCTGCGCGCCGCCCAGGCCGTACTTGGACAGCAGCTTGTCCTTGACGCCACTGACCGCATCGGCGCTGAGGTACTTGCGCTGCACGCAGTACTGCAGCACGCCCGCGGCATTGCCGGCGGTGTTGTCACCGATCGCCGGCAGCGACAGCCCGCCGAGCGCCCCCAGGCCACCAGCCGCCTCGCCGCCGGCCGGCGCCGCCTGGCCGGTGTGCTGCTTGAGCAACTGCTCGAAATCCTGCGCCTGCGCGGCGCCAGCCAAGGCCAGCGCGCCCAGCATCAGCGCGATCTTCAGGGAATGGGGCGTGGTCTTCATGGCCTACCTTCGCAAGATCCGTGGACAGGCCGGCAGGCTAGCAGCGTGGCGTTAATGCCGTGCCTTGCCGCATGTGGCGTGCGTCGGCTCACTTGCCCTCGCCGATCTCCGGGAACAGCACGTCGGTGAACCCGAACGTGGAGAAATCCTTGATCCGCGACGGATACAGAATGCCGTCCAGGTGATCGACCTCGTGCTGGATCACGCGCGCATGGAAGCCTTCGGCGACCTGCTCCACGCGCTGGCCGCCGGCGTTCCAGCCGCTGACCCGGATCCGCCGATAGCGCGGAATCACCGCGCGCAGGCCGGGAATGGACAGGCAACCCTCCCAGCCGTCCTCCAGCTCGTCGGTGAGCGGTTCGATGAGCGGATTGAACAGCGCCGTGCGCGGCACCGAGGGCGCGTCGGGGTAGCGCGCGTTGTGCTCGAAGCCGTACACGATCACGCGCTTGCTCACCGCCACCTGCGGCGCGGCCAGGCCGACGCCGCCGGCCTCGTCCATGGTCTGGAACATGTCATCGACCAGGTCGCGCAGCTCGCCGGTGGCGAAGTGCTCGACCGGCTCGGCCCGGGCCAGCAGCACGGGGGCTCCCATGCGGACGATGTTGCGGATCATCGGGGCGACTCCTGCGACTTCGGAAGCCCCGAGCTTAAGCCCGGCCCGGCCGGCCCGCACCTGGCGCGTGGCGCCGGGTCAGGCCAGGAAGCCCAGCGTCGGACTGGCGAAGTTGCCCAGACCCGGGAAGATCGCCGCCAGGTCCGAGGCGCCCACGCCCATCCACTGGGCGAAGGTGGCGCCGAACTGGTTGGTGGAGGTGGTCGGGATCATGCGACCGCGATCGACCGCCTGGTCGCCGTTCAACTCCAGGATCGGATAGCTGCCGAACACGCGGCCGCCGGCCAGCGGACCGCCGGAGGACTGCGGGCCGCCCATCATCAGCTGCACGCCGCCCCAGGCGTGGTCGGTGCCATTGCCATTGCTGTTGAGCGTGCGGGCGAAGTCGCTGTTGGTGAAGCTGACCACGTCGTTGAGCGCGCCGATTTCCACCAGCGCGTTGCGGAAGGCGAACAGCGCATCGGAGACCTGCCCCAGCAGCCGCGGCTGGCCGTTGGCGACCATCTGCCCGTCGTGGGTGTCGAAGCCGCCCATGCTGGCGAAATAGATCTGCCGGTTCTGCCCCAGCGCGCTGGTCCGGCTGGCCTTGATCGAGCGGGCGATCATGCGCAGCTGCGAGGCCAGCCCGTTGCCGGACGGGAACACGGTGGCGATGTCGCCGCCGTTGTTCGCATCCAGCGCGGTGCGCATCGTGCTGCCGATCAGCATCGCGCTTTCGCCCTGCAGCGCGTACTGGTCTTGCATCAGCGGCGTGTAGCGATGCTTGACCAGCGCGGCCAGCGCCTCGCGGCGGATGCGGTCGGGCGTGGAGTTGACGTTCTCGAAGTTGCGCAGCGCCGCCGGACCGCCGGTGGACATCACATAGGGCGAGATCGAGGTGCCGGTCTGGAACAGGTTGTTGCCGGCCAGCGAGATGGTCGGCGGCAGCGCGGTGAAGCCACCGCTGTTGGCGCCCTTGATGCGCTCGCCCAGGGTGCCGCCCCAGCCGACGTTGGAACTGCGCAGCTCCGACTCGCCGCGCATCCACAGCGCCTGCTGGTCGTTGTGCGAGAACAGGTTGTAGGGCAGGCGCTTGGCCTTGGCGGTGTACTCGGCCTTGGTGGTCGGCTGCACCAGCGTGCCGACGTTGGCCATGAACGCCAGCTCGCGGTTGTCGAACAGGGTCTTCATGCCGGCGCAGGCCGGGTGCAGGCCCCAGGCCTTGCCCGCCGTGTCGGTGACCTTGAGCAGCGCGTCGCGGGCGATACCCAGGCCCTGGCTGTTGGCGGCCGCGTCGTACACGCCGCCGCGGCTCTTGAGGTAGACGTCGTACTCGGTCTGCACATGCGGGATAAGCATGTTGAACGAGTCGTTGCCGCCGAACAGGAAGATGCACACCAGCGCGCGGTAGTTGCCGGTGCCCACCGCGGTGGAACTCTGCGCCAGCGCGCGGCCGACCAGTTCGAACTGCGGCAGGGTCGCGGCGACGGCGCCGCCGGCCAACATCAGCTGCAGCGAGCGCAGGAAGGTCCGGCGGTCCTGATTGACCTGTCGAGACATGTTCGTGCGGCTCCTATCGCTGGATCACGAAATCGGGGGAGGCCAGCGCCAGCTGGACCAGGGACTGCACCCGTTCGGCGCTGCTGCGCTTCTCGGTCTGCAGCTTGTTGAGCATGTCGATCATCGTGGCGCGGGTGTCGGCGGACAGGTTGCCGGCGAACAGCAGCGCGGAGATCTCATCGACCATGCCGGCGTGGTTGCCGGCATCGGCCAGCGCCTGCAGGCTGGTGGCGTCGAGAACCGGCGCGTTGGTCCGCGCGGTCGGCGCGGCGGTCTTCAGATTGCCGCAGGCGGCGTTGCACACCTCGTTGAAGGTGCTCACGAAGCTGGAGTCGTTGAGCAGGTCGAACTCAGGCGCATAGAGGCCATCGACGCCATCGGCGGCCTGCAGGCGCGCGTCGGGCGAGAAGAAGTTGAACACCGACGGCGAGCGCAGCGAGTCCTGGCCCAGCGACACGCTGAAGTCGTAGGACGCGCCGAAGGAGAACGCGTACTGGCCGTCGTCGCGCGGCACGTACTTGGCGTCGAAGGCGCGCCACAGCGTGGTCAGCTGGATCAGCGGCTCGCGCAGCTTGCCGTAGCTGGTGTCGGTGGCGGCCGGCGCGGTGCGCGCCTCGGTGTCCATCAGGATCGCCTTGATCACCTTGCCCAGATCCCCGTTGGAGCTGGCCCACACCTTGGTCACGCGGCCCACGTAGGCCGGGCTGGGATTGCTGGTGACGAAGCGCTGGATCAGCTGGCGGCTGATGAAGGGCGCGGTGTTGGCATGGCTGGCCAGCGCGTCGAGCGCCTTGGCCAGCGTCTTGGTGCAGTCGTTGCCTTCGGCGATGACGATGCCGTTGAAGATGGTCTTGGGCTGGTCGTCGTGGTAGTCCGGCACGCAGGTCATCGGCTTGGCGTCGTTGTCCGGCAGGCCCTTGTAGAAGGTGTCCTTGGTCGCGCCATTGATCGACCAGCCGGTGAACACCCGCGCCATCGCACTCACCACCGCCTGGTCGTAGGTGGGGATGGTGTTGCCCGAGGCATCGGTCTTGACGGTGAAGTCGGCGTTGCGCTGGACCAGGCCGATGGAGAACAGCTGCATCACCTCGCGCGCATAGTTCTCGTCGGGGACGATGGTGACCGTCAGTCCCTGGCCGTTCTTGTAGCTGACCGCCTTGCGGTTGCGGATGTGGCTGAGGTAGGTGCCCATCGCCGGGTGCAGGGTGACCTTCTCCAGCAGGTCGCGGTAGGTGCCGAACGCATTGCTGTCCAGCATGTCCTGGTAGTTGGCGATGCGGCCGAAGTTGGCCGTGTTGTAGTCGCGGTCGGAGACCACGAAGATCTCGCTGAGCGCGAAGCCCATGCGCAGGCGCAGCTGGTCCTTGGCGGTCACCGCCTGCCACAGCCAGTAGTTGCGGCGCTCGGCGTAGCTCAGGCTGGCCACCGGGATGGACAGGATGTGCGGCTCCATCAGCGTCGGCGCGGTCTTGGACGCGTCGATCTGCTCGTCGATCCAGGCGCCGTACCCGATCTGGCGCACGCGGGCGATGTCGGCCTTGGTCGGGCCGAAGCTGGCCTGGGTCAGAAAGCGCGCCGCCTCCGCATCGGTGGTCGGCTTGTCGCTGGGCGTGGTCGGGGTGGTGACCGGCGTGGAGGGCGAGGACGAGGCCGAAGACGACCCGCCGCCGCCGCCGCCGCCGCAGCCAGCCAGAAGGAGCAGCAGCCACAGCGTGGCAGCCGCACGTACAAGCGTCATGTCGAGCACC
Source organism: Pseudoxanthomonas sp. UC19_8 (assembly GCF_042700505.1). NCBI lineage: Bacteria > Pseudomonadati > Pseudomonadota > Gammaproteobacteria > Lysobacterales > Lysobacteraceae > Pseudoxanthomonas > Pseudoxanthomonas sp. UC19_8. The sequence goes on from NZ_CP170559.1 coordinate 3,020,003, forward strand.
CCGGCGCCACCCCTGATCCGCCCGAAGCGGCGGATGATCGCCGTCGGCTGCGGCGTCAAGACAGAGTGAAAATTACGCCAAAATAGGTGTCAAGTCCGCCAAGTTGCTGGTGATCGAAAGCTTGCCGCAGGTCACAGATCCTGCTCGGGCGGCAGCCCGAAGACCTGCCGCAGATAGCGCACATAGCCCGGGTCGTCGCACATGCTCTTGCCGGGCGAGTCGGACAGCTTGGCCACCGGCTGGCCGTTGCAGCGCGTCATCTTGATGACAATGTTCAGCGCCTTGGGGCCCAGATCGTTGGTCAGGTTGGTGCCGATGCCGAAGGCCAGGCGGCAGCGCCCCTTGAAGTGCGCGTACAGCTCGGCCACCCGGTCCACGTCCAGGCCGTCGCTGAACACCAGCGTCTTGGCGCGCGGATCGGCGCGGTTGGCGGCCAGGTGCGCCAGCATCCGCTCGCCCCAGCGCAGCGGATCGCCCGAGTCGTGGCGCATGCCGTCGAAGAGCTTGCAGAAGTACATGTCGTAGTCGCGCAGGAACGCATCGGTGCCGACCACGTCGCTCAGCGCGATGCCGAGGTCGCCGCGATACTCGCGCGCCCAGGCCTCCAGCGCGGCGGCCTGCGAATCGCGCAGGCGCGGGCCCAATGCCTGGAAGGCCTGCAGCCACTCGTGCGCCATCGTGCCCAGCGGCGTCATGCCGTACCGGTAGGCGAAGTGGACGTTGCTGGTACCGACGAACTGCTCGCCCAGCCCGTCGCGCAGCTGCGGCAGCAGGCGTGCGTGCCAGGCGCGCGAATAGCGCCGGCGCGTGCCGTAGTCGGCGATGGCGCAGCCGGCCGCGTCGGGGATGGCGCGCAGGCGCGCCAGCTTGGCCTGCAGCCGGCGCTCGCCTTCGACCAGATCGCCCTGCCCCAGCGCATCGAAGTACACCTCGTTGATGATCGCCAGCAGCGGCACCTCGAACAGGATCGTGTGCAGCCACGGCCCCTCGATCTCCAGCGCGATCTCGCCGGGCACCTGGTCCGAGGCGCGCAGGGTGATGTACTTGCGATCGAAGTGGAACAGGCCGAGGAAGTCGACGAAATCCGGCTTGACGAAGCGCAGCCCGCGCAGGTAGTCCAGCTCGTCCGCGGTGAAGCGCAGCGCGCACAGCGCGTCGATCTCCTCCCAGATGCGGTCCAGGTGCGCGGCCAGGTCGATGCCCGGCGTGCGGCACTTGAAGCGGTATTGCACCTGCGCGGCAGGGTGCTGATGCAGCACCGCCTGCATCATCGTGAACTTGTACAGGTCGGTGTCGAGCAGCGATTGGATGATCATGCGGCCATTGTGCACCGCGCGGGCACGGCGATGGCGTCGACGCCCGCGCCGCTAGTCCACCACGCGCCCGCCCTTCATCAACGCCGGCTCCACCTGGTCCTGCTGTTGCGCCATCAGTCTGGCCAGCGTGCGCGGGTGGACGCCGTAATGCTTGGCCAGCTGCTTCGAGTCCCAGCCACGCAGCTGTGCCAGTTCGCTGGCTTCCACGCACTGTTCGACCGTCAGCGATGGCCTTCGGCCCAGCTTCCTGCCCTGCACACGCGCCGCGGCCAGGCCGGCTCGCGTCCGCTCGCTGATCAGCGAGCGCTCGAACTCGGCCAGCGCGGCCATGATGTGGAACACCAGGCGGCCTCCCGATGAGGCCGTGTCGATGCTCTCGGTCAGGGACTGGAAGCAGATGTCGCGCTCGCCCAGCACATCCAGCAGCTGGACCAGATTGATCAACGAGCGGCCAAGCCGGTCCAACCTCCAGACGACGAGCTTCCCACCCGGCTTGAGTCGCCGCAGCGCCTTGTGCAGGCCAGGGCGGCTGCCGTGCCTGCCCGAGACACCCTGGTCCGTATAGATCTTGGTGCAACCGGCGGCCTTGAGCGCCAGGATCTGCAGGTCGAGATTCTGGTCGCCCGTCGAGACGCGCGCGTAGCCGATGATCATGGTGATGCCCCCCAGTGTTGCCAACCGCGCCGGGTGGGACCACATCTGCGGATCCAGCGGAAAATCCAGAGAAGACAGCGTTCGAACATGGCATGGGTCAAGCATGCGCAGTCGCCTGTGCGAACCTGCGGCCTGCGCTTGCCCAACTCTTGTTCCGTCAATGTCGCATGTCGTGTCTGGTCGCTCTGTCTTGCTCTTAGCATGGTCTTCCAACACTGCCCACCAGGTGGCATCGGGCTCCGCCGGTCGCACGCAGTGCACGCGTAGACCACGCCGTCAGGACCAGGCCTGACGGCGTAATGGGGCACGCGCCTGCCCCCCCCTGATTGACTGTTCCGCCGCCTGGGCCCTGCTTGGGCCAGGCCGCGGAATCCACGAACACCGTGATTATGCGTTGTATGAATAGGATGGGGGACTCCGCGTTCCGATCGGCGACTTCGCGGCCGATACAGCGAAGGCAGTCACCCTCCTGCAGTGACGCAGCTGCCTTGACAAGCAACGCACGCACCGCGCCTGCGCGGTTTGGCCATCGCGTCCTGATCGGCCGGACGCCGAGTCGCTCGGCCTCCCAGGACGTTCCGAGCCCCCGGCCACGAAATCGGGTGTAGCGCGTCTTCTTCCCTGCCTGCCTGTACGCGATGCGCCTTGGGCATCTTGATCCGGGGTTGCGCTCGGGCTTCGGAGGGTGGCGGTGGCGGATCGACATTTGACAGAAATGGTCCTTTCTGTCCCAGCACTTTTCATGTCGAATTGATCGCCAAGAGTTCAAGCTATCCGCGGTATTCCTTCACGCGCCCCGATCCTTCCAGAAAGGACCGTTTTCGTACGCGCGTCAGCCGGCGTATCGCGGTGGTCTGCCCGCGATCCAGGAGGTGAGCGGGCCGAGGACGCACGCGGCTGCCTGGGGAGCGGCGCATGAGCCGCATCGAGCTTCCGCCGCCGGCATCGGGCTGCCATCTGCTGGTCGAACTGCATAACCGCGACCACCTGGCGGCGACCTACGGCGAGACCTTCGCGCGTGCGGCCCTGGCCGCGCTGCAGTGGCGCATGCATCTGGCCGGCCATTCGATCAAGCAGGCGGGCGATCGTCGTTTCGTCGCGTGGATCGCCGAGGCCGGGTCCTTCGCCGAGCACTGGCAACTCCAGCTCGCGGGTCTGCCGCTGGAGCACCTGGGGCAGCGCGCGCTGCCGGTGGTCACGGTCGGCGAAGTCAGGCTGAGCTCGACCTCCGGGCCCTATCCGCCGCAGGAGCTGGAGCGCCTGGGCGGCCGCGCGCCGATCCTGGAACCGGTCCAGTGCGGCTGGATCTGGCGCGAGCGCTACGAGAAGGACATGGCCCTGGCCCTGGCCTTTCATGAGGCCTTGCGCAGCGGCGAGGTCGGCCTGTCCTTCCAGCCGATCATGCGACGCAACGCCGGCGATCGACGCGACGCCTCGCTGTATCAGGAGGCCCTGCTGCGACTGGACCAGCCCGGCATCGGCGCTTCCGGCCTGGTCGCCGCCATGGAGCGTCTGGGCCTGGTCAGGCTGCTGGATCGTGTGGTGCTCGACGCGGTGATCGAGCGCCTGGAGCGCGAGCCCACCCTGCACGCCGGTTGCAACCTGTCCTCGCACAGTCTCGTCGACGACGCCTGGTGGCATGGGCCGCTCACAAGGCTGCAGGAGCAGCCGACCGTCGCCGCCAGGCTGACGCTGGAGATCACCGAGACGGCACCGCTGGGCGACTTCGAGTCGGCCAAGACCTTCGTCGGACGCCTGCGCGCGTTGGGCTGCCAGATCGCCATCGATGACTTCGGCGAGGGCCACACGCGGCTGGACTTCGTCCGCCAGATCCTGCCTCAGGTGGTCAAGATCAGCGGCACGCTCCTGGCCGAAGCGATGCGCAGCATCACCGGGGCGCGCGAGTTCTCGCACCTGGTCGCGCTAGGCGGAAGCATCGCGCCGTACGTGGTCGCCGAAGGCGTCGAACGCGCAAGCGACACCGCAGTGGCCCTGGCCGGCGGCGTCAACTGCCTGCAAGGCCTGGCCATCGCGCGACCCGCGGGGGCCTGGCCGCCGTCGCGCGTCTGCCTGCCGCCGGTCTGTAGAAGCGCGGCCTGATCGGGGGACGAGCGGCCGCAGCACAAGCGCTTGGGCGAGCCAGGTCCTTCTGCTCGGCCGCAATGAGCAACGGGGACCGCGCGCTTGCAAAGACCCGCTGGGAGGGCGGGACATCAGCCACGGCCACGCCGCGAGCCGGCGGGCCGGGCGCGAACTGCGGGCCGCGCGGGAGGGCGGCTCGTCCAGAGCTTCAAGGGGAAAACATGAGCGTGATCACCGGAATCAAGTCGTCCGTCAGCCGCCTGCCCGCCTTCCCGGCCGAGCGACTGAACCTCTCACATCGTCTGGGCCTGGTCGTCTTCGACGGCTTCGGGCTGGCCGACGTGGTGGCCCTGATCGACCTGCTGTGTACCGCCAATGCCATCGAGCAGCGCGCCTCGGGCTTCAAACGCCTCTACATGCCCGTGCTGCTGTCCGAATCCGGTGGCACCGTGGCCAGCGCCTCGGGCATGCATGTGGCCACCGAACGCCTGCCTCCCCCGCGCGGGCAGCGCCTGCGCGTCGTGTTCGTGGCCGGTGGCGTGGGCACGGCGACGCTGGAGGCCAGCCCGCGGCTATGCCAGTGGCTGCGGGACCAGCACGAGCTGGGCGTCATGATCGTGCCGATCGCCGAGGGCCGGCGCTTGATCGAAGCGGCGGGTCTGTTCGTGAAGAGCACCGGCGAACAGCGCACCGCGTTCGCCGCCGCCATGACGATGATCGCCGCGGACCTGGGCGAGCTGGTCGCCGCGCGCTGCCTGGAGCTGCACGGGCCGGCGCAGACCGAGGCACCGGCCGAGCCGGAAGTCCTGCGTCCGGTGGCGCGCACGCGCGTGACCGAGCAGATCCTGGCGTCGGCCCGCTGGTTGGAAACCCACCACGAGCAGCCGGTCAGCATCGCCGATGCCGCGCACGCGGTGGCCATGAGCGAGCGCAACTTCCTGCGTCGCTTCAAGCTGGAACTGGGCATGACGCCTTCGGACTATCTGCTGGGCGTGCGCCTGCGCCGCAGCTGCAAGCTGCTGACCGAGACCGACCTGCCCATCGACAAGATCGCGCGGCGTTGCGGCATCGGCGATGGCGGCAGACTCGCCAAGATCTTCCGCAAGCACCTCGCGCGCAGCCCGGGCGAGTATCGCGCCGGCACCAGGGCCCGGGCCGTCGCACCGCAACGCTTCAATCGGAGTCCGGTCCAATGAATTCGCATGCGCTGCTGTTGACGACGATGGAGGCCGCCGGTGCGCTGTCCCTGGCGCGCCTGGGGCTGAGCGCCGCGCAGTCCTGGCAACGCCAGCTCGGATCCCGCGCGCGCCGGGTGGCGCTGATGGTCAGCGCCGATTCGACGCTGCTGCTGCCGCAGCTGCTGCGCAGGCCGGGGCCCGGCTATCGACCGGCGCTGGTGTACGAGGAAGGCGCGGCCACCGGCGCGCAACGCGAGGGGCTGCCGGTGATCGGCGACTTCGACACGTTCCGCTCGCTGCTGCGCGGCGGCGCCATCCGCGAGCTCTGGCTGCTGGCGCCGCTGGATCAGGCCGCTTCGCTGGAGCGGCTGGTGCAGGAGTTCCGCCAGGATTTCGTCGATATCCGCTTCATTCCGGATCTGCGCGCCTACCCGCTCGCCCGGCTGGACCAGACGCGCGCCGGCACGGGCGCCGGCGGGATCCATCTGGTCGGCATGCCCTGGCAGGCGCGCCATCCGCTCGGCAAGCGCGCCTTCGATCTGGCCTTCTCCGCCACGGTGCTGCTGATGCTGGCGCCGCTGCTGGCCCTGATCGCGCTCGCGATCCGGATCGACTCGCCCGGCCCGGCGTTGTTCCTGCAACAGCGCATGGGCGCCGACGGGCGCCGCTTCACGATCTACAAGTTCCGCACCATGCGCGTCCACAGCGAAGGCCCCGGCACGTTGAGCCAGGCGCGCCGCAACGATGCGCGCGTCACGCGTCTGGGCCGGCTCCTGCGCCGCACCAGCCTGGACGAGTTGCCGCAGTTTCTGAATGTCCTCAAGGGACAGATGTCGGTGGTGGGGCCGCGTCCGCACGCCCTTCCGCACGACAATCAGTACAAGGAACTGGTGCGCGACTACATGTATCGCTACCGGATCAAGCCGGGCATCACCGGCTGGGCCCAGGTCAACGGGCTGCGGGGCGAGATCGACTGCCTGGAGAAGATGAGCGAGCGCGTCGCCCACGACCTGCACTACATCCAGCATCGCACGCTGGCGCTGGACCTGAAGATCGTGGCGATGACCGTGCACAAGGGCCTGGTGCATCGCAATGCCTATTAGGCCCTGCTCGATCGGCGCGGCGACGGCGGCCGCCTTGGCGTTGACGCTCTGCGCGGCCGGCATCGCGCCCGGCCACGCGCAGGAAGCCGCCGCTGCCCTCACCCCGCTGCAGACGCCCGGCCTCGGTCTGGCGCGCGATCCCGCCCTGCTGCCGCGGACCGGGCGGCGCACGTCTCCAGACCCGTACATGGCGCTGATCCGTGCCAGTTAGCAGGCCATCGGGCTGACCTCGCCCGAGCAGCAGAAGCAGGCCATCCCGGGTATCGACACCTCGCTGCCATCCGGGATGGCCGGGCGCGCGCCTGGCCGGCGCTCGGGACAGGATCCATCCGCGATCCAGGATCCGGCTGCGATCTCGCTCGGTTGCCACGGCACCGGCCTGGCCAAGCGTGCCACGCAGGGAAGGAATGCGCTGCGCACGGCCGATCTCGGCGCGGAGCTGGCCAACGGGCTGCTGCCCGGTGCGATGAACCTGCAGCGTCTTCCGGGATTGGCCGCACCGACGCTGGAGACGCTGGGCAACGTCGGCGAAGGCTGTCGCTGACACGCGATCGTCTTGTCCTCCGGGCGCGCCAGCGGCCGGCGAGTGGCGCTGCGCGAGAAGCCAGCGCCCTGACGTGCTCGTTCGCCTCACCGATCCGAGATCTTCCTGCGGGCGCCGCCCTGCAGCGATGCCTGTCCGGGCACGCGCGCAGGGCCGATGCCGTTGCGCGCATGACCGGGCTCAGCGCTTGGGGTCCGCGCCGTAGGTTCCGTACCCATAGCCGTAGCCGTATCCATCGCCATAGCGGCTGGCGCGCAGGCCGTTGAAGACATGGCCGCAGATCTTCGCCTCGACCTGGGTCAGGCGCTTGAGGGTCTGGACCAGCTGCCGTCCATTGGTGAGCTCGTAGCGGCTGACGATGAAGACCGCGCCGCAGGCGCGGGCCAGGGTCATGGCATCGCCGACCGGCAGCACCGGCGGCGAATCGACGATCACATAGTCGTAGCGCTGCTCGGCCTCGCGCAGCACGACGTCCAGGGTCGGACGCGCCAGCAGTTCGCCGGGGTTGGAGACCCGATGGCGCCCGGAAGGCAGCAGGTCCAGCCCTTCCTGGTCGGTGTGCTGGATGGCGGCCTCCAGCGTGTCCTGCCCGGCCAGGACATCGGACAGGCCTGGCGCTGCGACCGAATCGGGGAAATAGCGCCCGAGTCCGGCGCGCCGCAGGTCGCCGTCGACCAACAGCACGCGCACGCCGGTCAGCGTCAACAGATAGGCGAAGTTGGCGGTGACGAAGGTCTTGCCGACGCCCTCGGTGGGCCCGGTGAACACGACCGCGGTACGCCCCGCCTCACGCAGCGCAAGGCGGAAGGTGCTGCGCAGGGTGCGCAAGGCCTCCACGCCTGGATCGGTGGGCGACTGTCGCGACAGCAGCGCATGGTAGAGCGGGTCTTCGCTGCCGCCGCGCACGCGGGTCATGCGCGATTGCACCTTGCTCTCCGGCACCACGGCGTAGACCGGGGCGCCGCTCAGGCGTTCTACCTCCAGCGGGTCGTGCAGCGCGCGGCGCATGCCGGCCAGCACCTGCACGGCCAGGAAGCCCATGAGCAGGCCGCCCATCAGACCGCCGGCGAGCACCGGCAACGTCGTGGGCCAATGGCGTCGCTCCGGAGAGAGCGCGGGGTCGATGATGGCCGCCGTGCCGGTGGTGCCGGCCTCGGCGACCTCCAGCTGCAGCTTGTTGGCCGCCAGCGCGGTGTAGAGCTGCGTATCGACCGCCACATCCCGCGCCAGGCGCAGGTACTCCTGCTGCGAGGCGGGCAGCGCGCGGATCTGCGCATCGGCCTGCGACAGCGCCTCGGCCACGGCCGCGTGCTGCGCCTCGAGCATGCGCATGGCCGGATGGGTGGGACGGAACTGCTGCGCGCTGGCCTCGCGGTTGAGTTCCAGCAGGGTCTGCTGGCGGGTCAGCTCGACCACGCGCGTCAGCAGGGCCTCGCTCTGCTGCTCCACGTCGATGGTGCCGCTGCGCATGCGGTAGGCGTTGAGCGCGTCCTCGGCACGGGTCAGCTCCGCGCGCAGCGCCGGCAGTCTGTGCTCCAGGAACTGCAGGCTCAGATGCGCCTGCTGGGCGCGATGACGGATGTTCAGCGCGACATAGGCGCGCGCCAGGGCGTTGGCGAAGTCGGCGGTGCGCTCGGCGTCGCTGCCGCTCACCGTCAGCTCGATCATCGAAGAATCCTTGGAAGTCTCCGTCGCCTTGACCCGGCGCCCCATCTCCTCGAACGCGGTCTGCAGCGACGAGGCGGTGACGCCGAAGCTCACGCCGCTGCGCGCGCGCAGTTCCTCGACCTGGATCGACCCACGTCCCGGGCCGAAGCGGGTATCGACGTTGAAGTCCACCCGCTGTCCCAGCCTGCCGCGCGCGACCTCTTCGCCGTCGGGCGAACTCAGGGTCCAGGCATCGTCCTCGCCGGCCGTCAGGACGAAAGGCTTGCCGTACAGCGCACGCGGCACTTCGAAATGCGCCAGACGCAGGCGCTCGCCCCCCCAGGGCAACTCCGACAGGCCCAGCGGAGGATCGGCCAATCCGTTGGGCGGCGTGGCCAGGCGCGCATAGAGGCGCCCCAGGACCGGAATGCGGTGCCTGGGCTCGATGTCCAGCTGCCCCTGGGTGCGGTCGATGGCCTCGCCCATCACGGTGCGCGAGGTGAGGATGTCCAGCTCGCCGTCGATGGACTTGTTGAGATTCAGCGCGCCGGCCACATCGGACAACGCACCGAGCATGGACCCCTGGTCCTCATCGATCTGCAGCAGCGCCTGGGCCCGGTAGGTCGGCTGCGCGGACAGCAGGTACACCAGCGCCAGGGCAAACACGCCGCCGGCCACCAGCAGGAACAACCGGCGATGCGTCGAGACATTGCGCAACAGCAGGAGCAGATTGACCTCGTCCTCTTCAGGACTGTCGGCGACTGGTGGGGTGGTGGGTCTCATGGGCGGATCGGGTCGCTCTGGTGAAGAGGGGATTGCAGGTGCGGCAGCCAGCTGCCGACGCAGGTCTCGATCGTTCTCAGGGTGGCGGCCAGTGCTTGCGGCGCCAGCCCGTCAGGGTCGGCCACCTCGGTGGCCTGCCAGTGGCCGAGGCGCCAGACCTTGGCCGCCGCGGCCGGGGCCAGACGCAGCAGCGTCTGGCGCTGGCTGGCTTCCATCACCAGCACCAGATCGGCCCACTGCAGCAGCTGCGCGTCCAGGCGGCGGCTGAAGGCGCTCGGCGGAGGCGGATAGCCGGCCGCCTCCAGCACATCCAGCACGCCGCGCGGACGCTCCAGGCCGGTGATCGCCTCGAGCCCGGCCGAGCGCACCTGCACCTCGCCCGTCGCCCCCAGCCGCGCGAGCAGCACCGCCTCGGCCATCGGGCTGCGAACGAGGTTGATGCGGCAGCACACCGCCAGCCTCAGCACGGATCCGTCGGCCATGCGCGGATCAGCGATTGGCCGCCGCGCTGGTCATGTAGAGCGAGCTGGCCAGCGGCAGGATCTGGGAGACCACACGCGAGAAGCGGGTCAGGTTGGCGGGATCGACGAACACGATGTCGCGCGGACGCAGCACGAAACGATCGCCCAGGACCAGCAGCCCGGGATTCATCGCATCGAGCTGGTAGACCTTGACCTGCTGGGGCTGGTCGCCCGCGCGAAACACATAGATCTGCGCGGCATTGGCGGAGACCGGATTCAGTCCGCCCGCATCGGCCAGCGCTTCGGACAGGCTCATCGGCCCCAGCGGCATGACCTGCGAGCCCGGCTTGGCGACCTCGCCCAGGACGAAGACCTTCTTGTCCCGGCGCGGCGGCAGATTCAGGACATCGCCGCTGCGCAGGCGCGGATTCTGGGTCAGGTCGCCCTGGAAGAAGAAGGCGTACAGATCCAGCGTGCGGGTCTTGCCGCCGCGATTGAGGCTGACCGACTGCAGGTCGGCCCCTTCCACATAGCCGCCGGCGGCCGCCAGCGCATCGGCGACCGTGATCGGCACGTCGGTCAGCGGCTGCGCGCCGGGCGTGCGCACGGCGCCGGCCACATACACGCGCTGGCTACGGAAGCCCACTACCGCCACGTCCAGCTGCGGAGCGGGGATGACCGCGCTCAGGCGACGCGTCAGCAGCGTGCGGATGCGCGGCACGTCGAGTCCTGCGACCTTGACCGTGCCCACGTACGGGAAATACAGCGTGCCGTCGGGCTGGACGCGGCGTGCCTGCGCGTCCAGCGAACTGGCCCCGCCCATGCGCAAGGTCTCCGCACCGGGTACGCCGGCGTTGCCCGTCGCCGAGGTCAGCGCGCCCAGGCCGGGATTGTTCAGTTCGGGATGGTCCCAGACGATGACCCGCAGGGTGTCGCCGGCCTGCACCACATAGTCCTGCGGCGCGCCGTCGGCGTCAGGCGCCTCGGACACCGGCGCGTGCGCAGGCGATTCTGGCTGTGCCGGCATGCCCGGCTCGATCCGCTGCAGGCTGAAGTGGATGCCGTTCTGGACCAGCTCCGAGGCTTCATCCGCGCGCTCCAGCGGCGCCGGAAAGCGCGATGCGGGCAGCATGGCGCAGCCGGACAGCGGCACGCCCGCGACGACCAGCAGCAGCAAGAGCAGGCGGAGATTGAACTTACGACGCCGCAGCCGACGACACAGCAGAGCAAAACGCATGCGCGATTCCTGACCAGATCCAACCCCCTGCGCGGCAAGCACAGCCGGCAGCCATGATCGCCATGACCAGTCCCGCGAAGATCCCCGTGGCGCGCGAGCGGCACGCCGCACGGGAACCGACGCGTCGCCACCTGCGCGAGAAAAAAGCGCTGCGATGCCCCGGTCAGGTCATCGCAGCGCAAGGGGTCTTCTCCACAGCTTGGCACTGGACATCAGGAACGGCGATCGGAGCCGGTCAGGATGCGCGGACCCTGCATCGGCCCGCTCATGGACGAGCCGACATGCTGGAAGGGTGGCGATGCCGCTTTCGGACATTCCCTGGGCAAGGGCCGCCATCGGGCGCCCGGGGCTTGACGGAAATGGCGCCCAATTCGGCCGAATCGGCCTGCCGTGCGCTGCGCATGATGAATGCCGTCGCTGCGATGTGCCTACGGAAGGAACAAGCCATGCCCCATCGTCAGATCTCGATCCTGGGGACGCGTGGCATTCCGGCCATGCATGGCGGTTTCGAGACCTTCGCCGAACGGCTGGCCCTGCACCTGGTGCAGCGCGGCTGGCGCGTCACGGTGTACTGCCAGGCGGGCCCGGAACAGAAGCAGCCGGTGATCGAGGACCAGTGGCAGGGCGTGCACCGGGTCACCATCGGCGTCAAGGCCAGTGGCGCGCGCGGCACCATGGCCTTCGACTGGCGTTCCATCCGCCATGCCGCGCGGGCCCGTGCGCCGCTGGTGCTCACGCTGGGTTACAACACGGCCCTGTTCTCGACCTGGCTGCGCTGGTGCGGCGTGACCAACGTGATCAACATGGACGGTCTGGAATGGAAGCGGCGCAAGTGGCGCACGCACGAGCGCCTGTGGCTCTGGGCCAATGAGCGCATCGGCTGCTGGGCCGGACATCATCTGATCGCCGACCACCCGGAGATCGCGCAGCATCTGGCGACCCGCGTGCGGGCGGACAAGATCGCCATGATTCCCTACGGCGCCGACCTGATCGAAGACATCGGCGACGAGGCCCTGGAGCCGTTGGGACTCAAGGGAGCCCGATACGGCGTGGTCATCGCGCGGCCCGAGCCGGAGAACTCGCTGCTGGAGATCGTCAGCGCCTTCTCGCGCCGCCGCCGCGACGCGCGCCTGGTGGTCCTGGGGCGCTACGAACCGCAGGGCAATGCCTATCACCGCCAGGTGCTGGACGCCGCCAGTCCGGAGGTGGACTTCCCCGGTGCGATCTACGACCCCGCCATGCTGCGCGCGCTGCGGCGACACGCGCTGTTCTACGTGCACGGCCACACGGTGGGCGGCACGAATCCTTCCCTGGTGGAAGCGCTGGGCGCGGGCAACGCGGTCATCGCCCACGACAATCCCTTCAACCGCTGGGTCGCCCAGGACGGCGCGCGCTACTTCCACTCGGTGATCGACTGCGACATGCATCTGTCGGCGCTGCTGGCCGATCCGCAGGCGATCGAAGCGCTGCGCCAGGCCAGCCGCCAGCGTTTCGATCGCGAGTTCCGTTGGCCGTTCGTGCTGGCCCAGTACGAGGCGTTGCTCGAGTACCAGCTCCACGCCGGACAGCGCCCGGGCGGGAAGCGTGAAGCCACCGCCTCCGCCAATGCACTGCCGCGGACGGTCTGAGCAATGCGCGGTGAGGCGACAGTCGCTCGCCTCAGGCGTCGGCGATCGCACGCAAGGCCGATCCGATTGAACAGGAACCGGAACGGGTCCATCGCACGCGCACACGGCGGCGCAAGCGATGCGAAGGTGCAGCCGAGATGAACAGCCTGCTGACGATCCTCTTCCTGTCCTGCTATGCCGGATGCGTGTGCATGCTGTTCACCAGCAAGCGCCAGTACTTCCTCTATGCCACGCTGCTGCTGGTCGCCACCAACGACCTGATCTTCGTCCCCCTGGACAAGGTGATGCCGCCGACGCTGCTGCTGATCTCCAAGGCCTGGAAGGAGTACTTCATCGGCGGACTGCTGCTGTACAACATGATGCAGCGGCGCAGCACGGGCTTCGGCGTGATCTCGGTGCGGGTCTTCAGGATCGCGGCCGTCATCTGCGTGCTGTCGGCGCTGGGCCTGGCCATCGGCCTGATGCGCAGCGGCCTGGGCGACGGCATCCAGCAATGGCGGCGCTATTTCGTCCCACTGCTGCTGGCGTTGCTCATCGCCGCTTCCGACCTGCCGCGGCGCATCTCGGCACGCAGGGCGATCAACCTGCTGATCGCGCTGGCCTGCGTGATGGCGGTCTTTTCGCTCTACGAGTACCTGAGCTTCACCGGCGACTTCACCAAGCTCTGGTACTACGAGTTCGTCGCCCGCTCGAAGGAGAGCATCGAGACCGAGTCGCGCATGCTCCAGTATCAGTTCATGCGGGACGATTCACTGCGGGCGACAGGGTTCTTCATCTCGGCCATCGAATACAGCCTGTTCAATGCGATGGTCATCGCCTACGCGGTTCTCTCGATCCCCAACACGCGCGGCTTCGATCGCCGCCTGCGCCTGCTGCTGGTCATCGCGCTGCTGCTGGCCGGAGAAGTCGTGGCCAGCGTGCGGATCGGCTGGGTCATGCTGGCCCTGGCGCTGCTCTGCGCCCTGCAGCTCCACGTCTACCGCATCAGGTCCTTCGCCAAGCTGGCCGCGATGCCGGTGGCCATGTTGCTGTTCTCCTTCGCCATGATCGTGGTGGCCAAGACGGACCTGGACGCGTCCTCGGTCGGCCGACTCGCGCAGTACGCCTCGGTCCCCGCACAGTTCAGGCCGCAGGGCTACGGGCTTGGCGCCATCACCAACAACGGCGAGACCTACAAGGACTCCTGGTACATCTCGGTGCTGATGGTCTTCGGCGTCGCCTCGGTCGGCTACGTGTGGCTGATGTTCTCACCGGTCACCAAGGCGCTGCGAAGGCTGGGCTCAGGTCCACAGTCGGGCCTGGCCGCCGACCGCGCTGCCTACACGATGGCGTTGGGGACCATCAGCCTGAGCATCGCGCAGCTCTACGTGTTCGGATTCCATTATTCGACCGGGCTTTCGCATCTCTACGTCGTCCAGATCTTCATGTTCCTGGTGTGGTTCCGAATGCTCGAAAAGCCGGAGCCCGCGCCGGAGCAGGCGCAGCACCCGATGGCATCGCCCGCATGAGGCGGCGACTGCTGCCCACCACGTGCGCGGCCCTGGTGCTCTGCATCTGGATCGCCTGCACGAGCTTCAGCGCTCCCCCGCATGACATCGCGTACGTGCAGCTTCCGGTCGATCCGCTCGACGCCCCCGCGGTCGGCTTGCCGGCCTCCGGCTCGACCCCGCGCGCCCCGCTGGGCCCGGCGGACCGGATCTTCGTCCGGGATGGCCACTTCCATGCGCTGGGGAGCGATCTGCTTGCCGACACCGACGATGACCGCCGTGTCCGCTTCTTCGGCGTCAACCTCGCCCTGTCGGCGAATTTTCCCTCGAGCGAGGCGGCCGAGCGGTTGGCCCAGCGCCTGGAGACGCTGGGCGTCAATCTGGTTCGCCTGCATGCCATCGACCAGCCCGCCCGCCAGGGCGACCGCTACCCGGTGGGCGTCCTGGCCGATGCGCAGCATCCGGATCTCGACCCGCAGGCCGCGCAGGCGCTGAAGACGCTCATCGTGACCCTGTCGCGTCACGGCATCTACGTCGATCTGAACCTGCACGCCAACCACACGTTTCCCAAGCTGCAGGCCGACGATGAGATTCCGCCGCAGAGCAAGCCGCTGCAGATCTTCGACGAAGACATGATCCGGTGGCAGGAGCGTTATCTCGCCAACCTGGCCCAGGCGCTGGATGCGGCACAGATGCCGGGCATCGCGATGATCGAGATCAGCAACGAGTCCACGCTGATCGACACCTGGCAGGAAGATCGCCTGCCGACGCTGGTCAAGGGCCGCTTCCGCGACCAGTTGGAGCGCAGATGGGAGGCCTACCGGGACACGCATGGACTCGGGGACGAGCCGCTGCCCATGCTGCGCTCCGGTCAGTCGCCCGCGATCGCGCGCGCCGCGGCCGAGTTCTTCGTTGCGCTGGATCGCGACTACATCGCGCGGATGGTCGCCGCCGTGCGTACGGCCGTCGGCGAACGCATGCCGGTCTCGGGCACCCAGGTGATCCACTCCGGACGCTGGAAGCACGGGGGCTTCGCCAACCTCGACGTCAATGCGTCGGCGAGCTTCCTCGATGCGCACTTCTACGTGGACCATTACTGGTTCCCGCAGCGCCAGTGGGACTGGACCAACTGGAGGATCTCCAACAGCTGGCTCGGGGACGCCTTCGAGGACACGCTGCTCAACGTGGCCTATGCCCGCCAGCAGGGGAAGCCGTTCGTGGTCAGCGAGTTCAATCAGCCGTGGCCCAATGAGCAGGGATCGGACCTGCTGCCCGTCGTCACGCAGTTCGCGCTCGGCCAGGACTGGGACGGCCTGATCCTGTACACGTACGCCTACGACCAGGATCTCGATCAGGCCACGCCTTCCAGCTTCAGCCTCAAGGGCGACTGGACCAAACTGCTGCAGTTCTCGCAATGCGCGCGTTACTTCCTCGAGGGGCACGCGGGACTGGCGCTGCCCGAGACCGTCGTGTCCATGCGCTTCGACGACAGGATCGATGCGGCGCTGGCCAACGTCTCCGGCAAGCTGTCGGCCTACCTGCATCAATCCATGGACCTGGCGACGGACACGGCCGCCGGACGGCGGCTGGAGATCGCGGACGCCGCACAGGCCGGCGTCTCCGCCACGCAGGGCGAGAGCTCCACCTCGTACCTCGTCCACGATCCGGCGGGCAAACGGATCCTGTTCGGCTCCGCTCATGCCGCAGGCATCTCCGGTTACCTCCCGCCGGGCCAGAGCGCAGCATCGGGCATGCTGGAGCTCTCACTGCTGGCCCCGTCCCGCGGTTTCGCCACCGCCTTCCTCACCAGCCTGGACGACAGACCGCTGGCCGATTCGAGACACCTGCTGCTCACGCTGCCCGGCTCCACGATGGGCATGAACGCGCAGCACCGGCAACGCCTGGAGCGCGTGGACATGATCAACGACTGGTGGACGATCCAGTCGCCGGATGGCGCCACCGATTCCTCGAGCCTCAAGGTCGTCGATGGACCGATCTGGATGGAGAGGATCGCCGCCACGGTCACGCTCGCCATGCGGCAGCCGAACCCATCGATCTACGCGCTGGACGTTTCCGGCCATCGCGTCGCGCGGCTCGACCAGGTCAGCGACGGCGCGCATGTGACGTTTTCGGTCAACGGCAGCGGCCAGCCGTTCGCCGCCAGTTTCGAGATCGTCGCCCCCTGAGGGGCGCGCCGCGACAGGTCTTGCGTCGCAAGCATGGACCTGAGCGAGACCGCCACGCGCGTCGCCGCGTCCTGCGAGCACCTCTGTCCTGCGCACACATCAGGTTAGGCCCGGCAATCATCCGGTCCCCTGCCGCCATCGGCGGACTCGGTGCGCGGGTCGGCGGCCACAATGTTCCTCTCGCCGCTGCGCGCCATACCGACGCCTGCACCGGCGCAGCGCCCCACCCATCCGTCGCAGTTGGCCTCCTTCATGAACATCACGGTCATAGGCGCGGGCTCCCCCGGCCTGGTCACCGCCGCGTGCCTCGCCGAGCTCGGACACGACGCGCGCCGTTTCGACGTCGCCGCATGAGTGCGCGGACACAACCGCCATCGCGCGGGCCGCTGGCCGCGACCGGCAACGTGCTCTCCGCGCTGATGCGCCGCCTGCTGGAGCAGGCATTGGCGCGCGTACGACCGGGCAAGCGGATCGCCCCCGGCATCGACGGACGCGACCTGTTCCGGCATGGTCTTGAGCAAGGGGTGCATGCCTGCCGTGGCCTGCTGCTGGCGGCGACGCACCGGCGGATCTCTCCATGCTTCGTCGGGCGCTCGGTGCGCCTGCGCTTCGTGCGCAGGATCGTCATCGGCCGCCATGCGGCCATCGGCGATGGCGTCATCCTCAGCGGACTGGGCAGTGACGGTCTTGTCCTCGGCGAACGATCGAGCATCGGCGCCTACTCCAGGCTGGTCACGGGCACCGATATCGCGCGCCCTGGCACCCACATCCGGATCGGCCGGCGGTGCGGGATCGGCGAGTACTCGAGCATCGGCGGGTCTGGCGGTGTCTCCATCGGCGAGGACACCATCATCGGGCAGTACTTCAGTGCGCATTCGGAGAACCACAACCACGCCGACCTGTCCGTTCCGATCCGTGTGCAAGGCACGACCCGCGCGCCCATCCAGATCGGCGAAGGCTGCTGGATCGGGGCCAAGGTGACCGTGCTGGCCGGCGTCACGATCGGACCGGGCTGCGTCATCGCCGCCGGCAGTGTGGTGACCCGTGACATCCCCGCCTTCGCCATCGCCGCCGGCGTCCCGGCGCGTGTGCTGCGCCTGCGCCAGGGAGGCCCTCATGATCAGCATTGACGTATTCGTGGTGCTCTACCGGCGCAAGATCGCCGAATCGGAAACCGTGCAGAGCCTGTTGCGCGCGACGACCGCCTGCACGCAGCTCCAGCTGCGTGTGCAGCTCTGGGACAACTCGCCCGAAGCGGATGCCCAGGCCGTCATCCTGGCGCCGGACTGGCGCTATTCCTGGAACGGTCACAACGCGCCGCTCTCGGTGGCTTACAACGCGATGCTCCTGCACGCCGCTTCGCCGTATGTGCTGGTGTTCGACCAGGACTCGCGCTTCGAACCGGACTTCCTGGACGCGCTGTGCGCCGCCATGCGCGCCGTCCCGGCCGACATGTACGTGCCGCGGATCGCCCATCAGGGTCGCGTGATCAGCCCGTGCCGGCTGCGCTGGATCAAGGGCGCGCCCCTGCCCGGGGTGACACCGGGCACCCTGCTGCCGCGCTGCTTCACCGCGATGATGAGCGGGCTGTGCATCTCGCAACGGTTCCTGTGGTCGCTGGGGCCGGTCCCGTTCGACGAGCGCTTGCGCTTCTACGGCATCGATACCCGCCTGTGCCGCGAGCTGAACCTGCGCGGCGGCCGGGCCTACGTGCACCGTGGGACGCTCGACCACGACTCCGCGCTGCGCGACAGGCGCGACCCCGAGCACTACGTGCAGCGCAAGATCTGGCTCATGCGCTCGTGGCGGCACGTGTTCGACCGCAACCGGCTGGAACGGCTGGGCGTGCACCTCTATATCGCCTGGACGGTCCTGCGCCTGGTCAGCGGACCGGGGCGGCGCCGCGGCGCGCGTTCCATCCTTGCCGAGGTCTATCGATGAGCCGTGCGCCTCGCATCCTGGCGATCCATCAGGGCAGCGAACTGTATGGCTCGGACCGCAGCTTCGCCGCCGCGGTCCAGGCGCTGCGCGAGCGTCATCCGCAGGCGCGCATCGAGGTCGTGCTCCCCGAGCCGGGCCCGCTGCAGTCGCTGCTGGAGCCCTGGGCCGATGCATGCCGCTTCGAACCGCGCGGCATCCTGCGCAAGATCGAGCTCAAGCGGCATCCGTTGAAGAGCCTGGCGGGCATCGTGGCGGCATGGCGGCGCTACCGGGCGTTAGCGGCCGAACACGATCTCTGCTACGTCAACACCACCGTCTGCGTGTCCGCGATCCTGGCGCTGCGCGTCTGCGCCGGCGGCTATGTCCATGTGCGCGAGATCCCTGGCGCAGCCGCGCTGGTGCTGTTCCGCACGCTGCTGCGCCTCTCGCGCGCGCAGGTGATCTACAACTCCTACGCCACCGCGCTGGCGTTCGGGCTGCCCGGGCGGGTCATCCACAACGGCGTGGCGCCGATCTCCGACGCGCCCCCCACCGTGCCGGGTGCGCATCGGCGCTGGCGGATCGCCATCATCGGCCGCATCAACACCTGGAAGGGCCAGCAGTTCGCCCTGGAGGCGCTGGCGCGACTGGCGTCGGCGCCGCAGATCGAGCTGCGCATCGTCGGCGACGTCTTCCCGGGCTACGAGCCCTTGCTCACCGCGCTGGATCAGACCGCCGCCGACTGCCGCTTCCCGGTCGAACGGATCGGCTTCGTGCGCCAGCCGGGCCCGCATTTCGAATGGGCCGACTTCGTCCTGATTCCCTCGCTGCTGCCCGAGCCCTTCGGACGCGTCGCCATCGAGGCGTTCTCGATCGGCCGGCCGGTCATCGCCTCGGCCGGTGGCGGCCTGCAGGAGATCGTCGCCGACGGCGTCAACGGCTTTCTGTTCGCGCCCGGCAACGCGCAGGCGCTGGCGACGGCGGTCGAACGCGCGCTCGCGCTGGATGCCCAGGCCTACCAGGACATGGCGCTCGCCGCGCGTCGCGGCTACCAGCAGCGTTTCACGGTGGAAGGCTACCGCCAGGCGATCGGCGATGCGGTGCTGCCGTACGCGCCCGCGGCGGCGTCATGACCGCCTCGACGACGCCGGACCAGGCATCGGGGCATCGCTTCGCGCGCCACCTGTCCTACAACATCGGCGGCCAGGTGATCCCGCTGGTGCTGGCCGCCGTCGCCGTGCCGATGCTGGTGCACCACATCGGCGTGGATCGTTTCGGCCTGCTGACCATCGCCTGGATGGTGGTGGGGTATTTCAGCCTGTTCGATCTGGGCCTGGGCCGGGCGATGACGCGGCTGGTGGCCGAGCGGCTCGGCCGTGGCCGCGCCGACCAGGTCGCGCAGGTCGTGACCTCCGGACTGTCGCTGATGAGCCTGCTCGGCGTGCTGGGCGGCGTGCTGCTGGCGGTCGCCTCGCCCTGGATGACCGATCTGCTGCGGGTGCCGGAGGCCTTGCGCGGCGAGACGCGCAACGCCTTCCTGCTGCTGGCCGCATCGGTGCCCGCGGTCGTGCTGTCCACAGGACTGCGCGGGGTGCTGGAGGCGCATCATCGCTTCGGGGTGACCAATGCGATCCGCACCCCGGTCGGGCTGTGGACCTTCGGCGGTCCGCTGTGCGTGCTGCCCTTCACCGATCGGCTGGACTGGGTCGTGGCCACCCTGGTGCTGGGGCGCTACATCGCCCTGCTGGCCTATGCGATCGCCACCGCGCGCGAAGTGGGCCGCCTGGCGCGCGCGCACGACGGCGATGCCTCCTGGCGCGAGTTGCTCCACTTCGGCGGCTGGATGACCGTGTCCAACGTGATCTCGCCGCTGATGGTCTACATGGACCGCTTCTTCATCGGCGCCCTGCTCGGGACCTCGGCCGTGGCCTACTACACCTCGCCCTACGAGGTGGTGTTCAAGCTCAACGTGGTGTCTGAGGGCCTGTTCGGCGTGCTGTTTCCGCTGATGGCCAACCGGTTCGCCGCCAGCCAGGCCGAACCGGATCGCCTGTTCTCGCTCGGTGCGCGGATGATCGCGGCCGGGCTCTTCGTGCCGGTCGTGCTGATCGTGGCTCTGGCCGAACCCTTCCTCGGCCTGTGGCTCGGGCCCGACTTCGCCCTGCGCAGCAGCGTGGTGATGCAGGTGCTGGCGCTCGGCCTGCTGGTGAACGGTTTCTCCAAGGTCGCCTTCAACGCCATCCAGGCCCACGGCCGCGCCGATGTCACGGCCCGGCTGCACATGATCGAACTGCCGCTCTACGTCGTGGCGCTGATCGCGCTGACGCGGCAATGGGGCATCGTCGGCGCGGCCCTGGCGTGGAGCCTGCGCATGGTGCTCGATGCGGCGTTGCTCGGGTGGATGAGCCGGCGCATGGCCGGCATCACCGGCCCCTGTCTGCGGCGCTGCGCCGTCCTGGCCCTGGCCACCCTGGCATCGGCGATGACTCCTTTGCTGCTGCCCGCGGGCCAGCCGCTGCTTCGCGCCGTCGCCGTGCTCGCGCTGATCGCGATCGCCGCAGCTGCCTTCTGGCGCTGGCAGCTCGATGCGCAGGAACGCGGCCGCCTCCTCGGCCAGCTGCAGCAGGCCTGCGCGCGGCCGCGCAGGCTGCTGCGCGGCCCGCGCGCCCAGGGCCGCTAGCGCCCTGGGCCAGGCACGCCGGGATCAGCGAAACGGCGTCACCACGCCGACCGACAGCATCGGGTCGGTCAGACTCGCACGCGAGCCGGAGCTTTCATGGCGCTGGTAGCGCGCCTCGATACGCAACCGGAACCGCTGGCCGAGCGCCGTCTCGATGCCCAACCCCGCGCGCATCATCACCCCACCTCGGCTGGCCTCGCGCGGCAGCCCACCCTCGTAGGCATAGCCCAGGCCAGCCGTCACATAGGGCGCGATCTTCGCGTCGCGATCGAAGAAGTACAGCGCGTCGGCGGCCACCACCGCCATGTCGTCCTTCGCGTCCAGGTCGGCCAGCTGCACGCTGGCCTCCAGGTTCCAGTGCGCACCCGCGGTGGTGCCGACCAGCGCCTCGCCCGCCACACCGGCGCGATCGGTGCGAAAGGCGTCGTTGTGCACGTAGGCCAGCTTGGCGCCGGCATACCAGTCCCGATCGGAGGTTTGCGCCTTGAGCGCCGTCGCCGGCAGCCCGTATCCACACGCCGCCACGACGGCGCAGAGCAGTTTGGTCTTCATCATGTCCCCAGTGAGATGGTCGGCGAGCCCCGCCGGCGCCAGGCGCGCCGAGTCGACGCCAGCCTGGCCGTGGGGAGCCAAGCGTCGACATTAGTCAGGCGCGCGGCCGAGCTCTCGCCGTTTGCAGGGCGCATCCCGCCATTTCGATGACCGCGCAGGCGGGCTCGCGAAGCCGGCACGCACGCGCCGGCGGGGCCCATCACGCGGCGCGCGCTAGCGGCTGGGTCGGGCCGCCAGCACCAGGCGGAGCAGCGCGTGCCCGGCGATCATGGCCCACACCGCCACCCGCACCGGCCACGAGCGCCGCGGGGCCTCGAAGCGGCGAAAATAGCGCCACAGCCCGCGATGCTTGTGCCACTCGACGAACAGCGGCCGCGAGCGGCTGGACACGCCGCGCACGTGCAGCACCTGCACATCGTTGGCCACCGCCACCGTGGCGCCGGCCTCGCGCGCGCGCCGGCATAGATCCAGGTCCTCGGCATGCAGGCGATAGCCCTCGTCCAGGCCGCCCAGCGCGTCGAACAGCGTGCGTGGCATCAGCATCAGCGCGCCGGAGATGGCCTGCACCGGCTGCACCGCCTGCTGGGCGTCCATCGGCACGCCCAGCTGTGCGCCGCGCGTGGGACTGCGCAGCATCTGCGCGAAGTCCGGGTCGCGCCGGCGCGCGGCGGCGTCGCGCACGCCGTCTTCGCCGACCAGGTCGGCGCCGAGCAGCGCGTTGCCCAGCGCCTGCGCATGGGCGCGCAGGCGCACTAGCGTGTCGGCCTCGACCATCAGATCGGGATTGACGAAGGCCAGCCAGGGCGCGTCCGAATCGCGCGCGCCCTGATTGCAGCCGACCGAGAAGCCGGGGTTGTCGGGGTTGCCGATGAAGTGCACGCGCGGATCGCGCGCGGCGTGGCGCTGGACGATCTCCAGCGTGCCGTCGTCGGAGGCGTTGTCGGCCACGCGGATCTGCACGACATCGCGCGCCGCGCGCAGGCGCGTCAGGCAGGCCTCGATGGTGGAGGCGCTGCGGTGGGTCACCACGATGGCGGCGATGCCGCCGGCGTCAGCCGAAGAGTTCACGTTGTTCCGTGGATCCCGCCTGCGCGTAGCAGGCCTCCAGGCGCTCGCGCAGGGCGCGCAGCGGATCGTCCATCAGGAAGCGGGCCACGCGCGGATTCCAGTCGGGCCAGCGCCCGGCCAGCGCGTCCATGTCGCCCTCGTCCGGGCCGCCCTCGCCGCCGCGCGCGACGAAGGCCGTCTCGCACAGCACGTTGCGCCAGCCCAGCCCGGACAGGCGCAGCGACAAGTCGATCAGGGCGGCATACCAGCTGCGATAGCTGTCCAGGTCCAGCCCGCCGGCGCGCGCACGCGCGCGGCCGCGCAGGGCCACGGCATGGCTGACCGCGGCCGGCAGTTCCGGATAGGTCGCCGGCAGGGCGGCGCAGGCGCGCGCGGTGCGCTGCGGATCGGTCGGCGGCGGGGCGATCTCGCCCACGCGCGGCCAGGCGGCCGCCTCGCCGGCGTTGCACCACGGCGTGGCGGTGGCGATGGAGGCATCGCCGGCCAGGCAGGCGGCCAGCTGGTTCAACCAGCCCGGCAGCGGCTGGGCGTCGGGCGAGAGCACCACCACGTCCAGCCCGGCGCAGGCGCGCAGCATCTCGTCCAGGTGCGCGACCTCGCCGAGCGGATACGGGCGGCGGGTGTAGTCGGCCTTCAGCCGCGTGCGCGCCAGCCAGCGCTCGATCAGCGCCAGCCCACGCGGACCGGCCTGGGCGTTGTCGGCCAGCCAGACCTGCGTGCCCGCGGGCGTGCCGTCCTCCAGCGCGCCCAGGCAAGCGTCGAGCGCCTGGTCGTCCACGCCGACCGGCAGCAGCACGATCGGCAGGGGTGCGGCGTCGTGCGGGCTCACTTGCCCTTCGGCGGGTGCAGCGGTTCCATGGCGCGGAACTTCTGGCTGTATTCGTCGGTGAGGTTCCGCGCTTCGGCCGGATTGCGCACGATGGTCGGGGTGATCAGGACGATGACTTCGCTGCGGTTGGTGTCCTGGCTCTTCTGCCCGAACAGAGCGCCCACCACCGGCAGGCGGCTCAGGAAGGGCACGCCGGAAGAACCATTGGTGACCGAATCGGTGATCAGGCCGGCCAGCATGATGGTCTGCCCGCTCTGCACCGCCGCCTCGGTCTTCACGAAGCGGGTGTTGATCGGCACGTTGCAGGCGCTAACGCTGGGATCGCAGCCGGTGGGCGAGGCGCCGGGCGAACTGACCTCCTGGGCGATCTCCATGAACACCGTGCCGTCCTTGGTCACGCGCGGACGGACCTTGAGGATCACGCCGGTGTCCAGGTACTGCACCTGGCTGTAGGTCTGAGAGTTCAACCCGGTGTTGACCGAGTAGGAGTTGACCGGGATCTGCTCGCCGACCTTCAGCTCGGCCTGGGCGTTGTTGCGCACGAACACCGACGGGGTCTGCAGCAGGCGCAGGTTGGTGACCTTGTCCAGCGCGCTCAGCACCGCCGCGGCGTTGTTGCCGAGGAAGGTCCAGGTCAAGCCCGTCGTGTTGGTGATGCTGCGCCCCCAGATGCCCTCGCCCACCAGGCTGCCCGGATCGGGCTGCAGGCCCTGCTGCTCGAAATACCAGTTGACGCCGTAGGAGAGCTTGCCGGTCAGCGCCACCTCGGCCACCTGCGCCTCGATATGCACCTGCATCGGCATCACGTCCAGCTTCTCGATCACGTCCTTGATCGAACGCCAGGCGTTGCCGTTGGCGCGCACCAGCAGCGAGTTGGTCTCTTCCACCGCGGCCACGCCGACCTTGCTGCCCTCCACTTCCAGGGTGACGTTGCCGTTGCCTTCCTGGCGCGCATTGAGCGAGACATCGCCCGAACCCGAGCCGCTGCGTCCACCGCTGCTGCCCAGTCCCGAACTGCTGCCCAGGCCGCTGGATCCATCATCGCTGCGGCTGCCGTCCTGGTTGCCGCCGAACTGCAGCGTGCTGCCGCTGCCGTCCATGCCGCTGGAGGTCAGCGAGGTGCCGATCGCGCCCGGCGCCAGCGAGCTGGTGGAACCGCCGCCGCGCCCGCTTCCGCCGCCGAAGACTTCGGACAGGCGCTGGGCCAGGTCGCGCGCCTTGATGTACTTGAGCTCGTAGGAGAACAGGCGCGGGGTGTCGCCGGCGTTGTCGATGCGTTCGAGCCAGTCGCGGATCTGATCCAGATACGCCGCCTGCGGGGTGATCACCATCACCGCATTGGCGCCCTCCAGCGGCATGAAGCGGAACATGCCGGCGCTGGGCGTCTTGCTGTTCTCGCCGAACACCTTCTCCAGATCGGCCACGACCTTGCTCGCCTGGCCGGTCTCCAGCGGGAACACGCCCACCGACATGCCCGAGAGCCAGTCCACGTCGAAGATCTGCACCGTGCGCAGGTAGTTCTCCAGCTCGGTGCGCGAGCCGCTCAGGGTGATCAGGTTGCGGGTCGGGTCGGTGGCGATGACCGCGTTGGGCCGCGCATACGGCTCCAGGATCTTCTTCATCTCGTTGGCCGCGATGAAGCGCAGCGGCACCACGCGCACCTCGTAGCCGCGCGCGTTGCCCGCATCGCCCGAGCGTGGCGCCACGGTGCCGGCCAGCGCCTGGTCGGCCGGGACGATGTTGTAGCGGCCGTCGGCATAGACCATGCGCGCGTTGTTCCAGCCCAGCACCTGCTCCAGCAGCGACAGCGCCTGCGCCGGGGACACCGCATGCGGCGTGGCCAGGGTCACCGTGCCCTGCACGCCGGGCGCGATCACGTAGTTCTGCCCCAGCATGTCGCCCAGGATCGCCTTGACCACCGCCTGCAGCGACTCGCCCTCGAAGTTGAACATCGCCCCGCCGCCGGTGGCCCCGCGCAGCGCCGGCGGCGGCGCGGCGGCGGCGCTGCGGTTGATCACCTGGCCGGTGCCGCGCCGGATCTGCGCCTGCGGACCGGTCTGCGGCTCCTCGGGCGAGGTCATGGGCGAGGTCTGCGCCGCGCCCGCGGTCGCGCCCGGGTTGGCCAGGTTGCCCTGGCGCTGCACGTTCGGCACCGGCGCGGTGGCGCAGCCGGCCAGCAGGCCGAGCAGGAGACTGAGCGGGAGGACGAAGCGTGACGTCATGTCTGCACTCTATGGATCGTTCGATGCGATGGACAGGGGCAAGGCGCTAGTTGCCGGTCGGCGCGCCGGCGCCCTGCTCGCGCAGCTGGCGGCGGCGGGCTTCGATGCGTTCGCGGATGGCCTGCATCTGCTGTTCGGGGGTGACCGGCGTTTCGGCCGGCGCCTGCTGGGCCGGGCTGCCGGCCGCGGCATTGGCGCTGGCGCCGGCCTGGGCGGCGTTGCGGGTCTGGTTCTGCGCCTGCGTGGGCGCTGTCGGCGGCGGTGGCACCGGCGAGCTGCGTGGCGCCTGCCCGGCCTGCATGCCGGCCGGCGGCGGCCGGCCGCCGGAGGACAGCGCCGTCGGCGGCTGCCCGCCCTGGCCGTCGAACACGCGCAGGGCCAGCGTGCGCTGGCCTTCGGGGCCGTCGAACACCGCCTGCCGCGGCGCCAGCTCGGTCAGGTGCCAGGCCGGCGCCTCGGCCGGCGCCTCGCCCACCCGGACTCGCACCGCCGAGGCCGGGCCGCCGTCGCCGGGCTTCTGCAGGATCGCCAGCCGCACCGTCGGGGTGATCAGCACGCTGGTCAGCACGTAGTCGAAGCTGGTCTTGGCGGCCGCCTCGCCCTGCCCCTCGAGGAAGAAGGGATGCGTCTGCCGGTCCGGCGCGAACACCGGGCGCTGACCGATGGCCGCGTACTGGTCGGCCGGCCCCAGGCGCTCGGGCGCCTGCGGCGGCAGCGCGGGCAGGCGCTGCACCAGCGCCGGATCGTCGGCCAGCGGCGCGATCGCCCGGCCCATTCCGGCCAGCGCCAGCACCCAGGCCAGCAGCGCCCAGCCGGCGATCACCAGCAGCAGCCAGGTGCGCGCACCCAGGGTGTCACTGCGCACGCACACCTCCCGCCACAGGCGCCGCGGCTTGCGCGGCCGGCTTGAGGTAGCCGTACAGGTCGAAGCTGACGTTGAGCCCGGCGTTCTGGTCCTCCGTGCCGGGCGCGCGCAGGTTGAAGGTCTGCGCCAGGATGTTGAGGTTGTCCACGAACAGGCGTGGGCTGCCCGATTCCAGCGCGTGCAGCACCGCGGCGGTCTGGTCCACGCCGCAGCGCAGGGTGACCTGGACGGTGACCCGGGTGAAGCGCTCGGTGCCCTGCTGCGGGACCGGCGAGCGGTTGGTGATCGCGCAGCTGCGGTTACCCGGGCTGGCCTGGGCCACGACCGTCTCCAGGCGCTGGGTCAGCGCGGCGGTGGCCAGCTCGGCGGTGGGTTCGGCCAGGAAGCCGGGGCGGTTGCCCAGCGCGGCCTGCGCGGCGGCGAGCTGGCGGGCGACCAGCGGGCGCTGGGCCAGCTGGGTGCGCACGCGCAGCTCGCGCTCGCGCGCCGCGTCGATGCGCGCATCGAGCGCGCGCATCGGCACGGTCCACCACGGATGCACCAGCACCAGATAGGCCAGCGCCAGCGCGGCCAACAGCAGCCCCAGGGCCAGCCAGCGGTCCTGGCGTTCACTCCTGGCGCACATTGGGCCTCCTGGCGGCGGACGATGGCGGCGTGGCGCCGGCCAGCTGGGCGGTCATGCTGAAGCGGTCCAGCCGCGTGCGGCGGTCCTGCTGCAGGGCGCCGGTCAGCGCCGGCGAGGTCCACAGCGCCGAGCCTTCCAGCTGCTTGACCAGGCCCGGCGCCTCCGAGCTCAGGCCGATCAGCAGCAGCCGGTCGCCCTCGATGGAGACCTTCTCCAGGTAGGTGTTGTCGGGCAGGCGGCGGGTGAGCTCGTCGAGGATCTCGATGGTGGTCGGGCGCGCGGCGCGCTGGCGCTGCAGGAAGCCGGCGCCTTCGACCAGGTCCACCAGCTGCTGGCGCTGCGCGGCCACGCCGCGCGCCTGCGCGGCGCTGCGTTCGACCTGGGCGGTGAAGTCGTCGGCGGCGGCCTGGCGGTTGGCCAGCACCTGCCAGCCGGCCAGGACGACGAACACCACCGCGGCCAGCGCGGCGATCAGGTTCCAGCGTCGCGCCGGGCTGGCCCGGCGCACGCGCAGCGCCGGCGGCAGCAGGTTCACGCCCAGCGGCTGGCCGGCCTCGTCGGCCACGTCCAGGCCGGCCAGGCCGGTGGCGACCGAGCCCAGCTCCTCCAGCGCGCGGTCCACGGCCTGGCGACGCACCACCACCAGCTCGGCCTCGATCTGGCCGTCGCCGCGGCGGGCGACGATGCGCGCGTCGTAGTACACCGATTCGGCGGTGAACGGGGTCTGCCGGTCGATCTCGAAACCCACCACCTCGCGCAGCCGCTCGGCCGCCGCGGCCGGCAGCAGCAGCGGCCGGCGCAGCACGCGCACGGCCGGCAGCAGGCCCCAGCGCGGCAGCCCGGCCACGCGCGGATGGAGCACGGCATCCAGTTCGGCCGAGGACAGCGGCAGGGGCAGCTCAGCCAGCGCCTCCGACCCGTCCAGCCCGGCGCGCAGCAGCTGCGCCTGGCCATCGCGCGGGACCAGCAGCAGGCGCTCGGCGGCCAGGCCGAACAGGCGACGCCAGCGCGGCGGCAGCCAGCTGGCCAGCGCATCGCGCCACCAGGTGAGGAAGCCGCTGGCGGCGCCGACGGAGCGACCCAGGGCCGGCAGCACCGGGGTGGCTGCGCGTGGTGTCGTCATCGGGGTTCCCAACCTTCCTCCCAGCGCAGCGTGGTGTACACGGCCCCTGGCGTAGGGCCACCGCCCGTGCGCAGCACCGCCCGCAGGACCGCCTGGCGGCCATCGGGGAGCTGTGCACGACTCTCGATACTATACGTGCCGGTGCCGCGCCCGACCTGCGGCGCGCCCACCTGCTGCGCCGCCTCGCGCTGCTGCTGGATCAGGCCCGGATCCAGCCCCAGTGCGGTCAGCACCGGGCCCTGGGCATAGGTCGGGTCGGGCTGGGCGCGGCCGTAGAGGGTCAGGTAGGGCTTGATCCGCGCATAGACCTCGGGCGTCCAGCCCAGCACCTGCTCGACCTCGGCCACGGTCTCGAACGGCGCGTCCTTGGCGCCGTAGGGCAGGCCGGCCTCGGCGTAGTCCCCGTCCTCGGCGCCGCCGACCGGCTGGCGCAGCGAATCGGCATCGCGCCAGTCCACCACCGCGCCGGCCAACTGCTGGGCGCGGGCCTGCTCGACGCCGGTGGCGACGAGCACGCTGGCCAGGGTCTGGGCGTCGACCTGGTTGAGATCGACCTTGCCGCTCTCGTCGGTGATGCGCACCAGCACCTGGCTGCCGGCGTAGCGCCAGCGGTAGGGCCGCCCATCCGGAATCCAGCGGCTGCGCGGGTCCTGGTCGTCCACGCGCTGCATGGCGTACTCCAGGCCGGCACGGGCGACTTCGCGGGCCACGCTGCCCTCCGCCGTGACGCGCCCCTGCAGCGCCTCCACCCGCGCGGCGAGGGCGAAGGCGCCGATCAGCGCGGTCAGCAGCGCGATCAGCCACACCACCAGCAGCAGGGCCACGCCGCGCTGGGCGGCAGGCGAACGCGGCGGACGGACGCGGCTCACGGCGTGACCTCGTGGGTGCTGCCGCTGCCCTGGGCCAAGGTGACGACCATGTCCGGCCAGCGCGGTCCGTCGGCCGGCACGATCTCGATGGACACCTGCACCGGCAGCGCCTCGACCTGGGTCCAGCCGTCCTGCCACGGGCCCAGCCCGCCGTTGTCCGGCAGCAGGCCGCGGTAGCGGAAGCGCACCGACTTGAGCCGGTCGGCCAGCAGCTCCGGCGGGCGCGGCGTGCCCGGCTCGTCGATGGTCTGGCCGGCCTGGACCATCTTCAGGTCGACCTGCAGGCGGCTGCCGTCTTCGGTGGCGGACACGTCGTGCAGGTATGGCCCACCGCGCCCCAGATAGTCGGGCAGGTCGGCGACGAAGCGCATGCGCGTGCCGGTGCCGGCGAAGCGGTAGGCCAGGCCGCGCTCGGGATCGCGCGCGAAGGCGATGGCCTGGGCCGAGGCCAGGTGGCTGCGCAGGAAGCCCTGCACCGCGCGGATGCGCTCGTTGCGCGCCGCGGTGGCCTCGCCGCGATGGACCAGGCCGGTGGCCGCGCGCAGCGTGGCGAAGCCCACCGCCAGGCCAGCGGCCAGCAGCAGCGTGGCCAGCAGGATCTCCAGCAGGGTGAAGCCGGCGGCGCGGCGCGGCGCGGCCGGGGCGCGGAGCGTGCGCCTCATGTGCCCGGCGTGCCTTGCGCCGCGGCCAGGCGCAGGCTGCGCCATTGCAGCGCCTCGTTTTCGCCCTCGCCCCAGCGCACGGTCAGGCGCACTTCGAGCAGGCGCGTGGCGGCCGGGTCGATCAGGCCGTCGGCGGGCCGGCCCGGATCGCTCCAGGGCGCGACCTCCAGGCGCCAGTGATAGCGGCCATCGTCCAGCGCGCCGTCCTGTTCGCCCGGCTGCAGCGGCGCGCCCGCGCCGACCTGGGCCAGCAGGCTCTGCGCATGCAGCGCCGCGCGCCCGGCCAGGTTGGCGCGCTGGATCTGCCGCGAGGCGCCGGTCAGTGCGCCCAGCAGCAGGGTCAAGGCCAGCGCCAGCAGGCCGAAGGCGACCACCACCTCGATCAGCGTGAAGCCGCGCTGGCGCCTCATGGCGCGCCTCCTGCCTGTCCATCCACGCGCACCTCGCCGGTCAGCCAGGCCACGCTGAGCCGGCGCGTGGCCTGGCCTGCGACCAGTTCGAGCTGGCCGCCGGTGGAGGCGCCATCGGGATAGAACACGATCGCGCCCTGCCCCGGCTGCGCGGCGGCCTGGCGCGCGCCGTAGAAGCGCACGCCCAGCTGTTCAGGCAGGCGGCCTTCGCGCTTGCCCGGCGCGCTGTAGCGATGCGCGGCCGGATCGATGGTGAAGCGCTGCGGCTGGCCGGTGGCGATGGCCTGGGCGCGGGTGAAGCGCAGCTGCGCGGCCACCTCACGCGTCGCCCCGCGCAGGCGCAGGCCCTGCAGGCCGCCGCTCATGGCCACGGCGGTCAGCGTGCCGATCAGGGCGATCAGCGCGATCACCACCAGCACTTCGATCAGCGTGAAGCCCGCCGGCCGGCGCCGGACGCGGCCCTTGCCGGGGCGGGCGCGGCCGCGCATGGACCGCTCAGGGCGAGTAGGCGATATCGGCGTTGACGCTGTCGCCGCCGGGCTGGCCATCCTTGCCCAGGCTGACCAGGTCGAACGGGCCCTGCTGGCCCGGCACCGAATACTGGTAGGGGTGGTTCCAGGGATCCTTCAGCTCGCTCTCCTTGGCGTACGGCCCCAGCCAGCCGGCGGTGCCGGCCGGCGCGGCCACCAGATCCGACAGTGAGCCCGGCAGGTGGCCGGTGTCCATCTCGAACTGCTGCACCTTCTCGGCCACGGTCTGCACCTGCGCCCTGGCCAGGTTGACCTTGGCCCGGTCGGCGTTGCCCAGGATGCGACTGGCGGCGAAGGCGACGATGCCGCCGATCAGGATCACCACCACGATG
The DNA here is from genome assembly GCF_042700505.1 of Pseudoxanthomonas sp. UC19_8. NCBI lineage: Bacteria > Pseudomonadati > Pseudomonadota > Gammaproteobacteria > Lysobacterales > Lysobacteraceae > Pseudoxanthomonas > Pseudoxanthomonas sp. UC19_8. The sequence goes on from NZ_CP170559.1 coordinate 3,050,996, forward strand.
ATTTCCATCAGGGTGAAGCCGGCCTGGGCGCTGCGGGCGGGCGGAGGCGTCAGGGAGCGTGCGTTGCGCATGAGAGGTCTTCCATTCCGTATTGCGAAGTCGGGGAAAGCAGCGTGCGGGTCAGTTGATCGCACCGGCCAGATCGTACAGCGGCACCAGCACGGCGATGATGACCGCGCCCACCACCGCGGCCAGCACCAGGGTCACCGCCGGCACCAGCGCGGCCAGCATGCGGTCCAGCGCCTGCGCCGTCTGTGCCTCGAAGGTATCGGCGGTCTTGAGCAGCATCGCGTCCAGCGCGCCGGACTCCTCGCCCACCTGCATCATCTGCAGCGCAAGGCGCGGGAAGCGCTTGCCCGCGCCCAGCGCGGTGGACAGCGCGCGGCCGTTCTTGACCGCATTGGCGGCGCCTTCCACATCGGCGGCCAGCGCGCGGTTGCCCAACACGTTGCGCGCGATGCCCAGCGCGCCCAGCAGCGGCACGCCGTTGCGCAGCAGCGTGCCCAGCGTGCGCGCCAGGCGCGCGGTTTCCAGCCGCGCGATCAGCGGGCCGATCAGCTTGCGCTGCAGGATCCAGCCATCGAAGCGATCGCGGAAGGCGGTATCGCGCCGCTTGCGGTCGATCCACAGCAGCGCCAGCGCCGGCAGCACGATGAAGGCCAGCCACCAGCCTGCGACGAACTGCCCCACCGCCAGCACGATGCGGGTGAACCACGGCAGGGTGACGTCCAGGCTCTCGTACATCTGCGAGAACTGCGGCACCACATAGCCCAGCAGGAACAGCATCGCCAGCCCGACCACCACCATCAGGATGGCCGGATAGATCAGCGCATTGATCACCCGGCCCTTGAGCGCGCGACTGCGCTCCAGGTAATCGGCCAGGCGCTGCAGCGTGTCGTGCAGCGTGCCGCCGGCCTCGCCGGCGCGCACCATGTTGATGTACAGGCGCGAGAACGTGCCGTGCTGGCGCTCCAGCGCGGTGGACAGCGGCGCACCGCCGCGCACCGCCTCGCGGATGTCGGCCACGGTGTGGCGCGCCTTGTCCTCGTCCGGCAGCTCCAGCAGGATCGTCAGCGCCCGGTCCAGCGGCTGCCCGGCGCTCAGCAACGTCGCCAGCTGCTGGGTGAACAGCACCAGCCGCTGTCCGCTGAAGGCATTGGGCTGCAGCAGCAGCTTGAACGACCCCAGCCCGCCGCCCTCGGACGCCAGCCGCGCCTCCATCGGCAGATGGCCCTGCTCCTGCAGCCGCGCCACCACCTCGGCCTCGCTGGCCGCCTCCATCTGCGCCTCCAGCACCTCGCCGCGCGCGTTGAGCGCCTTGTAGCGATACAGGGGCATCAGGCAAAGCTCGGAAAGACGCAATCGTCAGCCGTCATTCCCGCGAACGCGGGAATGATGGAAGCGCCGCCATGGTCCGGAAGCACCCGCGCGGCCTCACGCATCCTCGGTCACCCGCAGGACTTCCTCGATGGTGGTCATGCCGGCCAGGGCCTTGGCGATGCCGTCCTCGTACATGCTGCGCATGCCGGCGTTGCGGGCCAGGGTCTCCAGTTCGCCCATGCCGGCGTGGCGCATCACCGCCGCGCGCAGGGCGTCGTCCATCACCAGGAACTCGGTGATGGTGGTGCGGCCCAGGTAGCCGGTCCGGGCGATGGCCGAAGCGCGCGGGCGGTACAGCAAGATCTCGCCATCAGGTTGGTAGCGGCGCAGGTTGAAGCGGGCGATCTCCTCGGGCGTGGCCGGATACGCTTCGGCATGCTGCGGCTCGAGCCGGCGCACCAGGCGCTGGGCCAGGATGCCGTTGACCGTGGAGGTCAGCAGGTAGTCCTCCACGCCCATGTCGAGCATGCGGGTGATGCCGCCGGCGGCGTTGTTGGTATGCAGCGTGGACAGCACCAGGTGACCGGTGAGCGCGGACTGGATGGCGATGCGCGCGGTTTCCAGGTCGCGCATTTCGCCGATCATGATGATGTCCGGGTCCTGGCGCACGATGCTGCGCAGCGCGCTGGCGAAGTCCAGGCCGATCTGCGGCTTGGCCTGGATCTGGTTGATGCCTTCGATCTGGTACTCGACCGGGTCCTCGACCGTGATGATCTTGACGTCTTCGGTGTTGAGCTGGCTCAGCGCGGTGTACAGCGTGGTGGTCTTGCCCGAACCGGTCGGGCCGGTCACCAGCAGGATGCCGTGCGGCTGCTGCAGCACGCGCAGGAACTGCGGCAGGAAGTCCTCGGTGAAGCCCAGCCGCTGGAAGTCGAACACCACCGTCTCGCGGTCCAGCAGGCGCATCACCACGCTCTCGCCGTGCGCGGTCGGCACGGTGGACACGCGCAGATCCAGCTCCTTGCCCTGCACGCGCAGCTGGATGCGCCCGTCCTGCGGCAGACGCCGCTCGGCGATGTTGAGCCGGGCCATGATCTTGATGCGGCTGATCACCGCGGCGGTGAGGTTGGCCGGCGGGCTCTCGCCCTCCTCCAGCACGCCATCGACGCGGTAGCGCACCTTCAGGCGGTTCTCGAACGGCTCGATGTGGATGTCCGAGGCGCGCAGTTCGACCGCGCGCTGGATCACCAGGTTGACCAGGCGGATCACCGGCGCCTCGGAGGCCAGGTCGCGCAGGTGTTCGACATCGTCCAGCTCGCCGCTGGCCTCGCCGTCGGCGGTCTCGACGATGGCGCCCATCGCGCTGCGGCCCTGGCCGTGCCAGCGCTCGATGGTGTCGTCGATCTCCGAACGCAGCCCGACCACCGCACGCACCGGTCCGCCGATGGCCATCTGCACCGCATCCACGGCATAGGGATCGCACGGGTCGGCGACCCACAGCGCCAGCGCGCCGTCGGCCTCGCCCAGCGGGCAGACGTGGAACTGCTTGAGGAAGCGCAGCGACAGCGCCACGTCCTCGGGCAGTTCGGGCGGGACGTCCGGCAGCTGCTTGGCCGACAGCAGCGTCAGGCCCAGCACCTCGGCGCTGGTCTCGGCATGGTCGCGCTCGGACACCAGGCCCAGGCGCAGCAGCAGGGCCAGCACGTGGCCGCCGGTCTCCTCCTGCAGGCGCCGCGCGCGACCCAGGTCGGCCTCCTTCAGCTTGCCCTTGGACAGCAGGGCCGCGACCACGCGTTCGTCGGCCGAGGGGGACAGGCGGGGTTCCAGAGCGGTGACGGGGACAGCGTTCACGTACGACCCTTGCGCAGCGTAGGGGCGCAACTCTAACAGCGGCCCGCGACGCGGCGGCAGGGGCGCGGCGCACCGCGCCTGCGCAGGCGACGCCGCGCCGGGGCCGGGCCCGGCGCGGTGCCCGGCCTTACTGCCGCGCCGACAGCGTGGCGCCCGCATAGGCGCCGGTGCCCACCACCTTGAGGTAGTACGTGCCGGCCTTGGGCGCGGTGAAGCGCACGGTCTCGTTGTTGCCGGCGCGGGTGGACTTGGCGTCGAAGTCGCTGCTGGTCGGCGCCTTGTCGAAGCTGGCGTACAGCGACAGGTTGCCAGTTCCCCCCAAGGTGATGAACGACAGCGTCTTGCCGGCCACGGCCTCGAAGCTGTACAGCGTCTCGCTGCCGGCGGTGCCCGAGACGGTGACGCCGACCTTGTTGGTCAGCGGCGTGGCCTGCGGGCCGCAGGTCTCGGTCTGCGGATCGCACGGCGTGGCGATGGCTTCCTTCACCGCGGCGGCGGCATCGACGATGCCCGCGCCGATGGGCCGGTTGGCGACCGGGGCCACCGCCGGCGCATGGGCGGTGCGCTGCAGCAGATCGACCACCTCCGTGGGCGTGAGCAGCGGCAGGCCCGCGTCCAGACGCGCGCCCTGCACCAGCGCCACCACGCCGCTGACGTGCGGGGCGGCCTGCGAGGTGCCGGCGTAGCCGCCGTAGTCGCTGTCGTTGCCCACCGGCGTGGTGGTGCCCGAGTTCAGCGCCTGCCAGACGAAGCCGTCATTGGTCGGCGTGCCGGAGGTGCCGTCGTTGGGATACACGCCGCCGCCGGGCGCGGCGATCTCCACGCTGGTGCCGTAGTTGGAGTAGTAGGCGCGGCGGCTGGTGATGCCGGTGGAAGCCACGGTGATCACACCCGGGCAGCTGGCCGGCGAATAGCCCGCCGCATCGGCGTTGCTGTTACCGGCCGAGACCACCACCGTGGCGCCCAGCGCGTTGGCCTGGGCCACGGCCTGGCCGGTGACATCGCTGGCCGTGCACACGCCGCTGCCGCCCAGGCTCAGATTGATGACCTGGGCCGGATGGGTGTTGGCCGGCACGCCGTCCACGCTGCCGCCGGCGGCCCAGATGATCGCGTCGGCGATGTCGCTGTCGTAACCGCCGCAGTGGCCCAGCACGCGCACCGGCAGGATCTTCGCGTTGTAGGCCACACCGGCCATGCCGGCGGCGTTGTTGGTGAGCTCGGCGCCGGCGGTGCCGGCCACGTGGGTGCCGTGCCAGGTGCTGTCCTCGGGCGGGTTGTCGGCGTTGGTGCACGCGCTCAGCCATGGCTCCTCGGTGGTCCAGTCGCCGGTGTCCCAGCCGCCGGGCGCGCGACCGTCGGCGTCGCGGCCGGAGATCAGCTTGTCGGTGATGAAGTCGTAGCCGTCGCCGGCCAGTTCGGTGTTCAGGTCGACGTGGCGGGTGATGCCGGTGTCGAGCACGGCGATGACGATGCCGTTGCCGTCGGCCAGGTCCCAGGCGTTGTTGACGTTGGCGCCGCCGTTGTTGGCGTTGCCGCCCTGGGTGGCGGTGCCGTCGGGCGCCTTCAGATGCCACTGGTACTTGGCGTAGTAGGTGTCGCTGGGGGTGAAGGTGGCCGGCTCGGCCGCGGCCGGGGCGCGGATGTCGCGCACCGGGCGACGCAGCAGGTCCGGCTGCACGCGCAGCACGGCCGGGTCCGCGGCGAGCTGGCGCATGAAGGCCTCGGCCTCGACGCGGTCGAGCTTGCGCGAGGTCTTGACCAGTTCGGCACCGGTGGCGAGCCGGCGCAGATGGCTGGCAGTGGCGATGCGGCCCGGCGCGCTCAGGCCGGCGCGCGACAGCGCGGTGGTGGCGCGCGCGGCGGCGCCGGTCGCGCTGGACGCGGTGGCGGTGCTGCCGTCGCGGTAGGTGATGATGAAGCGGCCGATCTTCTGCTCGCTCTCCGCGCCCGCCGTGGGCAGGCGCGTGGTCTGCGTCGGCGTGGCCGCGTGGCTGGCCGTGCTGGCGGCGAGCGCGAGCACGAGGGCCGGAAGGAGGATGCCGCGAGGTGTGCTGGTCATTGCTGGTCGTCCCTTTGCGCAAGTGAAAGTGTCAGCCCGGCGCCTGGCGGGCCGGGTTCGATGACGCATGTGCGCCGCGTCGGGCTGGGCCGGGCGGCGTTCCATCCCTGCACGGGCCGCCGCGAGGGCGACGGCCCGTGGTGTTGCCTCACCAGCCGAAGCCGGCGCCCACGCCCACCGAGCGTTCGTCGCCGCTGAAGGCGCCGCCGACGGTGATCGTGGCCCGCTCGCTGAGCGCGCGCTGGTAGCCCACCGACAGCGCGTTCTCGCCGCCCTGGAAGCCCACGCCGACGCCGACGCGGTTCTCGGTGTGGATGCCGGCGGCGCTGGTGGCCATGTTGAGCATCGCCGCGTTCATCGCGCCCTGGCGGTCGATGCGGCGGTCCTGCTCGGCGAAGCGGCGGTCCACGCCCTGCTTGTAGCCGTCCAGGTCCTGGTTCCACGCGTTGAACTTGGCGTCGGTGTAGCTGTTGGCGCTGCTCAGCGTCTGCGTGGCGGTGTTGTCGGTATAGGCCTTGGCGGTGGCCACCGACTGCGCGTCGCCGGCCTGCACCTGGCCGACGTTGGCCGCATCGTTGGCTTGCGTGCCGGCGGCCACGTTGGTGACCTGGCGCTGGTTGCCGGCACTGCCCACCGAGACCGTGTTGGCGCGATCGTTGGTCGACCCCTGGCCCAGGGCGACGGCGTTCTGCGCGCTCACGCTGCTGCCTTGCCCCACGGCCGTGCCGCTGGCCGCGGTGACCGAGGTGCCTTCGCCCACCGCGACCGCGTTGGTCGCCTCGGCGGCGATGGTGGCATTGGCGCCGACCGCGGTGCTGCCGTCGGCGTTGACCCGCGCGTTGCTGCCGATGGCCGTGTCGCCGGGGCCGGCGGCATAGGCGGCGCCGCCGATCGCGGTGCCGCTGTCGGCGTTGGCCTGGGCCGCGTCGCCAAGCGTGGTGGAGGCCGGCGTGACCGCCGTGGCGGTCGTGGCGGCGGCGGTGGCGGTGGAGGTAACGGGCGTGGAGCGCTCGCTCGCGGCGGTGCGCAGCGTCTCGGTGGACGCTTCTTCCGCTTCCGGTTCGACGCTGGCCGGGGCGGCGGCGCTGAGCGTCCTGCGTGCGGAGGTGGCGACCTTGCTGGCGCTGGCGGTGCCGCCGCGCGCGTCGAGCTCGGTCACCTTCGAATCCAGCGCGGCCAGCGCATCGCCCACGCTGTTGTAGCCATCGCCCTGGACGATGAAGGTCGGCGTGGTCAGCCCGCCGAGCGGGCCGACCGAGGCGCCGCCACCGAGGTAACGTGCATAGGCCTGCAGCGACTGGTAGAGCTGACCACCGGTGACCGCCTCGGTGCTGCCCTCGGCCAGCAGGCCCTGGCTGAGGTTGACGATGCGGCGCGTGGCCGGGCCGCCGCGGCCGTTGCCGCTGCCCAGCGAGACGGTGTCGGCCTCGTAGGTGCGCGAGCCCGCGCCCAGCGCCACCGAGTTGGCGCCGGTCGCACCCGCATTGGCACCCAGCGCCACGCCGTTGCTCGCGCTCTGCCGCACGAAGGCGTTGTAGCCCACGGTCACGCCATTGGCGCCCAGCGTGCTGGACTGCAGGCCGACCGAAGTGGCGTTGACCGCACTGGCCTTGCTCGCCGCGCCCACCGCGATGGCACCGGCACCGCTGGCCGCACTGCCCGCGCCCAGCGCCACGCTGCGATTGCCGGCGGCGTTCGCCCCCGAACCAGCCGCGGTAGCATCGCTGCCGCCGGCGCTGGCCAGGCCCTTGCCGGAGAACTGGAAGCCCGCGCTGGTGCCTTCGGCCGAGGCCGCCACCGCATCGAGCTGCGACTTGTTCACCGCATCGGTGTCCTGCGTGCCGGCGGCGACGTTGGTGATCTGGCGCTCGGCACCCGCATCGCCGACCGAGACCGTGTTGTTGCGCGTGGCCTTGGAATTGGCGCCCAGCGCCACGCTGTTGTCGCCGAACGCGGTGGCGTAGTAACCGATCGCGGTGCTCGCCTCGCCGCTGGCCCAGGTCTCGGCGCCCAGCGCGGTGGACAGGGCGGAGGGCGCATAGGCGAAGTAACCCACCGCCGTGCTCTCCAGCCCGTCGGCCCCGCTGAGCACGCCGCTGGCCAGGCTGTAATCGCCAGCGGCGATCGCGCCGGCGCCGAAGGCGCTGGCCGATTCACCGCTGGCCTGCGTCGAAACGAACGCGCCCAGCCCCGGAACCAGATCGACCACGCCGCCGACCGCGGTCGAACTGGTGCCCACCGCCGCACTCGAGGTGCCCACCGCGGTGGTGTAGTCGCCGATCGCATTGGCCACCGCGCCCACCGCCGTGGCCTGCGCGCCGGCCGCATAGGCGCCCACGCCGGTGGCGGTGGCGGCGAAGCCGGAGGCATCGGCGCTGGCGCCCAGCGCGGTGCCGCCCACGCTGGCACTGGTCGCGCCGGTGCTGACCGGCGCGCCCTCGACGGTGATCAGCGGATCGCCGTTCTCGTCCACCGCCACGCCGCCCACGGCCACGCTCGCAGGTCCGGTGGCCTGCGCGTTGTTGCCGAAGGCCGCCGCGTTCTGACCCGCGGCCACGGCGTTGAAGCCCACCGCCGTGGCGTTCTGCGCGCTGGCGTTGGCGCCCGAGCCGAACGCCGAGGCACCGTTGCCGATCGCATTGCTCGCCTCGCCCGCGGCCACGGCGTTGTCGCCTTCCACGTACGCACCGGCATCGCTGTCGGCACTGCCGCTGGCCTGGAAGTACTTGCTGGTGGTCTGCGCGGTGGCGGCGACCTGGTCCAGCTGCGCCTTGTTCACCGCGTCGGTGTCCTCGGTGCCGGCGGCGACGTTGGTGATCTGGCGTTCGGCACCGGCATCGCCGACCGAGACGCTGTTGTCGCGCGCGGCCACCGCACCGGCGCCCAGCGCCACGGCGTTGTTGCCGCTGGCCTCGCTACCGGCACCGAGCGCGATGGCGCTCTCGTTGTCGGCCAGCGCATTGGTGCCGATGGCGATGCTGTTGATCGTGTTGCCCAGCGCCTGGTAGCCCAGGCCGATGCTGTAGTCGCCATAGCCGAACGCGCCGCGGCCGATCGCGGTGGCACTGGCGCCCGGGGCCCAGCTGTTGAAACCGATCGAGGTCGCGCCGCTGCCGCTGGCCCAGGCGCCGGTGCCGAAGGCCGAGGTGTTGAGCCCGGTCGCCCACGCGCCCTGGCCGAAGGCCGAGGCGCCTTCGGCCGTGGCCCAGGCATAGGCGCCGACCGCGGTGGCGTAATCCTGGCTGGCCCAGGCGCTGTCGCCGAAGGCCACCGCATAGCCGCCGACCGCGCGTGCCTTGTAGCCGCCGGCCGTGCTGTGTTCGCCCAGCGCCTGCGCGCCGTAGCCGAACGCCGAGGACACCGTGCCGGTGGCCTGCGCGCCGGCGCCGACGGCGGTGGCGTCCTGGGTGGCGTTGGCGCCGACCAGCACCGGCTTGCCGTCCGCATCCTCGATGGGGCTGTTGTACTGATCGAAGGCCTGGCCCATGCCGCCGACCGCGACACTGCCCTCGCCCACCGCAGCGCTGTTGTGGCCGATGGCCGTGGCCTGGTTGCCCGCCGCGCCGGCGCCCGCGCCGTAGGCCGATGCGCCGGTGCCCAGCGCGTTGGCGGCCTCGCCCGCGGCGACCGCGTCATCGCCCTCCACATAGGCGCCGGCATCGCTGTCGCCGCTGCCGCTGGCCTGGAAGTACCTGCGCGTGGTGTTGGCGGTCGTGGCCACCTCGTCCAGCTGCGCCTTGTTGACCGCGTCGGTATCCTCGGTCCCGGCGGCGACGTTGGTGAGCTGGCGCTCGGCGCCGGCATCGCCGACCGACACCGTGTTGGCGCGCGAGGCCACCGAATCGGCGCCCAGCGCGACGCTGTTCTCCGCCTCGGCGAAGGCATTGACACCGATCGCCGCACTGCTGGTGCCGTCGGCATAGCTGTTATGCCCCAGCGCCGTGCTGTATTCGCCGGTGGCCCAGGCGCCGTTGCCGAACGCGGCGCTGCCGGTGCCGCTGGCGCGCGTGCCGATCAGGCCGAAGAAGGTGCTGCCGCCGACGGCGGTCGCCTCCTCGCCCAGCGCCTGGCTGCTCTCGCCCACCGCGGTGGAACTGCCGCCCTGCGCCGCGGCGCCGGCACCCAGCGCGGTCGCGTTGACGCCCACCGCCTCGCTGCCATAGCCGAAGGCCGAGCCGAAGTCCCCGGCCGCGCTGGCGAAGCCGCCGTTGGCCGTGGCGGCCAGCCCGGCCGCGCTGCTGCTGAAGCCGCTCGCCGTGGCCTGCAGGCCCGCCGCCGTGGCGGCGGCGCCGGTAGCGGTGCTGAACGCGCCGCTGGCCTGCGCACCGGCGCCCAGCGCGCTGGCGCCCACCGCGCTGGCGCTGGTGGTCTGGTCCAGCAGCACCTCGCCGGTGTCCGGATCGGCATAGGTCAGCGTGCCGCCCACCGCGGTCGCCGAGTCGGCGCTGGCGGTGGCATTGAAGCCGCTGGCGGTGGCGTTGACGCCGGCCGCCGTGGCACCGCCGCCAAGCGCCGAGGCGCCGTTGCCGATGGCGTTGGCGGCCTCGCCCGCGGCCACGGCGTTGTCGCCTTCCACGTAGGCACCGGCATCGCTGTCGGCGCTGCCGCTGGCCTGGAAATACGTGCTGGTGGTGTTGGCGGTCGTGGCGACTTCATCCAGCTGCGCCTTGTTGACCGCATCGGTGGCTTCGGTGCCGGCGGCCACGTTGACGATCTGGCGCTCGGCGCCGGCATCGCCGACCGACACGCTGTTCTCGCGCTGCGCCACCGAGCGCGCGCCCAGCGCCACGCTGTTGGCCGCGGCACCGTGCGCGCCGAAGCCCAGCGCGGTGCTGTCGCTGGCCTGCGCCCACGCGCCCGCGCCCAGCGCACTGGCGCCTTGCGCATCGGCCGAGCTCAGATAGCCCAGCGCGGTGCCGTAATCGCCATTGGCCCAGGCGCCGTTACCGAAGGCCGCGCCGCCCTCGCCCAGCGCCCGGGTCTGGTAGGTGCCGCCCAGCGCCGAGCCGCCGACCGCGGTGCTTTCCTCGCCGCCGGCGATGGAGAACTCACCCAGCGCCGTGGCGCTGGTGCCGGTGGCCTGCGCGGCCAGGCCCAGGCTGGTGGCATAGTCGCCGCTGGCCAGGGATTCGGCGCCGTGCGCGGTCGCCCCGGCGCCGCTGGCGGTGGACAAAAAACCGCCAGCGGTCGATTCGATGCCGCTGGCCACACTCTCCGCGCCATGCGCGGTGGCGCCGTCGGCGGTGGCGGCGCTGTAGTAACCGCTGGCCGTGGATTCCACGCCGGACGCCTCGCTCAGCGCACCGTGCGCCACGCCGCCATCGCCGCTGGCCAGCGCCGCCGCGCCGCTGGCGGTGGACTGCGCGCCACTGGCCTCGCTCTGGAAGCCCACCGCCGTGGACGCATCGCCCGAGGCATCGGCGCCGCAGCCGATCGCGATGCCGTTCCCGCCGCCGGCGCGCGCCGTGCGCGTGGCCGCATCGGCGCAGTCGGCCGTCTGCGGCGAGATCGCGGTGCTGGCCTTGCCGGAGGCAACACCACCGCCCACCGATTGCGCCAGCGCGCTGTGCGCGGCGAACACCACCACCGCGGCGAGCGCGGCCCGCACCATGCGCGCCCCCTTGCCCTTGCCGTGGCGCGAGGCCAGTTCCGAGGCCACCACGACCTGCCCGCGTCGGGCATCCCACAGCTTGCAGAAGATGCGATTCATGCGTTCCTTTCCTTGGCGTTGTGTTGTTGCGGGCAAGAGACCCCCGTCGGCGCGCGAATCGCTTCGCGCACACGGTCACAGCAGTCGGATGTCTCTCTCTCGTTGAACGGCGACGGTCCACCTTGCGGGGGATTTAATGGCGGACCGAACGCATGGACTCGCGTCATGCGTCTGGATCGATAGTCCGCGAGTCAATTTCTTGACGTCAAGTGCCGTTCATGCATTGCAACGCCATGCGAAGACGCGGCAAAACAAGCCATTTCAACGACTTCATGCCGAGATGGCCTGCGCAAATTGCGAGAACGAATATCGCGTAAAGGAACAGAGGTCACATAACGCACAACGCCCATCGCAAGCGATGGGCGTCGATGTGTGCGGCGCAATGTCGCGCGGGTCGAAGACCCGGCGCTAACCGCACCACACCCGCGCATTGCGGAACATGCGCAGCCACGGCGAGTCGTCGGACCAGCCGACCGGCGACCAGCTCAGGTTGACCGTGCGCGGCGTGCGTTCCGGATGCGGCATCAGGATGGTGGCGCGGCCGTCGCTGGTGGTGAGGCCCGTAATGCCCTCGGGCGAACCGTTGGGATTGGTCGGGTAGCGCGTGGCCACCTGGCCATCGCCATCGACATAGCGCAGCGACACGCGCGCGGCGGCCAGGTCCACCGCCGAATCGAACTCGGCGCGGCCCTCGCCATGGGCCACGGCCACCGGAATGCGTGAGCCGGCCATGCCGCGGAAGAACACCGACGGCGATTCCACCACCTCCAGCAGCGCGGTGCGCGCCTCGAACTGCTCGCTGCGGTTGCGCAGGAAGCGCGGCCAGTGCTCGGCGCCGGGAATGATGTCCTTGAGCTGGCTCAGCATCTGGCAGCCGTTGCACACGCCCAGCGAGAAGGTCGCCTCGCGCGCGAAGAACGCGGCGAACTGCGCGCGCAATGCCGGACGTTCCAGGATCGAGGTCGCCCAGCCGCGGCCCGCGCCGAGCACATCGCCATAGCTGAAGCCGCCGCACGCGGCCAGGCCGGTGAAGCGCTCCAGCGTCACGCGGCCCTCGATCAGATCGCTCATGTGCACGTCGAAGGCGTCGAAGCCGGCACGTTCGAAGGCGTTGGCCATCTCGATCTGGCCGTTGACGCCCTGCTCGCGCAGGATCGCGACCTTCGGCCGCGCCCCGGTGGCGATGAACGGCGCGGCCACGTCCTCGGCCGGATCGAACACCAGCTTGGGCTTCAGGCCCGGCTCGGCGAAGGTGCGCGCGGTGTGGCGCTCCTCGTCGGCGCTCTCGGGGTTGTCGCGCAGGCGCTGCATGGCGTGGGTCACCGACCACCACGCGTCGAACAGCTCCTCCCAGCGCCACTCGGCCAGCGGCTGGCCGGCCTGGGTGACGCGCACGCTCGGCGCGGTGGTGGGCTTGGCGATGCGCTGCGCGCATTCGGTCAGCGCATGGCGCTCGACCAGGTCGGCGAAGGCGGCGCGGTCTTCGGCGGCGATCTGCACGATGGCGCCGAGTTCCTCGTTGAACAGCGCGCGAAAGGCGTCCTCGCCCCAGGCATCCAGCGCGATGTCCACGCCCAGACGCGCGGCGAAGGCCATCTCGCACAGCGCGGCGAAGGCACCGCCGTCGCTGCGGTCGTGATAGGCCAGCAGCAGCCCGGCCGCGCGCGCCTCGCGCACCATCTCGAAGAAATTGCGCAGCAGCTCGGGGTTGTCCAGGTCCGGCACGTCGCCGCCGAAGGCCGGCAGCGCCTCGTCGCCGGCGAACACCTGCGCCAGCACCGAACCGCCCAGGCGCTGCTTGCCGCCGCCCAGCCCGATCAGCCACAGCTCGGTGTCCGGCTCGCGCGACAGCAGCGGGGTGAGCTGCATGCGCGCGTCGTCGACCGGCGCGAAGGCGGAGATGACCAGGGAGACGGGCGAAACGCTCTTTAGCGTTTCGGGAATGGGGAATGGGGAATGGGGAATGGGCGAGGCAGAAGCGTCGGCAACCGCGGCGACCGCCGCTTCCCGATTCCCGACTCCCGATTCCCCATTCCCAGCCGTCCAAACCGCCTGCATCGACAGCGAGTCCTTGCCCACCGGGATGCTCAGGCCCAGCTGCGGACACAGCTCCATGCCGACCGCGCGCACGGCGTCGAACAGCAGCGCGTCCTCGCCGGCGTGGTTGGCCGCGGCCATCCAGTTGGCCGACAGCTTGACGTGTTCCAGCGCCGGCACCGGCGCGGCGCACAGGTTGGTGATGGCCTCGCCCACAGCCATGCGCGCCGAGGCGGCGGCATCCAGCAGCGCCAGAGGGGCGCGTTCGCCGATGGACATCGCCTCACCGGCGAAGGTGTCGAACCCGGCCAGCGTGATCGCGCAGTCGGCCAGCGGCAGCTGCCAGGGGCCGATCATCTGATCGCGCGCGGTCAGCCCGCCGACGCTGCGGTCGCCGATGGTTACCAGGAAGCTCTTGGACGCCACCGACGGATGCGCCAGCACGCGCAGCCCCGCCTCGCGCAGCTCCAGCCCCTCGGTCTTCAGCTCGGGCCAGCGCGCCGGCGCCGGATGCGCCGTCTCGCGATGCATCTTCGGCGCCTTGCCGAAGAGCACGTCCATCGGCAGATCGATGGGGTGCTGGGAATGGGGAATGGAGAATGGAGAATGGGGAACAGCGGGCTCTGCGGGCTTTTCACCATTCCCGATTCCCGATTCCCCATTCCCACCGCCGAGGACGCCATATCCCACCACCAGCCGCTCCTCGGCGGTCGCCACACCAACCGCGGCAAACGGACAACGCTCGCGCTCGCAGATCGCGGCGAACTCGGCCAGGCGGGCCTGCGGCACGCCCAGCACGTAGCGCTCCTGCGATTCGTTGCACCACAGCTCCAGCGGCGAGAGCGAGGGATCGTCGCTGGGCACCTTGTCCAGGTCGATGATGCCGCCCACGCCCGAGTCGTGCAGCAGTTCGGGGATGGCGTTGGACAGGCCGCCGGCGCCGACGTCGTGGAACCAGCGGATCGGATTGTCCGCCCCCAGCGCCACGCAGCGGTCGATCACTTCCTGGCAGCGGCGCTCCATCTCCGGGTTGTCGCGCTGCACGCTGGCGAAATCCAGGTCCTCGGCGCTGTCGCCGGAGGCGACCGAACTGGCCGCGCCGCCGCCCAGCCCGATCAGCATCGCCGGGCCGCCCAGCACGATCACCGCATCGCCCGGCTGCAGGGTCTTCTTCTCGACCTGGCAGCGGTCGATCGCGCCCAGGCCGCCGGCCAGCATGATCGGCTTGTCGTAGGCGCGGGTCAGGCCCGCGCCTTCGGGCAGCTCGAAGCTGCGGAAGTAGCCCAGCAGGTTGGGCCGGCCGAATTCGTTGTTGAACGCCGCCCCGCCCAGCGGGCCGTCGAGCATGATCTCCAGCGCCGGCGCCATGCGCGGGTTGAGCGCGCGCGGGGCCTCCCACGGCTGCGGCAGCGTGGGGATGCGCAGGTGCGAGACGCTGAAGCCGGTCAGGCCGGCCTTGGGCTTGCCGCCGCGCCCGGTGGCGCCCTCGTCGCGGATCTCGCCGCCGGCACCGGTCGAGGCGCCGGGGAACGGCGCGATCGCGGTCGGGTGGTTGTGGGTCTCGACCTTGATCTGGAAGGCGCTGGGCAGCACCGCCTCGCTGCGGTACTGGCCGCTGGCCGGATCGGGCCGGTAGCGCGCCGCCGGCAGGCCCTCGACCACCGCGGCGTTGTCGCTGTAGGCCGACAGCGTGTACTGCGGGGTCCGCTGGTGGGTGTGCTTGATCATCTTGAACAGCGAGCGCTCCTGGGCGCGGCCGTCGATGGTCCAGCTGGCGTTGAAGATCTTGTGCCGGCAGTGCTCGGAATTGGCCTGCGCGAACATCATCAGCTCGACATCGGACGGGTCGCGCCCCAGCGCCGCGTAGCGCGCGCGCAGGTAGTCGATCTCGTCCTGGGCCAGGGCCAGGCCGAGGCGCGCGTTGGCCGCTTCCAGCGCGTCCAGCGGCACCCGCGCCAGCGCGCCGCGCGGCGGCGCCTCGAACAGCGCACCGGCCTGCTCGACGCCGGCCAGCAGCGACTGGGTCATCGGGTCGTGCAGCAGCTTGTCCAGCGCCGCGCGGGCGGCCGCATCGTCCGGCCAACCGGCCAGGTCCACGCGCGTGCCGCGCTCGACCCGGTGCACGGCGATGCCGGCGCCGCGCAGCAGTTCGGTGGCCTTGCTCGACCAGGGCGAGCGCGTGCCCAGGCGCGGCACGACCAGGCGGCTGGTGGCCCCGTCCTCCTGCGCGGCCGGCGTGTCGCCGGCCTGCAGGATGCGGCGCAGCGCCTCCAGGTCCGGCGCGGTGCCCGGCTGCGGATCGATGAAGTAGACCTGCCAGGTGCCCAGGAGGCGGACCTGGGGGGCGACGGACTGCAGGCGGGATTCGAGCCGCGCGCGGCGGAACTGCGACAAGGCCGGCTGGCCTTCGAGGACGATCATGTCCGGGAACCGTGGGAGCCGTGGAGCGGGGCCGCCCATTGTACCGGCGGCGGGCGCCGTCATGGCGGCGCAGGGCTTTCCCGGCAGAACCTCATCGCCGCCGTGGCGCCCCCCGCCTGTAGAGCGGAGCTTGCTCCGCTGGGGCTTTCCCATGATCCGGCCGAAAAGCAGCGGAGTCCCCAAGAGGGGATTGCCACAAGCTCCGCTCTACAGGCAGGCCGCTGCTGGATTCGAGGAGGCCGTTGCTCCCACGCCTTTACGGCATGCCGGCGCTCTTGGCCTTGGCGGCGTCGGCGGCCGCCAGCTTGTCCAGCGCCGCGCGCATCTCGGCCGGCGGCAGATAGCCGCCGATCTGGTTGCCGTCCGGGGCGAACACGGCCGGGGTGCCGTTGACCCCCAGGCGCTGGCCGACGTTGTATTCCATGTTCACCGGGTTGTTGCAGTCGCGCGCGGTGACCTGGCCGCTGGCCTTGGCCTCGGTCAGGGCCTTGCGGCGATCGGCCGCGCACCAGACCGAGATCATGTCCTTGTGGTCCTGGCTGCCCAGACCCATGCGCGGCCAGGCCGGGTATTCCACCGCGATGCCCTGCTTGTTGTAGTCGGCGATCTGGCTGTGCAGCTTGCGGCAGTAGCCGCACTCGATGTCGGTGAACACGCTGACGGTGTACTTGGGATTGGCCGGCGCGAACACGATGCGGTCGGCCTGCTTGACCGACTTGAGCAGGTTCTGGCGGTACTGGGCCAGCGCGTCGCTGCCCTGCATCAGGTCCTTGCGCTGGGCCACGTCGATCACGTTGCCCTGGACCAGGTACTTGCCGTCGTCGCTGATGTAGACCAGCTGGCCGGCGGCGATCACCTCGCGGAAGCCCGGCAGGGGCGCCTTGCCGATGTAGTCCACGTCGACCTGGGGATTGAGCTGCTTGAGCGCGGCGCGGACCCGGGCTTCGACCGGGTCGTTGCCGGCCGGCGCGGCCGCAGCGGTGGCGGCGGCGGGCTTGGCGGTATCGGCGGCGGACTGCGGCGACTTGGCGCAGGCGGTCAGGCTCAGGCCGGTCAGCAGGACGAGGGGGACAAGACGGCGCATCGTGGGACTTCCTGGTTCGGGGCCGGCGGCCGCGGGCGGCGCTCGGCGCGGGGCCCCGCCAGGCGGGGCATCGGACTGGATTCTCGCACAGGCCGGCTGAAGGGCTTGGCCAGCGGCGCTCCGCCCCAGGAGCGGCATGCCCGCTGTGCTCGGTGGGGAGCCGGCATGCCGGCGAGGGGCTTTCCCGGGAAGGCCGCATCTCCGCCATTGGCCGAAAAGACCGAAGGGCGGCTCCCGCCTGTAGAGCGGAGCTTGCTCCGCTGCTCTTCGTTCGGTTCGTGGGGAAGGCCCCAGCGGAGCAAGCTCCGCTCTACAGACGGGCGGCCGCTCCGTCTGAGCAAGCCCTAGCTGGGCGCTCACCCCCTCGGGTGATGCTTCGCATGCAGCTGCTGCAGATGCTGGCGGGCGACCAGGGTGTAGATCTGGGTGGTGGACAGCGAGCTGTGGCCCAGCATCAGCTGCAGCGAGCGCAGGTCGGCGCCGCGGTTGAGCAGGTGGGTGGCGAAGCTGTGGCGCAGGCCGTGCGGGCTGACCCTGGCGGCGTCTATCCCGGCCAGGACCGCGTAGCGCTTCACCAGCCCCCAGAACGCCTGCCGGCTCAGCGGCTGGCCGGCCGCGTCGATGAACAGCGGCGTGCGGCCGTCGCCCCGCGCCGCGCCGCGCTTGCCCGCCAGCTGCGCGCGCGCGCCGTCGAGATAGCGCTGCAGCCAGTGCTGGGATTCCTCGCCCAGCGGCACCATCCGCTCCTTGCTGCCCTTGCCCAGCACGCGCAGCGCGCCCTGGCGCAGGTTGACGCCGGCGTCGGCCAGGCCGACCAGCTCGCTCACGCGCAGGCCGCAGGCGTACATCAGCTCCAGCATCGCGCGATCGCGCAGGCCCAGCGGGGTGTCCACGTCGGGCGCGGCCAGCAGCGCGTCGATCTGGCTCTCCGACAGCGCCTTGGGCAGGGCGCGCGGCAGCTTGGGTGGATCGAGCAGCGCGGTCGGGTCGTCCGCGCGTTCGCCACGTCGCACCAGCTGGCCGTAGAAGGCCCGCAGGCACGAGAGCAGGCGCGCGTTGCTGCGCGGCGAATAGCCCTGGCGCGTGCGCCAGGCCAGGTAGTCGAAGATCAGGGCACGATCGGCACTCGCCAGCACGTTGTCCGTGGCGGCCATCCCCAGCGTGGCGCTCGCTGGCGCGCGAGCCGGTGGCTCGCCAGCGCGCCAGCTCGCCCAGCGGGCGAAGCCCTGCAGATCGCGCCGGTAGCTGTCCAGGGTGGCGCGGGCCAGGCCGCCTTCGGCCCAGATGGCGTCGAGGAAACGGTCGATCTGGCGCTGGTCGGCATCGCCGCAGGGCGGCAGCTCGGCCACGCGCTGGCGGCGTTCGGCGGGGGTACTCATGCCGGCAAGGGTAGCGCCTGCCATCGAGGCGGCGGACCCGCCGCCAAGGGACACGGCGGTGCGCGCCGGCCCGGGCGCGCTCTATGCTGGCGGCCATGTCCGCCGAACCCGACGCCGCCCCGCTCGCCCTGCCCGCGCCCCGCCGCGCCTATGTCGGCCGGCGGCTGCTGGCGCTGTTCTACGACGCCTGGCCGGCGCTGGCGCTGTGGTTCGCGGTATCCGCGGCCTTCACCGCCGGGTACACCTATCTGGGCCACCACGCCGCACGGCAGAACATCGCCCCGTTCAGCGCCCTGCAGTGGCTGCTGTGGCTGTGCTGCTGGCTGGTGACCGGCCTGTACGCCACGCTGAGCTGGCGCCGCGGCGGCCAGACCCTGGGCATGCGCCCGTGGAAGATCGCGGTCGCCGGCGCCTCCACCGCGCGTCCGTCCTGGGGCGCGCTGTGGCTGCGCTACGGCGTGGGCACCCTGTCGCTGCTGTGCGGCGGCCTGGGCTTCTGGTGGGCCTGGATCGACCGCGAGCGCCTGACCTGGCATGACCGCGCCAGCGGCACGCGTTTGACACGGTTGTCGAGATCGCGAACGTGATCTAAGGCGCGCAGCAGATACGACGACATGCCGATACACGATCCAATCGAACCAACGTATCGCAGCCCGTGGCGCGCGAACCACCCCAGCGCCAGAAGCCCCCTGAGAGGATGGAAAGAGGCCGCTAGGCGAGTTTCACGAGTGGCTCATATTCTAAACCTTGATTTTTCCACTCACCACGCGCTCGACCACCGCCAGCCTCACCCTGTCCTCGGGAGAGTCGCTGTGATTCAGGAAACCCTCGATTCCGTGTTTCTGACCATTTCTGAAGTCCTGGAACGCATCCAGTATTCTTGCTTGATGAGTTTCCAGGTAGCGCTCATCTCTCAAAAAGACAGCTACGCAGTCATTCCATTGATCCATGTGCTGATTGCTGATATAGGATTCAAGAAGTACCGCGTCGATCTTGTTCCATTTTGCCCATTTAACCAGCGCGTTACCGCTATCTGGATAAAATCTCCAGCAGTCGACAGGATATCGGTGAAAATCGCCATTTGATGGCGCATTCAAATAGAATAAACCGTCCGGCTTCAGAATTCTCATCACCTCGAGAAAAACTAACCAAAACATTTCCGAATGCTCAAGGCAACTGCTGGAAACCACCACGTCGACAGAAGCATTCTCAAAAGGAAGGGAATACGGCGAATCCAAGACGATATCGACGCCGTCACCACTCGCGAAGTCCAAACCGATGTATTCGAACTGTGCAGGAGCAAGATCACGCAAACTCCCATTAAAGTTTCTCGATCCTATCTCAACAACTCTTGCATTCGGCCGACTTTTGAAAGGCTCTGAATAAGTGTCGAAGAAACGGCTGCCGTTTTGCATTGCGGTGGGGTGCATAATAAAAAGGCCTTCAATTCAAGGAGAACACGATCAATAGATCTTATCGGAAAGGCAAGCACTGGAGCGCTCTAGACAAAATCGCGGCTGGGGAAATCCATGCAATGGCGCCGGGCGAGGCTCCAACGAGTGCGCCCCTCTTGTGCACAGTTCCCGCCGAAACGCTGCCAGGTGCGTCACTGTTCGCACCCTTGCTGACAGCACCTGAGACACGAAGGCTGGCTTAAGCCCGCACGGCCAAGCGAAACCGCCCTGCGATCGCAGGCATGCTCATTAAGCAATCCGCTCAGGCACACCGCGCTCCTCGCACTCCCTAGCTGCTGCGCCGTCTGAACAGCCAGTACGAGATCACCAGCATCAGCACCGGCGTGGCGGTATACGCCAGGCGGTAATCCAGGCGCAGCGCCGTGCCCATGCGGCCGAACAGCAGCTGCAGCAGCCAGAACGCCAGCGCGAACATGATGCCCAGGAACAGGCGCTTGCCCATGCCGCCGCTGCGCAGGCTGCCGAAGGCGAACGGGATCGCCGCCAGGCACAGCGCCAGCACGTTGATCGGATAGAACCAGCGGCCCCAGTAGACCTCTTCGTAGTCGCGCGCATCCAGGCTGTTGCGGGTGCGGTAGTCGATGCTGCGCGACAGGTCGGCGGCGGACATGTAGCGCGGCTGCCCAAGCGTGGCCGCCAGCGCGGCCGGATCGAGCTTGGAGGGCCAGTTCTCCTGCGGCAGCTTGTCCTGCTGCACCGAGCGCGGCGCGAACGTGGTGCGCGTGACGTTCCTCAGCAGCCAGCTGTCGGTGACGTGCACCGCGTTGGCCGCGTGGGTGATCGAGGCCAGGCGGCCGTCGGCGTCGAGCTGATACAGGCGCACGTCCTGCAGTTGCAGCTGCGAATTGCCGTCGGCGCCGGCCACCAGATCGCCGGACTGGGCGTTGAGGAAGGTATCGCCCTCGCGCGCCCACAGCCCGGCGTACATGCCGCGCGCCACGTTGCCGAACTTGGCCGCCGCCTTGAGGTTGTCGGCCTGGGTCTGGCCCCAGGCGCCGGCGGTCTCCATGCACAGCACCATGCCGGCGGTGAGGATCGCCAGGGTCACCGCCACCGACAGGCTCAGCCGGCGCCGCGACAGGCCCAGCGCGCGCAGCGCGGTCAGCTCGGAGCTGGCGGCCAGCTGGCCCAGGCCCATCAGCGCGCCGATCACCGCGGCGGTCGGGAACAGCGTGTAGGCCCGGCGCGGCACCGTGTACAGGGTGAACACGATCGCGTGGCTAAAGGTGAAGTTGCCGCGCCCGACATCGCGCAGCTGGCCGGAGATGCCGTTGGTCACATCCAGGCCGAGCAGCACCGCCCAGACCAGCAGCACGGTGCCCAGCACCACCTTGCCCACGTACAGGTCGTGGATGCGCGGGGTGAACCTCATGCGCGCGCTCCCTTCGGGCGTGAGAGCCGGCCGTCACGCAGATAGGCCCAGACGCCCAGCGCCAGCAGCGGCAGGCTCAGCCACCACAGGCCCAGCGCGCCGGGCAGCTTGCCGTTGGCCAGCCACTGGCTGCCGTTGATCATCATCAGGAAGGCCACCAGGTAGCCGAGGAAGCCCAGCATCACCCGCCCGTAGCGCGACTGGCGCGGCGCGCTGCGCGCCAGCGGCAGGGTCAGCAGGGCGAAGGCCAGGCACAGCAGCGGCGGGGTGATGCGGGTCTGCAGCTGGGCGTTGGCCTCCGGCCGGGCATCGCCGAGCAGCTGGCTGGTCGGCAGCAGCTCGGGATCGTCCTGGGTCTTCTTGTCGCTGCCGTCGGGCAGGGCGACCTCGTTGCTGGCATAGCGCATCATGCGGTAGTCCTTGCCGTCGCCGGCCGGGCCTTCCACGCGGTAGCCGTCCTCCAGCTTCAAAAAGCGCGAGGTCTCGCCCTCGAAGTACATATGCCCGGTCTTGGCGGTGACCACGTCCAGGCGGTCGCCCTGCTGGCGCTGCATGAACACCTTGGACAGGCGCGTGCCGTCGCCGGACATGCCGTTGACGTAGACCACCCCGCCGTTGCTGAGCACGGTGAACTGACCCGGCTCCAGCCCGGCCAGGATCAGCGAGCGGTTGGCGTTGTCGATCATCGCCTGGCTGGTGCGCAGCGACAGCGGGCCGGCCCACAGCGAGACCGTGGCCACGATCGCCACGATCGGCACCACCAGCAGCAGCAGCGGGCGCAGCAGGCGCCGCGGGCCCACGCCGATCGAGGTCAGCACCGCCATTTCCGAGTCGCGGTACAGGCGGGCGATGGCCAGCATCAGGCCCAGCATCAGCGCCAGGGACAGGATCAGGGGCAGGAACTGCACCGTGGCCAGCCCCAGCTGCGACAGCAGCAGCCCGGCCGGCAGCTTGCCGTTGGCCACATCGCCCAGCACGTCGACCAGCAGGCCGCCCATGCTCACGATCAGCAGCACCATCAGCGCGGCCAGGAAGCTCTGGGTGAACTCGGAGAACAGGTAGCGGTCCAGCTTCGGCATCGGATGGGGTTGCCTTACAATTGCAGGTTCGAATGCCGGTGCGCGCACGCGCGGACCGAGTCGGCGCCGGGGCATCCAGCATCGCGGCGGCCGGCGATTGTACGTAACTGCTGGTGAAACCGACTCGACGGAAATTGCGCAATGGCCCTGGAATTCACCCTGAACCACGACACGCCCACCGCCGCCGCAGTGGATTGCGTGGTCGTGGGCGTCTATGCGGACAAGACCCTGAGCCCGTCGGCGGCCGCCATCGACGCCGCCAGCCAGGGCCGCCTGGCCGCGCTGGCCCAGCGCGGCGACGCCCCGGGCCGCAGCGGCAAGATCACCGCTCTCTACGACCTGCCCGGCGTGAAGGCCCCTCGCGTGCTGCTGGTCGGCCTGGGCGAGCCGGCCAAATTCAACGTGCCGACCTACCTGAAGGCGCTGACCGAGGCCGCCCGTGCGCTCAAGGACGGCCCGTCCGCCTCGGCCCTGGTGACCCTGACCGAGCTGGAGGTCCCCGGCCGCGACGCCGCCTGGGCGATCCGCCAGGCCGTGGCCGCCACCGAGCACGCCACCTACCGCTACACCGCCACGCTGGGCAAGAAGAAGCCCGACCCGCAGGCGCTGGCCCAGGTCGCCTTCCTCGGCAGCGACGACGACGCGCTGGCCCAGGGCATCGCCATCGCCAACGGCGTGAAGTTCACCCGCGAGCTGGGCAACCTGCCGCCGAACGTCTGCACCCCGGCCTACCTGGCCCAGCAGGCGCAGGACTTCGCCGCCCAGCATGACGGCGCCCAGGCCGAGATCCTGGACGACGCGGCGATGGAGGCCCAGGGCATGGGTTCGCTGCTGGCCGTGGCCCGCGGCTCGGCCAACCGCCCGCGCCTGATCGTGCTCAAGTGGAACGGCGCGGACGATGCGTCGGCCAAGCCCTACGTGCTGGTCGGCAAGGGCATCACCTTCGACACCGGCGGCGTCAACCTGAAGACCCAGGGCGGCATCGAGGAGATGAAGTACGACATGTGCGGCGGCGCCACGGTGCTGGGCACGTTCGTGGCGGCGGTCGGCCTGAAGCTGCCGCTGAACCTGGTCGTGGTGGTGCCGGCGGTGGAGAACGCCATCGATGGCAACGCCTATCGTCCCTCGGACGTCATCACCTCCATGTCCGGGCGCACCATCGAGGTCGGCAACACCGACGCCGAAGGCCGCCTGATCCTGTGCGACGCGCTGACCTACGCCGAGCGCTTCAAGCCCGAGGCCCTGGTCGACGTGGCCACGCTCACCGGCGCCTGCATGGTCGCGCTGGGCCGCCATGCCGCCGGCCTGATGAGCAAGCACGACGACCTGAGCGAGGAACTGCTCAGCGCCGGCGAGCACGTCTACGACCGCGCCTGGCGCCTGCCGCTGTGGGACGAGTACCAGTCCCAACTCGAGTCCACCTTCGCCGACGTCTACAACATCGGCGGCCGCTGGGGCGGCGCGATCACCGCCGGCTGCTTCCTGGCGCGCTTCACCGAAGGCCAGCGCTGGGCGCACCTGGACATCGCCGGCGTGGCCAACGACGAGGGCAAGCGCGGCATGGCCACCGGCCGCCCGGTGAACCTGCTGGCGCAGTGGCTGCTGGACCGCGCCTTTGGCACGGCCGGGAATTG
This sequence comes from Pseudoxanthomonas sp. UC19_8, assembly GCF_042700505.1. Classification (NCBI taxonomy): domain Bacteria; kingdom Pseudomonadati; phylum Pseudomonadota; class Gammaproteobacteria; order Lysobacterales; family Lysobacteraceae; genus Pseudoxanthomonas; species Pseudoxanthomonas sp. UC19_8. Next base: position 3,074,417 of record NZ_CP170559.1, read on the forward strand.
AGAAACGGGAATCGGGAACGGTGAGACGCCCGAGTCCCGATCCGTCGCCGATGCGCGGCCACCTTGCCGCGCACCGCTCCTTCGATTGCCGATTCCCCACTCCCCATTCCCAGCCCACATGCGCGCCGACTTCTACCTGATCGCCAAGCCGCGCTTCCTCGAGGCGCCGCTGAACCTGGTCTGCGAACTGGCCAAGCGCGCCTACGCCTCCAACCAGCCCACCCTGATCCTGGCGCGCGACGCCGCCCAGGCCGAGGAACTGGACGAGCTGCTGTGGGCGTTCGAGGACGATGCCTACGTGCCGCACCAGATCGCCGGCACCGACGAGGACGACGACATCACCCCGGTGCTGATCGCCGCGCCGGAGCTGGACGCCGCGCCGCGCCCGCTGGTGATCAACCTGCGCGACGCCGCCTATGCCGGCGCCTGCGAGCGCGTGCTGGAGGTCGTCCCGGCCGATCCGGCCGCGCGCGAGCCGCTGCGCGAACGCTGGCGCCAGTACCAGGCGCGCGGGTTCGCGCTCAACAAGCACGATATGTGATGAGGCCCGGAGTCGGGATAGAGCATCGGGGATCCTGATCCCGCTTCACCGATCGCGGCCGACGCCGCCCCGCGCCTTGTCGATTCCCCATTTTTGATTGCCGATGTCCCGCCTATGACCACCCTCGCCTCCAGCTACGACCCGAAAGCCTTCGAAGCGCGCCTGTACGCGCAGTGGGAAGCCGACGGCGCGTTCAAGCCCTCCGGCACCGGCACGCCGTACACCATCCTGCTGCCGCCGCCCAACGTCACCGGCACGCTGCACATGGGCCATGCGTTCCAGCAGACGCTGATGGACGCGCTGATGCGCTACCACCGCATGTGCGGCTTCGATGCGCTGTGGCAGGTGGGCACCGACCATGCCGGCATCGCCACCGAGATGGTGGTCAGCCGCAACCTGGCGCTGGAGGGCAAGGGCGAAACGCGCGATTCGCTGGGCCGCGAGGGCTTCATCGCCAAGGTCTGGGAATGGAAGCAGCAGTCCGGCGACACCATCGAGCGCCAGATGCGCCGGCTCGGCACCTCGGCCGACTGGTCGCGCAGCACCTTCACCATGGATCCGCAGCCCTCGGCGGCGGTGACCGAGGCCTTCGTGCGCTGGTACGAGCAGGGCCTGATCTACCGCGGCCAGCGCCTGGTCAACTGGGACCCGGTGCTGAAGACGGCGATCTCCGACCTGGAGGTGGAGAACGTCGAGGAAGATGGCTTCCTGTGGTCGATCCGCTATCCGCTGGCCGATGGCGCCACCTACGAGCACGTCGAAGTGGATGCCGACGGCCAGGAGACCCTGCGCGAGTTCCGCGACTACCTGGTGGTGGCCACCACGCGCCCGGAGACCATGCTCGGCGACACGGCGGTGATGATCCATCCGGAGGATCCGCGCTACGCCGGGCTGATCGGCAAGGCGGTGGCGTTGCCGCTGAGTCAGCGCACGATCCCGGTGATCGGCGACAACTACGTCGATCGCGACTTCGGCACCGGCGTGGTCAAGGTGACCCCGGCGCACGACTTCAACGACTACCAGGTCGGCGTGCGCCACGAGCTGCCGATGATCAACCTGTTCACGCCCACCGCCGCGCTCAACGAGAACGCGCCGCACAAGTACCAGGGCCTGGACCGCTACGCCGCGCGCAAGGCGGTGCTGGCCGACCTGGAGGCACTCGGCCTGCTGGTGGAGACCAAGCCGCACAAGCTGCAGGTGCCGCGCGGCGACCGCACCGGCCAGGTGATCGAGCCCTACCTGACCGACCAGTGGTTCGTGAAGATGGACGGGCTGGCCAAGCGCGGCCTGGAACTGGTCGAATCGGGCCAGATCCGCTTCGTCCCGCCGAACTGGATCAACACCTATCGCCACTGGATGGAGAACATCCAGGACTGGTGCATCAGCCGCCAGCTGTGGTGGGGCCATCGCATCCCGGCCTGGTTCGACGCGGCCGGCAAGTACTACGTGGGCCGCGACGAGGCGCAGGTGCGCGCCGAGCACGGCCTGGGCGACGAGGTGGTGCTGACCCAGGACAGCGACGTGCTGGAGACCTGGTTCTCCTCGCAGCTGTGGCCGTTCTCCACGCTGGGCTGGCCGCAAGAGCAGGCGATGGAGCAGCGCGGCTTCGATCGCTACCTGCCCTCGGACGTGCTGGTCACGGGCTTCGACATCATCTTCTTCTGGGTGGCGCGCATGGTCATGGCCACCGACAGCTTCACCGGCAAGATCCCGTTCCGCGATGTCTACATGACCGGCCTGATCCGCGACGCGCAGGGCCAGAAGATGTCCAAGTCCAAGGGCAACGTGCTCGACCCGCTGGACATCATCGACGGCATCGCGCTGGAGGATCTGGTCGCCAAGCGCACCAGCGGGCTGATGCAGCCGCGCCTGGCCGAGAAGATCGAGAAGGCCACGCGCAAGGAGTTCCCCGACGGCATCGCCGCCCACGGCGCCGACGCGCTGCGCTTCACCATCGCCGCGCTGGCCACGCACGGGCGCGACATCAAGTTCGACCTGGGCCGCGCCGAGGGCTACAAGAACTTCTGCAACAAGCTGTGGAACGCCACGCGCTTCGTGCTGATGAACACCGAGGGCGCGCGGTTCGCCGGCGCCCCGCAGCCGGTCACAGACGCGGAAAAGTGGATCCTGGCCGGCCTGGCGCGCGTGTCCGACGAGGCCGCCGAGCACTTCGCCAGCTACCGCTTCGACCTGCTGGCGCAGTGCCTGTACGAGTTCGCCTGGAACCAGTTCTGCGACTGGTTCGTCGAGCTGGCCAAGCCTGCGCTGAGCGGCGCGGCCGACGCGGCCGCCGCCGACAGCACCCGCCACACCCTGCTCTATGTGCTCGAGCAGCTGCTGCGCCTGCTGCATCCGCTGGCGCCGTTCGTCACCGAGGAGCTGTGGCAGCAGGTCGCCCCGCGTGTGGGCGTGGCCGGCCGCAGCATCTCGCTGCAGGCCTACCCCACCGCGCAAGCGCTGAACGTGGCCGACTACGCCGGTGCCGAGGCCGACGTGGAATGGCTCAAGGCCATCATCAGCGCCCTGCGCCGCGTGCGCAGCGAGCTGCAGGTCTCCCCGGGCAAGAGCGTGCGCCTGCTGCTGCAGGCCGGCGACGCGCAGGACCGTGCGCGCGTGGCGCGCTTCGACTCGCAGCTGCGCTTCCTGCTCAGGCTCGAGGCGATCGACTGGCTGGACGGCGGCGATGCGCCGGCCTCGGCCGCCGCGGTGGTGGGCGAGCTGCGCCTGCTGGTGCCGCTGGAGGGCCTGGTCGACCTGGACGCCGAGCGCGCGCGCCTGGACAAGGAGATCGCCCGGGTCGCCGGCGAGCGCGAGAAGAGCGAAGCCAAGCTGGCCAAGTTCAGCGACAAGGTGCCGGCGGCGGTGATCGAACAGGAGCGCGTGCGCCTTGCCGACTGGACCGCGCAGCTGACGGCCCTGCAGGAGCAGCGCGCCAAGCTGTAATCCTGCGGTGGCGCCTTGCGGGAGCTTGGTGCGGGCCTGCCAGCTGCTTGAGGTGAGCCTGCTGATTGCTTGATGCGAGGCTGCTGATCGCTCGAGGTGAGGCTGGTGGTAGCTTGGTGGGAGCCGGCATGCCGGCGATGAGGCGCTACCGGGAAAGCCGTATCGCCGGCATGCCGGCTCCCACCCAGCCTCACCTCACCCAGCCTCACTCCCATCCCCGATTCAGGCCTGCCCATGCCGCTGAGCGTCTTCTGCCTGGTGCTGTTCGCCGCGCTGATGCACGCGGGCTGGAACGCGCTCGTCAAGGGCGCGCCGGACAAGCTGCTGACCACGGTGCTGGTGTCCGGCTTCGCCGCGCTGATCGCGGCCTGCGCCCTGCCCTTCCTGCCCGCACCTGCCGCGGCGAGCTGGCCGTTCCTGATGGTGTCGCCGCTGCTGCAGGCGCTGTACTTCGCCCTGGTGGCGCGCTGCTACCAGGTGGCCGACATGAGCCAGGCCTATCCACTGATGCGCGGCGCCGCTCCGCTGCTGGTGGCCGTCGTCGGCGCGCTGTGGCTGGGCGAGCAGCTCGCACCGCTCGCCTGGCTGGGCATCGCCGTGGTGTGCGCCGGCGTGCTGGCGATGGCGCTGGGCAGCGGCCGCCTGCACCACGCCGCTCTGCCCCTGCTCAATGCCGCGGTGATCGCCGGCTACACGCTGCTGGATGCCGCCGGCGCGCGGCGTTCCGGCCATGCCCTGAGCTATACGCTGTGGCTGTTCGCGCTGACCTCCCTGCCGCTGCTGGCGTGGGCGCTGCTGGCGCGGCGCGCGGCGTTTCTCGCCTACCTGCGCGGCAACGCCGCGCGCGGCCTGGCCGGCGGCGTGGGCACGCTGCTGTCCTACAGTCTGGCGCTGTGGGCGATGACCCGCGCGCCGGTCGCGCTGGTGGCGGCCCTGCGCGAAAGCGCGATCGTGTTCGGCCTGGGCATCTCGGTGCTGCTGCTCAAGGAGCGGCCGCCGCGGGCGCGTTTGCTCGCTGCGGGGGTGATCGCCCTGGGTGTGGCGGTGCTGCGGCTGGCTTGAGCCAGCCGGCATGGCGTCAAGGATTTTGTGGGAGCAACGGTCTCTCAGATCGAGTCGCAGCCGCCTTGTAGAGCGGAGCTTGTGGCAATCCCCTCTTGGGGGCTCCGCTGAGGCTTCCCGACGATCCGGCCGGAACGCAGCGGAGCAAGCTCCGCTCTACAGGCGGGGCCGCCCTTGGGGCCTTGTTGGCCAATGACGGCGATGGGCTTTACCGGTAGAGCCTCATCGCCGCCATGGCGGCTCCCACGAAGCATTTCTGCTTTCGATCAGCCGCGCTACACGAGGCAGCGCCCTACAGCGGCGGCATGCGGTCAATCTCGCCGTCGATCAGTTCGATCGCCATGACGATGGCGTCCTCGCGCCCGTCCTTGGCCGGGTAGTAGCGCGGGCGGCGGCCGATCTCGTTGAAGCCTTCGCTGTGGTACAGCGCGATGGCATGCGGATTGGACGGGCGCACCTCGAGGAACACCCGCTCGGCACGGCGCTCGCGCGCGCCCTGCACCAGCGCGCGCAGCAGCTGGCGGCCCAGGCCGCGGCCCTGGCGCTCGGGCGCCACGCAGACATTGAGGATGTGCGCCTCGTCGGCGGCCAGGCTGATCACGCCGTAGCCGATCGTCAGCCCGTGTTCGACCAGCAGCCAGGCCGGATAGCCGGCCAGCAGACAGTCGCGGAAGATGCCGCGCGTCCACGGAAAGGGGTAGGCGCGCTGCTCGATCGCCATGACCGCGTCCAGGTCCGCCTCGCGCATCGGCCGCAGGCTGGCGGCACCGCCGGCGTCGGACTGGACCGCGCTCATGGCAGGCGCTTGCGGCGCAGCGCGCGCAGCTGCGGCCACAGCGCGCGCTTGGCCGCCGCGTTGCCGCGCAGGCTCGCGCTGTCGGGCCAGGCGGCCATGATCGCCGCGGCCTCGGGCGTATTGGGGTTCAGGCCGGAGGCGCGCAGCAGCTCGATCCGCAGCCGGTCCGGCAGCAGCGAGCCGCGCGGCGGCGCACGGCGCGGCGCGGCCGGCGCGCTGTCGGTGGCTGCGGCAGGCGGCGGACGGCGCGGCGGCGCGGAGGGCGCAGGCGGCGCGGGCGGCCGGCGCACCGGCGCGGCCAGAGCGTCCAAGGCCGGCGCTTCCGCCGCGGCCAGCTGGCCCGGCACCCACACGGTGTGGCCGAGCGCACGCAGCCAGGCGTGCTGCTCACCGGTCCACAGCGGGCTGCCGGCTTCGCTCACGCCGCCGGCTCCCGGCGCCCCCGGCGCTGCAGGGCCCACATCACCGGGCCGGACAGCGCGTACAGCACGCCGATCACGCACAGCGTGCGCGGCAGGTCGATCACCAGCACCGCGATCACCACCGGCACCAGCACCACCAGCAGGAACGGGATCCGGTCGGCCTTGGCGCCGCCCTTGCCGCTGCCCTTGAAGCTCCAGAAGCGGATGCGGCTGACCATCAGCAGCGCCGCCACGATGGTCACGCCCAGCGCGACATAGCGCAGCTGCTCGCCGGTCCATTCCAGCTTGCCGTCGGCGAAGGCCCAGACGAAGGACATCATCAGACCGGCCGCCGCCGGGCTGGCCAGGCCGACGAACCAGCGCTTGTCCACCGTGCCGACCTGGGTATTGAACCGCGCCAGGCGCAGCGCCGCGCAGGCCGCGTAGAGGAAGGCCACCGCCCAGCCGACCCGGCCGATGATCTCCCCGTCCAGCTTCAGCGCCGACAGCGACCAGTGGTACATCACCAGGGCCGGGGCCATGCCGAAGCTGACCAGATCGGCCAGCGAGTCGTACTGCACGCCGAACTCGCTGCTGGTGCCGGTCAGGCGGGCCACGCGGCCGTCCACGCCGTCCATCAGCGCGGCGACGAAGACCGCGATCGCGGCGGACACGAATTCGCCATTGGACGCGGCGATGATCGCGTAGAAGCCGGAAAACAGCCCGGCGGTGGTGAACAGGTTCGGCAGCAGATACATGCCGCGCGCACGGGTGGGCTGGGGAAGCGGGTCCATTCCCACAGTTTAGCGTTGCCAGCGGCCCTCACGCCGTCATGCCGGCGCTTGCCAGTGCGGGCCCGGGGTGCTGCAATCGCCGCCATTCCGCCCGCTGTGCCATCCCGGAGCCTGCCATGCGCCTGTCCACCTGCCTGATCCTGTCGGCCCTGCTGGCGGCGCCGCTGGCCAACGCCCAGAGCATGTACCAGTGGAAGGACGCCCAGGGCGTGACCCACTACTCCGACGTGCCGCCGCCCAAGAGCAATCTGCAGGGCCGGCAGATCAACCCGGCCGACGCGATGGCGCGCGGCGAGGCCACGGCCAGCGCCAAGGAGGCCCCGGCCGAGAACGCGCAGTGCACGACCGCGCGCCTGAACCAGCGCATCCTGTCCAACAACGCCCCGGTGCGCCAAGCCGGCGCCGACGGCAAGCCGGGCGCGCTGCTGACCGACAGCGAGCGTGCCAGCCAGCGCGAGCTGGCCGAAGCGGCGGTCAAGGCCTACTGCACGCCGAGCGCCGCCAAGGCCGAGGGCAGCACCCGCCCGCCGGGCGCCTGAGCGACGATGCGGGTCGTCTGGGCGGTCCTGGCGCTGCTGCTGCTCGGCGGCGGCCTGGCCTGGTGGTTCGGCCACCCGGCGCGTCACGTCACCAAGGACGCGCAGGCGCAGGGCGAGCCGCGGCCTTCGCTGTACCGCTGGCACGACGCCGACGGCGTGCTGCACATCACCGACCGCCCGCCCCCGGCCGGCACCGCCTACGAGCGCATCCCGCTGGACCGCGATAGCGCCCGCTAGGGCCTGTCCTCCATCCCCGGGCCGGTCGCGCCCAGCCGACCGGCGCGCGTGGCGCGCAGCTGGCAAAATGGCGGCTTTCCGCCAGCGATACCTCCACGATGCGCCTGTCGCAGTTCCACCTCCGCACCACCAAGGAAACCCCCAACGACGCCGAGCTGGTCAGCCACCAGCTGATGCTGCGCGCCGGCATGATCCGCAAGCTGGCCTCGGGCCTGTACACCTGGTCGCCGCTGGGCCTGCGCGTGCTGCGCAAGGTCGAGGCGATCGTGCGCGAGGAAATGAACCGCGCCGGCGCGATCGAGCTGCTGATGCCGACCATCCAGCCGCGCGAGCTGTGGGAGGAGTCCGGGCGCTGGGCCAAGTTCGGCCCGCAGCTGCTGAAGATCAAGGACCGCAAGGAGCAGGAGTTCTGCTACGCGCCCACCGCCGAGGAAGTGATCACCGACTTCGCGCGCAACGAGCTGTCCAGCTACAAGCAGCTGCCGGTGAACTTCTACCAGATCCAGACCAAGTTCCGCGACGAGATCCGGCCGCGCTTCGGCGTGATGCGCTCGCGCGAGTTCCTGATGAAGGATGCGTACTCCTTCCATCTGCACGCCGATGATCTGGTGCGCGAGTACCGCAACATGCATGCGGCCTATACGCGCATCTTCACCCGGCTGGGGCTGGAGTTCCGCGCGGTGCTGGCCGATTCCGGCGCCATCGGCGGCGATGCCTCGCAGGAATTCCACGTGCTGGCCGGCTCGGGCGAGGACGCGCTGGCCTTCTCCACCGCCTCCGATTACGCGGCCAACGTGGAGGCCGCCATCGCGGCCGAGCCCGCGCCGCGCCCGGCGCCCGGCGAAGCCCTGCGCCGCGTCGAGACGCCCACGCAGAAGACCTGCGAGGACGTGGCCGCGCTGCTGGGCATCGCGCTGCAGCGCACGGTCAAGTCGATCGCCACCATGAGCGAGGACGGCTTCGTGCTGGCGCTGGTGCGCGGCGACCACGAGGTCAACGAGATCAAGCTGGGCAAGGTCGCCGGCATGGCCGGCTACCGCATGGCCACCGAGGCCGAGATCCTGGAGCACCTCGGCAGCCAGCCCGGCTTCCTCGGACCCGTAAAGCCGGCCAAGGCCATCCGCGTGATCGCCGACCGCGAGGTCGCCGCGCTGGCCGACTTCGTCGTCGGCGCCAACGAGGCCGGCTTCCACATCGCCGGGGTCAACTGGGGCCGCGACCTGCCCGAGCCCGATGCGGTGGCCGACATCCGCAACGTGGTCGAAGGCGACCTGGCCGCCGACGGCGGGCAGATCAAGCTCGCGCGCGGCATCGAGGTCGGCCACATCTTCCAGCTCGGCAAGCAGTACGCCCAGGCCCTGGGGGCCACCGTGCTGGACGAGACCGGCAAGGCCGCGGTGATGTCGATGGGCTGCTACGGCATCGGCGTCTCGCGCATCGTGGCCGCGGCGATCGAGCAGAACCACGACGCCAACGGCATCATCTGGCCGAGCGCGATGGCGCCGTGGCAGGTGGCCGTGTGCATGATCAACCCGAAGGGCGATGCCGCGGTGACCGAGGCGGCGCAATCGCTGCTGGGCGAGCTGCAGGCGGCCGGCCTGGATGCGGTGCTCGACGACCGCGGCCTGCGCCCGGGCGCGATGTTCGCCGACATCGAGCTGATCGGCATCCCGCATCGTGTGGTGGTGTCCGAACGCGGCGTGGCCGCCGGCACCTTCGAATACCGCGCGCGCCGCGCCGAGGCGGCCGAGAACCTGGACAAGGCCGCCCTGTTCGAGCGCCTGCGCGCGGGCTGATCGGCGCGGGAATCTCCCGCCATGGAATCGACAAAGCCGGCGCATGCCGGCTTTGTCATATTGGCGAATAATAAAAAACATTTGTCATCGATAACCCGATTGGATTAGGATCGGTCCGCTTTCGCCAAGGATGGGCATGGTTATCCCTTCCCTTTCCGGAGTTATTCGATGTCGATTGATCTGTCCGGCCTGTCGGCCAAAGAACTGGCCTCGCTGATTACCCAGGCCCAGAAACGCCAGACCGTGATCTCCAAGCGCACGCCCATCACCAAGGTCCGTGCCCGCATCCTGAAGTTCGCCAAGGCCGAGGGTTACTCGATCGAGGAACTGTTCGGCGGCGGCAGCGCCGCGCCGACCCGCGGCAAGGCCGCCAAGAAATCCCCGACCGCCGGCCGCAAGCTGGGCAAGGTCGCGCCGAAATACCGGAACCCGGCCAACAGCAAGGAAACCTGGACCGGTCGCGGCAAGCAGCCGCGCTGGCTGGCCGCGCTGGTCGCCAGCGGCAAGAAGGTCGAGGATTTCCTGATCAAGTCCGGCAAGAAATAATCCGGCTCTCCTCGCACAAACAAAAACGCCGGCATTGCCGGCGTTTTTGTTTTCACGCGCAATCAAATCGAAGTGCTAGAGCGCCTTGCGCGCCGAGATCAGCAGGTTGCCGAACAGCAGGCCGGCCACCAGCGCCATCAGGATCTGCAGCACCACCAGCAGGGTCGAATCCGGGCTGTTGGCCCCGCTGGCCAGATTCATCAGCACGCGCAGGCTGGCGCTGCCCGGCACCAACATGATGATGCCGGGCAGCCGGATCAGCGCACCGGGCCGGTTGTAATAACGCGCGAATGCATTGCCCAGCGCCGTCATCACCAGCGCCGACAGGAACAGGCCGACCTCGCTGCCCCAGGCCTTGCCGGCGTAACGCGAAATCAGATATCCGCAGATCGCCGCCCCCATCGCCCAGGGGTAATCGCGCCGATGCGCCTTGAACAGCACCGCGAAGGCGAAGGCGCTGATCACCAGCGCGCCCCATTCCACCCAGTCCGGCTGCGGCCGCAGCGCGCGCACCTCCGGATAGAGGCCAAGCAGCTGGGCCAGGGTGACGGCGATGATGCTGCCCACGGCCAGCTTGATCACCGTGGTGACCGCGCCGGCGAAGCGCGCCGTGCCCGACACCCAGTGCTGGCTGGTGAGCTCGTTGAAGGCGTTGGTCAGGCTCATGCCGGGCAGCAGCACGACCAGCGCGGTGATGATCACCGAGTTGAGGTTGAGCGGGCCGACCAGATTGGAGATCAGGATGGCCACCAGGCCGGCCACCAGCGAGGCGATGGCATCGCTGGCCTCGCGCAGCTGCGGGCGACGGTCGGTCAGCTGCGAGAGCACGCCGATCAGCAGGCCGATCAGCGTGGCGGTGGCGATGTCCAGCCACGGCAGCCGCCACAGCCCGGCCACGCCGCCGGCGGCCAGCCCGTAGGCCAGGATCTGCATCAGGCGGAAACCGCGCGTGGGCAGCTGGTCCAGCGCGCGCAGCGCGGCATGGCCCTCGGCCAGGCTCATCTGTCCGCCGGCCACCGCGTCGGCGATGCGGTCGGCTTCACTGAGCTTGTAGAGATCGTTCTCGCCCGGGGCCAGGCGGATCACGCGGGTCGTGTCGCTGGCCCCCAGCGCGCGCTTGGGATCGCTGAAGCTCAGGATCATGCCGGTCGGGTTGGACCAGGGCTCGCAGTCCAGCCCCAGCTGCGCCGACAGGGCCAGGATGCTGCCCTCCAGGCGCTGGGCCGTGGTGCCGTAGCGATGCAGGCGCGCGGCGATCTCGCAGACAAAGGCGATGCGCTGGGCGTAGGTGGCGGGCGCGGGGGGACGGGACATCGACACGGCTTCGGGAGTTGACGCCTAGTGTAGGCGGGGGCGCGCGTTCTCCTACACTGATGGGCTGCTCCTTTCGCGACCGCGTGCCCATGCCGCTCCCCTGCTCCCTATGAACATCGGCCTGGGCGAAGCCATGGCCCTGGGCAGCGCGGCGACCTGGGCGTTCGGGGTGATCCTGGCCCGGCAGCTGGGCCGCACCCTGCCGCCGCCGACGCTGAACCTGTTCAAGAACGGCCTGGTGCTGCTGGCGCTGACCCCGCTGGCGCTGGCCTCCACCCATGGCCAGCTGCCCAGCCTGAGCGTCGGCGCGCTGCTGCTGACGCTGGTCAGCGGGATCATGGGCATCGCCGTGGCCGATACGCTGTACTTCCGCGCGCTCAACGAGCTCGGCGCCGGGCGCATGGGCGTGGTCGGCAATCTCTACAGCCCGCTGGTGCTGCTGATGGGCTATGCCTTCCTGGGCGAGCGGCTGGGCCCGTGGCAGTGGCTGGGCTTCGCGCTGGTGGCCGGCGGTGTGCTGCTGATCGCGCGGCCTACGGGCACCTGGCAGACCCGGCCGGCGCATGCGCTGCGCGGGGTGCTGATCGGCGCGGCCTCGATCGCGCTGATGGCGGTGTCGATCGTGATGCTCAAGCGCGTGCTGGAGGCGCACTCGCTGCTGTGGATCACCCTGCTGCGCCTGCTCGGCGCGGTGGCCGGCCTGCTGGCACTGGCGGCGTGGCCGCGCACGCGCGCGCATTTCCGCTTCGACCCCGAACCGGTGCCGTGGGGCCGGCTGGTGCTGGCCGCGCTGTGCGGACAGGGCCTGTCGATGGTGCTGTGGCTGGGCGGCTACAAGTACGCGCCGGCGGCGGTGGCGGCGATCCTCAACGAGTCGGCCTCTGTCTTTCTGGTCATCCTGGGCGCGCTGTGGCTGCGCGAACCGCTAGGCCGCCGGGCCCTGGTCGGCGTGACCCTGACCTTCACCGGCATAGCCTGTATGCTCGCCGCCAGACCGCCATGACCACGCCCGCCCCGACACAGCCCGAGGTCCGCATCGACCCGGCCGAGCCCACGCGGGCCCGGTTGCTGGGCAACTGGACGCTGGCCTGCGCCCTGGATGTGGGCCGCCAGCTCACCGCCATCCCCGCGGACGCGCAGACGCTGGACGCCACCGGGGTGTCGCGGCTGGATTCGGCCGGCGTGCTGGCGCTGCTGCGCTACGCCAGCCGCAACAAGCTGCCGCTGGAGAACCTGCTGTTCCGCCAGGACCACCAGGCGCTGGTGTCCAGCATCGAGGACGTGGTCGACGACCGGCCCCGCAAGAAGCGCGACTACGGCTTCCTGGCCGCGCTGGCGCGCCTGGGCTACCAGGTCCAGCAGAACGGCCGGGCGATCATGGCCTTGGTCAGCTTCACCGGCGAGAACCTGGTCAAGCTGATGCGCATCGTGCACGAGCCGCACCGCCTGCGCCTGACCTCCACCGTGCACCACATGGAGCAGGTCGGCCTGGACGCGGTGCCGCTGGTGGCGCTGCTGTCCTATCTGGTCGGCGCGGTGATCGCCTTCCTCGGCTCGACGATCCTGCGCGACTTCGGCGCGCAGATCTATGTGGTCGAGCTGGTCTCGATCGCCACCCTGCGCGAGCTGGCGCCGCTGATGACCGCGATCGTGGTGGCCGGCCGCACCGCCAGCTCGTTCACCGCCCAGATCGGCGCGATGAAGAGCCGCGAGGAGGTCGATGCGATCCGCACGCTGGGCCTGGACCCGATCGACCTGCTGGTGATCCCGCGCCTGCTCGCGCTGCTGTTCACCCTGCCGCTGCTGACCTTCGTGGCGATGATGGCCGGCCTGGCCGGCGGCGTGACGGTCGGCGCCTTCGACCTCAACATCCCGCCGCAGATGTATCTGGCGCGCCTGCACGACACGATCGAACTGCGGCACATGCTGGTCGGCCTGGTGAAGGTGCCGGTGTTCGCCATGGTGATCGGCCTGATCGGCTGCCTGGAAGGCCTGCAGGTGCAGGGCACGGCGCAGTCGGTGGGCGAGCGCACCACCTCCAGCGTGGTGCAGACGATCTCGCTGGTGATCGTGATCGACGCCTTCGCCGCGCTGTGGTTCATGCAGGTGGGCTGGTGAACGCGCTCGCCGCCACGCCCGCGCCTGACGATGCACAGCAGGACGGACAGGACGAGACCGACGCGGTGATCCGCGTGCGCGGGCTGGTCAACCGCTTCGGCGCGCAGACCGTGCACGACGGGCTGGACCTGACCGTGCGGCGCGGCGAGATCATCGGCATCGTCGGCGGCTCTGGCACCGGCAAGTCGGTGCTGATGCGCAGCATCCTGGGGCTGCAGATCCCCGAGGCCGGCCAGATCGAGGTGCTGGGCGAGGACGCGCGCCATGGCGGCCGCGCCGCGCGCCAGCGCATCGAGCGCAATACGGGGGTGCTGTTCCAGGACGGCGCGCTGTTCTCCTCGCTGACCGTGGGCGAGAACGTGCAGGTGCCGCTGAAGGAGCACCACCCCGAGCTGCCCGAGACCTTCCGCTACGAACTGGCCCTGCTGAAGGTGAAGCTGGCCGGCCTGCCGGCCGACACGGTCAACAAGCTGCCCTCGCAGCTGTCCGGCGGCATGCGCAAGCGCGCCGGCATCGCCCGCGCGCTGGCGCTGGACCCGCCGCTGCTGTTCCTGGACGAGCCCACCGCCGGGCTGGACCCGATCGGTGCGGCCGCGTTCGACACGCTGATCAAGACCCTGCAGGAAGCGCTGGGCCTGACCGTCTTCATCATCACCCACGACCTGGACACCCTGTACGCTATCTGCGACCGCGTGGCGGTGCTGGCGGACAAGCAGGTGGTGGTCAATGCACCGCTGTCCGAGGTCGAGCAGTTCGATCACCCGTGGGTGCAGGAATATTTCCACGGGCCACGGGCCCGGGCCGCGCGCGATGCGCGTTAACGACTAGCGGAGCACCGGATTTGGAGACCAAGGCCAATTACGTCCTGATCGGCGCCTTCACCATCATCGTCGGCATCGGCCTGCTGCTGTTCGGGCTGTGGGCGGCCAAGTATTCGTCCGAGCGCAGCTTCCAGGCCTACCAGGTGGTGTTCCGCGAGGCCGTCACCGGCCTGAGCGTGGGCAGCCCGGTGCAGTACAACGGCATCGCGGTCGGTTCGATCACCAAGCTGTCGCTGGCGCCCAATGACCCCAGCCAGGTCATCGCCCAGCTGCGCCTGGATTCGAGCACCCCGGTCAAGACCGACACCACCGCCAAGCTGGCCATCACCAGCCTGACCGGCCCATCGATCATCCAGCTCAGCGGCGGCTCTCCGCAGTCGCGCGCGCTGACCGAGGTGGACAAGCGCGACGTGCCGGTGATCCGCACCAGCCCCTCGGCGCTGCAGAACATCACCGACACGGCCAACCGCATCGTCGAGAAACTCGATCAGGTACTCAGCGACAAGAACGTGGCGGCCATCTCCTCCACGCTGCAGAACCTGCAGTCGATCAGCGGCGACATCGCCAACCGCGAGGCCGGCGTGCAGGCGCTGCTGGTGTCCGCGCGCGACGCGGCGCAGAACCTGGACCGCACCCTGACCACCGCCAACGGCACCCTCAGCGACCTAGACCGCCACGTCGTGCAGCAGCTGCCGGCCACGCTGGCCAAGCTGGATGCCGCCCTGGCCAAGCTCGACTCGGCCGCCGGCAACGCCGACGCGATCCTGGGCGAGAACCGCCAGGCCATCAACAGCTTCGCCAACGACGGCCTGGGCCAGCTCGGGCCCACGCTGGGCGAGCTGCGCGGCCTGATCCGCGACCTGCGCCAGGTCAGCGACCGGCTGGAAGGCAACCCCGCGCGCTACCTGCTTGGCCGCGACGCACCCAAGGAGTTCGAACCCAAATGAAGGCGCCGCTGCTGTTTTTGATGCTGGCCTCGACCCTGGCCCTGGCGGGCTGCTCGTCCCTGCTGGGCGGCGGCGCGCGCACGCCGACCACCATCTACGCACCGCCCGTGCAGGTGACGCCCGACCCGGCCTGGCCGGCAGGTGGCGGCCTCGATCGTGGTGACCAAGCCGACCGCGCCGCGCCTGCTCGACAGCGCACGCATCGCGGTGCGCCCGAGCCCCGACGAGCTGCAGGTCTACAAGGGTGCGTCCTGGGCGCAGAGTGCGACCAGCATGCTGGAGGACGCGGTGCTGCGCACGTTCGAGGACAGCGGCAAGACCGGCGGCGTCGGCAGCGCCGAATCCGGCATCCACGGCACCTACAAGCTGCTGCTGGACGTGCGCCGCTTCGAATCGGACTACGCCGGCGGCGCCACGCCGGCGGCCACGCTGGTGGTCAATGCCAAGCTGGTGCGCAACCTCGACCAGAGCGTGCTCGCCTCGCGCACCTTCAGCGTCGCCCAGCCGGCCGCCGGCACGGACATCGCCCAGGTGGTGCCGGCCTTCGACCAGGCGCTGGTGCAGCTGACCGGTCAGATCGTCGGCTGGACGCTGACCACCGCCGCCGCGCAGCCGGCCACGCCGCCGCGCGCCTCCCCGTAGATCCGCTGAACGCGCGTGCCGCGTCCGGCCAGGGCTTCAGCGCCGTAGCGGCTCGATGTGGCGGAAGGTGAGGTTGAGGCGCGGCCCCACCGGCTTGGCGGTGCGCGGCAGCGCATGCTGCCAGTCGCGCTGGCAGACCCCACGCATCACCAGCAAGCTGCCCGGCGCGAGCACCAGCGTCTGCTTGACCGCGTGGTCGTCGCGCCGGCGCAGCACGAAGCGCCGCGCCGCGCCGAGGCTGAGCGAGGCGATCACCGGCTCGGCCCCCAGCTCCGGCTCGTCGTCGCTGTGCCAGCCCATCGCATCGCGCCCATCCCGGTACAGGTTGGCCAGCACACTGTTGAACGGCACCCCCAGTTCCTCGCGCAGGCGATCGCGCAGCGCCGCCAGCGCCTGCGTCCACGGATGCGGCGCGAAGGTCTGCCCCGAATACCGATACACCGCCTGCGGATCGCCGATCCAGCAGCTCAGCCGCGGCGAATCCACCCAGCGCCCGAACAGACGGATGCGGTGGATGGACCAGGGCAGAGTTTCGGTCAGCTGCTGCTGCAAGGCCTGCGCGTCCTCGGGAGCGAGCCAGTGCGTGTGCAGTGCCAGCAGCGCGTCGTTGCGTGTCATCCCAAGCCTGCGGGTGCCTGCCGGCGTCGATTCTGGGATCATTTGAGCATGCCGAGTCCGCATTCTCCACGCCTGCGCAGGTTGCTGTTCACGACCGCGCGTGCGGTGTTCCGCCTGATGCCGATGTCGCAGGCGCAGCGCGATCGCGTTCGCAATCGGCTGTTGCAGCGCTTCCACGGCTGGCTGCCGCCCGCGCCGCGTGGGCGACAGGATGTGAGGCTTTCATCACGTCGGCCGACGGTGCGCGCGGTGCGGGCGGCGATCGGCTATCAGCCGCCTCAGGCGCCCGTGCCGCTGCCGTCGCCGCTGCCGGCGCGCGTGATCGCCTTCTATCTGCCGCAGTTCCATCCGATCCCGGAGAACGACGCCTGGTGGGGCGAGGGTTTCACCGAATGGCGCAACGTGACCCAGGCGCTGCCGCAATTCGAGGGACATCAGCAGCCGCGGCTTCCCTCGGATCTGGGCTTCTACGATCTGCGCGATGTCGACACGCTGCGCCGGCAGGCCGCGCTGGCGCGCGAGCACGGCGTCGAGGGCTTCTGCGCTTATTTCTATTGGTTCGGCGGCAAGCGTTTGCTCGAGACGCCGCTGCAACGCTGGCTGGAAACGCCGGACCTGGCGCTGCCCCTGTGCCTGTGCTGGGCCAACGAGCGCTGGGCGCGCAACTGGGACGGCCGCAGCGGCGTGACGCTGATCGATCAGCAGCACAGCGAAACCGACGACTTGGCCTTCATCACCCATATTGCCCGGTACCTGCGCGATCCGCGCTATCTGCGCGTGGACGGCAAGCCGCTGCTGCTGGTCTATCGCCCTGGCCTGTTGCCCGATGCCGCGGCCACCGCCGCGCGCTGGCGCCGGTGGTGTCAGGAGCACGGCGTCGGCGAGCTGCATCTGGCCTATGTCCAGGGATTCGAGCGGCCGGTGCCCAACAGCATCGGCTTCGATGCGGCGATCGAGTTTCCGCCCAATCTGGCCACCCCGCCCGACCTGACGGCGCGGCAGCGTCTGATCAATCCCGAGTACGGCGGCAGCGCGCTGGACTGGCGCGCGTTGGCGCAGGAGGTCGTGGCGCGCCCCGATCCGGGCTATCCCCGTTACCCCGCGGTCAACCCCGGTTGGGACAACGAGCCGCGGCGCGCCGGCCATGGGCGCAGCTATCTGCATGCTTCGCCGCGTGGCTATCGCGACTGGCTGCGCGCCACGATCGCGCAGCGCCTGCCCTCCGATCGCCGCGATGAACGCCTGGTGTTCGTCAACGCGTGGAACGAATGGGCCGAGGGCGCCGTGCTGGAGCCGGATATCCGCCTGGGCCACGCCTGGCTCAATGCCACGCGCAACGCGCTGCTGCCGGTGCCCGCGCCGGATCGACGCCCGCACGTGGTGGTGCACGCGTGGTACCTGGAGGCCGTGCCGGACCTCGTGGCCTCGCTGCGCGCCTCCGACCTGGCGTGGCGCGCCATCTTCACCACCTCGCCGGAGAAGGCCGATGCGCTGCGCGACCTACTCGCGGACTGCGGCCTGGATTGGGAGGTCGCCGCCTATGAGAACCGGGGCCGCGACGTGCTGCCCTTCCTGCATGTCGCCGATCGCCTGCTCGAGGCCGGCGTGGCATGGGTGCTGAAACTGCACACCAAACAATCCGTGCACCGCGACAACGGCGCGCAGTGGCGGCGGGAACTGGTGGAGCGCCTGGCCGGCCAGCGCGCTGTCGCGCTGCTGGAACACGCACACCAGACGCCAGACCTGGGCCTGATCGCACCCGAAGGCCACGTGCTGCCGCTGGAGCGGTTCATGGGCGCCAATGCGGATGCGCTGGACTTTCTGGAAGTGCGCTGCGGGCTGCCTTCCATCGCGCCGACTGCAACGGTCTTTCCTTCCGGCAGCATGTACTGGGTACGACTGGAGGCATTGCGCCCGCTGCTGGACGCGCATCTGTCGCCCGAGGACTTCGAGCCCGAGCAAGGCCAGATCGACGGCACCCTCGCGCACGCCATCGAGCGCGCGCTCCTGCATGTCGTCCATGCGTCGGGACACGTGCATCGCACCGCGGCCGCGGTGCTGGGCCTGCCCGAGAACGGCGACGGCGACTACGCGTTCGCCCGATCCGCTTAGGCGGCAGCCAGACGCGCGCCGGTCTTCTCCGCGACCTCCTCGCGGCTCACCCCTTCGGCCAGCTCCACCAGCTTCAGGCCCTCGGCGGTGACGTCGAACACGCCCAGGTCGGTGATGATGCGGTCGACCACGGCCACGCCGGTCAGGGGCAGGTCGCAGTCGGGCAGCAGCTTGTGGCTGCCGTCCTTGGCCACGTGCTCCATGAGCACCACCACGCGCTTGACGCCGGCGACCAGGTCCATCGCCCCGCCCATGCCCTTGACCATCTTGCCGGGCACCATCCAGTTGGCCAGGTCGCCCCGCTCGCTGACCTGCATCGCGCCCAGGATCGCAAGATCGATATGGCCGCCGCGGATCATCGCGAACGAGTCGTGGCTGCCGAAGAAGCTGGCGCCCGGCCGTGCGGTCACGGTCTGCTTGCCGGCGTTGATCAGGTCGGCGTCCACCTCGTCCTCGCTCGGGAATGGGCCGATGCCCAGCAGGCCGTTCTCCGACTGCAGCCACACGTCCACGCCCTCGGGAATGTAGTTGGCCACCAGCGTCGGCAGGCCGATGCCGAGGTTGACGTACATGCCGTCGGCCAGCTCCTGCGCGGCGCGCGCGGCCATCTGTTCGCGGGTCCAGGCCATCACTTGTCTCCTGCGGCACGCACGGTGCGTTGCTCGATGCGCTTCTCCGGATGCGCGTTGAGGACCAGGCGATCGACATAGATGCCCGGCAGATGCACCTGGTCGGGATCGAAGCTGCCGACCTCGACGATCTCCTCGACCTCGGCCACGCACACCTGCCCGGCCATGGCGCAGGCCGGGTTGAAGTTGCGCGCGGTCTTGCGGAACAGCAGGTTGCCGGCGGTGTCGGCCTTCCACGCCTTGATCAGGGCCACATCGGCGCGCAGCGCGGTCTCCAGCACGTAGTGCTTGCCGTCGAACTCGCGCGTCTCCTTGCCCTGCGCGATCACCGTGCCGTAGCCAGTGGTGGTGAAGAAGGCCGGGATGCCCGCGCCGCCGGCGCGCAGGCGCTCGGCCAGCGTGCCCTGCGGGTTGAACTCCAGCTCCAGCTCGCCGGACAGGAACTGCCGCTCGAACTCCTTGTTCTCGCCCACGTAGGACGAAATCATCTTGCGGATCTGGCGCGTTGCCAGCAGCTGGCCCAGGCCGAAGCCGTCGACGCCGGCGTTGTTGGAGATCACGGTGAGGTTGCGCACGCCGGTGTCGCGCAGCGCGGCGATCAGCGCCTCGGGGATACCGCACAGGCCGAAGCCGCCGACCGCCAGGGTCTGGCCGTCCGCCACCACGCCATCGAGCGCCGCCTGCGCGCTTGCATGGACCTTGCCGCGCGTCGGGCGCGCTGAAGGCGTCGAGATCATCATTGTATCCACCTGTGAAGTGGACTGGAATTCTAGCGCCGGGCCCCGGCGGTTCCCGTTGCACTTTGGTCCGATGGCACCACGCGTCCTTTCCTTCTCGCCCGTTACACTCCCGGCCCCCAAATCTTCTCAAGGACTCCCGCCCATGGCGCTACCCGCATTCAAGGCCTACGACATCCGCGGCCGCGTGCCCGACGAGCTGGACGAGGACCTGGCCCGCCGCATCGGCGTGGCGCTGGCCGACATGCTGGACGCAGGGCCGGTGGTGCTGGGCCATGACGTGCGCCTGACCAGCGCCGGGCTGCAGGACGCGCTGTCCGCGGGCCTGCGCGCGAAGGGCCGCGAGGTGATCGACATCGGCCTGTGCGGCACCGAGGAGGTCTATTTCCAGACCGACCACCTCAAGGCCGCCGGCGGCGTGATGGTCACCGCCAGCCACAACCCGATGGACTACAACGGCATGAAGCTGGTGCGCGAGCAGGCCCGCCCGATCAGCTCCGATACCGGCCTGTTCGACATCCGCGACAAGGCCGAGGCCGACACCGCGCCGGCCACCGCGCCGACCGCCAAGGAAGAACACCGCCCGGACAAATCGGCCTACATCCAGCACCTGCTGAGCTACATCAAGCCCGACGCGCTCAAGCCGCTCAAGGTGGTGGTGAACGCCGGCAACGGCGGCGCCGGCGCCATCGTCGACCTGCTCGCCCCGCACCTGCCGCTCGAGTTCATCCGCATCCATCACGAGCCCGACGGCCACTTCCCCAACGGCATCCCCAACCCGCTGCTTCCGGAGAACCGCGCCGCCACCGCCGATGCGGTCAAGCAGCACGGCGCCGACTTCGGCATCGCCTGGGACGGCGACTTCGACCGCTGCTTCTTCTTCGACGAGCACGGCCAGTTCATCGAGGGCTATTACCTGGTCGGCCTGCTGGCCCAGGCGATCCTGAAGAAGCAGCCCGGCGGCAAGATCGTCCACGACCCGCGCCTGACCTGGAACACGGTCGAGATGGTCGAGGCCGCAGGCGGCGTGCCGGTGCTGTGCAAGAGCGGCCACGCCTTCATCAAGGAGAAGATGCGCGCCGAGAACGCCGTGTACGGCGGCGAGATGAGCGCGCACCATTACTTCCGCGAATTCGCCTACGCCGACTCGGGCATGATCCCCTGGCTGCTGATCGCCGAGCTGGTGTCCACCTCGGGCCGCTCGCTGGGCGACTGGGTCGCCGATCGCGTGGCCAAGTTCCCGTGCAGTGGTGAGATCAACTTCAAGGTCAGCGACGCCAAGGCCGCCGTGCAGCGCGTGATGGACCACTACGCCGACCTCAAGCCGCAGCTGGACTACACCGACGGCACCAGCGCCGACTTCGGCGACTGGCGCGTCAACATCCGCAGCTCCAACACCGAGCCGCTGTTGCGCCTGAACGTGGAAACCCGCGGCGACGCGGCGCTGCTGAAGCAGAAGACCGACGAGATTTCGGCGCTGCTGCAGGGGTGAAAGCTCGGGAGTGAGAAGTGAGCGGCATGCGCTGCTCACTTCTCACTCTGCTGCGCCGATCGTTGCCCTAGTTGTCGCCGAACAGGTCGCGCGTATAGACCTTGTCGGCGACATCGTCCAGCGCGGGCGCCATGCGGTTGCTGATGATCACGTCGGCCTCGCGCTTGAACGCCTCCAGATCGTTGACCACCCGCGAGCGGAAGAACTCGCTCTCGCTCAGCGTGGGCTCGTACACGATCACCTCCACGCCTTTGGCCTTGAGCCGCTTCATGACGCCCTGGATGCTGGAGGCGCGGAAGTTGTCCGAGCCGGCCTTCATGATCAGGCGGTAGATGCCGACCACGCGCGGCTTGCGCTTGAGCACGTCGGCGGCGATGAAGTCCTTGCGCGTGGTGTTGGAATCGACGATGGCGCGGATCAGGTTCTGCGGCACGCTCTGGTAGTTGGCCAGCAGCTGCTTGGTGTCCTTGGGCAGGCAGTAGCCGCCGTAGCCGAAGGACGGATTGTTGTAGTGCGAGCCGATGCGCGGGTCCAGGCAGATGCCCTCGATGATCTGCCGGCTGTCCAGGCCATGGGTCACCGCATAGGTGTCCAGCTCGTTGAAGTAGGACACGCGCATGGCCAGGTAGGTGTTGGCGAACAGCTTGATCGCCTCGGCCTCGGTCGGCTCGGTGAACAGCACCGGCACGTCCTGCTTCAACGCACCTTCCTTGAGCAGGCCGGCGAACACCTCCGCGCGCGGCGAACGCTCGCCGACGATGATGCGCGAGGGATACAGGTTGTCGTACAGCGCCTTGCCCTCGCGCAGAAACTCCGGCGAGAACAGGATGTTGTCCGTCCCGAACTGCTGGCGCACCTTCTCGGTATAGCCCACCGGCACGGTCGACTTGATCACCATGGTCGCGGCCGGGTTGATCTTCAGCACCTGGGCGATTACCGCCTCGATCGAGCGGGTGTTGAAGTAATTGGTGTCCGGATCGTAGTCGGTCGGCGTGGCGATGATGACGAACTGCGCTTCGGCATAGGCCTCGACCGGATCCAGCGTCGCCTTGAAGTTCAGGCCGCCCTGCGCCAGCGCGGCCTCTAGTTCGGCATCGACGATGGGCGAGCGGCCCTGATTGATCAGCTCGACCTTGGACGGCACGATGTCCAGCGCCACCACCTCATGGTGCCGCGCCAGCAACACGCCATTGGACAGGCCAACATAGCCGGTACCGGCCACCGCAATCTTCATGAATCGCAACCTCGTGGGGGATGGAAGCGAGCCTACGATACGGCACGGCGCCATAACCGCCGATGGCTTGGCCAGACGAGCACGAACTGCGTGCGAAGGCCGCCGCGCAAAGCGCAACAGCCGTCACGAAAGCCTTACTTCAGTTCGGCCACCACGCTGTCGAGCGCGGTTTCCCAGGCCGGCAGGTCGATGCCGAAGTCGCGTCGCAGCGTCGTCGTGTCCAGGCAGGAATAGGCCGGACGCCGCGCCGGGGTCGGATATTCGGACGTCGGGATCGCCACCACCTGCGGCGCGAGCGGCAGCAGGCCGGCCGCCACGGCGCGGGCGAAGATGGCCTCGGCGAACCCATGCCAGCTGGTCTGGCCCGCCGCGGTCAGATGCCAGGTGCCGGAAGCTTCCGTTCCCTGTCGCAAGACCTGCGCGGTGACGTCGGCGATCAACGCCGCCGAGGTGGGCGTGCCGATCTGGTCGGCCACCACCCGCAGCTCATCGCGCTGCGCGCCGACGCGCAGCATGGTCAGCAGGAAGTTCTTGCCATGCGAGGCGTAGACCCATGCCGTGCGGAAGATCAGATGCTGGCCGCCGGCCGCGCGGACCGCCTCTTCTCCCGCCAGCTTGCTGGCGCCATACACGCCCAGCGGCGCGGTCGGCGCATCGACGGCGTAAGGCGCGGTGCCCTGACCATCGAACACGTAGTCGGTCGAGTAGTGCACCAGCGGCACGCCATGCGCGGCGCACCAGCGCGCCAAGGCGCCGGGCGACTCCGCGTTGGCGCGAAAGGCCGCATCGCGATCCTCCTCGGCCTTGTCCACCGCGGTGTACGCCGCGGCATTGACCACGACGGTAGGCGCGAGGCGATCCAGCAGCGCCGGCAGACTCTCGGGCCGATCGAAGTCGGCGACTTCGCATGCCGCACCGTCTTCCAGCGTGCCGCTGCGCGTAGTGCAGACCACCTCGCCCAACGGCGCCAGCGCGCGGCGCAGCTCCCGGCCGACCTGACCGTTGGCGCCAAGCAGCAGGAGCGTCACGGCGTGTAGACCGGCAGGCGCGCCTGCGGCACGTCGGCCAGCAGCGGGGCGGCCGCGTCCTTGTCGGACAGGTTCGGCGAGCCGATCGGCCAGTCGATGCCGATGGCCGGATCGTCCCAGCGCACGCCCGCGTCGGCGGCCTTGTCGTAGACGTTGGTGCACATGTAGCTGAAGAGGGCGCGCTCGGACAGCACCGCAAAACCGTGCGCGAAGCCCTCCGGGATCCAGAACTGGCGCTTGTTCTGCGCGCTCAGCAGCACGGCGGCCCAGCGACCGAAGGTGGGCGAACCGAGGCGGACGTCCACGGCCACGTCGTAGACCTCGCCTTCCAGCACGCTGACCAGCTTGCCCTGCGGATTGGGCCACTGGTAGTGCAGGCCACGCAGCACGCCCTTGGACGAGGACGAGACATTGCTCTGCACGAAGCGGTCGGGCAGACCAAGCTCGCCGTAGCGCGACGCGTTCCAGGTCTCCATGAAGAAGCCGCGCTCGTCGCCGAACACGGCCGGCTCGATGATGGTGCAGCCCGGAAGGGAGGTCTCGATCAGTTTCAAGCCACTTCTCCTCGAACGGCCAGCTCATGCAGATAACGGCCGTAGTCGTTCTTCAGCAACGGCGCTGCCAGGCGCTCCAGCTGCGCGGCGTCGATCCAGCCGTTCCCGAACGCGATCTCCTCCGGGCAGCAGACCTGCAGGCCCTGCCGTTGCTGGATGGTCTCGATGAAGTTGGAAGCCTCGTGCAAGGACTTGTGCGTGCCGGTGTCCAGCCAGGCGTAGCCGCGGCCCAGCGCTTCCAGATGCAACTGCCCGGCCTCGAGATAGCGGCGGTTGAGATCGGTAATCTCCAGCTCGCCACGGGGCGAGGGCTTCAGCGACGCCGCGTGCTCGGGCGCGTGGCCGTCGTAAAAGTACAGTCCCGTTACCGCGTAGTGGGAGCGCGGCTTGGCCGGCTTCTCCTCGATGTCGATCACCTTGCCGCTGGCATCGAATTCGGCCACGCCGTAGCGCTCCGGGTCGTTGACCCAATAGCCGAATACCGTCGCGCCCTCACGGCGCGCATCCGCGCGTTGGAGCGTGTCGATCAGGCCGTGGCCGTGGAAGATGTTGTCGCCCAGCACCAGGCAGCTCGGCTTGCCGTCCACAAAGTCACGGCCGATCGTGTAGGCCTGGGCCAGGCCATCGGGACTGGGCTGAACGGCGTACTGGATCTCCATGCCCCACTGCGAGCCATCGCCCAGCAGCTGCTTGAACAGCGCCTGCTCGTGCGGGGTGTTGATGATCAGCACTTCCCGGATGCCCGCCAGCATCAGCACGCTCAGCGGGTAGTAGATCATCGGCTTGTCGTACACCGGCAGCAGCTGCTTGCTGACGCCCTTGGTGATCGGATACAGCCGCGTGCCCGAGCCGCCCGCGAGGATGATGCCGCGACGCGCATTCTTCCCGGGGGCGTGCGCATCCATGTGCGGACTTCTCAATGAAGCGGTCACTGCACGCCTCCGATGCGCTCCAGCCGATAGCTGCCGTCGAGTACGCCATTGACCCAGTCCTGATTGGCCAGGTACCAGTCCACCGTCTGCGCGATGCCCTGCTCGAAGGTGTGGCGCGGCTCCCAGCCCAGCTCGTTCTTCAGCTTGGAGGCGTCGATCGCATAGCGGCGATCATGGCCCGGTCGATCCGTGACATGGGTGATCTGGCTGCTGCGCGGCTGGCCGTCCTCGCGCGGTCGACGCTGATCCAGCAGCGCGCAGATCGCCTTGACGACCTCGATGTTCTGCTTTTCCGAGTTGCCGCCGACGTTATAGGTCTCGCCCACGCGTCCCTTGGCCAGGACCGTCCGGATTGCCTCGCAGTGATCGGACACGAACAGCCAGTCGCGCACCTGCTTGCCATCGCCGTACACCGGCAGCGGCTCGCCGGCCAGCGCCTTGGCGATCACCAGGGGGATGAGCTTCTCGGGGAAGTGATATGGGCCGTAGTTGTTGGAACAGTTGGTGGTCAGCACCGGCAGCCCGTAGGTGTGATGGAACGCACGCACCAGGTGATCGGAGGCCGCCTTGGACGCCGAATAGGGCGAGTTGGGCGCATACGGCGTTTCTTCGGTGAACTTGCCGGTCTCGCCCAGCGTGCCGTAGACCTCGTCGGTGGACACATGCAGGAAGCGGAACGCCTCGGCGCGCTCGGCCGGCAGGCCTTTCCAGTAGTCGCGCACGGCTTCCAGTAGGCCGAGCGTGCCCACCACATTGGTCTGGATGAACGCGCCCGGCCCATCGATGGAGCGGTCAACATGGCTCTCGGCCGCGAAGTTCAGTACCGCATCGGGCTGATGCTCCGCCAGCAGCGCAGACACCAACGCACCATCGCCGATGTCGCCGCGGACGAACACGTGGCCCGGGTTGCCCTCCAGCGAGGCCAGCGTCCTGAGATTGCCGGCATAGGTCAGCGCGTCGAGGTTGACGACCTTGACGCCCTTGGCGACCGCCTCGAGGACGAAGTTCCCGCCGATGAACCCGGCTCCGCCGGTGACCAACCACGTTTGTCCCACGTATGTCTCCTGATCAGGCAATGAAGGCCGCCTTTGGCGGCAGCGCGCAAGGATAAACCGTGCAGCGCCCGCTTCGTGAACCAATCTGTCACCAAGACCTGACCTCGGCGCCTGACGACCATACGCTGTCGCACGGTCACGCCCGCCCGGCTAGAATCGCAGATCAAGCCCCGCGCCAGCCGCCGCGGCCGGGCCATCCGCATTCCGTGTCAGAGGACTCGCTTTCACGATGAAGATTCTCGTCGCCTACAAGCGCGTGGTGGACTACAACGTGCGCATCCAGGTCAAGCCGGACAACTCCGGCGTGGTGACCGAGGGCGTCAAGCTCTCCCCCAACCCCTTCGATGAGATCGCCCTGGAGGAGGCTCTGCGCCTGCGCGACAAGGGCGTGGCTACCGAAGTGGTCGTGGCGACCATCGCCCCGGCCGACGCGGCCGCGCACCTGCGCAACGGCCTGGCCATGGGCGCCAATCGCGCCGTGCACGTGGTCGCCGATGGCCCGGTCTCGCCGCTGACCGCCGCGCGCACCCTGCTCAAGCTGATCGAGAAGGAGCAGCCGGACGTGGTGATCCTGGGCAAGCAGGCCATCGACGACGACGCCAGCCAGACCGGCCAGATGCTGGCCACGCTGTGGGGTCGCCCACAGGCCACCTTCGCCTCCAAGGTCGAGATCGCCGACGGCAAGGCCACGGTGACGCGCGAGGTCGACGCCGGCCTGGAAACGCTGGAAATCGACCTGCCGGCCGTGATCACCACCGACCTGCGCCTCAACGAGCCGCGCTTCATCAAGCTGCCGGACATCATGAAGGCCAAGTCCAAGCCGCTGGAGACCCTCCCCTTCGCCGACCTCGGCGTGGAAGCCGGCGCGGAACTGAAGGTGACCCACTACGCCGCCCCACCCAAGCGCAGCCGTGGCGTGATGGTCAAGGACGCCGCCGAGCTGGTCGCCGCACTCAAGCAGAAGGGCCTGCTCTAGGCCGCTCGTCGTTCCCGCGAACGCGGGAACCCAGCGCCTGTCGCCGCACCCCACCTCATGGATTCCCGCCAAGGCGGGAATGACGAAACAGGAATCCGCACATGTCCAAAGTCCTCGTCATCGCCGAACACCTGGACGGCGTGCTCAACGCCTCCACCGCCAAGACCGTCAGTGCCGCCGCCGCGCTCAAGCCCGAGGCGCTCGACGTGGCCGTGCTGGCCGCTGACCCGACCGCCGTCGCCGAGGCCGCCGCCAGGATCGCCGGCGTCACCAAGGTGCTGACCGTCGCCAATCCGGCCAACGAGCATGCCATCGGCCAGGTGCTCGCCCCGCAGATCGCCGCGCTCGCCGCCGGCTACACGCATGTGTTCGGCCCCTCGACCACCTTCGGCAAGGACCTGATGCCGTGCGTGGCCGCGCTGCTGGGCGCGGCCCAGGTCTCGGACC
This sequence comes from Pseudoxanthomonas sp. UC19_8, assembly GCF_042700505.1. Classification (NCBI taxonomy): domain Bacteria; kingdom Pseudomonadati; phylum Pseudomonadota; class Gammaproteobacteria; order Lysobacterales; family Lysobacteraceae; genus Pseudoxanthomonas; species Pseudoxanthomonas sp. UC19_8. The sequence continues at coordinate 3,101,728 of NZ_CP170559.1, forward strand.
TGATCACCGTCGAAGGCGAGCACACCTTCACCCGCCCGATCTACGCCGGCAACGCCATCATCACCGTCGAGGCCGATCCCGGGCAGACCGTCGTGGCCACCGTGCGCACCGCCTCCTGGCCGGAAGCCGCACAGGGCGGCAGCGCCCCTGTCGAAGCCGCCAGCGTCGAGGCGAGCCTGCCTACCCACACCCGTTTCGTCGGCCTGGCGGCCGGCAAGTCCGACCGCCCCGACCTGCAGTCGGCCCGCCGGGTGGTCTCCGGCGGTCGTGGCGTGGGTTCGAAGGAAAACTTCGAGATCATCTACAAGCTGGCCGACAAGCTCGGCGCCGCCGTGGGCGCCTCGCGCGCCGCAGTCGACGCCGGCTACGTCCCCAACGAACTCCAGGTCGGCCAGACCGGCAAGATCATCGCTCCAGAGCTGTACCTCGCCATCGGCATCTCCGGTGCCATCCAGCACCTGACCGGCATCAAGGACGCCGGCACCATCGTGGCGATCAACAAGGACGCCGACGCCCCGATCTTCGAGATCGCGGATATCGGATTGACGGGGGATTTGTTCACGGTGCTGCCGGAGCTGGAAAAGGCGCTGGGCTGAGTCGCGACGGACATCTGGAATGATGCCGCACGGCGACGGCGCCCAGGGTCTGTCCGCGCCGCGCCGTCGAGAGGGTCACCTGGCGTTGTTCGTCCTGCTGTTGTGCGGTGGCTACCTGGCCGCTCTTTGGTGGATAGACCGCGGTAACGGCACGTTTGCCCGGCTGGGCGCGATCTGGCCGTTGTTGTTGCTGGCGATGCTGCCGGTCTCAGTCAGTTACCTGTTCCGCTTCTGGCGCTGGCGCTGGCTGTTGCAACGGCAGGGCCATGCCGTGCCGTTCGGACTGGGATGGGCCGCTTACCTTGCCGGATTCGCCCTGACCGCCACCCCCGGCAAGGCCGGGGAATTGCTGCGCATCCGCTATTTCGCCCGCATGGGCGTGCCGGCGGGGCGCACGCTGGCGGTGTTCGTGTTCGAGCGAACCTCCGATCTATTGGTGATCCTGGCGCTTTCGTTGCTGGCCGCACCGGTGTTTCCCACCCTGGGCACCCTGGCCGCAGTGGTGCTGGGCTTGGTTGCCCTGCTTTTCGGCGCCGCCGCCTGGCCTGCCCTGCTGGCCTGGCTGGACCGCCTGGGCCGGCGCCTGCCCGGCCCCTGGCTGCGGCGCGCGACGCAATTTGCTCTGTACGCCGCCAGGGAGCTGCGAGCCTGCCTGGGAACCGCGCAGTTGACGCGCAGCCTGATTGCCGGCGCCGCCGCATGGGGCTTGACCTCAGTGGTATTCGTCGGCCTGTGTAAAGGGCTTGCCTTGGACCTGGACATAATGGTCGCGTTCGGCATCTACCCGCTGGCGATGCTGATCGGCGCGCTGTCCTTCGTCCCCGGCGGGGTCGGCACGACCGAGCTGGCGATCGTTCTGATGCTGCATCAACTCGGCATCGCCACCGCCGATGCGATCGCCGTCGCGGTGGCGGCGCGCCTGGTAACACTCTGGTACGCCATTGCCGTCGGCACACTGGCGATATGCGTGGCCGAATTTCTGCAACGGCGTCAAGCAGGCTGAGCCGGACAACGAAGTGTCCTAGGTATAATCGCGGCCCCGCCATGCATCGCCAGGCCGCAGTAATGTCCTTCCCACCCAGCCCTCCCGCCGATCGCCCGGCTGTTCCCGGGCGCGCGCTATGCGTGGATCTGGACGGCACCCTGCTGAACTCGGACATCCTTTACGAGTCCCTGCTTGCCCTGCTGGCACGAAACCCGCTGTACGTTTTCCTGCTGCCGCTATGGCTGCTGCGTGGCAAGGCCGGGCTGAAGCGCGAGCTGGCGGCAAGGGTCTCACTCCCGGCCGAAACCCTGCCTTATAACGAGCATGTCCTGGACCTGCTTCGCACCACCTCGCAGCGTCCACGTGTGCTCTGCACCGCCTCGGACCAATTGCTGGTCGCACCGATCGCCGCACACCTTGGTCTGTTCGAGGAGGTCATTGCTAGCGACGGCCGGCGCAACCTGTCTGGCCGCAACAAGGCCGACGTGCTGGTGGAGCGGTTCGGTACGGGCAACTTCGACTATGCCGGCAATGGCCGCGTGGACCTGCACGTGTGGGACAAGGCCGGCGGCGCCTGGGTCGTCAACAACGGCGATGGCTTGCGTGCGGCCGCCGCACAGCGCACCGCCGTGCATGGACACTGGCCGGCGCCGCCGCGCGCCCGCGCCTGGCTGAAAGCGCTGCGCCTGCACCAATGGCTGAAGAACCTGCTGGTGTTCGTGCCGCTGCTGACCGCGCACCGTTTCCTGGATGGTGAATCGGTATTGCAGTCGGTGATCGCCATGGTGGCGTTCGGACTATGCGCCTCCGGCGTCTACGTGCTCAACGACCTGCTCGACCTCACGCCCGACCGCCAGCATCCGCGCAAGCGCAAGCGGCCATTCGCCGCCGGCCGGCTGCCGCTGCTACAGGGATTGTTCGCTGCCCCGGCCTTGACCGTGGCCGGGCTGGCACTGTCGCTCGCATGCAACCTGCACTTCACCCTGGTCCTGCTGGCCTACTACGTGATGACACTGGCGTATTCGCTACGGCTCAAACGCATCGTGATGATCGACGTGGTATTGCTGGCGGCGCTGTACACCGTGCGCATCATCGGCGGCGCGGTGGCCATCGACCTGGAACTGTCGTTCTGGCTGCTGGCGTTCTCGATGTTCATCTTCCTGTCGCTGGCGCTGCTCAAGCGCTACACCGAGCTGCACGCGATGCTCGGCAGTGGCAAGACCAAGGCCAGCGGGCGCGCCTATTCGGTGGAGGACCTTGTGCTGCTGCAGTCGATGGGCGCGGCGGCCGGCTACATCGCGGTCATGGTGATGGCGCTTTACATCAACAGTCCGGAAAGCGTGGAGCTGTACCGCCATCCCAAGCTGCTGTGGCTAATCTGCCCGGTGCTCTTGTATTGGGTTAGCCGGGTCTGGATCGTGGCTCACCGTGGCGACATGCACGACGACCCGATCGTATTCGCCGCCACCGACCGGGTCAGCCAGGTGGTCGTGGTGCTGTGCGGATTATTCGCGCTGAGCGCCATCTGATGGCCGACGCCGGGCAGTCCTGGGGACGCTACCCGCACGCGACGCAGACGCTGCTGCCGATCGCCGACCGGGCGGCCGCCCTGCCGGCCTTCGCAGGCAACGCGCTGCCGCGTGGAAACGGCCGCAGCTACGGCGACAGTTGCCTCAATCCCGATGGCACCCTGCTCTGCGCGCGTGGCCTGGACCGCTTCATCGGCTTCGACCCGGCGTCCGGCCTGCTGCGCTGCGAGGCCGGCGTCACGCTTGCCGAGATCATCGACCTGGTCCTGCCGCAGGGCTGGTTCCTGCCGGTGACCCCAGGCACCCGCTACGTGACCGTGGCCGGCGCCATCGCCAACGACGTGCACGGCAAGAACCATCACCGCACCGGCAATTTCGGCCACCACGTGCTCGCCTTCGAACTGCTGCGCAGCGACGGCAGCCGCCGCCTGTGCACGCCCGACGACGATGCCGACGGCTGGTTCGCGGCCACGGTCGGCGGACTTGGCCTGACCGGACTGATCACCTGGGCGGAGATCCAGTTACGCCGCGTGCCGGGGCCGGCGCTGGAGACGGAGAACATCCGTTTCGGCTCGCTCGACGAATTCTTCGCGCTGTCCGCCGCCTCGGCCGACAGCCACGAATACAGTGTCGCCTGGATCGATTGCCTGGCCAGTGGCCGCGCCCGTGGCCGCGGTCATTTCACCCGCTCCGATCACTGCGCCGGTCTGCCTGAGGAACGCCCGGCCTCGCCCGGCAAGGGCCTGGCAATGCCGCTGACCCCGCCGGTCTCGCTGGTCAACAAGCTCTCGCTGCGGCCGTTCAACGCGCTGTACTACTGGCGCCAGCCCGCGCGCAGCAAGCGCCGGCTGAGCCACGTGCTGCCGTTCTTCTATCCGCTGGACGGCATCCGCCACTGGAACCGCATGTACGGCCCGCGCGGTTTCCTGCAATACCAGTGCGTGCTGCCGCCGGCCTGCTCGCGCGACGGCGTGGACGCGCTGCTGGCGGAAATCGCCCGCAGCGGCAGCGGCTCCTTCCTGGCCGTGCTGAAGGAATTCGGCGACCTTCCGGCGCGCGGCATGCTGTCCTTCCCACGCCCGGGCACCACCCTCGCGCTGGACTTTCCCAACGACGGCGCCAACGTGCTGCGCCTGCTGGAGCGACTGGACCGCATCGTCGACGCCGCCGGTGGCGCTCTGTACCCGGCCAAGGACGCGCGCATGTCCGCCGCCTCGTTCCAGTGCGCCTACGCCCGCTGGCAGGACTTCAGCCGCTATCTCGATCCCCGCTTTTCTTCCGGCTTCTGGCGCCGGGTTACGGAGTGAACATGCAACGCGTCCTCATCATCGGCGCCACCTCGGCCATCGCCGAGGCCACCGCCCGGCGCTACGCCGCGCGCGGCGCGGCCCTCCATCTGCTCGGCCGCCAGGCCGCGCGCCTGGACGCGATCGCGTCGGACCTGTCAGCACGCGGCGGCAAGGCCAGTTGCGGCGTGCTCGACGTCAACGACAGCGCCGGCCATGCGGCGGCCTTCGATGCCGCCTGGGCCGCGTTAGACGGCGTCGACGTGGTGCTGATCGCCCACGGCACGCTGCCCGACCAGGCCGCGTGCGATGCCTCGGTCGACCTGTCGATGCGTGAGTTCGCCACCAACGGCACCTCGACGATCGCGCTGTGCGCCGCGCTGGCACCGCGTCTGCGTGCGGGCGCGACGCTGGCGGTGATCTCGTCGGTCGCCGGCGACCGCGGCCGCGCCAGCAACTACCTGTACGGCAGCGCCAAGGCAGCGGTGAGCGCCTATCTGAGCGGCCTCGGCCAGCGCCTGCGCCCGGAGGGCATCAACGTGCTCACCATCAAGCCCGGCTTCGTCGATACGCCGATGACCGCCGCCTTCAAGAAGGGTGCGCTGTGGGCCAAGCCCGACCAGATCGCCAAGGGCATCCTGCGCGCGGTCGACGGCCGCCGCGCGGTCGCCTACCTGCCCGGTTTCTGGTGGGCAATCATGCTCGTCATCAAATCCATTCCCGAATTCGTCTTCCGCAGGATCAAGCTTTGACATGACCGACAAACACGCCAAGATCGTTATCACCGGCGCCGCGGGCCTGGTCGGCCAGAATCTGATCGTCGAACTGGAGCAGCAGGGCTACACCCAGTTGGTGGCGATCGACAAGCATGCGCATAACCTGCAGATCCTGCGCGAGCTGCATCCAGCGGTACGCGTAGTGGAGGCCGATCTGGCCGAGCCTGGCGACTGGGCGCGCGAGTTCGACGGCGCGGCCTGCGTTGCCCAGCTGCACGCCCAGATCACCGGCAAGACCACCGACCTGTTCACCCGCAACAACCTGACCGCGACCGCGCACGTGCTCGCCGCCTGCCGCGCGGCAAACGTGCCTTACATGGTGCACATCAGTTCCTCGGTGGTGAACTCGGTGGCCAAGGACGACTACACCAACACCAAGCGCGCGCAGGAAGAGATGGTGGTCGCCAGCGGCCTGCGTCACTGCGTGCTGCGCCCGACCCTGATGTTCGGCTGGTTCGACCCCAAGCACCTGGGCTGGCTGTCGCGCTTCATGGCCAAGACCCCGGTGTTCCCGATTCCGGGCGATGGCCGGTTCATGCGCCAGCCGCTGTACGAGCGCGACTTCTGCCGCTGCATCGCCAAGTGCATCGAGCGCGAACCGGATGGCGAGGTTTACGACATCGTCGGCGACACCCGCGTGGACTACGTCGACATCATCAAGACCATCAAGCGGGTCAAGAAACTGCACACCGTGATCGCGCATATCCCGATCGGCTTCTTCGCCTTCCTGCTGCGCTTGTATTCGCTCTTCAGCTCCAAGCCGCCGTTCACCGCCGACCAGTTGAAGGCGCTGAGCGCCGGCGACGATTTCAAGGGCGTGGACACCGAAGCGGTGTTCGGCGTGCGCCAGACCCCGTTCGAAGACGCGATCCGCGAAAGCTATACCGACCCGCGCTACAGCCACATCGTGCTCAAGCGCTGAACCGTCATACGAGACCAGAACCATGAGTACATTCGCGATCGTCGGCAGCGGCCCCATGGGCCTGATGGCTGCCATGGAACTGTTGAAGAAGGGCCACCAGGTCGACGTCTACGAACGCGACGACCGCATCGGCGGCATGTCCGCGGACTTCGATTTCGACGGCCTGCGCATCGAGCGCTACTACCACTTCATCTGCAAGACCGATTTCCCGCTGTTCAAGCTGCTCGAGGACCTGAAGCTGTCCGACCGCCTGCACTGGACCGACACCAAGATGGGGTATTACTACCAGGGCAAGCTGCACAAGTGGGGCACGCCGTTCGCGCTGCTCGGCTTCCCGCACCTGGGGCTGGTCGACAAGATCCGCTACGCCCTGCACGTCATGCACACCAAGGGCATCAGCGACTGGACCGCGCTGGACAAGGAGAACGCGCGCGACTGGATCACCCGCTGGATCGGCCCCAAGGCCTACAAGGTGATGTGGGAGAAGGCGTTCGCGCTGAAGTTCTTCGAATACCAGAACGACCTGTCCGCGTCGTGGATCGGCACCCGCATCAAGCGCGTGGCGCTGTCGCGGCGCAATCTGTTTAACGAAAGCATGGGCTATCTGGAAGGTGGCTCGGCCGTGCTGCTGGAGCGCATGGCCGCGGAAGTGACGCGCCTGGGCGGACGCATCCTGCTGTCGCAGCCGATCGAGGAGGTCGCCTCGGTCGATGGCAAGGTCACCGGCATCCGCACCCGCGACGGCCATCATGCCTACGACGGCGTGGTGTCGACGGCCCCGATCCAGTACGTACCCGGCATGGTACCCGGCCTGCCTAAGACCTTCGCCGACCAGGTCGCCGCGATCGAGAACATCCCCGTCGCCTGCGTGATCCTGAAGCTGTCTAAGCCGGTCAGCGAGAACTTCTGGATGAACATCAGCGACGACCGGATCTCCATCCCCGGCCTGATCGAGTACAGCAACCTCAACCCCGGCAAGGGCCCCGGCGAGCACATCGTGTATGCGCCCTACTACATGCCCAAGACCCATCCGAAGTGGCAGTGGAGCAACCAGCAACTGATCGACGAGGTCATCAGCTACCTGCCGATGATCAATCCGGGCTTCAAGCCGGAGTGGATCCGCGCCACCCATTGCCATCGCTACGAGTATGCGCAGACCATCTGCCCGCCAGGGTTCCAGGACATGCTGCCGGCGATGAAGACGCCGCTGCAGGGCTTCTACATGGCCGATACCGCGTACTACTACCCGGAAGATCGCTCGATCAACGAGAGCATTGACGTCGGCAGGCGCCTGGCCGAGGTCGCGGCGAGCGCATGATCAGCAAGCGCTTCTTCTTCTTCCTGTTGTCCGGCGGCATCGCCGCCGCCGCCAACTTCGGCTCGCGCATCCTCTTCAGCCTCTGGTTTCCGTATGCGGCGGCGATCGTCCTGGCCTATCTGGTCGGCATGACCACGGCCTTCATCCTGATGCGCAAGCTGGCGTTCAAGGAAACTTCCAACACCCAGCGCACGCAGATCGCCTGGTTCGTCGTGGTCAATGCCGTCGCCCTGCTGCAGACCCTGGCGATCAGCCTGTTGCTGGCGAAATGGGTGTTCCCCTGGCTCGGCGTCCGCTATCTGGACGAAACGATCGCCCATGCGATCGGCGTCGCCGTCCCCGTGGTCACCAGCTACCTCGGCCACAAGTACCTGTCGTTCAAGAACTGATCCGCTTCCCGCCTTGCGCGCTGCACGGCGGATGGCTTCGACCACTGCGCTACCACGACGCGAGCAACGGCGACATGCCCACAACCTCCCAACCGCACTCATCCAGCCTCACGCAATGCGTCAAAAGGTTTCTTCTTCCGTGGCTGGCATTGACGCTCTTCTTGGGAGCGTTCTACCACTGGTCCGGGCTGAACATCCAAACATTCAGGGCAGAATCCGGCCTATTCATCGCCTGGGCGTACAGTGGCGATCTGGCCCACTTTGTCGACGCACACATTTATTCATCCTACAGCGGGCATTACACGCCGCTGTACTTCGCCGCTGAACTGCTGCAGGCCAGGCTGTTCAGCACGAACGAGCATCTGTGGTTCTGGCGGCAGATGCTGCTGCTTGGGCTGCTGGGTACCGCGCTGGCTTCACTCACGCGCACGACGCTGGAGGCATTGGGCAATCGCCGCGGCGTTGCGCAGGTCGCCGGCTATCTGCTCGCCGCGGTGTTCCTGCTGCAGCCGGCGATCGCGGAAATGGCGACCTGGCCGTTCATGGCCGCACAATTCCTCTGCATGGCGTGTGCGGCGACAGGGCTGCGCTATCTGATCCGCGCCAGTGCCTTCCAGGACGAGCGCGCCTTGTTCTGGGCGATGGCCTGGAGCTATGCCTCGATGCATTTTCTCGGCGTTGGCTTCGTCGTCAGCATCACCACCCTGATCAGCTGCTGCGTGCTGATGTGGAGCCAATGGCTCGCGCCCCGGCACTGGCGCACCATCTGCATCTTCGCCGTGCTGACGGCACTGCATGGCGTCATGATGACCCGCGGCGTGCCGACACAGGAACTGGCGATACCGCCGTCGACGCTGGTGAAACGGTTCGGTGCGCTGTACATGGGACTGGTGCATGGTGGACTGCAGTCGCTGTGGGCCAGCGGGCGCTTCCGCTGGCCGGACGTGGAAGCGTTCCCGGTCGATGCCGTCTATGGTCTCGCCCTGCTCGCGGCACTACTCGCCGCCGCGATCGCCATGGCCCAGCGTAGCCGCACGCAATCGCGACCGTCCCTGATGCTGGCCAGCATCGTGGTCGGCTTCCCCGCCCTCGCGCTGGCACTGTTCAGTGCGCTCCCCGTGCTGCGGACCAAGGGCACCCTGGATCCGCACAGCCTGGATGGCTACCTTTTCGGCACGCGCTATCTGATCTTCGCAACCTTCTTCGCCTACCTGCCGATCAGCGCGCTCGTCGGCGTGGTCGCGCGCAAGCTCGGCAAGCCGACGCTAGTGCCGCTGCTGATCCTGTCGCTTGGATCGGCGGCCGGCACGGCCGCCTTCATTCGCATCACCATTCCACAGATCTGGCCTTACCTGCTTACGCCCTCCGATGTGCTGTGGGCCAACGTGGTCAAGGAAGCCGCGACGCAGCAAAAGGCGCAGGGCCATGTAACGGATCGCCCGCTGAGCGAGCTCGACCACGAGTTCAATCCGCCGATGCACATGTTCACGCCGTTGATCGAGCGTGATCTCGGCTGCAGAAAGTGCATCCATGTCGAGAGCAAACCCTGACCGCTGCGCCGGGCATTGCCGCAGCGTCCGGCGCGCAATGCCGCATCTGCTGACGCTTCAGCGATCAGCGCGTCGACGGCGCTGACGGAGCAAAGCGACCCGAGGCGCCTGCGCGCCTTTAAGCGCGAACATTGAGCGAGGCCGCGGCTTTGACTGCAGCCGTGCCTTATCACTTGATCACAGCAAAGCCAGTGACCACCGAGCCACCGCACGCCGGCCGGGTGCGCGCATTGCGCAGCAGATCAACGCTGATACAGCATCAGATTTAGAACCTTGCTTTCAGGGTTGCCGTTGACCGTCAGCGACTCCTTGCCCTGCGCGGGGTACACCCAGACGACCAGCTTGTCGTCGCCGGACTCGCGCGTCAGTTCGTAGCGCACCACGCCACCACTCTGCTGCAGCGCAAACTCGGATTCCAACGTGACCGGCAGGTAGTCGTTGTCCTTGGAGCCGGCGAGCTCCGCTCTTCCAATCGTGCAGCGCTCGTCCTGACAGAGCTTCAGGGCGACCTTGCCCTGGGCGGCGCCACCGCTGTTGCCGATCTGCACAGCCGCTCGTTTAATGTGCAGCGTCGCCGGAGGCGCGAAGGTGCCGGCAAGCACCTGCCGATCGTTCAACGGAATCGCCGCATTGGAGGAGTCATCCATCGGCACGCGAACGGAGACATCGCCTGCCGCCAGGTACTTCTCGCATTCGCTGGCGGGATACTGTCGGCACCCGGCCAGTACCCACAGGACGGAGGCCATGGCCAGCATCGGACGCACGCGCATTTCGTTTCTCCTCGATTTCCGCTTCAGGCCGACGGTAACAGCGCGTCGGCCCTGGCCCACAGCAGGCCAAGATTGATCAACAGCTGAAGGACGACGCATGCCAACGCGATCCGCTTGCCCATCCGGTCCTGCATGAACTTCATCGCGAACACGCACAGCACGATGCCGATGGCCTGCAGGCCATGCACCGCAGGAATCGCCGGCGCGCTGAACACGCCGACCAAGAGCGCACTCGGCAATACCACCAAAGCGAAGAGTTCCTTGGGCCGGCGACTGCCATAGCTCCATGCGCCTGCGTAGGCCTGTGCGCTCAGCAACACGCCCATGGCGCCGGTGATCGAGATCAGCATCTCCTGGAAGAGCTGGTTGGGCACCAGTGGATAGGTGCCCAGATACAGCGGCAGGAACGTCCGCGCGGCGTTGGCGACACGCACCCACAGCAAATCGCCCAGGCTCGCCGAACTCAACAGGTTCTGCGCTACCAGGTCCGACGGAATCTGCAGGTACCATCGCGTCCACAGCCACCAGGGCAACACGCAGGCGACCAGGGCCACGCCATAGGCGATCACGTTACGCACGCACTGCGGCTTGAATCCGTCGCGCAGCAGGATGTACAGCCCAAAGCATCCGGCAAAGACGATCGCGTAGGGATGGGACCAGTACGCCATGCCCGCCAGCACACCGGCGGCGAAGGCGGAACGGCGCGACAGCAATGCGTAGGCACCGAGGATCAGGAAGAAGCCACCCAGGGATTTCGGCCAGGTGAACAGGGTCTGCGCGATGAAGTACGGGCTGCTGACGACCACCAGCAATCCGGCCAGCACATACGCACCGCGCAGTCCGGCCCGCATGAGCAGCAGTGCCGCGCCGAGCAGCAACGTGCTGTTCAACACGATGCCGACCGCCAGGAACTGCCGGAATGCTTCGTCGTCGCCCAGGCTTCCGACGTCCGGCCAATCCTGGCCGACGTACTTGAACCTGGGCAGCGCGTGGACCTGTTTGGCCGGCGGATCCAGCACGGCTCGAAACGGCACGTTCACCAGCGACATCAGAATGGGGCGGTTGGACAGCTCCTGCCCGGGCATGAGCGGTCGCTCGAACGCGAACTGGATGTCCCGCAGCAGAAACTCGCTGGACAGGAACGGCAGGTAGTTGTCCGCCGGAAATGCCCCCATCATCACCTGCACCTTAACGTGCAGATGATGGTTCTTGATCACATACGGCCCGTCCGGCAACTCGCCGGGAAAGCGGATCGGCATCGACACGATCGCCATGCACGACAACGCCATGCCGATCCATGCGGCGAAACCAAGAACGGTCAGCCGCCAGCGCCCCGCCAGCAACTTGCCGAGCACGCCGTGGCGATACCACTGCCAGCAGGACAGCGCGTACAGCAGCGCGAACCCGATGCAGGCATTGAGCCGGTTGTCGCTGGGAAGCGAGACGACGAAGACGCCAAGCGCGCCATGCCCGACCACGCCCACAGCGACGGAGTACGCCAGCAGTTCCAGGCCGTGCAGCCGTCGACCAGCTTCGCTGAGCGACAGCAACCCTGCCCCCACGCCGAGCAACGACAACGCCACCGCGACGCAAAGCGCCAGGCTTCCCCACAACTCCACTGCCACGTTACCGACTCCTCACGTACGCGAACCACGTTTCCCGTTGCCGCGGCTCGGCCATCGACCAAGCCGCGGCTTCCCCGTCAACGGCCGGCCTGCCACTCCTGCACATGCTGTAGCATCGTCTGCGCTCGGTGCATATAGGTATGTTCGCGCAGCGTGCGCTGCTGGGCTGCCGCAGCTATCGCCAGGCAGCGATTGCGATCGCCCACCATGGCCTCTACGCACTCGCGGAACTCGCGTACGGAGTTGTAGAGCAGGACCTCGGTGCCGGGCGCGTAGTAATCGACGATCTCCAGGCTCTCGACGAAGAACAACTGGGTCGTACCCGCCATCGCCGCTTCAAACGTGCGCGGGCCCGGCGTGGAGGGGTCCAGCTTGAAGCGGTCGTTGGCGTAATGGTAGTCGCGCCCCATGTTGAGCGTGATCCAGGCGCGCGCATACCGATCCGAGAGTTCGTTGTTGGGCAGGCGCTGATTGCGGCAAAACGGCAGCTCCGATTCCGGCCAGCCATCGCCCAGCACCACCGCGGCTTGCTCCTGCAACGGCTTTGCCAGATCGCGCAGCAACTTGATCCGGTTGCCGAAGGCCACGCCGCAGAAGAAGATGTTGACGTCCTTCGTCGCCGAGATCGGACGCCAGTGCGCGCGTTCGCTCGCTGCCAGCGGCAGGTGGAACGCGCGCGGATGGTCGTAATGCTCGGTGCACCATTTGTCGTTGCTAAAGACAAGATCGGCGACGTCCTTGATCTTGTAGCTGAAATCGAATTCGTAGGGGTCGTCGTGCAGCCAGAACACCAGCGTTGCGCCGGTCTGCGCGCAATAGCGCTTGATGCCGCTGTAATCGGCATCGTCGGGCATGCACGAACCGAAGCACACCACCAACTCCGGTTTGGCCGACCATGCCTTGGTCGCCGCGTGCTCGAGCGGCACGTTCACCACCGATTCGATCCCACGCAACTGCCAGAAACCTTCGGCCACGTAGCTGCGCAGCACCACGTTGCGATTCTGATTGTCCGGCGAGGCGCCGCAGACCAGGACGCGGGAAAGCATGCTCATTTCGCAGCTCCAGAGAGGCGGCGCACGGCTTCGGAGGCGAGCCTGCGTGCCGTGTTCACCGCGCCGTTCTTCCTGAAATACCGGTACACCCGGCGCAACCGTCCCGGTTCCGGCGTCGGCACCAACTGCGCGACCTCGTTCACCACGACGGTCGCACCGCGCGGCTGGATGGTCCACTCTCGATCCATCAACAACACGCCAATCTCCTTGAGCGTCTGCCCGCGCGGCGGAACCCCGGGGTCACGCGCGCGCCAAGGCGGCAACTGTGCCAGCAGGCCATGATAGAGCCCGCTGAGCCACTGCACGTGTTCCTGGTGACCGACACCGAGCCCGGCATGCACGTTCGCGCGCACGCGCTCGACCTCTCCGCGGTCAGCGACCAGCCGCCGGACCAACGAGACGATCGCGCCGGACTCCCCCATCGGCAGCTTGAACCCGTTGATGCCATCGGCCACACGCTCGCCGAGAGCGCCCGTGTCCGACACGATCGGCACCAACCCCGCGCTCCACGCCTCGGACAGGCTGATGCAGTAAGTCTCCGGCCAGATGGAGAAATGCATCGACATCGAGAAGCCGGCCAGTATCTGCGGCAGGCTGCCTGGGGCGGTAGGCCCCATGCACCCGCAGATTCGGGATCTTCAGTACGTTGAAGATCTCGCTGTACGGCTCGGACAGTCGCCCGATCACCGTGAATTCGACATTGTCCGTCCGCAACTGGTTGAAGGCATGGACCAACTGGTCGCCGCCCTTGTTCTTAGTGAAGTTGCCGACGATGGCAATCCGCAGCGGCGCATCCGGCATCTCCGGCGGGTGCTGCGGCACCTTTGCACGCTCGTCGCCAAGCGGCATCGGCACGCCCATGACCCGCAGCTTTTCACTTCCCCCCAGCAACGGATACATGGTCCTGAACAATGATGCCACGCCCTCGGTATTGGCATGAAGCGCATCCATCGCCAACAACATGCGGCCGAAAAAAGCCCTGCGCTTGGCCTGACTGCCCGCTCCAAAGCCATGCGCCGCGTTCAAGCAAACATCACAGGTTTCCGCCGGCAACGCGGCAATGTTGCAGTACACCCCACGGTAGTCCAGCAGGTTGAAGCGCGAGCAGACGACGTAATAGTCGTGCAGGCTCAACACCGCGGGAATTCCGAGCGCGGACGGAATGAAGCCGAGAGATGGCACATGGCCGATCAGGTGCTGGAAATGCACCAGATCGATCCGGAACTTCTCCAGCAACCGGGAGAACACTTGCTCGCGCTCGGGACAGGACAACAGCGAGTCGTCGAGCGTCGAAGCGCAGTCGAAGCTCTGGACCACCTGCATCGCTTCGTTGTACACCACGTAGCGCATGCCAACCGGCGTCACCGTCCGATCGGGAACGTAGAAGAACAGTTCGAATTCGTCCTTGATCGCCTGGCGTACGGAGTCCTGATAGACCTCCACGCCACCGTAGGGCTCAACGCCGAGAATATTGTGCGACACCATCATGATGCGCCGGCGCGCCTTGGGCACGGGCTGCAGCGAAGGCGCCGGCACCGGCACCGGCGCCACCGTCAACGCCTCCAGCTCCACGAACAGGGTCTGAACCCGGTTGGCGTACAAGTGCTCGGTCCGGGCGCGTTGCTGCGCGGCGCGGGCGATGGCCAGGCGTTCCTGCGGATAGGCCAGGTAATGCTCCAGCTTCTGAATGCACTCCTGCACGCTCGAAAATCCGACGTATTCCTTGCCTTCGGTGAAGAAGTCGTCCACCCGAATTTCGGGGATGGAGGTATCCACCAACTGGAAGCCACCCGCCAACGCCACTTCGAAGAAGCGCGGCCCCGGGGTCTGCGCGACCGGATCGTTGCCCGAAGAAGAGAACGCACGATGCAGGGTCAGCACCGAACGGCTGCGATTCGCGAACTTCGCGAACTCGGTGTTCGGCGTGCGCCAATCGTACTCGCTGAGCTCCATGCCGAGCTTGGGCGCAGGAATGTAGGGATTGGCAGGCAAGGCCAACTTCAGGCGAATACTGGGAATCGCGGCCTGCAGCTCGCCGAGAAACTCCGACCGGTTCGGCCAGGCAGTGCCCGCGAAGAACAGGTCGTAGAAATAGTGGCCGTCGTCCGACTCGGGCAACGCATGGAAATGGAAGCGCTCGTCCGCGGCGAAAGACAGATGCCGTCCCTTGGCACCGTAACCGGCGACGCTGCCGGCATCGTTCGTGAATACGAGATCGAACAGATCTGAATTCTTCACGTTGATGCTGCGCTCGTAAGGATCCTCCGTAACCCAAAGTACGGCGCGGCCGCAAACATCAACCAAGCGCTCGACCAACGAGCGATCCAACTCCTCCCCATCGAAGGCGAGCAGCAGATTGCACTCATGCCGATGCGCCTGCACCACGGCTGACGCGTAGTCGGCCTTGATCATGCACTCGACGCCGCCGTGCTGTTCGAGCGCCCTGGCGATGGCCAGGCAGATGTAATGGTTGGGGTTACTCCGCTTGGTGTCGAGGAGCAGAACGCGCCATGGCTTCATCAAAAATTCCGGGCAATGAGATCCGTGCGCGCGGATCAATTAGCGCAATATTAACATCAAGGGACGCCAGTGAACATTCGCTTCATTGACCGCAACGGCGCCATCAGACGCCAGCTGAACGAGGCACGCATGCGCTCCAGCGCTACCGCGTGCTGCTGCTTCTCCGCTTGAATGCGCTGCATGTCCGCCTCCTTGGCCGCGAGCATTTCGGTAAGCTGCACCAACTCTTCCTGTAAGCGCCCCATCAGTAACGGGACCTCTGCCACCTTTGCCGAAAGCTCGGCGCTATGCGCCACTTCGCTGCGATACGCAGCCTCCTGCTCTCCCAATTTGGACTGCAGGAAGGTGTGGGTTTCCCGCAGGCCTGCGAGCTCGGCGGATATCTCGCCCTTCGCTGCTTCGCTCTCGTTCAACAATGCCGCCAGCCTGCCCTGCTCTCGCGCGAGCGTCCCGATATCCAGCTTGGTTGAGATCAATTGCCCGACATGCTCGAACATCCGGTTCACCAAAACCGGAGCCCCTTCAACCGCGGTGAATGCGCATAGCTGGCGCAGCGCTTCGGGCTGGTCCTCGCCCACCAGTAGCACGCCTAGACCATGAGTGTGGGTGAATTCGAACGACGGATAGCGCTGGCGGATCTCCGCCCAGTACCGCCACACGCCGAAATCACGCTCCCTGACATTGATATCGTGGAAAAGCACCACGGCGCGCCGTGACAGTTTTCTCGCCCAAGTCTCGAAATCGTTGCGGACCGCGTCGTAAGTATGCAACCCGTCGATATGCAACAGATCCACGCTGCCGTCTTCGAAATACTCGACAGCTTCCTCGAAGCGCATGCGCATCAAACGCGAAAAGTCGGCGTAATTGCGCTGGTGATAATCCAGCAACGTGAAGAACACCTCGTCGCCGTAGATACCCGCATGCTCATCGCCTTCCCACGTGTCGACGGCGTAACACTTGGCTTGGACTGCGCAGCCCTGTACGGCCTGGCAGAACGCCAAATAGGACGCACCGCGATGCGTTCCCAGCTCAACTAGGATTCCCGGCCGCATTTCCTCGATCAACCATCCGGCGAACGGGATGTGCCCCAGCCAGGCACTCTCAGGAGTGCATTGCGGGTGCAGGAACATCGTATTGTTAATTGGGAAGTTGATCACGATTGCGCTCCGTACACGCCATTCCCGTAGGGATATGCACACTGCGCGTCATGCGGACGCGCTACTGAAACTGTGCGATGAAGGCACCGACATCGTCTCTGCTTAGCAAATGTTGGCAGGCGTGGATCTTTTCGATCGGCCAATCCCACCAGCGGATGGCGAGGAGCGCTTCGATCTGATCTTCTGAAAAGCGTTTCCTGACGACCTTGGCTGGATTTCCGGCGACGATCGCATAAGGCGGAACGTCCTTGGCTACCACGGCACCGGCGCCGACTATGGCGCCGTCGCCGACGCTGACGCCGGACAGCACCATCGCGCCGTGTCCCAGCCAGACATCGCTACCGATCCGGGTCGGTCCTTTGCTAGCTGGAAGACCGTCGCGCTTGGCGAGCGGATCCCCAAAGGCGATCCGCAGGGGAAACGTGGTCACCCAATCGCTGCGGTGCTCCCCACCGCCAAAGATGATCACCTCGTCGGCGATCGAGCAAAAGGCGCCAATGGCGATGGATTCGTCCTCCGCCCAAACTTTCAGCATAGGATTTCCGTAAGTGAAGCGCCCGACGCTGATGCGCGGATCATCACTAACGAGCAGCGCAATCCTGCTTTGGAAGGTACTGTTCATCAGGATTCCGCAATCTTCATCTGCACCCTCTCGAACGGAATACCAACTAATCCGTAGCGCAGGGAGGGCGAGGAGACCTTGAGAATCACCGCGTCATGCAGCCAGTGGTGTTGCGTATTGGTTAGAGGATCGCCCTCGGCGACCGAGACCGTCATCGAGTAATCCCCGTTTGGCAGCAGTGGCAGATGGAAGACGAACTCCGCTTCCAGCTGATTGCCCGCGGCCACGTCCAGCGGCGGTTGCACGTGGGTGAAGGTGTGCTCGCCGAACAGCGATTGCCCCAGGCTGTCCTTGACGAAAAAGCCTAAAATGGGACTTCTCATCTCGCGATGCACCTGGGCGACGATGCGCAGCGCGACGTGCTCGCCACCGAAGAAATAGGGCCGCCCGGGATCATCCAGGTTGGTGAGTGCCACCGACGCGATGCTGGCCGCACCTGATTGCCAACCATCCGAGTGAGCGATGTTGTCGAACAGCTCGAGCTTGATCTCTTCCACCGGCTTGACAACAGGACGCGGCCCGATGACCTTGCCTTCACGCTGATCAAGCGCCTGCAGCTTCACCTCGTCGCCGTAGCTTTCCTGCGCGCAGTATTCGATATAGGCTTGAGTGGTTTCCTGGGCTGAGGCGTGCATCCGCATGGCACCCTTGTCTAGCCACAGCGCCGATTGGCAAAAGCTTAGCACTGAACCGGTGTCATGACTGACGAAGAGCAGTGTGCCACGCTCGCGGAAGGCGCGCAGAAAGCGCATGCACTTCTGGACGAAGACCGCGTCGCCAACCGCCAGCGCCTCGTCGACCACCATGATGTCCGCATCCACGTGCGCTATCACTGCGAAAGCCAATCGGACATACATGCCACTGGAATAAACTTTGACCGGCTGATCGATGAAATCGCCGATGTCGGCGAACGCCAGAATGCGGTCTATGCGCGCTTCGATCTGCGCATGGCTCAGTCCTAGAATGGCCGCGCTCATGAACACATTTTCGCGCCCAGTGAACTCAGGGTTGAAGCCGGCGCCCAGTTCAAGCAGCGCGGCGACACGTCCATTCACTTGGATCGACCCAGAAGTCGGCGTCAGCGTCCCGCAGATCATCTGCAACAGGGTCGACTTGCCAGAGCCGTTACGACCGATTATGCCAACCGTGTCGCCGCGACGCACTTCGAACGACACGTCCCGCAGCGCCCAGAACTCATTGAAATACTTGCGCGATGCAAGACCCAACGAACGCCCGACCCGGGGGAACAACGCCTGCTTGATGCGATCGTGAGGCTTATCGTAGACCTGATAGCACTTGGAGGCGCCAGAGACGCGAATCGCCAATTCCGACATGATGGACCTTTAAATCGAAGCGGGTGCTTCAGCGAGCGATTATTAGACGACGTCCGCGAAACCGCGACGCACCAGTTGGAACCAGTAGTAGCCCACGTACGCGACGACGAGGCTGCCGATGGAGTACTTGAGCAAGCCCATCCAGTCCGGCGGCAGCCCCCACATCAGTACGTTCCGAGACTGCTCGATGATGAAGGTCAGCGGATTGAGATAGATCCACTTGCGCATACCTTCCGGCAGAGAGGTAATCGGGTACAGCGCCGGACTCATGAAAAGCAGCACCGTTGCCAGCAGTCCGGTGATCTGGCCGATGTCGCGGTAGTACACACCCAGCGCGGCGAAGAACCATGTCACTCCCGAGGCGACCATCACCAACGGCGCGATCACGAGCGGGAAATAGAGCACCGTTAGCGGCAAACGATGCAGAAGCAGCAACTGAGCGATGAGCAAAACCGCCAGGGTGATAACCATATGGAACAGCGACGACGCGACCGCCGACCAGGTCAGGATTTCCAGCGGGAACACCACCTTCTTGACGTAGCTTGCATTGGCCAGCACCAACATCGGCGCACGGCTGATGCATTCGGACAAGAAGCCGTGAACCATGATGCCGGCGAACAGGATGATCGCGAACTCCGCGCGATTCGTCTCCACGGACCCGCCCCAGCGCGCATTAAACACGTAGGAAAAAACGAAGGTATAGACCGCTAGCATCAACAGCGGATTAAAGAAAGACCAGGCTAGGCCAGCAATGGATCCGCGATAGCGACCCAGGACCTCACGCTGTGCAAGTTGATATATCAACTTGCGATGGTGCGCGAAGCTACGTAACGCCGATACTGGCGAAAGAGAACTGCTCATCGAGAATTTTGCCCAGTAAAGTGAGGTCAGCTGCGGTAAGCAAACACAATCGCTTGTCCCAGTTCTGCCCGCAAATCTTCGACCTCCTCCACCCCCACACTCAACCGCACCAACCCATCGGTGATGCCCAGGCGCGCGCGGCGCTCGGCGGGGATGGAGGCGTGGGTCATCAGGGCGGGGACGTTGACCAGGCTTTCGACGCCGCCGAGGGATTCGGCAAGGGTGAACAGCCGGGTGCGCTCGCAGAAGGACTTGGCCGCGGCCGCGCCGCCCTTGAGTTCGAAGGAGATGATGCCGCCGAAACCAGACATCTGCTTGGCGGCCAGGGCGTGCTGGGGGTGCGTGGTCAGGCCGGGGTAGATGACCTTCGCCACGGTGTCCTGCGTCTGCAGCCACTGTGCCAGCGCCAGGGCGTTGTCGCAATGGGCCTTCATGCGCAGGTGCAGCGTCTTCAGGCCACGCAGGGCCAGAAAGCTGTCGAACGGGCCCTGCACCGCGCCGGCGGAGTTCTGCAGGAAGGCCAACTGCTCGGCCAGCTCGGCATCGTCGCCGATCACGGCCACGCCACCGACCATGTCCGAGTGGCCGTTGAGGTATTTGGTGGCCGAGTGCACCACCAGGTGCGCACCCAGGCTGAGCGGGCGCTGCAGCATCGGCGAGGCGAAGGTGTTGTCGACCACCACCTTCAGGCCGCGCGCGCGGGCGATCTGCGCGATCGCGGCGATGTCCACGATCTTGAGCATCGGGTTGGTGGGCGTCTCGATCCACACCAACTTGGTCTTCGGCGTGATCGCTGCTTCGAACGCCGCCGGGTCGGTCAGGTCGACGAAGCTGAAATCCAGCCCGGCGCTGCGCTTGCGCACGCGCTCGAACAGGCGGTAGCTGCCACCGTACAGGTCGTCCATGGCGATGACATGGTCGCCGCTGTCCAGCAGCTCCAGCACGGTCGCGGTGGCGGCCATGCCCGAGGCGAGGGCGAAGCCGCGGCTGCCGCCTTCCAGCGCCGCAATACAGCGCTCATAGGCGAAGCGGGTCGGGTTCTGCGTGCGGCTGTATTCGAAGCCGCTGTGCTGGCCCGGGCTCGGCTGCGCGTAGGTGGACGTGGCGTAGATGGGCGGCATCACCGCCCCGGTGCTGGGGTCGGGCGCCTGCCCGCCGTGGATGGCGAGCGTCGCTAAAGCCAGGCTGCTGTCGCCGTCCTGGCTCCCGCGGGTATGGTCGGACATGGGGGGATTCTTCAGAGATCGAGGGGAATTCTAGCAGTGCCGTCACGCACGCAGGCGCGACGGGTTCATGAACGACAAGCTGAATGCGGCGCGGCTCACTGCACGCGCCGGCGCAGATAGTTGAGCAGGTCGATGCGCGTGATCAACCCCAGGAACTGCTCGCCTTGCATCACGATGGCCACCTGCCCGCGATCGAACACCGGCAGCAGCGCCTCGATCGGCGAGGCCACATCCAGCCGCTCCAGCTTGCTGACCATCGCG
Source organism: Pseudoxanthomonas sp. UC19_8 (assembly GCF_042700505.1). Taxonomy (NCBI): domain Bacteria; kingdom Pseudomonadati; phylum Pseudomonadota; class Gammaproteobacteria; order Lysobacterales; family Lysobacteraceae; genus Pseudoxanthomonas; species Pseudoxanthomonas sp. UC19_8. Next base: position 3,122,507 of record NZ_CP170559.1, read on the forward strand.
GTGGCGACCGGGTCGCCGAAGCGCGCCTCGTCGCCGTACACGTGCAGCAGCACGTCGGACTCGTCGATGATGCCGACCAGCTTCTCGCCCTCCATCACCGGCAGCTGCGAGACGTCGTAGAGCTTCATGCGCTGGTAGGCGGTGGTCAGCAGATCGGTCGGAGCGACCACCACCGTGTCCTTCTGGCTGTACGGGCGCAGGATCAGGTCGCGCAGGTCGCCGTGCTGGGGGCGCTCGATGAAGCCGTTGTCCAGCATCCAGTAGTCGTTGTACATCTTGGACAGGTACTTGTTGCCGGTGTCGCAGACGAACACCAGCACCCGCTTGGGCGTGGTCTGTTCGCGGCAGTAGCGCAACGCGGCGGCCAGCAGCGTGCCGGTCGAGGAGCCGCCCAGGATGCCTTCCTTGGCCAGCAGCTCGCGCGCGGTCAGGAAGCTCTCCTTGTCCGGGATGGCATAGGCCTTCTTGACCCGGCTGAAATCGGAGATGCCGGGCAGGAAGTCCTCGCCGATGCCTTCCACCAGCCAGCTGCCGGACTTCTCGCTCAGCGTGCCCTCGTTGATGTACTGGGTCAGGATCGAACCGACCGGGTCGGCCAGCACCAGCTCGGTGTCCGGCGAGGCCTTGGCGAAGGCGCGCGACAGGCCGGTCATCGTGCCTGAGCTGCCGCAGCCGAATACGATCGCATCCAGCCGGCCGTCCATCTGCTCCAGGATCTCCGGGCCGGTGCCGAACTCGTGCGCGGCCGGGTTGTCCGGGTTGCCGAACTGGTTGATGAAGTAGGCGCCCGGGGTCTGGCTGGCGATGCGCGCGGCCAGGTCCTGGTAGTACTCCGGATGGCCCTTGGCCACGTCCGAGCGGGTCAGCACCACCTCGGCGCCCATGGCCTTGAGGTTGAAGATCTTCTCCCGGCTCATCTTGTCCGGCACCACCAGGATCAGGCGGTAGCCCTTCTGCTGGGCCACCAGCGCCAGTCCCAGGCCGGTATTGCCGGCCGTGCCCTCCACCAGGGTCGCGCCGGGCTTGAGCTCGCCACGCGCCTCGGCGGCGCCGATCATCGACAGGCCGATGCGGTCCTTGATCGAGCCGCCGGGGTTGGCGCTCTCAAGCTTCAGGTACAGCTCGCACACACCGGTGTCCAGGTGCTGGGCCTTGACGATGGGGGTGCGGCCGATCAGTTCGAGGACCGAGGAATGGATCGCCATGCGGGCGGGACGCTCGTGATGAGGGGCAGGCGATTATGGCATCGCCACCGCAACGAGCCGTTCAGTTCTACCCGCGCCCAAGGGCGGATGCGAAAGCGGCGGCCACCAGGGCCGCCGCAGGGCTACAAATTGCGCGGGTGCCGGCGTCCGACGAGGAAGTCACCGGCACCCGCGACTGTGAACCAGATCAGTGGGGCGTGGATTCGTACTTGCGCTGCAGGCGCTGCTTGGCCAGGAGCTTCTCGCGCTTCATCTGGCCCAGGGTGGCGTCGTCGATGGGCAGGACGCCCAGTTCGGCATCCATCACCTTCTTGTTGAGTTTGCGGTGGCGCTCGTAGAGCTGCTTGAACTCGGGATCGGTCTTGATCAAAGCCTCGATTTCGGACTGCGGCTGCTCTTCAAACATGGGCATTCTCCTTCAGCGGAAATACGAACGCCCCGGCCGGTGAACGGCGCAGGGCGTGGCGTGGGGGAAGCGCGGATCGATGAACCAACGCCCGGACGGGGCGTGCACAGCGGTCTGGATTGGGTCGGGCATCGGCTTCATCGGCGCGGCGTCTCCGTCAATCCAGGAGGTCTTCAGCGACCCCCTGGGGATACGACCCTACTCCTGCCCTTCGGGGGCGACAAGCACCGTTCGGCGGACACAGACAGGTCCAGGTTGGCTTGGCGAAGGCCGTCCACCCGGCAACCGGGACGGGCGCCGCAGATTCAGATAAATGACTGATTTTTAATAAGAATCACGGTGCCACGGTGGCCGCGGCCGCCTGCGTCTTGCTGGCGCCCTTGCCGCCGCCGTCGGTGACCCGGGCCTTGGCCACGCCGGCGGAAATCAGTGCCGTCCGCAAGGCCGCCGAGCGGCCGGCGCCGAGTTGCTTGTCGCCGTAGCCCACCACCCGCAGCTTGGTGCCCTTGGTGGCGTCCATGTAGGCCGCAAGCGCCTGCACCGCGGACTTGCCGGCCGCGGTCAGCGTGGCCTTGCCGTCCTGGAACATGGCCGGCGTCAGCACGAAGGTCTCGGCCCCGTCGGCGCCGAAGCTGGACTTGGGCAGCTTGGCGCCGGAGACCAGTTCGGCCTCCTGGCGGGCCAGCGCGGCGTCCTTCTGCCGGGCCGCGTTGAGCTTGGCCTGCTGGGTGGAGGTGGCGGTGGAAATCACCTCCTGCACCTGTTCGGCCTGCGCGGCCGCCTCGGCCTCGGCCTGCTGACGCAGGCGCTCGGCTTCCTCGGCCTGGATCTGCTGCTGCACCCGCAGGCGCTCGGCCTCCTGGCGCGCACGCGCGGTCTCGCGGCGGCTGGCCTCCAGCAGCAGGTCGTTGCGGGTGCGGTCCAGGGTGTCGATCTGGCGGCCGATGGCGCCGTTCTGGGCGGCCACTTCGGCGATCTCGACCCGGCGCTGGGCGACGTACAGCAGGGCATCGCGCTCGCTGCGCTTGGAATCGGCGTAGCGGGCGATGGCCTGGACGGCCTGCAGGCGCTCGTAGGCGCCCTGCTCGCGCAGGTCGGGGTTGGCGTCCAGCGCGCTCAGGCGGGCGTTGAGCTGGGCTACGACCTCGTCGTCGGCGGCCAGCGCAGGCAGCGCCAGGCCCAGCGCCAGGGCGAGCAGCAGGCCGCGGGACAGGGAACGGTTCATGGCGTGCCTCCCGGGGCGTCAAGGGGAAGCGTGGGCAGCGTGTCCTGTGGCGGCAGCGGCGTCGGGGCGGGCGGCGCCGGCGGCGGGGCGGCCAGGACCTTCTGCAGCCGATCGATCTCGGACTGCTCCTGGGCCAGGCGGGCCTGGGCGGTGGCCTGCGCGCTGCGCGCACGGGCCAGGTCGGCGTCGGCCTGCGCCTGCAGGGCCAGCAGCGGGATCTGCTTGCGGCCGCTGCGGCTCTCGCCCAATGCCTGGGCCTGGCTGACCTTGTCGCGCGCGGCCTGGATCAGGTCCGGGGCGTACTGGTCGGCGTCGGCGTCGCTGGCGCGCTGCACGGCGGCCTGGGCCGCGGCGAGTTCGGCCACGCCCACTTCCTGCGCCTGCGCGGCGGCACTGAGTGCGAGGAAGGCCAAACCGGTCACGCACAGCCGTCTGGAGAATTGTGCGAAGCTACGAATCATCTTGATGGCCGCGGCGTTCTAGGGGGAATCCGCGGCCATTGTCGTCAAGCACATAGCGCACTTGCAATGGACGTGCAGGCGCCAAGCCAGCGGGGACTCATTAATGGACATCGGCTATTTCCTCAAGCTGATGACGGAAAAGAACGCGTCGGACATGTTCCTGACCACCGGCGCGCCCGTCTACATCAAGATCGAAGGCAGGCTCTACCCCCTTGGCAACACCGGCCTGCCGCCGGGCATGGTCAAGAAAATCGCCTATTCGCTGATGGACGAGGGCCAGGTGCCGCAGTTCGAGCGCGACCTGGAGCTCAACATGGCCGTGGCCCTGGCCGAGGCCGGGCGCTTCCGCGTCAACGTGTTCAAGCAGCGCGGCGAGGTGGGCATGGTCATCCGCGCCATCCGCAGCAAGATCCCCTCGATCGAGGAGCTGCGGCTGCCGGAGGTGCTCAAGGACATCATCATGACCCCGCGTGGGCTGGTGCTGCTGGTCGGCTCGACCGGCTCTGGCAAGTCGACCTCGCTGGCCTCGATGATCGACTATCGCAACTCCAGCACCACCGGGCACATCCTCACCATCGAGGACCCGATCGAGTACCTGCACAAGCACAAGCAGTCCATCGTCAACCAGCGTGAGGTCGGCCTGGACACCCACGCCTTCCACAACGCGCTGAAGAACGCCATGCGCGAGGCGCCGGACGTGATTCTGATCGGCGAGATCCTGGATGCGACCACCATGGAGGCGGCCATCGCCTTCGCCGAGACCGGCCACCTGTGCCTGGCCACGCTGCACTCCAACAACGCCGACCAGACCATCGAGCGCATCCTCAACTTCTTCCCCGAGACCGCGCACAAGAACGTGCTGATGAACCTGGCGCTGAACCTGCGCGCCGTGGTGTCCCAGCGCCTGGTCAAGGGCGTGGACGGGCGCCGGCTGCCGGCCGCCGAGGTCCTGATCAACACCCCGGTAATCCGCGACCTGCTGCGCCGCGGCCAGATCCACGAGATCAAGCAGGCCATGGAGGAGTCGCTGGAGGATGGCATGGAGTCCTTCGACCAGTGCCTGTTCCGCATGGCCAAGGAAGGCAGGATCAGCCAGGAGGAGGCGCTGCGCGCGGCCGATTCGCGCGATGGCCTGGCGCTGAAGTTCCGCCTGTCCGAGGGCGCCTCGGGCGAGCACGACCCTTACGCCGATCTGTACGACAGCAGCGCCCCCTCGACCATCACGCACGGCTTCGGCTGAGGCGCGCCACTGCATGCTCGTGGGAGCACCCGTCTCTTCAAATCCCGCAGCGACCTGCCTGTAGAGCGGAGCTTGTGGCGATCCCCTCTTGGGGACTCCGCTGCTCTTCGTTCGGTTCGTGGGGAAGGCCACAGCGGAGCAAGCTCCGCTCTACAGGGAGAGCCATGGCGACTCCCACAGGAGGAGAGACCTCTCAGGCGTCCAGCGGCGCCGGCCCTGGCGCGTCGGGCTGGCGCTCGGGGCTGGCGTGGATGAAGGCCGGCAGCGCCAGGCAGGCCTGCTCGATCCGGGCGATGGTCGGATAGGGCGACAGGTCCACCTCGAAGCGCCGCGCGTTGTACAGCTGCGGAATCAGGCAGCAATCGGCCAGGCCCGGCGCCTCGCCATGGCAATAGGTGCCGGTGACCAGGTCATTGGCCAGCAGGGTCTCCATCGCCTGCAGCCCCTCGCCCACCCAGTGCCGCACCCAGGCCTCGCGCTCGACCGGCGGCACGCGCCATTCCTCGTCGAAGAAGCGCAGCACGCGCAGATTGCCCAGCGGGTGGATGTCGCAGGCCACCAGCTGCGCCAGCGCGCGCACGCGGGCGCGGTCGCGGGCGCTGGACGGCATCAGCGGCCGCTCCGGCCAGCTCTCGTCCAGATACTCCAGGATCGCCAGCGACTGGCGCAGCACCCGCTTGCCATGCATCAGCGTGGGCACCAGGTGCTGCGGGTTGAGCCGCGCGTAGTCCGGATGGTGCTGCTGCCCACCGTCGCGCACCAGGTGCACCGGCTCTAGGTCGTAGGGCAAGCCCTTGAGGTTCAGTCCGATGCGGACCCGGTAAGCGGCGCTGGAACGCCAATAGGAATACAGCCGCAGACGGTCGGACACGCGCAGAACCTCGAGGAATGTCGCACCGGCCTCCCCCATGGCGGCCGGAACCGGCGATTGTCGCGCACGCGGGCGCCGTGCGCCCGCCTGGCGCCTGCCCTAGGTCGAATCGACATTCAGTGGTTATCTTCCGCAGGATGTTGAAGACCAAGCCTGCGCGGCCCAGCCGCTACGAGTTGAGCCAGACCCAGTGGGAGCGGATCGAAGCGCTGCTTCCAGGCAAGGCCAGTGATCCTGGCCGTACGGCAGCCGACAACCGCACCTTCGTCAATGGCGTACTGTGGGTGTTGCGCTCTGGCGCGCGCTGGAGCGACCTGCCGCCCCGCTATGGGGCCTATAAAAGCGTGCACAAGCGATTTACCCGTTGGGCCGCCAAGGGCATCTGGGAGCAGGTGTTCCAGAGCCTGATCCGGGATCGAGGCAACGAATACCTGATGATCGACAGCAGCATCGTCCGGGCGCACGCACAGGCGGCGACCGGAAAAGGGGGGCTTCGGACTCGGCTCTGGGGCGTTCCCGAGGAGGTCTGAGCACGAAGATTCACCTGGCCGTGGATGGGCAGGGCCGCCCGGTGCGGTTTCTGCTCACAGGCGGGGAGCGCAACGACATCACGCAGGCCCCTGCACTGCTGGCCGGTTTCAAGCCCAAGTTCGTGCTGGCCGACAAGGGCTATGACAGCCGGGAGCTGGTGGCTTTGATCCGATCACACGGTGCCCAAGCTGTGATCCCGCCACGCAGTTGCCAGCAGCCGCGGGCTTACGACAAGGCGCGCTACCGCCTGCGCAATCGCATCGAGCGTTGCTTCGCCAAGCTCAAGCAGTTCCGCCGGATCGCGACCCGATTCGACCGCAAGCCCAGCCACTTCCTGGCCTTCCTGTACCTCGCCTCGATACCGATGTGGACGGACTGAATGTCGATACAGCCTAGGCCTGGCGTTCGACGCGCTGCTCGATCGCGCCGAACACCGAGGCGCCGTCGCGTCCGAGCATCTCGATGCGCACCGTGTCGCCGAACGCCAGGAACGGCGTACTCGCCTGCCCGTCGCGCAGGGTCTCCACCACGCGCTGTTCGGCCAGGCAGGACGCGCCCTTGCCCGTGTCGTGGTTGGCGATGGTGCCCGAGCCGACCAGGGTACCGGCCACCAGCGGCCGGGTCCGCGCGGCGTGCGCGATCAGCTGGGCGAAGTCGAACTGCATGTCCGCCCCGGCCTCCGGCTCGCCGAACCAGGCGCCGTTGAGCTCGGTGCGCATGGCCAGGTGCAGCTTGTGCCCGGCCCAGGCTTCGCCCAGCTCGTCCGGGGTGACCAGCACCGGCGAGAGCGCCGAGCGCGGCTTGGACTGCAGGAAGCCGAAGCCCTTGGCCAGCTCGGCCGGGATCAGATTGCGCAGGGACACGTCGTTGACCAGGCCGACCAGTTGGATGTGCTCGCCGGCGCGCGCCGCATCCACGCCCATCGGCACGTCGTCGGTGACCACCACCACTTCGGCCTCCAGGTCGACGCCGAAGTCCTCGCTGGCCACGCGGATCGGCTCGCGCGGCCCAAGGAAGCCGGCGCTGGTGGCCTGGTACATCAGCGGATCGGTGTAGAAGCTCTCCGGCACCTGCGCGCCACGCGCCTGGCGCACGCGCTCGACATGGGCCAGATACGCACTGCCATCGAGGAACTCATAGGCCCGCGGCAGCGGCGCGGCCAGGGCCGCCATGTCCAGCGCGAACACGCCGTCGGCCTGGTCCGTCTCCAGCGCCTGCGCCAGGGCCTGCAGGCGCGGGGCGAGGCTGGCCCACTCCTCCAGCGCGCGCTGCAGCGTCGGCGCGATGCCGACCGCGCGCACCGCACGCGACAGGTCGCGCGAGACCACGATCAGCGTGCCGTCGCGGCCGCCTTCCTTCAACGAACCCAGCTTCATTGCCCGCCCTCCACGGCTGCCCCAGCGAAATTGTTGCGATTGTAACCAGTTCGCCGGCAGGCGCGCTCAGTCCTCGCCCTGGAACGCCCCGGCCCGGTAAGTCAGCACCAGCGTGTCGCGGTGCCCGGCCTCGCCGGCCGGCTGGATCGGGGTGGACTCGTGGATTACCCGCGCGTCGTCCAGCAGCAGCGCCGACCACGGCTGGGCCAGGGTGAAGCGCTGGCCGTGGGTGCCTTCGGCCTCGAACACCCGCGTCTCGCCGCCCTTGATGTCCACCCGATCCACCAGCAGCACCACCACGAAGTCCACGCCGTCACGATGCGCGCCCTCGGGCGTGGGCCGGCCGATGCCGTCGGTGGTGTCGATGCGGAACTGGTGCGCCTCGATGAACCAGCGCGGCTGCCCGCGCAGCCGGGCGAACAGCCGGCCGAAGCCGTCGATCAGGCCCGACCAAGCCGGCAGCGCCAGCGTCCGCGCCTCGACCGGCTCGAACCAGCGGTGCATGCCGCCGTGCAGGGCGTTGTAGTCCTCCGACTGCCAGTGCGCGCGGTGCGGCGCCAGCGTCAGCACGTCGCCCTCCTGCACGAAGCAGGCGTGGCGGCGGCGGCGATAGCGCCCGCCGTCGCGCAGGTAGGTGTCCACCGCCAGATCGTCCCAGCCCGGCGCGAGCGCGGCCAGCGCCGCCTCGTCGCAGCCGGCGATGCTGCCCACCGCCGCACGGTCGAGCACGGCGTAGCCGTCCACGCGCATGCGCTCGAGCACCTCGGCGGCCGGGGTCAGGGGAGGATTCGGGGAAACACGCATGAGCAGGCGCCGTATCGGGGAAGCGGCGGCGATGGCGGCCGCGGAACAGCCGGAAATTCTACACGCGGCCCCAGAGGCGCCCTTGCCCTTGGCGTTGAACAGACACAGCGGGCGCGGCCCCGTTCAGCGCATGGCGGCGCCAGAGCGCGGGCAAGAAAAAACCCGCCATGAAGGCGGGTTCTTCTTGAAGATGGCAGCCCCGGAAGGATTCGAACCTCCGAATGCCTGAGTCAGAGTCAGGTGCCTTACCGCTTGGCGACGGGGCTATGGTGCAGCTGGGCGGCGAAGTATACGAACCACGCCGCCCAGGGTAAAGCGTAAAACGATCAGCGCTTGGAGAACTGCGTGGCGCGACGCGCCTTGTGCAGGCCGACCTTCTTGCGCTCGACTTCGCGCGCATCGCGGGTCATGAAACCGGCCTTGCGCAGCTCGGACTTCAGGGTCTCGTCGTACTCGACCAGCGCGCGGGCGATGCCCAGGCGGATCGCGCCGGCCTGGCCGGTGGTGCCACCGCCGGCGGCGGTCACGACGATGTCGAAGCTCTCGGTGTTCTTGGTCAGCTCCAGCGGCTGGCGCACGATCATGCGCGCGGTCTCACGGCCGAAGAACTCGTCCAGCGGACGGTCGTTGACGGTGATCTTGCCCGAGCCCTTGCGCAGGAACACGCGGGCGGTGGAGGACTTGCGACGGCCGGTGCCGTAGTTCTGAGTGATAGCCATGATTAGATGTCCAGGACCTGCGGCTGCTGTGCGGCGTGCGGATGGTTGGAACCGGCGTAGACCTTCAGCTTGCGGTACATGGCGCGGCCCAGCGGGCCCTTCGGCAGCATGCCCTTGACGGCGGTCTCGATCACGCGTTCCGGATGACGCTCCAGCGCCTGCTGCAGGGTCTCGGTCTTCAGGTTGCCGATGTAGCCGGTGAAGCGGTGATACTTCTTGTCGGTGAGCTTCTTGCCGGTGACCGTGATCTTCTCGGCGTTGATGACCACCAGGTAGTCACCGGTGTCGACGTGCGGGGTGTAGACCGGCTTGTGCTTGCCACGCAGGCGGCGGGCCAGCTCGGAGGACAGACGGCCCAGCGTTTTGCCGGAGGCGTCGACGAGGTACCAGTCGCGCTGGACGGTCTCGTTCTTTGCGGTGAACGTGCTCATGGAAGAAGCTCTTGTGTTTGGTCGGGCGGATTGCGCGTCCGGCGAACAGCCAGGGCGCGGAACTTTGCCACGCGTTGTGAAGGGTGAAACGGAAGGCGCGGAATTGTACGGATGCCGGCCTGGCATTGCAAGTGGCCGCCTGCGGCGGTTGGCATAGGCCCATGGTGCGGGGGAACATGTCCCATGGCCGCGTGCCGCGGCGCCTCTCGGACCGACCCGCTCCGCCATGACCGTCACCCGCCTGCATTCGCCGCTGGACCGCCTGCTGGACGAAGCCCAGCGCGCGCTGGAGACCACCCTGGGCAGCCCCTCGGCGCAGCGCCCCTATCCGGCCGCCGCCACGCCCGAGATCGCCCTGGACCCGGCCGAGCGCCGCCACGCGGCCGGGCTGATGCGCATCAACCACGTCGGCGAGGTCTGCGCGCAGGCCTTGTATTCGGGCCAGGCCGCCGTGGCGCGCGACCCGGCCACCCGCGCCCACCTGCTGCACGCCGCCCAGGAGGAAACCGATCACCTGGCCTGGTGCGCGCGGCGCCTGCGCGAACTGGACAGCCGGCCCAGCCTGCTCAATCCCCTGTGGTACTCGGGCAGCTACGCCATCGGCGTGCTGGCCGGCCTGCGCGGCGACGGCTGGAATCTGGGCTTCGTGGTCGAGACCGAGCGCCAGGTGGAGGCCCATCTGGACGAGCACCTGGACATCCTGCCGCCGGCCGACCTGCGCAGCCGCGACGTGCTGCAGGTGATGAAGGCCGACGAGGCCCGCCACGCCGACCAGGCCGAAGACGCCGGCGCCCGCACGCTGCCCTTCCCGATCCCCGGCGTGATGCAGTTCGCCTCGCAGGTGATGAAGACGGTGGCCTACCGGCTCTGAGCGAGCGCGGCCGGGCGCCAGTCGCCCGCCGCCGCATGGACGCGGTCCCTGCCTGGTGCAGCCCAGTGTTTTTTTCGAGGGAGGAGCGGCAGCCCGCCGATCCAGTCGCCACTCGCAGACAGCAAAGCAATTCCGTGGGAGCCGCCATGGCGGCGATGAAGCCTTCCCGGTAAAGCCCCATCGCCGCCATGGCGGCTCTCCCCTGTAGAGCGGAGCTTGCTCCGCTGGGGCCTTTCCCACGAACCGAACGAAGAGCAGCGGAGCGAGCTCCGCTCTACAGACGGGCGGCTGCTGAGGAGACAGTTGCTCCCACCCAGCAGCGCCCTGCGCGCGTGATCCAGGTGCAGGGCGATTAGCTCTGCTCCGCAGGCCCGATCACGACACCAGCTTCAGGCCGACGACGCCGGCCACGATCAGCCCGATGCAGGCCAGCCGCGCGGGCGAGGCCGATTCGGCGAACAGCAGCATGCCGGCCACCGCCACGCCGGTGGCGCCGATGCCGGTCCAGACCGCGTAGGCCGTGCCGACCGGAATGCCCTTCATCGCCTGGGTCATCAGCCACAGGCTGGCGCCGGCGGCCAGCATCGTGCCCACGCTCGGCCACAGCCGGGTGAAGCCTTCGGTGTACTTCAGGCCCATGGCGAAACAGATTTCCAGCAGGCCGGCGGCCAGCAGATAGAGCCAAGACATGGCGAGTTCTCCTTTGCATCCAACAACGTTTTGAAACGCGCAGGGCCGTAAAAAGCGAAACGGCCCGGGCGCGAGCCCGGACCGTCGTCGGTCATCCTGCGGCGCGGCCTTACGGGCCGCGGGCGGGTCGTCCCGCCTTGATATCAGGACTTTACGTCAGGCCCGTGCAACCGCGCCTGACCCGCGTCCTCACTCGGCCAGGTTGCGGCCGTGGAAGAGCTCCTCGATCTCGCGCTTGAGCAGGCTCTCGATCTTCATGCGCTCCTTGAACGAGAGGTTGCGCGCCTTCTCCTCGAACAGGTACTGGTCCAGGTCGAAGTCGGTCAGGTGCATCTTGGTGTGGAAGATGTTTTCCTGATAGACGTTGACGTCGATCATCTCGTAGCGCGACTTGATGTTCTTGGCCATGAAGTCCTGGATCGAGTTGATCTTGTGATCGATGTAGTGCTTCTTGCCCTTGATGTCGCGGGTGAAGCCACGGACGCGGTAGTCCATGATCACGATGTCCGACTCGAACGACTCGATCAGGTAGTTCAGCGCCTTCAGCGGCGAGATCACCCCGCAGGTGGCCACGTCGATGTCCGCGCGGAAGGTCGCGATGCCCGCCTGCGGATGTGTCTCCGGATAGGTATGGACGGTGATGTGGCTCTTGTCCAGGTGCGCGACCACCGCATCGGAGATCACCTCCTTGCCGGCCTGCTTCTTGTCGATCACCGGTTCCTCGGAAATGAGGATGGTGACCGACGCCCCCTGCGGGTCGTAGTCCTGGCGCGCGACGTTGAGGATGTTGGCGCCGATGATCTCGGCCACATCCGTCAGGATCTGGGTCAGGCGGTCGGCGTTGTACTCCTCATCGATGTACTCGATGTAGCGCTGGCGCTCGTCCTCGGACACGGCATAGCAGACGTCGTAGATATTGAAGCTCAGCGCCTTGGTGAGGTTGTTGAAGCCCTGCAGCCTCAGACGCGGCAGTGGTTTGACCACGGCAGTGGGACCTGTGAAGGAAACGGGTGAAGGGGCGAATTACTGGGGCAAATGCCCTGACGGTGAAATGACACCGCACCGCGCATTGCCGTGAGCGACACATTCAGACTAAGCTCGCTGACATTCGCTTCAGTTCAAGAGCCGACATGAAAGCAGGTCTTCCACCGAGCCTGACCCGTTCGCCGGCCGGCGCGCTGATCCCGGATCTGACGACCATCGAGTCGTTTCTGTCCAACAGCCACCGCCGCCGCTACCCCGCCCGGGCCGATGTCTTCCGCCCCGGCGACCCGGCTGGAACCCTGTATTACGTGGTCAGCGGCTCGGTCAGCATCCTGGCCGAGGAAGACGAGGACCGCGAGCTGGTGCTGGGCTACTTCGGTCCGGGCGAGTTCGTCGGCGAGATGGGCCTGTTCATCGAGTCGGACAAGCGCGAGGTGGTGCTGCGCACCCGTACCCAGTGCGAACTGGCCGAGATCAGCTACGAGCGCCTGCACCAGCTCTTCGGCGGCCAGCTGGCCTCGGATGCGGCCAAGCTGCTGTTCGCCATCGGCACCCAGCTCTCGCGCCGCCTGCTGGATACCAGCCGCAAGGCCAGCCGCCTGGCCTTCCTGGATGTGACCGACCGCATCATTCGCACCCTGCACGACCTGGCCCACGAGCCGGAGGCCATGAGCCACCCGCAGGGGACCCAGCTGCGCGTCTCGCGCCAGGAGCTGGCCCGTCTGGTCGGCTGCTCGCGCGAGATGGCCGGCCGGGTGCTGAAGAAGCTGCAGGCCGACGGCCTGCTGCATGCCCGTGGCAAGACGGTAGTGCTGTACGGGACGCGCTGATGGCGTGAGGGGCCCGGGCCCCTCGGCGTAGGGCGCCGCGGGGCGGGATTCGGGATTCGGGATTCGGGATTCGGGATTCGGGATTCGGGATTCGGGATTCGGGATTCGGGATAGCAGTGTTCGCTACGCCGCGGCGGGTGCGCGGGCGGGATTGCGGGCGGTAAGGCGGCGTTCGTTTTTCTGGGGGCCGGGCGCGCGATGATCGCGGCCGGGATGCGGTCGCCGAGGGCGTCGCGTCTGGTCTGTCCCACTCCCCTGCCCCGCGAGATCGCGATGCGCCGTGCCTTTTTGATCCTGCTGGCGTTGCTGTGCGTGGCGCTGTCGGCGCCGCCTGCGCAAGCGGACGAGGCCTTCGCCCGGCTCGGGCGCGGGGTCAACATCCTCGGCTACGACCCGATGTGGAGCGACCCGGCCAAGGCGCGCTTCCGCCCGTCGCTGTACCGCACGATCCGCGACGGCGGCTTCCGCACGGTGCGGGTCAATCTGCAGGCCTTCGCCCACATGGACGCGGACAACCGCCTGGACCCGGTCTGGCTGCAGACCCTGGACGCGGTGGTCGCGCAGGCCACGGCGGCGGGCCTGAACGTGATCCTGGACGAGCACGACTTCCACCCTTGCGCCGCCGACGCGGCCGTGTGCCGGGCCAAACTGCTGGCCTTCTGGAGCCAGGTCGCGCCGCGCTACCGTCAGGCGCCGTCCTCGGTGCTGTTCGAGATCCTCAACGAGCCCAACGGCCAGATGACCAGCGAGGCGTGGAACGCGCTGCTGCGCGACGCGCTGCGCATCATCCGCCGCGACAACCCGACCCGCACGGTGGTGATCGGCCCGGCCAGCAGCAATGCCTACACGGCGCTGGACCGCCTGAGCCTGCCCGACGACGACCCGCATCTGCTGGTGACCGTGCACTACTACAACCCGTTCCGGTTCACCCACCAGGGTGCGTCGTGGGCGCCAGCGGACATCCGCGACCACACCGGCGTGCACTGGGGCAGCGCGGCCGACCGGGACAGGCTGTACCACGAGTTCGACCGCATCGCGGCCTGGGCGCAGGCGCATCACCGGCCGATCCTGCTGGGCGAATTCGGCACCTACGAGCAGGCGCCGGCGGACGACCGGCTGGCCTGGACCGTGGCGGTGGTCAATGCCGCGGAGAAGCGCCATTTCGCCTGGGCATACTGGCAATTCGAAGGCAGCTTCGGCACCTACGACATCGACCGCGACGAGTGGATCGCCTCGCTGCACCATGCGCTGGTGGACAGCGACAGCGCCTACACCGCCGCTGACCGCTGACCGCTGACCGCAAGGGACCTCGCAAGCCGCGAAGCGCGGCGATGCGGTCGCGCGGCGACCCGCCGCGTTCGCGCGGATCAGGCGCCGGTGGCGTCGCCGGCGCGGTCGCGGCAGCCCCAGTTGAGGATGGGCGTGCCGGCCGGCAGCACGCGGCGGAACAGCCCCACCGCGCTGTGCTTGGGATTGACCACCACCGCGCGCCGCGCGGCCTTGAGCAGCGGCAGGTCGGCCGTGCTGTCCGAATAGGCCATGGCGATCTCGCCGTAGCCCTGCTCGCGCAGCATGCGCATCTTCTCTTCGTGATGGCAGTGGCGGCGCGCGGCCACGGCGCCGAACTTCGGGCCGACCACCGTGCCGATCACCGGCACGTCCTGGTGGGCGACGAAGGACAGGATCGCGCGGGCCAGCTCCGGCGGGGCGCCGGTGGCCACCACCACCCGGTCGCCGGCGGCGCGATGGGCGGCGAAGACCTCCAGCGCGGCGGGCAGCAGCCGGGCCCGCATCTGCGCGTGGTTGGCCTCCACGTAGCGGTCGATCAGCGCATCAAGGTCGCGGCGGCGATGCAGGCCGAAGGTGGCGATCCACACATAGCCGGAGATGCCGCGCCGGCGCGTGGGCAGCATCGCCACCAGCGGCCCCAGCAGCGGGGTCAGCGCCAGCGCGGCCGCCGTGCGCAGCCAGCTGCGCCGGATCAGCCAGGCGAACAGGTGGCTGCCCGAGTCGCCGTCGTAAAGGGTGTGGTCGAAGTCGAACACCACCACCGGCGCGTCGGCGGCCGGCACCCGGTGCGGCCCGGCCGCGCTCATGCGGCGAAGAACAGCTGGCGCAGCGACTCGCCCGGCTCGGGCGTGCGCATGAAGGTCTCGCCGACCAGGAAGGCGTGCACCCCCTGCCCGCGCATCGTGGCCACATCGTCGGCGGTGACGATGCCGCTCTCGGTCACCAGGATGCGGTCGCGCGGCACGGCGTGGCGCATGTCCAGGGTGTTGTTCAGCGACACCTCGAAGGTGCGCAGGTTGCGGTTGTTGATGCCCAGCAGCGGCGCCGGCACCTGCAGCGCGCGTTCGAGCTCGTCGATGTCGTGGACCTCGACCAGCACGTCCATGCCCAGCCGCATGGCCAGGTCGGCCAGCGACACCAGCTGGTCGTCGTCCAGGGCCGCGACGATCAGCAGGATGCAGTCGGCGCCCAGCACGCGCGCCTCGTACACCTGATAGGGATCGATGGTGAAATCCTTGCGCAGCACCGGCAGGGTGCAGGCCTCGCGCGCCTGCTGCAGGTAGGCGTCGGCGCCCTGGAAGAAGTCCACATCGGTCAGCACCGACAGGCAGCTGGCGCCGCCGAACTCGTAGCTCACCGCGATCTCGGCCGGATTGAAGTCCGCGCGGATCACGCCCTTGGACGGGCTGGCCTTCTTGACCTCGGCGATCACGCCCGGCTCGCCGGCGGCGATGGCCCGGCGCAGCGCATCGGCGAAGCCGCGCACGGGCGAGGCGTCGCCCACGCGCGCGATCAGGTCGTCCAGCGGAACCTGCGCGCTGCGCGCGGCGATTTCCTCGCGCTTGCGGGCCAGGATGGTGTCGAGGATGTCGCTCATGGGGTCTTGTGCATGCCGCGTGCGGCGCGGCTGGAGGGGAATTGTCGCATTGTCGCCCGTCGCGGGCCTGACCCGGCGGTCAGGGGCTGCCGTAGGCGCGCTCGACCCGCGCGATCCGCAGCTCGAAGTGGCTGTACCAGTCGCGGCGGCCGGTGGCGCGCACCGCGGCGTGCTCGGCATGGGCGCGCCAGGCGGCGATGGCGGCTTCGCTGTCCCAGTAGGAGATGGTGATGCCGAAGCCATCGGCGCCGCGCGCCGATTCCACCCCGAGGAAACCGGGCTGCTGGCGCGCCAGCGCGACCATGCGCGCCGCCGCCTCACCATAGGCGGCGTCATCGCCCGCGCTGCGACGCGAGGAGAAGGCCACCGACCAGTACGGCGGCCTGGGCAGCGTGGCGAAGGCGGCGTCGCTCACGACAGCGCGCGGGTGAAGTCCACGTACTGGCGCAGCTTGTCGGCGGCGCGCCCGTCGGCGATGGCCGCGCGCGCCGCCTCGATGCCGGCGGCGATCGAGTCGCGCACCCCGGCCACGTACAGCGCCGCGCCGGCGTTGTAGGCGACGATGTCCAGCGCCGGGCCGGGCTCGCCGGCCAGCACCGCGCGCAGCATCGCGATGGACTGCTCGGGGCCGTCCACCTTGAGATTACGGCTGGCCGACATGGCGATGCCGAAATCCTCCGGATGCAGTTCGTACTCGCGCACCTTGCCGTCGCGCAGTTCGCCCACCAGCGTGCCGGCGCCGAGCGAGAGTTCGTCCATGCCGTCGCGCCCCCACACCACCAGCGCGCGCTCGGCGCCAAGCTGGTGCAGCACGCGCGCCTGGATGCCGACCAGGTCGGGATGGAACACGCCCATCAGGATGTTCGGCGCGCCGGCCGGGTTGGTCAGCGGCCCCAGGATGTTGAAGATGGTGCGCACACCCATCTCGCGGCGCACCGGCGCGACCACCTTCATCGCCGGGTGGTGGATGGGCGCGAACATGAAGCCGATGCCGGTGGCGGCGATGGCCTGGGCGACCTGCTCGGGCTGCAGCTCGATGCGCGCGCCCAGGGCCTCGAGCGCGTCGGCGCTGCCGGACTTGGACGAGACGCTGCGGTTGCCGTGCTTGGCGACCTTGGCCCCGGCCGCGGCGGCGACGAACATCGCGCAGGTGGAGATGTTGAAGGTGTGCGAGCCATCGCCGCCGGTGCCGACGATATCGACCATGTGCGTGCGATCGGCCACCTCGACCGCGCGCGAGAACTCGCGCATCACCGTGGCCGCGCCGGCGATCTCGCCGATGGTCTCCTTCTTCACCCGCAGTCCGGTGATGATGGCGGCGGTCATCAGCGGCGACATCTCGCCGCGCATGACCTGGCGCATCAGGCCGACCATCTCGTCGAAGAAGATCTCGCGATGCTCGATGGTGCGCTGCAGAGCCTCCTGCGCGGTGATCGTCATGCGCGGGGCTCCAGGAAGTTCTTCAGCAGCCCGTGGCGGCACGGCGTGAGGCGGGTAAAGCTGTCGTGGCTGTCGATCATCGGCAACATGCAAGACCTGTCCATGCGTTTCCAAAGGCCCGGCATCTTCCAGAGGCAATCGAGCCCGCATCGGTACCACGATCGGCTCGGGGACCCGCGACTGGAAGGACGCCGTGCCGGGGGCTGGAATTCTCTCACGTCCAAGCACAAGCAGGCCCGGTGTCGCCGCTGGCAGTCCTCCAACTCCCGCCCCCCGCTGGACTTACTGGAACTGCTTGCGCAGGCTCAACGTGACCGCCCGGCCGATCGGGTCGAGCAACTCCGGCTGGTAGCTCGCGGGCACCGCGCCAGTGCCGTCGAGCACCTTCACGCGCCTGTCGAACAGGTTGGCGACCGTCAAGGTCATCCGCGTGCCCCGCAACCACGGATGATCCTGCGCCAGCGGCGTGCGGCCCGTGTTGGCGAAGGCGCGCAGGTTGAACGTCGTCAGGCCCGAAAAATCCAGATTGCCCGTCTCCGCGCCGCCGCCCTCCGCCCGGGTGCCGCTACGCGAAGTGAAGCTGAGCCGCACGCCATACGCCGAGCGCGTATAGGCGATGCTGCCATCGATCTGGTTGCGCGCCACGCCGCCGCTGCCGCCGATCGCATCGCCACCGAGCAGATCCAGCCACGGCAGGCCGTTGCGAATCAGGACGCGGTCGGAAAACACCACGGTGTCGTACAGCGACCACACGATCTGCCCCTGCATCATCGAGGCAGGCATCCCCCCGCCGAAGCCACGCCCGCCGCCGCCACCACCGAAGCCCCGATCGCCTCCGCCCTGCCACCGTCCCTCGCGGGCCTGATCCGGCGGCGGGGCATCGCTTCCCGTGCCTCCCGGGCTTCCAGTGCCGCCATCGGCCGCATTGCCGCCACCGCGCGCGGCGAAGCTGGCACGCGTCATGTCAGGCAGCGGCGACGCACTGCTGAAGAAGCCGGCGACCGAATGCGCATCGTTGATCCCGAAGCGCAGTTGCCGGCGCCGTTCCTCGGCGAAATTGAGCGGGCGGCTGTCCACTTCGACCAGGTTGCCGTCCTCATCGGTGAGGAAGCGGTCGCTCAGCGCGGCCTGCAGGGCCGCGGTGGCCGGCGGCAGGCTGCCGACGGGATCGCGCGTGTCGGTGTCGCTGTAGTTGAAGACGATGGACAGTCGCCGCTGGTCGAACGGCTTGATGCTGATGCCGGCCCGGAAACGGTGCTGGTCGCTGGCCAGCAGATCGGGATTTCCGCCACTGATCGAGGTGACGCTGACGGTTTGCCCGGTGGCGTAATCGAACACGCGCGTCCCGATGCTGGTGATGACCGGGTTGGCCAGCTGGGTCAAGGTGGGCGCGGTCTTGCCGGCGTCGAGGTTGGTGGTGACCGTGAGCCGTGTCAGCGGCGACCAGCGAAGGCCATAGCCCCAGCGCTGCAGGTCCTGGCCGTAGTCGGAAAGACGATCGAGCTGCGCATGCGCGTTGATCGACAGGTCGCCGAACCTGCCGAGCGTCTCCTGGCCGCGATTGATCAACGGCACCTCGATGCTCGCGGTCGCGCTGGCATCGTTGCGCTTGAAGTCGGCGATGCGCTGCCGGCCGCCCATGCGCGCCACATTGTCGATGCGGCTGTCGGTGTCGGCCAGGCCCAGGCTCACGATCGCATCGCCGGCCGGCAGCTTCAGCAGCGTACCGTTCACCAACACTTGCAGGTTCTTCGTGTCGGCCAGCGAAGTGGCGATGTTGGGCGCGTTGCGCGGGAACATCGCCCCGGTCAACAGGCCGTAGGGATCGAAGTCCGCATCGCCCGCATCCAGCAGCGCCTGCGCCGCGCTGTTGTCCACGCCGGCATCGGTGACGGTGCGGCTGCCGGCACGGTTCCAGTAGCCCACCACCGAAAGATGCCAGGCGCTGTCGAAATCGTGGTTGAGCGTGCCGCCGAAGCGGCTGCTCCAGCCTTTCGAATGCTGGCCCAGCACCACCGGCACGTAGCGGTACACGCGCTGACCGTCGGCGGACTGCGCGAAGGGATCATCCGCAGGGACGTCCAATGCGGTCCCGGCATAGCCGCGCTCGCCATCGCTGGTATTGAGGTTGCCGGTGTAGTTCAAGGTCAACGAGGTGCGATCACCCAGTGCCCTGCTCAGGACCGCGTTGCCATCCACCGCGTGACTGGCGTTGGCGAGGCTGCGCGCGGCGCGCGGGTCCAGCGGATCTTCGGCCTGCGCGTCATAGCCCGGCTGCACCGGCACGGCCGCGATGTCGCGCTCGTCCTCGGTCAGCATCGTGTTGGCCGTGTATTTCAGGTCCAGGTTGAGGCGATCGTCGTCGTGCAGGATGAAGCGGTCCAGGTCGGCGACGCCGGTTTCCATGCCGCCCGCGCTCGGTGCGCTGCCATCCAGCTGCGCGGTATAGCGGTTGAAGCGCGGCACCAGCACGACATTCACTACCTTCTGGTCGGGAGGATAGCCGTACAGCAAGGCCTCCTCTTCCGGCAGCACGTCGACGCGGCGGATCGCTTCGGTGGGAATGTCCTTGATTTCCTGCATGCCGGAAATCCGCTTGCCGTTGAGCAGCACGATCGGCGTCGAATCGCCACTGTCGCTGGTGGTCATCGGCGCGATCAGGCCGAGCAACTCCTCCACGGTGGAGGCGCCATAGCTCTGCACCTCCATGCGCCCCAGCTGCAGCTCCGGCCGGAGCGTGCCGAGGGCCGCGCCGGGTTCGCTCGGGAGGCGACTCGCGGTGACCTTCACCGCGTCGAGCGTATCGATGGGAGAGGCGACCTCCCCGCCCTCGCCCTGCGCCGGCGACGCCGCGGCGGGCGCGGATTGCTGGGCATGCGCCGTGCCGGCGATCAGGGCGAGCGCGAGTAAGGGTCGAGGTAATCTCATATCGCCTACAACGCGCCAAGTGCGACCGCGTTGACAGGCGGCCGTGATGAAGTGAAGGCCCTGCGGCTAACGCGCCGGACCCATCATGGGGCGCCCTTCAAGCCGTGCGCTCCAGGAAGTTCTTCAGCAGCGCATGGCCGTGCTGGGTCAGGATGGACTCGGGATGGAACTGCACGCCTTCCACCGGGAACTCGCGGTGGCGCAGCCCCATGATCTCCTCGATCGAGCCGTCCTCGTTCTCGGTCCACGCGGTGACCTCCAGCGCCGGCGGCAGCGTGGTCTTGTCGACCACCAGCGAGTGGTAGCGCGTGGCCTCGTAGCGATCCGGCAGACCGGCGAACACCCCGCGCCCCTCGTGCCGGATCGGCGAGACCTTGCCGTGCATGATGCGGCCGGCGCGGATCACATCCCCGCCGTAGGCCTGGCCGATGCTCTGGTGCCCCAGGCACACGCCCAGGATGGGCGTGGTCGCGCCCAGTCGCTCGATCACCTCCAGCGACACCCCCGCCTCGTTAGGCGTGCACGGGCCGGGCGAGATCACGATGCGCTGCGGCGCCATCTTCGCGATCCGGTCCACGTCCAGCGCGTCGTTGCGCACCACCTCCACCTCGGCACCCAGCGACTGCAGGTACTGCACGAGGTTGTAGGTGAAGCTGTCGTAGTTGTCGATCATCAGCAGCATGGCGGTGTACTCACTGCGCGATCAGGAAGACCGCATAGACGTTTTCGGAAAGGGTGAGGGTGCCGGCTTCGAGCGATTCGCCGTCGGCCGGGCGCAGCGTTGGGTCCACCCGCGCGCCGACGTCGGCCGAAGGCGGCGGTGGTGCCGGCGGGAAGGGCGATTCCGGGCTTCGCCATGTCCCGGCCTGGATGCCGTAGCTGAAGGCGGGCGCCACGTCGGAGATGGTGTACAGGCCGGACAATCTGACGCCGTAGGCCTTTGCCAGCGCTTCGGCCGCCTGTCGCGATTGCGCGGCCGCTTCGCCCTTCAAGGTCGCGCGCAGCGCGGCCTCGTCGCGGTAGCCGGGCGTGACGCCCGAGAGCTGCAGGAACTCGCTGGTCTTCAATTCACCCAGGAAGGCGCGGGTATCTTCCAGCGTGCCGAAGGCCACCGCCAGTCTGCGCGTGACTTCCGTGCCCTTGAACACCTCGCGCCCCTCTTCGTACGCATGCGCTGGCTTGATTTCCATTGTGGCCGCCTGGATCGAGCCGGGCAAGGCATGGTGGCGATGGAAGGCCGCCAGCACGTTGGTCGCATCGGCCTGCACCTTGCTGCGCGCGACCTCAGGCGACGGATCGACCCGATCGAGCGTCACCACCACGCCGAAGCGATCCGGCCGCACCTCCCGGTGCGCCTCGCCCTTGACCAGCAGATGCGACTGCGCGGGCAGGCTGTTGATCTGCGCGGATGCGACCACGGGGCACAACAGGGCCAGCAGTATCCAGAGACGTTTCATCGCACCGCTCCTGCGTTGGGCAACAGGCCGGCCAACGGCCTGTCGGATGATCCAGGCGTGTTCATCGCACCAGGCGCGCCACTTCGGCGATCAGCGCCTCCACCGCCTCCGGGCGGGTGGCCCAGGAGGTGACGAAGCGGATCACGGCATGGCTGTCGCTGTGCGGCGCCCAGCGCTCGAAGGCGGTCAGGCGGGCCAGCGCCTCGATGTGCGCATGCGGCAGCACGGGGAAGATCTGGTTGGTCGGCGAGTCGATCAGCATCTGGACGCCGGCCGCCTTCAGGCCCGACTGCAGACGCTGGGCCATGGCGTTGGCGTGCGCGCCGAGTTCGACGAACAGCGCGTCCTCGAACAGCGCCTCGAACTGGCAGCCCACCACCATGCCCTTGGCCAGCATCGCGCCGCGCTGCTTGATCAGATAGCGCAGGTCGGCCTGCAGCGCCGGCTCGACCACCACCAGCGCCTCGCCCAGCAGGGCGCCGTTCTTGGTGCCGCCGATGTAGAAGGCGTGGGTGAGCGCGGCGATCTCGGCCAGGCCCAGGTCGGCGCCGGCGGCGGCCAGCGCGCAGCCCAGCCGCGCACCGTCGAGGAACAGCAGCAGGCCGCCTTCGTCGCAGAGCCTGCGCAGTGCCTGCAGCTCGGCGTGGGTGTAGAGCGTGCCCAGCTCGGTGGTGTGCGAGACGTACACCAGGCGCGGCTTGACCATGTGCTCGCTGGTGTTGGCGGCCAGCAGGCCGCGCACGGCGTCCACGGTGAGCTTGCCTTCCACGTGCGGGGCGACCAGCACCTTGTGGCCCGTGGCCTCGATCGCGCCGGTCTCATGCGTTGCCACGTGGCCGGTGTCCACGGCGATCACCGCCTCGTGCGGGCGCAGGAAGGCGGAGATCGCCAGCAGGTTGGTCTGCGTGCCGCCGGCCAGGAAATGCACCTGCGCCTGCGGCTGGCCGCAGCGCGCGCGGATCAGTTCGGCCGCGCGCAGGCTGTGGCGATCCAGGCCGTAGCCGGTGTTCTGCTCGGCGCTGGCCTGGGCCAGCGCCTGCAGCAGCCGCGGATGCGCGCCTTCGCTGTAGTCGTTGCGGAACGAGGCCAGTCTGGTCATGCCGTTCCCGTCCATCACAGTCCCTTGGCGGCCTGCGCGACCGCGCGGAACAGGGCGCGGCCCTTGTTCATCGTTTCCTTCCATTCCAGATCCGGGTCGGAGTCGTAGACCACGCCGCCGCCGGCCTGCACGTACAGGTAGCCGTCCTGGATGACGGCGGTGCGGATGGCGATGGCCGTGTCGGCATCGCCATGCCAGCCGATGTAGCCGACCGCGCCGGAGTAGACGTTGCGCTTGACCGGCTCGAGTTCGGCGATGACCTCCAGCGCGCGGATCTTCGGCGCGCCGCTGACGGTGCCGGCCGGGAAGGTCGCGCGCAGCACGTCGGCGTAGCTCAGTCCCTGCTTCAGCTTGCCGGTGACCTCGCTGACGATGTGCATGACGTGGCTGTAGCGCTCGATCACGAACTGCTCGCCCACCTCCACCGTGCCGGGCTCGGCCACGCGGCCGACGTCGTTGCGGCCCAGGTCGATCAGCATCACGTGTTCGGCGCGCTCCTTCGGGTCGGCCAGCAGCTCGGCCTCCATGGCCGCGTCCTCCTCCGGCGTGTGGCCGCGGCGGCGCGTGCCGGCGATCGGGCGCACGGTGACGGTGTCGCCCTGCAGGCGCGCCAGGATCTCCGGCGAGGAGCCCACCACCTGGGTGCCGCCGACATCGATGAAATACATGTACGGCGAGGGATTGAGCGCGCGCAGCGCACGATACACATCGACCGGACGCGCGCGGAACGGCACGCGCAGGCGCTGGCTGGGCACGACCTGGAAGATGTCGCCGGCGCGCACGTATTCCTGCGCGGTGCGGACCACGGCGTGGTACTCCTCGCGGGTGAACGAGGAGCGGAAATCGCCCTCGTCGATCGCATCGGACAGCTGCGTCTGCGGATAGCCGGCCCCGGCCTGGCGCAGGCGGTGCGCCAGTTCGTCCAGGCGGCGGTTGGCCCTGGCCCATGCCTGCGGCTGGGCGGGGTCGGCGTGCACGATCAGGTACAGCCGGCCCTTGAGGTTGTCGAACACCGCCAGCTCCTCGGAGAGCATCAGCAGGATCTCGGGGGTGTTCAGCTCGTCGGGCTTGTCCACCGCCAGGCGCGGTTCGATGTAGCCGATGCACTCGAAGCCGAACCAGCCCACCAGCCCGCCGGTGAAGCCAGGCAGGCCCTCGAACCTGGGCACCGAATGCGCGGCGCGCAGCGCCTCCACCTCGGCCAGCGGATCGGCGACATGGCGGGACTCGACCACTTCGCCGTAGTCGCGCGTTTCCAGGGTGTGGCCGCGCACGGCGTACACGCGCCGGGCGGGCAGGCCGATGATCGAATAGCGGCCGAAGCGTTCGCCGCCCTCGACCGATTCGAACAGATAGGTATAGGGGCCGTCGGCGAGCTTGAGATAGACCGAAAGCGGCGTGTCCAGGTCGGACAGCACTTCACGGACGACGGGGATGCGGGTGTGGCCTTCAGCAGCGTGCTGCTGGAACTGCTCTGCGGTGATCAAGAGGACATTCCTTACCGAACGCGGGGGCGGGACGGACGACGGCAACAGGCCACCATCGCCACGCGCGGCGAGCGGAAAGGGAGGAACGCTTGGTCGTCACGGCGGGCACGGGCGGTACTTTACCGCACTGCGGCAGGCGTGCAACGCGGACTGGGCCGGCCGGCGTCAGCCGGTGGCTGCGAGGCGCGGCCGGCAGGCCCTGCAGGCGCGTCATCCGCAGATGCCGCGGGCCGACCCCGGCTTGGCGGTCCACGGGAGCGCCTGCCCGCCAGACACGTATCCTGCCGCTTCCGCCATCGCGAACCGCGCCATGTCCGACCTGCCTGCCCTGCCCGCCACGCCCCCGGGGCGCTACGTCCACTACAAGGGCGGCCAGTACGAAGTGATCGGCACGGTGCGTCATAGCGAGACGCTCGAGCCGCTGGTGCTCTACCGCGCGCGCTACGGCGAAGGCGGCCTGTGGGTGCGGCCGCATGCGATGTTCTTTTCCGAGGTGGAGGTCGACGGCGCGCGCCAGCCTCGCTTCCGCCGCCTCGACGGGGTGGCGTGAGCGCTCTGGCGATCGCGCTGCGCCAGGCGGTCTGGCCCGATGACGGCGCGCTGTTCGCCGCGCCGGGCTTCGTCGACAGCGCGACGTCTCGCTTCGACCCGGTGGCCGGGACGCGCTAACGGAATGCGTGCTGCCGCTACCGGGCTGGGCGCGGCGACCGGGGCGCATTGACGGCGCCGGCCCAAAAGAGAACAATTCTCATCAGCCACGCCCGTCGTGCGTTCGCACGCGTCCGCTCGAACCCCAAGGCCAGCCCTCCCCCACCGCCTGCCGCCCTGTCGCAGGCCGGTTCCTGCTTCTCGATGGGATGTCTGATGTCTTGCCTTGCCTGCGTGTCGTTACCGTCCGGCCCCGCTCCTGCGTGTGCGATCTTCCCGTGCGCGCCCGAGGCGACGCGGCCATGAGCGCGACCTCCATGCGCGGCGCCGCCGTCTTCTCGTCCTGGTTCCGCCGGCCCTGGGTGGGCGTGCTCTCGCGCAGCCTGGCGGCGATCTTCGGCGGCTATGCGCTGGCGGCCAGCACCGGCGCGTTCCTGGCCGTGGCCCTGCCGATCGCGCGCAGCCAGGCGGTGCTGATCGGCATGCTGCTGGCGATCCTGGTGTGCGCCTGCGCGGCGCTGTGGGCCTTCGCCACGGCCAGCGCCTGGAAGGCCTGGGCCGGGATCCTGATCCCGACCGCGCTGCTGGCCCTGACCACCTGGCTGCTCAAGGTGCTGGCATGAACGTAGCGCCGCCGGTTCGCAGCCCTGACCGCGTCCACCGGCCGCGTGGCACGCAGGGAATCACGCCATGAAGCAGGGCTTCCGCCAGTCGATGGCCTGGCTGCACACCTGGACCGGCCTGCTGGTGAGCTGGCTGTTGCTGCTGATCTTCATGGGCGGCACGGCCAGCTATTACCGCGAGGAGATCAGCCGCTGGATGCGCCCGGAGCTTGCGCGCACGGTGGTCTCGCCGGAGCGGGCGGCGACCAGCGCGCTGGACTATCTGCAGCGCGAGGCGCCGAACGCCGACTACTGGAACGTGACCCTGCCCGATGCGCGCAACCCGGCGCTGGACATGTACTGGATGAACCCGGCCGTCGAAGGCGCGGGCAACGACCGCGCCGCACGCCGCGCGCGCTTCGGCCAGGCCACGGTCGATGCGGCCACCGGCGAGGCCTCGGCGGTGCGCGACACGCGCGGCGGCGAGTTCTTCTACCGGTTGCACTTCGACCTGTACGCGATCCCGGTGCTGTGGGCGCGCTACATCGTCGGCTTCTGCGCGATGTTCATGCTGGTGGCGATCATCACCGGGGTGATCACGCACAAGAAGATCTTCAAGGACTTCTTCACCTTCCGCCCGCGCAAGGGCCAGCGCTCGTGGCTGGATTTCCACAACGTCAGCGCGGTGATGGCCCTGCCCTACCACCTGGTAATCACCTATACCGGCATCGTCACGCTGATGGCGATGTATCTGCCGATCGGCATCAAGGTGGCCTATCCGGAAGGCGAGCAGGCCTTCTACACCGAGTCCTTCAGCGATCTGCCGGCGGTCGGGCCGGCCGCCGGCAGGCCGGGCGAGCGCAAGCCGGTGGCCGAGCTACTGGCCGATGCGCGCCTGGCGCTGGGCGGCGCACCGGTGGCCAGTTTCCGCATCGATCATCCGGGCGATGCGGCGCAGACCTTCAGCGTCTACCAGCGCACCAGCCAGCGGCTGTCCTACGAGGCGCCGTCGGTGCGGCTGGATGCGGCCAGCGGCCGGGTCCTGGCGCGCAGCGCCAGCGCCGGTGGCGCCTCGGAGACGCGCGGGGTGCTGTACGGCCTGCACATCGCGCGCTTCGCCGATGCCGGGCTGCGCCTGCTGCTGTTCTGCTCGGGCCTGCTCGGCTGCCTGATGGTGGCCAGCGGCGCGGTGCTGTGGGGCATCAAGGAGCGGACCAAGCACGCCAAGTCGGGCAAGGTCGGCTTCGGCCTGCGCCTGGTCGATGCGCTCAACATCGGCGCGGTCGGCGGCCTGCCGATCGCGTTCGCCAGCTACTTCTGGGCCAACCGGCTGCTGCCGCTGCAGCTGGAGGCGCGGCCGGACATGGAGGCGCGGGTGTTCTTCATCGCCTGGGCGCTCGCCCTGCTGGCAGGCTTTGTCTGGCCGCGGCGGCAGACCTGGGCGTGGCTGCTGTACGTGGGAGCGGCCCTGTTCGCGCTGATCCCGCTGCTCAACGCGGCCACCACCCACATCCATCTGGGCGTGACCCTGCGCGAGGGCGACTGGGCGCTGGCCGGGGTCGATCTCGTGACCTGCCTGCTCGGCCTGGCGCTGGCGGTCTGCGGCTGGCGCATGCAGCACTGGACGCCGCCGGTCTCGGCCGCGGACAAGCGCCGGCGCCAGGCGCAGGCCACGCAGGCGCCGGCGGCCGAAGGCGGCGCGGCATGAGCCTGCTGTCGATCGCGCTGGCCTTCAGTGGCTTCGTCGCGCTGTGCCTGGGCATGGAAAAGCACCAGTTGGAGCTGCACGGCGCCGCGCGTGCGCAGGACCGCGTGCGCCGGCGCTGGGCCTGGCTGGGCTGGACGCTGGTGGCGGCGTCGTTCGCCTGCGCGGTGGCCGCGCGCGGCTGGGGCATCGGCCCGGTGCTGTGGCTGGTGGCGATGACGGTCTCGGGCATCGCCATCACCTTCGGCCTGCTGCCCTACCGGCCACGCTGGGTGAAGCCGGGCGCGGTGCTGCTGCCGCTGCTGGCGCTGGCGGGCTTGCTGGCCGGTTGATGCCGGGAACGCGGCGCGGTTACCGCGCCTCTGCCGCCACGCCGGCCGAGCGGCCGCGATGCCGGCGACGCTGGCGGTACAGGGCCTGATCGGCCAGCTCCAGGGTCTGCTCGAGCGTGGCGCCGGCGGCGCGGATGGCGGCGCCCTTGGAGAAACCGATCGGCACCTGGTCGCCGGCGGCGCGCAGCTGCGCCATCCAGGCGTCCAGGCTGGCCGGGTCCTGGTCGGGCAGAATGACCGCGAACTCGTCGCCGCCCAGCCGCACCACCACGCCCTCCGCGCCGGCGTGCCGCTGCAGGAACTCGGCGAACGCCACCAGCACCGCATCGCCGCGCCGGTGGCCGTGCGCGTCGTTGACCTGCTTGAAGTGGTCCAGGTCGACCGCCACGCAGCCGACCGACCGGTCCTGCCAGCGGCTCTCCAGCTCGTGCAGGTAGCGGCGGTTGAAGCAGTGCGTCAGCGGGTCGTGGAAGGAATGGTCGCGCAGCACGCGCGCCTGGGCGACCTGGACGGTGACGTCCTGCGCGTAGCCCAGGACGTAGGGCTCGCCCTCGTCGGTATCGACCACGTTGTGGTAGTCCCAGTAGCGCAGACTGCCATCGCGCGCGATCAGTTCCAGCGTGCCCGAGGCGCTGCCGTCGCGGAACACCCGCTCCAGGTACTCATGGAACTGTGCATGGCGCTGGGGCCGGATCCGTTCGATCAGGCGATGGCCCAGGACATCGGTCAGTTCGATGTCCAGCGAGCGTGCGCTGGCCGGGTTGGCGCTGAGGATGGTGCCCTGCGCATCGTGGGTGCAGATCAGCCCCAGACTGGATTCGAACAACTTGCGGAAACGGCGCTCGCTGGTCTCCAGCGCCTGCACGGCCCTGTGCCGCAGCGTCACGTCCTGGAAGGCGCCGACCAGCTTTGGCTGGCCGTCGATCGTTTCCCGCCGCCCGACCGAGCGCACCCAGATGCGGCGGCCGGCGCGGGTGGTCTGCGGCAGTTCCAGGTCCCAGGGCTCGCCCTGCTCGATCGCGCGTCGCACGGCGTCGCGGAAGGTGTCGCGCACCTGTTCGTCATAGAACGAGAGCGCCTCGTCCAGACCCGACGGGGCGAAGCCCGCCGGCACATCGTGGATGCGGCAGGTCTGGTCTGACCACTGGATCCGTCCGGTGTCCAGGTTGACCTCGAAGCCGCCCACGCCGGCGGCGCGGCCGGTGCGCTCCAGGAAGGCCTCGCTGTCGCGCAGACGGCGCTCGAGCATGGTGCTGCGCTGCAGGGCGGTGGACAGCTCCAGCGTGCTGCGGGTCAACCCCTCCTGGCTGCGCAGCAGCTGGGCGCGCAACTCGATGGCGGCCACCGCCGCGTGCGCCAGCTGCTCCAGCGCCGCTCTCTGGGCCGGTTCGAGCTGGCGCGGCACAGTGTCGAACACGCACAGCGTGCCGACCCGGTGGCCGCTGGTCAGCGTCAGCGGGGCGCCGGCGTAGAAGCGCACGTAGGGCTCGCCGACCACGGTCTCGAAGCGCGAGAAGCGCACGTCGCGCCGGGCATCGCGCACCTCCAGCAGCTTGTCGCTGCGAATGGCGTAATCGCAGAAGGCGGTCGTGCGCGCGGTCGATTCCAGCCCCGGCAGGCCGTGGTTGGACTTGATCCATTGGCGGTCCTGCTCGATCAGGGTGATCAGCGCCACCGGCGAGGCGGTCAGTTCGGCCGCGGCGCGGGTCAGCGCGTCGAACAGCGGCTCGGGCGAGCTGTCCATCACCCGCAGGTCCATCAGGCGCCGCAGGCGTTCGCTCTCGTAGTCCTGTTCGTGCTCGGCCATGGCGCTTCGATGGAAAGCCAGGGTGGGTGGGCCTGGCGCACCGGATTCTCTCGCATCTTCCGCGGCCGCGCGCGTGACGGCGGCGCAATGGCCCACAGTTTCGACGCGCCGGCCGCGGCCCGGGTCACTCCACGGTCACGGCCTTGGCCAGATTGCGCGGCTTGTCCACGTCGGTGCCGCGGGCCAGGGCGGTGTGATAGGCCAGCAGTTGGACCGGGATGGTGTGCACCACCGGGCTGAGCACGCCGGTGTGGCGCGGGGTGCGGATCACGTGCACCCCGGCGGACTCGCTGAAGTGGCTGTCCTGGTCGGCGAAGACGAACAGCTCGCCGCCTCGTGCGCGCACTTCCTGCATGTTGGACTTGACCTTCTCCAGCAGCCGGTCGTTGGGGGCAATGAACACCACCGGGATGGTGTCGTCCACCAGCGCCAGTGGTCCATGCTTGAGCTCGCCGGCCGGATAGGCCTCGGCGTGGATGTAGGAGATCTCCTTGAGCTTGAGCGCGCCTTCCAGCGCGATCGGATAGCTCAGGCCGCGGCCGAGGAACAGCGCGTTGTCCCGGCGGGCGAACGCTTCGGCCCAGGCGGCGATCTGCGGCTCCAGGTTGAGCGCGTGCTGCACGCTGCCGGGCAGGTGGCGCAGCTGCTCCAGGTAGTCGGCCTCCTGCGCATCGTCGACCTTGCCGTGCAGGCGGCCCAGCACCACCGCCAGCTGGAACAGCGCGGCCAGCTGGGTGGTGAAGGCCTTGGTCGAGGCCACGCCGATCTCGGCGCCGGCGCGGGTGTAGCAGACCAGCTCGCTGGCGCGCGGGATGGCGCTCTCGGGCACGTTGCAGATCGACAGCGTATGGGTGTGGCCCAGCGACTTGGCGTACTTGAGCGCCTCCATCGTGTCCAGGGTCTCGCCGGACTGGGAGATGGTGACCACCAGGTGGCGCGGGTCGGCATAGGCGGCGCGGTAGCGGTACTCGCTGGCGATCTCCACGCTGCACGGCAGCCCGGCGATGGCCTCGATCCAGTAGCGCGCGGTCATGCCGGCGTAGTAGCTCGTGCCACAGGCCAGGATCTGCACGCCGGTGATGCCGGCCAGCACCTCGCCGGCGCGCGCGCCGAACAGGCTGGCCGGGAAGCCGCCGGCATCGATGGCGGCCTCGATGGTGTCGCCCAGCGCGCGCGGCTGCTCGTGGATCTCCTTCTGCATGAAGTGCCGGTACGGGCCCAGCTCCAGCGAGGCCAGCGAGACGTCGGACACATGCACCTGGCGCTGCACGGCCGCATCGGCCCCGTCGAACACCGTCACGCCCTGGCGGGTCACATCGACAGTGTCGCCCTCCTCCAGGAAGATCACCTGGCGCGTGGCCTGGAGGATGGCCGACACGTCGGAAGCGACGAAGTTCTCGCCCTCCCCCAGGCCGACCAGCAGCGGGCAGCCCATGCGCGCGGCGACCAGGCGGCCCGGTTCGTCGCGCGAGACCACCGCCAGCGCATAGGCGCCGGTGAGCTCCTTGACCGTGGCCTGCAGCGCGGCCAGCAGATCCAAGCCCTGGCTCTGGTGGTGGTGGATGAGGTGGGCGATGACCTCGGTGTCGGTCTGCGACTCGAACGCGTAGCCCAGCGCGGTGAGCTTCTCGCGCTGGGCCTCGTGGTTCTCGATGATGCCGTTGTGGACCAGCGCCAGGGCGCCACGGCTGATGTGCGGATGGGCGTTGGCCTCTGTCACGCCGCCGTGGGTGGCCCAGCGGGTGTGGCCGATGCCCAGCGTGGCGCTGAAGTGCTCGGCGCGCGCGGCGGCCTCCATCTCGGCCACCCGCCCGGTGCGGCGCACGCGGCGGACCTCCCCCTCGACCACGGCGATCCCGGCCGAGTCGTAGCCGCGATATTCCAGGCGCTTGAGGCCCTCGATCAGGAC
Source organism: Pseudoxanthomonas sp. UC19_8 (assembly GCF_042700505.1). Taxonomy (NCBI): domain Bacteria; kingdom Pseudomonadati; phylum Pseudomonadota; class Gammaproteobacteria; order Lysobacterales; family Lysobacteraceae; genus Pseudoxanthomonas; species Pseudoxanthomonas sp. UC19_8. The sequence goes on from NZ_CP170559.1 coordinate 3,153,452, forward strand.
AGGGACCACATCGCGATCCGCGATCGCGCCGACGATGCCGCACATGGGTGAATCCTTTGCCGTTCTGCCGTTGAAGAAGCCACGCCAGTTTACAGGGCGGACCTGAGCGGCTTCTGGCGCAGCATCGCGAAAGCCCATCGCGGCCATGGCGGCCTCCCCCCTGTAGAGCGGAGCTTGCTCCGCTGGGGCCTTCCCTACGAACCGAACGAAGAGCAGCGGAGCAAGCTCCGCTCTACAAGGAGATCGCGACCTGATCCGAGAGACGGTGGCTCCCACACCGTGATCGAACCTTCCCTTTCGCGCAGCGAAGAGGGGAGGCTGGGAGGGGGCTTCTACCTTTGCGTTTCCCGCGAAGAGCAACCCCTCCCCCTCAGTCGCTAGGCCGCGACTTCGAGCTCCCCTTGACCTGCGGCCAAAGGGAGGGGGCAACAGCATGCAGCGCCTTCCTGGACACACCGCGCTGCTGTCCGCCCGGACAACCCAAGTGTCCGGTCGGACACTGTCCGCGGCGCGGACAGCTTGCAGATCAAGCACTTGCAGTTGGCACGCCCCGTGCGTGGTCAAGCGCAGCTTTCCCAGCAGGCGTGCCCCGTGTCCATGCAACAGACCGACAACCCCTTCCGTATCCGCGACACCGCCGCCCAAGACGTGGTGGTCGACACCGGCAAGGGCAAGCGCTGGAAACGCTGGGGCCTGATCGGCGGCGGCGTGGCCGTGCTGGCCGCCGCCCTGGTCTGGGTGGTGATGGGCTGGGCCGCGGGCGGGCGCTCGTTCGACGCCAGCCGCGTGCGCATCGCCACGGTCACCCGCGGCGACCTGGTGCGCGACCTGGCCGCCGACGGCCGCGTCATCACCGCCAACAGCCCGACCCTGTACGCCATCGACGGCGGCACCGTCAGCCTGAAGGTCGTCGCCGGCGACGTGGTCAAGAAGGGCGACGCGCTGGCGGTGATCGACAGCCCGGCCCTGCGCAGCAAGCTGGCCCAGGAGGAATCCACCCTGGCCGGCATGGAGGCCGAGGCCAGCCGCGCCACGCTGGACGTGGCCAAGGCGCGCTCGGAGGCGAGCAAGCTGGTCGACCAAGGCAAGATCGACCGCCAGGGCGCCGCGCGCGACGTCGAGCGCTATCAGCGCGCCTACGACGCCGGCGCGCTGCCGCAGGTGGAACTCGCCAAGGCCCAGGACACCCTGACCAAGACCGAGATCGAACTGCAGCACGCCCAGGAAGACGCCTCGCTCAAGCAGCAGGCCGCGCAGCTGGATGCGCGCAACAAGCAGCTGCTCGCCCAGCGCCAGCAGGCGGTGGTGGAAGAACTGCAGCGCCAGGTCGACGCGCTGACCCTGCGCGCGCCCTTCGACGGCCAGGTCGGCCAGGTGCAGATCGCCCAGGGCACCAACGTGGCGATCAACGCGCCGATCCTGTCGGTGGTGGACCTGTCCAAGTTCGAAGTGGAGATCAAGGTGCCGGAGAGCTTCGCCCGCGACCTCGCCATCGGCGTGCCGGCGCAGCTGACCTCCGGCAGCGGCGAACCCTTCCCCGGCAAGATCTCGGCCGTCTCGCCCGAGGTCGTCGCCGGCGAAGTCACCGCGCGCGTGCGCTTCGACGGCCAGCAGCCGCCGGGCCTGCGCCAGAGCCAGCGCATGAGCGCGCGCATCCTGCTGGACACGCGCAAGAACGTGCTCAAGGTCGAGCGCGGCCCGTTCGTCGAGCAGTCCGGCGGCCGCTACGCCTACGTCATGGACGGCTCCAGCGCCCAGCGCAAGCCGGTGCAGCTGGGCGTGTCGAGCCTGTCGGAAACCGAAATCCTCTCCGGCCTATCGGTCGGCGACCGCGTGGTCGTCTCCGGCGCCGACCAGTTTGGCGATGCACCGCGGGTGACGGTGCATTGATTCACGTCACCCGGTAGAGCGGAGCTTGCTCCGCTGAGGCTCCGCCGGTCATGCCACAGCGGAGCAAGCTCCGCTCTACAAGCTCCGCCGGTCATGCGGCAGCGGAGCAAGCTCCGCTCTACAGACATCGCAGTACCCACCGCTCCACGCCATTCATTCCAACGAAGGACTCCGCCATGCTCGAAATGCACGCCGTCTCCAAGGTCTTCCGCACCGAGCAGGTGCAGACCCACGCCCTGCGCTCGCTGGACCTGCACGTGAAGGAAGGCGAGTTCGTCGCCGTCACCGGGCCGTCCGGCTCGGGCAAGACCACCTTCCTCAATATCGCCGGCCTGCTGGAGACCTTCACCTCCGGGACCTACCGTCTGGACGGCGAGGACGTGAGCCATCTCAACGACAACGCGCGCAGCAAGCTGCGCAACCAGAAGATCGGCTTCATCTTCCAGAGCTTCAACCTGATCCCCGACCTCAACCTGTTCGACAACGTCGATGTGCCGCTGCGCTATCGCGGCATGGCCGCGGCCGAACGCAAGCAGCGCATCACCGAGTCGCTGGAGCGCGTGGGCCTGGGCTCGCGCATGAAGCACTACCCGGCCGAACTGTCCGGCGGTCAGCAGCAGCGCGCCGCCATCGCCCGCGCCCTGGCCGGCAGCCCGCGCCTGCTGCTGGCCGACGAACCGACTGGCAACCTGGACTCGCAGATGGCCCGCGGCGTGATGGAGCTGCTGGAGGAGATCAACGCCGCTGGCAGCACCATCGTCATGGTCACCCACGATCCGGAACTGGCCGCCCGCGCGCAGCGCAACGTGCACATCGTCGACGGCCAGGCCACCGACCTGGTGCGCGAGGCGTCGCTGATGTCCGGCGCCGCGCCGACCGCTTCCGCGCAGGCCTGAGCCACAGGTCCGCGGCGATGTTCGGCTACTATCTGGCCCTGGCCCTGCGCAGCCTGCGCCGCAACCCGGTGCTGACCGGGTTGATGGTGCTGTCCATCGCCGTGGGCATCGGCGCGGCGATGACCACGCTGACGGTCATGCGCCTGCTCTCGGGCGATCCGCTGCCCGGGCGCAGCGGCCAGATCTTCTATCCCCAGGTGGATGCTTCGCCCGGCGAGAAGCCCAAGCGCAGTCCTTACGACATGCTGGACTACACCTCGGCGATGGACCTGTGGCGGGCCAAGCGCGCCGATCGCCAGGCGCTGGTGGTGGAAAGCCAGGTCAAGCTGCAGGCGCCACAGGGCGGCCAGCCGCCTCTGATGACGCAGATGCTGGCCACGCACGCCGACTTCTTCCCCATGTTCGCGGTGCCCTTCGCCCATGGCAGCGGCTGGAGCGCAGAGGACGATGCCAGGCACGCCCGCGTGGCGGTGATCTCCCACGACCTCAACGTCAAGTTGTTCGGCGGCCACGACAGCGTCGGGCAGATGCTGCGCGTGCGCGACGGCGATGTCCGCATCGTCGGTGTGCTGGCGCCCTGGCGGCCCTCGCCCCTGTTCTATCGGGTGGCCGGCGGCAAGTTCTCCCAGGGCGATACGGCCGACTTCTACGGACGCACGCAGGATGTCTTCCTGCCGTTCGAGACCGGGCTTGAACTCAACGACGGCCACTTCAATCAGTTCACCTGCTGGGGCATGCCCGAGGTCCCCGGCCACCTGCAGAACACGCCCTGCGTCTGGCTGCAGCTGTGGGTGCAGCTGGACACGCCGGCCAAGGTGGCGTCCTACCGTCGCTTCGTGGCCGACTATGCCGCCCAGCAGCAGGCGCTGGGACGCGTGCGCCAGCCACAGCTCGCACGCGTGCTGTCGCTGATGGACTGGCTGGACGAGAACCGCGTGGTGCCGCGCGATGCGCGCCTGCAGACCTGGTTCGCCCTGGCGTTCCTGGCCATCTGCCTGTTCAACACGGTGGGACTGCTGCTGGCCAAGTTCCTGCGGCGTGGCGGCGAGATCGGTGTGCGGCGTGCGCTGGGCGCCTCCAAGGGCGCGATCTTCGCCCAGTGCCTGGCAGAAGCCGCGGTCATCGGGCTGGCCGGCGGGATCGGCGGACTGCTGCTGACGCTGATCGGCGTCGGCCTGATCCGAGGCCAGCCGGTGGCCTATGCCGACCTGGTCCACCTGGACGTGCCGATGTTCCTGTTGACCTTCGCCCTGGCCGTGTTCGCCAGCATCGTGGCCGGCCTGCTGCCCGCCCTGCGCGCCAGCCGTATCGCACCGGCCATGCAGTTGAAGGCGCTTTGAGGAGCCGCCCTTGGACATCAAGCCCATCCTTTCCGCCCTCTCCCGCCACCGCGTCGCTTCGGTGCTGATCGCCATGGAGATCGCACTGGCCTGTGCGGTGCTGTGCAACGCGATCTTCCTGGTCTCCGCGCGGCTGGATCTGATGCGGCTGAACAGCGGGATTCCCGAGCGCGCGCTGGCCACGGTGGCGTTCTCCGGATGCGACGGCTGCAGCGCCGCCGATGTCAACGGCCGGGCCGTGGCGGCCCTGGCGGCCATCCCGGGTGTCAGCGCCGTCGGTGTCGCCAACACCGTGCCCTTCGGGCCGCGCGCAGGCTATGCGGGGATCAATCTCGACCGGGAAGGCAATCACTTCGGCGGTGTCCTGCACTTCTACAAGTTCGACGCCGGCGCGATCGCCGCGCTCGGCCTCGTCCCCTCCCAGGGTGACAAGTTCGCGCCCGACGACTTTCGGGCCATCGGCCAGGACGAATTCCTGCCCGCCGATGGCCAGGTCTGGATCACCCAATCGCTGGCCGATCATCTCTGGCCGGGCCAGACGGCATTAGGGCGCGAGTTCTGGATGGGCGACTCGCATTTCCGCGTCAAGGGTGTCCTGCCGCACCTGGCGGTGACCGATCCGGGCCGGAGCGAGGAGGGCCTGGCGGGGGCCGAATGGTCGGTCGTGGTGCCGGTCGCGCGCGATGCGCTGTCGGGTCGCTATGTGATGCGCGCCGATCCGCGCGATCTGCCGCGTGTCGCCTTGGCCGCGCGCGATGCGTTGGCGCGCGCGGTGCCCGAGGCGGTGGTCGATCAGGCCGCGAGCGCGCCGGTCGCCTCGCTGCGCGCGCAGTACTTCCAGACCGACCGCGCCATGGCCGGGCTGCTGGTGGCGGTGATCGCCGCGATGCTGCTGGTGACGGCGCTGGGCATCGTGGGCCTGGCCAGCTTCTGGGTGGCCCAGCGCACCAAGCAGATCGGCATCCGCCGCGCGCTGGGGGCCACGCGCACGGACATCCTGCGCTACTTCCAGACCGAGAACTTCCTGCTGGCCAGCGGCGGCATCGTGCTGGGGATGCTGCTGGCCTACGGCGGCAACCTGCTGCTGATGAAGTACTTCGAACTGGCGCGCCTGCCGCTGGGCTACCTGCCCATCGGCGCGCTGCTGCTGTGGGGCGTGGGCCAGCTGGCCGTGCTGGGGCCGGCGCTGCGCGCCGCGTCGATCCCGCCCGTCGTCGCCACCCGCGCTGTCTGAGGCCCGAGGACCGCCATGCTCGCCTACTACTTCAACCTGGCCCTGCGCAGCTTCAGGCGCAACAAGGTGCTGACGGCGTTGATGGTGCTCGCCATCGCCATGGGCATCGGCGCCACCATGACGACGCTGACGGTGTTCCATGTGCTGTCCGGAGATCCCATCCCCGCCAAGAGCGACCGGCTGTTCATCGTCCAGCTCGACCCGGAGCCGGCGGCGAACTACAAGCCTGGCGAAGAGCCGCAGGAGCAGCTGACGCGCTTCGACGCCGAGGCGCTGCTGCGCCAGGGCAAGGCCAAGCGCCAGGCGCTGATGACCGGCGGCGGCGCGGTGGTGCAGGCGGCGGGCAGCAGCCTCAAGCCGTTCGTGATCGACACGCGCTGGAACTCATCTGACTTCTTCCCCATGTTCGAGGTGCCGTTCCTGTACGGCCACGGCTGGAGCGCGGCGGACGACCAGGCCCACGCGCGCGTGGCGGTGATCACAAGGAAGCTCAACGACAAGCTGTTCGGCGGCGCCGACAGCACCGGCAAGACGATCCGCCTGGGCGATCACGACTTCCGCATCGTCGGGGTCGCCGACGACTGGGCGCCGCAGCCCCACTTCTACGACCTCAACGTCGGCAGCTACGGCAGCGATGAGCAGCTGTTCGCGCCCTACTCCACCGCGATCGAACTGAAGCTGTGGGGCAACGGCAGCACCAACTGCTTCGGCAAGAATCCCACCAACGACCCACGCGACCTCAACGCCCCCTGCGTCTGGACGCAGTACTGGGTGGAACTGGAAAGCCCCGCGCAGGCGGCCGACTTCAAGGCCTACCTGGACAACTACTCGCGTGAGCAGAAGGCGGCGGGCCGCTTCGAACGCGACCCGAACACGCGCCTGCGCGACGTGATGCAGTGGCTGGATTACAACCACGTGGTGCCGGGCGATGTGCGCCTGCAGCTCTGGCTGGCGTTCGGCTTCCTGGTGGTGTGCCTGCTCAATACCGTCGGCCTGCTGCTGGCCAAGTTCCTGCGCCGCAGCGGCGAGATCGGCGTGCGCCGCGCGCTGGGCGCGGCGCGCAGCGAGATCTTCAAGCAATGCCTGGTGGAAGCCGGAGCCATCGGCCTGGCGGGCGCGGTGCTTGGCCTCGGCGTGGCGGAGCTGGGCCTGTGGGCGGTGCGCCATCGCCCGACCCAGTACGCGGCGCTGGCGCAGCTGGACGGGTCGATGCTGCTGCTGACCTTCGTCCTGGCCCTGCTCGCCAGCCTGCTCGCGGGCCTGCTGCCGGCCTGGCGCGCGATGCAGATCACGCCGGCGGTGCAGCTCAAGACGCAATGAGACAGGAGTGACGCTCCACAGCCCCGCATCGCCCTTCGCGCCCGACCCACTCACGCCTCGCCGCAAGAGGATCCCATGGAAATCCGCCCCATCTTCTCGGCCCTGCGCCGGCACAAGACCGCCGCCGCGCTGATCGTGCTCGAGATCGCGGTGAGCTGCGCCATCGTGTGCAATGCGCTGTTCCTGATTGCCCAGCGCATCGACAACCTGAACCTGCCCAGCGGGATCGCCGAGGACCAGCTGCTGCATATCCGCCTGAGCGGGGTCGGCAAGGACGACAACGCCGATGCGCGCACCGAGGAAGACCTGGCGGCCCTGCGCGCCATCCCCGGCGTCATCGCCGTCACCACCACCAACCAGTTGCCTTTCCGCAACGGCTCCTCGAACAGCGGGCTCAGCCTCACCCCCGATCAGGCGGACCACACCCTCAACGCGGCGGCGTACCGGGTCGGCCGCGACGCCATCAGGACCTTCGGGCTGAAACTCATCGCGGGACGCGACTTCAACGCCGATGAATACCTGCTCGGCAGCGAGCTGAACAAGCCGGACATCGATTTCAGCAAGGTCGCCGCGTCCATCATCGTCAGCAGCGCGACGGCCAAGAAGCTGTTCCCCAACGAGCCGGCCGTCGGCAAGACGGTCTACATGTCGCAGACGCCACTGCACATCGTCGGCGTGGTCGAGACCCTCACCCGGCCGACCTTGAACGGGGGCAACCGCACCTACTCGATGCTGCTGCCGATCCGCGACAACTACAACAGCATGGGCCGCTACATCATCCGCGTCGGCGACCCATCGCGCCGCCACGAGGTGATGAAGGCCGCCCTGGCGACGCTGGACGGGATCGACAGCAGCCGCCTGGTGCTGAACAACGACACCTACGAAGAGATCCGCGCCGATTACTTCAGCGCCGACCGCGACATGATCGGCCTGCTGGGCGTGGTCTGCGCCGCACTGCTGCTGGTCACCGCGCTGGGCATCATCGGCCTGGCCAGCTTCTGGGTGGCCCAGCGCACCCGCCAGATCGGCGTACGCCGCGCGCTGGGCGCCACGCGGGCCCAGATCCTGCGCTACTTCCAGGTGGAGAACTTCCTGCTGGTCGGCATGGGCATCGGTCTGGGCATGCTGCTGGCCTACGCGCTCAATCAACTGCTGATGAGCCGCTACGAGCTGCCGCGCCTGCCGCTGGCCTACCTGCCCGCCGGCGCGGTGGTGCTGTGGCTGCTCGGCCAGGTGGCCGTGCTGTGGCCCGCCCGTCGCGCCGCGGCCGTGCCGCCCGCCATCGCCACCCGCAGCGCCTGACCCTCCGGAGAGCCCATGTTCGCCTACTACTTCAACCTGGCCCTGCGCAGCTTCAGGCGCAACAAGGTCCTGACCGCGCTGATGGTGCTGGCCGTGGCGCTGGGCATCGGCGTGTCGATGACCACGCTGACGGTGTTCCATGTTCTTTCCGGCGACCCGATCCCGGGCAAGAGCGACCGGCTGTTCTACGCGCAGCTCGACCCGTTTCCGATCGACGGCTACACGCCGGGCGAGGAACCGCAGCCGGACATGAGCCGCTACGACGCCGAGACGCTGCTGGCGCAGAAGCGCGCCAAGCGCCAGGCCATGATGACCGGCGGCAGCGTCACCGTCCAACCGGAAGGCACGGCGATCAAGCCCTTCGTCCTCAGCGCGCGCTATACCTCGGCCGACTTCTTCGCGATGTTCGAGGTGCCCTTCGTCTACGGCCGCGGCTGGTCCGCGCAGGACGACAGCGGTCAGGCGCGGGTGGTGGTGATCGCGCGGACCTTGAACGACAAGCTGTTCGGCGGTGCCGACAGCACGGGCAAGACGCTGCGCCTGGACGGACACGACTTCCAGATCGTCGGCGTGATCGACACCTGGGAGCCGCAGCCGCTGTTCTACGACCTTGCCGTGGGCACCTACGGCACCCACGAGCAGGTCTTCGAGCCGTTCCAGACCGCCATGGGCCTGCATCAGTCGCGCAGCGGCAACATGAACTGCTACGGCGACAACGTCACTTCCGACGCCACAGCGCGTGAAGCGCCCTGCGCCTTCGTCCAGTACTGGGTGGAGCTGGAGCGCGCCTCCCAGGCAGCGGACTTCAAGACCTACCTGAACCAGTACTCGCAGCAGCAGAAGGACGCCGGCCGCTACCAACGCCCGCCTAATGCGCGGCTGCGTGATGTCATGGACTGGCTGGACTACCAGCAGGCGGTGCCGGGCGATGTGCGCCTGCAGCTGTGGCTGGCGCTGGCGTTCCTGTTGGTCTGCCTGGTCAACACGGTGGGCCTGCTGCTGGCCAAGTTCCTGCGCCGCAGCGGCGAGATCGGCGTGCGCCGTGCGCTGGGCGCCAGCCGCACGGAGGTCTTCAAGCAATGCCTGGTCGAGGCCGGCAGCATCGGCCTGGTCGGCGGCGTGCTCGGCCTGGGTCTGGCGGAGCTGGGCCTGTGGGTGGTCCGTCACCGGCCCACGCAGTACGCCGAGCTGGCCCACCTGGATGGGTCGATGCTGTTGCTGACCTTCGCGCTGGCGCTGCTGTCAAGCCTGCTGGCCGGCGCGCTGCCGGCCTGGCGCGCCATGCAGATCACGCCTGCCGTGCAGTTGAAAACGCAGTGAGGCAGGAGCGAACGCAGAGGCGTGGGAAGTGAGCAAGGCGACGGCCGAACGCTTCCAATCGCCTCCTCCCCCGACTCACTCCTCATTCCTTACCACTCACTTTTCCAGCCGCAGGACTCCCATGGAAATCCGCCCCATCCTGTCCACCCTGCGCCGCCACAAGACGGCCGCCGCGCTGATCGTGGTGGAGATCGCGCTGACCTGCGCGATCATCTGCAACGCGCTGTTCATCGTCGGCCAGCGCTGGGAGGCGCTGCGCGAGACCAGCGGGATCGACGAGCGGCAGCTGGTCACCGTCTCGCTCAGCGGCGTGGGGCCGCAGACCGATGTCGATGCGCTGACCCAGCAGGATCTGGGCGCCCTACGCGCGATTCCCGGAGTCGCGAGCGTGGCGCTGGTCAACCAGCTGCCCTTCCGTCGCGGCTCCAACAACTCCTCGCTGGCCACCAAGCCGGATCAGAAGATCCCGACGCTCAGCGCCGCGTTCTACACCGTCGGCGAGGACACGCTGAAGACGCTCGGGCTGCGTCTGACGTCCGGGCGCGACTTCGCCCCGGACGAGTACATGGACTGGTCCGAACTGATGAAGCAGGTGGACGGCAACAAAGGGGTGCCGCTGCGCACGATGCCGCTGATCGTCTCGCGCGAGGCGGCCAACAAGCTGTTCCCGGGCGAAAGCGCGGTCGGCCACAAGGTCTACATGGCCAATGTGCCGATGCTGATCGTGGGCGTGGTCGAGCGGCTGCGCCGCCCTAACGCGGTGAATGGCGACACGAGCTACTCCATGGTGCTGCCGGTACGCACGCCCTATACCAGCGGCGGCCTGTACGCGCTGCGGGTGCGCGACCCGGCCCAGCGGGCGCCGGTCCTGCGTCAGGCGGTCGCCGCGCTCGAGCGCGTGGCCAGCAATCGCCTGATCATGGACAGCAAGACCTATGACGAATGGCGCAGCGACTACATGAGCAAGGACCGCGACATGATGGGTCTGCTGCTGGCGCTGTGCGCGCTGCTGTTGCTGGTCACCGCGCTGGGCATCGTCGGCCTGGCCAGCTTCTGGGTTGCGCAGCGCACCCGCCAGATCGGCGTGCGCCGCGCGCTGGGTGCGACCCGCGGCCAGATCCTGCGCTACTTCCAGACCGAGAACTTCCTGCTGGTCACCCTGGGCATCGTCCTGGGCATGGGCCTGGCCTACGCGCTCAACCAGCTGCTGATGCGCCATTACGAGCTGCCGCGACTGCCGCTGTGGTACCTGCCCGTCGGCGCGCTGATGCTGTGGGCACTGGGCCAGCTGGCCGTGCTGTGGCCCGCCCGCCGCGCGGCCTCCGTCCCGCCGGCCATCGCCACCCGCAGCGCCTGACCGTCCGGAGCGTCCATGTTCGCCTACTACTTCAACCTGGCCCTGCGCAGCTTCAGGCGCAACAAGGTGCTGACCGCGCTGATGGTGCTGGCCGTGGCGCTGGGCATCGGCGCGTCGATGACCACGCTGACGGTGTTCCACGTGCTGTCGGGCGACCCGATCCCACAGAAGAGCGAGCGCCTGTTCCACGTGCAGCTGGATCCGGAAATGTTGGCCGGCTACACGCCGGGCGACGAACCGCAGGCCGATCTCAGCCGCGACGACAGCGAAGCGCTGCTGCGACAGAAGCAGGCCAAGAGGCAGGCGATGATGACCGGTGGCAGCGTGACGGTAGAACCGGACGGCGACACGCTCGAGTCCTTCATGCTGGATGCGCGCTATGCCTCGGCCGATTTCTTCGCCATGTTCGACGTGCCGTTCCTGTTCGGCCACGGCTGGTCCGCCCGCGAGGACGAGGGCGAGGCGCGCGTGGTCGTCATCGCCAAGGCGCTCAACGACAAGCTGTTCGAGGGCGCCGACAGCACCGGCAAGACGCTGAGCGTGGACGGACACGACTTCCAGATCGTCGGCGTCATCGGCGACTGGCGTCCCAAGCCGATGTTCTACGATCTCAACCTCAACTCGTTCGGGACCGAAGAACAGCTTTTCGAACCCTTCCAGACCGCGATGGCGCTCAAGCAGGACCGCAGCGGCAGCATGAACTGCTACGGACCGGTCGCGACCACCGATGGCACAGCGCGCGGTGCGCCCTGCGCGTTCACCCAGTACTGGGTGGAACTGGAAAGCGCAGGCAAGGCCTCCGACTACAAGGCGTACCTGGATCGCTATTCGCAGCAACAGCGCGATGCCGGTCGCTTCCAGCGCCCGCCCAACACGCGCTTGCGCGACGTCATGACCTGGCTCGACTACAACGGCACGGTGCCGGGCGACGTGCGCCTGCAGCTATGGCTGGCGATGGGCTTCCTGCTGGTCTGCCTGGTCAACACGGTCGGCCTGCTGCTGGCCAAGTTCCTGCGCCGCAGCGGCGAGATCGGTGTGCGGCGTGCGCTGGGCGCCAGCCGCACGGAGATCTTCAAGCAATGCCTGGTGGAGGCGGGCAGCATCGGCTTGGCCGGTGGCGTGCTGGGCTTGGGGCTGGCCGAGCTGGGGCTATGGGCCGTGCGCCAGCGTCCGACCGGCTATGCGTCCATGGCCCATCTGGACACGACGATGCTGGCGATGACCTTCGTGCTGGCGCTGGTGGTCAGCCTGCTCGCCGGCCTGCTGCCGGCGTGGCGCGCCATGCAGATCACACCCGCCGTCCAGCTCAAGACCCAATAACAAAAGGCCGCGCACATGGAGATCCGTCCGATCCTGTCCACCCTGCGACGCCACAAGACCGCCGCCGCGCTGATCGTGGTGGAGATCGCCCTGGCGTGCGCGATCATCTGCAACGCCCTGTTCATCGTGTCCCAGCGCTGGCAGAACCTGCAGGACACCAGCGGCATCGTCGAGCACGAACTGGTGACGCTTTCCCTGGCCGGCGTGGGCAAGCGGGCCAATGCCGATGCGCTGGCGCAGGAAGACCTGGCCGCGCTGCGCGCCGTGCCCGGCGTGAGCAGCGTGGCCATCGTCAACCAGCTGCCGTTCCGCAACGGATCCAACAACTCATCGTTGGCACCCCGGCCCGACCAGGCGATTCCAACCCTGAACGCCGCCATGTACACCGGAGACGAAGGCACCGTGCGCACGTTGGGTCTGAAGGTGATCGCCGGGCGCGACTTCAATCCCGACGAGTACGTGAACTGGTCGGACCTGATGACCCAGCTGTCCACCAGCAATGGCGTGCCATCGCGGACCCTGCCACTGATCATCACACGCGAGACGGCCGAGAAACTCTTCCCGGGGCAGACCGCCGTGGGCCGCCAGGCCTACATGGCCAACATCCCGCTGATGATCGTCGGGGTAGTCGAGCGCTTGCGCCGACCGAACGTCAACGGTGCCAGTGGCGGCAACACCAGCTATTCCATGCTGATGCCGCTGCGTCAGAACTACACCAACGGCGGCTACTACGTCCTGCGTGTCAAAGATCCCGCACAGCGTGCGCAGGTCCTGCACGACGCGGTCGACGCGGTCAAACGGGTCAACCGCAGTCGCCTGATCATGGATCAACGCACCTTCGACGACTGGCGCAAGGACTACTTCAGCAAGGACCGCGACATGATGGGTCTGCTGCTGGCGCTGTGCGCGCTGCTGTTGCTGGTCACCGCGCTGGGCATCGTCGGCCTGGCCAGCTTCTGGGTGGCCCAGCGCACCCGCCAGATCGGCGTGCGCCGCGCGCTGGGCGCGACCAGCGGCCAGATCCTGCGCTACTTCCAGACCGAGAACTTCCTGCTGGTCACCCTGGGCATCGTCCTGGGCATGGGCCTGGCCTATGCGCTCAACCAGCTGCTGATGCGCCATTACGAGCTGCCGCGCCTGCCGCTGTGGTACCTGCCCGTCGGCGCGCTGATGCTGTGGGCACTGGGCCAGCTGGCCGTGCTGTGGCCCGCCCGCCGCGCCGCGGCCGTGCCGCCCGCCATCGCCACCCGCAGCGCCTGACCCTCCGGAGAGCCCATGTTCGCCTACTACTTCAACCTGGCCCTGCGCAGCTTCAGGCGCAACAAGGTCCTGACCGCGCTGATGGTGCTGGCCGTGGCGCTGGGCATCGGCGTGTCGATGACCACGCTGACGGTGTTCCACATCCTGTCGGGCAACCCGATCCCCGCCAAGAGCGACAAGCTGTTCTACGTGCAGATGGACCCGCGGCCGATGGCCGGCTACAAGCCTGGCGGCGATCCGTTGGAACAGATGACCCGCTTCGACGCCGAGACGCTGCTGCGCGACAAGCGTGCCGACCGGCAGGCGGTGATGAGCGCAGGCAACGTGGCGATCGAGCCGGACACGCCCGGGCTGACGCCGTTCGTGCTGGAGGCGCGCTTCACCTCGGCCGACTTCTTCCCGATGTTCGACGTGCCCGTCGTGCAGGGCCGGGCCTGGACCGGCGAGGACGACGCGGCGCGGGCGCGGGTGGTGCTGCTGTCCAGCGCGCTGGCGCAGAAGCTGTTCGGCAATGCCGATCCGACCGGACGCACGCTGCAGCTGGGCAAGACCGCCTTCCGCGTGATCGGCGTGGTCGGCGACTGGAATCCCAACCCGCGCTTCTACGACCTCACCAACGGCCGCTACAACGGCGAGTCGGAGGAGATCTACGTGCCGTTCTCCACCTCGCGCGATCTGCACTGGGGAAGCAGCGGCAACATGAACTGCTGGGGCGATGGCGACGACAAGGATCCGGAAGGCGCCACCGGCCCGAACCAGCCGTGCGCCTGGCTGCAGTACTGGGCACAGCTGGACACCCCGCAGAAGGTCGCCGACTACCGCGCTTATCTGACCAACTACTCCGACCGCCAGCACGCGGCCGGCCGCTTCCAGCGGCCCTCCAACGTGCGCCTGAGCGATGTGATGACCTGGCTGGACTTCAATCAGGTCGTGCCCAGCGACGTGCGCCTGCAGGCCTGGCTGGCGCTGGGGTTCCTGGGCGTGTGCCTGCTCAACACCGTGGGGCTGCTGCTGGCCAAGTTCCTGCGCCGCGGCGGCGAGGTCGGGGTGCGCCGCGCACTGGGCGCCACGCGCTGGGACATCTTCCTGCAGTGCCTGATCGAGGCCGGCACCGTCGGCCTGGCCGGCGGCGTGCTGGGCCTGGGGCTGGCGACGCTGGGCCTGTGGGCGGTGCGCCATCAGCCGACCGACTACGCCGACCTGGCCCGGCTCGATCTGCCGATGCTGGTGGCGACCTTCGTCCTGGCGATCGTCAGCAGCCTCATCGCCGGCGTCCTGCCCGCATGGCGGGCGATGCAGGTGACGCCGGCGATCCAGCTGAAAACGCAGTAGGGCAGGAACGAGCGGAGAGAAACGAGTGAAGGCGGATGCCTTGCGATTCCTTCTCCCCGCACACGACAGCGCCACTTCCACTCGTTTCTCGTTCCTCTCCACTCGTTCCTCGCTCCAGGAGCCCCCATGGATATCCGCCCCATCCTCTCCACGCTGCTACGCCACAAGACCGCCGCCGCCCTGATCGTGCTGGAGATCGCGCTGAGCTGCGCCATCGTGTGCAACGCGCTGTTCCTGATCGGCAATCGCCTGGACCACATGCAGCGGCCCAGCGGCTTCGACGAGGCGCATCTGGTGTTCGTGAAGGCCAGCGGCATCACCAAGGACGAGGAGGCCAGAGCCGTCACCCGGGCCGACCTGGACGGAATGCGGGCCATTCCCGGCGTGGACTCGGCCACCGTGATCAACCAGATCCCGTTCGGAGGTTCGGTGTGGATGAGTGGCATCAAGCTGCGCCCGGAGCAGGAGGATTCGACCCTCAGCACGACCAACTACATGGTGTCCGAAGACGGGCTCAAGACCCTTGGCCTGCGCCTGCTGGAAGGCCGCGATTTCGCCGCGTCGGAGTACGTGGACGACGGTGCCGGCTGGATTCCGTCGGTGATCGTCAGCAAAGCGCTGGCCCAGCGCCTGTTCCCCGACCAGGGCGCGGTCGGGCAGTCGATCTATGTCTTCGGCGACAAGCCGCACCGGATAGTAGGCGTCGTCGAGCACCTGCCCAGGCCGCGCGACGGCGGCGCGTCGGCGGCCGAGTACGACATGAGCATGCTGTTTCCCTCGCGCGTCACCTATAGCGATGGCGGCACCTATGCCCTACGCGTGCACGACCCGGCCCGGCGCGCGGCGGTGCTGGAGCAGGCCAAGCGGGTCATCGCCGCGCACGGCCCCACCCGAATCATCAGCAAGGGCGGCACCGGCACGCTGGAAGACAAGCGCGCGCGCTACTACCGCAACGATCGCGCCATGGCCTGGCTGCTGGTAGCGGTGAGCGCGGCGCTGCTGGTGGTCACCGCGCTGGGCATCATCGGCCTGGCCAGCTTCTGGGTGGCCCAGCGCACCCGCCAGATCGGCGTGCGCCGCGCCCTGGGCGCGACCCAGGGCCAGATCCTGCGCTACTTCCAGACCGAGAACTTCATCCTGGCCACGCTCGGCATCGTGCTCGGCATGGTGCTGGCCTACGCCATCAACCAGCTGCTGATGAGCAAGTACGAACTGCCGCGCCTGCCGCTGGTCTACCTGCCCGTGGGCGCGATCCTGCTGTGGCTGCTCGGACAGATCGCGGTGCTCTGGCCCGCGCGTCGCGCCGCGGCCGTGCCGCCGGCGATCGCCACGCGCAGCGCGTAAGCGCCCACGCAGGAGCCGCACATGTTCGCCTACTACCTCGATCTGGCCTTGCGCAGCTTCGGCCGCAACAAGGCGCTGACCACGCTGATGGTGCTGACCATCGCGTTGGGCATCGGCGCCTCCATGACGACCCTGACGGTGTTCCACGTCATCTCCGGCGATCCGATCCCGGGCAAGAGCGACCGTCTGTTCACCGTGCAGATGAACGTGCTGCCCGACAGCCAGTACGATCCCGACGACGCAGGCGAGTCGCTGCAGATGACCCGCCTCGACGCCGAGGCGCTGCTCAAGCAAGCGAGCGGCAAGCGCCAGGCGATGATGTCGGCCGGTCGCGTGGTGATCATGCCGGCCACCGCCGGGCAATCCGCGTTCCGGGTCGAGTCGCGCTATACCACCGCGGACTTCTTCCCGATGTTCGACGTGCCGCTGCGCTATGGCCAGCCCTGGTCCGCGCAGGACGATGGCGATCACGCGCGGGTGGCGGTGATCTCTTCCAGGCTCAACGAGACGCTGTTCGGGGGCGCCGACAGCACCGGCCGCACCATCCAGGTCGATGGCCAGGGGCTGCGCGTAGTCGGCGTGCTGGGCGCCTGGGCGGTCAATCCGCGCTTCTACGATCTGACCAACAACGAGTTCGGCGACAGCGAGGACCTCTTCGTCCCCTTCTCCACCGCGCTGGACATGAAGCTGGCACTGAGCGGTTCGATGTGGTGCTGGGGCGACACGCCCGAGGGCCGGACCGCGCTGTCGGCGCCCTGTGCGTTCCTGCAGTACTGGACCGAGCTGGACAGCGCCGCGGACGCGGCCGGCTACCGCCGCTCCCTGGACAACTACATCGCCCACCAGCACAGCCTGGGCCGCTTCCGTCATCCGGGCGAGGTCCAGCTGCGCAATGTGATGGCGTGGCTGGACCACAACCACGTGGTGCCGTCGGACGTGCGCCTGCAGCTTTGGCTGGCGCTGGGGTTCCTGCTGATCTGCCTGCTCAACACCATCGGCCTGTTGCTGGCCAAGTTCCTGCGCCGCAGCGGCGAGATCGGCGTGCGTCGCGCGCTGGGCGCCAGCCGGCGCACGGTGTTCGCCCAGTACCTGGTCGAATCCGGCATCGTCGGCCTGAGCGGCGGCGCGCTGGGCCTGCTGCTGGCCCTGGCGGGGCTGGCCGTGGTGCGCCGCCAGCCGGCCGATTACGCGTCGCTGGCGCACATGGACGCCACGATGCTGCTGGTCACCTTCGCCCTGGCACTGCTGAGCAGCCTCGTGGCCGGCGCGTTTCCCGCGTGGCGCGCAATGCAAGTCGCGCCGGCCATCCAGCTCAAGTCGCAGTAAGGAGACCCCATGGAACTGCGCCCCATCCTGTCCACGTTGCGCCGGCACAAGATCGCCACCGCGCTGATCGTGCTGGAGATCGCCTTCAGCTGCGCGGTAGTGTGCAACGCGCTGTTCCTTATCGGTCAGCGCCTGGAGCGCATGCAGCGGCCCACGGGCCTGGACGAGACGCATCTGGTCGAGGTCAATGTCGGCGGCATCGGCGAGCAGAGCGACACGCTGGCGATGACGCGCGACGACCTGGCCGGATTGCGCGCGATCCCCGGCGTCACCTCGGCCTCGATCATCAACCAGCCAGTGTTCGGCGCATCGTTCGGCGTCACCGCGATCAAGCTGCGGCCCGACCAGATCAAGCCCACCGCGACCGAGACCATGTACCTCGGAGGCGGGCAGATCCTGCGGACGCTGGGGTTGAAGATCGTGTCCGGGCGCGACTTCAATGACGATGAATACCGCGACTTCCGCGCCAATCCCGCGTCCGAGGCCGAGGGCGGCAGCACGCCGGTGATCCTGAGCCAGGCATTGGCCCACCAGCTGTTCCCCAGGCAGAACGCCGTGGGCAGGACGCTTTACATCGACGGCACCAATCCGGTGGTGGGCGTGGTCGATCGGCTGGTGCAGCCGCGCGACAACGGGCGTTCGGCCCAATACGACTACGCCGTGCTGTTTCCGACCAACCTGCCTTACACCCGCGGCACCTATCTGCTGCGCGTGGCCGATCCGAGCCAACGCGCGGCCGTGCTCGCCGCCGCGCTGGACACGCTGTCCAAGCGCGGCCCGACACGACTGGTGTCTCGCGAGGAGGCACGCACCGTCGAGCAGGCGCGCCAGGCGTACTACAACAACGACCGCACCATGGCCTGGCTGCTGGTGAGCGTGTGCGTCGTGCTGTTGCTGGTCACCGCGGGCGGCATCGTCGGGCTGACCAGCTTCTGGGTGCAGCAGCGCACACGTCAGATCGGCGTGCGCCGCGCGCTGGGCGCCACGCGTGGGCAGATCCTGCGCTATTTCCAGACCGAGAACCTGCTGCTGGTCAGCGCCGGCATCGTGCTGGGCATGCTGATGGCCTACGCCATCAACCAGCTGCTGATGAGCAGGTACGAGCTGCCGCGCCTGCCGCTGAGCTACCTGCCGGTGGGCGCGGTGCTGCTGTGGCTGCTCGGACAGGTCGCGGTGCTTTGGCCTGCCCGCCGCGCCGCGGCGGTGCCGCCGGCGATCGCCACGCGCTCGGCGTAAGGCTGGTTCACCGCATCCCGCGAGGAGTCCGAACGTGATCGCCTACTACTTCCGCCTGGCCCTGCGCAGCCTGCGCCGCACGCCGGTGATGACCGCGCTGATGGTCTGCGCCATCGGGTTGGGCATCGGCGCGAGCATGACCATGCTCACGGTGCTGCACGTGATGACGCAGGATCCGATTCCGGCGAAAAGCGGCGCGTTGTTCTATCCCACGCTGGATCCGATGCCGTCGGACTGGCCGGCGGGCAAATGGGGCAACCCGGCCGACAACCTGACCTGGCCCGACGCGATGGCGCTGATGCGCCAGGGCAAGCCGGTGCGGCAGGCGGTGATGGCCGGGGGCGGACTGTTGGTATGGCCGCTGGATGCGGCCGGACGTCCTACCGAACATGGCGGACGCTATACGACCTGGCAGTTCTTCGACCTGTTCGGCGTGCCGCTGGAGCACGGCAGCGGCTGGACCGCGGCCGATGACGAACGTCACGCCCGCACGGTGGTCCTCGGGCACGACCTGGCGATGAAGCTCTTCGGCAGCACCGACGTGGTCGGCCGCAGCGTGCGCCTGAAGGACACGGCCTTCCGTGTCGTCGGGGTCGCGGCCAAGTGGTCGCCGCAGCCGCGCTTCTACCTGGACCTGAGCAGCGGCCAGTCCTTTGGCGACACCGATGATTTCTTCCTGCCGCTCTCCACCGCGATGGAACTCAAGTACGACGTCTCCGGCAATCAGGCCAACTGGGACGACGCGCTTCCGGAGGACATGCAGAAGTCGCCCAGCATGAGCTGGCTGCAGATGTGGGTGCAGCTGGATACGCCGCAGCAGATCGCCGACTACCGGCGCTTCCTGCACGACTATGCCGCCCAGCAGCACGCCAGCGGGCGCTTCCAGCGCAGCCCCGACACCGCCAAGCTCTATCCGCTGATGGACTGGCTGGCCTACAAGAAGCTGGTGCCATCCGAGGTGCAACTGCAACTCTGGCTTGCGATCGGCTTCCTGCTGGTGTGCCTGGTCAATATCGTGGCGCTGCTGCTGGCCAAGTTTCTGCGGCGCGGTGGCGAGATCGGTGTGCGGCGCGCACTGGGCGCGCGCGCCAGCGACATCGTGCTGCAACTCGGCTGTGAGGCGGCCCTGGTCGGCGTGGCCGGCGGCCTGCTGGGAACGGCGCTGGCGCAGTTCGGGCTGTGGAGCGTGCGCCAGCGTCCGGATGGCTATGCCCGGATCGCGCAGATGGACGCTGGGCTGCTGATCGCCTCGGTCGCACTGGCCATCGTCGCCACGCTGCTGGCCGGGCTGGTTCCCGCGTGGCGCGCCAGCCGTATCTCTCCCGCTCTTCAGATCAAGGCGGTCTGATCATGGCGCTGCCCCTCAAACCCATCCTGTCCGCACTGCGCCACCACCGCCTCACCGCCGTGCTGCTGACCCTGCAGGTGGCGCTGACCTGCGCCATCGTGATCAACGCTGGCTTCCTGCTGGTGGAGCGGATCCAGCGCATCACGCTCGATTCGGGCGTGGCCGAGGACGAACTCTCCGTCATCTCCGTGCGCGGGCTCGATGACGCTGCCAACGCCAAGGCGCAGCAACGCACCGACCTGGCGGCCCTGCGCGCCATCGACGGCGTCAAGGTTGCCGCGTCGATCGACAATGGCAGCCTGCCGCTGTCGCGCAGCTCGAGCACGACGGGGGCCTGTGGCACGCAGGCGGAGATGGACCGGGCCAAGGCGGCCCATGGCACCGACAGCATCGGCGGATGCGTGTCGATGGCGTTGTACGGCGGCTCGGACGGCATGCTGGAAGCACTGGGCCTGCACCTGCTGGCCGGTCGCGATTTCACGCCCGCCGAGCGTGATGCCGACAAGTCCACCGCCGTGATCGTCTCGCGCACCATGGGCGCGCGCCTGTGGCCCGGCGAGAACCCTGTGGGCAAGCAACTCTACGGCTTCGGCGGGCCCCTGCCGGTCGTGGGCGTGATCGAAGACGTGCTCAAGCCCTACGTCGACGAGCCGGCCGAACAGCACATGGTGATGCTGACCTCGAAGAACCGCGCGGAGATCTCCAGCACCTACGTCCTGCGCAGCGCGCCGCAGGATCGCCAGCGCGTCCTGCGCGCCGCCGCGGCCGCGCTGGACAAGGCCGGGCCGGTCAGGCTGATTCCGGAGGACGGGCAGCGGACTTACACGCAGATCCGCCACGATTATTTCCAGCGCGACACCACCATGCTCGGCCTGCTGCTTGGCTCCTCGCTGGCGCTGCTGTTCGTCACCGCGCTGGGCATCGGCGGCCTGGCGAACTTCTGGGTCGGCCAGCGCACCCGCCAGATCGGCATCCGCCGGGCCGTGGGCGCCACGCGGCGCGACATCCTGCGCCACTTCCAGGCCGAGAACTTCCTGATCGTGGGCGCCGGCGTCGTGCTGGGCATGCTGTTGGCCTACGGGCTGAACCAGCTGCTGATGCGCCAGTACGAGCTTGATCGCCTGCCGCTGTTCTACCTGCCCATCGGCGCGGCGCTGCTGTGGGCGCTGGGCCAGCTCGCCGTGCTGGGTCCGGCCCTGCGCGCTACGCGTGTGCCGCCGGCCATCGCCACGCGGGGCGGGTGAGCCATGTCCATCTCGAGGAGACCTTGACCATGCCACGCCCTGTCCTGATCGCCCTGTTGCTGGCCTGCGCCGCGCCCGTGGCGCTCGCCGCCGCTCCGGCCGACCGCTCCAGCCACCACGAAAGTCATCTGCGCGTCGACGACAGCTCGCTCACCTGGGACAGCGATGGCCGGCGCCTGGCCATGCGCGACGGCGCCGACGGCGTTCGCGTCGTGGAGGCCAATACCCTGCGCCTGCAGCCGGGCGATGTAGTGACCCGGGTCGGAGACACGCCGGCGCGCAGCGTCCGCCAGTGGCTGGCGGCCCTGCGCGCTCGGTCTGGCAAGAGCGTGGTCCTGCAGGTCCGCGGGGTCGACGGACGCGTGCGCGTGGTGCAGCTCTCCGGCGGCGAGATCGCCGACCTGGCACCGCCGCCTCCGCCTCCGCCGCCCCCTCCGCCGCCGCCAGCCCCCATCCGCTGATGCGCGTACTTCACATGCACCGCGTCGTTGCCCCGCACGCCCGGCTGCACCAAGGCCTGCGCGTTAAGCTGCACCCAATTTGGTTTCCGGATAGGAGTCCGACAATGAAGGCCACCATCCTGAGCGCGTTCCTGGCCCTCGCGGCGAGCCAGCCGACCGGCGCGGCGGCCGCGGAAGCGTCCCTGCAGGACACCATCAGCGCGCTCGATACGCAGGTCTTCGATGCGTTCAACCGCTGCCAGGATCCGGCGCAGCTGGCGCGGCACGCGGCGTACTTCGATCCGGCCGTGGAGTTCTATCACGACACCGGCGGGGTGACCTGGACCCGCGATGCGATGCTGGCCAACACCAAGCAATATGCCTGTGGCCGCTACACGCGCGAGTTGGTGCCCGGCAGCCTGAAGGTCTATCCGGTCAAGGACTTCGGCGCCATCGAACAGGGCCAGCATCGCTTCTGCCAGGCCGGATCGCAGCAGTGCGACGGGCTGGCGGACTTCGTCATCGTCTGGCGCCAGCACGACGGCCAGTGGACCATCACCCGCGTGCTGAGCTATGGCCACCGCAGCCAGTGAGCCGCATGCCATGATCTGGCTCCGTTCCCGTTCCTGGACTCCCTCCATGCGCCTGCCTGCGCGCTTCCTGCTTGCCGCCGCCATGAGCGCGGCGCCGCTGCATGCCGCGCCACAGACCGCGCCGGACCAAGGCGTGCTGATCTCGCAGGACACGCTGGACGGCTATACCGGCCGCTACGTCACCCCCGACAAGCTGGCGCTGCGCGTGTGGCGCGAAGGCAACGTGCTGAAGCTGCAGCCCGAGGGCGGGTCGACCACGACGCTGATCGCCGATTCGGAAACCACGTTCCACACCGACGGCCAGGCCGCGCGCGTGGAGTTCGCCTTCGACGCGGCCGACCGTGTCAGCCACCTGCTGCTGGTCCAGGGCGGCGCCACGGTCAAGGCCTTGAGGCAGCAGTGAGCGGAGCGGGGTGAGGCGTGAGTCGAAACACTGATCCCCGCGCGCGCCCTCGCTTGTTCCTCACTCCTCGCTCCACCCACTCACTTCTCGCTCCACCATGCCCACTCTGCTGATCATCGACGACAACCCGGCCGTGGCCACGGCGCTGAACGTGCTGTTCTCGCTGCACGACATCGGCACGCTGCACGCGGCCACCCCGGAGGAGGGCCTGGCGCTGCTGGAACGCGAGGCGGTGGACCTGGTGATCCAGGACATGAACTTCTCCGCCGATACCACCAGCGGCGAGGAGGGCCAGGCGCTGTTCGCACAGATCCGCGCACGCCATCCCGACCTGCCGGTGGTGCTGCTGACCGCGTGGACACACCTGGAAGCGGCGGTAGAGCTAGTCAAGGCCGGCGCGGCCGACTACATGGGCAAGCCCTGGGACGACCGCCGCCTGCTTGCCACGGTCAATACGCTGCTGGAGCTGTCCGAGGCGCGCGCCGAACTGGACCGCCGCCGCGCGCGCGATCGCCTGCAGCGCGCGCAGCTGGAGCAGAAGTACGACCTGTGCGGCGTGGTGTTCAACGATCCGGCCAGCGAGCGCGTGCTGGCGCTGGCCTGCCAGGTGGCGCGCAGCGACCTGCCGGTGCTGATCACCGGCCCCAACGGCAGCGGCAAGGAGAAGATCGCGCAGATCGTGCAGGCCAACTCCGCGGTACGCCATGGCGCCTTCGTCACGCTCAACTGCGGCGCGCTGCCGAGCGAGCTGATCGAGGCCGAGCTGTTCGGCGCCGATGCCGGCGCCTACACCGGCGCCAACAAGGCGCGCGAAGGCAAGTTCGAGGCGGCCGACGGCGGCACGCTGTTCCTGGACGAGATCGGCAACCTGCCGCTGGCAGGCCAGATGAAGCTGCTGCGCGTGCTGGAGACCGGCAAGTTCGAGCGTCTGGGCTCCAACCGCGAGCGCAGCGTGCGCGTGCGCGTGATCAGCGCCACCAACGCCGACCTGCCGGCGATGATCCGCGACGGCGCGTTCCGCGAAGACCTCTATTACCGCCTCAACGCGATCGAGCTGGCGCTGCCGCCGCTGGCCGACCGCCCCGGCGACATCCTGCCGCTGGCCGCGCACTTCGCCGACAAGCCCATCGGCGACTCGGCGCGCGCCGCGCTGCTGCGTCATCCCTGGCCCGGCAACGTGCGTGAGCTGCGCAACGTGATCCAGCGCGCCAGCCTGCTCAGCCCCGGCGCCCACATCGAGGCGGCCGACCTGAATCTGCCGGTCGCCACCGCGCCCGTGCGCACGCATGCGCCGGTCCAGGAACCCGACCGCGCCCAGATCGAAGCGGCCATCGCCCGCGCCGGCGGCGTCATCGCCCAGGCCGCCAGCGAGCTGGGCCTGAGCCGCCAGGCCCTGTACCGGCGCATGGAGCGCCACGGCATCAAGAGCCCGACATGAAGCACTCGCTCGCCGGCCGCCTGCTGCTATGGCTGATCCCGCTGGGCGTGGCGGCCATCGCGTTGCCGCTGACCCTGCGGCAGTGGCTCGAGGACGACTGGCTGGTGGGCGTGATCAGCGCCGCGCTCCTGCTGCCGCTGGCGGCGTGGATGCTGCACCAGGCGCTGGCGCCGGTGCAGTCGCTGTTCCGCGCGCTGTCCGGCTCGGTCAACAGCTATCGCGACGGCGAGTTCAACTTCGGCATCCACTGGCAGGGCCACGACGAACTGGCCGGCCTGGTGACCTCGCACGAGGAACTGGGCCAGGTGCTGCGCAGCCAGCGCCAGGGCCTGGCCCAGCGCGAGCTGCTGCTGGACAGCATGGTCCAGCACTCGCCGGTGGCGATGCTGCTGCTGGCGCCCGGTGGCGATGGCGGCATGCGTGTGGTGTTCGCCAACCTGGCCGCGCGCACGCTGCTCTACGGCGGGCGGCGCATGGAGGGCCAGCCGTTCGAGCCATTGCTGCAGCAGGCCCAGCCCGAACTGGTCGAGGCCCTGCAGCGCGGCGGCGACAGCCTGTTCGCCGTGCCGGCCGATGAGGAAGGCGGCGAGGAGCAGATCTATCACCTGGCGCGGCGCCGCTTCCAGCTCAACGGCCGCCAGCAGGAGCTGCTGCAGCTGTGGCGCCTGACCACCGAACTGCGCCGCCAGGAGGTGCAGACCTGGAAGAAGGTGATCCGCGTGATCAGCCACGAGCTCAACAACTCGCTGGCGCCGGTCGCCTCGCTGGCGCACTCGGGCGGCGAACTGGTGCGGCGCGGCCGCCACGACCAGCTCGAGCACGTGTTCGCCACCATCGAGGAACGCGCGCGGCATCTGGAGGAATTCATCCGTGGCTATGCGCGCTTCGCCAAGCTGCCGCAGCCGCAGAAGCAGGCGATCGAATGGGGCGCCTTCCTGCGTGGGCTGCAGCAGCAGATCGGCTTCAATATCGAAGGTCACGCGCAGGACACGCACAGCCGCATCGACCCGGCGCAGTTCGGCCAGGCCCTGCTCAACCTGGTCAAGAACGCGCACGAATCCGGCGGCGATCCCGCCCAGGTCACCGTGCGCGTGCTGCCGCTGGGCAACCAGGTGCGCGTGGAAGTGCTGGACCGCGGCAGCGGCATGAACGAGGCCGTGCTGCAGAACGCGCTGGTGCCGTTCTATTCGACCAAACGCAACGGCACCGGCCTGGGGCTGGCGCTGACCCGCGAGATCATCGAGGCCCACGACGGACGCATCGCCCTGCACAACCGCGAAGGCGGCGGCCTATGTGTAACCCTGCACCTGCCAACCACCTGATCCGTTGCTGACGTGGATTGGAGCGGCTCCTCCCTGTAGAGCGGAGCTTGTGGCAATCCCCTTTTGGGGACTCCGCTGCTCTTCGTTCGGTGCGTGGGAAAAGCCCCAGCGGAGCAAGCTCCGCTCTAGAGATCTGAGGAGACAGTTGCTCCCACCTGCTCCCCTCAGCGGCTCCCCGCGTACGCCGTGCAATCCACTTCCAGCAGCGCCTTCATCGGCAGCGCGCTCACCGCCATCGCGCTGCGCGCCGGCAGCCGCTCGGGCTTGAACGCCGCGGTGTAGATGGCATTGAAGGTCGACCAGTTGGCCATGTCGGTGATCATGACCGTACAGCGTGCCACATCGTCCATCGACCGCCCGGCGCGCTGCAGCGCCTTGGCCACATTGGCCATGGTGTTGCGCGCCTGGGCGTCGAATGCGTCCGGCAGCTTGCCCTCCGCATCGACACCCAGCTGGCCGGAAACATACACCGCATCGCCCGCGCGCACCGCCGCCGCATACGGCGCCTTGCTGCCGGCGGGGCTGAAGTATTCAAGATCCGCGGCCGGCGCGACGGCAGCGAACACGGAGAGGGTCAACAGTGCGGTACTGCACAGCAGAAGGCGTGACGGCGTCATGGGTCGGGTTCCAGGGACAAGGAGCGGAAGATGCGCACGCCGGCGCCGCTTCTGGGCACCGGCCTTCGCACCGCGTTGCGCGCAACGCCTCCCATTGAACGCCCAGCGAACTTACCTGCCTTGCTCGTCCAAGACCAGTGCTTTTGAAAGGGGAGCTGCGAGCAATCAGAGGTGAGGGCGATGGCGCAACCGCCTTTGCTCGCTCCTCAGGCCTCCCGCTCACTTCTCCTTCTTGACCGGCCGCGTCCAGCCTTCCAGGGTCTGCTGGCGGGCCCGGGCGAGGGTCAGTTCGCCGGCCGGGGCGTCGCGGGTGATGACCGAGCCGGCGCCCAAGGTGGCGCCATCGCCGATGGAGATCGGCGCCACCAGCGCGCTGTTGCTGCCGACGAACACGTTGTCGCCGATGGTGGTGGTGAACTTGTTCACCCCGTCGTAGTTGCAGGTGATGACGCCCGCGCCGACGTTGGTGCGGCTGCCGATGACCGTGTCGCCCAGGTAGCTGAGGTGATTGGCCTTGGTCCCCACGCCCAGCACGGCGTTCTTGGTTTCCACGAAGTTGCCGACATGCACGCCGTCGGCCAGCACCGTGCCCGGCCGCAGCCGTGCGAACGGGCCGATCTGCACCGCGCCCTCGGTGACCACGCCGTCCAGGTCGCAGTGCGCGCGCACCTCGGTGCCCGGGCCCAGCTTGACGTTCTTCAGGCGCACGAAGGGGCCGATCTGCACGCCGTCGCCCAGTTCGACCTCGCCCTCCAGCACCACGTCCACATCGATCTGCACGTCCAGGCCGACGCGCACGGTGCCGCGCTGGTCCACGCGCGCCGGATCGATCAGCCGCGCACCGGCCAGGCACAGCGCCTTGGCCTGTCGCATCTGCCAGGTACGCTCAAGCTGGGCGAGCTGCCAGGGATCGTTGGCGCCCTCGGCCTCCAGCGGGTCGGCGACCAGCACCATCTCGGCCGGGGTGAACTCGGCCGCGGCCATGCCGAAGATGTCGGTGAAGTAGTACTCGCCCTGCGCGTTGTCGTTGGACAGCTGCGCCAGCCAGCGATGCAGCGCCGTCGATTCGGCGGTGACGATGCCGGTGTTGATGGTGCGGATGCGGCGCTGCTCGTCGTCGGCGTCCTTGTGCTCGACGATGGCGCCGACCTTGCCGTTGGCATCGCGCACGATGCGACCGTAGCCGCTCGGATCGTCCGGCTCGGCCACCAGCACCGCCAGGCGGCCCGGCGCATGCAGCAGGCGCAGCAGCGTGTCGGCGCGGATCAGCGGCACATCGCCATAGAGCACCAGCACGGTGGCCGCGTCGGGCACCTGCTCCATCGCCTGCTGCACGGCATGGCCGGTGCCCAGGCGCACGGCCTGCTCGGCCCACTGCAGGTCGGGCTGGTCGGCGAAGGCCTCGCGCACCGCCTCGCCGCCATGGCCGTAGACCACGTGGATCGCCTCGGGCTGCAGCGCACGCGCCGTATCGATCACATGCGCCAGCATCGGCCGGCCCGCGATCGGCTGCAGCACCTTGGGCCGCACCGAGCGCATGCGCTTGCCCTCGCCGGCGGCCAGGATGATCACGTGCAGGGGAAGCGTCATGGGCGTGCGTCGCTGGAAGACATGGCGAAGGATTCTAATCGTCCCGGCCCGCGCCCACGTCACAGCGTGCCGGCAGCGCGCAGTGCTGCGCCTCGCCTGCGATAATCGCGCGTCTGCAGGCCGCAACCCTCAAGGAAGATCGTCTTGTCCGAATCCCGTTCGTCAACCGCCCCGGCGCTGTCCTGGAAGTTCACCCTCGGCCTGGCCGCGCTGCTGACCCTGCTGACCGCGCTGATCAACGGTCAGGACCGCAACTGGGACCTGCGCAACTACCACCTCTACACCGGCTCGGCGCTGCTGCAGGGGCGTCTGACACAGGACATCGCCGCCGCCCAGCTGCAGACCTGGCACAACCCGGCCGCGGATCTGCCGTTCGTGTGGATGGTGCATGCCGGTTGGCCGGGTTGGCTGATCGCGTTCTGGCTGAGCCTGCCCTCGCTGCTGGCGCTGTTCTTCGCCCTGCGCCTGCTGGACCGCTGCTGGCCGCAGGCGCGCAGCCGCATGCGCCTGGTGCTGACCGGCGTGTTGGCGCTGACCGGTGCGGCCGTGGGCCCGAGCGTCGGCTCGACCTTCAACGACGCCCTCATCGCCGCCGGCGCGACCGGGGCGCTGTGGTGGGTGCTGCGCTCGCGCGAGCAGGCCGGCCTGTGGAAGACCTGGCTGCCTGCCGGGCTGATCCTGGCCTGGCCACCGGCCTGAAGCTGACGGGCGTCATCTATTGCGTCGCGCTGGGCGCTGTCGCCCTGCTGGCCGGCCCCCTGCGCCAGGCACCGCTGCGCGTGCTGGCCGTGGCGGTCGGCGGCCTGCTCGGCGGCGTCGTAACCGGCGGACCATGGGCCTGGGTGCTGTGGCAGACCTTCGGCAATCCGCTGTTCCCGTACTTCAATCAGGTTTTCCAGTCGCCGGACGCCCGAGGCGGTGGCCTACAACGACGCGCGCTTCATCCCGCATGGGCTGGATGCCTGGCTGACGGTGTTCCAGTTCACCAAGCGTGGCTTCCATTTCTCCGAGGCCAGGCTGGCCGACCCGCGCATCCTGCTGGGCCTGCTGGCGATGGGCATGACGCTTTTCGTGCAGCGCAGGCAGCGCCGTGCGTGCGGCGATGTGGTGCTGCTGCTGTTGTTCTGCCTGGTGACCTTGGTCGTCTGGACCAGGCTGTATGGCATCTATCGCTACCTGATCGCGGTCGAGTTGCTGTGCGCGATCGCGCTGGCGGGCGCGGCGACGGCGTTCCTGCCCAAGCGCTGGCCGCGCTTCGTGCTGATCCTCGGACTGGCGCTGGTGATCGGCCTGACCAAGCGACCTGATTGGGATCGTACTCGTCCTTTCACCACGCCAATGGTGCAGGTGCATTTCCCGCCAATGGAGAGGGATGCGCTGGTAGTGATCTCGAGCACTTCCCCAGTGGGGCATGCGGTGGCCTTCCTGCCCCCATCGGTGCCGGCGATCTCGGTCGCCAACAACTTCATGCGGCCGCAAATCTGTACGGCCCTGCAGGCGCGCGCCGAGGCGCGTATCCGCGAGCACCGCGGCGCGTTCTATCTGCTACGCGCGGTCAGGACCGACCTACCTGATCCCGTCGCCAGCGAGTACAAGCGCTACGGCCTGGCGCTGGCGGGTGCGTGCCAACCCGTGGCCGACTCGCTGCGCCCGCTGGAGCTGTGTCCGCTGCAGCGGGTGCGCGCGGTCAGCGTACTGTGTCCGCAGGCGAGCGCTGCCCCACCAGCTGGTCGGTGATCAGGCGCTGGATCTCGTTGGCACGGCGGTTGACCGTATCCAGGATCAGCCCGGTCGCCAGCGAGACGATGCCCACCAGCGTCAGCGCCACCGCCAGCACCGCGGTCGAGGGATGGGTGACCAGCCCGGTGCGGCTGAACTCGGCGATCACCACGCTGCCAAAGCCCAGTCCGGCCAGCACCATCAGCGCCGCCACGCCGCCGAAGAACAGCAGCGGCCGCATGTCCTTGAACAGGAACAGCAGCGTGCGCAGCACGCGCACGCCGTCCCTGTAGGTGCTCAGCTTGGACTGACTACCATGGGGGCGCACGCCGTAGGCGATCGGCCGTTCGGCCAGCACGAAGCCGTTGCTCAGCGCGAACACGGTCATCTCGGTCTCGATCTCGAAGCCGTGCGAGAGCACCGGCATCGACTTGACGAACCGCCGCGAGAACGCCCGGTAGCCGGACAGCACATCGCGCACGGGGCTGCCGAACAGCATCGCCACGGAGCGTCGCACCAGCTGGTTGCCGATGCCATGGAAGCGGCGGAACGAGGCATGCTGGAAATCCTCCAGCCGCGTGCCGACGACCATATCCGCGCGCCCCTGCCGGACTTCCTCCAGCAGCGCCGCCGCGGCACCGGCCGGATAGGTGTCGTCGCCATCGACCATCAGATAGGCATCGGCCTCGACGTCGCGGAACATCGCGCGCACCACATTGCCCTTGCCCTTGGCCGGCACGCGCCGCACCTGCGCGCCGGCCGCACGCGCGAGCTGGGCGGTGTCGTCGGTGCTGGCGTTGTCGAACACCCAGACCTCGGCCTGCGGCAGGGCCGCGCGGAAATCGCCCACCACCTTGGCGATGGTGGTGGCTTCGTTGAAACAGGGAATCAGAACGGCGACGCGCACCTGACCTCCATGGCAGGAAACTGCGCGCGATCTTACAGGGCCGCAGGCGTGGGCCGGCTAGAATGCGCCGCATGGGCTCCTTCTCGCTACCGCCGCAGCTGTTCAAGCAGGGCTCGATCTTCATCGTCGTCGGCGGCGTGCAGTTGCTGCTGGACTGGAGCGTCTTCGTCGCGCTCAGTGCGCTGGGCCTCGACGCGGTGCCGGCCAACCTCGCCGGGCGCGTGGCGGGGGCGATCCTGGGGTTCTGGCTCAACGGGCGGTATACCTTCGCCTCGCGCGAGAACGGGGCGCGGCTGGGGTGGTCGCGGTTCGCGCGGTTCCTGGCGGTGTGGATCCCCCGCCACGGTGCTCAGCACCTGGATGATTCTGCTGGTCGAGCAGCGCCTGGGCCTGCAGCTGGCCTGGCTGGCCAAGCCGCTGGTGGAGGGCGTGCTGGCGGTGCTGACCTTCGCCGCCAGCCGCTATGTGATCTATCGCTGAGCGCCACCACGCTTGGTGGGAGCTGGCCTGCTGGCCAATGGCGTGCTGGCCTTGCTGATCTTCGCTAGCCGCTCGCCGAAGAGCCCCCTGCTTGGTGGGAGCAACTGTCTCTCAGTTCAAGCCGCGGCCTTTTTTGTAGAGCGGAGCTTGCTCCGCTGCGTTTCGACCGGATCATCGGCAAGCCCCAGCGGAGCAAGCTCCGCTCTACAGGTGGGAGCCGCCATGGCGGCGATGGGGCTTTACCCAGGAAGTTCACAGGTAAGGCCTCATCGCCGCGATGGCGGCTCCCACCAAACGTGGGGCAGGACCGCCCCCCACAACGCAAAACGCCGGCTCGCGCCGGCGTTTTGCATTTTCCGCGTCTGCGGCTCAGGCCGGGCCGCCCAAGCGCTCAGTGCTTGAGCGTCTTGCGCAGGCGCTCGAGGGCCTGCAGCTGGACCACGGCTTCCATCAGCTTGCGCTGGGCTTCGGCCAGGTCCTCGGTCTCGCCACGGTTGGCCAGCACGCGCTCGGCCTCGTCCTTGGCCGCCTTGACCGCGGCCTCGTCGATGTCCTGCGCGCGGATGGCGGTGTCGGCCAGCACGGTCACCACCTGCGGCTGAACCTCCAGGATCCCGCCGGAGATGGCGAAGTCCAGGTGCTCGCCCGAGGGCGTGGTGACCACGACCTTGCCCGCCTTCAGGCGCGTGATCAGCGGCGCGTGCTTGGGCGCGATGCCCAGCTCGCCCAGCTCACCGGTGGCGACCACCAGGGTGGCTTCCCCGTGGTAGATCTCCTGCTCGGCGCTGACGATGTCGCAACGGATGGTGCTCATGGTTACCTCGCTGGTGCGAGGCGGGATTGGGGATTCGGGATTCGGGATTCGGTAAAGCGGTCGCGCCGCTTCGTCCTCACTCCCACGCCCTTCTCCTCGATACCGCCCTGCAAATCCCTAATCCCGAATCCCGAATCCCGGCGCTTAAGCCTTCTCAGCCAGCTTCTTGGCCTTTTCCACGGCCTCGTCGATGCCGCCGACCATGTAGAAGGCCTGCTCGGGCAGGTGGTCGTACTCACCGTCCAGGATGCCCTTGAAGCCGCGGATGGTGTCCTTCAGCGCCACGTACTTGCCCGGGGCGCCGGTGAACACTTCGGCCACGTGGAAGGGCTGGCTGAAGAAGCGCTCGATCTTGCGCGCGCGCGAGACCGACTGCTTGTCTTCCTCGGACAGCTCGTCCATGCCCAGGATGGCGATGATGTCCTTCAGTTCCTTGTACTTCTGCAGCGTGGACTGCACGCGACGGGCGACGTCGTAGTGCTCGGCGCCCACCACCAGCGGGTCCAGCTGGCGGCTGGTGGAGTCCAGCGGGTCCACGGCCGGATAGATGCCCAGCGAGGCGATCTGGCGGCTCAGGGTGACGGTGGAGTCCAGGTGGGCGAAGGTGGTCGCCGGCGAGGGGTCGGTCAGGTCGTCCGCGGGCACGTACACGGCCTGGATCGAGGTGATCGAGCCGGACTTGGTCGAGGTGATGCGCTCCTGCAGCACGCCCATTTCCTCGGCCAGGGTGGGCTGGTAGCCCACCGCCGACGGCATGCGGCCCAGCAGCGCCGACACTTCGGTACCGGCCAGCGTGTAGCGGTAGATGTTGTCGACGAACAGCAGCACGTCCTTGCCCTTGCCCGAGGCGTCCTTCTCGTCGCGGAAGTACTCGGCCATGGTCAGGCCGGTCAGCGCCACGCGCAGACGGTTGCCCGGCGGCTCGTTCATCTGGCCGTAGACCATCGCCACCTTGTCCAGGACGTTGGAATCCTTCATCTCGTGGTAAAAGTCGTTGCCCTCGCGGGTACGCTCGCCCACGCCGGCGAACACGGACAGACCGCTGTGCGCCTTGGCGATGTTGTTGATCAGCTCCATCATGTTGACGGTCTTGCCGACGCCGGCGCCGCCGAACAGGCCGACCTTGCCGCCCTTGGCGAACGGGCACATCAGGTCGATGACCTTGATGCCGGTCTCCAGCAGCTCGGTGGAGGAGGACTGGTCCTCGTAGGACGGCGCGGCGCGGTGGATTTCCCAGCTGTCGCTGCCTTCGACCGGGCCGGCCTCGTCGATCGGGCGGCCCAGCACGTCCATGATGCGGCCCAGCGTGGCGCTGCCGACCGGCACGGAGATCGCCTTGCCGGTGTTGGTGGCCACCAGGTTGCGCTTGAGGCCATCGGTGGAGCCCAGCGCGATGGTGCGGACCACGCCGTCGCCCAGCTGCTGCTGCACTTCCAGCGTGATCTCGGTGTTGTCCACCTTCAGCGCGTCGTACACCTTCGGCACCTCGCCGCGCGGGAATTCGACGTCGACGACCGCGCCGATGATCTGAACGATCTTGCCCTGACTCATTTGGATAACTCCACTAATGTCTATTCGAAACTGGTGTCGGGAATGGGGAACGGGGAATCGGGAATGGGAGGATCAAGCATCGCTGCGACCATTCCCGTTTCACCATTCCCCATTCCCGGCTACACAGCGGCCGCGCCGCCGACGATCTCGGAAATTTCCTGGGTGATCGCCGCCTGACGGGCCTTGTTGTAGGACAGCTGCAGGGTGCCGATCAGCTTGCTGGCGTTATCGCTGGCGGCCTTCATCGCGACCATGCGCGCGGCATGCTCGGAGGCCACGTTCTCCAGCACCGCCTGGTACACCAGCGACTCGACGTAGCGCACCAGCACGTGCTCGAGCACGGTCTTGGCGTCGGGTTCGTAGATGTAGTCCCAGTCGTGCTTGGCGACGTCTTCCTCGGCCTGCGGCAGCGGCAGCAGCTGGTCGAAGGAGGCCTTCTGCGACATCGTGTTGACGAAGTGGTTGTAGACCAGGAAGACGCGGTCGACCTTGCCCGACTCGTACGCCTCCAGCATCACCTTGACCACGCCGATCAGCTGTTCCACATGCGGCACATCGCCCAGGTGGCTCAGGCTGCCGACCATGTCGACCTTCAGGCGACGGAAGAACACCGAGGCCTTCTGGCCGATGGTCACCACGTCGATCTGCGCGCCCTTGTCCTGCCACTGGCGCATCTCGCCCAGGGTCTTGCGGAACAGGTTGTTGTTCAGGCCGCCGGCCAGGCCGCGGTCTGAGGACACGATGATGTAGCCGACGCGCTCGACCTTCTCGCGCTCCACCAGGTAGGGGTGCTGGAAGTCGGTATTGGCCTGGGCCAGATGGCTGATGACCTGGCGCATCGCCCGCGCGTAGGGGCGCGAGGTCTTCATGCGGTCCTGGGCGCGGCGGATCTTCGCGGCCGAGACCATCTCCAGGGCGCGCGTCACCTTGCGGGTGTTCTGCACGCTCTTGATCTTGTTCTTGATTTCGCGTCCGCCTGCCATCTCTCGCTCGCTTTACTCGCTTTGTGGGAATGGGGAATGGAGAATCGGGAAAGGGCAAAGCCCGGATCCCGCTCCTACGATTCCCTATTCTCTATTCCCGATTCCCGGCAACTGGGTTACCAGCTACCGGTCTGCTTGAACTCCGCGATGCCCTGCTTGAAGGCGCCTTCGATCTCGCCGTCCCAGGCACCGGTGCCGTTGATCTTGTCCAGCAGCGCGCCCTGGGTGTTGGTGAAGTGCGCATGCAGGCCGGCTTCGAAGGCCAGCAGCTTGTTCACCGGCACGTCGTCCAGGTAGCCCTCGTTGACCGCGTAGATGGACAGCGCCTGCAGGGCGATGGACATCGGCGCGTACTGCTTCTGCTTCATCAGCTCGGTCACGCGCTGACCGCGCTCGAGCTGCTTGCGGGTGGCTTCATCCAGGTCCGAGGCGAACTGCGCGAACGCCGCCAGCTCGCGGTACTGCGCCAGCGAGATGCGGATGCCGCCGGAGAGCTTCTTGATGATCTTGGTCTGAGCCGCGCCACCGACGCGCGAGACCGAGATACCGGCGTTCACCGCCGGACGGATGCCGGCGTTGAACAGGTCGGTTTCCAGGAAGATCTGGCCGTCGGTGATCGAGATCACGTTGGTCGGCACGAACGCCGAGACGTCGCCGGCCTGGGTCTCGATGATCGGCAGCGCGGTCAGCGAACCGGTCTTGCCCGTGACCTCACCCTGGGTGAACTTCTCGACGTAGTCCTCGGACACGCGGCAGGCGCGCTCCAGCAGGCGCGAGTGCAGGTAGAACACGTCGCCCGGATAGGCTTCGCGACCCGGCGGGCGCTTGAGCAGCAGGGAGATCTGGCGATAGGCCACGGCCTGCTTGGACAGGTCGTCGTACACGATCAGCGCGTCCTGGCCACGGTCCAGGAAGTACTCGCCCATGGTGCAGCCGGAATAGGCGCTGATGTACTGCATCGCGGCCGACTCCGAGGCGGTGGCGGCCACCACGATGGTGTGGGCCAGCGCGCCGTTCTCCTCGAGCTTGCGCACGATGTTGGCGACCGTCGAGGCCTTCTGGCCGATGGCGACGTACACGCACTTGATGCCCGAGTCCTTCTGGTTGATCACCGCGTCGATGGCCATCGCGGTCTTGCCGGTCTGGCGGTCGCCGATGATCAGCTCGCGCTGGCCGCGGCCGATCGGGATCATGGCGTCGACCGACTTGTAACCGGTCTGCACCGGCTGATCGACCGACTTGCGCCAGATCACGCCCGGCGCCACGCGCTCGACCGGCGCGGTCTGCGCGGTGTTGATCGGACCCTTGCCGTCGATCGGCTCGCCCAGCGCGTTGACCACGCGACCCAGCAGCTCGGGACCGACCGGCACTTCCAGGATGCGGCCGGTGGTCTTGGCCACGTCGCCTTCGCGCAGGTGCTCGTAGTCGCCCAGCACCACGGCGCCGACCGAGTCGCGCTCCAGGTTCAGGGCCAGGGCGAAGGTGGGCGTGCCCTCGCCGGCGGGCGGCAGCTCGATCATTTCGCCCTGCATCACGTCGGCCAGGCCGAAGATGCGCACGATGCCGTCGGACACGCTGGTCACGGTGCCTTCGTTGCGCGACTCGGCGGCCAGCTTGACCTGCTCGATGCGGGTCTTGATGAGGTCGCTGATTTCAGAGGGGTTGAGCGTGGTGGCCATGATGGTTTTCCTTGTGCAGCCGGTGCGCGGCTGCGGATAAATGAAAGCGTGTGCCTGTCGCCAGCCGGTCGCTGCAGCGCGTCCGGCGGCGCCTGGAATCAGCCCGCCAGCGCCGTCTGCAGGCGCGCCAGCTTGCCCTTGAGCGAACCATCGATGACCACGTCGCCGGCATCGATGATGGCGCCGCCGATCAGCGAAGCGTCCACCTCGGTGGTCACCTCGACCTGGCGGCCGAAACGCTTGGCCAGCGCGGCCTTGATCACGTCCAGCTCGCCCGGCGGCAGTTCGGACGCCGAGGTGACCCGGGCCAGCACGACGTGCTCGGCCTGCGCGCGCAGCTGCTCATAGAGCGCGGCGATCTCGGGCAGCAGCGCCAGGCGGCCGGCATCGGCCAGCACGCCCAGAAAGCGCGTGAATTCCTCGCCTGCGCCTTCGGGCGCCAGCAGCGCCAGGGCCTGCTCGCGGGTCAGCTGCGGATTGGGCAGCAGCGCGGCGACGCGCGGATCGGCCGCGACCTGGGCGGAGAAACCCAGCGCCTGCGACCACGCCGGCAGCTGCTGCGCATCCTGCGCCGCGCCGAAGGCGGCGCGGGCGTAGGGGCGGGCGAGCGTGATGGACTGACTCATGATCGGATCATCCGCCTTAGATCTGCGCAGCCAGTTCGTCCAGCAGCGCCTTGTGGGCGGCCGGATCGATCTCGCGGTGCAGCAGCTTCTCGGCGCCGCTCACGGCCAGCACGGAGACCTGCTTGCGCAGCTCCTCGCGGGCGCGGTTGGCGGCGGCGGCGATCTCTTCCTGGGCCAGTTCCTTCTGCCGGTTCGCCTCGGTGATCGCCTCGTTGCGGGCGGCCTCGACGATCTGGTTGGCGCGGGCGTGGGCCTGGTCGATGATCTCGTTGGCCTTGACGCGGGCGTCCTTGAGGGCCTCGTTGGCCTTCTCCTGCGCCTGCGCCAGGTCCTTCTGGCTGCGGTCTGCAGCGGCCAGGCCTTCGGCGATCTTCTTCTGCCGTTCTTCAAGCGCCGCATTCAGCGGCGGCCAGATGAACTTCATCGTGAACACAATCAGGATCACGAAGGAAAGCATCTGGCCGAAGAAGGTCATGTTGACGTTCATGACGTGTCCTCGACGGGTTCGTTCAACCCGCCATGCGCTGACCGCATGGCGAGCGTTACCTGGCGATCCGCGAATGCGGATCGCGACGACGGCTGATTAGCCGCCCTGCGCGTTCAGCACAGCGGTGAGCAGCGGGTTGGCGATACCGAAGTACAGCGCGATGGCCAGGCCGATGATGAAGGCGGCGTCGATCAGGCCGGCCAGCAGGAACATGCGGCCCTGCAGCACCGGGATCAGCTCCGGCTGACGGGCGGCCGATTCCAGGAACTTGGAACCCATGATGGCGATGCCCAGGCAGGCACCCAGGGCACCCAGGCCGATGATGAGGCCGATGGCGATGGCGGTCATGCCCTGCAGGTGTGCGATGAATTCCATGAAAACTCTCCAGCGATTGGTTGGTTAGTACGAAAGGGTGAAGCGAAAAACGGTCGAAGCGGCTTTAGTGGCCTTCACGAGCACCGGCGATGTAGACAACGGTGAGGATCATGAAGATGAAGGCCTGCAGCAGGATGATCAGGATATGGAAGATGCCCCAGGCCGCGTTGGCGATCACGCCCGGCAGGAAGGTCACCCAGCCGCTCATCAGGCCGGCGATGAGCATGAACACCAGCTCTCCACCGTACATGTTGCCGAACAACCGCATGGCCAGCGAGATCGGCTTGACCAGCCACTCGATGATGTTCATGGCCAGGTTGACCGGCGCCAGGATGATCGCGCCGATGCCGTGCGCATGGAACGGCGCGGTCAGCAGCTCCTTGCCGAAGCCGAAGCCGCCCTTGGCCGCCAGCGCATGGCCGATCAGGATGAAGAACACGGTCACCGACAGCGCCAGCGTGGTGTTCAGGTCGGCGGTAGGCACCATGCGGAAATAGGTGTGGTGCGCCGCCTCGGCGCCCGCGGTGTGGGTGATCAGGAACGACGGCAGATCCAGCGGGATCAGGTCCATCGTGTTCATGAAGACCACCCACATGAAGATGGTCAGCGCCAGCGGCGTCACCGAGTTGCGGTTGCCGTGGAAGGTGTCCTTGACCTGGCCGTCGACGAATTCCATCACCAGCTCGACGAAGGCCTGACCCTTGGTCGGCACCCCGGCGGTGGCACGGCGGGCGAAGAACGCGAACCAGGCCACAAAAATCAGGCCCAGCGTCAGCGCGATCAGCCAGCTGTCGAAATGGAACATCCCGCCCAGCGCCTGGCCAGCGTTGTGACCCAGGTGATGGGTGATGTATTCGGTCAGACCGCCCGAATTGTTGGCTTCACTCACGTGGCGACACCTTTGCGTTGGATCAGATTGGCCAGCACCATGCCCAGTGCGGCCCCTACAAGGCCGGTGATCAGCGCCAGGCCTGGCAACCGAAATCCGGCCAGACCCGCCACCAGCACCAGCAGTACCACCACCCACTTCGCCGCCACCCCCATCAGCAGTCGCGCGAAGGCGACGCCGGCCGGGGCGATCCCGCCGCCCAGCGCCACTTTCGCGGCAGCCCAGGATCCGGCGGTGAAGCCAAGCCCCCCATACAGCGCCCCGAGGGCGTGCTGCGGCGAGTGCGCCAGCCAGGCCAGCGCGACCAACACGGCGGCGGCAGCCTGCCAGGCTATCGCCCGCTGTGCCAGTTGCCGACCCGTGTTTACGGAGTTCAGCACGTCGTTGGCCTTGTGGGGTGCGAGAGACGGTGAGTGCGAGTGGCCCCGTCAAGCCGCCAAAGTATAGCAGCGCGGCGATTTTCGCGACAACCTTCAAAAGTCTGATTTGCCTGAGAAAAGCTGTCGGTTCGCTCATGTGCGTGTGCGGGCTTGGCTGAAAGCGTTTCCGCAGTGCGTCACGCGCGTGCCAGGTTGGCTGGGGAACTTTTCCTCATTGGCGCCGGTCAAGGGCATGCGAGGTCTGCGACCCACTTCCTCGTCGATGCTCTGTCGCAGACCTTCCCGAGCCCCGGCGCGCGCGCCGGGGCTCTTTTGTTGCGCACCGTGCGAGCCCATGGCGCCGAAGCGATGCCAGGCCTGCGCACGCGTAGCCGCTGGCACATGGACGCCGCGTCCAGGCCGGCGGCGGGTCGTCACACGCCGTCCGCATGAATGAATCTTGGAGTCTCATTTCTTCACCGGACGTGCACCGGGCCGCGTGCAGCGTGTGCGCACCTGAGCCGGGCGTCACCGGCATTACATCCGATCCGTAGAGAGAGCCCCCCATGAAAGCCATCCCGTCCCTGGCCCTGGCAGGCCTGTCCCTCGCGCTGCTGGGCGCCGTCGCGGCCCCGGCCAGCGCGCAGGAGAACAACGACACCTTCACCCTGCGCGTGGGCGCCATGAACGCCGACGGCGACGCCACCCTGCGCGGCAGCGCCGAGGGCTTCGGCCAGAGCGTGAGCGGCAAGCGCGATTTCGACTTCGGCAGCGCCGAGGTGTCGCCGCGCGTGGATGGCGTGTGGCACATCAGCAACCGCAACCGTCTGATCTTCGACTACTTCCGCTATCAGAAGGACAACAAGCAGACCCTGTCCGAGGACATCTCCTACCAGGGCAACACCGTGCCGAGCGGCAGCTTCGTCAAGCTGGATTCGCGCTTCCAGCTGGCCAGCCTGATCTACGACTTCTCGGTGGTGGAGACCGACAAGTTCTCGATGGGCCTGGAGCTGGGCGCCGAGTGGGCCAAGCTGGATGCCAAGGCCACCGCCGACGCCGGCACGCTGGGCCGCTACCGCGAAACCTGGAAGGAAGACGGCGTCGCCCCCGTGGTCGGCGTGCGCTTCACCGCCACCCCGGGCGATCGCTGGCTGATCAACGTGCAGGGCCAGTACCTGGACGCGAACTGGGGCAACTTCGACTACGACGGCAAGATCAAGCGCGCCAACGCCACGGTCGAGTACAAGTTCACCCAGAACTTCGGCGTGTTCGCCGGCTACGACTGGTTCAAGATCAACTACAGCGAGCCCTACACCTCCGGCGACATCACCGGTCGCGCCGGTCTGGACCTGGAGTTCAAAGGCCCGACGGTGGGTCTGACGTTTGCGTTCTAACGCGCGAATGCGCGTTAGAACCCCAAAGTTTGCTGCGCAAACTTCGGGCCCCGGCTTATCAGTCCCCACATCCCCGCGCCTTCGGCGCGCCCCCTTGACTCAAGGGGGCTCTCCTGCCGGAGCGTGGGCGGGGCTTGCTGAAAGGCTTGGTTCGCGACACAAAAAAGCCCCGGCGTGCCGGGGCTTTTCTTTTGGTCAACTTCGCGCGGAGCCTCGAACTGCCGACAAAACTTCTATCGTCATTCCCGCGAAGGCGGGAATCGCTCCACAACAGACGAATGTCTGGTCATCCAGGGACTTTCGCGCGAAGCGTCGCAGACCCGCGCTCCCGCGATCGCGGGAGCGACGGAATCCGCTTACTTCTTCTTCGGGATGTACAGGTCGGTGATGGTGCCGTCGTAGACCTCGGCCGCCATGCCGACCGACTCGCTCAAGGTCGGGTGGGCGTGGATGGTGTGGCCGATGTCCTCGGCCTCGGCGCCCATCTCGATCGCCAGACCGATCTCGGCCAGCAGATCGCCGGCATGCACGCCGACGATGCCGCCGCCGACGATGCGGTGCGTCTCCTCGTCGAAGATCAGCTTGGTGAAGCCCTCGGTGCGGCCGATGCCGATGGCGCGGCCGCTGGCCGCCCACGGGAACTTGGCCGCGCCGACCTTGAGCCCCTTGGCCTTGGCCTCGGTTTCGGTGACGCCGACCCAGGCGATCTCCGGGTTGGTATAGGCCACCGACGGGATCACGCGGGCCACCCACTCCTTCTTCTCGCCCGAGGCGACTTCGGCCGCCAGCTTGCCCTCGTGCGTGGCCTTGTGGGCCAGCATCGGGTTCCCGACGATGTCGCCGATGGCGAAGATGTGCGGCACGTTGGTGCGCATCTGCGGATCGACCGGGATGAAGCCGCGGTCGGTGACCTGCACGCCGGCCTTGTCCGCGCCGATCTTCTTGCCGTTGGGCGCGCGGCCCACGGCCACCAGCACGCGGTCCCAGGTGCCGGATTCCAGATCGGGCTTGGCGCCCTCGGTGGCCGATTCGAAGGTCACGGTGATGCCCTTCTTCTCGGCCTTGACGCCGGCGGCCTTGGTCTTGAGATGCACCACGACGCCCTGCTTCTTCAGGCGGTCGGCCAGCGGCTTGACCAGGTCCTTGTCGGCGCCGGGCATCAGCTGGTCCATGAACTCGACCACGGTCACCTGGCTGCCCAGGGCGCTGTACACGGTGGCCATTTCCAGGCCGATGATGCCGCCGCCGACCACGAGCAGGGACTTGGGCACTTCGGCCAGTTCCAGCGCGTCGGTGGAGTCCATCACGCGCGGGTCGTCCCACGGGAAGTTGGGCAGCTTCACCGCCTGGCTGCCCGCGGCGATGATGCATTGCTCGAAGCGCAGCAGCTGGGTCTTGCCGTCGCTGCCGACGATCTCGATCTCGTTGGCCGACACGAACGTGCCCACGCCCTGGACCACGCGCACCTTGCGCTGCTTGGCCATGCCGGCCAGACCCTTGGTCAGGGTACCGACGACCTTTTCCTTGTAGCTGCGCAGCTTGTCCAGGTGGATCTTGGGCGCGGCGAACTCGATGCCGCACTCCTCGGCATGGGCGGCCTCGTCGATGACGTTGGCCGAATGCAGCAGCGCCTTGGACGGGATGCAGCCGACGTTGAGGCACACGCCGCCCAGGCTGGCGTAGCGCTCGATCAGCACCGTATCCAGGCCCAGGTCCGCGGCGCGGAACGCGGCGGTATAGCCGCCGGGGCCGGAGCCCAGCACCACGATGCGGCATTCGATGTCGGCCTTGCGGCCGGTGCCGGCCGCGGCCTTTGGCGCCTGGACGCCCTCGGGCTTGGCGGGCGAGGCGCTGACCGGCGCGGCGCGCGGGGCCGGCGAAGGCGCGGCCGCGGCCTCGCCTTCGAGCACCACGACCAGGTCGCCCTGGTTGACCTTGTCGCCGACCTTGACCTTGATCTCCTTGACCTTGCCGGCGGCCGAGGACGGCACTTCCAGCGTGGCCTTGTCCGATTCCAGGGTCAGCAGGCCCTGCTCCTTGGCCACGGTGTCGCCGACCGCGACCAGCACCTCGATCACCGGCACGTCGGAGAAGTCGCCGATGTCGGGCACCTTCACTTCGATGGGGCCGGCGGCCGGCGCGGGCGCGGCGGCTTCGGGCTTGGGCTCGACCTTCTCGGCCTTGGGCGCTTCTGCCTTAGCCGGCGCGGCCGGCTGGGGCGCGGCGGGAGCCGGCGCCGCGGCGGCTTCGCCCGCGGCTTCCAGCACCACGACCAGGCTGCCCTGCGAGACCTTGTCGCCGACCTTGATCTTGATCTCCTTCACCACGCCGTCGGCCGAGGACGGCACTTCCAGCGTGGCCTTGTCCGATTCCAGCGTGGCCAGGCCCTGCTCCTTGGTCACGGTGTCGCCGACCGAGACCAGCACTTCGATCACCGGCACATCGGAGAAATCGCCGATGTCCGGCACCTTCACTTCAATGGTGTTCGCCATGCGCGCAGCCTCCGGTTACAGCAGGACCCGGCGCATGTCGCCGAGCACCTTGGCCAGATCAGCGGTGAAGCGCGCGGCCAGCGCGCCGTCGATCACGCGGTGGTCGTAGCTCAGCGACAGCGGCAGCATCAGCCGCGGCTGGAACGCCTTGCCATCCCACACCGGCTGGATGGCCGACTTGGACACGCCCAGGATGGCCACCTCCGGCGCATTGACGATCGGCGTGAACGCCGTGCCGCCGATGCCGCCCAGCGAGGAGATCGAGAAGCAGCCGCCGGTCATGTCGGCCGGGCCGAGCTTGCCCTCGCGCGCCTTCTTGGCCAGCTCGCCGGTCTCGGTGGCGATGTCGTTGACGCCCTTCTTGTCCACGTCGCGGATCACCGGCACGACCAGCCCGTTGGGCGTGTCGGCGGCGAAGCCGATGTGGAAATACTTCTTCAGCGTCAGGTTCTCGCCGGTGGCATCGAGCGAGGCGTTGAAGGTCGGGTACTTCTTCAACAGCGCGGCGCTGGCCTTGATCAGGAAGGCCAGCATGGTCAGCTTGACGCCGGACTTGGACTTCTCCGCCTCCTTGTTGAGCGTCACGCGCAGGTCTTCCAGATCGGTGATGTCGGCCGAGTCGAACTGGGTGACGTGCGGGATCATGGCCCAGTTGCGCGCCAGGTTGGCGCCGGAGATCTTCTGGATGCGCGAGAGCGGCTTGACCTCGATCTCGCCGAACTTGGCGAAGTCCACCTTCGGCCAGGGCAGCAGGCTCAGGCCATTGCCGCCACCGGCGGCCACCGGCGCGGCGGCCGGGGCGCCAGCGCCGCCGCCGGACAGCGCCTGCTTGACGAAGCCCTGCACGTCCTCGCGGGTGATGCGTCCCTTGCGCGCACTGCCCTTGACCTGGTTCAGGTCCACGCCCAGCTCGCGGGCGAACAGGCGCACCGCCGGGCTGGCGTGCGGCACCTTGTCGGGCATCACGCGCGAGGCGTCGAAGCTGACCGGCGGGGTGCTGGTCGGCGGCGACGGCGGCTCTGCCTGGCCTGCGGTGGCGCCGGAGGCGGTGCGCGACTGCGCCTGGGCGATCTCGCGCTGGGTCAGCTTGTCCGGCGTCGAGCCGGCGGTGTCGACCGGCTCGACCGGCGCATCGGGCTCGGCCGGCTTGGCTGGCGACGGCGCCGCCTTGGGCGCCTCGGCCGGCTTGGCCTCGGCCTTGGGCGCGTCGCCCTCGCCGGCCGGCTCGATCAGGGCCACGACCGACCCCTCCGAGAGCGTGTCGCCGACCTTGACCTTGAGTTCCTTGACCACACCGCCGAAGGCGGCCGGAACTTCCAGGGTGGCCTTGTCCGACTCCAGGGTGATCAACCCCTGATCCTTCTGCACGGTGTCCCCGACGGACACCAGCACCTCGATCACGGGCACGTCGCTGTAGTCGCCGATATCGGGGACGCGCGCTTCCTGGGCTTGAGCCATCTTGGGGAACTCCGAAGGATTGGGTGGGACGGGCCGGGCATTGTACGTCTGCGATGCGTCGCGCCAACCTTGGCGGATGGTCGTAGCCGAAATTCTGTCAGGCCTTGACGAAATATCGTCCTATCCACCCAATTTCGCCCTGACCCGCGCCCAACACCGCCCGTTCACCCCGTGTTGAGAACAATGCCGTCCGACGTTTGCACGCTGAAGACGCCCCGCCGATCGCGCCACCCCATGGCCCCCACTGCCCCCAACCGTTTCCCCGCCCCGCCCGCGCTGGGCGACCACTGCGCGCTGTTCCTGGACGTGGATGGCACGCTGCTGGACTTCCAGGACGATCCCACCTCCGTTCGCCTGCCGGAGGGCGGCCTGGACACCATCACGCGCCTGGCCGCACAGTTGGACGGCGCGCTGGCGGTGGTCAGCGGCCGCCCCCTGAAGGCGCTGGACCTGGTGTTCGCGCCACTCACGCTGCCGGCGGCCGGCATGCACGGGCAGGAGCTGCGCGGCGCCC
The DNA here is from genome assembly GCF_042700505.1 of Pseudoxanthomonas sp. UC19_8. Taxonomy (NCBI): domain Bacteria; kingdom Pseudomonadati; phylum Pseudomonadota; class Gammaproteobacteria; order Lysobacterales; family Lysobacteraceae; genus Pseudoxanthomonas; species Pseudoxanthomonas sp. UC19_8. The sequence continues at coordinate 3,197,651 of NZ_CP170559.1, forward strand.
CGCAGGTCCCGCGCACCGTCCCGGCCGAAGCCCTGGCGGCGCTGCGCCGCGAGGCCACGGTGCTCTCGCACCGCTATCCGGGCGTGCTGGTGGAGGACAAGGGCAGCAACATCGCCCTGCACTGGCGCGCCGCGCCGCGCGCGGCCGAGCCGCTGCGCGACCTGGCCGCCCGGCACCTGCCGCAGCTGACCGGTTATCGCCTGCAGCCGGGCGACCATGTGCTGGAACTGGTGCCCAGCGATGTGGACAAGGGCCGCGCAGTGCGTAGGCTGCTCGAACAGCCACCGTTCGCCGGGCGCACCCCGGTCTTCGTCGGCGACGATCTGACCGACGAGTACGGTTTCGAGGCCGCCAACAGCGCCGGCGGCTGGAGCGTGCTGGTCGGCCGCCGCGCCAACAGCCATGCGATGTACGCGCTGCCCGATGTGGCCGCCGTGCATGCCTGGCTGCAGGCCAGCCTGCAGGACGCGTGACGGGCCTTCCGGATCGGACTTGATCGCAAGCCTGCAACACGCGCGTTTTCTCCTCCCACCTTCGCAACATCCCCACGGAGCCCGCATGCGACAACCCAACCTGGACATGGGCGTGATCGGCAATGGCAGCTTTGGCGCCTTGATCGACAAGCAGGGCCGCGTGGTCTGGAGCTGCATGCCCGCCTTCGACGGCGACCCGGCGTTCTGCGCGCTGCTGGGCCCCAAGGACCAGGTCGGCGGCGACTTCGCGGTGGAGCTGGAGGACCTGGCCTCCAGCGAGCAGCACTACCTGACCAATACCGCGATCCTGCGCACCGTGCTGCGCGATGCGCACGGCAACGCGCTGGAGATCATCGACTTCGCCCCGCGCTGGCGCGAGAACCAGCGCTTCTACCGGCCGGTCAGCATCATCCGCCAGATCCGCCCGCTCACCGGCAACCCGCGCATCCGCGTGCGCGCCCGGCCGCTGGCTGACTGGGGCGCGCGCAAGCCCGAGTCGACCTGGGGCAGCAACCACGTGCGCTGGCTGCTGCCCGAGTTCACCCTGCGCCTGACCACCGATGTGCCGGTGCGCTTCATCCGCGAGGAGACCGCCTTCGTCCTCAACCACCCGGTGCACCTGGTGCTGGGCGCGGACGAATCGCTGCGCCGCTCGCTGCCCGGCTACGTGCGCGAGGCGCAGGAGAACACCCATCACTACTGGGCCGAGTGGGTGCGCTATCTGTCCATCCCACTGGACTGGCAGGACGCGGTGATCCGCAGCGCCATCACGCTGAAGCTGTGCCAGTACGAGGACAGCGGCGGCATCATCGCGGCGATGACCACCTCCATCCCCGAGGCGCCGGACACGCCGCGCAACTGGGACTACCGCTATTGCTGGCTGCGCGATGCCGGCTTCGTGGTGCGCGCGCTCAACCGATTGGGCGCCACGCGCACGATGGAGCAGTTCCTCGGCTACATCTTCAACATCGCCACCCACGACGGCACGCTGCAGCCGATGTACGGCATCAACTTCGAAGTCGAGCTGCACGAGCACGAGGTGCCCAGCCTGGCCGGCTATCGCGGCATGGGCCCGGTGCGGCGCGGCAACCTGGCCTGGATCCAGAAGCAGCACGACGTGTATGGCTCGGTGGTGCTGGCCTCGACCCAGCTGTTCTTCGACCAGCGCCTGGTCGATCCGGGCGACCGGCACACCTTCGAGCGGCTCGAACCGCTGGGCGAGCGCGCCTTCGCCCTGTACGACGTGCCCGACGCGGGCCTGTGGGAATTCCGCGGCCGCGCCGAGGTGCATACCTACACCAGCGTGATGTGCTGGGCCGCCTGCGATCGCCTGGCCAAGATCGCCGAACGCCTGGAGCTGCCCGAACGCGCCGCGCACTGGCGCGCGCGCGCCGACACCATCCGCGCCACCACGCTGGAACGCGCCTGGCGCGAGGACCTGGGCTGGTTCAGCGCCTCGTTCGAGAGCGACTATCTGGACGCCTCGCTGCTGCTGCTGGCCGATGTGGGCTTCATCGCGGCCGACGATCCGAAGTTCGTCGGCACCGTCGAGGCCATCGGCCGCACGCTGAAGAAGGGCGACGCGCTGTTCCGCTATGTGGCGCCGGACGACTTCGGCGAGCCGGAGACCAGCTTCACCATCTGCACCTTCTGGTACATCGACGCGCTGGCGGCGATGGGCCGCAAGGACGAGGCGCGGGCGATGTTCGAGCGCATCCTGGCGCGCCGCAACCACGTCGGCCTGCTGTCGGAGGATCTGACCTTCGACGACGGCGAGGCCTGGGCAACTTCCCGCAGACCTATTCGCACGTGGGCCTGATCACCGCGGCCATGCGCCTGTCGCGCTCCTGGCAGGAGGCCTCATGAGCCGGCTGGTCGTCGTCTCCAACCGCGTCGCCCTGCCCGGCCAGCCGCAGACCGGCGGCCTGGCCACGGGCCTGCGCGCGGCACTGACCGAGCGCGGCGGCATGTGGTTCGGCTGGAGCGGCAAGGTCACGCGCGAGCCCAGCGGCAGGCTGCACGAGCAGCGCGAGGGCGACATCACCTTCGTCACCATGGACCTGGACCGTGCCGACCACGACGCGTACTACACCGGCTTCGCCAACGGTTCGCTGTGGCCGCTGCTGCACTTCCGCCTGGATCTGGTCGACTACGACCGCAGCAAGCGCGAGGGCTATGCGCGCGTCAACGCGCTGTTCGCCGACAAGCTGGCGCCGCTGCTGAAGGACAGCGACACGGTCTGGATCCACGACTACCACCTGATCCCGCTGGCCTCGCTGCTGCGCGAGCGCGGCGTGGGCTGCAGGATCGGCTTCTTCCTGCACACCCCGATGCCCTCGGCCGACCTGATCGTGGCCCTGCCCGATCACCAGCGCATCTTCAGCACGCTCTACGCCTACGACCTGATCGGCTTCCACACCCGGCGCGACGTGGAGCGCTACCAGGCCTATGTGCGCCTGTTCGCCGGCGGCAAGGTGCTCGGCCCGGACCTGATCGAGGCGCCGGACGGGCGTCGCGTGCGCACCGGCGACTTCCCGATCAGCATCGATACCGGGCTGATCGCCCAGCAGGCCCGCGCCGCGGCCAACAAGGCGCCGGTGCGCGCGCTGCGCGAGAGCCTGCGCGGGCGCGAGCTGGCCATCGGCGTGGACCGGCTGGACTACTCCAAGGGCCTGCCCGAGCGCTTCAACGGGTTCGAGCGTTACCTGCAGCGGCACAAGGCCCAGCGCGGCAGCCTGACCTTCCTGCAGATCGCGCCGGTCTCGCGCGGCGAGGTCGCCGAGTACCGCCTGCTGCGCGGCCAGCTCGAGCAGATCGCCGGCCACGTCAACGGCACCTATGCCGAGGCTGACTGGACCCCGATCCGCTACGTCAACCAGAATTACACCCACGCCACGCTGACCGGCTTCTACCGCATGGCCCGGGTCGGCCTGGTCACCCCGCTGCGCGACGGCATGAACCTGGTCGCCAAGGAATACGTGGCCGCCCAGGATCCCGAGGATCCCGGCGTGCTGGTGCTGTCGATCCTGGCCGGCGCGGCCGACGAACTGAGCCAGGCGCTGATCGTCAACCCGCACGACCTGGACGGCGTGGCCGACGCGATCGCCACGGCCGCGGCGATGCCCAAGGCCCAGCGCATCGAGCGCTGGCGGGCGATGTTCGCGCACCTGCAGAAACACGATATTTCCGAGTGGCGGCAGCGCTATCTGGAGGCGCTGGAGCAGGGGTGAGGGGCTTTGTGGGGCTGGGTCGGGCGTGGGCGTGGTGTTGCGGCGCTGTTGCTCAGGTCGGCGCGCCGGCTGTCTGACGGCAGGAAGGGGCGTCGGCGCTTCCGGCCTCAAGCGCTCCCGGTGATCTAAAGCCAGAAGCAAGAGCACCCCTCCTCAGCCCTCCCCTTCGCCTTCGGCGAAAGGGAGGGGGCGGACCTCCTGAACTGGGACTTCGGCGCTCGGTGCCGATTTCGCGGCCTGGCCGGTGCGCAGAACGCTCGCGACCACCCGCCCCCTCCCCTGCGCGCAGCGCAGGGGAGCTCGAAGTCGCGGCTAGCGACTGAGGGGGAGGGGTCGGGGCTTTCCCGATCAAGCACCAGCGGCGATGCATTCCTTGTCGTTCCCGCAGAGGCGGCCACCTATGCACCTCAAGCAAGAGCGCCAAAGTCCCTGGGTTCCCGCTTTCGCGGGAACGACGGTGTGATCGCAACGACAGTTCTAGCGGGCTATCCCAACGTCGGCGGTAGCCGCCAGCAGCCGTCGAGGCGACGATGAACGCGCCCGAGCTTGCGCAAATCGTTGCCAAAACCGTCACCCAGGCTGAACGCCGCCGTTCAAAACCACATCGTCCGCGCGTGAAGAAAACCGCCGCGATTTAACGTTTTTCTACACCACGCCTAGCGCTGCGCCTGCACGCGCATCCAACAAGATGAAGCGTTGCTGTGCAGGAGCCTGAACCACGCATGCCGTGCAGGGAATCGTTCATTTGGCCGCGCCTACGGTGTGCGCCGTCCCGCCAGTGAGCGGGCCCCACAAGACAAGAACGAAGAGGAAGTCCCCATGAAGTCGATCCGTTTGGTTGGCCTGGCCCTGGTGCCGCTGCTCGCCGCCCCGCCGGTCTTTGCGCAGGAAGCCGTCAACGATTCCACGCCGCATGGCGTGGCCACCAACAGCACCACCGGCGGCGACGCTGACGCAGCGTTCAAGCGCTGGGCCGTGGTCGGCAGCGCCACGATGCTGCAGCCGTCCTCGCGTCCGCTGAAGGGCACCACCCTCGACGTCGATGGCGCCACCGCCCCGACGCTGAGCGCCAGCTTCTACGCTACCCCCAACATCGCCGTCGAGCTGTGGGGCGCCGCGGGCAAGTTCAAGCATGACGTCACCGACGACCAGGGCAAGATCGGCAGCGTCGAGCAGATGCCGCTCGCGCTGAGCGCGCAGTACCACTTCGGCACTCCGGACAGGTGTTCCGTCCGTTCGTGGGCGTGGGCTACTACGAGTCCAACTTCAGCAACGAGAAGCTGGGTAGCGTCCCGGGCTCGCACGTGGGCATCGAAGACGCCAAGGGCGCTATCGGCACCGTCGGCGTGGACATGAACATCAACCCGACCTGGTTCGCCCGCTTCGACGCGCGTTACCTCGACGGTTCGCCGGATCTCACCGTCAATGGCAAGAGCAGCGGCGCGTCGCTGGATCTGAACCCGTGGACGGTCGGCTTCGGTATCGGCGCCCGCTTCTGATCCAAGGCGTCGGTGACATCGCGACCGACAAGGCGGCGGCCCTCAGGGGCCGCCGCTTTTTTTTTGGGTTTAGACAAGGTGTCGTGCCAGTAAACGCGCTTCGACAACCGGCCGCGCCCCTGCGGTCTGAAGCCCCACGACGAATCGATCAGGACTTCATTCGAAACGAAGCCTTGTACCCGACGTCCGACACTGCGGCCCGCCGGACCGCAGCGCCTCCGAAGCCAAGAAACCCTCACAGCCCGCAGTCCGTCGCTCGGGAGAAGAACCTCGATGTGCGCGAAGTCCCTGGTACTCACCGCGCCTTCGCGCAAGCGTGGTCAGCATCCTGCGGTAACGAACCATCTGGAGAACCCCATGCCCACCCTGCGCCTGCGCGTGACCGGCGATGACGCGTCCACCCTGCAGCTGACCGATGCGCTGGAGTCGATCGAAGGCATCGAGCACATCGAGGAGATCGAGGACCTGATGCCGCACGGCGACGACGACGACTCCAGCTCGGCCGGCCTGAGCGACGACATGGCAGGTAGCTACTCGGTGATCGAAGTCGAGGCGCCCAACGACGAGGGCGTGCGCCGCGTGCGCGAGGTCGCCGAACGCGTGGCCTTCGTCACCGGCGCGGTGATCGAGGTCCTCAACGAGGAAGACGAGCCGTACTGAATCCGGCCCTGACGGCGCCGCCGCGCTGCGCTACCCTTTGCGCCTTCATTTTTCGCGCCAGGTGCGCCATGCCCTCCTTCGACGTCGTCTCCGAGGTCAATTCCCACGAACTGACCAATGCGGTGGATCAGGCCAACCGCGAACTGTCCAACCGCTTCGACTTCAAGGGCGTGGACGCCAAGTTCGTGTTGGAAGACAACACGATCAACCAGTCGGCGCCGAGCGATTTCCAGCTCAAGCAGATGGAAGACATCCTGCGCGCGCGCCTGATCGCCCGCGGCATCGACGCGCGCTGCCTGGAGTTCGGCGAGGTGGAGACCAACCTGGCCGGCGCGCGCCAGAAGATCACCGTCAAGCAGGGCATCGAGCAGAAGCTGGCCAAGCAGATCGCGGCGAAGATCAAGGAATCCAAGATCAAGGTCGACACCCAGATCAACGGCGACAAGCTGCGCGTCAACGGCAAGAAGCGCGACGACCTGCAGGAGACCATCGCGCTGCTGAAGCAGCATGAGTTCGAGCAGCCGCTGCAGTTCGACAACTTCCGCGACTAGCCCGCCACGCATGTCCGACCAGCACGCTGCCCTGCACGACCCGCTCGCCGACACCCGCCGCTGGCTCGAGCGCGCGGTGATCGGTCTGAACCTGTGCCCGTTCGCCAAGGCCGTCTACGTCAAGCAGCAGGTGCGCATGGTGCTGAGTGACGCCACCACGCCCGAGGCGCTGCTGGAGCAGCTGATGGAAGAGCTGGTGCTGCTGCGGGAGACCCCGGCCGAGGTCATCGACACCACGCTGATCGTGCACCCGGACGTGCTGACCGACTTCCTGGACTACAACGACTTCCTCGACAACGCCGACATGGCCGTTGAGCAGCTGGACCTGCAGGGGATCCTGCAGGTGGCCAGCTTCCACCCGGATTACCAGTTCGCCGGCGCCGCGCCGGACGATGTGTCCAACTACACCAACCGCTCCCCCTGGCCGACGCTGCACCTGCTGCGCGAGGACAGCGTCGAGCGCGCCGTGGCGGCCTTTCCCGATCCGGACGTGATCGTGGAGCGCAACATCGCCACCCTCGACGAACTCGGCGTGGAAGGCTGGCGGCGCCTGCTGGACGACTGAGCGCATCGCGGAACGCACACGCCCCGCAGATGCGGGGGCGAGGACACTGTGGCGCCATCGCCACCGGAACACCGCCATGTCGCTGACACCGCCGATCACGCCCTGGAACCCCGCGCCGCTGGCCGGCCGCGTCGTGATGATCTCCGGTGGTGCGCAAGGCATCGGGCGCGGGATCGCGCAGGCCGTGCTGGGCGCCGGCGGGCGCGTGGCGATCGGCGACCTGGATGCCGACGCGGGCAAGGCCTGCCTGGCCGAATGGACACGCGGGGAGGACGCCTTCTTCAAGCGCCTGGACGTGGCGAGCGAGCACAGTGTGGCCGCCTTCGTCGCCGCGGCCCTGAAGCGCTTCGGCCGCCTGGACGGGCTGGTCAATAACGCCGGCCCGCCCGATCCGCACGTGCCGCCGCTGGACACGCTGGACCTGGCGCAATGGAATCGGCGCCTGGCCAGCCTGCACGGCGCCTTCCTGTGCAGCCGGCATGCGCTGCCGGCGCTGCGCGCCCACGGCGAGGGCGCCATCGTCAACATCGCCTCGACTCGCGCGCACCAATCCGAGCCGCACAGCGAGGCCTATGCCGCCGCCAAGGGCGGGCTGGTCGCCTTCACCCATGCGTTGGCCCTGAGCGAAGGCCCGCGCGTGCGGGTCAACGCGATCAGCCCCGGCTGGATCGCCACCGAGGCCTGGCGCGGCCCCTCACGCCGACGCACGCCCAAGCTTTCCAAGGCCGATCACGCCCAGCACCCGGCCGGGCGCGTCGGCACGCCGGAAGACATCGGCGCGCTGGCCGTGCAGTTGCTTGCGCCGACGCTGTCCGGCTTCGTCACCGGACAGGAGTTCATCGTCGACGGTGGGATGACGTGCAAGATGCAGTACGCCTGAAGTGGCGCGCCGCCTGCGTCAGGCGGCGGCTTCCAGTTCGGCGATCCGCGCTTCCACGGCTGCGATCTCTTCCTGCAGCTGCGCCAGGCGCGTGCGCAGCTGCGGCAGCTCCAGGGCCTCGACCGGCTTGGCCGCGGACTTGGGACGCTTCTTGGCGTCGCGCACGCGCTTGGCGGCCTCCTTGAGCTCCTGCGCGCCGCCCTGCGCGGCAGCCTGCTGCTCCTGCGCCGGCAAGGTGGCGACCACGGCGGCGGCGTTGATCGACAGCTCGCCCGCGCGTACCGCGGCGATGACTTCGGGGGTGGCCTGCTTCTGGATCTTTTCGATCGCCGCGACCTGGCGGTTGCTGAGCTTGGCGGCGCGGGCCAGTTCCTCGCGCGTGGGCAGCATCGCCGAGGTCACCACCGGCGCGGCGGAGGCCGGCGCGCTGGTGTCCCACGGCGGAGCCCCGGCATCGCCTTCGCCGGCGGGCTCCGGCGCCGCCGGCGCGGGCGCGGGCGCGGCCTGGCGCGAGCGTTCGAGCAGGATGTCGCGCCGGCGCAGCGCCAGCACGCCGCGCTGGAAATCCGACACGCTGCGCCGGCCCAGGTGCTGGTCGATCATCCACAGATGCACGTCTTCCATCGAGGTAAAGCGTGTGTTCTGCACGGTGTTGAACGGCAGCCCGTGCTTCTGGCAGATGCCGTAGCGGTTGTGGCCATCGACCAGCACCTCGCCCCACAGCACCAGCGCGTCGCGGCAGCCTTCGGCCAGCAGGCTCTGCTCCAGCGCGGCGTACTCGTCGGGCGTGAGCGGATCGATGTAGGCCTTGAGGTCTTCTCTGACGACGATGTTCATGGACTGCCGGGTGTGCGAGGGGGCGGCATTGTAGGCAGCCGCAGCGCGCACGTCGCCCTTGCATTTGCGCGCGCCCTGGCGTGCGTCCTCGCGGGTGGCGTCAGCCGTCGGCCAGGCGCGCTTCCAGCAGGCGTTGGGCGTCGGTGAGCGAGGCCACGATGCGATGGCCGCGCGCGCGCAAGGCCTCGTCCGGCATCACCAGATCGGGCACCTGGATCACCGTCATGCCCGCGGCCAGCGCGGCGGTGACGCCGGCCGGCGAATCCTCCAGCGCCAGGCAGCGCGCGGGATCGGCGCCCAGGCGCTGTGCGGCGAGCAGGTAGATGTCCGGGGCCGGCTTGGGCCGGCTCACGTCGTTGCCGGCGGTGACCGCATCGAAGTAGTCCAGCAGCCCCGCGTTCTCCAGCTTGCGCGGCGCCAGCGGCCGCCGTGTGGAGGTCGCCACGCCACGCGGAATGCCCTGCTGCTGCAGCCATTGCAGCAGCGCCACGATGCCGGGCCGCAGTGGAACCCCAGCTTCGACTTCCTCGTGGTACAGCACATGACAGCGCGCCAGCAGCGCTTCGATCTGGGCGTCGTCCAGGCGCTCGCGCAGGATCGCCTCGCAGGCGGCGGTGCTGTGCCCGACCATGCGCAGCCAGTAGTCGTCCTCGATCTCGAAGCCCGCCTCGCACGCCGCGCGGCTCCAGCAGCGCAGCGAGGCGCGCTCGCTGTCGAGCATCAGTCCATCCATGTCGAAGATCACCGCCTCGGGCAGGAAGGACAGTGCGGCGACGTCGGCCTTCATGCCTTGGCTCCGGCGAACAGGGTGTTGAGGTCGGCCGCGTCCAGCGCGCGCCACTGGCCCTCGGGCAGATCGCCCAGCGCCAGCCCGCCGATGCGGCTGCGGTGCAGCGTCTCGACGTGGTTGCCGACCGCGGCGAACATGCGCCGCACCTGGTGGTAGCGGCCTTCGTGCAGGGTCAGGCGCACCTGGCGCGGGGCGATGACGTCCAATTCGGCCGGCAGCAGCGGCTTGGGGTCGGATTCCAGCAGCAGCGTGCCGCTGGCGAAGGTCTGCGCCTCATCGCCGCGCAGATCCCGCGCCAGCGTGGCCTCGTAGACCTTCGGCAGCTGCGCCTTGGGCGAGATGATCCGGTGCAGCAGGCCGCCGTCGTCGGTGAGCAGCAACAGGCCGCTGGTCTGGCGGTCCAGGCGCCCGACCGTGGACAGCACCGGATCGCGCTGGCGCCAGCGCGTGGGCAACAGGTCGTAGACCAGGCGCCCGGCGTCCTTGGTCGAACAGGTGTAGCCGACCGGCTTGTGCAGCAGCACGCACAGGCCCGGCGCGGGATCGAGCGGCTCCCCGTCGATGCGGATCGCGTCGTGGTCGACCGGATCGTCGGTGTAGAGCACCTCGCCGGCCGCATCGGTGATGCGACCCTCGCGGAACAGGGCCTGCACCTGCTTGCGGCTGCCGTAGCCGAGGTTGGCGATATGGCGCACGATCTTCATGCGCGCGCCCCGGTGGCGGCGATGACCTTGAAGCCCGCGCTCTCGGCGGCCACGCGCACTTGTTCGAAGCGCGCCTCCAGCACGGCTTCGTAAGGCAGATGCCGGTTGGCGACCAGCCAGAGCTGGCCGTCGCGGTTCAGCGAGGACGCCGCGACCTCGATGAAGCGCCGGCCGATGTCCGGCCGCTCGCCGCGCGCCAGCGCATGGAACGGCGGATTGCTGACGATGACGTCGTACTTCTTCGGCAGGCCGGCGGCCACGTCGTGCCAGTGGAAGCCCAGGGCCACGCGCTGGGCGTGCGACATCAGGTTCTGCTCGGCCAGCGCCAGTGCGCGCTGCTCGGCCTCGAACAGATCCAGCGCGGCGATGCCTGCGCAGCGCGTCAGCAGCGCATCGGCAAGGAAGCCCCAGCCGGCCCCAAGATCGGCCGCGCTGCCGCGCAGGTTGGCCGGCAGCGCATCGGCCAGCAGCTGCGAGGCCGGATCGATCCGGTCCCAGGCGAACACGCCTGGGCGGCTGCGGAACCGCCCGCCGAGAATCGGCCGGATCCGGTCCAGCTGCTGCCATTCGGCCAGCAGTGCCGCATCGTGCGCGCCATCCAGCGGCGGACTCCAGAACACGCGGCAATGGTGCTTGGCCAGCGCCCCACCCAGTCCAGTCAAACGCGCCAGATCCTTCTCCACGGACTTGGCGCCCTCGTCGTTGGCCACGCTCGCCACCACCCGCCCGCCGGGCGCGCAGCGCAGCACCGCCTGCGCCAGCAGCGCGCGCGTCTCTTCCTTCTGCCGCGGGGGCAGGAGCAGGACCAGCGGTGCCGATGCGACGGGCGCGTCTTCGGCCTCGACCTCGAACCCGTCGCGTTGCAGCGCGTCGAACACCGGCTTGAAGGTCTGCGTACACCGCAGCGCCAGCCCAAGGCCGCGCAAGGCCGCGCCGGGGCGCGCGCGCAGGAAGAGGGTCTGGCCGGCTTGGCCGGCGAGGCGGTTCGCGCTCAGGGCATGCGCGAGGGCCTCGAGAGGAAGATCAGGGGTCGCCAAGGCGGATCAGGCGGGAGTTCGACGGGGCGCCATTTTAGATCGAATACGCCAGTCGGGACGGAAAGCAGGCCGTTGGAACTACCGCCGTCCCACCTTGGCGACTTGGCCTAACCGTTCATTGCGCTCGGCCGAGGCTGAGGCCCGGCCGCAGTCAGCCTCTCATCTCACAACCAGAAGCGTCCGGGCCTCTCATGGAGGCGAAGGACCTAATACGAACCGATCAAAGGCAGCAGAGATCCAGGGATCAATCCACCGCTGGGGAAGCGGCCTACTTACGGGCGCTGTTCAACATCTCATCGAGCGAAAGCTTGCCGTCGCCGTTCGCATCCAGTTCCTTGAAGCGGCTTTCCGCGTCCAGCTTGTATTCCTCGAGAGACACGCGGCCATCGCCATCCCGATCCTTCACCTTGATCGCGTTGTCGACCACCAGCATCATCGAAGGAGGAAGCTTGCCCTTTCCTTCGGGCACGCCGTCCATCCGCTTCCTGAGATCTTCGAATATTTCCTGTTTGTCCTGGAAGCCATCACCGTTCGAGTCGACCCTTGCGAAACTCGAAAGAATGAACTTGGTGTTCTCTGCCGCATCGATGTAGCCGTCCCCGTTCAGATCGGCTGCTTTGAACCGCTGAGTTCGGTCATCGGCGAGCGCTGGCAGTGCAACCAGCACGGAAAGGACGAGTAAGCCTTCCGCAAGTCCTTTTGTTTTCATCTGTCACTCCTTCAGGGAAACTTGGATCTTGTCATGCTCACATCAGTGCGCATGGTCAATGTCGGGTAGGCGTTTCAGTGCCATCGCCCGACCCCTTCCAAGTACCGCTGTCCCTGGCGATAGGACAGACCGCGAGATACTCACCGAAAGACACGGTGTCATCGTTCGTCCACGTCTTCCCGTAGGGATTTGGAATGTCACAGAGAGGATTGAGCGCAAACTGACCGACGTAGGAAGGCACGGGCCACCAACAGCGATCCGCGTTTTTAATTCCGTAACGACAAAACACAAACGGATCGTTAGACCGATAGGTCAGCACCTGAGATGCAGAGCTGAACGAAACAGCCAGCAAGCCAATCAGGGAAATCCAACGTTTCATAAGCACTCCTTGCCTGACGATTACCGTCTAAAAGCCGCCTACGTCCGGGCGGACCTTACCAAGGCTGAGATGACGCAGCAACCTTTAAAGCTACCGGCTCCTGACCTTCCGATCCCCCAGCAGCGCGCTGATCACGATGCTGGCACCGAGCACGGCGCCGATGAAGAACAGGATCAGGGCGATGGTGGGATAGCCGAACAGCGTGCTGGCAGTGGGAATGCGCATCATCAGCGCCGAGGCCAGGATCAGCGCGGCGGTGACCACGCCGGCGGCCACGCGGTTGGCGATCTTCTGCAGGCTCTCCATCAGGTGCGATTCCTCCAGCCCGGAGATGCGCACCTGCATCTTGTTCTCCGAAAGCAGGCCCAGGATGTCCGACACGCGGCGCGGGCCTTCGCGGGCCAGCGTCTGCAGGTCCATCAGCTCGCTGGCCATGTTGGGCGAGGAGAACGACTGGCGCAGGCGGGCGCGCATGACGTGCTGCAGATGGCCTTCGACCACGGCCTTGGCATCCAGCTCGGGCGACAGCGCGCGGCACACCGTGTCCAGGTTCAGCAGGGCCTTGCCCAGCATCGACAGCTCCGGCGGCGTGCGCAGGCCGCAGGCCATCGCGATACGCACCAGGTCCAGCACCACGCGGCCTTCGGAGCTGGTGGCGCTGTGCGCGGAGTAGCGGCTGATCAGCTGGCCGATCTCGCGGTTGAAGCGCTCGCCGTCGAAGTCCTCCAGCTGCGTGCCCAGGGCCAGCATCTCGCGCGCGACCTGCTCACCGCGCCCGTCGACCGCGGCGAACAGCAGCTTGAGCAGGGTCTCGCGCTGGCCTGGCGGCACGTTGGCGACCATGCCCAGGTCGAAGATCGCCAGCCGGTTGTCCGGGGTGACGCGCAGGTTGCCCGGATGCGGGTCGGCGTGGATCTCGCCGTAGACGAAGATCTGGTCGATGTAGCCGCGCAGCAGCGCCGCCGACAGCGGCAGCATCGAATGCTCGGTGCGGCGCAGGGGCGAGATCTGGTCCACGCGCACGCCCTGCACCAGTTCCATGGTCAGCACGCGGCGGCGGGTCAGGTCCCACACCGGGCGCGGCACCAGCAGCTCCGGGTGATCCTTCAGGTGGGTGGCGAAGCGCTCCAGGTTCTCCGCTTCGGCCACATAGTCCAGCTCGGCCACCAGGGTGCGGCCGAACTCCTCCAGCCAGTCGGAGAAGCGCAGGTTGCGACCGACCTTGGTCAGCCGGTCGGCCGCGCCGGCGATCGAGCGCAGCATCGACAGGTCCGACAGCAGGCGCTGGGCCACGCCGGGCTTCTGCACCTTCACCGCCACCACCGTGCCGTCGCGCAGCACGGCGCGGTGCACCTGCGCCAGTGAGGCAGTGCCCAGCGGCTCGGGATCGAAGTCCTCGAAGATCTTGCTCAGGCGCACGCCCAGCTCGGCCTCCAGCGCCAGGCGGATCTGCTCGGCCGGCACCGGCGAGACGTCCTCCTGCATGCGCTCCAGCGCCACTGCATAGGCCGGCGGCACGATGTCCGGGCGCGTGGACAGCATCTGGCCCAGCTTGATGAAGGTCGGGCCCAGCGCCTCGAGGTCGCGGCTGAACTCGTCCGGCGTGCCGTCGTCGACGGTGGCGGCCTGCAGCAGCGAGTCCTGCGAGAAGCCGGAGAACACACCGGACCGGCGGTACCGGAACAGGAACTTCATGATCTGCTTGCGCCGCTCCATCGCGCCCTCGCTGTGCGGGGCGGCGGACGGATCGCCGGGAGCGGACGCGGATGGTTCGGTCATGCGGGCCAGGCCTTGAGACAGGTCCGCGATTGTGTGAAGACGGCAGTCGGTGCAGGGTGAACGGGCGGCGGCGCCGCGCTGCGGGAGCATCACCTCGCAGCCTGCCTGTAGAGCGGAGCTTGTGGCAATCCCCTCTTGGGGACTCCGCTGCTCTTGGTTCGGCTGGTGGGAAGGCCCCAGCGGAGCAAGCTCCGCTCTACGGGGGAGCGGCCCTACCCCTGCAGCTCGCGCAGCGTCACCGACGGCGGGGCGTCGAGCACCTTGCGCGTGGCGATCAGGCCGGCGATCAGCGCGGCCAGCATGCCCAGTGCGCCGCCGACCACGGCCAGCGTCCAGTTCGGCTGCCACGGCAGGTCGAACACCCGCACCGCGACCACTCCGGACAGCACCGAGGCGGCGATGGCCGCCACCAGGCCGGAGAGCAGGCCGATGGCGGCGAACTCGGAGGCCTGCGCGGCGCGCAGCTGGCGCCGGCTGCCGCCGAGCACGCGCATCACCCCGCCCTCGAGCAGGCGCTCGTCCTGGCTGGCGCTGACCGCGGCCATCAGCACCAGCAGGCCGGCGGCCAGCGAGAACCAGAACACCACCTGCACCACCGTGCTGACCTGGTCGGCGGTGCTGCGCACCTGGGTCAGCACCTGGTCGATGTCGATCACCGACAGGTTGGGGAAGGCCTGCACCAGCTGCGCGGTGAAGCGCGGATGGTCGGGCGGCACGCGCACGGCGGTGATGTGGCTGGCCGCGTAGTCCTGCAGCACGCCGGGCGAGACCAGCACGAAAAAGTTGGGCTTGAAACTCTCCCAGTCCACCTTGCGCAGGCTGGTGATCCTGCCTTCCAGTGTCTGACCGGCGATATCGAAGCTGACCGTGTCGCCGAGCTTCCAGCCCAGCTGCTCGGCGAAGCCCTCCTCGACCGACAGCTCGGTGCCCGACGTCGGCGCCGCGCCCCAGAACCGGCCGGCGGTCACCTTGTTGTCCTCGCGCAGCGTGGCCGCGGTGGAGAGATTGAACTCGCGTTCGGCGCGGCGCCGCGCCTCCTCGTCGGCGTAGCGGGCGCCGCTGGTCGCCTCGCCGTTATGGGTCACCAGGCGGCCGCGCACCATCGGGAACAGCGTCGGCGCGCCCAGGCCCTGGCGGGCGATGAACTCGGACACCGATGGCACCTGGTCGTCCTGCACGTTGATGATGAAGCGGTTGGGCGCATCGGCCTGCAGCGCCACCTGCCAGCGGTTGAGCAGGTCGGTGCGCACGAAGGTCAGCAGCAGCAGGGCCATCAGCCCCAGGCCCAGGGCGGCGATCTGCGCGATGCTGGTGCCGGCGCGGCGGCTGACATTGGCCAGTCCGTAGCGCAGTGCGCCGCGCAGGCGGCGACGCAGGCGACGCACGGCCAGGATCAGCAGCAGCGCCAGCCCGGCCAGCACCGCCAGCGTGGCGGCGATGCCGGCCAGCATGGCCAGGCCCAGCGTGGCCGAGCCGGCCTGCCACCACAGCAGCGCGCCCAGGCCGATCAGGCCGGCCAGCCCGACCAGCCAGGCACTGGGTTCGGTCGGGTCCAGGTCGCGACGCAGCACGCGCAGCGCCGGCACCCGGCGCAGCGCCAGCACCGGCGGCGCGCCGAAGGCCAGCAGCACGACCAGGCCGACGCCGTAGCCGCGCAGCACCGGCAGCCAGCCCGCCGGCGGGATCGCCACCTTCAAGGCCTGCGCCAGCCAGCCGCCGATCGCCCACTGCAGGGCGAAGGCGATGGCCACGCCGACGGTGCAGGCGATCAGCCCCAGCAGGACCAGCTCGCCCACGTGGATGCCGACCAGCCGCGACTGCTGCGCGCCCAGGCAGCGCATGACCGCCACACCGGACAGGTGCCGCTCGCTGTGCCGGCGCGCGGCCATGGCCACGGCCACGGCCGCCAGGATCACCGAGACCAGCGCGGCCAGGCCGAGGAAGCGGCTGGCGCGATCCAGCGCCGAGCGCACTTCCGGGCGCGCGTCCTGGATGGTCTCCAGGCGCTGGCCGCGTCCCAGCGCCTCACGCGCGGTCGCGGTGAAGCGCTCCACCGCGCCGGCATCACCGGCCACCACCAGCCGGTAGCCGATGCGGCTGCCCAGCTGCACCAGCCCGGTAGCGGGCAGGTCGTCGGCATTGAGGAAGACCTTGGGCGCGACGTTGAAGTAATCCAGCGCGGCATCGGGCTCCTGGGTCACCAGCGCGACCAGCGTCAGCGTCGCATCGCCCAGGCTGACGCGATCGCCGAGCTTCGCACCCAGCGTGTCGGCGCCGGCGCGGGTCATCCACAGCGTGCCGCGCGCGGGGATGCCGCGGGCCGCGTGTTCGCCGGGCATGGCCGCATCGACCAGGGTGAAGCTGCCGCGCAGCGGAAAGCCCGCGCCCAGCGCGCGCAGGTCGCCCAGCCGCAGCTGCGCATCCTCGCCCTGCCCGACGCGGATCATGGTGTTGAGCTCGGTGGTCTGCGCGCTGCGCAGGCCGCTGGCCTTGGCCGCCTCCAGGATCGTGCCGCCGATGGGCGCATCGCCGCGCACCACCACATCGCCGCCGAGCAGGCGGTTGGCCTCGATCGCCAGCGCACGCCCGGCGCGGTCGGTGACGAAGCCCACCGAACTCACCGCCACCACCGCCAGCACCAGCGCGGCCAGCAGGATGCGGATCTCGCCCGCGGCCAGGTCGCGCCGCAGCTGGCGCCAGGCCAGGCGCAAGGTGTTCATGCGCCGGCCACCAGCACGCCGTTGTCCAGGCGCAGCACGCGCGTGCAGCGCGCGGCCAGCGCCTCATCGTGGGTGACCAGCACCAGCGTGGTGCCGGCCTGGGCGTTGAGCGCGAACAGCAGTTCCTCGATGGCATGACCGGTGCGCTGGTCCAGGTTGCCGGTGGGCTCGTCGGCGAACAGCAGCGCCGGCCGGGTCACGAAGGCGCGCGCCAGCGCCACGCGCTGCTGCTCGCCGCCGGACAGCTGGCGCGGGTAGTGGCCCAGGCGCCCGGACAGGCCGACCTCGTCCAGGATGCGTTCGGCCGGGGCCTGCGGATCGGCATCGCCGCGCAGCTCCAGCGGCAGCATCACGTTCTCCAGCGCGGTCAGCGAGGGCAGCAGCTGGAAGTTCTGGAACACGAAGCCCACCTTCTCCCCGCGCACCTTCGCCCGCCCGTCCTCGTCCAGCGCCGAGAGCACCGCCCCGTCGAGCGTGACCGTGCCGCTGCTGGGCACGTCCAGCCCGGCCAGCAGCGAGAGCAGCGTGCTCTTGCCCGAGCCCGAGGCGCCGACGATGGCCACCGTATCGCCAGGAGCGATCTCGAAGGACACAGCGTCGAGGATGGTCAGCGTGCTGCCGGGTAGTCGAACCTGCTTGCCCAGCGCCTGGACCTGCAGCACCGGCATGCGCCGGGAAGTGAGGGAGGTGTCAGCGTGCGGCAAGGCGGCGTCGGCCATGATGAGAAAGTCTTCGGGAACGGGAAAGATGACGATGCCTTCAGCTTATGCGGCCATCGCGCGCGCCATGCAATGGGCGCTGGCGCTGTGCGTGCTGACATTCATGCCACCTGCGTTGGCCCAAACGCCTGCCGGCGGCAAGACCGTGCTGGTGATGGGCGACTCGCTCTCGGCCGGCTACGGCCTGGGCCCGCGCGAGGGTTGGGTGCCGCTGACCGCGGTCAAGCTCAGCCGCGAGGCGCCCGGCTGGACGCTGGTCAACGCCAGCGTCAGCGGCGAGACCAGCGCCGGCGGCGCGGCGCGCATCGGCGCCCAGCTGCAGCGGGTCAAGCCGGCAGTGGTGGTGATCGAACTGGGCGCCAACGACGGCCTGCGCGGCCTGCCGCTGGCGCAGACCAAGGCCAATCTGGACAAGATGATCCGGGCCTCGCAGGGCGCCGGGGCCAAGGTGCTGGTGCTGGGCATGCGCATGCCGCCCAACCTGGGCCGCGACTACACGCAGGGGTTCGCCGACACGTTCAGTGCGCTGGCTAAACAACATAAGACGGCCTTCGTGCCGTTCTTCCTCGAGCCCATCGCCAGCGATCGGGCCAACTTCCAGCCCGACAACCTGCACCCCACCGCGGCCGCGCAGCCGGCGATCCGCGACCACGTCTGGCCGGCGCTGGCGCCGCTGCTGAAGTAAGGTTCGCCCGTGCCGGACCCCGGCACGGGGCTGCGTCGCTGCAGCGCCCCTGGGACCGTCTTCGCATTTCTCCAATGCCCGCTTCATGCCTGGGAAACATCGCCCCACCCATGATCGGACCGACTTCCCCAGCGGAGCGTTCCCATGTTGCGTGCCCTGTTTGTCGGTGGCGTCGTGGACAACAGCGAAATGGATCTGGATGGCCCACAGCCGCCGGTCCACTACCCCGAGAACGGCCATACCGGCCATCCCCGCTACCGCCTGCACCTGGTCGGCAAGCACGCCCCGGACGACGCGGTGGTCTACGCGGTTTACGGCGCGCCTGACCTGCCCAGCGAGGAAGTCCAGCGGGTCGCCGAGGAGCGCGGCTACGCGCGGCGCTTCGAGGCCTCGCCCCAGCCGGTCGAGTAAGCCCGCGATCCGGGCGCCCCCCCTGCCCGCCCGGATTCGTTAGGGCCGGCGCGATTCAGGAGGTGCCCAGCGGCACGACCTTGCGCACCTGGTCCAGCCACACGTATTGCGCATGCGCGGGGTGGTCGATGTCGTCCAGGCGCAGCAGCGCGTTATTGCCCTCGTTGCCGTCATAGTCGCGGAACAGCTGCACGGTGGGCCGCACGGTCACGGTGCCGCGTAGCTCGCGCCCGTCATCCAGGGTCAGGACGACCCTGGCTTCGGAGGGGAGTTCGGTGATCAGAGTTTCCAGACGTGCGATTTCGATCGGATCGGTGTGCACGCGATCGGCGAGCTGGCTCATGCGCGGGGTCTTGTCGAGGGAAAGACCGCGATGCTGGCGAACGGCCCCGTAACGGCGCGTCGAGGCCAGCGGTCGGCACGCATCGGACTTTTCCTACACGGCGACGGGGCGCCGCCCGAGTGTGGACAACTCCGTCACGGATCACGCTGGCCTCCGGCATCCCCCGGTGCCATGAGGTGACCCCATGCAGCGTCTCCTGCTCACCGTCGCCGCGCGCGAACAGGGCTGGCAGCTCTACGAAGGCGACCAAGGCCGCCAGTTCTTCGAGGATCGCGAGGAGGCGCTGCACACCGCCGCGCTGATCGCCGCCGCCCTGCACCAGCGCCACGGCATCCGCAGTGGGGTGGTGATGGACATGGCCGGCTGCGAGGCGGTGCTGGTGTCGCGGCACGGGTAGGGACGGCGGGTTCGTCGTCCCCGCGACGTCGGAGGTGCGGTGGTGTTGCCGGGCTCCAATGCGAAAGCCGCTGGATTCCCGCCTGCGCGGGAATGACGGTAGTGGGTGGGCGGCGGCCTTTGACGTTGCTCGAAGTAGCGACCCACGAAGCCGGTCGCCGTCTTGGTCGAGACGCCTCATCGCACGAAGGCGGTTGCTCGATGCGAGCGCCGCGGCGCCTCCCTCGCCCAGCGCTTGATGCAGAAGGCGCCGGCGCTACCCCACGATCCCCGACAGCTGCCGCAGGGCCTGCTCGAAGGTGTCCACCGGCTGGCCACCCTGCAGCAGGTGCTGCTGGTTGAACACCAGCGAGGGCACCGCGCTGATGCCGGCCTGGCGCCAGTGCGCCTCGTCCTGGCGCACGGCCTGGGCGTAGCGGTCGCTGCCCAGCACCGCGCGCGCCTCGTCGACTGGCAGTCCGGCCTGCGCGACGATCTCGGCGAGCACCGCGTGATCGGACACGTCCAGGCCTTCGGTGAAGTACGCCGTCAGCAGCGCCTGCTTGAGCCGCAGCTGCGCCTGGGCGTCGTCCCGTTCTCCGGCCCAGTGCAGCAGCCGGTGCGCATCGAAGGTGTTGAAGCTGCGCGTGCGCTTGTCCAGGTCGAAGACGAAGCCCAGCTCGGCCCCGCGCGCACGGATCGCCTCGCTGTTGGCCCTGTACTGCTCGGCGCTCATGCCGTACTTGCGCATCAGCCGCTGCTGCAGGTCCTCGCCGCCGGGCGCCAGATCCGGGTCCAGTTCGAACGGCTGGAAATGCAGGTCCAGCTGCAGCCCCTCGATGCGCTCGGCGGCGGTCAGCAGCGAGGCCAGGCCGATGGCGCACCACGGGCAGACCACGTCGGAAACGAAATCCACGCGCACCGGGCGGCCGATGCTGTCGGGAACCGCGCTCATGCCCTTCTCCTGTGCAAAGTCAGATGCGCATTGCAGCGCGCCGCGGCGCGCGCCTCAACGGCGCCGGTGGGACGGACCGTCGCCTCAGCCCTTGGGCAGGGATTGCCTGATCTTGCCGATGTCCGCCCAGGGATCGGCCTTGAGGCGCGCGGCGCGCTGCAGCGCCTTGTCCAGGGTGAACTGGCCCGGCGAGGTGATCCGGCCCAGATCCTCCCAACGCAGCGGCACGGCCACCGTGGCGTGCTCGCGGGCGCGCAGCGACCAGCTGCACACGCTGGTGTTGCCGCGCCCGTTGCGCAGCCAGTCGATGAAGATCCGCCCCTCGCGCTTGGCCTTGCTCATCGTGGCGATGTACAGCGTCGGACGGTGCTGGGCCATCGCATTGGCAAAGGCCTCGCAGAAGGCCTTGGCCGTGTCCCAGTCCGGCCCCGGCGTGATCGGCACCACCACGTGCAGCCCCTTGCCGCCGGACAGGCGCACGAAGCTCTCCAGCCCGGCCTGGCGCAGGTTCTCGCGCACCTCGCGCGCGGCGTCCTTGGTCGTCGCCCAGGACACGCCCGGCCCGGGATCGAGGTCGAACACCAGCCGGTCCGGCCGCTCCGGCGCGGCCACGGTCGAGCCCCAGGGATGCAGCTCCAGCGTGTTCATCTGCACCAGCGCCAGCACGCCCTCCACGTCCTCGACGTAGAGGTAGTCCTCCTTGCCGCTCTTCTGCCGCAGCGGGATCGCGTGCACGCCCGGGCCGAGCGCGGCGGCGTGATGCTTCTGGAAGAAGCACTGCCCGCCGGCGCCATCCGGGCAGCGCAGCAGGGACAGCGGCCGGCCCGCCAGTTCGGGCAGCAGCAGCGGTGCGATGCGCCGGTAGTAGTCGGCGACCTGGCCCTTGGTGATGCCGTCGGCCGGGTACACGACACGCTCGGGATGGGTGATCGTCACCGCCTGCTCCGGCGCGGCGGCGTCCTGCTTGATGTCCACCATCGACTTGTCCTCGCGCAGTCGCAGGAAGGCGGCCTGGCGCAGCAGGCCCTCCTTGCCCCAGCCGCGATAGGCCACCTCGGCCACCAGCTGCGGCCTGACCCAGTGCACGGAGCGCGCGTTGAACGGCACGTGCGCCGGCAGCGCCACGGCGGCCTTGTCGGTGTGCAGGGGCTTGAGGGTCTTCAGCAGCGCGGTCAGCGTCGCGTCGTCGAAGCCGGTGCCGACGCGGCCCACGTACTGCAGCGCCCCGTCCTTCAGACGCGCCAGCAGCAGCGAGCCGAAGCCGGTGCGCGCACCCTTGGGCGGGGTGTAGCCGACGATGGCGAACTCGTCGGACTGCTCGTGCTTGGTCTTGATCCAGGTGCCGCTGCGCTGACCCACATACGGTGCATCGGCACGCTTGCTGACGATGCCTTCCAGCCCGGCCTTGCCGCTGGCGGCGAAGACCTCCTGGCCATGGCCAACCACATGCTCGCTGTAGGCGATCAGGCCGGGCTTGGGGCCGATCAGCGTCTTGAGCAGCGCCTTGCGCTCGGCCAGCGGCGCGCGGCTGATGTCGACGCCGGCCACGCCGGGCAGGTCGAACACCAGATAGCGCAGCGGCGCCTTGGAGGTGCCCTCGATGCTGCGCTGCAGGGCGGTGAAATCGCTGCGGCCCTGTTCGTCGATCACCACCAGCTCGCCATCCAGGCGCGCGTCGTCCACCGGCAGCGCGCGCACGGCCTCGACCACCTCGGGAAAGGTGGCGTTCCAATCCGAGGCCGTTGCGCGAGCGCAGCCGCACCTGGCCATCGACCAGGTCGGCCAGCAGCCGGTAGCCGTCCCACTTGATCTCGTGCAGCCAGTCCTCGCCGGCCGGCGGCTGCGCGCGCAGCGTGCACAGCTGCGCGGCGAAGCCGGCCGGATACGGCGCGTCGCGCGCGCCTTCCAGGGCCAGCGCGCGCCGGCGCACATCGGCGCCGCGCTTGCTCGCGGCACGCGGCGCGGCCTTGCCGGGTCGCGCCGCCTTGGCACGCGCCTTCGATCGCGCCGGAGCATCGGGCTTGGACACGGCCGCATCCACCAGGTCGTCGGCTTCCGCATCGGCGGCGAACGCGTCGTCGCGCTTGATCAGCAGCCATTGCTTCTGCCGGCCTTTCATCTGCGTACGCACCAGCTTCCAGGCGCCGCCGAGCTTGTCGCCGCTGAGCACGAAGTCCAGCTTGCCCGCCGCGATCGCCGCCAGCGGGTCGCCCTCGCAGGCCCAGTGCCCGTGGTCGAACACGTCCACGTGACCGGCGCCGTAGTGGCCCTTGGGGATATCGCCCTCGAAGGTCGCGTAGTCCAGCGGATGGTCTTCCACCTCCACCGCCAGGCGCTTCTCGCCCGGGCGCAGCGAGGGGCCCTTGGGCACGGCCCAACTCTTGAGCACGCCGTCGGCCTCCAGACGGAAGTCGTAATGGCGCGAGGAGGCGTGATGCAGCTGCACCACGAAGATCGGCCGATGGCGCGCGACCTTGCCGTCGCCGCGCGGCTCGGGCGTCTGGTCGAAGCGGCGCTTGCGCGCGTACTCGTGCAGCGACATGTCAGATCACCTAGCCCGCCTTGCGCAGCGGGGCCTTCTTCGCCGGCTTCTTGGCCGACTTGGCGGGAGCCTTCTTGGCGCTCTTCTTGGCCGCCTTCTTCACCGCCTTGGTGGCCTTGGCCGGGCGCTTGGCGACCTGGTCGGTGGCGGTCTTCTTGGCCGGCGTGCGCTTGTTCTCGCCCAGCGACTTCTGTAGCAGGGCCATGAAGTCGACCACGTTGGTGGCATCGCCCTCGCGCTCGTGCTGCGCCGGCTCATCGACCTTCGCCGTGGCGCCCTTGGCCTGGATGCGCTCGGCGATGATGGCCTGCAGGCGCTCGCGGAACTCGTCGTGGTACTCGTCCGGTTTCCACTCCCCGCTCATGGACTGGATCAGCTTGCGCGCCATTTCCATTTCCTTGGGCGAGACGCGGTAGTCGCCGGCGTTGCCGCTGGGCAGCTTGTAGTCGTCCGGGGCGACCAGCTCCTGCGGATAGCGCAGCAGCATCAGCACCAGCGCGTCGCCCTGCGGCAGCACCGCGCACAGGTACTGGCGGGTGCGGATCACCACCCGCGCGATGCCGGCCTGGCCGGTGTCGCGCAGGGTCTCGCGCAGCAGCACATAGCCCTTCTCGGCCTTCTTGCCGGGCACCAGGATGTAGGGCTTCTCGTAGTAGCGCACGTCGATATCGGCCGCATCGACGAAAGTCTCCACCTCGACCGACTCATGGCCTTCCGGCGCGGCGGACTTGATGTCCTCCTGCTCGACCACGACGTAGTTGCCCTTGTCGTACTCGAAAGCCTTGACGATGTCCTTCCAGGGCACTTCCTCGCCGGTCTCGGCGTTGACGCGCTCGAAGCGGATCGGCGACTTGTCGCGCGAATCGAGCATGCGGAAGTGCAGGTCGACCTTGCGCTCGCCGGACATCAGCGACACCGGCACATTGAGCAGGCCGAAGGTCAGGGTGCCGCTCCAGATCGGTCGGGCCATGACGGGTCCTTCGCACGCGGCAGGGCCGCAAGGCCACCGAGTGTGCGAACTGCGCCCGTGGATGGATCGTGACGGGCCGGCGGCGATTCAGTCGGGGTCGGGCAGCGCGTAGCTCAGGTCGTAGAAGTGCTGGCCATTCTCGATGCGGATGGCCAGCGTGCCGGTGATGCCGGCCAGCGCGCCAGTGCCCGATCCAGGCGAGACCTGCACCTCCAGCTGCTGGCGCTCGCCCTGCATCACGCCGCGATGCACCAGCACGAAGCTGCCGCTCCTGCCGTCCAGCGTACCGGTGACCCGCTCGATGGCCACGTACGAGGCCGAGGTGGGCACCGCGGCGCGCGCGGCCAGCATCTCGCCGACGCCGGTGCCGACCAGGTCGCCGCTGAAGCGCTTGTCCAGCGACAGGCGCGAGAGGCTGTTGCCATCGTCCGTCTCCGGGCCGATCCCGCCCTGGGGCTGCAGCTTGACCTCGAAGGTCCCGGTGGCGTGATGCATGGCAGGCTCCCGTGCGCAGGCGAATGACATCGATGCAAGGCGCCGAGTCTAGCCCAAGCCGCAGTCTTCTCTTCAGTGTCTGGTGGGAGCCGCCACGGCGGCGATAGGGCTCTACCGGTGGAAGCCCGAAATTTCGGGAACGCCACATCGCCGCCATTGGCAAAACAGGCCACAAGGGTCCCACCCGTAGAGCGGAGCTTGTGGCAATCCCCTCTTGGGGACTCCGCTGGGGCCTTTCCCGCGAACCGAACGAAGAGCAGCGGAGTCCCCAAGAGGGGATTGCTACAAGCTCCGCTCTACAAGGAGGCTCCGACTCGAGCTGGGAGACAGTTGCTCCCACCGGGCGCGGAAGGCGCGGCATAACGCCGGCCAAACGCGACGCGCGCAAGCCCCGGCGGCCGGCGCAACTTCAGGGGCACGGGCGTAGCATCGGCGCATCCCCCAAGGCGGGAGTTCCGTCATGAAGCGCTCTGCCCTCTTCGCCAGCGTGCTGCTGGCCGCCCTCAGCCTGCCGGCGCTGGCCGCGCAGTCCAACGTCACCGATCCGAACCTGCCCCGCGCCCTGCCCGCGCAGGGACCGGTGTCGGTGTCCTGGACCGATCCGGCGCAGTTCACCGACATCCGCAACAGCCCCAACCGCTGGGAAGCCCAGCGCGGCACCTGGGTCACCGACCTGGCCGGCTATCTGCGCCAGGCCGCCGCCAAGCAGCTGCCGCCCGGGCAGACGCTGGATGTGCGCATCACCGACATCCATCGCGCCGGCGAGTACGAGCCCTGGCACGGGCGGTCGGCCGATCACATCCGCTTCCTCAAGGACATCTATCCGCCGCGCCTGAGCTTCGACTACACCCTGCACGACGCCAGCGGCAAGGTCGTCGACCAGGGCCAGGCCAAGCTGGTGGACCTGTCGTATCTGATGGGCGCCCGGCCGATGGACAGCGATCCGCTGCGTTACGAGAAGCGCATGATCGACCAGTGGACGCGACGCGAGCTGGGCCCGGACACGCGCGCGGCCGGCGCGCCGTGAAGGCCGCGGCGCGTGGGCGGGTACAGTTGAACCCTGCACGCGCCGCCGCCATCTTTCCGCCTTCTCCTTGAGACCGCAGGCCCCGCCATGTCCGACTTCGACCTGACGCCCCCCGACACCCTCCAGCGCGCCGAACTGATCGCCGGGCTGAGCGAGGAGGAGCGACATGTCCTGCTCCAGCACGGCACCGAGGCGCCGTTCTGCGGCGCCTTCCTGGACAACAAGCTCGAGGGCGTCTACACCTGCCGGCTGTGCGGGCTGCCGCTGTTCGCCTCCAGCGCCAAGTTCGACTCCGGCACCGGCTGGCCCAGCTTCTTCAAGCCGTTCGATCCGGCCCACGTCAAGACCATCCGCGACACCAGCTACGGGATGATCCGCACCGAGATCACCTGCGCGCGCTGCGGCAGCCACCTGGGCCATGTCTTCCCCGACGGGCCGCCGCCGACTTACGAGCGCCACTGCCTCAATTCGGTCTCGCTGGCCTTCACCGAGGCCGGCCAGCCGCTGCCCGACCCGCTGCATCGCGGCGGCGCCGAGGCGCAGCTGGCGCAGGCCGCCTGAGCGCGGCGCATCAGCGCCAGCTGAAGTCCCACCGCGTCAGGCGCCCGTCGCCGTCGCGGTCGTACTGGGCCATGGCCTGTTCGGCGTAATCGACGAACTCGGCCTCGCTAATCAGCTTGTCGTAGTTCTTGTCCATCGCCTCGATCCGCGCGCGGGCCGTGCCTTCGCGGCCGATGCCGCCGGTGTTGGGATCGATCGAGGCGCGCATCTCGTCCAGGGTGATGAAGCCGTCGTGGTCCAGGTCCAGGGCGGCGAAGGAGGCGCGGGCGCCGGCGTCGTATTCGGCCAGGTTCACCACCCCGTCGTGGTCGGCATCGAGCTGATCGAAGCGCGCCTGCGAGACCTGCGCCAGCACGGACGCGGCCAGGCCCAGCAGGACCAGGCCGAGCAGCGGTTCGGGACGGAGACGGGGCATCGCGGGCGCGCCAGGCGGGACGAGGGCGCCATCCTGCCATGCCGCGCGCCGCCGCAGCCAAGCCGGCGCCGGCGATTCCCATGCCCGGCTATGCTGTGCCCATGAGCGTGTACGTGGACGATGCGGTCTGGCCCTGGCGCGGCCGCCGCTGGGCGCACCTGATGGCCGACTCGCTGGACGAACTGCACGCCTTCGCCGCGCGGCTGGGCATGCCGCGCCGCAGCTTCCAGGACAAGACCAGCGGCGCGCACTACGACATCGACGCGGACACCCGCGCGCTGGCCCTGACGCTGGGCGCGGTGGCGATCTCGCGCCACCGCGACCGCGCCCAGGTGCGCGCGGTGATCGCGCGGGCCAAGGCGCAGGGACGCGGGCTGGCGCCGTAGCGCTATCGGGCGCGCGCCGGCCTTCGCCCGCGTGGGCGTGCCCGGGCGGCGGGGCCGCTCAGCGGCCCGGATGAAGGTCGTCCACCTCCCGCCCAATCGGTCGAAGCGGAAATCCGGCTTGCTCCCGCGCGCCGCGCTCAGCCGGCCTCGCTGGCCAGGCGCAGGTCGAAGCCCAGCAGCTGGCTCAGCGCGCGCATGGCCTCGTCGTCGCGGCGCAGCGCCATCCAGCCGCCGTAGCCGTCGGCATCGGCGTTCCAGCACCACAGCGTGTAGCCGTGCGGGCGCAGGCTGTCGTAGGCGATGGACAGCAGCTGCGGCACGTCCAGCCCCTCCATGAAGTCCTCGTCGTCGCGGTCGCCGCCCCACTCGATCTGCAGGCCGTAGCGCGCGGCCAGCTCGTCGAGCGCCTCCATCGTGGCGTCGATGTCGTCCGGGCCGACGAAGAAGCCCGAGGTCCAGTCCACGATGTCGCGCAGCAGCCAGGGCAAGGGCTGGTCGTCGCCGGCGGCCAGGCGTTCGCGCAGCAGGTCGAACTGGCGCAGGGCGGTGTCCTCGTCGCCCGGGTTGATCAGCACCAGCAGATTCCAGGCCAGCGCCTCGGGCGTGTCGGCCTCGTCCAGGTCCAGACGATCGGCGTCGTCTTCGTAGTCGGCGGTGTTGTCGGGCATGGCGGAACTCGGCGTGCGGGAAAGGGGCCGGCCCTCGCACGGGATGCGCGCAGCCGGGGCGGCCATTATCCTGTGCGCCCTCGTTGCGCGCAGTGACCGTCCCACCATGTCCGAGACCCCTCCCGACCGCCTGGCCGTCGATCCGTCCAGCCGCTTCCACGATCAGGCCGCGCTGGACCGCGGCGTCGGCGTGCGCTTCAACGGCGTCGAGCGCGACAACGTGGAGGAGTACAGCGTGTCCGAGGGCTGGATCCGCGTGCAGGTGGGCAAGTCGCTGGATCGCCGCGGCCAGCCGATGACGCTGAAGATCAAGGGCAAGGTCGAGCCGTACTTCAAGACCGAGGCGGCTTGATCGCCGCGTTCCCATAGGCCCTTGTGGGCCTTTTGGCCCATGAGAGCAAGGGTTTCCCGAGAAAGCCCCTCGCCGCCATGGCGGCCCCCACCTGTAGAGCGGAGCAAGCTCCGCTCTACAGGGAGGGGGCTGCAAGATTTGAGGGGGATTTGCTCCCACCTGGCGATAGCGCTCAGCGCTGGCGGGTTTCGAGCAGGTCCAGGTTGCGGACGAGCTTGCGCGAGACTTCTTCGGAGATCTTGCGTTCGCGCGCCAGGCGGAACAGTTCGGCGCGCTCGGCGCGCAGGCCGGCCTGGCGCATCTGGCGTTCGACCTGTTCGATCCGGCGCGCCTGCGCCGGGGCGATGTCGGCCTCGCCGCCCAGGCGGTCGACGTGGCGCTGATAGAGCTGGCTGACGCGCTCGGCGCAGGCGCCGTAGAGCTCCTGGTCCTCGACCGCCTCGGCCGAGGCCACCAGCCGCTGGCGCTCGCTCTCCACCGCCACCAGCGCCGCGCGGGCGGCGGCCTTGCGCGCCAGGTCCTCTTCCTGCTGGTCTTCCTGCTCCTCGGGCAGCTGCAGGTTCTTCAGCAGGGGCGGCAGCGCCACCGAGGCGATCAGCAGCGAGACCAGAATCACCGCGGCGGCCAGGAAGATCGCCAGGTCGCGCGCCGGGAACGGCGAACCGTCGCCCATCGCCAGCGGCAGGGTCAGCACGCCGGCCAGGGTGATGGCGCCGCGCACGCCGGCCAGCGAGGTCGCCACGATGATCCGCCAGTTGGGGCTGGTCCGCTCCACGCCGCGCGCGCGGTCGCGCAGGAGGTTCAGGCCCAGCGACACCCACACCCAGATCAGGCGCAGCAGGATCAGGCCCAGGCTGATGGCGGCCACGTAGATGGCCAGCCACCACGGCTGCAGGTGGCCGGTCTCGTCGATGCTGCGGATGGCGTTGCGCACGATGCCCGGCAGCTGCTCGCCCAGCAGGGTGAAGACGATGCCGTTGAGGGTGAACTGCACCATGTCCCACACCGCCGTGCGCTGGATGCGCACGCTGGCCGCGGCGCGGCCGGAGAGCTCGACATAGCTCATGGTGATGCCGGCCGAGACCGCCGCCAGGATGCCCGAGGCGCTGACCGCCTCGGCCACCACGTAGGCGGCGAACGGGGTCAGCAGGCTGACCAGGATCGACGAGCCGGCCTCCTCGCCGAAGTGACGCATGATCCAGCGCTGCAGCACGTTGATCGCCCAGGTCACGCCGATGCCGCAGCCCAGGCCGGCCAGCGCCACCCACAGGAAGGTCAGCGAGGCGTGGGCCAGCGAGAAGGCGCCGGTCAGCGCGGCGGCCACCGCGAACTGGAAGCACACCAGGCCCGAGGCGTCGTTGAGCAGCGATTCGCCTTCCAGGATGTGCATCAGTCGCTTGGGGATGGGCACGCGCGAGGAGATCGCCGACAGCGCCACCGGGTCGGTGGGCGAGAGGATCGCCGCCAGGGCGAAGGCCACCGCCACCGGCATCGCCGGGATCATCCAGTGGATCAGGAAGCCCGCCCCGACCACGGTGAACACCACCAGGCCCAGGGCCAGCTCAAGGATCACCGTGCGGTCGCGGAACAGCCCCTGCTTGGGGATACGCCAGCCGTCCAGGAACAGCAGCGGCGGCAGGAACAGCAGGAAGAACAGCTCCGGGTCCAGCTCCACGCCGTGGTTGAACATCGAAATGACCGCGCCCAGCCCGATCTGCACCAGCGGCAGCGGCAGCGAGAACGGCAGGACGCGGACCAGGAAACCACTGGCGGCCACGGCCAGCAGCATGGCCAGGACGATTTCGATCGAGTGCATGACGGTGAACTTACCAGACCGACATGCACTGTCTGCTGATCCGGACCGGGCGATGCGTCAGGTCTTGATCTTCCAGCCGGTACGGAACATCGCCCACACCGCCACCAGGCACAGCACCAGAAAGCCGCAGATCGCCGCCAGGCTGACGCCCACGTCCACGTCGGCCAGGCCGAAGAAGCTCCAGCGGAAGCCGCTGATCAGGTACACGACCGGGTTGAACAGGGTGATCTTCTGCCATACAGGCGGCAGCATGGACACCGAATAGAACGCCCCGCCCAGGAAGGTCAGCGGGGTGACCACCATCAGCGGGATCACCTGCAGCTTCTGGAAGTCGTCGGCCCATAGCCCGATGATGAAGCCGAACAGCGAGAAGGTCAGCGCCGTCAGCAGCAGGAAGGCCACCATCCACACCGGATGCTGGATCTCGTAGGGCACGAACAGCCGCGCGGTCACCAGGATCAGCAGACCCAGCATCAGCGACTTGCTCGCCGCCGCGCCCACGTAGCCCAGCACCACCTCCACGAACGAGACCGGCGCGGAGAGCAGTTCGTAGATCGTCCCGGACCACTTGGGCATGTAGATGCCGAAGGAGGCGTTGGAGATGCTCTCGTTGAGCAGCGAGAGCATGATCAGGCCGGGGATGATGAAGGCGCCGTAGCT
This sequence comes from Pseudoxanthomonas sp. UC19_8, assembly GCF_042700505.1. Taxonomy (NCBI): domain Bacteria; kingdom Pseudomonadati; phylum Pseudomonadota; class Gammaproteobacteria; order Lysobacterales; family Lysobacteraceae; genus Pseudoxanthomonas; species Pseudoxanthomonas sp. UC19_8. The sequence goes on from NZ_CP170559.1 coordinate 3,227,844, forward strand.
CACGCCTTCCACCGACCCCATGCGCGAGCCTATCGCCGCGCCGAACACCACGAAGTACAGCGAGGTCGACAGCACCGGCGAGGCGATCGACTGGGTGATGGTGCGGAAGGTGCGCGCCATCTCGAAGCGGTAGATCGCCAGCACCGCATGCCAGTTCAGGCCCAGATTCATGCGCGCGCCTCCCGCACCAGGTTGACGAAGATCTCCTCCAGCGAGGACTGCGAGGAATGCAGGTCCTTGAAGTCGATGCCCTGCTCGCCCAGGCGCTTGAGCAGCGCGGCGATGCCGGTCTCCTCGGCCTGCACGTCGAAGGTGTAGACCAGTTGGGTGCCGCCGGCCTGCAGCTCCAGCGGCAGGTCGGCCAGGGCGGCCGGCACGGCCTCCAGCGGCTGCTGCAGGGTCAGGGCCAGCTGCTTCTTGCCGAGCTTGTGCATCAGCGTGGCCTTGTCCTCCACCAGCACCAGCCGGCCGCCGGTGATCACGCCGATGCGGTCGGCCATCTCCTCGGCCTCCTCGATGTAATGCGTGGTCAGCACCACGGTGGTGCCGCGATCGCGCAGGGCGCGCACCAACTCCCACATGTCGTGGCGCAGCTCGACGTCCACGCCGGCGGTGGGTTCGTCGAGGAACAGCACCCGCGGCTCGTGTGCCAGGGCCTTGGCGATCAGCACGCGGCGCTTCATGCCGCCGGACAGCGCCATGATCTTGGCATCGCGCTTGTCCCACAGCGACAGATCGCGCAGCACGCGCTCCAGCAGCGCCGGGTCGGCCGGCTTGCCGAACAGCCCGCGCGAGAAGCGCACCGCGGCCCAGACGGTCTCGAAGGCCTCGGTCGCCAGTTCCTGCGGCACCAGCCCTACCAGCTTGCGCACGGTACGGTAGTCGCGCACCACATCGTGGCCCTCGATCTGCACCGTGCCCTCGCCCGGGCGGACGATGCCGCACAGGATGCTGATCAGCGTGGTCTTGCCTGCGCCGTTGGGGCCGAGCAGCGCGAAGATCTCGCCCTTGCGGATCTCCAGGTCGACGCCCTTGAGCGCCTGGAAGCCGCCGTCATAGGTCTTGGTCAGCCCCTTAACCGAGATGGCCGAGGTCATGGTGGCTCCTGTGTTGCATGGATGGAACGACGCGCCGCGCGTGCGGGCGGCGGCGTAGCCTGCGGCAAGCCTCGTGATCGGGCAATGCAGGCCGGCGCGACGCTGTGTCCGGGCATCAGGTTGGCGAGGGCTCCTTGCGTTCGACGCGGGTGTCATCAAGGGCGCGCGGCAACGGGTCGACGCGTGTGCGCTTGAACGCGCCGGCGTTGCCTCTTGGCCTTGGCGAGCGCCTGCTAGCGTTCGCTGGCCCCGGGCTCGCCTGGGACCAGTTGCGCACTGCGCCGCCGCGGCAGCAGGCGCCAGCCGAAGTTCACCCCGGCCGCCGCCAGCAGGATCAGCAGCGCGCCGAGCACCTGCGTCCAGGCCAGCGACTGGCCGAACGCGATCCGGTCGACCGCGATCGCCACCACCGGATAGACGAACGACAGCGCGCCGGTCATCGCGACGGGCAGCTTCTGGATAGCGCCGTACAGCAGCACGTACATCACCCCGGTGTTCACCACCCCGAGCACGACCAGATCGAGCCACTGGCGCGGGCTGGAAGGCAAGGCATCGAACTGAGCGAACGGTGCCAGCAAGACGATGCCGACGCCCAGCTGCAGCAGCGCGAGCAGGTGCGGCGGCGTGCCTTTCAGATGCTTGGTGACGATCGACGACACCGCGTAGAGGAACGCGGCACCGAGCGCCAGCGCGATCCCGTGCAGATACTCGCCCGGCACCGCGAGGACGGCCGGCGGCACGCGCACCACGCCCACCAGTCCGACGAACGCCAGCGCCAGCCACGCCAGGGTCGAGGCGCTGATGCGCTCGCGGAACACGATCGCGCCGAGGCCGACCAGCATGAAGGGCTGCGTGTTGTAGACCGCGGTGGCCATCGAGATCGAGGCGCGCCCGTAGGCCGCGAACAGCAGCAGCCAGTTGCCCACGATCGCCAGCCCGCCGAACAGGACCAGCGCCAGCATCCGCGGCGAGAACGCCTTGCGCCGCAACAGGCCCAGCGCGGCGCAGACGATGATCAGGGTGGCCGCGCCGAACAGGCAGCGGAAGAACACCACATTGGTCGGCGACTGCTGCGAGGACACGACCAGCCAGCCGATCGTGCCGGACATGAGCATGGCCACGACCATCTCGGCCGCGCCACGGCGAATTTCGTCGGAGGCCATTGCCGGGAGTTCCTATCGAGCGTTGCGGACGGCTGAAATTTCAGGAACCCGGTCAGCTCGAATACATGCTGAAAATTACGCCAGAACTTGATTCTTCTTTCGGAAGAAAGGCCGTTATGGCAAAGCACCTTCCAACCCCCAGCGTCGCCACGCTGGACGCCATCGACCGCGCGATCCTCGCGGCACTGGCCCAGGACGCGCGCATGCCGAACAGCGAACTGGCCCGTCAGATCGGCCTGTCGGCGCCGGCCACCGCCGAGCGGGTACGCCGGCTTCAGCACCAGGGCGTGATCGCCGGGTTCGCGGTCGAACTCGATCCGCGCGCGCTGGGCTACACCTTGCAGGCGATCGTGCGGGTCAAGCCGCTACCGGGTCAGCTGCACCTGGTGGAGGAGCTGCTGCAGCGCATTCCCGAGTTCGTCGAATGCGACAAGGTGACGGGCGACGACTGCTTCATCTGCCGGCTCTACCTGCGCACGATCCAGCATCTGGACGACATCCTGGCCAAGGTCACCGAGCGCGCGGAAACCAGTACCGCGATCGTGAAATCCACCCCCGTGCCCGCGGCGGCTTCCGCCGCTGGTCGAAGCAGACTGAACGAAAGAAGGAAGCCGCTTCGGCGAATCCCGACGCTCCGCACGCACCCGCTGTCGGATCCTGCGCCGCGCCGCGATCGATCCACCAAGGCCGCAACGGCCGCACGCTCAGGCCGAAGATGCACAGGCCGCGGCGCGGGCGCGCATCTGCTCGGCCTCGCGCGCGTTGCGGGTCAGTGCGGCGGCTTGCTCGAAGCAGGCGCGCGCCTCGTCGAGGCGGCCGAGCCGCTCGAGCAGATCGCCGCGCACCGCCGGCAGCGCCGGGTACTCGCGCAGCGCGGCCTCGTGGATGAGCGTGTCGGCCAGCGCCAGGCCGACCTGCGCACCGGCGGCGCGGCCCAGCGCGACGGCGCGATTGAGCTCGATCACCGGCGACGGCGCGACCTGCGCCAGGCGCGCATACAGCGCGGCGATGCGCGGCCAGTCGGTGTCCTGGCTGCGCAGCGCGCGCGCATGGCAGGCCGCGATCGCCGCCTGCAGCGTGTACGGCGCGTCGGCGCCGCCCAGCCGCACGGCGCGCTCCAGCGCCTGCAGCCCGCGCGCGATCTGCAGCCGGTCCCAGCGCGCGCGGTCCTGCGCCTCCAGCAGCACAGGCGTGCCATCCGCCAGGGCGCGCGCGGCGGTGCGCGAGGCCTGCAGTTCCATCAGCGCCAGCAGGCCGAACACCTCCGGCGCGCGCGGCATCAGCCCGGCCAGCACCCGCCCCAGGCGCAGTGCCTCGGTGCACAGCGCCGGCCGCATCCAGTCCTCCCCCGCACTGGCCGAATAGCCCTCGTTGAAGATCAGGTAGAGCACGTCCAGCACCGCGTCCACACGCTCGGGCAGGTCCTCGCGCGCCGGCGCCTCGAAAGCCACCTGCTGCACGGCCAGCGTGCGCTTGGCGCGCACGATGCGCTGGGCCACCGTCGGCGCGGGCTGCAGGAAGGCGCGCGCGATCTCGGCGGTGCTCAGCCCGCCGAGCAGGCGCAGGGTCAGCGCCACGCGCGAATCGGCCGGCAGCACCGGATGGCAGGCGATGAACATCAGCCGCAGCAGGTCGTCGCCGATGGCGTCGTCCAGCTGCGCGGTGCTGTCAGGCCCCGCCACGACCTGGCCCTCCAGTTCGAAGGCGATATCGGCGTGCTTGCGCTGGTGCAGTTGCCGCTGGCGCAGGCGGTCGATGGCGCGGCGCTTGGCGGTGGCCATCCACCAGGCCGCCGGGTTGTCCGGCAGGCCTTCGCGCGGCCAGTGCTCGAGCGCGGCGACCAGCGCGTCCTGCGCCAGTTCCTCGGCCTGGTCGATATCGCGCAGCATGCGCGTCAGCACCGCCAGCACCTTGGGGGCTTCCATGCGCCACAGCGTGTCGATGGTGCGATGGAGGTCGGCGGCCATGGTCGGCGATCAGACCACCGGCCGGCGGCGTGCGCAACCGCGCCGGCGCGGTGCATGCGGCGGCTTGGCGCGACGCCGCGCGCATCGATGCGGGGACGCCCCGCGGCGCTCCCCTACGCGTCCCGACCATGCTCGCGACGCCGCCACGCGCCTAGCGCTGCACGAGCGTTTTGAACCCGCCCCAGAACATGCGCTTGCCGTCGAAGGGCAGATTTTCCGGCCCCCACCGCTTGAGGCGTGGATCGTCCATCGCGCGCTTGTTGACCTGATCGCGATGCGCGCGCGATCTGAACAAGATGTAGGCGAACACCACGACCTCGTCCGGCTTGAGCCTGACCGCCTGCGGGAACGAGGTGTGCTTGCCCGGTTTGACATCGTCGGCGATGCATTCGACGTACTGCAGCGCGCCATGGTCCATCCAGACCTTGCTGCCCATCCGCGCCATCGCGTGGTAGGCGGCCAGCCTGGCGGTGGGAACGGGAATCACGAAACCATCGACATAGGCCATGTCGGTCTCCTTCGCATTGGACTGGGACGTATCGGGTTGGAACCGGGCTCAGACCTCACAGCCCGGTGCAGGGACGACCACGTTGAGCATCCACGGCGTGCCGAAGCGGTCGGTGAGCATCGCAAAGCCCGGCGACCAGAAGGTCGGCCCCAGCGGCAGCTGGATCTGTGCGCCCTCGGCCAGGGCCGCGTACAGGCGTTCGGCCTGGGCCACATCGTCCAGCTGCAGACTCACGGTCATGCCGTGCGGCGGCGTGTAGTCCTGCGGCGGGCAGGCGTCGGAAGCCATCAGCGTGACGCCGCCAGCGATCACCATCGCGTGCATCACCGCCTCGTCGGGCATGCCGGGCATCCTGGCGTCCGGCGGCGCCTCGCCGACGGTGGCCATCGCCACCACCGCGCCACCCAGGGTCTGGGCATAGAAGCGCATCGCCTCGCGGCAGTTGCCGTTGAAGAACAGGTACGGGGCTACGTTCATGGGGTTGCTCCTTGGGAGGGGGAATCAGGACTGTCCGGCGGTGCGTTCGCGCAGCCGGACTTCCTGCTCGCGCAGTTCCGGCGTCATGGCCTGGCCGAAGTCCTCCATCTCGAACAGCGGGCGCACCTCGACCTCGGCCCCGCCGTCGAACGGCGCGCGCTTGAGCCACTCGATAGCCTCGTCCAGCGAGCGCACCTGCCACAGCCAGAAGCCGGAGATCAGCTCGCCACTGGCCGCGAACGGGCCGTCGATCACCTCGCGCGCCTTGCCGTCGAAGCGCACCCGCGCGCCGCGGCTGGACGGATGCAGGCCCTCGCCGGCCAGCATGATCCCGGCGCTGACCAGCTCCTCGTTGTAGCGGCCCATGGCGGCGAGCACTTCGGTGGAGGGCATCACCCCGGCCTCCGAATCCGCATCGGCCTTGACGATCACCATCACTTTCATCGCATCGCTCCTCTCGGTGGATGCGCAGGCCGCAAGGCCCGCGCTGTGATGGAACGACGCACCAGCGCGTGCCGGATCGACATCGCGGCGCGAAGAGAATTCGCGATTACCGCCAGGCCAGCGCTGCGGGCGCGACCGGCGCGCCTGCGGCATCATGCGCGCACGCCCTCGCCCAGGAGCCTGACATGCAGTTCCTCATGCTGATCCACGTCGATCCCGCGCTGATGCAGGCCCTGCCGCAGGCCGAGTTCGACCGCCTGATGCGCGGCTGCTTCGAACACGCCGACGCGCTGCAGCGGCAGGGCGTGCTGCTGGCCTCGCAGCAACTGGAGGGCGCACAGACCGCGCGTTCGCTGCGCGTGCGCGGCGGCCAGACGCGCGTGACCGACGGCCCCTTCGCCGAGACCAAGGAGCTGCTGGCCGGCTTCAACCTGATCGAGGCGCCGGACATGGCGGCGGCCGAGGCGATCGCGCGGAAGTTCCCCTGGGCCGCCTACGGCTGCATCGAGCTGCGCCCGGTGCGCGACATGAACCGGGTGCGCGAGGAGGTGGGCGCCGCGCCCGGCGCGCTGGAGCTGGCGCGCGCTTGACGGCTGCTTCACCGCCGCCGCTCCTAAAGTGCGATGTCGTCCGACATCGACGCCAAAGGAGGGCTGCATGTCCGTCTCCACGCCATCGACCGAGCCGGGCGCGCGCGCCATCGTGGTGGATATCCAGCACGAGCTGCGCTGGTGGCGCGAGCACTATCAGCAGACCGGGCGCGGCGGCTTCGCCCAGGCCGAGCCGACGCTGAAGTTCGCCTACGACAGCTATCTGCTGCACCCGCACGAGCGCCTGCACGCGCTGTGGCCGGACATCCACCGGCGCTACGCGCTGCTGCCCGCGCACGAACAGCTCGGCCGCGCCCAGGCCGAACGGATCATCGCCGAGGTCTGGCAGCACATCCACGGCGACGCTCCGGCGGCCTAGCGCCGCGCGAGCTCTTACGCGGCTTCCAGCAGCGGGCGAAGCAGGGCCAGGTCGCCGCGCAGCACGTCCAGCGCCTGCGCGCGCGCGTCGGCATCGGGCTGGCGCAGCACCCAGGACGGATGCACGGTGGCCAGCGCACGCGCGCCATCGGCCATCACCCGCCACTGGCCGCGTTGGGCCATCAGCTGAAAGTCGCCGCCCAGGACCGCGCGCGCGGCGTTCGCGCCCAGGCAGACGATCGCCTGCGGATCCAGGCGTGCGAGCTCCTGCTGCAGCCAAGGACGGCAGGCGGCCACCTGCGATGAGGTCGGGTTGCGGTGCAGGCGGCGCTTTCCGCGCTGCTCGAAGCGGAAATGCTTGACCGCATTGGTCAGGTACAGCGCGCCGCGGTCGATGCCCAGCTCGGCCAGGACGCGATCGAGCAGCTTGCCGGCCGGGCCGACGAAGGGCCGGCCGCTGAGGTCTTCTTCGTCGCCGGGCTGCTCGCCGACCAGCACGATGCGCGCATCGGGCGGGCCCTCGCCGAACACGGTGCGCGTGGCCGGCTGCCACAGTTCGCAGCGGCGGCACGCGGCGGCGGCGGCGCGCACCGCGTCGAGCGAGTCGTCGGCGCGCAGGACCGGTTCGGGCGCGGCCTCGGGAATGCGGCGGCGCGGCGCCTCGGGCATGCGCTCGGCCATCTCGCGCACGCGCGCGCCGGCCGACTGCAGCAGCTCGGGCAGCAGCGCGGCCTCGGGCAGATGCTTCCAGTACTTCTGCGGCATCTCCGAACGCATCATGGTCGGGTTGAGCCGTGCGGGGTTGAAGATGTTGGCGTAGTAGGTGCGCCACAGCGCCTCGCGCGCATCGTCGGCCGGGGCGTCGGCGCGCACGCTGCCGGGGCCGAAGGCCAGGGCATCGCCGTCCCAGTGCGCGCTGCGGTAGGGGGTGAGGATCGCCCAGCGCATGCCGGCGAAGCGCCGCGCGAAGAACGGCGCGACGCGGTCGACGATGTGATGCTCGGGCTCGAACCAGGCGACGAAGGCGTTGGCCTCGCCGGGCACTTCGCGGAAGCGCACGAAGGCCTTCATCTTGTGGCTGTCGCGCCGCACCGCCTTGGCCAGCACGCCGGCGCGATGCACGTCCGCGTCGGTCGCATGCGCGAGCAGGCCGCGCTCGCCCTGCCCCATCCGCCACAGCAGGCGGTACAGCAGGCCATGCCGATGCGGATCGCAGTGGCAGAGCACGGCGCCGGCCAGCGCCAGGAAGTCGGAGGAGACCCGCGGCGCTTCGCGCTGGGCCGGCAGGGTGGTCACTTCGGGCGTCGCCAGCAGGCCGCCCTGAGCGCCGCCTTCCCAATCCACCTGGTCCGGGGCCACGTTCGCGCACCAAGCCGCTCGGGCCGCTACCCGCCAGGCCTCGAGGCTCCATGCCGGCTCCACGCGTGCGCTGAACATCTCAGCCTATCCGCTGAGCAGCACTGCTGCTGCCTTGGGGCAAGGCACGTGCTTTGCGCGAGGAATCTCTTGCGCTCACGCTGATTTGGGCGAAGAGATCCACGCGCGGATGCATCAGCGTGGGTACATCTCCCGCACGCGGGGTGGCGGGGCGTGCGCGTTCGGGCTTCGGAGGGGCAGCGGTCCGGCGGGCCGTGACCGCTTTTCCCTTGGTCAGGGCATCCTGCCCTGACTCGGGCGCTCGGCGTCCTGCCTCGCTAGGCGCGGCCACGGCCCGCCGGCCCGCTGCCGCGCGCGTCGAGCTCTTCGACTTCGTGTTGGAGGAAGTCCTGATCCATTCGATGAGCGGGCGCCACCCGGTCGGACGCTTCGGGCCGCACACCACGATGGTCAGCGGCGGCGAATCCATCGGGGATGATGGACCAAGCCGAGGAGCAGCGCGCGGCAGGCTCGAGGCGGATGGGCAAAGCGCGCTCACTGAGGCAGCACTCCAGCGCAGGCCCTCAAAACAGCCCCATCTGACGCGGCTTCGGCGCCAGCATGCCGCGCAGCTTCGCCGTGTCGTCCAGCGCCGCGCGCGGATGGTGGTCCAGCACCTGCACGAAGGGCAGCAGCTTCTTCATCGGCAGGCGCAGCCGGGTCAGGTCTTCCACCCGCAGCCGGCGGAAGCGCCGCGAGGCGATGATCCGCTCGACATTGCGCGTGCCCAGGCCGGGCACGCGCAGCAACAGTTCGCGCGGCGCGGTGTTCACATCCACCGGGAAGCGCTCGGGGTGGCGCAGCGCCCAGGCCAGCTTGGGATCGATGTCCAGGTCGAGCATGCCACTGGCGGCGTCGGTCGGCGCGATCTCGTCCACGGAGAAGTCGTAGAAGCGCAGCAGCCAGTCGGCCTGGTACAGCCGGTGCTCGCGCTGCAGCGGCGGCGGCTGCAGCGGCAGCTTGCTGGACGCATCGGGGATCGGGCTGAAGGCCGAGTAATACACGCGCCGCAGCCGGTAGTTGCCGTAGAGGTTGGTGCTGGTCTGCAGGATGGCGCGATCGTCCGCGCCATCGGCGCCGACGATCATCTGCGTGCTCTGTCCGGCCGGGGCGAAGCGCGGCGGCTTGGCGCGCAGCTTCTTTTCCTCGCGGCGCTGCTCCTTGTTCTCCTCGATCCGCCAGCGCAGCTCGCCCATGGCGGCCCGGATGCCGCCGGGCTTCTTCTCGGGCGCCAGCTGCGCCAGGCCGCCTTCGGTAGGCAGCTCGACATTGATGCTGAGCCGGTCCGCGTAGCGCCCGGCTGCGGCCAGCAGTTCCGGCGCGGCGTCGGGGATGGTCTTCAGGTGGATGTAGCCGGCGAACTTGTGGTCCTGGCGCAGGCTGCGCGCCACCTCCACCAGCTGCTCCATCGTGTAGTCGCTGTTGCGGATGATGCCGCTGGAGAGGAACAGCCCCTCGATGTAGTTGCGCTTGTAGAAATCCAGCGTCAGCCGCACCACCTCGTCCGGCGTGAAACGCGCCCGGCGCACGTTGCTGGTGACGCGGTTGACGCAGTAGGCGCAGTCGAAGACGCAGAAGTTGGTCAGCAGGATCTTCAGCAGCGACACGCAGCGCCCGTCGGGCGTGTAGGAGTGGCAGATGCCCATGCCCTCGGTGCTGCCGATGCCACCGGTGCCCAGCGAATGGCGCTTGTCCGCGCCCGAGGAGGCGCAGGAGGCGTCGTATTTGGCCGCATCGGCCAGGATCGCGAGTTTCTCTGTGACGTTCACACCAGGCAGCCTGCCGCAGGCGGGTCTCAATCCGTGAGACGCAAGCGCAGTGGCAACTGAACACGCCCAGCGTACCCGCCTCGACGCATGCGGCGCACAGGACCTAGCATGCCCGCCGTCCGTTTCCCCCGAGGCGCCCGCCATGAACACGCCGCATCCCGCCCCCGCCGCCAGCCCGGAAGCCCTATCCCAGCAGGCCGAAGCCGGCGTGCGCCGTCTGGAAGCCGACCTGGGCCGGCCCTTCGACGCCAACAGCGAGCGCCTGAGCGCCAGCCTGGCGGTGCTGGCCAGCGAGCAGGGGCTGAGCCGCATCGATCACGTCGTGCTGTCCGAGCGCAATGCGCAGGTCGGCCAGGGCGAGCTGGTCTTCGTCGTCCAGGGCGCGCTGGGCGATCCGGCACAGCTGCGGGCGCACATGCGCACCGAGCAGGCCGTGGCGATCCCCGCCGCGCAATCGCGCGAGCGCCTGCGCCAGCTGCACGAGCAGCATCAGCTGTCCACGCCCGTCCAGACACCCCCCGATCCGCAGCTGTCGCGCTGAACGCGCGCCCTTCGCAGGCGTTCAGCCCAGCGCGACGCCCTGCACGCGCTGCAGGGCCAGCTCCAGCGGCTGTGCGCGGCCCAGCAGGAAACCCTGCACCTGCTCGCAGCCGTGGCGCCGCAGCCATTCCAGTTCCTCGGGCCGTTCCACGCCCTCGGCGATCATCTCCAGCCCCAGGCTGTGGCCGAGCATCAGCAGGGACTTGCAGATGCTGGCGTTGCGCGGATCGCGGTCGACGTCGCGCACGAAGGTGCGGTCGAGCTTGATCGAACTCAGCGGCAGGTGGCGCAGGTAGGACATCGAGGAGAAGCCGGTGCCGAAGTCGTCCAGCGAGATGCATACGCCCGCATCGCGCAGGCGCTGCATCGCCGCCATGCCCTGCTCGGGGCGGTGCATCATCACGCTCTCGGTCAGCTCCATGTGCAACGCGTGCGGCGAGATGCCGGCCAGCGCGCAGGCCTGCTCCAGTTCGGACGGCAGATCGGCCTGCAGCACCTGCAGGGTGGACACGTTGACCGCCACCGGCAGGTCGTCGCAGCCCTGGCGCTGCAGCCAGGCCTGGGCCTGGGCGGCGCGGCGCAGGATCCAGTTGCCCAGCGGCACGATCAGGCCGATGTCCTCGCACAGCGGGATGAAGTCGGCCGGCGCGATCTGGGTGCCGTCGCGCTGCGGCCAGCGCACCAGCGCCTCCAGCGCGGCCACGCTGCCGTCGACGGTGCGCACGATCGGCTGGAAATGCAGGTCGAACTCGCCGTGCTCCAGCGCCGTGCGCAGGCGCGCGGCCATGCGCAGGCGTTCGCTGTAGCGCCGCGCCAGCGCGCCGTCGTAGCGGGAGATCTCGAACGCCGAGGAATCCAGCGCGTGCGCGGCCAGCGCGGCGTTGTCGATGATGTTCTCCGCGCGCAGGCCACCGCCCTCGTCGCCCGCCAGGCCGAAGCGCGCCTCCAGGCGCTGCATCGAGCCGTCGCCGTCGCCGACCGGCTCGCGCACCGCCTCGATCGCCGCCTCGATCGCGGCCTGCAGGCGCTCGGCATGCAGCACCGCCAGCACGAAGTCCTCGTCGGGCTGGTGCGCGGCCAGGCCGAACTGCTGGGCCCACAGCTGCAGGCGCGCGGCCAGCGTGCGCAGCACGTCGTCGGCGGTCTGCCGGCCCAGGGCGTCGCGGATCGGCTGCAGCCCGCGCAGCTGCAGGTACAGCACCTGATAACCGGGATGCTGGCCCTGGTCCAGGCGGTCGCTGAGCGTCTGCACGTTGATCAGGCCGGTGGTCTGGTCGTGGCGCGCGCGGTAGGCCAGCTCCTTCTCGTACTCCAGGCGCTCGGAGATGTCCTCGGACAGCACCAGCTTGGCCTCGTGCCCGCCGAAGCGGATGTCGCTGACGTACACGCGCGCCTGCAGGGTCGAGCCGTCCTTGCGCCGGTGCTGGGACACGTGCGCGTCCTCGAATCCCGCGGCCACCCCCTGCACCACGCCACTGCCGCCGGGCAGTCCGGCCGGGCAGATGTCCGACAGGTGCATGGTCAGGAATTCCTCGCGGCCGAAGCCGTACTGCAGCGTCGCGGCCCGGTTGACCTCGAGGAAGCGCCGGGTGCGCGCGTCGTGCACCCAGAACGGCAGCGGGTTGCGATCGAAGATCAGGCGGAACTGGCGCTCGGCATCGCTCAGGCGCGACTGCGCCTCCATGCGTTCGCTGATGTCCACCAGCGTGCCGGTCATGCGCAGGTGACCGCCCGCACCGGCGACCACGCCGCCGCGCGCCACGGCCCAGCGCTCCGCGCCGTCCCGGCTGACCAGGCGGAACTCGCAGGAGAACGCGCCGCGGCTGCGCCAGGCGCTGACGAAGCGGCGCGCCAGCATGCGCCGGTCGCGCACGTGCACGTGCCGGATGAAGGCCCACAGCGAAGGCGGCTCGGCCTGGCCCAGGCCGAACATCTGGCTGACGTCGGCGCCCCAGACCACCTGCCGCCCGCCCTGCTCCATCGCCCAGGCGCCCACCTTGCCGGTGTGCTGGGCCAAGTGCAGGTGCTCGGAATTGCGCTGCAGCTGTTCGAGCATGTGGCGCTGGTCGCGGTCGGCGCGCCGCACCACCCGCAGCAGCACCGCCAGCATCGCCCAGTACAGGACATAGAGCAGCGAGGCGATGGCGACGAAGCGATGCCAGGGCAGCAGCACCTGCTGGGTCGAGAGCCCCGCCCAGATCTGCAGCGGATAGCCGGGCAGCGCGCGCGCAGCCACCACCCGGCGCAGGCCGTCCACCTCGCTGACGCGCTGGGTGACGGCGACCTGCGGCGCCAGCTCGGCAGGCTGCGGCACGGCGATGCGCGTGCCGATGCCCTCGCGCGAGGGCCTGCCGCCCAGGCTGCGCACCAGCAGCTGGTCGTTGGGGCCGACCACGCCGAGTGCGCCATCGCGGCCGGAGTCCAGGCCGTCGATCAGGGCCTGCAGTGCGCGGGTATCCAGCCGCGCCAGTAACCAGCGCGGTCCGCCCTCGCCCTGGACGGTCATCGGCAGGGCCAGCGGCAGCACCGGGCGGCCGTCTTCCAGCCACTGCAGCGGCCCCAGCTGCAGGCGGTCCGAGGGGCCTGCGGTCGCACCGGCCTTCCACTGTGGGAAGCTGGGATCGCCGCGGCCGGGCGTCAGCGCGCGGCCCTGCGCATCGACCATGACGACGCTTTCCAGCTCGTGATGCCGCGAGGCCACACCTTTAATGAGTTGCCCGATCAGCCCCGGCGCCCGGTCCGGCGCGGAGGCCAGCAGCGCGGTGGCGTCGGCGGCGATGCCGCGCATGGCGCGCTCGAGGTTGCGCAGCTCCAGGCCGATCGCGCGTTCGACGCCGACGACCAGGGCCTGGCTCTGGCGCTCGGCGGCCTGCAGGCGGTTCTGGCGATCGCTGATCACCCACCAGCCCAGCCCGATCCCCAGCGCCGCGCCCAGCAGCAGGCCAAACCCGAGCACCGTGCGGGTCTGCACGACCGACTTGACCGGCGATGGGCCTAGAACCGAACGATCCATGTGCACCCGCTGTTGGACGGAGGTCCTGCCACCCCGGGACGGTCATGGGGCCAGCCGCGCCCCCCGAACCCGCGCGGCGACTCGCCCGAAGCATACGCTGCGGCTCCGCCCGCCGACAGCCCGCGCCACAGGACCGGCTCAGGCCCCCGCAGGCCAGCGCCGCATGTCCGCCACGGGCACGTCCATGCGCGCGCAGGCATGGGCGCAGGCGCCGTCCGGCAGGGCGATGCGGAACAGCGGTGCCATGCCGCGCAGGCTGGCGGCAGCCGCCGCCGACTGTGCGTGCCGGGCGGTGTCGAATTCGAGCAGCGTCCGTGCCCAGTCCGGCAGTAGCGCCGCGCCCGCGCCGAGGAACACCGCCCGCGACAGCCCGGCCACCGGCACCGGCAAGCGGACCTGTGCCAGCACGTCCATCACCTCGCGCGAGCGCGCATCGAAGCGCAACTGCGGCCGCATCGCCGCGAAGTAGGCCTCCACCTGCGCCTGCGAGGCCGGCACCTCGCGGGCGCCCAGCGCCTGCGCCACGCGCCGGCCCTCGTCGAAGTAGCGATCCGCCATCTCCGGCGGCACCGGCCGGCAGTAACGCCGATAGCCCTGCAGGAAGCCGTGCGCCTCGGTGACGTGGACCCAGGTCAGCAGGTCGGGATCGTCGGCGGCATAGGGCGTGCCGTCGGCCAGCGTGCCGCGCACGTGCGCATGGATCCCCCGCACCCGGGCGATCAGCCGCTGCGCCTCGGCGGTCGAGGCATAGCTGGTGCCGGCCACGAAGGCCGTGGTGCGGCGCAGGCGGCCGACCAGGTCCTGGCGGAAGTTGGAATGCTCGTAGACCCCGGCCAGCGCGCGCGGGTGCAGCGCCTGCAGCATCAGCGCGGCCAGGCCGCCGGCCAGCATGCCGGGGAAATCGCCATGGATGCGCCAGGTCACGCTGTCCGGGCCGAACAGCCCCGGATCGCCGTGCGGCAGGTCGTAGTCGATCCCCGACTGGCCGCGCGGGAAGGCGCCAAGCACCCAGCGTCGCACCGGCGCGGCGGCGGGGGCGATGAGCGTGCGGAGCAGCGACATGCGCCCATCCTACCGACCACCCGGCGCGGCCTTCGTGGAGGCGCAAACGAAGAAGGCGCCCCGCGGGCGCCTTCCTCCAGGTCCACCACCAGGGCGGCTTCAGCGCGTGATGCGCTGCCAGACCTCGGCGTAGATCGCCCGCGCCTCTTCCAGGCTCAGGCCGCGCGAACGCACCGCCCGGAGTTGGCATAGAGCGCCGAACCGGTGTCCTGGTCGGTATGCGGATGATTGAGATAGACGTCGTAGGCGCTTGAGAGCGCCGGCCAGTACAGCTCGAAGGAGCGGTGCTGCGAGGCGCGCGGCATGTTGACGTAGTGCTGGCGCCAGTAATCGCGTTCCCGGTCGATATCGATCAGGACGGCGCGTCCGTGTTCTGCTTGCTGGGGGTGCATGCGACGTGTCCTTGGCTCGGAAGAATGGCCTCGAACAACAGGGTTGCAGCCCACTTGTAAGTGTTAGGTCGAAGTGACGATGAAATTCTCGTTAAACCACGAGAACACCATTGCAGGCGTCACAGTTCAGAATTGAGATGATTCATAAAATCGCGTTTTGACGCTCGTGAGGCGTAACGCGGGTTTCTCAACGCCGGGCTCAGGCGTGCGCGGGCATCGGATATTGCAGGCGCGTGGTCGCCCGCTGGATGCGATCCATCACCCGGGCGAAGATCCGCCCCGCCAGGCTGGGCTCCAGGCCATGGTCGATCGCCTCGGGCGAGTTGGCGAACAGCACCGCGCCGACTTCCCGCCCCGCGTTGGGATGGTGCAGGTAGACGTGATAGGCCCGGATCAGCAGCGGCCAGCACGCCTCGAAGCCCAGTCCGGCCTGCCGGCACGGCAGCTCGCTGTAATGGCGTTTCCAGAAATCGCGCTCTCGATCGATGTTGACGATGATGCACGCCGCGTCGTCGCGGCGGCCCGGTTCGCTGGCCATGGGGGGCATCCGTGGGGGTGGAGGCGGGTTCGACTTTCGGATGGCCCGGCTTAGGCATGCGTGAAGAATGTCGCAACGCAACATTCACGGCGCTGGCTGCCCGGTTCATCTTCTACCTTCGTCTCACGGAAACTTCGCGGCGCACCGGCCTATGCTGCGCACAAAGGTGGCGGCGCCGGGCCGGCCACCTGTTCAAGGCGAGGATCGAACCATGAGCCAACTCTTCAAGGGCCTGAACCTGCTGCTGGCGGACAACGAGCTGCACCGCAAGCCGCTGGAGGAACAGGCCGCGCACTGGCTGAGCAAGACCGACCGCGGCATCGAACACGAGATCCATCTGCTGGACATCGCCAAGGGCCAGTGGCTGGCCGGTTCGGTGATCGTGTGGCTGGGCGCGTCGCTGACCGCGCTGGCGATCATCGCCGACAACCTGTGGGAACACAGCTACAACCCCAGCTTTCCCAAGATCATCCTGGTGCTGCTGATCTGGGTCGCGATGCTGTTCGTGCTCTGGCTGATCGCGCAGGTCTTCGACCAGAAGGCGGGTCTGTCGCGCTGGGTCAACGCGTTCTCCAGCCGCGAGCCGGTGAGCAACGAAAGCGATTCGGTCGAGCAGGTGCAGGAGGCGCTGGAACTGGCGCGCACCTATCCCGAGGTGCTGGCCTACAAGCAGCGCGTGATCGCGCGCCGACCGCTGCGCCACGAGGACATCCGCATCATGCGCGAGATGGGTCGCCAGCACCGCCACGCCGACCTGGCGCGCGAGCTGGTGGCGCTCGGCAACGACTGAAGTGCGTCACAGGTGCCCGGCGACAAGCCGGGCATCTTGTTTGCGGCGGCCCGTTGCGCGATGGCGCATGGCACGGACACGCCAAGCGGAGGCCAACGGCCGTACCGCGACGGCGCCCTGACGCGCCCGATGCGGTCACCTCCTTCTGACATCCGCGCGTGACAGCATGGGCCATGCTGTCCTGCATCCTGCCCGCCCACGACGAAGCCGCACTGCTGCCGGACACGCTGGCCTGTCTGCAGCGCGCGATCGCCACGTGCGGCGTGGCGGCGGAGATCGTGGTGGTCGACGACGATTCCACCGATGCGACCGCCGCGCTGGCGCTGGCGGCCGGCGTGCGCGTGCTGTCGATCCAGGCGCGCCATATCGCCGCGGCACGCAATGCCGGCGCGGCCGCCGCTCGCGGCGATCGGCTGTGCTTCATCGATGCCGACACACACGTCGACGCCGAGGCGCTGCGCGCGGCGCTGGCGGCGCTTGATGGCGGCGCCGTCGGCGGGGGCGCGCGGGTGCGCCTGCAGCGCCCCGTGGCCTGGCATGCGCGGCTGGGCGAAGCGGTCTTCGGCACGCTGCTGCGCTGGGCGCGGATCGCGCCGGGCTGCTTCCTGTTCTGCACGCGCGCGGCCTTCGAGGCCAGCGGCGGCTTCGACCTGCGTTTGTTCGCCGGTGAGGACGTGGCCATGAGCCGCGCGCTGGCCCGGCAGGGCCGCTTCGTGCTGCTGCGCCAGACGGTGTGGACCTCGGTGCGCAAGCTGCAGACCTTCAGCGCGTGGGAACACCTGCGCCTGGCGCTGGCCCTGGCGCGCCATGGCCGCGGGCTCCTGCACAGCCGCGACCGGCTGGCGTTCTGGTACGGCCCGCGACGGCGCGGCTAGCGCGCGTGGCCGCCACGTGTCGGTGCGTGGCAGCGGCCGACATGAAGCGTGCAGACGCCGGCTTTAGGGATCGCGCGCAGGCGTCCAACAGCGCGGCGCACGGCGTCCGCCGCGTCGGCTCCCTCTGCGCAATGGCACGTGCCGCAATCGCGACCGTTCGCGAATCTGCACGAATTGGCCACGGCTGATCGGAAGCGTGCGCGAGGTCCGGCGTGCGAGCGAACCGAGCGGTTAGAGTTCGCTCCGGGGAATGAACACGGTACATGGAGCGCACGGGGCGATGGGGCGGGCGAGGATCATCGTCGCGGCGACGGGACTGGCGCTGTTGGGCATCGCCGTGCCGATCATCGCCACCCTGGCGATGTCCTGGCATCTGGCCGTGCGCAACGAACAGCAGCGTCTGGACCAGTTCGCCGCGCTGGCGCTGGAGCGCGCGCAGAGCACGATGGACGAGGCGACACAGGTGCTGCACACCATGCAGCGCAGCCGCCTGGTGCCATGTTCGGATGCGCATGTCGCGCAGATGCGGCGGGCGGCGATGGACTCGGCCGCGGTCAAGGAAGTCGGCTTCTTCCAGGGCGGTCTGCTGCGCTGCACGTCGTGGGGGCCGACCAAGGTGCGCGTGCCCGACGACCTGCCCGCCGATGCGGTCGGCCCGGACGGGCTGCGCCTGTACGCGCGCGTGCTGCCGCAGATCAGCGGCGGGCGGCAGATGCTGGTCCTGCATCAGCACAACTACAACGTCCTGATCGACCCGGCGCGCTTCTCCGATCTGGTGCTGGAACCGGATATCGGCCTGCTGGTGCGCAATGCCCAGGGCGTGGTGCTGAGCGAGCGCAACCTCAGCGATGAGGCGCTGTCGCGCGCCATGCGCCAGCGCCGGGACAACGGAAGCGACGCGGCGCATCTGTTCTCGGTGAAGCGGCGCGATGGCTGGATGGTGGTGGTCAGCGCGCCCATGGCACGCGCCGCCGCCGGGCTGCCGCGCCAGCAGGGCATGCTGCTGCCGATCGGCCTGCTCATCGCCGCGGTGGCGGTGGCGATGGTGATCCTGGGCTTCAAGCGTAGGCTCTCGCCCACCGGCGCCCTGACCCGCGCGGTGCAGCGGCAGGAGTTCGTCGCGCACTACCAGCCGATCGTGCGGCTGGCGGACGCGGCCATCGTCGGCGCCGAGGCGCTGGTGCGCTGGCGCCGGCCCGACGGCACCCTGGTGCGTCCGGACCAGTTCATCCCGCTGGCCGAGCAGACCGGGCTGATCGACGCGATCACCGACCAGGTGCTGGCCGCGATCGTGTGCGACCTCGGGCCGCTGCTGGCGGCCCACCCGTGTCTGCACGTGAGCCTCAACCTCAGCGCCGCGGACATGCGCAGCGGCCGGCTGCTGGCGGTGCTGGCGCAGGCGCTGGAAGGCAGCGGCATCGCCCCGCGGCAGCTCTGGCTGGAAGCCACCGAGCGCGGCTTCGTGGACATCGCCGCGGCCCGCCGCACCATCGAGCAGGCGCGCCTGGCGGGCCACCGCGTGGCGATCGACGACTTCGGTACCGGCTACTCCAGCCTGCAATACCTGCAAGGGTTGCCGCTGGACGCGCTGAAGATCGACAAGACCTTCATCGATGCCATCGGCACCGGCGCGGCCACCTCGGCGGTGACCGGGCACATCATCGACATGGCCCGCGAGCTGGGCCTGGACTGCGTGGCCGAGGGCATCGAGACGACCGCGCAGGCCGACTTCCTGAGCGCGCAGGGCGTGGGCTACGGCCAGGGTTGGCTGTTCGGCAAGGCGGTGCCGGCGATGACCTTCATCGAGCTGTACCTGAACCAGCAGGCGGCGCGCGCGGCCGCCGCGGCGCGGGAGAACGAGGCGGGCCCCTGAGCGGCTTCAGGACTCCTCGGCGTCGCCGAGCAGGTAGTGCAGCTGGCGTTCGGGATTTTCCAGGAACGCGCGCGTGACCAGGTAATGCTCGGTCTCGCGATAGCTGACGCGCTGCAGGCCCTGCGGACCGATCTGCACGATCTGCGCATCCGGATAGGCCATCAGGATCGGCGAATGCGTGGCGATGATGAACTGCGCGTTGCGCCGGACCAGCGCATGGATGCGGGCCAGCAGGGCCATCTGCCGGGTGGGCGAGAGCGCGGCCTCCGGCTCGTCCAGTACATAGAGCCCGTTGCCCCTGAAGCGATGCTCGACCAGCGACATGAAGGAGTCGCCATGGGACTGGGCATGCAGCGACTCTCCGCCGTATGCCCTGACGACGTCATCACCCAGCGTGTCGATGTTGCTGGCGACGTTGTAGAAGCTCTCGGCGCGCAGGAAGAAGCCGTCCCTGGCCCGCCTCCCGCTGCGCCCCAGGCGCAGGTAGTCGTGCAGCGTCGAATGCGAGGCGACCGTGCTGAAGTTGAAGTTTCTGGTGCCGCCCTCGGCGTTGAAGCCCCAGGCCACCGCGATCGCCTCCAGCAGCGTGGACTTGCCGCTGCCGTTCTCGCCGACGAGGAAGGTCACCGCGGGGTGGAAGACCAGGCGTTCCTCGGCCAGGCCGCGGATGCCGGGCAGGCTGAAGGGATACCGGTCCATCGGCGGATCCTTCTCGCGCTTGAGCGCGACATCCAGCAGATAGTGCGTGGCATCCCAGGAGGGCATGGGCGATCCTTCGAGGCGGAGACTCCGCCTGCAAGCATGACCCGATCACCTGCGCGAACGCACGCACCGCGATCAGCCGGCCTTGCCACACCCCGACAGCTGCTTGTCGGCGTACCACAGCGCGCGGCGCGACAGGTCGTAGGCCGCGTCGATGGCCTGCGGCAGCTGGTATTGGGCGCGGGCCGGGTCGGCGCCGTGGGCCAGCGCGTTCTCGCTGCGTTCCAGCGCCTGCAGGTTGCTGCGCACGTCGGCCAGCCACTTGTCCTTGCGCGGGTCGTGACACATCAGCGCGCGGCCCTGCAGCGCGTCGAGCTGGGCGCGGATGGCCTTGGTCGCCTCGCCGGTGGGCTGCGGCGCCTTCTCGAACGCGATCGGCGCGGCCTTGTAGGCATCGCCGGTGGCCTCGCTGCCGAGGTCGTCGCGGTTCTGCGCCAGGGCGGGGTTGAAGCGCGTGTCCGGCGGCGGCCGGGCGGTGGGCGAGCTGCGCCCGCTCTTGAACATGTCGGCGATGGCGCGGTTGACCTTCTGCGCGGCGACATCGCCCAGCGTGCCCTTGGACACCCAGTCCTTCTCGAACCGGGTTTCGTTGTACTGCACCGGATTGGGGCGCTCCATCAGCGCCTTGGTCTTGGCCGCGTCGCGGGCGTTGGACAGGCCCGGCGGGCTGCCCTGCGGCGGGCCCGGCTCGGCGACGACGCCGGGCGGCAGCTTGGCCCGCCCGTCGCGGTCGTACACCGCGCGGGCGACCTCGCCCTGATCGGCCGGCGCGGTGACCCGGGGCGTAGCCAGCGGCGGCGGAATGGTGGCCGGCGGGCGCTGGTGGGCGGCGACCGGCGGCGGTGGGCGTGAAGGCGCGGCGGGCGTCGCCTCGGCGGCGGCGCGCGGCGGCTCGGCGAACGATGCGGCCGGGCGTGCGGGCGCGGCGGCCTGTGGCCGGGCGATGAATTCCAGCCGCAGCCGCTGCTCCTGGCTGCGCGCCGGGGCCAGTCGCGCCATCGGCGCCTGCAGCAGGACCAGGGCGATGAGGGCCATGATCGCCAGGCTCAGGAGCGCCGCGGGGACGCGCAGGCGCGACTCGTCCCATTCCATGTGTGCTACTGCCGCCAAGTGTCCCCGCCATTGCGCAAATCAAGCGCGGCATTGTGCGCAAGCGTCCGCACCGAATTGATGGCATTGCGTTACGCGCCTTCACGGCATGCGCCCGGCATTCAGCAAGGCCAGGGCGCTGTGATGTTGCGGTGCCGCTCGCCAGGTCCGTCGGGCCCTGCCAGCATCGCCGCATGAGAACGGTTACAGCGAGTGCGATCATGGGGATGCGCGGGCGGACGGGCGCGGCGCTGCGCCGGGGCGTGCTGATGGGCTGGTTGTGCATCGCCCTGCCGGCGATGGCCGCCGACGGACTGCCGCCGCGCAGCCAGTGGAAGGCCAGCAGCTCGGCCACCGAGGCCCCTGCCCTGGCCTCGGCGCATGCCTTCGATGGCGACCCGGCCACGCGCTGGGGCGGGCCGTTCTCGCCCGGCCACTGGCTGCAGCTGGATCTGGGCGCGGCCGCCGACCTCGGCGGGGTGCGCATCCAGTGGGACGTCAGCCACGCCAACGCCTATCAGCTGCAGGCCTCCGACGATGGCCAGGCCTGGCGCACCATCTACGCCACCACCGACAGCCCGGGCCGCACCGAGTACGTGCTGTTCCCGGCGGTGCGCACGCGCTACCTGCGCCTGGCCGCGCCGGCGCGCACGGCGGACTGGGGCGTGGGCATCTTCGAATTCCAGCCGCTCACCGTGGCGCAGGCGCCGCGCATCGCCGGCCTGGCCGGCACGGGCGACCCGGCGGCCCTTTGGAGCCGTGGCCCGGCCCGCGCGCTGGGCCGTCAGCAGGGCGGCTACGGGCTGGAGGTGCGCTTCCCGCAGCCGCAGGACGTGGCCGGGCTGCAGGTCGACTGGGGCACGACCCCGGCCAGTGTGGCGCTGGAAGGCCGCGCTGCCTCGGGCCGGTGGGCGCCGCTGGCGCAGGAGCCGCACGCCTTCGGCGCGTCCTCCTACCTGGCCGGCGATGCGCCGCGCACGGTCAGCGCGCTGCGTCTGCTCGCCCACGCCGGCACCGCGCCCAGCGTGACCCGCGTGCGCGTGCTCGGCCCCCGAGGCGGTGATGACGCCGATGAAGCGCTACCAGCTGGCCGCCGCCGGGCCGGAGGCGGCGCTGTTCCCGTCCTCGCTGCAGATGAAGCAGGTGTACTGGACGGTGGTGGGGGTGCCGGCCGGGCGGCAGAAGGCGGTGTTCGACGAGTACGGCAACCTGGAGGCGTTCAAGGGCGCGCCGCTGGTGCAGCCGGTCTGGCGCGACGCCGGCGGCAAGGCGGCCGCGGCCACGGTGGACACGCCGATCCGGCACGCCCTGCGCGAGGGCTGGATGCCGATGCCGCAGGCGCAGTGGACCGCCCAGCCCGGACTGGAGCTCACCAGCCAGGCCATTGCCCTGGAGCACGACGGCGCGCCGGTGGTGCTGGTGCGCCATCGCCTGCGCAACACCGGCACGACCGCGGTGGACGGCACGCTCTCGCTGCTGACCCGGCCGCTGCAGGTCAGCCCGCCCTGGCAGAACGGCGGCCTGTCGCCGATCCGCGATATCGCCGTCGAGACCGGCCGGGGCGGCGCCGGCGTGCGCGTCAACGGACGGCTGCTGTTCCAGAGCGCGAGCGCGCCCGACCTGCATGGCGTGGCCGCGTTCGGCGCGCATGGCGAAAACGAGATCACCCGCTTCGCCGCGGCCGGCACCGCGCCGCAGGCGCAGCAGGCCAGCGACCCGCAGGGACTGGCCGCCGGCCTGCTCGGCTGGCGCGTGCACCTGGCGCCGGGCGCGCAGCGCGACATCGTGCTGGCCTTCGCGCTGGGCGACGAGGTGATCGACGCCAAGGCGGTCGAGGCCGCGCACTGGCCGGCCGCGCCGGCGCTGGACGTGCAGGCCCTGCTGGGCAATGGCGATGCCGGGGCGCGGTTCGACGCCCTGGCCGATGCGCAGGCGGCGCAGTGGCAGCAGCGGCTGGGCCGGATCGGCCTGTCCCTGCCCGATCCCTCGCTGGTGGACATGCTGCGCGCGCAGGCCGCGTACATGCTGCTCAACCAGAGCGGCCCGGCGATGCAGCCGGGCCCGCGCAACTACAACCGCTCCTTCATCCGCGATGGCTCGGCCACCGCCGCGGTGCTGCTGCGCATGGGCATGGCCGACACCGCGCGCGACTACCTGCACTGGTACAGCACCCACGCGGTGCACGACAACGGCCTGGTCTCGCCGATCCTCAACGACGACGGCAGCGTCAACACCGGCTTCGGCTCGGACCTGGAGTACGACGCCCAGGGCCAGTACCTGTGGCTGGTGGCCGAGGTCGCGCGCCTGGACGGCGGCGCGCAGACCGTGCGCGAATACCAGCCGCAGGTGAAGCGCGCGCTGAAGTTCCTCCAGCAACTGCGCGAGCGCACGCTGGTGCCGGGCTACCAGGCCGATCGTCCGGCGCCGGAGCGCTTCGCCGGCATCCTCGCGCCGTCGATCAGCCACGAGGGCTATTCGGTGCCTACGCACAGCTACTGGGACGACTACTGGGCGCTGCGCGGCTGGCACGACGGCGCCTGGCTGGCCGAACAATGGGGCGACACCGCCACGGCGCAGTGGGCGCGCGCGCAGTACACGCTGCTGCGCGATGCACTGGCCGCCTCGATCCGCGCCACCATGCGCTGGAAGGGCATCGACACGATTCCTGCCGATGCCGACCAGGGCGGCTCCGACCCGACCAGCGTGTCGATCGCGCTCGATCCCACCGGCGCGCAGGACGTGCTGCCGGCCGACGCGCTGGAGCGCACCTTAGATGCCTACCTGGCGCAGGTGCGCCAGCGCGACGCCCCCGATGCGCTGTACGCCTACACCCCTTACGAGATGCGCAACGTGCTGACCTTCGTCCACCTGGACCGGCCGGCCGATGCGCAGTTCATGCTCGAGCACGTGGTGCGCGACCGCCGGCCGACGGCGTGGCAGGAACTGGCCGAGGTCGTGTACTCGGACAAGCGCCACGCCATCTATCTGGGCGACATGCCGCACACCTGGATCGGCGCCGAGTACGCGCGCAGCGTGTTCGGCATGCTGATGTTCGAGGGCGACCGCGCGCTGTCGCTGCTGCCCGGCACGCCGCCGTCCTGGGTCGCCGGCCCCGGCCTGAAGGTCGACGGCCTGCCCACCGCCTACGGCACGCTGGCCATGCAGGCCCGGCAGGAAGGCCAGCGGCTGACGATCACGCTGGGCAAGGGGCTCAGGGCCGACAGCGCGCTCAAGGTCTACTGGCCCAACCGCCAGCGGCCGCGCAGCGTCACCGTCGATGGCCGCGCCGTGCGCGACTTCGATGCGCAGGGCGTCGCGCTGACGCGGCCGTTCTCCACCCTGGTGGCGCAGTGGTGAGACCGGCGCCGGCGGTCCGGCCCGAGGCTCAGTCCGGGCGGAAGGCCAGCGTCGCCTGCACGGCCTTCTTCCAGCCGCGGTAACGCCGTTCGCGATCGGCCGCCGGCATCGTCGGTTCGAAGCGCGCGTCGATGGCCCACTGGTTGGCGATCTCCTCGCGGCTGGACCAGAAGCCGGTCGCCAGCCCGGCCAGGTAGGCCGCGCCCAGTGCGGTGGTCTCGGCCACCTTGGGGCGCACCACCGCCGTATCGAGGATGTCGGCCTGGAACTGGGCCAGGAAGTCGTTGGTGATCGCCCCGCCGTCCACGCGCAGTTCCTTGAGGTCCAGCCCGGCGTCGGCCTGCATGGCTTCGAGCACGTCGCGGGTCTGGTAGGCCATCGACTCCAGCGTGGCGCGGATGAAGTGCTCCTTGCTGGTACCGCGGGTCAGGCCGAAGAACGCGCCGCGGACCTCGCTGTCCCAGTAAGGCGCGGCCAGGCCGACGAACGCGGGCACCATGTACACCCCGTCGGTGTCCGGCACGCGCTCGGCATAGGCCTGCGTGTCGCTGGCCTTGCCGAACATGCGCAGGCCGTCGCGCAGCCACTGCACGGCGGACCCGGCCACGAAGATGCTGCCCTCCAGCGCGTACTCGACCTTGCCATCGATGCCCCAGGCGATCGTGGTCAGCAGACCGTTCCTGGAACTCACCGCCTTCTCGCCGGTGTTCATCAGCACGAAGCAACCGGTGCCGTAGGTGTTCTTGGCCATGCCCGGCGTGTAGCAGGCCTGGCCGAACAGCGCCGCCTGCTGGTCGCCGGCGATGCCGGCGATCGGCACCTTCTGGCCGAAGAAGTGCCGGCCGGCGGTATGGGTATAGACCTCGCTGGACGAACACACCCTGGGCAGCATCGAGCGCGGCACGCCGAGGATATCCAGCAGCTCATCGTCCCAGCGCAGCGCATGGATGTCGTACATCAGCGTGCGCCCGGCGTTGGTCTGGTCGGTGACGTGGGCGTGGTCCTCGGAGAGGTTCCAGATCAACCAGCTGTCGATGGTGCCGAACAGCAGGTCGCCGGCCAGGGCCTTCTCGCGCACGCCCTCGACGTTGTCCAGGATCCACTTGAGCTTGGTGCCGGCGAAGTACGGGTCGATCAACAGGCCGGATCTGGCGCGGAAGAGTTCATCGTGCCCGGCCTCGCGCAGCTCCTTGCACACGCTCTGCGACTGGCGCGACTGCCAGACGATGGCGTTGTACACGGCCTGGCCGGTGCGCTTGTCCCACACCACCGTGGTTTCGCGCTGGTTGGTGATGCCGATGGCCGCCACCTGCGAGGCCTCGACGTTGGCCTGGGTCAGCACGTCGGTCATCGTGGTCAACACGCTGGAAAGGATCTCGCGCGGGTTGTGCTCGACCCAGCCCGGCTGCGGGAAGATCTGGGTGAACTCGCGCTGGGCGATGCCTTTGACCGCACCGCTGCGGTCGAACAGCATGGCGCGCGAACTGGTGGTGCCCTGGTCGATCGCCAGCACGTATTGCTTGTCCATCGGATGACTCCCTGCATGTTGGAAGGGCCGGCGCCAGGCGCGCGGCGGGAAGCGGTGGCTCGGTGCCGCGCTCAGGCTTCGGGCTTCTGCGCGGCGCGCTGGCGCGCCGGCAGGAACGGATAGATCAGCCACTGGTAGGCGGCCGCGCCGACCACCCCGCCGATCAACGGGCCGACGATGGGCACCCACCAGTAGTTGTGCGGCGAGGGGAAGGCCGAGGGGCCCCAGCCGGCGAAGAACGCGAACACGCGCGGGCCGAAATCGCGGGCCGGGTTGATCGCCCAGGCCTCCAGGTAGCCCATCGACGCGCCGATGGTCGCCACCAGCAGGCCGATGATCAGCGCGCCGGAGTTGGCGCCCGGCGCCATCTCGTTGTACTGCTCGGTGATGGCGAAGATGCCGAACACCAGGAACGCGGTGAGGATGGCCTGGTCGCTCAGCGCATGCAGCGGCGTGACCGCGAGCCCCGGCGCGGTGAAGAACACCCCGGCCGCGCCGCCGGCTTCGCGCGTGAGCTGCTTGACCTCGTTGTAGTGGTCGATCACCGGGGCATACAGCGCGTAGACGATCGCCGCGCCGACCATGGCGCCGATCACCTGCGCCCCCCAGTAGGGCAGCACCTTCTTCCACGAGAACCCGCGGAACAGCGCCAGCGCCAGCGTCACCGCCGGATTGGCATGGGTGCCCGAGACCGAGCCGGTGGCGTAGATGGCGATGGTCACGCCCAGTCCCCGAGGCGATGCAGACGCCCCAGTAGCCGCCGGCATAGGGATTGGGATCGTAGAGGGTGTACATCGCCGCGACCGAATCGCCGAAGGCGATGATGATCGCCATCGCCACCGCCTCGGAGATCAGCTCACCGAGAAACTGGCGGTTCATCGCCGGCCTCCCGTCGGGCCTGCGGCGATGGTGCGGGGCTTGGTGGACATGTCGGCAACCTCCCAGTGGTCACGTGAAGACCGCGCGCGAGCGTGCGGCCGAACAGGGTGGATGGATCAGGCGCGCGTGGCCACCGTCGCGGCCGAGGCGTGCAGCACCTCGGCCAGGCGGCGCTGCTGGGCCGGGGTCAGGCGCAGGCCCAGCTTGCTGCGGCGCCAGAGCAGGTCTTCGGCATCGACGACCCATTCGTGGCGCTGCAGGTAGTCGACCTCGGCCCGATAGAGGTCGGCGCCGAAGTGTTCGCCCAGGTCGGTCAGCGTGGTCGCCTCGCCCAGGATGCGCTCGGTGCGCGAGCCGTAGTTGCGCACCAGCCGCCAGGCCAGTTCCTTGGGCAGCCAGGGCCGCGCCGTGCGCAGCAGCGCCAGGGCCTGATCGAAGGGCAGCATGTCCCCGCCCGGCAGTGGCGCCCCGTCCGCGGTCCAGGGCTGCGGCTTGCGGCCCAGCTGCGACTCGAGCTTGTCCACGGCCTGCTCGGCCAGCTTGCGATAGGTGGTGAGCTTGCCGCCGAACACGCTCAGCAGCGGCGGCCCGTCCGCATCGACTTCCAGCCGGTAGTCGCGGGTGACCTCCGATGCGTTGTCCTCCTCATCCTCCAGCAGCGGGCGCACGCCGCTGTAGGTCCACACCACATCGCCCGGGCCGATGGACTTGCGGAAGTAGCGGTTGGCCGCCGCGCACAGGTAGTCGACCTCGTCCGCGTCGATGCGCGGACGCGCCGGATCGCCCCTGTACTCCATGTCGGTGGTGCCGATCAGGGTGAAGTCGCGCTCGTAGGGAATGGCGAACACGATACGGCGGTCGGGTTGCTGAAAGATGTAGGCATGCTCGTGCGCGAACATGCGCGGCACCACGATGTGGCTGCCCTTGACCAGACGCAGCGCATAGTCGTGCCGCAGATGCGCGACCTGGTCCAGGAACTGCACGGCCCAGGGACCGGCGGCATTGACCAGCGCCCGCGCCTCGACGGCGATGCGCTGGCCCTGCGCGGTTTCCAGTTCGGCCAGCCAATGCGCGCCATCGCGGCGTGCGCCGACGCAGCGGGTGCGGGTGTGGATGGATGCGCCGCGCTCGGCCGCGTCCATCGCATTGAGCACCACCAGCCTGGCGTCCTGCACCCAGCCATCGGAGTAGGCGAAGCCGGTGGTGAACTCCTCCTTCAGCGGTGCGCCCACCGGCGAGCGGCGCAGATCGACCCGGCGCGAGCCTTCCAGCGTGCGCTTCCCGCCCAGGCGGTCGTAGAGGAACATGCCGACGCGGATCATCCAGGCCGGCCGCAGGTGCGGCTGGTGCGGCAGCAGGAAGCGCAGCGGCCAGGCGATGTGCGGGGCCAGGCGCAGCAGCACCTCGCGCTCGGCCAGCGCCTTGCCGACCAGGCGGAACTCGTACTGTTCCAGATAGCGCAGACCGCCATGGATCAGCTTGGTGCTGGCGCTGGAGGTATGCGCGGCCAGATCGTCGGCCTCGCACAGGCACACGCTCAGCCCGCGGCCGATCGCGTCGCGGGCGATGCCCACCCCGTTGATCCCGCCGCCCACCACCAGCACATCGACGCGTTCGACCATCTCACCGCTCCTCGACCGGGCCGCCGCCCGCACGACGACGGCCGCATGGCGCCGTTCGCGTCTGGACAAAGACGGACAACAACGATCTTAAACGAACATTTACGAACATTTCGTGAGCGCGGCATGCCCGCTTGCGCTCACCGGGTTAGACGATGGTCGAAGGCGTCGCCGATTTGGAGTTCGTTTCGACACCGCCGAAGGCGCGCCCGCAGGCCGCCTGTTCGGGGCAGCCTCCGGTGAAAATGCATGTCCGGCGAGCCGCCTCCTGCCGAGGGGGCGCCGGCCTGGTTTTGCACCGGTCTGGGGCCAGCGCCAGACGCCCCGAACCCGCCGTCAGTCGCCGACGACGTGGACCCGGGTCTTGCCCGCGGCCAGCACCTCGGCCAGGACGTCCGGCGGCGCGCGGTCGGTGAACCAGTCGTCCACCAGCGCGATCGGCCCCAGCCGGCACAGCGCGTTGCGGCCAATCTTGCTGGCGTCGGCGGCCAGCAGCACCTGCCGCGAATGCTCGACGATGGCCTGGGCCACGCGCACCTCCTGGAAGTCGAAGTCCAGCAGCGTGCCGTCCAGTTCGATGCCGGAGATGCCGATGATCCCGAAGTCCACGGTGAACTGGCGCACCAGATCGATGGTCGGCTGGCCGGTCACACCCTGGTCGCGCGCGCGCACCATGCCGCCGGCCACGATCACCTCGAAGCTGGGATTGGTGCTCATCAGCACCGCCACGTTGAGGTTGTTGGTGATCACCCGCAGCCCCTGCTTGTGCATCAGCGCCGCGGCCACGTCCTCGTTGGTCGTGCCCAGGTTGATGAACAGCGAGGAATGGTCGGGGACATGCGTGGCCACCTCCCGGGCGATGCGACGCTTCTGCTCGGCCTGCAGGGACTTGCGCGTGGCGTAGGCGGTGTTCTCCACGCTGGAGGGCAGGCTCACCCCGCCGTGGTAGCGGCGCAGCAGGCCGGCCTCGCACAGCAGCATCAGGTCACGGCGGATGGTCTGCTGGGTCACGTCGAACTGCGTGGCCAGCCCGTCCACCTCGGCATAGCCGAGCTGGCGCACCAGCGCCACCAGTTGTTCCTGGCGCCGGTTGAGGACTGGATGTTCCATGCGTACCGCCTGTGCCTGCGAGGTGCCCGCATGATCGTCGATGCGGCGCGCATTGCAACACCGCAGCGCGCAAGGCCTGCGCCACGCAGGCGCTTGCGACGCAAGAACAACACACTGCGTCCGCGCGATCGCGCTGCCCGGCGCGGGCGACTCCACTAGGCTGAGCGCCTGCGTGGAGGATCCCCGATGAGCGACGCCACACCAGGCCTCAACATGATCCGGACCGGCCCGCGCGGCGGCGTGCCGCTGCTGTTCTTGCATGCGCTCGGCCTGGATCTTTCGGTATGGGAACAGCAGATCCACGCCTTCGCGCGCGACCGCGATGTGATCGCGATCGACCTGCCCGGCCACGGACGCTCGCCGCATGGGCAGGAAGCGCCGAGCTTCGCCGGCTTCGCCGAGGCGCTGGTCGCGCTGCTCGGCGCCCTGCGCACCGGCCCGGTCGATGTCGTCGGCATCTCGGTCGGCGGCATGATCGCGCAGACCCTGGCGGTGACCTCGCCGACGCAGGTGCGCTCGCTCACGCTTGTCGCCACCTCCTGCACCTTCTCCGATGCGGTCAGGGATCTTCTGCGGCAGCGCGCGGAAACCGTGCGCGCGATCGGCATGGAAGGCATCGCGCCGCTGCACCTCGCGCGCTGGTTCCCGGCGGAGTTCCTCGCGGCGCGTCCCGAAATCGGCGACCGGCTGGGCAAACTGCTGCTGCGCAACGACCCGGCCTTTCACGCCCAGCTCTGGGACATGGTCGCCGGCCTGTCGCTGGAGGAGGCGATTGCCTCCCTGCCCCATCCGACCCTGGTCGTCGCCGGCGCGGACGATGCCAGCGCGCCGCCGGCGGCCGGTCAGTTGATCGTGGATCGCATGGCGCACGCGCGGTTGGCGGTCGTGCCTGCGTGCGGGCACTTTCCGCCGCTGGAGCATCCGGACGCGTTCAACGCCTTGCTGCGCAACTTTCTCGCCCAGCGGTAGGCGCACCAGGCACCCGCGGGCTTGGCGCGCCTACTTGGGCAGGCGCCACCACGCCGAACCCGCGGTCGGCTGCCGCAGGTCGACGCGCTCGCCGATCACCGGCGTGGACAGCGCGACACCGCGCTCGGCGGCCAAGGCGCTGATGCGCTCGAACGGCTCGAACCACGGATGCAGCGCCAGGTCGAAGGTGCCGTTGTGGATCGGCAGCATCCAGCGCCCCTGCAGGTCCAGATGCGCCTGCAGGGATTCCTCGGGCCGCATGTGCACGTGCGGCCACTGGCGATCGTAGGCGCCGGTCTCCACCAGGGTCAGGTCGAACGGCCCGAAGCGCTCGCCGATCTGTCTGAAGCCATCGAAATAACCGCTGTCGCCGCTGAAGAACACGCGCAGCCCGTCGTCGATCAGCACCCACGAGCACCACAGCGTGGCATTGCCGTCGCGCAGCCCGCGCCCGGAGAAATGCTGGGCGGGCGTGGCGACCAGGCGCAGCCCGTCGATGACGGTGGACTGCCACCAGTCCAGCTGTTGCACTTTGGCCGCCGGCACGCCCCAGCGCACCAGCGTGTCGCCCACGCCCAGCGGGGCGATGAAGTGCTCGGCCGAGGCGGCCAGCGCACGCACGGCCGCCTTGTCCAGATGGTCGTAGTGGTTGTGCGAGAGGATCACGCCCTTCAGCGGCGGCAGATCCTTCAGCGCGATCGGCGGCGCATGGAAGCGCTTGGGCCCCATCCACGGCAGCGGCGAGGCGCGCTGGGCGAAGACCGGGTCGGTGATCCAGAACTGCCCGCGCAGCTTGAGCAGCACGGTCGAATGGCCGAGCCGGTATAGGCTGAAATCCGGCGCGGCCAGCAGTTCGGCACGGGTCAGCGGGCGGACTGGAATCGGGCGGTCCGGCACGCTGGTGCGCGGCTTGTCGAACAGCACGCTGCGGAACAGGCGCAGCGATTCCAGCAGCCCGGTGCGCGGGATCGCGATCGCGTTGCGGAAGCGCCCTGCGCTGGACCGCAGCGACGCAGCGCGGGATCCGGGTTCGTTGGAGTCGGCCATGGCAGCACCATGGGGACAACCACCTCGCCTGACAAGCCCAGGCGCTGTCGATCCTGCGTGCGACGCGGCGCGCGCCCGCCATCAGCCCGCGCGATGGGCCTGTTGATGCTGACGGTACATCGCCGCGGTCAGTTCCAGCCCGACATGCGAGAGCTGCGTGGCCGCGGCCTCGGCCGATTCCTGTGCCACTTCGGCCACGCGCTCGAACATGTACGCCTCGTAGCGACACACCGCGTCATGCAGCGCACCCTGCGCCAGCTGCTCGGCCAGTTCGGCGGCATCGAGCATGGCCGCGTTGACGCCTTCGCCGGCGAAGGGCGACATCAGATGCGCCGCGTCGCCGATCAGGGTCAGGCCGGGACGGTGGTTCCAGCGATGCCCCACGGGTAGCGCGTGGATCGGCCGCGCGACGAAGTGGTCGTTGGCCGCGCGGAACAGGTCCAGGATCTCCGGCGCGAACCCGGCGAACTCCTCGAGCAGCCCGGCCCGCACGGCCTGCGGATCGCTGAAGTCGAAGCGCTGCTGCGCCCAGTCCGCCGGCACGCGGAAGATGGCGTAGCCGCGCACATGCGCATGCCCGTTGCGCTGGGCGATGAGCATCCTGCCCTCGCCTTCGATGTCGAGCTTGCCCGGTCCGACCAGCGCGGACAGCGCCGGATGGTCGCGATCGACCTGGTCGATGCCGAACTCGACGAAGGTCAGGCCGCTGTACTGCGGGCGGTAGGACGACAGCAGCGGGCGCACCCTGGACCAGGCGCCGTCCGCGCCGACCACCAGGTCGAACGGGCCGGCCAGACCGCTGGCCAGTTCCAGCTGCCAGCGGCCTTCGTCCAGCGCATGCAGGGCCTGCAGCGGCGCGCTCCAGCGCACGGTGCCGGGGGCGAGCGCATCGAGCAGCATCGCGCGCAGCGCGGTGCGGTCGACCTCGGGCCGGCTGCGGTCGAAGCCCTCCCGGTCCTCGAAGAGCACCTCGCCGCGGTGGTTGAGCAGGCGCTCGCCCTGGTCTTCGTAGCGGGCGATGCGCGCGAAGGCGTCCTGCAACCCGGCGCGTTCGATCGCCAGCAGGCCCGAGCCCTGATGCAGATCGAGCGAGCCGCCCTGGGGGCGCTCCAGCGGATGCGCCTCGCGCTCGAACACCTCCGGCGCGAGCCCCTGCAGCTGCAGCAGGCGGGCCAGCGTCAGACCGGCCGGGCCGCCCCCGACGATGGCGATACGCGGAAGGTTGGCCATGCCTGCTGCTCCGGATATAATAGGTGCCTATATTTAAAACATAGCCACCTATGGAAAGTCAAACCAGCGAACTCGAGCAGGCCGCCCGCCATGATCCGCTCAAGCTGCTCGGCATCGCCTATCGCACGTTCTCGCGGCTGGTCGACGCGCAGCTGCGCGAGCATGGCTTCGCCATGGGCCAGCTGCCGGTGCTGGTAGCGCTCAAGCACGGCGATGCGCTGTCGCAGGGCGAACTGGCGCGGCGCGCGCGGGTCGAGCAACCGAGCATGGCCCAGCTGCTCAACCGGATGGAGCGCGACGGGCTGATCCAGCGCACGCCCGATCCGGCCGATGGCCGCAGCAAGCTGATCTCGCTGACACCGCTGGCGCGCAGACGCCTGCCCAAGGCCAAGGCGGTGATGGACGCCACTGGCGAACAGGCTCTGGCCGGCTTCGACGCGCAGGACCTGGCCCAGTTCGCCACGCTGATGCTGCGGATCAACCGCAACCTGGACGCATTGGAGTAGGCACCGCGCCGGCCCGCGTGTGGGCCGGCGCGGCACGACGGAGGCCTACTTGGCTACGCCGAAGCGATAGATCGTGGTCTGCGTGTAGGTCTGGCCCGGGTCCAGGCGCGTGCTGGGGAAGTCGGCGTGGTTGGGGCTGTCGGGGAAGTGCTGGGCTTCCAGCGCCAGCGCGCCCCAGTGCAGATAGGGCTTGCCGCCCTTGCCGCCTTCGATGCGGTCGATGGCGTTGGAGGTGTAGAGCTGCATGCCGGGCTCGGTGGTGAACACGGTCAGCGTGCGCCCGGTGGTGGGCTCCTCGACGATGACCGCCGGCGTCTCTAGGCCCGGCGCATCGAGCACCCAGTTGAAGTCGTAACCGCCCTGCTTGGGCTCGGCGTGACGCAGGTCGGCGTTGTCTTCGTGGATGCGCTCGCCCAGGGCATGCGGCGTGCGGAAATCCAGCGGCGTGCCGGCCACGGGCAGCAGCTTGCCGGTGGGGATCAGCTGCGCATCGGTCTGGGTATAGCGCGCGGCGTTGATCTGCACGCGGTGATCCAGCACCGAGGCGGCCCCGGCGCCGGCCAGGTTGAAGTAGCCGTGGCTGGTGAGATTGAGCACGGTCGGCTTGTCGGTGGTGGCGCGGTAGTCCAGCTTCAGGCCATCGTCCTGCAGGGTGTAGACCACGCTGACGTCGAGCGTGCCGGGGAAGCCCATCTCGCCATCGGGCGAGCGGTAGCGCAGGGTCACCGACGGGGTCCCGTCGCTGGCGGGGCTGGCCTCCCACAGCTTGGTGGCGAAGCCTTCCGGACCGCCGTGCAAGGTGTTGCCGTTGTTGTTGGTCGGGATCTGGTAGGTCTTGCCGTCCAGGGTGAAACGTCCCTTGGCCAAGCGGTTGGCGTACCGCCCGATCAGCGCGCCGAAGTTGGTCTGCACGGTGGCGGCGTCCTTGAGGTAGCCGTCCAGCGTGTCGTAACCCAGCACCACGTCGTCGTCCTTGCCGTTGCGGTCGGGCACGGTCAGCGCCTGCAGGATGCCGCCGTAGGTGATGATCGAAGCGGTCATGCCGTGGCCGTTGTCCAGCACGAACTTCTGCACCTTGCGCCCATCGGGCAGCGTGCCGAAGTCGCTGGCGACCACATGCGCGGGGGCCGCGGCCGGCGCGGACGAGGCCGCAGGCGCGGCGGCGCCGGAAGCATCGGGCTGGGCGCGCGTGGCCGGATCTTCCGGCGGTTGCGAGCAGGCGCCCAGTCCCATCGCCGTCACGGCGGCCAGCAGTGCGATACGCATTCGATGTCTCCCTCCCAGGTGAGGGCGCCAGTGTGCCTCAAGCCGCATGCGGGCGCAGGCGACGCGGACAGGCCAGGGCCAGGGATCAGAGATCAGAAATCAGGGGCCTGGGGATAAAGCAGTGCATTGGCGCGCGCGCTGAGTGCCGCATCGCCGGCTACCGCTGTTCCCTGGCCTCTGGTCCCTGGCCTCTGATCCCTGGCCCCTGCTTTCCTCCCGCACCCGCAGAAAGCGGGCGAAGCGTGGCAGGCCGCGCCCGGTCAGGCCGTTGTACTGATACGTCACCCACGTGCCCAGCGGCGGCGGCGCGTCGCGCTGGGCGTCGCGCAAGCCGCTGCCGATGCGGAAGCGGCGCCCGTCCGGCGTCTCCACCAGCAAGGCACCCAGCCGGCCGGCGTGCCGGCCCTGGCCCGGCACATGCCCGATCACGCGCGCCTCGGCATCGTCCAGGCGCTTGTACTTGAGCAGCGCATCGCTGCGCCCGGGCAGGTAGCGCGCCGCGCGGTGCTGCAGCATCAGGCCTTCGCCGCCGGCCTGCACCACGCGGTCCAGCTCGGCATCCAGCGCGGCCCGGCTGTCGAAGCGGCGCTGCTCGAGCATCCGCAGCTGCGGATGCGCCCCGATGCCCAGCAGCGCCTCCATCCGCGCCACGCGCGCGGCGAACGCGCCGCCCGCGGCGGGCAGGTCGAACACCATGAAGCGCAACGCGCGCCAGCGCGGGTCGTGCGGATCGCCCGCGCGCACCAGCGCGCTGGCCACGTCGAACTGGCCGCGCCCGATCCACAGTTCGCCTTCCATCGGCACCGGCGGCCAGCCCCGGGTGAACCAGGCCGGCACCGCGATCGGCTCGCCGCCGCGCGTCCACAGCGCTCGGCCGTCCCAGCGCCCGCGCACGCCATCGAGCTTCTCGCTGACCAGATACGCGGCGACCTCGCCCTGCCCGCGATACGCAGTGGCCAGCATCGGCGGCGCCTGCGGCGCCGCTGCGTCCACCATGCCCGGCCCGGCCAGACAGGCCGCCAGCACCATTCCCGCCACGACGCGCATCGTCTGCTCCACGAAGTCCATTCCGGGCTCCAGCGTGGCCCTGCGCGGCCACGGTGTCCGTCGGCGCGCGTCCGATCCGGGCGTAGGACAACGCCGCGGCCTGATCCGCGTCGGCCTTCCGTCTTATCATCCGGATCGACCCGGTGGCCAAGGCTGCCGTCGGGCACAGGGACGCACCAAGGGGACAACATGAAGCGCATCATCTGGACACTGGCCGGCGTGGTCAGCGTGGCGGGCTGCACGGTGGTCAAGGTCGATCCCGGGCAGGAGGCGGTGCTGATCGATCGCCCGCGCCTGTTCGGCGACGGCGGCATCCGCGACGAAACCATCAAGCCCGGCCTGGCCTACACCTGGCTGACCACCGATGCCATCGTGGTGGATGTCAGCCCGCAGGTGCTGGCGGTGGCGTTCGACGACTTCTCCTCGTCGGACAACATCCTGCTCGACTTCGAGACCACCATCCAGTACCGCGTGACCAATGCGCCGCGGCTGCTGCGCAAGTTCGGCCCGGACTGGTTCAAGAACAACATCCGCAGCCAGTACGCGGCCATCGTGCGCGACCAGGTCAAGCGCTTCGACATGACCAGCATGATGAGCGATGTCGCCACCGCCCAGCGCATCGACGACGCGGTGACCGATGCCATCCGCAAGGTGGTCAAGGACCAGGGCCTGGACGTGGAGATCATGAACATCACCCTGGGCCGGGCCAAGCCCAACCCCGACGTGCTGCAGCAGATGAACCTCACCGCGGCCCAGCAGCAGCGGGTCAAGACGCTGGTCGAGGCCACCAATGCCGAGCTGCAGCGCGCCAAGGAGCAGAAGGCCATGGCCGATGCGGACAACGCCTACCGCAATGCGATGAACCTCTCGCCCGAGCAGTATCTGGCACGCCAGATCGCCGAGATCAACGCCGAGGCCTGCACCAAGGCCGCGGCCTGCTACGTCGTGCCCAGCGGCACCAGCGTGGTGGCGAAGTAGGACGCAGGTGCGGAGCGGATCAGACGATCCGCATCCGCCGCCGCCAGCTGGCGATCTGGTTCCAGCGGATGAAGGTGACCAGGCCCGAGGCCAGGATCAGGGCGATGCCGACCCAGGTGATCGCGTCGACGCGGCTGTGGAACAGCCAGGCGCCGAAGCCGATCGCCCACAGCATCTGGCTGTACTGGGTCGGCGCGACCGCGCTGACCGGCGCCAGCCGGGTGGAATACATCATCAGGATCGCCGCCAGCCCGGCCAGCAGCCCGTAGCCGGCGATCAGGCCCCACTGCGTCGCGCTGGGCCAGACGAAGTGCGGCAGCATCAGGATGCCGCCGGCCACCAGCGGGCCGAGCACGCCGGCGCCGTACAGGGTGACGCGCTTCTCCTCCGGGCCGGCCATGCGCAGGCTGATCACCGACACCGCGCCGGTCAGGCCGCACAGGATCGCGGCGACGTGGCCGTGGCTGAGCTGGCGGAAGCCCGGCCGCAGCACCACCAGCACGCCGATGAAGCCCACCGCCACCGCGGTCCAGCGGCGCCAGTGCACCTCCTCGCGCAGCAGCATCACCGACAGCACGGTGACGAACAGCGGCATCAGGAAGATCAGGGCGAAGGCCTCGGCCATCGGCAGCTGGGTGAAGGCGATCACCGAGGTCAGGTTGCCGGCGGCGCCGCAGAAGGCGCGCAGCAGCCAGATCGCCGGCTTGCGGGCCACCACCACGTCGCGCCAGCGGTCCTGCGGCTTCTTCAGGAACGGCACCGCCACCAGCATGAGCAGGGCGCCGAAGAACACCACCTCGTGGGACGGCAGGCTGCCGTCGAGCAGCTTCACGAACGCATCGCTGATCGCATAGGCCGCGTAGCACGCGAAGCCCAGCAGCACACCCTTGAACATCGTGTCGGTTCCGCAAGCTCGTCGGGCGCGTCGCGCCGGCACCACAGTCTACGGGCAGCGCGGGCAGGCGCCGCGCATGGGCGTTGCGAAACTTCATGCCAGGCCGAGCCCGGCCGTGCTGAAATGGCGCACGCCCGCCGCCGGTCTTCACCTGCATGCTTCGTCCGCTCCTCCCGCCCCGCTGCCGGCCCGCCGCCGCTTCATGCCGACAGCGCTCGCGATTGGCACACGGGAACGCGGCATGAGCCAGCCCTGGTTCCCCGCCGGCGGCAGCGCCATGGCCGCCAAGATCCGCGCGCACGACTGGGCCGCCACCCCGCTGGGCCCGGTGGAGACCTGGCCGGCGCCGCTGCGCGCGGCGGTCAACCTGATGGTCAATGCGCCCGAGTGCATGTTCATGGTCTGGGGCGAGGAGGTGACCTTCCTCTACAACGACGTCTACGCCCCGATCCTGGGGCCGCGCGCGCCCGGCGCGCTGGGCGCCTCGATGCGCGTGCTGTGGGGCGACGTGTGGGACTCGGTGCGCGGCCCGATCGAGAGCGCCTACCGCGGGCAGTCCGAGCGCCATGTGGAGATGTACATCCAGATGCAGCGCTACGGCGTGCCGGAGGACACCTGGTGGACGTTCTCCTTCACCCCGATCTACCTGGAAGACGGTCGCGTCGGCGGCGCGTTCTGCCTGACCAACGAGGTCACCGAGAAGATCCAGGCCGAGCGGCGCCTGGCGCGCGAGCACGAGCGCCTGGCGCAGCTGTTCGAGCAGGCGCCGATGTTCATGGCCTTCCTCAGCGGGCCCGAGCATCGCATCGAGGTGGTCAACCCCGGCTACCTGCGCCTGATCGACCACCGCGACGTGGTCGGCAAGACCGTGGCCGAGGCCCTGCCCGACGCGGTCGAACAGGGCTATCTGGACCTGCTGGACGGGGTCTACCGCACCGGCGAGGTCTACGCGGCCAACAGCGCCGCCTACGCGGTGCGGGCCGAGCCGGGCGGGCCGGTGCATCCGCGCTTCGTGGACATCGTCTTCCAGCCGATCCGCGACGAGCGCGGGCAGATCACCGGCGTGTTCGTGCAGGGCGTGGACGTGACCGCGCGCATCGAGGGCGAGGCCGCGATGCGCGCGCTGGACGCGCACAGTCGCCAGGTCATCGACAGCGCCACCGACTACGCGATCCTGGCCACCGACCTGCAGGGGCGCATCACCCACTGGAACGCCGGCGCACAGCTGATCCTGGGCTGGAGCGAGCAACAGATGCGCGGGCATACGACCGAGCGGCTGTTCACCGAGCAGGACATCGCCAATGGCGTGGCCGAGCGCGAGCTGCTGGACGCGCTGGAGACCGGTCGCGTGGTGCGCGAGCGCTGGCAGGTGCGCCGCTCGGGCGAGCGTTTCTGGGCCAGCAGCGCCACCACCGTGCTGCGCAACGCGGACGGCACGGCGATCGGCTTCGTCAAGGTGC
The DNA here is from genome assembly GCF_042700505.1 of Pseudoxanthomonas sp. UC19_8. Classification (NCBI taxonomy): domain Bacteria; kingdom Pseudomonadati; phylum Pseudomonadota; class Gammaproteobacteria; order Lysobacterales; family Lysobacteraceae; genus Pseudoxanthomonas; species Pseudoxanthomonas sp. UC19_8. The sequence goes on from NZ_CP170559.1 coordinate 3,266,478, forward strand.
TCGGCGACCGCACCGCCGAACGCATGGCCATCGACGCGCTGCGCGACAGCGAGGCGCGCCTGACGGCGCTGGTCAGCGCCTCGTCGGACGCCTTGTTCATGATCGACGCGCACTGGACGCAGATGCGCCAGCTGACCGGCACCGGTGCGGCCCGCGACAGCTTCGCGCCGATCGAGCGCTGGATGGCGCGGCACATCCCCGATTCGGATCAGCACCGGGTCGTCGCCGCGGTCCACGAGGCGGTGACCAGCCGGCAGCCGCTGACGCTGGAACATCCGGTGCGCCGCAACGACGGCAGCCTGGGCTGGTCGCTGTCGCGCGCGGTGCCGCTGTTCGATGCCGAGGGCAAGCTGCACGGCTGGTTCGGCGCGGCCACCGACATCACCGCGCGCCGCGATGCGGAGAACCGCCTGCGCGAGCTGACCGCCTCGCTGGAGGAGCGCGTGCGCGAGCGCACCGACGAGCTGCTGCTGGCCGAGGAGAAGCTGCGCCAGAGCCAGAAGATGGAGGCCGTCGGCCAGCTCACCGGCGGACTGGCGCACGACTTCAACAACCTGCTCACCGCCGTCACCATGGGGCTGGACCTGCTGCAGCAGCGCATCGAGGCCGGCCGCTACGACCGGCTGGAGCGCTACCTGGAGATGGCCCGCTCCGGCGCCTCGCGCGCGGCCTCCCTGACCCAGCGCCTGCTGGCGTTCTCGCGCCGGCAGACGCTGGCGCCCACGGCGGTGGACGTCAACCAGCTGGTCGATGGCATGGGCGACATCCTGCGGCGCACGCTGGGGCCCTCGATCCAGACGCATTTCCAGCTGGCCAGCCCGCTGTGGCGCGTGCTGGTGGATGCGCCGCAGCTGGAGAACGCGCTGCTCAACCTGTGCATCAACGCGCGCGATGCGATGCCCGAAGGCGGCCAGCTGATCATCGAGACCCACAACATCGAGCTGGACGCCGAGGCCGCCGCGTCGCTGGAGCTGGCGCCAGGCCCGTACGTGCGCCTGGGCGTGCAGGACACCGGCACCGGCATGAGCGCCGAGGTGATGGAGCGCGTGTTCGAGCCCTTCTTCACCACCAAGCCGATCGGCCAGGGCACCGGGCTGGGGCTGTCGATGATCTACGGCTTCATGCGCCAGTCCGGCGGCCAGGTGCGCATGGCCTCGCGGCTGGGCCACGGCACCACGATGCAGCTGCTGCTGCCGCGCCTGGACGGTGCCGAGGACGCCATCGCGGCCGACGGCGTCGAACCGGCCGCGCTGGACCCGCACACCCGCGGCGAGGTGCTGCTGGTCGAGGACGAGGCGCCGGTACGCGCACTGATCGCCGAGGTGCTGGGCGAGGCCGGCTGCCGCGTCACCGCGGTGGCCGACGGCCACGCCGCGCTCGAATACCTGCGCGGCGCCGCGCCGATCGACCTGCTGCTGACCGACGTCGGCCTGCCTGGCGGCCTCAACGGCCGCCAGGTCGCCGACGCCGGCCGCCAGCTGCGGCCCGGCTTGCGCGTGCTGTTCGTGACCGGCTACGCGGCCAACGCCGCGGTCGGCGCCGGCCAGCTGGAGGCCGGCATGGAGGTGATGACCAAGCCCTTCCAGGCGGCCGAGCTGGCGCGCCGCGTGCAGGCGATCCTGGCCCCGTCGAGTTAGCTCGCCTCGGCCTGCGGCAGGCTACCGCGCACCATCGCCAGCAGGTCGACCAGCGAGAACGGCTTGCGCAGCAGCTGCATGCAGGGCCCGAGAAAATCCGGGCGCTCCAGCGCTTCCTCGGCATAGCCGGTCATGAAGATCACCGGCAGCGCCGGCGCCAGCGCGCGCGCCGCGTCGGCCAGGTCGCGCCCGCTCATGCCCGGCAGGCGCACATCGGTCAGCAGCAGGTCGAAGGCCGGCTGCGTGCGCAGCTGGTCCAGCGCCTGCTCGGCATCGCCGGCCTGCACGATCAACAGGCCTTCGTCGGCCAGCACGTCGGCGGCCATCTCGCGGATGAGTTCGTTGTCGTCGACGAGCAGCACCCGTCGTTCCTGCAGCTGGGTCATGGGTCCGAGGCACATGTGGCGTCGCAGGACCGGCTCCGCTCCCGCGCCGGCCCCGCATGAGGGCGCCCGATCATAAGCGCAGACGCGTGGCGGGGCTGTCAGCGCGCCGACGGCGGGTACAGGTCCAGCAGGCGCAGGGTCACCCCGTTGGTCCAGCCGAAGCCGTCCTGGTTGGGATACTCGCCGCCGCCGGCGCGCTGGCCGGTGACCAGCACGTCGTACTTCTCGGTGAGCTTGTGCTCGGCGTCGAACACGCCGGACACCCGCGCCAGGAACGCGCGCCCGATGCGCTCGGCCAGCGCGTCCTGGCCGTAGCGGCGCAGGCCGTCCACCGCCACCCACTGCAGCGGCGCCCAGCCGTTGGGCGCGTCCCACTGCTGGCCGCTGCGCACCGGCGTGGTCACCAGCCCGCCCGGGCCGACCAGCTGCGCCTGCACGATGGCCGCGGTGCGCTGGGCGTGCTCGGGCGAGGCCAGCCCGGCGAACAGGGGGAACAGCATCGCCGCGGTCACCCGGTCGCGCGGGGCGCGCGTGCGCAGGTCGTAGTCGGCGTAGTAGCCGGCCGGGTTCCACAGATGCCGCTCGATGGCGGCCTGGCGCTGCGCGGCGCGCGTGGCGTAGTCGATGCGGCAGGCGCCGTGCTGCTGGGCACAGGCCGCGGCCAGCGTGGCCTCCAGGTGGTACATCAGGCTGTTGAGATCCACCGGCACGATCTGCGTGGTGTGGATGCTGCCCAGCTGCCGCGGATCGTCGAACCAGCGGCTGGAGAAGTCCCAGCCTGATTCGGCCGCCGCGCGCAGGTCGCGATAGACCTCGCCGGCCGGCCGCGCGTCGCGCACCTGCGCGGCGGTGGCCACATCGTGCGCCCAGGCCTCCTGGCGCGGGATGTCGCGGTCGTCCCAGTAGCGGTTGAGCAGGCTGCCGTCGGCCAGGCGCACCACCCGCGCCGAGGCCTGGCCGGGCTTGAGCGCCTCGCTGCCGCGCATCCAGTAGGCGTACTCGGCCTGCAGCTGCGGCAGGTAGCGGCGCCGGACCTCATCGCCCTGCTGCGCGGCCGCCTCGCTGACCATGAAGGCGAAGAACGGCGGCTGCGAGCGGCTGAGGTAGTAGCTGCGCGTACCGTTGGGAATATGCCCGTAGGTGTCGACCTGGTAGGCGAAGTTGTCCAGCATCTGCCGCGCCAGCGCGCCGCGGCCGCTCTCGAACAGCCCCAGCATGGTGAAGTACGAATCCCAGTAGTACACCTCGCGAAAGCGCCCGCCCGGCACCACCGTCGGCTCCGGCAGCGCCAGCGCGCTGCTGTACGGCGGCACCTGGCGGAAGCTGCGCGTGAGCACCGGCCACAGCGCGTCGATATGGCCGCGCAGATCGGTGTCCTGGGCCAGCTTCGGTACCTGCAGCGGCGGATCCTCGTCGAAGTGCGCGGCGACGAAGGCCTTCAGATCGAAGCCCGGCTGACCGCGCGCGGCCAGGTACTCGGCCTCGACCCGCGCCGGCTCCCCGCGCACGGTCATGTCCACGAAGTGCTTCTGGTCCTCGAACACCCGGCCCATCTGCACCGCCTCGAACAGCTGCGGATACAGCTGGTCCGGCGTGGCCGGCGCGGCTGTCCTGGCCGTGGTGGGGGCCTGCGCCACCTGCGCCGATGGCGTGGCACAGGCGGCGAGCCCCAAGGCGATGGCGGCGGTCAGCAGGCAGGCGGTGACACGGTGGCGCGGCGCCATGCGCGGCTCCTGGGTTCGAGGAAGAAGACGACGAAGATAGCCAATCGGACCGCAGCCCCGCGTGGCGGTCACGCCGCGCTGCCGCATGGCCGCGCGCCGCGGCGGTATCGTGTGCGCCATGACGCCGCTCAAGTACCTCGCCGGCTATCCCGAGCCCCTGCAGCAACAGGTCCGCGCCCTGATCGACGCCGGCAAGCTGGGCGAGGTGCTGGCTCGCCGCTATGACACCGCCCACGCCGTGCGCACCGACCGCCAGCTCTACGACTACACCCAGGCGATGAAGGAGCGCTACCTGCGCCAGAGCACGCCGCTGCACAAGGTCGTCTACGACCCCAAGCTGCAGGTAGTCAAGCATGCGCTGGGCACGCACACCCAGGTCTCGCGCGTGCAGGGCGGCCGGCTCAAGGCCAGCCGCGAGATCCGCATCGCCACCGTGTTCCGCGACGCGCCGGCGCCGTTCCTGGAGATGATCGTCGCCCACGAACTGGCGCATCTGAAGGAAGCCGACCACAACAAGGCCTTCTACCAGCTGTGCACCCACATGAGCGCCGACTACCACCAGCTGGAGTTCGACCTGCGCCTGTACCTGACGCAGCTGGAGCTGGGCCAGGCCTGATCCGTCTCCCTGGCGATCCGGTCCGGGCCTGGGCCGCACCCTACCCCGCCACGTCCTCGATGCCGTCGGCCAGCAGCGGGCGGTCCCGCAGTCCAAGGACCTGAACGCTGCAGCCGTGGTGCTCGAAGCGCGCACGCACCTTGTCCAGCGCGGCCAGCGCGGTGATGTCCCAGAAGCGCGCACGCTGCACGTCGATCACCACCGCCTGCCCTTCCGCCTGACGCGGATCGAAGGCCTCGACGAACGCATCGGCCGAAGCGAAGAACACCGGCCCCTGCACGATGTAGCGATGTTCCGGCGCACCGTCGCGGCCGCGCTGCTCGGCATGGCGCACCTGCAGCGCGCTGGAGGTCTTCCACGCGAAGAACAGCGCGCTCAGCAGCACGCCCACGCCCACGCCTATGGACAGATCGTGCGAGGCCAGGGTGGCCACCACCACCGCCACCATCACCCCGCTGGACAGCCGGGGATGGATGGACAGCGTGCGCAGCGAGCCCCAGTCGAAGGTCGAGGCCGAGACCATCACCATGATCGCCACCAGCGCCACCACCGGCACCCGCGAGACCCAATCCTTCAGCAGCACCATCAGCACCAGCAGGAACACGCCGGCGAACAACGTGGAGAGCCGGCCACGCCCGCCGTAGCGCACGTTGCCCACGGTCTGGCCGATCATGCCGCAGCCGGCGATGCCGCCGAACAGGCTGGCGCCGATGTTGGCCAGGCCCAGCCCCGCGCATTCGCGGCTCTTGCTGCTGGGCGTGTCGGTAAGCTCATCGACGACGCGCGCGGTCAGCATGGACTCGAGCAGACCGACCATGGCGATGGCCAGCGCCGGACCGGCGACGATGCGCAGCGTGTGCAGATCCAGCGGCACGCCGATGCCATGCCAGGACGGCAGGCGGGTGGGCAGCTGGCCCAGGTCGGCCACGGTCTTAAGCGGCAGCCCCAGCCCCGCGGCCAGCACGGTCAGCGCCACGATGCAGATCAACGGCGAGGGAATCGCCTGCAGCCCCGGCAGCGACAGCCGCGGCAGGCCGTAGATGATCGCCAGGCCCAGCGCCAGCATCGCCCAGGTGGCCACGCCGGCGCCGGCCAGCTGAGGCAGCTGCGCGCTGAAGATCAGGATCGCCAATGCGTTGACGAAGCCCGTGCGCACCGAGGAGCTGACGAAGCGCAGCATCACGCCCAGGCGCAGCAGGCCGAAGACGACCTGGATCAGCCCGGCCAGCACGCCGGCCGCCAGCAGGTAGGGCAGGCCGTGAGCGGCCACCAGCGGCGCGGCGACCAGCGCCACCGAGCCGGCCGCCGCCGAGATCATCGCCGGGCGCCCGCCGGCGAAGGCGATCACGATGGAGATCACGAACGAGGCGTACAGCCCCACCTGCGGATCGACCCCGGCGACGAAGGAGAACGCGATCACTTCGGGGATCAGCGCGAAGGTGGCGACCGCGCCGGCGAGCAGCTCGCGCATGGGCCTGCGGCGCCATTGCGCCAGTTCAAAGGAGAGCAGCGACATGAAGAACCTGGAAACGGTCGCGCCGCGCGCGGATTCAGCGCGGTCGGACAGGGGACGGGGCGCCCCATTGTGCCAAGCGCGCATAGCCGGCGCACGATCGCGCGTCCCGCAGACCGCACGCGGAGCGCCGGATCGCGCGCGCCTTGCGAGCGGCCCCACTGCATCGTGGCCGCGCCGGAGGCACAGGTGCCTGATCGCCGCCCCGGCACAGCAGGTGCGGGATAATCGGCGCATGCCTGAAGACGATCCCCGCCCTGTTCCGCCCGAACCGCCGCTGCCCAGCGACTGCTGCGACAGCGGCTGCGACCCTTGCGTGTACGACCTGCACGCCGAGGAGATGACGCGCTACCGCGACCTGCTCGCCGCCTGGCGCGCGCGCCATCCCGAAGCCGACAGCTGATCGAGACCAGGCGCCTCGCTGGCTCTACCGCCGCGCGATCAGCTGCGCGACGACCGCAGCGTCGCCGCGCGCGAGCGTGGCATGCCGATCAGGCCGCTTCGTCGTAACGCCAGGCCTCGGCCTCGATCGCCCGCCGCGTCGCGTCGTCGTCGACCAGCTGCGCCAGCACCTGCAAACGCGCCAGGCGCAGCCAGCCGCCGGCCAGGGTGATGAGCTGGGTCACGCCCAGCGCCAGCCACCAGGCGCCCCAGCCGGCACCGGAGGCGGCGATCCGCAGCCAGCCCAGCGCGGCGATCAGCAGCGCGCCCAGCACCAGGATCGCCAGGCTCAACGCCCAGGTCGCCAGCGGCCGGCGCAGGTACAGCTTCAGCGCGCGCCACCAGTGCACCACCACCGAGCGGCTGTCGTCGCGCGCGGCGATGCGCGCGCGGGTCAGCTCGGTCAGCAGGTACGGCACCAGGCACAGCAGCACCGCGGCCAGCAGCGCGCCGCGCTCGGTCCAGTGGACGGTGGACTCGAGCACGGCGTCGAACCGGCGCTCGCGCGCCACGTGCACCAGCCACACGCCGGCGGCCACGAACGGCGCCAGCGGCAGCAGCGACCACAGCATCAGGCGCAGCTGGCGGCCGTATTCGCGCATGCCCTCGGCGGCCAGCGCGAACAGCCGCACACCGCGGCCCAGCCGCACCGCCGCCACCATCACCCCGGTCAGCCACGGCCACAGCAGCGCCGTGCCCCACAGCGCGGCCAGCACGCCCCAGACCGTCCCGCGGTCCTTGGCCGCGCCACCGACCACCTCGCCCAGCACCAGCAGGCTCAGCGCGTGCGCATAGCGCGGCGCGTCGATGGCGTGGCTGAGCTGCGCATCCAGCAGCGCATACAGCGGCAGCGCCGCGACCAGGGCGACCAGCGACAGGCTGGCCCACCACAGCAGCAGCGCGCGCCAGTGCAGCGCGCGGATCGCACCGCGCGCCAGCACCGAGAGCCCATGGAAATCGGTCATCGCGCCCCTCACAGGTTCACCAGCGCGGCCTGCAGCGCCTGCAGCAAGGCCAGGACATCGGCGCTCCAGCGCCGCGCCGCGGCGTGGTCGCCGTCGATGCGCCGGCCGTCGTCGAGCTTGCCCGCGTCCAGGAAGTGGCGCTGCTGCGGATCCAACTGCGCCGAAACCGCACGCCGCGGGTCGACGAAGCTCCAGCGCTTCCAGGGCAGCGCATCGTCCCAGTCGAAGCGGCGCGTGCTGCCATCGGCGAAGGTCACCACCAGCGTCTGCGGCACCGCCGCCCCGCGCCGGCGCACGCTCACCGTGGTGCGCCAGGCGAATGGCCCGGCCTCGGACGCCGCATCCGGATGCGCCTTGTGCCAGGCGGCCGTGCGCGCATCGGCCAGCGCGTCGGTCTCCTCCTCGCCACGCGTGACCGCCTTGCCGCCCTCGACCACGCGCCCGGCCAGCGGTGCGACCGGCTCGCTGGTGAAATCGGCCAGACTGTCGTCGAGCTTGTTCACCGCGTAGACCTGCTGGGCGAACGCACGCTCGATCAGGGCGCGCCTGCCGGTGGAGACGGCCAGCGACTCACGCAGGTCGGCGATGGAGGGATGGCGGAACTTCCAGGTGGCGTAGTAGTCCTTGAACGCCCGCTCCAGCGCCGGCCGGCCCAGTTCCGCCTCCAGGTCGCGCATCAGCGTGGCGGTGCGCGAGTACACCGAGACATAGCCGCTGGTGTCCAGCCGGTTCCAGGAACTGGCGCCGGTGGGATCGCTCGGGTCGTCCACCTGCGCGCCCAGGCGCTCGAACTCGAACGGATCGGTCACCGGCAGGTGCACACCCAGCCGGTTCAACCACGGCGGCAGCAGGTCGTAGCGGCGGTGGCCGTCGCGCAGCATGCGCTGGTCCCAGAACTCGTTGAGTCCCTCGTCCAGCATGGGCTCCTCGAACTCGTTGGAGGCCAGGATCCCGTAGAAATACCCGTGGCCGAACTCATGGATGCTGACGAAGTCCAGCGACGCGGCGGTGGACGAGCCCGGCGGCACCTTGGCGTAACCCTCGGCGGTGAAGAAGGTCGGATACTCCATACCCCCGGCCTCGTCGGCGTTGTACGGCGGGATCACCACCGTCACCGAGCGATACGGATAAGGCCCCAGCGTGCGCGAGAAATACGTCAGCGCGTCCTGCGTGGCCTTGAGCGCCGGCCCGGCGCTGGCCACGTATTCGGGCGCATACAGCACCTGCACCGCCACCTTCGGGCTGCCCGGCCCGGTCCAGATGCCGCGCAGCGGCGTGGCGAAGCGCTTGTCGGCGGTCCAGGCGAAGTCGTGCACATCGTCCTGCACGTAGCGGTAGCGCGTGCGCTGGTGGAAGGTCTCCGGCGCGCCCTGCAGCACGCCCGTGGCGCCCACGCGATAGTCCGAGGGCACGTCCAGGGTGACGTCGTAGCTGCCGAAGTCGGCGTAGAACTCGCTGTCCAGATGGAACTCGTGCGCGTTCCAGCGCGGCGCGGTGGCGCCGCGTTCGCCGGGCAGCTCCAGCACCGCGATCTTGGGGAACCACTGCCCCACCAGATGGAAGCTGCCGAACCAGCCCGTGCGTGCGATCACCCGCGGCAGCTGCGCGGCGAAGTCGATGTCCAGCGTCGTGCTCTGCCCCGGCGCCACCGCCTGGGGCAGGTCCAGGCGGACCACGGTCATGTCGGTGGCCGGCCCGCCATCGGGCTGGACGAAGGTCTGCCGCACCGCCGCCCCGCCCTGGCGCACGCTGGTCATGTCGATCCAGCCCCAGCCATCCTTGCGCACCGGCACATCGCTGCGAAAGCTCAGGCCCAGGTCGTTCTTCTCGTGGAAGAAGGTGCTGCCGGTGTTGCGGAAGGCGTTGAGATACAGATGCAGATAGACCGCACGGACCGGCACCGCGCTGCGGTTGCGCCAGGTCAGCCGCTCCTGGCCGTCGAGGGTGTGGGTGATCGCGTCCAGCCGCACCTTGATGCGGTAGTCGACCACGCGGTCGGACAGGGTCGGTTCGCGGCCGGTGCGCGGTCCGCCCCAGGCATCGGGCGCACTGGGGGTGCTGACCGCGCCGGCGTCGGCCCCGGCCAGGCCGATGCCATCGGCGGCGACCGCGACCGGCTGCGGCGCGACGGCCGTGGGCGTCGGCATGGCCTGGGCCAGCGCCCAGGCCGCACACCCTGCCAGCGCCAGTCCGACCCCGCTGGCCCATCCGCGCTTGTGCATCCCCACGTCCCCAGCCGGCCTCAAGGCGGGCCGGTTCGATGACACGATGGTAAGGCTTGGCCCGATCCTGGCAACCCGGCGGAGGTTCGCGAGCGCTCACGGGCCGGCTACGGAGGCGCCCGGGGACTGTCATCAGTCCCTGGGTAGGCCGCGCCTGCAGTTCCTCGACGCGGACGGCAAGGTCACCGACGAGTGGACGCAGACCAAGGGCACGGTGAGGGGCTAGGGGGAGTGCGACTGGCAGCTCTTCGCCCCCTCCCTTTGGCCGAAGGCCAAGGGGAGCTCGAAGTCGCGGCTAGCGACTGAGGGGGAGGGGTGCTCTTCGCGGGGAGGCAAGAGCGAGAGCAAAAGCAAAGGCAAAAGCACCCCCTCCCGGCCTCCCCCTTCGCTTCGCGAAAGGGGAGGGGCGTTGCTGCCGACGACTGAGAGAACGGTGAGGCTTCGCTGGGCGTCTTCGCTCAACGGCACACGGCCCGCGCTAAGGCTTTACGACCGCCGCCACGACCTGTGCGCGCAGCCATTGATGAGCCGGGTCGCGGTGCACGCGTTCGTGCCACAGCATCGCCATCCGGTAGCCGGGCACGGCCAGCGGCGCGGGCACCACGCGCAGGGCTGGATGTCCGCGCACCAGCCGCTCGGGCAGCATCGCCACCAGGTCGGTGCGCACCAGCGCGGACATCACGAACAGGAAATGCGGCACCGACAAGGCCACGTGGCGCTTCAGGCCCAGCGCCGCCAGCGCCGCGTCGGTCGGCCCGTGGAAGCCGCCGCCGTCGGGCGAGACGATCACCTGATCCAGCCTGCAGAACTGCGCCAGCGTCGGCCGCCGCTTCAGGCCCGGATGGCCGGCGCGGCCGACCAGCACATAGCGCTCGTCGAACAGGATGCGCTGACGCATGCCCTCCGGCGCGCCCTCGACGGTGTGGAACGCCAGATCGATCTGCCCCGCCTCGGCCTGCTGCACGATCTGCTGGGGCACCAGCCCACGCACCGCCAGTCGCGTGCCGGGCGCGGCGGTGCGCAGGCCCGCCAGCGTCGGCAGCACGATGGTCGAAGCGGCGTAGTCGCTCGCGGCCAGCTGCCAGGTGCGCGTCGCGGTGGCCGGGTCGAACGGCGCCGGCGGCGCCACCGCCTGGCCCAACGCCTCCAGCGCGGCCCGCAGCGGCTCACGCAGGGCGTCGGCGCGCGCGGTCGGGCGCATGCCGCGCGGACCGGGCAGCAGCAGTGGATCGCCGAGCAGTTCGCGCAGCCGCGCCAGCTGCACGCTGACCGAAGGCTGCGACAGGTGCAGGCGGTGCGCGGCGCGGGTGACGTTGTGCTCGGCCAGCAGCGCATCCAGCGTGACCAGCAGGTTGAGGTCCAGGCGCCGCAGATCATGCATGGCTATAGCTGGCATTGGCAGGATTCATTTCCACTATAGCGGGGCCGGGCCTACGGTGAGCTTCTCGCTTGCCGTGCCCACCGCCATGAACGTGCTGATCGTCCACGCCCACCCCGAACCGACTTCCCTGACCCGGCACCTGGCCGACACCGCAGCGGCCACGCTCCTGGCCCAGGGCCACACCGTGCAGCAGTCGGATCTCTACGCCATGGGCTGGAAGGCGGTGTTCGATGCGGACGACTTTCCGGATCGCCTGGACGCGGCGCGCCTGTCCTTCGTCCAGGAATCAGGCCACGCCTTCGCCAACGGGCGCCAGTCGCCGGATGTCGAGGTCGAGCAGCGCAAGCTCATGGCGGCCGATGCGCTGATCCTGGTCTTCCCGCTGTGGTGGTTCGGCATGCCGGCCATCATGAAAGGCTGGATCGAACGGGTCTGGGCCTTCGGCCTCGCCTACGGCTATCGCGGCGCCGGCAACGCGTATCGCTATGGCGAAGGGGGACTGGCGGGCAAGCGCGCGCTGCTGGGCGTCTGCGTCGGCGGGCCGGAAGCGGACTACGGGCCGCGCGGCATCAACGGGCCGCTCGAGGAGCTGCTGTTCCCGATCACGCACGGGACCCTGTTCTTCCCGGGCATGCAGGTGCTTCCCAGCTTCGCGGTCTACGACACCGGCCGGCTCGATGCGATCCGCGTGGCCGAAGCGACGGCGGCCTGGCAAACCAGAGTCGAGCGCCTGTTCGATGACGCGCCCCTTCCCTTTCGCCCGCAGAACGGCGGCGACTACCCGGACCGCCACGTGCTGGCCGATCACCTCACGCCCGGACGCAGCGGATTGACCGTGCACCTGGACGCCGACCCGGCCTGAGCCCTCGCCGCCTGTCGGGTACGATGCCGGCCCGCTCCCGCTGTCGCGCCATGACGTGCCCCATTCCACCGCACCGCTGCTCACCCAGACCACCGCCACGGCCTTGATCGCCGCGCGCGATGCCGGCCTGTCCGAATGGCAGGGCTCGCTCGACCTGGGCCGCTCCACCGGCACCGCGCGCCTCGGCGCGTCCCACTGGGAGTGGCGCGGCGTGCGCTATCCGTATCCGGGCAAAACGCGCGATCGCACGCTGTATTACTTCGACGGCGAGGACTTCGTCCCGGTGTCGCGCTTCGCCGGCGCGCTGATCAAGCTGGTGCCCACGCCGTGGGACGTGCCGACCTTCGAGATCGATGGCATCAAGATGCTGCCGACGTCCAAGGCCTCGCCGCTGGACGACGCGCGCCGCAAGGTGGCCCTGGTCGCCCCGCGCGGCAAGACGGTGCTGGACACCTGCGGCGGGCTGGGCTACTTCGCCGCGTGCTGCCTGGCCGACGGCGTGGCGCGCATCGTCTCGTTCGAGAAGAACGACAGCGTGCTGTGGCTGCGCACGCTCAACCCGTGGTCGCCGGACCCGGATTCGGCCGAAGCCGGAGGCCGCCTGCAATTGCAGCTGGGCGATGTCTCGCGCGAGATCGCCGCGCTGCCCGATGCGGCCTTCGACGCGGCGCTGCACGACCCGCCCCGCTTCGGCATCGCCGGCGAGCTGTACGCGCAGACCTTCTACGACCAGCTGGCGCGCGTGCTCAGGCGCGGCGGCCGGCTGTTCCACTACACCGGCAGCCCCAACAAGCTGACCAGCGGCCGCGACGTGCCGCGGGAAGTGGCCCGGCGCCTGGAGAAGGCCGGCTTCCAGGCGCAGCTGGCGCTGGATGGTGTGTTGGCGGTGCGGCGCTAGGCCGCACACCTGCGGTCGCGCCGGCCGCGTGGCAGGGCTGGCCTGGACCGAGCGCGCCTTCGGTTTTCCGTCTCGCTGCACAAGCGCCCTTGCCGGCAAAGGCGCCCGCAGGTGGCTGACCGCGCCGCAGTGGCTGGCGGCAGGGCCGCCCAGGCACCCGCCTGTTCATGCTCGTCTTGACAGCCTCCGGGTGTGACGCCACTGTGCGAAGCTGCAGCCAGGGGAACTGCAAGAGCCGTGCGGCGCAAGCCGATGCGGCGGGGCTACGGTGTCGCGCGGGCGCCGGGGCTGGCAAGGGGAACCGCGTGCCTCCTGGCCTGCAGGGCGCGTCTGTCGAAGACGTGCCGGCAAGTCGTTAGTGGCACGCCGCCGCGGGGACGCACATCCAGGACGAGACCAAAGAGAAGGGAATGCCATGAACAAGTCTCCCGCGCTGTTGCTGGCGTGCCTGCTGGCCGGCCTGGCCTCGCAGGCGCAGGCCCAGACCGTGTCGCCGGCCTTCGACGCCTGGCTCAAGTCGCGTCGCGCGCCGGCCCAGCCGGGCCCGGCCACACCGCCTGCCTCGCCCGAGCAGCGCCCGCTGACCGAGGACCTGGCCAGCCAGGCCCCTGCCTATGCCAGTGCGCGCCCCGCGCCGGCGACTCCCGCGCCGCCGCCGCCGACCGCACCGGTCCCGCCGATGGCCCCGCGCGCCGATGCGCCCGTGGCCGTCGCCTCCGCCCCTGCGACCTACGCGGCAGTGCCTGCGCCAGCCCCGCCGCCGCCGCCGCCGGTGCAGCGCAAGCCGCGTGAGCAGCCCCGCAATGCCAGTGGCGCCTTCGTCGGCGTGCAGGCGGGCAAGGGCTGGGTGTATGAGGACGTGGACCAGACCATGTACCGCCTCACCGCCGGCTATCGCTGGCGTGCCGGTTCGGTGTCTTTGATCGGCATCGAGGCCGCGGCGGGCAAATTGCAGGAAACGAAGCGGCAGGACGATAAATACGGCGCTTCCGATTTCTACAGCCTGGGCGCCATCGCACGCTTCAACTTCGGGCGTCGGAGCCCCTGGTTCGCGCTTGCACGCCTTGGTTACTGGTACGGCAACACGACGCAGTACGACACGCGCGGCCGCTACTATCGCCCAGACGGTAGCTCGTACATCAAATACGACAGCTCGCACGAACACGTCTATGGTGCCTATGCCGGTTTCGGCATCGGCGTGGATCTCAACCGCCACACCAGCCTGAGCCTGAACTACACCGGTTACGTCTACTCCAACAGCTACGACTACGACGAGTACGACCCCAACTACGCGGACGCGCTCAACCTGGGGCTAGAGGTGCGTTTCTAAGCCTCCGCACTCCGCTGGCGGGGAAAGACCCCGCCCCGGCAGCAGACGCATTCCGCTCAAGCGCCGCGCGCGCGGCGGACGCGCTCGCCTTGACAGCCTTCCGGCGCACGGCCACTGTGCGAGCCTGCAGTCCGGGGGGGAGCCCGCCATGAAGACATCCACAGCAGCGCTGCTGGCCTGCCTGCTCGTCGGCCTTGCCGCGCCGGCCGGTGCCCAGACCGTTTCGCCCGCCTTCGACGCCTGGCTGAAGGCCCGCCGCGACGCGCACGCGCGCCTGCTGCCGACCGCGCCGGTGGCGGCGACGGCGACGGCCGGGCTCGGCGTGCCGCACGCCCTGGCCGTGGCGACGGCCCCCGCCGAGCCGACTGCCGCGACCACGCTCGAGACCGCGCCGACCGTAGCCCAACCCGCGCCCCCCGCGTCCACCTGCACGGTGCTCGCGGAAGACGCGCCCCCCGTTCAACCCACGCCGGCACCGACGTCCCCGCGCGTGGTCCACGCCGGCCGCAGCGCCGCCGTGTCCGTGCCGTCCTACGATCAGGCGCCGCTCATCCCAGCCGCGCCGAGCGTCGCGCCGGCGCCACCGGTCGTCATCGCGGCCGCCGCGCCCAAGATCGTCGCCCCGCCGCCGGTCCGGCACACACGGCTCGACACCGCGCCCCGCACCGCGAGCGCGGCGCGCCTGCCGACGCGCGACTACGACATGGCCGTCGCCGGACCGCGCGTCACCATCGCCACCGGCGGCGTGGACATGGGCCAGTACCTGGCGCTGAGCGGCCACTACCTCCGCTACCAGTGACCGGCCGCTCCGCGATGCCCGGCATCGCAGGGCAGGCGGCCAGCGCCCTCCTCCAAACACTGCGGCGAAAGCGTCCGGCGACTGCTGCGGCCGCTCGCTCCGCCTTACCGGGCTCCTGACGGCGCCGCGAAGCTGGCGGCCTCTCGCGACCATCTCTTGCACGGCTGAGCGTGCACCAGCCCACTTACGCGCACGCCGAACTCCCTGCACCGCACCCCGCTGATTCAGCCCCACCCGCGCGGCCGACCGCGGCGACGGCACGCTTGCGAACCTCGGGACCCAATACCCGGCGGTCCGCCCGCTCGCCCCGCACCCGCCCCGCCGGCCCCGGGCTAACATTCCGGCTCTGCAGAACAGGCCGCCGCGCGATGCCCTCGACGCTGTCCCGCGAACATTTCATCCGGCGCGCGGGCCTCGTCACGCTGGCCCTGACCTCGTTCACCGCCGGCGCCACCACGCTGGTGAACTGGCTGCGGCCGATCAAGGCGCCCATGGACGTCGTCGTGCCGCCGCTGGTCTCCCTGGCCTTCGCCGGCCTGTTCGTCGCACTCAAGCGCAGGCCGCAGCACCTGGCCACGACCATGCGCCTGGCCGTGCTGGTCTCGCTGCTGGCGCTGTCCGCGCCTGCCTGGTTCTACACCTGGCAGGCCGCCACCCACCCGGGACTGCGGCTGATCGAGGCCTACCCGCCGGTCAGTGCGCTGCTGCTGGCACTGCTGGCGACGACGGTGATCTTCCTGCCGCCGCGCCGAGGCGATTCCCACGCTGGTGCTGTGCTGGCTGCTGGTGGCCGGGCCCGTGCTCGGCTACCTGTTCACCCATCCGCAGGAACTGCACAGTGCACGCGGCGCCGACCTGGTCATGACCTACGGGCCGTGCTTCGTGATGATCATGGTGCTGCTGCCGGTGCACCGAGGGCTGGCCGGCAGGATCCGCCACCTGGTGGACGAACGCACGCGCATGGAGGCGATGGTCAACCGCGATGCGCTGACCCAGCTCTACAACCGGCGCTTCTGCGAGCTCGTGCTGCAGGACCTGCTGGCGCGGCATGCGCCGGTGGCGCTGCTGATGTTCGACCTGGACAACTTCAAGACCATCAACGACAGCCTGGGCCACGCGGCCGGCGACGCGGTGCTGTAGGCGGTGGCGGACTGCTGCCAGGCGCGCGCCCCGCGCGATGCCTGTGCTGCACGCTGGGGCGGCGATGAGTTCGTGATCGTCCTGCCGTCGCTGGATTCCACGGCGCTGCAGGACTTCGCCGATCAGCTGTGCGTGGCGCTTGCCGCACTGACGCTGGAGACGACGCCGCGCGTCACCGCTTCGCTGGGCATGGCGCTGGCCGCCGAGCACGACACGCCCGCGACGCTGATGCAGCGCGTGGACCAGGCGCAGTACCGCGCCAAGCATCAGGGCGGCAACCGCGCCGCCTGGTAGCGCGCGTTACGGGCGACAGGCAAAAAAAAGGCCGGGGTGAGAACCGGCCGAAGGAACATGGAACGTGTGCAGCCTGCCGCGTGCCGGTCTCATGAAGCGAGACCGGCACGCGGCGCTGGATCAGCTGGCCTGCTTCATCGCGTGCTTGCGATCGCGCATGACCGCGTGGGTCTCCTGCACCTTGGGCAGCAGCTGGACGATCTCCTGCTTGGCGGCGACCGACAGGTCGGCGTCGTTGGCCGCGTCCTTGAACGCCTTCAGCAGGCGGTCTTCGGACTCTTCCAGCTCGGCCACATAGCCATACTGGGTATCGCCGAAGGCGGCGCGGACCTTGCCGTACAGCTCCTGCATGCTGCCGACCAGGGTGCCGTGCTCGGCCGGCTTCTCGCCGGAGGCGGCCACCACGCTGGTCAGGCGGTTGACGATGTCGGCCTTGGTGCCGGCGATGCGGCTGAACAGACCGGACAGCTCGGCGTCCTTCACCTTCTCGGCGGCATCGCGATAGAAGCTCTCGCCGTCGCGAGCGATCTCGATCAGGTCGTTGACGGCGTGGGCGGTGTGCTTCTCGACGGACATGGGTGTCTCCTGACATTCAAAGGGAGGGCCAGTCTGCCGACGCGCCCGAAGCGGGCCGTGAGCGCTTGTTGCGCGCGTCGTGACGCGGCGCAAACGACTGCCCCGCGCGATGAACGCCACGCAACCGCGCAGGCCCGGGCGGTGATAATGAGCGCCCCTTTCTCAGCGGTCTCCCAGATGCGTGTCTTCCTGTTGCTGTTGGCACTGACCCTGACCTTCGCGCTATCGGCGCAGGCCGGCGTGCGGGCCAAGGACGGCGACCTGCTGTTCGTGACCGCCGCCAGGACCGGGCTGAGCGGCGCCATCGACGACGCCACCGCCAAGCAGGGCCAGCCGAGCTACGACCACGTGGGCCTGGTCGCACACGACGGCCGCACCCAGGTGGTGCTGCATGCCGACGAGGAAGGCTCGCGCGCGCAGCCGCTGGAGGAGTTCCTCGACCAGGCGCGGGCCAAGCAGCGGCAGGTCGTCGTCTACCGACTCAAGCGCGAGCAGCGCGCTGCGATTCCCGATGCCATCGCCCAGGCGCGCACGCTGCTGGGCAAACCCTACAACTTCACCTACGTGCAGAACGAGGACAGCTACTACTGCTCGGACTTCATCGAACGCGCATTCCGCGCGCACCACGTCTTCGCGCTGCAGCCGATGAACTTCAAGAATCCGCAGACCGGGCAGATTTCACAGTATTGGGTCGACTTCTACCGCGGCAAGGGCATGGCCGTGCCGCAGGACGCGCCGGGAACCAATCCCAACGACATGTCCGCCTCGCCGGCGCTGGCGCGCATCGGTGTGCTGTTGCCCTGAACAGCTTGCCGCGGTGACAGCGCACCGTCACCTGTCGATGACCCGGCCGGTGCCAAGGTCGGCGCATCCATCCATCCTCGGGAGAAGCACATGGGACTGTTCCGCCTCGTCGCCCTCGGCACCGCCGGCGCCATCGCCTACAAGCTGTGGAAGGACCGCCAGGCGCGCGATGCCGCGGCCGCCCCCGCCTACGATCGTGGCGATGTCACCCCGCCGCACGGCGATCCGCTGATCGGCGCGGCCACCGCCAGCTGGGAGCCGGAACCGGCCACGCCGGCCGCGCAATCCAGCCGCGGCTTCGGCGAAAGCTAGACACCTCAAGGCCGGGGCTCGAACGGCCCCGGCATCGCGACACCTCCGCGCCGAAGCGTCACGCCCTGCTACAACGGGCTGGCGCTTCGGCGTTTTGCTGCGTCGCTTTCAAACAGCCTGGAGCGGCTCACCAGCGGATGGCTCCACCTGACTGGCGATCCTGCGCGCGTAGGCGCGGATCAGCTGGATCATGTCCGGGGTGACGGTGCGTGCCTCGGCGTCCAGCGCGCACACCGTACCGAAGACGGTGTCGTCCTCCAGCAGGATCGGCACCGAGATGTAGCTCTTGAAGCCATACAGCGCCGGCAGCGGGCTGCAGGCATACACCGGATGATCGGCCGCCGCGCCGAAGACGATGACCTCGCGCGACTTGAGCGCATCCCCGCAGATGGTGACTTCCAGCTCCAGCTTCTGCCCCGGCGCCATGCCGAAATCCAGCTGGTCGTAGAAGGCCAGCGCGTTCCAGTGGGTCTGATCGACCTGGGACAGCGCGGTGAAGCGCATGCCGGTGAGGTCGTGGATGGCGCGCAGCATCTGCGGCACCCCCTCGACCTGCTCGGCCACCTGCGCATCGATCCATTCCCGCGCCTGGCCCGCCTGGGCCGGCTTGCCCCGCTCGCGCTGGATCCGCGCCGCCAGCACCTGGATGGTCAGATGATCGACGAAGCCGCGCACGGCCGAGACCACGCTGCGCACGATCTGGTTGGGCCCGACCAGGCACAGATGCCGGCCCACGCAGCGCACATCCTTGAGCCCGTGCCGAAGCTTGAAATCGGCCGCGTCTTTGGACAGCTGGGTCAGCCAGTCGGCGCCCGGCGCGGCGTCCAGCAGCGCCACCAGCACGTCGTCGTGCGCCGCCGCGGCGGCGCCAGGCACCTCGAAGCCTACGATCAGCGGCAGATGCGGCATCGGCGGGGTATGCGGCATCGGCGGCTTCTTCGGTTGGACAGGCCCTAGCTTAACGGGGCGGCGCGCCAATTGCGTCGATTCCTGGACCGACGATGCGATCGGATCGACCACCGGCCTGGGCCGGCACTTCCAGCCCCCGGACACCTCCCCAGCCTGCGCTTCCGAACCCCGAGCCGGTGCCTGCAGTGAGGCGCGCTGCACAAGCCGCCGAACGGTCGCATCCAGCCCGCGCGCCGACGCGTAGTTTGGCGAGTGAAGGCCACGTGTCCGTACCGATCGCTGCCTCCCCGTATGGCATGTTTCTTGCTGATCTCCTCGTGGTCTTGCCCGGTGAAATCCCATGGTCCAATCGCTGAAAACCGAAGAGGAACGATTGGCGCTGATCCGCAGCCTCGATCTGCTCAAGATCGTCGACCTGCCCGAACTCAAGCGGATGACCCAACTGGTCTGCGAGATCTTCGACATGCCCATGGCGCTGATCTCCATCGTCGGTGAGGATCACCAGTACTTCATTTCGCGCGAAGGCTTTCCCGTCGGTTCCACCGATCGCAGCGCCTCGGTCTGCGACTTCACCATCCGCGGCCGGGAGGTCCTGGAAGTCGAGGACATGACCCAGGATCCGCGCTTCGCCGACAACTGCCTGGTGGTGGACGCGCCGCACCTGCGCTTCTACGCCGGCGCCCCGCTCATCACCTCCTCCGGCCACGCCATCGGCGCGCTGTGCGTGCTCGACCACAAGCCGCGCAAACTCACCGAACAGCAGCGTCACCAGCTGCAGACGCTGGCGACGCTGACCATCGACCAGATCAGCCTGCTGCGCTCGGTGGGCCGGCGCGAGCCGGTCACCGGCCTGCCCAACCGCCAGCAGTTCGCCCTGGACCTGGCCGCGCTGGCCGATATCAGGCCGTACGAGCGCCACACGCTGATGATCCTGGACGTCTTCGACGTGCACGCCGCGCACCTGCTGGGGCAGGCGCGCGGCATGGCGCCGGTGGAGTCGCTGATCCGCCAGATCGGCGAGCGCCTGTCCAAGCTGCTGTCCGACATCGCCCCGCTCTACCACGTGGGCGTGTCGCGCTTCGCCTTCGTGCTCAACGAGCTGTCCAGCGACGAGCGCGAGGCGATCCTGGAACGCGTCCGCCTGGTGGCCACGCGCTCGGTGCTGGTCGATGGCCTGGAGATGCTGCCCATGTGCCATGGCGGCATCACCGCCTTCGACGCCTCCAACGCCCAGGACGCGCTGCGCCGGGCACTCGTGGCCATGCACCAGGCCCTGGACCAGCGCCAGCCCTGGGTGCGCTACGAACCCAACCGCGACCTCCAGCTGCGCCGCGACTACCGCCTGGCCGCGGACCTGCCGGCGGCCATCGCCAACGACCAGCTGTATCTGGTGTTCCAGCCGCGCGTGGAACTGGCCACCCGCAGGATGGTCGGCGTCGAGGCCCTGCTGCGCTGGAAGCACGACGAGCTGGGCGAAGTCTCGCCCGGCGAGTTCGTCCCGGTGATCGAACGTACCGCGCTGATGCCGCAAGTGACCGACTGGGTCATAAGGCAATCCCTGTCACAGATGCGGACCTGGATCGCCCGCGGCATGAACCTGACGCTGTCGCTGAACGTCTCCCCGGCCGACTTCCGCCGCGGCGACCTGCCCGACCGCCTGCTGACCCAGCTCAAGCGCACCGGGCTGGACCCGAGCCTGCTGGAAATCGAGATCACCGAGGGCGAATGGCTCGAACGCACGCCCGAAGTCTCGCGCCAGCTCAGCGAGATCAGCCAGACGGGCGTGCGCATCGCGGTGGACGACTTCGGCGCCGGCTACAGCAACTTCGCCTACCTCACCACCCTGCCGATCAACACCATCAAGATCGACCGCAGCCTGGTGCAGGGCTTCCCCAGCGCGATCCAGAAGGGCGCGATGGTGCGCTCGAT
The DNA here is from genome assembly GCF_042700505.1 of Pseudoxanthomonas sp. UC19_8. Taxonomy (NCBI): domain Bacteria; kingdom Pseudomonadati; phylum Pseudomonadota; class Gammaproteobacteria; order Lysobacterales; family Lysobacteraceae; genus Pseudoxanthomonas; species Pseudoxanthomonas sp. UC19_8. The sequence continues at coordinate 3,287,216 of NZ_CP170559.1, forward strand.
CATCGGCTTGGCCCACGACCTGGGCTTCCACACCGTGGCCGAGGGCGTGGAGACCGAGGAAGAAGCCGTGGCCCTCAAGACCCTGCGCTGCCGCGAGGCGCAGGGCTTCATCTTCTCCCGCCCCCTGCTCCCCCGTGACATCGACCGCCTGCGCCAGGTCGCCTGACCGGCAAGACTGAAACGCCAGCGCCACGCCCCCGTCAGCAGATCACTAAAGGACGTAACGAAGCATCGCTCTGCCCCCTCCCTTTCGCCGAAGGCGAAGCGGAGCCCGAAGTCGCGAACTAGCGACTGAGGGGGAGGGGTAGCTGTTGCTGTTGCTGTTGCTGTTGCCGTTGCTGTTGCCGTTGCTGTTGCCGTTGCTGTTGCTGTTGCCTTTGCTTTGCGCCGACATCGAGCAGCACCAAAACAGCAAGCCGCTAAAGCCCGTGGGAGCCGCCATGGCGGCGATGAGGCTTTACCGGTAAAGCCCCTCGCCGCCATGGCGGCTCCCACCTGTAGAGCGGAGCTTGCTCCGCTGGGGCCTTCCCCCACGAACCGAACGAAGAGCAGCGGAGCAAGCTCCGCTCTACAAAAAGGCCGCGGCTTGAACTGAGAGACAGTTGCTCCCACCAAGCTAGACAGCTTTAGCGCAGCCCGCCGCCCGCCTTGATGCGCTCGCCCGTCAGCCAGCGCGCCTCGTCCGAGGCCAGGAACACCGCGACATCGGCGATGTCCTCCGGCGCACCAACGCGGCCCAGCGGCGTCTGCGCCACGATCTGCGTCTGCATCGGCGAGCCGATGAAGCCCGCGGTCTGCGCGCCCTCGGTATCGACCATGCCCGGATTGATGCTGTTGACGCGGATCCCGCGCGGGCCCAGCTCGCGCGAGAGCACGCCGGTGATCGCATCCACCGCGCCCTTGGTCGCGGTATAGACCACCAGGCCCGGCGGCTCCATCGCACTGACCGTCGAACCGATGTTGATGACACTGGCGCCCTGCCCCAGATGCGGCAGCGCGGCCTGCGTCACCTGCAGCAGACCCAGCACGTTGATGTCGAAATGGCGATGGAAGTGCGCCGGCGTGACGGCTTCCAGCGGCGCCGCCTCGTACACACCCGAATTGTTGACCACGACATCGAGCCGGCCGAAGCGCTCGACGGCCGCGGCCACCAGCGCCTTGGCCTGGTCCGCATCGGCCACATCGCCCTGCACCGCCAGCGCTTGGCCGCCGGCCTGGGTGATGCGCGCCACCACCGCATCGGCGCCACTGCGGCTGGACGCGTAATTGACCACCACCGACGCGCCGGCGGCGCCCAGCGCCGTGGCGATCGCCGCGCCGATGCCCTTGGAGGCCCCGGTGACCAGGGCGACTTTTCCTGCGAGCTTGCTCATCTTGATGCTTCCTGAAAAAAGGGGGAAAACGCGCGCCCTGCCAAATGCAGGCGGCGTGCGGCCAAAAGAATGGGGCGCGCTGGCTGGCCAGATAAGCCGGCAATCCGGGGAAAAAGCATCCCGTCTGCGGGATAAGCGCGGCGCGCTTGCATGATGCGATGCGCGCCATCGCGCCGGCGCGGCGCCGCATCGCGCGCCCTCCCGGGAACGGGCACGCGGCCCTTGCGCAACAGCGGCGCAACAAAAGTCGCAATGCACCGATTTCCGCACGCGGCCAGCGTATCCTGCGCGTCACTTGTCGCTGCCGAAGGCACACATCGCATGGAACCGGCGCGCCCCTCCAACCCGAAAGGCAGCCCAGCGCCGTGCGCCAATTGCGGCACCGGCCAGCCACTGGATTTCCAGATCCGGATGGCCTTTCAGCCCATCGTCGATGCGCGCACGCGCTCCATCTACGGCTACGAGGCGCTGGTGCGCACCGCCGAAGGCGGCGGCGCCCTCGAGGTGCTGGCCCGCGTCACGCCCGAGCAGCTGTACCGCTTCGACCAGACCTGCCGGGTCAAGGCCATCGAGACCGCCGCGCGCCTGGGCCTTGCGGGCTATCTGTCGATCAACTTCCTGCCCAATGCCGTGTACGAGCCGGCCACCTGCATCCAGCTGACCCTGCAGGCCGCACGGCGCCACGGCTTCCCGACCGAGCGGCTGATCTTCGAGACCGCCGAGTCCGAGCAGGTGCGCGACGAGGCGCACCTGACCCGCATCTTCCAGGACTATCGCGAGCGCGGCTTCCTCACCGCGATGGACGACTTCGGCGCCGGCTACGCCGGCCTGAAGCTGCTGGCCAACTTCCAGCCCGACCTGATCAAGCTGGACATGGCCCTGATCCGCGACATCGACCGCGACCCCGCCCGCCAGGCCATCGTGCGCGGCATCGTCGGCATCGCCCGCGAGCTGGGCTGCCAGCCGCTGGCCGAAGGCGTGGAGACCGTGGAGGAATTCCGCTATCTGCACGGGCTGGGCATCGCCCTGTTCCAGGGCTATCTGTTCGGCCGCCCGCTGCTCGAACAGCTGGGCGAGGTGGAGCCGGCGCTGTGGGCCAAGTGCCTGGACGGCTGAAGCCGCGCCTCTCCTGACATCGTCTAAAGGCGCTGCACCGCGCGCATAAGCTGCTCGCCCGCACGCTGCGCGATCGCACGGAAGTCCGGCGAGATCGCGTTGGTCTCCACCAAGCGCTGCCAGAACGCCAGCGCCATATCGGCCGCGTCGCGCCAGTGCTCCCGCTGTGCAGGCGTAGGCAGCGGTAGCGCGACATCCTCGCGCGCCACCACCTCGCCCGTCGCCGCCGGCCGGAAGGCCATCGGCAGCATGTCGTAAGCCGGCGCCAATGCCAGGGGACGGGCATCGCCCAGCACCAGCCCCGCATTGCCCAGATGCATGTCGGTGTTGGCGATCAAGGCACCGAACCATCCGTACAGCGCCAGACGCCGCGCGTCGTCCCGATCGAGCCAGCGATCGCGCAGCAGTTGCGCGGCAAACGTCCACCAGTCGATGCGGCCATGCCCGTAGTAGGCGGCATCCAGCGCGGCCAGCGACACGAAGCCGCGGCGGCCATGTTCCGGCGTCCGGTCGAAGCGCGTGGATTGCAGAAAGACCCGCCCCTGCGCCTCGAAGAGCTCGCTCTGCGCGGCCGCCAGGCCATGCGCGCGCAAGGTTTCGCCCGCCAGCGCCTCGCAGCGCAGCAGGTCCGCCCAGCGTGCCGCCGCAGGCGTCCCGCCGCGTTCGCTGAACTTCACGATGACTGGCTGCACCTTGCCCCCTTCCAGCGCCAGCGTGGCGGTGAACTTGGGCTGCTCGCCCGCGGCTGACGAGCCGATGTCCTCGCCGCGCAGCGCGGCCTCGGCGCGTTGCGGGTAGGCAAGCGCGCGCTGCGCGGGCGTGATCGTGTCGCGCGGCTGGACAACGGCCCGCAGCGCCTGCTGCAAGGCCTGCTCGCCCAGGACCAGGTCACCCGGCGCGTCCCCGCCGTGGCGCAGCAGCGCGAGCACGACATCGTCCGCCTGCCAGCGGGCCAGATCGGGCGGCGCCCCGATCTCCGCCGCCACCCGCCGCGCGAACGCGCGCCCCAGGAATCCCTGAGGCCGCTGGTCGTCCAGAAACCAGGGCAGGTCAGGAAACACCCCATCGGCGAAGTCGCCATGCAGCAGCGCCGGGCACGGGACCTCAGGCGCAAGCACCATGCCCGCCCCGTGCAGCGCCTGCAGCTGCCCCAGCGTCTGCGCCTGGCCATCGGCCGTGATCCGGAACAGCGGCCAGTGGCCACCGGCCCGCCCGACCTCGCGCCGCAGCGCATAGCGTGAGGCGCGCGCCTTGCCGATGCGCACGATCGCATCGCCCGCACCGGCCAACAGCCGAGAGACCGACGGTTGGCTGACCCCCAGGGCCGCACCGATCTGCGCCGCAGTGGCGACACCCTGGCGGCGCAGGAACGCGAGCAGGTCGGAGGAAGAGGGCGGAGCCATCACCGAATTGAATAGATAATTGAATAGATAGTCAAACTACCATCCGACCCATGACATTGATTTCAATGGACTCCTAACAAGCACCTCGCCGCTCACGGCGGAATTCATGAATAGATATCGGGACCGCGACCGGGACCCTTGCAGCCGGTTCCCTGCCCCCAGGCTGCGAGATCTCTCGACGCGATGGCCCTGGGCGGGGCGGCGAGCAGGCGGCGATGAACATCGCCGCGCATCCGGCCGACGTGCAGGCAAGCCGCACGCCTTCCTTCGGCTGGGCTGTCGCGACCGTGGCGCCGACAAGCGAGCCACCATGCCGAGGCGGCGCCGCGTGTCGCTCAGGTCGGCTTGCGGACGAGCAGCACCGTGCCGTTGGGATCGGAGGTCCAGTGTCCGCTCACGCCATCGAGCGGCTCCAGTTCATCGCGGACCGGCCCGCCAAGCTGGGCGAGCGCCGATTTCAACCCGCGGCAGCGGCTGGCGGACATCGGGGGGGCGCGCTTGAGGCAGGCACCCTGAGCAGCGCTTCGGTCGCAATGGACTTTCCAGCGGGATGAGGGATCTAATGCCCAAGGTTCCGGATCTGAAAGGTCGGGCGTCATGAGCACCAGGTTTCTGATCGCCGCATTCCTCCTGGCCTGGCAGGGTGCGGCCGACGCGTCGGCTCAAGCCGTCCCGCATGACCATGCCGCGATGGAACACGCCGCGATGGAGCGGCTGGGCAAGGTCAGCTTCCAGACCAGTTGCAACACCGCGGCCCAGCCGCTGTTTGACCGCGCCGTCGCCTTGATGCATTCCTTTCAGTTCGGCCCGGCCATCGAAGGCTATCGATCCGTCCTGGAAGCCGACCCCAGCTGCGCCATCGCCTACTGGGGCATCGCCTTGAGCAGCTGGAGCAATCCGTTCGCCGGGTTCAAGTCTCCTGCCCAACTCGACCAGGGATTGAAGGCGGTCGACGCCGGACGCCGGCTGAAGGCCAAGACCCAGCGGGAGCAGGCCTACATCGAAGCGGTCGCCCACTTGTATGTCAACGCGGACCGTCTGGACCAGCCCGCGCGAACGCTGGCCTACGAGCAAGCGATGGAACAACTGGCCGCCGACTATCCCCAGGACACCGAAGCCCGCATTTTCTACGCATTGGCACTGGCTGCGGCCGCCGATCCCGCCGACAAGACCTATGCGAAGCAGCTCAAGGCCGGCGCCATCCTGGAGACCCTGTTCGCGCAGTATCCCGACCATCCCGGCCTGGCCCACTACATCATCCATGCCTATGACGAGCCGGCGCTGGCCTCGCGCGCCGCGGAAGCCGCGAAGCGGTATGGCGCCATCGCGCCCTCCACCCCGCACGCCCTGCACATGCCCTCTCATACCTTCACGCGGATCGGTGACTGGCAGGCCTCCATCGACACCAACCTGGCCTCGGCCGCTTCGGCGCGGGCCGCCGGCCAACCGGCCGATGAACTGCATGCCAGCGATTACATGATTTACGCCTATCTGCAGACCGGGCAGGACCGGGCCGCCGCGCAGTTGGCCGATGCTTCGGCGCAGGTGTTCCTGCGGTTCGATCCGGCGAAGGCCAATGGCGCCGCACCGGCCTCAGCGGCGTATTTCGCCCGCGCCGCGATTCCTGCGCGCTACGCGCTGGAGCGCGGCGACTGGGCGCAGGCCGCCAAGCTCGAGCCTGTGCCGAGCCGCTTCCCCTATGCCGACTCGATCACCTATTTCGCACGAGGCCTGGGCGCGGCGCATCTGAAGAACGCCGCCGGCACACGCGCGGCGATCGGCTCGCTGGACCAGATCCACGACAGGCTGGCCGCGCAAGGCGAGGACTATTGGGCCCAACAAACCGACATCCAGCGGCGCGAAGTCGCCGCGATCCTGTCCTTGGAGGAAGGACACGTCCCCGAAGCGCTGGCGGGCATGCGCGCAGCCGCCGATCTGGAGGGCAAGACCCAACTGGCCTCCGTTACGCCCGGCCCCTTGGCACCTGCCCGGGAAATGCTGGGCCAGATGCTATTGACCCAAGGGCAATCGGCCGATGCCCTGCAGGCCTTCGAAGCCTCGCTCATGCAAGAGCCCAATCGCTTCTGGTCGCTCTATGGCGCGGCAGAGGCCGCCAGGCGGACAGGCGACAGCGTCAAGGCCCACGCCTATTTCCAGAAACTCCTGGCGCAAGCGCCCAATGCCGATCAACCGGAACGTCCGCAACTGATCCAGGCGCGCCAGCAAACCGAGCACTGAGCGTCACGCGTCGACCTGAGGGTCTCGTTGCCGGTGAAGAATGCTGTCTTGGCTGAGATAGTGAATGCGCGCGTTTAGCGGTTGGGACCCGGCGCGGCACGTGCCGCGCGAGCAGTTGCCCAGTGCTGTCACCCGCCATGCCGAAGTGCAGGGAACCCGCACGCCCTCCTCGGTGCGCCTGCTGCGACCGCGGCGCCGACCAGCGCGGCCATCCTGCCGAACAGCGCCGCCTGTCGCTCACGTCGACTTGCGGACGAGCAGGACGGTGCCGCTGGGATCGGAGGTCCAGTGCCCGCTCACGCCATCGAGCGGCTCCAGCTCATCGCGGACCGGCCCGCCCAGCTGGGCGAGCGCCGCGTCGGGATCGTCGGCGAAGAGCTCAAGCCAGACATCGCCCTGGCTCTGATGCGGCACGCGATCCAACCACAGCGTCATCTCGCCGAAGCGCAGCGCCGCCGTGTTCTCGCTCTCGCGCAGGACCTCAAGCCCGGCGCGGTCGCGGTAGAAGGCGACCGTCTCCTCCCAGCGGAACAGCGGCACCTTGATCGCGATGTTCCTGCCAGGGGCGATCCTGGTCGTTCCTGTATCGACATTGCGCATTGCGGCCTCCCCACGGCGCACCTAAGGCGGTGCTGCCGCGATGGTAGCGATGCGTGCGAGGGCTGACGGGCAGCGCTCAAAAATGTCACCAACTTCGTCGCAGATCGCCAAGATGCCGGACCAGCGCATCGGCCACTGCGGCGGGCGCCTCGCGCGCCGGGAAATGACCAACGCCAGGCAGCACGATGCGCCGATACCCGCCGGTAAAGAAGCGCCCGTCGTGCTCCGACTCCGCCGGTGGATCGCAGCGGTCGTCCTCGCCCTGGATCATGAGCGTCGGCACACGCAGGATCTCGATTTCAGCCAGGCGTTGCCGGGCCGCCGCGTAGCGCGGGTCCAGCGGCTCGGGGCGCCAGCGGCTTCGATACCCGTGCAGCGTGACGGCCGCCCAGTCGGGGTTGCGGAAACTCTCCGCGGTCCGCGCGAACGCCGCCTCCTCATACCAGCCCGGCGGACTCCAGTTTTGCCACTGCAGCTGCGCGAAGCCGATGGGGTCGGCCGCGACGGCCGCCGCGCCGCCCTCGGCCACCATGAACCACTGATACCACCAGCGCTGGCTCTGTTCGAAGGACGCCGGGATCTTGAACTTCCCCCGTGGCGCATAGCCGATCGCCAGCGAGGCGATGGCCGCGACGCGTTCGGGCCAGAGCGCCGCGAGCACATACGCCGTGCGCCCGCCCCAGTCGTGGCCGACGACGGCGAAGCGCTCCCAGCCCAACGCATCCACCAGATCGATCGCGTCCTGCGCCAGCGCCACGCCCGTTCCATCGCGCAGCGTGTCCGAAGACCGGAAGCGCGTCGGGCCAAAGCCGCGCAACCACGGCGCGACCCAGCGATAGCCGGCGGCCTCCAGCGCTGGCGCCACCTGCGCCCAGCCGTGCACGTCATCGGGCCAGCCATGCAGCAACAGCACCGGGAACCCGTCCTCAGGGCCGCCGCAGGCATAGCCGATGTCCAGGGTCTGCGTCGCGAGGGTAAAGGTCATGAATCCTCCAATGCCCGGAATCAGGCGAAACGCCACGCACCGTCATCGTGCCCAGGTCAAGGCGCCGACGGAGCCCGGATCGGAAGCCTAAAGTGCCCAGGCATATGAATGCATGATGGCGTCCATCAAGAGAACGCCGCCAAGGTGGCTGCATGGGTCGCAGGGCCCAGTGCAGCGAGGTTTTTACAGGTGAGCTCTGATCCCTGTTTCCGCCCTTGTTGCTTCTAGATGCCAAGTCCGCGCTGTGGAGCTCCTTGTTCTGGAATCTGCGCCAACGACTGCCGGCGCTCCAGCTCCTGTAACCGCTGTATCGACTCCTGCACGGGAGCGGCGGTCGCTTGCTCGGTTCCCATATGCGCGCGCAGGTGTGCGGGATCGTTTAAGGCGCCCTGTACAACGAAAACATGCTCGCCCGCCGCATGGCGCTCGGTTCTTGTGTTCAGCACGACATGATCAATGCGCGTGAGGCCGTTCTCCCGTGCCAATCCAGCCAAGCTCGCACTCATCCGCTCACTCGCCTCATCGGAGGTCCGGCCAAGCGAAGCATCCAGCCGCTGCACAGCGCTACGGGCCTGATCCAGTAACGGAGAAACGGCGTCAGCCTCCACGTGCCCTTGACGCTCCAAAGCGCCCTGACGAACGGCGGGTGTGCGCTCCACAGGGTCCTGAATGTCCGCGCCCTGCCGGCGCGCCTCGCCCAGATCGATGTCCAGCGTCCCGGGTTGGTAGTTCCGGATCACCACCGACTGGTCCTGCGCATTACGTATATGCAGATCATCGCCCTGCATTCGATAGCTGTAATTGCCGTCCGCACTCCGGAACACCCCCTCGGGATCCCCGGCCTGGCGCGTTCCGCCCGTGAGAGGCTGGCCATTCCAGAACACCTGGCCACGGCCATCGACGTCCTGTACGACATCCCCGTTTCCGACGATGTAGGTGTCCCGACCTGCCCCGCCGCGCAACACATCGCGCCCTTCGCCACCGATCAGAACATCGTCGCCCTGACCGCCTATGAGGGTGTCGTTACCGCCCATGCCCAACAACAGGTCATTGTTGGCGACCTCGCGACCACGCTGCCGCCGCGTCGCATCCAATGTCGCCGCATGGTTCGGGTCTACCGCCGCATCGGCTGACGCTCTGCCAGGATCAACATGGATGGACCCTGCATTGAATGCCTCATCAGTGAGGCGATCAGCGATCTCCGGGTAGTCCGCGCGCAGATCGGACAACAGCCGCGTCCTGGCAGGCTCCAGCGACTGCGCCAGCGTCTGGACCTGACCTCGACCGGCAAGCAAGGCCGCATAGTCGCGGTTTGCTTCCGCGATGAGATTACGCTGCCCGGGATTGCCATCCACGTCCACACCCCAACGCGCCTCATCACCAGTGATGCGCTCGCGGTGCAACTGGTACATCTGATATGTCGAGACGGCCTCCTCGCGCGTGACGTTCTGGGGATCGTTGTAGAGACCGAAGAGTTCGGACTCCATGACACGTCGCTTGCGTAGACCCGCCTCCGCAGCCGCATTGCTCCCCCAAGCGTTGTAGCGCATCTCGAACCAGGCCTCGGCGCGATCCCCTGCCGTGATCGCGTCGCGGAATGGCTGCATGTTGGCGTTGTAGGAACCTGCGCCTCTGTTGTAGACCAACGACACCAAGGCGGCGCGCTCCTGGGACATCGGCATGTTCAGGCCCGCGATGGGGCGCTCATACTCCGGCAAGGATGCGGACAGCAGCCGATCGGCCTCCTCCGCGTTGAGCGTCCTGTCGAACTGCAAGCCCAGCCGCGTGCGATCTGCAGGCGCGGCGGCGTCAATGCTCTCGAGCTGCCGCCATTGCCCGGGATTGAGCGCGATGCCGGAGTCGCGCCAGAGCGCCACGTTGTTGCCACGGTTGAATGTGTAGCCATAGCCGATGGTTGCCCGGTCATCCCCCACGTTCTGTGCGTGAGCATGCAGGCTCTCGGTCAACTTGATCAGGTCGCCGGTCAGCGTGTTGTACTGCTCCTGAGACAATTCACGATAGACGATGGGCATCTGCGATTTCCTTATCAGGCAGTAGCGCTACATCAGGTTCGAGTAGTCCCCGATCTGGTTGCACACTTCCACGGGGGGATGACCCGGCTGCACAACGCGACGTTTACGGGCGGCGGCCTCGTCTTTCGGTGACACGATGCGATACAGCAGATACAACTGCCCGTTCGCGTCCCATAGGCCGAAGGAGGAAAGGTCCGAGAACTGGTAAGTCCCGCCATCACGTCGGTGGGCCGTGAAGCTGCATTCGGCATAGCTGCCCCACCCACAGCTGGCATCCAACGCCTTCAACCCTCCCTTGCCCCCCAGGTCGAAGTGGTAGGAGCGGCCGTCGTCGCCCTCGGTCACGGTGGGGGGGATCTGCGTCGCCGTCGGCGTCCCACCGCCCCACGCACTGGCCTGCTGACAGAAAGCGTCATTGGAGGTGGGCGCCGCGACGCCGCCAGCTGAGACGCCGACGCAGCCAGCCGTGAACATCGCGGTCAACCCAAGGCACAAGCGCGACTTGTTCATCATGCGCACTCCCTGCATTCGTCCTGGCGGGCCGAGGCCCGCCAGATACGCTTCATCAATGAGCGGAACTTAGATCACGACGCACCGCCCTGTCCATATCGCGCCGCTGCACAATCGCCAGGTCGCGCTCCAGCGCGGCGGCACTGCAATCTCCAATTTCAGTGCAACGAAGCTGCCGAAGGTGAACGAAGGAGGCCCGGCGCCAGACTCGTCAGCACCGGCAAAGTCGGTAACGCGTCCCGATCCATAGCGGCACGCTGCACGTGATAGCTGGCCGGCGCCTCACGGACGGAGAACGGCGACACACGCGGTTCGTCGGGCAGGGGCTGGTCCTGGATTTCGCCCAGGAATGCCAGCGCCTCGCTGGCGCGGTCGAAGATCGAATGGCCGAGCCGGGACAGCGTGCCCTCGGCGAAGTCGGCCATGCCCTCGGCGGAGACCGCGTCGGCGTAGGCCCGGATGGTCTCGACCAGGGTGTTGAGCGCATCGATCTGGTCGAGCGTGACGCCGAACAGCATGCGCGGCGCATCGGCGAGGTCGTCAGGCGCGGCGTGGCGTGTGCTTGCGCGCGCGGATTGCGATGCCTGCGCTCGATCGCCCTCCTCTTCCAGTCGGTAAGCGACAAGCTCGCCATCACCAGCGTGCCCGCGCGCATCGCGTGCTTGCGTGGCAGCCGTCGCCTCTGCGTGCATGGGCCCGTAACGGGCCGGCCCCTTCAACGCCGCAAGAACCCGCGTGAGTTGCTCGGAGACCTGGCCCCGGGCAATACCCCCATTCGCCGATGGGCACCTCCGGCGGGCGCGGCGGCGACCCATCGGCAGACTGCGGCCACGCCAGTCGCGTCAGAAATCCCAGATGGTCCCGCAGCTGCCGCAACCGCAGCTGGCTGTCCTCGGGCAGCAGATAGCCCATTCCATCGTGCTCGCCGAACGCGCGCTCGTTCATCGTCGCCTCCTTGTCACCATGAAGTGCCCGCCCGCGGGTAGCGGACGGGAAGTCGGGAGGTTCGAAACCGTACATAGTCGGCGGGCGTATTCCCCTTGCGGGTGTTGTATTAGCCGCCCTCCCGACGCAGGCATCGCGTCGGCTGCACCTGCAAAGAATGCAGGCACAAAAACCCACCGGTTTGACGGAGGTGGGTACCGCTATGTACGGAGTTTCGACGCTCCTTAATCGCGAGATTGCATCCACTAGCACAGCGTGTCAACCGCCCGTGGCACTGCCGCTCTCCCGTAGTTTGACCTGGTCAAGCAATACAGGCGCGGCCGCTATATCCTGGAGCCAGAGGGGGAGAAGATGGCTTTCTGGTGGGTCAACCACAAGCAAACACGTGACCACGAAGTGCGTGGCGGTTACCTATGGTCGCCAAAGCGCAACGCCAACGGCGCATTCAACCAGACCTACGAGAACATGCGTTTGGTGCGCAGGGGTGACATCGTGTTCTCGTACGCGAACGGCCGCATCAGCGCTGTCGGTCAGATCCTGGAATCCGCATCTGCCAGCCCCAAGCCCACCGAGTTTGGAAGCGTCGGCGACAACTGGTCAGATGACGGCTGGCTGGTGAGCGTGTACTTCAGCTCTGCACCCAAGCCTTTAAGTCCCAAGGCGCATATTGAGAATTTGAGAGATCTACTTCCAGACAAGTACTCACCCATCCAAAAGAACGGCGACGGCAATCAAGGGTGCTATCTGGCCGGAATTTCTGACGCGCTTGGCCACATCCTCTTGGCCATGCTTGGGATCGAGGCGGATCCAGTGTTTGCCTCCAGTTTTTTTGTTGCGGAGCCCGAACCTCGGAACGAGCTGCTCGCCGATCTCGACGACATCGCAGGGGATCACGCGCTGCCCGAGACCCAGCGCGAGCAATTGGCGAAGGCGCGCATCGGCCAAGGACTCTTCCGCAAGTGCGTGATGCTGGTCGACCCGAGATGCAAGGTGACTGGGGTCGAGGATGCGCGCCTGCTGATCGCCAGCCACATCAAGCCGTGGCGTGCCTCTAGCAACACGGAGCGAATTAACGGCTTCAACGGCATCATGTTGTCGCCCCACGTAGATGCCCTGTTCGACGAGCACTTGATTACCTTCGAGAACGACGGCGCAATGCACACGCATCCCTCACTCGATCCCCAGGTTCTGGAGGCATGGGGCATTCCCCGCGCAACGCGTGTTGAGCCGTTTAGGCGAGAGCAGCATGTGTTCCTAGGGCATCATCGAAGTAGCTTCCACGAAAAGCTCAAGGCCTAGAGAAAACGCGCCGCGCCAACGTCACCATAGTGTTAGCTCGTAAAACCAGCCGATCTAAACGCAAGGAGGAGCAAGGATGTTCAAGGATCTTGTCGAGGCCGGCGGCGCGGGACTACTCATCCCTGCAATCCTGTTCTCGGTCGCCGTTTATGTCATTCGCGGATTCTTCGGGCTATACGGAAAGAAGAGCGAGCATCGGCGGGACTTCCTTGAGCGGTGGGACTACGCCCGCGCACATGATGATCTCTGGCTGGAAGTGATCATCCGGCAGCTCTATGGAACCTACCTTCCGGCCCACGTCATCCGGCTCGCGCTCGCTAGTTCCCACAGCAGCAAAGCGCTGCTTGATTTATGCGCGCTGTGGCCGCGCCTGCTATACGACGAGGCAACTCAGACTGTTCAGTGGCGTTACAAGCGAGACCGCAATCCCTTCTTGCGCAGACTGGGCCGCTACGGTCCAGTGCTACGCTACAGCCTTTTATGCCTTCTCGGAAGCGCATCCGCGATTAAGGCTTACAATTCAGGCGGAGTCGCGCAATGGATTTACGCAACCCTTACAACCGTAATACTTGCCGTCGCACTGACGGGACTCTCTTTCGATGACGCAGCACGAATTGCTGACGCATCCGGTGAGGCCTGGATCTCAAAGATCAATGACTTCTCCGAAAGGCATAGAAGCCCGATCGACAGATCTCCTGCGACTGAAATCGCATTTAGTCCACACCCCGCCTCGCTGCCGCCTCAATAACTGTGTGAGCACGCTCGTTCTCAATCAAGGTAATTAACTTCTCTCTAAGTATTGAGATGTTAGAGAAGCTTCTCATCGATCCTATAGGAACACCAAACCTCAGCACAGCGATAGCTTCTAAGAGCTTTCGCGGCGTCTCCGGGTCTCTTACAATACCTTCGATATCTTCAAAACGAAGAGACTCGAGCTCTTCCCGGCTAGAAACTCGCTTTCGCTCTGGTTGTCTCCGAGATACCAGTTTTTCAATTTCCGAGATCGGCGCCTTGGCTAGGAACGTTGCCAACTCTCCGATTGCAGAGACCACTTCCTCCTTGCCGCCTGAAACCTCGATCAGCGCTGCCATTTCGCGCAAGTGACGCGCGATCAATCTATATGGACTCTCTGTGGAACGACGCCTGATCACGAGGCATCAATCCTTTCTTTAAGCTCTGTACAAATAGAAATCATCATTGCCTTAACCTCATCTGTTGCATTTACACCCCAGTAATCCCACACCGGCCAGCCCGCATTGATGGCTTCCGGCACACCTATATAGTGCTTTCCGATACTATTAGTTATCGCCGAGCCCCATTTCCTACGCAAACCGGAAAGTTGTTCGGTGTGAATATTAGTCATACCTGACGCTGCATTACCAGCTGACTTTACAAGCGAGGGCACAATAGCAGCCATGACGGTACTTTCAACAAAACTTTCCGGCACCTCGGCTTCGGGCACTCTCGCCGAGTCTCTAAGATAGAGAAGCTTTTCGTCAATCTTCCTTTTTACCAAATTCTGAAAATGTGTGACGCCGCGACTCGATAACTCGTCAGGAATAACGGGAACTACGTAGCAGTCACTCGCAGCGAGGGCATTTTGACTGACTATCTTGGTGGCAGGAGGGCAGTCAAAAAGTACATAGTCATACTTGGCAGCTGCGTCTATTTTATCCAGCCAGGTAGCGACAAGCGTTCGCTTCTCCCAGTCTGAAAGTGCAGCGACACCATAATTTGTCGAGGCAAGATCAATCTCAGTGTCATCCAGCTCAAACTGCGCAGAAACGAAATCAAGTCGAGGATAGATATTATACCTATCATCACGCTGATGAAATACATTTGCAGTGACGATTTCATCACCCGGCATGGGAATGCGGCGGTTCGCAAAGGACTCAAAAACCCTATTAATCGTTAAGCCACTATCAACGCGTCTATCCCATAGACGCTGCCCCAAGACAACTATAGAAAGACTTGACTGGTGATCAACGTCAACAACTAGCACACGAGACGTCTTTGCCAGATGACAAGCCAGATGTAGAGTCAACGTAGTTTTGCTGACTCCGCCTTTGAAATTTATTATAGCCGCCGCCTTCATAAAGCTTCCCTATGTGATAAAGAGCGCGAATCACTGAAAAATCGCACCCCTGTCCTGACTTACTTATCCGCCGATCGCATGCCATTCGACCGCGCGAACCATGATAGTAATCTTGCCGTCCCTCCCCGGCGACGCTAGAGCGTGAGTCAGAATACACTTTTATAACGGCCTGCCCCGCCGTCGACCGATGCCACGGTCCTAATCCGGCGACCCAACAGGTACAAATCCCGCACTCTCATCCCCATCTTTTCCGCCAAATTCAGAGCAACACCTCAGGAAGCCGCATTTACTTCCGACTCCACGAAGTTAACTAGAAATTCCTCCAACGCCCCAGAAACAAGAACACGTCCAGATTTTCCAAAGGAAATGCCGCCACGAATACCAGATCGCAGGACCTCGTACTTCATGAGCTCAATCTTGAAGTCCTTTCCGCGCAGAAAATCAATCAATGAGAGACTCATTCCCTGCCGCGCCGCGAATTCAACTCGCGATAGAACTCCATCCGCAACTCTTAGGTCTGTGACTTTCGCGCCTACGAGCTTGCAACTGTCTAAGAGTTTATTAGACTCCAGAGAAGCACCTAGATCCATGTTAAATGGAACTGATTCGAAAAAGAATTCATGCCCCAGTGCACCTTCGAGGGCGTCTATCAGAACTCGTATGTTTCGACCACCGTCGACCACTCTAAGCAAAGGGAAGGTAGAAGATCCACGGAATGAGATCTGCATTGAAGAGCGAACTTCCAAGTGGTCCTCAAAGTACTCCCCCTCGTCACTGACGCGCTCTAGCATCACGAAATGTCGCCAACTGAAATCAGCATAGATTCCTGTTTTGTCCGATCGAATCAGTGAGAACGTGCAACTGGATTGAGGACGATGCTCAAATAGAGCAAGTACTTCTGCTCTCTTTACAGGCCTTCGACCGACCCCCAGGCGATACCACCTGTAGGAATTCATACATCATCCTCAGCGGAGTCGGCCCCAAGATCAATGGACTTGTTATCGTCTTTAGGCTCACTTGATTTGAGTGCAAGAATCAACGTTCTAGCGTAATCCTCTATTGCATTGGATATTCTCGATGACTCACCCTTGGTTGGAGTTCGGCGAGCTTTACGAAACTCGACACCGTCACGCTCATTAACCCCTAGCACGACGTATGAAAAGCCTGCGCAGGCAACTGGATCTGTGAAAACCGCCTCAATAGTATAGAGGTGTCCTTCCTCATAAATATTTTTAGCGACCCACGTCACGCGCACGGTGTAATACCCATCGGCAGCAAGATCTCTAAATATCTTTGTCTTGCTTACACCGCTACCCCTAAGCGCCACTCTTTCAACTTGAGGCGACTCCAAGTCGACATCGCCGCTCATTACTCCGGATCTAGGCTTGTAAACATATACATCAGTGACGTCCTGAAAAGCATATCCCGGCAATCCGGAGAACAAATCGTAAAAAAATTTAGACCTAATACTTGGCGAAGTGAACTCAAAGAGTGAGACATCAAATCTCTGGAGATCCTTATCCGTTACGCGTTCCAAGTTACCTACGAAACTATCCCTGAATCCATCGACGTAAGAATTCTGGCTGCTTCTTATGATCACCTTGCCGTCTTTTGAACGAATATCTAGAAAACCGTCCCGAACCTGCACCTGGTTGAATTCGCTTTTTCTATAGTCAATTTTAGAGTATTGAATATCAACCATAAATCCGTCGGCCATCTTGCTAACAGTGACCTTATCTCCGGTACCCTCGTAGTCGTTCTTTATTTTTTCTATGGCACCACGAAGCTCTTCAGCGGCCACATCACCAAACAGCTCAACAGATGTCATTCTTTCGCGACGCGGAATTACACCTAATCGTTGCGAGATCCTCTGGTGATCGTAGAAGTCATGATTCATCTTTGAGAAGTAAAATGCCAACGAAACTCTGTCCCGCGTGGCACTCACGATAGTATTTCTGTCTAAGAACAGCTCCGCCATCGTGGATGAATCAACTTTATGCTCATTTAGAGCATCGAAGATATTTTTATCGGTAGCAAAATATATAGAAGGACCGAACTGTGACTTATTCAGACTCGCCATGCGCAGTCTCCGGGGTCATACGCGGCCGATACCGCATTTATTTTATCAATCGTGACCTTGCTAAGATTTTCAGCACGCGTTTGATCAAAGCCCCAGGATTTCACATATTTGTTGCAAGCGCTATGGAATTTTGATTTGTATCCATCATCTACGTCGTTCGCAACGACTCTTATTCGGATACCCATTTCTGAGTCAAGGATCTGATATCTAGAAAAGCAGTCAATTAAATATTCGAATTCCTCTACGGAGGCTCCCGACCTATTGTAGTAAATCAAGTATCCAGCCGGACAGCCGTCACAAGACTCATGCTTTATTATCATAAAAGGGCCGGCCAGCACCTCGAAGGTAGCCTGTTGCTCCCACAGCCCCCCTATGCGGCGGGTCATAACCAGGTCCGGATAGTAAAATGTGTATTCCTTGGGAAGGTCGCCGCCTGCGATCAATCGCAATACATCGTTAGCAACATTAAACAAGCGAGTTATATCCTCTGGCCCGAGGAAATGGAGGATCACATCCGCACGGATTTCGAGCGTCCTCACATTAACTTTTCGCATTTCTTGATGGAATTTTTTTGCGTATGCTCCGTCATGATTATGGACAAACAGCATACCTCGGACTTCGTTGAGTTCCTCGACGTCAACTGAATATTTCTCACGCCACTCAGCCGACTCCTGGGCGCATTCGGTGGCCATCGCCAAAGATTGCAGCGCGCTACGTATTTTTAGATTGGTAATCGAGTCCGCTTTGTAGCTCTTTAGATCGGTAAGAATATGGATCCGGCGTCCGGAGTAAGGATCTTGATAGCTGAAAACAACATCAGTAGGATGCGTTTTCTTTGATTTTTCATTTTTCCCTTGATGATTTGGATCGCCGCAGGAAAAATTGTCATCTTGTCGTGGGTGAGCATGCCATCCAAATGGCTTGAAGACTTCTTTCCATACTTTTGACGCCACTTCAGCAATATTTATAGTCTCAGCCATATTCCCTTCATAACTCCATTGTCCATCAGCAGTTACTCAGCCAATCACGAATTGCATACCTGTCTATGAAAGGCTGGACTTATTTTGGC
This sequence comes from Pseudoxanthomonas sp. UC19_8, assembly GCF_042700505.1. NCBI lineage: Bacteria > Pseudomonadati > Pseudomonadota > Gammaproteobacteria > Lysobacterales > Lysobacteraceae > Pseudoxanthomonas > Pseudoxanthomonas sp. UC19_8. The sequence goes on from NZ_CP170559.1 coordinate 3,304,962, forward strand.
TAAACCTAGAAGCAACACCTCCTAGAAGATCTAACTTTGTAACGCCTAGCTTTCACCGCGAAAGTGGGAGGTCTGTGAGGCACGCTTGGTATTTTGAACTTCAGCGTTCCGACGCCTAAGCCAGGCACTCACGGTGAAAGTATCATCTTTTTAGAATAGAGTGCGGCCCAAAAGATGGCTTACTTTGTCCCGCCTCAACGCAACCTCACACCCGTCGGGATTCACCTTGCTCACATCGAAATGTCCCGCTTGATCGCGGGAACCACGCCCTTGCTGGCCATGTTGCCGCGCTTGGATATCGCGGGCGATGGCGGCGTGGGTTATGTAGGGACAGCTTACTCAGAGTGACTCAAATTGGTGGGTGTGTCGCTGTGGCTGGGTCGGACGGTGCCCTCGCTTCTACGCCGCTGTCACACTTCGCGATAGGAGCTTGCGCTGATCTCTTCTTTCACGATCTCTCCTTAGCCACCTACTCACGCTCACTTTTCGACATGTGAGGTTCCGCAGTGGCCCGATCAACCCGATACGACACGATTGACTTCACCCCGCCCAAAGGCGCCGCGCAGGCGGCGAGCCGGGGCCTCAAGCTGCGGGAGGCGCATGGCCGGGGCGGCACGGCGGTGGGGGTCGCGCGGGCGCGCGACCTGGCGGCGCAGACCACGCTGTCCCCGGCGACGGTGCGCCGCATGACCTCCTACTTCGCGCGCCACGGCGTGGACAAGCAGGGCAAGGGCTGGGCCGATCGCACGCACCCGTCCGCCGGCTATATCGCCTGGCTGCTGTGGGGCGGCGATGCGGGCCAGCGCTGGGCCGAGCGGATCGAGCAGCGCATGCGCAAGGCGGAGGCGACCTGACATGGCGACGACCAAGCAAGCCAAGAAAGCCGCCTGGAAGAAGGCCAACCCGGCCAAGAAGTCGGCCAGCAAGACGCTCTCCAGCGGCCAGAAGGCGCAGGCCAAGTCCCGGGCGAAGAAGGCCGGCCGGCCCTACCCCAACCTGGTCGACAACATGGCGGTCGCGAAGAAGACCACCAAGAAAGCCGCCAAGAAGGCGACCAAGAAGACTGCGAAGAAAGCCGCCAAGAAGACCGCCAAGAAGGCAGTGAAAAAGACGGCGAAGAAGACCGCGAAGAAAGCGACCAGGAAAACGACCAAGAAGGTCGCCAAGCGCGCGGGCGCACGCTCGACGGGCAAGGCTTCTAAATAAGCCCCGAGCGCTGGCGCACGACTGAAGCGCGCATCCGCGCACGACGCCCTTCAGCGCAGAACAGACCGCTGCCAGGCGGCTCGCCGCCCAACAGCTTGTCCGTGATCTCGAGCATGGCCCGTAGCCGGTCCATGTCCCTGAGATCCTGGTGATAGCCGACCCGGGTGTCGCGGGTGGGCGGGGTGCCGCGCGTTTCGATGCGCTGCAGGCCGGTGGTGGCATCGCCCGGCGGGCGCGGCAGCACGGGCAGGCCGCGCCCGCGCAGGCACATCTGCGCCTGCACGCTGCGGCTGGTGCTGGTGAAGACGCGCGGCGCCTCGGGGAAGCGCTCGATCAGCCAGGCCACGTCCGGGAAATGGCTCTGCGCGGTGTTCATCAGGATCAGGCCGACGGAGGTGGGATCGGCTTGCGCCGCCGCGGCCGTCTGCGCCGTGGCCCTGCGTAGAAAGTCCTCCTGGCGCCTTGACTGGCGCAGGCACTCTGCCCCCCTCCTGCCGAGGGCCACTTTGGTGCCGCCGCTTAAAACCTGGCGCCGCCAAAACGCAGGCAGGACGTGCTGTACTAGAGCGCCAGCCGCGTCAGCGAACTGCGCGGCGGACAGCCGGATGAGAAAGGGGATCGATGCAAGGAAGCGACAAGCCATCTGCCGGCTGGGGCGAACTCGTGGTCGTGATCGCGATCGCCCTGGGACTGCTGATCTACTCGAGCTTCTCGGCCTTGCTGGCGCCCACCGTCGAGCCGTCGTTTTCCGAGGCGGGCCTGTGGGGCATGGTGTTCTACGAACTGGTGGTGCTGGCGCTGCTGATCCCCGTGCTGTGGTTCCGCGGATGGACGCCGCAGGCGTTGGGGCTGCAGTGGCAGGGGCGCGACATCTACCCGGCGATCGGCCTGCTGATGGCGTGCATCGTGGCCTGCTATCCGCTGAGGTGGCTGGGCGCGGGCATGGCCGAGGGGGTGAATCCTTCCCTGGAGGCGATGGTGGCCGGAAAGCTGACGCTGACCGCGGTGGTGGCGCTCTCGCTGGTCAATTCGATCTTCGAAGAGGTGTTCGTCTGCGCCTATGTGATCCGGGTGCTGCAGCGACGCCACAGCCCGGCGTTCGCAGTGAACGTCAGCGTGGCGATCCGCGCCTCGTACCATCTGTATCAAGGCCCCATCGGCGCGATGTCACTGGTCGTCGTGGGGCTGATTTTGGGCTGGTGGTTCGCGCGGACCGGCCGGCTATGGCCCGCGATCATCGCCCACGGGCTGATGGACCTGCTTGCGCTGATGGCTTATGCCTGAAGCAGGGGTCAAAGTGCACTTTTCCCACACCTAAGGGGCCTTAGCGATTCAAATCGCGCCAAATCCTGACGGAATCGCGCCGGTATTGCGGGAATCGCGCCAGATTGTGCCCCCGTGGAGACCCTCCCCTCCGAGTGGCGAGTTGGAGTCCGGCTGACGGCGACTTGCGGGGCGCCACCAAGGTAGTAACATAACTACATTGATGCGGGAGAGCCGTGATGCGTATCCAGACCTTTACCAGCCGCCAGTACAACCAGGAGCCGGGCACCCTGAAACGCGCTGTCGCCCAGGGGCCGGTCTTTGTGACCAATCGCGAAGTGGTCGAACTGGTCCTGCTTACCAAGCGGGACTACGACCGGCTCATCGGTGCCCAGCCCAAGCGCACGCTTGGCGATGCGATGCGCATGCCTGACGTGGCCGATATCGAGTTCGAGCCGGTGCGGTCGAATGTGGTGATGCGCGAGGTCGATCTGGGCTGATGTACCTGCTGGACACCAACGTCGTCTCCGAGCTGCGCCGCAGCGGATCGCCGAAAGTCGATCCGAACTTCCAGGGCTGGATCGACCAGGTCGATCTGGATCAGTGCTACCTGGCCGTGATCACGATCATGGAGATCGAGCGCGGGGTGATCAACCTGGAGCGAAAGGACCCTCAGCAGGGCAAGGTGCTGCGCCATTGGTTCGAGACGCGGATCCTGATCGGGTTCGATGGCCGGATCCTGCCACTGGATCTTGAAGGCGCGCGCGCCTGCGCCCAGATGCACGTCCCTCACAATCGGCCGGAGAACGACGCACAGCTGGCTGCCATCGCCGCTGTGAACGGATTGACGGTCGTGACGCGCAATACCAAAGATTTCGCAGCGCTGGGCGTTGCCCTGATCAATCCTTGGGATCAGCTGGCGTAGCAAGCGCCGGCATGGATGCACCGGCGCCATGTGCGAAGCGGCTTTGATACGTGCCTGCCGAGGCACAAGGCGGTCGAGACCGATTCCCGGCCCCAGCGAGAGCCCCCCTCATCGGCCCTGCGGGCCACTTCTCCCCCGCAAGCGGGGAGAAGGAGCCGTCGGGCTCCACGCTAAAGATGGGCGCACGCTGAAGAGAAGAAAAAAGCGGCCCGAAGGCCGCTTTTTCTGTTTCACCCCAACGCGGCATCAAGCCCCGTCCGGATTCACCTTCTCCACATCGATCTTGTACTGCTTGATCGCGCGGGCCACGTCCTTGCCGGTCATCTTGCCGTCCTTGGCCAGCGCGGCGATAGCGGCGTGGGCGATGTAGTAGCGGTCCACTTCGAAGAAGCGGCGCAGGTTGGCGCGGGTGTCGCTGCGGCCGAAGCCGTCGGTGCCCAGCACGGTGTAGTTGGTGGTGGGCAGGAAGGCGCGGATCTGGTCGCTGTAGGCGCGCACGTAGTCGGTGGCGGCGATGACTGGCCCAGAGCGGCCTTCCAGGCACTGGGTGACGTAGGGCTTGCGCTGTTCGCCTTCCGGATGCAGGCGGTTCCAGCGCTCGGCGGCGAAGCCGTCGCGACGCAGCTCGTTGAAGCTGGGGCAGGACCAGATGTCGGCGGTCACGCCGAAGTCCTTGTCCAGCAGCTCGGCCGCGGCGATGGCCTCGCGCAGGATGGTGCCGCTGCCCAGCAGCTGCACGCGCAGCTCGCCCTTCTTGGGCTTGCCGGCATCACGCAGCAGGTACATGCCCTTGATGATGCCTTCCTCCGCACCCGCCGGCATTTCCGGGTGGGTGTAGTTTTCGTTCATCAGGGTCAGGTAGTAGTACTCGTCCTTCTGCTCTTCCATCATCGACTTCATGCCGTGCTGGAGGATGACGGTGACCTCGTAGCCGAAGGTCGCGTCATAGCTGCGCACGTTGGGGATGGAGCCGGCGATGACCAGGCTGAAACCGTCCTCGTGCTGCAGGCCTTCGCCGTTGAGCGTGGTGCGCCCGGCGGTGCCGCCCAGCAGGAAGCCACGGGTGCGCATGTCGGCGGCCTGCCAGGCGATGTCGCCCACGCGCTGGAAGCCGAACATCGAGTAGTAGATGTAGAACGGCAGCATCGGCACGTTGGACACCGAGTAGCTGGTGCCGGCGGCCAGCCAGGACGAGATGGCGCCCGGCTCGCTGATGCCCTGCTGCAGCACCTGGCCGGACTGGTCCTCGCGGTAGTACATCAGCTGGTCGGCGTCGACCGGCTTGTACTTCTGGCCGAACGGGGCGTAGATGCCGATCTGGCGGAACATGCCCTCCATGCCGAAGGTACGCGCCTCGTCGGCCACGATCGGGACGATGCGCGGGCCCAGCTCCTTGTCGCGCAGGGCGATGTTGAGCGTCTGCACGAAGGCCATGGTGGTGGAGTACTTGCGCTCGCCGCTGTCCTTGAGCAGGCGCTCGTAGGTCGAAAGCGGCGGCACGGTGAAGGACTTGTCGGCCTTGCGGCGGCGCTGCGGCAGGTAGCCGCCCAGCGCGGCGCGGCGCTCCTTCATGTAGCGCACTTCCGGCGAGTCCGGGCCCGGGTTGTAGAAGGGCACCTGCTCGGCTTCGGCCAGCTGCTTGTCGCTCAACGGGATGTTGAAGCGGTCGCGGAAGGTGCGCACCGCGTCGTCGTCGAGCTTCTTGGTCTGGTGGGTCGGGTTGAGCGACTCGCCGGCGCTGCCCATGCCATAGCCCTTGACCGTCTTGGCCAGGATCACGGTGGGCATGCCCTTGGTGTTCACCGCCGCGTGGTAGGCCGCGTAGACCTTGTGCGGATCGTGGCCGCCGCGGTTGAGGCGCCAGATGTCGTCGTCGGACAGGTTGGCGACCATGGCGGCGGTCTCCGGGTACTTGCCGAAGAAGTTGGCGCGCGTGTAGGCGCCGCCGAAGGCCTTGCAGTTCTGGTACTCGCCGTCGACGGTTTCCATCATCAGCTTGCGCAGCACGCCGTCGGTGTCGCGCGCCAGGAGCGGATCCCAGTACGAGCCCCACAGCAGCTTGATCACGTTCCAGCCGCCGCCGCGGAACACGCCTTCCAGCTCCTGGATGATCTTGCCGTTGCCGCGCACCGGGCCGTCCAGGCGCTGCAGGTTGCAGTTGACCACGAAGATCAGGTTGTCCAGGCCCTCGCGGCCGGCCAGGGCGATGGCGCCCAGGGTCTCCGGCTCGTCGCTCTCGCCGTCGCCGATGAAGCACCACACCTTGCGGTCGGACTTCTCGATCAGGCCGCGGTGCTCGAGGTACTTCATGAACTGCGCCTGGTAGATGGCGCTCAGCGGGCCCAGACCCATCGACACGGTCGGGGTCTGCCAGAAGTCGGGCATCAGCCAGGGGTGCGGATAGGACGAGATGCCCTTGCCTTCGCACTCCATGCGGAAGTTGTCCAGCTGGGCCTCGGTGATGCGGCCTTCCAGGAAGGCGCGGGCGTAGATGCCCGGGGCGCTGTGGCCCTGGATGTAGAGCAGGTCGCCGGGGTGGCTTTCCGACGGGGCGCGCCAGAAGTGGTTGAAGCCCACGTCATAGAGCGTGGCGGCCGAGGCGAAGGAAGCGATGTGGCCGCCCAGGTCGCCCGGCTTGCGGTTGGCGCGCACGACCATGGCCATGGCGTTCCAGCGGATGATCGAGCGGATCTTCCACTCCAGCGCGCTGTCGCCGGGGCTCTTGGCCTCCAGGTTGGGGGCGATGGTGTTGACGTACTCGGTGGTGGGCGAGAACGGCAGGTAGGCGCCGGAGCGGCGGGTCAGTTCGACCAGATCCTCCAGCAGCTGGTGGGCGCGCAGCGGGCCTTCGGCGTCGATGACCGCCTTGAGCGACTGGATCCACTCCTGGGTCTCGGCCGGATCCGGATCGCTCTGCAGCATCTCGTTCAACCAATTCATTGCCATCTCCTCGCCTGTGCGCCGCGACGTGTTTGCGGCATCGGTGTCTGTCTGAGCCGGCGATTGTAAGCCAGGGCGCATGGGCGCGTCGGTTCGACCTTGGAGGTAGACGCTTGGGGATGGCGCTTCTGACGAGATTTCGTCTCAACGGTGTCGGGAAGCTTGCAGTTGTGAGGATTTCGTATGACGAGGAAGTGTCAGATGTGGCGACGGCGCCACAATTAGATATATCTTTTTACGAAACTTAGATATATCTTTTGTTCGCCGCCGGAGCGGCGTGGCCTGTGGCCTCGCCCATGCCGGTGTCCAAACACCCGCGCCGTGCCCAGACCTTCGGTGCCGCGCCCGACCAGGAGGGATTGCCATGCATCCACGTTCACGCCATCGCGGCCGCATCCCCGACGAGGACGGCCTGGACCGCCACGCGCCGCGCGAGGGTCGCGGGCGGCGCGGTCGCGACGCCGCCGCCGACCTGTCCGATGCGGGCGCCCCTGCCTCAGGAGCCGACGAGGCACGCCGCGAGCGCCATGAGCGCGGCGAGCGTCACGGCCGCCGTGGCGAGCGCGGCGATGGGCCGCGCAGCCCGCGCCGGCTGGCCCACGGCGACCTGCGTCTGCTGCTGCTCGGCCTGCTGGAGGCCCAGCCGCGCCACGGCTACGAGCTGATCCAGCTGATCGGCGAGATGTTCCTGGGGCAGTACGCGCCCTCGGCCGGCGCGGTCTACCCGGCGCTGGCCCAGCTGCAGGACGACGGCCTGGTGGTGAGCAGCGAGGACGGCGCGCGGCGCCTGCATGCGCTGACCGATGCCGGCCGCGCCTTCGCCCAGACCCATGCCGAGGCGCTGGACCACGCCCGCCTGCGCACCGAGCGCAGCGCGCGCTCGCTGGTCAAGGCCGGCCTGCCCGCGCCCGTGCGCAGCGGCATGAGCGGGATCAAGCGCGCCCTGCTGGCCCACCACGGTCACTGGACAGCGGAGTCGGGCGAGGCGATCGCACGGATCCTGCAGCAGGCCGCCGCGCAGATCGCGCAGGTGCCCCGTGGCGACTGACGCCTACCACGCGGCGCTGCAGTCCGCCGGCCTGCGCCTGACCGCGCCGCGCCGGGCGCTGCTGGCGCTGCTGGCCCAACAGCCGGTGGCCTGCGACGCCATGTCCCTGCACCAGCAGCTGCGCGGCCAGGGCCGCCGCGTGAGCCTGGGCACCGTGTATCGCCTGCTGCGGGTCCTGGAGGACCGGCAGCTGGCGATTGCCATCGCCAGCCCGCACGGCCGCACCTTGTGGCGCCTGTGCCAGCCCGCGCCTTCCGCGCCCTTCGATGCGGCGGCCACGAGCGCCTGGTTGCGCTCGCTCGCCGCCGAGCTGGGCTATCGCCTGGTGCCGTTGCACTGACCGCGCCGGGCTTACCTTTCTCTGGAGTGATTCCATGTCCTTGCATGAAAGCCGCAGGATTCAACACCCGGTCGTGTTCCGCCGCCTCGAAGTGACGGAGGCGATCGACCTTACCCCGCACATGCGCCGCATCGTGGTCGGCGGGCGTGAGCTCGAAGGCTTCGTGAGCGCCTCGCCGGAGGACCACGTCAAGCTGTTCTTCCCCAACCCGGACGGCGAGTTCGTCACGCCCACGCCCGGCCCCAACGGCCCGGAGTTCCCGCCCGGCAAGACGCCCTCGCCGATGCGCGACTACACCCCGCGCCTGTACGACGCGCAGGCCGGCACGCTGGCGATCGACTTCGTGCTGCACGGCGACGGCCCGGCCAGCACCTGGGCCGCGCAGGCCAAGGTGGGCGATGCGCTGGCCATGGGCGGGCCGCGTGGCTCGTTCCTGGTGGCCGACGACTTCGATCACTACGTGCTGGTGGGCGATGAGACGGCGCTGCCGGCCATCGGCCGCTGGCTGAGCGAGATGCCGGCCGGCCGCAAGGCCACGGTGCTGATCGAGATCCCCGAAGACGCCGACCGCCAGGATCTGCCCACCCAGGCCGAGGCCACCGTGCACTGGCTGCCGCGCAACGGCGTGCCCGCCCAGCGCAGCGAACGGCTGGAGCAGGCGCTGGACGATGTGTCGCCCGCCGGCGATACGTTCTGGTGGATCGCCTGCGAATCGCGCCGTGCGCGGGTGATGCGCAAGTTCCTCGAAGGCCACCGCAGCGTGCCCAAGACGTGGATCAAGTCCACCGGGTACTGGAAGCATGCGGATAGTGAGGATGATGAAGATTGAGCGGGTGCGAGTGCGTGGAGTGAGTGGGGGGAGTAAGTGTGAGTGGGTGAGGTAAGGGGGCAGGAGTAAGCGTGAGTGCGGTGCGTAGCCAGGTGCGTGGAGAGGAGAAGCCTGGAAGCTCGTCGTGATGCAGCCGAAGTCACGCCCCTCCCCTTTGCGCGCAGCGCAAGGGGGAGGCTGGGAGGGGGTGCTATTGCTGTTGCTGCTGTTGTTGCGCTTGGCCGCTGCCGACGAAGAGTGGGAGCAACAGCAAAAGCCAACCCCTCCCCAGCCCTCCCCTTCGCCTGCGGCGAAAGGGAGGGGGCGGAAGCCGGGGCTGGTCCAGCTCGCTCTGATGCCGCCGAGGGGCCCCTCCCCTTTGCGCGTAGCGCAAGGGGGAGGCTGGGAGGGGGTCGCTCTTGCTGTTGTTGTTGCGCTCGGCCGCTGTCCACGCAAAGCGGAGCAACGGCAACAGCAAAAGCGCCCCTCCCCCTCAATCGCTAGCCGCGATTTCGAGCTCCCCTTCGCCTGCGGCGAAAGGGAGGGGGCGAAGGCGGAGTTTCGCTGCAGTGCGGATTGCAGGTGGGGCGCGTTTGACGCAGGATCGGGTCGATTTCAATCGATCTAAATTGACATGCACCCATCTGCCTCGCCTTCCTCGTCCGCGCTTCGTCGCGCGCCTGCTTACGCTCGATGCCACGGTCTGCTGACGCTGGCCGTCGCGGCGGCGCTGTGGCTTCCGGTCGGCGCCTCGGCGCAGACGGGGTTCTCCACGTCGTTCGAGGAGGGCCAGCCGGCTCCGGTCGCGACGGCAGGCAGCGGGACGCAGCTGCGGATCGGCAGCGGGCCGCAGGCGCCGTACACCGCCAAGGCCAATGCGGGTTACAGCGGTGTCAGGGCGCTGGGCTATAGCGGCAGCGGCGGGCGCACGGCCCTGTTCAAGGTCGATACGGTCATCGGGGCGGACACCACGCTGTCGTGGCTGGTGCTGCCGGAGATCGTCGACGGCGACACGGTGGCCTCCACCTATGTCTCGCTGGATGCGGTGCTGGACGATGGCACGCGCGTGTCGGCCACGCCGGCCCGCGATCAGCACGGCTTCGCGCTGGGGGCCAAGGCGCAGGGCGAGTCGAAGTCGCTGTATCCGCAGCAGTGGGCGCGCAAGGCGGTGCGGCTGGGCGATGTGCCGGCGCTGCGCGGCAAGCGCGTGGTGGCGATCGAGCTGGAGCTGCAGCCCGGCGCCGGCAAGACCGCGCGCGGCTGGATCGACGATGTCGCGCTGGGCGAGCTTGCGCAACCCAAGCGCAGCGCGCCCACCGACTGGGTGCTGACCACGCGCGGCACGCAGGCCAACAGCACCTTCTCGCGCGGCAACAACTTCCCGGCCACCGCGGTGCCGCATGGCTTCAACTTCTGGACGCCGGTGACCGATGCCGGCTCGCTGTCCTGGCTCTACCACTGGAACGAGAAGAACGACGCCGCCAACCGGCCGCGCCTGCAGGCGCTGGCGCTGAGCCACGAACCCAGCCCGTGGATGGGCGATCGCCAGACCTTCCAGATCATGCCGTCGCTGGAGCGCGGCGTGCCGGAGGCCGACCGCGCCAAGCGGGCGCTGGCCTTCTCCCACGACAACGAGCTGGCGCGCCCGCAGCAGTATCGGGTGCGCTTCGACAACGGCATCGTCGCCGCGCTGGCGCCGACCGATCATGCGGCGGTGTTCGAGTTCGACTTCCCCGAAGGCAGCGATGCCAACCTGCTGTTCGACAACGTCGATGCGCGCGCCGGGCTGACGCTGGACGCCAAGACGCAGACGCTGTCGGGCTATACCGATGTGCGCAGCGGCCTGTCCACCGGCGCCACGCGCATGTTCGTGTATGCGAGTTTCGATGCGCCCTGGCAGCGCAGTGGCCGCATCGAGACCGGCCGGCCCACCGGCTACATCAAGTTCGCCAAGGGCGCGCGCAAGGTGAGCATGCGCATCGCCACCTCGCTGATCTCGCTCGACCAGGCCCGGCACAACCTGGCGCTGGAAGTGCGCGAGGACGACACCGTGGCCAGCGTGGCCGCGCGCGCGCAGCAACAGTGGGACACGCTGCTGGGCAAGCTGCAGGTGGACGGGGCCAGCGAGGATCAGCGCACCACGCTGTATTCCAACCTGTATCGCCTGCACCTGTATCCCAACTCCGCCTTCGAGAACGTGGGCAGCCAGGCGCAGCCGCAGTGGCGCTACGCCAGCCAGAACAGCTGGTCGGACACGGCCACCGAAGGCAGCGCGGTGCGCAGCTTCGCGCCGATCCGCGACGGCAAGGTCTACGTCAACAACGGGCTGTGGGACACCTTCCGCACGGCGTGGCCGGCCTATGGCCTGCTGGATGCGCCGCATGCCGGCGCGCTGATCGACGGCTTCCTGGAGCAGTACCGCGCGGGCGGCTGGGTGGCGCGCTGGTCCTCGCCGGGCTATGCCGACCTGATGGTGGGCACCAGCTCGGACGTGGCCTTCGCCGATGCGTACGCCAAGGGCATCGAGGGCTTCGACGCCAGGCTGGCCTACGATGCGGCGCTGAAGAACGCCACGGTGGTCTCGCCGGACCGGCATGTCGGCCGCAAGGGCATGGCGCACTCGCTGTTCCGTGGCTACGCCGACACCGAGACGCACGAGGGCATGTCCTGGACGCTGGAAGGCACGCTCAACGACTTCGGCATCGCCACCATGGCCCAGGGCCTGTCCAGGACCGCGTCTTCGGCCAAGGACAGGCAGCGCTACGACGAGGAGGCCGAGTACTTCCGCTATCGCGCGGCCGAGTACGCCAATCTGTTTGATCGCGGCGTGGGCTTCTTCCAGGGCCGCAAGCCCGACGGTGACTGGCGCGTGGACGCGAAGGACTACGATCCGCGCGTGTGGGGCAACGACTACACCGAGTCCTCCGGCTGGACCTTCGCCTTCACCGCCGCGCACGACGGCAACGGCCTGGCCGCGCTGTACGGCGGTCGCGAGGCGTTGGCGCGCAAGCTAGATCAGTACTTCGCCACGCCGGAAACGGCCGACCCGAAGTTCAGCGGCTCCTACCGCGGCGTGATCCACGAGATGACCGAAGCGCGCGATGTGCGCATGGGCATGTACGCGCACAGCAACCAGACCGCGCACCACATCGCCTGGATGTACCTCTACGCCGGCCAGCCATGGAAAACGCAGGCGCTCACCCGCGAGGTGCTGTCGCGGCTGTACCTGGGCAGCGAGATCGGCCAGGGCTATCCGGGCGATGAGGACAACGGCGAGATGTCGGCGTGGTATGTGCTGGCCTCGATGGGCCTGTATCCGCTGCGCATGGGCTCGCCGGACTATGTGATCGGCTCGCCGCTGTTCAAACAGTCCACGCTGGCGCTGCCCGGCGGGCGGGAGCTGATCGTGCGCGCGGCGAACAACTCACCCGCGAACGTCTACGTGCAGTCGCTCAAGGTCAACGGCAAGCCGTGGACCCGGACCTGGATCCCGCACGCGCTGCTGGCGCAGGGCGCGACGCTGGACTTCGTGATGGGGCCGACGCCGTCCAAGTGGGGCAGCGCGCCGCAGGATGCGCCGCCCTCGCTGACACCGGCCGGCCAGGCGCCGACCACGCTGGCCGATGTGATCGGCCGCGACGCGCACGTGACCGTGGCGGGCAAGGACGCGCCGGCCCTGGTCGACGACGACGGCAGCACGGTGATGGCCCTGCCCGGCGCGCAGGCGCAGATCGACATCGCGTTGACCCAGCCCGCGCAGCCGAGCTTCTACACGCTCACCAGCGGCGGTCGCGCCATCGAGCACGCCAAGTGGACGCTGGAAGCGCGGCGCGGCAACGGCAACTGGCAGGCAATCGACACACGCAGCGACGAGGCCTTCCCGTGGACGCTGCAGACCCGGCCTTTCCGCATCGCCAAGCCGGGCAATTTCGACGCGTACCGCCTGCGCCTGGGGGCACCGGGGCGCACCGAGCTGGCCGAGATCCAGCTGCTGGCCCCGCATGTGCCGGTGTCGTTGAAGTAGCGCAAGTCAGGCCCGCGCAACGGCACACCGATGCGCGGGAGTTCTGCATCGAGCGCGCGCCACGGTTGCGTGCGCTTCCGCCGGGCGGCCATCATGCGGCGATGACCGCCGATGCTGCCCAGCGCTTCGTGGCGCGCCTCAAGGCCGACCTGACCGTGGCGATGCGGAGCCGCAACGCTGCCGAGGTCGCGGCCCTGCGTCAGCTGATCGCCGCGATCGATAATGCCCAGGCGGTGGCGGTGGGCGATCGCCACGCGACCTACGTGGTCCATGCCTTCGGCGACCCGGCGGTGGAAGTTCCGCGCCGGTCGCTGGACGACGCTGCGCTGGGCCGTCTGATCGAGGATGAAATCCGCACCCGGCGCGACGCCGCGGCCACCTATCGACAGCTCGGCCAGGATGCGCAGGCGCAGGCATTGGAGGAGGCGATCACGCTGCTGCGTCGCTACCTGGTGCCTTCATGCTGATTTAGGCGCCGCACGCGTCCGGCAATCCGCGCCGCAAGCCCCGGCGCGTAGAGCGTCCGCGCCCTACTTCGTCGAAGCCTCGGCCTTGGCCACCGCGTGCGTCGAGGAGGACGGGGCCTTCCCATCCCGCACCCGCTTGCGCTCGTCGATCTTCTCGCGGGCGGCCTGCTCGCGCGCGCCGACCACCATCTCGGTCAGCCACTTCACCAGCACCGTGGTGTAGGTGCGCTGGGCCGGCTTTTCGGAGAAGGCATGGTCGGCGCCGGCGATCACCCGCGAGGTGCGCGAGCGGGCGCGGGTGAAGGCGGCCATGTAGTTCTCGATCACCTGGTGCGGGATGATCTGGTCCAGCTCGGCCTCCACGATCAGCGCATCGCCGCGGAACTCGGCGCAGGCGCGCAGCGCGCGGTTGTCCTTCCAGGCCACCTGGCGATGACGGAACGGGATCAGGTCCGGGTCCTGGTGCAGCTGGCGCTTGGGCAGCTCCCAGCCCTCGTCCTTGTACAGCGCCGGAGTGCGCAGGGCGAGCCAGCGCACCGGCCGCAGCGAGGACAGGATCGCGGCCAGGTAGGCGCCATAGCTGATGCCCACCACGGTGATCGCGTTGCCATCGACATTGGGCTGCTGCACGAACCAGTCGTAGGCGGCCAGCAGGTCGTCCAGGTTCTGCTGGCGCGTGACCCGCTCCAGCATCTGCGCATCGCCTTCGTGGCCGCGCAGGTCGAAGGTCAGGCAGACCACGCCCAGGCCGGCGGCCTCGCGTGCGCGGGCCAGGTCGTGATCCTGGCTGCCGCCCCAGCCGTGGACGAACAGCACGCCGGGCAACGCGCGCGCCGGCGCCAATAGCGTGCCGGACAGCGCGGCGTCTTCTACTTCGAACGCGATGTGCTCAAGGGTGACATCCATCGACTGCGACCCTAGCGTATTTCAGCAGTCTCCCGAGTGAACCCACCTGCCCGTCGAAGTACACCACCGCATCGTCGGGCACCGACTCATCGCTCCAGCTCTCGTGAGTGAGCGCATCGAGCCAGGCGACCTGCGGCTGCGCAGCCAGCGCTTCCAGGGCGAGGATCTCGGCCGGGCTGGCCCCGCCGAAGCGCCAGGACTGCTCGAGCACGCCGCAGCGCGCGTGGCCCTGCGCATCGCACCCATGCACCAGATCGTAGTTGCGACGCGAGGCATAGAAGCCCGGATAGGCCGCGCTGATCTGCGCCTCGTAGTGCTGCACCTTGGCGATCGCCTCGTGCGCCTGCGCCGGCAGCGGCACGTGCTGCAGCTGGTCCAGGCCACCGCGGGCCACGCGCAGCCGCGAGCCGCCGTAGACCTCATCGCCGCGCGGCGTGCGCACCGTGTGCTGGGTGCCGAAGTAGGCGATGGACTGGCCGCCCACCTCCACGCAGCCGACGCTGAAGGTGACGGCCTCTTCGAGGTTCAGCTCGACCACCACGCCGGCTTCGATCTCATCGGCGTCCAGCGTGGCGCGCCAGGCCTCCAGCGCGCTCAGCGAATCGACCACGCGCTGGCCGTTGCCGCCGCGCGCGTGGGCGAGCTTGCAGCGCACGCGGCCCCGTTCCAGCAGGCGGGCGACGGCGCTGCGCAGGTCGGCGTCGGTGAACACCGAGTAGCCCGGCAGCACGGCCTCGCCCAGTGCCTCGCCGAGCGCATGCGCCCAGCCCTCCGGTGCGCGTGCGCCGCCTTCGATCAGGCCATGGGTGACCAGCTTGCTGGCCACGAAGGCCTGCGGCACCACCCCGCCGAACAGATGCGCGGCGCAGCCGATGCCGCGCATCGCCGCTTCCTCGCGGGTCAGCGTTTCCATCGGGATGAAATAGCCGGGCAGGCCGGGCAGCGCCTGGGCACGGAACTCGCGCCCGAGTAGCCGCGCCAGGCGGCGGCCCATGCAGTCCACGCTGGCGCGTTCGTGCGCGGCGCGGCGCGGATCGGTGAACAGCGGCGTGACCGCCGGCGCGTAGGGACGCGGCAGCGTGATCGCGTTGGCCGGCGCGGGACGGGATTCGATGATGGCGACCATGGTCTTCCCTCGGGGGTGGGAGGAGCGAAGGCGCCAGGCCACACGAAGCGGCCCGGTGCGAAGGCGCCTGCGGCGCAGGCGGTGGAGCGCGGGACTGCGTGTTGCAGGTGGTGGCCGCCGACGGGCCCGATGGGAGGCTGCGTACAACCGTGGGTGGAGCGCGAACTGGACGATGGACCCTTGCGGTGACGCCAGGACGATCCGCCTTGCCTGCTGCTTCCTGCGCAGCGGCGCGATCCCCTGGCGCCGAGTATTCCCGCGGCACGTAAATCCTGTGCGAAGCCGCGCGGGCGCCGACATGACAATCGCGACGGGGCTGATGACCATCGCGACCTGGACGTGGCGACGAGCGAGGGCGCGACGTGAGACGGGTTCCAGAAACGCCTCGCCGCGTGCGCACGAACGCGCGAAAGGCGGCACTGTGTTTCCTCAAGCCGCACCCGCACCGGAGGCCCCAGATGCGCCAGGACCAACTCGACCGGCAATTGCACGCCCTGCACGACAAGGTGGCCGACGGCGCGCCGCCCCTGGACCAGGCCTTCTTCGACGCCTGCGCGGCGCAGGCCTCGGCGATCCTGGCGCACGTGGACAACGCGGCCCAGGCGCGCTATGCGATCGAGCGGATCGATGCGATCTTCGATGCGGTCGGCGTGGACGCGCAGCGGCTGCTGTCCACCGGCCAGCGCAGCCCGCTGCCAGTCGGTGCCGGCACGCAGGGCTGAACGCGCCGCCGGACTGGCGCCTCAGTCGCTCTGCAGTTCGGCCACGAAGTCGTAGGCATCGCCGCGATAGAACGAGCGGGTGAACTCGACCACGCGCCCGTCGGCGAGGAAGGCGCGGCGCTCGACCAGCAGGCCCGGCGCGCCGGGCTCCAGCTGCAGCAGGGTGGCGGCCTCGCGCTCCAGCGCCACCGCACGCAGGCGCTGCAGCGCGCGCCGCGGACGATGGCCGTAGGCGTCCAGCGCCTCGTACAGCGAGGCGCCGATGCGCTCGGGATCGGGCAGCAGGCTGTGCGGTACCAGGGTGCGTTCGGCCGCGATCGGCGCGCCATCGACGTGGCGCAGGCGGTACAGGCGCACCACGCCGCTGCCGGGCGAAAGGTTCAGCGCCATCGCTTCCTCCGGGGTGACTCCGCCGATGCCGCGCTCGAGGAAGGTCACCTGCGGGTCCAGCCCGCGCTCGCGCAGGTCGTCGGTGAAGCTGGTCAGGCGCGAGAAGCTGCGCACGATCCGCTCGGATACGAAGGTGCCCGCGCCCTGGCGCTGGCTCAGCAGGCCCTGGTCGATCAGCCCGGACAGCGCCTTGCGCACGGTCACGCGCGAGAGCTGCAGACCAGTGGCCAGGTCGCGCTCGCTGGGCAGGCCGTGGCCCGGGCCGAGCACACCGGTGTCGATCAGGTGCTGCAGGGCGCGGCGCAGGCGCAGATAGGCCAGGGTGCGGCTGGTCTCGGCCTGCTGCAGGCGGGCGTATTCGGTGGCGATGGCAGACAGCATGCCGCGAAAATACCAATGGGATACCAAGAGTGCAATCACGCGGCGCTCACGGGCCCGTTCATATGCAGGGCTGGGCCGCGTGGTAGGGCGGTGGTATCGTCTGTGCCGATCTCCCCGCATCCTGACAAGGCTTCACCGTGAGCGCCAAGACCGTACCCGTGGACAGCTTCGACCTGGTGATCTTCGGCGGCACCGGTGACCTGGCCCTGCGCAAGCTGCTGCCCGGCCTGCTGCGCCGCTATGCCGACGGCCAGATCCCGCAGGACAGCCGCATCATCGGCGTGGCGCGCGATCCGCAGACCGGCGCCGACTACCGCACCCGCGTGGGCGAGGCGCTGGAGAAGGTCGCCAGCGACGATCCGCTGCTGCGCGCGCGCATCCCGGCCTTCCTGCAGCTGCTGGACTACCGCCCGCTGGATGCGACCAAGGACGAGGGCTGGGACGAGTTCGCCGAGTTGCTCAAGCAGACCGGGGCCGAGCGCATCCGCGTGTTCTACCTGTCCACCAGCCCGAGCCTGTTCGTGGACCTGTGCACGCGCCTGCGCGATGCCGGCCTCAACGACGGCAATGCGCGCGTGGTGCTGGAGAAGCCGATCGGCAAGGATTCGGCCAGCGCCGCGGCGATCAACGACGCGGTCGGCGCGGTGTTCTCCGAGCACCAGATCTTCCGCATCGACCATTACCTGGGCAAGGAGACGGTGCAGAACCTGCTGGCGCTGCGCTTCGCCAACATCCTGTTCGAGCCGCTGTGGAACGCCAACCGCATCGACCACGTGCAGATCACCGTGGCCGAGACCGTCGGTCTGGAGAAGCGCGCCGGCTATTACGACACCTCCGGCGCGCTGCGCGACATGGTCCAGAACCATCTGCTGCAGCTGCTGTGCATGGTGGCCATGGAGCCGCCGGCCACGCTGCAGGCCAACGCGCTGCGCGATGAGAAGCTCAAGGTGCTGCGCTCGCTCAAGCCGATCACCGCCGCCGAGGTCAGCCACGTCACCGTGCGCGGCCAGTACCGCGCCGGCGCCTCTGGCGGCGCGGCCGTGCCGGGCTACCTGGACGAGCTGGGCCGCAACGACTCGCGCACCGAGACCTTCGTGGCGATCAAGGCCGAGGTGTCCAACTGGCGCTGGGCCGGGGTGCCGTTCTACCTGCGCACCGGCAAGCGCCTGCCCGAGCGCGTGTCGGAGATCGTGGTGGCCTTCCGCCCGGTGCCGCACTCCATCTTCGACGCCAGCGTCGGCCCGGCCCAGCCCAACCGGCTGGTGCTGCGCCTGCAGCCGGACGAGGGCGTCAAGCTGTGGCTGATGATCAAGGACCCGGGTCCGGGCGGGCTGCGCATGAAGTACGTGCCGCTGGACATGAGCTTCGCCGAGGCCTTCGGCGTGCATCAGCCGGAGGCCTACGAGCGCCTGCTGATGGACGTGGTGCGCGGCAACCAGTCGCTGTTCATGCGTCGCGACGAGGTCGAGGCGGCCTGGGCCTGGATCGACCCGATCCTGGACGCGTGGGAGCAGCTGCCCGAGGCGCCCAAGTCCTACACGGCCGGCTCGTGGGGCCCCAACGCCGCCGTGGCGCTGATCGAGCGCGACGGCCGCACCTGGCATGAGGACGCCGGCACGTGAGCCTGCAGATCGATGAGACCCTGACCCAGGTCCGCGCCTGGCCCGACCACGATGCGCTGGCGCAGGCGCTGGCCGCGCAGGTGGCCGACGACCTGCGCGCGGCCCTGGCCGAGCGCGGCCGCGCCACCGTGGCCCTGTCCGGCGGCACCACGCCGGTGCGCTTCTTCCAGGCGCTGGCCGAGCAGCCGCTGCCGTGGAAGCAGGTCACCATCACCCTGGTCGACGAGCGCTGGGTGGACGAGTCCAACGCCCGTTCCAACGCCGCGCTGGTGCGCCAGCACCTGATGTACGGCGCGGCGGCGGTGGCGCGCTTCGTGCCGCTGTACCGCAGCTACGACGATGGCCCCGAGGCGGCCCTGCCCGAGCTGGAGGCCGAACTGGCCCAGACCCTGCCGCTGGACGTGGCCGTGCTGGGCATGGGCACCGATGGACACACCGCCTCGTTCTTCCCCGGCGGCGATTACCTGGCCCAGGCGCTGGACCCGGCCGGCACCGCGCGCGTGCTGCCCATGCACGCCACCGCCGCCGGCGAGGCGCGCATCACCCTGACGCTGCCGGTGCTGGCCGCCGCCCGGCACCTGTACCTGCATATCGAGGGCGAGCAGAAGGCGCGCACGCTGCAGGAGGCCCTGGCCGCGCAGAACCCGCCGCCGGTCGCGGTGATGCTGCGTGCCGCCAGCACGCCGGTGCAGACGTACTGGTGTCCTTGAAGCCAGGAGTGCGTGGAGAGGAGTGAGGCGTGAGCGAGAGCGGGATCGGTCTTTGCTCGATCCTCGCCTTGCCACGCACTCCTCGCTCCCACCCGACGGGCCTGCTTATAATCCCCCCCGCCGCCCGGCTCGCCGGTGCGGCATCCCGGTCACCCCCACGTCCGGAACATTCGCAACAACCGACGAGTGTTTTCAGCCACGCCGGCAACGGCGCTGCCAAAGGTGGACTGTGCGCAATCACGACCTGGAGTTCCTCAAGCGCTTTTCGATGGTGATCGGCATCCTGGCGGTGGTCACCGTCGGCCTGATCGTCGGCGCGTTCTTCCTATCCAAGGTCATTCCGGCCGAAGTCTCGCCGGTGGCGGCCAAGCAGACCCAGGCGCGCATCGCGCCGGTCGGCGCGGTCTATGCCGGCGCCACCGGTGCGGCGGCCCAGGCCGCGGCCAAGGCGGCCGCCGAAGCCGCCGCCGCCGCGCAGGGCGCCTACGGCGGCACGCTGGACGGCAAGACCATCTTCGACCAGCTGTGCACCGCCTGCCACACCGCCGGCATCGGCAATGCGCCGATGCTCAACGCCGCCGGCTTCGGCGCGCGCCTGGCCAAGGGCAAGGAGACGCTCTACAAGCACGCCATCGAGGGCTTCACCGGCCCGGACGGCGGGGTGATGCCGCCCAAGGGCGGCAACCCGGGGCTGAGCGAGGCGCAGATCCACGCCACCGTGGATTGGATGCTCGAACAATCGAAGTAATCGCGCAGGCACAATGCCTGGCCGAGAACGCCGCCTTCGGGCGGCGTTTTTGCGTTCACCGCCGTCCTCGCTCGCGTCTTACGGAAATCCCGCATGCCTTCGATCCGTCCGCTGCTGCTGTCCTCCGCCTTGGCGCTGTGCTGCACCTTGCCGGCCTACGCGAAAGACACGCCGCTGCCGATCGGTCAGGTCCAGGGCAGCCAGGCGCGCAGTGCGCTGGTGGGCCAGACCGTGACGGTCACCGGCACGGTGACCGCGGACCTGCGTGCAGGGCTGCAGGGCTTCTTCGTGCAGGACGCCGGCGACGGCGATGCGGCGACCTCCGATGCGCTGTGGGTCGTGGCCGGCGCCGGCGGGGCGCTTCCGGACATTCACACCGGTCAGCGCTGGCAGCTCACCGGCACCGTGGCCGAGACCGTCGATGGCCCGCACACCCTGACCACGCTGCAGCTCGCCGACGCCAAGGCCCTCGGCGCGGCGATCGCCACGCCCGCGCCCGTTGTGCTGACCGCCCCGCCCGCCGACTGGGCCGCGCTGGAAGGCATGCGGGTGCGCATCGACGCGCCGCTGACCTTGAACGGCACCGACACCCGCTTCGGCCAGACCATCGCCAGCTTCGGCGGGCCGCTGTGGACGCCGTCCGAACGAGAGGTGCCGGGCACGCCCGGTTATGCCGCGCTCGCGGCGGACAACGCGCATCGCCGGCTGCTGCTGGACGATGGCAGCGATGCCCGCGATCCGGCGGTCCTGCCCTACCTGCCCGGCGGCGCGGTGCGCAGCGGCTCGAGCGCGACCGGCGCGAGCGGGGTGGTCGACTTCCGCCACGGCGCCTGGCGCCTGCAGGCGCTGACGCCGCTGCAGGTGCAGGCGGCCGCGCGCCCGGCGGCGCCGGACGTGCCGGGCAGCGTGAGGATCGCGGTGTTCAACCTGGAGAACCTGTTCAACGGCGACGGCGCCGGCGGCGGCTTCCCGACCAAGCGCGGCGCCAAAACCGAGGCCGAATACCGCGCCCAGGTCGCTAGGCTGGTGGCCACGCTGACGCCGCTGCGCGCCGACATCGCCGCGCTGATGGAACTGGAGAACGACGGCTACGGGCCGCAGTCCTCGCTGGCGCAGTTCGTCGAGGCGCTCAACGCCGGCGGCGGCGACTGGCGCTACATCGATGCCGGCAGCGGCCCGGGCGACAACCCGATCCCGGGTCGGCCTGATCTACCGCGCCTCGCGGGTCACGCCGGTGGGCAGGCCGGTCATCCTGGAAGGCGGCCCGTTCGTCGAACACAGCCGCGTGCCGCTGGCGCAGGCCTTCCGCCGCGGCGACGGCGCGCTGTTCGTGGTCGCGGCCAACCACTTCAAATCCAAGGGCTGCAATGAGGCCAGCGGCGGCGACGCCGATGCGCACGACGGCGCCGGCTGCTGGAATGCGACGCGCACCGAGTCGGCCAGGCGTGTGGACGCCTGGCTCAAGTCGGACCCCACCGGCACCGGCGCGACCCGCGCATTGATCGTGGGCGATCTGAATGCCTATGCGCAGGAGCAGCCGCTGCGCACGCTGCGCCAGGCCGGCTGGGCCGACGCCTTCACCGCGGCCCACGTGGCGTCGCCCTACAGCTATGTCTACGACGGCCAGCGCGGGCGGCTGGACCACGCCCTGCTCTCGCCGGCGCTGGCGCCGCTGCTGCGCGGCGCGGCCGAATGGCACGTCAACGCTGACGAGCCCGAGCCGCGCGGCGACGCGCGGGACGCCACGCCGGGCCCGTGGCGCAGCTCGGACCATGACCCGATGCTGCTGGGGTTCGATCTCTAGCGGGTGAGCGCGCGGCCGACGAGGCCGCGCAGGCTCAGTGGCAGGCCTCGCACGGCGGCGCGTGCGGGCGGCGGCGCCAGTTCCAGACATGGGCGCTGGCCAGCAGCAGGCTGCCGGCCACGGTCACGGGCGTCTCGACCTCGTGCGAGGGCCAGCCGACCGCGCCGGCGAGCAGCCCGGCCAGGCCCAGCGCGGCCAACGCGGCCAGCGGCCAGGGCAGCGGCCGGGCCCGGTGCGCGCGCCACAGCGCGAAGCCGGCCAGCGGCGCGGCGATGGCGACGAACACGATGTGGACCCATTCGGCGTGCGCCCAGGCGCCGAACACCGGCAGCAGCGCCGCCAGCACGGGCAGCAGCAGGCAGTGGGCCAGGCACAGCATCGACAGGCCGATGGCCGAGGCATCGGCGGCCTGGGTTGAGGACAGTTTCATGGCGACTTCTCCATTTGTTACTTAGTAACAATACAGGAGGTGTCAAGCCCCGATGTCAACACGGGCGGCGGCCGACCAAAACCAAGGCGGGCGATGTCATAGGGCTCGGCTGTCCCCGAGCGGTCGCCAGCTGCTTGGCCGATCCACCCCGCCGCGACGCGCTGGTCGTCAGGGCGTGGCGCCGGGCTGGTGGACTTCCGCGATATAGCCTCCGGGGAAACGCAGCATCGCCGCGCGCCGGCCGCCGACCGCATACGGCCCCACCAGCACCTCGGCGCCGGCTTCGCGGGCCCGGCCCAGGGTGGCGGCCAGATCCTGCACCTCGTAGCCGGTCAGCTCCCGGCCATAGGGCCACGGCAGATGGCCATCGGAGACCAGCAGCAGCACCTTGCCGTAGCCGGACTGCAGCAGCACCCGGCGCACGGTGGCGTCGGGACGGCCGATCTCCATCCCGCTGGCCGCGGCCTCATCGGACACGACCCGCCCGTGCGAGAACGCAAGCCATTGCCTGATGAACGCATCGGCCGCATCGGCGGTGAGATAGATGCGGTTCTCCGGCACGCTGGTCAGCGCGGCATAGGACGACGGCGCGGTGTGCCAGTAGAACTGCATGTTGACCCCGCCGGCCCATTGCAGCACCACGTCGCGCCCGATCGGATCGGGGAAGGTGTCCACCAGGCGCGTGGCGCCGAGCGAGATGGCGGCGGCGGTGGCCGCGTCGATGTCGGTGACCAGGTAGCCGGTGCGTTCGACGCCGAAGGGATAAGGAATCGGCGTCTTGAAGCCGAACACCGAGAGCGTGCCGACGGGCGAGCGCACCAGCTGCGAGAGCGTCTGGCTCGGCGTCGGCGTGACCTGGACGACGGCCTGCTTGCCGACCGTCCCGCCGAAGGTCGCCACGAAGCTGCGCACGAAGCGATCGAAGTCCTCCGCCTGCACATAGACGTGGGTGGAGTCGTACTGCGGGCCGACGGCATAGGAGGCGTCGGCTGCAGGCGTGCCGGCTCGCGCTGGCGGCGCCCACGACGTGGCCATGGCGATCAGGGCGACGGCCAGCAGCGGTAGGCGAGGCTTCATGGGCGTGCTCCAGCGAGAGAAACATCGGCGCATCGGCCGCGACGCGAAGTGGACTCAACGCCGTGCGGAACGGACGCAATCGTCAACCGATGCCAAAGCTGGACGGTGACGCTGCGTCACGCATCCTCGAACGCCGCCGCAGGGGCGTCTACCCACGATCGGTGTGGTGGCTCTTCCCTCTTTCGGGGGAGGGCGATCGTCGAAGAGGCGCCGCCAGCGCCGCGACGATCAACCCATGCCGCGACTGATCAGCACGATGGAGGCCAGCGCCAGCGGGATGGCGAGCAGGTTCAGCCGGCCCAGGCGCTCACCGAACACGCCCACGCCCACGGCCGTGCCGAGCAGCACCACGCCGATGTTCATCGCCGCGAACACCGTGGCCGGCGCCTGCGGCAGCGCGCGGTGCGCGGCCAGGTAGAAGCCGATGTTGGCGAAGTTGAGCGCGCCCAGCGCCAGCCCGCCGACGAAGCTGCGCCACTGCAGCCGCACGCCGCGCGCATGCCGCCACAGCTGCCAGCCCAGCATCGGCACGAAGGCCACGGCGAAGGTCGCCAGCAGCGAGGCCGACAGCGGCGCGCCATCGGCGGCGATGCGCTTGAACAGCACATCGGTGGTCGCCCAGCCCACCAGCACCACCAGCGGCAGGCGCCACTCGGTGGACTGCGGCGTCGGCCCGCCGCGCGGGCGCGCCAGCAGGCAGGGGATGGCCACCAGCCCCAGCGCCAGGCCGAGCAGCTGCGCCGCGCCGGCACGCTGGCCGAACAGGGTGAAGGCGGCGATCAGCGACAGCAGCAGCGACAGGCGCTGGGCGATGTCGGTGCGCACCACGCCGGCGCGACGCACCGAGGCGGCCAGCACCAGGAACAGCCCGGGCAGCAGCAGGCCCAGCGGCAGCCACCAGCGCCATGGCGCGTGTTCGCCGGCCAGTGCCTGCAGCGGCGGATGCAGCAGGCCCAGCGCCAGCAGCACGCCGGCCAGGTAGTTCCAGGTCACCGCCTGCGGCACATCCAGCCGCCAGCGCGGCGCAAGGCGGAACAGGACCGACACCGCCACGCTGCACAGCACCGCCAGGGCAAGCCACCACATCGATCACCGCCGAGCGCGTGTTTCAGGGCCGCGCATTATCGCAGCGCGCGCTGGCTCGGGCGGCGGGATTGTGTGCGACGAAAAGAAAGCGGTCGGAAGCCCGCGCAAGGCGCAGCGCCTCAGCTCCACGCGCCTGGCGCTTCGTCAGGCGTCGCCCGCTTCCGTGTTTCTACTGCGGCGGGGCAGCCAGCTCCCGCGCGTCGAGGAAGCCATCGTGATTGCGGTCCTGCCGGGCGAAGCGCGCTCGCAGCTGCTGCACCAGCGCCGCGCGCGTGACCGGCTTGCCGCGGCTGCCGGGCAGCTCGGCGCCCTCGAGCACGCCGTCGTGGTTGGCGTCCCGTTCGTCGAAGGCGTAGGTCATCCAGGACACGTACTCCTCGACGCTGATCCGGCCGTCGTGGTCGCTGTCCATGCGCGCCAGGTAGTCGGCGGTGCCGGCCGGCTGCTGCGCGGACGCGCCGGGGACGAAGGCCAGCGCCAGCGCGGCGGCCAGGGGGGCGTGCATCACGCGGCGTCGGGTCATGGCGGCAGTGTCGCAGCTATGGCGCGGTTGGGACGCCGCGTGCGCGAGATGGGAGCGCCGGGAAAGCCACTGGATCCCCGCCTTCGCGGGGATGACGAGCAAAAACAGAGCCCTGATCCCTGGCCCCTGGCCTCCGGCCCCTGCTCCCGATCAGTGATGCGCCAGCGCGTAACCCTTCAGCCGCTGCGAATAGGCCTGCAGCGAGGCGATGCCGCTTTCCTCGGCCTCCTTGCACCAGGCCTGCAGCTGGCGCAGGCGTTCGGCCGCGTCGTGCGAGCGGGCCTCCAGCAGGGTGGCCAGGCGCTTGCGGTGCTCGACCAGGGCGGCCATGCGCGGACGCTGGGCGATCCAGTGCTGCAGCGCGTCGCGCGCCTCGGGCTTGAGCCAGCGCCCGTCGTCGACCAGGCCGCGGCGCAGGCGGCGCGGCAGCAGCTGGCGCAGCTTCTGCCCGGCGATGGAGGCCTCCTCGGCCAGCACCGGGCGGAACACGTTGCGCTGGTAGTCGGTCATGGCCTGGAAGCGGTGCGAGAGCAGCGCCTTGAGCGTGTCGGCGTCTGGCACGGCGATGTTGGGGCGGATGTCCAGGCGCGGCGCCACGCGCAGCACCTTGGCCAGGCGCAGCGCCTCCAGGCCCTTGATCGCGGCCCAGCCGATGTCGAACTCGAAGCGGCGCATGGCGAAGCGCGCCGAGCTGGGGAAGGCGTGATGGTTGTTGTGCAGCTCCTCGCCGCCGATCCAGAACGCCCACGGCGTCAGGTTGGTCGAGGTGTCGGCCGATTCGAAATTGCGATAGCCCCACCAGTGGCCCAGGCCGTTGACCACGCCGGCGGCCCAGAACGGGATCCACGCCATCTGGATCGCCCACATCGCCACGCCCGGCAGGCCGAACAGCACCACGTAGGCCACGGCCAGCACGATCGGGCCCCAGTTGGCGCGCGGGGTGTAGAGGTGGCGCTCGAGCCAGTCCTCCGGCGCGCCGCGGCCGTACTGCTCGATGTCGCCACGGTTCCAGCGCGCCTCGCGGTACAGCTCCACGCCTTCCCAGAACACCTTGCCGATGCCGCGCGTCTGCGGGCTGTGCGGGTCTTCCTCGGTCTCGACCTTGGCGTGGTGCTTGCGATGGATCGCCACCCACTCCTTGGTGATCATCGAGGTGGTGAGCCAGGTCCAGAACCGGAAGAAATGGTTCAGCACGGGATGGAAATCCACGCCGCGGTGGGCCTGGCTGCGGTGCAGGTACAGGGTGACCGAGAAGATGGTCAGCTGGGTGCACACCAGCAGCACCAGGGCCAGCTCCCACCAGGTGAACTGGGTCAGGCCGCCGGTCAGGAAGTCGATCAGGGACGGATGCATGGGTTCCCCCTCCAGGGAGTCCAAAGCGCAGGCAACACGCCCACCGCTGGCGTCCATAATGCAGGCTGCCCCCGCAAACTTCACCCGTCGCCCGCGTATGGCGTTCAGCCCCGCCGGCGCAGCGCCCGCCTTATGTCAGCATCGTCAGATTCAACGCCCTTTTCCGAGCCCTTGATCGAACTGGACCGCGCCACCGTGGTGCGCGGCGGCACGCCCGTGCTGGAGGCGCTGGACCTGCGCATCCAGCTCGGCCAGCACGTCGCGCTGCTGGGCCCCAACGGCTGCGGCAAGTCGACCTTCATCAAGCTGATCAACCGCGAGCTGTATCCGCTGGCGCGCGAGGGCGAGGCGCCGGTGCGCCTGTTCGGCCAGAGCCGCTGGAACGTGGCCCAGCTGCGCACGCGCCTGGGCGTGGTCACCTCCGATGCCACCGCGCTGCTGCAGGAGATGCCGCAGCTGGGCGTGGACGATGCGGTGGTGACCGGGTTCTTCTCCAGCTTCGTGCTGCCGATCGACCAGGACGTCACCGCGCAGATGCGCGCCCGGGCGGTCGAGGCGCTGGAGCGGGTCGGCGCCCAGGCGCTGTCCGGCCGGCCGGTGGCCGAGCTGTCCACCGGCCAGATGCGCCGGGTGCTGATCGCCCGGGCGCTGGTCCATCGGCCGCAGGCGCTGCTGCTGGACGAGCCCACCGCCGGCCTGGACGTGGTGGCCCAGCAGCAGTTCTGCGCGCTGATGGGCGAGCTGGCCCGGCAGGGCGTGACCCTGGTGCTGGTGACCCACCACCTGGAGGAGATCGTGCCGGAGATCGACCGCGTGGTGCTGATGCGCGAGGGCCGGATCCTGGCCGACGGCCCGCGCGCGCAGGTGCTGACCGCGCAGCGGCTGTCGCAGGCCTACGGCGCGCCGGTGCGCGTGCAGCGCGACGGCGCCGTGTACCGGGCCATCGCCGGCTGAGCGGCAGGCTTGCCGCGGGCCGGTTGCAGACCCATCTTGCCTAGTCCGCCCCGCCCCTCGCGCGCCCTGCCATGCCCGAACTGCCCGAAGTCGAAACCACGCGCCGCGGACTGGCCCCGCACCTGGAGGGCGCGGTGGTGCACGCGGTGCTGCAGCGGCGCGACGACCTGCGCTGGCCGATCCCGCCGCAGGTCCGCGCCCAGCTGCCCGGCGCGCGCATCGACGCGGTGCGCCGCCGCGCCAAGTACCTGCTGCTGGACACCCAGGCCGGCAGCGCGCTGCTGCACTTAGGCATGAGCGGCAGCCTGCGCGTGCTGCCGGCGGCCACGCCGGTGAAGGCGCACGACCACGTCGACCTGGCCCTGGACGGGGGCCGGGTGCTGCGCTTCAACGACCCGCGCCGCTTCGGCAGCCTGCTGTGGCAGGAACCGGGCAGCGTGCATCCGCTGCTGCAGGGACTGGGGCCCGAGCCGCTGTCGGAGGACTTCGACGGCGACTACCTGTTCGCGCGCAGCCGCGGCCGCAGCGCCTCGGTGAAGACCTTCCTGATGGACCAGCGCATCGTGGTCGGGGTGGGCAACATCTATGCGGCCGAGAGCCTGTTCAGCGCCGGCGTCCACCCGCTGCGCGCGGCCGGCAAGGTCTCGCGCGAGCGCTACGAGGCCCTGGCCGCGGCGATCAAGGCCATCCTGGCCTATGCCATCACCCGCGGCGGCACCACGCTGCGCGACTTCATCAGCCCCGACGGCGCGCCGGGCTACTTCGAGCAGGAGCTGTGGGTCTACGGGCGCCAGGGCCAGCCCTGCAAGCGCTGCGGCACCGCGCTGAAGGTCGAACAGATCGGCCAGCGCACCACGGTGTGGTGCCCGCGCTGCCAGCGGTAGCGGAAAAGTAACGAAAATTCTGTGCTGGTGATTCCGGTTCCACCGGCTATAGTCGGACCTCGTGGGGATCGACTCAGGATGTCGACGCATGGAAGTCGGTACCGATATCACCTTGCTGCTGGACTCGGCGCGCGGCGGCGACCGCGCCGCGCTGGACCGCGTGCTGGCCACGCTCTACCAGGAGCTGCACGGCATGGCGCGGCGCCAGCTGGCCGGCCAGCAGGGCCACACCCTGGACGCGACCGCGCTGGTGCACGAGTCCTATCTGAAGCTGCTCGGCGCCCAGGGCGCGGCGCATTTCGACGACCGCGCGCACTTCTTCGCCTACGCCGCTTCGGCGATGCGCTCGGTGGTGGTGGACTACGCCCGTAGCCGGCTGGCGCGCAAGCGCGGCGGCGACCTCAAGCGCGTGGCCGAGATCCCGGAGGACGTGGAGAGCAACCTGCTGCGCCTGGACGAGACCACCCTGGCGCTCAACACCGCGCTGGACCGGCTGGCCGATGCCGATCCGCGCCTGGCCAAGGTGGTGGAGATGCGCTACTTCGGCGGCCTGTCCGAGCTGGAGATCGCCGAGCTGATGCAGCGCTCGGAGCGCAGCGTGCGCCGCGACTGGCAGAAGGCGCGGCTGTTCCTGCTGGCGGCGATGCAGGACGAGTAGCGCGCGAGCCCAAGACCCATGGATCCCGCGCGCTGGCAGCGCCTGTCGCCCCTGTTGGACCTGCTGCTGGACATGAGTCCGGCCCAGCGCGCGCAGGAGCTGTCCCGTCAGCGGCAGCAGGACACGGCACTGGCCGACGAGCTGGCCGCGCTGCTGGCGCTAGAAGAGGACGCCGACGACAACTT
Source organism: Pseudoxanthomonas sp. UC19_8 (assembly GCF_042700505.1). Lineage (NCBI taxonomy): Bacteria > Pseudomonadati > Pseudomonadota > Gammaproteobacteria > Lysobacterales > Lysobacteraceae > Pseudoxanthomonas > Pseudoxanthomonas sp. UC19_8. The sequence goes on from NZ_CP170559.1 coordinate 3,333,542, forward strand.
CCCGCCGCCGCTGCACGAGCCGCAGCCCACCCTGCGCCCCGGCACGCGCATCGGCCCCTACGTGCTCGAACACGTGCTGGGCGAAGGCGGCATGGGCATGGTCTGGCGCGCCAAGCGCGCCGAGGGCGGCTACCAGCGGCGGGTGGCGCTGAAGCTGCTGCGCCCGGGCTTCGCCGACCACCGCCTGCGCCTGCGCTTCTCGCGCGAACGCGACATCCTGGCGCGGCTGGAGCATCCGCACATCGGCCGCCTGCTGGATGCCGGCGTCGGCGACCAGGGCCAGCCCTACCTGGCGCTGGAATACGTCGAAGGCCTGCCCATCACCGACTACTGCCGCCAGCACGGGCTGGCGCTGGAGGCGCGGCTGGCGCTGTTCCGCCAGGTCTGCCAGGCGGTGAGCCACGCGCACGCCAACCTGATCGTGCACCGCGACTTGAAGCCCTCCAACATCATGGTCACCGTGCACGGCCAGACCCGGCTGCTGGACTTCGGCATCGCCAAGCTGCTCGACACGCCCGATGGTGCGGTGGCCAGGACCGAGCTGCGCGCCTTCACCCTGCACTACGCCGCGCCCGAACAGGTCCGCGGCGAGCCGGTCACCACCCGCACCGACGTCTACGCGCTGGGCGTGGTGCTGTACGAGATGCTGACCGGCCACAAGCCGTATCGGCTGCGCGGCGAGAACCCGCTGCAGTGGGAGCAGGCCATCATCGCGGTGGACCCGCAGCGCCCCTCGCAGATGGTGCTGAGCGCCAGCGAGACCGGCGAGGTCGGCCTGGACGCGCACCGCCAGGCGCGGCGCCTGCGCGGCGACCTGGACCGTATCGTGCTCAAGGCGCTGGCCAAGCGCCCGGAGGATCGCTACCCCTCGGTCGAGGCCCTGTCGGCCGATCTGGGCCGGCACATGGAAGGCCTGCCGGTGCAGGCGCAGCGGCAGAGCCTGGCCTACCGCCTGGGCAAGTACGCCACCCGCCAGCGCTGGTGGCTGCTAGCCGCCTCGCTGACGATCTTCGTGCTGGTCGGCGCGGCGGCGGTCAGCCTGCGCCAGGCGCGCGAGGCCATGCGCGAGGCGCAGCGCGCGCAGGCGATGCAGAACTTCGTGATCGGCCTGTTCGACAACACAGGCGCGGCCCCGCGCGGCGATGCGCTGGACACGCGCAAGCTGCTGGAGGACGGCGTGGCGCGCGGCGAGCGCGAGCTGGCCGGCCAGCCGCTGGCGCATGCCGAGCTGCTGGCCGTGGTCGGCCGCCTGCGCCTGGGCCTGGGCGACTACGAACAGGCCCTGACCCTGCTCAAGCGCGGCCAGGCGCTGCTGGACGCCACGCCCGACCCGCCCGCGCAACTGCGCCTGCAGCTGGCCACCCAGCGCGGCCGTGCCCTGGTCCAGTTGGACCGCGGCGCTGAATGCGTGGCCGTGCTGGGTCCGCTGGAACCGCTGGCCCAGTCGCGCCGGGGCGCCGAACAGGGCGTCGCCAACGAGTTCCTGTCCCAGTACGCGCGCTGCCTGCGCCAGATCGGCAGGCGCGATGAGGCCCGGGCGCTGTTCGAGCAGGTGCTGGCGCGCCAGCAGTTGGCCGGGCTGCCGACCAACCAGGCCCAGAGCCTGCTCGACCTGGCGCAGACGGCGACCGACCGCGGCGACGAGCCGGCGGCCTTCGAGCTGTACCGCCAGGCGCTGGCCCAGCTGCACGGCCAGAACGACACGGCGCTGGAGATCGACGTGCTGCGCGGCTTCGGCGCGGCCCAGCGCCTGCGCGGCGAGACCGACGCGGCGCAGGCCAGCTTCAACCGCGCGCTGACCCTGGCCGAGGCGTTCTACAGCCCGCAGCACCCGACCGTGGGCAACCTGCGCGCCTATCTGATGGCGCTGGACGTGGATCGCGGACGCTACGCCCAGGCCGAGCGTCAGGCGCGCACCCTGCTGGCCAACGTGCAGCGGCGGCTGGGCCCACAACATCGCAACACCGGCCTGGCCTGAACAGCCTGGGCATCATCGCCATGGAGCGCGGCGACAGCGCCCAGGCGCTGACCAACATCGAACAGGCCGTCGCCATCTGGCGCGCGCCGGGCAACGAGGGGCTGCTGCACGGCGGCCTGTTCAACATCGGCCTGGCGCAGCTGGCCGCCGGCCACCCCGAGCAGGCGCTGGGCGCGTTCCAAGAGTGTCGCCAGCTGCGCGTCGAGCGCTATGGCGCGCAGTCCGAGATCGTCGGCGAGGCCGACCGCATGATCGGCCAGGCGCTGGCCGACGCCGGCGCGCCGGACCAGGCCGCGCCGTGGTTCGACAGCGCCGTGCGGCTGAGCGCGGCCAAGACCGCGATGCCGCTGCGCCAGCGCAGCGCCGTGCTGGCCCAGGCCCGCAACCGGGCGCGGCTCGGCCAGACCGCGCCGGCGCAGGCAGCGCTGGCCACCGTGGCGCAGCTGCCCGTCGACACCAGCGAGACCCAGCGCCTGGTCTGGCGCGCCCGCGCCTACCTGGCCGAATCGCGCTGCGACGGCGCCGCGCCGCCCTCGGCGGCCGACCTGAAGGCCCTGCAGGACGAACTGCACCAGGCCCAGCCCGAAGGCGGCACGCTGGTCCGCGAGATCGACGACATCGCCCGGGCCTGCAATGCGCGCCTGCTGGCGGGCAACCGCTAGGGTTTGTGCCGGCGGCTTACTCGGGCAGCGGCAGCGGCACCTGCAACGGCTGCATGGACGACTCGCCGCGGGTGATCCGCTTGTACTCGGCGCGGCTGACCGAGACGTAGGACTCGTTGCCGCCGATCTCCACCTGCGGCCCGTCCTGGACCACGCGCCCCTGATCGTCCACGCGCACGGTCATGGTGGCCTTGGCGCCGGTGTGGCAGATGGTCTTGATCTCGCTGAGCTCGTCGGCCCAGGCCAGCAGCGCCTGGCTGCCTTCGAACAGCTCGCCGCGGAAATCGGTGCGCAGGCCGTAGCACAGCACCGGGATGCGGCGCTGGTCGACCACCTCGCTCAGCTGCCACACCTGCGCGCGGCTGAGGAACTGCGCCTCGTCCACCAGCACGCAGTGCAGCGCGCCGTGCGCGGCGATATCGGCATCGACCACGGCCAGCAGGTCGTCCTCGGCCGTGAACGCTCTGCCCTCCGCGCGCAGGCCGATGCGCGAGGCCACCACGCCCGTGCCGGCGCGATCGTCCAGCCGCGGCGTCAGGATCAGCACCCGCATCCCGCGCTCGCGGTAGTTGTGCGCCGACTGCAGCAGCGTGGTGGTCTTGCCGGCGTTCATTGCCGAGTAATAGAAATAGAGCTTGGCCATGAGGCGAGGAACGAGGAGGAAGGGCCGAGAAACGCGCGACAGCGGTCGCGCCTCAAGGGATGAGAGAATACCCGCAGCGGGAACGCTCCTGCCCTTCCTCGTTTCTCGTAGCGCTTTGGACCCATGGATTTCCTCAACCCCCCGCAGCGCGCCGCGGTGCTGCACGTCCATGGCCCGCTGCTGGTGCTGGCCGGCGCGGGCAGCGGCAAGACGCGCGTGATCATCGAGAAGATCGCGCACCTGATCGCATCAAAGCGCATGCCGGCCAAGCGCATCGCGGCGATCACCTTCACCAACAAGTCGGCCAAGGAAATGCGCGAGCGCCTGGCCAAGCGGGTCAAGGGCGACGCGGCCGAAGGCCTGACCATCTGTACCTTCCATGCGTTGGGGCTGAAGTTCCTGCAGATCGAGCACGCCGCGGCCGGGCTGAAGCGCAACTTCTCCATCTTCGACGCCGACGATTCGGCCGCGCAGATCAAGGACCTGATGCCGGGCGCCAAGCCGGATGCGATCGAGCTGATGAAGTCGCTGGTCTCGCGCGCCAAGAACATGGGCCTCTCGCCCGAGGCCGCAGCCGAGCTGGCCAAGAGCCCGCGCGAGGTCGAGGCCGCCGCCCTGTACGCGCGCTACCAGGCGCGGCTGGCGAGCTTCAACGCGGTGGATTTTGACGACCTGATCCGGCTGCCGGTGCAGATCCTGGAGGGCAATGCCGAAATCACCGCCGGCTGGCGCGAGCGTATCGGCTACCTGCTGGTGGACGAGTGCCAGGACACCAACGACGCGCAGTACCGCCTGCTCAAGGCCCTGGCCGGGCCGCGCGGCGACTTCACCTGCGTGGGCGACGACGACCAGAGCATCTACGCCTGGCGCGGCGCCAACCCGGAAAACCTGCTGCAGATGGGCCGCGACTATCCGCAGCTGGAGATCATCAAGCTGGAGCAGAACTACCGCTGCTCCAACCGCGTGCTGCGCGCGGCCAATGCGCTGATCGCGCACAACCCGCACGAGCACCTCAAGCAGCTGTGGTCCGACCAGGCCGATGGCGAGCGCATCCGCGTGTGGGAATGCCGCGACAACGACCACGAGGCGGAGAAGGTCGCCGCGGAGATCGCCTTTCTGCAGGCGGCCAAGCAGGTGCCGTGGAACGAGTTCTGCATCCTGTTCCGCGGCAACTTCCAGTCGCGCGTGATCGAGAAGGCGCTGCAGCTGCTGCGCATCCCCTACCACCTCACCGGCGGCACCGCGTTCCTGGACCGGCAGGAGGTGAAGGACGCGCTGAGCTGGCTGCGGCTGGTGGCCAATCCCGACGACGATGCGGCCTTCCTGCGCGCGGTGCAGAACCCCAAGCGCGAGGTCGGCGCGACCTCGCTGGCGCGCCTGGCCGAGATGGCCCAGCAGCGCCACCTGCCGATGGCGCGCGTGGCCGAGATCACCGGCGCGCTGCAGGCGCTGCCGCCGCGCGCGGCCAACGGCCTGGCCAGCTTCAACGACGCGCTGCGCAGCCTGCGCGAGCAGGCGCCGCGCACCTCGGCGGCCGATCTGGTGCGGCTGCTGGCCGAACGTTCTGGCCTGCTGGCCGACCTGCGCGTGCAGTCCAAGGACGAGGCCTCGTTCCAGCGGCGCAAGGCCAACCTGGACGAGCTGGCCGACTGGTTCGGCGGCGGCCCGCGCGGCGCCAGCGCGGGCGACCTGGCCGCGCAGCTGGCGCTGCTGTCGCGCAACGACAAGGACGACGGCGGCAACCAGGTGCGGATGATGACCCTGCACGCTGCCAAGGGACTGGAGTTCCGCTATGTGTTCATCGTCGGCTGCGAGGACGGCGTACTGCCGCACGAGACCGCGCTGGAGGAAGGCTCGCTGGAGGAGGAGCGCCGGCTGATGTACGTGGGCATCACCCGCGCCAAGGAAGGCCTGTACCTGAGCCACAGCCGCACCACGCGCAAGTTCCGCGAGCTGATGCGCCTGCAACCCAGCCGCTTCCTCGACGAACTGCCCGCGGCCGAACTGCAGCGCGACGGTGCCGATCCGGTGGCCGACGCGGCGCACAAGCAGGAACGCGCCAAGGCGGGACTGGCTGCGATCCAGGCGTTGTTTGATGATTAGTGGGATGGGGTTGGGAGTGGCGTTGAGGTGTTGAGAAGCGCTAAGACTCGGCGCTGACAGCACAAACCATTTCGCTACTGCGAAGGTGGAAACCCGGTGTCTTCAACGTCCCCGTGGACTCACCGCTTTCGCGGGAACGCCGACGCAGTCGTTGCTGACGCTCAATCGGGAAAGCCCCTAACCCCTTCCCAACCCTCCCCTGCGCTACGCGCAAGGGAGGGGGCGCATCGCTGGGGGCCTCTTCCAATTGAGAAAGGCCCGGCCCCCGCCTTAGTCGTTGGCCGCGACCTCGAGCTCCGCTGCGCTGCGCGCAATGGAGGGACGCTGAGCTGTGAGTGCCCAGCAGCTACAGCGAGAATACGGCGATGGCCAGCGGCAGCGTCCAGCCGCGAAGCCTGCTACTAACCTCCGTCCTGTTTGGCCTGCCGGCGCTTTGCCCCCTCCCTTTCGCCGAAGGCGAAGGGGAGGGCCGGGGTGGGGTGCTTTTGCTTTTCGCTTTCCAGGCTTTCGAACGACGACACCGGTGCTGTCGGCGGCTTCAAGGCTCGGCCTGCACGGGCGTCGGCGCGGCAGACGACACCGCGGCCGCACCCGACACAGCAGCAGGTGCAGACCTGGCGCGCGCGGCTTCGGCCGAGCCGGCCTGCACTTCGGCCAGCACCTGCTGGATCAACGCGGCCGTAGCCGCAGCCGCCGCCGCGTTGATAGCTGCCCTGGACGGTTTGGGGGGTGCCATCGGCGCGGCAGTTGCGCCACCCGCACGGGCCTCCATCGGCGAGGCGGCCGAGGCAATCGGTACGGCGACAGGCAGCGGGGGCGCAGGCTTCGGCACTGCTCCTGCATTGACTGCGGGCGTTGCGGCCACCGGCGCCTTCGCTGCGGATGGCGCGGTTGGCGCAGATAGATCGGGTGCTGACGGTGATGCTGGTGACGGTGACGGTAATGCGGAGGCACGCGCCAACGGGGGTTGTGCAAGCACCGTGGGGACTCTGCTTGGGGCGGATGTCGTTGGGCGTGCCGATGCTGGGACTGGCGCTGGCGCAGCGGCGTGGCGCGGCGTGGCTTGTGCAATGGCCGTCGGCGCCGAGCCCGCGACAGGCGAAGCGGCTGAAACTGGTAGCGACCACGCGGGTGCGGAGAACGAGGCGGCCGGTGCCGGCCTGGAGGCCAGTGCGAGCAACGGTGCCTGGGGTTGGCCGGAGATCGGTCTTGTCGGCGGTGCGCGGACCGGCGCGGGGGCACTCGCCGCACCGGCAGCGGCTGACACGGCCGCTGGCGCAGGCCTGGATGGCGCAGCGGTGGCGATCGCGGTGGTGGGTGGCTTGGTAGCCGCAGGTCTGGGTGTCGAAGTCGAGGTCGAAGCGGGCGTCGACGGGCGCTGCGCTGCGGACTGCGGTGGTGTCGCGCGCGGTCCCTGCGCGCCCGCGACCGCAGAGGCCGGAGCCGCGACAGCGGCGGGCGTCACCACAGGGACGGTCGGCGCGATGAGCGCCGGCGCGGGAGGCCTCGCGGGGATGGCGGGGGTGGCAGGCCTGGCGGACGCAGCGGCCGGGGTTGGCACGACAGGCGCGGCTTCGGCCGACGCCGTCCCAGTCGCAGGCGCGGCCTTGGCCGATGCGGTTCCAGCCCCAGGCGTCGCTTTGGCCAATGCCGCGCCAGCCCCCGGCGCCGCTGGGATGGGCGCTGCTCCAGTCGCGGGCGTCGCCTGGACGGAGGCTGCTCCAATCGCGGGCCTCCCCTGGACGGCAGCTGCTCCGCCCGCAGGCGCTGCTTCGGCGCGTACGGTTCCCGCCACCGGCGCCGCTTCGGTTCGCTCGGCCCCAGCCCCAGCCGCAGCCACCGCCGGGGCCGGGGCCGGCGCCCGCAACCGCGGCGAGGACGGCAACACGCAGTCCAGCGTGCGGCCGTACAGCTCGACCTCGACCCGGCCCTGGTGGACGAACAGGTTGGCGCCGCTGCGCTCGTACTTGAGGCCGGCGTTGGTCGGTCGCAGGAACACCACCGCCTGCTGCTTGCCGAAGCCCAGCACGGCGAAAGGCGGGTCGAAGCGGCTGTAGAACGCCGCGGTCAGCGGCGTGCCGGTGCCCTCGCAGACGAACGCCACGCGCGTGCCGGCCACGGTCTGCGGGTCCTGCAGCGCCAGTTCGACCAGCCGCGTGCGCAGCGCCTCGTCCACGCACGCGCTCGGGTCGGCCGCCTTCAGGCAGGTGTCGCGGTCGGCCTGCCACTGCGTCTGCCGCTTGGCCAGGCTGCCGCGGTCCACGCCGCTGCGCAGGCGGGTGGCCAGATAGGCCTCGTGCACGCGCCGGTCCAGCAGGGCCAGGTCGGGCTGGGCGCAGATCAGCCGCTGCAGCGCGCTCAGCGGCGCGTCCAGCGGCAGGGCCGGCTCGCCCTCGACCGCCGGCCTGGGGCACTGGAACGAGGCCCGCACCGTCACCGGCGGGGCCGGCGTGTCCGGCAGCGCCTCCTCGGCCGCGGCATCGCCCGCCGCGGCGGCCGGCCGAGGGCGGTCGCAGCCGGCCAGCGCCAGCAGCAGCACGACGCCGGCGGTCAGAGGGGTGCGCATTGGATCGATTCCGAGGGCAGCGCGCGGGGCGCGTCCTGGAATGTCACGCCGAAGGCGGCGCGCTCAGGACAGCTGAGGCACCGAAGGCCCGGCGGGCTGCAGCTGGGCCAGGCGCGCCTCGAGGTCGGCCACGCGCGCCTCCAGCTCGGCGATGCGGTGCTCCAGCGCGCTGGGCGCGCCCTCGCCGGCCGCGCCGGTGGCGACGCGCGCGCTGATCGCCGCCACGTCCACCGGCCCGGCCAGCAGGTGCATCCAGCGGTCTTCGCGCTGGCCCGGGCCACGCGGGATCTGCACCACCAGCGCCGGCTCGCGATGGGCCAGGCGCTCGAGGTGATGACGGACGTCCTCGGCATCGGCGAACGAGGCCAGGCGCTCGGCGCGGGCCAGCAGCTCGCCCGCGGTCTGCGGGCCGCGCAGCAGCAGCAGGCCGAGCAGCGCGACCTGCTGGTTGGGCAGGCTGAAGGCCTTGCCGGTGAGGTGCTCGTAGCGCTCGGCGCGCGAGGAGAACTGCTGGCGCGCCAGGCCCAGGGACTCCAGCGCGCGCAGCGCGTGCTGCACGGCGCCGGCCTGCAGGTTCATGACCGGATCGCGCGCGGTCTTCTGGTTGGCGGCCGAGACCGCGGCATTGACCGTCAGCGGGTAGACATCCGGCGTGGTGGCTTCCTTCTCGATCAGGCAGCCCAGCAGGCGGGCCTGGGCGGTGTCGAGCACGGGCAGGTCGGCGGCGTCGGTCACAAGGCACCTGGGAACGGTTCAAGGGGCCGGCAAGGATAGCCGCCGCGCGCGGCCGGCGCCGAAGTGAGGCTGTCACCGCCAGCCGGTAAACTTGCCGGTCTCCTTCGCGTCGATCCCTCCCAAGTGACCGCAACCCGACCGCTGCTCCTGAGCCTCTGCACCGTGCTGGCGCTGGCCGCCTGCAAGCGCACCGAACCGGCCGCCGCGCCGGCCGCCTCCACGCCGGCCCCGGCCACCGCCGCGGCGACCCAGCCCATGCCGACCACGCCCACCGCGCCGGCCGACGACAACCTCAACGCGGTGCTGTGGGTGCAGCGTTCGGTCGAATACCAGGCCTTGTCGATCCAGACCTATCGCGCCGCCGCGGACCACCTGGACGCCGCGCTGAAGGAGAAGCACTGGGACGCGCTGGTGCCGGAGGAGCGCGGCAACGCGGCCACCGGCCTGAAGCCGGCGGTGATCCTGGACGTGGACGAGACCGTGCTGGACAACTCGCCCTACCAGGCGCGCCTGATCCGCGACAACGCCGAATACGACGAGGTCAGCTGGGACCGCTGGGTGGCCGATAAGAAGGCCAAGGCCGTGCCGGGCGTGGTCGACTTCGCCAAGGCCGCCAACGCCAAGGGCGTGACCCTGCTGTACGTCTCCAACCGCGCCGTGCACCTCAAGGACGCCACCATCGCCAACCTCAAGGCGGTCGGCCTGCCGGTGGCCGACGACAGCGTGTTCCTGGGCCTGGGCACCAACGTGCCGGGCTGCGAGCAGAACGGCACCGAGAAGAACTGCCGGCGCAAGCTGGCCGGGCAGCAGTACCGCGTGCTGATGCAGTTCGGCGATCAGCTGGGCGACTTCGTGCAGGTGGTGGCCAACACGCAGGCCGACCGCGAGCAGCTGCTTGGCCAGTACCGCGACTGGTTCGGCGAGCGCTGGTGGATGCTGGCCGGCCCGACCTACGGCTCGTGGGAGCCGGCGCTGTTCAACAACGACTGGCAGCAGCCGCGGCAGGCGCGTCGGGCCGCCAAGCGCGCGCAGCTGGACGTGGCGCCATGAGCGCGCTGCAGCTGGCCCCGCGCGAGCGCCTGATCGTCGCCCTGGACGAACCCACCGGCGCACAGGCGCTGGACTGGGTCGATCGTCTGGGCGATGCGGTGGGCTTCTACAAGATCGGCATGGAGCTGCTGGCCTCGGGCGACTACTTCAGCGTGCTCGACGCGCTGGCCAGGCGCGACAAGAAGATTTTCGTCGACCTGAAGTTCTTCGACATCCCGGCCACGGTGGCCGGGGTGATCGCCGGGCTGTCGCGCTGGCCGGTGACCTTCGCCACGATCCACGGCTGGCACGCGCCGATGATGCAGGCCGCCGCGCAGGCGCGCCGCGGCGAGCTGCGCCTGCTGGCGGTGACGGTGCTGACCTCGATGGACCGCGGCGACCTGGCCGCGATGGGCATCGACGCCGATCCTCAGGCCGTGGTGGTGCAGCGCGCGCTGGCCGCGCAGGCCGCCGGCATCGACGGGGTGATCTGCTCGGGCCTGGAGGCCGCGCCGGTGCGCGCGGCGGCCGGCGCGGGCTTCGACATCGTCTGCCCCGGCATCCGCCCGGCCGGCAGCGCGGTGGGCGACCAGAAGCGGGTGCTGGACGTGGCGCAGGCCTTCGCCGCCGGCGCCGATGCCATCGTGGTCGGCCGGCCGATCCGCCAGGCCAGCGATCCGCGCGCGGCGGCCGAGGCGATCCAGCAGCAGATCCTCGCCGCGCAGCAGACCGCGTAAGCGTCGCCCGGTGCGGGCGCGCCGCAGCGGCGCGCTGCACCGCAATCACGTCACCTGGAATCGCGCCGCCGCGGCGGCGCGCGGCCTTCAGACCACCTGGACCTGGTTGAGATTGTTGCGGGGGTCGAGCCAGAACGACTCGTTGGCGAAGCGCGCGAAGATCTCGCGCGGCAGCACCGGCGTGCGCTCGATCGCCTGGATCTTCGGCTTGACCGCATGCAGGCCGGGCATGCCGACGCGGGCGTCGAATTCGTCGGCGCTGTAGTGCACGTGGTCGAAGTCGTGCTCGAACCACGGCTCGCCCAGGAACGCATACACCGCGCGCATCGCCGTGCCCGGATCGCGCGCCAGCGTGTCGTAGTTGAGCAGCATCAGGCGCTGGGCGGCATGCGGCCCGTAGAAGGCTTCCTTGGTGGCCTGGAAGGCGAAGCCGACCATGCCGCGCGGGTCGGTCAGCGCCTCCGCGCGCGAGTACACCGTGGTGTTGGTGTCGTAGCGGAAGACCTTGCTGACGCTCAGCGGCTGGGCGCGCACCAGGCGCTCCATGCTGTCCAGCACCCAGGCCAGCGGCCGCACGCAGGCGATGACCCGCGCGCCGGGGAACAGCGTGGCCAGCAGCCCCATGCGGCTGCACCACAGCCGGCTGGTGTCGAACACCACCTGCGGCGCCGCATTGACGCTGTAGAAGTTCTCGACCAGCCCGCGCAGCAGCGCGGCGCGCTGCGCATCGCTGACGTCGAAGGCGAAGTCGTTGCGGCTACTGGCCTCGGCCATCACCAGGCCCATGATGTCGGCCAGCGGGCTGGTCATGCCGGCGCTGAAGCGCGGGTTCTGGTTGAGGATGGCGGCCAGCAGCGTGCTGCCCGAGCGCGGCAGGCCGGAGATGAAATGGAAGGCGCGGGGCGATGCGGGCTGATCGGACATGGCGGCGGTCACTGGCGGGAGCGTGGGTCGGAGCCGGACGCGTCCGGCGGCGGCGCGGTCGAGGCGCGCAGGCGCATCTGGTAGCCCACCTCGACCATGCTGGCGCCTTCGCGGCCCTGGATGTGCAGCAGCAGCTGGTCGGTGGCGCACTGGCCCATCTCGCGCACCGGCTGGTGGATGGTGGTCAGCGGCGGCCAGATCTGGGTGGCGATGTTGGTGTCGTCGAAGCCGCAGATCGACAGCTCGCGCGGCACCGACACGCCGGCCTCGGCGGCGGCCCAGATGGCACCGGTGGCCATGTCGTCGTCGGCGGCGAAGATCGCGCTGGGCCGCTCGGCCAGCGCCAGCAGGCGGCGTGCGGCGGCCACGCCGGATTCGAAGGAGAAGCGGCCCTGCACCATGTAGTCCGCACGCTCCTCCAGGCCCGCGCGCTGCATGCCATCGCGGAAGCCGGCCAGGCGCCAGACCCCGGCGCCGTGGCGCGGGTCGCCGATGATGTGGGCGATGCGCCGGTGGCCCAGCGCCACCAGGTGATCGACCATCTCCGCGGCCGCCTCCCGCTCGCGCAGCATGACGCCGATGCAGCCCTGCGGGTCGCCCGGCGCGATCGAGGCGAACGGCAGCCCGGTGGCGCGCAGATGCGCCAGCAGCTGCGGATGGTCGGTCAGCGGCGGGGTGAGGATCAGGCCGTCGGGCCGATGGCGCGAGAGCAGGTGCCGCACGCGCTCGACCAGCTCCGGCGCGGGGTAGGCCAGCGGCTGCACCATCATGCTGTAGTCCTGCGCCTGGCAGGCCTGCAGCACGCCGGCCTGCACTTCCATGATGTAGCTGGGCGAGAGGTTGTCGTACAGCAGCATCACCGTGAACGAGCGGTTGGTGGCCAGGCTGCGCGCCGAGGCGAGCGGGTGATAGCCGAGCTCGGCGATCGCCGCCAGCACGCGTGCGCGCACCACCTCGCGCACGTTGGGCTCGTCGTTGAGCACGCGCGAGACGGTCTTCTTCGACGTGCCCGAGGCGCGGGCGACGTCGTTGATGGTGACCCGTGCCGCCGGTCCGCCCATGTTCAATGCGCAGTGGCCGGTGCGGCCTGGGGCAGGCGGGCGAGCGGGCTGTTCCAGCCTTCGATCTCGACGACCGCCGCGGCCGCGGCGCGCGGATGGCGCGCGTGCAGGACGAGCGATTCGCCCGGCCATAGGGTGACGTCGTTGTCGTCCCACAGCACCGGCATGAGCGGCTGGCCGGCGGCATCGCGCAGGGTGAGGTGCTGGAACACCGCCGGCCCGGCCGCCCCGGCGGGCAGCGACAGCGTCACGGTGGTGAGCTCCTGATCGCCCTCGCGCCGGCTTGCCGCCTCGACCTGGCAGGACACCTGGGGCAGCGTCGACAGGCCGCGCAGGTCGGCGTCCTGGCTGGACGGGGTGGCGTACCAGTTGGAGTGCTCCCAGTCGAGCACATCGGCGCGGGTGGACAGCCAGTACACGTTGCGCCCGAGCGCGGCGCCGTCGGCGGCGGCCAGGTCCAGTTCGACGAAGTAGGTCGTGGACAGGCCGGTGGGCGGCGGCAGCGTGGCGATGCGGCGCGTGTGGTTGCCCGCGAGCGCGATGTCGTCCACCTGGCGCTGGTAACGCACCGCGCCGGACAGATCGCGCACCCGGAGCGTGGCGCGCAGGCCCTCGACCTGGCGCAGCGTGTGGTTCACCAACACCACCTCGCGCGAGTCGTAGGCGTACTGGATGTGCAAGGGCTCGTTGGCCTTCTTGGCGCCGAAGTAGGCGCCGGCGGGATGCAGATCATAGTCGTACAGATGCCAGTGCAAGGACGGCCAGGCGTTGTTGAGCATCCAGTAGATGACGCCGGTGGCCGGATGGTCGGCGTCCATCCTCGCATTGAACGCCTCGAACTGCGCGCGGGTGTTGTCGTAGTTGTCCAGCTGCGCCTTGGCCACGTAATCGGCCAGCCCGCTCGGCGCGCCGTAGCGACGCGCCAGCGCCTGGTCGAACAGCGTCAGCACCGCGAACGGCGACCAGGCGGCCGAGGCGTGGTACTGCCGCTGCAGGGGCAGCTTCCACAGCGCCTCCTGCTCCTGCTCCGACAGCATGCGCTGCAGGTCCTCCATGCGCGGGATGTCCGCGCCGGCGCTGACCTCCGAATCGAAACCGAACGCCCCGCCCAGCTTGTCGGCGTACCAGTACGCCGGCGGCACCCAGTCGTAGGGCCCGGCCATCTTCATGCCGGACGGGCCGAGGCCCTCGGCGGGCTTGTCGGCGGCGGCCGAGATCACGGGCAGCGACCAGTGCGCCGCATGCAGCGCATCCAGGTACAGCCTGGCCAGCGCCGGCGGCGGCGCGTTGTCGCTGCCGATCAGGAAGCCGATCACCGACGGATGGTTGCGCAGCAGCCGCGCCTCGGTGGCCATCGAGGCCCGCGCCACGTCGAAGTCGTGCGCCTCCCAGGGCACGCCGCCGGTCTGCGCCGCCGACTCCCACATGTCGCAGCATTCCCAGCCGGCCAGGATCAGCAGGCCGTCGCGGTCGGCCAGCTCGTAGAAGCGCTGGTCCTCCAGCTTGCCCTCGGTGCGCAGCGTGTTGAGGCCCAGGTTGCGCACGTAGGCGAACTCGGTCTCCAGCCGCGCCGGGTCGTCGCGCAGGAACATGTCCGGCGCCCAGCCTGCGCCGCGGATCAGCAGCGGCTGGCCGTTGATCGAGAAGCGCCGGTAGCCTTCGGCGGTCAGGTCGGACGCCACGCTGCGGATGCCGAAGGCGGTCGCCGCCCGATCCGAATCCGTCCCACCCACCGCCGCGCGCAGTGCCAGCGCGTATAGCGGCTGCTCGCCCATGCCGGCCGGCCACCACAGGCGCGGATGCGCCAGCACCAGGCCCGGCGTGTCTTCGGGCGCGAAGGTGACCTCCTGCACCTGGCCGGGCGCCAGCGTGACGGTGCGCGTCAGAGGCACGTCGGCCACGCGCCCGCTGACAACGACTTCATGAGCGACCGTATCCAGGTTGCGCGCCTCCACCCGCACGGTCAGCGCGGCGCGGGCGTGGTCGTCGGACAGGGCGGTCTCGACCTGCGGGTCGCCCAGCGCCACCGGCCCGCTCTGCACGATGTCCACGCCGCGCCAGGGCCCCATGTTGTTGTCCGGCGGCGTGGGGTTCCAGTCCACCCAGCCGATGCTCAGGCTCTGGCGCGGATCGGCCGGATGCACGCGCAGGGCGATCACGTTGCGGCCGGCGTGCACCCACGGCGTGACATCGAATTCGTTGACCGGATAGGCGCCGGCGATGGCGCTGCGGTCGGCCACCAGATGGCCGTTGACCCACAGGTCGGCCGCGGCGATCACGCCGTTGGTGCGCACCCGCGTGCGCTGCCCGGGCGTGCGCGCGCCCAGGACGAATTCGCTGCGATACCACCACGGCGTCACCACCAGATTGCCCGAGCCGTCCGGCACCTGCACCGCGGTCAGGTTGTCGCTATGGAAGACATCGGGATACAGCCCGTTCTCCAGCAGCGCGGCCATCACCGTGGCGCGCGCACTGGCCGCGTACCAGCCCTGCGTGGAGAAGTCGGCGGCCGAGATCTCCTCCCCGCGCTGCTGCGCCTTGGTGCTGTCCTGGATCTGCCAGTGGGCGATGCGGGTGACGGTCCCGGCGTCCGCTCCAACGTTCGTGGGGGAATACGGCGTGATCGCGCCGGCCGTCGAGGCCGCGGCCAGCATCCACCACAGCAGGTGCCTGCAGGTCTGTCGCATGGCTCAGTGCTCCTCCAGATAGCGTTCTTCGATGCGCAGCGGCGCGAACGGCCACGACGCCGTCTTCCTGGCCCAGATCAGGAAGGCGACGATGCCGGCCAGGATCCACGCGCTGGACAGCAGCAGCGACAGCGTCGAGGCCGACACGTAGACGAAGATCCAGCCCGCCGCCGCGACCACGCACGGCAGCGGATACAGCCACTGCCGGTAAGGACGCTTCAGCCCCGGCTGGCGCCGGCGCAGGATCACCAGCGCGGCGATCTGCGCCAGCGACTGCACCAGGATGGTCGCGGTCAGCAGCATGTTGATCACCTCGCTGAGGTCGAAGAAGGTGCCGACCGCGGTCACCGCGCCCATCACCAGCAAGGCCACGTGCGGGAACCCATGGCGGGCATGCAGGCGCCCGAACACCGCCAGGAACACCTTGTCCTGCGCCGCCTGGAACGGCACGCGCGAACCGCCCAGCAGCCCGGTGAACACCGAGGCGAAGGCCGTCACCACGATCAGCACCGTCATCACCGCGGCCGCCAGATGGCCCCAGCTGCGCTCCACCACCAGCGAGGCCACCGAGGTGGACCGCGCGATCTCCTGCCAGGGCGCGGCGCCGAGCACGCTGATGTTGAGCACCAGATAGATCAGCATCATCGCCACCACCGAGATGATGATCGAGCCGGGCATGGTGCGGCCCGGATCGCGCAGCTCATCGCCCAGGTAGGCCGTGGTGTTGTAGCCCAGGTAGTCGTAGATGCCGATCACCAGCCCCGCGCCCAGGCCCAGGAAGAAGCGCCGGCCGAAGGCATCGGGCGGAAAGCCGAACGCATGGGCCGGATCGAAGTCGGAGAACCCCGCCGCCGCCACGCCGGCCACCGCGACCAGCATGATCACCCACAGCCCGATGGTGATCGCCCGCACCGACTCGATGCGCCGGTACAGCAGCCAGACCACCAGCGCCGTGGCCGCCAGCCCGATCAGATGCGCCGGCCACCAGCCCAGCCCGGGCACGAAGTAGCCCAGGTACTGCACCAGCCCGATGATGCCGGTGGACATCAGCAGCGGGATCGCCAGCAGCATCGTCCAGATGAACAGGAACGGCATCAGCTTGCCGCTGCGGTACTGGAACGCCTCACGCAGATAGACATAGGTGCCGCCCGAGCCCGGCATGGCCGCGCCGAGCTCGGCCCAGACCAGGCCGTCGGCCACCGCCAGCAGCGCACCGGCGATCCAGCCGACCACCGCCTGCGGGCCGCCCAGCGTGGCCACCATCAGCGGGATGGTGATGAACGGCCCGACGCCGCACATCTGGGTCATGTTGAGCGCGGTGCCCGAGAACAGGCCGATGGAGCGGTGGAAACCGCCGCCCTGCCCCGCCTCGGGCGCGTTGTGGTCCTGCATGCATCACCTCTTCCAGGTCTTGGGCCTTCCCGTTTATCGCTGCCAGCCCGCGAGCCGGCAGCGCCTCAAGCCACGCGCACGGCGCGCGCTCACCACTGGCCGCGCACGCCGAAGGTGAACATCCGCTCGGAGAAGTTGGAATGCGCCGGCTGGTCGGGCCAGACGCGGTAGTACTTCTGGTATTCGTTGGTGAGGTTGGTGGCGTTGATCACCAGCTCGGCGTACTTGCTCAGCTTGTAGGACACCGAGGCGTCCAGGTACTTCTGCGGCGCCTCGTAGAGCTCCATGCCGGTGATGCCGCCGATGCTGTCGCCCACCGCGCGCCGCGAGCGGTAGTTGTAGGCCAGGCGCGTCTGGAAGGCGCCGTCCTGGTACCACAGGATCAGGTTGCCGGACTTGGTCGAGTTGTCCTGGAACGGGATCTTCTTGCCGGCCAGGTCGCGCTCGCCCGAATCGCTGGGCGCATAGGTCGCATTGACCTCCACGCCGGTGTTGGCCAGCAGGCCCGGCAGGAAGGTGAAGCCCTGGCGGTAGTCGAACTCGGCGCCCTGGATGCTGTTGCCCGAGCCCTGCACCGGCTCGGTGATCACGATGCAGTGATTGCGCACCACCCCGTCCTCGTCGGGCAGGGTGCAGTTGGTCACCGAGCCGTTCTTGATGAAGCTCTCCATGTTGATGCGGAACAGCGCCAGGCTGAGCATGCTGCTGGCGTTGATGTAGTACTCCAGCGAGGCGCCGTAGTTGCTCGAGCGCCACGGCTTGAGATCGGGGTTGCCGCTGGACTGGCCGCTGGAGACGCGGAAGATCGCCCCGTCCGGCGTCTCCATCAGCGAGTAATCCAGCTGCAGGCCGCCGCCCCAGGTGCTCAGGTCCAGCGGCATCATGTTCTTGGAGTAGGCTAGGCGCAGCTTCAGCCCTTCGGTGATGTCCAGCGAGAAGTTGGCCGCGGGCAGCACGTCGGTATAGCTGCGATGGGTGGTCTCGGTGCCGGCGAAGACCGGCTCGTCGCCATAGGCGCCCGGCGCGCCGCCGAGGTACTGGGTGACGTTCAATCCGGTGCGCACCACGCGCACGCCGACATTGCCGCTGTACGGCATCTGGCCCAGGTCGCCACCGAAGTCCAGCTGCAGATAGCTGGACAGTTCGTGCAGGCCCACGTCCCAGGTGGTGCCGGGCTCGCCCACCTTGACCGTACCCGGATACAGCGACTGCCAGTAGTCGAGCGGGTTGATCATCGAATCCGGGTTGATCGCCCAGAAGTTGAGCCCAGAGCCGAGCAGGTTGTTGTACTTCTTCCACGCCCGCGACAGCGGCGCGGCCGTCAGCGGCATCTGCAGCGCCGACAGCGAACCGGCGCGGAAGTAACCCTGGTCGTTGCCGGCGGTACACGCGCCGCTGTCCAGCACCACGTCGGCGCCGACGTAGCGCACCAGGCAGCCGTTGGGATCGCTGGCGCCCATGCCGGCGTAGACCGGCGCCTCCAGCGTCCAGCCGCGGTTGCCGGCGTTGCGGATGCTGTTGCGCACGCCGAACTGCAGCACCAGGCCATCGTTGAAGTGCAGCTTGCCGTCGAAGCGCAGCGCGTTGAGCGCGACCTGGCGGTCGTAGTCGCCCGAGGATTCGAGCGTCTTGAGCGACCAGCCGTACGGGTTGGCGAACTGGTCGGCCAGCCCCTGCGGCAGGCCCATCTTCAGATAGCGACCGCGGAAATCGGCCAGCACCGGCACTGTGTTCTGCGGCATGCCGTTGCTGTTGAACACGCGGTTGCCGCCCAGCTGCGCCGGGTAGACCATCGTGCCCGGCGGCACCGCATCGTCGGGCACGCCGTCCATCAGATGGTTGGGCCACAGCGCGCCGTCGGAGTTGGAGATGTTGACGTCGGTCTCGATGCTGGACTGCGTGGCGCTGGCATGCAGGCCGCGCAGACTGCCGGTGAACAGCCCGCCGTTGTCGTAGTCCAGCTGCAGGTTGAAGTTGCGCGCGATCGAGTCCTTCTGCGCGATCTCCGAAAACGACTCCACATCGCCCGGCCACTTCTGATACACCTGCGTGGTGTACATCTGCGAACCGGCCCAGTCCGGATCCGGCGTGCCGTAGGCGCCGGCGACCGCGCGCCCGGTGTCGCGCGAGACATTGGGCACGTAGGTGGCGCCCTGCCAGTTGGTCGAGTTGAACTGGATGCCGGCGATGGTGTTCCACTCGTGCTGCTGGGAGTAGAAGAAGTCGCTGGTCAGGTTGAAGCCGCCGCCCAGATCGGCCTGGAAGGACAGGTTGCCGGACTTGCGCTTGCGCCGCGTGGACTGCTGCCACAGGTTGATGTCCTGGCTGCCCATGAACACGCCGTTGGACTTGCCGTCGCCGTTGACGTCCACGGTGCCGTCGGCGTTCTGCACGATCTGCGAGGGGATCGGCGCGCCGTTCCACGGCGTCAGGAACCCGTTGTAGCCACCGGCGCTGGCCGCGTTCTCGCCGTTGAGCACCACGCCGTACTGGTCCAGGCCCTCGCGCGAGTTCGAGCGCGTGGTGTCCGAGTAGTCCACCGACGCCAGCACGCCCCAGTGGTGGTCGTCGTTGTAGGAGATCAGCCCGTTGGCCTCAGGCCCCCAGCGCCGGCTGCTGGTGCCGCGCTCGCCATTGGCCGAATAGCTGTAGGTGAAGCCGCTGGGCAGGTCCCAGGGCCGGTAGGTGTGCAGGTCGATGGCGCCGCTGATGCCCGAGGCGGTCTCGTTGGCGGTGGCCGACTTGACCACGTCCACGCCCTGGAACAGCGTCGAGGGCAGCATCGTGAAGTCCGGCTGCTGCGAGTCGATCTGGTCGGCGGTGATGAACACCTCGCCGTTGAGCATGGTGCCCACCTGCGGCAGGCCGCGCACGTCCACCGAGGTGCCCACGCCGGCGTCGCGATTGATCTGCACGCCGGTGATGCGCTGCAGGGAATCGGTGATGGTGGTGTCCGGCAGCGCGCCGATGTTCTCGGCGGTGATGCTGTCCTGGATGTTGGCCGCATCGCGCTTGACGTCGATGGCATGGGCCTGCGACTCGCGCACGCCGGTGACGGTGACCGCCGTGAAGTTGGTGACGTCGGGATTCTTGCCGTCCTGGTTCTGGCTGGATTTCGGCGTAGACGCCGCGGCGGGCGTCGTGGCCTGCGTGGCGTCGCTGCGCGTGTCCTGTTCGCCTGATGCGGGATCGGTCGGTGCCGTAACGGCCGCGGCCGGCAGCGCGGCGAACAGGGACAGGGTGACGGCGATGGCCAGCGGGTGGATGCGGTGAGCGGTGGACATGAGCATTGACCTCGTAATGGTGGCTTGGCAGGCGCCAGGAAGCCGAGGTACTGCAGGGATGGGAGGGACCGGGTCGCGCGGTCCTGCGCGGGAGACGATGAAAGTCCTGGCTTGCCTCTGGCCGCGCGCGAACGGCGCGACGGCGGCGCGGCGTGCGCCGCGCGTGCGCCGCCGTTATCCGGAGAACAGGATCTTGGCCAGCGCCCACTGGCCCAGGCGCGGATCGCCCGTGGCGAAGATGCACAGGTCCTGGCGACCGGCATCGGGGAGTACCAGGTCGGCCTCCAGCAGCGCCAGTCCGGAGGACTGCGCCTTGTGGTCCAGCGGCAGACGCGCCAGCAGCGGGCCATCGCAGCCGCCGGTATGCAGCTCGAATTCGCCGTCGGGGCTATGCCGGCGCCGCACCACCGCGCCCTTGGCCTCGTCGCCGAAGCGCCAGGTCACGCGCCCGGCCGCCAGTGCTACGCGGCGCGCGCCGTCCAGCGGCGCCTGCGGCCAGCGCCAGCAGGCATTGCCGATCTCCACCGAATAGACCGTCCCCGGCGGCGATGCGCCGGCCTGCACGGCCCCGCTCAACCGCGAGGGCGGCTCGCCCGAACACGTCGCCAGCGCACTGCCCGCACGCGTGCGCAGCGCCTGCCGGTCGACCTGCTGACGGCGCACGCCGGCGAGCGGTTGGCCGTACGCATCGAAGGTCGCCACGCGCAGCGTCGTGCCCTGGGCGAGCAGCAGCGGCGCGGTGTACAGCGGCGCCTGCGCGTCGGGCGTGCTGCCGTCGATGGTGTAGTGAATGGCGCCGGCCTGGACCTGGTTGGACACGACCGCACGTATGCGGCCATCGGCCTGCGCCTCGAGCGCGACGACGGGCGCGAAGGCGCTGTCCGCGTCGGCGATGCCCAGCGCGCGCTCGCGCACCAGCGTCGCCGGCAGGCGCACCAGGAACCCCTCCCAGTCGTGGCTGCTCGCCGGCGACCAGGCCAGTTCGGCCAGCGCCGCCAGACGCGGGAACAGCGCGTGCTGGACGTGGGCGAAGCTCGGCATCTGCTCGGTCCACAGCGCGCCCTGCACGCCGAGCACGCGCTGCGCCTCGGCCTGGCTGGCCCCTTCGGGAATGACCGCCGTGTCGTAGGCCTGGCGCAGGCTCACCACGGGCGGCGGACCGGGCCATTCGTCGGCCAGCGCGGACTGCACGTGATCGAAGTACAGCGACTCCTGCGGCGCGATCACGACCTGGTGGCCCTGCCGCAGCGCGGCCAGGGCCACGCGCTCGTGATCCTGGCCGTGCCAGGACATCACCACCTGCGAGTCCGGCAGCGCGACGCCGGACTCCACCGCGTCGTCCCAGCCCACCGGCACGCGACCGCGCCGGCGCAGCCGGTCGGCGATCCGCGCCATGAACCAGCCCTGCAGCTGATCGCTGCTGGTCAGCCCCAGCGCGCGCCGCTGCGCCTGCACCGCGGGCGAGGCGTCCCACTGCGCGTGGTCGGCCTCGTCGCCGCCGAAGGAAACGTAGCGTGAGGGGAACAGCTGCGTCGCATGCGCCAGCACGGCATCGACGAAGCGCAGCGTCCGCGCGTTGGGCGCCAGCAGCCAGGCGCTGACGCCCCAGTCGGTCCACACCGCCGGGCGGCGCCCGCTGACGCCCAGCCACGGATAGGCGGCGATGGCCGCCTGCGCATGGCCGGGCATGTCGATCTCGGGAACGACCTCGATGTAGCGGCGCGCGGCGTAGCGCACGATCTGCCGTATCTGCGCATCGCTGTAGCTGCCGCAGTAGGCACCGGCGCGGTCGGCCGGCTCGCTGCCGTCGGCGGCGGCCGGGCGGCAGGCGCCGATGCGCGTCAGTTCGGGATAACCGGGCACCTGCAGGCGCCAGCCCTGGTCGTCGGTGAGGTGCCACAGCAGCACGTCGAGCTTGGCCAGCGCCATGGCATCGATCAGGCGCTCGATCTCGGCCACGCGCTGATAGTGCCGGGCCGAATCGAGCAGCAGCGCGCGCCAGGCAAAGCGCGGCGCATCGTCGATCGCGCCCTGCGCCACCGCCACCGCCGCACCGCGCGCGTGGCCCGGTGGGGTGAGCAACTGCCACAGCGTGGTCTCGCCGTAGAACGCGCCACGCGGCGTGCGCGCCTGGACCAGGATGCCCTGCGCCTCGATGCGCAGGCGATAGCCGGCCTCGTCCAGCGCGGCGCGCGGGTCGATGACGATGCGGATGGCTGGCGCCGCGCCGTGCGCGCCGGCCACGCGCAGGCGCGGGCCCCCGGTCGCGTCGAGCAGCTGCAGCAGATGGTCGGCGAGGAAGCGCGCATCGCGGGCGTCGGCCCCCTCCACCGCCAGCGCGGCGCCGTCGGCGACCTCGAACGTCCCGGCGCCGGCCGGCACTACCTGCGCCGGCGCCGGCAGCAGCGGCCAGGGCGTCGCGACGTGCGCGGCGGCGGCATGCCCGGCCGCGCACCCGCCGAAGGCGATGCACAGCCGCAGCAGCGCCGCGCGCAGGCCGTTCATGCGGCCTGGCCGCCGGAAGGAAACGCGGGCAGCCCCTTGTCCAGATACCAGCGCGCCGCGCCGAGCACGCCGTTGCGCCCGTGTTCGACCACCCACACCGGCACCGGCGCCAGCAGGGTGCGCGCGCTGCGGCCATGCAGGAAGCGCGGGTGGAAGGCGCTGCGCGCCAGTTCGGCCTGCATCGAGGACAGGAAGCCGCCTGCCAAATACACCCCGCCGGTCGCCATGAACGCCAGGGCCAGGTCGCCAGCCAGGCCACCGAGCGCGGCGCAGAACATCGACACCGCCTCGGCCGCCTGCGCATCGTCCTGCGCGGCGGCGGTCACCGCCTCGGGCGCGTGCAGGCGCGGCGCGACGCCATCCAGCGCGCACAGGGCCGCGTAGAGCGTCAGCAGGCCGCGCCCGGACACGATCCGTTCGACCTCGACATAGCCGCCCTGCGGCGCCAGTTCGCTGAGCACCGCGCGCTCGCGCAGCGAATGCGCCGCGAACGCCATCTGCCCCGCCTCGGTGGTCAGCACCACGCCGCCGGCCGCACCCGGCAGATGGACGACCGCGCCCAGGCCGGTGCCCGGGCCGATCACCAGGACCGGCCCATCGCCGGCGACGGTCGGCCCACACAGATGGCGACGCTGCTGCGCGAAGCCTTCCAGCGCGTAGCCCAGCGCCTCGAAGTCGTTGAGCACCGCCACATGCTCCAGCCCCAGCGCCTGGCGCAGGGCGCCGGTGCCGATCGGCCAGGGCAGGTTGTCGTTGACGACCTCCTCGCCGACCAGCTGCCCCGCGCAGGCGAGCACGCAGTGGCGCACCGGCTGCCGGGTGTCGGTGTCGAGGAAGGCGCGCAGCAGCGCGGCCAGCGAGGGGAACTGCGCGCAGGGATAGCTGCGGTAGGCCAGGGTCTCGAGCCGGTGGCCCTCGCCGGGCAACGCGCGCATCAGCGCGACCCGCGCATGGGTCCCGCCAATGTCGGCGGCCAGGAACACCGAGCTCCCCCGATCCACCGACCGCATCGATGCCGTGACCACCATGCCGTGTTCCCCAACAGGCCCCGGCGGGAGATTAAGCACCACATGACACCGGTGTCAACGAGGGATGACGCGGCCATGACCAGGGGTGAGCGCGGCCCGTGCCGATAGCAGCGCGGCCGGGCTCATCAGGGACAGCCAAGTCGCTGGGGAGGTATCCCCGGAGGGCCTTCAACTGCATGGGGGTGCTTGGCCCACTCCGGATCAGGCCAGCTTCGCGGACCCGGCAGCGTGTTCGGTGCGCGGAGAGACGCATCTACTGCCGATCGCGTCGTGGCACCGACCTCGGGGCACACTGTCGTTCAGATATTTCTATCTAAAAACAAACACTTAAGCAAAGATACTTAAAGTATTGCATTGCCTCTATTCAGCGGTTAGGCTGTGCGCCGTCCGGCCCCTGGGCTGGAGTGTTGCCACAACCGATGTCCTCCGGGCCCGACCCGGATTTTCCAGGCCCGTGCGTCGTCATTCGACCGGGCCTGTTTTTTTTTGATCCCTCTGCCGATCGAGAGATCGGACGCTGCGCGGTCTCTGGGATAGGCAGCGGGCAAGACACCGCCTGTAGAGCGGAGCTTGCTCCGCTGGGGCCTTCCCGATGATCCGGCCGAAGAGCAGCGGAGCAAGCTCCGCTCTACAAGGAGCACGCGACGTATTGCCCGGCCGGGTCGAGGCGGGTGGCCGGCTTCGCGCGACGGCAAGGTTTTGAGCGTGCCCCATCCCCGCGTGTTGCCCGCAGACACATGCAGCGGCCAAGATGCCCCCCACCTGGAGAGAACCCCCATGCCTCGGGCCCTGCGCATTCCCGCCGCTGTCCTTGCCTGTGCCCTGGCCGTCCTGGCCGCGTGCCAGCGCTCGCCCAAACCGGTGGTCGACGACCGGCCGGACGGCCCGGCCGCCACCGTGCGTCACCTGGCGGCACAGCTGCGCCAGTACGACCTGGCCGGCTTCGCCCGCGATGCCGTGCCCGCCCAGGACTACCAGACCTTCGCCGCCGGCTGGGCCGCCGGCGCCAGCCGCTGGCCGCTGAGCGAACTGCCCCTGCCCGAACGCCTGGTGCCCATGCTGGCCGCGCTGTCGGCCAACGATGCCGAACGCCAGCTGGGCATCGACTACGACCGCAATCTGGCCGGCCAGGTCACCGACCTGCGCAACGCCGCGCAGACCCTGGGCCTGTTCATCGGCCAGTACGTGCGCAGCCAGGGCGAGTCCACCCCCGACCAGCGCGCGCACTTCGGCCAGGTCGTGCCGGCGCTGACCGCCTGGGCGCAGTCCGCCCCGCTGGCCGACGCCCCCCGCGCCCACACCGCCCTGCGCACCCTGGTGCCGGCCGCGCGCGCGACCGGCATCGATTCGGAGGCCGACCTGACCCAGGCCGGGATGGCCGGCGCGCTGACCCGGCTGGATCCGTTCTTCGCCGCGCTCGGCGGCGTGCTGGCCGACTACGGCCTGTCGCTGGACGACAGCCTGGCCAAGCTGGAAGTCGGCGAGGTCACCCAGGAGGGCGACCTGGCCAAGGTCGCGGTGACCTATCCGCTGGCCGGCAAGCCGATCCAGCTGACGGTGACCCTGCGCCGCCAGGACGGCCACTGGTACGTGGCCCATTACATGGACCAGGCCGCGGCCCTGCGCAAACGCCTCGAACAGCAGGCGCCCACCGCGCCCGACGCGCCGAATACGCCGGCGCCCGAGGCGCCGTCTCCCTCCGCACCGCCGGCGTCCTCGCCACCGCCGCCGGACGGCAAGGTGGCCGGAACGGTCACCGGGGCCGGCAACGGCCATTGGGCATAATGACCGCGATGCCTGACCAGAACCCCCTGCCCTTCCCCGAAGACCCGCGTCCCGAGCGCGAGGACGCACCGCCGGCGGGGGCGGACGCCGCGGCGCCCGCCCCCGCGCAGTTGCCGGTGGCGGTGTCCGCCCCGATCGGCCGCAGCGGCAAGACCCCGCTGTGGGCACGCCTGCTGCACAAGGTGGTCGACCCCTGGGTCGAGCT
Organism: Pseudoxanthomonas sp. UC19_8; assembly: GCF_042700505.1. Lineage (NCBI taxonomy): Bacteria > Pseudomonadati > Pseudomonadota > Gammaproteobacteria > Lysobacterales > Lysobacteraceae > Pseudoxanthomonas > Pseudoxanthomonas sp. UC19_8. The sequence continues at coordinate 3,358,866 of NZ_CP170559.1, forward strand.
GGACATCGAACCCGAGGCGCCGTCCACGCTGCTGGACAGCCGGCCGGTGTGCTACGTGCTGGAAGACTACGGCCTGTCCAACGCCCTGATCCTGGACCGCGCCTGCCAGGCCGCCGGCCTGCCCTCGCCGCTGCTGCCCCTGCCGGTGCCGGGCGACCCGCTGCGGCGCAAGCGCGCCTACCTGGCCCTGTCGCGGCGCATCGCCAGCTCGCTGATCCCCGAGGCCGGCAGCACCAAGACCCATTCCGATTCGCTGGCGCGCCTGCTGCAGGCGCACCGCACCAACCCGGCGCTGGACGTGCAGCTGGTGCCGGTGTCGATCTTCGTCGGCCGCGCGCCGGACAAGCAGAGCGGCTGGTTCGCGGTGCTGTTCTCGGAGAACTGGGCGCTGGTGGGCCGGTTCCGCCGCCTGCTGGCGATCCTGCTCAACGGCCGCAGCACCATCGTGCGCTTCTCCGCGCCGGTGTCGGTGCGCGATGCGGTGGCCGAGCAGCTGCCGCCCGAGCGCACGGTACGCAAGCTCTCGCGCGTGCTGCGCAAGCACTTCCACCGCATCCGCGAATCGGTGATCGGCCCCGACCTGTCCACCCGCCGCCTGCTGGTGGACCAGGTGCTGGCGGCCGAGCCGGTCAAGGAAGCCATCGCCGACCAGGCGCGCCGCGACAACTCCAAGCCCGAGGAGGCGTGGAAGAAGGCCCACGCCTACGCCTGGGAGATCGCCGCCGACTACTCCAACCCGGTGGTGCGCTCGGCCAGCTTCCTGCTCAGCCACGTGTGGAACCGCATCTACGCCGGCGTGCTGGTGCATCACCTGGACAAGTTCAAGGACGCCGCGCCCGGGCACGAGATCGTCTACGTGCCCAGCCACCGCAGCCACATGGACTACCTGCTGCTGAGCTACCTGCTGTACGAACGCGGCATCGTGCCGCCGCACATCTTCGCCGGCATCAACCTCAACCTGCCGGTGGTCGGCACGCTGCTGCGCAAGGGCGGCGCGTTCTTCGCCCGGCGCTCGTTCCGCGGCAACCCGCTGTATTCGGCGGTGTTCACCGAATACATGGCCCAGCTGGTGGCCGGCGGCTATTCGATCGAGTACTTCGTCGAGGGCGGGCGCTCGCGCACCGGCCGGCTGCTGCCGCCCAAGGGCGGGGTGATCTCGATGACCGTGCGCGCCTACCTGCGCCAGCCGCGCAAGCCGGTGCTGTTCCAGCCGGTGTACATCGGCTACGAGAAGCTGATGGAGGGCAAGAGCTACCTGGACGAGCTGTCCGGCCGGCCCAAGCAGAAGGAATCCATCTGGGGCCTGCTGTGGTCCATCCCCAAGGTGCTGCGCTCCAACTTCGGCCAGGTTGTGGTGAACTTCGGCGAGCCGATCGAGCTGACCGACATGCTGGCCCGGCACGCGCCGGAATGGGACGGCAAGCCGCTGCCCGAGGACGACAAGCCGCGCTGGCTGTCGGACACCGTCGATGCGCTGGCCACCACCATCAACACCCGCGTCAACGCCGCCGCCGACGTCAATCCGATCAACCTGCTGGCGCTGGCGCTGCTGTCCACGCCCAAGCACGCCATGGCCGAGGCCGATCTGATCGCGCAGATCGAGCTGAGCAAGACCCTGCTGGCGCGCCTGCCGTATTCGGACCGCGTCACCGTCACCCCGCACAGCCCCGAGCGGATCATCGCCCACGGCCTGGACATCAACGTGCTGCGCCGCATCTCCCATCCGCTGGGCGATGTGCTGGACGTGGTCGACGAAGACACCGCGGTGCTGCTGAGCTACTACCGCAACAACGTGCTGCACCTGTTCACCGCCGCGTCGTGGATCGCCTGCTGCTTCCAGAACAACCGGCGCATGGCGCGGTCGCGGCTGATCGCGCTGGGCCAGCAGCTGTATCCGTTCCTACAGGCCGAGCTGTTCCTGCCGTGGACGGCCGAGGAGTTCGCCTCGCGCATCGAGCACACCATCGACGTGTTCATCGAGGCGCACCTGCTCGAGCAGAACCTGCCCCCGACCGGATCGGGGGTCAACGACGACGATGGCGGCGTCCTGCAGCGCAACGCCGGGCAGACCGACGAGGTGTTCCGCCTGCGCGCGATCGGCCACTCGCTGCAGCAGGCCTTCGAGCGCTATTACATCGCCATCTCGGTGCTGGTGAAGAACGGCCCCGGCACGCTGGGCGCGGCCGAGCTGGAGAGCCTGTGCCAGCAGGCCGCCCAGCGCCTGAGCCTGCTCTACGCGCCGGCCGCGCCGGAGTTCTTCGACAGGACGCTGTTCCGCGGCTTCATCCAGAAGCTGCGCGAGCTCAAGCTGGTGTGGCCGGACGAGCACAGCAAGCTGCTGTTCGACGCGCGCCTGGACGCGTGGGCGCGCGACGCCAAGGTGATCCTGGGTCGCGAGCTGCGCCACACCATCGAACGCGTCAGCCCCGAGGCCGCGCGTCCGGAACCGACGCCGGCGCCCTCCGAATAAGGCCAGCCGCATGATGTCCCAGCCCGCCGCAAGCTCCGAGATCGCCGGCGACCGCGGGCCGGCCTGGCTGGAGGTGCCGCGCCTGGCCGGGCGCCTGCTGGTACAACACTGGCCGGCGCTGCTGTTCTGGTTCTTCGCCATGCGCGTGTGCTACGACGCGCTGATGCAGCTGGCGGTGCGGCTGGGCGGCTATAGCGCGCTGCTGTCCTTCGCCGCGCTGTCGCTGCTGATCGTCACCCAGCTGGCCGGCACGATCATGATGTTCCAGTCGCTGCGGCCCTCGCTGCCGATGCTGGCCGGCGGCGCGACCACGCCGCAGCTGGACCCGGCGCGCGCGCACTGGAGCGGCGCGCTGGCGGTGGCGCTGCTGCCGTTCTTCGCCTACTACGCCGGCTGGGGCCTGCTGGAGAACCTGCGCCGCGACTTCCGCACCGGCTATGTGGTCAGCGTGTGGGACAAGGAGGACCTGGCCAACGTCCTGCATCTGAAGGGCATCTGGATCGCGCTGGCCATCGCCTGGCTGCTGCGCTGGGCGGCCAAGCGCCGCGCTGCCGCCGGCGAGGGCTGGGGCTGGAAACTGCTGGTGACCGTGTGCGAGGCGTACTGGGTGTTCGTCGGCGTGGCGGCCATCGGCAAGCTGCACGGGCTGGCCATGGACTGGTGGCACGAACGGGCGGTCTATGTGGCGGCCACGCGCTGGTGGGAGAGCCCGGCCTCGCTGTTCACGCTGCTGCCGCCGGCCCGGCGCCTGCTGGACCCGCTCTGGGACGTGGCGACCACGGCCGCCGGGGCGGTGGTGCTGCCGCTGATCTGGCTGGCGATCACCGCGCTGATCTACGGCATCGACCTGAAGAAGGCCCAGCGCCTGGACCAGGCCGACACCCGGCTGGAACAGCTCGTGCAGCGCTACCGCGGGCTGCACTTCGGCCTGCGCATGCTGGTGGACAAGGTCAGCGAGGGCTGGACCAACAAGGGCGTGCCGGTGGTCAACAGCCTGCGCCTGGTGCTGCGCGCGGGCCTGCCGGCGCTGCTGACCCTGTGCGTGGGCTGGCAGCTGCTGGCCTGGGTCGACTCCTGGGCCTGGCACTGGTTGCGGCAGCTGATCGGGCCGCAGTCGCCGGATGTGCAGCAGGTGCAGGGCCAGCTGTACGCGGTGTTCCTGACCACGCCGCTGTCGTTCCGCACCTCACTGCTGACCGACGTGCTGCACACCGTGCTGCTGGCGGCCACCTTCGACCGCGCCATCGCGCGGCTGCCGGCCGCGCGCTAGAGCGGCACGTCCAGATAGTGGCCTGACACGCCGGCCCGCGGACTCAGCTCGATCCGCGCATGCAGGCCGTGCACCTCCTGCCCGCGCGGCAGCACGAAGGCGTGCTGGAACAGCAGCGGCTGGCCGGGCGCGATGGTCACCCGGTTGCCGTTCGCGTCCAGGCCGCTCCCGCAGCCGGTCGGCAGGCGTGGGCCGGCCAGCCGCGGCAGGGCGTTCGGGCCGGCTTCCCAGCGCCGCCCGGCCGCATCGGTGACCGCGCCACGGCAGGTCTCGAACAGCGTCACATCGGCGCCGGGCGCGCGCAGAACCTCGTAGCGCAGCAGCAGGACCACCGCATCCTGGCGCAGCCAGCCGCGCAGGCGGCGGTCGCCCGGTTCCACCACCTCGGCCGCCAGCAGCCGCCAGCGCCCCCCGCCGAAGCTCGCCCATTGGCCGGGCGCCGCGCGCACCGGGATGTCCGGATGCAGGGTCAGCGCCTCCTGGCGCGCCTGCCGGTAGGGCAGCCACAGCGCCAAGGCGCCCAGCACCAGCGCGCCGGCCAGCCAGCCGGCGTTGCGCCGCCACCATCCGGTCGTGACCGCTGTCTTCATTGGCGCAGATCCAGGACGGGCTTGGCCTCTTCGAGCATGCTCCGCGCGCGCGCCGCGTCCAGGCCGAGGTCGACATCGACCAGGCTGTCGCCGCCCACGGGCAGGCTGGTGCCCCAGAACAGCTGCAGGTGCGCGCCCTGCAGCTGATCCGGCGGCAGTTCGAAGAACCAGGCGCCGACCTCCTGCAGGCCCGGGGCCAGCTCGCGCCCGGAGAGGTTGAACGCCGGCAGGCGCGGACGCTCGGCGCCGGAGGCGACATAGACCCGACCGCTGCGGGTGCGCAGCTGGGCGTTGAGCATGCCCTGGGTCTGGGTGGCCTCGACCTTGGCCAGGACCGACAGCCAGATGCCCGGCGTGCGCAGGGTCAGCGCCTCATCGCCTGGATAGGGGCCGTTGAGCAGGTAGGCATGGACGACCTTGAGCGCGCCGACCTCGACCCGGAAGTTGCGCCCCACCGCATCGCTCGCCGGCGCCGGCTGCAGCAGCGGCGCATCGCGCTGCTCGTAGCTGGACTGGTGCTTGCGCAGGACCACGATCGCCACCAGCGCCAGCGCGACCCACAGCAGCGGGCGCCAGTGCAGGCGCGGCAGCGACCACGGCCCGGCGTTCATGGCGCCACCACCCGATCGCGCAGGTCGCGCACGGGCAGCTGCATCAAGGCCTTCGGCGCGCCCTGCATCCAGCCACCCTGGTCGTTGAGATAGGCCCTGGCCACGTAGTCGCGGGCGAACAGGCCGAACAGCGGCTGCGCGGGCACGGTCGCGCCGGCCGGCAGCGGCCACACCAGCTCCACCCGCTGGGGCAGGCGCGGCTGCAGGGCGGTCAGGATGCTATGGTCGTCGGCGCGCTTGAGCAGCTCCGGCCGGGTGGGCTCACCGCGCGCATCGACCAGCACCACGTCCTCGCGCAGGAAGCCGTAGCCGTTGAAGCTGCGCTCGGTGAGGTTCTCGACGTCGGCCTCCAGCACCAGATACAGCGCCTGGGGATCGGCCGGATCGACCCGGCCGCCCGGCGGGTAGTGCGCGAGCCAGGCCTGGCGCGGGGTCACCGCCATCGCCCCGCTGCGCAGCGTCTTGTCCGCGCCGCTGCGCGGCAGCGGATGCGCCTTGCCCGAGGCGTCGCGGAAGCCCCCGAGGACGAAGGTGAGCACCAGGGCCAGCAAGGCCACCGCGGCGGCGGCCTGCCACCAGGGATTGCGTGCCTTGTCGATGAGTTCCTGCTTTCCAACCACATCCAGCGCTCCGTCGGCGCCGGCACCTTAGCACCGCGCCCGCGCCGCGGCGACGCTCAGACCAGCACGGGGAAGGTCTGCTCCAGCCAGGCGCGCGCGGACAGGCCCAGCTGCGGATGCTGGACCAGATCCACCAGCGGCGAGCCGCAGGTGATGAAGGTGCTGGCGTCCTCGCAGACCAGCGCCATGCGCAGCACGCCGGTATCGCCGGGCAGGATCGCCGGCGGCAGGTATTCGCGGAAGCCGTAGAAGGCGAACAGCGCATGCAGCGCCGGCTCGCAGGCGATCAGGCCGAAGCGCACGTCCGAATCGCGCACCAGCCGGTAGCTCTCGCGCAGCAGCGCATCGATGACCTGGCGGGTGCGGAAGTCGGCCAGCACCTGCAGGCGCGAGCCGACCACGATGTGCTCCGGCGCCCAGATGCCGCTGAAGCGGTCCAGCTGCAGCAGCGTGCCCAGCTCGCGCCGCAGCTGCGGGGTATCGGTCGCATGCACGCGCACCGCCGCCACCATGGCCTCGCCGGCGAACACCGCCACGACGGTGGCGCTGGCCTCCAGGGCGTCGTCGGGCTCGGGCTCACGGCCCTGTTCGGCCGCCAGGCGCCGGCGCATCGCCCGCAGCGGCGCCCCGGCTTGGCCCGGCCCGAGCCGCACCACGCGCAGCCCGGCCCCGGTCGGGGGGAGGGCGATGGCGGAAGCGGCGGAGCCGATCGGAGACATGGGCGGACAAACAACACCAAGCGCCCGGACGAGGCAGGGCCGTAACCCACTGTGAAGCAAGCATCGGGCCAATTCCCGCCAAAACCCGGTGAGCACACGCAACTGCGCGCCGATGCGGGGTTTTCGCGCCAGCCTGCGTGGAACGCGGGGCACAGCGCCAGTGACGGTGGCGGTCACAAGCCGCCGCTGCGGCTCAGGCCGGTTCGTCGGGGATCAGCGCGCTTTCCAGGCGGGTGATGCAGTCCTTGAGCCACAGCTTGCGCTTCTTCAGGCGCTTGATGGTCAGCTCGTCGGCGTGCAGCTCGGCGATGCTGCGGCTGATCTGGTCGTCCAGATCGCGGTGCTCCCGCCGCAGCGCGGCAAGCCGGTTGACCGTATCGCTGGTGAGCTCCTGGTGCACGGGCCAAGCATACGCGGAAGACCGCAGCGGGCGTTGCGCACGGGTCCGCCCGGCACCGCCCGGCGCGCGCCGGCCCGGGCAGGGACGGCGGCGGCCGGCTAGAATGCCCGACCCCCATGTCCACGCCCCTGCCCCTGCAGCTGATCGACAGCGCGCCGCCGGCCACGCCGGCCAGCGCCGATGCGCGCGCGCGCCGCGAGCAGACCAAGCTGGCCAAGCGCCTGCGCCGCCAGGTCGGCCAGGCCATCGCCGACTACGCGATGATCGAGGCCGGCGACAAGGTGATGGTGTGCCTGTCCGGCGGCAAGGACAGCTACACCCTGCTGGACATCCTGCTGCAGCTGCAGCGCAAGGCGCCGGTGCCCTTCGAGCTGGTCGCGGTCAACCTGGACCAGAAGCAGCCGGGCTTCCCGGAGCACGTACTTCCGGCCTACCTGAAAGACCTGGGGGTGCCCTTCCACATCATCGAGCAGGACACCTACTCGGTGGTCACGCGCGTGGTGCCCGACGGCAAGACCCTGTGCTCGCTATGCTCGCGCATGCGCCGCGGCGCGCTCTACGCCTACGCGGCCGAGCACGGCTTCACCAAGATCGCCCTGGGCCATCACCGCGACGACATGGTGGCCACGTTCTTCATGAACCTGTTCCACCATGCCAAGCTCTCCGGCATGCCGCCCAAGCTGCTGTCCGACGATGGCCGCCACGTGGTGATCCGCCCGCTGGCCTATGTGCGCGAGGCCGACATCGTCGACTACGCGCAACGCAGGGCGTTCCCGATCATTCCCTGCAACCTGTGCGGCAGCCAGGAGAACCTGCAGCGCCGCCAGGTCGGCAACATGCTTAAGGCCTGGGAAAGGAACACCCCGGCCGGATCGAGCAGATCGCCCGCGCGATGGGCGATATCCGGCCCTCGCAGCTGGCCGATGCCAAGCTGTTCGACTTCGCCGCCCTGGGCCATGCCGAGGGCGCCGTGCAGCCCGATGCCCACGCCTGGCTGCGCGGCGAGACGCCCGGGCTGGACTGATGGCGGTGCGTGGGCTGAACAACGCATCGCGCCCGCTGGTCGCGCTGTCGGCGTTGGCCGTGCTGGCCGGCTGCGCGCGCGCCGGCGCCGATGCGCCCGTGGCCGCGCCCGAGACCTCCACGCCGACCCCGACCCTGGCCGCGCCGGCGGCGAGCGCCCGCCAGGCGGCCCAGCGCCAGGCCAAGATCGAGCAGGCCCTGGCCGGCCAGCAGTATCTGGACGATCCGGCCGGGCAATGGGCGATCAGCGCCACGGCCAGCTCGACCTATGCCACCGCCCTGGCCGGCCACGACGGGCGCTGGACGCCCGAGGCGGCCACCGGCGCGCCCGACGCCGAAAGCGTGCGTTATCCCGAGAAGGGCTGGGCGCCCGAGCAGGCCACGGGCAAGCGCCGCGCGCCGGAATGGCTGGAGCTGCGCTACGACACCGCCGTGTCGGCCAGCGCGGTGCGCGTGCGCCAGGTCGGGCTGCCCGGCCGCCTGCGCCGGATCGAACTGATCGATCAGACCGGCGCGCGCCACGTGGTCTGGAACGGCCCGGACCGCACGCCGCGCGACGCCCAGCAGATCACCTGGTTCCAGGCGCGCTTCGCGCCCACGCCCTACCAGACCCGCGCCGTGCGCCTGACCGTGACGCCCGGCGCGCCGACCGGCTCGATCGACGCGGTGCAGCTGGTCGGCACCCATCCCTGAAGAATCTTTTCGGCACCGCCGCCGCACCGACGTGTCAAGGCTGTCGGCGCGGTCCGCAGCGGTGATAATCCCCGATCCCTTTCGCCGCGCTGTCCGCCGCTTCCAGCGCGCCGCGCGCCCCATCCGGTCCCCCGCATGTTCTTTCGCAATCTCACCCTGTTCCGCTTCCCCACCTCGCTGGATTTCTCCGAACTCGACGCCCAGGTCGCCCAGGCCCCGCTCAAGCCGGTCGGCCCGCTGGAGATGAACTCGCGTGGCTTCATCAATCCCTTCGGCCGCTCGGAGGACGTCGCCACCCATCGCGCCGACGACGCGATCTGGGTCAGCGTCGGCGGCGAGGACAAGCTGCTGCCCGGCGCGGTGGTCAACGACCTGCTGGCGCGCAAGCTGGACGAGATCGAGGCCAAGGAGGGGCGCCGCCCCGGCGGCAAGACCCGCAAGCGGCTCAAGGACGACCTGCTGCACGAGCTGCTGCCGCGCGCCTTCGTCAAACCCTCGCGCACCGATGCACTGATCGACGCGCGCTCGGGCTTCATCGCCGTGGACGCGTCCTCGCGCAAGAGCGCGGAGAACGTGGTGTCCGAGCTGCGCGGGGTGATGGGCAGCTTCCCGGCCATGCCGATCAACGCCGAGATCGCGCCGCGCGCGATCCTCACCGGCTGGATCGCCGGCGAGCCCCTGCCCGAAGGCCTGAGCCTGGGCGAGGAATGCGAGATGAAGGACCCCATCGACGGCGGCGCGGTGGTGAAGTGCCAGAAGCAGGAACTGCGCAGCGAGGAAGTCGACAAGCACCTGGAGGCCGGCAAGCAGGTCACCAAGCTGGCGCTCAACCTCGACGACCACGTGTCCTTCGTCCTGGGCGAGGACCTGATCATCCGCAAGCTCAAGTTCCTCGATGGCGCGGTCGATCAGCTGGACGACAACATCGACGACCTGCGCGCCGAGCTGGACGCGCGCTTCGCGCTGATGAGCGCCGAGGTGCGGCGCCTGTTCTTCATCCTGGAAGGCGCGCTGAAGTTCAGCAAGGTGGAGTAGCGCCGCTGCGCGCGGGCGGTCCAATACCCGTCACGCGCGTCCGTACAATGCCCCCATGCTGCTGCGCCGGCTCATCGCCAAACCCACCCGCACCGTCGAGCGCGACACCGTCCTGTACCCGGCGGCCGACGGCGGCGCCCCGCTGCAGATCCAGCGCGTGCGCGATCCGCGCGCGCGTCGCATCCGCCTCAGCGTGGACGAACGCGGCGCGCGCCTGACCCTGCCGCTGCGCGCCAGCCTCATCGCCGGCGATCGCTTCCTCGACCTGCATCGCGACTGGCTCTACGAGCAGCTGGCCCGCAGCGTGCAGGCCTGCGAGGTGCAGCCGCTGCAGCCGGGCCAGAGTACGCACCTGCCGCTGCGCGGCGCGCTGATCCCGCTGCACTGGCAGCCCGGCCGCTACGCGCGCCTGGAGCTGCGCGAGGACGGCCTGCACGTGCAATGGCCGGCGCGCGGCTCGCAGGCCACCCTGGCGCGCGCGCTGCGCGAGTTCTACGAGGCCCAGGCGCGCAGCGACGTGGCGCGCTGGATGCCGCGCCACCTGCCCGGCCTGCCGCGCGCGCCGACGCGGCTGCGGCTGAAGATCATGTCCTCGCAGTGGGGCTCGCTGAGCCCGGACGGCACGATGGCGCTGGACCTGTCGCTGGTGCTGGCCCGGCCGAGCGCGTTCGAGTACGTGCTGGTCCACGAGCTGTGCCACCTGGCCCAGGCCAACCACTCGCAGGCGTTCTGGGACGAGGTCGAACGCCGTTTCCCCGACTGGCGCGCCGAGCGCGCCTACTTCCACCAGGAAGGCCGCGCCCTCAAGGCGCAGCTGCGCGCCTTGCTGCAGCCCTGAAGCAACAGGCACCCGGGTGTGATGTGGTCGGGAGCCGTCATGGCGGCCCCACCCTGTAGATCGGAGCTTGCTCCGCTGCGTTTCGGACGGACCTTCGGGAAGGCCCAGCGGAGCGAGCTCCGCTCTACAAGGAGGCTGCAACGCGATTGGGAGACGGTGGCTGCCACCTACCCGGCTCAATCGCTGGCGAGGATGTCGCCGATCAACGCCGCCACGGCGGCGGGTTCGTCCATGTGCACATGGTGGTGGCCGGGCAGCACGAAGGTCTGGCCGTGGCGCAGGCGCGCGGCGCGCTGGCTGCGGATCGGCTCGGGGAAGTAGGGCTGGGCGGGCGTGGCCAGGATCACCCGCGTCGGGCAGTCGATCGATTCGACGATGGCATCGACCTGGGCATGCGTGGCGCGATACAGCGAGGGCAGCATCAGGCGCGGATCGCTGCTCCAGACCCAGCCGGCGTCGACCGCGCGCACGCCGCGCTCGACCAGCAGGGTCGCGCTGGCCTGGCTCAGTCCGTTGGCCTGCATGCGCGCGCGCACCGGCGCGTCCAGCGATGCGAACACGCGCAGCGGCCGTCGCGCGGGCTGGCGCGCCCGCTCGATGGCATCGCGCAGGCGGCTGCCGGCCTCGGCCGCGTCCTCGGCCAGTCCGCCCAGCGCCTCGATGCAGACCAGCGCACGCACGCGCCGCGGACAGGCCGCGGCGATCAGGCTGGAGATCCCGGCCCCCATCGAATGTCCGAGCAGCGCGAAGCGCGCCCAGCCCAGCGCATCGGCCGCGTCGAGCACGGCGTTGATCGCCACGAACGGCGAATACTCCACGCCCGGCGGCAGGTGCGGACTGTGGCCATGGCCGGGCAGGTCCAGCGCGAGCACGTCCAGCGGCTGCGGCAGATGCGAGAACAACGGCAGCCAGCTGGCCGCGTTGTCCAGCCAGCCGTGCAGGGCGATGACCTTGGGCCCGTGCGGATCGCCGCCGCGCAGCGCGGCCAGCGCACCGACCTGGGTCGGCACCGTGACCGGGCGCAGGCTCATGCCCGCATCGGCCCGAACTGACGCTCCAGCATCGCCACCAGCGCGCGCGCATGGGCGGGCGCGTCGTTGAGGCAGGGGATATAGCGCAGCGTGCCGCCGGCGTGGGCGAAGCCCTCGGCGAACTGCATGCCCACTTCCTCCAGCGTCTCCAGGCAGTCCACGGCGAAGCCCGGGCAGACCACGTCGACCTGGGTCACTCCGCGCGCGGCCAGGGCGGCCAGTTCGGTATCGGTGGCCGGCTCCAGCCAGCGTTCGCGGCCGAAGCGCGACTGGTAGGTCAGCGTCCACTCCCCCTCGCCCAGACCCAGCGCCTGGGCGATCAGCGCGGCGCTGCGCTCGCAGCGCTGCGGATAGGGATCGCCGTTGTTGGCCACGCGCTGGGGCAGGCCGTGGAAGGAGAACAGCAGATGCGCGCCGGCGCCGTGGCGCGCGCGCCAGTGCGCGATCGACTCGGCCACCGCGGCGATCCAGTCCGGATCGTCCGAATAGTCCTCGACCCACTGCAGCCGCGCGTCCGGCGCGGCCGGATTCACCGCGCGCGCCACGTCCTGCATCGAGGCGGTGGTGGTGGTCGAGTACTGCGGATACAGCGGCAGCATCCGCACCAGCCCGCCTTCGTCCCGGGCCTGCTGCAGCAGCGCGCGCAGCGAGGGCTCGCCGTAGCGCATGGCCGGCACGACGCGCCAGTGCGGCAGCAGGGCCTGCACCTGCGCGGCCAGGCCGGTGGTGTACACCGCCAGCGGCGAGCCGCCTTCCAGCCAGACCTTGGCGTACTTCTCGGCCGACTTGGGTCCGCGCAGCGGCAGGATCACCCCGCGCAGCAGCGGCTGCCACAGCAGGCGCGGAATGGCGACCACGCGCGGATCGCTGAGGAACTCGGCCAGATAGCGGCGCACCGCCGGCGCGGTCGGCGCGGTCGGCGTGCCCAGATTGGCCAGCACCAGGGTGCCGGCGATGGCGGAGGACGAGGAGGAGGCGGCCTGGCCCATGGCCGTGGCGAGGGGGGCGTCGGACATGGGCGGCATGATGACAGATGCCGCGCGGGCTCATGGCCGATTCACTCGCCGCTCACTAGGCTCGCGGCGTTGCATGGCGGCCGATGGCATCGTCGGCGCGCGCTGCGTTGTCCTGCCACTTCCCCCCGGAGCCTCCCGCATGCCCCTGTCCCGTTTCGCGCCGCGTCGCCTCGCCCGCCTGGGCGTGCTGCTGCTGGCCAGCCTCGCCGCCACGCAGGCCTTCGCCGGCACCGAACAGGACGACCGCGCCGTCAACGCCACGCGCGTGCTGACCGACATCCAGCGCATCCCCGAGGAGTCCATCCCCGACAAGCTGCTGGACGAGGGCAAGGCGATCATCGTCATCCCCGATTCGCTCAAGGTCGGCCTGCTGTTCGGCGGGCGCAGCGGCCACGGCCTGATGTCGGTGAAGAATCCCGACGGCACCTGGTCGCAGCCGGTGTTCGTCAAGCTCACCGGCGGCAGCGTCGGCTTCCAGGCCGGCGTGCAGTCCTCGGACATCGTGCTGGTGTTCCGCAACGACCGCTCGCTCAACAACATCGTCAACGGCAAGGTGACCCTGGGCGCCGACGCCGGCGTGGCCGCCGGCCCGGTCGGGCGCAACGCCTCGGCCGCCACCGACGGCCAGCTCAAGGCCGAGATCTGGTCCTGGTCGCGCGCCCGCGGCCTGTTCGCCGGCATCGCGCTGGACGGCGCCGTGCTGTCCATCGACGACGATGCCAACGTGGCCGCCTACGGGCCGGGCGCCACGCCGCGCGCGATCTTCGAGGGGCGCACCGCTCACCCCTCCGCGCAGGTGGTGGGCTTCCGCGACGAGCTGGAGGAAGCCACCGCCGCCGCCCGCGCCGCCCGTGGCGGCGACGCGCGCCCGGTGGTGACCACCGGCACGCCCAGCGCGCCGCCGGCCGCGCCGGCCTATCCCGAGGCGCAGACCGCGCCGATCGGCGCCGGCCAGCCGGCCCAGCCGCAGCCCGCGCAGCCGCAGCCGGCGCCGCAGCAGGGCTTCCAGCCGGTGGGCGAAGGTGAAATCCGCACCGAACAGCTGAACTGAACGCACAGGACCGGCACGCGGCACCGCGCTTGCGGTCGCCGCGGTCAGCGCAAGCGCGCGCGGCGTAGGCTATCCTGACTGTCCACTTCTACCCGGCGGGTCCGACATGGGCGGTTTGAGCATCTGGCACTGGATCATCGTGTTGGCCATCGTGCTGCTGGTGTTCGGCACCAAGCGGCTGACCAGCGGCGCCAAGGACCTGGGCAGCGCGGTGAAGGAATTCAAGAAGGGCATGCGCGACGACGAGGACAAGCCGGTCGCGCGCCTGTCCGACGAGGCGCGTGGCGCCGACGAGGCCGCCGCCAAGGAGCGCGAGCGCGAACGCAGCGGCGACGCCCGCTGATCGCAGGCGTGGTCGTGCTGGCCCCCTGCCCGCGCCGGCCCGGCGGACGCTGAGGGCCGCGTCATGTTCGAGATCGGCTTTCCCGAACTCATCGTCATCGCCGTGGTCGCCCTGGTGGTGCTAGGCCCCGAGCGCCTGCCCAAGGCGGCGCGCTTCGCCGGGCTGTGGGTGCGCCGGGCGCGCAACCAGTGGGACTCGGTCAAGCAGGAACTGGAGCGCGAGCTGGCCGCCGAGGAGCTCAAGCGCAATCTGCACGAGGCCCAGGAGGCCCTGCGCCGCACCGAGGAACAGGCCCGCCGCGGCGGCGCCCAGGCGCAGCAGCAGTTCGACGAGCTGCGCACCGCGGTGAAGGACGCCGGCACCGATCACGGCGCCGCGGCGAACGCCGACACCGCCGCCGACGTGGCCGCCGCCTCCGCGCCGCATGCGTCCGTGGAATCCACCGCCGCCGAGTCGACCGCCGCCGAACCCGCCGCATCCGAGCCAGGCCATGAACGCCCCCGTGCCTGACCGTTCCGAGCACGAGGCCGAAAGCAGCCTGATGGAGCACCTGCTCGAGCTGCGCACGCGCCTGATCCGGGGCCTGGCCGGCGTGGCGCTGGTGCTGGTGATCGCCATGCCCTTCGCCAAGCGCATCTTCGAGCACCTTGCGCGCCCCCTGCTCTCGCAGCTGCCGGTCGATCAGGCCGCCAAGATGATCGCCGCCGACCCGACCTCGGGCTTCTTCGCGCCGATCAAGCTGGCCTTCTACCTGGCCCTGTTCGTGTCCTCGCCGTGGCTGATCTACCAGGCCTGGTGCTTCGTGGCGCCGGGCCTGTACCGGCACGAGAAGCGCCTGGCGGTGCCGCTGCTGGTGTCCTCGATCGCCCTGTTCTTCGCCGGCTGCGCCTTCGCCTACTTCGCCGTGCTGCCGGCGGTGTTCCATGCGCTGACGCTGTTCACCCCCGACGTGGTCACCCTGGCGCCGGACCCGGCCAAGTACCTGGACTTCGTGGTGGTGATCTTCCTGGCCTTCGGCCTGAGCTTCGAGCTGCCGGTGGCGATGGTGATCGTGGTGGCGGTGGGGCTGGTCACCCCGCAGCAGCTCAAAGAATCGCGCGGCTACGCCATCGTCGGCGTCTTCATCATCGCGGCGATCATCACCCCGCCCGACGTGGTCTCCCAGCTGATGCTGGCCCTGCCGATGTGCCTGCTCTACGAGCTCGGCATCCTCGCCTGCCGCTGGGTCCTCCCCCGCAAAGCCGCGCAAGCCTGACGCGGCGTTGCCCCCCCCTGTGGGAGCAACGCTCTCCCCAAGTCCCGCAGCGGCCCGCCTGTGTAGAGCGGAGCTTGCTCCGCTGCTCTTCGTTCGGTTCGTCGGGAAGGCCCCAGCGGAGCAAGCTCCGCTCTACAGGAGACGGTTGCTCCCACGTGGGTCGCACCCGGCCGATGACCCCGCTGAGGATGGATCAGGACTTCTTGCGCGCCGAAGCCGCTTAGCGCAACGCCTGCGGCAGCGGGCCGGCGGGCGGTGGCCGCGCCTAGCGAGGCAGGATGCCGAGCGCCCGAATCAGGGCAGGATGCCCTGATTGAGGGACAAGCGGCCACCGCCCGCCGGACCGCTGCCCTTCCGAAGCCAAGAACGCCCACACATCGCGATCCCTCAGGCGAGAGAAAAACCCGCTTGGAGGAACGTCAGGCCGCGAAGGTCGAAGGCGGCGGCAGCGGCTCGGTCGGCGCGACGGCGCCAGGCTGGCCCAGCAGCTGGCTCCAGGCGCTGGTCACGCAGCCGGCCAGCAGCGGCAGCATCACGCCCATCAGCAGCACATTGGTCAGCAGGATGCCCAGCAGCTGCCCGGCGACCATGGCCACGGCCAGGCCCAGCAGCTGCACCACGATTAGCAGCGGCACCAGCACGATCACCAGCAGCAGGTAGAACACCACCACCGCCGGCAGATTGTGCAGACAGGCGCGCAGGCTGTTGAACATCGCCTCCATGCCACGGCGCTGGCCGAACAGCACGTCCGGCACCGCCACGAACACCAGCAGGCTGGCCACCAGGCCGCCGGCGATCAGCAGCAGCAGCCACAGCAGCAGGCGCCCGGCCGGCAGCTGCGCCACCATGGCCGGATCGGGCTCGCCGCCGCTGGCGGCCTGCTGCTCGAGATGGCCGATGACCTCCTGCAGCTTCTGCACGCCCTCGGTGCCCAACAGCGCCATCAGCAGCAGGCCGGCGGCGATGGCCAGCAGCACCTGCGGCAGCAGCGTGGCCACCAGGCTGGAGATGCGGCCGGAGCGGAACCCGCCGAACAGGTCGCCCGGCACCACCGGCTGCGCGCCGGCCACCTTGCGCGCCGCGCCGACCATGCCGGCGAACAGCACCGGCGAGGCCAGCCCCAGCAGCAGCTGCAGGAACAGCCCCGGCACCGTGGCCAGCGCCATGACCTGGGCCACCAGCAGCGACAGCAGCGCCCACAGCGCGCCCAGCGCCCCCAGCTGCAGCGGCGCGCGCTTGAGCGCGGCCAGCCCGTCCAGCAGCCATTGCGCGCCGGCGCTCGCGGGCACCTTGTTGATCATCGACATCGAGACACTTCCGAATGAACGCAGGGGGGAGGACAGGAAAGGCCCGGCGCGCCTGGCCGGGTCAGCGGGCGCGGGCCTGACGCGCGTGGCGCACGAACCGCCGCAACAGTGTGCGCGCCTGCGGCGCGGCCGTCACCTCGCGGTGGATGCGCACCGGGCACTGGCCGGTGCTGCGCAGGTGCTCGGCGCGGGCGACCACGTAGCCGCGCATGTGGTGGGTGGCGAACTCGGGGTGGAACTGCACGCCCCAGGCGCGCTCGCCCCAGCGGAAGGCCTGGCAGCCGTCGCGCTGCGAACGCGCCAGCACCGTGGCCCCTTCCGGCGCGCGCAGCACCGTCTGCACATGGCTGGTGTGGGCCATGAAGCCCTCGGGCAGGTGCGCGAACAGCGGGTCCTGCGCGGCCGGCGGATGCAGGTCGATGCGCACCGTGCCCGACTCGCGCCCGGCCGGGTTGTAGGCCACCTCGCCGCCCAGCGCGTGGGCCAGCAGCTGGTGGCCGTAGCAGATGCCCAGCAGCGGCTGGCCCTCGTGCGCGGCCTGGCGCAGCCAGCCGGCCGCGCGCTCGCTCCACTCAGCGCGGTCGGTGACCATGGCCGAGGAGCCGGAGACGATGATCCCGGCGAAGTCGCCATGCGCGGGCAGCGTGTCGCCGCGCTCGACATTGGCCACCACCGCCTCGTCGGCCTCCAGGCCGGCGGCGACGCGGATCCAGTGGGAGAACCCGCCGTGGCGCTTGAGACTGCGCAGCGGCTGGCCGGTTTCGACGATCAGGAAGGGCGGGTTCATTCCCGAGGGGGCAGGACGGAGACGACTTCCTCGATTGTCGTCAGACCGCGCGCCACCATGTCAAGGCCCGCGTCGCGCAGCGTGCGCATGCCCTGGATGCGCGCGGCGCGGGTGAAGGCGGCCAGATCCATGTCGGCGCGGATCATCGCCCGCAGCTGCGGGGTCAGCGGCATCAGCTCGTACAGGCCCACGCGGCCCATGTAGCCGGTGCGGCGGCATTCCAGGCAGCCGACCGGGGCGTTGGGCGCGGCGTCCTCGGGCACCTGGCGGCCGGTCTCCAGCAGCGCGTCCCAGGCGTGGGCCGGCAGCGTGGTGGGCTGGCGGCAGTGCGGGCACAGGGTGCGCACCAGGCGCTGGGCCAGCACGCCGCTCAGGGTCGAGGCGACCAGGTAGTGCGCCACGCCCAGGTCCAGCAGGCGGGTGATGGCCGAAGGCGCGTCGTTGGTATGCAGGGTGGACAGCACCAGGTGGCCGGTCAGCGAGGCCTGCACCGCCATCTGCGCGGTCTCCAGGTCGCGGATCTCGCCGATCATGATGATGTCCGGGTCCTGGCGCAGCAGGGTGCGCACGCCGGAGGCGAAGTCCAGGTCGATGTTGTTCTGGACCTGCATCTGGTTGAACTCGGGCGAGATCATCTCGATGGGGTCTTCGACCGTGCACACGTTGACGTCGGCGGTGGCCAGCTTGCGCAACGTCGAATACAGCGTGGTGGTCTTGCCCGAGCCGGTCGGGCCGGTCACCAGCACGATGCCGTGCGGCGCCTCGACCAGCGCGTTCCAGCCGGCGGCCTCGGTCGGGCTGAAGCCCAGCTCGGCGATCGGCTTGAACGCGGTGTCCGGGTCGAAGATGCGCATCACGCACTTCTCGCCGAAGGCGGTGGGCATGGTCGACAGGCGCATCTCCACCTCGCGCCCGCCGGGCGAGCGGGTCTTGATGCGGCCGTCCTGCGGGCGGCGGCGTTCGGCCAGGTCCATCCGGCCGAGCACCTTGATGCGCGAGACCACCGCGGTCATCACCGGCGGCGGCAGCTCGAACACCTTGTGCAGCACCCCGTCGATGCGGAAGCGGATGCGGCCCAGCTCGCGGCGCGGCTCCAGGTGGATGTCCGAGGCGCGTTGCTCGTAGGCGTACTGCAGCATCCAGTCGACGATCTGCACCACGTGGTGATCGTCGGCGCCGACCTCGCCGCTCTGGCCCAGGTCGACCAGCTGCTCGAAGCTGGGCATGGACGCGTTCTGCTCGCGATCGCGCTGGTCCTTGGCGCCGCGCACCGAGCGCGTCACGCCGAAGAACTCCATCGTGTAGCGGTGCAGGTCCAGCGGATTGACCAGCGCCAGCTCGATGTGGCGCCGGGTCAGGTGGGTCAGGTCGGGCTTCCAGCTCAGGTCCAGCGGCTCGCTGGTGGCCATCAGCACGCGGTCGTGCTCGACCGCCAGCGGCAGGATGCGGTGGCGGCGCGCATAGGCCTGGCTGACCACGGCGGTGACGCTGGCCACGTCCACCCGGGTCGGGTCGATGCGCAGGTAGCGCACCTCCACGCGGCGGGCCAGCCATTCGGTCAGGCGCTCCAGGCTCAGCTCGCCCCCGGCGGCCGCGGCCAGCTTGAGGTTGGCCAGCAGCACCAGCGGGTGCACCTCGCTGGCGCTGCGCGCGCCGGCGGCGGACATCTGGATGCGGCCGCGGTCGGCCTCGGCGACCAGGCCGTCGGCCAGCACCGCGCGGGCGACCTGGGCGAAGTCCAGCCGGCCCGACCCGAGCACCGTGGACTCCGGCGAGAAATCGGCCCTGCGCTGGGTCTGTTCCATTGCGGCATCGGCCCCCTGGCCGTGTCCATGCGGCCAGAAGCGGTCGCATCACGCCCGTATACTAGCCCACCCCTTTTTCCGCCCTTCGCCGCATGACTGTCACGACGGCCACACCCATCACCTTCCAGGGCCTGATCCAGACCCTCAACCAGTTCTGGGCGGCGCAAGGCTGCGTGCTGATCCAGCCGCTGGACCTGGAAGTCGGCGCGGGCACCTTCCACCCGGCCACCTTCCTGCGCGCGCTCGGCCCCGAGCCGTGGAACGCGGCCTACGTGCAGCCCTCGCGCCGCCCCACCGACGGCCGCTACGGCGAGAACCCCAACCGCCTGCAGCGCTACTACCAGTACCAGGTGGCGATGAAGCCCAACCCGGACAACCTGCAGCAGCTGTATCTGGATTCGCTCAAGGCGCTGGGCATCGACCCGCTGGTGCACGACCTGCGCTTCGTCGAGGACAACTGGGAATCGCCCACGCTCGGTGCCTGGGGCCTGGGCTGGGAAGTGTGGTTGAACGGCATGGAAGTCACCCAGTTCACCTACTTCCAGCAGGCCGGTGGCCTGGAATGCCGCCCGGTGCTGGGCGAGATCACCTACGGGCTCGAGCGCCTGTGCATGTACCTGCAGGACTGCGACAACGTCTACGACCTGGTGTGGACCTACGGCCCGGACGGCACGCCGGTGACCTATGGCGATGTCTACCACCAGAACGAGGTCGAGCAGAGCGCGTACAACTTCGAGCATGCCGACGTGGCCGAGCTGTTCCACCGCTTCGACGCCTGCGAGCGCGAGGCGGTCAAGCTGGTCGAGGCCGGTCTGCCGCTGCCCGCCTACGAGCAGGTGACCAAGGCCAGCCACAGCTTCAACCTGCTCGACGCGCGCCGCGCCATCAGCGTGACCGAGCGCCAGCGCTACATCCTGCGCGTGCGCGCCCTGGCCCAGGCCGTGGCCAAGGCGTACTACGCGCAGCGCGAGAAGCTCGGCTTCCCGGGGCTCAAGCGCGCCGCGCACGAGGCGGCGGCATGATCCTGATCGGCATGTTCGACTCGCCGTTCGTGCGCCGCGTGGCGGTGAGCATGGACGTGCTGGGCATGCCCTTCGAGCATCGCGACTGGTCCACCGGACGCGATGCCGACAGGATCCGCGCCTACAACCCGCTGGGCCGCGTGCCGACGCTGGTGCTGGACGATGAAGCGGTGCTGTTCGAATCGTCCGCGGTGCTGGATCACTTGGACCAGACCGTCGGCGCCGAACGCGCACTGCTGCCCGCCGCCGGCGCGGAACGTCGCCAGGCGCTGCAGCTGATCGCGCTGGCCACAGGCGTGGCCGACAAGGCGGTGACGATGGTGTACGAGCGCGTATTCCGCCCCGAGGACAAGCGTCATGGCCCTTGGCTCGCGCGCTGCCAGACCCAGGTGGAACACGCACTGGCGGCGCTGGAGACGCACTGCACCGCGCGCGCAGGCCACGACTGGCTGATCGGCGAGCGCATGACCCAGGCCGACATCACCCTGGCCTGCTGCTGCAGCTTCGCAGCCGAGGCGGTGCCGTTCGATCTGTCTCCGTATCCGGCCGTGCAGGCGCGCGTGGCCCGCTACGAGGCGCTGCCGGTGCTCAAGAAGTTCCACGTGGCCTTCGACGCACCGACGTGACGTGCATTGAGCCCCTCTCCCCCCGGGAGAGGGGTTGGGGTGAGGGCCGGCGGAGTCTGCAGCGCTCGGACTTCACCGACTCCGCCCAACCCTCATCCGCCCCTTCGGGGCACCTTCTCCCGAGGGGAGAAGGGAACAGCAAGGTTTCCTGACATGAGCGAACAACTTCCCCTCCTGATCGAACTGGGCACCGAGGAGCTGCCGGTCAAGGCGCTGCCGGGGCTGGCCGATGCGCTGTTCGACGGCATCAAGGCCGGGCTGGAAAAGCGCGGCGTGGCGGTGGACGCGCGCGAGGCGCGGCCGCTGTTCACCCCGCGCCGGCTGGCGGTGCTGCTGCCCGGCGTGGCGGTGGAGCAGCCCGAGCAGGCCAGCGAGGTGTTCGGCCCGTACGTGAACATCGCCCTGGACGCCGACGGTCAGCCGACCAAGGCGCTGAGCGGTTTCGCGGCCAAGGCCGGCGTGGACTGGACCCAGCTCGAGCGCACCACCGATGCCAAGGGCGAGCGCTTCGTGCTGCGCGCCACGCGCGCCGGCGCGCGCACCGCCGACCTGCTGCCCGAGGTGATCGCCGAGGCCGTGGCCGCCATGCCGATCCCCAAGCCGATGCGCTGGGGCGACCACGACTATGCCTTCGCCCGGCCGGTGCAGTGGCTGGTGGCGCTGCTGGGCGAGCAGGTCATCGACACCACGCTGATGGGCGTGGCCGCCGGCCGCGAGAGCCGCGGGCATCGCTTCGAGCACGACGCGCCAGTGTCGATCGTCGCGCCGGGCGACTATGTGGCCGCGCTGGAGGCCGCGCGCGTGCTGGTCGACCCGCAGCAGCGCCGCGCCCGCATCATCGAACAGGTCCAGGCCGCCGCGCGCAGCGTCGATGGCGACGCGCGCGTCACCGACGACAACCTGGAACAGGTCGTGTGCCTGACCGAGTGGCCGAACGCGGTCGCCTGCAGTTTCGAACCCGCCTTCCTGGCCGTGCCGCAGGAAGCGCTGATCGAGACGATGGAGATCAACCAGAAGTTCTTCCCGGTGCTGCGCGACGGCGTGCTGACCGAGCACTTCATCGGCATCGCCAACATCGCCTCGCGCGATCCGGCGCAGGTGCGCGCCGGCTACGAGCGCGTGATCCGCCCGCGCTTCGCCGATGCCAAGTTCTTCTTCGACGAGGACCTCAAGCAGGGCCTGGTGGCGATGGGCGGCGGCCTTGCGACCGTCACCTACCAGGCCAAGCTGGGCACGGTGGCCGACAAGGTCGCGCGCGTGGCCGCGCTGGCGCAGGCCATCGCCCCGCAGGTCGGCGCCGACGCCGCGCTGGCCCGGCGCGCGGCCGAGCTGTCCAAGAACGATCTGCAGTCGCGCATGGTCGGCGAGTTCCCCGAGCTGCAGGGCATCGCCGGGCGCCACTACGCGCTGGCGGCCGGCGAACCGCAGGAGGTCGCGCTGGCCATCGACGAGGGCTACCAGCCGCGCTTCGCGGGCGACGACATCGCGCTCTCGCCGCTGGGCAAGGTGCTGGCCATCGCCGAGCGCCTGGACACGCTGGCCGGCG
Organism: Pseudoxanthomonas sp. UC19_8; assembly: GCF_042700505.1. Classification (NCBI taxonomy): domain Bacteria; kingdom Pseudomonadati; phylum Pseudomonadota; class Gammaproteobacteria; order Lysobacterales; family Lysobacteraceae; genus Pseudoxanthomonas; species Pseudoxanthomonas sp. UC19_8. Next base: position 3,380,924 of record NZ_CP170559.1, read on the forward strand.
GCTTCGCCGCGGGCCTCAAGCCGACCGGCAACAAGGATCCCTTCGCGCTGCGCCGCAATGCGCTGGGGCTGGCGCGGACGATCATCGAGAGTGGGTTTGATCTGGATCTGAAATCGCTGCTGGACACCGCGCTGGAAGCCGTCGCCTTCGCGAAAACGCAGCAGAAGGACAAGAACGCTCAGAAGGCAGCCGAGCAGGCGAAGGCGGCCGGCGTTGAGGCGAAGGCTGTGCCCAATGCCGGCGGCACGACGCATGCGGACGTGATCGAGCTCTACGACTTCATCCTCGACCGCCTGAAGGGCTACTACGCCGACAAGGGCGTGCCGACCACGCAGTTCAACGCGGTGGCCGAGCTCAAGCCGGCCTCGCTGTACGACTTCGACCGCCGCATCGAGGCCATCGGCACCTTCGCCGCGCTGCCCGAGGCCGCCGCGCTGGCCGCGGCCAACAAGCGCATCGGCAACATCCTCAAGAAGGCCCAGGCCGAGGGCGTGCAGATCCCCGATCACCTGGATCGCGGCCTGATCGAACACCCGGCCGAGGCCGCGCTGGCCGAGGCCGTGCAGGCCGCGATCGGCGACACCGACACCGCCCTGCATCAGCACGACTACGTCGCGGTGCTGGCGCGCCTGGCGCTGCTGCGCGAGCAGGTGGACAGCTTCTTCGACATGGTGATGGTCAACGCCGAGAACCCGGCCGTGCGCGGCAATCGCCTGGCCCTGCTGCATCGGCTGCATGCGCGCTTCGGCAAGGTGGCCGATATCGCGCAGCTTTCGGCCTGAGGACGGCCCGGGAGGCCCGCTGGTCCCGCGCAGTCGGACACAGCGGGCTTAGGCTTTTCCAGGCGAAAGGCGCTGGGTTCCCGCGTTCGCGGGAACGACGGTGGGGCGTCTCGCGCCGCCTTCGGGACGCAACGCCGTCATGGCGCCTTAACCCGGCGCAGGACGGCGGTTGGGTATGCTTTCCCCATGCGCGTCCTTTACTCGCTTGCCCTCGCCGCCGCGTTGTCTCTGTCTCCGGCGCTGGCGTGGGCGGCGGCCATCGTCGACCAGGTCCAGATCAAGGGCCTGAACGAGGACGATGAGACCCAGGCCGCGATGGCCGAGAACATCCGCGTGGCCCTGACGCTGAACGACGCGCTGGGCAAGCGCCTGGGCGAGGCGCGGCTGGAATATCTGCTGGAGCAGACCAAGGACGAGGCCGCCCACGCGCTGGAACCCTTCGGCTACTACGGGCCGACCATCACCGTGACCACGACCCGCCTGGATGCCAGCCAGGCCGCGCGCGTGGAGCGGCAGAAGAAGACCGGCGGCAAGGACAAGGACGACGATGAGGATGACGACGACGATCGCGACACCGCGCCGCAGCCCAGCGCCCAGGTGCAGCGCGACGCCAGTGACGCCGACGGCAAGGTGACCACCTCGGTGGCCCCGGCCGACGTCAATCCCGATGCCAGCGAGGGCACCACCGCGCAGCAGGCCACCGGGCAGGCCGCGCCGAGCGCCGCCAACGCGCCGCGCGTGCGCGCGCCGGCCGATCACCTCACGGTGGTGGTCACCGTGGACCCGGGCGAACCGGTGCGCGTGCGCGATGCCGACATCCGCATCGAGGGCGAAGGCGGCAGCGACCGCTACCTAGCCCAGGACCTGAAGGACTTCGCGCCGCGCCCGGGCCAGGTATTCGACCACCAGACCTACGAGGCCAGCAAGCTGAAGATCGTGCGCCGCCTGGCCGAGCGCGGCTATCTGGATGCGGACTTTCAGGACCGCCGGGTCGAGATCACCCGCGCCCAGCATGCCGCCGACATCGACCTGTCCTGGGTCAGCGGCATCCGCTACGACATGGGCCCGACGATCTTCCATCAGGATTACTTCCGGCCCGGCCTGCTCGACCAGCTGGTTTACTGGGACGAGGGCAGCTACTACCACCAGGGCAAGCTGGACCGGCTGCGCCAGTCGCTGGTGGCGCTGGACTACTTCAGCAACATCGACATCCAGCCCGATCCCGATCACGCGGTGGACGGCCGCGTGCCGATCGACGTCAACCTCAAACTGGCCAAGCGCAACATCTACACCGCCGGCCTGAGCTACGGCACCGAATACGGCGCCGGTGTGCTGGCGGGCATCGAGCGCCGCTACGTCAACTCGCGCGGGCACAAGTTCAAGGCGCTGCTGGACTACGCGCAGAACCGCAAGTCGCTCACCGGCACCTACCGCATCCCGGCGTTCAAGTGGCTCGATGGCTGGTATGCGGCCACCGCGCAGCTATACGACGAGCAGACCGACTACATCGACACCCGCCGCATCGAGCTGATCGGCAGCCGCAGCGGCCAGCTCAACGAGAACTGGACGCTCACCGCCTCGATCCACGCCCTGCGCGAGCGCTGGAAGCTGGAGCTGGAGCTGGAGGACGAGAACGGCGACGGCGCCGAGGCGGCCGCGCCGTATCGCTACGCGACCTACGTCTATCCGCAGCTGGAGGCGCAGTACGTCAACGTGGACGATCGCCTGTTCCCGCGCAGCGGCATCGTCGCGCGCTCGACCCTGCGCGGCGGCCTGGAAGGCGCCGGCTCGGACACCAACTTCGCCCAGCTGCAGGTCGGCGCGAGCTGGTTCAAGGGCATCGGCGCCAACGACCGCTTCATCCTGCGCGGCGAGATCGGCCAGACCAGCGCCGGCTCGCCCGACGCGCTGCCGCCGAGCCTGCGTTTCTACGCCGGCGGCGACAACAGCATCCGCGGCTACCAGTACCGCGAGGTCGGTCCGCGCGTGCGCACCGAGGGCGGCGAGTATTCGGTCGGCGGCAAGAAGCTGATCACCGCCAGCGCCGAATACGAGCACTACTACAAGGGCGGCCCGTTCGGCGGCGCGATCTTCGTCGACACCGGCAGCGCCTACAACGACTCGCCCGATCTCAAGACCGGCGTGGGCGTCGGCGTGCGCTACCGCTCGCCGATCGGCCCGGTGCGGGTGGACATCGCCCACGGCCTGAACGATCCCGACTCGGTCGTGCAGCTGTACTTGAGCATCGGGACCAGCCTGTGAGCCGCACGCCGCAGGACCTCACCCCGGAAGAGCGCGAGGCGCGCATCGCCGAGCTGCGCGCCCGGCGCAAGGCGCGCATGCGCACGCTGGCCATCCGCAGCGCGATCGGCGTGGCCACGCTGGTGGTGGTGGCGCTGGTCGCGCTGTACTGGCTGCTGCAGACCGTGGCCGGCCGCGACGTGCTGCTGGCGCAGGTGATCGCGCGCCTGCCGGCCGGCAGTTCGCTGACCTACGCCAGTGCCGAAGGCCCGGTCGCCGGGCCGCTGACGCTGCGCGACGTGCACTTCCACATGGACGGCATCGACTTCACCGCCAAGCGTGTGCTGCTGGATCCGGACCTGCGCCCGCTGCTGGGCAAGCGCCTGCGCCTGGACCGGCTGGAAGTGGAGGACGCCACGCTGGAGGTCGCGCCCAGCCCGGACAAGCCGTTCGAGCTGCCGCGCTGGCCGGAGGTGATGCCGCAGATCGAGCTGCCGCTGAACCTGCAGGCCGACACGCTGCAGGTCGACCGGCTGCGCTACACCTCCGGCGGCGAACCGGTGATCTTCCTCGGCAGCATCCGCGGCGGCGTGGACCTGGGCGATGGCTATGCCGAAGCCAGCGCGGTGAAGATCACCAGCGACCGCGGCAACTTCTCCATCGACGGCCATTACCGGCCGGGCGACGATTACGACACCGACCTGACCGTGTCGGCCGGCTTCCCCGCCCCGCGCGGCAAGACGCCGGCGCGGCTGGGGCTGGTCGCGCGCGGCGACGTCAAGCACATGCAGGTGGCGGTGGGCGGCAACGCGCCGGCGCCGGTGCGCGTGCACCTGGACGTGCGCGGCGCGACCAAGCCGGACTGGGCCATGCGCGCGGTCAGCAAGCAGCTGGACCTGTCCCTGCTCGGCGTGGGTGCGGCCGATGCGCCGCCGCTGGCCTTCGACCTGCAGGCCAGCGGCACCGACGGCGGCGCGGCCATCAGCGGCCACGCCCAGCAGGGCGAGAACGCGGTGGTGATCGAGCCCTCGCACGTGCGCATCGACGACACCACGCTGACCGTGCAGCCGCTGGCGGTGCAGCTGCTCGACGGCCGCGTCACCCTCAACGGCCATGCCGACTTCACCCAGACCGAGGACCCGAGCTTCAAGTTCGCGGTCAACGCGCGCGGCCTGAAGTGGGGCGAGGGCGAGGCGCGCATCCAGGCCGATGCGGACCTGGGCGTGGCCGGGCGCAAGGCGGACTGGGCGGCGATCGGCACGGCCGATCTGGCGCGCGGACAGGACAAGGCGAAGGTGGACTTCGACGGCCGCGGCGACCTGGAGAAGGTGCTGCTCAAGACGCTCAAGGCGACCACCCCGGCCGGCGGGCTGCAGGTCACCGGCCAGGTCGGCTGGGCGCCGCAGCTGTCCTGGGACGTGGCGGCGACGCTGCAAAACTTCGACCCGAGCTACTTCGCCGCCGGCTGGAAGGGCGCGGTCACCGGCCAGCTGTCCAGCAAGGGCGCGCAGCGCGATCCGGCCGCGGGCAAGGGCACCGGCTTCGATGCGACGCTGGACATCCCGCAGCTGGGCGGCCGCCTGCGCGACCGCAAGCTGGCCGGCAGCGGCAACTTCGTCCTGCAGGGCGACAGCGGCCAGGGCAAGCTGGATCTGAGCCTGGGCGCCAGCCGCGTGCAGGCGCAGGGCAAGGTGGCCGACACGCTGGATATCGATGCGACCTTGAATCCGCTGGAGCTGGCCGACCTGCTGCCCGGTGCCACCGGCGTGCTGGCCGGCACGCTGAAGCTCTCCGGCCCGCGCGCCGCGCCGACCATCGAGGCCGACCTCACCGGCAACGCGCTCAAGTTCGACACCTATACCGCGCAGACCCTGAGCCTGAAGGGCCGGCTGCCGTGGAAGAGCGGCGATGGCCAGCTGGCGCTGACCGGCACCGGCGTGCAGGCCGGGCTGGCGCTGGACCGCCTGGACGTGCAGGCGCGCGGCGCGGTGCAGGACCTGCAGCTGCGTGCGCAGGCCGACAGCCAGATGGCCTCGCTCACCCTCGCCGGCGACGCGCGCCAGGCGCAGGACGGCGCCTGGTCCGGCACGCTGGAGACGCTGCGCATCGTCCCGTCCAAGGGCGATGCCTGGGCGCTGACCCAGGCCGCACGCTTCAGCCAGAAGGGCCAGGCCTTCACCCTGTCCGACAGCTGCCTGGCCGGCGGCGACGGCGGCAGCCTGTGCGTGTCGGCCGACTGGCCGCGCAACGGCGTGCGCGCGCACTCCGACCGCCTGCCGCTGACCCTGGTGCAGCCGTGGCTGCCGCAGCAGGACGGCCGCCAGCTCAGCCTGCGCGGTGACCTGACGCTGGAGGCCAACCTCAAGCCGCAGGCCAACGCCTGGCAGGGCCAGGTGCACATCGCCTCGATGGACGGCGGCCTGAAGATGGGCAAGAACAGCCGCGGCGAACTGGTCCACTACGATCACTTCAGCATCGATGTGGACATGACGCCGCAGAAGATCCACGGCCGCCTCGGCACGGGCTTTGCGGGCAATGGCTTCGTCGATGCGACCTTCGATACCGGCTGGGACAGCTACGCGCCGCTGACCGGCAACATCTATCTCTACAACGACCGCCTGTTCTGGCTGGAGCTGTTCTCGCCGGACTTGGTGCGCCCGCAGGGCAAGCTCAAGGGCCACATCGGCCTGGCCGGCACGCGCGGCGCGCCGCTGCTCAGCGGCGAGGCCGACCTGAGCGACTTCACCGGCGACCTGCCGGCGCTGGGCATCACCCTGGTGCAGGGCAATGCGCAGCTGACCGCGCTGTCCGACGGCACCGCGCAGATCAAGGGCAGCGTGAAGTCGCAGTCGGCCACCGGCGGCGGTGGCACCGGCGGCGCGCTGTCCATCGATGGCTCGCTGGGCTGGCAGGGCGGCGACGAGCCGCTGCTGTTTCACGTGCGCGGCGAGAACTTCCTGGCTTCGGACACCACCCAGCTGCGCGCGGTGATCGACCCGGACATGACCATCGCCCTGCAAGGCAAGGTGCTGGGCGTCGGCGGACAGGTCACCGTGCCCTCGGCCAACCTCAACCTGGAGAAGCTCAGCGAAGGCGTGTCCACCTCCGAGGACGTGGTGGTGCTGGACCCGGCCGACCCGGAGGAAGGCGGCAGCTCGCTGCTCAAGCTGGACCTGGCGGTGAACCTGGGCGACCAGGTGCGGATGAAGGGCTTCGGCCTGGAAGGCTCGCTGCAGGGCCAGATGAGCGTGCATTCGCGCGCCGGCCGCGCCATGTCGGCCACCGGCCAGCTCAACGTCGATGGCCGCTACACCGCCTATGGGCAGAAGCTGACCATCACCCGCGGCGAGCTGAGCTGGAGCAACGACGACGTCTCCGACCCCAACATCAACATCCGCGCCGAACGCGAAGTGGTCAGCGCCGGGGTGACCGCCGGCATCGACGTCACCGGCCGCGCCAGCGCGCCGCGCGCCAGTGTCTGGTCCAACCCGGAGACCTCCGAATCCGACGCGCTGGCCTACCTGGTGCTGGGCCGCCCGCTGAGCACCGCCAGCAGCCAGGAAAGCGCGCAGGTCAGCGCCGCGTCCTCGGCGCTGTCGGCCGGCGCCGGCCTGCTGGCCTCGCAGCTGGGCGCCAAGATCGGCCTGGACGACGCCGGCGTGCTGGAGTCGCGCACGATGGGCGCCTCGGTGTTCGGCATCGGCAAGTACCTCTCGCCCAAGCTCTACGTCAGCTACGGCGTGGCCATGGTCGGCGGCGGCTCGGTGGTCACCCTCAAATACCTGCTGCGCAAGGGCTTCAACGCCGAGATCGAATCGTCCACCGTGGAAACGCGCGGGTCGATCAATTGGCGCAAGGAGAAGTAGTCCTCATCGCCAGCAGCGCAAAGGCGCTGCGCGGCCAGCTCAACATCTTCAAAGGTCAAGGAATCAGGCCATGAACCGGGAAGACTGTATCGCTGTTGGATCGCGCCTGTTCGCGATCTTCCTGTTGATCACGTTGCTGCGGTCGTTCCTGCCGAGCATGGCGGCGCTGCGCGCGCAGCACGACACCACGGCGATGGCCTGGAGCCTGGCGGTGCTGGTCCTGGGCCTGCTGATCTGCGCCGCGCTCTGGCGTTTCCCGCTGACCATCGCGCGCAAGCTGCTGCCGGTGATGAAGGAGCCGCGCGCCGATCACGCCATGGGCGCCTCGACCGCGCTGTCGGTAGGCCTGACCCTGCTCGGATTCTGGACGCTGCTGACGGCCCTGCCCGACGCCAGCTACTGGGTCACGATCTACCTGCTGACGCGACACGAAGCCTCCGGATATTTCGCCTGGGGCCCCGAGCAGTTGGGCGGCGTGGTCTCGACCTTGCTGCAGCTGGTCCTGGCGGTCTGGATGATCTTCGGAAGCACGGGTCTGCAGCGCCTCGTCACCCGTGTGCGATACGGCCGCGACCTCGACTCCGCCTGACCGCACTCGGCTCCGCGGACAACGATCTGGCGGACTTTTGCAGCGCACCGGCTTTCGCACGACACGCCGCCCATGACCAAACCGTCATGCGCTTCCCATTTGCCCGCGCGCGCGGGCGGCCGCTACTGTCGCCGCCACGTTTCGCATCGCATCCGGATCCACATGACCCGCACCCTGCCCCTGGCCGCCTCGCTGGCACTGCTGCTGTCCTCCACCGCCCGTGCCGACGAAGGCATGTGGCTGCCCACGCAGCTACCGTCGCTGGCCGAGCCGCTGCGTGAGGCGGGTTTCCGCGGCGATCCGGCCGCGCTGGCCGATGTCACGCAGGCGCCGCTGAGCGCGGTGGTGAAGGTCGGCGGCGGCACCGGCTCGTTCGTCTCGGGCGACGGGCTGCTGGTCACGAACCACCACGTGGCCTACGGCGTGATCCAGTACAACACCAAGGCCGGCGCCAACCTCATCGACGATGGCTTCGTCGCGCAGGCGCGCGGCGAGGAGCTGCCGGCCAATCCGGATTTCCGCGTGCTGGTCACCACCGCCTTCGACAAGGTCACCGACCAGGTGCTGGCCGATGCGAAGGGCAAGACCGGCCGCGCCTACTTTGATGCCGTGGACGCGGCCAGCAAGCGCCTGGTGGCCGCGTGCGAGGCCGCCGGCAACGTGCGCTGCAGCGTGGCCACGATGGACTACGGCGCGGACTTCTATCGCGTGACCCAGCTGGAGCTGCGCGACATCCGCCTGGTCTATGCGCCGCCGCGCGCCATCGGCAACTACGGCGATGAGATCGACAACTTCATGTGGCCGCGCCACGCCGGCGATTTCACCTTCCTACGCGCCTATGTCGGCAAGGACGGCAAGCCGGCCGATTACAGCGCCGACAACGTGCCCTATCAGCCGCCGGCGTTCCTCAGGATGGCCGTCGAGGGGCCGAAGGAAGGCGACTTCGCCATGCTGGCCGGCTATCCCGGCATCACCTATCGCAACCGCACCGCGGCCGAGTTCGAGGCGCAGGTCGGCCATGTGCTGCCGGCGCGGGTGGCGGTGTTCGATGCGCTGATCGCGCAGATCGAACAGGCCGGCAAGACCAATGCCGAGGCGCGCACGCGCTATGCCTCGCAGCTGCAGTCGCTGAAGAACAACCGCAAGCGCGCCGCCGGCGAGCTGGAAGGCCTGCAGCGCAGCGACGCCGCGCGCCTGCGGGGCGCCGACGAGGCCGGCATGCTCGGGGCCACGCGCGGCGCGCAGAAGCAGCAGATCGATCAGCTGCAGCAGCTGCTGGCCCAGGGCCAGGCGATGGGCGATCGCGACCTGCTGCTGGGCCTGGTCGCCGGGCAGACCCAGCTGCTGCGTTCGGCGCTGACCCTGGAGCGCCTGCGCCTCGAATCGGCCAAACCCGATGCGCAGCGCGAGACCGGCTACCAGCAGCGCGACCAGGCCCTGATCGAGGGCCAGCTCAAGCAGGTGCAGCGCCGCTACGACGCGAGCACCGAGAAGGCGCTGCTGACCGTGCTGCTGGGCCGCTACCAGCAGCTGCCCGAGGCGCAGCGCGTGCCGGCCTTCGATGCCGCCTTCGGCCGCACGCCGGCCGAACTGGCCAAGGCGCTGGACGCGCTGTACGGCGCGACCACGCTGGGGACCGAGCGCGAGCGCCTGTCGCGCTTGGCCGCCGCGCGCCAGGGCCAGCCGCTGGCCGACGACGCGCTGATCGCGCTGGCCGCCAGGCTGGTGCCGGCGCAGCTGGAGCTGGAGAACGCCCGCAAGACGCGCGAGGGCGATCTGCTGCGCCTGCGTCCGGCCTACATGCAGGCGCTGGCCGCCTGGCGCGCCAAGCAGGGCCGCGCCAGCTATCCCGATGCCAACAGCACCCTGCGCGTGAGCTTCGGCCGCGTGACCCCGCTGGCGCCGCGCGACGCGGTGGCCTATGCGCCGCTCACCACGGTGACCGGCATCGTGGAGAAGAACACCGGCACCGTGCCCTTCGATGCGCCCAAGCCGCTGCTGGAGGCGATCGCCAAGGGCGATTTCGGCAGCACCGCCGACCCGGTGCTGAAGACCCAGACGGTGGATTTTCTGACCAACCTGGATACCACCGGCGGCAACTCCGGATCGCCCGTGCTCAACGCCAGGGGCGAGCTGATGGGCCTGAACTTCGACAGCAACTGGGAAGCGGTCAGCGCCAGCTGGTGGTACGACCCGCGCTACAAGCGCGCCATCCACGTCGACGCGCGCTACATTCGCTGGCTGCTGGCCAAGGTCTATCCGGCCCCCGCCCTGCTGCGCGAGATGGGCGTGCCGGCGCAGTAGGCAACGCTCTGCCTTTGGCCCCCTCCCTTTCGCCGAAGGCGAAGGGGAGCTCGAAGTCGCGAACTAGCGACTGAGGGGGAGGGGCGCTTTTCGCTCCTCGCTTCAAGATCTGTGCGACCTGACGCCCCCCCTCCCAGCCTCCCCCTGCTGCGCAAGGGGAGGGGCAAGGTGCGTGCCTTACTCTGCTTCCCTGGCCCCTCACCGGAAGCATGCAGCAGTGACCCATCCCGCAACCGTAATCGCCGTGGATCACACGGGCTTTGCCGTTTCCTCGTTGGACGAGTCCCTCCGCTTCTGGACGCAAGCGCTCGGCTTCACGCTGCGGCGGCAGTCGGAGATGGGCGGCGAATTCCTCCGTGAGGTCACAGGGGTGGCCGATCCGAGCGTGCGGACCGCGATCGTCGAGGCGCCGGATGGGTTCGCGATTGAACTGCTGCAGTACTCCGGAGGCCGCGAGCATGGAGCCGTACCGGAGAGCGCAGGTGCGATCGGCGCCGCCCACCTGGCGCTGGCCGTGAAGGACATCCACGCCGCCATCGCGCGCGTCGAGGCGGCGGGTTGGAAAGCGAAAGGCAGCCCGCAGCCGATTCCCGGCGGGCCGCGCAAGGGGACACTGGTTGCCTATGTCGCAGGCCCCGATCGCATCACGATCGAGTTCATGCAGACGCCAGCGGAATGATCGGGCGCGTGAGAGGCCTAGCCGCGCCTGCAGTCCAAGTGATTAGCAGCACTTCGTTCGACGATGTCGCCGCGCTGGGGCGCAATCCAACGGGAACTGCGATTAGCGAACCAGTCAGTGAAAAGACTGCTGCTCTTCGGTAGAAATCGCCTCGGCTGAGGCAACCCCCTCCCGGCCTCCCCCTGCTGCGCAAGGGGAGGGGCGGAGCGTGAGCTAGGTGACCTTCTTGAAGACCGTGATGCCCAGGACGAACAGGATCACGGCGATGATGATGAAGGCCCAGAACAGGAACTTGGCGATGGCGAACGCGCCGCCGGCGATGCCGCCGAAGCCGAGTACGCCGGCCACCACACCGATGATGGCGAAAATCAGCGCCCACTTGAGCATGGGATGTCTCCTTGCACGGTCAGATGGCGGCACCCTAGCCAGCGCGCGGTGCGCATCGGGTGAGGACGCGCAGACGCGATGCTCACATCCCGCGTAGCCCGGCCCGGCTCGCGACGGCAGCGTGGCGCGTTGCTGAGGTATCCCATAGCCGCGCGGGCCGGCGCATGCTGACGGCCCGCCAACCTCGCAATCCCTGCAATCCTCTTCGCCTCTGGCCTCTGGCCTCTGGCCTCTGGCCTCTGGCCTCCAGCGCAAGTCTCCCGCGCAATCCCGCCCTAAACCAACGAACCGCCCGTCAACGCACCACGCGCGGCCGCTGCTCTCAGCGCATCAACGGCGCGTGCAGCTGCACGTCCTGCTCGCGCGACTGCACCTGCGGCGGTGGCGCCTGCGGGACCTGCAGGACCTGTGCGCTCTGCTCCAGCGGCTGGCGGCTGGCCTGGGCGCTTTCGACATGGCTGCGCAGGGCGTCGGGCGCGCCAGGCTGGCCCTGGACGGAAAACAGCCGGCCATCGCGGCCTTCGTGCACGCTGTCGATCCGGCGCAGGCCATCCTGCTGCGCCTGTGCCGCCATCGCCGCGGCGGTCTGGCGGAAGGCCATCCTGTCCAGGGCGGCACCGGTCTGCGTGCGTCCCAGACCTTGCGCGGCATCGTCGTAAAGGCGGTTGCCGGACAGGCCATCAGGCGCCGCAGCCGGCGCGCCGAGCCGTGGCTTGGCGCTGGTATCGACATACGTCGCGCTGGTGGAGACCTGGCCCTTGGACACGCCCAGCGCCTTGAGGTCGACCTCGATCTGCGGCGCGCCCTTGCCCGGGTGGTAATGCGCCTCGGCCTGGCCGGCGTAGTCGAGCAGTTGGGAAACGTTCTGCTGCGGGTAGCCGCGCGCTTCGTAGAAGTAGGTGTTGACCGCGGCCAGGTTCTCCTTGGTCTCCGCCATCTTCAGCCCGTCCAGCGTGATGCCCGGACGCGGCGTGTAGGTCGGGTTGGCCGGCGTGCCGCCCTTCTGGATGTACGGATCCATGTCGCTGGGCGAGGTGTTGTAGACATCGCGCAGCGTCGCCTTGGGATTGTCCTTGAGCACCTGGGCGACCACGACGTTGTAACCGGTCAGTTCGGCATGCGTCTCCAGGCTGCGCGAGGTCTCGTTGAACTGCTTGATCACCGCGGTGTAGTCGTGGACCTTGCCGCCGCTGCCGGCCAGCGCATTGACGCCTTTCTCCAGGCTGGCGTCCGAGGTCATGATCTGCGCGCGATCGGCCGCGTGCTTGACCTCGTGGCCCAGGGTGAAGCGCACCGAGTTGAGCATCTCCGGGTCGGTGCGCGCGATGTGCAGCTGGCTGGGGGAAATCTGGATGGTGCGCGAATCGCCCATGTAGACGCCCAGCGCGCCGTTGACGTTGAGCGCCTCGATCCTGTCCAGCTGCTTCTTCTCGATCGCGTCGAGCACATTGGCCTTCAGGCCCGGCGTGCTGTCCAGCACGGCCTTGAGGTCTTCCCCCGGATGCACGCTGCCGCTGGCATTGGCCTTGTCGAAGGCCTCCAGCATCGATTGCAGCTGCTGTTCCGGAGTGGGCGAGGGCTTGCCTGCGACGTGCTTGTCGTTCATGTCCTGGTCCTCGCCGACGCTACTGGTAGACGCCGATCACCATGGACGCCACGCAGTCCGGCGCGGGCGAGGCGCCGCGCGCGGGGCGGACATGCAGGTTCACGCTCACGCCCTGGCGGGTGAAGTACCAGGCTTCGTTGCCGCGGTGGCCGGCCGGCAGGTGCTGGCCGGAGAAGCCGGCGGCCGCCAGCGCGCTGCGGTAGCCCTCGACGCTGGCGCAGGGCGCGGCCGCATCGTCGGGCTCGAAGGAGAGCAGCAGGCTGTCGACCTGGCCGGAGGCGTTCTTGTGCGAGGACACCAGGCTGTAGCGGCCCTGGCCTTCGACCGGGCCGGCGATGCCATAGATCGTCGGATCTTCGGCATTGACTTCCACCTCCACGCCCGTCAGGCGCTGCAGCTGCGCCGGTGCGAGATCCTCGCGGCTGTGGATGCCGTCGATCAGGCGCAGGACGCGCTGGTTGAGATCGTCCAGGCTCAGGGGCGGCGCGGTGGTGGCATTCATCATCGGATCCTTCGAAGGGATGGAAGCGGCGGCGGGGGCGGCGTCCGGACGCGTCGGTGTCGCGCAGCCCGTGGTCGCAAGGCCGCTCAGGGCCAGCCAGATCAGGCGCAGGGAGACGACGGCGGCAGATGGGGTCGGACGGTGCATGGAGATCGGTCTCGCTGCGAGAGAGAGGCCACCCCCGGATGGCCCGGTTCACCTTCTAGCAGCGCCCCGGAAAGCGGTCAAACCCGTCAGCTGCGACGTCTGTCCCAGCTTCAGTGTCTTCACCGGAAGAACTGGCTCGGCGTCTGCCCGAAGCGGCGCTTGAACATGGTCGCGAATGCGCTGGGGCTGTCGTAGCCCAGCGACAGCGCCACATCGATCACCTTCTCGCCCACCGCCAGGCGTTCCAGCGCGCGCAGCAGCCGCGCCTGCTGGCGCCACTGGCCGAAGGTCATGCCCAGCTCGCGCTGGCACAGGCGCTGGATCGTCTTGACGTCCACGTCCAGGCGCGCGGCCCAGTCATGCAGGGTGGAGGCATCGTCGGGCGCCTGTTCCAGCTGGCGGCCGATCGCGCGCAGCCGCGCGTCGCGTGGCTCGGGCAGATGCAGGGGCAGCACCGGCAGGGTCTGCAGTTCGTCCAGGATCAGGCGCATGAGCCGGCCATCGCGCGAGTCGGCCGCGCACGGCGAGGCGACCTCGGCCGCGGCATGGATCAGCGCGGCCAGCAGCGGCGTCACCGAGACGGTCGAAGGCGCCTTCGGCGCGGCCGGCAGCGCGCCGGGCAGGATGTACAGGCTGCGCATGCGCACCAGGCCGATGCAGTGCACCTGATGCCCGACGCCCGCCGGCATCCAGAGCGCGCGCGTGCTCGGCACCACCCAGCGGCCATCGCCGGCGCGTACCGCCAGCACGCCGCCTTCGGCATAGACCAGCTGGTGCCGGTCGGGATGGTGGTGCAGCGGAATCAGGGTGTCGGCGGGGTAATCGCGGGCCAGGCAGGTCACCGGCACGTCGGCGGCCGCCCCGACGCGACGGGATTCGCCCAGGCCCTCGATGTCCTTTTCGCGGGAGGTCATGACCAGATCGCGCAAGAAAGGCGTCGGCCGCGACTTTACCATGCGCCCCCTGCCCGTCCCGGACCGTGCCGCCGTCATGTCGACCACCACCGCGCCCCTGCCCGCCCAGCCCGCCACGTCAGCGCCCGCGCGCGGCCCGGTCGCGGTGGGCGTGCTCGCCGCGCTGACCGGCTCGCACCTGGTCAACGACATGATGCAGTCGCTGATCCTGGCGCTGTACCCGATCCTCAAGGGCCAGTTCCAACTCAGCTTCGCCCAGGTCGGCCTGATCACCCTGACCTATCAGCTCACCGCCTCGCTGTTCCAGCCGCTGATCGGCCTGCGCACCGACCGCAAGCCGGCGCCGTACTCGCTGCCGATGGGCATGGGTTCGACGCTGTGCGGCCTGTTGCTGCTGGCCTATGCGCCCAACTTCGTCATGGTGCTGTGCGCGGCGATGCTGGTAGGCATCGGCTCGGCGGTATTCCATCCCGAGTCCTCGCGCATCGCGCGGCTGGCCTCGGGCGGGCGGCATGGGCTGTCGCAGTCGGTGTTCCAGGTCGGCGGCAATACCGGCACGGCCATCGGCCCGCTGATCGCCGCGGCGGTGATCGTGCCCAACGGGCGCACCAGCGTGGCCTGGTTCGCCGGTGCGGCGCTGATCGGCATGGGCCTGCTGACCTATGTCGGGCGCTGGTACGGCCTGCAGCTGGCGCGCAGCGCGGCCAGGCCCAAGGCGGCGGCGCCGGCGGGCATTGCGCCGCTGCCGCGGCGCACGGTGGCCTGGGTGATCGGCGTGCTGCTGGTGCTGATCTTCAGCAAGTACTTCTACATCGCCGGCATCAGCAGCTACTACACCTTCTTCCTGATCCAGAAGTTCCACCTGTCCGTGCCCAGCGCGCAGCTGCATCTGTTCGGCTTCCTGCTGGCCTCGGCGGCGGGCACGCTGATCGGCGGGCCGGTGGGCGACCGCATCGGCCGCAAGCCAGTGATCTGGGCCTCGATCCTGGGCGTGGCGCCGTTCGCGCTGCTGCTGCCCTACGCCAGCCTG
Organism: Pseudoxanthomonas sp. UC19_8; assembly: GCF_042700505.1. NCBI lineage: Bacteria > Pseudomonadati > Pseudomonadota > Gammaproteobacteria > Lysobacterales > Lysobacteraceae > Pseudoxanthomonas > Pseudoxanthomonas sp. UC19_8. The sequence continues at coordinate 3,395,971 of NZ_CP170559.1, forward strand.
GGCTGGACCACGGTGCTGACGGTGATCATCGGCTTCGTGCTGTCCTCGGCGTTCTCGGCGATCCTGGTCTATGCGCAGGAGCTGATGCCGACCCGCATCGGCACGGTGTCCGGGCTGTTCTTCGGCTTCGCCTTCGGCATGGGCGGGCTGGGCGCGGCGGTGCTGGGCGTGCTGGCCGACCACACCAGCATCTTCTGGGTCTACCAGGTGATCTCGTTCCTGCCGCTGCTGGGCATCGTGGCCGCCTTCCTGCCCAACCGCCGGCACGCCTGAGCCGGTGTGCGGCCCGGCCCGCGCGGCAGCAGCTACCGCGCGCCGATGCCGCTGATCAGCAGGACCAGGATCACCGCGACGACGACCAGCAGCACCGGCACCAACCGCCGGACGCCCGACCGTCGGGTTCGCGGATTCGCATCACCCGGTAATCCCGCCGCCTCCGGCGATCGACGCGTCGTGGCCTCGGCTGGGCGAGCGGACGAGGACTGCGCGAGGGTCAGCTGGGTCAGCCGCGCCATGTAGCGGTCGGCGAAGGCGATCTGCTCGGCCTCGGGCAACTGCTGGACGACGGCCTCCAGCGCGCGACCGGCCTGGCGCAGCATCCGATCCTGCGGGCCTGCGAATTCGCGCGCGTGTTGTTCTGCCAACTGCTCTGGATCGGGGATCATGGTGACGTCCTGTCAGGGGTGGTACTTCCGAGCCGGCCGGCGATCCACGGCCCTTAGTTCTTCTAGCAGCGGCTCGGCATCGCGTCAAACCGCAATTTGGACATGCGCGGTGAAAGTCAACCGCTTGGACTGGCGCACGCAGGACGCCACAATCGCCGGCCCTGTAGTCCCGGTTGAACCACGCAATGGCAGCACTCTCCGCGGCGCTCGCGCGCCAGATCGCCCAGACCATCGCCGACGAGATCGGCGCGCAGGCCGCGCAGGCGCAGGCCGCCATCGCCCTGCTGGACGAAGGCGCCACGGTCCCGTTCATCGCGCGCTACCGCAAGGAAGTCACCGGCGGGCTGGACGACACCCAGCTACGCACACTGGAAACGCGCCTGGTCTACCTGCGCGAGCTGGAAGACCGCCGCGCCTCGATCCTGGCCAGCATCGACGAGCAGGGCAAGCTGACCGACGAACTGCGTAACGAACTGCTCGCCGCCGACAGCAAGTCGCGCCTGGAAGACCTCTACCTGCCCTACAAGCCCAAGCGCCGCACCCGCGCGCAGATCGCGCGCGAGGCCGGCCTGGAGCCGCTGGCCGACGGCCTGCTGGCCGACCCCACGCGCGTACCGGAGGACTTCGCCGCCGGCTTCGTCGATGCCGACAAGGGCGTGGCCGACGCCAAGGCCGCGCTGGAGGGCGCGCGCGCCATCCTGATGGAGCGCTGGGGCGAGGACGCCGCGCTGCTGGGCGAACTGCGTACCTGGCTGCAGGACAACGGGGTGATCCGCGCCCGCGTGGTGGAAGGCAAGGAAGACGCCGGCGCCAAGTACCGCGACTACTTCGACCACAGCGAGGCGCTGGCCAGGATTCCCTCGCATCGCCTGCTGGCCCTGTTCCGCGCGCGCCGCGAGGAGTTCATCCAGCTCGACCTGGAGCCCGGCGCTGACGTCGAGGCCGGCAACGCCTACGCCGAAGGCCGCATCGCGCGCGCGGCGGGCATCGACCACCGCGGCCGCCCGGCCGACGCCTGGCTGGCGCAGGCCTGCCGCCTGACCTGGCGCGCCAAGCTGCACCTGCATCTGATGCTGGACCTGTTCAACCAGGCGCGCGAGAAGGCCGAAGGCGAGGCCATCGAAGTGTTTGGCGACAACCTCAAGGACCTGCTGCTGGCCGCCCCGGCCGGGCCCAAGACCGTGCTTGGCCTGGACCCGGGCATCCGCACCGGCTGCAAGGTCGCCGTGGTCGATGCCACCGGCAAGCTGGTGGCCACCGACACCATCTACCCGCACGAACCCAAGCGCCAGTGGGAGCAGTCGCTGCAGACGCTCAAGCGCCTGTGCCAGCAGCACGACGTGGCGCTGATCGCCATCGGCAACGGCACCGCCAGCCGCGAGACCGACAAGCTGGCCGGCGAGGTCATCAAGGCCTGCAACAACCCCAAGCTGCAGAAGATCGTGGTCAGCGAGGCCGGCGCCTCGGTGTATTCGGCTTCGGAAACCGCGGCCAAGGAATTCCCCAACCTGGACGTGTCGCTGCGCGGCGCGGTGTCCATCGCCCGTCGCCTGCAGGATCCGCTGGCCGAGCTGGTGAAGATCGAACCCAAGGCCATCGGCGTGGGCCAGTATCAGCACGACGTGGACCAGTTCCGCCTGGCGCGCGCCCTGGATGCGAAGGTCGAAGACTGCGTCAACGCGGTCGGCGTGGACGTCAACACCGCCTCGGCCGCGCTGCTCACGCGCGTGTCGGGCCTGTCCCAGGCCGTGGCCGAGAACATCGTGGTCTACCGCGACCAGCACGGCCCCTACCCCACCCGCAAGGCGCTGCTGAAGGTGCCGCGCCTGGGCGAGAAGACCTTCGAGCAGTGCGCCGGCTTCCTGCGCATCAGCGACGGCGAGCAGCCGCTGGACGCCTCCGCGGTGCACCCGGAGGCCTACCCGGTGGTCGAGCGCATCCTGGCCCAGGCCGACGGCAAGACCATCAAGCAGATCATCGGCGACACCGCCTTCCTGCGCGGGCTCAAGGCCGAACGCCTGACCGATGAGACCTTCGGCGTGCCCACCGTGCGCGACATCCTCAAGGAGCTGGAGAAGCCCGGCCGCGACCCGCGCCCGGAGTTCAAGGCCGCGCGCTTCGCCGAGGGCGTGGAGGACATCAAGGACCTGCGCGAAGGCATGATCCTGGAAGGCGTGGTGAGCAACGTGGCCGCCTTCGGCGCGTTCGTGGACATCGGCGTGCACCAGGACGGCCTGGTCCACATCTCCGCCCTGTCCGACACCTACGTCAAGGACCCGCGCGAGGTGGTCAAGGCCGGCGACATCGTCAAGGTCAAGGTGCTCGAGGTGGACGTGGCCCGCAAGCGCATCGCCCTGACCCGCCGCCTGGACGACGTCCCCGGCGCCCCCACCAGCGGCCCGCGCGAGGACCGCAATGCGCGGGGTAATGAACGTGGCGGCCCGCGCCACGGCGGCGGCAACGCACGGCCGCCCAAGCCCACCTCACCGCCGGCGGACAACGCGCTGGCCGCGGCGTTTGCGCGGGCGCGGGGGAAGTGATCGCGGTGGCGGTCTGAGGACGGGTGATCCGCACGCGCCCAGCCCGCCCAACCGCCATCCCCGCGCAGGCGGTAAGCCAGGGAGTTTCGCGCGGGCTTTGCCAGCGCCATCGCACGCGTCGACGAGGATGCGCCAGCAGCCATTCTCTGTCGCAACCTGAGCGACCAGCACGCGTAGACTTCGGGGCAGCCCGGCCAACAGGGGCGGTGCGCAGGTGCGCACCGGTTGGGGGCGTGTCGCCATGGAAGACCTGTCGCCGTCGGACCTCAAGACGATCCTGCATTCCAAGCGGGCCAATCTCTACTACCTCCAGCATTGCCGCGTCCTGGTCAACGGCGGCCGGGTCGAATACGTCACCGACGCGGGCAAGCGATCGCTGTACTGGAACATCCCGATCGCCAACACCACCACGATCCTGCTCGGCACCGGCACCTCGGTAACGCAGGCGGCGATGCGCGAACTGGCCAAGGCTGGCGTGCTGGTCGGTTTCTGCGGTGGTGGCGGCACACCGCTGTTCACCGCCAACGAGATGGACGTCGAGGTGGCCTGGTTCTGTCCGCAGAGCGAGTACCGGCCGACCGAGTACCTGCAGGCCTGGGTGCGGTTCTGGTTCGACGACGACCTGCGCCTGGTAGCGGCCAAAGCCTTCCAGCAGGCGCGCGCACGACGCATTGGCGAGCAATGGCGGCATCGCGCGTTGCGCGAGGCCGGTTTCGCGCCGGATACCGGCCGGCTCGACGCGCTGCTCGCAAGCACCGCCAGGCAGATCGAGCTTGCCCAGGACAGCACCGCGCTGTTGACCGAGGAAGCGCGCCTGACCAAGGCACTGTTCAAGCTGGCGGTGGAGACGGTCGGCTATGGCGACTTCACCCGCGCCAAGCGCGGCACAGGTAGCGACCCGGCCAACCGCTTCCTCGACCACGGCAACTATCTGGCCTACGGCCTGGGCGCCACCGCCGCCTGGGTGCTGGGGCTGCCGCATGGGCTGGCGGTGCTGCACGGCAAGACCCGGCGCGGCGGGCTGGTGTTCGACGTGGCCGATCTGGTCAAGGACGCCAGCATCCTGCCCCAGGCCTTCATCTCGGCGATGCGCGGCGATGACGAACAGACCTTCCGCAGAGGTTGCATCGAAGCGCTGACACGCAGCGAGTCGCTGGACTTCATGATCGATACGCTCAAGGCGGTGGCGCTGGACACCGCCGCGCAGGTCAAGGCATGAACATCCTGCTGGTGTCCGAGTGCGACAAACGCGCACTGACCGAGACCCGGCGCATCCTGGACCAGTTCGCCGAACGCCGCGGCGAGCGCACGTGGCAGACGCCGATCACCCAGGCCGGATTGGACGCACTGCGCCGACTGCTGCGCAACACCGCACGCAAGAACACGGCGGTGGCCTGCCACTGGATCCGTGGACTGGACCACAGCGAACTGCTGTGGATCGTCGGCGATGCGCGCCGCTTCAATGCCGAGGGCGCGGTGCCCACCAACACCACCGCGCGCAACGTGCTGCGAGGGCGGGACGAGAACGACTGGCACAGCGCCGAGGACATCCGGCTGCTCGCCCAGCTGGCCGCCCTGCTGCACGACCTGGGCAAGGCCAGCCTCGCCTTCCAGCGACGCCTGCGCGGCCAGTTGCAGGAAAAGAACCTGTATCGCCACGAGTGGGTCTCGCTGCGGCTGTTCCAGGCCTTCGTCGGCGACGATGATGATGCCGGCTGGCTGGCGCGGCTCGCGGCCGGGGAGTACGACGAGAGCGCATGGATCGCGCAAGGCCGCTATCTGCGGGATGGCCTCGATGTCGGCATCGAACGCCACCCGTTCCGGCCTCTGCAGGCGCGCGCACCGCTGGCGGCCGCGGTGGCCTGGCTGATCGTCACCCATCATCGCCTGCCCGTGATCCCTGCGTGGAAAGAGGACGGCACCCAGGCCCTGCTGGGTCGGCGTGCCTCGGGGTTCAAGCAGGCCTGGCTCACCACGCCGTTGGCGGAGGTTGCGCACGACTGGAACGAGATGCGGCCCGCTCCCGACGCCGATGCGAAGCCGTATTGGGAACTGGCTGGCGAGCTGCCCGTCATCGCCCCGGCATGGCGCACGCAGGCGGCGCGACTTGCCCGCCGGCTCGTGGCCCTGCGCGGGCGACGCGACGGCGACTGGCTCGGCAATACCTACGTCATGCACCTGGCGCGGCTGTGCCTGATGCTGGCCGACCACCATTACTCCAGCCTGGGCGTGGACAAGACGGGTCAACCGGTTGCCGCGCGTCGGGGCTTCGTGCGGGGCGGGCAGACGCTCTTCGCCAATACCGCGAGGAACCGTCACGGCGAGCGCATCGCCAACCAGTCGCTGCTCGAACACCTGCTCGGCGTCGCCCACAGCGCCGGCCTGATCGCCCATGCCCTGCCCGGCTTCGAGCGTCATTTGCCACGGCTGGCCCAGCATCGCGGCCTGCGCAGGCGCAGTGCCGATCCGCGCTTCTCCTGGCAGGACAAGGCCTTCGATGCCGCGACCAGCCTGCGCGAGCAGGCCGCCGAACACGGCGCCTTCGTGGTCAACATGGCCTCCACCGGTTGCGGCAAGACCCTGGCCAATGCGCGCATCCTGTACGCCCTGGCGGATCCGCAGCTTGGCCTGCGCGCCAGCTACGCGCTCGGCCTGCGCACGCTGACCCTGCAGACCGGTCGCAGCTACCGCCATGACCTGCACCTGGGCGAGGACGAACTGGCGGTGCTGGTCGGCGGATCGGCCAGCCGCGCGCTGTTCGAATTCCACCAGCGCCAGGCCGAAGCCGGCGGCTCGGCTTCGGTGCAATCGCTGCTGGAAGAGGACAGCCGCGTGCTCTACGACGGCAACGTGGCCGACCACCCGCTGCTGTCGCGCGCCCTGACCGATGCCGACATCCGCAAGCTGTTGTCCGCGCCGATGCTGGTCTGCACGGTGGACCACCTGGCGCCCGCCACCGAGGCATTGCGCGCCGGGCGCCAGATCGCGCCGATGCTGCGCCTGATGAGCGCCGACCTGGTGCTGGACGAACTGGACGACTACGACCTCGACGATCTGCCGGCGCTGACGCGCCTGGTGCACTGGGCCGGCATGCTCGGCACGCGGGTGGTGCTGTCCTCGGCCACGCTGCCGCCGGCGCTGGTGGAGGGCATGTTCGTGGCCTACCAGGCCGGGCGCCGTCTCCATCGTCGCAATCGTGGCGCCGACGGTGGCCGCGATGAGGCGCTGGTCGAGGTGCCTTGCCTGTGGACAGACGAGTTCGGAGTCCACGTGCAGACCTGTCCTGACGATGCGACGTTCGCGGCGGGCCATCGGTCGTTCGTCGACAAGCGCGTGCGCAGGCTGGAACAAGCCGAACCACTGCGCCTGGCCGAAGTGATTCCGCTGCCCATCGTCGCGCAGCAACGCGAACGCATCCGCAGCGACTTCGCCACCCATCTGCTTAGCGCCTGCCAGCGTCTGCACGCCGATCACGCCAACATCGATCCGGTCAGCGGCAAGCGCGTCAGCTTCGGCATCGTGCGCATGGCGAACATCGATCGGCTGATCGATGTCGCCAGCGCCCTGTACGCGCAAGGCGCGCCGGAGGGGATGCGGATCCATCTGTGCGCCTACCATGCGCGGTTTCCGCTGGTGCAGCGCTCGGCGATCGAGCAGATGCTCGACACCGCGTTCAATCGCCGCGACCAGGACGCCGTCTGGCGAATGCCCACGGTGCGCGATGCGCTTGACTCGCATCCGGCGTCCGATCATCTGTTCGTGGTGCTCGCCTCGCCAGTGTGCGAAGTGGGCCGCGACTGGGATGCGGACTGGGCCGTCGTCGAACCCTCCTCGATGCGTTCACTGATCCAACTGGCCGGCCGCGTTCAACGGCACCGCCGCATCGCGCCCCGTACCGCGAACGTCCTGGTGTTCGACACCAATCTGAAAGCACTTGAATCGCCAGGCAGCGGAAGGCCCGCCTTCTGCCTGCCCGGATTCGAGAAGCGCACCGCGGACGAACGCTTTCTGCTGGCCTCGCACCGGCTCACCGACGTGCTGCGCGCGCAGGACTTCCGTCGCGTGGATGCCATCGCGCGGATCCGCCCGCGCGCCGAGGCCGACTGGCGGCCTCGCCACGACCTGGTCGATCTGGAGCAGGCCCGCATCGCCGCCAGCATGCGGCCGTACCTCGCGCCTGCGCCATCCGGTTCCTCACGCCGGGCGCCGCCGCCCTCGCCGGAGTCGGAAGCCGATCATGCGCCGCTGGCCTGGCGATACCCGCAGGCGGCGCTGACCGGCATGCTGCCGCAACAGCAGCCCTTCCGCAACGACCGCGAGCCCAAGGTCACGCTGGTATTCCTGCCAGGCGGGGAAGAGGACGAATGGATTCCACATCGTGTCGAGGACGCGTTGGAGCGCAGTGGCCAGTCGCCCCACGTGCCCGCGCGCGAACTGCTGCACGAGATCGCCTTGGACCCGGCACCGGGCATCGCCGTCTGGGGCGGTTTCGAACTGTCCGAGCTGCTGACCGAACAGGCCGAGGCCTTGGACCGCCCCCTGACCGCCATCGCACCGGCCTACTCCATGCTGCAGCTGCCGCCCAGCGCCCAGGGCTGGCGCTGGCATCGGTGGCTGGGCTTCACCCGCAGGCGCTGAGGCGGCTCAATGCCAGGGATCGACCAGCGCGATGCCGCAGTCCGCGAAATCCCGCACGTTGCGGGTCGCCAGGGTCGCGCCGTGCGCTTGGACGATGCCGGCGATCATCTCGTCCGATTGCGATACCAAGACCCCGCGTTTGCGCCGCGCCACGGCGATTCCGACGTGGGCATCGGCGGCACGGTCGTCGTAGGGAAGGAGCCGTCCGGACAGGCGTTCGTCGAGGAGGCGCGCCAGACCCTGGAGCAGCACCTGCTTGCGCCGGCCTTCGGGCATGCGGTGCACGCCGAACAGCAGCTCGAAGCGCGTGATGGAGGTGGTGAACAGCACGTCGCCGGGCTGCTGCGCCATCCAGGTCAGCACCCGGGTCTCGGGCGCAGGCTTGAATAGCTCCGAGATGACGTTGGTATCCAGCACGATCATGGGTCGTACTCGGCCCCGCTGAAGTCCGGCGGCTCACGCAGCGGTGTGCGCTGCGGAAGCTCCAGCTCGACGCCACCGAAAGGTTCGACCAGCGCTCGGATGTCCTCCACCAGCGAGCGTCCACTCGGTGGTTCGGTCTTGAGCGCGTTGCGCAGGATGCTGCGCGCCTCCTCCTCCATCGACTGCCCGTGCCGTGCCGCACGCAGGCGCAGGCGCGCCTTCAAATCGTCGTCGAGGTTGCGGATGGTCATGGTGGCCATGGGAAGCCCTCCGGGTAGTGACTGCAATGATTGCATTGTAGGCACTCCCGGAGGGAAGAACTGCCTGTTCGGCAGCAAGCGTGCTGCAAAAGGAGGAGCACAGTTTTCTGAGCTGCCTACGCGGCAGCGATAAACCGTTAATCAGCATACCAAGCAAGAGCACAGTGTTTTAAAAAGTAAGAGTACAGTGGATTGACAACCCTATTGCAACGTGGAATCTTTGGACTGCCTCAGCGCAGCTGGGGCTTGGGCTGGAATTGAACAGCCAGCCGGAACGGACCCGCGCTCAGACCAGAAAGGACTCATATGACCGAAGAGCTTCACCCCACTTCTCGGGCCGGGCGCTTTCGCCAGGCCATCGCCGCCTTCATCGAGGCCCGCCGCGCGGCCAAGCTGAAGGGACAGGAGGACGCGGCCGGGGCCGCGTCCAAGTACGACTACGCCACCTGGCTGGCCGATGCCGCGCGCCGGGTCGGGCAGATCCAGGCGGTCACCCACGTGCTCAAGGCCACCCATCCGGACGCGCGCGGCAGCAGCCTGCACGTCGCGCCGGGCGACCTGCCAGCGCACGCCGAGATCGGCAGCCATGTGCTGGGCGGGGACTATGCCGAGGATGTGGTCGGCAACGCGGCGGCGCTGGACGTGTTCAAGTTCCTCAAGGTCGAAGTCGAGGGCCGGCGCCTGCTCGATTGGATGCAGGCCGGCGACGCCGACCTGCTGGCCGCCCTGTCCGACGATGCCGCGCAGGCGGCGGGATGGACGCAGGCCTTCGGCGCGCTGGTGCGCGACGACCAGCGGCCTTCCTCGCATCCCATGGCCAAGCAGGTCTACTGGCTGGTTGGCGATGATCCGCTGGACGACGGCGGCTATCACGTGCTGCAACCGATGTTCTCCAGCACGCTGGCGCATGCGGTGCATGCCGAGATCCAGGACGCGCGCTTCGGCGAGGCCAACACGGCCGCGCGCCAGGCCTTCCGCGCCGGCGCGCCCTCGGAGGTCGTCTATCGCGACTATCGCGGTCTGGTCGCGCGCAAGCTGGGCGGCACCAAGCCGCAGAACATCTCCCAGCTCAATAGCGAACGCGGCGGCGTGAACTACCTGCTGCCGTCCTTGCCACCGCCCGCATGGGCGCCGCGCGGTACCAACCTGTTCAAGCGGAAGTCCGCCTTCGATGAGCTGCTGCGTTTCGGCGCGGTGCGCGAGCTGGTTTACGCACTGGCCGACTTTCTCAAGACCAATCCTGATCAGGTGGCGGACACCCAGAAGCGGCGCGACACCCTGGCCCAGGCGATCGCCGACGAACTGGGCATGTTCGGCGCGACGATCCGCGGCGGCTACGAACCAGGCTGGTCGCGCGACGCGGAATGCCAGCTGCCCGACTGCGAGCGGCTGTGGCTCGACCCGGGACGGTACGACCTGGACATCCGCCGCGACCCGCAGCATCCGGAGTGGACCACGGAGGACGAGACCTTCCGCCGCAAATACGACTGGGGCGACTGGCCCGACGAACTGGCCACCCGCTTCGGCCTGTGGCTCAACGACCAGCTGCGCAAGCGCGGAGGCGACACCCTGGTCGGGCTTAACGAACCGCAGATGCGCCATTGGGCCAAACAGGTGGTCCTCGATGTCGCCTGGCCGGTGCCCATGCAGCGCCGCGCGAACGGGGGTACGCCATGAGCGCCCTGCCCCGCTTCAACCATCTGCTGGTGCTGCCGCATCTGCGCGTGCAGAACGCCAATGCCATCTCCAGCCCGCTGACCCACGGCTTTCCCTCCATGACGGCCTTCCTGGGCCTGATGTGGGCGCTGGAGCGCAAGGCACGCCAGGCCGGACTGGCGCTGGAGTTCAATGCGGTCGGCGTGGTCAGCCATGGCTGGCAGGAGCAGGTGACCGAGGGCGGCTTCATCAAGTCCTTCCGCCTGACCCGCAACCCGGTGGACAAGGACGGCAGCACCGTCGCCATCGTCGAGGAAGGCCGCATCCACCTCGACCTGAGCCTGGTCCTGGCGATCCATGCCGAGCACTGGGACACACAGGCACAGGCGGCGGATGTCTCGCGCATCGCCGAGCTGGTGGCCGGCATGCGCGTGGCCGGCGGCAGCGTGTTGCCGCCGGCGCACCCCGTGGCGTGGCGCCAGCGCCCCTGGCTGGCCGACCTCACCGGCGACGAGGAGGGCAAGCGCAAGGCCTTCCGCGAGGTCTGCCTGCGACTGCTGCCGGGCTCGGCGCTGGTCGCACGCGATGACCTGCTCGATACGCGCCTGGCCCAGCTGCGCGAGGCCATGCCCGAGACCACGCGCCTGGATGCCTGGCTGTCGTTCGCGCGCCTCCATTGGCATCACGACCCGCAGGCGGACCACGGCAAGGGCCGCTGGGTCAGCGACCGCAGGAAGGGCAGCGGCTGGATCGTGCCGATCCCGGTGGGCTACGGCGCGCTCGGCCCCGTGCACGCCGCAGGCAGCGTGGCCCATGCCCGCGATGCCGCCACGCCGTTCCGCTTCGTCGAAAGCCTGTACTCCCTGGGCGAGTGGATCGGCACCCACCGCCTGCAGGCGCCGCACCACCTGCTCTGGTACGCCGACAGCCGCCCCGACGACGGCCTGTATCGCTGCCGCAACGACTACCGCCCTGCCGTCTCCTCGGCCGATCCACTCTCCGCTTGATGCCCATCACGACAAGGAATTCCACCATGGCAACCCAAGCCCTCAAGACCGCCTCCGTGCTCGCCTTCGAGCGCAAGCTCGACCCGTCCGATGCCCTGCTGTTCGCCGGCCCCTGGGAGCAGCGCGACGACAATGCCGGCTGGCAGCCGGTCCTCATCCGCGAGAAATCGGTGCGCGGCACCATTTCCAACCGCCTCAAGACCAGCGGCCAGGATCCGGCCAAGCTGGATGCGGCCATCCAGAATCCCAACCTGCAAACCGTGGACGTGGCCGCCCTGCCCGCCGACGCCGATACGCTGAAGGTGCAGTTCACCCTGCGCGTCCTCGGCGGCGTGGGCGATCCGTCCGCCTGCAACGACGCCGGCTATCGCCGCAAGCTGCTGGACACCGTGGCCGGCTACGTGCGCGAACACGGCCTGGGCGAATTGGCACGGCGCTACGCCGCCAATCTCGCCAACGGGCGTTTCCTCTGGCGCAATCGCATCGGCGCCGAGCAGGTCGAAATCCATGTGGCCCACCTGCAGGAAGGTCGGCCGGTCGCCGAGTGGCGCTTCGACGCGCTGACCCACGCCATGCCCACCCTGTCCGCGCCGCCGACGCAGGCCGCCTCCGTGAGCGCGCTGGCCGCGGTGATCGAAGCCGGTCTTGCCGGGGCGGCCCATGCGCTGCTGCGCGTCACGGCTTTCGTCCGCCTGGGCCATGGCCAGGAGGTGTTTCCCTCGCAGGAACTGATCCTGGACCGCGAACGTGGCGGCAAGAGCAAGACCTTGTATGCGGTCGGCGACGTGGCCGCCATCCACTCGCAGAAGATCGGCAACGCCGTGCGCACCATCGACACCTGGTATGCAGGCGTCGATGAGAACGGCGCCATCGCCGTGGAACCGTATGGGTCGGTCACGACCCAGGGCAAGGCGTATCGCCAGCCCAAGGAGAAGCAGGACTTCTACACCTTGCTGGACGCCTGGGTGCTCAAGGACAAGGCGCCGCCGGTCGAGCAGCAGCACTTCGTGATCGCCACGCTGGTGCGCGGCGGTGTCTTCGGCGAGGCGGGCTGATGCCATGACGACCCACTTCATCGACCTGCGCGTCCTGCCCGACCCGGAGACCGGGCCGGCGCAGCTGCTGGGCGCGCTGTACGACCGCCTGCACCTGGCCCTGGTCCGTCACCGCCGCGACGACATCGGCGTCAGCTTTCCCCACTACAGCCTCAACCCGCGCGCGCTGGGGTCCGTCCTGCGTCTGCATGGGACGGCCGAGGCCTTGCGCGGATTGATGGACACCGCCTGGCTGGGTGGCGTGCGTGACCACGTCCGTATCGGCGAACTGGCGCCCGCGCCCCCGCATGCCGAGCACCGCACCCTGCAGCGACGGCAGTTCAAGACCAGCGTCGAACGCCTGCGCCGCCGCCGCATGCAGCGCAAGGGCGAGACCGCCGAGCAGGCGGCCCATGCGATTCCCGAAAGTGTCCAGCGGCAACCCGACCTGCCCTACGTGCATCTGCGCAGCAGCAGCACCGCCCAGCCGTTCTGTCTGTTCCTCGCCCGCGGGCCGCTGCGCGAACAGCCCGTGCCAGGTCCCTTCAACAGCCACGGCCTGAGCAGCACCACAACCGTGCCCTGGTTCTGACCCTTTTCTCCGCGCCGGGCGGAGGCTCTTTGAAAATCAAGCGCTTGGCCACGACTCACCAGAAAGGGGGTCGTGGCTTTTCTGCGTCTATCCTTTGGAGATTCAGGGATTTAGGGAGAGAAGTGTCTAGTTCGCTGCCGTGTAGGCAGCTCAGAAAGCTGTGGGGCTTGGCGACACCGCCGTGATACTGTTCGCTGCCGTGTAGGCAGCTCAGAAATGACCGCAGAATTGGGCGTGTTCTGCGTCGACGTTCGCTGCCGTGTAGGCAGCTCAGAAAATTACGAACCATGCGGCCGCCAGTCCCTTGTAGTTCGCTGCCGTGTAGGCAGCTCAGAAAGGTACGTCTCGGTCGCCATCTACAACGGTGACGTTCGCTGCCGTGTAGGCAGCTCAGAAATCGGGGGTTCGGCGACTGAGGCTGCGCAAGCCGTTCGCTGCCGTGTAGGCAGCTCAGAAAATCGTCCCGCAGCAGGCGGCCGAGTTCGTCCTGTTCGCTGCCGTGTAGGCAGCTCAGAAACCTGCCAGAGCCACCCACCACCCAGCCCGAGAGTTCGCTGCCGTGTAGGCAGCTCAGAAAATCGCGGAGCTGGAGCGCGGAGGGATGCAGACGTTCGCTGCCGTGTAGGCAGCTCAGAAAAAGGCCCGACAGCCGCGCTCGCAACCTGCTCTGTTCGCTGCCGTGTAGGCAGCTCAGAAAAGAACGTGCCGGAGATGATCAAGGTCGCCGGCGTTCGCTGCCGTGTAGGCAGCTCAGAAAAGAAAGGTCCAGGCCAGCTAGCGGAGCCTCGAGTTCGCTGCCGTGTAGGCAGCTCAGAAACGAAGGAGCCGCGCTAAAGGCCGTGGCGAACGGTTCGCTGCCGTGTAGGCAGCTCAGAAACGACCCCGAAGGGGGAGGCGGCGGCATGACCCGTTCGCTGCCGTGTAGGCAGCTCAGAAATTCATGACTCTGGTAGGCAAGGTCCTGCCCATGTTCGCTGCCGTGTAGGCAGCTCAGAAAAATCATGTAACCAATTGTTCCCAATCGGAGTAGTTCGCTGCCGTGTAGGCAGCTCAGAAAAGGCCGAATTCGCGCACGATCTCAGTCATCTTGTTCGCTGCCGTGTAGGCAGCTCAGAAATGATCCGCAAGGGGAACGTGCAGGCGAACCGGGTTCGCTGCCGTGTAGGCAGCTCAGAAAAATGAGCGCGGCTCTGAATCAATTGTCGTTTCGTTCGCTGCCGTGTAGGCAGCTCAGAAATGTGGCCGGTTGCGCAACACCGTGACCTCCCAGTTCGCTGCCGTGTAGGCAGCTCAGAAAATAAAAGGCACGAACAACCATTTTTCCATCGTGTTCGCTGCCGTGTAGGCAGCTCAGAAAGCTTCGTCGTCCGGCTCACCGTCGCTGATCAGGTTCGCTGCCGTGTAGGCAGCTCAGAAATTCGATCGCCCGGGCCTGCGCCTATGCTGGTCGTTCGCTGCCGTGTAGGCAGCTCAGAAAACAACGCTGCGGTCCAGGTAGCCATTCCAGGCGTTCGCTGCCGTGTAGGCAGCTCAGAAAACTTGCCAGCGGTGCCGGAAGTCCGCCTCCTGGTTCGCTGCCGTGTAGGCAGCTCAGAAAGCCATCTGCAGGCGTGAGACCTCTACCGGGTAGTTCGCTGCCGTGTAGGCAGCTCAGAAAAACGTCACGCGCATCATCGAGGCGGTGCGCGGGTTCGCTGCCGTGTAGGCAGCTCAGAAAAGTGCCGCGTCGAGGCGATCCGGCCTGCGCAGGTTCGCTGCCGTGTAGGCAGCTCAGAAAATTGCGCTGTGCCGCCCTCTCACTTCGTCCGCGTTCGCTGCCGTGTAGGCAGCTCAGAAAACGACGGCTTGCCCTGCACGATGTAGAGGTTCGTTCGCTGCCGTGTAGGCAGCTCAGAAAGGCTCGGGATCGGCCGGCGGCTCGGAAGTCTGGTTCGCTGCCGTGTAGGCAGCTCAGAAATGATGCCGGTCCGGCCGCTGTGGCTTGGATCAAGTTCGCTGCCGCGTAGGCAGCTCAGAAATTCCAGGGCCAGGGTGCACTCGCCGGCAAGAGGTTCGCTGCCGCGTAGGCAGCTCAGAAAAGCTTCGATGGCCTGACCCTGCTCGAGGACACGTTCGCTGCCGCGTAGGCAGCTCAGAAAACACCCGGCGCAGGGGCGGCGGCCTTGGCGGCGTTCGCTGCCGCGTAGGCAGCTCAGAAAATGATCCAAGCGGCCGACCTGGCCGCCGCCCTGTTCGCTGCCGCGTAGGCAGCTCAGAAAGACCTTGAAGAAACCCTTTCCGGACTCGTACCGTTCGCTGCCGCGTAGGCAGCTCAGAAACGCAGTATCACGCTGTGCGACGAGATCCTCCGGTTCGCTGCCGCGTAGGCAGCTCAGAAAAGCGAAGGTGAACGTGGTCGACGCGGTCAGCAGTTCGCTGCCGCCTAGGCAGCTCAGAAATGGTATGGCAGACGCAAGGTATTTTCGTCGAAGTTCGCTGCCGCGTAGGCAGCTCAGAAACGTCTGCTTCGCCCTCAGCGCATACCCGGCGCGTTCGCTGCCGCGTAGGCAGCTCAGAAATTGTGGTCCAGGATTTCGCGGGCGATATCGCCGTTCGCTGCCGCGTAGGCAGCTCAGAAAATCTCCTGGTTCCACTCGGCCCAGGGGTCAAGGTTCGCTGCCGCGTAGGCAGCTCAGAAAATACCGGATACGGGCGGACGCGGTCACTCCGCGTTCGCTGCCGCGTAGGCAGCTCAGAAAGCATGTCCGAGCTGTCCCGCCGCGTGAGGCTGGTTCGCTGCCGTGTAGGCAGCTCAGAAATACGACAGCGACCTGGAAGACGGGACGCAGGCGTTCGCTGCCGTGTAGGCAGCTCAGAAACGGAGGTATTCGGGGCGCGGGTCGTGTAGGGAGTTCGCTGCCGCGTAGGCTGCTCAGAAACGGTGATGTCGGTGACCTGGGCAGCAATGACATGTTCGCTGCCGCGTAGGCTGCTCAGAAAATGAAGTGCGCCAGGCAGCGCAGCTCTAGGCCGTTCGCTGCCGCGTAGGCAGCTCAAAAATCGGCGGCGCTGACCACTTCCTCGTAGACCGTGTTCGCTGCCGCGTAGACAGCTCAGAAAATGAGCTTGTCGCTCTCGGAGAGGTCCGGCTTGTTCGCTGCCGTGTAGGCAGCTCAGAAAACGCTGCGCGCCCTGCTGCGCAACTCGCGGCAGTTCGCTGCCGCGTAGGCAGCTCAGAAACTCGTGTGGGCCGGCACCGTCGTGCGCGGGCTGTTCACTGCCGTCTAGGCAGCTCCGGAAATGGCCCTTGAACGCCTCGCTGTGTCCACAGGTCCGCGGCCGTGGAGGCACAGCGCAAGCTCAACCTGCTGTCAGTGATTCGTATGCTTGGTCAACATTGCCCTGCGCAGTAAAAAGCATTCGGTCGTGAGTGCGAGGCACCACAACACCCTCACCCCGCCGGCTCCGCAATGATCACCTCCACCCCCAGCCGCTGTAGTCCATCGCGCGTGGCAGCATCGATGCCGGCGTCGGTGATGATGGTCTGGACTTGCTCGAGTCTGGCGATGCGGTGCAGGCTGACCCTGCCGAACTTGGAGGCGTCGGTCAGCACGACCACGCGGCGGGCGTGTTCGACCATGCGCTGGTTGAGGCGGGCCTCGGATTCGTCGTGGGTGGTCAGGCCGAACTGCAGGTCCAGGCCGTCCACGCCGAGGAACAGGGTGTCGAAGCTGTAGGCGTTGAGGCTCAGCTCGGCCTGGCTGCCCTGCAGCGACAGCGACTGCTTGCGCAGCTGGCCGCCGGACAGCAGCACGTCGACGTCCGGCGCGGTGGCCAGTTCCCAGGCGATGTTCAGGCCGTTGGTCATCACCGACACGTCGTGATGGTCGTGCAGGTGGCGCGCCAGGGTCATCGTGGTCGAGCCGGAGTCGATGATGATGTTGTCGCCGGGCTTGACCAGCTGCGCGGCGCGCAGGCCGATGGAATCCTTCAGCGGCAGGTTGAGCGCGTCCTTCTCGTGGATGGGCCGTTCCTGCGGTGGCGTGCGCACCAGGTTGGCGCCGCCATGGGTGCGCGTGGCCAGGCCCTGGGCCTGGAAGTGGTTGAGGTCGGCGCGGATGGTCACCGCCGAGACGCCGAAGCGTTCGACCAGCTCGCCCACCTGCACGCCGCCCTGCTCGATCAGGGACTGCAGGATCTGCTGGCGGCGGGAGCGGGTGTTGCGCATGGCCATCGCGGGTGTGCCGGAGGGGCTCGGAAGCTTAGCCCGTCGCGTCGCTGGCGCGACGGGCGGCAGGCGACGGCGGCGGCGGCGAAGACATGGCGGGCTCCCCGGCTCTCACGACAAGGCCGGCTGGCAGGCCAGCAGGGCCGCGCCGCGCGCGCCGCCGGCATCGCCGAAGCGCGGCGGCACGATCGGCGGCACCTGCGCGCCGGCGAACAGGTGCGCGGCCACCGCAGCGGGCAGCAGCGCGTACAGCGGCGCGTATTGCGACAGCCCGCCGCCCAGCACGATCACGTGCGGGTCCAGGGCCAGCACCAGCGCGGCCAGGCTGTGGCCGAGCAGGTCGCGATGGATGTGCAGCGCCTGGCGCGCGCGCGCATCGCCGGCCTCGGCCAGTGCGATCACCGCGGCCGCATCGGGCGCCGCGCCGCCCAGGTGGCGCTCGAGCATGGCCAGGCCGCTGCCGGAGACATAGCGCTCCACGCAGCCCTGCAGGCCGCAGCCACAGGGCAGCAGCGGCAGGCCATGGCGCTGCAGCAGGTGGCCGGGCACGCTCCAGTGGCCCCATTCGCCGGCCAGGCCGTTGAAGCCGGTGATCAGCCGCCCGTCCACGCAGTAGCCGCCGCCCGCGCCGGTGCCGAGGATGGCGCCGAACATGCTCGGATAGCCCTGCGCGGCGCCGCCGTGGGCCTCGGACAGGGCGAAGCACTGCAGGTCGTTGCCGAAGGCCAGCGGCCGCGCCAGCCGCGCGCGCAGGTCGGCGGCGACGGTCTGCCCGGTCAGCGCCGGCACGTTGGCGCTGAGCTGGCGGCCGCTGCCGCGCTCGCGCACGCCCGGCAGCGCGATGCCGATGGCGCTGGTCGCCTGGCCCAGCGCGGCATCGGCCTGCGCGACCAGCGCCGCCACCACGTCGAGGAAGCCGGAGTAGTCGCCCTGCGGCGTGGCCACGCGCTGGCGCCAGCGCACCTGCGCGGCCGCATCGCAGGCCACCAGTTCGATCTTGGTGCCGCCGATGTCGATGCCGTAGCAGGCGGGCGATGCGTCAGCCATGGTGGATGGTGACGCCCTGCACGACGCGGTTGACGGTGCCGTCGGGGAAGGGATTGTCCGGGGTCAGCCCCAGCGCCGCCGAGCGCCGCAGCGCGTAGAGCTGGGCCAGGCCCAGCCACACCGGCGCCAGCCACGCATCGTCCAGCGCCGGCGTGGTCGCCGGCACGGTCAGGGTGAAGTCGTCGTCGGCCCCGATGTCGGCGTGCGGGCCGATCGCCAGCACCTGGCCGGCCACGCCGTCGCGGCGCAGTTCGGCCAGCAGGTCCTGCTCGTAGCGGCGCGCCAGCGGCTGCACGCTGCGCAGCACGATCACCAGGGTGCGCGCATCCAGCGTGGACTTGGGGCCGTGGCGGAAGCCCAGCGGCGTATTGGCCAGCGCCAGCACGCGCCCGGCGGAGAGTTCGAGCACCTTCAGCGCCGCCTCGCGCGCCAGCGCCTCCAGCGGCCCGCTGGCCAGATAGATCACCCGCTCGAACGAGCGCGCGGCCAACGCCGCCACCGGCGCGTCCCACTGCGCCAGGCCCTGGCGCGCCAGCGCGGCCACCTGGTGCAGGCGCGCGCCGCGCGTGTCCACATCGCCGCGGTCGAACACCGCCAGCGCCGCCAGCAGCATGCAGGTCAGGCTGCTGGTCATGGCGAAGGCCTGATCGCAACTGGCCGGCGGCATCAGCAGGGTGAAGGTATCGGCCCGCCCGGCGCCGCGCCGCGCCAGCTCGCCCTGGGCGTTGCAGGTGATGTCGAGGAAGCGCGCCTGGTCCACGCTGGCGCGCACCAGTTCGACCGCCGCCACGCTCTCCGGGCTGGACCCGCTGCGGCCGAAGGACACCAGCAGGGTCGGCCGCTCGCGCTCCAGGTAGAGCGCCGGATGGGTCAGCAGGTTGGTGGTGTGCAGGGCCCGCACTTCGGCCGGCCACTGCGCGTTGATCGTGTCGGCCACCATCTCGGCGATGAAGCCCGAGCTGCCCGCGCCGGTGAACAGCACGCGCTGCCGCGGGTCGGTCAGCGCATCGCCCAGGAAGGCCTGCAGCTGCGGCCAGCTCTGGGCGAGGGTCTGGGCCAGCGCCTCCCACAGCGCCGGCTGCTGGGCGATCTCGGCCGCCGTGTGCGCGCCTCCCAGGCGCTGCCAGGCGGGGGCATCGGAAAGCGGAATCAGGTCCATGCAAGCATCCAGTTGGGCCGGCGCAACATCCCGTCTTCCTTTCGAAATGTCAAATAACGAAAGAAAATGAAAAGGTTCTCCATTGCATGCACCTCACAGTAGGCGGGTCGTCGCTGCTCCAGTGCATCAATCGAGCCAGCGTTGGACGGCTCAACTCGGGAGGCGCCAGCAAAGCGAAACTATCTCGCCGGCCAATCTTTCTTTTCAGCACGCGATTAGTTGCTTTTGCCTTTCATTTCGTTGACACCTTTCGAAATACTGCCGTACAGTCGGCGGCGAACTGCAATTCGCACGTCGGTTGAACCGGCAAACGGAGCCTTCCAGGTGCAAGTCCGAGCCCCGCGATCGCCGCTGCGTGCCACCCTCCTGTCAGCGCTGCTGCTGGCCTCCGGTGCGGCCGGGGCCATGTCGATCGGCAACGTGCGGTCGGTCAGCGCGCAGGGCGAGCACGCCTGGCTGCTGCGCACCGACAACGGCGGGGTGATGCGCATCGAGGTGGTCGCCGCCGACATCGTGCGCGTGCAGGCCGGGCGCGACGGCAGGCTAACCGGCGCCGGCGACAAGGCGACGCCGATCGTGCTGCCGCAGCCGGCCACCGCCGCGCAGGCGCGCCTGGAGGAAGACGCCCAGGAGCTGCGCGTGCGCACCGATGCGCTGGTGCTGCACGTGCAGCGCGCGCCCCTGCGCCTGCGCCTGGAGCGGCTGGACCAGGGCCGGGCGGTGGCGCTGTGGCAGGAGCTGCAGCCGCTCGACCTGGACCAGGACCGCAGCGTGCAGGTGCTGTCCTCGCAGCCGGACGAAGGCTTCTACGGCGGCGGCCAGCAGAACGGGCGCTACCAGTTCAAGGGCCGCGAGCTGGAGATCTCCTACTCCGGCGGCTGGGAGGACGGCGACCGGCCCAGCCCGGCGCCGATGCTGCTCAGCGACCGCGGCTGGGGCATGTTGCGCAACACCTGGCGCGACGGCGACTACGACCTGCGCCAGCCCGACCAGGCCACGCTGCTGCATCGCGAGGACCGCTTCGACGCCTATTACTTCGTCGGTGCCGGCCTGCCGCAGCTGGTGGAGCGCTACACCCGGCTCACCGGCCGGCCCACCCTGCTGGCGCGCTGGGCGCTGTCCTACGGCGATGCCGATTGCTACAACGATGGCGACAACGCCAGGAAGCCCGGCACCGTGCCCGACGGCTGGCACGACGGCCCCACCGGCACCACGCCCGACGTGATCGACACGGTGGCGCGCCAGTACCGCGCGCACGACATGCCCGGCGGCTGGATCCTGCCCAACGACGGCTACGGCTGCGGCTACACCCAGCTGCCGCAGGTCGTGCAGGGCCTGGCCAGGTACGGCTTCAGGACCGGGCTGTGGACCGAGAACGGCGTGGACAAGATCGCCTGGGAGGTCGGCACCGCCGGCAGCCGGGTGCAGAAGCTGGACGTGGCCTGGACCGGCAAGGGCTACCAGTTCGCCATGGACGCCAACCGCGCGGCCTACCAGGGCATCCTGGACAATTCCGACTCGCGCCCGTTCCTGTGGACGGTGATGGGCTGGGCCGGCATCCAGCGCTACGCGGTGGCCTGGACGGGCGACCAGAGCGGCAGCTGGGACTACATCGCCTGGCATATCCCCACGCTGATCGGCTCGGGACTGTCGGGGCTGGCCTACGCCACCGGCGATGTGGACGGCATCTTCGGCGGCAGCGCCGAGACCTACACCCGCGACCTGCAGTGGAAGGCGTTCACGCCGGTGCTGATGGGCATGTCCGGCTGGTCGGCCAACGACCGCAAGCACCCGTGGTGGTTCGACGAACCCTATCGCAGCATCAACCGCGCCGCGCTCAAGCTGAAGATGCGCCTGACGCCGTACATGTACGGGCTGGTGCACGAGGCCGCGCAGACCGGCGCGCCGCCGGTGCGCGGGCTGATGTGGGACTTCCCCGGCGACCCGCATGCGCACGATGAGACCTACAAGCACCAGTTCCTGCTCGGCCGCGACCTGCTGATCGCGCCGGTCTACCGCAGCCAGGCCGCCAGCCGCGGCTGGCGCCGCGACATCCACCTGCCGGCCGGCACCTGGATCGACTACTGGGACGGCCGCCGCGTGCAGGCCGGCGCGCAGGGGCGGCAGCTGGACCGCCAGGTCGATCTGGCCACGCTGCCGGTGTTCGTGCGCGCCGGGGCGATCGTGCCGATGTATCCGGAGATGCTGTTCGACGGGCAGAAGCCGCTGGACGAGGTGACCTTCGACCTGTATCCGCAGGGCGACTCGCAGTACACGCTGTACGAGGACGACGGCAGCACGCGCCGCTACCAGCAGGGCGAATCGAGCACGCAGGACGTCGTCGTGCACGCTCCGGAGCAGGGCGCCGACCCGGTGCGGGTGGAGCTCGGCGCGGTGCAGGGCCAGTACCAGGGCCAGCTGGCGCAGCGCCGCTACGCCTTGCGCGTGTCCAGCCGGCAGGCGCCGCGCGCCGTGCGGCTCGATGGTCGCGCACTGCCGCACGTGGCCGATGCCGCCGCGCTGGAACGCGCGACCGAAGGCTGGTCCTTCGACGCCGCCGAGCGCCGCGGCACGCTGCACGTGCGCACCGCGGCGGTGGATATCCGCACGGCGCTGGCGCTGGAGCTGGACTTCCCCGTCGCGCCCGCGCCGGCCGACGATGCCTACCCGGCCGCGCCGGAGCTGGG
Organism: Pseudoxanthomonas sp. UC19_8; assembly: GCF_042700505.1. Taxonomy (NCBI): domain Bacteria; kingdom Pseudomonadati; phylum Pseudomonadota; class Gammaproteobacteria; order Lysobacterales; family Lysobacteraceae; genus Pseudoxanthomonas; species Pseudoxanthomonas sp. UC19_8. Next base: position 3,417,886 of record NZ_CP170559.1, read on the forward strand.
CCGCGCACTGCCGGCCGACAGCCTGCTGGTCGTCAACCGACCGGCCGAGGAGCCCGGGCAGCCGCTGGAGAACGCCTTCGACGACGACCCCGGCACCTGGTTCCGCACCGTGCGCAACCAGGCCGTGCGCACCGGCGCGCACGAGTGGGTGGTCGGCTTCGGCGAGCGCAAGCTGATCGACGGCATCGAACTGGCCCCGCGCAACGACGCCAACTGGAAACATGGCCAGGTGCGCGACTACGAGGTCTACCTGGCCGACAGCAACGGCGAATGGGGCGCGCCGGTCGCGCGCGGCACGCTCAAACTGGCGCAGGGCACCCAGCGCATCGACTTCCCCGCCCACGCCGGGCGCCTGCTGCGCTTCCGCGTGCTCAGCGTGCAGAACCCGGAGGGCGACGGCGCCTCGGCCACCGATCCGATGGTGCTGGCCGCCCAGGGTGGCGGCGGCGCGCGCGCCATCGATGCGCTGCAGCCGCGCGATGTCGGGCCGATCACCCTGTCCACCTTCCACATCCTCGAACACGTCGAACGCGAGCGCCCCGCCCAGCAGCGCTTCCTGTCCGAGCTGCCGCTGCCGGCGGCGCTGGCCGGCCGGGTCATGCCCGACCGCGCGCTGCGCGGCGGCGAGCTGCGCATGAACGGCCTGCTGTTCCGCCGCGGGCTGGGCGTGGGCCCCGACAGCCGCATCGACCTGGCGCTCAAGGGCCAGTGGCGCCTGCTGCGCGCCGACCTGGGCATCGACGATGCCTGTCGCCAGGCCGGTGGGCTGCAGTTCCAGGTGTTCGGCGACGGCCGCCTGCTCTACGACAGCGGGCTGGTCCAGGCGCCGGGCGTGGTCAAGCCCGAGCTGGACATCCGCGGCCTGTCGACCCTGAGCCTGCGCACCACCGGCGCGACCGGCGCCTCCCCGTCCCAGGTCTGCGCCGACTGGGCCAATGCCGTACTGATCGGCCAGGAGGGCGACACCGCCAGCGTCCTGCGCCCATGACCCCCGCGTAACACCGCTCTGCCCCGCCCTTCCAGCCGCGACCGCAAGGCCGCGGCCCTGGGATCGCTTTGTCCGGCGCACCGCCACCCCCGCGCCGTTATCTGCCAGGAGAGACCCTCGATGTTGCCCGCACGCCCGTTCCGCCCCCGCTCCCGTTCCCCGCTGTCGCTGGCCGTGGCCAGCGTGCTGCTGGCCCTCGCCCTGCCCGCCGCCGCGCAGGACACCACCGCCCAGGACGGCGAGCAGACCCAAAAGGACAGCCAGGCCACCGACCTGGCCCGCATCCAGGTCACCGGTTCCAACATCAAGCGCACCGATGTGGAAACCGCCTCGCCGGTGCAGGTCATCAGCAAGCAGGAAATCGAGAACATGGGCGCGCGCACGCTGCTGCAGGTGCTCGACAACCTGCCGGCGGCGCGGCCGGCGCAGCAGGACTTCCGCTCGCTGTTCTCAGGCTCCGACGGCGCCTCGCAGGCCAACCTGCGCGGCCTGGGCGCGCAGGGCACGCTGGTGCTGCTCAACGGCCGCCGCCTGTCCTACTACGGCGCGCCGGCCGGCTTCCAGACCCAGTTCGTCAACATCGACGCCATTCCGGCCGCGGCGATCGAACGCATGGAAGTGCTCACCGACGGTGCCTCGGCCGTGTACGGCACCGACGCGATCGCCGGCGTGATCAACGTGATCACCAAGCGCGACTACCAGGGCGCCGAGATCAACCTGACCACCGACAGCTCCTCGCGCATCGACTCCTACGGCGAGCACCAGGCCAGCATCACCGGCGGCTTCGGCGACCTGGACCGCGACCGCTACAACGTCTACGGCTCGGTCAACTACTACAAGCGCGATGCGATCCCGCTGAGCGATGTCTACGACAAGCGCCCGGCGCAGTACTACGTCAACAATCCCAACTACCTGAAGAACCTGCGCCTGGGCACCGGCAGCAAGCCCGGCGAGTTCAATCCGGGCAGCTACTTCGCCTTCGACCCGGTCACCGGCAAGAAGGTGCAGGAGGCCGCGCCGGGCTGCAACAACGTGCTCACCGCCGAGGCCGCCGGCCCGCGCTGCATCTGGCAGACCTGGATGAACAACGAGATCGATGGCGGCGCGCAGTCCGAGCGCACCACGGTCTACCTCAACAGCCACTTCCTGGTCGGCGACACCACCGAGGCCTTCGCCGAGGGCACCTACACCGACATCGACCTGCGCGCCAACGGCGGCACACCGCGCGCGTTCAACACCACCACCGGCAATCCGACCAGCTGGTTCTCGCGCAATACCGGCACCACGGTCAACCAGTTCCTGTATCCGTATCTGGGGCCGAACAACGAATACAACCGCGCCAGCCCGGCGCTGAAGGCGATGATGGGCGGCGTGGTCGGCCTGCAGTACCTGCTGCAGGACGCCGGCGATGACTACTTCGGCCAGCGCAACACCGACAAGAGCTATCGCGTGGTCACCGGCCTGCGCGGCCAGCTGGGGCAATGGAACTGGGAGACGGCCTTCGCCACCGCCGGCAGCCACTCGGTCACCTACCAGACCGTCAACGTCAACCTGAAGGGCTTCGAGAAGGCCTTCGGCCCGTTCACCGTAGAGCCGGGCACCGGGCGTGTGATCATCTCCGACCATCCGGCGTACAAGTTCGGCGAGATCAGTGAGGCCAACGCGGCGCTGATCCGCGAGGCGTTCCCGACCTTCGACATCCAGTCCTGGACGCGCCTGCATACCCTGGACGGCAAGATCGAAGGACCGATCGCGCAGCTGCCGGCCGGCGAGATGCGCGCGGCGTTCGGCTTCAACGCCACCCGCGAGACCTTCTACACCCCGGGCAACCCGGACGCGGCCAATGGCCTGATCACCCAGCAGGGCGGCTCGTGGTTCGACGGGGCGCGCAACACCTATGCGCTGTTCGCCGAGACCGTGGCCCCGCTGACCGAGAAGCTGGAATTGGACGCGGCGTTACGCGCGGACAAGTACCCCAACTTCGACACCAACCTGGCGCCGAAGATCGGCCTGAAGTACCAGGCGCTGCCGCAGCTGATGCTGCGCGGCACCTACTCCGAGGGCTTCCGCGCGCCCAGCCTGGCCGAGGCCGGCACCGGCGGCGTGTTCGCCCAGCTCGGCGGCTACCGCGACGAGACCCGCTGCGCCGAGACCAACGCGATCGCCAACCTGCTGCTGCAGTCGCGGCGCGCCGGCGATGTGGACCTGGGCAATGCGCTGCTCAACAGCGACTGCAGCCGCACCGTGGCGCGCATGACCCAGCCCAACAAGAACCTGCAGCCGGAGAAGGCCAAGATCGCCACGCTGGGCTTCGTGTTCGAGCCCGTGCGCTGGCTGTCGGTGTCGGCCGACTACTGGTTCGTCTATCGCCGCAACGAGATCGTGGCGCCGGACTACAGCAAGCAGACCGACATCCTGTCGATGACCCGCTCGCCGATCACCGACGCCGACCGCGCCAACCTGGCGCAGCTGGCGGCCATGTGCGCCGACCCCAGCGCCGGCGTGGCCTGCCCCGGCACGTTGCCCGGCTACAGCGTGGGCAACGTGTCCGCCGTGGTGGGCCAGTACAAGAACCAGGGCAAGACGCTGATCGACGGCTTCGACATCGATGCGCGCAGCCAGTTCTCGCTCGGGGCCTGGGGCAAGTTGAACCTGGGCCTGGCCGCCACCATCGCGCGCCGCAGCGAGAGCTACATCGACGAGGAGTACCGCTGGTACTACGGCAACACCGTGGGCTACTACAACAACCCACGCCTGCGCGCCACGCTCAACGCCGACTGGACCTACCGGGCCTTCACCACCAGCCTGTTCTTCAACTACACCGGCGGCACCAAGTGGGGCTGGGACCGGATCGACGCTCAGGACAACAATGCCGATACCTGCACCGCCGGCTACCTGCCGCTGGAGAAGAGCAAGTGCGACGGCGCGCCGTCGTGGTGGACGGCCAACCTCAGCGTGGCCTGGCGCCGGACGCACACTGGAACGTGGGGCTGACGCTGAAGAACCTGTTCGACCGCAAGCCCTTCTACGATCCCAACAGCTTCCTGGGCGACTCCAGCGACTACGCCAGCATCTATGGGCGGGTGGTCAGCCTGCAGGCGGGGTACAAGTTCTGACCGGCGTGGGCCCCTCCCCTTGCGAAGCGGGGGGAGGCGGGGAGGGGTTGTCTCCGCGCGCGTAGTGGTAGAGCAACCGCTCCCCCTCCTCCCCCTTCGCCTACGGCGAAAGGCAGGGGCGGAAGCCGAGCAACACGTGGCACCGTTTCAACGCGCCGGCGCGCCGTGCCGGCTCATCGCATTCCAATGAAGAGGACACCGCATCCATGAACCGCAGAGACTTCATCGCCGCAGGCGGCCTGCTGGCGGCCACCAGCCTGTTGTCGGCCACCCCCGCCTGGGCGCGCGGCCGGCGGCTGCGCATGGGCGTGATCGGCACGGGCATGCGCGGCCAGGTGCATCTGACCGAGCTGCTGCGCCGCGACGATGTGGACGTGGTGGCGCTGTGCGACATCGAGCCGATCATGCTCGGACAGGCCCGAGGCGATGGTCGCCAAGGCCGGCAAGCCGGCGCCGAAGCTGTACGGCGCCGACGGCGATGTGAACGCGTGGAAGCGCCTGCTCGAGAACGCGCGGGCTGGACGGGGTCATCATCGCCACGCCGTGGGAATGGCACGCGCCGATGGCCATCGGCGCGATGCAGGCCAAGGTGGCGGTGGGCTGCGAGGTGGTCGCCGGCATCACCCTGCAGGACCACTGGGACGTGCTGGAGACCCAGCTGCGCACCGGCACGCCGTACATGCTGCTGGAGAACGTGTGCTACCGGCGCGATGTGATGGCGGCCCTGCAGATGGTGCGCGCCGGCCTGTTCGGCGAGCTGATCCACCTGCAGGGCGGCTACCAGCACGACCTGCGCGGGGTGAAGTTCAACGACGGCAATCCCGCCCACCCCTACGACAGCGGCGTGGAGTTTGGCCCCAAGGGCTGGTCGGAGGCGCGCTGGCGCACCGAGCATTCGGTCGAGCGCAATGGCGATCTCTACCCCAGCCACGGCATCGGCCCGTGCGCGATGTACACCGGCATCAACCGCGGCAACCGCTTCACCCGCATCAACGCCTTCGCCACCAAGGCGCGCGGCCTGCACGACTACACGGTGGAGAAGAGCGGCGGCACCACGCATCCCAGCACCAAGGTCACCTTCAAGCTGGGCGATGTGGTCACCACCACCCTGGCCTGCGCCAACGGCGAGACCATCCTGCTGCAGCACGACACCTCGCTGCCGCGCCCGTACTCGCTGGGTTTCCGCGTGCAGGGCACCAAGGGGCTGTGGATGGACCTCAATCACGGCGTCCATATCGAAGGCCGCAGCCCGCCGCACGAGTGGGAGGACTTCAAGGCCTACCAGGACCGGTACGAGCATCCGCTGTGGAAGCAGTACGCCGGGGATGCCGCCGGCGCGGGCCACGGCGGCATGGACTGGTTCGTCATGCACGCCTTCGTCGAGGCGCTCAAGGCCCAGGCGCCGATGCCGATCGACATCTTCGATGCGGTGACCTGGAGCGCGATCACCCCGCTGTCCGAGCAGTCCATCGCGCAGGGCTTCCAGACGCTGGACTTCCCGGACTTCACCCGCGGCCAGTGGCAGCAGCGCAAGCCGATCTTCGCCTTCGACGCGCGCTACTAGCCCGCACGACGCTTCACCTCCCGACGCCGCCCGGCTCTGCCTGGCGGCGTTTTTTTTGCTGTTCGTCCCGATGCGGGAGAGACGAATCAGTCGAGGGGCATTGGATTGAGGCGCGTGAGCGGACTTCGCCCTCCAGCCTCTATCCGGCACGCCCTCTTTGTAGAGCGGAGCTTGCTCCGCTGCGTTTCGGCCGGGTCATGGGGAAAGCCCCAGCGGAGCGAGCGCAGTTGACTCTTGATCGGACAGCCTCTTGCCCTGTGGGGTCAGCTGTCTCTTCCGACCACGTCACGCCCTCCTTGTAGAGCGGAGCTTGCTCCGCTGCGTTTCGGCCGGGTCATGGGGAAAGCCCCAGCGGAGCGAGCTCCGCTCTACACGTGGGAGCGCCCTTGTGGCGTTTTTCGGCCAATGGCGGACCCAACAACACGGGCCCTCCAACGCAACGAGCGAGGCAGCGGGCGCGCCACAAGCCCTCAATCGGGGAAAATTCCTTGCGCTCGAGGTCCGGCCCTTGGACCAAGGTAGTAGCCCAATGATCCGATATTCGCACCATCAAGCGAATATCGAACTTGAATGCTGCACTGCGATAAAACTAGCGTGTGCACCTGTCCTCACGGGTGCCGGATCGACGGCGGCCGTTGCCGCGGCATCACGCGCACCCCGCCCTTGCGGCATGCTGCGCGGCCCGCGCAGACACCCCTGTACCGCCGGAGATCCAGATGCGCCCCGTCCTCCTTGTCGCCAGCGGCCTGCTGGCCTGCCTGCCGCTGCTGGCCGCCGGCCATCAGGCCGAGCCCGATCCGGCCCCGCGCCAGGTGCTGAAGGTGGACCGCTACGACGATGACGAGGCCCCGGGCTCGCTGCGCTGGGCCATCACCACCGCCAACGCCGCCCCGGGCACCTACCGGATCGAGATCGCCGCGGTCGGCGCCGCGCCCTATGTGATCAAGCCGCGCGCGCCGCTGCCGGAGATCAAGGGCCCGGTGGCCATCGTCGGCCTGCCCTTCGCGCAGTCCGGCCAGTACGTGGCCATCGACGGCGCCGCCTATGTCACCGGCACCGGCACCCAGGCCTGCCCGGGCGCGGTGCCGGGCCAGTACGGCACCAACGTGCGCACCACGACCCTGCCGGGCCTGGTCCTGCGCGACACGCAAGGCGTCGAGCTGGCCGGGCTGGAAGTGCGCAACTTCTGCATCGGCGTGCTGATCAACCGCAGCCACGACAACTGGCTGCACGACAATCGCATCGTCGCCAACAAGGGCGGCGCCGGCGTGATGCTGACCGGCGACGACGGCAACGGCCAGTCCACGCCCACGACCACCGTGCACAACCGCGTGGTGCGCAACGAATTCATCGACAACGGCGATGGCCTGGAGCTGACCCGCGGCGCGGCCTGGAACCTGGTGGCCGACAACCTGTTCCGCTCCACCGACGCCAATCCCGAGCCCTCCCAGGGCATCGAGATCCTGTGGGGCAACGACAACCTGGTGCTGCGCAACCGCTTCGAGGACTACTCCGACGGCCTGCAGATCAACTGGGGCAACCGCAACACCATCGCCGCCAACACCTTCACCGGCAATTCCATCGGCGTCAGCCTGACCGGCCGCGACAACGTGGTCGACGGCAACACCATCACCGGCAACGGCATCGGCGTGGCGCTGCGCCCGCAGCCGGTGTCGCGGCCCAACCGGATCACCGGCAACGCGATCTTCGGCAACGGGCTGAAGATCGAGCGCTGCCAGGCCGGCGGCGCCTGCGTGCCGGGCCAGGCGCGCGGGGCGATCGTGTTCGGCGTGCCGGGGCTGGAGCATGCCGACTTCGTCGGCTCGCGCGGCGGCGGCGTGGAGAGCGATCCCGCCAAGCTGGCCAAGATCTGCAGCGCGCAGGTCACCGACCACTGCCAGCCCGCGCCCAACGACGGCCTGACCGCGCCGGTGGTCGAACAGGCCCGCCGCAGCGGCGCCACCCTGCAGATCCAGGGCCAGCTGCGCGGCACGGCCAACACCGTCCAGCGCGTGGAAGTCTTCGGCAACCCGCGCGCCACCGACACCGAGGCGGCCCGCTACCTGGGCGATGCCCTGGTGACCACCGACGCCCAGGGCCAGGCGCGCTTCTCTTTCGCCGTGCCGGCCACGGCCGATGTCGCCGGCGTCACGGCGACCGTGACCGCCGTGGACGGGGCCACCTCGCCCCTGTCCGCGCCACGCGCCGTGGTGCGCTGAAGTCCCTGCCCGACCGCCGCACCCGTAATTCCTTCGCATTCACAGGTCATCCCCCATGTCGTACGTCTCCCGATCCCTTCCCCGCGCCCTGACGCCGCTGGCGCTCGCCCTGCTGGCCACACCGCTGCTGGCCCAGGCGCAGGACCGCTTCGATGCGACCACCATGACCGGCGGCTGGAACGGCGAGCGCGCCGCGCTGGTGGACAAGGGCATCAGCCTGCGCGGCGACTACGTCGGCGAGGCGATGGGCGTGGTCGATGGCGGCCTGGACACCGGCGCGCGCTACGCGCAGCAGGTGCGCGTGGGCTTCGACCTGGACATGGGCAAGCTGGCCGGCTGGGACGGCGGCACCTTCCGCTTCACCCTCAACGACCGCCGCGGCCGCAGCACCTCGGCCGACCTGGTGGGCAACCGCTTCCCGATCCAGGAGGCCTACGGCGGCCAGTACACGCGCCTGTCCGAGCTCAGCTACGACCAGACCTTCAACGCCGGCCGCTCGTACTTCAAGCTGGGCTTCTACGCGATGGGCAACCAGTTCGGCCTGCTCAGCGCCGGCACCAGCTTCGTCAACGCCGCCTTCTGCGCGCACCCGCTGGCCATGAGCGGCAACAGCGGCTGGTACAACTACCCGACCGCGCGCTGGGGCGGTGAATTCGCCGAGCAGCTGACGTCCTCGGTGAACCTGCGCGCCGGCTGGTTCCAGGTCAATCCCAACCTGGGCGGCAACATCGAGCGCAACGCGTTCCGGCCCTTCGTCGAGGGCACCACCGGCTCGCTGTTCCCGGTCGAGCTGACCTGGAAGCCGGGCGCCGGCACGCTGTATCCGGGCGTGTACAAGTTCGGCGGCTATTACGACTCCTCGCGCGTGCCCAAGAAGGGCCTGGACACCAGCAGCGTCACCGGCCGCGACGGCGCCTACGTGCTGGCCGAGCAGAAGCTCTACACGCCGGGCAGCGACGCGAGCATCGGCCTGAATGCCTTCGCCGAGTACATGGTCTCCGACAGCGACACCGCCCAGCTCAAGCGCTGGTACGCCATCGGCGGGGTGTGGCAGGGCGTGGGCGCGCGCAGCAAGGACCGCATCGCGCTGGGCTACGTCGGCTCGGACATCAACCACCGTCTGCTCGATGCGCGCCGCGTCGCGCTGACCACCGCCGGCGTGCCGGCCGATTCGCCGCTGTTCGCGCTCACCGGCGCCGAGGAGCTGTACGAGCTGTCCTACAGCTTCCAGGTCAATCCGTGGCTGATGCTGCGCCCGGATGTGCAGTACATCACCAACCCCGGCACCTTCTCCTACGCCCAGACCGACAACGCCTTGGCCGTCGGCCTGCAGGCCAAGATCACCTTCTAAAAGACGCCGCATCGCACGCCATCGCTCCCGGGAGGGACTTGAGATGAAGCTCCGCCGTACTACCCTAGCCGCCCGCATGCTGCTGGCCCTCGCCCTGATGGCCGGCGCCGCCACCGCCGCCAATGCCGCCGACATGACCAACGCGTCCACCCCGCCCGCCGTCCGCACCATCGCCGTCAAGGGCGTGCAGATCGGCCAGGGCGCGCCGAAGACCATCGTGCCGATCACCGGCAAGACCGCAGCCGAGCAGCTGGCCCAGGCCCAGCGCATCGGCGCCAATGCCGATACCGACGTGGTCGAGTGGCGCATCGACTACCTGGACATCGCCAGCGATGCCAAGGCCCTGGTCAAGCTGGCCCCGCAGATCGCCGCGGCGGCGGGCGGCAAGCCGGTGATCCTGACCTTCCGCACCAAGGCCGAGGGCGGCGCCACCGCGATCGCCGATGCCGACTACGGCAAGCTCTACGCCGCGCTGATCAAGGCCCGTGCCGCCGACCTGTACGACGTGGAGATGTTCCGCGACCGCGCGGTGGTTGAGGCCATCGTCGCCGCCGCGCACGCGGCGGGCGCCTACGTGGTGATGTCCAACCACGACTTCCACGCCACGCCGGACACGGCCGAGATCGTCGCCAGGCTGCGCCAGCAGCAGGCCCTCGGCGCGGACGTGTTGAAGATCGCGGTGATGCCGCAGAACCCCGGCGATGTCCTCAAGCTGCTCGATGCCACCTGGCAGCTGCGCCAGAGCAGCGACCGGCCGCTGCTGACCATGTCGATGGGCCCGGTGGGCGTGGTCTCGCGCCTGTCCGGCGAGACCTTCGGCCAGGCCATGACCTTCGGCATGATCGGCACCGCCTCGGCGCCGGGCCAGATCGAGGTCGGCGCGCTGCGCGGCATCCTGACCACGCTCGACAACGCCACCAAGAAGCCGCAGTAACGCTGCACACGGGCGTTCTCGACGCGAGCGCTGCGCTATCGGCGCCGCGTCGGCCAGCCCGATTGAAGGAGTCGCCATGGCCCACGCCACAGCCCCCAACGCCCCGCTCACCCTGCAGTCGATGAGTCCGTTCCAGTGGCTGGCCATCGCCATCTGCGTGCTGCTCAACATGCTCGATGGCTTCGATGTGATGGTGATGGCCTTCGCCGCGCCGCACGTGTCGGCCGACTGGGGCCTGAGCGGCAAGGAGCTCGGGCTGATGCTCAGCGCCGGCCTGGTCGGCATGGCCGCCGGTTCGCTGGTGCTCGCGCCGCTGGCCGACCGCTACGGCAGGCGCGCGATGATCCTGTGGTGCCTGGTGATCCTGACCGTGGGCATGGCGCTGTCCGGCCTGGCGCGCAATGCCTGGCAGCTGGCCGGGCTGCGCGTGTTCACCGGCCTGGGCATCGGCGGCATGCTCGCCGGCGTGGGCGTGATCACCGCCGAATACGCCAGCCCCAAGTGGCGCAGCACCGCGGTGGCGCTGCAGGCCACCGGCTATCCCATCGGCGCCACGCTGGGCGGGCTGATCGCCACGGTGCTGCTGGAGCGCTGGGGCTGGCACGCGGCGTTCTTCTTCGGCGCGCTGGCCTCGCTGCTGTGCATTCCGGTGGTGCTGGCGCTACTGCCCGAGTCGCTGGACTTCCTGCTCAGCCGGCGCCCGCCCGACGCGCTGGCCCGGCTCAACGCGCTGCTGGCGCGCATGCGCGCCCCGAAGCTGGACGCGCTGCCGCCGGTGCCGCCGGCGCCGGAAAAGGCCGGCTACGCGGCGCTGTTCACCCCGCGCCTGCGCCGCAACAGCGTGCTGATCGCGCTGGGCTTCTTCATGCACATGTTCGCCTTCTACTTCGTGCTGAGCTGGACGCCCAAGCTGCTGGTGCAGGCCGGGCTGTCGGCCGAGCAGGGCGTCACCGGCGGGGTGCTGCTGAACCTGGGCGGCATCATCGGCGGGGCCTTGTTCGGCTGGCTGGCCGCGCGCTTGGCCCTGCCGCGGCTGACCGCCATCAGCTTCCTGATCGCCGCGCTGGGCATGGTGGTGTTCGCCTCGCTGGGCACGCAGCTGCAGCTGGCCTTCCCGGTGGCCTTCGTGATCGGCGCGGCGCTGTTCGGCTCGATGGCCGGCCTGTACGCGGTGGCGCCGATCGTGTTCGAGCCGACCGTGCGCACCACCGGCCTGGGCTGGGCGATCGGCATCGGCCGCGTCGGCGCGATCCTCTCGCCGATGACCGTCGGCGTGCTGGTCGACGCCGGCTGGCAGCCGGCCAACCTGTACTACGTGCTGGCCCTGCCGCTGCTGGTGGCCATCGCCGCGGTACTGACGATGCGTCTGCAGCCGGCGCGCTGAGCTCCGGCGCGGACGGGCGGATGCCGGCCAAGGCGAGGCATTCGACTTTGGTCCAGTTTGTGCGAATAACGAACTTAAAACCGATATTCGGATTGACGCGATTTTTCGCGCGGTCCACCTTGACGGCCCGCGCGGCTTGCGCGCGCGGACTGTCCAAGCGAGAGGATGCGACTTCGATGTCCCTGATTGCCCAAGCGCGCGCGGCCGGCGGCGGCGCGGTGATGCCATGATCGACAAGACCCTGCCCTCGTGCGCGGCGGCGGTGGCCGACATCCGCGACGGCGCCACCGTGATGATCGGCGGCTTCGGCACGGCCGGGATGCCCGATGCGCTGATCGAGGCGCTGATCGAGCACGGCGCGCGCGAGCTGACCATCGTCAACAACAACGCCGGCAACGGCGAGACCGGTCTGGCGGCGCTGATCAAGCACAAGCGCGTGCGCAGGATCGTGTGCTCGTTCCCGCGGCAGAGCGACTCGCAGCATTTCGATGCGGCCTACCGCAATGGCGAGATCGAGCTGGAGCTGGTGCCGCAGGGCAACCTGGCCGCGCGCATACACGCCGCCGGCAACGGGCTGGGCGCCATCTTCACCCCGACCGGCTACGGCACCGAACTGGCCGCCGGCAAGGAAACCCGCGAGATCGACGGCAGGCACTACGTGCTCGAGTACCCGATCCACGCCGACGTCGCGCTGATCAAGGCGCACCGCGGCGATCGCTGGGGCAACCTGGTGTACCGCAAGACCGCGCGCAACTTCGGCCCGCTGATGGCCATGGCGGCCAAGTGCACCATCGCCCAGGTCCACGAGGTGGTCGAACTCGGCGGGCTCGATCCCGAGGCCGTCGTCACCCCCGGCATCTTCGTCCAGCGCGTGGTCGCGGTCGGCCACGAGGAGGCCCGCGCATGAGCGACTACCAGCGCATGACCCGCGAACAGATGGCCGCGCGCGTGGCGCGCGACATCCCCGAGGGCGCCTACGTGAACCTGGGCATCGGCCTGCCCACGCAGGTGGCCAACTACCTGCCGGCGGACAAGGAGATCTTCCTGCAGAGCGAGAACGGCCTGCTCGGCATGGGCCCGGCGCCCGCGCCGGGCCAGGAGGATCCGGATCTGATCAACGCCGGCAAGCAGCCGGTGACGCTGCTGACCGGCGGCTGCTATTTCCACCACGCCGATTCGTTCGCGATGATGCGCGGCGGCCATCTGGACATCTGCGTGCTGGGCGCCTTCCAGGTGTCCCAGCATGGCGACCTGGCCAACTGGAGCACCGGCGCGCCCGACGCCATCCCCGCCGTCGGCGGCGCGATGGACCTGGCCATCGGCGCCAAGCAGACCTACGTGATGATGGATCTGCTGACCAAGACCGGCGAGAGCAAGCTGGTCGCCGAATGCAGCTATCCGCTGACCGGCCTGCGCTGCGTCAGCCGGGTCTACAGCGACCTGGGCGTGTTCGACCTCGGCCCCGACGGGGCGCGCGTGGTCGAGCTGGTCGATGGCCTGTCCATCGAGGAACTGCAGCGCCTGACCGGCCTGACCCTGGCGCACTGAACGGAGCAAGCGCATGAGTGAAGTCTTCATCGTCGATGGCATCCGCACGCCCGTGGGCCGCTATGGCGGCATCCTGAGCGGCGTGCGCGCCGACGACCTGGGCGCGGTGCCGCTGGCGGCGCTGCTGGCGCGCCACCCCGACCTCGATCCGGCCGCGATCGAGGACGTCTACCTGGGCTGCGCCAACCAGGCCGGCGAGGACAACCGCAACGTGGCACGCATGAGCCTGCTGCTGGCCGGCCTGCCGGTCAGCGTGCCGGGCAGCACGGTCAACCGCCTGTGCGGTTCGGGCCTGGATGCCATCGGCACCGTCGCACGCGGCATCCGCGCCGGCGAGCTGGGCCTGGCCATCGCCGGCGGTGTGGAGTCGATGTCGCGCGCGCCGTGGGTGATGGGCAAGGCCGAGAGCGCCTTCGCCCGCAACCAGCAGATCGAAGACACCACCATGGGCTGGCGCTTCATCAACCCGAAGATGAAGCAGCTCTACGGCGTGGACCTGATGGGCGAGACCGCCGAGAACGTGGCCGCGCGCTACGGCATCTCGCGCGAGGACCAGGACGCCTTCGCCCTGCGCAGCCAGCAGCGCACCGCCGCCGCGCAGGCGGCCGGCTTCTTCGCGGGCGAGATCACACCGGTCACCGTCCCCGGCAAGAAGCGCGGCGAGACCATCGAGGTCGGCGTGGACGAGCATCCGCGCGCCGACACCACGCTCGAGGGCCTGGCCAAGCTCAAGCCGATCTTCCGCCAGCCCGGCACGGTCACCGCCGGCAACGCCTCGGGCATCAACGACGGCGCCGCCGCGCTGCTGCTGGCCAGCGCCGAGCAGGTGCAGGCGCTGGGCCTGCCCCCGCGCGCACGCGTACTGGGCTTCGCCAGCGCCGGCGTGGAGCCGGCCTACATGGGCATGGGCCCGGTGCCGGCCACGCGCAGGCTGATGGCGCGCCTGGGCCTGTCCATCGGCGACTTCGACGCGATCGAACTCAACGAGGCCTTCGCCGCCCAGGGCCTGGCCTGCCTGCGCGAACTCGGCGTGGCCGACGATGCCGCCCACATCAACGCCAATGGCGGGGCGATCGCCCTGGGCCATCCGCTGGGCATGAGCGGTGCGCGCATCACCCTGACCCTGCTGCGCCAGCTCGAGGCCAGCGGCGGCCGCCGCGGACTTGCGACCATGTGCATCGGCGTGGGCCAGGGCGTGGCGCTGGCGATCGAGCGGGCTTGAGTGGCCCGAGGATCGTTCTGCCTCGTAGAGCGGAGCTTGTGGCAATCCCCTTTTGGGGACTCCGCTGAGGCCTTCCCCGAGCATCGCCCCGTCCTGTAGAGCGGAGCTTGCTCCGCTGGGGCCTTCCCAACGAGCTGAACACCAGCGCGTCTTTGGCGTGAAGCAAAATCAACAACAGCAACAACAACAACAGCAACAGCAGCGGAGCCCCCAAAAGGGGATTGCAACAAGCTCCGCTCTACATGAAGCAACAGCGGCGCCTCGGTGTCGCCCAGCCAACGGAGCCCGCGATGCGCGATTCCCCCCTTTCCGGTTACCGCAAGCCATACCCCGGCTCGCAACCGCCCTACATCCACCCGCCCTACGCCTCCACGGTGCTGCGCGGCGTGGGCAGCGACCCCATCGCCATCCCGGTGACGCTGTCGGAAGTCACCGGCCCCACGCTGGACCGCCTCACCCTGGGCGAGCATGCGGCCGACCTGACCGCGGGCTTCGCGGGCGAGCCGCTGGGCGAGCGCATCATCGTCTCCGGCCGCGTGCTGGACGAGAACGGCAAGCCGGTGCGCAACACCGTGGTCGAGGTCTGGCAGTGCAATGCCGCCGGCCGCTACCTGCACGCCGGCGACCAGCACGACGCGCCGCTGGACCCCAACTTCAAGGGCACCGGCCAGGTCCTGACCGACGCGCACGGCCACTACCGCTTCAAGACGGTCAAGCCCGGCGCCTACCCGTGGCGCAACCACTACAACGCCTGGCGCCCGGCGCATCTCCATTTCTCGCTGCATGGCGCGGGCATCGGCCAGCGCCTGGTCACGCAGATGTACTTCCCGGGCGATCCGCTGCTGGCCTTCGACCCGATCTACAACTGCGTGCCCGACCCGCAGGCCAAGGCGCGCATGGTCTCGGCCTTCGACTGGGAGACCACGCAGAACGAGTACGCGCTGGGCTATCGCTTCGACATCGTGCTGCGCGGCCGCAAGCAGACCGTCTGGGAGTAACGCATGAGCCTTCAATCGACCCCGTGGCAGACCGTCGGCCCCTACTACCGTCTGGGGCTGGAGCCGCTGTACCACACGCAGATCGCCCCGCCCGAGGCCAAGGGCGAACGCATCACCATCACCGGCACGGTCTACGACGGTCTGGGCACGCCGGTCAGCGATGCGGTGCTGGAGCTGTGGCAGGCCGATGCCGACGGCATCTACGACCATGCCGAGGACCCGCGCCGCGACGCGCACGACCCGGCGTTCCACGGCTGGGGCCGCGTGCCGACCGACGCGCAGGGGCGCTTCTCCTTCAGCACCATTAAGCCGGGCCGCGTGCCGGGCCTGAAGGGGGTCGCGCAGGCGCCGCACCTGGTGGCGCTGGTGTTCATGCGCGGGCTGCTCAAGGCGGCGCCGACGCGCATCTACTTCTCCGACGAGGCCAGCAATGGCGAGGACGGCATCCTGGCGCTGGTGCCGGAAGCGCGCCGCGAGACGCTGATCGCGCGGCAGACGGCGCCGGGGCAGTATGCGTGGGATGTGAAGATGCAGGGTGAGCGGGAGACGGTGTTCTTCAGCTACTGAGCGCCGCTTTTCGCTCTTTGCATTAGCGGTTGCTGTTGATTTGGCGGTTGCGGTTGCGGTTGCTTTGCTTCACCTGTCTGAGCCGTAAAGCGAGCCGAGCATCGCAGGAAGACGGGGCCGAAGAGTCGCCCTGTTTGAGCGAAGCGAGTTTGGGCGACGTGCCCCGTCTTCCGAGAAGCGCAGGGGACCGCCGCGCAGCGGCGGCTCGCGTCCCGGCGAGAAGCGGTTTTGCTTCCTTTTGACAAGACAAAAGGAAGTCGCGCCGCAGGCGCGAAAGCTTTGCACTTGGCGCGCCGCAGGCGCGTTGCTCTTGTCCAATCAGTGCTGCGCCAGTTCTTAGCCAAACTTGAATTTAATTTGCAAACAAAACTTGAACGCCGTGCGGGCGCTTTTCAAAAGCAAAGCTTTCGCACGGCTTCGCCGCGCGAGCTACTTTTGTCTTGTCAAAAGTAGCCAAAACCGCTTCTCGCCGGGACGCACGCCGACGCTGCGCGTCGGTCCCCTGCGCTCCTCGCGAAGCAGGGCACGGCGCCCAAACTCGCTTCGCTCAAACAGGGCGCCTCTTCGGCCCTGCTTCGCTGCGGTGCTCGGCGTGCTTTACGGCTCAGACAAAAAGCGAAGTGCAACAGCAACAGCAACAGCAACAGCAACAACTAAAGCAACGGCAACGGCAACGGCAACGGCAACGGCAACGGCAACGGCAACATGCTGTTTGACGTCATCCTTCCTGCCATCAGCCCACCATAATCCCATCAAGCCTCACACCAAAGACCCGCATCGATGACTTCCCGCCTGCTCGCCCCCCTGTTCGGCGATCCCGACATCGACGCCCTGTTCGATGACCGCGCACAGCTGCAGGGCATGCTCGACTTCGAGGCCGCGCTCGCCCGCGCCGAAGCGCGCTGCGGCGTGATTCCCGTCAGCGCCGTCGGCCCCATCGCCGAGGCCTGCCGGGCCGATGACTTCGATCTGGACGCCCTCGGCGCGGCCACCGCACTGGCCGGCAACCCCGCCATCCCGCTGGTCAAGGCGCTCACCGCCAAGGTGAAGGCACATGACGAAGATGCCGCACGCTGGGTGCACTGGGGCGCCACCAGCCAGGACGTGATCGACACCGGCACCGTGCTGCAGCTGCGCCAGGCGCTCGACACCCTGACGCCCAAGCTCGACCGGCTGTGCGCCATCCTGCGCACGCTGGCGCAGGCCGAGCGCGACACCGGCCTGCCCGGCCGCACCCTGCTGCAGCAGGCCGTGCCGGTCACCTTCGGGTTGAAGGCCGCCGGTTGGCTCGATGCGCTGCAACGCGCGCAACGACGCCTGCAGGCGCTGCGCGCCGACGCGCTGGCGCTGCAGTTCGGCGGCGCGGCCGGCACGCTGGCCTCGCTCGAGGACCGCGGCCTGGACGTGGCCGAGGCGCTCGCCCGGGAGCTGGAGCTGCCGCTGCCCGCCCTGCCCTGGCACACCGCGCGCGACCGCATCGTCGAGGTCGGCACCGCCTTCGCGCTGCTGGCGGGCGCGCTGGGCAAGATCGCCACCGATATCGTGCTGCTGATGCAGTCCGAGGTCGGCGAGGCCTTCGAACCCAGCGGCGCCGGCAAGGGCGGCTCCTCGGCGATGCCGCACAAGCGCAACCCGGTTGGCTGCGTGGCGGCCATCGCCGCGGCCACGCGCGTGCCGGCGCTAGTGTCCACACTGTTCGCTGCCATGAGCCAGCCGCACGAGCGCGCGCCGGGCCAGTGGCATGCCGAGTGGGAAACGCTGCCCGAACTGATCCGCCTCACCGCCGGCAGCCTGGCGCAGATGACCGTGGTGCTCGATGGCCTGCAGCTGGACCGCGCACGCATGGCCGCGCATCTGGACAGCTTCGGCGGCCTGCTCTACGCCGAGGCGGTGTCGGTCGCGCTGGCCGCCACGCTCGGCAAGTCCGCCGCGCATGCGCTGGTCGAGGCCGCCGCCAAGCGCGCGATCGGCGAGCACCGCCACCTGCGCGAGGTGCTGGCCGAAGATGCGCAAGTCAGCGGCTTGCTCGATACCGCGCGCCTCGACGCGCTGTTCGCCGCCGACAGCTGGCGCGGCATGAGCGACACCTGGATTGACCGCGTGCTCGCGGCCGATTGATCCCTTTCCCGCGACGGAGCCAACCATGGCATTTCTCGACCTGCCCACTCATCGCCTGCACTACCGCATCGACGGCGCCGAGGGCGCGCCCTGGCTGACCTTCTGCAACTCGCTGGGCACCGACCTGTCGATGTGGGACCCGCAGGTGGCCGAACTGGCACGCGACTTCCGCATCCTGCGCTACGACCGTCGCGGCCACGGCCAGTCCACCGCGCCCGCCGGGCTTTACACGATCGACCAGCTCGGCGGCGACGTGGTCGCGCTGTGGGACGCGCTGGGGATCGAACGCACGCACTTCTGCGGGCTGTCCATCGGCGGGCTCACCGGGCAATGGCTGGGCCTCAACGCCGCCGACCGGCTGGCACGGCTGGCGGTGTGCGCCACGGCCGGCAAGATCGGCACGGCCGAGAGCTGGGAGGCGCGCATCGCGCAGGTGCGCGCGCAGGGCCTCAAGGCACTGGCCGAGGGCACGGTGATGCGCTGGTTCACCGAGCACTACACCGACACGCACGAGGAACAGGTGCGCGCGGTGCTGGACACCTTCCTGGCGACCTCGCCCGAGGGCTATGTCGGCTGCTGCAACGCGGTCGGCCAGGCCGACTTCCGCCACGACCTGGCCGGCATCGCCGTGCCGCTGCTGGCCATCGCCGGCGACGACGACCCGGTGTGCCCGCCGGCCGACCTGCAGTTCATCGCCCAGCACGTGGCCGACGGCCGCTTCGCCCAGGTGCCGGGCCGCCACATCTGCAATCTCGAATCGCCGGCCGCCTTCACCGCCGCGCTGCGCGACTTCCTCACCGCCTGAAGCCTTCGAAGGACCCCACGATGGACGAACAAGCCCGTTACGAAGCCGGCCTGGCCGTGCGCAAGGCCGTGCTGGGCGAGGCGCACGTGCAGCGCTCGCTGGACGCACGCACCGACTTCACCCACGAGTTCCAGCACTTCATCACCCGCGCCGCCTGGGGCGAGGTGTGGACGCGCGACGGCCTGCCGCGGCACACCCGCTCGCTGCTGACCATCGCGATGATGGTCGCACTGGGCCACGACGAAGAGTTCAAGCTGCACATCCGCGCCGCCCGCAACAACGGCGTCAGCGCAGACGAAATCAAGGAAGTGCTACTGCAGACCGCGATCTACTGCGGCGTGCCGGCCGCGAACCACGCCTTCGCCCTGGCCAAACCGATTCTGGAAGAGCAGGCGGCCGAGTCGGCCAAGTGAGGCTTTGGTCGGTGTGACCCGCAGAGCCAATGCGTTCTGCGCATCACCCTTGGCGATTTGAAACGGCGCTCTTCGCGCGATCCCGCACAGGTAGCTCAAAAGAGAAGCACGAGCGAGAAGCGCAAAGTCCCTGGATTCCCGCTTTCGCGGGAATGACGATCTGAAAAGACTGCTTCGGCCCCGGCTCCCCGCCCAGGCCCCGTCCCCGCCTCCGCCCCACCTCCCGCTGTCGCTGTCGCTGTCGCTGTCGCGGTTGCGGTTGCGGTTGCGGTTGCTCGCAGCCTCTGCTTTTGCAGTTGCCTTACCTGTCTGAGCCGTAAAGCACGCCGAGCACCGCAGCCTGATCGGGCCGAAGAGGCGCCCTGTCTGAGCGAAGCGAGTTTGGGCGCCGTGCCCGATCAGGCGAGGAGCGCAGGGGACCGACGCGCAGCGTCGGCGTGCGTCCCGGCGAGAAGCGGTTTTGGCTACTTTTGACAAGACAAAAGTAGCTCGCGCCCGCAGGCGCGAAAGCTTTGCCCTTGGCGCGCTGCAAGCGCGATGCCTTTCGCCTTTGATACCGCCATCCAGGCGCTCAACTCAACACCGCCCCCAACCGCGCCGCCGCCTGCCGCAACGGCGGCAACAACTGCGCATGCATCGTCTGCAGACTCACCCGTCCCGCCTGGGTCCCGATGTTGAGCGCCGCGATGACCGCCCCGGCCCGGTTGCGCACCGGCACCGCGATCGAGCGCAGGCCGATCTCCAGCTCCTGGTCGGTCAGCGAAAGCTCCTCGCGCCGCACCTTGGCCAGCACCTCGAGCAGCTCGGTCGGATGGGTGATGGTGCGCTCGGTGCGCGGGCGCAGCGGATTGCGCTCCAGATAACCTTCCAGCGTGTCCGGAGGCAGCGAGGCCAGCAGGATGCGGCCCATCGAGGTGCAGTACGCCGGCAGGCGGCTGCCCGAACGCAGGCCGATGGACATGATGCGCACCGTCTCGGCGCGCGCCACGTACAGCACGTCGTCGCCGTCGAGCACGCCCAGCGAGCAGGACTCGTGCACGGCATCGCGCAGCGCGTCCAGCACCGGCTGGGCCGCCACCGCCAGCGGCGCGGAGGCCACGTAGGCGCCGCCGATGCCCAGCACGCGCGGCAGCAGCACATAGCCGCGGCCGTGCTCGCCCACGTAGCCCAGCTTGGCCAGCGTGTACAGCGCGCGCCGCACCGCCGCGCGCGGGATGCCGGTCTCGGCGCTGATCTGCGACATGGTGACCTCGCGCCCGTGCTGGGCGAACACGCTCAGCACGGCCATGCCGCGCGCCAGCGAGGTCATGAAGTCCGGGTCGCCCTGGGCGGCGTCGATCTGCCGCATGATCTCGCGCGCCAGGCCGCGCTCGGCGATCGCCGAAGCCGGAGCGGGCTTGCGGCGAGCGCGGGGCTTGGAAGAGTCGGTCATCGGCGGGCGAGTCTGCGGGCGGGCGGAGCGCCATGGTAGCGGCGCGCGCGGCGGGCGCCCAAACGAGAAGCGGCGGACCGGTGAAGGTCCGCCGCTCGTTGCTGCGTTAACGCCGGCGTGGCCGACGCGGGAAACGCGGCTTACTTGGCGTCCGGCAGGGTGTAGGCGATCACGTAGTCGCCGCGATCCGGCGACTGGCGCGCGCCGCCGGCGGTGACCACGATGTACTGCTTGCCGTTGACCGCATAGGTCATCGGGCCGCCCTGGCTGCCGACCGGCAGACGCGCCTTCCACAGTTCCTTGCCGGTGCCGCTGTCGAAGGCGCGCAGGTAGTAGTCCTGCGTGCCGGCGATGAACACCAGGCCGCCCTGCGTAGCCAGCGTGCCGCCCAGGGTGGGCATGCCGACCGGCATGGGCATGTGCATCTTGATGCCCAGCGGACCGGTGTCCTCGACCGTGCCCACCGGCACCTGCCAGGCGATCTGGCGGGTCTTGAGGTCGATCGCGCTCAGCGTGCCGAACGGCGGGGCCTGGCAGGGGATGCCCAGCGCGGACAGGAAGCGGTTCTTGTTGACCGCGTACGGGGTGCCCTTGAGCGGCACCGCGCCCATGCCGGTGTTGACCGCCTCGCCGCCGCTGGAGGCGGCCGCCTTGTCGGCCTTCTGCGGGATCATCTGCACCCACAGGCCCAGGCGCATGTCGTTGGCGAAGGCGTAGCCATGCACCGGGTCGAAGGACAGGCCGCCCCAGTTCATGCCGCCCAGCGAGCCGGGGAAGCTCAGCGACACGTCGGTGCCCGGCGCGGTGTACAGGCCCTCGTAGCGCATCTTCTTGAAGGCGATGCGGCACAGCATCTGATCCAGCAGGGTGGCGCCCCACATGTCCGACTCGGCCAGGTGCTTGGTGCCGATCTGCGGCATGCCCACCGACAGCGGCTGGGTCAGCGAATAGGGCTCGCCGGGGATGTCGGCGGCCTTGACCGGGACGTCCTTGACCTCGGTCAGCGGCTTGCCGGTGGCGCGGTCGAGCACGTACAGCTGGCCGGCCTTGGTGCCGATCATCACCGCCGGGGTGGTGCCGTTGCCGGTGGGGAAGTCGATCAGGCTCGGCTGCATCGGCAGGTCGAAGTCCCACAGATCGTTGTGCACGGTCTGGTAGACCCACTTCACCTGGCCGGTGCTGGCGTCCAGCGCGGTGATCGACGCGCCGAAGCGATGGTCCAGCGCGGTGCGCTCGGCGCCGTAGAGGTCGGTGGACGGGCTGCCCATCGGCAGGAACACGGTGTTCATCGCCGCGTCGTAGGACATCGGCGCCCAGACGTTGGGCGTGCTGCGCGCGTAGGTCTGGCCTTCGGCCGGCGGCGCCTTGTCGTCCGGATTGCCCGGGTCGAAGGCCCAGCGCTGGGCTCCGGTGATCACGTCGAAGCCGCGGACCACGCCGCCAGGCATGTTGGCCTGCACGTTGTCGGCCACGCGCCCGCCGACCACCACGGTGGTGCCGGCCAGGGTCGGGGCGGAGGTCAGCTGGTAGAACGGATCGGGCGCGGCGCCCAGGCCGGCCTTCAGGTCGACCTGGCCATCGGTGCCGAAGCCCTGGCAGAACGCGCCGGTATCGGCATCCAGGGCGATCAGGCGGCCGTCGATGGTATTGGTCAGCAGACGACGCTCACAGTTGGCGCCGGCCGGCAGGCTGACCGGGGTCACCGCCGTGGAACCGGCCGCGGTGGGCTGCACCAGCGGCTTGCTCGCATCGAAGTAGGCCAGGCCGCGGCAACGCTGCCAGACCGAGGACTGGGCGTTGATCTCGTGCTTCCACAGCTGCTTGCCGCTGGCCGCGTCCAGCGCGATCACGTTGTTGTGCGGCGTGCACAGGAACACCTTCTGGCCGATCTGCAGCGGCGTGGTCTGGTCCTCGGCGCCGTTGCCGTTGCTCTCGGCGATGTCGCCGGTGCGATAGGTCCAGGCGACCTTCAAGTCCTTGATGTTGTTGCGGTTGATCTGGTCCAGCGCGGCGAAGCGGCTACCGCCGTCGGTATTGCCGTAGGCCGCCCAGTCGGTCTGCGCATGCGCCGGGTCCACCGGCACCAGCGCCGGGCCGGGGCCCTTGGCGGCCACCGTCGGATGCGGCACGAACATGCCGGCCAGGCCGCCGGCGCAGGCCAGCGCCAGCACCGCCGCCAGCGCGTAGGCGCCGCGGCCGCCGGGCAGGCCGCGGGCGCGGCGCAGCGTCGGGTAGGCCAGCGCCACCAGCAGCGCCAGCACCGCGGGCATCATCAGCCGCGAGGCCAGCGGCCAGAATTCCAGGCCGGCGTCCCACAGCGCCCAGACGACGCTGAGCACGAAGGCCACGGCGTACAGCCAGGCACCGGCCGGGCGGCGCAGCACCAGCAGCACCGCCGAGACCAGGCTGGCCGCGCCCATCAGCAGGAAGTAGAGGCTGCCGCCGAGGGTGGCGAGCCTGATGCCGCCGGCCAGCAGCGCCAAGCCGATCAGCGCCAGCAGCAGGCCGACGCTCCACAGCAGGATCCGGCCACCGGCCGGCACGTTCGTTTGGGTTTGCACGTTCTGATTCCTCTGCAACGTGATGGCGGCATCCGCCGTCGAAGGACGGCCGCAGCGAGGGCGGGCGCCGGGGCGCAGGATGGCATGCCGCGGCCCAGGCGGGCGTCGGCGGGTTGGGCGATTATCGCATTAGCGTTCGGTAATAGCACAGACGTGCCAGGGCCGATGGATGCGACGGACTGTGCCGGCTCCGACGTTTTTCCGACCTTGGTGAAGGGCGTACAACGCCCCGCCGCGGGGATGTCGCGATGCAACACATCTGCGGAGTAGCGTTGCGCGCTTCTCACCGGCTGCAATCCCATGTCCGACCTTCCGCTGGCGCCTCGTCGTCTTGTTCACTGTGCCCTGTTGCTGGCCGTTACCGCGGCCGGGGGCTGCTCCGCCAACAAGCCGACCACCGAGACGCCGCCGCGGGTCGGGGTGATGACCCTGGGCGCACGCACGCTGCCGGTCGAGCGCACCCTGCCCGGCCGGACGGTGGCCTACGAGACCGCCGATGTGCGCCCGCAGGTCGGCGGGCTGCTGCGCCAGCGCCTGTTCGAGGAAGGTCAGGAGGTCAAGGCCGGGCAGCCGCTGTATCTGATCGATCCGGCGCCGTACCAGGCCGCCTACGACGTCGCCCGCGGCAATCTGGTCCAGGCCGAGGCGGCGCTGGCCAGCGCGCGGCCCAAGGCCGAGCGCACCCGCACCCTGACCGCCATGGACGCGGCCAGCAAGCAGGACGCCGACGATGCGCTGTCCACCCTGCGCCAGGACGAGGCGGCGGTGGTCGCGGCCAAGGCCAATGCGCAGGCGGCGAAGATCAACCTGGACTACACCCGCATCACCGCGCCGATCTCCGGCCGCATCGGCACCTCCGCCTATACCGTCGGCGCGCTGCTCACCGCCGACCAGGACACCGCGCTGACCACCATCCAGCGGCTGGATCCGATCTACCTGGACGTCACCCAGTCCAGCACGCAGATGCTGGCCCTGCGCCGTCAGCTCGATGCCGGGCAGATCCATGCCATCGACGGCAAGGCCCAGGTGCAGGTGCGGCTGGAGGACGGCAGCCCCTATGCGCACGCCGGCACGCTGGAGTTCGTCGGCACCCAGGTCAACGCCGGCACCGGCAACGTCACCCTGCGCGCGGTCGTGCCCAATCCCGAGCACCTGCTGCTGCCCGGCATGTACCTGCGCGCGGTACTGCCGATGGCCACCGACCCGGGCGCGGTGCTGGTGCCGCAGCAGGCGGTGACCCGCGACAGCAAGGGCGAGCCGCTGGTGAAGCTGCTCGATGCGCACAACCAGGTGGTCGAGCGCCGCATCCGCACCGGTGAGGTGGTCGGCCACGACTGGGTGGTGGAGTCGGGGCTGAAGCCGGGCGATCGGCTGATCGTGATCAACGCCAGCCGCGCCGAGCTGGGCAAGCCGGCGCAGCCCTACCCGGTCAGCGCCGCGCAGCTGGACGCCACGCCGGCGCTGCCGACCGACGACGCCCAGGCCGAGTAAGGGACCCCTCGCATGTCGCGCTTCTTCGTCAACCACCCGACGGTGGCCTGGGTCATGGCCATCGTCATCGTGCTGATCGGCATGCTCGCCATCCATGCGCTGCCGGTCGAACGCTATCCGCAGATGGCGCCGCCGACCATCACCGTGCGCGCCAGCTACACCGGCGCCTCGGCGCAGACGGTGGAGAACACCGTCACCCAGCTGATCGAGCAGTCGCAGCAGAGCCTGGACCACCTGCTGTACATGACCTCCACCAGCGCCTCGGACGGCAGCGCCCAGGTCAACCTGGTATTCGAGACCGGCACCAACGCCGACACCGCCCAGGTGCAGGTGCAGAACCAGCTGCAGTCGGTGATGTCGGTTCTGCCGCAGGCCGTGCAGCAGAACGGCCTGGTCATCACCAAGTCCAGCGGCTCGCTGTTCGAGGTGGTGGCGTTCACCTCCGACGACGGCAGCATGGACAACTTCGATGTCGCCAACTACATGGAGTCGAACATCGATGACCAGATCAGCCGCGTCAGCGGCGTGGGCAACATCCAGCCGCTGGGCTCGGAATACGCCATGCGCATCTGGCTGGACCCGGAGAAGCTGCGCAAGTACGCGCTGATGCCGTCCGATGTGGAGAACGCGCTGCAATCGCAGAACACCGACGTGTCGGCCGGCGAGATCGGCGGCCAGCCGGCGCTGCGCGGCCAGCGCCTGGACGCGACCGTGACCACCCGCAGCCGCCTGCAGACCCCGGCGCAGTTCGGCGCGATCGTGCTCAAGAGCGACGCCAGCGGCGCCGCGGTGCGCCTGTCGGACGTGGCCACCATCGGCCCGGGTCCGGAGACCTACGACAGCATCACCCGCTTCAACGGCAAGCCCTCGGCCTCGCTGGGCATCGAGCTCAACTCCGACGCCAACGCGGTGGAGACCTCCAAGGCGATCGAGCAGCGCCTGCAGGAACTCAAGCAGTACTGGCCGCACGGCTACAACTACCACATCGCCTTCAGCACCACGCCCTTCGTCACCACCTCGATCAAGGAGGTGGTGATCACCCTGATCGAGGCGGTGCTGCTGGTGGTGGCGGTGATGTATCTGTTCCTGCAGAACTGGCGCGCCACGCTGATCCCGACCATCGCCGTGCCGGTGGTGCTGATGGGCACCTTCGGCGTGCTGGCCGCGTTCGGCTATTCGATCAACACCCTGACCATGTTCGCGATGGTGCTGGCGATCGGCCTGCTGGTGGACGATGCCATCGTGGTGGTGGAGAACGTCGAGCGCGTCATGAGCCAGGAAGGCCTGCCGCCCAAGGAGGCCACGCTGCGCTCGATGCAGCAGATCGGCGGCGCGCTGGTCGGCATCGTGCTGGTGCTGACCGCGGTGTTCGTGCCGATGGCGTTCTTCAACGGCGTCACCGGCGTGATCTACCGGCAGTTCTCGATCACCATCGCCGCCTCGATGATCCTGTCGGTGCTGGTGGCCATGACCCTGACCCCGGCGCTGTGCGTGACCATCCTCACGCCGCTGCACCAGGGCGAGGAGGCGATCGGCTCGCACGGGCGCCTGGGCCGGTTCTTCCTCTGGTTCAACACCCGTTTCCGCCAGCTGTCCGAGCGCTACCGCGGACTGGTCGAGCGCGTGCTGGGCCGGCGCGCGCTGGGCCTGATCGCCTATGCGCTGCTGATCGCGGTCACCGGCGTGCTGCTGTGGCGCCTGCCCGGCGCGTTCCTGCCCGACGAGGACGAGGGCATGCTCAACGTGCTGGTCAAGCTGCCGGCCGGCTCGACCCTGGAGCAGACCCTGGCGGTGACCGACCGCCTGACCCAGGCCGCGCTGAAGGATGCCGGCGTGCGCTCGGTGCTGTCCTCGGCCGGCTTCAGCGTGACCGGCGCCGGCCAGAACGTCGGCATGGCCTTCATCCGCCTGAAGGACTGGGACGACCGCGACGACGACGCGGCGACCATCGCCGATCATCTGAACAAGGCGCTGGCCGACGTGCCGGATGCGGAGCTGTTCGTGACCTCGCCGCCGGCGATCACCGGCCTGGGCGACGCCTCGGGCTTCACCTTCGAGCTGATGGACTACGAGGGCGCCGGCCACAATGCCCTGGTCGCCGCACGCGACAAGCTGCTGCGCCTGGCCCAGCACGATCCCAAGCTGATGAACGTGCGCTACGCCAGCCTGGAGGACGCGCCGGTGTACGCGGTCAAGATCGACGACGCCAAGGCGCAGGCGCTGGGCCTGGATCCGGGCGACATCAACGCCACGCTCAACAGCGCGCTCGGCGGCGACTTCGTCAACAACTTCATCTACAAGGGCCGCATCAAGAAGGTCTTCGTCCAGGGCGATGCGCAGGCGCGCATGACGCCGCAGGACCTGGACCGCTGGACGGTGCGCAACGCCGGCGGCGACATGGTGCCGATGTCGTCCTTCACCCAGTCGCACTGGACCAGCGCGCCGGCCGCGCTGGAGCGCTACAACGGCGTGTCGGCGATGGAGCTGACCGGCCAGGCGGTGCCCGGGGTCAGCTCGGGCGCGGCGATGGACGAGATGGCCGAACTGAGCAAGCAGCTGCCGCACGGCTTCGGCTACGCCTGGTCGGACATGGCCTACCAGGAGAAGCTGTCGGCCAACCAGGCGCCGGCGCTGTACGGCATCTCGCTGCTGTTCGTGTTCCTGTGCCTGGTGGCGCTGTACGAGAGCTGGTCGATCCCGTTCGCGGTGATGCTGGCGGTGCCGGTGGGCGTGTTCGGCGCGGTGGCACTGATGAGCCTGCGCGGACTGGAGAACGATGTGTACTTCCAGGTGGGCCTGCTGACCACCGTCGGCCTGGCGGCCAAGAACGGCATCCTGATCGTCGAGTTCGCGCGCGAGCTCGAGCACAAGGGCGAGAGCCTGCTCGCCGCCACCCTGCACGCGGTGCAGATGCGCCTGCGGCCGATCCTGATGACCTCGCTGGCCTTCCTGCTCGGCGTGCTGCCCCTGGTATTCAGCAAGGGCGCCGGCTCGGCCGCGCGGCACTCGCTGGGCACCGGCGTCACCGGCGGCACGCTGGCGTCGATCACGCTGGGCCTGTTCTTCGTGCCGCTGTTCTACGTGATCGTGCGGCGGCTGTTCCCGGATCGCACGGCGGCCAGCAAGGAGGTGCAGGCATGAGCACGCCCGTCCGCATCGGCGTGGCCGCGGCCACGCTGCTGGCCCTGGCCGGCTGCACCCTGGCGCCGACCTACCAGCGCCCGACCGCGCCGGTGCCGGCCGACCTGGCCGCGGCCGATGCCGCGCCCGCCGCCGGCCCCGCCGTCGACACGCTGGCCCTGCCGGACTGGCAGCAGGTGTTCCTGGATCCGCGCCTGCGCCAAACCATCGCGCTGGCGCTGCAGAACAACCGCGACCTGCGCGTGGCGATGCTGTCCATCGACAAGGCGCGCGCGCAGTACCGCCTCCAGCGCGCCGCGCAGCTGCCGTCGTTCGATGCCAATGCGAGCATGACCCGCACGCGCACCAGCCCCGCCAGCAACGACGACGGCGTGTCCCAGCTGACGACCAACGACGCCGTGCAGGTCGGCCTGAGCAGCTGGCAGCTGGACCTGTTCGGCCAGCTGCGCAGCCTGAGCCAGGAGGCGCAGCAGACCTGGCTGTCCAGCGCGGAGAACCAGCGCAGCGTGCGCCTGAGTCTGATCGCCCAGGTCGCCGCGGCCTGGCTGACCGTGGCCGCCGACCAAGCACAGCTGACCCTGGCCCAGCAGACCCTGGACAGCCAGGCGCAGACCCTGCAGCTGACCGAACGCCAGCACAGCGTCGGCAGCGTGTCGGGATTGGACCTGGCCCAGCAGCAGACCAGCGTCGAATCGGCACGGGTGGCCGTGGCCAGCGCCGCCACCCAGCTGGCGCAGGCGCGCGATGCGCTGCAGCTGCTGGTCGGGGCGCCACTCGACCCGTCGCTGCTGCCGACCGAGCAGGCGCTGCAGAACAGCGTCGCCCTGGCGCCGCTGCCGGCGCATCTGTCTTCGGCGGTGCTGCTGCAGCGCCCGGACGTGCTCGCCGCCGAGCACAGCCTGCAGGCGGCCAATGCCGACATCGGCGCCGCGCGCGCGGCGTTCTTCCCCTCGCTAAGCCTGACCGCCTCCACCGGCCGCAGCAGCGATGCGCTGTCCACGCTGTTCTCGGCCGGCAGCCGCACCTGGTCGTTCGTGCCCAGCATCACCGCGCCGATCTTCCATGCCGGCGCGCTGAAGGCCTCGCTGGATGCCTCCAAGCTCGGCAAGGACATTGCCGTGGCGCAGTACGAGAAGGCGATCCAGTCGGCCTTCGCCGAAGTGGCCGACGCCCTGGCCACGCGCGACCACCTGCAGGCGCAGCTGACCGCGCAGCAGGCCTTGGTGGACGCCAGCCAGCGCAGCTACACCCTGGCCGACGCACGCTACCGTGCCGGCCTGGACGGCCACCTGGCGGTGCTTGATGCGCAGCGTTCGCTGTACGCCGCGCAGCAGGCGCTGATCACCCTGCGCCAGCAAGACGCCAGCAACCGGGTCACGCTGTACCAGGTGCTGGGCGGCGGCGCCGACGCCCAGGCCACCGCCGCGCGCTGAGCCGCCGCGGCGCGGGCATGCGCCCGTCATCGCCCGCGCATGAGCCCATGCGCGATCGCCATCTGCGCCAGGCATCGCAAGGCCGGCGCGTGGCCGATAATCGCGGTCCATCGCTTCTGGGGAGATCGTCGATGTCGCGCCGCCTTGCCGCCCTGCTGATCCTGGGCCTGTTCGCCTCGTCCCTGGCCCCGGCGCGCACGCCGGCGCAGGGCGCGGCACCGCCCACCGCCCACCTGACCGTGCCCGCCGACGATGGCCTGCCCCTGGCGGTCTGGGCGCGCGTGCCGGCGCGTCCGCGCGGCACGATCCTGCTGGTGCACGGGCGCACCTGGAGCTCGCGCCCCAACTTCGACCTGCAGGTTCCCGGCGAGCCGGCCGATGCGCGCTCGGTGCTCGCGGCGCTGGCCAAGGCGGGCTACGCGGCCTACGCGCTGGACCTGCGCGGCTACGGCGCCACCCCGCGCGACGCCTCCGGCTGGGACACCCCGGAGCGCGCGGCCAGCGATGTGATCGGCACGCTGCGCTGGATCGCTCAGCGCCATCCCAAGCTGCCGGCGCCTGCCCTGCTGGGCTATTCGAACGGCTCGCTGGTGGCGCTGCTGGTGGCGCAGCAGCAGCCGGCCGCGCTGTCGACGCTGGTGCTGTACGGCTTCCCGGTCGATGTCGACGCCCCGCCCTCGCCGCCCGCCGACACGCCGGCCCAGCCCCCGCGCCAGCCCACCACCGCCGAAGCGGCGGCCTCGGACTTCATCACTGCGGGCGCGTTCCCGCCAGCGGTGCGCGAGGCCTATGTCGCCCAGGCGCTGGCGGCCGACCCGGTGCGCAGCGACTGGCGCGCGACCGAGCAATTCCGCTTCACCCCCGAACAGGTGCGCCTGCCCGTGCTGCTGCTGCGCGGCACCCACGACCCGCTGGCCACCCAGGACGAGAGCGGCCACCTGTACCGGCGCCTGGGCAGCGGCGACAAGACCTGGGTCACCCTGCCGGACGCGGACCACGTCGCCCACGTCGAGGACGGCCACGCCGGCTGGGTGCGCGCGGTGACCGATTTCCTCAGCCGCCCGCGCGTGCCAGCGAAGCCCGCACCGTGAAGCGCACGACGCCCGGCATCGCCGGGCGTCGGATCGGTCACGCGTCGAAGTGAGGGCTTGGCGCCTCAGGCGACGCGGCTGGCACCGCGCCGCGCGCGCTCCAGGTGCACCAGCAGCAGCGAGATCGCCGCCGGGGTCATGCCGGGGATGCGCTGGGCCTGGCCCACGGTCTGCGGGCGCACGCGTTCGAGCTTGCCCTGCACCTCGGCCGAGAGCCCGCGCACGCCGGCGTAGTCGAACGCCTCCGGAATCGGCGTGCCCTCGTTGCGCTGCTGGCGCTCGATCTCCACGCGCTGGCGATCCAGGTAGCCGGCGTACTTCACCGCGATCTCGACCTGCTCGGCCACCTGCGCATCGTCCACGCCCGGGCCGATGCCTTCGACCCGCATCAGCCGGGCGTAGTCCAGCTCGGGGCGCTTGATCAGGTCCAGCGCGCTGCTCTCGCGGCTGACCGCCACGCCGAGCGCGGCCTCCAACTGGCGGCCCAGGGCGTTGGCCGGGGTGGCCCACAGCGCGCGCAGGCGCTGGGTCTCGCGCTCGACCGCCTCGCGCTTGGCCTCGAAGCGCGACCAGCGCGCGTCGTCGACCAGGCCCAGCGCGCGGCCGATCGGCGTCAGGCGCGCATCGGCGTTGTCCTCGCGCAGCTGCAGCCGGTATTCGGCGCGGCTGGTGAACATGCGGTACGGCTCGGAGGTGCCGTGGGTGATCAGGTCGTCGACCAGCACGCCCAGATAGGCCTGGTCGCGGCGCGGCGACCAGGCGTCCCGGCCCTGCACCGCGCGCGCGGCGTTGAGCCCGGCCAGCAGGCCCTGCGCGGCGGCCTCCTCGTAGCCGGTGGTGCCGTTGATCTGGCCGGCGAAGAACAGCCCGGCCACCAGCTTGGTCTCCAGCGAGGCCTTCAGCCCGCGCGGGTCGAAGAAGTCGTACTCGATCGCATAGCCCGGGCGGGTGATGTGCGCCTGCTCGAAGCCGACGATGCTGCGCACCAGTTCCAGCTGCACATCGAAGGGCAGCGAGGTGGAGATGCCGTTGGGGTAGATCTCGGCCACGTCCAGGCCTTCGGGCTCGACGAAGATCTGGTGGCTGGCCTTCTCGGCGAAGCGCACCACCTTGTCCTCGATCGAGGGGCAGTAGCGCGGGCCGATGCCCTCGATCTGGCCGCTGTACAGCGGCGAGCGGTGCAGCGCGTCGCGGATGATCTGATGCGTGCGCTCGGTGGTGTGGGTGATCCAGCAGCTGACCTGGCGCGGGTGCTCGCGCACATCGCCCAGAAAGCTCATCACCGGCAGCGGATCGTCGCCGGGCTGCGGCGCCATGGCCGCGTAGTCCAGCGTGCGCCCGTCGATGCGCGGCGGCGTGCCGGTCTTGAGCCGGTCGATGGCGAAGGGCCGCTCGCGCAGGCGCGCGGCCAGGGTCGTGGCCGGCGCATCGCCCATGCGCCCGGCGGCGTACTGGGTCGGCCCGATATGGATCTTGCCGGCCAGGAAGGTGCCGGCGGTCAGCACCACGGCCGGCGCCTCGAAGCGCAGCCCGGTCTGGGTCAGCACGCCGCGCACGGCGTCGCCTTCGATCAGCAGGTCGTCCACCGCGGCCTGGAACACGGTCAGGCCCGGCTGCGACTCGACCATGCGCCGGATCGCGCTGCGGTACAGCGCGCGATCGGCCTGGCAGCGGGTGGCGCGCACGGCCGGGCCCTTGGAGGCGTTCAGCGTGCGCCACTGGATGCCGGCCACGTCGGCGGCGCGGGCCATGGCCCCGCCCAGGGCGTCGATCTCCTTGACCAGGTGGCCCTTGCCGATGCCGCCGATGGCGGGGTTGCAGCTCATCGCCCCGACCGTCTCGATGTTGTGGGTCAGCAGCAGGGTGCGGGCACCGGCGCGCGCGGCCGCCAGCGCGGCCTCGGTGCCGGCATGGCCGCCGCCGACCACGATGACCTCGTAGCGGTGGAAGGACGCATTCATGACGCGGATTTTCTCATGCGAAGGGCGGTCGCGGGCCCGGCAAGGGGGCCGGCGCGAAAAAGTTGGCACGGCTTCTGCGTAATCCCATCGGCACCCATCGTGGCAAGCGACTTCGGGCGCCTAAGGCTGGTATTGGAACAGGGGCCAGCCGCTAGCGCACGTTGGGGACGCCGGGGTCGGCAGTCGGGGGACTGCCGGCCCCTCTTTTTTGTGGCCACGGCGGCGGTCGAACAGCGGCGCGCCCTGGCCGGGAATCCAGCGGATCCCCAGAAAACACAACGCCCGGCATGGCCGGGCGTTGTGCTGTTTAGGCGCCGACGACCGGCAAGGGCCGGAACAGGGGGGATCCAGATTTCCCCACCGGGCGTCGGCATGGAAGCCGTTGTCAGCTCGTGTTACGTCAGAAAACGACGCAACCGGTCAACGTGCGCTAGCTTGCGGGCGCGACCGGCTCGGACGCAAGCACTCATTCATCGTTGCCGATCGGGCGATGACGGAAGTGAGACGCCCGTGGCATTGCCTATTCCTCGTTGCGCGAACGCGGGGTCAGCCGCGGCGGCAGGGCCGGGCGGCTGGGCATGGACCGCGTCGGCCGCTCGACGCCTTCGGCGCGCGGCGGCATGGCCGGGCGCGGCATGCCCGCCGGGTTGGACGGATTGGACGGCCGCTGCGGGCGCAGGCGGTCGGGCAGCTGCGGGCGCCCGTTGTCGCCGGTCATCGGCGGGCGCGGCCAGCCGCCCGGCGGCGGGCGATGGTCGCCATCGCCGGGCCGGCCGTCGTGCGGCGGGCGCGGCGCCGGGCGGATCACGTAGTAGGGGCGGTTGTAGTAGTAAGGCGCGTAGCCATACCCATAGCCGCCATAGCCGTAATAGCCATAGCCCGGGGCGCCGCCGTAGTAGCCGCCCCAGTAGCCGTCGGGATAGGTGTAGCGGTAGGTCGGGCTGCCCCGGTAATAGCCACCCGGGCCACTGCCGCCGGCGTAGTCGTAGGTGGCGCAACCGCCCAGCGCGGTGAGGGCGATGGCGGCGATCAGCAGGCGTTTCATGGTGGACCCCCCGGTCTGCACCGTTCTCAAGGTCGCCAGATTGGGCCTAACGCATTGAACCCGTGATTAATTCTGTCAGGCGCGTGACTTGCTGCAGTGCGGCGGCAAAAGCGCATCGGGTACGCTTAAGGCCATGTCCGACCTGCCCCATTTCGACGACGTTCTCGACGCCGCCGCCCGCATTGCGCCGCATGCGCGCCTCACCCCGACGCTGACCTCCTCCACCCTCGACGCCATGAGCGGCGCCCGGCTGTTCTTCAAGGCCGAGCACCTGCAGCGCACCGGCGCCTTCAAGTTCCGCGGCGCCTGCAATGCGGTCTGGGCGCTGGACGATGCGCAGGCCGCGCGCGGGGTGGTCACCCATTCCTCGGGCAACCACGGCGGCGCCCTGGCGCTGGCCGCGGCCACGCGCGGCATCCCCTGCCATGTGGTGGTACCCGAGAACGCCGTCGAGACCAAGCTGGCCGCGATCCGCCGCAACGGCGCGGTGCTGCACCTGTGCGCGCCGACCATCGCCGCGCGCGAGGTCGGCGCCGCCCGGATCCAGGCCGAGACCGGCGCGCACCTGGTCCACCCCTACACCAACCCGTTCGTGATCGCAGGCCAAGGCACCGCGACCCTGGAGCTGCTGGAGCAGGCCGGCCCGCTCGATGCGCTGGTCACACCGGTCGGCGGCGGCGGGCTGGCCTCCGGTTCGGCGCTGGCCCTGCACGCGCGCCATCCCGAGGCGCAGCTGTGGCTGGCCGAGCCGGAAGGCGCCGCCGACACCGCGCGCTCGCTGGCGGCTGGGACGCTGCAGCTGGACTTCGTCCCCGATACGGTCTGCGACGGCCTGCGCGGCACGCTGGGCGCGCCCGATTTCGACCTGCTGCGTCAGCACCGGGCCCGCCTGGTCACCGTGTCCGACGCCGACACCATCGCCGCCATGCGCCTGCTGTGGCAGGTGACCAAGCAGATCGTCGAGCCCTCCTCGGCCATCGTCCTGGCCCTGGTGCTGGCCAACCGCGACGCCTTCGCCGGCAAGCGGGTGGGCCTGGTGCTGTCCGGCGGCAACGTCGACCTGGACGCGCTGCCCTGGTCCAGGGTGTGAGCCGCACGCGTCGCCGCTGGGGCCTGTGGGGCTGGGCGTGGCGCCTGGTCTGCGTGCTGCTGCTGTGGCTGGTCGGGGTCTCGGCCTACATCGTCGGGGTGGGCTGGCGCGACGAGGCCGCGCCGGCCGACGCGATCATCGTGCTGGGCGCGGCGGCCTACGACGCGCGGCCTTCGCCCGTGTTCGAGGAGCGCCTGCGCCACGGCATCGACCTCTACCAGCGCGGCCTGGCCGGGCATCTGATCTTCACCGGCGGCTTCGGCGGGGCCGGGGCGCGCTTCGCCGAATCGCAGGTCGGGCGGCGCTACGCGCTCAAGGCCGGCGTGCCCGAGCAGGCGATCCTGATCGAGACCACCTCGCGTACCACGCGCCAGAACCTGCAGCAGGCCGCGCGCCTGATGCAGGCGCACCAGCTGCACACCGCGATCATCGTCTCCGACCCGCTGCACATGGCCCGGGCGATGCGGCTGGCGCGCCAGGAAGGCATCAGCGCGCTCGCCTCGGCCACGCCGACCAGCCGCTTCCGCAGCGTCCGGGCCAGCTGGAAGTTCTTCCTGCAGGAGCTGTACTTCTTCCACCGCGACCTGGTGCTCGAAGCGGTCTAGGCCGGCCCCTTCAAGCCCCGCCATGCCCCGGGCGTTATCATTCCGCCTCACCCCACAGAAGCGACTGGCTTACATGAAGATCGACGGTACCCGGCGCCAGGACCGCGCCACCGAGTTGGTGCTGGCCTATTACGCGGCCTTCAACCGCAGCGATCGCGCGGCGATGCTGGCCCTGCTCACCGACGATGTGGCCCATGACCTCAACCAGGGCGCGCGCGAGATCGGGCGCGAGGCGTTCACCGCTTTCCTGCAGCGCATGGATGCCAGTTACAGCGAGCAGCTGCGCGACATCGTGGTGATGGTCTCGCCCGATGGCCGGCGCGCGGCGGCCGAGTACGTCGTGCACGGCACCTACCACCACAGCGACGCCGGGCTGCCCGAGGCCTCCGGCCAGACCTATGTGCTGCCGGGCGGGGCCTTCTTCGAGATCGAGGACGAGCGCATCGCGCGGGTCAGCAACTACTACAACCTGCAGGACTGGATCGCCCAGGTCGGCGGCTGAGGCCGCATCGGGAGCGCACGCTCCACGCGTCCCGGGCGCCAGCGGCGTGTCGGGCGCCCTGGCCGTTGCTGCGGCGTGCCATGGCGATCGACGCGGGCGTGCGATGCTGGCGTCCCCCCGCGTCCCTGTCCGTTCAACGGAGCCTGCAATGATCAAGGTCAGCGTGATGTATCCCTACGTGGCCGGCGCGCGGTTCGATCACGCCTACTACGCCGACACCCACATGCCGCTGCTCAAGGCGCGCATGGGCGATGCCTGTCTGTTCTACACGGTCGACAAGGGCCTGTCGGGCGGACTGCCCGGCAGCGATCCGGCCTTCGTGGCCATGTGCCACATCTATAGCGACTCGGTGGACAGTTTCACCGCGGGCTTCGGGCCGCATGCGCAGGAAATCCTGGGCGACATCCCCAACTACACCGACCTGGAGCCGGTCATGCAGATCAGCGAGGTCGTGATCGGCCAGCCCTGAGCGGGCGCGCGTCGCCGCGGCTCATTCGCCGCGGCGGCGGATGGGGATGCTCGAGACCGGCACCGCGGCCACGTCGCGGCCGCTTTCGCGGATCGGCGCGCCGGCCTGCGGCGCCCAGGCGTGGGCGTAGATGACCTCCCAGCTGCTGGGCAGCACGCCCTGCGGCGTGCGCATCGCCTCGTAGGCGCGCGCGGCGGCGGCCAGCCGCGCCTTGCCGGTCAGCGTCGCGCGGCGCTGGGCCAGCGCATTGGTCGCGCCCAGCGCGCGCAGTTCGCGCATCAGCGCCGGCAGATCGGGATAGGTCAGGGTGAACAGATCGCGGTCCAGCACCGGATCGCGGAAGCCGGCCATCATCAGCGCATCGCCGAACTGGGCGATCTGCGGGAACGGGCTCACGTGCGGCGCCGGATCGCCGGCGAAGGCCTCGCGCAGCTCGATCAGCGTCTGCGGACCGAAGGTGGAGCACAGCAGCAGCCCGCCGGGCTTGAGCACGCGGCGAAAACCCGCGAACGCGGCCGGCAGGTCGTCGACCCACTGCAGGCACAGGTTGGCGAACAGCACATCGACGCTGCCCTCGGCCAGCGGCAGCGCGCGCGCATCGGCGCACACCCGCGCGAACGGCTTCCACCAGCCGGCCTGCTTCTTCGCCTCGCGCAGCATCGGCAGCGAGAAATCCAGCGCCACCACCTGCGCCTTGGGCCAGCGCTTGCGCAGCCTGGCCGCCGCGCTGCCCGGGCCGCTGCCCAGGTCCAGCACGACCTGCGGCACGCGCTGGTCCAGGTAGTCGAGCGATTCGAACAGGCGTTGCTCGACCTCACGGTGGAGCACGGCGGCATCGGCATAGGTGCCGGCGGCGCGCGCCAGGGCGCGGCGCTGATGGCGGACATCGAACAAAGGCATGGGCCTATTGTCCGCCAGCGCACCGTCCCGCGTCAGGCGCGGCCCTGGCACGCTCCAGTTCACCGTCCGCGCAAGGCGCCGTCCAGGAACGGCACCAGCGCCGCTTCCACCGCGTCCAGGTGCGCCAGGAACGGCGCATGGCCGCCGCCGGCGATCTCCACGAAGCCGGCCTGCGGTGCCAACCCGGCGGCGGCGGCCATGCCGCGCGGCTGCACCAGCCGGTCGCGCGCGCCGGCGATCCACAGCGAGGGCATGCC
Source organism: Pseudoxanthomonas sp. UC19_8 (assembly GCF_042700505.1). Lineage (NCBI taxonomy): Bacteria > Pseudomonadati > Pseudomonadota > Gammaproteobacteria > Lysobacterales > Lysobacteraceae > Pseudoxanthomonas > Pseudoxanthomonas sp. UC19_8. Next base: position 3,455,091 of record NZ_CP170559.1, read on the forward strand.
CAGGCCCGGCAGCAGGTGGCGCAGGTCGCTGCGTTCGAGCAGCGCCAGGCCGGCCTGCAGCGCGGCCGGCGCCGGTTCGCCACGGGCGAAGAGCATGGCGCGCAAGCTGCGCAGCGTGGTCTGCCCGTGCGCGCTGCCCAGCGTGTCCAGGGCGATGAAGCGCTCCAACGTGCCGCGATAGTCCTGCGTCAGGTCGCGGCCGAACTGGGCGAACACCGCCGGCGGCACCGCGTGCGGCCAGTCCGGCGCGGCGGTGAAGCGCGGCACCGAGGACAGCATCGCCAGCGCGCGCACTTGGCCCGAACTGGCCGCGGCCTTGAGCGCGAACAGGCCGCCCAGCGACCAGCCCAGCCACGCCGCCGGCGGCGTGGCGGCGCAGATCGCCGCGACCGTGGCCGCCAGGGTCAGCGGCACCGTGCTGTCGCGGCTCAGGCCGTGGCCCGGCAGGTCGACCACGTGCAGTTCGAAGCGGTCGGCCAGGCGTTCGACCAGCGGCGCGAACACGCCGCCATGCAGCGCCCAGCCGTGCACCAGCACCAGGGGCGCGCCGCGGCCGTGGGTTTCGATGTGCAGGGTCATGAGGGTCGCGGTGTGGGCTGCAAGCGATCTGCCACGCGCGCGGACGCCGAACGGGCATCGACCCCGCGCGGCACGGCGACAGGCGCCGCGCTCACGCCACGCCGGCCGCCTCTTGCAGCTGCGGCGCGCGGGTGCGGGCCAATGCCTCGACCAGGCCGTCGATGTCTTCGGGCGTGTGCAGCGCGGTCAGCGTGACGCGCAGGCGTGCAGTGCCCTCGGGCACGGTCGGCGGGCGGATCGGCTTGACCCAGTAGCCGGCCGCTTCAAGCGCCGCCGACCAGGCCACCGCCTGCGCGTCGGCGCCGCACAGCACCGGCTGGATCGGCGTGTCCGAACGCAGCAGGTCCAGCCCGGCCGCCGCGGCCTTGGTGCGGAAGCGATCGATCAGGCCGGCCAGCCGCTCGCGCCGCCAGTCGTCGCGCCGCGCGTGGCGGATCGCCTCGCTGCTGGCGCGGGCCAGCGCCGGCGGCAGCGCGGTGCTGTGGCTGTAGGGCCGCGCGGTCTCGGCCAGGTGCTGGATCAGCGCGGCATCGCCGACCACCAGCGCGCCGTAGCCGCCCAGCGCCTTGTCCAGATTGATCAGCTGCAGCGGGACGTCTTCCACGGTCAGGCGCGCCTCGGCGACGCTGCCGCGACCGGCCGGACCGCGCACGCCCACGCCGTGCCCATCGGCGACGTAGAACAGCGCCTTCTGCACCCGCGCCACCAGGGCCAGCGCGCGCAGCGGCGCCACGTCGCCGTCCATGCCGAACACGCCATCGGTGGCCAGCAGCGCCGCGCCATCGGGCACGTTGCGCAGCTGGCGGATCGCGCCTTCGGCGTCGCCATGCGGATAGCGGCGCAGCCGGCAGCCGGCCAGGCGCGAGGCGTCCATCAGGCTGGCGTGGTTGAGCCGGTCCTGCACGCAGACATCGCCCTCCTCGCCCAGCAGCGCCTGCTGCACGGCCAGGTTGGCCAGGAATCCATTGCCGAACAGCAGCGCCGCCGGCGCCTCCAGCCAGTCGGCGACGTCGCGTTCCAGCGCCGCGTGCGCGGCGTGGTAGCCGCTGGCCAGCGGCGAGGCCCCTGCGCCGGCGCCCTCGCGCGCGGCCGCCTCGGCCAGCGCGTTGGTCACCTGGAACTGCTGCGACAGGCCCAGGTAGTCGTTGCCGCAGCATTCGACCAGCCAGCGGCCGTCGACCTCGACCCGCACGCCGTCGCGGCGTGCGACGGCGCGGCGCACCCGCACGCGGTCCTGGGCCACGCGCAGCTTGCGCAGCGCGGCGATGCGGTCGTGCAGATCGGGGCGGGCCATGCTGCGTCCTGTGCGTCTGGCTTGGGTCGGCCGGCTAGCGTAATCCAGCCGATGGCGACCCGGATGACCGGCCACGCCGCCTAAAGGCGCCGCGTATCCGCCAGCGCCGGCCCGGCCACGGCACCCGCCGGCCCGACAGGCGCTAAAGTCGCCGTATGCATCGGCAAGGACTGCCCTGGACGATCCGCATGGAGGCTTCCCCGACACAGTGGTTGCAACGCCTGGGACGCGCGCTGCTGGCGCCGCGCTGCCTGGTCTGCGACGCGCGCGGCGAGAGCGGGCTGGACCTGTGCGCGGACTGCGCCGCCGCCCTGCCGTGGAATACCACCGCCTGCCCCCGCTGCGCGCTGCCGATGCTGCACGCCCAGACCTGCGGACACTGCCTGCGCCATCCGCCGCCGATGACTCTCACCGTCGCCGCGCTGGTCTATGGCCCGCCGCTGGACCGGCTGGTGCCGCGCCTGAAATTCCACGGCGACCTGGCGGCCGGCCGGCTGCTCGCCGCGCTGATGGCCCAGGCCATGTCCGGCGCGCCACGGCCGCAGGCCCTGGTGCCTGTGCCGCTGCACGACCGGCGCCTGCGCCGCCGCGGCTACGACCAGGCGCTGGAACTGGCGCGCGCCGTGGGCCGCCGCCTCGACCTGCCGGTCCTGGACAGCGCGCTGCTGCGCAGCCGCGACACCGCCCCCCAGTCCGAACAGGACGCGCAAGCCCGCCGCCGCAATCTGCGCGGCGCCTTCAGCGTGCGACCAGGCGCCGCCCTGCCCGCGCACGTGGCCCTGGTCGACGACGTGATGACCACCGGCGCCACCCTGCACGCCGCGACGCGCGCCCTGCAGCGCGCCGGTGTCGCGCGGGTGGATGGTTGGGTCTGCGCGCGGGTGGAGTGAGTCGGCTGCTCACTGGGCCTGTCTTGGATGCTGGAGCAACGGCGAGAGGTTTATGCTGCTGGGCAGACCGCCGTGGCAGCGCGCCCGCGTGTCATCCTGCCCTCGCCCGCTTGTCAGGAGAATGCCGATGTCCTTCGCCGCCGTTTCGGTTTCGCGCAGTTGGTGGGTGTTCCTGCTGTTCGGTCTGGTGGCCGTGCTGTTCGGCGTGTCCACGCTGATCTGGCCAGGCGGCACCGTGCTGGCGCTGGTGCTGGTGTTCGGCGCGTTCTCGCTGGCCGATGGCATCGTCAGCCTGATCAGTGCCTTCAGTCGCGAACACGTGCTGCCGCGCTGGCTGCTGGCGCTCTATGCGCTGATCTCCATCGCCTTCGGGGTGCTGGCCATCGCCCAGCCGGCGCAGATGGCGGCCGCGCTGCTGTGGCTGCTGGCGGTGTGGCTGGTGATCGCCGGGGTGGCGCGCATCGTGTTCGCCGTGCAGGTGCGCAAGCACATCCGCGGCGAGTGGCTGCTGGTGCTCAGCGGGGTGCTGTCGATCCTGCTGGGCGTGCTGTTCTTCGTCTACCCGGCGGCCGGGCTGCTGACGATGGCGCTGTGGTTCGGCATCGGCGCGATCGTCTACGGCGCGCTGCAGCTGGTGGTCGCCTTCCGCCTGCGCGGACATCGCCTGGCGGCCTGAGCCCATTCGCTCAACCGGCTGGCATCACCGGCGGGACATAGGGCAGGGTCAGCCCGAGCAGCCACAGCAGGCCGATCACCAGCGGGATGTGCACCAGCAGCTGGATGAAGGTGAAGCCGACGATGTCGCGCGCCTTCAGCCCCAGCACGCCCAGTAGCGGCAGCATCCAGAACGGGTTGATCAGGTTGGGCAGGGCCTCGGCGGCGTTGTAGACCTGCACCGCCCAGCCCAGGTGGGCGTGCAGTTCGTTGGCCGCCTGCATCACATAGGGCGCCTCGATCAGCCACTTGCCGCCGCCGGAAGGGACGAAGAAGCCCAGGATGGCCGAGTACACGCCCATCACCGCCGGGAAGGTGTCCTGCGTGGCCACGTGCACGAACAGCTGCGACAGATGGTGCGCCAGGGTGTCGCCATCGGCGCCCTTGGCCCCGGTGAGGATCATCGCGATGCCGCCATACAGCGGGAACTGGATCAGCACGCCGGTGGTGCTGGGCACGGCCTTGGCCACCGCGTTGAGGAAGCTGCGCGGACGCCAGTGCAGCAGCAGGCCCAGGGAGAGGAACAGGAAGTTGTAGGTGTTCAGGCTGGCGATCGCGGTGACCACCGGCTTGGAGGCGAACTCGCCGGCCAGCCAGCCGAAGGCCAGCAGCGACAGCAGCACGGTCAGCAGCGGGCTGTATTCGAGCCATTCGCCCGGACGCGTGCGCGGCGGCAGCGCCTTGTCCGGCTCGCTCTGCGCCGCCTCGGGGAAGTCGGCCGCGGTGCGCGCGGCCCGGCCCTGCGGCGCGGTGACCCAGCAGATCAGCAGCGAGACCCCGATCAGCACCGCGGTCAGCACGATCGACTGCCACAGGAAGATCGTCTCGGTGAAGGGCAGCACACCGGTGATCTCCAGCAGGCCCGGCGGCATCGAGGCCGGATTGGCCTGCAGCTGCGCGGCCGAGGAGCTCAGGCCCATCGCCCACACCGCGCCCAGTCCGAGGTAGGCCGCGGCGCCGGCGGCGCGGTAATCCATCTTCAGCTCGCTGCGCCTGGCCAGCGCGCGCACCAGCAGGCCGCCAAACACCAGCGAGAAGCCCCAGCTCAGCAGCGAGGCCAGCATGCTCACCAGGCCCACGTACACGATCGCCCCGCGGCCGCTGCGCGGCACCCGGGCCAACTGGTCGATGAAGCGCGCCACGATCGGCGCGGTCGCCACCGCGTAGCCGCCGATGACCACGAAGGCCATCTGCATGGTGAAGGGAATCAGGCTCCAGAAGCCGCCACCGAAGGCCTCGGCCGTGGCCTTGGGCGTGGCGCCGGCGAGCATCGCGGCGATGGCCACCAGGATCACGCCCAGCACCGCGAACACGTAGGCATCGGGGAACCACTTCTCGGCCCAGGCCGCGCTGCGCAGTGCCGCGCGGGCCATCACGCCCTGCCGGGCCTCGCCTTCGTTCGCCGCCATGAGCCTGCCCTCGTTATCCGATCCCCGGCCCGCATTGTCCAAGCCCTGGCCCGGCGCGGTCTGCTGGACGATGGTCTAGGCAAGGCCGCGCCGGTCGCCCGGCCGCGGCGCGTCAGGCCTTGAGCGCCAGCGACACCGCGATCCCGGCGAACACCGCCGCGCCGACCCAGTTGTTGTGCAGGAAGGCGCGGAAGCAGGGTCCGCGCTCGCGGTGCCGGCACAGCCAGAACTCGTAGGCCACCAGCGCCACCGCCACGCCCAGGCCCAGCCAGTACGGCCAGCCCAGCGCCGCCTGCCGCCCGACCAGCGCCAGCGCCACGAACACCAGCGCGTAGAGCAGCCCCTGGATCACCAGGTCCAGATCGCCGAACAGGATGGCGGTGGACCTGGACCCGGCGCGCAGGTCGTCCTCGCGGTCGACCATGGCATACCAGGTGTCGTAGGCGGTGGCCCACAGGATGTTGGCCGCGTACAGCAGCCAGCCCAGCGCCGGCACCGTGCCCTGTAGCGCGGCGAAGGCCATCGGGATGCCGAAGCCGAACGCCAGCCCAAGATAGACCTGCGGCAGATAGGTGTAGCGCTTGAGATAGGGGTAGCTGGCGGCCAGGAAGGCGGCCACCACGCTCAGGCCGATGGTCAGCCGGTTCATGGTCAGCACCAGGCCGAAGGCCACCACCATCAGCACCGCGAACACCCATAGCGCCTCGCGGCCGCTGACCCGACCGGCGGCCAGCGGCCGCTCGCGGGTGCGCTCGACCTGCGGATCCAGCCAGCGATCGGCGTAGTCGTTGATCACGCACCCGGCCGAGCGCGTCAGCCAGACCCCGGCGGTGAACACCAGCAGCGTCCACCAGGGCGGTAGACCGCCCGCGGCCAGCCACAGCGCCCACCAGGTCGGCCACAGCAGCAGCAGCGCCCCGATCGGCCGGTCGCCACGGACCAGCTTCCAGTATTCCGCCAGCCGCCCGGGCCGCGGCGCCGGCGGCGCGTCGAATCGTTCGTAAGCCATCGCAAAAGGGTAGCAGGCCCGCGCAAGCCACCACCGCGGCGTGCGCTCGCCCAAAGTCGTCGCCTGCCTCGCTTCGTCGGCCTCCCGGGGGAGCCATTGACTCCTCCGATCACGTCGCGCCCTCTTGTAGAGCGGAGCTTGTGGCAATCCCCTTTCGGGGACTCCGATGCTCTTGGTCCGGTCCGCGGGAAAGCCCCAGCGGAGCAAGCTCCGCTCTACAGGCGGGAGCAGCCCTTCGCCCCATGGCGGCGAGAGGCCTTCCCCACGCCGCCCCGCACCGCATTGCCGCTTCCGGCCACAACTGGCGTTAGTCCCCCGCAGGGCGCGCTGCGCAGCCCCCCGACGCCCCCCATTCCCCTCCACACCCCAGGAAAACTCGATCGCATGCACGTTCTGGTCTGTGGAGGAGCCGGCTACATCGGTGCGCACGCCGCGCTGGCGCTGGCGCGTGCGGGCCATGAGGTCACCGTCCTGGACAACCTCAGCACCGGCCACCGCGCGGCGGTGCGCTGGGGGCGGCTGGTCGAGGCCGACCTGCTGCAGCCGCGGACGCTGGACGCGGCCTTCGAGCGCCCGGTCGATGCGGTGATGCATTTCTGCGCGCACTCGCTGGTGGACGCGTCGGTGCGCGATCCGTACGCGTACTACGAGAACAACGTGGTCGGCACGCTCAACCTGCTGCAGGCGATGCGCCGGCACGGGGTGGAGCGGCTGGTGTTCTCCTCGAGCGCGGCGATCTTCGGCCATCCGCAGGGCGCACGGATCGACGAGGCCCATCCCTGCGCCCCGATCAGCCCCTACGGCGCCAGCAAGCTGATGGTCGAGCGCATGCTGGCCGACGCCGCGCGCGCCTACGGGCTGCGCTCGGTGTGCCTGCGCTACTTCAACGCGGCCGGCGCCGCGGCCGAGGAAGGCATCGGCGAATCGCATGCCCGCGAGACGCATCTGATCCCCAACACCTTGCGCGCGGCGCTGGGCCGCGGGCCGGCGCTGCAGATCTTCGGCGACGATTACGACACGGCCGACGGCACCTGCGTGCGCGACTACGTCCATGTGCTGGATCTGGCCGACGCGCACCTGCGCGCGCTGGCGCTGATGGACCGCACGGCGGGCGCGCATGCGTTCAACCTGGGCAACGGCCAGGGCTTCAGCGTGCTGCAGGTGCTGCAGGCCGCGCGCGCGATCAGCGGGCGCCAGATCGACTACACGCTCGCGCCCCGCCGCGCGGGCGATCCGGCGATGCTGGTGGCCTCCGGGGACAGGGCGCGCACCGTGCTCGGCTGGCAGCCGCGGCACGCCACGCTGGACGCCATGATCGGCAGCGCCTGGCGCTGGCATCGCGCGCAGGCGTACTGAGATCCGCCGCGAGCGGCCTGCACAGCGCCCGGGGCGCGTTCCGCGGGTGCGGCGGTCCCGCCCGGTTGCATCGGACGCACGCGCCGCCGCGACATTGGCTGACGCGGCTGGCGGCAAGTTCGCGTCGGCCGATGTTTTCAGGGATAATGCGCGCCGCCGTCGGCCCGCCGCGGCGTCTTGTTGCACCATGCGCCTGTAGCTCAGCCGGATAGAGTAGTGGCTTCCGAAGCCATTGGTCGGGGGTTCGAATCCCTCCAGGCGCGCCAGCACCCGTTCCGGATCATGACGGAGCCGCCCAAAGCCCTCGAGCGATCGGGGGTTTTTTGTTGTCCGGCGTCCTGGTCGATCCACTCAGATGCGTTGAGTTCCGCCCCCTGACTGTGAGCACGCCGGCGCTCATCATCCCGCGTCCGACCGGACACGCGACGCTGTCCGGTCGGACACCCTGCATCCAGAACACGCCGCACCACGGGCGCCGACGGTTGGCACGTGGCCTGCGTAAGAGACTTCCAGCCGGGCGATCTCGTACGCCGCAATGGAGGATCGAAGTGATGCCGAGCCATGCACTTGCAGGGGCGCTGACGCTGCTGTCGCTGGTTTCCAGCCAACCACGGCTTGATGCTTCGACGCGCTACGAGCTCAGCGCCGAGACCGACGACGGCCGGATCACCGCGCTCGATGTGACCATCCGGCTGCAGGCCGACCCCTCCGGGCGGACCGTGATCGACTGGGCCGAGCAATGGGCGGGCGAGGAGCATCTGGGCCAGTGGGCGCGCGATATTTCAGTCGAAGGTGCGCGGCGCACCGCGGTGGCGCCACACGGGGGACGCATCGTGGACTCGGCGCCTGGCGCGCCGCTGGTGATGCGCTATCGGATCGTGTCGGCCCATCAGGCCGCTCCCGCTGTCTCGAACAGCAGGCAGCCGGATCCGATCGTGCGTCCCGACTGGTTCTACGCGGTCGGGTTCTCGCTCTATGCCCAGCCCGCCGGACGCGAGGACCGGCCGGCGACGTTCACCTGGCGCGGTCCGCACGGCATCGGCTTCGCTTCGGACGCGCAGCACCTGCAAGGATTGATGCACCAACCGCGCACGGGCAAGGACATTCGGGAAAGCGTGGCCATCGGCGGCCGCGACCTGCGGGTCTCGACCATGCGGGTGGGTGGTGAGCCGCTGCGCGTGGCCTCCATCGGCCGTTTCGGTTTCGATATGGCGGCCTTCGCCGGCCTTGCGGGGAAGGTCATTGCGTCCGAGCGCGCGTTCTGGGGCGACGACCAGGCAGGCCCCTTCCTGATCACGGCCATCCCCCTGGCTTCGGAGCCGAAGCAGACGGGATTCAGCGGGACGGGCCTGGGCGATGCCTTTGCCACCTGGATCGGACAGGACACGCCGCTGCCGGATCTGGCCTGGTTCCTTGCGCACGAATACTTCCATAGCTGGAATCCCAGGCAGCTGGGGCATACCGAAGACGCCACCGAGGCCCGGACGTACTGGATCAGCGAGGGGTTTACCGACTTCTTCGCGCGCAGGCTGATGCTGCGGGCGGGGCTGCTTTCGCCGGAGCAGTTCGTCGAAGAGTGGAACGAGGCCCTCGCGCGCTACGCCCGCTCGCCGTATCGCACCTCGCCCAATGCCGTCGTCGCCGATCGCTTCTGGAAGGACGAGCGCGCCCGCATGATGCCGTACCAGCGCGGGGCGCTGCTGGCCGCGGTCTGGGATCGCCGCTTGCGTCAGCGCTCCGGCGGGCGCACGAGCCTCGACGATGTACTTCACGACCAACGCAGGCGCGCGCAGGCGGATCCCGCGCTTGCGCTGCAGGACGCGCTGATCGCCGCGGCGGCCCACGCCGGGCTGGACCTGCGGCCGGAGATCTCCAGGTACGTCGACCACGCAGCGCCCGTGCTGCTGCCGGAAGACGCTTTTGGCGAATGCGCCCGCGTGGTCTCCGTCGACACGCCGGTGTTCGACAGAGGCTGGGACACCGAGGCGACGACGCGGCAGGGCGACGTCGTCACCGGGCTCGACCCGACCTCCATGGCCTATGCCGCGGGACTGCGGAACGGGATGAAGTTGCTCTCGCAGTCCGGCGGAAACCCGGCCGACCCACAGGTCGAGATCGCGCTCGTGGCCCAGGACGCGTCCGGCCAGCATCGCATCCGTTTCCGGCCCCTCGGGCGGGAGACGGTGAGGCTCCAGCGCATCGCGTTGAACGCCGCGCGCTTCTCCGCCAGGCCGGAGGCGTGTCGCCAGGCCCTAGCCGGCTAGAGGCTGGCCGCGCGACGGCGAACACGGCGCCGCGCGGACCGCGCAGCGTCAGACCCTTTCCACCGCGATCGCCAGCCCCTGGCCGACACCGACGCACATCGTGGCCAGGCCCAGCCTGCCGCCGCCGACATGCAACTGGTGCACTGCGGTCTGTACCAGGCGGGTGCCGCTCATGCCCAGCGGATGGCCCAGGGCGATGGCGCCGCCGTTCGGGTTCACGCGGGCGTCGTCGTCGGCCAGGCCGAGCGCGCGGGTCACCGCCAGCGCCTGGGCGGCGAAGGCTTCGTTGAGTTCGATCACGTCGAAGGCCTGCAGCGGGCGCTGCAACCGCGCCAGCAGCTTGCGCACCGCCGGCACCGGGCCGAGGCCCATCACGCGCGGCGCGACGCCGCCACTGGCCATCCCCAGCACGCGTGCGCGCGGCGTCAGGCCATGGCGCTGCACGGCGGCGGCCGAGGCCACGATCATCGCCGCGGCGCCATCGTTGATGCCCGAGGCGTTGCCGGCCGTGACCGTGCCACCCGGATTCACCGGCTTGAGGGCGGCCAGGGTCGCCGCATCGGTCTGCGGGCGCGGATGCTCATCGGTATCGACCACCGTCTCGCCTTTGCGCCCGGGGATGCGCACCGGGACGATCTCCTCGGCGAAGTAGCCCGCAGCCTGCGCACGCGCGGCGCGCTGCTGGCTGCGCAGGGCCAGCGCATCCTGGTCCTCGCGCGACACGCTCGCGTCGGCCGCCACGTTGTCGCCGGTCTGCGGCATGGTGTCCACGCCGTACAGCGCCTTGAGCTGCGGATTGACGAAGCGCCAGCCCATGGTGGTGTCTTCCAGCTTCTGATCGCGGCCGAACGCGCTGCCCGCCTTGCCCATCACGAACGGCGCGCGCGACATCGACTCGGCACCCGCGGCGATCGCCAGCTCCATCTCGCCCAATGCGATGGCCCGGTACGCCGCGCCCACCGCTTCCATGCCGGACGCGCACAGGCGGTTGAGCGTGACGCCCGGCGCCTCCTGGGGCAGGCCGGCCAGCAGCAGCGCCATGCGCGCGACGTTGCGATTGTCCTCGCCCGCCTGGTTGGCGCAGCCCATGAAGACCTCGTCCAGGCCCGACCAGTCCACGCCGGGATTGCGCTGCATCAGCGCGCGCAGCGGAAGCGCGGCCAGATCGTCGGTACGCACCGGCGCCAGGCCACCGCCATAGCGGCCGATGGGCGTGCGCACGGCATCGCAGAGAAAAACGTCCTGCATGGGAACTCCGTGAAGCGAGGGGGAAGTCAGGGCCGGGCCGGCGCGCGCGTGGCGGCCACGATGGTGATGGCGCCGGCCAGCAGCAGCGTGCCGTAGGCCAGCTGCGAGGCGGCCAGGGTCCCGGTCTTGTCGATCAGCACGCCGACGATCATCGGCACGAACACGTTGCCCAGGCCGGCCAGCGTGGTGACCAGCGCGATGCTGCCCGCCGCCTTGGGGCCGGAGAAGGTGCTGCCCGGTAGGGTCCAGAACGGTCCGGTCGCGCCCAGGGTGGCGGCGGTGCACACGGTCAGCAGCGCGATCGCCGGGGCGGTGGTCAGGTGGGTCGTGCCCAGCACCAGCCAGGCGGCGGCGGCCGTGCCCAGGCACAGGGCCACGTGCCAGCGGCGCTCGCCGACCTTGTCCGAGTGGCGGGCCACCAGGAACTGGGTGACCAGGCCGGCCAGGAACGGGATCGAGGACAGCAGGCCGACGTGCAGCACGTCCTTGATGCCCGAGTTCTTGATGATGGTCGGGATCCAGTACGCATTGGCCGCCGCACCGCTGAAGACCGCCAGCGCGACGAAGGACAGGATGTAGACGCGCTTGTCGCCGAAGGCCTGCCACAGCGAGTGGTGCTGGCCCGGCGAGGCGGCGCTGTCGCGGTCCACGTCGGCCTGGACCAGCGCCTTCTCCGGCGCCGTCAGCCACTTGGCGTCGGCCGGCCTGTTGTCCAAAAAGTAGTAGACGACCACGCCCAGCACGCAGGCCGGCAGGCCTTCGACGATGAACAGCCACTGCCAGCCGTGCAGGCCAAGCGCACCGTCGAACAGGCGCATGATCGTGCCCGCCAGCGGTCCGCCAAGCATGCCGGCGATGGGCAGCGCGGCCATGAACAGCGCGGTGACACTGGCGCGGCGCGCCTTGGGGATCCAGAAGGTGATGTACAGCAGCACGCCCGGGAAGAAGCCCGCCTCGGCCGCGCCCAGCAGAAAGCGATAGAGATAGAACTCGGTCGGCGAGCGCATCATCGCGAACGCCGCGCAGGCCAGCCCCCACAGGATCATGATGCGCAGGAACGTCAGGCGCACGCCGATCTTCTGCAGCCACAGGTTGCTGGGCACCTCGAACACGAAGTAGCCGATGAAGAACATGCCGGTGCCGATGCCGTACATGACCTCGTTGAAGCCCAGCTGGTGCATGAAGTCCAGGCGGGCGAAGCCGATCACGTTGCGGTCGATCAGCGCCACGGTGTAGCACAGCATGATCAACGGCAGGATGCGCCACTTGATCTTGCGGTAGGTGGCATCGGCCGGCGAGGGCGCGGCCACGCCGGTAGCGGAAGAGGGTTGCACCTGGGAACTCATCGAAAATCTCGCGTCAGGGTGTCAGGCGGCGCCGCGCCCCGCCAGACTGGCCGGCGGCGACGCGCTGCGTTAGGAGGAGGCTGCGGGCGGGCATTCAGTACTTGACGTGCAGGCCCAGGGCCAGGTTGTCGACCGTGGCGCCCACCGGCGCGCGCACCGGCGAGCCGTAGCTGGACGAGACGCCGTTGTCGATGCGCCCGGCCAGGGCGACCAGCGAGGTGTACTTGAACAGGCTGTACTGCACGCCGACGTTGTAGGCCTGCGCGCCCAGCCCGTAGGTGCTGCATGGCGCCGCGCCCGACAGCACGCAGTGGCCGGCGCCGGCGTGGATGTAGTTGGCTGCCAGGGTCAGCTTCGGCGTGGCCTGCCATTCCGCGCTGACCTTCCAGGTCGGCACGGTGTAGGACTTGAACTTGCCGTAGTCCGCGGTCGGGTCTTCGGCGTACTGCACGCGCGAGAGGTCCACGCCCAGCTTGACGCGCTTGGTCTGGTAGGCGGCGCTGAGGCGCAGGTTGCGGTCCTGCGAACCGCCGCCCTGGTTGGTGATCGAAGTGGCCGCCGGCGTGGTGGTCGGCACACCACTGATCACCAGATGGTTGGTATGCCGCTCGTATTGCAGCGCGGCGTACCAGGGCCCCTGCTCCCAGCGGATGCCGTAGGAGTAGGCCCGGCGGGGGCGGCCGTAGTCGGGGCCGTCCCGGTGCGGCATGTAGCTGGTCCCGAGGGAGAAGCCGTTCCACTTGGCGCTCTCCCACTTGTAGCCGTGGCTGGCACGGGTGACCCATGTCGTCGTCCCTGCGCGACTGCCCGTGCCGAAGGCCGCGCCACCGAGCAACGCGGAGGTCGACACGAAATTGCTTTCGCTCACGCCGAGCATGCGCACCGGATCGCCCCAGTTGGACAGGATGCTGTTGATGCGTCCGCCGGTGAAGGTCCCCAGGACGCGATGCGCCACGTAGACGTACGCATCGCGGCTGCGGTTGAAGTACTCGCTGTTGTCGTAGGGCTCGGTGACCTGCTCGTCCAGGCGGAAGCCGACGTCCCAGTCCGGGTTGAAGCGGTAGTGCCCGCGCATGGCGAAGAACGACTGCGACCAGTTGACCCGGTCGGCATCCGGCTTGTCGGTGACGCTGCGCAGGGTCGTGCTGGTGTTGGACTTGGTGGTCAGCGTGCCGACCTGGCTGCCGACCGCGGTGTGCTGACCGAACGAGGTCCACTGGTACTGCGGATACAGGTTGCCGAAGAACTCGATGTTGGCGTCTTCGTTGCCGAAGGTGGCGGCATGGCCGCTGCCGACCATGGCCATCAGGCAGGCGCCGACGGCGATGCGATGGCGGCGCGGACGCGGCGAGGTGTTGCGGACAGGCATCGAGTTCCCTCCCAGGAGTGGATGCGAGAAGCGGGAGCGAGGCCGCCTGCGGCGGCACGCTGGATGGATGAAGCGCGGAGCGGGCGCGCGGCGGCTCAACGCAGGCCGGCCGACCAGCGGGCGATGGCCTCGACCACCTGCTGCGGCTGCTCGGGCAGCAGGGCGTGGCTGGCGCCGGGAATGGTGACCACGCTGACGCGCGGGCCCAGTTCCTCGCGCAGCTCCTGGCGGCGATCGGCCGGCATGAAGGGATCGGATTCGGCCTGCAGGTCCAGCAGTGGCACCTTGCCGCCCGCGCTCCACCACAACGCCTTGGGCGTGGCATCGCTGGCGTTGCGCTGGCTGGTGCGCACCTCGGGGTGCCAGCCGTCCAGCCACACCGAGGCATCGTTGCCCGGCGCGAAGAAGGTCGCCTGCAGCTCCTTCAGCCGATCCTCGCGCGAGGTCCTGGGATCGGCGATACGGATGATGCTGGCCGACAGGGACTTGGGATAGGTCTTGGCCGCCGCGGCCGCGACCACCACACCGCGCACGGACTGCGGATGCCGTGCGGCGAGCATGCGCGCCACCCAGTTGCCGTAGGCATGCCCGACGACGATCGCCGGCGCCTTGCCGGCCTGGTCGATCGTGCAGGCCACATCGTCGGCCAGATCCGCCAGCGTGATGCCTTCCATCGGCCCGCGGCTGTCGCCCAGCCCGCGCGGCTGCGGGCGCAGCACCTGGTAGCCCTTGGCGGCCAGGCCCTCGGCGATCGGGTCGTAATCCAGCGAATCGCGGCCCAGCGACGGCAGCAGCACGATGGTCGGCCCCTGGCCGTCCGCCACCACGTCGATGCTGGCATCGCCGCAGCTCAGCTGGCGATGCGCACGCGCACCTGCCGCCTCGGCGGCGCCCACGGTGGCCGGCAAGGCCAGACAGAACAGAACACGCACCCACGAGCGCTTCATCAGGCAATCCCTCCCGGTATTGCAGGCGCCGGGCCGGACGCGGCCGCACGACGCCTGTGCGCCGCATCCAGGGGACGACGGCACGACGGACTTCAATCGGACGACCGGCCTGACGCGGCCGGACGGTGTTAGTGGACCGGTCTTGGCACCGGCACCTGTCGCGTGCCGCGGGCGATCGCCTGGCGCGCGTCCTGGCTGGACATGAGGCCCTCCTCCTCGATGGCGTGGACCTGCGTTGCGCTGCAGGCGTCGATGGGGCGGAGTCTAGGCACGGTGTTTTTTCGGGCGCACGCCGTCGACGGTCAATCCAGCTATGGCGCGAATGCGATGGCTCGCAGCGGCCCTGCCGATCGCCCGCAAACGCGAGGTTTCCAGGGACTTCAAGGCGTCGGAGCGGCCCTTATCCTTTAGTCGAAGGGCGCGTCTTGAGGCGTTTCGCGCCGTTGGCCATCGGGCGGTTTGCTACCCTCGTTCACCTGATCCAGCGCGCCCGCCGTTCCGTCATGCCCACACCCAAGGTCACCAATCTTTCGCTCGATCTGGTGACCGATCTGGGGCGCTGGCGCGCGTTCGTGGCGATCGGCGAGCTGGGCAGCGTCACGCGCGCGGCGCTGTTCCTGGACACCAACCAGTCGGTGCTCAGCCGCCAGATCAACGCACTGGAGCGCGACTGCGGCGCGCGCCTGTTCAATCGCACCGGGCGCGGCGTGCAGCTGTCCGAGCTGGGCGAACGCCTGTTCCCGCAGGTCAAGGCGCTGCTGGCCGACGCGGCGCAGCTCGAGCGCGACATCCGCGGCGAAGCGCTGGAGCCGACCGGCCGGGTCACGATCGGCATGCTGCCGTCGATCTCGCAGGCGGTGACCGGCCGACTGTTCTCGACCCTGCGCACGCGTTATCCCGCGGTCACGCTCAAGATCCTGGAAGGCTCCGGCGGCCAGGTCGAGGAGTGGCTGGCCGATGCCCGCGTCGATATCGCCGTGCTGTACCGCTATGGCACCTCGCTGCCGGAGGGCGAGCAGTCCCTGGCCGTGGTCGACAGCTATCTGATCGGCCGACGCGGCGATGCGCTGACCGCCGCCGAGACCGTGCCGTTCACCCGTCTCGACCAGCTGCCCCTGGTGGTCCCCAGCGCGCCCAACGGGTTGCGCACGGCGCTGGATGCGCTGGCGCGCAGCTGCCATATCGGGCTCTCGCCGGCGATCGAGGCGGACTCGCTGCCGCTGCAGAAATCGCTCTCCGCCGGCGACGGCGTCTACACCGTGCTACCCATCCACGCGGTGTGGAAGGAACTGGCCGACGGCGTGCTGCAGGCCGCGCGCCTGGTGGACCCACCCATGCAGCGGATCGTCTCCATGGCGCTGAGCCGCTCCAAGGGGCCGGCCCGCGCGGTCTCGGCCGTGGCCAGCGAGATCGATCACGCCTTCCAGTCGCTGGCGGCCGAAGGCCTGTGGCAGCGCGCCTTCGCCCCGACCCCCGACGCATAGCAGACATGCCGGCGGACGCGTAGCGCGCCCCGTCGCCCCACCCTATAACGGCCGATCGCGCGTCCGATGCGCGCCGTCCTGCGTTCGAACCGGAGTTGCCATGCCCCGCATCACCCTGCCCGATCCCGCCCACATGGATGCCGACCAGCGCGCGGTCCACGACCGCATCGTCAACGGCAAGCGCGGCAGGATCCAGGGCCCGCTGCGCGCCGCATTGCATAACGCGGAGCTGGCGGCGCGCTGGTCGGCCCTGGGCGAACTGCTGCGTTACGACACGTCCCTGACGCCGCGCCAGAGCGAGCTGGCCATCCTGGTCACCGGCCGGGCCTGCAACTCGCCGTTCGAGTGGCACGCGCATCGCCTGGAGGGCGAGAAGGCCGGCCTGTCCGCGGAGATCCTCGAGGCGCTGCTGGCGCAGCAGATCCCCGCGGGGCTGGACGAGACCGAGCACGCCATCGTCTGCTTCGCCCGCGAGCTCAACGCCGCCAACTCGGTCAGCGATGCGACCTACGCGCGGGCGCTGGCCCTGCTGGGCGAGAAGGCCGTGGTCGAGCTCACCGCGCTGGTGGGCTATTACACGATGGTGGCGATGACGCTGAACACCCACGAGATCCCCCTGCCTGAGGGCGTCGCGCCGGCCTTCGACCTGCCGCAGCGCAACGGCCTGTGAGCGGCTGGGACTGCCACGCGCATGTCTTCGGCCCGTATGCGCGCTTTCCGCTGGCCGACACCAGCGTGCATTCGCCCCCGCAGGCCAGCGTCGAGCAGTACCTGGCGCTGCTGCAGGCCCTGGACCTGCAGCATGGCGTGCTGATCCATCCCAGCGCCTACGGCCGGGACTTTTCCGCGCTGTTCGACGCACTGGACCGCTTTCCGCAGCTGCGCGGGGTAGCCGTGGCGCGCGTGCAGGATGGTATG
Organism: Pseudoxanthomonas sp. UC19_8; assembly: GCF_042700505.1. NCBI lineage: Bacteria > Pseudomonadati > Pseudomonadota > Gammaproteobacteria > Lysobacterales > Lysobacteraceae > Pseudoxanthomonas > Pseudoxanthomonas sp. UC19_8. The sequence goes on from NZ_CP170559.1 coordinate 3,471,918, forward strand.
GACCTGCGCGGGCTGCGCGAGCGCGGCGTGCGGGCCTTGCGCTTCAGCCACCGCAGCGGCGGCGACTTCCCCGGCGCGGCCACGCTGGAGGACCTGATGCGGCTGGCGCCGGCGCTGGCCGCGGCGAGCCTGCATGCCGAGCTGTGGAGCGACACCGCGGCGCTGTCCGGCGTCATCGGCACGCTGCGCGAACTGCCCGTGCCCCTGGTGATCGACCACGCGGGCGGCTTCGATCTGGATGCAGGTGTCGACGCGCCGGCGTTCCGCGCGCTGCTGTCCTTGCTGGAAGGCGGCAACACCTGGATCAAGCTGTGCATGTACCGCAACCTGCTGCGCAAGCCGCAGCCCGAGCGCGGTCGTGCCTTCCAGCAGGCGCTGCAGCACGCGCGCGCGGACCGCATGCTGTGGGGCAGCGACTGGCCGCATCTGCGCGTGGAACCGGCGCCGGACACCGGCGCGCTGCTTGCGACCTTCCGCGACTGGGCGGGCGATGCCGCGCTGGCGCGCCGGATCCTGGAAGACCATCCGCGCGCGCTGTATGCCTGACCGGCGCGGTGCGCGCGCAATACGACCTTGGTCCTAACGGCTATGCGCGCAGCCGCATAGCAGCTCTGCCTGGCATCGCGTCGGCGCGCGCGCGGGGGCTTCCTAGACTGGCCTTCGACGAATCATCAAGGCCTTGCCGCAATGGACGACCTGACCCAGCTGCGCGTGGAGATCCAAGCCCACGTGGCGGTGCTGACGCTGGATGCGCCGCCGGTCAACGCGCTGACCCGCACGCTCAACGACGAGCTGGTGCTGGCGCTGGACCGCATCGGCGAGCTGGATGAGGTCCGCGCGGTGGTGCTCACCGGCGCCGGCAAGGTGTTCTGCGCAGGCGCCGACCTCAAGGGACGTGCCGAAGTGATCAAGGGCCCGGGCGATCTGGGCGCGCACCTGCGCCGCACCCGCGAATGCTTCCACGCGATCCGCGAATGCGCCAAGCCGGTGGTGGTGGCCATCAACGGGGCCGCGCTCGGCTCCGGCCTGGCGATGGTCGCCTCCTCGGACATCCTGGTCGCCTCGGAGCGCGCCTCGCTGGGCCTGCCCGAGATCGACGTCGGCCTGCTCGGCGGCTGCCGCCACGCGATGCGGCTGTTCGGCCACTCGCGCCTGCGCCGCATGGCGCTGACCGGCCTGCGCGTCGACGGCGCCGAGCTCTACCGGCTGGGCCTGGTCGAGGCCTGCGTGGCGCCGGAGGCGCTGCTGCCCACCGCGCTGGAGATCGCCCACACCATCGCCGCCAAGAGCCCGGTCGCCACGCGCATGAGCAAGCACACGCTCAACACGATCGAGCAGCTGAGCCTGCGCGATGGCTATCGCTACGAGCAGGACATGACCGCCGCGATCGGCCGCACCGAGGACGCGCGCGAGGCGCAGGCCGCCTTCCGCGAGAAGCGCGCGCCGGTCTTTGTCGGCCGCTGATGCCCTCCTTCCCTCTCCCATCGCCGCCGCGCGGCGATGTCGCACGGATATCCCGATGAGCTCCAACGCACGCCCGCTGTCGGGCATCAAGGTCCTGGATCTGAGCCGCATCCTGGCCGCACCGTGGGCCGGGCAGATCCTGGCCGACCTGGGCGCCGAGGTGATCAAGGTGGAGCGGCCCGGCGCCGGCGATGACACCCGCGCCTGGGGGCCGCCCTTCCTCAAGGACGCCGACGGCCGCAACACCGGCGAGGCGGGCTACTACCTGGCCGTCAACGCCGGCAAGCAGTCGATCACCCTCCGCATCGACACGCCCGAGGGCCAGGACATCGTGCGCAGGCTGGCGGCGCAGGCCGACATCGTGCTGGAGAACTACAAGGTCGGCACGCTCAAGCGCTACGGCCTGGACGCCGACAGCCTGCGCGCCATCAACCCCAGGCTGATCTATTGCTCGGTCACCGGCTTCGGCCAGGACGGCCCGCGCGCCGAACAACCGGCCTACGACTTCCTGATCCAGGCCATGGGCGGCCTGATGAGCGTCACCGGCGAGCGCGATGGCAGGCCCGGCGGCGGCCCGCAGAAGGTCGGCATCCCCATCGTCGACCTGATGACCGGCATGTATACCGCCGTGTCGGTACTGGCCGCGCTCAACCGGCGCCACGTCACCGGCCTGGGCGACACCATCGACATCTCCATGCTGGATGTCCAGGTCGCCTCGCTGGCCAACCAGGCGATGAACTACCTGGTGTCCGGTCGCACGCCGCAGCGCAACGGCAATGCGCATCCCAACATCCAGCCGCAGGACGTGTTCGCCTGCGCCGATGGCGACGTCATCCTGGTGGTCGGCAACGACGGCCAGTTCGCCAAGCTGTGCCAGGTGCTGGGCCAGCCCGCGCTGGCCGAGGGCGCCTTCGCCACCAATGCCGGGCGCGTGGAAGGCATCCAGGCGCTGTCCGCGCGGCTCTCCGAGGCCTTCGCCGGGTGGCGGCGCGCCGACCTGCTGGCCGCACTGGATGCGGCCGGCGTGCCGGCCGGCGCCATCAACTCGGTGCCCGAAGTGCTCCAAGACCCGCAGGTGGTGGCCAGACAAATGGTCCGCCGCGTCCCGCATCCGCTGGGCGTGGAGGTGCCCCTGGTGTCCAGCCCGATGCGCTTCGCCGAAGCGCCGCTGCAGCCGCGCGTGGCGCCGCCGCTGCTGGGCCAGCACAGCGACCGCGTGCTGCAGGCGCTGGGTTACACCGACAATGACATCCAGGCCCTGCGGGCCAAGGGAGTGATCTGATGAAACTGCACTGGTCGCCCAAGTCGCCGTTCGTGCGCAAGGTGATGGTGGTGGCCCATGAGCTGGGCTGCGTCGAGGCGCTGCAGCTGCAGCGCTCGGTGGCGGCGATGCTCAAGCCCAATCCGGCCATCATGGCCGACAACCCGCTGTCCAAGATCCCCACCCTGGTGCTGGACGATGGCCAGGTGCTGTTTGATTCGGCCGTCATCTGCGAGTACCTGGATGCGCGCTTCCACGGCGCGCTGTTCCCGTCCGGCGATGCGCGCTGGAAGGCCCTGCAGCAGCTGGCGTTGGGCGACGGGCTGCTGGATGTGCTGATCCTGTGGCGCAACGAACGCGAACGCGCGCTTCCGCTGCAGTCGTTGATCGATGCCTTCGCGCTCAAGACCGAGGCCTCGCTCGCACGCCTGGAGCGCGAGATCGAAGCCCGCCCCGGCGCGGCGATCGACATCGGCCAGATCGCGATCGGCTGCGCGCTGGGCTATCTGGACTATCGCTTCGAAGAGGTCGCCTGGCGCGCGCGCGCGCCGAAGCTCGCCGCCTGGTACGCCACGCTGGCGCAGCGCCCGTCCTTCATCGCCACGGAGCCGGCCGATGGCTGAGGCCAACGCTCTCGCGCTGGATCGCGCCGTGGTCGTCATCGGCGCCGGCACCATGGGCGCCGGCATCGCCGAGGTGGCCGCCGTCGCCGGCCACCGCGTCTACCTTTGCGACACCAACGAAGCGGCGCTGGATCGGGGCCGCGCGCAGATCCGCGCCAGCCTCGACCGGCGCGTGGCCAAGGGCAGGGCCAGCGCGGAGGACGCCGCCTCCGCCTTCTGCCGGGTGATCGCCGCGGGCCCGAGCGCGCCGCTGCAAGGCGTCGGCCTCGTGATCGAGGCCATCGTCGAAGACCTCGACATCAAGGTCGCCGCGCTGACCGAGATGGCCAGGCGCGTGGACGACGATGCCATCCTGTCCACCAACACCTCCTCGCTGTCGGTGACCGCGCTGGCCGCACGCCTGCCCGCGCCGGAGCGCGTGGCCGGGCTGCATTTCTTCAATCCGGCGACCATCCTGCCGCTGGTCGAAGTGGTCCGCGGCCACGCCACCGACCCGTCCCTCGTCGAGACGCTGGTCGCCACCGCGTGCGCCTGGAAGAAGACGCCGGTGGTGTGCCAGTCCACGCCCGGGTTCATCGTCAACCGCGTGGCGCGCCCGTTCTACGGCGAGGCGCTGCGCCTGCTGCTGGAACAGCAGGCCACGCCGGAGACCGTCGATGCGGTGATGCGCGAGTGCGGCGGCTTCCGCATGGGGCCGTGCGAGCTGATGGACCTGATCGGCCATGACGTCAACTTCGCCGTGACCCGCTCGGTGTGGCAGGCGTTCTTCCACGATCCGCGCTACCAGCCCTCGCTGGTGCAGCAGCAGCTGGTGGACGCCGGCTGGCTGGGGCGCAAGAGCGGTCGCGGCTTCTACGACTACCGCGACGATGCGCCGCGCCCCGATGTGCGCGACCTTCAGGGCCCCGCGCCGACACGGGTCCGCATCGAAGGCGCGCTCGGCCCCGCGCAGGGCCTGGTGGCGCTGCTGGAACAGGCCGGCCTGAATGTCGAAAAGACCGAAGGCGCAGGCCTGCTGCGCGTGGACGGCGTCGCCCTGGCGCTGACCGATGGCCGCAGCGCCGGCGCACGCAGCCAGGCACTGGGCGAGCCGGTGGTGCTGTTCGACCTGGCCCTGGACTACGCCGCCAGCAAGCGCATCGCGTTGTCGGCCGCCGAGGGCACGCCCGCAGACGTCATCACCCAGGCCGCAGGCCTGTTCACCGCGCTGGGCAAGCAGGTCTCGCTGCTGGGCGACGCCGCCGGGCTGGCGGTCTCGCGCACCGTGGCCATGCTGGTGAACGAAGCCGCCGACGCCGTGCAGCAAGGCATCGCCTCGGAAGCCGACATCGACGCGGCCATGACCGGCGGGGTGAACTACCCGATCGGGCCGCTGGCCTGGGGCCGCCGCGTGGGGCTGGACTATGTCGCCGCCGTGCTGGCCCATCTCTCGCAGGGCTACGGCGAAGAGCGCTACCGCGTCTCGCCCTGGCTGCAGGCGCGTGCGCGTGAGGTGTCGCATGGCTGAGTTCGTCAGCGTGGCCACGCAGGCGCGCGTCGCGGTGGTGACCCTGTCGCGGCCGGCGCGCCGCAACGCCCTCAACCTGCAGGTCAAGCGGGAACTGGTCGACGCCCTGGAACGGGCGCTGGCCGACGCGGAGGTCGCGGCGATCGTGCTCACCGGCGCCCGCGGCTACTTCGTGGCCGGCACCGACATCGCCGAGATGGCCAACATGCGGCCGATCGATCATGTGCTGCAGCGCTCGGGACACCTGTTCGAGGTCGTGCGTCACGCCTCCAAGCCCATCATCGCCGCGGTCGAGGGCTATGCGCTGGGCGGCGGCTGCGAGCTGGCGCTGGCCTGCGACCTGATCGTCGCCGCCGAGGATGCCCGCTTCGGCCAGCCCGAGATCAAGGTCGGCATCATGCCCGGCGCGGGCGGCACCCAGCGCCTGCTGCGCGCCGCCGGCCGCTACAAGGCCGCGCTGTGGGCGCTGACCGGCGAGATGATCCCCGCCGGCGAGGCCTACGCCGCCAACCTGGTTTCCAGGCTCGTCCCCAGCGGCCAGGCGCTCGATGCCGCGCGTGAGATCGCCCTGCAGATCGCCGGGATGCCGCCGCTGGCCGTGCAGGCCATCCGAGAGGCCCTGCGGCTGGGCGCCGACGCCCCGCTGGACACCGCCCTCTCCCTGGAGCGCCGCCTGTTCGAGCGCCTGTTCGACACCGCCGACCAGCGCGAAGGCATGCGCGCCTTCCTCGAGAAACGCGCCGCGGTCTTCAGCGGGCGCTGAGCGTTGATGGCGCGGGCCGGCGTGACGCGGTCCCGTCCTGCTCCCCGGCCAACCGGATCGAAGCGCTGAACGCCTGGCTGGCAGCGCGTGTCGATTCCAGCGTCGCCGATGCCGACGGCGCGCGTCCGGATGTTCGCCTCAGCGCAGGATTCGCGCGCTTCTTCCAGATCCTTCGGCGCCAGGGGATCGCTATCCGCGCCGCAGCACCTCGCTCAGCGCGGCCTGCGCGAGGCGATTCTCCGCGGGCGTGCCGATGCTGATCCGGACCCAGGTGTCGTAAGGCGGGAAGGCGCGCGCGACCAGGATCTTGCGCGCCTTCAGTGCGGCGACGACCTCGGCCTGCGGTCGGCCGACGTCGAAGAAGACGAAGTTGCCCGCGGGCTCGGCGTAGCGCAGTCCCAGCCGGCGCAGGTGGTCGAGACAGCGCGTGCGCTCGGCGGCGACCTGTTCGCGCACCCACGCGAGGTGACCGGGATCGGCCAGCGAGGCGGCCGCGGCCGCGATCGAGAGCTGGTTCAGTCCGTGCGGGCTGCCGACGCCGCGCTTGCGCAGCGCGGCGGCCAGATCCGGCGGCACCAGGGCGTAGCCGATCTGCAGGCCGGCCAGCGCGTGGATCTTGCCCAGGGTGCGGAACACCGCGACGTTGCGCCCGGCGCGCAGGTGCCGCACCGCGGTGCGCTCGGCCGCGTCCGGCAGGTAGTCCAGATACGCCTCGTCGACGATCACCAGCGCCTTGGCCGAGGCGGCCAGCACGAAGGCATCGAAGTCCTTCCCCGGACTCACCGTGCCGGACGGGTTATGCGGATTGACCACGAACAACGCCCGGGTGTCGGCCTGGATCGCGGCCAGCAGCCGGGGCAGGTCGTTGCGCAGCGACGCATCCAGCGGCACCTCGATGGCGCGCCCTCCGAACGGCGCGGCCGCATCGACCAGCGCGCCGTACCCGGGCACCGAGTACACGAAGGTGCCGCCCTTGCCCGCCACGGCCAGATGCTGGCCCAGCGGCTCGAGCACTTCGCCCACGATGACCTGTTCGGGCGCGACGCCCTCGAGAGCGGCGATCTGCCTGACCAGCGCCTGCCCCTGCTCGGCGGTGACGTAGCGCGGCGCCAGCGGCAGGGCGCGCTGGATCGCCACGGGCACCTGCGGCGAGGGACCGTAGCTGCTTTCGTTGAGATCCAGGCGCACCAGCCCTTCGGCAGCGGCGGGCGCGTCGCGACTGGCGCCGGCCGCCATGCCGGGCACGAGCGAGGCCAGCGGCGCGGCCACGGCCAGCGCGGCGTTGCGCGCCAGCCAGGCGCGCCGGGACGGATCGAAGGCATCGTGGGAGGACATTAGAACTTCACCTGCAGTCTTCCGTAGTAATAGGCGCCGCTCCAACCGAACGGCGAGAGTTCGCTGTAGGGGAACACGCCATAGGTGTCGGCGCCAGAGACGGCGGGGGTGGTGGCGATATTGCGCGTGGGATAAGTGTTGAACACGTTGTCCGCGCCCAGCGTCAGCACCAGGTGCTTGGAAATGCGCAGCGAGACGTCCGCGTCGGTGATCCACTTGGCGTCCAGCCGTTGGATCACATCGTAGTTGCCGGCCGTCCCGGCCTCGGTGGGCAGGGCGCGGAAGGCGGTGCTGCCCTTGGCGAACTGCGCCACGTTGGCCGCGCTCTGGTTGGTAGCAGCGACCTGCTCGATCCGGCCATAGCGATGGGTGCCCAGGTGCACGCTCCAGGGGCCTACATCCCATGCCAACGCCAGGGTCAGGTTGTCCCTGGGCTGCCCCTTCTCCACGCGGGTCCGCTCGGTGATGTCGAACAGCGGCGTGCGCACGCCCAGCGCGAGGAGCTGCTCGGGGGTCGAGGCCACCCGGGTCAGCTCGGTCTTGTTTCGGTTGTAGCCCAGCGTGGCGGTCAGGCGGTCGCCGCCCTCCCATTGCCACACGTAGCGCGCGGACGCGTCCACACCGGTGGTGCGCGTGTCGGCGGTGTTGCTGAAGTAGCGCACGCTGGTGACGCCCGGCGAACCCAGCGCGGCCAGGTAGTCGCGGATCGCCGAGGAGCCCGCGCCGTCGACGAAGTTGCTGGACAGGAAGATGCGATCGTCGATGTCGATGCGATACACATCCAGCGAGGCCGTCAGCCCGGCGATGCCCCAGGTCAGGCCGGCCGTCAGATTGGTCGCCTTCTCCGGGTCCAGGTCGCGCGCGCCCAGCGCGCGGGCCTCGACCGAGTCCACCGGCGCCGTGCGCACCAGCACGTACTCGGGCAGTCCGGTGACGGCGTTGTTGAGCGTGCGGCTGCTGGTCGAGCTGAAGTACTGCTGGGCCAGCGCGGGCGCGTGGAAGCCGGTGCTGGCCGAGGCGCGCAGCGCCACGCCGCCGCCGAGTTGATAGCGCAGCGCCAGCTTGCCGTTGGTGGTCGAGCCGAAGTCGCTGTAGTCCTCCCAGCGCCCCGCCAGCGAGACCAGCAGGCGCTCGGTCACATCGGTATCGGCCTCGACATAGGCGGCGACGTTGTGCCGGCTGTAGTCGCCCGCGTCGCCCGGCTGGATGCCGGCGAACCCCTGCGATCCGATCGTCGGCACGGTACCCGCGGCCGGGCCGTCCAGCACGCGGTACGGGCCCCAGACGTAGGAGGCCTCCTCGCCCGGCCGGATCTCGTAGGTGTCGCGGCGGTATTCCAAACCAAGCGCCAGCCGCAGCGGCGCGTGCCAGCCGACTTCGAAACTGTTGCCGGCATCAGGTTGGTCGTCCACTGCGAGGCTTCGAGCGCGCCGTTGTAGAAGCGCGTCGGGCTGGCCGCGCCCAGGGTGGCGTTCAAGGTGTTGCGCGTGCGGTAGACCAGCTCGTTGCGGCCATAGACGCTGCTCAGATCCCAGCGCCATTGCCCCAGATAGCCCTTGAGCCCGGTCCCCAGCGAGCGGTCGGTGCTGTCGGTGTCCACCCAGGGCAGGAAGCCGTTCGGGTAGATCGCGCGCACGTTCTCCGGCTGCCCGGAGCGGCGCAGCGAGGCATTCGAACTGCCCTGGCTGTCGGTGGCGCCGCCGAAGGCGTACCACTCCAGCCCTTCGGCCCAGGACAGCGGCTTGCGCAGGTTGGCGAAGAAGGTCTTGTCCTCGGTATCGGCGCTGTCGGCGAAGCGCCACAGCGCGTCGCGGTCGATCGTCGCCTCGCGCGGATCGGCCACCGTGCCGGCGGCCGCGCCGCCGATGGGGTTGAGGCCGGTGCCCGAGCCATAGGCGCCCGACAGCGCGACGGCCTGTCCATTGCGCCCGATGCCGAAGTACTGCTGGCGCGTATCGGCCAGCGCGCGGTTGGCCGCCTTGCGGTCGCGATAGTCCCAGGTCAGGTGGATGCCGCCGCCTTCGGGAAAGGCGAAACAGGTGTCCAGCGAGACCTTGGTGGTGCCGCCGCCTCCGTCCTCGGTGGTGCCGCGGCTGACCGTGCCCTCGAAGCCATCATCCTCGCGCAGCACAATGTTGATCACGCCGGCGATGGCGTCGGAGCCGTATTGCGCCGAGGCGCCGTCGCGCAACACCTCGATCCGCGCAATGGCGCTGACCGGGATCGTGTTGAGGTCGGTGGAGACCGCGCCCTTGCCCACCGTGCCGCCGGTATCGACCCGGGCGCTGGTATGCCGCCGCTTGCCGTTGACCAGGATCAGCGTCTGGTCGGGCGAGAGCCCGCGCAGGGTGGCCGAACGGATATGCGTATTGCCGTCCGGCGTGGTCGGATGCGGGAAGTTGTACGACGGCAGCAGCGACTGGAGGATGGTGCTGACATCGGTATAGCCGCTGGCGCGCAGTTCGTCGCCGCTGAGCACGTCGATCGGGACGGGCGATTCCAGCACCGTGCGCGACTGGGTCCGGCTGCCGATCACGCTGACCTGGTCCAGGCGCTTGATCTCGGGGTCGGCGCCCGCCGCCGTCTGTGCGAACGACGGGGCCGCGACGGCAAGCAGCGACAAGGCGACGGCGGCGGGCAGCGCCGCGCGCGACGGGCGTGGATTCTTGGTTGGCGACATGGTGTGGATTCCCCTTTGGAGCCGATGGGCACCTCGGTGCGAGACCGCGCCGCCACGCCCCCTGGCGTGTGGCATGCAGCCGACATGCTCGTGTTCATCCTCCGGATCTGCCGCACCGCGTCAAAGAGCATGGCGGCATATCCTGATAACGCGGCGCCGCGCCGAGCGGCCGGCGTTGGACGCGGATCCCAGGCGCATTCCGCCCCCGCCGGCACCGTCACACGGCCCGCACATGGGCGGCATGAAGCTGGCTCCCCGGGGCTGCTGGAAGTGCGTCATGCGACTGCTCTCCTCCCTGCTGTTCTTCGCGCTGGGCCTGTCGATCGGCTCGGTCATCAGCTCCGTGCGCGACCAGCCCTTGCCCGAAACCGCAACCCCGACCACCGAGCGGGTGAGCGCCAGCGGCGCGCTGCCGGAGCAGAGCGCGGTTCGGCCTGCGGCCAGCCCAGGCCCCAGCGCCGCTCCGGGTTCAGGCGGTTGCGGCCCGGATCAAGCCGCCTGCCCGGCTGCCGCCGAGGCCTCCCTGCGCGGCTGAACGACGCGGGGCCAGCGCCAAGTGCTTGCGTGGACTGGGAAAGCTGCGCATAATGCGCGGCTCGCTGCGTCTGGCTTTCGGCCGGATCAGGGTCAGGAAGCGCGATTCCTTGCCCGCCTGGCAGCGGACCCATCCCGTATCGCATGGCCTGACCGCATCCGTGGCATGGGCCGGGGCCGCCATCTCCCAGGCTATGGGCGATCAAAATTACATCGAGGTGCACAGATGTCCCGCGTATGCCAAGTGTCCGGCAAGCGAGTGATGACGGGTAACAACGTCTCGCACGCCAACAACAAGACCCGCCGTCGTTTCCTGCCCAACCTGCACGAGCGCCGCTTCTGGGTCGCCAGCGAGAACCGCTGGGTCAAGCTGAAGGTTTCCGCGCACTCCCTGCGCACCATCGACAAGAACGGCATCGACTCCGTTCTGGCTGAGCTGCGTGCGCGCGGCGAAAAGATCTAAAGGAGATCAATCATGGCAGGCAAGCGCGACAAGATCCGCCTGATTTCTTCGGCAGGCACCGGTCACTTCTACACGACCGACAAGAACAAGAAGAACACCCCGGGCAAGATGGAAATGAGCAAGTACGACCCGGTGGTGCGCAAGCACGTGGTCTACAAGGAAGGCAAGATCAAGTGACCTCACGGCGCGGGCGCGAGCGCCCGCCTTTGCCGTGAGGTCATCCTCGCGAAAGCGGGGATCCAGCGCCTCCAGAAAAAGCCCGCCGCAAGGCGGGCTTTTTCGTGGGCCGATGGTGGGGCACCGAGCTCGATGCGCGTTGCTCGGTGGGAGCAACTGTCTCCTCAAATCTCGCAGCCGCCTGCCTGTAGAGCGGAGCTTGTGGCAATCCCCTCTTGGGGACTCCGCTGCTCTTCGTTCGGTTCGTGGGGAAGGCCCCAGCGGAGCAAGCTCCGCTCTACAGTTGGGAGCCGCCGTGGCGGCTCCCACAACAGCAGGGGCTTCGGGATGACAGCGTCGACCGGATCGGGATGTGCGGGGCTGCACCGGCTATCGGCGCGGCGCGCGGATCGGCAGAATCGGGCGATGACCCGATCCGCGGTGACTGGATGACCGAGACCTCTGCCATCGGCGGCTGGCTGCTGTTCCTGGACTGGGTGATCCGGCTGGCGGCGCTGGCGTGGATTCCCTCGCGCACCACGCCGGCCGCCGCGCGCAGCTGGCTGCTGCTGGTGGGCTTCGTGCCGCTGCTGGGCCTGCCGCTCTATCTGCTGTTCGGCCATCCCTGGCTCTCGCGCGAGCGCATCCGCCGCCAGGCCGAGGCCTCGCAGATGATCCGCGACGAGCAGAAGCCTCTGGTCCAGCTGCGCTGGCATCCGACCGGCGACGGCGCCGACACCGAGATGGTGCCGCTGGTGGAACGGCTGGGCGATTTCATGCCCACCCACGGCAACGCGGTAACGCTGCTGGACGACTACGAGGGTTCGCTGCGCGCGCTGCTGGAGGACATCGCCGGCGCGCGCGATCGGGTGCACCTGCTCTATTACCTGATGTTCGACGACCAGGTCGGCGATCTGGTGTGCGAGGCGCTGCTGCAGGCGGCCGCGCGCGGCGTGCAGTGCCGGCTGATGCTGGATGCGGTCGGCGCCAAGCGCGGCCTGCGCGCCTACACCGCGCGCCTGCGCGCCGGCGGCGTGCAGGTGCAGGAGCTGCTGCCCGGCGGCCTGCGCTGGCGCCGCAGCGGGCGCATCGACCTGCGCAACCACCGCAAGATCGCGGTGATCGACAACCGCGCCGCCTATGTCGGCTCGCAGAACCTGGCCGATGCCGGCGCCTTCGTGCGCGGCTATCCCAACCGCGAACTGGTCGCGCGCGTGGAGGGCCCGGCGGTGTCGCATCTGGAGGCGGTGTTCGCCAGCGACTGGTACCTGGAAACCGGGCAGCGCCTGGAGGTGATCGCCACCACCCCGGTGCGCGATGCCAACGTGGCCGCGCAGCTGCTGCCTTCGGGGCCTGCCTATCCGTTCTCCAATGCGCGCGACATGGTGTGCGCGCTGATCCATCTGGCCCAGCAGAAGCTGGTGATGGTCACCCCGTACTTCGTGCCCGACGACGCCACGCTGAGCGCGCTGCGCATCGCCGCGCTGTCCGGCGTGGACACCCAGCTGATCCTGTCGGCCAGCAACAACCAGACCCTGACCGCCTGGGCGCAGGAGTCCTACTACGGCGAGCTGCTGGCCTCGGGGGTGAAGATCGCGCACTACCGGCCGCACTTCCTGCATGCCAAGCACATGAGCGTGGACGACTCGATCGCGCTGGTCGGCTCGATGAACCTGGACATCCGCTCGTTCGCGCTCAACGCCGAGGTCGGCATGCTCTGCTACGACGCCGACGTGGTCGCCAGCATGCGCAGGATCGAGGCCGGCTATCTGGCCCAGGCCGAGCAGCTGACGCTGGAGCGCTGGAACAGGCGCCCGGCGTGGAAGCGCAGCCGCGAGGGCATCGCACGCTTGGCCGATTCGTTCATCTGAAGCCGCGCGTGACGGCGGCGAAGCGCGTCGCGCGCGACGTCGATGCCGCATGCGCGGAAACGCGCGACGACCGCCGGATTGATTGGCGCGGGGCGCCCCGCGCTTCAGCGCCCCCCGGACACCGCCAGCGCCTCGCGCGCCACGACCTCGGCCTGCCCGCGCAGCTCAGGGATCGCCAGCGATTCCCACAGCGCGCCGATGCGCAGGCTGCCGATCGCCAGCAGTCCGGGCACGGGCTGGCCATCGGCATCGCGCAGACGGCCGTTGGGGCAGGTGTCCAGGCCGATGCCGTGCGGACCGGGCGCGGCCAGGCCGCTGCCGACCAGCGCGGCCAGCATCGGGTTGCGCATGGCCTGCACGCGCAGCTCCACGCCGGTGGCGTTGATCATGTGGGCCACTTCCAGGGCGAGGATCTCGCCGTGCGGGCCGTGGCCGTGCAGCTGCACGCAGCGCACGCCGGCCATGGCCGTGTCCAAGCGCGCGCGATGACGCTGCAGCTGGCCGCGGGCGAGCGCCTGTTGCAGCTGCGCGTGCACCGGCGCGGCGATGCGGTGGCGGTGCACGTCCCACAGGCGCACGACGTGGCGCAGGAAGCGGCGCTGGTCGGCGCCGGACAGCGTGGTCCACAGCCGCTGCACGTGCGGGCGCAGGGCATCCATCACCGCTTGCCACGGCACGCCCTGCGCCTGCGCGCGGGCGACCTCGCGACGCACGGCGCGCAGGCGCGCGCGCAGCGGTAGGGCGAGCAGCGCTTCCACATCGACGGCCCGCGCCGGCGCGCCGTCGACATGCGGCAGCGGCATCAGCCCGTGGCGGGACAGCACATGCAGCGGACCGCGATGCCCGGCCGCCAGCAGCGCCAGCGCCGCATCGACCATGCTTAGGCCGGCGCCGACGATGCACACCGCGGCATCGGCCTCGATGCCGTCCAGCGCCGCGTTGTCCCAGGCTTCGATCCGGCGCGCCGGCGGCAGCGAGCGCGCGCCGCGCGCCGGCAGCGGACGCGGCGCGTTGCCGGTGGCCAGCACCACCGCCCGCGCCAGCACCGGGCCGGCGCCATCGAGCTGCAGCAGGAAGCCCTCGGCCTCACGTTCCAGGCTCAACGCGCGGACCGGGAGGTGCTGCAGCGTGGCCGGGCTGCCCGCACGCGCCTGGGCCAGGCGCGCGGCCAGGTAGGCGGCGAAGCGCTGCCGGGGCACGAAGGCCTCGGCGATCCGCGCGCGCGGCGTCTCCGGCAGGGCGTCCTGCAGCCAGTCGACGAAATCGCCGGGCGCCGCGTCGAAGGCGCTCATGCCGCCGGCGCGCACGTTGAGCAGGTGCTCCGGTCGCTCGGTCGCGTGCGCGGCGCCGCGGCCCAGCACGGCGCGCGGCTCGACCACCGCGATGCGCAGCGCCGTGGTGGCCTGGCGCAGCAGTTGGATCGCCACCAGGGTGCCGGCGGCGCCGCCGCCGACGATGGCGACATCGAACGACGTTGCGCTCACCGCCGTTTGGCCTTGGCCGCCTCGGGCGACGCGGTTTCGACCAACGGATGCGGGCAGTCGGTGGCGAAGAACTCGACCAGGAAGTCGATGAAGCTGCGCACCTTCGGCGCCAGGTGGCTGCGGCTGGCGTAGACGGCGAAGATCCGCATCGGCGCGACGCGATAGTCGGGCAGCACCTGCACCAGCCGGCCCTCTTCCAGCGCCTGGCCGACGATGAAGTCCGGCTGCAGGGTGATGCCCATGCCGGCGATGGCGGCCTCGCGCAGCAGGTCGCCGTTGTTGGCGCGCAGGCGCTCGGTCACGCGCAGGGTCTCCACGCCGCCCGGGCCCTCCAGGGTCCAGGTGTCGCCGCCGGCCGAGTAGCGATAGCCAAGCACGCCCACGCGCTCCAGGTCGGCCACGCTGCGCGGGGCGCCGGCGCGGGCCAGGTAGGCGGGCGAGGCGCACAGGAACATCTGCGCCTGCGCCAGCGGCCGGGCGATCAGCGAGGGCGTGGGCTGGCGGGTGATGCGGATGGCCAGGTCGTAGCCTTCCTCGACCAGGTCGACCAGGCGATCGGACAGGTCCACGTCCACGGTGACCTGCGGATGCAGCTCGGCGAAGCGCGCCACCAGTTCGCCCAGGCGGGCGATGCCGAAGCTCACCGGCGCGTTGATGCGCAGCAGGCCGGCCGGCTCCAGGGTCTGCGCGGTGACGGCGGCCTCGGTCTCGTCGAACGCGGCCAGCAGCTTCAGGCAGCGCTCGTGGTAGGCCGCGCCGGCGCTGGTCAGGCTGACGTGGCGGGTGGTGCGGTTGAGCAGGCGCGTGCCCAGGCGCTGCTCCAGCCAGGCCACGTGGCGGGTGACGCTGGGCGTGGACATGTCCAGGGCCTCGGCCGCGGCGGAGAAGCCGCTGCGTTCGACCACGGTCGCGAAGACGCGCATGGCATCGATGGTGTCCATTGTTGCTCGCCCTGTAACAAATTCTGGCCCGGGGCACAGTTTATCCCCGAGCGTTGCCACAATAGGGTGGTGGCCTGCTTCCCTGTCGTGACAGGTTCGCCCATGAACGCCGCCGCCCGCCTGCCCTCGCTGTACATCTCCCACGGCTCGCCGATGACCGCGCTGGACCCCAAGCTGGTCGGCGTGCGCCTGGGCGAGCTGGCGCGCACGCTGCCGCGCCCGCGCGCGGTGGTCATCGCCTCGGCGCACTGGCTGGCGCGCTCGCCGCTGGTGGGCGGCAGCGCACGGCCGGAGACGATCCACGACTTCGGCGGCTTCCCGCAGGCGCTGTTCGACATCCAGTACCCCGCGCCGGGCGCGCCGGAGGTGGCCGGGCGCGTGGCACAGCTGCTCGACCAGGCAGGCCTGGCGCCGCACATCGACCCGAACCGCGGCCTGGACCACGGCATGTGGGTGCCGCTGCGCCTGCTCTATCCCGACGCCGACGTGCCGGTGGTGCCGCTGTCGATCCAGCCGCTGGCCGGGCCGGCGCACCAGCTGGCGGTGGGCCGCGCGCTGGCGCCGCTGCGCGATGAGGGCGTGCTGGTGATCGGCTCGGGCAGCCTCACCCACAACCTGCACGACTGGCGCGGCGCCGACCACACTCGGCTGGCGCCGTATGTGCAGCCTTACATCGACTGGGTCGAGGCCACGCTGCGCCAGGGCGACGTGCAGGCGCTGCTGGACTACCGCCGGCGCGCGCCCAACGCCGCCCAGGCCCATCCCACCGACGAGCACTGGCAGCCGATCTACGTGGCCCTGGGCGCGGCCGGCGAGCACTTCCGCGCCACGCGCATCGATGCGGGCATCGACATGGGCTTCCTGGCGATGGACATCTACCGCTTCGACGACGCGGCACCGGCGCAGGCGGCGGCGTAACGCGCCGCGCTGGCGCCGCGGCTTAGCGCTGTTCGACCGGCGCCGCGATCCCACCGCGCCGCCAAAGTCCCACTCCCGTCGTTCCGGCGAAGGCGGGAACCCGTGGACTTTGGCGCGTAACGCTTGAGGCGCCGGGTTCCCCCTTCGCGGAAACGACGGTTTTCAGCCGCCCGTAGCGCGAGCCCAAACCCAATCGCGCCCCCCGCGACGCCCCATGCGAAAATAGCGCGCATGAGTGACGGCACCCGCCCGGCGGCAGGCAAGGACACGGGCGAGGGGCAGCGCAGCCTCGATGACGCCCTGAAGGCGCGCATCCGCGACACCTACGCCGCACTGCGCGCCAACACGCCCGGCTTCACCACGCGCCGCGCGCAGAGCCAGATGATCGGCGTGGCCTCGCGCGCGTTGGGCAGCAGCGGCGGCGTTGGCGTGGTCGAGGCGCCGACCGGCGTCGGCAAGTCCCTGGGCTATCTGACCGCCGGCGTGCCCATCGCGCTGGCGGCCAAGAAGAAGCTGGTCATCAGCACCGGTACGGTCGCGCTGCAGTCGCAGCTGGTCGAACGCGATCTGCCCGCCTTCCTCAAGGCCACCGGCATCCAGGCCAGCGTGGCCCTGGCCAAGGGCCGCACCCGCTACCTGTGCACGCGCAACGTGGCCGAGCTGCAGGGCACCGCGCCGGCGCAGGAGTCGATGTTCGGCGACGAAGGCGCGCTGTACGACCGCCCGCTGAGCCCGGCCGACGCGACCCTGGCCAACCGGCTGGCCAGGCTGTTCACCGACAACCAGTGGAACGGCGACCTGGACGCCGCGCCCGAGGCGGTCGGCCCGGCCCTGCGCGGGCGCATCACCACCAACGCCGCCGGCTGCGCCGGGCGCAAGTGTTCCTACGCCAATCAGTGCCCGGTGCTGAAGGCGCGCACCGCCGTGCGCGAGGCGCAGATCGTGGTCACCAACCATGCGCTGCTGCTGTCCACCCTGGCGCTGGGCGACAACGAGAACGGCCAGCCGCTGATCGCCGCACCCGGCGAGATGCTGCTGGTGCTGGACGAAGGCCACCACGTGGCCGGCGTGGCCATCGACCAGGGTGCCGCGCGCCTGCCGCTGGACGACATGGGCCGGCGCACCAGCCGCCTGCAGACGCTGATCGCGGCCACCTACCGGCTGGTGGACAAGGAGACCATCGCCAAGCTGCATCCCAACGAGGCGATCGAGCTGGCGGTCAGCGTCAGCCGCCAGCTCAAGGCCTTCCACGGCCTGCTGGAGGCGGCGTGGACGCCCGACCCGTCCGAGCGCGAGCCGCAGTGGCGCGCGCCCAACGGCCGGCTGCCGGCCGACTGGTCGGTGCCGATCGAGGCGCTGGCCGATGACACGCGCAGCCTGTTGAACTGGGTCAGCGCGGCCGCCCCGCTGGTGGGCAAGGCCAAGCAGGACGACGCCACCAAGGAGCGCGTGCAGCGCAACCTCGGCATGGCCCTGGAGCTGGTCCAGGCGCAGTACGACCTGTGGGCCGGCTGGCGCCGCGAGGACCCGGACGGCGCACCGCCGATGGCGCGCTGGATCACCCGCGACCGCGATGGCGACCTGGTGCTGCACTGCTCGCCGGTCTCGGCCGCGCAGGTGCTGCGCCAGCTGCTGTGGAAGGAGGTCGATTCGGTGCTGATGACCTCGGCCACGCTGACCGGCGGCAACGGCTTCACCGCGCTGGCCATCGACACCGGCCTGCCCGAGCATGCCGAGACGGTGACGCTGGAATCGCCGTTCGACCTGCCGCGCCAGGCGCAGCTGGTGGTGCCGAAGTTCCCCGCCGCGCCCGACGACCGCGAAGGCCATCCCAAGGAGGTCGCGCGCTATCTGGTGCGCGAGCTGGACTGGGGCAAGGGCTCGATGGTGCTGTTCACTTCGCGCTGGAAGATGGAGAAGGTCGCCGACCTGCTGCCGGTGACCCAGCGCAACCGCGTGCTGGTGCAGGGCGAGGGCAACAAGTCGCAGATCATCGGCGAACACCTGCGCCGCATCGCCGCCGGGGAAGGGTCGGTGCTGTTCGGCCTCAATTCCTTCGGCGAAGGCCTGGACCTGCCTGGTGAGGCCTGCACCACGGTGGTGATCACCCAGGTGCCGTTCGCCGTGCCCACCGACCCGCAGACGGCCACCCTGAGCGAGTGGCTGGAGAGCCGCGGGCACAACGCCTTCAACCTGATCGCCATCCCGCACGCGCTGCGCACGCTGACCCAGTTCGCCGGCCGCCTGATCCGGACCTCGACCGACACCGGCCGGGTGATCATCCTCGACTCGCGCCTGCTCAGCCGCCGCTACGGCCGCCAGATCATCGATGCCCTGCCCCCGTTCGCACGCGTGATCGGCTGACCGCTCCGCGGACGCAGCGGCTGTCGCCGTTTGCCGGTATTGTGCCTACGGTCACATCGCCGACGCTTCTTGAAGATGAGCGCCATCGCCCCCGCCCCCAAACGCCGCGCCGACGCCGAGCAGAACCGCACCCTGCTGCTGCAGGCGGCCGAGGAGGTGTTCACCGAACACGGCGTGCAGGCGCCGCTGGAGCTGGTGTCGCGCCGCGCCGGCGTCGGCCGCGCCACGCTGTTCCGCAACTTCCCCGACCGCCACACCCTGGTGCTGGCGCTGCTGGAGCGCGGCCTGGACCAGATCGAGGCCGAGGCCCAGCGCCTGGGCGACGATGCCGACGCGCTGGTGCCGTTGCTGCGCTTCGTGCTGGACCGGGTGGCGACCCATGCGCCGCTGGTGGACTACTGGCAGACCCAGGGCCGCGACCAGCCGGAGATCGAGGTGGCGATGATGCGGCTGATGACGATCTTCCAGCCGCCGTTGCAGCGCGCGGTCGACGCCGGCCGCTGCCGGGCCGACCTGGTGCCCACCGACGTGCTGCTGCTGCTCAAGCTGTTCAGTGCCTGCGCGGTGCCGATGATGCAGCCGCTGGCACCGTTCGAGCGCATCTGGGGCTTCGCGATGGACATCGTGCAGCCCGTCGCCGCCGAGGCCGACGCGGCCGGCTAGGGCCGCGTGCGCCTGCTTTCGCTGCTCCCCTTTGCGCGCAGCGCAAGGGGGAGGCTGGGAGGGGGTGCTTTTCGCGCAATGTTCGATGGTCAGCTCAGTACAGAACGCTGAAGCGCTGGCCGCTGTGCTTGGGCGATTCGATCTCGTCGAGCAGGGCCACCGCGTAGTCCTCGTAGGAGATGCGGCTCTCGCCCTTGGCATTGGTGAGGAAGGCGTCGCCCCCCAGGCGGAACTGGCCGGTGCGCTCGCCCGGGCCGAAGAACGCCGCCGGCGACAGGAAGGTCCAGGTGATGTCCTTCACCCCGCGCAGCTCGTCCAGGAAGGTCGCGCCGGGCAGCGCCTCGGACTTGTACGCGGCCGGGAACTCCGGCGTGTCGACCAGGCGTACGCCCGGGGCGACTTCCAGCGAACCGGCGCCGCCGACCACGGCCAGGCGCGGGATCTTGGCCGCGCGCACCGCGCTCAGCACGTGCTCGGGCGTGACCTCGGCGAACCTGGCGGCGCTGATGAAGACATCGTGGCCGGTCAGCTTGGCGCCCAGCCCCGCCGGATCGGCGGTGATGTCGCCCTGGACGAAGGCCACGCCCTCGGGCAGATCGTCGACCGGCTTGCGCGCGATGACGGTGACGGTGTGGCCGCGGCGCAGGGCCTCGGCCAGAAGACGACGACCGACGTTGCCGGTCCCGCCGAGCAGAGCGATGGATGCCATTGGAGTTCTCCTTGGTGGTTACGAAAAGGAACCATGGCATGATGGGCGTCAGCGCCGCGTCTGCCAAGAAGGGAACCCGACGTGTCCAGGTGACCCGCGTGTAACCCCCTGCCCGCTGATGCTCGACATCCCCAATCCCGAATCCCCAATCCCGCGCCATGACCCTGCACCGCTCCACCGCCCCCTACGCCGCCCACTGCCCCGTGCGCGATGTGCTCGACCGCTTGGGCGACCGCTGGAGCACGCTGGTGCTGCAGGCGCTGAAGGACGCGCCGCTGCGCTTCGCCGCGCTGCAGCGGGCCATCGACGATGTATCCAAGCGGATGCTGGCCAAGACCCTGCGCGGGCTCGAGGAAGATGGGCTGGTCACGCGCACGGTGTTCCCCAGCAAGCCGCCGGCGGTGGAGTACGCGCTGACACCGCTGGGCCGCAGCTTCGTGCCGCATATCGAGGCGCTGGTGGCCTGGGCGGAGACCCACCACGACGCGATCCGCAGCGCGCGCCGCCGCTATCAGGCCACGCCCGCGCACGACGGCGGACGCTGAGGTCGCGGCCGCCGCGACAGGCGGCGCCGTCACGCGCTGCAAGCGCCCTTGTCGTGTCGCTGGCGCGGCGCGGTCACGAACCGATGCGCGCCAGGACGCTACCCTGTGCGCATGACCTCTGCTGTGAACCACGGCTTCTCGCAGGACCACGCCGCCCTGCTCGATTCGCTCGCGGCCACGCCCGACCTGCTGCTGATCCAGGATCTGGACGGGGTGTGCATGGGGCTGGTGCACGATCCGCTGACGCGCACGCTGGAGCGTGAATACCTGGAGGCGGCGGCCCGGCTGGGCGATGCGTTCGCCGTGCTGACCAATGGCGAGCACATCGGCGCGCGCGGGGTGAACGCCATCGTCGATCGCGTGTTCGGCGCGCCCGGCTATGCCGCTGCGAACGGCGCCTATCTGCCTGGCCTGGCGGCCGGCGGCGTGCAGCTGCAGGACCGCTTCGGCACGCTCAGCCATCCGGGCGTCAGCGACGCGGAACTGGCCTTCCTGCAGGGCGTGCCCACGCGCATGACGCGCTGGCTCTCCACGCTGCTGCTCGGCGCGCCCTACCACCTCGAAGCGCATCGCGTGGCCACGCTGGCGGCCACCTGCGTGCTGGACAACCCGGCCTCGCCCACGCTCAACCTCAACGCCTTGCACCATGCTTTGGCCGAGCAGCCGGCGCTGTACGCGCAGCTGCAGCGGCAGGCGGCGGACTTCATGCAGGCGCTGCTGCGCGAGGCGCAGGCGGAGGGGTTGGACGGCGCGTTCTTCGTCCACTACGCGCCCAATCTGGGGCGCGACGACGCCGGTGCCGAGCGCCTCAAGCCGGCCGCGGAGGGCGATGCGGGCACCACCGACTTCCAGTTCATGCTCGAGGGCGCGGTCAAGGAGGCCGGTGTGCTGGTGTTGCTCAACCACCATGTGCACGCGCGCACCGGCCGCTGGCCGCTGGGCGCGGACTTCAATGCGCGGCAGGCACCGCGCACGCTGGAGGCCCAGGTGGCGCTGGCGCGAGCCCGGATCGCGCCGGCCGACATGCCGCGCCTGGTCGGCGTGGGCGACACCGTCACCAGCGTGGCGCACGACGGTGCGCAGCTGCGCGGCGGCAGCGACCGCGGCTTCCTGAGCCTGGTGCAGCGTCTGGGCGAGGCCTTCGGCACCGACAATCGTGTGCTGTTCGTGGACAGCAGCGCCGGAGAAGTACGACGGGCCGGGTTGGACGTGGCGCGCCTGTCGGCGGGCGCGGGCGATGTGGGCTTCGATCCGCGCGCCGCGGCGCTCGGCATCACCGATACGGACGATCCGCTGCGGCTGGATGTGGTGTTCCCCGGTGGCCATGCGCAGTACGTGAGGTTCTTCTGCGCGCTGGCGCAGCGGCGCGCGGCGTAGCGGGCGCGTCATAGCTGCGAATGGACGCCGGAGCTGGCGCATGCACTCACAGCGGCACTGGCACTGGCAATGAGATGGGACTGGAAGCGGGAGGCCGTCGGCTGAGCACGCGGCGTGTCTCCCAAGCGCCCCGCTTCTGCCCCTCCCCTTTGCGCGCAGCGCAAGGGGGAGGCTGGGAGGGGGTTGCTCTTGCGCTTTTGCTGTTGTTCCACGCCAGTAACAACGGCAAAAGCAACAGCAACAGCTTACCCCTCCCCGGCCCTCCCCTTCGCTGCGCGAAAGGGAGGGGGCTAAAAGCTTGTGCGCTTGCCGTGCGCCCCGTGCGCCCTGCCATGGCTCAGTCGAGCAGGGCCAGGGCGCGCTGGACGTCTTCGGCGGTGCGGGGGCGGATCATGCGCGCGATCTCTTCGCCGTCGCGCAGCAGCACCACTGTCGGCCACAGCTTGACCCGGAACGAGCGGCCCAGCGGGCGGCCGCGGCCGTCTTCGATCTTCATGTGGGCGATGTCGCCGCGCGCGTCGAAGGCGCGCTTGAAATGCGCCTGCGCCTCGATGCAATGCGGGCACCAGGCGGTGCCGAACTCGAGGGCGGTCAGGCCGGGCATCGCGTCGATCTGCGTGCGCGCCGGCTCGGGGCTGGTGAATTGTCCGGTGTAGGCCATCGTGGTGCCCCTCCCAAGGCGTGGATGCAACGCACCCTACCGCAGCGCACCTGACGCCGGCCAGCACATGGCCGGCTACAGCGCCCGGACGTAGACCAGTTGCCCGCCGTTGCCGCCGGCGGCGCGCTCCTGCACGGCGAAGTGGCGCGACTGGCTGCGGAACAGGTCGCTGAGCTTGCGATGGCCGTACAGGCGCGGATCGAAGTCGGGGCGGATCTTGTTGAGATAGGTGCCCACCGCGCCCAGCGAGGCCCAGCCTTCCTCGTCGGAAGCCTCCTCGATGGCCTGGCGCAGCAGCGACAGCGGCGGCGTGTTGCCCTTGGGCTGCACCGGCTCGGCAGCCGGGGCATTCGCGGCCTGCTTGCTCGCGCGCTTGGCCGGCGCGGGCTTGGCCGTCTCCGGCGCGGCACTGGCGGGCTCGGCGCGCAGCACATCGTTGTAGATGAACTTGTCGCAGGCCTGGACGAAGGCATCGGGCGTCTTGCGCTCGCCGAAGCCGTAGACCACCAGGCCTTCCTCGCGCAGGCGCTGGGCCAGGCGGGTGAAGTCGCTGTCGCTGGAGACCAGGCAGAAGCCGTCGAAGCGGTGCGTGTACAGCAGGTCCATCGCGTCGATGATCATCGAGCTGTCGGTGGCGTTCTTGCCGCTGGTGTAGGCGAACTGCTGCACCGGCGCGATGGAGTGCTTGAGCAGCGCGGCCTTCCACTGGGTCATGCGCGAGCTGGTGAAGTCGCCATAGATGCGCTTGACGCTGGCTACGCCGTACTTGGCGACCTCGGCCAGCAGGCCTTCGATCACCGCCGGCTGGGCGTTGTCGGCATCGATCAGCACGGCCAGGCGCTGCTGGTCGTCCTCGCTGGCGGCCTTGAGCGGCGATTTGGGCTTCATGTGGACTCCTTCGTAAAGCCGACATCCTACGCGCCGCCCACGAAGCGCCGCGTCGCCGCAGCGTGCAATGGGCGCCGTGCTTCGGCCACACTTGCGCACCCGTCCGGATTCCAAGGCTTACCGCATGTCCGCTTGGCTGCGCCGCAAACCGCTCGACCAGATCACTGTCCACGAAGCCGGGCGCCGCCTGGTGCCCACGCTGTCCTGGCCGCATCTGGTGGCGCTGGGCATCGGCGCCATCGTCGGCACCGGCATCTACACGCTGATCGGCGTGGGCGCCAACCTGGCCGGGCCCGCGGTGCTGATCTCGTTCCTGGCCGCCGGCATCGTCTGCGCCTGCGCGGCGCTGGCCTACGCCGAGATGTCCACGATGATGCCCGCGGCCGGTAGCGCCTACACCTACAGCTACGCGGCGCTGGGCGAGCTCATCGCCTG
The DNA here is from genome assembly GCF_042700505.1 of Pseudoxanthomonas sp. UC19_8. Lineage (NCBI taxonomy): Bacteria > Pseudomonadati > Pseudomonadota > Gammaproteobacteria > Lysobacterales > Lysobacteraceae > Pseudoxanthomonas > Pseudoxanthomonas sp. UC19_8. The sequence continues at coordinate 3,495,560 of NZ_CP170559.1, forward strand.
GGTGGTGGGCTGGAGCCTGATCCTGGAGTACTCGCTGGTGGTGAGCACCGTGGCGGTGGGATGGTCAGGGTACTTCGTCGGCTTCCTGCAATGGCTGGGCGTCTCGTTGCCGCATGCGCTCATCGCCGGCCCGCACGCCGGCGGCGTGCTCAACCTGCCGGCGGTGCTGATCACCTTCGCCGTGGCCGGGCTGCTGATGGCCGGCACCCGGGAGAGCGCCACGCTCAATGCGGTGCTGGTGGTGGTCAAGCTGATCGCGCTGGCGGTGTTCGTGGCGCTGGCGCTGCCGGCCTTCGACAGCGCGCACCTCACCCCGTTCATGCCCTATGGCTTCTCCAAGTCGATGGGCGCCGATGGCGTCGAGCATGGGGTGATGGCCGCGGCGGCGATCATCTTCTTCGCCTTCTACGGCTTCGATGCCATCTCCACCGCGGCGGAGGAAACCAAGAATCCCGGCCGCGACCTGTCCATCGGCATCGTCGGCTCGATGATCGGCTGCACGCTGATCTACGTGCTGGTGGCGCTGGCGGCGGTGGGCGCGATGCACTTCACCGTGTTCGGCAAGAGCGCCGAGCCGCTGGCGCTGATTCTGCGCGAGCTGGGCCACGGCACGGCCGCGGCGGTGATCGGCATCGCCGCGGTGATCGCGCTGCCGACGGTGCTGCTGGCCTTCCTGTACGGGCAGAGCCGGATCTTCTTCGTGATGTCGCGCGACGGCCTGCTGCCGCGCGGGCTGTCCAAGGTCAACGCGCGCACCGGCACGCCGGTGGCGACCACGCTGTTCACCGCGATCCTGGTCGCGGCGCTGGCCGGCGTGGCGCGCCTGGACGAGATCGCCGCGCTGGCCAATGCCGGCACGCTGGCCGCCTTCACCGCCGTGGCCGCCTGCCTGCTGGTGCTGCGCAAGCGCGAGCCGGGCCGTGCGCGCAGCTTCCGCACGCCGCTGGCCTGGGTCGTCGGCCCGGTCGCCATCGCCGGCTGCCTGTATCTGTTCTTCAGCCTGCCCAGCCGCACCCAGCTGTACTTCCTGGTGTGGAACCTGATCGGCCTGGTCGCTTACCTGGCCTACGGGCGGCGCAAGGCCGAGCTGGGCAAGACCGACGCCCCGCGCTGAAGTCGCGGGCGCTTCCCTGCCCTGTGCGGGCTAGGGCCGCTGGGCGGGGAAGCGCAGCAGGCAGATCAGCACGATGCCGATGACGCAGAACACCAGCGGCACGCACAGCGCATAGGTCCAGTTGCCGGTGTGCGCCACCAGCTGCGCCATCACCACCGGGAAGATGCCCGCGCTCACGTTGCCCCAAAACGCGGTCCAGGCCGCCAGCAGCGGCGTGCGGCGCCCGCCGAAGTCCTGCACGGACGACCACAGCACGCCCTGCACCAGGCCCACGCCGCACAGCGACAGGCACAGCGTGACTACCACCAGGTGCAGGTTGCTGATGAACGGCACCAGCGCCAGCGCGCCGCCGCCCATGCACAGGCCGAGCACGCCGGCCGGCAGGCGCGCCTGCCGCAGCGAGCCACCGCGCTTGAGCAGGTGATCGGCGAAGAAGCCGTAGGCGGTCACGCTGGCATACAGCGCCAGCCAGGGCATGGCGTTGTACCAGCCCGAGGCGGTGAGCGTGACGCCGCGTTCGCCGGTGAGGTACAGCGGCAGCCAGCTGAGGAAGAAGGCCTGCACGCTGATCAGGCAGAAGTAGAACGAGGACAGCAGCCAGGTGGTGCGCGAGGCCAGCATCTGGCGCAGCTCGGGCCAGATCCGCGTCTGGCCGTCGGCCGCCGCGACCGGCCCGCCGGGCTGGCCGCGGGTGAGCAGGCACCACACCCCGCACAGGCCGACGCCGATCAGCGCATAGGCGTAGAAGCACACCCGCCATCCGTAGCGATAGGCCAGCGCGCCGGTGAGGATCGAGCCCACCACCGGGCCGAGGTACTGACCCGACAGCGCGATGGAGGTGAAGCGCGAGCGCCGCTCGGCGGGAAACCAGCGCGCGATCGCGGCCACCGAACTGGGCCAGTCCGGGGCCTGCGCCGCGCCCAGCAGCAGGCGCAGCAGCAGCATGGTCCAGAAGCCGGCCGCCAGCGGCATCAGCCCGATGGCCAGCGACCAGCCGAACAGCGCGATCGCCAGCAGCCTGCGGAAGCCGTAGCGCTGGATCAGCCAGCCCGAGGGCAGCTGGAACAGCGCATAGGTCCAGGAGATGGCCGCCAGGATGTAGGACATCTGCGCCAGTCCGAAGCCGAACTCGCGCTGGATCACCGGCGCCACCATGACGAAGGCGTTGCGATCCACCGACAGGATCAGATTGATCGGCGCCAGCGCGAAGAAGAACGGCACCCAGGGCCGGATCCCTGCACCGGTGGTACGCGCGCTCTGCTCACCCATGCTCATTGCATCCTCTGGTGGGGGGAACCGGACCTGGCATCGGGCCGATGGACCGATGCCAGGCCATGGCGCTGGATCAGAAGTCGAAGGTCACGTTGGCGAAGAAGGTGCGCGGATCGCCGAGGAAGATGTACGTGGCCGAGCCGCCGATCCAGTAGGTCTTGTCGAACAGGTTGCTCACGCCCGCACGGTAGGTCACCGCGTGGCTGCCGACCAGCTGCTGGTACTTGGCCGTTAGGTCGTAGAGCGTGTAGCTGGGCGTGCTGACGGTGAGCTTCAGGGCGGTGTTCTGGTAGGCCACGGTCTTGCCGGTGTAGCGGGCCTGGGCCGAGAACGAGAGCCCCTCCACCGTCGGCACCGTGTAGTCGGCGTGCAGCGAGGCGCTGGTGCGATACGCACCGGGCACGCGCTTGTTGAGCAGCCAGGGAAAGGAGGCGTTGAGGTAATCGGCCTTGTCCAGCCACACGGCCGAACCGCCGACGACCAGATCGTCGCTGAGCTTCAGGTCCAGCTGGCCGTCCAGGCCCTGATAGCGGCTGATGCCGCTCTGCACCCAGACGTTGCGCTCGTTGCCGTAGCCGGTGGCGCGGTCCACGCGGAAGGCGGCCAGCGCGGTGCGCACCAGGCTGCCATCGTTCTTGAAGCCCAGCTCCCACTGCTTGCTGGTGCCCGGCTCCTTCAGCTCGCCGTAGTTGACGTACTGCGCGCCGACCGCGCTGCCCGGCTCCAGGGCCTCCGAATAGCTGGCGTACACCGTGGTCTGCTCGCGCGGCTTGTACATCAGCGCCAGCGTCGGGGTGGTCTCGTCGGTGGTCACCTCGAGACTGGACTTGGTATAGCTGGTGGGCGAGGCGAAGGTGTAGCGGCTCTGCTGCTGGCTGTAGTGGGTGAAGCGAACGCCGGCGATGGCCAGCCAGTGCGGCGTCAGCTGCACGGTGTCGCTGACGAACAGCGCCTGCTGCCGGTTCCAGTTGTTGGGGAAGCGCGCCTGGCCGTCCACGTCGATCGGCGTGTAGTTGAAGTCCTGATCGACATACAGGTTGCGATAGCCGTAGTTGCGATAGCCCGGCAGCTGGTGCGACAGGCCGCGCGTCTCGCGCTGCTTGATCGTGGTGCCGCCCAGCACCAGCCGGTTCTCCAGGCCGAACACGTCCACCGTGCCGGTCAGCAGCAGCTGCACCGCGTCGTTGTTGTAGATCTGCAGCCCCTCGAAGGTCCGGTCCTGATAGCGGCCGGCGGCGTTGATCAGGCTCAGGTAGTCCTTGGAGAACACCTGGTCGGTGCGGCTGTGGGTCAGGCGCAGGTCGGCGGCCCAGTCCTGCGCGAACTTCCAGTTCAACCCCGTGCCCACGTAGAGGAAGCGCGGGTTGTCGTAGGCCTGGTCGGCCTGCGGATTGCGCACCACGCCCTCGGGCGAGGGCAGCCGCTCCTGGTTGTAGGAGGTCAGGAAGACCATCGGCGCCGGCTTGCCGAAGCGCGACTTGACGTAGATCGAGTCGAACGACCAGGTCAGCGCATCGGTGAGGTTGGCCGTGGTGGCCAGCGACAGCGCGCGCCGCTTGACGTCGGTGCCGGTCGGCGTGGTGCCGTCCTCGTTGACCGCGTTGAGGCGGAAGCCCAGGCCGCTGCCGTCCGAGGCGCCGCGGCCGATGTCCACGTGCTCCTTGAGGATGTTGTTCGAGGTCCAGCCCACATCGGCGCTGAGCAGGCTGCCTTCGACCGGCTTCTTGGTCACGTAGTTGACCGCGCCGCCCGGCGAGGTGAAGCCGTACATGAAGCCCGAGGCGCCCTTCATCAGCTGGATCTGGTCCATGACCTCGATCGGCAGGCTCAGGCCCCAGGTGGTGACCGGCACGCCGTTGAGCTTCTGGCTGCCGTCGGTGGAGGAGATCGCGATGCCGCGCACCGAGATGAAGGACGACCAGCCGGTGTAGGCGCTGCCGGCCTGGCGGGTCACGCTGGCGTCGCCGCCGAAGGCGTCGTACAGCGAGGCCGGCTGCTTGTCTTGCAGGGCCTCGGAGGACACGGCCGAGATGGAGAACGGCGTGTTGAGCTTGGACACCACGCCCAGCGCGCCGCCGGTCACGTCCTTGATCTGGCGGGTGCCCTTGGTGATGACCTTGCCCAGTTCCTTGACGTTGTCCTCGCCGCCATCGGCGGGCGTGGCGCTCTGCGCGGCAAGCGGGCCGGCGGCCGCGCCCAGCAGCACGGCGGTGATGACACAACACAGCAGGCGGGGCCGCGCGAGGGCGCGCCGCGCATGGGCATGAGACACGACGGGGAAGGCGGAGCGGGTCATGGGGAGGTGTTCCTGAGAAGGCTGACAGGGAGGGCTGGCGAGCAGTGGAACGGCGGGAGGAGCAGGCGCGCTGAGCGGGTCAGTCGCCGATGCGGATGCAGTGCGTCGGCGGCAGCTGCCGCCGTTGGGACAGGGTGGGCAGGCGCTGGCGCGCGTCGATGACCTCGGCCGGATCCAGGCGCGCGCCGAGCACGGTGGGGTCATCGCTGGCGGCCGCGATGACCTGTCCGAACGGTGCGACGATGCGGCTGTGGCCGTAGGTGTGGACGCCATCGCGCTGGCCGCACTGGGCCGGCGCGACCACGTAGCTGCAGGTCTCGATCGCGCGGGCGCGCAGCAGGACCTCCCAGTGCAGCGGGCCGGTGACCACCGAGAACGAGGCCGGGATCAGCAGGACATCGGCGCCGGCCTGGGCCAGGGCCTCGTAGAGATAGCCGAAGCGCAGGTCGTAGCAGATCGACAGCCCCAGGCGCAGGCCCAGCGGCACGATCTCCACCACCGTCGGCGCGCCCTGGCCGGGGCGCACGCTGGCCGACTCCTGGAAGTCGCCGGCGCCGCCCAGGCGCACGTCGAAGGTGTGCAGCTTGTCGTAGCGCGCCACCACCTCGCCGCGCGGGTCGATCACATGGCTGCGGTTCCAGATGCGCGTACCGTCCTCGGTGCGCAGCAGCAGCGAGCCGGTGTGCAGCCAGATGCCGAGCTCGCGCGCCAGGTCGGCGCACAGGGCCAGCGTGGTGTCCTGCGCCTCGGGCAGGCAGGTGCCCGGATAGTCGCGGTTGTCGCGCAGCAGCAGGTTGGCCGCTTCCGGCAGGCACACCAGCTGCGCACCGGCGTGCGCCGCCGCGCGCACCGCCGCGGCGATGGCGGCGTTGTTGGCGGCCACGTCCGCGCCGCTGCACAGCTGCACGGCGGCCACCTGCACCGGCGCGCTCATGCTGTACCTCCACCGAGGCGATCGTGCGCGGCCAGGAAGGCATCGATATGCCGCATCGTCGCCTCGCGCTCTTCGACATGGCACATGTGCGAGGACGCCGGCATGCACACCCAGCGCGCGTCGGGGATGCGTTCGACATAGGCGGCCACGCAGGCCGGCGTGGCCTCGTCATGGGCGCCGGAGATCACCAGCGTCGGCGCCTGCACCTGGTCCAGGCGCGCGCCGATGTCCCAGTCGCGCAGGCTGCCGATGACGTGGAACTCGGTCGGCCCGTTCATGCTGAAGTAGACGGTGGGATCGTCGGCCATCGCGGCGAAGGTGCGCTGCACTTCCGCCGGCCAAGGGTCCAGGCGACAGACGTGGCGCTGGTAGAAGACCTGGGTGGCGGCCTGGTAGTCCGGATGCTGGTAGTCGCCGGTGGCCTCGTGGCGCTCCAGCGCCTCGCGCACGTCCTGCGGCAAGGCCTTGCGCAGCCGTTGCGCCTCGCGCACCCACAGCGGAAACGACGAAGGCGAGGAGGCGATGACCAGGGCGTTGAGTCCGGCCGGCCGCCGCACCGCGTGCTCGGCCGCCAGCATGCCGCCCCAGGACTGGCCCAGCAGGTCGTAGCGCTGGGCGATGCCCAGGTGTTCGAGCAGCGCGTCCAGCTCGTCCAGGAACAGCTGCACCGTCCAGAAGGCATCCGGCGCCTCACGCAGGTGCGTGGAGCGCCCGTTGCCCAGCTGGTCGTAGAACACCACCGGCCGGCCGCCCCGCGCCAGGTCGGCGAAGGCCTCCAGATAGTCGTGCGTGCAGCCCGGCCCGCCGTGCAGCAGCACCAGCGGGACCAGGCCGGAGCGCAGATCGCCGATCACCCGATACCACGTGGCATGCCCCCTGAAAGAGACATGGCCTTCGCGGGGGACACTGCGCTGGTGCATCGATCGTTCCGGTTGCGGGGACAGTCCCCTTCGCAACCAAGACTCGCGATCCGGCGGCCTTGCGACAACTGTAAGAAATTGCAGTTTTATTGCGAGGGCCGGTCGCTAGCATGGATCCGCAACCCGCCAGACCCCGCCGGCCTCACCGCCGCGGCGACGGCCCGCTCTTTGAGAATCCGCACATCAATCCAGCGGCTCGCGCAGATAGCCGAAATGCGCGGCACGGGCGATGGCCTGCGCCCGGTTGCGCCCGCCCAGCTTGCGCGCGGCGCTCTGCAGATGCAGCACCACGGTGGACTCGGAGCGCTTGAGCTTCCAGGCGATCTGCTTGGAGGACAGTCCCTGGGCCGAGAGCACGATGCACTCCTGCTCGCGCACGCTCAGGCCGATGCCGACCGGGGTGAGCTCCTCGCGGCCGAACAACTGCGCCAGCCGATCGTTGGTCGCATGCGCCAGATAGGCCAGCCGCAGCACGTGCAGGTCCAGCGCCTGGCGCGCCTCGGCGAAACACGCGTCGTGCCACAGCGCGGTCATGGTGGCGAAGCGGTTGCCGGGCATGTGCAGCGGCACGGTGACCCCGCGCGTGTAGTGCCAGTCGTGCAGCACTTCGGCCACCGCGTGGCTGTCCTCGTCCAGATGCGGCTGCAGCGCAGAGGCCTCCTTGCGGTGATAGGACCAGAAGAACGGGCAGGACCCGCGCAGTGCCAGCGCCTGTACCGGATCCTTCTGGTAGAGGCCCTGGCGCACCCACAGGTCGCGCATGTCCGAGGGCACGTTGCAGGGCTCGATCACGCTGGGCGTCATCAGCACGCCTTCGGGCGTGGTCGGCACCGGGGCGAAGTCGTAGATGAGCGCGTCGAATCCGAAGCGACGCGCGATCTGCAGCGCATTGCGCAGGCAATCCTGGACGCTGGTCGCCGCGGGCACCATGTCGGGCAGTTCCCACGAATTGTCGATGGCGTGCATGAGCCGGATGTCCCCAAGCATCTCGCCCCGGCCCGCTGCGGGCCAGGAAGCGGCAATGGCGAACCCGGTCGTCCTGTCCGGGCGTATAGCGCCCCTCCCCAGGGTCGCTTGCGGGGTCCTGGCCGGTCGCGGGCCGGTGCTGCGGCCCACCGTGCGCCTTGCGTCGCGCTGCCTCGCGCATCCGTGCCGACCGATCGCCAGGCGCGCTGGTGCAACCCCGAGCGCCTGCGTCCGGATCATAGCGCGGTTTTTTCGGCGCACGCGCGCGCAGGCCCCAACGGATTGATGTGCACCGATCGCCTTGGATTTCCCCATTTATTTCCGGAGTCGCGCCATCAACATCACCGTCAACAACAGCAAGCTGTTCACCCGCGGCCGCACCCCGCAGCTCGCGTGCCGCTACGACCAGCGTTTCAGCTACTGCCTGTATCTGCCGCAGACGCCGTACACCACCGCCTCGCGGATCGTGGTCGCCATGCACGGCAGCGAGCGCAGCCACCAGGACTACTGCGATGGCTTCGCCCAGCTCGCCGAGCGCTCCGGGGCGGTCGTGCTGGCGCCGCTGTTTCCCTGCGGCATCGGCGACCCGGACGACATGGACAACTACAAGTACATCCGCTACCACGACATCCGCTTCGACCTGGTGCTGCTGCGCATGGTCGAGGAGGTGCGCCAGCGCTACGGCCTGCAGCCGGCGCCGCTGCAGCTGTTCGGCTTCTCCGGCGGCGCGCACTTCGCGCATCGCTTCCTCTACCTGCATCCGCGCACGCTGGAGGCGGTGTCGATCTGCGCCCCGGGCCATCCCACGCCGCTGAACCTGCACGCGCCGTGCTGGCTGGGCGTGGCCGATCTGGAGCAGCAGTACGGGCAGGCCGTGGACCTGCCGGCGATCCGCCAGGTCGCCATCCACCTGGCCGTGGGCGAACTGGACACCGCCGAGCTGCCGCCGCTCTCGCCGCGCGCCGCGCCCGGCGTGCCGACCCTGCAGCATGGCGCGGGCCAGACCCGCATCGAACGCCTGCAGGCGCTGTCGGCCAACTACCGCAGCTGCGGCGTCGATCACCAGTTCGAACTGGTGCCCGGGGCCGGCCACCAGCGCGCGCCGCTGCAGGCCGCCGCGGCGCGCTTCTTCCTGCGGCAGCGGGGGCTGGGCGATGAATGAGCTGCCGACTAATCGCCTGGTCCAACGCCTGCGCGCGGGCGCGGTCTCGCGCGGCGCGTGGCTGTTCACCCCCAGTGCGGATGTCGCCGAGATCCTGGCCGGCTTCGCCCTGGACGCGCTGATCCTCGACCTGGAACACACGCCGACCAGCCTGGACGTGGCGCTGGCCCAGCTGCGCGCCATCGGCGCGCACGGCCCGACGCCGCTGGCGCGGGTGGACGCGGCCGACAGCCGGCTGATCAAGCCGCTGCTGGATGCCGGCGCGCAGGGCATCCTCGCGCCGAACGTGGAGTCGGCCGAGCAGGCCGCCCAGCTGGTCGCGCATTGCCGCTATCCGCCCGCCGGCCGGCGCGGCCTGCACTACACGGTCTGCCGCGCCGCCGGCTGGGGCGCGCACGCTTCGGCCTATGCCGCGCAGGCCGAGGCCAACACGCTGGTGGTGGCGATGATCGAGTCGGCGCGCGGCGTCTCTGCCATTCCCGAGCTGGCCCAGGTGCCGGGCCTGGACATGCTGTTCTTCGGCCCGCTGGATCTGTCGGCCAGCATCGGCGTGCCCGGCCGCTACGACGCGCCGGAGTTCCTCGAGCTCTGGCAAGAGGGCGAGCGCCGCTGCCGCGAGGCCGGGCTGGCCCTGGGCGGCACCGTGCTGCCCGGCCACGGCGCCGCGCGCCTGGCCGCGCGCGGCTATGGACTTGTCACGCTGGGCGCGGACGTGGGCTTCCTGCGCGCCGGCGTGGCCGCGACGCTGGAGGACCCGGCGCACCGGCTGGCGTCGACCGCGGAGGCCGAGGCATGAGCGCCCTGCCCCGCTACTGGCTCGGCGACTTCCCCGAGCCGCTGGACGCCGCCCTGTGCACCGCACTGGCCCAGGTGGAAACCTCCACCGTCGGCCATGGCGTCCCGTGGGGGCTGATGCGCCGCGACCTGCGTCCGGTCGCGCCCGGGCTGCGCCTGGTGGGGACCGCGGTCACCCTGGCCATCCCGGGCGCCGACTCGACCCTGCTGCACCACGCCCTGAGCCTGCTGCGCCCCGGCGATGCGCTGGTGATCGACCGCCTGGGCGATCGCGACCATGCCTGCCTGGGCGGCATCGTCGCCGCGGCGATCCAGCGCACCGGCGCCGCCGGCGTGATCCTCGATGGCCCCTGCACCGACCTGGAGCAGCTGCAGGCCAGCGGCCTGCCGGTGTGGTGCCGCGGCACCTCATCGGTCACCACCCGCCTGCTGGACTGGGGCGGTCGCCTCAACCATCCGGTGAGCTGCGGCGGCGTGGTGGTCCAGCCCGGCGATGCGGTGGTGGCCGATGCCGACGGCGTGCTGGTGCTGCCGCGCCAGGAGGCCGCGGAGATCGCGCGCGCCGCGCTGGCCCTGCAGGCGCGGGCCGACACCCTGCTCGACGCGGTGCGCGCGGGCCAGGCGCTGGGCCTGCACAGCGGCGCCAGCGCCCTGGTGATGGCGGGCGCCGGGCCCACGCGATGAGCTATCGCCACGTCATCGACGGCACGGTCTGGGACTTTTGCGATCTGCGCGCGCTGCTGGCCAAGGCCAGCCCGCTGCGCTCGGGCGACCAGCTGGCGGGGCTGGCCGCCGATTCGGAACTGGAGCGCATGGCCGCGCGCCTGTGCCTGGCCGAGGTGCCGCTGCGGCGCTTCCTGCACGAGGCGCTGATCCCCTACGAGCAGGACGAGGTGACGCGGCTGATCCTGGACACGCACGACGCGGTCGCCTTCGCACCGGTGGCGCACCTGACCGTGGGCGAGCTGCGCGACTGGCTGCTGTCCGAGCGCGCCACGACCGCGGCGCTGACCCAGCTGGCGCCGGGCCTGACCCCGGAGATGGTGGCCGCGGTCAGCAAGCTGATGCGCAACCAGGACCTGATCCTGATCGCGCGCCGCTGCGAGGTGGTCACGCGCTTCCGCAACACGCTGGGGCTGGCCGGCACGCTGTCGGTGCGCCTGCAGCCCAACCATCCCACCGACGATCTGCGCGGGATCGCCGCCAGCATCGTCGATGGCCTGCTGTACGGCGCCGGCGATGCGGTCATCGGCATCAACCCGGCCAGCGACGATCCGCGCGGTCTGGCCGCGCAGGTGCGCATGCTCGACGACCTCATCGCCGGGCTGGAGATCCCCACCCAGAGCTGCGTGCTGACCCACATCACCAACAGCCTGCGCATGATCGAGCGCGGCGCGCCGGTGGACCTGGTGTTCCAGTCCATCGCCGGCACCCAGGCGGCCAACGCCAGCTTCGGCATCGACCTGGCGCTGCTGGAGGAGGGCCACCAGGCCGCGCGCGCACTGGGGCGCGGCAGCGTGGGCCAGAACGTCATGTACTTCGAGACCGGGCAGGGCAGCGCGCTGTCGGCCGGTGCGCACCATGGCGTGGATCAGCAGACCTGCGAGGCGCGCGCCTACGCGGTGGCGCGCCGGTTCCAGCCGCTGCTGGTCAATACGGTGGTGGGCTTCATCGGCCCCGAATACCTGCTGGACGGCAAGCAGATCATCCGCGCCGGGCTGGAGGACCACTTCTGCGGCAAGCTGCTCGGGCTGCCGATGGGCTGCGACGTCTGCTACACCAACCATGCGCAGGCCGACGCGGACGACATGGACACGCTGATGACCCTGCTGGCCGCCGCGGGCCTGACCTACATGATGGGCGTGCCCGGCGGCGACGACATCATGCTGATGTACCAGAGCAGCGCCTTCCACGACGCGCTGTACCTGCGCCGGCTGCTGGGACTGCGGCGCGCGCCGGAGTTCGAGCGCTGGCTGCAGCGCGTGTCGCTGGCGGACGCCAACGGCGCGCTGCTGCAGCACGGGCGGCAGCCGGAGATGATGCAGCGCCTGCTTGAGCGCATGCCGCCGCAGGCCGGCCCATGAGCGGGGACACCGATCCGGACCTGCGCGCGCCCCTGCCCGACCCCTGGCAGGCCCTGCGCGAGCACACCCCGGCCAGGATCGGCCTGGGCCGCAGCGGCACCAGCCTGCCCACGCGCGAGGTGCTCGCCGCCGGCGTGGCGCATGCGCGGGCGCGCGATGCGGTCCACGCCGCGATGGACTGCGCGGCCCTGCGCGCCGCGCTGGCGGCGCTGGGCCTGCAGGCGATCGAGGTGGACAGCGCCGCGCCCGATCGCGCCCGTTATCTGCGCCGTCCCGACCTTGGACGGCAGCTGTCCGCCGAGAGCCGTCAGGCGCTGGGCCAGCAGCCGCGCCTGCGCCAGGACGACGCCCTGCTGCTGGTGATCGCCGATGGCCTGTCGGCCACCGCCATCGCGCGGCACGCCGCAGCGGTCTGCGCCCAGATCCTGGCCCAGCGCCCGGTCGACTGGTCGGTGGGCCCGGTGATCCTGGCCCGGCAGGCGCGCGTGGCGCTGGGCGATGCCTGCGGCGATCTGCTCGGCGCGCCGATGGTGGCGGTGCTGATCGGCGAGCGCCCGGGCCTGAGCACCTGCGACAGCCTGGGGATCTACCTGACCCACACTCCGGGCCCGGGCCTGACCGATGCCGACCGCAACTGCATCTCCAACATCCACGCCGCCGGGCTGTCGCCGGCCCAGGCCGCCGCCAAGCTCTGGTGGCTGATCGGCGCTGCGCAGCTGTTAGGCGCCACCGGCGTGGCGCTCAAGGACGAAAGTCAGGGCCTGCTGCCCGGCTGAGGGTCTGGCCGGCAGGCCTGTGTTGGCCTACTTGCGCGCGGACAGATCGATCGCGCACACCGCCGCGCCGTCGCCGCTGCCGGAGAGCTCGCGGATCGGCGGCAGCTGCTGCGCCCGGGCGACGTCGAGCTTGCCGGCCGGGCAGTCGAAGGTCAGCGGGCCGGCGGCCTTGACCGGGGCGAAGCGCCAGGAGGTCGGCTCGAGGTCGGCCGGCGTGATCCTGCCCTTGGCCTTGATCCAGGCCGCCAGGATCTCGCGGCTGCCGTCGGGCGCGGCCAGCACGATGTTGCGGCCGTCCAGGCCCGGGAAGCCGCCACCGCCGCTGGCGCGGTAGTTGTTGGTCACCACCACGAACGGCTGCTTCGGATCGATCGACTTGCCCCGGTAGGTCAGCTGGGTGATGCGCTGGCCGGCCGGCTTGGTCACATCGATCACATAGGCCACGCCGCCCTGCAGCTGATCGACGTTGTAGGGCACGTAGCGGGTGTTGATCAGCGCCTGCGGGCCGGGCTTGGCCGGGTCGATGGTGCTGTAGCGCTGGGCCGAGGTCTCCAGCCAGGCCTTGACCCCGGCGCCGTCGGTCTTCACCGCCGTCAGCGTGTTGGGATAGAAGTACAGATCGGCGGCGCTGCGCAGGGTCAGCGTGCCGGCGGGCACGTCGGTGTAGTCGTCCGGCCCGCCGAAGCCGGTGCGGAACGGCGCGGCCGCCGACAGCACCGGCACGTCCTTCAGTTCCGGATGCTGCACCGGCAGCTCGCGCAGCACGTAGTCGCGCTGGGCGGCGTTGACCACGGCCAGCGCGGTGCTGTTGCCCACATCGGCGAAGTAGCTGGAGAAGTGCACGGTGCTGGTGCCGATCGGCGTGTCGACATAGGCCTGCGCGGCCGCATGCGCACGCGCCACCAGCGGCGCGATGGCCGGATCCACCGGCACGCACTCGGTCTTGGACGTGCAGATCGGGCGCACCTCGCTGTGCGTGCCGGCCGGATCGATCGCCCAGCGCCCGTCGCGGCGTACCAGCTTCAGGTCGATCACGCCCAGGTCCTTGCCGAAGAAGCCGCCCATCACCGCCGGCTTGCCGCGCACGAAGCCGCGCGTGGCGTCGGTCTGCGGCAGATCCTTGTAGCGCGGCCCCGGGAATTCGGTATGCGAATGGCCCAGCAGCAGCACGTCGATGCCGGGCACGCCGGCCAGGTGCCAGCCGCCGTTCTCCATGTCCGGCGTGTACGGCGCGGCGTTGAGCCCGCCGTGCAGGATGCCGACCACCAGGTCAGGGTGCTGGGCCTGGATCTGCGGCAGGTAGCGCTGCGCGGCCTCGACCACGCCGGTCACGGTGACCTTGCCTTCCAGGTTCTGCTTGTCCCAGTCCAGGATCGGCGGCGGGGTGAAGCCGATGATGGCCACCCGCAGCGGCACGCGCGCCGGCTTGCCGTCGGCGCCGGTGACGGTGATGTCCTTGGACACGATGGTCCATGGCTGGAAGATCGGCTGGCCGTCGCGCGCGCTGAACACGTTGGACAGCACCAGCGGGAAGTCGGGCCCCTTGCACTTGGCCTTGGTGCCGCCCTCGACGTTCATCGGCGTGCCGGTGACCTGCGACAGGAAGCCCAGGCCGTAGTTGAACTCATGGTTGCCGGCGGTGCCGCCGTCGTAACCCATCGCGTCGAAGGCCTGGTAGATGCCCAGCTCCTCCTCGCAGCCGACCGGCTGCACCTTGGCCTGGAAATCGGCCAGCACCGAGCCCTGGATGGTGTCGCCGCTGTCGAACAGGAAGGTATTGGGAAACTCCGCCCGCGCGCGGCGGATCAGCGTGGCCACCCGCTCATAGCCCAGCGTGGGGTCTTCCTTCTGCTTGTAGTAGTCGTAGCTGAGGATGTTGGAGTGAACGTCGGTGGTTTCCAGGATCGCCACCTGCGCGGTGGCGCCATCGGCCAGCGCCGAGCGCGTAGCGGGCGCCGAGGCGCAGCCGGCCAGCGCGGCGGGAACGGAGCAGGACAGCAGGAGCAGGCGTTTTGAGATCACGAGCGTCACGCGGCGGAGCGGGCGGGCGAAAGTAGCAGATCGCGTTGGCCTGCCAATGTCACACCGGCGCATCGGGTGCGATTGAGGGAGGACGCAGTGATGCGCTCGCTATACTGGATGCCTGCGCGCAGCGCTCCGGCTCCTTCCGCTCCAGGGACGTCCCCGATGCCCGAGTTCAGCCATCTGCTTGCCTTCGCCCTTGTCGCGCTCGGCATGGTCCTGACGCCGGGGCCGAACATGATCTATCTGATCTCGCGCTCGATCAGCCAGGGCACGTCCGCTGGCCTCATCTCCCTGATCGGCGTCGCGCTCGGCTTCGTGTTCTACATGCTGTGCGCGGCGCTGGGCATCACCGCCTTCGTGGTGGCCGTGCCCTATGCCTACGACACCTTGCGCCTGGCCGGCGCGGCCTATCTGCTGTGGCTGGCCTGGCAGGCGCTGCGGCCCGGCGGCCGCTCGCCGTTCCAGGTGCGCGACCTGCCCAAGGACGATGCCCGCAAGCTGATCACGATGGGATTCCTCACCAATCTGTTCAATCCCAAGATCGCGGTGATGTATCTGTCCCTGCTGCCGCAGTTCGTCGATCCCACGCGCGGGGATGTGCTGAGCCAGTCGCTGGTGCTGGGTTCCACCCAGATCGTCATCAGCGTGGCGGTCAATGCCGTGATCGCCATGTTCGCCGGCCGCATCGCGCAGTTCCTGGCGCAGCGGCCGACCTGGCAGCGCGTGCAACGCTGGCTGATGGGCACGGTGCTGGCCGCGCTGGCGGTGCGCATCGCCACCGAATCGCGCCGCTAGCCTCCGGCGCCGGGCCGCGCCATACGCCGGCGCACGTGGTCGTGGGGCGACGCGGGGCTTAAGATGCCGCGCGCAACGTGTTCCCCATTCGAGAGGCATCGTCTTGATCATCCATCCCAAGGTCCGCGGATTCATCTGCACCACCACCCATCCGCTGGGCTGCGAGCTCAACGTGCGCGACCAGATCGCCGCCACGCGCGCGCGCGGCGTGCGCCAGGACGGTCCGAAGAAGGTGCTGGTGATCGGCGCCTCCAGCGGCTACGGCCTGGCCGCGCGCATCAGCGCGGCGTTCGGCTTCGGCGCCGACACGCTGGGGGTGTTCTTCGAGAAGCCCGGCAGCGACAAGAAGGCCGGCACCGCGGGCTGGTACAACGCGGCCGCCTTCGACAAGTTCGCCAAGCAGGCCGGGCTGTACGCGCGCTCGATCAACGGCGATGCGTTCTCCGACGAGGCGCGGGCCAAGGTCATCGAGCTGATCAAGACCGAGATGGGCGGCCAAGTGGACCTGGTGGTGTATTCGCTGGCCTCGCCGGTGCGCAAGCTGCCGTCCACCGGCGAGCTCAAGCGCTCGGCGCTCAAGCCGATCGGCGCGCCCTACACCTCCACCGCCATCGACACCAACAAGGACACCATCACCACCGCCAGCATCGAGCCGGCCACCGAGGAGGAGATCGCCGACACGGTCACCGTGATGGGCGGCCAGGACTGGGAACTGTGGATCGATGCGCTGGCCCAGGCCGGCGTGCTGGCACCGGCGGCCAGGACGGTGGCCTTCAGCTACATCGGCACCGAGATCACCTGGCCGATCTACTGGCACGGCGCGCTGGGCAAGGCCAAGGCCGACCTGGACGCGACCGCGCAGCGCCTGGGCGCCAGGCTCGCCGCCACCGGCGGCAGCGCCAACGTGGCCGTGCTCAAGTCGGTGGTGACCCAGGCCAGCTCGGCCATCCCGGTGATGCCGCTGTACATCTCCATCGTCTTCAAGGTGATGAAGGAGTTGGGCCTGCACGAGGGCACCATCGAGCAGCTGGACCGTCTGTTCCGCGAGCGCATGTACCGCGCCGACGGCGCCGCGCCCGAGCTGGACGACGAGCAGCGCCTGCGCCTGGACGACTGGGAGCTCAAGCCCGAGGTGCAGACCGCGGCCAAGGCGATCTGGCCGCAGGTCACCAGCGAGAACCTGTTCGAGCTGACCGACTACGCCAACTACAAGCGCGAGTTCCTCAGGCTGTTCGGCTTCGAGCGCGACGATGTGGATTACGACGCCGATGTCGATCCGGACGTGAAGTTCGATGTGATCGAGCTCTGAGGAGCTTTTAGCAGGAACGAGTAGGGAGGAACGAGGGACGCGTAAGCGCCTCCCTCGAGCCTCCCGCCGTCATTCCCGCGAACGCGGGAAATGCTTTTCGGCAGACGCACGTCTGACCATGCGGCGCCGCTGGCTTTACCGCGCGAACGTCCATGGATTCCAGCGTTCGCGGGAATGACGATAGGGAGTTGGTTGCGGGCTCCTGCTCGCGCTCCATTCCTCCGCCCTCGCTCCTGTTTCTCACGGAACATTTCCCCGCGCGGCGTATGTTTGCCGCTTCCGCTCTCCCCTTGTCTCCCCCACTTCCACCACGATGAATCCAGCCTCGCCCCCCCACGGCGCACCCGCGGTGATCCGTGTCACCGCCGGCAACTTCCTCGAGATGTACGACTTCATGGTCTATGGCTTCTACGCCACGACCATCGGTCACACCTTCTTCCCCTCTCAGAACGCCTTCGCCTCGCTGATGCTGTCGCTGGCGACGTTCGGCGCGGGCTTCCTGATGCGCCCGCTCGGCGCGCTGGTGCTGGGCGCCTACATCGACCGCCACGGCCGGCGCAAAGGCCTGCTGCTGACGCTGGGTCTGATGTCGCTGGGCGTGCTGCTGATCGCCTTCGTGCCCGGCTACGCCACGCTGGGCGTGCTGGCGCCGCTGCTGGTGCTGCTGGGCCGGCTGCTGCAGGGCTTCTCGGCCGGTGCGGAGCTGGGCGGCGTGTCGGTCTACCTGTCCGAGATCGCCACGCCCGGCCACCGCGGCTTCTACGTGGCCTGGCAGTCGGCCAGCCAGCAGGTGGCGGTGGTGTTCGCCGGCGCGCTGGGCGTGGCGCTGCACTCGTGGCTGGCGCCGGCGCAGATGGACGCCTGGGGCTGGCGCATCCCGTTCTTCATCGGTTGCCTGATCGTGCCGGTGATCTTCCTCATCCGGCGCTCGATGGAGGAAAGCCCCGAGTTCGCCGCGCGCACCGAGCGCCCGGACGGCCGCGCGGTGCTGCGCTCGCTGCGGCAGAACACCGGCGTGGTGCTGGCCGGCGTGGGCATGGTGATGATGACCACGGTGTCCTTCTACCTGATCACCGCCTACATGCCGACCTACGGCCGCGACGCGTTGCAGCTGTCGGACCTGGACAGCCTGCTGGTGACCTGCTGCATCGGCCTGTCCAACTTCGTCTGGCTGCCGGTGTTCGGCGCACTGAGCGACCGCGTCGGCCGCCGCCCGCTGCTGGTCGCCGCGTCCCTGGCCACCCTGCTCACCGCCTGGCCGCTGCTGCACTGGCTGGTGGCCTCGCCCTCGTTCGTGCGGCTGCTGATTGCCGGCGAATGGCTCTCGCTGCTCTACGGCGCCTACAACGGCGCGATGGTGGTGGCGCTGACCGAGGTGATGCCGGCCTCGGTGCGCACCACCGGCTTCTCGCTGGCCTACAGCCTGGCCACGGCGACCATGGGCGGCTTCACCCCGGCGGTCTCGACCTGGCTGATCCACGCCACCGGCAGCAAGGCGGCCCCGGCGCTGTGGCTGTCGCTGGCCGCGCTGATCGGCCTGGTGGCGACACTGGTGCTGTTCCGCCGCGCGCGGGCGCAGGTCGGCGAGCCGACGCCTTCCTGAGCCTGGTGGCGGGCGTGGGCGAACGCTCGGCGGTGCGCTCACCGCCCCGCCTCGCCCGCGTCCCTAGCTGCGCTGCATGCCCCAGCGCCGCACGGTCAGCCGCTCCAGGCCGCTGAAGACCACCACCTCCACCAGCAGCCCCAGCACGATCACCATCGCCAGGCCGGCGAACACCTTGTCGGTGTAGAGCTCGTTGCGGTTCTGGAAGATGTACCAACCCAGCCCGCCCTGACCCGAGGTGGCGCCGAACACCAGCTCGGCGGCGATCAGCGTGCGCCAGGCGAAGGCCCAGGCGATCTTCAGCCCCGACAGGATCGAGGGCAGCGCCGCGGGCACCAGCAGCTGCACGACATAGCGCGGTCCGCGCAGGCCCAGGTTGCGCCCGGCCATGCGCAGGGTCTGCGGCACCGCCTCGAACCCGGCGAAGGTGCTCAGCGCCAGCGGCCACAACACCGAGTGCACCAGCACGAACACCAGGCTGCCGGTCCCCAGCCCGAACCACAGCAGCGCCAGCGGCAGCAGCGCGATGGCCGGCAGCGGATTGAACATCGCCACCAGCGTGCCCAGCACATCGCGGCCGATGCGCGTGGAGGCCGCCAGCGCGGTCAGCGCGAACGCGCCGAGCACGCCCAGCGCATAGCCCTGCGCGAGCACCCACAGCGAGGCGGCCACGCGCCGCGGCAGCTCGCCGGAGATCAGCCCGTCGTAGAAGGCGCGCGCGGTCTGCAGGAAGCTCGGCAGCAGCAGGTCGTTGCCGACCAGGCGCGCGGCGATCTCCCAGACGACGGCCAGCACCACCAGCACCAGCGCGCGACGCAGGCCGTCCGGCCAAGGCCGGCGCCGCGCCTGCGGGATCGCGCGCGCGGCCTCCACCGGCACCACGCTGCGCGTGTATTCCGGGCGCACCGGCGGCTGCCGGCGCAGCGGCGTGGCCACCGCGCTCATGCCTGGGCCTCGCTGCGCGCGCGCAGCGGCGTCGGCGCGGCATGCGGCGCCTCGAACAGCAGGTGGTGGATATGCGCGCTGGCCTGCTGGAAGGCGACGCTGGCGCCGCTGCCGGCATCGAACTGGTGCGCGTTGAGTTCGGCGCGCACCTGGCCCGGGTGCGGCGAGAGCAGCAGCACCCGGCTGCCGACCACCAGCGCCTCGTCGATGGAATGGGTGACGAACAGCAGGGTGAAGCGCACCTGCTCCCACAGCGCCAGCAGCTGGGCCTGCATGCGCTGGCGGGTCAGCGCGTCCAGCGCGGCGAAGGGCTCGTCCATCAGCAGCACGCGCGGCTGCATCGCCAGCGCGCGGGCGATGGCCACGCGCTGCTTCATGCCGCCGGACAGAGTGTGCGGATAGGCGTCGGCGAAGGCGGTCAGGCCGACCTTCTCCAGCGCATCGCCGGCGCGTTCGCGCGCCTCGGCCCGGCCCAACCTGCGCGCGACGCGCAGGCCGAACTCGACGTTCTGCCGCACCGTCTTCCACGGCGCCAGCTGGTCGAACTCCTGGAACACCACGCCGCGATCCGGCCCGGGCGCGGCGACCGGCGTCCCGTCCAGCCGGATCTGGCCCTCGCTCGGCGTCAGGAACCCGGCCACCGCCTTGAGCAGGGTCGACTTGCCGCAGCCCGACGGCCCCAGCAGCACGAAGCGGTCGGCCTCGTGCACGTCGAAGCTCACCCGATGGGTGGCGCGCACCACGCGCCCGGCCTCGGCGTACTCCAGGCTGACGTGGTCCACCTGCAGCATCGGCTGCGGCAATGCGTGCACGTTCACCGGCCTAGCTCCCGCCCGCGATGAGCGGGTCGTCGAAGAAGTAGTCGCCCACCGCGCCCGGCGCCTGCTTGATCGCGCCGACCTGCTGCATGAAGCGGCCCAGCCCCAGCGTGTTCTGCGGCGCGATGGTGAACTGCACCTGCGGATCGCGCAGCACGGCCAGCACCTGTTCGCGCTCGCTGCCCGGATTGCGCTGCACGTAGACCTCGGCCGCCTCCTCGGGATGGGCGACGATGAACTTGGCCGCCTGGTCCAGTCCGGCCAGGAAGGCGTGGTACAGCGCGGGATTGTCCTTGCGGAACTTCGCCGTGGCGTACAGCACCGTGGCCGAGGACGGACCGCCCAGCACCTGGTAGGAATCCAGGATCACGTGCGCGGCCGGATTGCGCGCCAGCTCCTGCTGCTGGAACGGCGGAGTGGAGAAATGCGCGGTGATCTCGCTGCCGCCGGAGATGATCGCCGCCGCCGCGTCCGGATGCGGCAGGGCGACCTGCTGCGCGTCCAGCTTCAGCGCCTGCGCCTGGCCCCAGCGCTGGGCCGAGGCGTACTGCAGGATGCGCGCCTGCACCGACACGCCGACCGCCGGCACCGCGATGCGATCGCTCGGGCGCAGATCGTCGATGCTGCGCACCGACGGCGCGTTGCTGATCAGCTGATAGGGGAAGTTGCCCAGCGAGGCCACGCCGCGCACGTCCTGGCGGCCGCGCGTGCGGTCCCACAGGGTGAACAGCGGCCCAGTGCCGGCGCCGGCCACGTCGATGGCGCCGCTGAGCAGCGCATCGTTGATCGCCGCGCCGCCCGACAGCTGCCGGGTCTCCACCTTGACCGCCAAGCCCTGGGCCTTGGCCTGCTCGACGATGAAGCCCTTGGCGTCGGCCACGTCCAGCAGCAGGTAGACGATGCCGAACTGCTTGCCGATGCGCAGCGTGGCCTGCTGCGGCGCCGCGCCCGCCGGCGCCTCGCCCTGGCCGGCGTTGCCGCAGGCCGCCAGCAGCGCGGCGCACAGCAGCAGCGCCGTGGCGGGCAGCAGGCGGCGGCGCAGGAACGCGCGGGTCGATGCGGAACGTGGGGGCATTGGACAGGCTCGGGATTGGGGATTCGGGATTAGTGGTTGGGCGCGTCGCTTCAGAACGGCGCGTCGCCCTCGATGGTGGTGCGGTAGAGCAGGCGGCGTTCGCTGTCGGGCGTGCCGGCGGCCAGGTGCATGACCGAGCGGTTGTCCCAGAACACCAGGTCGTGCGGCTGCCAGCGATGGCGGTACACCAGGGATTCCCGCGTGCTCAGCGCGAACAGCTCGGCCAGCAGCGCATCGCTTTCGTCCTGCGGCAGGTCGACGATGCGGGTGGTGAAGTGCTCGCTGACGAACAGCGCGCGGCGGCCGGTCTCCGGATGGATACGCACCACCGGATGCCGTACCGGCACGACCTCGTCGATCTGTTCCTGGGTCAGCGCCGGGCGATAGGGATTGCGCGCACGCAGCTCCTCGTACTTGGCCAGGTAGCTGTGCTCGGCGAGGCGGCCGTCGATGGCGCGGCGCAGCTCGGCCGGCAGCGTGTCGAAGGCCAGGTGCTGGTTGGCGAACAAGGTGTCGCCGCCCTCGCGCGGCAGCTCCTGCGCATGCAGCAGCGAGCCCAGGCTGGGCCGCTCCTTGTAGGACAGGTCCGAATGCCAGTAGTGGCCCGCATCGCCCAGGCCGATCGGCTTGCCGTCCTGCTTGATGTTGGACACCACCAGCACCTCCGGATGCCCGGCCAGCTGGAAGTTGCGCAGCACGTGGATCTGCAGCGGCCCGAAGCGGCGGCTGAAGTCCACCTGCTGGGCCGGGGTGATGCGCGCATCGCGGAACACCAGCACGTGGTGGTCCAGGTGCGCGCGGTGGATGCGCGCGAAGGTCGCCACGCTCAGCGGGCGCGACAGGTCCAGGCCCCAGACTTCCGCGCCCAGCGGCGCGTCGAAGGGGACGATCTCCACCGCGTCGGCGATGGCAGGGGAAACGGCGTGGGCAGCGACAGCCATGGGCGGCTCCGGGAGGGATCACGTCCAACGGCGCCGTGCGCCGCCGGACCTGCCACCCTAGGGGCCGTCAGACGGCGACTGAAATAGCCATCGGGCATGTCGTCCGCCTTCGATGGCATATGCCGCGCACGGCGGTCGTCAGGAACGGGCCTTCCCCGGCCCGCCGGGCGCCCAGGCCGGCAGCGTGCGGCCGCGGGCGACCTTGAGGATGCGGCCCCAGATGCGGGCGAACAGCTCGGTCAGCTGCTGATGGTCCATGCCGTGCGGATGACCGCGCGATCCGGCCTCGTAATGCGCCAGCGCCTCGATCAGCGAGGCGCGCGGGTAACGCACGTACAGCGTGTAGACCAGCTCGATCAGCGGCCAGCAGCGGTGGATGTCGTCGCCCGCCTTGGCGCAGGGCAGGTCCATGAAGCGCGTCCGCCAGTATTCCTGCTCGACCTCGAGGTCCAGCCAGTCTGGCCAATCGCGGCGGCTCGGGTCCTGATCCATGGGTTGGACGTTACCCGGCGGCCGGGAAGCCGGCGTGACGGCAATCCCACTCCCCCGCCGCCCGGGCGTGCTGCGCCGCGCCAGCCGGCGACGCGATCCTGCGGCACCATGCGCTTCCCCAACGCGCGCCGGGAGCGCCATGTTCCGTCCCCTGTTCCTGCTGGCGTGCACGACGCTGTGCGCCGGCGCCGCGCTCGCCCAGCAGCCGCCGGCGCGCACCTGGGCCAATCCGGTCGACCTGGACTATCGCTACAACTTCGAGCAGCTCAACGAAGGCATCAGCTACCGCACCGGCGCGGACCCGGCGATCGTGCGCCACGGCGACGCCTGGTACCTGTTCCTGACCATCGCCGACGGCTACTGGCGCTCCACCGACCTGCTGCACTGGACCTTCGTCCGGCCCAGCCGCTGGCCGTTCGAAGCCCTGGTCGCGCCGGCGGCCGTGTCCGACGGGCAGCGCCTGGTGCTGATGCAGTCGGCCTTCGCCCCGCGCGCGGTGCTGCAGAGCACCAATCCGGCCAGCGGCCGGTTGGACTTCCTCACCCGCCTGCTGCCCGAACTGCCCGATGCGGTGAAGGAGAACTGGGACAGCCAGGTGCCGCCGGGCATGATCCCGTCGGGCCCCTGGGACCCGGACCTGTTCATCGACGACGACGGCCAGTGGTATCTGTACTGGGGCAGCTCGGACGTGTTCCCGCTCTACGGCATCGCGCTGGACCGCACCGCGCGCGGCCTGGCCTATCGCGGCCATCCCCAGGCCCTGCTGGCGCTGGACCCGGCGCACCACGGCTGGGAGCGCTTTGGCCAGGACCATCGCGGCGCGGTGTTCCCCGATGGCCGGCCGGTGGGCAACTACCTGGAAGGCGCGTGGATGACCAAGCACGCCGGGCGCTACTACCTGCAGTACGCCGCGCCAGGCACCGAACACAACAGCTACGCGACCGGCACCTATGTGGGCGATGCGCCGCTGGGGCCGTTCACCTACGCGGCGTACAACCCGGTCGCCTACAAGCCGGGCGGCTTCGTCCAGGGCGCCGGACACGGCTCGACCTTCCAGGACGCGCACGGCAACTGGTTCAACAGCGGCACGCCGTGGATCGGGGCGAACTGGACCTTCGAGCGGCGCATCGCCCTGTTCCCGGCCGGCTTCTACCCCGACGGCCAGATGCGCGTGTCCACGCGCTTCGGCGACTTCCCGCACTGGATGCCGGACGGCCCGGTCGATGATCCCGAGGCGCTGTTCACCGGCTGGATGCTGCTGTCCTACCGCAAGCGGGCCACGGCCTCGTCCGACGACGGCACCCATCGCGCGGCCAATGTCACCGACGAGGATCCGCGCACGTTCTGGGTGGCCGCCTCGGCCGACGCCGGCCAGACGCTGAGCGTGGACCTGGGCGGCGAGCGCACGGTGCGCGCGGTGCAGGTCGACTTCGCCGACTTCCAGTCCGGGGTGTTCGGCGACGGGCCGCAGGTGTACACCAGCTTCCGGCTGCAGCACTCGCACGATGGCCGGCACTGGGCGCCGCTGGCCGAGGTCGGCGACGACCCGGCCACGCGCCGCGACCGCCCCAACGCCTACCTGCCGCTGCCCGAGCCGGTGCGCACGCGCTACATCCGCTACGTGCACGGCCATGTCGGCGCGCAGCACCTGGCGATCAGCGACCTGCGCGTGTTCGGCAACGCCGACGGCCCCGCCCCGCCCGCGCCCTCCGGCCTGCGCGCCACCCGCGAGACCGATCGCCGCAACGCGACCGTCCACTGGAACCCGGTCCCCGGCGCGGTCGGTTACAACGTGCGCTGGGGCCTGCGCGCCGACCGGCTGACCCTGACCTACCAGGTCTTCGCCGACCGCGGCACCACGCTGGACCTGCGCGCGTTGAACACCGACCCTGGCTATGTGGTATCGGTGGAAGCCTTCGACGAACGCGGCGTGTCGCCGTTGGCCGCGCCGGTCGCGCTGCCGTAGCCGCGGCGCGCGGGCAAAAAAAAGGCCGGGGGGAACCGGCCAGAAGGAGAACGCCACCGGCACTGCGTGCGACTTGCTCAGGGTCGCGCCCATGGTCCTTGCGAGCGGCGTTCCTTGCCGTTGCGAGGGCTGCTGCCGGGGCGGATCGAGCATCGCCCGTCTCGCCTGACGCAGGCCGTCGGGCGATATCCCGATACGGCGTAGGAAAAATCCGAATGCGCGCAGGACTGCACACCCGGTCACGACCTTCGCCCCGGATCACAGGACCTGGCCGCTCGGTGGGAGCAACTGTCTCCTCAAATCCCGCAGTGGCCTGCCTGTAGAGCGGAGCTTGTGGCAATCCCCTCTTGGGGACTCCGCTGGGGCCTTCCCCACGAACCGAACGAAACGCAGCGGAGCAAGCTCCGCTCTACAGGAGGGAGCGGAGAGCTGCGATGGCCCGCCTCAGGCCGCCGACGACCAACGGCCCGGCATGCCGCCCGACTGCGTGATGGCGCGGCGCGCGCCGGCGCCGCCGCGCATGCAGCTCCAGCGCGGGCGGCCGCAGGCGACCAGGATGGTATCGGTGGCGATCTCGAAGGCCTCGGTCTGGGCGACGCTGAAGTTGCGCGTCAGGTCCTCATAGACCTCGGCGAACGCGCTCCACCAGTCCTGCCCTTCGGGCGCCTGCTCGGTGTGCGTGGCCACGTACTCGGCCACCAGATCGATGGCCTGGCGCACTTCCTGCGTCGCTCACGCCCCGGCGGAAGATGCGCTCCTCGATGTCGCGGGCCGCGGCCGACAGAGGCTGTTGTCTTACTGCGTTCATGCGATGCGCTGCCTGGCGGCGGGTCGAGACCGGGCGGCATGGTGGGCACAGCGATGTTTACGAGGGGTGTAGGCCAGATGCCATCCGCATTGCAGGGCGTGCAAGCCTTGCCGCCACGGCGTTTGCCACTGAACAAGCGGTTGGGAATGTGATCGCCGGGCTGCCCCGGACGCCTTCGCTGGCGCAGTCAAGCCGCACTGCGGCAAGCACTTGCGCGATGAGCCCGCATGAGGGTCAGGCCCGCGCGGCGTGCGCGCGCTTGACCTGGTACATGGCCACGTCGGCCTCGCGCATCAGCGCCGCGATGTCGTAATGCGGCCCGTACTGCACCGACACGCCGATGCTCGGCGTCACCTGCAGCGCGTGCGCATTGGCCAGCAGCGGCGTGCGCATGGCGTACTCCAGCTTGCGCACCACCGCTTCCGGGTCCGAGGCATCGTGCACGTGGTGCAGCAGCACCACGAATTCATCGCCGGCCAGGCGGGCGACGAAGTCCTCCGGGCGCAGCGTCTGGCGCAGGCGCTCGCCGAAGCCGCACAGCACCGCATCGCCGGTCTCGTGGCCGTAGGTGTCGTTGATCGGCTTGAAGCCGTCCAGGTCGATGAACAGCACCGCCAGCGGCTCGCCGGTGGTGCGCGCACGGGCCAGGGCGATGTCCAGCTCGACCATCCAGGCCAGGCGGTTGGGCAGGCCGGTGAGCGGGTCGGTCAGCGCGCGCTCCTGCAGCATGCGCGAAAGCCGGGTCTGGGCGGTGACGTCGTGCACGGTCAGCAGGAAGCCGGCACGGCGCGCATCGCCGGGTGCCCGCGGGGTCGTGTCCGGCACGTAGATGGCGTGCATATGGCGCAGCTCGCCGTGGCGGTCGACCACGTCCAGGTCGAACTCGGCCGTCTGCCCGGCCAGTGCGACATCGGCGTGCGGCAGGAGGCTGGCGAAGTGCTCGGGGGCGAGCACCTCGGCCATGTGCCGGCCGATGACATCGCCGGGCGGCCGCCCCAGCCAGTGCGCGTAATGGCTGTTGACGAACTCGTAGCGCAGATCCTGGCCCACCCGCGCCACCAGCGCCGGCACGTTGTCGGTGATGGTGCGCAGGCGCTGCTCGCTTTCGCGCAGCGCGGATTCGGCCTGACGCTGCTGGGTGAAGTCCTGGATCTGCGAGACCAGGTGCAGCGGCGCGCCGTGCGCGTCGCGGATCAGCGACACCGACAGGTGGGCGTGGAGCAGGTGGCCGTCCCGGTGGAAGTAACGCTTGTCCAGCTGGTAGCTGGTGCGCTCGCCACGCAGCAGTTCGTCCAGCAGGTCCAGATCGACATCCAGGTCCTGCGGATGGGTCAGCCGCTGGAAGTCCAGCCGCATCAGCTCATCGCGCGTGTAGCCGAAGATCGCGCACACCGCGTCGTTGACGTCCAGCCACTGGCCTTCCAGCGACACCAGCGCCATGCCCTGCGCGGCGGCGGAGAACGCCTCGCGGAAGCGCTGGCCTTCCACCAGCGCCGCCTCCTGCGAGGCGCGCAGCCGGGTGATGTCGTGCATCACCACCACCGCGCCCAGCAGCGAGCCGTCGGGCGCGCGCAGCGGATCGCCGTTGCACAGCACCGAGCGCGAGGGCTGGCCGGCGGCCAGGATCACGATCTCGGCCTCCTGCACGTGTTCGCCCGACAGCGCGCGCACCAGCGGGATCTGGTCGGTGCTCAACGGCGTCCTGCCGTCGGCCTGGAACAGGTCGAAATGCCGGGCCCACTGCGCCTGCGGCACCTTGGCCGGGTCCAGGCCGTGCCAGGCGCGCGCCTGGCGATTGAACTGGCCCAGCTGGCCCTGCGCGTCGCAGGTGACCACCGCATCGGGCATGGACTCGAGCAGGCGCTCGAGGGTCCGCTCGCGCGCCTCGGCGTGGTGCAGCACGCTGCGCGTCTCCAGCGCGCCGGTGGTGCGCGTGGCCAGCCGCAGCAGGCCCTCGCGCTGGGCCTCGGTGAGCTGGCGCGGCACCGTGTCGATGACGCACAGCGCGCCGTAGACATGGCCGCCGCTGCCCACCAGCGGCGCGCCGGCGTAGAAGCGCATGTGCGGCTCGCCCAGCACCAGCGGATTGTCCACGAAGCGCGCATCGGCGCTCAGGTCGGACACTTCCAGCAGCCCGCCGTGCTCCAGCGCGTGCGCGCACAGCGCCATGTGCCGGGGCGTCTGCGGCAGGCCCAGGCCGACGCGCGCCTTGAACCACTGCCGCTCTTCATCGACCAGGCTGACCAGCGCGATCGGCGCCTGGCACAGGCAGGCGGCCAGCCAGGCCAGATCGTCGAACATCGGCTCGGCCGGGGTGTCCAGCACCTGCAGCGCGCGCAAGGCGGCCAGTCGATCGGGTTCGTGCGGGGGCGTCGGCTTGGCAGGATCGGCGGGTGCGGACATGCGAACGTCTCGTGGAAGACCGTCCGGCGCGGCGCCGGCCTGAAAGGAATTATCGGGCCAGCGCGCCCGGCTCGGAGCACAAGCCGGGGCAGCCTGCCTGCGCCGGGCGCATGCCGGAGTGAGCGCAGGGACGGCGGGCGCCGGCCTGCCTGAACGTCCGTACAGACACGCCCGCACAGCAGGCACATCGGCCCACCTGCGGACGCAGCAGCGACGCGGCCTGGGCGCCAAGGGCGATGTGCTGTTGCAGCATCGGCAACGGACTTTGTCGCGCAGTGGGCTGTCTGCCCGCCTTGGGGCTGTTTAGGCTGGCCGCTGGATTCTCACCTTAGGCCCTGCCGCCATGACCAACGCCTTCCTCGACGCGCACAAGACGCGTCGCACCCAGTACGCCCTCGGCAAGTCGCTGCCCGTCTCGCGCGAAGAGCTCACCGCGCTGATCCAGGAGGCGGTCAAGCACGCGCCGTCCTCGTTCAACTCGCAGAGCTCGCGCGTGGTCATCCTCTACGGCGCGCAGAACGACAAGTTCTGGGACCTGGTCCGCCAGGAGCTGAAGAAGATCGTGCCGGCCGATGCCTTCGACGCGACCGAGAAGAAGCTGGCCAGCTTCGCGGCCGGGGCCGGCACCATCCTGTTCTACGAGGACCAGGACGTGGTCAAGGGCCTGCAGGAGAAGTTCGCCCTGTACGCCGACAACTTCCCGGTGTGGTCCGAGCAATCCAGCGGCATGGCCCAGCTGGCGGTGTGGACGGCGCTGGCCACCGTCGGCGTGGGCGCCAGCCTGCAGCACTACAACCCGCTGCCCGACGCCGCCGCGGCGGCCGAGTGGAACCTGCCGGCCAGCTGGAAGCTGCGCGCGCAGATGCCGTTCGGCTCGCACGAGGCCGAGATCGGCGACAAGGACTTCATCGACGACGCCCAGCGCTTCCGCGTCTTCGGCTGAGCCCCTACGCCCGGCCGGCCTCCGGTCGAGGCGATCCAACACCGCGCCCCCGCAGGCCCCCTGCGGGGGCGCGGTCGTTTGCGCCGACGCTGCTCGAGCCCTTGCCGGCACCGGCAAGGCAACGGATAGTGACGCAGCTCTAACTTCTGCGTCAGGCGAACGCCATGACACTTGCGCCGCTGCTGCTGGGTCTCGTGCTGCTGCTCGTCGTTGGCGTGTGGTGGGCGGCACGGCGTCGTCGACCCGGCCAGACCCTCGCCGTGGTCGCGGCCACGCCCGCGGCCGAGCAGGCGCCGCCGCCTTCGACGCCGGCCGAGGTCCCGCGCCTGCACCCACTGATGCGCAGGCTGTACGCGGCGACCATGCACCGGCCGGACCTGGCCGACGCGACCCAGCCCATCGAGGGCCTCCAGGCGCAGGTGCTGCACCAGGCCGACTCGATCCTGGACTGCCTGGACCTGCAGCCGCAGTACATGCCGCGCCGCCCCAACCTGCTGCCGCAGCTGATGCGCGCGGTCAACGACCCGGCCGCCGACGGCCGCGCCATCGCCGCGATCATCGCCCAGGACCCGGCCCTGGCGACCAGCCTGCTGCGCATCGCCAACAGCGCGCTGTACCGCGCCGCCGGCGCGCCGCCGGTGGATACGCTGGAACGCGGCGTGGCGCTGATCGGCACCGACGGCATCCGCCGCATCGCCGCGACCGCCCTGATGCAGCCGGTGCTGAGCCTGGAGGGCGGCATGTTCGCCCAGCTCCCCGCCGCGATCTGGGGCTACGCCCTGCACGCGGCCACCGCCGCGGCCGACCACGCCGCGCGCCACGGGCGCGGCGAGGACGCGCTGTCCGCGCAGCTGCTGGGCCTGCTGCAGGGCCTGGGCGCGGTGGTGGTGCTGCGTGTGCTGCAGGAGACCTACGCCCGCCACGACGGCGCCGCGCCGGAGCTCGCGGTGGCCGCGACCCTGCTGGACCGCCATACCATCGCCACCGCCCGCACCGTCACCGCCGGCTGGGACCTGCCGGTGCCGATGGCCGAGGCGCTGATGGAGCAGCGCCCGCAGCGCGATGGCCAGGCCCCGGCCACGCCGCTGGGCATCGCCCTGCGCTACGGCCGCCTGGCCGCCGTGCTGGCCGCGCTGGCGCGCCTGGACCAGCTGAGCGACGCCGACGCCCTGGTCCAGCTGGCCGCGCTCGAACCCGACACTCAGGCCAACGCACGCCTGTGGACGCGCCTGCGCGCCGAAGCCCCGACCGACTGAAGGCCTCGGCTCAGAACGAGACCTGCGCGCGCACGCCGACCGTATTGCCCGAGTCCGGCCCCTGGTAGCTGCCGACCTTGTTGTCGGTGCGCCAGTGCACGACATTGAGCATCAGCCGCGCGAAGCTGGTCAGATACCAGTTGACGCCGAAGGTGAAGGCCTGCCCTTCCCCGCCGCGCGCGGCGTCGGTGAAGTCGTAGTCGTCGTAGCGCGCCAGCACCTCGAACGCGCCCCAGCCGCCCTCGGTCACCGGACGCAGCACCTTGGTGGTGGTCCACACGCCCGAACGCGAGGAGAAGCCCGGCTTCTCGCCGGTCAGCAGCCAGCCAGCGTAGTAGCTGCTGGCCTTCTGCTCGCGCGAGGCCTCGGTGGAAGAATTGATGGTGCGCACCGTGGTCTCGGCGAAGGCCCAGCCGCTGCGCCAGGTACCGCCCAGCTCCGCGCCCCAGGCGTGGTCGTCGGTCACCCCGCCGATCGAACTGGCGGAGATGGCGACCTGGCCGTTCCAGCCCAGCGCCACGCGCGAGGTCTTGTTGATGCTGGTGATGTCCTTGCCCAGGTCCTCGTACCAGTACCAGCCGCCCACATGCAGGAAGCCGGCGCTGGTCTTGATCGGATTCCAGTGCGCGCGCGCGGTGTAGGCGATGGTGTCGCTGGCGCTGCTGTCGCCGCCGATGTCGTCGCCGGTCACCGCCAGGCTGGCGTGCCAGTTGCTGCCGTAGAGCTTGGTCGTCACGCCCAGGCCGAAGAAGCCGCTCTGCATGCCGCCCACCGAGCCGACCGCGTTGCGCTCCATGAAGGGCGTGGTGGTGCCGCCGGTGGCGCCGTCGATGCTGCGGTCCTTGAGCTTGCTGCCCACGTAGACCTCGGCCGGCAGCCCGCCCAGCTTGGTGTCCCAGGACAGGTAGACGTCCTTCATGGTCACTTCGTTGCCGGCGAAGTCGGCCTCGATCTTGTAGCCCAGCGGGCCGGCCTCGCCCTCGGCGCCGAGGCGGCCGCTGGCCATGTCGGTGCCGGTGACGTTGCGCGCGTCGAAGCGCGAGCCGTGCGTGCTGGTGAAGTCCATCAGCACGCGTCCACGCGGATGGAAGCTGAAGCGGCCATCGGCGCTCTTGAACTCCGGACCGCCGTCGCTCCAGCTGACGTTGCCGTCGCTCTTGGCGCCGCCACCGGCGACCGACATCTGCGCGACCTGGGCCTTGAGGATGGCCAGCTCGTCGTCGCTGCGCGTGTCGGCCACCGCCGCGGCGACCTGGGCCTGGGTGGGATCGGCCGACGTGCCGGCCACCGCCGCGCCCGGCTTGCCGCCTTCCAGCGCCGACAGGCGTGCGTTCATGGCGCTGAGCTGTTGCTGCTGCTGCGCGATCTGCTGCGCCTGCAGCTCGATCATCTTGCGCAGCTGCGCCTCGGTGGCGCTGTCGGCCAGCGCCGGGGCGCTGAGCGCGGACAAGGCGCTGGCGATCGCCGCGGCCAGCGCGGCGTGTCGGACGTGCTTCATGGTGAGGATTCCCCGTAGAGGTGCGGCCCGCGGGCCGCGGGTGTCATTCGCCGTCGGCGGCGCCGGACGCAGCAGGATCGGCGCCGGACGCGCCGGCCGTCTGCATGAAGCCATGCATGCGCGCCCAGGTGGCGAACAGGCGCGGCCACTGCGCCGGTTCGGTGCCCGGCTTGCCCAGCCCCCAGCTGTGGCCGCCGCGTTCGAAGATGTGCAGTTCCACCGGCACCTTGGCCTTCAGCGCGGTCTGGTACATCAGCAGGCTGTGGCCGACATCGACGATGGGGTCGTCCACCGCCTGGGCCAGGAACACCGGCGGCATATCGGGGCGCACGTGGTCCTCGACCGAATACGCGGTGCGATAGTCGGCCTGGGTGGACAGCTCGCGCGCGCTGCGGGTCTTGTCCAGCGGCGGCTTCATCGACACCACCGGATACAGCATGCCTAAGAAGGCCGGACGCGCGGACAGCGCATCGGCCGCGTCCACGCGCGGATAGAAATCGTAGTCCCAGCGCGTGGCGATGATGCCGCTCAGGTTGGCACCGGCCGAGGAGCCGATGATGCCGATCCTGTCCGCATCGAAGCCCCACTGCGCCGCATGCTGGCGCATCAGCCGCATCGCCCGCTGCGCATCCTGGAAGGGCGCCTCGGCCTTCCAGCCGTCGGCCGGCAGTCGGTAGTACAGCACCGCGCTGGTCACGCCGATCGAGGCCAGCCACTGCGCCATCGGCCGCGCCGCGGTGCCGACCTGGATGCGGAAATAACCGCCACCGCCCACGATTAGCGCCGCGGTGCCGTTGGGATGCGCGGCGCGATAGATCTCGATGCGCGGGTTGGAGACCTGGCTCACCGAACCGGTGGCGCTGCCCTGCTTGCCGATCTTCTCCGGGCCCTTGACCACCTGCGGCAGGCTGCCTTCGGGCCAGAGCGCCAGGGTCTGTGTCGCCGTCTCGCCGGTCTGCGCCCATGCCGGCATCGTCGCCAGCAGCAGGCAGGCCATGCACCCGCGCATCGCATGCATCAATCGTCGCATCGTCCACCCCTCCCAAGGCTGTCGTGCCCTGCGCGCCTGACATCGAAGACAGACGCGAAGAGCCGGTGCGGCGTTATAGACCAGCGCGACGACGCGGCAGATAGCCCATTGGAGCTAATGCCTTGGTGCTAGCGGTGTCCCGGGCGACCGGTCCTGCCCGCACGACGCTCTGTCGACAGCTGTGGGGGTCGAGGTCGTCGCTGCGCCAGGAGCGGGTGTCATGGAGGCCTTGCGATATCGCGAGATCGTGCGCGGACAGGACAGCCTCAACGTCCTGGATATCGGGATCCGTCGTGCGTGTCGCGCTTCATGCCTCGCCCATGAGTGCTGAGTACCGGCGACGGTCTGCCCTGGCCGCAACCGCTGGTGAAAGGTCTTACATACAGGACGCTTCTTCGCATGCTTCTCACCCGCATAACTCCCGCTTGAACCCACGCGTTAAATCCGTCTGAGGCAAACGTGAAGGTTTGGATGCGCTTCAGATGCGAAGCCTCCTACTGGTTTGTGTCGCACACGGCGCATCCGCGCCAGCGACGGTTCTGAAACCGGCGATCCCTGTGGACATCACCACGCTCGCCCCCCAGTCGAAAGGTCATTTGTATGAAGAAGATTTTCCTCCCTGCGGCCATCAGCGCAGCCCTCATCGCCCCGTCCGCGTTTGCGCAAACCGGCGGCGATACCTATCGCCCGGACCTGCAGGTCGGCCAGGGCAACTGGTTCGTCTCGGGCAGCGTCGGCCGCACCGACGGAGGCACCGCGGGTCGCTTCGGCAGCGGCGACTTCAACGTGTTCGAAGGCCGCCATGGCCGCCGCACCGGCTATGACGGCAGCGTGGGCTACCGCTGGAAGGTCGGCCCGCAGTGGGGCCTCGGCGTGGAAGGCGGTTACGCCGACCTCGGCAACCTCAAGGTCTCCAACGCGTTCAACAGCGACGAGGTCAACCAGCGCGACAGCGAGAACGCCCTGCGCGGCTGGCACGTGGGCGGCAACGCACGCTTCAACGTGACCCCGCAGTGGTACATCGGCGCGCGCGGCGGCTACTTCCGCGCCTCGGACAACAACATCGACTACTACAACTCCGTCGGCCAGAACCTGGGCCTGAAGAGCGGCGGCGACAGCGGTCGCAACAGCTACTACGCCGGCATCGGTACCGGCTGGAACGCCACGCAGAACTTCAGCGTCGGCCTGCACTACGATTACTTCCGGGCCAAGGCCGGCGAGGTGCGCGACCCGGTCACCGGCATCCGCTTCGATGGTCCCAAGCGCTCGACCGCCCTGCTGGGCCTGACGGCGGAGTACGCGTTCTAGGTCCCTTCCGCAGCGCATTGAACCACCCCCATCGCGGGCGTCGAAGCCGCCTGCGATGGGGCTTACTGATGAATACTCTTAGATAAGTGTCTGCTGGGCTTGGGCGTGACCAGGGCAGCACGGCGCGACCTCGCACGCGCGCAGCAGCGTGGTGGGAGCGCCAAGGACGATCGCATCGGGTCGCCGACATCGGGATTCTTCCGCAGCCCCTGGCCACGGCGCCAATGACCTGGGTTCTGGCTCCGGCGACGAACTTGGGTTAGCGCTTGGGGCGCACCGCTTTCAGCCGTCGGTCGAGACCGTCAGCGCTTCCCACTGCGCCAGCTCGGCCTCCAGCGCCTTCAGCTTCTCGCGCACCAGCCGCAGGGCGTCGCTGCCCAGCAGCAGATGCGCGGGCGGCGCCGGCGCATCGATGACCGCCAGCATGGCCCGCGCGGCCTTGCGCGGGTCGCCCAGCTGTTTGCCGCTGACCTCCTGCCGCCGCTGGCGGATGGGATCGAACAGCGCGTCGTAGTCGCCGATGCTGCGCGGCGTGCGCACCATCGAGCGTCCGGCCCAGTCGGTGCGGAACGAGCCCGGCGCCACCGAGGTCACGCGGATGCCCAGGTCGGCCACCTCCTTGCCCAGCACCTCGCCGATGCCCTCCAGCGCGAACTTGCTGCCGCAGTAGTAGGCGATGCCCGGCAGGGTGATGAAGCCGCCCATAGAGGTGATGTTGAGGATGTGGCCGGCGCGGCGTGCGCGCATGTGCGGCAGGACCGCCTGGATCACCGCCACGGCGCCGAACACGTTGACCTCGAACTGCCGCCGCAGCTCCTCCAGCGACGATTCCTCCAGCACGCCTTCGTGGCCATAGCCGGCGTTGTTGACCAGCACATCGATCGCGCCGAGCTCGGCCTCGATGCCCTCGACGACCGGCGCGATCGCGGCGGTGTCGGTGACGTCCAACACGCGGGCGATGGCGCGGCCCGGGGCCAGGGCTTCGAACGCGTCGGCCGCCTGCGCGCTGCGCACCGTGCCGACCACGCGATGGCCGGCGGCCAGCGCCTCCTGGGCGAGCGCGCGGCCGAAGCCGCTGCTGACACCGGTGATGAGCAGCTGTTTGGAGGTGGACATGGACGGACTCCGGTTGTGCGAGAGGAGTGCACAATAGAAATCCGCAACCCGCCTTCGAAGGCCAATCCGCCTCCGATCCTTGCCTATTCCTATGAACGACTCTTCATCACCGCCGGATGCGACCGGCGCCGGGCTGCTGCCGCTGGCGCCGCTGGTGCAGGCGCTGGCACCGCACGAGGGCTATACGCTGACCGCGCTGGAGAGCGTGCGCCTGCTGCGCTCGGACCGGCCGCTGGCGCGCACGCCGGTGCTGTACGACCCCGGCATCGTCATCGTCTGCCAGGGCCGCAAGCGCGGCTACTTCGGCCGGCGCACCTATGTCTACGACGCGCACCAGTACCTGGCCGTCTCGGTGCCGGTGCCCTTCACCATGGAGACCGACGCCACCGCGCAGGCGCCGCTGCTGGCGCTGTACCTGCACCTGGACTTCCCGCTCGCCGCCGAGCTGATGCTGGAGATCGACCGCCACGGCGGCCCGCCCCGCACCGCCGCGCCGCAGAGCCTGCTGTCCAGCCCGATCGATCCGCCGCTGCACCAGGCCGTGCAGCGCCTGCTGCTGGCGCTGGCCGCGCCGATGGAGGCGGCCATCCTTGGCCCGCAGCAGCTGCGCGAGCTGTATTACCGCCTCCTCACCGGACCGCAGGGTCCCACGCTGCGCGCGGCGCTGGCGATGCAGGGCCGCTTCGGCCGGATCGGCAAGGCGCTGCGGCATCTGCATGCGGCCTACGCGCAGCCGCTGACCGTCGCGCAGCTGGCCGAGGAAGCCGGCATGAGCGCACCGTCCTTCCATAGCCACTTCAAGGCCGTCACCTGCACCTCGCCCATGCAATACCTCAAGTCCACGCGCCTGCACCAGGCGCGCCTGCTGATGGTGCGCGAAGGCATGACCGCCGCCGCAGCCTGCCACGCGGTCGGCTACGAGAGCCCCTCGCAGTTCAACCGCGAGTTCAAGCGCCTGTTCGGCCTGCCCCCCGCGCGCGAAGTGCGGCGCATGCGCGACAGCTTCGCCGTGCCGCCGAAGCAGGCGGTGGCGGAGTATGTTTCGTCGCACTAGTTACTGCGCTTGATTAGCGAATGGATGGCCGCCGAAAAGGCCACGATCGCTACACCAACGTGCAAGCTCTGCGCGGCGATGAAGCTAAAAGGATCCTTATCCCGTTTGCAGGTGTGATGTAGACGCCGTCCACAATCGATCCTGCCCAACTCGAATGAATCCTGGACGGCGGACAGCATCCAGTATCCAAGCACGCAACACCCAAGCACCGTCATGATCCGCACCAATGGAGTGTTCTCGGGCGCCGGCAAGCTATACAGGAGGTACAGCGTTAGCAGCAACGTCCCGACAATGACAGTCAGATAGACCTCACCCATGACGTCTTCCTTGATGTTCGCGTGTTCGCATCGAGATGCACTTTCGCATTCGGGCGTCAGTCCCTGGGGATATAGCTCTTGCGGCCAGAGGGCGTCAGACAATAGCGTCCACCGCGCGGGCCGGCGCAGAACGTTGCCGTGCTGCAGGAGCAGCCTCCCGACGAAGCCGGGACAGGATGTGTCAGCGACAACGCATCCGTAACTCCCTCACCACCGCTGCAGATGCGTTTGGACGCGCTGACCGAGCCGTCGTTGCAGACAAAACGCCCGTTAGCGCAGTGATTGATGCCGCCCTTGGATCCTGAGCACGGCGTGTTGGCGAAGACGGCCGAAGCGATCGCCCAAGCACAGAGCACCAATGTCATTTTCTTGAGCATCCTGCCTGTTCCCCGAACCGCAGAACCCCACTGCGGCAGGGGCCACCTTAAAGCAACAGCAGTCGGAGTGCGTCACGGCCATCTGCAGCGGTGTGAGCAGCGCCGATGACATCAGCACCCACTGTGCGCGCGCAGGGTCGGAAGCCGATGAGCAAATCGGGCATCGTGCGAACGGCGAGACACGCCGATGCATCGGCCACCGCTCAATCACTCGACGCCGGCAGCGGCGTTGTCAGTGCAGCCCTGCCGCTCATCGCCGCAGGTGCGGGCAGCGCGGTCCATCTGCTCCAGGCTCAACGGCGGCGGGCGAGCAGTGGCGGGATGCTCGTAGGGGCGCATGCCGGTGACTTGCTTGATGCATTTCCAGGTGTGCAGCAGGCCTTGGTTGATGCCGTAGTAGACGTAGCCTCCATAGCCGCCGTCGCGAGGATCCTTGCCCATCAGTTCAGGGCTGATGCCGGGGTTGTAGACCTTATCGAACGTATTGGGCTCGACGGTGACGGGATTCTTGAAGGTGTAGAGATCCAGCACCTCCTCGTCCGGGCGCAGGGCCTGGACGCGATCGAGGGTGGTGAAGGCGGTGGGCGGCGTTGTGGGTGGCGGGGGCGATGCCTGTTGAGCGAAGGCCGGAGTCGCGCCAATGCCTGGCGCCAGCACGGCGTAGGCGAGCAGCCGCGCACACCGGGGCGCCCTCATGCGCTCACCTGCTCACATCGTTGGCCGAAGCGCCGTCCGCACAGCCCTGGCTGTCCTCGCCGCAGGCGCGGGCGGCGCGGTCCATCTGCTCCAGGCTCAGCGGTGGCGGGCGCGCGGTCGGGGGGTGGACCTGACCCTTGACGCCGGGGATCGCCTGCAGGCCCTTGGCGGCGGCGCCGACCAGCTTGGAGAGGCCGTAGGCCACATAGCCGCCGCTCTCGGAGATGTCCTTGACCGACGGCGGCGGCTGATAGGCCTTGGAGAAGGGATTCGGATCGACCTGGATTGGATTGCGGAAGCGATAGAGATCCACCACCTCGCCCTCTTCCGGCGGCAGCGCCTTGACCTCGCCCAGGGTGGGCACGTCGCTGCCGGCGCTCAGGCCGGGCGGCGGCGCGGCCGTGTCCTGCGTGTCCTGCGTCGCCTGGGTGCCGGCGGAGCGGTCGTCGGGCACCTGCTGCGCAGTGGCCAGCGGCGCGCAGGCCAGCATGGCCAGCCAGAGGCTACGGACGATGGCGATCCTGCTCAGAGTGCTGCTCCTTGTCGGCCGTCAGTGCGAAAGGCGCCGTTGCACGGCGCGCCAGACTCTACCGCCATCGCCCGGGGCCGCGGGTTGGTTTTCCGTTGCGCGGCCGGCGAACACGCCCGCCGCGCGCAGGGGCGGTTCAGGCCTGGGGATCGACTTCGGTATCGCCAAGCGCATGGCGCACATAGAGCTGCTTGACCAGCACGTACAGCACCACCGTCATCGGCGCGGCCAGGACCACGCCCATCGGCCCGAACAGGGCACCGATGCCGAACAGCGAGAACAGCAGCAGCGCCGGCGGCAGGTCCACCGCGCGCGCCTGGATCAGCGGCTGCAGCACATGGCCTTCGAGCTGCTGCAGCACCACGAACAGCGCCAGCGTGCCCAACGCCACCTCCGGCGAGACGGTGAAACCGAGCAGGATGGCCGGGATCGCCGCCAGCACCGGGCCGACGATGGGAATGAAGTCCAGCAGCGCGGTCAACAGGCCGATGCCCAGCGCCACCGGCACGCCCAGCGCCCACAGGCCCAGGCCGGTCAGCGTGCCGATCACCGCCATCGCCAGCAGCTGGCCGCCCAGCCAGGCGCGCAGGGCCTTGCCGCTGCTGCTCAGGGCCTCGTCGGCGACCGGGCGCTGGTCCAGCGGCAGCAGGCGCAGCACGCCGCGGCGGTAGAGGTCCGGCTGCGCGGCCAGGTATAGCCCGCCGACCACCATCAGCACCGCGTCGGTCACCCCGCGTCCGGCCGACATGACGAAGGCACCGGCGTGCGCGGCCAGGGTCGAGGCGCCCTGGCGCAGCTGCTCGGGCAGGCGCTCCAGCTGCGGGCCCAGCGGGCTGGCCTGCAGCCAGGCGTGGAACTTGTTCCAGGCCGCCGGCAGGGTCTCGCGGAAGGTGTCAATCTGCCCGGCCACCTCGGTGCCGAACAGGGTGAAGATCCCGGCCAGCACCACCACCAGCACGGTGACCACCAGGCCCAGCGCGGCCCAGTCGGGCACCCGGATCCAGCGCCGCACCAGCAGGGTCAGCCCGTGCAGCAGCACGGCCACCACCACCGCGCCGAACATGATCAGCAGCAGCTCGGACAGCTGCCAGGCCAGCAGCGCCAGCGCGCCGATCGCCAGCACGACCAGCACGCGCGCCGCGAAGGGCCGCAGCGGGGAAGAAGGCACAGGGGTGGCGGTCATCCAGGACATCCAGGTAGGCAAGTGCGCAGACAGTAGCCGCAACCCGGGTCGAAACGAAGCGAAGGCGCCCGCGCCGTCTCGCCGGCTGAGACGCCGCCGTGCTCCCCTGCCTCGCCCTGACCGCCCGGGCCCTCGCATGACCTACTCCCTCGCCCCCCGCACCGAAGCCAGCGAACGCGCCCTGGCGACCACCCAGGGGCAGCCCTCGCGCGACGGCGCGGTGCTGGGCGCGCGCCTGGCCCAGCGCTATGCCGACCGCATCACCGGGCGCTTCACCCTGCCCGGGCGCGAAGGCCGCTACGCGCCGATTCCGGACGATGTGCCGCGTGCGCTGGCCGACGCCCTGCGCGCGCGCGGCATCGAGCAGCTGTACGCGCATCAGGCGCAGGCC
This sequence comes from Pseudoxanthomonas sp. UC19_8, assembly GCF_042700505.1. Taxonomy (NCBI): domain Bacteria; kingdom Pseudomonadati; phylum Pseudomonadota; class Gammaproteobacteria; order Lysobacterales; family Lysobacteraceae; genus Pseudoxanthomonas; species Pseudoxanthomonas sp. UC19_8. The sequence continues at coordinate 3,534,757 of NZ_CP170559.1, forward strand.
TGGGCCGCCACGCAGCGCGGCGAGCACATCGCCGTGGTCACGCCCACCGCCAGCGGCAAGTCGCTGTGCTACACGCTGCCGGTGGTGAGTGCGGCGATGCGCGGCAAGGCCAAGGCGCTGTACCTTTTCCCGACCAAGGCGCTGGCGCAGGACCAGGTGGCCGAGCTGCTGGACCTCAACCGCGCCGGCGAGCTGGGGGTCAAGGCCTTCACCTTCGACGGCGACACCCCGGGCGATGCGCGCCAGGCCATCCGCCTGCATGGCGACATCGTGGTGTCCAACCCGGACATGCTGCACCAGGCGATCCTGCCGCATCACACCAAGTGGGCGCAGTTCTTCGAGAACCTGGCCTTCGTGGTGATCGACGAGATCCACACCTACCGCGGCGTGTTCGGCAGCCACGTCACCAACGTGCTGCGGCGGCTGAAGCGCATCTGCGCCTTCTACGGCGCCAACCCGCAGTTCATCCTGTGCTCGGCCACCATCGGCAACCCGCAGGCGCATGCCGAAAGCCTGATCGAGGACCGCGTGCATGCCATCACCGAGTCCGGCGCGCCCACCGGCGACAAGCATGTGCTGCTGTGGAACCCGCCGGTGGTCAACGCCGACCTGGGCCTGCGCGCCTCGGCGCGTTCGCAGTCCAACCGCATCGCGCGCATCGCGATCAAGTCGGGGCTGAAGACGCTGGTGTTCGCGCAGAGCCGGCTGATGGTGGAGGTGCTGACCAAGTACCTGAAGGACATCTTCGACCACGACCCGCGCAAGGCGCCGCGCATCCGCGCCTATCGCGGCGGCTACCTGCCGACCGAACGGCGCGAGGCCGAGCGCGCGATGCGCGACGGCCGCATCGACGGCATCGTCTCGACCTCCGCGCTGGAGCTGGGCGTGGATATCGGCAGCCTGGACGTGGTGGTGCTCAACGGCTATCCGGGCAGCGTGGCGGCGACCTGGCAGCGCTTCGGCCGCGCCGGCCGCCGCCAGCGCGCCAGCCTGGGCGTATTGGTGGCCAGCTCGCAGCCGCTGGACCAGTACGTGGTGCGGCACCCGGAGTTCTTCGCCGACGCGCCGCCCGAACACGCGCGCACCGCGCCGGACCAGCCGCTGATCCTGTTTGACCACATCCGCTGCGCGGCGTTCGAGCTGCCGTTCAATGCCGGCGAGGCCTTCGGCCCCATCGACCCGCTGGTCTACCTGCAGGCCCTGGCCGAGAGCGAGGTCGTGCACCAGGAAGGCGAGCGCTGGGAGTGGATCGCCGACAGCTACCCGGCCAACGCGGTCAGCCTGCGCTCGGTGGCCGACGGCAACTTCGTGGTGGTCGACAAGACCAACGGCAAGCAGACCATCATCGCCGAGGTCGACTACTCGGCCGCCGCGCTGACCCTGTACGAGGGTGCGATCCACATGGTCCAGTCCACGCCCTACCAGGTCGAGCATCTGGACTGGGAAGGACGCAAGGCCTTCGTCACCCGCACGCACGTGGACTACTACACCGACAGCATCGACTACACCAAGCTCAAGGTGCTGGAGCGCTTCGATGGCGGCCCGGCCGGGCGCGGCGACGCGCACCACGGCGAGGTGCACGTGGTGCGGCGCGTGAGCGGCTATAAGAAGATCCGCTACTACACCCACGAGAACATCGGCTACGGCCCGGTCAACCTGCCCGACCAGGAGCTGCACACCACTGCGCTGTGGTGGCAGCTGCCGCAGGCCACGCTCGGCAAGGCCTTCGCCTCCAAGCAGGACGCGCTGGACGGCTTCCTCGGCGCCGCCTACGCGCTGCATGTGGTTGCCACGGTGGCGGTGATGGCCGACGCGCGCGATCTGCAGAAGGCGGTGGGCAATGGCGATGGCGCGTGGTTCGCCCTGGCCGATCAGACCGGCCGCGGCCAGCTGCGCGGCGCCGATGGCGCCGAAGGCGTGGTGGAACTGGAGCAGGCCTTCGTACCTACCGTCTACCTGTACGACAACTTCCCCGGCGGGGTGGGCCTGAGCGAACCGCTGTGGCAGCGCCAGGCCGAACTGGTGCAGCGCGCCGGCGAGCTGGTGCAGCGCTGCGACTGCAGCGCCGGCTGCCCCGCCTGCGTCGGCCCGGTCCTGGCCGCGCACGAGGACGGCAAAGGCACCTCGCCCAAGACCCTGGCGCTGAAGGTGCTGGCGCTGCTGTCGGACCTGGAAGCGCATGCACGGCGCGAAGCGCCCTTCGACGGCGAAGCGGTGTTCGCGCCGATCGACCCCGCGCCGCAGATGCTGGATGAAGACCGTCCGGCCCGGGAGGCGCGGTCGTGAGCATGAGCCTGGAGCGCCTGCGCGCGCTGCGCAGGCAGGCCGGCGATCCGACGGTCCGGCAGGCGCCTGCGGCGCCAAGCGCCGCCGCGTCTGCTGCTGCGGAAACGGCGCAGGACAGCGGTGCCCAACCTTCTCAGTCGTTTCCCGCAATCCCGAACTCCGCTTCGCAGCGCGAAAGACAGGGAGCCCTCAATGCGTCCGATCGCCCCAGCCCCGCTTCTGCCCCCTCCCTTTGCGAAGCAGGGGGAGCTCGAGATCGCGGCGAGCGATTGAGGGGGAGGGGTCAAGCTCTTGATCTTGATCTCGCTCTTGATCCGCACTCCACACGCCCGGTCCGCCTGCGAACGCCCTCCAACCCTGCTGCCAACGACACCCAACCACCGCGCAGCCTGGACGCCCTGCGCCGGCTGATCGCCACCCGCGAACGCAAACCCGGCACGACGCCGGTACCCGCACGCAAGCCGGCCTCACTGGATCGCAGCCTGCCCGGGCGCGAACTCTCGCCCGGCCTGCACCTGATCGAGGCCTTCCTGCCGCAACCCATCCCTCGCGCGGCCTTGTCGCTGGCCTTCGCCAAGCGCCACGAAGACGCGGTGCACCCGCGCGACCTGCTGTTCTTCGACACCGAGACCACCGGCCTGGCCGGCGGCACCGGCACCCGCGCCTTCATGATCGGCGCGGCGGACTGGCATGTGGACGCCGACGGCAACGAAGGCCTGCGCGTGCGCCAGCTGATGATCTCCACCATGGCGGCCGAAGCGCCGATGCTGCGCGCCTTCGCCGGCTGGCTGTCGCCGACCACGGTGCTGTCCAGCTACAACGGCCGCTGCTACGACGCGCCGCTGCTGAAGACGCGCTACCGCCTGGCGCGGATGGCCGAGCCGCTGTCCGCGCTCGACCATGTCGACCTGCTGTTTCCCACCCGCCGCCGCTATCGCGGCACCTGGGAGAACTGCCGGCTCGCCACCATCGAGCGCCAGCTGCTGCGCATCGTGCGCCAGGACGACCTGCCCGGCGCAGAGGCGCCGGCCGCGTGGCTGTCGTTCCTGCGCGGCGGCAGCGCCGGCAACCTGCGCCGCGTCGCCGAGCACAACCACCAGGACGTGGTCACGCTGGCCCAGTTGTTCCACCGGCTGGTGCAGGCCGAAGCCGACGATCGCGAGGTGCTGTCGTTCGAAGAGGCGCCGTAGAGTCAGGACGCGCTCAGCGGCCGAGCGCACCCATCGATTCGTGCTGCTGCGGCGCCTGCCGCGACTGCGCGGCCGCCTGCTGCTGCATGGTTCGGCTCTGCTCGGCCTGGCTGAAGGACTGTTCGACCGGCGCCTGCACCGCCTCCTGCGTGGACACGGACGTGCGCAGATGCGCCGGATCGGCCGGATTGCCCTGCACGGCGAATACGCGTTCGCCGGCGCGGGACTGCGCGCCCTCGATGCTCAGATGCACGCCATCGACCCGGGTCATGCCCGACTCGACGGCCTTGGCGTAGAGGCTGGCGCTCATGCGCTCGCTGGCCGCATCCGGCGTGCGGCCCAGACTGGCATCCAGCCGGGCCACATGCCCCTGGATCTGCTGGAACATCGGGTCCAGCCGCAGATCCGCATGGCCAGGCAGCGGCACGGAGACCGGCTCGACCTCGCCACCGACCTGCCGATGGCGCGCCTCGCGCCCATGGCCCAACGCATCGGCCATGCCGTGGACGACGTTGCGCGGCAGGGCCAGGCCCTGATGCACCAGATGGATGTCGTTGCGGTACTTGTCGATCATCGGCCGATACTCGGCGTAACGCGCCGCGTCCTCGGTGTTGATGATCGAGCCGCCCCCTTCCGGATTGGTCGGCAGGAAGTTGCTGCTGTAATGCGCGGCGACGCCGACACCCACCGCCACGCCGAACGGATTGCGCAGATCGGTCAGCACGCGATGGTCGTTGGCATAGCCGTGGCCCTTGAGCGCGGCGATGTCCTGCTCGGTCGCATAGGTGCGGACTTCACCGTAATGGCGGCTGGCGGCGCTCACGAAGTCGGTCGCGCGCATGTGGTTGATGACGTCCTGGCCGCCTTCCGGGATGTGCCGGGTCAGGCCCGCGGCGCCGTATGCATCGAAGGTCTCGCCCTTGAGGCCGTACTCGTACGCTGTGATCTGGGCGAGCGTTCCTCCCAAGGAATGGCCGGTGACGGTGACGGAGATTTCCTTGCCCTCCGCAAGGTTGAGCGCTCTGGCCTGCTCAAGCGCCTGCTCCGTGAATCGCTTTGCCGAGTCGGCTTGGCTGTTGGCGCCGACGAACACCATCCCACCATCGGCGATAAGCCCGTCCTTCACCAGCTCGCGATCGAACTCGGTGCCACGATGCGCGACCACCAACTCGCCGGTATCGGCCCGGCGGTAGAGGGTTCCCTGGTAGCCGTTCGGATCGCTCCGCTGGGCGACCACATCGAAGTCGATTCCATCGACATTGATGCTGTGCTTCCGACCGTCGTTGGGATAGGTCTGATAGGCATCAGCAGCTAACGCAGCGTCCTGCTCCGTCGAGATTGTCATCACGCTTCCTTCTTCAGTTCCACCTGCAGATAGAAGAGCTGATCCCTGACTTCATTCTTGAACTTGTCAGGAGTTTCGTTACCAGGGACGGTCATGCCATCGACAGGCGCCCTCGGATACATCCCCTTCCAGAAGTACGCCTTGAGACTCGCGCCATCTCTGATGTCATCTCGATGCAGGTGATAGGAAAACTCAGCATCCGAGGGTTTTGAGGTCGCTTTGAGCCGGAATTGAACCGCCACCATCGTCCAGTGGCATACGCCCAGTCCGTAGTAGTCCTCGTCCTTGAGCAGATCCTCATAGATCACGCCGCGGTAACCGCCATTCGTAGCGGGCCGCAGTTGAACTGGCACCCACTCCACGAGCGTCGCGCGCGTCCCCGCCATGCCGCCCAGATCGGGGCGACAGCTCGGATCCAGCACCTGGTACTGCATGGCCGCGTCGACCACCTCGAACGGCCCCGGCGCATCCTTGATGGCCACGGTGACCTCGTATGCCGTGGGATGCGGATTACGGTGGATGACCGGCTTCGGGGGCTGGTTGTCCTTGACGTCCACATGGGTGCGCGGGACTTGGCTTTGCATGGGCGTGGATCCACAGGCGGTGGCGACAAGCGCCAGAAGAAGGCCGGGCGCGATGACCGATGCGGATTTCATGGGCAGCGTCCTTGGCGGGAGGGAGATCGGCCTGCTCCGAGCAGGCAGGCCGATCTAAGCGCACTTCGGTGACGACTTCAACTTGCGCCGGGCAGCCTGCCTGTAGGCATCGCATTCGAGGCTCGACCGCTGACGCCGCGCGTACGGGTCGCGACGCGGACGCGTTCAGCGCCGCCTGGCGCCTGCGTCCAGCACCAGATGCGGCACGCCGTCGGAGGTCTTCTGCGGCGATCGCCCGTGCGCATCGACCGTGGCGCGCACCAGGCTGCGCAGGTTGGAGAAACTGGCGAACCGCACCGTATCCACCGGCGCATCGAGCCGGATCTCGATCCGGAACAAGTCGCCGACGGCAGACAACGTCACGACGCGGCCGGTGAAAGGCTGCCCCAGGTAGCGCCCATGCATACGCGCGTTCAAGTCCAGGGCGGGCAGCCCCTGCTGCCGCGCCAGGCGCGCATGCAAGGTGTTCCAGTCCTTCGCGCCGTGCTGGGCGGCGATCGCCTCCAGCGCCTGGGCATGACGGATTGCCGTCCCCTGCGCCTGCAGCGCTATGCGCAATGCCTTGGCCTGGCGTTTGGCTTCGACGAGGGTCAGGGTCATGGCGTCCCCTCGCGGGTCGCATCGCCAACCGGACCTCGCCCACGGCGCAGACGCCAGACGACAAACACGGCGCACAGCAGCATCGCGTCCGCCAACGGAAACGCCCACCACAGCGCGCGGTTGCCCCACGACGCGACGCAGATCAGGACAAGTCCCGGCGTGAGCACCCAGGGCTTGAGCAGCGTGAGCAGCGCCGCCTCGCGCGCCCTGCCCGCCGCCTGGACGGACAGCGCCAATACCAGCAGCGGCCCGGAGCAGACGTAGAACAGCAGCTGTGCCTGCAGGATCCTGGCGACGTCGTGGGCGACCTCGCGCGAGGGGGTGAACCACCACCCCAGCTCGGCACCGCCGGCCAGCAGCACGAGCGCCACGCACAGGCACCAGAGCGCGGCGGCGACCATGCCCAGACGCACGCACGCCGTGGCGCGCTGCGGGAGGCCCGCGCCCAGGTGATGGCCCACGATCGTCTGCACCGCCAGCGCCATGGCCATCTGCACCAGGAAGGCCAATCCCATCAGGCGGGTCACGATGCCATAGGCCGCCAGCGTCGTCTCGCGATCCGGCGCCGTGCGCAGCGCCAGGATCACCGTCGCCGACACCACGACGGTGCCCAGCAGCCCCAGGCTGACCGGCAGGCCCAGCAGCAGGATGCTGCGCCAGGCCTGCGCGGGAATCGCGCCGGGTCGCGGGGGCGTCGGCAACCCCCGCACCGCGCGCCGGCGTGCGGCGACCAACAGGACCAATCCCACGGCCTGCGCCAGCAGCGTGCCGAGCGCGGAACCGGCCACGCCCAGGCCGCACCCTGCGATCAGCACCGCGTTGGCCGCGATGTTGACCAGGTTCATCACGACCGAAAGCCGCGCGACCACGGCGGCGCGGCCCTCGGTGCGCGAGGCGTCGGCGTAGACGCCGAGCAGCAGCTGCAAAGGCGCGGCCAGCACGATGACGCGCAGGTAGTCGTGACTCAGCTGTGCCGCCCGCGAGCCGCCGCCTGCCAACGCCGCCGCAAGCGGCCTGCCGCACGCCAGGAACAGCGCCATCAGTCCGAAGCCGATGACCAGGGCCAAGGCCCGCGCCGCGCGCAGGTCATCGAACGCTGCGGCGTGTTGCCCGGCACCCAGGTGGCGGGCCATGCGGCTGGACAGGCCACCGCCCACCAGCGCGGACAGCGCCGTGGTCAGCATGACCAGGGGAAAGAGCGCGCTGACGGCCGCCAGTGCGTCGGGGCCGACAAAGCGCCCGACGAAGATGCCATCGACCGCATTGAGCAGGCCGCCCAGCGACAACACGATCGCCATCGGCAGGGCGTTGGAAACGAATAGACGGCCAACCGGCGCCGTCAGGAACGGCTGCGCCGCTCCGGCTTGCTGGGCGTGTCGGGACGACATCGCTCACTCCTCATCTGAGGCATTTCGATGGGGGTGGGGCGCTTGCGTTGCCCACCTGCGAAATGCTTCGAGGGTGAGGGTTCACTGCTTCGGGGCTTCACCGTGACATGGCGTCAGCAAGCGGCCGGTGCCCGAGACCGGCGCGCATCTTACCCGACAAGCCGGCACCGCTGTCGCGGCGAAGCGGATGGAAGCCGCTGCGGGACGCTGGTTCATGCCCGATGGCTGGCGAGGACGGCCCCTGAGCGTGCCGCTCAGATAGATCGCTCCAAGCTTCGATTCGCGACGCGTTCCGTAACCGCTGCTCGCCTCACTGACGGGATGCCGGCCTGCAGCATGTCTGCTTCGCTCTCACCGTCGCCGTGGCCCAGCGAGTGCCGAGACCGGCCGCGGTGCCGCGATTCGAAGAACCCGGAAAGCATTCGGCACCCGCATCATGCGGGTGCCGAAGCCTCGTTCACGACCCGCCCGCTTCTCGCACCAAGCACTCAGCCGTCGATGGGCTGGGCGAGGCCGCTCTGGAGGGTCTGGTTGATGATGCTCTCCGCCTCGCGTTGCGCGCGTGCGCTGGCGGCGGCCTGCTGTTTGCCCAGCACGGCCTGCTGCTGGCCCAGCGCCTCCTGCTGGCGGGACAGCTCGGCCATCTCGCGTTGCATGGCCGGGTCGTCCATTTCCGCGCGGGCCTTCTCGGTGGCGCGGTGGGCGTCCTCGATGGCCTTGCGTGCGGCGGCACTGTCGCCGCCGGCCAGGCTCAGCTGCGCCTCGCGCACGGCGAGATCACCCAGGCGACTGCCGATCTCGCCCATGCGCCCGCCGATGCTGCCCTGCCGTTCGCCCAGCGCGCCCTGCTGCTCGCCGAGCTTGCCCTGGGCCTCGCCAATGCGAGAGGTCTCGGCATACACCGCCTTGAAGCGCGACAGGGTGGCCGCGTCGCGGATCACGTAGCTCTTGCCGGCGCGACGCACGAACAGCACGCCCTTGCCATCGTCCAGCGCGCGCGCCCGGCGCAGATCTTCGGAGGACCCGCTCATCGTGCTCTCATTGCCCTGCACCAGCACGTAGGCGTCGCGGCTGGCGTCATGCGACTGGTGGAACAGGCCCCGGGTGCTGAACGCCGTGGCCGGCGGCTTGGGCGGGGCCGGCGGCGCAGGAACCGCGTCTGCCGGCGGCGCGGGCGGCGGCGGCGGCGGAGCGGGAGGCGCCAGCAGGGCACGCATGCCGGCCGCCCGGGCCGCAGGTGCCGCGGGCGCGGCGGCGGCGGCCGGTTGCGCGGCGGCAGCGGGCTTGGCTTCGGCTACCGGCGTCTGCGGGGCCGGCGCGGCCGCCACCAGCCGCAGCGGAGTGACGCCGGCCACCGCAACACCGGCCAGGATCAGGACCGCGCCGATGCGCGGGAAGGAGTGCGTGTTCTGCAGCATGAGCAGTCTCCGTTTGAGGCTGAGGAAGGACGGCGATGCACTGGCCAGGCCCGCCCCCGGTCTCGGCGCGACGCCGAGGCGGACCAGCAGGCGGCCGTAATCGCCGCGACAGTGACGGTTGCCGGCGATCACCGCGGCATCGACGGCGGCCTCGCGGGCCACGCCGTATTCGCGCACCGCGTAATGCACCAGCGGATGGAAGAAGGCCACGTGCTGGGCCAGCACAGGCAGCAGGCCCCACCACAGGTCGCGGCGACGCAGGTGGACCAGCTCGTGGGTGAGGGCCATGTCCAGGTCGTCGTCGCCGATGCGGGCGGCTTCGGGCGTGGGCAGCAGCAGCACTGGGCGCCGCACGCCGACCAGCTGCGGCGAGCTGATCTGGCGCGACAGCCGCAGCGGCGGTGCGGTGCGCAGGCCGTGGGCCTCGGCCGCCAGGCGCAGGGCGCCGGACAGCACCGCGTCGTCGCAGGGATGCGAGGCGCGCACCAGCGCGCGGCTCGCGCGCCAGGCCAGCGCCGTTCGCAAGGCCATCACGACGATCCCGGCCAGCCACAGCGCCAGCAGCGCCGTCTGCCAGGCCGGCAGCACCCACAGCGGCGCGAGGGTGGGCGCCGAAGCGAGCGGCGCGATCACGAGCGGCGCGGTCGCTTCGGCCGCAGGCACCAAAGCGGGCGCGGCGGCCGATGCGCGCGCGGCGGCCGGCAGCCACGGCAGCTCCAGCGGCGCGGCGACCAGGCCGATCACCGCCTGCAGCGCCACCGTCCACCACAGCCAGCATTGCGTGGACGCCGGCAGGCGCGGCAGCGCGCGGCACAGGGCCCACACCAGCGCGACCAGCAGCGCGGTCTGCAAGCTGGTCGTGGCCAGGCGCGTGATCAGTTCCGAGGCGAGGGCGTCCATGCTCAGCCCTCCTTGCGCTGCGACTGCAGCTTGGCGACCAGCGCCTCGAGTTCGGCCAGCTCATCGTCGCTGACCTCGCTGCGCTGGGACATCCACGCCACGAACGGCGAGACCGAGCCCTGCAGCGTCTTCTCCACGAAGCTCTGCACCGCGCCCTGGACCACCGCGTCCTGGCCGGCCGTGGCGGCGTAGCGGTACACGCCGTCGACCTGCTTGCGCCGCAGGTAGGCCTTGGTGCGCAGGCGCTCCATCATGGTCAGCACGGTCGAGCGCGCCAGCCCGCGCGCCTCGCCGAAGCCGGCGGCCACCTCGCCTACCGTCGCCTCGCCCTGCTCGCCGATGTACTGGAGCAGCGCCAGCTCCTGGTCCCCGATGCTCTTGCGGCGCATGGCCGTCTCCGGTTGCCTACATTTGTAGTCAACCTAGCCGTGACGACAACTGTAGTCAACCCTGCCGGAGGTCATGGCCGACGAACGGCCGTGGGTGTCAGGTCTCCAGGGGAACGGTCGGCACGATGTTCGGGTAGATCCGCTCCAGGTGCGGCTCGCCGCCCTTCTCCAGGTCGGGCATCAGATAGCCGTTGACCGGCTGGGAGCGGTTGACCCACAGCGCGTAGTAAAGGTGATCGGCGCGCTCGTCGCCGGTGTTGGGGTGCAGCAGGATGGTCAGGCCCAGGCTGTTCAACTGCAGCCACGGCACGACCACCGGCAGCAGGTCGTTGGTGAAGCCGAAGTAGAACGACGGGGTGACGTGCGGGCCGCGCGGCTCCAGGTTCCAGTTGCCCAGCTCCACCGGGAAGCGCTCGGCGGTCCAGCGGCGGATCAGCGCGGCCTTCTCGTAGGTGTCCTCGTCGAAGTAGATATGCGCGTGATAGCTCTTCACGTCGGTATAGGCGCGCGGCCTGGCCGGCAGCGTCCTCTCGCCGGGCCGGATGCTGCGCGGCCGCGGCGTGGGCTCGGCGGCGGTGTGCTCGCCCCAGGGGCTCTTGCCCGCGTCCGGCGGCGGCACGATGGCGCGGAAGCCGGGCTTGCCCGGCGCGGTGAAATTTTCGCCAGCCGCCGGGGCCGCCACCGCGCCCTGCGCCGACAGCGCCAGCCCACCGGCGGCCAGCGCGCTCGCCCCGATCAGGCGGCGCCGCGCCGGCGACAGCAGATCGGCCCAGTCCTGATCCTGCGGCGTGTTGCGCACCAGGCGCCCGTGGCGGTCCACCAGGCGGTGGGCGTGTTCCTCATCCTGCGGGCGCAGGGCGTCGTCGTGCGTGGCAGACATCGTGCAGGTCCAGGGCTTGTGCACGCACCCCATGCGTGCTTCGCGGCCATGGTAGGCAGCGCATCGCACTACACGATATGGCGATCGCGCATGAGCTCATGCGCCGGGCATGCCCAAGCCGTCGCCTCCAAGTTGCCTTGAGTACGGGCGGCTTGAGCTCGGCTCATTCAAGTCACGCCGAAGATCGACCACGCATCGCGAAGCCCGATCCGGGCAGGTAGAGGAGCGACCCGCAGCTCAACACCCCAGAAAGCGCAGCCCCACCCCCGGCTCGGTCGCCAGGTACTTCGGCGCCAGGGCCGAGTCGCCGAGCTTGGCGCGCAGCTTGCCGACCAGCACGCGCAGGTAGTGGGTGTCCTCGGTGTGGGTGGGGCCCCAGACCTCGCGCAGCAGCTGCGGCTGGGTGACCACGCGGCCGGCGTTGGCCACCAGCAGCGAGAGCAGGGCGAACTCCTTGCGGGTCAGCACCACGGGGGCGCCGTCCAGGTGCACTTCGCGGCGCACCAGGTCGATGTGCAGGTGGCCGTCGTCGAACAGCGGCGGCGCGCTGGCATCGGCCACCACGTGCTGGCGCAGCAGGCCGCGCACGCGCGCCATCAGCTCCTGCGTGCCGAACGGCTTGGTGACGTAGTCGTTGGCGCCGCCGTCGAGCGCGGCGACCTTCTCGCTCTCGGCGGCGCGCACGCTAAGCATCAGCACCGGCACCTGGCTCCATTGGCGCAGCTGCGCCAGCACCTCGTGGCCATCCAGATCGGGCAGGCCGATATCCAGGATCACCAGGTCCGCGCCCTGCGTGGCCAGCGTCTCCAGGCCGGCGCGGCCATCGGCCGCCTGCAGCACCACGTAGCCCTGCGCGCGCAGGGAGATGTCGAGGAAGCGGCGGATCTGCGCTTCGTCGTCGATCACCAGCACGCGCGCGGGCGTGGTGGGGGCTTCAGTCGTCGTCGGCATCGTTGCGGGGCGGTGGCTGCATCAGCGGCAGGGTGATGCGGATCAGCGTACCGCGCCCATCCTGACCGGGAAGTGCCTCCACGCTGCCGCCGTGCGCGCCGATCATGCCCTGGCAGATGGTCAGCCCCAGGCCGGTGCCGTGGCGGCCGCGGTCGCCGCGCTCGACGCTGTAGAACATGTCGAAGATGCGCGCGCGCTCGTCCTCGGGGATGCCCGGGCCACGGTCGGCCACATCGATGCGCAGGCCGCCGGGCGCCAGCTGGGCCGACACGCGCACCGCTTGGTCCGGCGGGGAGAACTTGGCCGCGTTCTCCAGCACGTTGAACACCGCCTGCTCGACCAGCGCCGGATGCACCCACAGCATCGGCAGCTCCGGCGCCAGCGCGGTCTCCACGCGCACGCCGGGCTGGTAGCGCTGCAGGCGGCGCACGGCCGAACCGATCAGTTCGTCCACGCCGATCCAGTCGCGGTTGAGGGTCAGGCCGGTGTGGCCCAGGCGGGTCATGTCCAGCAGGTTCTGGATGTAGCGGTCCAGGCGCTCGCCTTCGGTGAGGATGGTATCCAGCAGCGCGCGCCGGTCCTCGACCGGCATGGCCTGGCCGTAGCCGGACAGGCTGCTGGCCGAGCCGATCATCGCCGCCAGCGGCGAGCGCAGATCGTGGCTGACCGAGGACAGCAGGGCCGAGCGCAGGCGCTCGGTCTCGCCGCTCATGCGGGCGTTCTCCAGGTCGCCGACCAGGCGCGTGCGCAGGGCCGCCTGGGCGATGTCCTCGACCATGGCCTCGGCCAGGCGGCGGCGTTCCAGGCCCGGGGGCGAGGGATCGTCCATGCGCAGCCCGGCCACGCCGATGGTGGTGCGCTCGCCGGCGGTCATCGGCACGAACCACCAGCCCGCGCCGGCCAGGGTGTCGGTATGCCGGCCGCTGGGCGCGCCGTGGCGCTGGGTCCAGGCCGCGGCGGCGTGGTCGGTGTCACCCAGCGCGGCGGTGGGCGCGGCCTCGACCTGCTCGCCCACGCGCAGCCAGGCCTGCGCGTCCAGCGCGCGCTCCAGCGCCCGGCGCCCGGCCTGCAGCACCTGGCCCAGGTCGGCGGCGGTGGACAGCTCGCGCCCCAGCTGCTGCATCGCCGTGGCATGGCGGTTGGCCGCCGCCAGCGCCAGCACCTGCATGCGCAGGCGCGAGGCCAGGCGCCCGGCGACCAGCGCGGCGGCCAGGAACAGGAACACCGTCACCACGCCCTGCTCGGCGCTGATGTGCAGGGTGAAGCGCGGCTCGATGAAGAAGAAGTTGTAGGCCAAAAAGCACAGCACGGCGCTGAGCACCGCCGCGGCCATGCGCGTGCGCGCGGCCACCACCACCACCGCGACGATGAACACCATCGACAGGTCGTCCAGCCCGACCCAGCGCTGCGCGATCCAGGCCAGCGCCACCGCGGCGACCGTCGCCAGCAGCGAGAAGCCGGCATCGTGCCGGCTCAGCCGCTGCGGCAGCGCATGCAGGCTGCGTCGCGCCCGGGCGCGCGCGGCCGGCGTGCTGACGATGTTGATCTCCAGGTGCGCGCCGCGCTGGATCAGCTGCTGGGTCAGGGTGCGGTTGACCATGCGCGCCAGCGGCCGCTCGCGGGTGCGGCCCAGCACCAGGGTGGACACGCCGGTGTGGCCGGCATGGTCTAGCAGGGCGTCGGCGATGTTGGGGCCGTGCAGCAGCTCGGCCTCGCCGCCCAGGCGGCGCGCCAGGGCGAAGGCGCGGTCGATCTCCTGCTGGCTGTCGGCGTCGAAGCCGCGCCGCTGCACGGTGACCACCGTCCACGGCGCGCCGCGGCGTTCGGCGATGCGCCGGGCCACGCGCACCAGGTATTCGCTCTGGCCGCCGCCGTCGATGGCCACCAGCACGCGCCGGCGCACGGGCACGCCGGCCTGGCCGCGCGCGGCGGCGTTCTCGCGCAGCGCGTTGTCCACGTGCTCGGCCGCGGTCTGCATGGCCAGCTCGCGCAGCGCGGTGAGGTTGGACGGCGAGAAGAACGCCTGCAGCGCCTGCGCCGCCTGGTCGGGCAGATAGACCTTGCCCTGCTGCAGGCGTTCGACCAGCTCGCGCGGCGGGATGTCCACCAGCACGATGTCGTTGAGCCGGTCGAACACCGCATCGGGCACGGTTTCGGACACGCGCACGCCGGTGATGCGCAGCACCATGTCGTTGAGGCTTTCCAGGTGCTGGACGTTGATCGTGGTCCACACGTCGATGCCGGCATCGAGCAGCTCGACCACGTCCTGCCAGCGGCGCTCGTGGCGGCTGCCCGGCGCGTTGCGGTGCGCCAGCTCGTCCACCAGCACCAGGGCCGGCTTGCGCGCCAGCAGCGCGTCCAGGTCCATCTCCTCCAGCACCCGGCCCTGGTACTCGACGCGCTTGCGCGGCTGCTGCGGCAGGCCTTCGGCCAGGGCGGCGGTCTCGCTGCGGCCATGGGTCTCCACGATGCCGACCACCAGGTCGGTGCCGCGCCGGAGCTGCTCGCGCGCACGGCCGAGCATGGCGTAGGTCTTGCCCACGCCGGGCGCCGCGCCGAGGAACACGGTGAGCTGGCCGCCATGCTCGCGTTGCAGCCCCTCGATGAGGGCGTCGGCCTGGCGGGTACGGGGGTCGGTCATGGGGAGATTTTGCTTGGGTTGCTTGGGGTTTTGGTGGGTTGGGGCTTTCGATCTGCGTAGAGCCAAGCGCCGGCACCGGGCATCAACCTAAAATTCGTCATTCCCGCGAAAGCGGGAATCCGGGGACTTTGCGCTTTTGCCCTTGCCTTGGGCTCTCCCGGGGCCTGCCGCTGGGAGTGCGCCGCATGCGCAAAGCGAGAAACAACGTCCCGGATTCCCGCGTTCGCGAAAATGACGGATTTGGGGGGAGCCGACGCCTGCCTCGATCTCAGCGCTTGGAGGCGTCCTCCAACGCCAGATTCAACGCCACCACATTCACCCGCGGCTGCCCGAACACGCCGAACTGCTTGCCGGTCGTATGCGCCTGCACCAGCGCGGCCACCGTCTCCACCGGCAAGCCGCGCGCACGGGCCACGCGGGCGATCTGGATCCGGGCCGCGGCCGGCGAGATGTCCGGATCGAGCCCGCCGCCGGACTGGGTCACCAGGTCCGAAGGCACCTGCGCGGGTGTCACTCCCTCGCGCGCGGCGACTTGCGCGATCGCGTCGTCCACACGCTTGATCGCGTCGGGATTGCTGCGCGCCTGGTTACTGCCGGCGGCCGACATCGGGTCATACTTGGCCGCCGAGGGGCGCGGCTGGAACCACTGATCGCCCGCGAACGGCTGCGCCACCAGCGCCGAGCCGATCACGGTATCGCCGCGCCGCAGCAGGCTGCCGGTGGCCTGCTCGGGAAACGCCACGCGCGCCAGGCCCGTGCCGGCCAGGGCGTACAGCAGCCCCATCACCAGCAGCGCGACCAGGGACAGCACCAGGGCCGGCCGCCACGCGGCGCGGTACTGCAGAACAGGGGAAGACATGGCAGCTCCTTTTCCGGAAGGGCGGGACATCAGGGTCTGGGCGAGGTCGACGCGGCTCATGCGCCCACCACCGCGGCCAGGACCAGATCGATCAGCTTGATCGCCACGAACGGCAGCACCACGCCGCCCACGCCATAGATCAGCATGTTCCGGCGCAGCAGCACGGTGGCCGTGGCCGGGCGGAAGCGCACGCCGCGCAGGGCCAGCGGGATCAGCGCCGGGATCACCAGCGCATTGAAGATCAGCGCCGCCAGCACCGCGTTGCGCGGGCTGGACAGGTGCATCACGTTCAAAGCGGCCATCGAGGGGATCGCCGCGGCGAACAGCGCCGGCAGGATGGCGAAGTACTTGGACACGTCGTTGGCCAGCGAGAAGGTGGTCAGCGCGCCGCGCGTGATCAGCTGCTGCTTGCCCACTTCCACCACCGCCAGCAGCTTGGCCGGATCGCTGTCCAGGTCGACCATGTTGCCGGCCTCCTTGGCGGCCTGGGTGCCGGAGTTCATCGCCAGGCCCACGTCGGCCTGGGCCAGCGCCGGGGCGTCGTTGGTGCCGTCGCCGACCATGGCCACCAGCCGCCCGCCGGCCTGCTCGGCGCGGATGCGGGCGAGCTTGTCCTCGGGGCGGGCCTGGGCGATGTAGTCGTCCACGCCGGCCTCGGCGGCGATGGCCGCGGCGGTGAGCGGGTTGTCGCCGGTGATCATCACCGTCTTGATGCCCATCGCGCGCAGCTGGGCGAACTTTTCCTTGATGCCGTGCTTGACCACGTCGGACAGCTCGATCACGCCCAGCACGTGCCGGCCTTCGGCCACCACCAGCGGGGTGGCGCCGCCGCGCGCGACCTGCTCGACGCGGCCGGCCAGTTCGGAAGGCACGCTGCCGCCCAGCGCGGTCACGTAGGCGGCGATGGCATCCACGGCGCCCTTGCGGATCGCGCGACCGGCCACGTCCACGCCGGACATGCGGGTCTGCGCAGTGAAGGCCAGGTACTCGGCGCTCTCCGGCTCCGTCACAGTGCAGCCCTGCTCGCGCGCCAGCCGCACGATCGACTTGCCCTCCGGCGTCGGGTCGGCCAGCGAGGACAGCAGCGCGGCCTCGCGCAGCTGGGTCGCGTCGATGCCGGCCAGGGTGTGGAAGTGGGTGGCCTGGCGATCGCCGTGGGTGATGGTGCCGGTCTTGTCCAGCAGCAGCACGTCCACATCGCCCGCAACTTCCACCGCCTTGCCGGACTTGGCCAGCACGTTGGCCGCCAGGGCGCGGTTCATGCCGGCGATGCCGATGGCCGGCAGCAGGCCGCCGATGGTGGTCGGGATCAGGCACACCAGCAGCGCGATCAGCAGCAGCGGGTCCACGCGCACGCCGACGAAGGCGCCGATGGCCGGCAGCGTGGCGACCACGATCAGGAAGGTCAGCGTCATCGCCGCCAGCAGCAGGGTCAGGGCGATCTCGTTGGGCGTCTTCTGCCGGTTGGCGCCCTCGACCAGGGCGATCATGCGGTCCAGGAAGCTGTTGCCCGGCTCGGCGGTGACCTTGACCACGATCTCGTCGGTCAGCACCTTGGTGCCGCCGATCACGCCACTGCGGTCGGTGCCGGCCTCGCGCAGCACCGGCGCCGACTCGCCGGTGACGGCGGCCTCGTTGATGGTCGCCAGGCCGCGCACGATCTCGCCGTCGGCCGGGATCTGCTGCCCGGCCGAGACGATCACCAGATCGCCCGGGCGCAGCTGCGCGGCGGGCAGGCTGCGTTCGCTGGCATGGCCCTGGATGGCATCGACCTTGCGCGCGATCAGGTCCTGGCGCGCGGTGCGCAGCGAGGCGGCCTGGCCGCGGCCGCGCGCCTCGGCGATGGCCTCGGCGAAATTGCCGAACAGCACCGTCAGCAGCAGGATCGCGCTGACCGCCAGGCCGAAGCCCAGCGGCGCGTTGCCGGTCAGCGTGACCAGCAGCGCGACCAGGGTGCCGGCCATGACCACGGCCATGACCGGGCTGCGCACCAGCTTGGCGGGGTTGAGCTTGAGCACCGCATCGCGCAGCGCGGCACGGATGGCCGCGCCATCGAGCAGGCGCTGCGGCGCGCGGTGGGAGTGGACTTGGGAGTTCATGTTCAGCGTCCTTCAGTGCGCCATCAGCGCCAGGTGTTCGGCGACCGGGCCCAGCACCAGCACCGGCATGAACTGCAGCACGGTCAGCACGGCGATCACCGCGATCAGGGTCAGGGCGAAGGTGGGGGTTTCGATCTGCAGGCTGCCCGGCGACTCGGGCGCGGCGCGCTTGGCCGCCAGCTGCGCGGCGACCACCAGCGGCACGATCAGCGCCGGGTAGCGGCCCAGCAGCAGCACCAGGGTGCAGCTGAGGTTCCACCACGGCGTGCTGTCGCCCAGGCCCTCGAAGCCCGAGCCATTGTTGGCGAAGGCCGAGGCGTACTCGTAGAACACCTGGCTGATGCCGTGGAAGCCGGGATTGGAGTTGGCGGTCAGGGCGGGCACCGCCAGCGCGATGGCGGTGAACAGCAGCAGCACGATCGGCTGCAGCAGGATCAGCAGCGCCAGCAGCTTGACCTGGCCGGTCTCGATCTTGCGCCCGAACAGCTCCGGCGTGCGCCCGGTCATCAGCCCGGCCAGGAACACGCCCAGCAGCAGATACACGATGAACTGCTGCAGGCCGCAGCCGATGCCGCCCCAGATGGCGTTGATCAGCATGTCGATCATGGCCACGCCGCCGCTGAGCGGGCTGAGCGAATCGTGCATGGCGTTGACCGAGCCGTTGGAGGTCTGCGTGGTCAGCGCCGCCCACAGCGCGGAGGCATCGGCGCCGAAGCGCACCTCCTTGCCTTCCATCAGCAGCGGGCTGGCGGCGCTGGCCGAATTGCCCTCGGCCCACACCAGCGCCGCGGTGGAGGCGGCCGACATCGCCAGCATGCTGCCGAAGATCAGCCCGGCCAGCTTGCGCCGGCCGGTGAACGCGCCGACCATCACCACCACCGCGATCGGGATCAGCACCAGCGCGATGCATTCCAGCGCGTTGGAGAACGGGGTCGGGTTCTCCAGCGGCATCGCGCTGTTGGGCCCGTACCAGCCGCCGCCGTTGGTGCCCAGCTGCTTGACCGCGACCATCGCCGCGACCGGGCCCAGCGGCAGCTTCTGCGCGCTGAAGTCCGCGCTGTGCGCGATCGGCGTGGCGGTGGGACCGGCCTGCAGCGTGGAGGGCACGCCCTGGCTGCCCAGCAGCAGCGTCCACAGCAGGCACAGCGGCAGCATGAAGCGCACGCAGGCGCGGATCACATCGCTGTAGTAATTGCCCACATCGACCGCGCGCGCATCGCCTTCCTGCGCCTCGGCGGCGCGGCCTTTGCCGAAGAACGCGCGCAGCGTGGCCACCGCCAGCCCCAGGCCCATCATCGGGGTGATCACCTGCAGCCCGGTGATGGCCACCATCTGCGACAGGTAGGACAGCTGCGCCTGGCCGGAGTAATGCTGCTGGTTGGTGTTGGTCAGGAACGAGACCATGGTGTGCAGCGCCAGGTCCCAGCGCATGTTGGGCACGCCGTCGGGGTTGAGCGGCAGCCAGGCCTGGGTCATGAACATCGCCCACACCAGCACGCCCACCACCACATTGCTCAGCACGAAGGCGCCGGCATAGCCGCGCCAGGACATGCCGCGCGCCGGGTCCACGCCCAGCAGCGCATAGAGCGGCCGCTCGACGAGGCCGAACAGCGCATCGCCGCGCATCGGTGCGCCGCGCATCACCCGGGCCAGGTACAGACCCAGCGGCCAGGCCAGCAGCAGCGCGGCGGCCAGGATCAGGAAGATCTCAAGCATGTCGTGGGTTCCTTCAGAAGTCTTCGGGTCGCAGCACGACGTAGAGCAGGTAGGCAGCGGCGAGGATCACCAGCGCACCACAGGTCAAAGCTAGCCAGCCAGGCATTGGTTGTGTCTCCATGGACTGCGGTCGGCGGCCAGGCGTGCCACGCGATCCGCAGGGGAATGAGGGAAGGGGGCATGCAGGTCCCTGCATGCGGCGCCCGCACCGGGTGTGCCGGAACGGGCGAAAGTGTCGGGCGCGTGCCGGTAAAGGCGCTAGGCGCGATGCGCCGCCTTGCGTAAATTCTTCATCAATTCTCCGCCCGGCCAGGCCGCGCGGCTCAGAACCGATGTGCGAATCCGACGTAGCCCTGGACATCGGGCGTCCGGTCGTTCAGACCGAAGTTGGCGCCGAGATCGATCTGGAACTTCGGAGCCAGCAGGTAGCTGACCGCCAGGTCCGCGGAGGCCTGCCTGATCGTGCCGGCGGGGTCCTTGTTCACCGAGGACCACAGCTCCACCGCCACGCCCAGTCGCGGGGTGAGCGCGTGGGAGAGGTTGACCAGATTGGTCACGCCCAGGTGCGTGCCGCTGCCGTCGCTGTCGGCCAGCGCATCCAGCTCCGGCCCCAGCAACAGGGTGAAGCCGCGCGGCAGGCTGAGGCTGATCGGCAGGGCCACGCCCCCTTCCCACTTGTCGTTGCCCAGGCCGTCGGCGGCGGTCGGCATTTTGACGAAAGGAATCACCGCCATGCTCACCGATTGACCTTCGTAGAAGCGGGTCTTCAGGCGCAGGGTCGCATCGCCGCCGCCGGACAGGCTGGAGCTGGCGCCATTGGTGCGATCCAGCGTCCGGACCTCCAGCTGCGGGGACCAGTACAGCTGGAGGTCGGTGTTGTCGCTCAGTCCGTACTTCAGCCCGGTATTGGCGAAGGCGAAGGTCTCGGTCCTGGTCGCGGGCTGGGTATCGCGGGTGTAGCTGGTGACATCCGCTTCCACCTGCCAATCGCCGGCGGGAACGGTGCAGACCGCATTGCTCTTGGTCGGGCGGTCGGTGCAGAGCGGCGCGTCGTCGCCGGCCGCCATGGCCGGGGCCGCACAGGCCAGGCCGAGCAGCACGAGTGCGCCAGAGGCCAGCGGCGCGCGCCCACGCGGCGCGTTGAGTGAGGTCTCGATGTTCAAAACGAAGCTTCCTTGGCGTCGTCCGGCAATCAGCGGACGCGCGGTATGACGACATTCCACGGCCTTTGCACGGGAGGTCGATCTGCTGGGTTGGGTGCGTGGGCGGCCTCGCCACGCCACGCTGCAAGGCCAGCGCAAGATAGGAAGGGGCGGCGTAAAGACACCATCCGCGCCCGCTGCCTCTGACATAAAAACCGCATCAAATCGCCAGGTGCGCGTGCTGCGCGGCGCAGAGATTGCGAAGAATTTATGCCGCAGGCGCCAATGCGCATGGCGCGTTGATGCCCTCGGCGCGAACCATGCGCGTCCCGCACCGTGGTGCGCTGTCAGCTGCCATGTTCATGTCCATCGTGTTGCTCCAAGGGCCGGCCGCCGGCCCGGTCTCACTGCCCCCGCATGCCGCGCTGTCCATCGACCTGATCCAGTGCGACACGCTGCCGGCCATGGTCGGCGGCCTGCACCTGGCCCGCCGCCAGCGCGCGCCGCTGGTGGTGCTCGACCCCGGCGCGTGGTCCGCGCGCGACTGCGCCCTGCACGGCGCGGCCTTGCGCGACGCGCTCGATGCGCTGGACGCGCCGTATATCGAACTGCACGACCACAGCGCCCAGGAGTTCGCCCACTGGGCCCATCCGCAGCACGAGGCGCTGGCCGTGTTCAACGTCGACCGCGACGCCGCCGCGCGCCTGACCATGGCGCTGGCCGTGGCCGCGCGCCTGGTCGCCGCGCCGCTCGACGCGCACTGAGGGCCGCCGCCATGTCCATCGTCATCGTCCGCGGCCCCGACCGCCTCCATGCCCCGCCGACGCCGCCGGCCTCGCTTCCTTCGCCGGTGATGCACGGGCTGGCCGAACTGGCCTGCTGCGCCGGCAAGACCATCGCCCTGCGCAGCTGCGCCAGCGAGCGCGAGCTGCTGCAGACCCTCACCCTGTGCCGGCGCACCCAGGTCGAGCTGGTGCTGCTCGATCCCGGCGCCTGCAGCGCCAGCCCGCGGCTGCAGGCGCTGCTCGCACAGCAGCCCCTGCCCTACATCGAAGTGCACGATGACCCGCCCGGCCAGCCCGAGGCCTGCCTGCCCGACGCCAGCGGCCGGCGCGTCGGCCGGGCCCAGGGCTACGGCGCGCACAGCTACACCCTGGCCCTGTCGCTGGCGCTGGAACATCTGGGCTGCAGCGGACTGGACGATGTCCATGTGGGCACCTGAGCCGGGCCCGGCGCGCACGCCGGTCGCGGTTCGCTACTTCGTCGATTACGAAGTGTGGGTGGGCGGCCAGCCGATCGCCTGGGGCCAGCTGATCCAGCCCGGGCCGCCCGGCGACCCGCTGCCCGGCGCGGACGCGGCCTGGCTGCACGACCTGCAGCAGCGCGCGGCCGACCGTCACGGCGTGGGCGCCGCCGAAGTGCGCATCCGCACGCTGGCGCGGCTCTAGGGTCCGCTGACATGCGATGACACGCGGCTTCATCACGGCGCAACACGATCGCGGCAATGCTTGGCTCCGCTGCCCACTGGAGAGAGTTGCCATGCGTCTTGCCCTGACCGCCGCCGCCGTGTCCCTGGCCCTGTCCGCCTGCGCCTCGGCGCCGCTGGCGTTCCAGCCGCTGGACGGCACCATCTCCGGCACCTGCCATACCGACATGGTCAAGGGCGCGGTCGGCCTGGCCGCCGCGCAGCCGACGCTGGAGCGCATCCGCGTGGACAGCGACAGCACCGCGCTGTCCACCGGCGATCAGGCCGCGACCGCGACCGAAGGCGGCTCGACCGTGCACGTGCAGGTCGGCGAGCACAACGCGATCACCGCCATCGGCTGCAGCGGCACCACGGTGGCGATGCAGTAAGCCTCTCGCGGGCGCATCCGCTGTCCCGACGCCGGCGCTCGCGCCGGCGTCGTCGTGTCCGGGTCCGGATCAGGCCGCGGCCGCGCGCTTGGCCTTGCCCAGCGAGACCTTGTGGACCTTGGCCATCAGCTTCAGCGCGGCCTGCTCCCACTGCCGCTCGCCGCGCGCGTCGCCGGCGATCTTCTGCAGCCGCCCGTCCTCCCAGGCCACGAACACGCAGGGGTCGATGTACGCCTTGCGGCACACCGCCGGCGTATTGCCCAGCGCCCGGGCGACCTCCTTGATCACCCCGTTCTTGGCGCGGTTCAGCGCGGCCTTGCTGGGCGGCTCGGGCAGCGGCGTGGCCGCCAGCAGCTTGAACGCCGCCAGCGTGCCGCCCCAGGTGCGGAAGTCCTTGGCGGTGAAGTCCTCGCCCATCACCTCGTGCAGGTAGGCGTTGACCTGCCCGGAGTCGACCGGCTGCAGCGTGCCGTCGTCGTCCTGGTACTGGAACAGCGCCTGCCCCGGCAGGTGCTGCACCGCGCGGATCAGCTTGACCAGGCGCGCATCGTCGATGCCGATGTCGTGCTCCAGCCCGCCCTTGCCGCGGAACTTCAGCCGCACCCGGTCACGGGCGAAGGCTACGTGCCGGTTGCGCAACGTGGTCAGGCCGAAGGAGCGGTTCTCGCGGGCGTAGGTGGCGTTGCCGATGCGCACCAGCGTCTCGGCCATCACCGCCACCACGATCGCCAGCACCTTCTCGCGCGGGAAGCCGGGGCGCTTGAGATCCTGGCGCAGGCGCCGACGCAGGCGCGGCAGCGTGGCGCCGAACTGGACGATGCGGTCGAACTTGCCCTCGCCGGTGACCTGCATCCAGTCCGGGTGATAGCGGTACTGCTTGCGCCGGCGCGCATCGCGCCCGGTGGCCTGCAGATGCCCGCGCTCCTGCAGGCAGATCCAGACCTCGGTATAGGCCGGCGGGATGGCCAGCGCGCGGATGCGGGTCAGGGTCAGCGCATCGCGCACCGCGCGGCCTTCCGGGTCGCGATAGCCGAAGCCCTTGCCGGCGCGTCGCCGCGAGTAACCGGGCTCGGCATCGCTGACATAGACCAGGCCGGCCAGCTTGGCCACGTCGGCCATCGGCGGCGGGACCACGGGCGGGGCGGGGGTGCGCTTGCGGGAATTGGGAGAGGCAGCCATGCCGGCGGCACGTTGTCTGCTCGTGCATGAAAGCGCCGTCAACCGACGCATGCGCGGGCGCGTCGGCTGGTTAACATGAGGCCCTCATCGTCACGGAGCCTTCGCATGTCCCCCCTCTCCGCCTCCTCGCTGATGTTGCTGCTCGCGCTGGCCGGCTGCGCCGCGCCCAATCCCGACGAACAGGAACAGGCCGTGGCCCAGTCCGAGCAGCGCGCCGATGCCGCCGCCACCCCGACGCCGGAAGCCGCGCCGCCGGCCGACGCCAGCGCCTGCGACGCCACCCAGGCGCAGTGGATCGTCGGCAAGACGCCGGCCCAGGCCGACGTGGACCAGGCGCAGAAGGACGCCGGCGCCAAGAGCGCGCGCACGCTCAAGCCCAACCAGCCGGTGACGCTGGAATTCAACGAGAGCCGGCTCAACATCGAGGTCGACGAGAAGGGCGTGGCGGTGTCGGTGCGCTGCGGCTGAACAGCCCGCCCGCGCCCGGGTCGGCCCCGGGCGCGGAACCCCTGAAAAAGCGGCGGTTTCGTTGCCCCTGAAACCGTCACTGCACCAAGGTGGCGCAGGCGTTGCGGCGGCGCACCAAGTTGTGGTGTCATCGCAAGTCCGGTGACACCTTCTTCACGTCTGCGCCGCCCATCGAAGGGCTCGGGTGCCGCCTGCCCCTCCTTCGTTTTCGAGGTAGCACCAATGGCCCCCCGCAACCGCCACGGGCTGTACGACCCCAACGACGAACGCGATGCCTGTGGCTTCGGCATGATCGCGCAGCTGGACGACCAGCCCTCGCGCCAGCTCGTCGATACCGCCATCACCGCCCTGTCGCGCATGACCCATCGCGGCGGCGTGGCGGCCGATGGCCTGACCGGGGACGGCTGCGGCCTGCTGATTCGCAAACCGGAAGGCTTCCTGCGGGCGCTGGCGCGCGAGGCGCATATCGAGGTCGGCGCCCGCTTCGCCGCCGGCCTGGTGTTCCTGCCGGGCGACGGCGATGCCGCGCACGACTGCCGCGACCGCCTGGAGGCCGAGCTCACCGCCACCGGCGTGCGCGTGTGCGGCTGGCGCGTGCCGCCGACCGACGAATCGGTGTGCGGCGAGCTGGCCAAGGCCACCCTGCCGCGCATCGAGCAGATCTTCGTCGAGGCCGGTGCCGAGCAGGACGTGGAGGCCTTCGCCCTGGCCCTGTTCCTGGCGCGCCGCCGCGCTGAGCAGACCCTGCGCGAGACCACGCCCGATTTCTATGTAGTGACCCTCTCGCCGCACGTGATCGGCTACAAGGGCATGGTGCTGCCCGACAAGCTGCCGGTGTTCTACCCGGACCTGCAGCGCAACGACCTGACCTCCAGCGCGGTGGTGTTCCACCAGCGCTTCTCGACCAACACCATGCCGCGCTGGCCGCTGGCGCACCCGTTCCGCCTGCTGGCGCACAACGGCGAGATCAACACCATCGAGGGCAACCGCTCCTGGGCGCAGGCGCGCAGCAAGGTGTGGAAGACGCCGAAGTTCGACATCGCCCAGTTCGATCCGGTGATCTCCATGCACGGCTCCGATTCGCAGAGCCTGGACAACATGCTCGAGCTGCTGGTCGCCGGCGGCATGGAGCTGATCCAGGCGCTGCGTATCCTGGTGCCGCCGGCGACGGCCTCGCTGGAGTTCAAGGACGCCGACCTGGCCGCGTTCTACGAGTTCTACGGCCTGAACACCGAGCCGTGGGACGGCCCGGCCGGCATCGTCGCCTGCGACGCGCGCTATGCGGCGTGCATGCTCGACCGCAACGGCCTGCGCCCGGCGCGCTGGATGCTGACCTCCGACCGCCACTTCCTGGTCGCCTCCGAGGCGGGCGTGTGGGAGCTGCCGGCTGAGCGCATCACGCGCAAGGGCAAGCTGGGCCCGGGCGAGATGATGGCCATCGACCTCAAGCGCGGCGACCTGCTCGACTCCGACGCGATCGATCGCATCAACCGCGGCCGCGCGCCGTTCAAGCAGTGGTTGCAGCAGGGCGTGACCTACCTGCAGACCGAGCTGATCGACCCCTCGCTGGTGGAGGAGCCCTTCGACGAGAAGACCCTGCGCAGCTACCACAAGCTGTTCCAGCTCAGCACCGAGGAAGTGGAGCAGATCCTGCGCCCGCTGGCCGAGACCGAGCAGGAAGCCACCGGCTCGATGGGCGACGACACGCCCATGGCCGTGCTGAGCCAGCACACCCGGCCGCTGTACGACTACTTCCGCCAGGCCTTCGCGCAGGTGACCAATCCGCCGATCGACCCGCTGCGCGAAGGCATCGCCATGTCGCTGTCCACCCAGCTGGGCCGGGAGACCAACATCTTCCACGCCGGCCCGGAGACGGTGAACCACGTCATCCTCAACTCGCCGGTGCTGTCCCAGCGCAAGCTGCGCCAGCTGTTGAAGATGGACCAGTACGCGCACAAGAACCGCTTGATCGACCTGTCCTATGCGCCCGAGGAAGGCCTCAAGGCCGGCATCGAGCGCATCTGCCGGGAGGCCGAGGCCGCCGCGCGCGAAGGCATGGTCATGCTGCTGCTGTCCGACCGCTATCCGGTCGCCGACCGGCCGATGGTCCACGCACTGCTGGCCACCGGCGCGGTGCACCACCACCTGTCCAACGTCGGCCTGCGCTGCGACGTCAACCTGATCATCGAGACCGGCACCGCGCGCGATCCGCACCACATGGCCTGCCTGCTGGGCGTGGGCGCCACGGCGGTGTATCCGTACTTGGCCTACCAGACGCTGTTCGACCTGGGCCGGCGCGGCATCCTGCTGCTCAAGGCCGGCGGCGAAGTGGCCCAGATCGGCCGCAAGTACCGCAAGGGCGTCTACAAGGGCCTGTCCAAGATCATCTCCAAGATGGGCATCTGCACCATCGCCAGCTATCGCGCCGCGCAGCTGTTCGAGGTGGTCGGCCTGGACCGCGAGGTGGTGGAGCTGTGCTTCCCCGGCGCGGCCAACCGCGTGGGCGGCGTGGGCTTCGAGCGCCTGGATACCGAGGCCCGCCAGCTGACCCGCAACGCCTGGAACGACCTGCGCAAGCCCGAGGTCGGCGGCCTGATCAAGTACGTCCACGGCGGCGAGTACCACATGTACAACCCGGACGTGGTCATGACGCTGCAGCGCGCCACGCGCACCGGCGATGCCAAGGACTGGCAGGCCTATACCGACGCGGTGCACAACCGCCCGGTCTCGACCCTGCGCGACCTGCTGCAGCTCAAGCTGGCCGATACGCCGCTGCCGCTGGATCAGGTCGCCGAGGCCGGCGACGTGCTGCGCCGCTTCGACACCGCCGCCATCTCGCTGGGCGCGCTCTCGCCCGAGGCCCACGAGGCGCTGGCCATCGCCATGAACCGGCTGGGCGGGCGTTCCAACTCCGGCGAGGGCGGTGAGGACCCGGCCCGCTACGGCACCGAGAAGCGCTCCAAGATCAAGCAGGTGGCCTCGGGCCGCTTCGGCGTCACGCCCGAGTACCTGGTCAATGCCGAGGTGCTGCAGATCAAGGTCGCCCAGGGCGCCAAGCCCGGCGAAGGCGGCCAGCTGCCCGGGCACAAGGTCAACGAGCTGATCGCGCGCCTGCGCTACGCCAAGCCCGGCATCGGCCTGATCAGCCCGCCGCCGCACCACGACATCTATTCCATCGAGGACCTGGCCCAGCTGATCTTCGACCTCAAGCAGGTCAACCCGAAGGCGCTGGTGTCGGTGAAGCTGGTCAGCCATGCCGGCGTGGGCACCATCGCCGCCGGCGTGGTCAAGGCCGGCGCGGACCTGATCACCATCTCCGGCCACGACGGCGGCACCGGCGCCTCGCCGATCAGCTCGATCCGCTATGCGGGCGTGCCGTGGGAGCTGGGCGTGGCCGAGGCCCACCAGGCCCTGGTGCAGAACCAGCTGCGCGAGCGCACCGTGCTGCAGACCGACGGCGGCCTGAAGACCGGCCTGGACGTGATCAAGGCCGCGCTGCTGGGCGCGGACAGCTTCGGCTTCGGCACCGGCCCGATGATCGTGCTGGGCTGCAAGTACCTGCGCATCTGCCACCTCAACAACTGCGCCACCGGCGTAGCCACCCAGGACGAGCGGCTGCGCGCGGACCACTTCACCGGCCTGCCCGAGCGCGTGGAGAACTACTTCCGCCTGCTCACCGAGGAAGTGCGCGTGTGGCTCTCGCGCCTGGGCGTGCGCTCGCTGGACGAGATCGTCGGCCGCACCGACCTGCTCGAGCAGGTCGTCCACAGCCCGCGTCCGGGCGTGCACGTGGACCTGACGCGGCTGCTGGCCGGCGCCCAGGTCGACGGCGGCACCTGCGCCGCGCAGCGCATGTACGAGCCGCCGGACAGCCTGGCCACGCAGCTGGATTCGGAGCTGGCCCGGGCGATCGCGACCAAGGCCGGCGGCGACCACCGCCACCTGATCCACAACACCGACCGCTCGATCGGCACGCGCCTGTCCGGCGCCATCGCCCGCGCCCACGGCAACCACGGCATGAGCGATGCGCCGATCCAGCTGCGCTTCCGCGGCACGGCCGGGCAGAGCTTCGGCGCGTTCAACGCCGGCGGCCTGAACATGGAACTGGAAGGCGAGGCCAACGACTACGTGGGCAAGGGCATGGCCGGCGGCCGGCTGGTGGTGCGCCCGCCGCGCGGGGCGCGCTTCGAAGCGCGCAACACCGCCATCCTGGGCAACACCTGCCTGTACGGCGCCACCGGCGGCGAGCTGTTCGCCGCCGGCCGCGCCGGCGAGCGCTTCGCGGTGCGCAACTCCGGCGCGCTGGCGGTAGTGGAAGGCGCCGGCGACCACTGCTGCGAGTACATGACCGATGGCATCGTCATGGTGCTGGGCCGGGTCGGCCTGAACTTCGGCGCCGGCTTCACCGGCGGGCTGGCCTATGTGCTGGACGTGGACCGCGATTTCGTGGACCGCTACAACCACGAGCTGATCGACATCCACCGCATCAGCGGCGAAGGCTTCGAGAGCTACCGCCAGCACATCCACACCCTGATCCAGCGCCATCGCGAACTCACCGGCAGCATCTGGGCCCAGCAGATCCTGGACGAGTTCCGCGACTACATCGGTAAGTTCTGGCTGGTCAAACCCAAGGCCGCCAGCATCGAGTCGCTGACTGACGCGTTGAGGCGCGCCGCCTGATGGCGGCGCCGGGAATCGGGAATGGGGAATCGGGAGTGGTAAAAGCCCGGTTCCCCCCGTTTCCTACCTCGCAGGCAGAGCCGCTTTTGCTTTTGCCATTCCCGATTCCCTATTCCCGATTCCCCAGACAATGAGCCGCAAGCACGCCTTCCAGTTCCTCGACCTGCCCCGGCAGATGCCCTCGCGCATCCCGGTGGAGCTGCGCACGTCCGGCGACTGGGGCGAGCTGTACGGCAAGTTCGACAAGGCCGACGCGCAGTACCAGGCCGGCCGCTGCCTGGACTGCGGCAACCCGTACTGCAGCTGGAAGTGCCCGGTGCACAATGCCATCCCGCAGTGGCTGCAGCTGGTGCAGGAGAACCGCATCCACGAGGCCGCCACGCTGTGCCACTCGACCAATCCGCTGCCGGAAGTCTGCGGCCGGGTGTGTCCGCAGGACCGCCTGTGCGAAGGCAGCTGCACGCTGGAGGAGTTCGGCGCGGTCACCATCGGCGCGGTGGAGAAGTACATCGTCGACACCGCGCTGGCCACCGGCTGGCGCCCGGACCTGTCCAGCGTGCAGCCCACCGGCAAGCGCGTGGCGGTGATCGGCGCCGGCCCGGCCGGGCTGGGCTGCGCCGACCGGCTGGCGCGCGCCGGCATCCATGCGGTGGTGTTCGACCGCTATGAGCAGATCGGCGGGCTGCTGCAGTTCGGTATCCCCAGCTTCAAGCTCGACAAGACCGTGATCGCCCAGCGCCGCGAGGTGCTCGAGGGCATGGGCGTGGAGTTCCGCCTGGGCGTGGAGATCGGGCGCGACGTCAGCCTCGATGCGCTGCTGGAGGAGTTCGACGCGGTGTTCCTGGGCACCGGCGCGTACCGCTACACCGACGGCGGCCTGCCCGGGCAGGACCTGCCCAACGTGCTGCCGGCCCTGCCCTTCCTGGTGCAGAACAGCCGCATCGTCACCGGCAGCGACGGCTGGGGCCGGCCGATCGCCGGCTGGGAGGACAAGATCACCCTGCCCGATCTCACCGGCAAGCGCGTGGTCGTGCTGGGCGGCGGCGACACCGGCATGGACTGCGTGCGCAGCGCCATCCGCCTGGGCGCGGCCAAGGTCACCTGCGCCTACCGCCGCGACGAGGCCAACATGCCCGGCAGCGCACGCGAGGTCGCCAATGCACGCGAGGAAGGCGTGCGCTTTCTGTTCAACCGCCAGCCGCTGTCGATCGAGGCCGGCGCCGACGGTCAGCTGGTCGGCGTACGCGTGGCCGAGACCCGCCTGGGCGAGCCCGACGCGCGCGGCCGCCGCAACGCCGAACTGATCGAAGGCAGCGAATCGCTGCTGGACGCCGACGTGGTGATCATCGCCTTCGGCTTCTCCCCGACCCTGCCCACTTGGCTGTCGGCGGTGGGCGTGGAAGGCCAGGCCAACGGCCGCATCGTCGCCGGCGGCGACGAGCGCCTGCCCTACCAGACCACGCACCCCAAGCTGTTCGCCGGCGGCGACGCCGTGCGCGGCGCCGACCTGGTAGTCACCGCCGTGGCCGAAGGCCGCGACGCCGCCCAGAGCATCGCCGAGCTGCTGCTGGGCTGAAAGCGCCCGACGAACAGAGACCCCCATCGTCATTCCCGCGAAGGCGGGGATCCATGGACGGCCTGGCAGACCGCGTAACGTCCATGGGCTCCCGCGTGCGCGGGAGCGACGAGGGTCTGACTATCGCAGCGGCGGACTGCATCGCCCGCAGCTGACACCCCTTCGTCATTCCCGCGAAGGCGGGAATCCAGCGGCCTTCCACGTCCTGCATCCGGTTGCCAATGCAACCGAACTGGGCGTCGTTGAAGCCGCCCGTTAAGCTCAACGCTTCCCTCCCCTCGTTTCGCCTCGAACATGCCTGCCTTGCCTGCGCGCGTGCTGCGCGATTCTTCGCTCTCGGCCATGGCGGCCGGCTTCGTCACGGTGCTGGTGGGCTTCGCCAGTTCGGTGGTGATCGTGTTCCAGGCGGCGCAGGCGGTGGGGGCCAGTCAGGCGCAGATCGGCTCGTGGATCCTGGCGCTGGGGCTGGGCATGGGCGTGAGCTGCATCGCGCTGTCGCTGCGCTATGGCGTGCCGGTGGTCACCGCGTGGTCGACGCCGGCGGCGGCGATGCTGGCGGCCAGCCACACCGGCCTGCCGCTGCCCGAGGCGATCGGTGCCTTCGTGGTGTGCGCGGTGCTGGTGGCCGTGGCCGGGTTCTCCGGCCTGTTCGAGAAGACGCTGCACCGCATCCCGCTGCCGCTGGCCGCCGGCATGCTGGCCGGGGTGCTGCTGCGCTTCGGCCTGGACACCTTCGTCGCGCTCAAGACCCAGCCGCTGCTGGTGCTGGCGATGCTGGTCACCTACCTGGTGATGCGTCGCTGGTGGGCGCGCTATGCGGTGATCGCCTGCCTGCTGGTCGGCGTGCTGGTGGCCGCCGCCAGCGGCACCCTGCATCTGGAACAGGCGCATCTGACCCTGGCCCAGCCGGACTGGGTGACGCCGCGGTTCTCGCTGGCCGCGCTGCTGGGCATCGCGTTGCCGATGTTCGTGGTGACCATGGCCTCGCAGAACGTGCCGGGCGTGGCGGTGATCCGCGCCTCGGGCTTCGAGGTGCCGGTCTCGCCGGTGATCGGCTGGACCGGCGTGCTCACCGCGCTGCTGGCGCCGCTGGGCGCGTTCTCGTTGAACCTGGCGGCGATCACCGCGGCGATCTGCATGGGCCCCGAGGCGCATCCGGACCGCACGCGGCGCTACATGGCCGCGGTCTGGGCGGGGCTGTTCTATCTGGTCGTCGGCCTGTTCGGCGCCACGGTGGTGACGCTGCTGGCGGCGTTCCCGAAGGAGCTGGTCATGGCCATCGCCGGCATCGCGCTGCTGGGCACGCTCGGCGGCGCGCTGGGCACGGCGGTGAAGGACGAGGGCAGCCGCGAGGCGGCGCTGGTGACCTTCCTGATCACCGCCTCGGGCCTGAGCCTGGCCGGCATCGGCGCGGCGTTCTGGGGCCTGGTCGGCGGCGTGCTGACGTTGCTCGTCCTGAAGCCCCGCAAGGCATGACACCTGCGTCAGTCACCGCGGGTTTCATGCTGCGGTCGCACACGATCGCCTAGGCTCGGGATCACGATGCGGCCGTTCCCCCACCTGCCGCCGATGGCTGCTCGCAGCCGTGAGTCTTTCGCATCGTGGCCTGTCGTGCTCCGCGCTCGCGCGGAACCGCCGACGGCCGGCGGCGCCTGATCCGGAGACGTCCCATGCGCCCGATCCGCTATCGCCCCGCCGGCCTGCTGCTGGCGACCGCCCTGGCCTTCGCCCCCCTGGCCCACGCCGAACAGGCCCTGCGCTACGCCGGCGTCAACCTGGCCGGTGCCGAGTTCCAGTCCAGCAAGAAGCCCGGCACGTTGTACAAGGACTACACCTATCCGTCCGAATCGGACTTCGCCTACTTCGCCGCGCAGGGCATGAACGTGGTGCGGCTGCCGTTCCTGTGGGAACGCCTGCAGCCGACGTTGAACGGCGAGTTCGACCGCGCCCAGTTGGACCTGCTGCGCAAGACCGCGCAGACCGCGAGCAAGCACGGCATCACCCTGCTGCTGGATGTGCACAACTACGGCGGCTACAACGGCCAGACGATCGGCAGCGCGGCCGTGCCGGTCGCGGCCTTCGCCGACCTATGGCGGCGGCTGGCCAGCGAGCCGGCCTTCGCCAACAACGACAAGGTGCTGTTCGGCCTGATGAACGAGCCGCACGACATCAGCGCCAACGACTGGGCCGCCGCCGCGCAGGCGGCGATCGATGCGATCCGCGGCACCGGCGCCAAGAACCTGATCCTGGTGCCGGGCACGGCCTGGAGCGGCGCGCACAGCTGGACCAGCGCCTCGGCCGGGCGCGGCGTCTCCAACGGCGATGCGCTGGCCAGTTTGAAGGATCCGGCCAACCGCCTGGCCTTCGAGGCGCATCAATACCTGGACCGCGATTCCTCCGGCACCAAGCCCGAGTGCGGCGACGATCCGCAGATCGGCGCGCGCCGGCTGGAAGGCTTCACGCGCTGGCTGGAGGCCAACAAGAAGGTCGGCTTCCTGGGCGAGTTCGGCGCCAGCGCGGAATGCATCCCGGCGCTGGACGCGATGCTGGCCTACATCCAGGCCCATCCGCAGCAGTGGCTGGGCTGGAGCTACTGGGCGGCCGGGGCGTGGTGGGCACCGAGCTATCCGTTCAATGTGCAGCCCAATCGCGATGGCAGCGCCAAGCCGCAGCTGCCGACGCTGCGCAAGTACGCCGGGCAGGTCACCGGCAAGCCCGCGCACGACTAATTCGGCACCACCAAGCCGGAATCGCCGCCGTGTGGGCGGCGGTCCGGCGTTGGCGCACGCGGCCGGGAGGCACGGCCACGGCGCGACCTGGATAGCGCGCAACGCAAGGCCGCACGCGGCTTGCGCGATCGGTCCGGAACGAAGCATGCGACGTGTTCCAGAACGCGACACGACCCAAGAATCCATCGAATCCGGCATCCGGCTTGCGCCTATGCTGGATGCGTGCGCTCGGCTCCCGAGCCCAGGGACCAACCACCGAGCGCATCGGTGAGGACGCGGCGCGATCGCAGCATCGAGCGCCTTTAGCGTCTGCGCAGGATCGTGGTCGCCGCCGAGTTCGCCCGCTTCGCAACGCCGCCATCGGCCTGCCTCGTGCTCGCCGCTCCTTCGCCCGTTTGCCGTCGCCCGCGTCCGCTCCGACGGTGACCGACACCAGAGCCATCGCCATGCGCCCGATCGCCTTCCCAGTCCTGATGCGTTTCGCCCTGGCCGTCGCGCTGGCCTGCCTGCCGGCGCTCGCCGCCGCGCAGACCCGCGCGCTCGCGTACGTGGGCGTCAACCTGGCTGGCGCCGAGTTCGCCTCGGACAACAAGCCCGGCGTGCTGTTCAAGGACTACACCTACCCTTCCGACGGCGACTTCGGCGACTTCGCCGATGGCGGGATGAACGTCATCCGCCTGCCGTTTTTGTGGGAGCGCCTGCAGCCGGCGCTCGGCGGCGCGTTGGATAGCGCCCAGCTGGCGCAGCTGCGCACCGCCGTCACCCGCGCGCACGACCATGGCCAGATGTTGATCCTGGATCCGCACAACTACGCGGTGTTCAACGACCAGGCGATCGGCTCGCAGGCGGTGCCCGACTCGGCCTTCGCCGATCTCTGGCGGCGGCTTGCGCTCGCCTTCGGCAACGATGAGACGGTGATCTTCGGCCTGATGAACGAGCCGGTGGGCCTCAATGCGACCCGCTGGGCGCGCACGGCGCAGACGGCCATCGACGCCATCCGCGCCACCGGAGCGAACAACCTCATCCTGGTGCCGGGCGTGGCCTTGGACCGGCGCGCACAGCTGGACCAGTGCCGAGGCCGGCGGCGGCGTGTCCAACGCCGATGCGCTGGTCGGCCTGCGCGACCCGGCCAGCAACCTGGCCTACGAAGTCCACCAGTATCTGGACAGCGACTCCTCGGGCACCTCGCCCACCTGCGTGAGCACCACCATCGGCGCCGAGAAGCTCGAGGCCTTCACCGACTGGCTGCGCGCCAATGGCAAGCGCGGTTTCCTTGGCGAGTTCGGCGCCGCCGCCAACGCCACCTGCCTGGCCGCGCTGGACGGCATGCTGGGCTACATCCAGGACAACGCCGAGGTCTGGCTGGGCTGGACCTACTGGGCCGGCGGTGCGTGGTGGGGCGACTACATGTTCAGCGTGCAGCCGAACGACGATGGCAGCGCCAAGCCGCAGATGGCGATCCTGTCCGAGCGTGCGCGCCAGGCGCTCGCCGCCGCGACGGCGGCACGTCTATCCATCGGCGAGTCGCAAACGGCCAAGACTCAACCGGTCGAGATCAAGGTCAAGGCCAAGCGCTGAGGCCAGGCGCCAGCGCCGCTCCACGCCCGGGATCAGTCCGGGTCGCGCAGCTGCAGCAGCCAGTGGCTGACCTGGCCGCGGCTGGCCGGCAGCGGCTCGAAGTCGAACTGCTGCAACACCGGGTCGGCATTGGCCACGCGCAGCGGCAGCACCGCATTGCTGGGTTCGCGCGCGTGCAGGCCCTGCTTGAGCGCCTGCAGCTGCGCCTCGGACACCGAAGGGTCGAGCAGGGCGCGCATGTCGCGGCCGATCATGCCGCTGGCGTCCTCGTCGGCCAGGTGGGCGAAGGCGTCGTTGGCGAACAGCACCCGGCCGATCCCGGTCGGCCCGCGCTCGATGATCGCTACGCCCTGGCGCAGGCGCGCCAGCGAGGCTTCCAGCAGGCTGAAGTCCTGCTGCACGCGCTTGCGCTCCATCAGCTCGATCAGCACGCGCAGGCTGCGCGCCGATTCCAGATGCAGCAGCGACCACGGCCGCGCCTGGCCGCGCACGGTCTGCTGCCACAGATCGAAACTCTTGCGCGGCGACAGGCGCGAGTTGGGGATGTCCACCAGCTTGGCCAGCTCCGGGTTGCCGGCCCAGTTGATCGTCTCGATCTGCTCGCGGCGCGTCCACAGCAGCGCGCTGCGCGCCTGCGGCATCAGCGGCACGAAGATCAGGCCGGCCGCCAGCGGCGCCAGGTCGGCCAGTTCCGGGAAGGCGCTGCCGATGGCGTCCACGTGCAGCGCGCCGACCACGCCCTCGCGCAGGACCTCGTCGTCGCGCGCTTCGATCTGCTGGCGGATGCGCACCAGATCCTCGACCGACGGCAGCGTGCCGTAGCCGATCACCTCATCGCCGTTGTAGATCGCCACGCCGTCGGCATCGACCACGTCCATCAGTTCCGGCGCCAGCTCGGTCAGCATCTCGGTGGAGAGCGTGTCGGCATTGTTGAAGGCGGTGATCAGCTTCTCGCGCACGGTCAGCAGCACGGCCTCGGTGCGCGCGCGCTCGACCGCCTGCAGCGCGCCGATGCGCGCGGCCAGGCCGCGGGTCAGCGCATCGGCAACATCGCGCATGGCGTGGCTGGCGAACAGCGGCGCGTAGTGATGGCAGGCGATCAGCCCCCACAGCACGTCGTTGACCACGATGGAGGTCACCAGCGTGGCGCTCACGCCCATGTTGCCCAGGTACTCCAGGTGCACCGGCGAGACGCTGCGGATGCTGACGTCGCTCAGATCCACCGGCGCGTGATCGCGCGGGTCCAGCGGCGGTTCGATCGGCGAGGGCCGGTAGCCCACGTGCGCGATCTGGCGCACGCGGTTGCGCAGGTACAGCGCGCGCGCCTGCGCCGGGATATCGGTGGCCGGGTAGTGCAGGCCCAGGTAGGCCTCAAGCTCGGGACGCCTGGCCTCGGCGATGACGTCGCCGTTCCACTCATTGTCGAAGCGGTAGACCATCACCCGGTCGTAGCCGAGCTGGGCGTGGATCTCGCGCGCCACGCGCAGGCTGGCCTCGTGGATGTGGCGGTCGCGCTCGACCAGGCGCAGCACCGGCAGCACGTCGCGCACGCCGACGTCGGAGGCTTGCGAGTCGCGCGGCTCGATCTCCACCAGCCACTGGCTGGGCGCCAGATGCCAGGCCGCCACGTAGACCTCCGACGGCGCATCGGCGCGCTGGGGGAAGCCGACGGCTTCGTGCGCCAGGTGCAGGGGCTCGCGTACCTCGTCGGCCGCCGGCAGCGTGCGCGCCTCCAGCGTCAGCAGCGCGTCCCAGCGCTGGCCGATCAGCTGCGCATGCGGCACGCCCAGCAGGTCGGCGGCGCTGCCGCTGGCCTGCAGTACCTGTCCGCTGGCAGGCTCGATGACGAGCAACGCGCCGTACGGCTGGACCGAGCCGGGGATATGGATCGGCTCGCGCGCGCAGGCATCCATGTCCACGGTGTCCGGCGACAGGCTCATGCGGCCACCCCGGCGGCGAGCTGCTGATGGAAACGGGCGAACATCGACTGCGCGCCGCCGATGGCGGCCTGGCGCTGCGCGGCGGAGGGCAGCGCCGCCTCCAGGCAGGCCTGGAACTGGCGCCATGCGCCGGGCGCCTCGCTGCCCAGATCGAAGTAGGCCAGCGCGGCGGACAGCGCCGGCTGCGCGGCGCGGAAGGCGCGCGCGATCAGACGCCCGCCCAGCAGCGAGCCTTCGATCACGTACAGCTGGCCCCAGGCCGCGGCCGCCGGCTCCGCTTCGGTCAACGGCGCGGCCGCGGGCGCGGTGACGCCGAGCGTGGCCAGGTCGGCGCGCAGCGCCGGCCCGCGCGCACGGTAATGCCAGCCCTGCGCCGCCAGCGTCTGCAGCCAGGCCGCATGCGTGCGCTCCCAGGGTTCGACCAGGGCCAGATGCTGTTGCAGCACCCGCACGTACTGATCGGAAGGCAGCGCGCCGTGCGCGAGCGCGTGCATGTGCGGCAACGCTTCGACCGCGGCGTGGGCCTGGGCGGTCGCCTCACGCAGCGCACGCGCCAGGGGAACGGGGGCAAGGGCGGCGTCAGCGGGCATGCGGGGTCGGACGAGGGTGGGAGGGCATCGCGCCAAGCCTACCAGCGCGGTCAGCGGCGCCATACCCGGACGTGTGGTCGCAGCGCATCGAGGCTCACGCCTGCAGCGCGGGGAAGTACAGCCGCACGCAGGCACCCTGGCCCGGCTCGGACCGCACCGTGGCGAAGCCTTCGGACTGGCGCATCAGCCCGGACACCTGGGCCAGGCCCAGCCCGGTGCCCATGCCTTCGGGCTTGGTGGTGAAGAAGGGTTCGAAGATGCGCGCGCGGGTGGCCGCGTCCATGCCGCAGCCGTCATCGCGCACCTCCACGTAGGCATAGCGGCCGCCGGCGCGCTGCAGCGTGCCGTCCTGCCCGGCGGCGACGTCTTCGAGGCCCAGCGCGACGTCGATACGGCCGTGCCCCTGGCAGGCATCGCGCGCGTTGACGCACAGGTTCATCAGCGCCTGCTCGATCGAATGCCGATCCGAGCGGATCGGCAGCGCCACCTCGGCCGGCGCCAGGGCCATCGTCATGCGTGCGCCCAGGCCATGCGCGATCAGCGGCAGCATGTCGTTCACCACCTGCGCCAGGTCCAGGGCCTCGGCGCGATAGGGATGCTCGCGCCCGAACGCCAGCAGACGCCGGGCCAGGTCCACCGCATGGCCGACGGCCTCCTGCGACCGGGCCAGCAGGCGCGCCTGGCGCGGATCGGTCGCGGCCTGCAGCGCCATCATGTCCAACGTGGTCTGCACGATCTGGAGCATGTTGTTGAAGTCGTGCGCGATGCCGGCCACCAGCTGGCCCATGGCCGCGCGCTTCTGCGCCTGGCGGCTGACCTGCTCGGCGCTGTCGCGGGCCACGGTGGCCAGATCGAGCTGGTCCTGCAGCGCCTGTTCGCGGCGCACGCCCAGCGCCACATCGTCGCGGGCGCGCAGCAGCCGATGGTCGGCCCTGTGCGGGTCGGGCTCGCGCTGTAGGCCATCCTCGGCGTCCGCCGCTGCGGCCTGCAGAAGCGTGCCCGCGTATGGAAGGGCGTCATGGGCGTACGCCGCAGCCTGGTCGTGGCGCTCCTCGCTGGTCTGGCGACTGATCGCGACCACCGCGTCGATCGCGCCGTGGACATCGCGCAGCGGGGCCATGTGGATTTCCCAGCCGTCGGCTTCGCCGTCCGCGGTCTGGGCCTGCGGTGCGACGCGGCGTTCCGGCTCCCCGGCCCAGGCTGCGTCCAGCGCCTGTCGCAGCTGAGCGCGCTGCGCCTGGTCCCAGCGCGCCAGCCAGAGATCGCCGGGCTGGGGATCGGGGTGCGCCGCGCTGGTCAGGCGCACCCGGCCGTCGGCATCGACGATGTCGATGCGCTCCTTGGCGCGCATCGTGCCCTGCGGTTCCCTCGCCCCGGACGGGGAACGCACGCTGTCTTCCATCTGATCGAACGCCGCAGAGACGGTGGTTCAGTGTAGGTGCGCGCCGCGGCGCGTCCGTTGCAGCGCTGCAACGTCGGCAGGCAAACGCGGCAGATGTACAGAACCGGTGACGGTGCCTGCGTCCCCCGCCTCGGCCCCTGCCACGGGCCGGAAACGTGACAGGTGTCCTGAATTGGCCGCTTTTGGTGTTAGCACAGGGACAAGCCGGGATTCCCCCGCCCGGCGCCACGCCGGAGGTCCGCGTGTCTCCTGCCCTGCTGCATGCCCTGCGTTCGTCATTCTTCGCGCTGGTCCTGGTCCTGGCGGCGTGCTCGCGTCCGCCGCCGCCTGCCGCCGCGCCCGTCGCTGCGCCGCCGTCCACGGCGCCGGTGGCCGAGGCCAAGGCCAAGGCCGAAACGGTGTGCGACCTGATCACCGCGGACGAGCTGGAGACCGTCTTCAGCGGCACCTCCACCGCCACGCCCGAGCACCACCAGACCTTCGGCATCAAGGCCTGCGAGTGGAACGGCGACTTCGGCCGCCTGCTGGTGCAGCAATGGCCTTCCAAGGGTCATACGCCGCAGGATGAGGTCAGCGACCTGGTGACCGGCTTCATCGACGCGAGCAAGCCCGGCGCGCGCGCCAGCGTCCGCATGGTCTCGCCCCCGGGCCTGGGCCACTACGCCACCGCCGTGGTCGAGCCGCGCGATCTCGAGCGCGGCGTGCTGGCCGATATCGCGGTGCTGTCCATCGCCCGGGACGGGCAGACGCTGGTGTTCCTGACCAACGGCCTGGAGGGCATGGAGCGCCAGGCGGCGCTGGCCAAGCTGGTGCAGCTGGGGCGCTTCGCCTATCCCAGGCTGTAAGGGCCGCCGGCCGCCGATGGCCGGTTCCGGACGCAATCGAGGTTCTTCCAGCTGTGCGGTTCCGCAGTGTGGACCGCCGGGAGGCTTGGATGAGGGAGTGGAAAGCGGCAGGCGCCAGTCTCGGCGGCCTGCTGATCGCCGTCGGCCTGTGCGGCTGCCGGCCCGAGGCCGACGCGCGCGCGCCCTCGCAGATCAGCCCGTCACCCGCGGCGAGCCGTGCGCCCAGCGACAGCCTGGTGTGCGCACTGACGACCGATGCCGGGCTGGGCGCGGCCGAGCCGCTGGCCGGACGCGGACGCGTCGCCCTGCTGCGCCAGCGGTTCGGCGAGGTCGGCTGCGAAGCCAGCGGCGCGGCCGATCTGGCCGGCACGCACCAATGGATCCCGCGCGCGCTGCCATCGCCGGACGCGGTGGCCGGCGTGCCGGTGTCGATGGGCGCGGGTCGACGGCTGAGCCTGGTCGCGCCTGCCTGCGGCGCGCAGCGGGCCTGCGCCACGGCGGCCGTGCCCTGACGCCAGGCCGCGCATCTTCAGGCGGGCGGCCTGCGTGAGGCGGACGCCGCCTAAGCGGGCAGCACTTCCACGGCCTGGCCGAGGGTGTGGCTTGCGCCGGGGGCCAGCTTGATGACATCGCGCCCGGCATTGGCCGCCTCGACGCAGACGAAGGCCGGCCACGCGTCATCGGGCACGTCGGCCATGGCCTGCGCCCCGGCCTGGCCGGGGTTCCACACCACCACCGAGCGGCTGCCCGTGGTGCTGATGCGCAGCTGCCGAGACAGCACCGGATCGTGCAGCACGTAGTGCCCGCCGGCATCGTGGTAGATGCGGTCGCTGCGGCCGGGATCGCGCGGGTCGGACAGGGTCCAGTCGCCGGACTGGGGGAAGGTCTGCCCGGTGAACTTGTCGTCGTAGTCCAGCCCGTCCAGCCCGCTCAGGCGGACCTGACGCACGTCGCCGACGTGGAAGTAGCTGTGCAGCGCATCGGTGAAGGCGACCGCCTCCGCGGAAGGGTTGTGCGTGGTCAGCGCCTGCTGCAGGCCTGCGCCGAGCACCAGGGTCTGCTTCAGGCGCAGCGGTGTGGAGGCGTGCGTCGGCAGGTCCAGCGTCAGGTGCACGTTGCCGTCGCCGTCCTCGCGCGCCTCGGCCAGCGTCCACGCGCTGATCCGCGCGAAGCCATGCTGGATCGCGTCGGCCGGCTGATGCTCGCGGGCGAAGTAGGGCCAGCACACCGGCACGCCGCCGCGGATCGCCTTGGGCGCGCCCTGGGCCAGCGGCGACAGCCACAGCACATCGGCGCCGCCGGCGGGCACGAACGACAGCAGCTGGCCGCCGTGGAGCGAGAGCTGCGCGGTGCACAGCGGCGTTTCGATCCGCAGCACGGGCAGGCCGTGCAGCGTGGTCTCGGTCAGCGTGTGGGTCATGACATCGCACATGAAGACGGGCGGCCAGTGTAGCCGCCCGTCGCTTCGCCGCCTGTCGTATGAGGCCTTAGGCGGCCTTGTCCAGCTTGGCCAGATCCATCACGAAGCGGTACTTCACATCGCCCTTGAGCATGCGCTCGTAGGCCTCGTTGATCTGCCGGGGCTCGATCATCTCGATGTCCGACACGATGCCGTGCTTGGCGCAGAAATCCAGCATCTCCTGGGTCTGGGCGATGCCGCCGATCAGCGAGCCGGCGATGGTCCGGCGGCGCATGATCAGGTTGAACACCGTCGGCGTCGGATGCGGGTGTTCCGGAGCACCGACCAGCACCATCGCGCCATCGCGCTTGAGCGCATTGAGGAACGGATCCAGGTTGTGCGAGGCGGCCACGGTGTTGAGGATGAAATCCAGCTTGCCGGCCTGCGCGGCCATCTGCTCGGGATCCTTGGAGATCACCACCTCGTCGGCGCCCAGGCGCTTGCCGTCCTCGCGCTTGCTCTCCGAGGTGGTGAACAACACCACGTGCGCCCCCAGCGCCTTGGCGATCTTGACCGCCATGTGCCCCAGGCCGCCCAGACCGACCACGCCGACCGACTGGCCCGGACCGACCTGCCAGTGCGCCATGGGCGAGTACACGGTGATGCCGGCGCACAGCAGCGGCGCGACCGCGGCCAGGTTGTCGGTGCCGTGGGTCACGCGCAGCACGTAGCGCTCGTCGACCACGACATGGTCCGAGTAACCGCCGTAGGTGTTCTCGCCGCCGCCAAACAGCGGGCCGTTGTAGGTGCCGGTGAAGCCGTTGTCGCAGTACTGCTCCTCGCCCGCCGCGCAGGAAGGGCAGGTGCGGCAGCTGTCCACCATGCAGCCGACGCCGGCCAGGTCGCCGACCTTGAAGCCCTTGACCTCACTGCCGACGGCGGTGACACGGCCGACGATCTCGTGGCCCGGCACCGAGGGAAAGATCGTGTTCTGCCATTCGTTGCGGGCGGTGTGCAGGTCCGAATGGCAGATGCCGCAGTACAGGATGTCCATCTGCACATCGTGCGGACCGGGGGTGCGACGTTCGAACACGAACGGCGCCAGCGGCGCATCGGCGGAAGTCGCGGCATAGCCGTGGGCTTGGGACATGGGGGAGTCTCCTTGGCGAAGTGTCGAAGAAAGCGCGCGCACTAAGGCGCAACGTCATGCAACAGATGCTAGACCCGTTGCGCGAGAAACCCACCGCAGCACTGCAACGCTGCATCACGCGCGGCTGGTCTTGACCGCCACTTCGTGCGCGCGCGTCGCGCCGCTTTCAGCCGACGTCGCCGTCCACGTAGAACCAGTGCCCGCCTTCGCGCACGAAGCGACTGCGTTCGTGCATGCGCTGGGCCGAGCCGCCGCCCACGCGCAGCCGCGCGGTGAACGCCACCTCGGCGGTATCGGCGCCGGAGACGGTGTGCGATTCCACCTTCAGCCCCAGCCAGACGGTGCGCTGGCCGGGCGCGTCGGCCAGCGACAGCTGCGCCGGACGCGTGCTGGGATGCCAGCTGGCGCGCAGGTAGTCGGCCTCGCCCAGCACGTAGGCGCTGTAGCGCGAACGCATCAGCGCCGCGGCATCCGCTGCCGGCGCGCCGCCGTGCAGCGGGCCGCAGCAGCGCGCGTAGGGCGCGCCGCTGTCGCAGGGGCACGCCTTCGGTGCCGGCTTAACCACCGGCCGCGCCGCTGAGGTGTTCGTAGAGGATCGCCGCGCCGACCAGGATCAGGATCACGCCGCCGACCAGCTCGGCGCGGCGGCCGATCACCGCGCCCAGCGCGCGCCCGGCCATCACGCCGATGGTGACCATGGTGAAGGTGCACAGGCCGATCACGCCGGCCACCAGGTAGATCGGCACCTGCACGAAGGCCAGGCCCACGCCCACGGCCATCGCATCGATGCTGGTGGCCAGGCCGGTCAGGGCCAGGGTGACGATATTGCCGTGGCGGTTCTCGCCGGCCTCGGCGGCATCCTCATCGTCTTCGTGCAGCGCCTTCCAGATCATGTGCAGGCCCAGCGCGCCGAGCAGGACGAAGGCGATCCAGTGGTCGAAGCGCTCCACGTACTTGGAGGCGGCCGAGCCGATCAGCCAGCCGATCACCGGGGTGATGGCTTCGACCACGCCGAAGATCAGGCCGACGCGCAGCGCCTGGGCGAGCGTGGGCTTGGCCATGGCCGCGCCCTTGCCCAGGGCGGCGGCGAACGCATCGGTGGACATGGCCAGACCGAGCAGGAGGATGGAAATCGGGTTCATGGGGGTTGGGACACCGGGCCGGGAATGCGGACGACACGAACCGCCCAACACGCCGGCCATCAGCCGTGCTGGACTGCTCGTTGGTCTCGCCAACCGGTGTGGTTGCATCCGCCATGGCCGGTACAGGCCAAGTGTGTTGACGGCTACGCGTGCGCTGTTGGGCGGACGCTGGCTACTCCCCAAGGAGACCCCGTCAGCCGCACTGAGCGCCTTTCGGGGCGCGCAGTATACACATCCGATCAGGTCATGCGTTGCAGGGCGTTGTCCCGCCGCACCAGCAGGTGGAACAGGGCCGCCAGGATGTGCAGGCCGATCACCCAGTAGAACGCCTCGCCCAGCCAGACATGGGCCGATTCCAGGGTATGCGCCAGGTGCTCGTGGGTGCCGAAGAAGGACGGGATCGCCCAGTCGGTGAACGGCAGGCCGATGCCCCGGCCCGTGGCCAGGCGCGCGACGATGCCCAGCAGCGGCTGCACGATCAGGAAGGCATAGAGCAGCACATGCGTGGCATCGCCGGCGCGCTGCATCCAGCGCGGCAGCGGCGGCACGATCGGCGGCGCGCGCTCGCCCAGCCGCGCCGCCAGCCGCGGCAGCACCACCAGCAGCACCGCGATGCCGATGAGGAAATGCGACTCGACCACCAGCATGCGCGCGTCGCTGCCGCGCTCGAAGGCCTTGCGCAGGTTGATGGTCACGTAGGCGGCGACGACCAGGGCGAAGGTCGTCCAGTGGAAGATGCGGGCGCGCCGGCTGTAGCGCGCGGTCTCGACCTGGGTCATGGCGATTGCCTGGGCGGTGGGGGGCTCCAGCGCGATCCTAGCCAGCGCCGAGCCGATGCGGCGCTGACGATCCGGTCAGCGCTTGCCGCCGACCTCGATGAAGCGCAGGAACTCGGCGCGGGTGCGCGCGTCCTCGCGGAAGGCGCCCAGCATCTTGGAGGTGACCATGCTGACCCCGCGCTTGTGCACGCCGCGGGTCGTCATGCATTCGTGGGCGCCCTCGACCACCACGCCCACGCCGCGCGGCTGCAGCACGTCCTGGATGCATTGGGCGATCTGCGCGGTCATCTTCTCCTGCACCTGGAAGCGCCGGGCGTAGGCGTCGACCACGCGCGCCAGCTTGCTGATGCCCACCACCTTGCCGTCGGGCAGGTAGCCGACATGGACCTTGCCGATGATCGGCGCCATGTGATGCTCGCAATGGCTTTCGTACTCGATGTCACGCAGCACGATCAGCTCGTCGTAGCCGGCCACTTCCTCGAAGGTGCGCGCCAGGTACTCGTGCGGGTCGCGCTGGTAGCCGCTGAACCAGTCGCCATAGGCCTTGGCCACACGCTTGGGCGTGTCCAGCAGGCCTTCGCGCTGCGGGTCCTCGCCGGCCCAGCGCAGCAGGGTGCGCACGGCATCCTCGGCCTGGTCGCGGCTGACGCCGCCACGGGTGTTGTCGGATTCGCTCATCGGAACAGCCTTCTGCTGCACCACCAAAGGGGGCGGGCATCGTACCGGACCGGCTGGCGCCGCGCCCGCGCGCGCGGCGAAACGCCGTGTTGCCCGGCCACCTTCACCCGGCCTGGGCGGTGGCGCCCCTAACGTCCAGGGCCCACCCGCCCAACGAAAAGATGCCGGCATGACGCCCTCCCCTGCCCGGTGCCCGCGCACCTCCCGCACCGGCCCGCGCCATGTCGACTGACGCGCGCGGGGCCCAGACCGGCGCCATCGCGCCGCAGCGCGTGGAGGGGGTGCTGCCGATCGCGCATTACGGCGCGCTGGGCGAAGGCCGCTCGGTGGCGCTGAGCGGGCTCGATGGCGGCCTGGACTGGTGGTGCGCGCCGAACATGGACAGCCCGCCCCTGTTCGACCG
Organism: Pseudoxanthomonas sp. UC19_8; assembly: GCF_042700505.1. Lineage (NCBI taxonomy): Bacteria > Pseudomonadati > Pseudomonadota > Gammaproteobacteria > Lysobacterales > Lysobacteraceae > Pseudoxanthomonas > Pseudoxanthomonas sp. UC19_8. The sequence goes on from NZ_CP170559.1 coordinate 3,579,609, forward strand.
GCTGCTCGACGGCCCCGAAGGCGGCCACTTCACCCTGGCGCCGGAGGGCGCGTTCACCGCCCGGCGCCGCTACCTGCCGGACAGCAACGTGCTGGTGACCACCTTCACCACCGACACCGGCGAGGCGACGCTGACCGAGTCGCTCAACAGCGGCAACGCCGGCCGCCTGCCCTGGTCCGAGCTGGCCCGGCGCATCGACGGCGTGCGCGGGCAGGTGCGCTTCGGGCTGGAGATGAAGCTGGGCATGCGCGCGCGCAACGCCAACCCGTACCACTCGCGCATCGGCCCGCACACCGTCTTCCATGTCGAGCGGCTGCTGGGACTGATGATCCACCACGACCGCCTCGACATCGCCTGGTCTGATGCCGGCGCCTGCGGCACGGTGGAGGTGAGCGCCGGCGAGCGCATCACCGTGGCGCTGGTGGTCGGCGAGGAGGAGCCGCTGGTGGCCCCGACCATCGAGGAGATCGACGGCCGCATCGACCTGACCGACCGCGAGTGGCGCGACTGGGCGCGCAACGTGTCCTTCGACGGCGACCAGCGCGAGGCCTTCGTGCGCAGCGCCCTGGCGCTGAAGCTGCTGCTGTACTCGCCCTCCGGCGCGATCGCCGCGGCCGCCACGACCTCGCTGCCCGAGCGCATCGGCGGTCACAAGAACTACGACTATCGCTACGCCTGGATCCGCGACGCGGGCTACACCATCCAGGCCTTCCTGGCGGCGGGGCTGGAGGCCGAGTCCAAGGCCGCCTTCACCTGGCTGCTGCGCCAGCTGCGCCGGCATGGCTCGCGCGTGGTCTTCACCCTGGACGGCGCCTTGGTGCCGGACGTGTCGGAACTGCGCGCACCGGGCTATCGCGGCAGCCAGCCGGTGGTGAGAGGCAACCTGGCCGGCGCCCAGCACCAGCACGGCATCTACGGCGACATCTTCGAGACCGCGTACTGCTTCGTCGACTGCGGCAACATCCTGGATCCGGCCAGCGCCGAGCTGCTCTCGCATATCGCCGACGAATGCGCCGACCGCTGGCGCCTGCCCGACTCAGGGATGTGGGAGCTGCAGGAGCTGCAGGACTACACCATGTCCAAGGTCAGCTGCTGGCAGGCGCTGGCGCGCGCGGTCGAACTGGCCGACCAGGGCCAGCTGCCGACCACCTGCCGCGACCGCTGGGGCCGCGAACGCGATCGCATCAAGGACTGGATCGAGACGCACTGCTGGTCCGAGGACCTGCAGGCCTTCGCGATGTACCCGGGCAGCGACAAGCTGGACGCGGCCATCGCGCTGGCGGCGCGCTTCGGCTTCGACGGACCGGAGCGGTTGAAGCTGACCATGGCGGCGCTGGACCGGGAACTGGGCGCCGGCGATTTCCACTACCGCTACAGCGGCATGGACCAGGAGGAAGGCTGCTTCCTGGCGTGCTCGTTCTGGATCGCGGAGAGCTACGCGCGCCTGGGCGATCCGCAGGAGGCGCGGCGCCGGCTGGAGCGCCTCGGCCAGGCGCTGACGCCGTGCAATGGGGTGATGAGCGAGATGATCGACCCGGACACCGGTGCGCTTTTGGGCAACACGCCGCAGGGGCTGAGCCATCTGGCGCATGTCATGGCGCTGTCGACGCTGGCAGAGATTGAAGGCGGGGGATGAGGGGGTGGGATGTGCCGCATGTGCTTGGTTTTCGGGTGCGATGCAACCTGCGATCCACGGCTTGGCGCTCCAACCCACAGCGGCTATCCAACCGCACCTCGCCATCCAACCCACCGTCACTCCCGCGAACGCGGGAGTCCAGCGCCTTGGCGCGATCGGACAGAAAGTCCCTGGATCCCCGCGTTCGCGGGGATGACGAATTCAAGTGCTTCGCGGGCGACGCAGCGTCCCTCTCCGACATCCAAACGCTCGTCACTCCCGCGAAAGCGGGAGTCCATGGACGTTACGCAACCCGGCCGGACGTCCATGGATCCCCGCGTTCGCGGGGATGACGGCGTGGAGTTGGAGGGGGATAAAAGTCGACCGCGCGCCTCTGCGCGCGCTCAACCCGCGATGGTGAACACCGAGCCCGAATCCACGCGCAGTCCGGCGCCGTTGATGAAGCTGGCGCGCTCGGAGCACAGGAAGGCCACCGCCGCGGCCACTTCCTCGGCGCGGCCGCGGCGCTTGAGCACCATGCCGGGGCGCTCCTCGTCCAGGAAGCTGGCGATGGCCTCCTCGAAGCTCACGCCCTTCTCCTTGGCGCGCTTTTTCATCATCGCGTCGGTCATCGGCGTGGCGATGAACGCCGGCGAGACCGTATTGACCAGCACGTTGTCGCACCCGTAGGCCTTGGACAGGCCTTTGGCCAGGCTGAGGATGCCGGCCTTGGAGGCGCAGTACGGCAGTTCGTCCACATAGGGCTGCACGGCATCCTCGGAGGCGAACAGCACGATGCGGCCCCAGCCGCGCTTGCGCATCGCCGGGATCGCCTGGCGGCACATGCGCACCGCGCCCATCAGATTGATGTCCAGGGTCTGCAGCCAGCCGGCATCGTCCACCTCGAGGAAGTCGCCGGTGGCGCCGGTCACGCCGGCGGCGTTGACGTAGATGTCCGGCTCGCCCAGCCGCGCGCGCACCTGCTGCCAGATGTCCTCGACGTCCTGCGCCTGGGTGACGTCGCCGGGCACGGCGATGACCTCGCCCAGCGGCGAGAGCTCTTCCAGCGCCTGCGGCAAGGTGCCGTCGGCGCGATCGGTGATGGCCACGCGCACGCCGGCCTGCAGCAGCAGGCGCGCGGTCTCCTTGCCCATGCCGGAGTCGGCGCCGCTGATCAGGGCGATGCGACCGTTGATTTCAAGATCCATGCTGTGCTCCTCGTGGTGGATAGGGGGAAGTCAGGCCGCCAGGAAGCGCTCGGCCGTGCGCAGGCCCAGCGCCATCTGGGTCAGGGCCGGGTTGGCCGCCAGCGCGCTGGGGAAGGTGGAGTTGTCGCAGACGTAGAGGTTGTCGATGTCGAAGCTGCGGCCGTCGGCATTGACCACGGCGTGCTCGGGATCGCTGCCCATGCGGCAGGTGCCCAGCGTGTGCGCCGAGCGGTCGGCGGCGAGGATGTCGCGCGCGCCGGCGGCCTCCCAGATGGCGGTGAGCGTGCGCCGGGCATGGGCATCGAGCGCGCGTTCGTTGGGGCCGTAGCTGAAGTCGATGCGCGCCTTGCGCAGGCCGAAGGCGTCCACCTCGTCGGACAGCGTCAGGCGATTGCCCTGCGCCGGCAGGCAGTCGCCGTTGATGCCGATGCCGGCCAGCTGGTTGTAGTCGCGCAGCCGCGAAGTCAGCGCACGGCCCCACAGCCCGGCGCCGCGCGCCAGCGTGTTGGCCAGGGTCAGCGGCTGCACACCGAGGCTCTGGATCAGATAGCCGCCGGCGAAGTCGGCATCGGCCGGCACACGCATGTCCTCGCTGATCAGGGACGAAGGGTAGCCGCGGTTCATGCGCATGTCCGCGTCGAACCTGCCCCACACCTGGGTGGCCACGTGCGCCATGAAGTTGCGCCCGACCTGGCCGCTGGAATTGGCCAGCCCCAGATTGAGCAGCAGGCGCGGGGTCTCCACGCCGCCGGCGCACAGAAACAGCGCGTCGCAGCCCACGCTCACTTCGCGCCCGTCATGGCGATAGACCACACCGGCGATGCGGCCGCGCGCGTCGCGATGCACATCGACCACGCGGCAGTCGGCGCGCACCTGCGCACCGTGTGCGCGCGCCAGCGGCAGCCAGCTGGTGTCGGTGGCGGCCTTGGAGGCGTAGATGCAGCCCTGATGGCAGGCGCCGCAGTTGGTGCAGGCGCGCCGCGTGCCCCAGTGCGGCTGCGCGTGCGCGGCGGTGACCAGCGCGGCGGGGCTGTCGGTGGCGGTGATGCCCAGCGCCGCGCAGCCGCGTGCCATGGCTTGGGCCGGCGCGTTGCGCAGTGGCGGCGCGTACGCATAGGCGCGCGCCGGGTCCCAGGGATACGGCGAGGGGCCGGACACCCCGATGAAGGCCTCGACCCGGGCGATGTAGTCGATCAGTTCGGCGTGCGCGATCGGCCAGTCCCAGCCCTGGCCGCTGCTGCGGCGCAGGCGCAGCTCGGCCGCATCCGGACGCGGGCAGAACGCACCCCAGTGCAGGGTCGAGCCGCCCACGCCCTGGCCGGAGTTGTTGGCCCCGAAGGCCGTCGGCGTGGCGCCGCCGCTCAGGCGTTCCTCCATCCAGTACAGGTCGGTGGTCAGCTCGTCGGGCAGATGATCGGTCGGCGCGAACGCCGCACCCGCTTCCAGCACCAGCACGCAGACACCCGCCTGCGCCAGGCGCGCGGCCAGCGGCGCACCGCCGGCGCCGCTGCCCACGATCACCGCCTGGACGCGGTCTGCCTGCGCCACCGTCATTCGCGCTTGTCCGGCAGCCGCTGCCAGGGCTCGCGCTGGTCGGCGCCGGCCAGGACGTAGCCTTCGCCCTCGCCCGGCGCGCTGCCGGTGGCGAAGCCGTCGTAGCCCATCGCCGCCATCGTCGCCGGCAGGCTGGCCCAGGTGCGTGCGATCTCGGCGCGCACGTCCTCGAACCAGCGCGCCAACTGCGCGCCATCCAGCGCGCTTTGCGGGTTGGGCTGCGCGTCACCGCGCGCGATGCGGGTCAGCCACGCCTCCTGCGCGAGCGGATCGCGCGCGCACCAGCCGCCGGTCATCGCATCAAGCGCATCCAGCCCGAGCGGCCAGGCCTGCGCGTCGGCGGGCAGCTCGGCGAAGCGCCAGCCGTCGCCGGCCTGCGTGGCCAAGCCCACGTCCAGGCGACGCGCCAGGTCGGCCGCCTGGGTCGCATCGTCCAGCGCCAGCACGCTGGCCACCACGGCGGCCAGCACCGCGCGCTGCGCGTCGGACAGCACGCGCGGCGCATCGCGCGGCGGGCCGCGGTGGCGCGCCAGCAGCGTGGCGCGCATGCGCGGCTGCACGCGCGGCAGGTTGAGCAGGTCGATGAACGCGGGCGGCAAGGCGCTGGCTTCCGCCCACTGCAGCAACGCGTCGATGTGCGCGGCCAGCGCATCGGGCTGTTCGTAGGGGATCAGATGCGCGGCATCGGCGATGGCGACGACCTCTCCCGCCTCCGGGTAATGCGGCAGGTTCAGGCGCCGCTGCGCATCGGCGTCCAGGTCGCCGTCCTCGGCGCCGGCCAGGAGCAGCGCCGGCAATGCGATCCGGCCGGCCTGGGCGGAGGCATCTTCCTTGCTGCCCTGTTGCAGCCAGGCGCGCCAGGCGCGCGGATCGCTGCGCCGCACATCGGCGATGGCCTGCTCGCGCGGTGCCTCGTCCAACCGGCGCGCGCTGTTGTCGTCGACGAACTGCGCGGCTTGCGCCGGCGTGGGCGCGCCATCGGCGAACCAGTCCAGCATCTGTTGGCGGCGTTGCTCCTCCATCGGCTCGGGCGATGGCGGCGAGGCGGCGACCAGCACCACCCCGCACAGGCCGGCCAGGCCCGGGGCGCCTTCGCGCGCGCGGGCGGCGGCGAGCGTGGCGATCTTGCCGCCCATGCTGTGGCCGACCACACACCAGCGCGAGGGCGCACGCGCGGCCACGGTGGCGCAGAACCAGTCCACCAGCGCCGGCACATCGGTGCATCCGCCCGCGGACGTGCCGCCGAAGCCGGGGATATCCAGCGCAATGCAATCGGCCCGGTCGCCCAGCCGCGCGATCACCCGCTCCCATTCGCCCGCACTGGCGCCGAGCGCGTGGAGGAAGAACAGCTGGAGCTGGGGCATGGCCTGGCCGGGGCGGTTGAGGTGGAGCGCGAGCATTGCGTCCGCCTGGTGTGGGGCGTGTGCAGGTTGGCTTCGCACGGCGTGTACATCGCGCGGCCGAGGAAACGGCCTCAGCCAACCTCGTCACGTCATCCCCGCGAACGCGGGGATCCATGGACGTTCGGTCCCGTGGCGCAACGTCCATGGGCTCCCGCGTGCGCGGGAGCGACGAGGATTTGGATCGCGCGACGGTTCAGAGCTCGGCGAAGGCCAGGTCTAGGGCAGCGTCCCACGGTGCTTGGTTCGACAAGCAGTCGGTTGGAGACCCGCCGGGTCTCTACCCGCGCCAAGCCCCGCGCTCGCGTAACGCCGGGTGAGGCCTGCGCGCCGCTTGCTTCGCAGCACATTTACCGCACCCGGGCAAGGCTCGCGCGATCTCGCTCGCCTCCGCCGGCCACAGGACCGCCCCGCCATGTCAGACGCCCGCCGCTATGCCGCCTACTCACCGCAGATGGCCCTCCCCCATCCGGACGAGGCCGCGCTGGCCGAGGAGATGAGCGAAGTCCTGCTGCGCATCTCGCAGCAGACCTGGGAGGACAGCCACCACGCGCTGCGCAGCGTGCACGCCAAGAGCCACGGCCTGCTCGCCGCCACGCTGGAGGTGCTGCCCGACCTGCCGCCGGCACTGGCCCAGGGCCTGTTCGCGCAGCCCGGCCGCTACGAGGCGGTGATGCGCTTCTCCACCACGCCCGGCGACCTGCTGCCCGACCGCGTGTCCACGCCGCGCGGGCTGGCGCTGAAGTTCCTCGATGTCCCCGGCGAGCGCCTGGAAGGCAGCGAAGCGGCGCACTGCCAGGACCTGCTCATGGTCAACGGCCCGCAGTTCAACGCGCCCAACGCCAGGGCCTTCCTGCGCAGCCTCAAGCTGCTGGCGCCGACCACCGACCGCGCCGAGCGCACCAAGCAGGTGCTCTCCGCCCTGCTGCGTGGCACCGAACGCGCGCTCGAAGCGGTCGGCGGCCAGAGCGCCAAGCTCAAGGCGATGGGCGGCGAGCCGCCGCACCACATCCTGGGCGAGACCTTCTTCACTCAGCTGCCGCTGCGCTACGGCGCGCACGTGGCCAAGCTGCAGCTGGTCCCGGTGGACCCGGCGCTGCTGGCACACCAGGACGAACGCATCGACCTCAAGCAGGCCAATGCACTGCGTGATGCGGTCAGCGCGCACTTCGCCTCGCAGGGCGGCGTGTGGGAACTGCGCGCGCAGCTGTCCACCGATCTGGAGCGCATGCCCATCGACGATGCCACTGTGGTCTGGGACGAAGAGGAGAGCCCGTTCCGCACGGTGGCGCGCCTGACCGCATCGCCGCAGGTCGGCTGGAGCCAGGACAGGGCCCGCCTGGTCGACGATCGGATGGGCTTCAGTCCCTGGCACGGCGTGCAGGACCACCGCCCGCTGGGCGACATCATGCGTATCCGCAAGCGCGCCTACCAGGCCTCGCAGGACTTCCGCGCCCGCAAGTCCGGCTGCCCGCTGCACGATCGTTCGCTGTCGGCCGGCGCGCAGGGCGAAAGCGAATAAGCCGACCCCGCTCACGCAATGCCGATAGCGCTTCATTGCCGCCATTAGCCGAAAAGGTCACAACGACGGCGCCCACCTGTAGAGCGGAGCTTGCTCCGCTGGGGCCTTCCCCACGAACCAGAAGCAGCTGAGCTTGCTCGGCTGAGGGCTTCCAAGAACCGAGCGAAGAGCAGCGGAGCGAGCTCCGCTCTACAAGTGCGACGCTGCGCCTTACAGCACCGCACGCGCTTCATTGCCGCCATTGGCCGAAAAGGTCACAACGGCGGCTCCCGCCTGTAGAGCGGAGCTTGCTCCGCTGAGGCCTTCCCCACGAACCAGAAGCAGCTGGGCGTGCTCGGCTGGAGGCTTCACACGAACCGGGCGAAGAGCAGCGGAGCAAGCTCCGCTCTACAAGTGCGACGTTGCGCCTTACAGCACCGCCTGCGCCCCGGCGATGGTGATCAACGCACCCGAGGTATAGCTGGAGCTGTCGCTGGCCAGCATGACGTAGGTCGAGGCGAGTTCCGCCGGCTGGCCAGGACGGCCGAACGGCGTCTGCGAACCGAAGTTCTTCACTTTGTCCTCGGCCATGCCGGCCGGAATGAACGGCGTCCAGATCGGCCCCGGCAGCACCGCATTGACGCGGATCTTGCGCTCGGCCAGCCACTGCGCCAAGCCCAGGGTGAGGTTGGCCAGGGCGCCCTTGGTGGTCGAGTACGGCAGGATGTTGGGCGTGGGATCCTTGGAATTGACCGAGGCGGTATTGATGATCGAGGCACCCTTGCCAAGCAGCTCGAGCGCGCACTTGGTCAGGTAGAAGGTGCCGTGCACGTTGGTGTCGAAGGTCTTGCGCCATTCCTCCAGCGTCACCTCGTCGATGGACTGGAAGTACTTCTGGTAGGCCGCATTGTTGACCAGCACATCGAGGCCGCCGAAGGCGGACTTCACCTCGCCGACCAGACGCTCGACCTCGCTCGGCTGGCTGATGTCGCAGGCCACCTTGAGCACCTTGACGCCCGCCTGCTCCATCAGCGAGGCGACCTGGTCGGCATCGTCCTGCTCGCTGGGCAGGTAGGCGATGGCCACGTCGGCGCCTTCGCGCGCAAAGGCCAGCGCCACGGCCGCGCCGATGCCGCTGTCGCCACCGGTCACCAGGGTGCGCTTGCCCTTGAGCAGGCCGTGACCCTCATAACTGTCCTCACCGATGTCGGGCTTGGGATCCATCTTGCTGGTCTTGCCCGGGAAGCTCTGCTGCTGTGGCGGGAACGGCGGGCGGGGATAGTCGGGCATGGCGAGACTCCTGCGGTCGATGTGTCGATGGGGCACGGCGATGCGCGTGCGGGAGTGATCCATCCTCACGGCTCGCGTAAAAAGCGACCGTGAACTTATCCATGGCGATTCCTCATGCGGGCATGACAAAGCGCTGCGACGCGATGGCCACGCGTGCACGAAGCCGCACCAGCCCCAGCGCGCGCATAACGCAAGAAGCGCCGCCCTTGCGAGCGACGCTTCACCTTGCATCTTCAAAAGAAGCGCGCGGCGCCGATCGCTCAGCGCCGGCGCCCGCCCCTCAGCTCTTGCACTCGAACACACTGATGCTGCGCGGCGGTGCCAGGAAATCCTGCGCCCCCTCGGGCACCACATCGGTGCCGAGCGCATCGTCGGTGGACAGCACCAGCTCCCACTTCAGATGCGTCTCCGAATCGGGAAGCCTGAAATTGACGCCCTCGTGATACGCGTTGATCAGGATCAGCAGCGTCGCGTCCTGACCGTACTCGCGCACACCGGACACCTGCGCCTTGCCTTCCAGCAGCAGGCCCACCGAACGCGCGCCACCATCGCTCCAGTGCGCGTCCTCCATCTCGCTGCCGCCCGGGTTGAGCCAGGTCAGGTCGCGCACCCCGGCCTGCTCGTTATACTGGCCATTGAGGAAGCGGCCACGGGTCAGGATGGGATAGCGACGACGCAGCGCGGTGAGCTGGCGCACGAAGTCGGCCAGGCGGCCCTCGGTCGGGTCGGCGTCCCAGTTGATCCAGGTGATCTCGTTGTCCTGGCAATAGGTGTTGTTGTTGCCGCCCTGGGTCTGCGCGCGCTCGTCGCCGGCCAGCAGCATCGGCGTGCCCTTGGCCAGCAGCAGCGTGGCCAGCAGGTTGCGCATCTGCCGCTCGCGCAGCGCGTTGATCTGCGCATCGTCGGTCGGCCCTTCCGCGCCGTAGTTGCACGAGCCGTCGTTGTTGGAACCGTCCTGGTTGTTCTCGCCGTTGGCCTCGTTGTGCTTCTCGTTGTAGCTGACCAGGTCGCGCAGGGTGAAGCCGTCATGGGCGGTGATGAAGTTCACCGACGACCACGGCCGCCGCCCGCGTCGGTCGAACAGATCGGCCGAGCCGGTGAAGCGCGTGGCGAATTCGGCGAGCTTGCCCTCGTCGCCGCGCCAGAACGCGCGCGCGTTGTCGCGGAACTTGTCGTTCCATTCGGCCCAGCCCGGCGGGAAGTGACCCACCTGGTAGCCGCCCGGCCCGCAGTCCCAGGGTTCGGCGATCAGCTTGACCTGGCTCAGCAGCGGATCCTGGCCGCAGGCGTCGAGGAAGCCGCCGCGCTGGTCGAAGCCGCTGGGCTCGCGCCCCAGGATGGTGGCCAGGTCGAAGCGGAAGCCGTCCACATGCATCTCGCGCGCCCAGTAGCGCAGCGAGTCGTTGACGAACTGCACCACGCGGAAGTTGCTCAGGTTGAGCGTGTTGCCGGTGCCGGTGTCGTTGATGTAGTAGCGCGGGTCGTCGGCCAGGCGGTAGTAGCTGGCGTTGTCGATGCCCTTGAACGACAGCGTCGGCCCCATCTCGTTGCCTTCGGCGGTGTGGTTGTAGACCACATCCAGGATCACCTCCAGGCCCTTGCGGTGCATGGCCTTGACCATGTCGCGGAACTCGTCGCGGTGGCCGCTGGCCAGATAGCGCGACTTCAGCGCGAAGAAGCCCAGCGTGTTGTAGCCCCAGTAGTTGCGCAGGTCGCGATCCAGCAGGTGCTGGTCGTCCAGGTAGGCGTGCACCGGCAGCAGTTCGACCGCGCTGACGCCGAGCGACTTGATGTAGTCCAGCACCGGCGCCTGGGCCAGGCCGGCGAAAGTGCCCTGCAGGTCCTGCGGCACCTGCGGATGGCGCTTGGTGTAGCCGCGCACGTGGGTCTCGTAGACGAGGGTCTGGCTCCACGGCGTGAGCAGCCGCTCGTCGTCCTCCCAGTCGTAGTCGTCCTGCACCACCACGGCCTTGGGCATGAACGGCGCGCTGTCGCGTTCGTCGAAGCTCAGATCGCCATCGGGGTGCCCGACGGTGTAGCCGTAGAGCTCGTCGGCCCAGATCAGGTCGCCCTCGATCTCCACCGCGTACGGGTCCAGCAGCAGCTTGTTGGGGTTGAAGCGGTGGCCCTCGGCCGGCGCGTAGGGGCCATGCACCCGGTAGCCGTAGCGCTGCCCGGGGCCGACGTCGGGCAGATAGCCGTGCCAGATCTCGTTGGTGTACTCGGGCAGCTCGATGCGAGTCTCGTTGCCGGCCTCGTCGAACAGGCACAGCTCCACGGCGGTGGCGTTGGCACTGAACAAGGCGAAGTTGGTGCCCTTGCCGTCATAGGTGGCGCCGCGGGGAAACGGGCGGCCTTCGCGCACGCGCGAGGGGCTGGCGTACTTCGGGGTTGGAGCGTTGGGCATCGTGGGGGGCCGCAGTGGGGAGGACGGAGCATGTGGGCGCTCTTGTCGAGGTCGCGTCAGCACATGGCATCGCTCGCCCGGCGGTCGGCTTCGATCGTCGTCCGCGCCGCCCAGACAAAAAGAGCGTGAATTCGGCGTGACAAGCGTCGCGCAATCGATAGTATGTTCATCACTCCCCGCGCGTCCCCACCGCCCCGATGGCCGCCTCCGATCCGCTTCGTTTCCGCATGTCCTCCGGCCTGATGCAGGCCGGCCGTCAATGGCAGAAGGTGGTGGACGCGGCGCTGGCCGGCCACGGCCTGTCCAACGCGATGACCACACCCCTGCTGATGATCGGCCGTGCCGGCGGCGGCGTGCGCCAGATCGAGCTGGCCCAGCTGATCGGCGTCGAGGGGCCCTCGCTGGTGCGCATCCTGGACAAGCTGGCCGCCGCCGGCCTGGTCCGGCGCGAGAACGATGTCAGCGACCGCCGCGCCAACAAGCTCTGGCTGACCGAGGCCGGCGAAGCCATCCGCCAGCAGCTGGAGACCCAGTTGAACGCCCTGCGCAAGAAGACCTTCGGCGACATGAGCGACGCCGAGATGGAAGCCGTCCTCAAGCTCTACCGCATCGTCGAGACCGCGGCACGCGGCGGCTGAACGCCGGGCCGGCGGCCCACGCCGTCGTTCCGGCAAAGGCCGAGCGCGCTGCGCAGCGCAACGCCGCTTCAGCACACGCAGACCCCTCTACCGTCATTCCCGCGAAAGCGGCACCTTTGCAAAACATCGCTGATCGGGAACGACGATTGCGCCTTGGTGGCTGGCCAGTTGATCGGGAAAGCCCCGACCCCTCCCCAGCCCTCCCCTGCGCTGCGCGCAAGGGAGGGGGCAGTAGGTTGCTTGCTGTGCCACCGCCTACTGGGCTTGGCCCCCTCCCTTTCGCCGAAGGCGAAGGGGAGGGTTGGGGTGGGGTGCTTTTGCTTTTGGCTTTGACCTAGATCGGCGCAGTCAGCCGATGAGTGCCACCCGAACGCAGCCGAGGGGAGTTTTGCAAAGGTCCCGCGAAAGCGGGAATCCATGGACTTCCGCGCCAACGGCAAAGGCGCTGGATGGTCAGACATGCGTCTGTAAAGGTCTGCGCAAACGTCCATGGGTTCCCGCGTTCGCGGGAACGACGGCTGTGGCTACGCGAAAGGGTTGAAGTGCTTACGGGATGACCGTGGCTTGTCCGCACCCCGGCCACCACCGCCCCACCAGCCGCGCTCAACCCCTGGGCTGGATGATCTGACTCAAGTAATCCGGCGTGCCCTCCACGCGTACCAGGTGCGGATACTGCAGCCCATCGTGGTAGTCCACCTGCACCGTGCGCAACCCACCCTGGAACTGCAGCAGCAGGGTGATCGGCGTCTGGCGGCCCTTGGCGGCGGAGATCGCCTGGGCCAGCGTCTCGGTCGAATACTCCTGCCCGTTCACCGCCACCAGCTTGGCGCCGGTGCTGACCCCGGCCTTGAACGCTGGCCCGTTCCAGCGCACGTCGTTGATGCTGCCGTCCGGGTTCATGGTCAGGCCGATCGACCAGGCGAAGTTGTAGCGATGCCGCGGCGACTGCGCGGCGCGGTTGTACTGGGCCTCGTACTCGCTGGGCGTGTCGGTGTAGACCAGCTTCCAGCCGCTGGCGGCGATACCGTCCAGCAGCGGCGGGGCCACCGTCTGCACGCGCGTCTTGAGGAAACCCGCCCAGTCGTCGTGCGCCACGCCATCCAGCGTGTTGACCACGTCCTGGAAGGTGTAGGGATGGACCACGTAGCTGCCGTCGTCCACGCCGAAGAACGCCTTGGCGAAATCGTCCAGCGACTTGCGGTTGCCGGTGAGCTGGCGCAGGCGTGCGTCGATCTGCAGCCACACCATCTGCCCGGCGCTGTAGTACTCCTCGCTCATCTGCCAGCTGCGGTAGGGCAGCGCCTCGCGATGGGCAGCGGTGGGATCGTTGGTGGTGTCCTCCAGCGTGCGCCACTGGAAGCCGACCCGGTTGCGGTCGTAGTTGGCCGCCACCATCGCCAGCGCGTCGCGGAACTGCTGCGGTGTCCACAGCCCGGCGCGCGCGGTCAGCACGAAGCCCCAGTACTGCGTGGCACCCTCGTACACCCACAGCAGCGAATCGCCCATCGGCTCGCTGAAGTTGGGCGTGGACAGGTCCGCGCCGCGGCGGAACTTGCCATTCCAGGAGTGGGTGAACTCGTGCGCCAGCAGGTCGCGGTCGGTGGGGTTGTCCTTCCAGCCGGTGAAGTAGCCGCGGTCCAGGCCGTTCTCGCTGGACTGGTGATGCTCCAGGCCGTTGCCGGCCAGCTCGTCGGACAGCGAGAACAGGAAGTCGTAGTGGTCGTAATGGTGCGAGCCGAACAGGCGCGTGGCCTGCACCGGCAGCGCGCGATGCGCGGCCAGCTGCTCGGGCGTGATCTCCAGGTCCTTGGCCTCGTCGGCGACGATGTTAAGCATCACCGGCGCGCCGCCCTTGGGCGTCAGATCGACCTGCTTGAAGTGCAGGCCGGCGTAGATCGGCGAATCGACCAGCGTCTCGTAGGACACCGGGTTGAAGGTGGTGCTGGCGCCGTCCTTCGACGCCGCGCGCAGGGCGCTGCCGAACTGCCAGCCGGCCGGCAGCGTCACGCTGGGCTGCACCTGGATGCCGCGCGTGTAGTAGCCGGCCGGATACAGCGACATCTGGTCCCAGTCCAGCATCAGCATGCGGTCGGTCATCTGGAAACCGCCGCCGCGGCTGGACAGATACTGGAAGTCCGCCTCCAGCGTGGTCGCGCCGGCCGGCACGTCCACATGGAAGGCGTAGACGTCATAGGGATCGCGCTTCCACGGCAGCGGCTTGCCGTTGGCGCTGAAGCTCAGCCCGGCCAGCTGCGCGACCGGGCCGCTGGGCGAATGTGCGCCGGGGATCCACTCCGGATACAGCAGCGTGACCCGGCCGGCCTGCACCGGCAGGGACTCGTGGACGCGGAAGATGCCCTGGCGGGTGTCGCTGGCATCGACCTTGAGCTGGATCTGGCCGGGATAGGCCACGTCCTGCGGCGGCGGGACATCGGCCTTGCGCACGATCTGCGCCGAGGCCGTGCCGGCCAGCAGCGCCAGGCCCAGCGCGGCGGCCAGTCGGGTGTGGGGACGCGGCACCGAAGCGGCGGCGCGGTGGATGAAGGGCATGACGGGCTCCAGCACAGGATCAGGGCGATGGACCACCGTAGCATCGGTCCGCCGACCTGACATCGGGCGCCCGTCCGGTCTGGATCCTGCCCGCTGTAATCCCCGTGCGGTGCGCTGTCGCCGCGACTGCATCATCGCCGACCCCGCCGATGCCGGATGCCATGCACATGGCACCGGCGACACGTCACACGCATGCGTTGCCGATGCGGCACCCCGCGACCTATCCGCCGACGCGGGACGCCCCTACACTCGCCCGCGGGGAACCGGGGAGTCAGGATGGACCACACCGACCAGGCCGTGCAGGACGGCGACGCCGACATGCCTGCGGGTCGCCGCATCAGCTTCGAGCGCCTGCGCGAGCGCACCGACGAGCTGGAACTGCTGATCTCCGGCCTGCTCGCCTTCGCGCTGCTCACGCTGCCGCCGCGCCTGTTCGAGGCCTGGGTCGGCAGCGAGCTGCACGCCGAGGGCGCGACCTGGTACGTGCTGCAGTTCGCCTTCAATATCGGCGTCGGACTGAGCTACGCGCTGGGGTTCGCCTTCCTCGTCCACCTGGCGATCCGCGGCTACTGGGTCGGCCTGGTCGGCCTGAAATCGCACTTCCCCGGCGGCATCCGCTGGGAGCGCCTGTCGGCGATGGGCCCGGTCTCGCGCCGCTTCTATCGCGGCGCGATCGGCGACCTGGGCCAGGTGATCGATCGCGTCGACCGCACCGCCTCGGTGTTGTTCGCCACGACCGTGCTGGTCGCGCTGACGCTGGCGTGGATCGGCGTGCTCGGCCTGGGGCTGCTGATCCCGGCGACGCTGATCGGCCTGCTGTTCGAAGACAGCGAGCGCGCGACATTCATCGCCTTCGCGGTGCCCTATGTCGCGTTCCTGTTGGGCGGCATGGCGATCTTCGTGCTCGACAAGCTCGTCGCGCGCCGCGACCAGCGCGATCAGCTCGCGCAAGGGCTGGAGCGGACGACGGATCGCCTGCTGCGGGTGTTCTCCACGATCGCGCTGCAGCGCCTGGGGGGCCCGGTACAGTTCACCCTGCAGAGCAATCTGGGCAACCGCGGCTTCAGCGCGGTGTATTTCCTCGTCCTCTCCGCGGCGATGGTGATCGGCGGGATGCAGATCGTCTCCTCGGCCAGCTTCTCCCTGCTCAGCCGCTATCGCGTGGTCACCAGCGAGGCGGTCGATCACGGCATGCTCAGCGCCCACTACGAATCCATGCGCGGGCCGGACGATGTGATGCTGCGCTATCCGATGATTCCCTCCGACCGCATCGAGGAGGGACGGCTGCGGGTGTTCATCCCGCATCGCCCGCGTCTGGACAATCCACGCGCCGAGCAGGCCTGTCCAACCCTGGCGCACGGCCGCAACGCGGCCCAGGGCCGCGCCGCCGCCGATCAGGCCGTCGCCTGCCTGGCGAAGATCTGGACCGTGACGCTGGATGGCCGGCCGGTCGCGCTGACCGACTTCGTCCCGATGGAGCGTCGCGACCTGGGCATGCGCGGCCTGGTCGGCTATCTCGACCTGGAGGGCAAGGCGCCGGGCCGGCACGACCTGCGCCTGCTGTGGAACGCCGGCGGCGGGGAGCGCGGCGTGCAGCGCCAGCGCGACTACTTCATCCCGTTCTGGTACGACCCGCAGGGCGCCCCGCCGCCCGCCACCAAGGCTGCCGACGCCTGAGTCGCCGCCCTCACCACGGCACCGTGCGGCCCAGATAATCCAGATACTGCAACCCGGCGCGGCCGCGCTGCGCCTCCATGGCGTCGAGCAGGTTCGGGATGCTCTCCTCGATGGTCAGCCGCGCGTCCGGCCCGCCCATGTCGGTCTTGACCCAGCCCGGCGCCATCAGCAGCAGCGTGCGCGGGTCGTCGGCATGGCGCGCGGCGAAGCTGCGCATGCACATGTTCAGCGCCGCCTTGCTGGCCCGGTACGCCTCATGCCCGGCCCGGGTGTTGTTGGCCAGACTGCCCTGGCCCGAGGACATCAGCCCGATCGTGCCGCTTGAGGGCACCAGGTCCTGCAGCGCTTCGACCACGCGCATCGGGCTCAGGGT
Organism: Pseudoxanthomonas sp. UC19_8; assembly: GCF_042700505.1. NCBI lineage: Bacteria > Pseudomonadati > Pseudomonadota > Gammaproteobacteria > Lysobacterales > Lysobacteraceae > Pseudoxanthomonas > Pseudoxanthomonas sp. UC19_8. Next base: position 3,595,822 of record NZ_CP170559.1, read on the forward strand.
GTTGGTCAGCATCACCCGCAGGAATTCGTCGGTGGCCACGTCCGCCACGATCGCGTCGTCATCGGTATTGACCACGCCGGCATTGACGAACAGCAGGTCGATCGCCTCGCCTTCCAGGCGCGCGCGCAGGGCGGCGACCTGCGCCGGCTCGGTGATGTCCACCGTCTCCACGCGCAACGCCCCGGGATGCTGGCGCGACAGCGCGTCCAGGCGCTCGGTCGAATGCGCGCGGGCCGTGGCGATCACCCGCCAGCCGCGCGCCAGGAACTGCTCCACCATCGCGTAGCCAAGCCCGCGCGAGGCGCCGATCAGCAGGACGGTGTTGGATGAGGGTTTCATGGTGCAACTCCCGTGCGGCGCCGTGCGCCAGTCCCCTCAGGCTAGGGGCGTCCCCACGCATGCGGAAGACGCACGGCATGCATTGATAGAGTGCATGGCATGCACGCGTCCCCGACCCGCCGCCGCACGCCATGCCCGCGCCCGACCTCAACCTGCTGATCGCCCTGGACGCGCTGCTGGCCAGCGGCAGCGTCGCCGGCGCCGCGCGCAGGCTGGGCCTGAGCCCCTCGGCGCTGAGCCGCACGCTCACCCGGCTGCGCGACACCACCGGCGATGCGCTGCTGGTGCGCGCTGGCCGGCAGATGGTGCTCACGCCCTATGCCGAAGCGCTCCGCGACCGTGCGCGCACCGCGGTCGAGGACGCGCGCGCCGTCCTGCAGCCGCCGCCGACGACGCTCGACCTGGCCACGCTGCAGCGCGTGTTCACCCTCCGCGCCAACGACGGCTTCATCGAAGCCTTCGGCCCGCGCCTGATCGCCGCCGTCGCGCACGCGGCCCCTGGCGTGCAGCTGCGCTTCGCGGCCAAGGCGCAGAAGACCGCCGCGCCGCTGCGCGCGGGCGAGGCCGACCTGGAGATCGGCGTGCTGAACGCGATGGGCCCGGAAGTGCGCGTGCAGGCGCTGTTCCGCGACCACTTCGTCGGCGTGGTCCGTGCGGGACATCCGCTGGCCAGGCCGCGCGAGGTCACGGCACAGGACTACGTCGCGCATGGCCATGTGGTCGCCTCGCGCCATGCGCGCGACCACGGCCCGGTCGATGACGCCCTGGCCAGGCTCGGCCTGCGACGTCGCATCGTCGCGGTGGTGCCGGGCTTCCCAGCCGCGGTGGCCGTGGCCCGCGCTTCGGACCTGATCGCGCTGGTGCCCGCCTCCTATGCCGCCAGCCAGGGCGCCGCGGACGCGGCGGCGCTCCATGCCTTCGGCCTGCCGGTGCCGCTCGCCGGCATCACCGTCTCGCAGATGTGGCACCCGCGCCTGCACGGCGACGCGGCGCATCGCTGGCTGCGCGAGCTGGTCCTGGCGCAATGCCGGGAGCCGTAGGAACGCGGCACTGTTCACCCGGAGCAGGCGACCGGTAAGGCGGCGATTGATGCTGCTGCTTTTGACGTCGCCGACCAGCAGCACAGTGGGGGAGCGGACAGCATGGCAGGAGGAAGCTCGGAATCCGCATCGACCATGCCCGATGGCACGGGCCTGCAACGCCGCAGGGCACCCGACGACAGCAGATCGACCCGGCACATGGAATCATGCGGCCCGCACCCGCCGGACATACGCAAGGAACAGCCCCATGATGAAGCTCTACTACGCCCCCGGCACATGCGCCCTGGCCTGTTGGATCGCCCTGGAATGGGCCGGTGCCGACTACGAGGCGGTGAAGGTCGACCAGCACGCGGACGCCTACCGCGCCATCAACCCGCTGGGCACGGTGCCGGCGCTGGACATCGGCGGCGCACGCGCGATGACCCAGGCCGACGCCATCCTGCAGTACATCGTCCAGCGCCATCCCGAGGCTGGGCTGGGCGCCGACGCGGGCATCGAGGCGCAGTTCGTGTTCAACGAGACGCTGGCCTTCCTGACCGGCGACATGCATCCGGCGTTCTGGCCCTTCTTCACCCCTGAGCGCTACACCACCGATGCCAGCGAGGCGGCCCTGCAGGCGGTGCGCGACGCCGCACCCGCACGCATCGCGCGCGTGCTGGCCCACCTGGACGCGCTGATCGGCGACACCGACCACGTCTACGCCGGCCGCCGCAGCGTGGCCGACGCCTACGCCTTCGTCATGGCGCGCTGGTCGGACAAGGCCGGCGAGAGCTGGCGCAAGTATCCCAACCTGGCCCGCTTCATGCAGGCCACGGCGCACGACCCCGCCGTCAAGACCGTGCTGGAACGCTCGAGCGGCCGCTGAAGACGCAAAGAGCCGTCATTCCCGCGAACGCGGGAACCCAGCGCCTCGATCCACCGCGCGAAAGTCCCTGGATTCCCGCTTTCGCGGGAATGACGGGAGGAAGTGGCTGGCGGCTGTCAGTCACTGCCCTTGCGGGAGCGACTGTCTCCTCAAATCTCGCGGCGGTCTGCCTGTAGAGCGGAGCTTGCTCCGCTGGGGCCTTCCCCACGAACCGAACGAAGAGCAGCGGAGCAAGCTCCGCTCTACAGGTGGGAGCCGCCCGTGGCGGCGACGGGCTTTCCCCGCTTTCTCGGTCCTCTCAGCTGTACCCAGAAGTCAGACTTTCCTTCCTGAGGAAACCCAACCCGTCGTTCCCGCGAACGCGGGAATGATGGGAGGAAGTGGCTGGCGGCTGTCAGTCACTGCACTTGCGGGAGCAACTGTCTCCTCAAACCTCGCGGCGGTCCTGTAGAGCGGAGCTTGCTCCGCTGGGGCCTTTCCCAGGCACTGAACGAAGAGCAGCGGAGCAAGCTCCGCTCTACAGGTGGGAGCCGCCCGTGGCGACGGGCTTTCCCCCCCTTTCTCGGCCCTCCCAGCTGTACCCAGAAATCAGACTTTCCTTCCTGAGAAAACCCAACCCGTTGTTCCCGCGAACGCGGGAATGATGGGAGGAAGTGGCTGGCGGCTGTCAGTCACTGCACCTGCGGGAGCAACTGTCTCCTCAAATTTCGCGGCGGTCTGCCTGTAGAGCGGAGCTTGCTCCGCTGGGGCCTTTCCCACGAACCGAACGAAGAGCAGCGGAGCAAGCTCCGCTCTACAGGTGGTAGCCGACCGTGGCGACGGGCTTTCCCCGCTTTCTCGGCCCTCCCAGCTGTACCCAGAAGTCGGACTTTCCTTCCTGAGGAAACCCGCACCCGTCGTTCCCGCGAACGCGGGAACCCAGCGCCTTGACCCACTGCGCGAAAGTCCCTGATTCCCGCCTTCGCGGGAATGACGGTATCCGCAACCATCATCCCCCCGGCGCCAGCGTCTGGCGCACGATCACGTACTGATCGCGGCCGCGGCGCTTGGCTTCGTACAGGGCGGCGTCGCTGGCGGCCAGGATGGTCTCGACCTGGTCCGGCGCCGCGTCATGGCAGACCACGCAGCCGCAGCTGATGGTCAGGATGCCGGCCTGGGTCCCGGCGTGGGCGATGCCCAGCGCATGCACGCGCTCGAACACGCGCCGCAGGAAGGGCTCGGGGTTCTCCGTGCCGGCGAGCACGAAGACGAACTCCTCGCCGCCATAGCGCGCAACCAGATCGGTGGGCCGCACCGCGTCGCCCAGCGCCTGCGCCACCTGGCGCAGCGCGCGGTCGCCTTCCAGATGGCCGTGCAGGTCGTTGAACGCCTTGAAGTCGTCCAGGTCGATCATGCCCACGCATACCGGTGCGCCACCGGCGCCGGCCAACAGATCGTCCAGCTGCCGGTCCATGCCGCGCCGGTTGGCCAAGCCGGTCAGCGCATCCTCCTGCGCCTCGCGGCTGAGGACATCGCGCTCGTGCCGCAGCCGACGGTTGGCGTCGCGCAGGGCATGCTCGCCGCGCATCGCATCGGTGACATCGACCGCGAAGCCCACCGCGCGCCGCGCGGCGCCCCCACGGGTCTCCATCCGCGCCGCCGAACGGATCCAGCGTACCTCGCCGTCCGGACGCACGACGCGGTAGGCCGTCGAATAGTGCTTGGCGCCGCTCAGCATCTCGGCGGCGAGGGTCTCCACCTGCGTGGCGCGCTCGCGATCGTCCGGGTGGATCAGCCGCTGGAACTCCTCCAGCGTGGACACCGCCTGCCCCGGTGGCAGGCCCATGATCCGGCACCAGGTCTCGTCGCATTCGAAGTGATCCTCGGACACGTCGTAGTCCCAGATGCCCAGCCCGCCGACCTGGGCGGCCACCACCAGCCGCGCTTCGCTGTCGCGCGCGGCCTCCAGCGCCAGCCGCTCACCGGTGACGTTGCGCGAGATGCACAGGATCGCCTTGGGCTGCTGCGCCTCGTCGAGCATCGGCGTCAACAGGTTGTCCCAGTACTCCGGCGCCCCGCCCTCGGTCTCACTGCGGCCGGTGAAGCGGTCGGCGTGGCCCTCCCGCACGCGCTCCAGGGCGCGCGCACCGGGACGATGCACGTCCTGCGGCAGCAGCGGCAGCCAGGGCATGCCGAAGCCCGAGTCGGCCGCCACGCCCAGCGCCTGGCAGCCGGCGCGGTTCATGTGCAGCAGGCGGCCGTCCAGGGAGATGATCTTGATGCAGTCCTGGCTGACATCGAGCATGCGCGACTGCGCCGTGGTCAGCTGCTCCAGCTCGGCGATGCGCTGCTTGTAGCGGTGGATGTCGGTGCCCTGCCACAGCAGGGTGGGCGTGCCGCCGTCCAGCGCCGGCTGCGCGCTGACCTCGAACGCGCACCAGCGCAGGCCGGCCGGCGTGCGCAGCGGCAGCTCCAGGGTCTGCGGCGCGGCACCGGCGTCCAGCGCATCCAGGGTCGCGCGCAGGCCGGGCCGGCCCTGCGCCGCCACCAGGTCGAGCAGCGCGGCCGGCGCCTCGGCCCCGTCGGCCAGGGTCAGCCGGCGCAGGTCCTGGCCCAGCTGCAGCAGTTGGCCGGCGCGATCGGTGACGCAGGCCAGGCCGTGCAACGGCGCCATTGTCAGGTCGGCACCCTGTGCGATGCCTGCGCCCCTTGCGGGGCCCTGGTGTTGCACGCTTTCGTTCTGCACTCGCCGCTCCTCCCGACACCCGGGCCGTTCCGCGCCAGGGTTCGAATCGATCCAACGGCTGTTGTATACGTGAATCGCACACTGGGCGTCCAGAGGATGTCGTGGCCGTGCCGTGCGCGCGCCCCGCCGCCGTCCGGTGCGAGCCAGCCAGCCCGGCGCACCCGGGGCGGCAGCGGCATTGCGCCGCTGGCGTCCTCCCCGAGACCCACGCGACCTCGCGTCAACGCCTGCCACGGAAGCCGCGTGCCGGCGCGCTACGATGCGCGCATCCCACCGCTGCACGCACCAGAGCGCCATGAAGTCCCGCCCCCTCGACGCACCGACGGCATGAGCGACGCGTCGAACCCCGCGCGTGCGCGGACCCGGCCCTGGAACGACCGCGTCGACCCCTGGGTCGGCGCGCTGCTGAGCCTGCTGCTGCACCTGCTGATGCTGTGGGTACTGCTGCATGCCGACGTGCCGGTGGTGCAGACCACCCAGGGCGCGCCGGCCGGCGGTCGCACGCGGGTGGACTTCATCGGCGAGAGCACCGCGCCGGCCGATCCGGCCCCGCCCAGCCCACGGCCCTCGCGCCAGCCCACGCCGCCGACGCCGGTCCCGCCCAAGCCGAAGATCGCGCGCAAGCCGCCGCCGGCCTCGCGCCTGCAGACCACGCGCGTGGACCACGCGGCCGACCCGCTGCTGACCGAGGCCGACACCACGCCCGCGCCCAGCGCCACGCCCAGCCCGCCCGTGCCCGCGCCGGCGCAGACCCCACCGCAGGCGTCCACGCGCCCGCCGGCCAACCCGCCGCCGACCGACCGCCGCTCGCCCAACTGGGGCCACCCGCCCGGCTACATCGCCCAGGACAGCGCGCCGGAGAACGCCGGCTTCGACGACAGCCCCGCGCTCAACCAGGGCCGCGGCCGCGACAGCGGCATGGATGGCGCCAGCCTGTCGGTCGGCGGCTACCAGGCCTATTACGAACCGCGCGTGGAAGAACGCGTGCGCACCTGGATGGCGCAGGGCATGAAGGAATTCTTCATCCCCCTGCCCGGCACCGAGTACCTGATGGTGTGCCCGCTGGAGATCGTGCTGCGCAACGGCTCCGGCCCGTGCCGCGCGCTGCCGCCGGATTCGCCCGAGCTCAAGGGCATCGGCGACTCGCGCGACATCATCAACATGCAGCGCGTGTATCACCGCGGCGAGCTGGTGTGGAAGGGGCCGGGGCCGTATCGCTGAGGCGCGACTCGACTTCGACCTCTCGTCATCCGGTTCCGCCGAAGAGCGCATGGATTTGGCGGGTACAGAACACGATCAGCCATCGAACACGGCCGGGTAGCACGGCAGCGCTGCGCGTCGTGCTTGCACCGCACCGGGATCGACTGGCCCAATGCCGTTTCCCACGCATCTGATCGGCCCGCTTCCATGTCGCCTGCCACGCCCGCCTCCGCCGCGACCGTCCCCGTGCTGGAGACGCCGCGCCTGATCCTGCGCGAGTACCGCGCCGCCGATTTCGAGCCCTTCGCCCGGCACCTGTCCGACCCGGTCAGCGCCGAGTTCCTCGGCGTGGTCGACCGTCCCACCGCCTGGCGCTTCTTCTGCTCGCACGTCGGCATGTGGCAGCTGTACGGCGCCGGCTGGTGGTCGGCGACGCTGCGCGAGGGCGGCGAACCGGCCGGCCATGTCGGCGCTTTCCTGCGCGAAGGCAGCGACGACCTCGAACTGGGCTGGAGCATCTACCGCCCGTTCTGGGGCCAGGGCCTGGCCGGCGAAGCCGCCGCAGCCGTCCTCGACTATGCCTTCCAGACCCGCCGCGAGCCGCAGGTCCACGCCCTCATCGACCCCGGCAACATCGCCTCGCGGCGCGTGGCCGAGCGCCTGGGCCTGCGCTTCGACGGCAACACCGAGCTGCACGGCAAGCCGGTGGAACGGTACGTGCGCAGCGCGGCGTCCTCCGAGGCTTGAGGTCGCCAGCGGCTGCCCCGTCGCTGCCGCTCGCCGCAAGCAGGAGTCGACCGCAGACAGCCGCGCGCGCTTCCACTGCGCCGCGAAGACCCGCTGCACCACGTCCGTTGCACCGCATCGCGCAGCGGCGAATCAGGGACAAGCATCTCGATCTGGCACAGCCGGTCGATCGATCCCGTGCGCTAGTATCGAAACAAGGGGGACGCACCCCACCATGCAAAGGAGCTGACATGGCAGATCCGAACCGGATGCCCAGCGATCCATCCCACCCCGACCACGCGCTGTATCAGCAACTCCTGCGGGGCGTCGAGGGGCTGCACCGCTGGCAGGGCGAGCAGAACGCCAACGTCGCCGCCGCACTCTATGCGCAGGTCAAGGCCGACCCGCGCTTCCCGGAGCAGATCAGCCAGGTGGTGCTCGGCGATCCGTCCGCAAAGGTTCCCTCCGTCTTCGCCACCTACACCCCGCCTTATGGGGCGGACCCCATGCGGGCCAGCGCGCCGACCTCGAGCGCGCAGACGCCCGCGGCGGACAGCCTGCGTCCCTTCGCATTGCCTGCCTCCCAGGTGGACAAGGACGGCATGCTCACGGTCCCGGAGATTCGCAATGCGCGCGTCACCGCGCTCGAGCATGGCGCGCTGACATCGCCGGAAGCCATCGTGATGCACCGCACCGAGTCCTCTACCGCAAAAAGCACGCTGGACGGCTACAACGCCGGCGGTCAGCCTGCCGGCGCGCACTTCCTGATCGACAAGGACGGCACGATCTACCAGACCGCGAGCCTGGACCACCAGACCTGGCACGTGGGCAAGATCCGTTCGCGCGGCGCCGAGGAAGGCACGCTGATCGAGCCCGACAAGACCTGGCATGCGAAGACCGGCTTCAAACCCACGGCCATCAACAGCCACGAGAACGCGAACCCCTATCCCATCCGCTATCCCAACAACAGCGACAGCATCGGGATCGAGGTCGTCGGCGCCTACAACGCGACGACCAAGACCTGGGACGCGCCGACCGCCGAGCAGACCGCCTCGATCAATCGCCTGGTCGGCGTACTGCAGCAGCAGTATGGATTGGACAACCATGACATCTACAAGCACGACACCATTTCCTACAAGACTGCGGGCGAGGGCGATGGTCTGTACGTGCCTGGCGCTGCCGCTGCTGGCGGCGTGCAGCAGCCCGCAGGCCCGACCCGCTGACAGCGGCGCGGCGCCCGCCGGCGCCAGCCATCCCAAGGTGGAAGTGCTGAGCGTCGGCGCGTCGGTCTACGTGCCGGATGCGGGACGCGCGCCGGACCCGGCGCTGGAGGCGGCCTGCAAGACGTGGAAGCTGGACCGCGACGGCGTCGCGCGCTTCTTCAACGCCAGCCGCGAGTATCCGGACGGCGCGCGGGATGCGTTCTACGCCCTGCCTTGCACGATCAGCGGCCAGCTGCAGGCTGAAGGCAAGACCTGGTCTTACGTGATCAATGCCGCCGCCACCGCGACGTGGACCAATGGCACCGTGGTGCGCACCTTCGGCTGTTCCGCCAGCGCGTGCACGCCGCTGGTGCTGATGATGCCCGACGACAATTCAGGCCAGTAGCGCGGCGCCCACGACGCAACAAGCGACGTGTTCTGAATGGGGTGGCCCGGCTCGGCCAGTCCTCAGGCGATCTGACAAGCCCGCCCCACGTTCATGCGCTTGCCGAGCGGCTGGACTACGCGCGGTCATGGCGCAGCGCGACGCCCTCCATCCCCGATCCGCGACGCGACGCGCCGGCCAGCTGGAGCCACAGCGCATACAGCAGCAGCGGCACCGCCCAGCTGCCCCACAGCATCCACGCGATCAGGCCGGGCGACGGCGCGAGCCCCGCACCGACCACGCCCGCCAGCGCCAGCCGGAAGACCGCGGGCGCCAGCGTGACCAGATAGGCGCGCAGCATCCAGCGCCGGTGCGCCCCGACATCCCGCCGCAGGATCGCCGCCAGCCCGAAGCCCGCCGTCACCCACCACGCCACGGCGGTCGCGCTGAAGGCCAGCCGGATCGACAGCGGCGCCGGCGAGGTGGCGATCAGCCCCGCCGCGCCCACCATCGCCACCAGCATCGCGGCGAAGTACACCCGCCCCGACCAGCGATGCACCGCCCAGGCCCCGCGCCAGCGCTGCGTCACCAGCTGCACCAGCCCCAGCGCGATGCCCAGCCCGCCGCCGGCCAGATGGCACCACAGCCAGCCGCGCCGCAGCAGGAACATCGCGTACGCCGGCGAATCCTGCGCGGCGTACTTGAGATACGCCGCATGCAAAAAGCCGAAACCCAGCCAGCCCAGGGCGAGCAGCACGACAACGGAGGCCGCCATCGGGACACCCCGCCCACCCAGCCTGATTGCGCTTGTCATCGGTCGACTCCGGGTTCGCGGTTCTGGCGGTGCTTTGAATTGGACGCCTTGCAGGCGCTGCTGCTGGCCTGGCGGTCGGTCCTATGGCCACGAAGGATGGCCGGACCGCATGACCTTCCGAGGCGCGACGTCGCGGCCGATGCTACGCGTGTTTGCAGGCCTGATCCGACGCCGCTTCTACGCGACGGACCGAAAGCGCGCACGCTGCAACGCGATTCGGTCCCCGCATGTGCGCATGGCCGCGCAATGCCCCTGAACCCTCGTATAGATCTGGCACGTCCGGGAGATCGATCTCCAGGCGCAACGCGGCAGTCGCGTCCCCGCAGTGGCCGGTCACGACCAGGGCGGGCCACGGATGGCGCGCCTAACCGTTACGCCGCGCGAACGCCTCGAACCGCGCATGCTCGGCGGACAGCCGTTCGCGGAACTCCGGCGTGTCGGTGGGCCCGAACCCGACCTCGGCCTCGCCCCGCTCGATGCGAGGGAACACCGCATCGCAGAACGCGTCGGGATCCGCACCGTGCGCCTGTCCCGGCCCGGCCAACGCGGTGGCCACCGCCGGTGGAATCAGTTCGGTGACCGTGACGCCGCTGCCGGACAGGGCGCGGCGCAGGTTCATCGTGTAGCTGTGCAACGCCGCCTTGGCCGCGCTGTAGGCCGGCGCGAAGGTCTGCGGATTGAAGGCCCCGCCCGAGGTGACGTTGACGACCTGCCCGCCGTGACGGGCCGCGCGCAGCAGCGGCATCAGCAGCGTGCCCAGGTGGATCGGGGCACAGAAGAGCAGATCGATCTCCGCCTGGCGTTCGGGCCAGGCCGCGGTGTCGTGGGCGATGTCGATCCGGCGCTGGATGCCGGCGTTGTTCACCAGCACGTCGAGTCCGCCCAGCTCGGATGCGACCCGATCCGCCAGCCGCTCGCGCGCGTCGGCAAGCGACAGGTCGCCCGCGATGGTCAGGCAGCCAGGCAACTCGGCCCGCGCCTGCTCCAGGCGTTCTGCGGAGCGGCCGGTGATCACGACCCGTGCGCCGCCTTGGGCATAGCGCTTGGCCAGGCCCAGCCCGATCCCGGAGGTGCCACCGGTGATGAGCACGATGCGTTGTGTTGTCATGTCAACAGAATGCATCCGCTATTGTTTCCATGTCAACAACGCGGAGAGACGCATGAGCAAGCTTTCGGAACAGGAAATGGGGCAATGGATCGCCTGGAAGCGCGCCACCGAGGCGGTGATGGCCGCGGTCGTCGCGGACATCACCGCTCAGACCGGCCTGTCGGCCGCGGATTTCTCCGTGCTGACGCGCGTGGTCGAAACGCCCCAGGGCCGCATCCGCCAGCAGCGCCTGTCCGACGACCTGGGCTGGGAACGCAGCCGACTCTCACGCCAACTGACGCGCATGGAGGCGCGCGGGCTGCTGCAACGCGAAGGCTCGACCGCCAACTGGCAGGTGGTCGCCACCGCCGACGGACGCGGCGCCGTCCGCGACGCCCGCCGCGTCCACGCCGCCGCCGTGCGGCGCTCCCTGATCAATGCCGTGCCCTCAGAAGACGCCGACGCGTTCTGGCGTGTGGTCGCACGGCTTGGCGCGGGCAATCCGTCGCCCTGACAACCCTTACTGCATGTCCACACACTCGCCCAATGGCCGGACCACGCAGTGGTTCAAAGTGCTTTAGTCAGCGCGCAGGCTTGTCTTCCTCGTGCAACTGGTCGCCCTTGAGAAGCCCCGCAAAGCCCTCTGTGCCGAGACTTTCTCGCTCAGGAGCGGTATGGATTGGATGACCATGACATCCACAAGCACGACACCACGCCTACAAGACTGCAGGCAGGCTCATCCCTCCTCCAGCGGCTCCCCGCCTCGCAGCCGCTGCGCGTAAATCGTATCGACCAGCACACGCACCTCGTGCGCCGCGGCGAAGATGCTCTCCCCCAACGTGCTCAGGCTGGCGTCGTCCAGCTGCGCGCCCGCGCACACCGCCACCATGTCGCTATGCGCGCTGATCGTGCGCAGCAGCTGATGGCACCGATCGATCTGCGCCAGGGTCGCGCCGAACGCGTAGGTCGCACCGGGCCGCGCGGCGATAACTCCCGCGGTTTTAGGGGATCTCCTGGAGGCTTTCGAAGTCGTCACGGCACGATTCCTCGACATGACGGACAGCGCGTCCGCGGATCGAGGCTATCGGGTCCCCTTCGATATCCGAAAATCAGATATTGGCTTGCCGCCCGACTCTCATTTTCCGCACCGCCACGCCGATGAGATCAACGCGCCGGGTCACGCGCGAAGAATACTCACCCCCGACAGCGCTGCTCACCGCAGACAAGCGCGCCGCCGAGGGCTATGGTGCGAGTGGGGATGGGGGCTTGCATGGGACGCAGACGTAAGCAGAACGGCATCGACGTGGTCGCAGCGCTGCCGTGGCCAGTGGGAGTTGCTGCCGGGCTGATCGGATTTCTCTTGGTGCGCTACGGCTTCGAAGGCTGGATAAGTCATCAGAGCGGGCCGCTGGCACAAGGCTTCAATCAAGGCATCGGGGCCATGCTCGCGCCGCTGGCCTGGATGGTACTGGCCATCTGCTGGATCGGCGCGATGGCATCCTTCGTCGGCAGCCGCCATCGCCGCAAGCTGCTCGACACCCGCACCGATCTGGAAAGCCTCAGCCAAGGCGGCTGGCGCCAATTCGAGCTACTGGTCGGCGAAGCCTTCCGGCGCCAAGGCTATGCCGTGGAGGAAACCGGCCTGGGCGGCGCCGACGGCGGCATCGACCTCATCCTGCGCAAGGAGGGCCGCCGCACCCTGGTGCAATGCAAGCAATGGAAGCGCCAGCAAATCGGCGTCAGCGTCGTGCGCGAGATGGCCGGCCTGCTTGCCCATCACCAGGCCCACGCGGTGAAGATCGTTTGTATCGGCAGCTATACCAAAGACGCCGAACTCTTTGCCAAGGGCAAGCCGATTGAGCTGATGGGTGGGGCGCAGCTGCTGGAGATGATCCGCGCTGTAAAGTGCTACGCGGCGCCCCTGCCCGCATCACGAGCCCACATTGAGCCCGTGATGATCCCGATCGAAGATAACCCGATGCCCATGGCCACTGCGGCTTGTCCGCGCTGCGGGGGCGACCTGGTACAGCGGACTAATCGGAGGACCGGCGAAGGCTTCTTGGGCTGCAGTCATTTCCCGAGGTGTCGGCCACATGCGTGAAAAGGTAGAAATTGCGCTCCGACTATTGTTCTCCACCGGGTTGCTAGAGGAACTGCATGAGCGCCACATTTTTCAAAAAGAGCGCGCCGCTCTTGTTTCTTCAGCGGCATAGTACTCGGCGAATCACATGAAAAGGATGGAATGAAGTGAAAATCAATTCAATGACAATTACCGGGCTATTTGGGCGCCAGGAAACATTACACGTCGAATTCAATAGCGACATCAACGTTTTAACCGGAAGAAACGGCTCGGGAAAGACAACTATAATGAAGCTTGCTTGGTTCATTATGAGTGGAAATATTCTCTTGGCATTGAAGGAGGTTGATTTCAAATCCTGCACTCTGGAAACCTCAGAGTACACATGTACCGTCATCCGAACTGGATCTATTTACTGCAAAGTAGAAATGGAGATTGGTGATAATAAATTTACGTTGGAAGACGACTCAAACGAATTCGAGGATGAGCACTTCACAGAGTCTGCGGAAGACAAAGCCGCCGAGTATGTTGTCAACGCGGGAAGTTCTATCTTTTTCCCGACCTTCCGACGCATTGAGGGCGGATTTTCGATGGGGTCCAAATCGGCGCTCCGAGTAAGGACATCGGGAAGAGCTGACTCAGATATTGACGAATCGCTCGCAGCACTTTCTCGAAGATTGAGTAAGGAGGAACACGTGTTCGTGGCGGCAATCTCAACTCAGGATATCGTTAGCTTGCTTCTCAAGAGATACGCCGGATTTTCAGAGGACATAAATTCATTTCAGGCAGAAGTGTCTAAAATTGTCATCGATAAGATTAAACACTACGAGAGAGAGCAAAGTAGTCGCGAGGATGCCGATGCGTTGTTATCCGAAACTAGAAAAGATATTGAAAAGATTGAGGAATTTCGAACCTCGACCATGCTCCCATTAGACGCAATCAGGCTTTTGGTTGAAAGGTTATTCCAACACTCAGGAATATCTTTTGGTAAGCGCCTGAGCTTTGGCGATGCGGCAGAAGCAGTGAATAGTGAAGCCCTATCCGCAGGCGAAAAGCAGATGCTCAGCTTCATTTGCTATAACGCCTTCTACAAAAATTCCATTATTTTCATAGATGAGCCGGAACTTAGCTTGCACGTGGATTGGCAAAGGCAGCTTTACTCAATCCTTCAATCTCAAAATTCGGGAAATCAATTTATATTTGCAACGCACTCACCGTTCATCTACGGAAAGTATCCAGACAAGGAAGTTGTTATTGGATTGGATCGGGGAGATTGAGATATGAGTCAGGAGCGAACAACCCTCACAGTTGACGAAATTTTTGAGACTCTGAAAAGAACATCCTTGCCGACCGTCTTAGTCGAGGGTAAGGATGACATTATCTTTTACAGGGCTATTGAGAAGGATTTGAAAGAGTTTGGGGTTGATATGCTCCCCGCGGGGAATAAGGGGGCGGTGCTTGGAGTGCGCGATAAGTTAATTAGAAATCCTGTTTCTGCACCTATAATCTTTGTCGTTGACAAGGACATATGGGTTTACAACTTCTCGGAAGAGGCCGAAGATTTCCCGGATGTCATCAAAACAGATGGCTACTCAATAGAGAATGACTTGTTTGCCGATGGGGAACTGCTTGAATTCCTGGATGAGGAAGAAAAGGTTTCTTTCAACAACGACCTCTCTAGTTTCTTGCGCTGGTATGCACTTGCCGTGAATCGAGCAGCCGCAGGCAGAGAGTCAAGCTTTAGAACCCACCCCGGAAAGGTCTTAGACGACGAAGAATTTTATCGCCAACAGACCGCTTTAGATGAAGAAGAAGTCTATCCGGAAAGATTATTAGAAGAAATATATTGTGAGTATGGCCGGATGCTACGGGGAAAGTCTCTTTTTGCTCTTTTAATGCGGCAACTCTCTGCTCCGAAGAGGAAAATTAAATTCAGTTCAAAGCAATTGATGGCTGTGGGCGCAGCTAGAAAAGGTCACAACTACAAGAAACTACGCGAGTCATTGCGGTCAGCTTTGGAAGAAAAATTGAATGCCTGAAATAGGGATAATAGCGAGCGTAATCACCGGTCGAAATCCGATAAGAGACCAGAACAGGATCAGAGTGCAGTGTCTTTGCAAGACGCGCCGACCCCTTCCACCGCCCTGATCTACCTCCTTGACCTGTCCTGCATCCCCCGCACGGCATCCTCACCGCCAGCTCAAATGACGGAGAACACGATGATGAAGTGGATGGGGGCCGCACTGGCCACGGCGTTGCTGGTGTCCGGCTGCGCCAGGGTGGAGGGCGAGAAGTTCGTGGGCCACTGGGTCAACGTGCAGACGCAGGACGAGACGATGGACATCGAGCGCAGCGGCGAGGCCTTCATGGTCCGCAGCACCACGCCGAAGTTCTTCAGCCGCAAGCCCCAGACCGACAGCTACCCGGCCATCTACAAGGACGGCGCGCTGCAGGTGAACAACGACGGCGAGACGGTCACCTTCGCCATCGACGAGGCCAACGGCCACCTCAACACCGGCAGCGACCAGTACCGACGCGTAGAGGCCAAGTAATCCATTGGGCTGGGCCTGCGACCGCGGGCCCAGCCCGATCATTGGATAAACAGTACGCTTCGATCGACCCATATTGGAGTAGCACGGGGTCAGAGTGCACTTTCTGATAAATCCCGCCCCACCCCAATTTTCCATCGACGTCCCCCGCTTTCAGTAGCGGGACTCTTTAGAGTCCGGGCTTCATCCTAGCGGCTTTGGCCGCTAGCTGTTGGCGCGCTCTTGTGAAAGGCACGCTAGCTCGTTCGAAAGGCACGCTAGCTCGTGATTTCCCTGCCGCCTCTTATCAGTTCCCGAAGTGCCGGGAGACGGAATGAGCGCCGCGAGCGCCAAAAAGCTGCACTCTGACCCCTATTTTCCCCCTGCGCCGGGGCACGCACTCCCCAAAGTACCGGGCGCCCTGGGCTGCTGGGCCGGCACCGGGCAGCGGGGGACCGTCAGGCTGGCGGGGCCACCAGGCTCACCACGACGCGATGCACGCACGGACGGCCAGGACGCTGAGGGTGAGGAAGAGGACGAGCTCCAGCATGGGCGTCTGCGCATGGAGGAAGCCGACGGGCACGCCCCCATCGGCGTGGAGGTTTCATGGGCTGCCGAACACGCGCCCCGCGAACACCGCGGCGCCGAGCAGCAGCAGGACGGTGGGGTAGAACGTCAGCGCGAAACCGAACGCCCGGCCGCGCGCGCCCCGCGCGTACCCGACGAAGAACAACGCCCGCCCCAGCAGGAACATCCCCGCCGCCACGGGCAGCACTCCGAGCCAGCGCGCAGGCGCCAGCGCCCCCCAAGCGGCGTAGACGGGCACGGCCAGGGCCAGCTGCTCCAGCGTGTTCTGCAGCAACGCCTGGAGCAACCGCGCCTGGCGGGTGCCTTCGGTCATGCCACTGCCATCCAGGTCGGCCGGCGTATGGAAGCGATGGGCTGCCAGCCGCGCGATGCAGAAGGCCAGCGCCAGGGCAGGCGCCAGCGCCGCAAATGCGACCAAGTGCAAACGCCCCTCCAGCGTGTCCTCCGCCCACGCGCCCGGCATGGCGAGCGCCGCGCCCAGCCCGACCGCCGCCAGCACCAGGGCCGACGCCATCCCGAAGGCAACACCGCGCTGTGGCGTGGACAAGCTCATCGGGCCCCTGATCGCAGATCCCCCGGTTGCGCCGTGCCGCAAGGCGGCCGGCCGGACGGATGGTGGTTCGGCTACAGCGCGCCCGACATGACGCCGGCCGCGAGAATGCCGAACAGCATGGCAGAGAACACCGCCAGGATCGTCATGCCCGGACGCCGCCCTGCCAACCCTTGAGGGCATCCCATTGCGCGGCCAGCTCCCGGAACGGAACCCCGGTCACAGCCTGACCCAACCCGATCATCGCCAGCACCACCAGCAACGCGTAGAGCCAACCGAGCGGCTTGAAGCGCCACAGGTCATAGCTGACCGCCGCCCAGCCACCGACCATGCTGAGCACGGCACCGATCGTGAGTGCGTGGATGCCTGCTTTGCGGGTTGCGGAGATCACGGTTGGTCCATGTTGGCTGGATTAAGCCGATCTGCGAAGCAATGCAGGAAGAGACGCAATAATCGTCAAAGGTGTGTATCGCATTTTCACCCGCCTAGCGCTACTGGCACAGGTTCAGCCTCTCAGCCCCTGCCACATTCCATCTGATCGACGACGTTGGCAGTCGCCGCTCGAACGCTCTTGTCGCCTACCTGCCCCTCAATCACTTCAGCGTGGTAGTGGATCTGGCAAGTTTCGCCGACTTCCGGAATCCGCTTGCCGTCTTCGAAGTGCGGTAGCGACACCACTCGTTCCTTCCCTTTCGTTTTCACTCTGAACTGGATCCAAGTACGGACGTATCCCGTGTAGGGCGGGATAGTAGATCGTTCAATGATGGCTGCATCCTGCAATGTTTCATTCTGCTGGTCAGCTCCGGTAGATGCACAGGAAGCCTCAGCCGCAAGCGTTAGCGCTAGGATACAGAGTTGGACTCTCATCATGGGGTCCCATTCTGATCAAGTAGGAAATTATAAGACTGACCGTGGCACCACTAGCGTCCTGGTTGCGCCGCGACGGCTCCAGCGCTTACTGACCAAGGATCGTTAGAACTTTCGATTAGATGCAAGCCAGTCTCCGCATGAATTATTCTCCAAAGTGAACGGCAACACCCCCTCTTCCTGGAAGGGACTTATATTCTCTGCCGTGCTTACAATTGTCCTCCTTAATACACGACAGGTGACGTCGTCCTTCTCGCCCCCTATCGTCAAAAGATATACTTCAAAAAAAGTTTTATTCTCAGTTTTTTCGCAAGTCTTTTCTGAAACTATTTTTTTCGCACCATAAACCCAAGTGGCTTCTGACTTTGTATATGTGACTTTTCGGGCTGGTGGACCAAGCTCATTCTCTATCGCTCTTAAATCTTTATGCGTAGAAGCAAAAAGAACATCTTGGTATAAATTTCTGTTGCTGGCAGGGACCCAGCCTGTTTCCTTCGATTCGTAAGCGCACTCGCCAGCGTACAACTGCTTGGTGTAAAGAAGCAAAAGCGCGGATGAGATTATGAGCTTCATCATTGCTGCGGGCTCCCATAATGCTTGCAATTGAAGCATAGGTCTTCAAGATAGTAGCTTCCTTCTTCACTTCGATGCCACTTTGCGTTGAGGTGGTTAGCCTCACAGCGGAACTGGAAAGCAGAGGAAGGGCTCGTCGAGAAAACCCCTGCCGCTTAGAGTCAGCCTGGCCTTGGACTAACGCATCGATCAATACCCGGAGGGGGCGGAGCCTTTCTATGCATGTAAGAGAAGCAAACGTGATCGCAACCTCCGAGGACTTGCAAGGCGTCTGGACTACTCAAGCAAGTTATCAAACAATCATCGGAAGGTAGGCAGCGGGCTCTTAATGCATTTATCTCACAAGCCTCAACTATATTTATCGACCTACGCAAGGGCGATTTGCACGCGTTGAACTTGGTGACTTCTCCAACGTCTGGAAGTGGAGGTATAGAAACGCTGGCAAGCGGCATAGTGGCTGCAGACTTACTTGAGTTATCGTTATCGGGAGCACATCCGGATATGCATAGGATAGCTAACAAGAGAGATGAGCTACGTTTCTTCACAGGGGACCGCGCGCTTTTGAGATATTTTATGTAAAGCACGTGCAACCGAGTCTTTCTTCTTATATCACCCTCCCAGTGACAGGTGTTCCAGAAGGAGCACGCTTCTACTCATCGCGCAGTTGTTCGATATTGATTGAATTCCGAGAGCAAAGGCATTGACTCAGCGACACTGGAAAGCCGCTCTTTGACCTGACTCTCGGTCATCCGCGTTTCCACTCTCCGCGTGGAGCGCTCGATTAAGCTGTAACCGCTTGTGCGTAGATTTCCAACGTAATTCGGTCCTGCCGCTTCGCTTGTCGTCACGATGTAATGCTTCGTCACGCCGACTTGTCTCAGGTGTGGCCCCACCAGCAGTTCATTGCTTGAGTCGGAGACATAGATTTCTTCCGAATTCATAACCCAAATCTTGTACCCGTCAGGCAAACTACTGACAGTTGTCCTCGTGCACCCGAAAATAAGTGCAGACACGAAAATGGCAGCGGCGAATCTTTTCACGGCGTACCGCCTCCTTTTAGCCAGTGGAAATGAAAGCACGAATTGCGGGACAGCGCGCAGTTTCGAATCAGGGGTCGGAGCGCAGTTTCATGTTTCCAAAGACACCGTTCCGGTCCTGCCGACTGATCGCAAGAACGTGCTCCGACTTCTATTATTGGCAGGCCTACAGACCGACGAGCGAGGTACTTTAAGGCTGCGGTCAGTTTGCGAAGCACCATTACACTGGATGAGCACCGGCACCATCAGACATTTTGATCTGACCCATATTTTTACCGGCTGCAGAGATCGGGCACTACTTCTTATCGCTTGACTTAATTTTCTGCAGCCTTACATATACGTCTTTAGAAACATCATCTTCGTCCAAGAAGGTAAATAAGAGACAGCCTTTGAACTTTGGATTACTTCGCGCGATTCTCTCGATCTCATTGATGCAATCACTACCATGATGTAGAAAAAGATCTTCGATGGGTCCGGCTCCCAGAGCGCCCATGGTTTCAGGCGTCGAATCGGCATCCAGTATGTTGATAACACTGGTCAGCAGCTCAGCGGGATGGTCACAAGCCTGATCGTATAGCATGTCAACTGCCCATGAATAATCTAGGTATTCGCCGCTATCTTTATCTAGATCGCGGGCAATCAGCCACGCATCAATAGCTTCTTTGTTCATCGTCTTGTCGCCCAATACCAAGCATCGATTGGAACTTGACAGCCTTTGTTTGCAGCCTCATTCAGAAGTTTTCTCAAGTGAGCTTGCCTTCCTCTCAACTGGTCCCAATGCGTTCTCTGATCTATATCTCCGGCATTCTCTGCCAATTGCCTGAAGCGGCGGGCGATTCCGTTCTTTGCCACGTTAATCTGTCGAATTAGTTCATCACATCCTTTATCGTCAGGACAGGCCGCGTTTCCTAGCAAGTTACCCAGCAATCCACCGGCGGCAGCTCCCCCCATGCCACCTAATTCAGCGCCACCTACTGCGCCTGCGGCGGTGCCTGCAATTGGCACAACCGAACCTCCCGCTCCACCGAGTACCCCGCCTCCTGTAGCACCGATTGCCCCGCCGCAAAACGCCCCCGCCGCCGTGTACGCGGCCACGCAAACCTGATCCTTTGCCAAGCCCAAGATATCTGTAAAGAGCAACGGACTTGAATCCACATATGCGTAGGAACTGATACCGCCACTTAGCCCGATGGGATCTGGCTGTGGATACCGTCCCGTGGCTGGCTCGTAGTCGCGAAAGTAGTTCTGGTTGAGCCCAGTTGCCGCATCGTATCGCTGCCCCGGGAACCGCATATCCAGATTGAACGTCGCGCCGTTTCCATCCGGATCCTGCTCCGGCGCCGTGGCGCCGAAGGCCTCGCCCTTGATGTCCCACTTCCAGATCGCGGTGTTGGCTACCGGGTCGATGACCACGCGGGGGCTGCCCAGATGGTCGGGCTCGATGTAGCTCACTGTGCCGGTAGCTGCGGTGCGCAGGCCCACCGGTAGATCATCCATCCAGATCGCCTGCTGGACGGGGGTGCCGTTGGCGCCGTAGTCGCCGATCCAGTGGCCGGCCTCGTCGTACAAGGTGTAGGTGTTGGACGTGCTCAGATAACTGCGCACGCGCTCGCCCTTGCCGTTGTACCTGTAGTTGCGGGTGGTGGTTCCGCCGGCTTTGACGCTGCTCATCCGGCCGGTGTCGTCGTAGACGAACTGCTTGGCCGTCCCGTTGATAGCCGTCGTGTTGCCGGCGGCGTCGTAGGTGCGGGCGATGCCACCAACGTTGGTGAGCCGGTGACTGGTGGTCGGATAGCTGTAGGTCGAGGTGCCCGATGCGGTGGTCAGACCGATGCGGTTGCCGGTCTTGTCGTAGCCGTAGCCATCGATCACCGTCCCGGTCGGGCCATCCTTGAACTGGGTCAAGCGCCCCAGGGCGTCGTAGCCGAAGCCGACCTGCGGCAAGGTGCTGCCCGGCTGGGTCAGCTCCACGAGATTGCCGACCTCGTCGTAGTTGAAGCCGACGGCGAGCCCGCCCGTGCTGGCGTCATGGATGGCGGCCGGACGATAGTCCAGATCCAGCGTGCGGGTCATCTCGCGGCCGTTGCCGTAGGTCCAGCCTGCCGCTGGACCGAACGGGTGATAGCTCGCGCCGGTGAGCAGCACCTGGCGGGCGCCAGCGCTCGGTTTGACGCCGACCTCGGCGATCCGCCCTTGGCTGTCGCGCACATAGTCCACCACGGCGCCATCGGGATAGGTCATGGCGGTGAGCTGGCCGCCCGGGGAATAGCTATAGCGCAAGGTCAGGGCCACGCCGTTGACCGTCTGCACCTTGCGGGTCAGGTCGCCAAAGCGGTTGTAGCAATACTGCGTGGTGCCGCTGCCGTCCTGCATCTTGGTCAGGCGTCCCACCGGGAAGCTCTCGGCGGCCGTGCACACGCTCTGGTTTGCGTCGTAGGTGTAGGTGACGTTGAAGCTGGTATTGGCGTAGGCGATGCCGGTCAGACGGTTGAGCGCGTCGTAGCTGTAGGTCGTGGTCTTGCTGCGCGCGTCCTTCTGGGTAAGGCGGTTCCCCGCGCTGTCGTAGGTGAACAGTGT
The DNA here is from genome assembly GCF_042700505.1 of Pseudoxanthomonas sp. UC19_8. Classification (NCBI taxonomy): domain Bacteria; kingdom Pseudomonadati; phylum Pseudomonadota; class Gammaproteobacteria; order Lysobacterales; family Lysobacteraceae; genus Pseudoxanthomonas; species Pseudoxanthomonas sp. UC19_8. Next base: position 3,617,002 of record NZ_CP170559.1, read on the forward strand.
GGTTCCCGTATCGGGGCTGACCTGCTTGGTCAGATCGCCCAGGCCGTTGTAGGTGTAGGTGGTCTTCAGCCCCTTGGGGTCGGTGACCTCGGTCAGGTTGTCCAGCGCGTCGTAGGCGAACTTGGTCTCCGCAGCGATGCCGCCCACGTCCTGCAGTGTGCGCTTGAGGCGGTTGAGCGGGTCGTACTCGGACTGGGTGACCCGCGACAGGGCATCGGTGGCCGAAGTCGTGTTGCCGTTGGCGTCGTAGCCGTAATCCGTCGGATTGCCCACGGCATCGGCCTGCGTCGCCAACTGGCCGAGTTGGTTGTAGACCCGGCTCAGGGTGCGCTTGAGGTTGCCGTTGGCGTCCTTGGTGTCTTCGGCGATCCGGTTGCCGGCATTGTCCAGGGTGTAGTGGATGGTGTTGCCGGCGTTGTCGCTGACGTCGGTCAGGCGATGGGCCGCGTCATAGGTGTAGGCGGTGAAGGCGCCGTCGGGCTGAGTGACGCGCTTGACCAAGCCGGTGGGCCAATAGTCGATGCGGGTGATGCGGTCGTCGGACTCGGTGCTGCTGTCGGCGCCGCGCATCTTGGTGGCGGTCAGCCAGCCGCGCGGGTGGTATTCGTAGTCGGTGATGACGCCGTTGGGATCCTTGACCGAGAGCGGGCGGCCTGCGCCGTCGTAGGCGAGGGTTTCGGTGACATGACCGAGTGCGTCGGTCACCTTCCATAGGTCGCCCTTGCGATAGAGACAAGGAGCGGAACCCGTGGCGCAGCCGGAATCATCTAAGCCGCGGTAGCCAAATGCCGTGGAATCTATCGAGCCGTCCTGAGGGCTATCAGCGCTTAGAAGCAGACCAGCGACCGGGCACGCTCCCGCGTCCACTTCTGGCTGCTCACAGTAAGTGAAGCTGTTGCTTCGGGAAGTACCATCGACTTGATTGGCGAGGGTGACACTGAGGGCCTGCCCCCTAGCGTTGAGCACATAGGTTGAGACTTGGGCGCTACTCACGGATCTGACCAGATGGTTGGTCAATTGGCTACGCCAGCTTTCCAGCGTTCGCTGCTCAGCCTTCCCAGCAGCCTCTGTTCGCTTGGTAATCCACACGTCTCCAAGCGATGAATCAGAGCGATCTTCGTAGGAAAATAACTCCTGAACTCCCCTCTTGTCAGTGCGTGACGCCACCCGACGCCGGAAGTCTGCTGAATCCGAGAGGTAGTCTGTAGAAGACGTGCCATCGCTTGCGACTACCTGAGCGATCTTGCGGTATGGCGTTGCGGACGAAAAGTGGATTTCCTCAACCTTTCCTAGCGCGTCGACATGGGTTGCTGTCCCATCAGGCCTATAATCAAACTCCCCCCGACCTACACCTCCGGCGTGTTCAGATAGAACGGCCAGACCGTTTGGATCGTATGCAAAAGTTGCGAATCGCGCTCCGCTTTCGTCCGCAATCCCCGTCAAGGCAAAAGCAAAGCTTTGATTTTCATAAAAGTACTCCTTCGTGGAGCCGTCTCGATACGAAGCGTAACGCAAGCGCTTTTGTTCGTCGTACACGTATGAGACCAGAACGCCGTCCGAATCGTTTATTGACTCAACCTCGAGCGAGTCCTTGTTAGGTCCGCCGACGTAATTGAAGTTGAGGTATCGTCCGGTCGAGTGTACTGCACGTTTAATTCTTCTTTCGCTGTCGAATTCTATTGATATCTGGTCGCCGGAAGCTCGCTGGACCAAGTAGGCACGCCCGAAAGAATTAAATCGATAGGTCTCGTAACCTGTGTCGAGCTGATACTCGCCTCCGAGGTAGCGCAATTTTGCGCCGGAGCCATCTATGGCTTCCTCATTCTCGAAGACGATCAGGGCACCATTAGGATAAATAACTGCCGTTGAGCCGCTACCATCAACGACCCTAACGTTGAGACTATGCGTCCAATGCTCGCTTATTCCTCCTGGGGCTCTGAAGGCGGCGTTGTAAACGCGATCGAGCTTGATCCAGGGCGTACTTATATCCACCTCAGTCTGCGTCTTATTGCCAGTAACGACGCTAATCGGATTATCGCGCAGGTCGCATGGAGAACATGACAGCGGAGTTGTGTAAAGAGTTACGATGTTCTCCACAACACAGCTCTTGCCATTCCATCCGAAATATTGAGGACAATCTACGGGTCTATTTCTCCACTGTTGCACAGTCCAATGTGTGGTGCAGCTGGCATCGCTCGCCACCATATCGAAAACGCGAGATTGAATTCCTGGAATTCCGTAAGGAGTACTCTGATTTTCCCAATCTTCCGTGGGCGTGAGCGAGGTGAAGTTGCAGCCGGGGTATTGCGCTTGATAGGCGGCCAGGGTGAGCGCATTTGCTTGGTCTTCTGATGCCACACCGGGGGGATCAATGCCATAGCCCGTGTATAGCCAAGCGCCCACATCAGGCTGCCGAGGAGTTGCCCCATAAACGTATTCGGTTATGCCATACGATTGGTCCGTGTACTCCAACTGTTCGGCATACACATAAACTCCGCCTTGCGACCGAACTGCAGCAAGCGCGGCGCCCTCTGAAGGAAAAGTGCCTGTCACCGCACTGGTAGTCCAAGATTGCGGGGCATCAGCGCCCGCGGCGCCTGATGCCAAGCATATCGAGCATGCGACCAGCGCCCTGAACCGTCCAGCCCTCAGGTGCTCCCGTCGTGTCCATCTAGACCAACCGCAGAGAAATAGATTTAGAACGAATACAGCAACAGGCCCTACTTGGCGCAGCCACAAATTCTTCATTCTAGAAATTCCTTTTATGCGGCATGCCATCGGTGCAGCCGATCCCCGTCGGTGATAGTACTACCTACTTTGCGTCACGCAGAGCCACATTCGATTGAAACTGGAACGAGCGCTCGATAGCGCTATCGAAGATCAGCGCTGCCCGCGATGCGCTCCCTCTTCCTGGCTTCTGCTCCCTCTCAGCTGCATCAGAACAAGTCGCCTTGGAAAGGCGTCTCCGCATTAGCAGTGCGCGTGTATTCGGGCCGACCTTCCTGCCCCCCCAACCGCCACGCCAACCCCGACATCCGCTCGGCGTGGCGGGCCAGGGCGTCGCGCAGGACCTGGGCGCTGCCGGCGATGTGCAGGCGGGTGCGGGCGCGGGTGATGGCGGTGTAGATCAATTCGCGCGAGAGGACGCGGCTGTCGTTGCGGGGCAGCTGTAGCCAGACTTCGTCGAATTCGCTGCCCTGGGCCTTGTGCACGGTCATGGCGAAGGCGCTGTCGTGGGCGGGCAGCGTGGCGGGGTGGAAGGCGCGCACTTCGCCAGGCGCGTCGCCGGGGAACCAGGTCATCAGGGGGCCGCTGTCGTCCTGTGCCGCAGGAGCGCTTGCTTCGCTGCGCCCCGGGAGGGGACTTGCTTCGCTACGCAGGCAGATGCCGATGTCGCCGTTGAACAGACGGTGGCGGTAGCTGTTCTGGGTGATCAGCAGCAGGCGACCGTGGAACCAGGCCGGGGTGGGGCCGGTGCGGCGGCCGGAGAGCAGTTCCTCGATGCGGGCGTTGAGGCCGCGCGCGCCCTGCGGGCCTTCGCGCACGGCGGTGAGCAGGCGCAGGCGCTGGGCGCGGGCCAGGGCGGTGGCCGGGTCGGGCGCGTCGGCCAGGCTGCGCCAGTGCGCCAGCAGGGCCTCGCGCTGCACGTCGAACGGGTCCAGCACGTCTTCGTGGAAGTGCACGCCCTGCAGGCCGCCGCCGCGCAGCAGGGCCAGCGCGGAGTCGGCGTCGCCGCTGCGCGCGGCTTCGGCCAGCGGGACGAGGTCGAAGTCCGCGTCCTGGCGGTAGCCGCGATGCAGCTGCACGCGGTGGCCGCGCAGGCCGGCGGCGTCGGCGTCGATGGGCGTGGTGGTGCCGAGCAGCGGCTGCAGCGCGCGCGCGTCGTCCGCGCGCAGGGCGTCGCCCGGCCCGGCGGCGGCGAGGATGGCGGCCAGCACGTCGCCGGCCTCGACCGAGGGCAGCTGGTCGGCGTCACCCAGCGCGATGAGCTGGGTGCCGTCGGCCACGGCTTCGACCAGCTTGCACATCAGCGGCAGGTCGACCATGGAGGCCTCGTCCACCACCAGCACGTCCAGCGGCAGCGGGTTGTCGGGCGTGTGGCGGAAGTCGGGGCTGTCGGGGATGACGCCGAGCAGGCGGTGCAGGGTGCTGGCGCTGTCCGGCAGCGCGTCGCACAGGGCCGGGTCGATGCCGGCGGCATGCATCGCCGTCACCGCGCGACGCAGGCTTTCGGCCATGCGCTCGGCGGCGCGGCCGGTGGGCGCGGCCAGGGCGATGCGCGGCGGCGGCGCGCCCGAGGCGGCGGCCAGGGCGATGCGCAGCACCAGCAGGCGCGCGATGGTGGTGGTCTTGCCCGTGCCGGGGCCGCCTGTGACCAGCAGCAGGGCACGGCGCAGGGCCAGCGCGGCGGCGCGGGCCTGGCGGTCCTCGCCCAGCGTGGCGTCGGGGAACAGGGCGGCGAACACGTCGTGCACCTGGCCCGGGTCGTCGGTCAGCAACGGCTGCGCGGCGATGCGGCGCAGGCCGGCGGCCAGACGCGCTTCGTATTCGCGGTAGCGGCGCAGGTAGAGCAGGCCGGTGCCCGCGCCGGTGTGTTCGAACACCAGCGGCGCGTCGGTGGCCGAGGCGGCGAGCGGATCGTCGGGTTGCGCGATCCAGGGCGAGGCGCGCAGCTGTTCGATCCAGTCGGCTGGATCAGGCCAGGGCAGCGGCGGCTCGGCGCTGGCGGCGGGGCCGGCGTCGATCAACAGGCGCGGGCGCGCGGGGTCGAAGCCGGCGTGGCCGTTGGCCACGGCCAGGGAAGCCAGGGCGGCGGCGGCCAGCACCGCGTCCGGTGTGTCGGGGCGCAGGCGGCGCAGGCTCTGCGCGAACGCGTGGTCGAGCGTGCGCAGGTGGCCTTGGGTGTGGAGGGCGGTGAGGAGGGAGGGGGTGGAGCTCATGGTGTGCGCTCGCTTGGTGCTCCGGCGCCGTGATTGCGAGCGTGCTTGGGGTCGTGGGTGGTGGTGGGAAGGGAGCGCGTGTTCGGTTGGGCGTGGAGGGGTTTGCGCTTGTTGCCTTCGAGCGGTGTGCTGCGTACGTTTTGTGTGTGACTTCGGAAGCGCCCCCTCACCCCCTCAATCGCTAGCCGCGATTTCGAGCTCTCCCCGCGAGCGGGGGAGAGGGGGCAGAAGATGGCGCGCGCCGTGGAGAGGGGGCAGTGAGGTGCGCGTGCGGGTGAACCGAAGCGTGCAAGTGAGCGCTCATGCCGCGGCCTCGGCGGCGTTGCCGGCGAACAGGGCGTCCAGGGCGTGGATCAGTTCCGGCGCGAAGCGCTGGGCATGGACGCCGGGCGAGTCGGTGCGGATGGCGTCCAGGCCGCGGCAGAACAGGTAGCGCAGGCCGCCGAAGTCGCGGGCGTAGTCATAGGCCGCGCCCAGGCGGAAGCGCAGCCAGCGATGCAGGGCCAGGGTGTAGATCAGCGCCTGCAGGTCGTACTCGCTGTGCGCCATCGCCTGGGCCATGGCCGCGGCGTCGTACTGGGGCAGGCGGTTGGACTTGTAGTCCAGCACGTACCAGCGCCCGTCATGGGTGTAGGTGAGATCGATCAGGCCGGTCATCAGGCCCTCCAGCACGCGGCGCAGGCCGAAGCCGTGGCGCTCGCGGATCACGCCATGGGCGTGCAGCAGCTGCAGCAGCGCGTCCACCTGGGTGGGCTGCAGGGCGAACTGGAATTCGATCTCGGCGCGGCGCGCCTCGGGCGGCAGGTCGCACAGGCGCAGGCCTTCGGGCAGGGCGACGGTCAGCGTCTGGCCGATCAGGTCGGTCAGCGCGGCCACGCCGTCGTCGAGGGCGTCGAGCGGGTAGCCGCCGGCCTTGAGCGCGGTCTCAATCGTGCTGCGCTCGTCGGCCGGCGCGGGGTCGCCGGCCTGCCAGTCGCGCCAGGCGCCGAAGTCGGCCTCCTCCAGCGCCGCGTGCAGCACCACGCCGAAGCGGTTGCCGGAGAAGCGCGCGTCGAAGGCCTCGGCCGGCTGGGTCGCGTCAGGCGCGGGGTCGGCCTCGGCCTCGGGTTCGTCGCGGCCGCCGGCGGTGGCCAACGTGGCCCGTGTGGAGGTGTCGACGCTGCCGCCCTCGGCGTTGGCCAGCTGGGTGAAGCTGTAGACCCACCAGTCCGGGGCGAGGTGGCGCGTGGCCTGGCGTGCGGGCGGTGTGTCGCCGGCATGCGGCGGCGGCAGCCACGACAGCGCGGCGGGCTGGGTGTCGTCGCGGACGATGTCTGCAAGCTCGGGCAGGCCGTCGAGCATGGGCCAGAGCGGGGTCCTGCGGTGCTCGTAGAAGGCGCCAGTAGCGATCCACAGCGCGTGCTCGGCTCGGGTCAGGCCGACATAGAGCAGGCGCGCATCCTCGGCGCGCTGGGCGTCGATCCAGCGCTGCCTGGCGGTGGCCCAGCCGGAGGTCTCGACCTGCAGTCTCCAGTGCAGCGCGCGCGTGCCGTCTTCGCCGGCCACCACGCAGGCGCGGCCCGGGTCGGGCGGCTTGCCGCCGATGCCGGCGAAGGGCAGGAACACCAGCGGGTACTCCAGGCCCTTGGACTTGTGCAGGGTGACGATCTGCACGCGGCGCGCGTCCGATTCCAGCCGCAGCAGCTGGGTCTCGTCGTCCGGGTCGGCCTGGGCGATGCGCTGGCCCAGCCAGTCCACCAGGCCGGCCAGGCCCAGCGCGCGCGCATCGGCCTGCTGCAGCAGTTCGCCCAGCTGCAGGTAATTGGTGAGGCGGCGTTCGCCGTCGAACAGGCCCAGCAGGCGCTCGGCGTTGTCGGCGCACAGGTCCGAGACCAGGGCCAGCGGGCCGCCGCGCTGCCAGCGCTCGCGCCAGGCCACGGCGCGCTGCTGCCAGGCGCCGAGCGCGGCGCCGTCTTCTTCCAACGCGGCGATGCCGGCCGCGTCCACGCCCAGCAGCACGGTGGCCAGCGCCGCGCGCAGGCGGCCGTCGTCGGCGGTGTGCAGCAGCGCCAGCAGCAGGGTCAGCAGGTCGCGCGCCTCAGGGGTGGCGAACAGGCTCTGCTTGCCCGCCGCCACCGCCGGGATGCCCACCGCGGCCAGCGCTTGCTGGATGCGCGTGGCCTCGCGGTGCGTGCGCACCAGCACGGCGATGTCGCCGGGCTGCACGGGCGCGTCGTTGAGCGTGGCGCTGCCGGCGCGGGCCTCGCTCAGCACCGCGTGGATGGCCGCCACGCAGGCCTGGGTGGCCAGCTCGCGCGAGCGCTGCGCGCTGTAGGGCTTCTGCTTGCCGGCCTCGTCGCTGGGCGGCGGCGGGGCTTGCCACAGCGTCAGTGCGGGCGCGTCGCGCCCGGCGCGCCGGTAGTCGGCATCGCGGCGCTGGGTGCCGGGCAGCACCGGGTGGAAGGCGATGTTCTCGTCGAGGAAGGCCTGCGCGCCGGCCTGTGCGTACAGCGCCTGGATGGCGCGCAGCACGGCCGGGCGCGAGCGGAAGTTGCGCTCCAGCGGCGGCGCGATCTGCGCGGTGGCCGCGGCGCGCAGGTAGGTCTGCACATCGCCGCCGCGGAAGCCATAGATGGCCTGTTTGGGGTCGCCGATCAGGGCGAGGAAGCGGCCGTCCGCGCCCTCGCCTGCTCCCTCGCCGAACACCGTGTCGAAGATCGCCCACTGGCGCGCGTCGGTGTCCTGGAATTCGTCGACCAGCGCCACCGCGTACTGCGCGCGCAGGCGCTGGGCGAGCGCGGCGCCGTGCGGGCCGGCCAATGCGTCGGCCACGCCGTCGATCAGGTCGTCGTAGGTCTGCACGCGCAGCTGGCGCTTGCGCTGGGCCAGGCGTGGGCGGGCGGTGTCGCGCAGGGTGTGGAGCAGGCGCACGCTGGCGCGTTCCTGTGCGTCGGCCAGCTCGGCGAGCGCGGCCAGGTACGGCGGGATCAGCGCGCACAGGGGCGAGGTCGGCGTGGACGAGGCCTTGCCCTTGTTCGTCCTGGCCTCCAGCGCCTCGGGCGCCAGCAGCGCCAGCTTGGGGTGCGGCGGCGTGGCCCAGTCGCCGCGCGCGCAGCGCTGGGCCAGGTCGTCCCAGAGTTCGTGGATCCAGGCGGCCTTGTAGCTCTGGCCGTTGAGGATCTTGGCTTCCACCGCCTCCAGCAGCGCGGCGCGCAAGGCATCGCCATGGGTGGCGAAGGCGTCGGCCAGCGCCTGCGAGGCGCGGTGCAGTTCGGCCGCGCTGCGCTCGGGGTCGTCGGCCTGCGCGGGCAACGGCGGCAGCAACACGGGCTGGCGGATCAAGGCGTCCAGATCGCGCGCCAGGGCCTCGGGGCCGGCGGGCCACAGCGTCATCAGCAGCGGCGCCTGCGTCGCGTCGGCGGCGGTGGTGCGCCACAGGTCGGCGGCCAGTTCGTCGCGCAGCGCGCGGTCGTTGGCCAGCAGCTCGGGTGCGGCGAAGGTCTGGTCGCTTTCCAGCGCATGCTCGCGCAGCACGCGCGCGCAAAAGCCGTGGATGGTGAAGATGGCGGCCAGGTCGATCTCGTCGGCGGCCTGGCGCAGGCGGCGGCGCAGCTGCGCGGGCGTCTCCTCGCCGGTCTGCAGATGCGCGGCGATGATGGCGCGGCTGAGGGCGATGTCGGGCGCTTCGGCTGCGTCCTGTGCTGGGTCCTGTTGCCCCTGTGGGAGCCGCCATGGCGGCGAGGGGCTTTCCCCGGTTACTGCGTCTGCGCCGCCCTGCCCTAGTTGGGGATCGGACGAGTCGGCGAGTTGGTCGGTAGAGCCACTCGCCGCCATGGCGGCTCCCACCGGGTCAGGGACCAGGGAGGCGGCCAGGGCCAGGCGCTCGCGGATGCGCTTGCGCAGCTCCTGCGTGGCCGCGTCGGTGAAGGTCACCGCCAGGATCTGGCCGATGCGCAGGCGCCGCTCGACCACCAGCCGCGTGACCAGCGTGGCCAGGGTGAAGGTCTTGCCGGTGCCGGCGCTGGCCTCGATCAGGCGCGTACCGGTCAGGGGCAGGTGGAGGAAGGGGTCGGTGGGCGGGGTCATGCGCGGGCGTGGTGCGCTGTGGGGCGGGCGCATGCGGAGGGCGGCTGCATTGCCGAGCGGCTCGCGAACACATCGAGGTGCAGCGGCCCGCGTCCATCGGGCAGGCCACGTCTGCTGACTCCGCCTTGGCCGCCGCCGCGCCCATGCTGCAGGCAGTGATCGCGTGAGCCGCCCTGCCCCGTCATGGTTCTTGCTCGCTTTCGGCTTCGGCGGCGAAGGCGTGCGCTTCGTCGAAGCCGGCGTGCAGGGTGCCGTGTTCGACCGCGCCGAAGATGTCGAAGCTGGTCTGCGCGAAGTCGCGCAGCAGGGCCGGGTCGGTGAAGGGGTCGCGGCCGCGCAGGGCGAGCTGGTAGGCCTCGCCGTTGCCTTCGCCCCAGCTGCGCTCGCTGCCGCGCCAGCGGGCGGCGGCTGCCTTCAGCGCCTTGTCGGGGTCCTCGGCGTTGAAGTATTCCCAGCCGCTGTAGGGGCCGAACGGCAGCGGCGCCTGCAGGCCGCGGGCGCGCACCTCGAGCAGGCGCTGCAGGGCGGCGCGGGCCTGGTCCGGGGCGAGCGGCGCGCGCACGAACGGCCCGACGCCGGGCAGGTCGCGGCTGCCCGGGTCGAAGAAGCGCACCAGCGGCAGCGCCAGCCCGGCCGCACTGGCGAGCAACCAGTCCAGCCCCTGGCGAATCGCGGCCGGTCCGTTCATCGCGCCCAGGCGCACATGGGCCAGGCCGTGCTCGTAGACGCCCTCGAGGCGGCCCTGCAAGCGCAGCGCATCGAGCTCGACCTCCACCCGTACGCTGCCGCGCGGCGCGGCGCCGCGCCAGGCGATGAAGGCCTCGGCATACGGCTGCAGCCGCGCGACCAGCGCCGTCAGCTGCTGGCGCCCCAGCGGCCCGGACGGCAGCAGCGCGCGCGCGCGCAGCGTCTCGTACAGGGCCTCGTCCTTGCCTTCGAGCAGCGCGTCGAACACCTGCTGCTGCAACAGCGCCTTCTCCAGCCCGGCGGCGGGCGCGAGCAGCGGCTCGACGTCCTGGCCGACGTCGTGGTCCTCGGCCAGGCGCAGGCCCAGGCGCTGGCGCAGGAACTGCTCGGCCGGCGCGGTGAGGAAGCGGCGCAGCGCTTCGAGCGGCAGCACGCTGTCCGGCTCGCCGCCCGACGCGGGCAGCCCAGCCTGGTACCACGGCGCCAGCGCGGTGCGCGCGCCGCCGATGCGGGCCGAGGCCGGCTGCCACTGCGTGCGGTAGCTGAAGCGGCGCGGATCGCCGTTCGCGCCGAACGCGGCCGGCGCGAACGGCTGCAGCGCATGGCGCACCGTCAGCCCCTTGACCGCCGCGACCGGGTCGGCGTGGTAGCGCGCGGCCTCGGCGATCAGCTCGCTGACCAGCGCCGAGGGCTCGCGCACGCTGCCATCGCGCGCGTCGGCGCCCAGGTAGCTGACGTAGAACACGTCCTGCGCGGCGGCGAACAGCTGCAGGAACAGGAAGCGATCGTCCTCGCGCGTGGAGCGATCGCCGTGACGGCGCCGCTCGCTGCCGAGTTCGGCGGTGAGGCGGTTGAGGCCGGCGGCCGGGTCGCGGCGCGGGAACTCGCCATCGTTCATGCCCAGCAGGCAGATCACGCGGAACGGCAGCAGCCGCATCGGCACCATGCGCCCGATGCTCACGCCGCCGGTCAGCAGCGGCGCGCGCGTGTCGGCCTGGCCCAGCACCGCGGCGAAGTGCGCGCGCACCACCTCGGCCGGCACGGCGGAGGCGAAGCCGGCGCGCGCGGCGTCCTGGGCGAAGGCATCGATCAGCGTGCGCAGACGATCCAGCGCGCGCTGGGTGTTGGCCGCCGCCGGTGGCTGCGGCAGCAGGGCGTCGAGCAGGGCGAGCAGGCGCTCGCGCCACTGGGTGGGCGAGAGCGCCTCGTCCAGGCTGCGCTGGGTGCGGGCCAGCACCCGCAGCAGGCGCAGCAGCGCATCGAGCGCGTCCAGCGCGCCGCCTTCCAGCGCCGGATAGGGTGCGACGCCGGCGATCTCGTCGCTGCTGCCGCTGGCATGGCCCAGCAGCAGCCGGTCCAGCGCGAAGGCCCAGGTGTAGGCGTCGTCGGCCGGCGCGCCGTGGCGCGCGCGATGCGCCGCGTCCACGCCCCAGCGCGCACCGGCGGCGGCCAGCCAGCCGTGCAGGCGTTCGAACGCGGCCGCGTCCAGCCCGGCCGCGTCGGCCAGCGGCGGGCTGGCGAGCAGGTCCAGGATCTCGTGCAGGCCGAAGCGCGAGACCGGCAGGTCCAGCAGGCGCACGAACACCTCGGCCAGCGGCTCGCCGGCCAGCGGGCTGGTGTCGGCCAGCGCATAGGGAATGCGCGCGCCGGCCGTGTCGCCGCCGAACACGGCTTCCAGGTACGGCAGATAGGGATCGATGTCCGGTGCCAGCACCGCGATCTGGCGCGGCTGCAGCGGGGGGATCGAAGCGCTTGTCTTCCAGCAGGCCGCGCAGCTGATCGTGCAGCACCTGCAGCTCGCGCAGGCGGGTGTGGCAGGCGTGCACCTGCAGGCTGGGATCGGTCGGGTCCAGCCTGGTGAGCGGCGCGGGCTCGGGCGGGGCGGCGCGGCGCAGCAGGTCGTGCTGCAGCCGGCGCAGCAAGGTGTCGCCCAGGCCGCCCTCGGCCAGGGTGCGCTGGCCGGTGTCGAGCGGATCGGCGTAGACCTCGATCTCCGCGCTCGGGTGCACCACTTCGTAGCTGCCCAGCATCGCCATGAAGTCGCGCCCGGCCGCACCCCAGGCCTGCAGCAGGCGGTTGTCGCCGGCGGTGCCTTCGAACAGGTCCGCATCCGCCGGGGCCGCCGCGCGCGCGCGTGGACCCAGCGCCTGCAGATCGCCCCAGTAGCCCTGCGCGGGCGTGGGCAGGTAGAAGTGCAGCGTGCCCACGCGCGCCTGCGTGGCCAGCACGCGCAGCACGTCGGGCGAGACATTGAGCGTGGCGAAGGCGAACACGCGCCGCGGCAGGCCCTGCGGCAGCGCGCCGGGTTCGAACCGGTCCAGGTACTCCTGGATGCGCCGCGCGCGGTGCGTGGTGCCGGCGGCGACGTGGCGCCACAGCAGGGCCTGCGGATCGCGCGGATCGGCGCCGGCTTCCCAGCGCAGCAGCCAGTCGCGGCGCCAGGCCTGGTACTTCTCGAACACGCCGGCCAGTTCGCCGGCCAGCGCCCACGGCTTGAGTGCGTCGTCGCCGCGCAGATAGCCGGCCAGCTGCGCCAGCGCCGGGTTGGCCAGCAGCGTCGGGTCGGTCAGCGCCGCGTAAAGGCGCCAGTGCAGCGTGGCCGCGTCGAGTTCATCGCGGGCCGCGTCCGCTGCCTGGCCCGGCGCGGGATTGGCCGCCAGCGCGCGGGCGACGAATTCGCCCGGGGTGAGGAACTCCAGGTTGGCCGCCACGCCGTGCTCGGCCGCCAGCGTGGCCTGCAGCCAACGCCGCATCGCCACCTGCGGGATCAGGATCACCTCGGGCGTGAGGATCGACTGGCCGGGCACGGGCGTGCGCAGCTCGGCCGCCAGCAGCTGCGCCAGCAGGTCCAGGGCATTGGAGGGATAGAGCCGGAAGTCGGCGGGCGGCGGCGCGGGCATCGTGCGGGATTGTGCCGCAGACAGGTCGCCGGGGTTGAGATCGGGTCAGGGCTGCAGTCGCTGGCGGCAGCGGTTCTTCCCTGTTTCGGGGCGGCTTGGAACATGCCGGTGCGCAGGCGCGAACCTTGGCCCTCACAGGCTGAGCGAGCGGATCGACGATCCATCGCCGTCGCAGGAGAAGCGACGTGCGCGTTTCAGCTCCGGATTTCTGTGGAGATCGCGCGAATCGGTTGTCTCAGGATGGTCCTGAGCCTGGTCGGCTCGGTTTTGCGTGGATCGCTGAGATAGATCTCATGATGAGGACCGTTGAAGGTGACGCCATGTCCGGGCATCACCGTGTCGTGCAGCTGCTTGAGCACCGGGCCTTCGTCATCGTAGCGACCGATGTGCAGGATCTGCAGCGACCGCCCCTCGGCGTAGGGCTCGAGGCGCAGCGAGGCTGGAGGATCGCTCCTCTTGGCGAGGGTTTTGGCTACCGCATCCTCGAACATGGAGCGGGTGACGAAGTCCGGCACCATGATCATGACCGTCCATTGCCAGCGATCCTTTTCGCGGCGGACAAAGGCACCGGGATCATCCGACCACCAGAGCGCTTCCAGCGGCGGCACTACATAGTCGCGGCCCAGGCCGTTCTTCGCCGCGAACTTCATGGCATAGCTGACGCCGTAGAGCCATTCGACCGCCGTCCTGTACTCGGCCGCGGTGTTGGGGTCGCCCGATCCATCGACCTTCACATAGGTCAGGGTCGGCACCGCAATCTCGGCGAAGTCCTGCTTCGACGGATTGAAAAGGTCGCGAAACTGCTTCTTCAGATCGAGCTTGTCCATTCACGCGTCCGTCCGGATCAGCCGGCCTGCGGGCGTATGGCTGCCGCCGACATCGCCCTGGAGAAAGCGGCTTCCTGTGCCCGCACGCATCACGGGTCATCTTCCCAGGCGATGGAAGCGATCCGCCAGCCGCGGAGGGTGCGCACGAGTTGGAACAGTTTGGCGCCGCCGCCGTCGTAGGGCGCGCCCTGGTAGAGGCCGCGCTTCTCGTAGGTCGAATGGCGGCAGGCGATGTCGCGCAGCACCTGTGTGTGCGCGTGCGTCTCCCATTCGTGGAAGTCGGTAAGCGTGCCATCGGACAGCATCCGCGCCCGGGGCGCGATGAAGCTGTCGACCGTCATCGTGTCCGTTCCGCTGCCGGCTACCCGCGTGACGATGGCCTCGGGCAGGAACATGTCACGCAGCGCCTCGGCCGGAATCGCCCGGCCGCCGCGATTGTCGAACGCGCCATAGAAGGCGGCGATCAGCGCATCGATCTCCGCGTGGTCCTGCGCGTCGTCAGCGCCTGTCATGTCGTGCCAATTCGCGTTCTTTGGGAGAGACGATTGGGCGTCTCGCGGGAATTGCGTCGAAGCATAGGTGTGTCGGGGGCAGACGCGCCATGGCGACTCCAGGCGAGGGGCTTCGGATGGGCAGCGATCCGGCGGGCAATGGTCCGCTACCGCGCGGGTCAAGTCACAAGGCTTCGGTTTGCGCGGTCACTCGAGCCCCCTCCCTTGCGCGTAGCGCAGGGGAGGGCTGGGGAGGGGTTGGGGCTTTACCGGGCAAGCCACAGAAGCAAGAGCAAAAGCACCCCACCCCAACCCTCCCCTTCGCCTGCGGCGAAAGGGAGGGGGCAGATCAGGGCCAGGAGCGGGAAGTCGCGGCTAGCGACTGACACGCGAAAGAACCACCGCCACACCGCCCCTGTCACGCAGCGTTGCGACAGCGGGAACGGACCGGCGTGCAAGCATCGACGCCGACGGGCTACAATTTCTGAACTGGCCAGTCCAGTCATGGTGGCATTCAGTCCGTGCAGGCCATGCTTAACCGATTTTTCGCATTCCGCCCCTCCTCCCGCCTCGCCTGCCCACGCATGTCGCATTCCACCTCCCCTGCTGCGAAGTTCGAGGCGGTCCGCCTGGATCGCGGCGGGCGCGCGATCCTGTCCGGGCTGGACCTGGTGGTGCCCCAGGGCAGCATCACGGCCGTGCTGGGGCCGTCGGGCAGCGGCAAGTCCACGCTTTTGGCGGCGCTGACCGGCGAGCTGGTGCCGGCGGCCGGCACGGTGGAGCTGTTCGGCCAGCCGATCCCGCGCAATGCGCGCGCACTGCTGGAGCTGCGCAAGAACCTCGGCGTGCTGCTGCAGGGCAATGGCCTGCTGACCGACCTGACCGTGGCCGAGAACGTGGCGTTGCCGCTGCGCACGCATACCGCGCTGCCGGGCGAGCTGATCGACCAGCTGGTCGATCTGAAGCTCAACGCGGTCGGCCTGCGTGCCACCGGTGGGTTGTATCCGCGCGAGCTGTCCGGCGGCATGGCCCGGCGTGTGGCGCTGGCCCGCGCGCTGGCGCTGGATCCGCCGCTGATGATCTACGACGAGCCGCTGACCGGGCTGGACCCGATCGCCTCGGGCGTGATCATGTCGCTGATCGGCCGGCTCAATCATTCGCTGGGGCTGACCAGCGTCATCGTCAGCCACCACGTGCACGAGACCCTGCCGGTCTGCGACCAGGCGCTGGTGATCGCCAACGGCAAGCTGGTGTTCTCCGGCTCGCCGGCGCAGCTGGAGGCCAGCGAGGACCCGCTGGTGCTCCAGTTCCTGCGCGGCGCGCCCGATGGCCCCATCCCCTTCGACAGCGCCGCCTCGGCGCGCGCCGCATAGGACCCGTGCCGATGGCCTTTGCCGCTTCCATCCGCTCGCTGGGCGCCGCCGGGCTGTTCTCGCTCTCGGTGCTGCGCGCCTCGGTGCCCACGCGCGACTTCTGGGCCGAGCTGACCCGCGAGATCTACAAGATCGGCGCGCGTTCGCTGCCGATCATCGCGGTGGGCGGTGCGTTCGTGGGTCTGGTGCTGACCCTGCAGGGCTATCGCACGCTGACCACCTTCGGCGCCTCCGACGCGCTGTCCACGCTGCTGGGCCTGTCGCTGTACCGCGAGCTGGGCCCGGTGCTGACCGCGCTGCTGTTCATCGGCCGCGCCGGCAGTTCGATCGCCGCCGAGCTGGGCTTGATGCGCGCCACCGATCAGATCAAGGCGCTGGAGCTGATGGCGATCGATCCGGTGGCCAAGGCGGTGGCGCCGCGCTTCTGGGCGGCGGTGCTGACCGTGCCGCTGCTGACCGGCTTCTTCTGCTCGCTGGCGATCAGCGCCAGCTGGTTCGAGGCGGTCAAGGTGCTGGGCCTGGACAACGGCACGTTCTGGTCGGCGCTGCAGGGCAGCGTGGATCTCTGGGACGACTTCGGCGTGGCCCTGCTCAAGTCGGCGGTGTTCGGCGGCGTGGCGGCGCTGGTCGCGGCCTACGTGGGCTTCAACGCCGAGCCGACCATCGAGGGCACCTCGGTGGCCACCACCCGCGCGGTGGTCAACGGCTCGCTGCTGGTGCTGATGCTCAACTTCATCCTTTCCGCCCTGTTGTTTCAGTGAGAGACCTCTAATGGCCGCACGCGGACCACGACTCGAATTTGCCGTCGGCGCCTTCCTGCTGCTGGCGCTGGCCTCGCTGCTGGTGCTGGCGCTGGCCTCGACCAACCGTTCCTTCGGCTTCGGCGGAGGCGGCTACGACCTCAAGGCCCGCTTCACCAACCTGGGCCAGCTGCGCGTCCAGGCGCCGGTGAAGATCGGCGGGGTGGTGGTCGGCCAGGTCGCCAGCATCGCGCTGGATCCCAAGTCCTTCGACTCGGTGGTGACCCTGCGCATCGACGGCCAGTACAAGGGCCTGCCGGCGGACACCGCGGCCGGCATCTTCACCAGCGGCCTGCTGGGCGAGAACTATGTCGGCCTGTCGCCCGGCGGCGACCCGGACGTGCTCAAGGCCGGCGACGAGATCACCTACACCCAGCCCGCAGTGGACCTGCTGCAGCTGGTCGGCAAGTACATGTTCAGCGGCGGTGGCAAGCCGGCTGGCGACGATTCCACCGCCAGCCCGGCGCCTGCGCCGGCGGCGACCGCCCCCAAGGGAGATACCCCATGAAGCGTTCCACGATCACTCTCGCCCTGGCCGCCGTCCTGGCCGCCGCCGCACCGACCGCCGTCCTGGCGCAGGCCTCGGCCGCTTCGGCCGCCGCGCCGGCGCAGGGCTCGGCCAGCGCGGTGGTGCTGAGCCAGTCCACCCGCGTGCTGACCACGCTGGAGCAGCGCCGCGCCGAGTTCAAGGCCAACCCGGCCGCGCTGAAGGCGTTCATCAAGACCGAGTTCAACACCGCCTTCGACGGCAACTACGCCGCGCGCCTGGTGCTGGGCGTGCACGGCCGCGGTGCGTCGGACGCTGAGGTGAGCGGCTTCGCCGATGCGCTGGCCGACAACCTGACCGCGCGCTACGGCCAGTCGCTGCTGGACTTCAACTCGCGCCTGCGCGTGCGGATCAAGTCCGAGACCCCGCTGCCCAACGGCAAGGGCGTGCGCGTGTCCAGCGAGATGCTGCGCGAGAGCGGCGACCCGGTGCCGGTGGACTACCTGATGCGCAACGTCGGCGGCCAGTGGAAGATCTTCGACGTGATGATCGAAGGCATCTCCTACGTGCAGACCTTCAAGAACCAGTTCGACGGTCCGCTGCGGCAGAAGTCCATCGCCCAGGTCACCGCCGACCTGCGCGCCGGCCGCATGCAGGCCTCCGGCGACACCGGCCAGCGTTGAGCCGCCGATGAGCACCGCGACACTCCGGCGCGAGGGCACGGCCCTGGTCTTCAGCGGGGCGCTGGACCGGGCCGCCGCGCAGGCCCTGTGGCCCTCCGCGCAGCGCGCGCTGGACGGCGCGCAGCGGCTGGACGTATCGGCCGTGTCGGCGCTGGACAGCGCCGGGCTGGCGCTGCTGGTCGCGCTGGCCGCGCGCCTGCGCGCCGCGGGCAGCGGCCCGGTCACCGTGGAAGGCGCCGCGCCCGGCCTGGCCGAGCTGTGCGCTGCGTATCGCCTGACACCGGCGCTGGATTATCAGCCGGCGTGATTGCCCGGCACCGACATTGCGTCGGTCCGCCCCCAGAGGGATCTTAGGAATGAAGACCTTGCATCTGTTGTCCCCGCTGCTGACCGGCCTGCTGCTGGTCGGCTGCGCCTCCAACGCCACCAAGCCGGCGGCGCCGTCGGCCGGCGCCACCGTGCCGCCACCGCCTCCTGCCGCCGCCGCGCCCGCGGTCGAACCGCCGCCTGCAGCGCCGGCCACCCAGGCGACCGCGCCGACCACGGCCGCGCCCAGCACGGCGACGAGCGCGCCGCCGACCAGCGCCGAGAACGACTACAGCGCGATCTACGACCCGGTCGCCGATCCCACCCTGCCGCCGCCGGCCGAGGGCGCGCCGCCCAGCTACGACCCGTGGGAGAAGTGGAACCGCAAGGTCCACGCCTTCAACAACGTGGTCGATCGCAATGTCGCCAAGCCGCTGGCCACCGCCTACATCAAGGTGGTCCCGCGCCCGGTGCGCAACGGCGTGCACAACTTCTTCGACAACCTGGGCCAGCCGCTGACGGTGGTCAACAGCCTGCTGCAGGGCAAGCCGGGCGAGGCCTGGGACGCGCTGGGCCGGTTCCTGATCAACACCACCGCCGGCGTCGGCGGTGTGGTCGACGTGGCCACGCGCGATCAGGTGCCCAACACCAGCGAGGACTTCGGCCAGACCCTGGGCGTGTGGGGCTGGCGCCAGTCGCGCTACCTCGAACTGCCGCTGTTCGGGCCGCGCACCGTGCGCGACACCTTCGGCCTGATCGGCGATGCGCCGCTCTCGCCGGTGCAGCGCGTGGAGAACGACAAGGCGCGCATCTTCCTGCAGGGCCTGCAGCTGGTCGACGTGCGTACCCAGCTGATGTCGCTGGACTCGATCCGCGAAGGCGCGGTGGACGAGTACGCGCTGTTCCGCGACGGCTGGCTGCAGCGCCGCAACTACCAGATCAGCGACGAAGGCGAGCGCAGCCGCCGCAAGGGTCACGCCAACGACGACCTGCCGGCCTATCTGCGCGACGACGACGACAATCCGACCGTGCCGATGGACGCCATTCCCACCATCATGCCCAACGCGCGCTGATTCCAGGTGCGCCTCAACGAAGAAGGCCGCCCTCGCAGGCGGCCTTCTTCGTTTGCGCCAGGGCGTTGGCGATCAGGCGGCCAGCGCGGCGTCCACGGCCTCGCGCAGGCGCGCGTCGTCGGCCGCCACGTCCGGCGAGAAGCGCGCCACGACGCGGCCGTCGCGACCGATCAGGAACTTCTCGAAGTTCCACAGCACGCCCGGCGCCGGATTGACCTTGATGTCCAGGCCCTTGAGCTTCTCGCGCAGCGGGCCTTCGCCGATGGCCACCGGCTGGGCGTTGACCAGCGCCTGGTACAGCGGATGCACGCTGTTGCCGGCCACCGAGATCTTGGAGAACAGCGGGAAGGTCACGTCGTACTCGGTGCTGCAGAAGCTGGCGATCTCCGCATCGCTGCCCGGCTCCTGCTCCTTGAAGTTGTTGGCCGGGAAGCCGAGCACTTCCAGGCCGGCCGCGTGCTTGTCGCGGTACAGCGCCTCCAGGCCGGCGTACTGCGGCGTCAGGCCGCACTTGGACGCGACGTTGACCACCAGCAGCACCTTGCCGCGGTAATCGCCGAGCTTGGCCGGCTGGCCATCGATGGTGGTGAGGGGAATGTCGTACAGGCTGGTCATCGGCGCGGACTCGGGCTGGATGGGAGAACGGGCCGCTAGTCTAGGCTGGAAATGTTGACGCCAGCTTCCGCCAACCCTGCAGGCACGTGAACGCCCGTGTCGTCGTCCCGCGCGCGGGCGACCAGGCCACGCCGGTCGAGCACCGGTGCGGCGGCCAGCAACCAGTCCGGGTAGGCGCGCACGCTGACGACCAACGTGCAGGTGCCCGCCGCATCGACGCAGGGCGGGCCGTGGATGGCGCCGATGGACACGGTATGGCCGAGCAGGCCCAACTCCTCGAGCGAGCCGATGACCTCGCGCATCATCCGCTCCGTGCTGGTATTGGCACGGACGAAGCGGTAGTAGCGGCGGACCCTGGTCGTTCATCGAAGACTCCTGCGACGCACGTGGGGCGGCGGGACCTTCGTGACGGTCTGCCTGCGCGGGATCAGACACCGGCAATGCCGCAGAGCGTGACGACCCTGGCATTCAGATGCCGGGCCTCGAGCAGGGCGCACAGGCGCTGACTGACTTCGCGCACGCCGCACAGGTTCTGCGGGCCATACAAGGTGTAGGTGGGACGGTCATCGCCATAGGGCTGAAGGCGCCGGCCGACATGGACCGAGTTGACGCCGCTGGCGCGGGCCCAGAGCTCACGCAGTTCGGCCGGTCCGATGCTGTTGTTCCCGCCAAGGGTGAACGAGAACATCGCCACCTGCGACTGCGCCATGGATCCAGCTCCTGGTATGCGCCACATGCCGGTCGCACCCAGTCGCAGATCTGGAACCTACGCGCGCGGCCGTTCCGGAAACGTGAGGGGCCGCACAGATGCAGCGCTTCATGGCGGCGCGGATGCCACGCTCCGCACGATGGACGCGCACTCGCTACGAACTTTGAACAGCCTTCCAAGCCTGGGCACGCACAAAGCGTCGGTCATTCCCGCGAACGCGGGAGGTGCTTTTTGGCAGACGCATGTCTGACGATCCAACGCCTTTGCTGCTTGCGGAGGAAGTCGCTGGGTTCCCGCTTTCGCGGGAACGACGGTAGTGAGGTCTTACGCGACAGAGCCTGCGCGGCGGCACTCGAGCGCGTCTGTCGCTGCAGTCGCAGGAGCACACTGCCGCAGGTGTCGGCGAACGCACCGCCAGACACCTGGACGCGCGATCAGGCTTCCTCGTCCTCGCCGCCCGCAGCGGCGCCCTCGTCGGCGTCGCCGATCAGGTCCTCGCCCAGCAGCGCCTGCGATTGCGCGCCGACCAGCGTTTCCACGCCGCGCAGCTTGCGCTCGATGGTGCGGGTCTTGCGGCTGGCATCGCCCAGGCTCTTGCCGACGGTGTGGATTTGCTTCTCGGCCTTTTCCAGGATGCCGGCGAACTTGCCGAACTCGCCCTTCACCGCGCCCAGCAGCGCCCACACCTCGCTGGAGCGCTGCTCGATGGCCAGGGTGCGGAAGCCCATCTGCAGGCTGTTGAGCAGCGCGGTCACCGTGGTCGGGCCGGCGATCACCACGCGATGCTCGCGCTGCAGCAGATCGACCAGGCCTGGGCGGCGGATCACTTCGGCGTACAGGCCTTCGGTGGGCAGGAACATCACCGCGAAATCGGTCGTGCGCGGCGGCACGATGTACTTCTCGCAGATGGAGCGGGCCTGCACGCGGATGGCGCGTTCCAGCTGCGCGCCGGTGGCGCGCACGGCCTCGGCGTCGCCGGCCTCCTGCGCGTTGAGCAGCTTCTCGTAGTCCTCGTGCGGGAACTTGGAATCCAGCGGCAGCCACACAGGCGCATCCTGCGCGCCGCGTCCGGGCAGGCGCACGGCGAAGTCGACCATCTCGTTGCCGTCCTCGCGCAGCTTGACCCCGCGCTGGTACTGCTCGGCGGTAAGGGTCTGTTCGAGGATGCTCTCCAGCTGCACCTCGCCCCAGCCGCCGCGCGACTTGACGTTGGTCAGCACGCGCTTGAGGTCGCCCACGCCGGTGGCCAGCTGCTGCATCTCGCCCAGGCCGCGCTGCACCTGCTCCAGCCGCTCGGAGACCAGCTTGAAGGACGCATCCAGGCGCTCGTTGAGCGTGCCCTGCAGCTTCTCGTCCACGGTCACGCGCATCTGCTCGAGCCTGGCGGCGTTGTCGGCCTGCAGGCGCTGCAGCTGCTGGTCGAGCGTGGCGCGCATCTCGCTGATGCGGGTCTCGTTGCGCTGGGTCAGCTCGGTCAGGCGCAGGCCGAGTTGCTCGTTGAAGCGGCCCAGCGATTCGCCGCTTTCGCTGCGTGCCTTGCGGCTGTCCTCGGCCAGCTGCTCGCGCAGCGTCGCCATGTGCGTGTCGCTGCGCGCGATCAGTTCGGCCAGCTGCTGGCCGAAGGCGACGATGCGCGCCTCCTGCTGATGGCCGAAGGCGTCCAGCTGGGTGCGCATGTCCTGCAGGCGCGCGCCGAGCAGTTCGGCGGTGCGCTGCTGGGCCTCGCTGCCCTCGGCGCGGGCCTTGCGCGCGTCCTCGCCCAGCGCCTCGCGCAGCTGGTCCAGGCGCGTGTCGGTGCGGGTGGACAGATCGGTGAGGTTGCGGGCGAACAGGTCCAGCCGCGCGTCCTGCTGGCGGGCCAGGCCGTCGAGCTGTTCGCGCAGTTCGCTGCGGCCGTTGCGCTGTTCCTCGCGCAGGGCCTGCTCGAGCGCGGCGTGCTGGCCGCGGCGCAGCAGCAGGACCAACTGCAGGAGCAGGACGAGGGCGATCAGCGCGCCCAGGATCAGGGTGTCGACTTGCATGGCGGGCAGTGTATCGGCCGCGGGTCTCAGGCATTGCGCCTGGGTGCCGGCTTCAGCGCCTGGGCAACTGCCAGATGCGGCGCGCCAGGCGGCGCGCGGCAGGCGTGTCGGCCACTTCGATGCGCACGCCGTAGGGCGCCAGGCGGCGGCCCAGTTCGACCAGCGCCGCCGCCGGCAAGGCCTGCAGGCCGATCACCAGCGGCGGCCCCTGGCGCTGTGCGAGCCCGAGCATGGGCACGGCGCGGCCGTAGGACCACAGGCCGCGCGGCGCCGACAGCCAGGCGCGCGCGACCTGCGCCAGCGCGATGCGACGCACGCCGAACAAGGTGCGGAACTGCAGCGAGCCGGCCTCGAGCGTGAGCCGCAGCCGCCACACGCCGGCGACCAGCAGCGCCGCCGGCACCAGCGCGAAGAGCGCCAGCCCGAGGCTGCCGCCGCGCAGCCCGGCCGCGCTCAGCGCCAGCAGCAGCGCCGCCAGCACGCCCGCGCCGATGCGTGCGGCCGGTGTGGCGCGGTAGTGCTGTGCGGTGTGTGGCGCTGGCGCGTCCAATGGCGACTCGCTCCCTGTGCGGGCCGCGAGTATGCCGCGCGCGCACCGCGCACGGCAGGCGCGGGCCGAAGCGCCGCGCCGGGCTTGGACGCGGCCTAGCTCAGTCGAAGCCTTCCAGCACCAGCTTGCCCTTGGCCTTGCCGCTCTCGATCAGGGCGTGGGCGCGGCGCAGGTTGGCGGCGTTGATCGTCCCGTAGTGCTCGCCGAAGGTGGTGCGCAGGGTGCCGGCGTCGATCAGCGCGGCCACGCGGGTGAGCAAGTCGTGCTGGGCCTGCATGTCCGGGGTCTGGAACACCGAGCGGGTGAACATCGATTCCCAGTGCAGCGAGATGCTCTTGGGCTTGAGCGGCATCGCATCCAGCGAGGGCAGGTCGTCGATCAGCGCCAGCTGGCCCTGCGGCGCCAGCAGCTCGATGAACTGGCTGTAGTAGCTGCCGGTGTGGGTGAGGCTGGCCACGTGCTGGACCTGTTCGATGCCCAGCGCCTGCAGCTGCGGAGCCAGCGGCTGGCTGTGGTCGATCACGTGATGCGCACCCAGTTCGCGTACCCAGGGCCCGGGTCTCAGGGCGCGAGGCGGTGCCGACCACGGTCAGCGCGGTCAGCTTGCGCGCCAGCTGCACCAGGATCGAGCCCACGCCGCCGGCCGCGCCGGTGACCAGCAGCACCTGGCCCTCGCCCTGGCCCTCGGGGATGCGCAGGCGGTCGAACAGCAGCTCCCAGGCGGTGATGGCGGTCAGCGGCAGCGCCGCGGCCTGGGCGTCGTCCAGGCTGGCCGGCTTGCGCGCGACGATGCGCTCGTCCACCAGCTGGTATTGCGCATTGCTGCCCGGGCGGTTGATCGACCCGGCGTAGTAGACGACCTCGCCCGGCTTGAACAGGGTCACCGCCTCGCCCACCGCCTCGACCGTGCCGACCGCATCCCAGCCGAGCACGCGCGGCTCGGTCACCTGTGCGCGATGGCGCACCTTGGTGTCGACCGGGTTGACCGAGACGGCGTGGACCTTGACCAGCAGGTCGCGCGGGCCCGGCACGGGCTGGGGCAGGTCGACATCGACCAGCGCGGCCGGGTCGTCGATGGGCAGGCCAGCCTGGAGATAGGCGACGGCTTTCATGGGGAAGCTCCGTGAGGTGGGGACAGGCGCCCATCTTCCTCCGCGCGTTTTGCCATGTTAACTGGCAGAATCGAGCATCACTTTCACTCCAGGAGCGCAAATGATCCGGCTCGAGGACCTGGCCCTGTTCGTGCGCACCGCGGCGCTGGGCAGCTTTTCGGCGGCCGCGCGCGAGGCTGGCCTGCTGCCCGGCCAGGCCAGCGCGGCGATCAAGCGGCTGGAGCGCGAGCTGGACCTGCGCCTGTTCGTGCGCACCACCCGCGCCCTGCGCCTGACCGCCGAGGGCGAGCAGTACCTGGAGACCGCGCGCGAGGTGCTCGACACCCTGCGCCAGGGCCGCGAACGCCTGCGCGGCGACGATGCGCCGCTGTCCGGCACCCTGCGCCTGGCCGCGCCCTCCGACCTGGGCCGCAACATCCTGCTGCCGTGGCTGGACGACTTCCACGCCGCCCACCCCAGGCTGAGCGTGCAGCTGCTGCTGTCCGATCAGGTCACCGACGTGTTCCGCGAGCCGGTGGACGCTGCGGTGCGGCAGGGGCGCTTCGACGACGCGCGTTACGTGACCCTGCCGCTGCTGCCCGACAACCGCCACGTGCTGGTCGCCTCGCCACGCTACCTCGCCCAGCGCGGGCGGCCCGAACGCCTGGAGGACCTGCGCGAGCACGAGGCGGTGCTGTACATGCTCGGCGGCCGCGCCTACGACCGCTGGAACTTCGAGGTGGACGGCCAGCGCCAGGTGGTGCAGGTGCGCGGCCAGCTGCTCAGCAACAATGCCGATGTGACCCGGCAGTGGGCGCTGGCCGGGCACGGCATCGCCTACAAGTCGTGGCTGGACGTGCACCGCGACATCGCCGCCGGCCGGCTGGAGTGGCTGCTGCCGCAGTTCGGCGAACCTTTCCCGATCCTGCTGGTGTGCCCGCACCGGCGCCAGTTCTCGCCCGCCGTGCGCCAACTGCACGCGCTGCTGGCGCAGCGCCTGCAGGCGCTGGCCGGAACGGATCGATTGCAACCTTAGGGGGTTGAAGAAGCGCTCCGTGGGAGCCGGCGCGCCGTCGATGAGGCCTCGCCGTTCAATTCCCTCGCCGCCATCGGCCCAAAGCGCCCCCACCTGTAGAGCGGAGCTTGCTCCGCTGGGGCCTTCCCGACGGACCGAACGAAGAGCAGCGGAGCAAGGTCCGCTCTACAAGGTCGGCGCGAGCCGATTGGAAGAGACAGCTGCTCCCGCAGATCACCCCCGGCTGGCGGTCAGGTCACGCAGGTGATCATCGCGAAGAAGGCGGTGGCCTCGCCGTCGATGGTGGCGCTGAAGCCGCCGGCCGGGGCGTCCAGGCCGCAGCTGTCCTGGCGGATGCGCAGCGTGGCCGCCAGCGCGTTGGACTGCGCCGACCACACCGCCACGCGGCCGGCCTCGATCAGCGGGATCGCCACGTAGCCGGCATCGTGCAGCGGCGCCAGCGACACCGGCTGGCAGCCCTGCGCATCGACCTGCTGGTTCTTGGCAGCGGCCAGCACCGCCTTGGCGCGCTTGGCCATGATCCGCACCATGCGCGCATCCAGCGGCAGGCCGTCGCTGCGCTCCTCGGCCAGCGCCTGCAAGGTGTCGGCCGAGACCAGCAGATGGCTGCCGTGCGGCGCGTCCTGATACAGGGCCAGGCAGTGGGCCGGCACCTGCGTCTGCACGGTGACGGCGCGCGCGGTCGGCGCGGTGGCCGCGGCGGCGGCCAGGAGGGTGGACAGCAGGGGGGCGAGCATGGCGGGCGACGCGGTCCTTCGGCACGGCGGCCTTGGAGGCCGACCCGTGCACTGTAAACGCGTCGGTCAGTGCGAGGGCTGCGGCAGCTGCGCGGGTTCGCGCCCGGCGCGGCCAGGCTTGTCGACGCGGGCCAGCGACTGGGCCGGGGTGACCCGCGGCAGGCGCAGGCCGATGGCGACCTCGCCCCCGCGCGACTGCGCGAACACGCTGCCGCCGTGCAGCTGGGCCACCGCCTTGACGATGGCCAGGCCCAGGCCGTGGCTCTGGTCGCTGCCGGTGCGCGAGGGATCGGCGCGATAGAAGCGGTCGAACAGGTGCGCCAGCTTCTCCGGCGGGATCGGCGCGGCCTGGTTGCGCACCGTCACCGTCACCGCGTCCGGCCCCTCGGCGATGTCCACGTCCACCGCGCTGCCGGCCGCGCCATGGCGCAGCGCGTTGTCCAGCAGGTTGGTGATGGCGCGCGCATACAGCGACTGCTCCACGCAGGCGCGCGCATCGCCCCGGATGCGCAGCTCCAGGCCGGCGTCCTCCATCAGCATTTCCATGAACTCGGCCGCGTGCGTGGTGGCCTCGTTGAGCGACACCTCGACCAGGTCGCGCGCAGTCTCGCCGCGGTCGGCGCGGGCCAGGAACAGCATCGAGTTGACGATGTTGCGCAGGCGCTCGAGCTCCTCCAGGTTGGACTGCAGCGTGGCCTCCATCTCCTCGGTCGTGCGGGCGCGCGAGAGGGTCACCTGGGTCTCGCCGATCAGGTTGCCCAGCGGCGTGCGCAGTTCGTGGGCCACATCGGCGTTGAAGGCATTGAGCTGCTCGTAGGCGCGCTGCAGCCGGGTCAGGGCCTCGTTAAGCGAGACCACCAGGCCGTCGAGCTCGGTCGGCAGATCGTTGGCGGGCAGGCGCAGGGTGACGTCGCGCACGTCGAGGCGGCGGGCGTGTTCGCTCAGCCGGTCCACCGGCGCCAGGCCGCGCCGGGCGATCCACCAGCCCAGCCCGGACACCGCGCCGATGGCGACCACGCACAGGACGACGATGCCCACGGCCTGCAGCCACTCGGCCGCCTCCACGTCGCGCCGGCCGGCGGCGACCATCAGCTGCACCGCCGGGCGCTCGCCCATCGCTGGCAGGGCGTGGGTCAGGGTGATGTAGCGCTGGCCGTTGGGCAGCGAGGCGCTGCCGAAGCCCTCGCCATGCGCATCGAAGCTGGCTCGGTCCAGGAAGCCGTTGCCCACGCGGAAGCGTGCGTCCGCGCTGTCGGCCAGGAAGTACAGGCTGCCGTCCTCGGGCGTGAAGTCGGCCAGCTTCTCGCGGAAGTACGACCAGTGCTCGGCGTCGTTGGCGCGCTGGGCGAGGCGCTCGACCAGCATCAGCCGCGCGCTGAGCTGCTCGCGCTGGTTGCGCTGCAGCTCGTAGGACTGGAACAGGAACAGCGAGACGGCCAGCACCGCCAGCACCACCGTGGCCGCCAGCCCGAACATCAGGGCCAGCCGCGCCGCGATGGAGCGGGTGGTCATGCCACTTCGCCCTCGCGCTGCTCCAGCACGTAGCCCATGCCGCGCACGGTGTGCAGCAGCTTGGTCTCGCCCGGATACTCCAGCTTGGCGCGCAGGCGCTTGATCGCCACTTCCACCACGTTGGTGTTGGTGTCGAAGTTGATGTCCCACACCGTCTCGGTGATCACGGTCTTGGACAGGATCTGCGAGCGGCGGCGCGCCAGCGCGGCCAGCAGCGCGAACTCCTTGGCCGACAGGTTCAGGCGGCGGCCGCGGCGGGTGGCGCGGCGGGCGAGCAGATCGATGTGCAGGTCGCCGACCTGGATCTGGGTGGACTCGTGGGCGCGGCCGCGGCGGGTGATGGCCTGCACGCGGGCGAGCAGCTCGAGAAAGGAGAACGGCTTGATCAGGTAGTCGTCGGCGCCCGCGCCCAGGCCGCGCAGGCGGTCGTCGACCTGGTCGCGCGCGGTGAGCATGATCACCGGCGTGTCGCGCTGGGCGCGCAGGGACTGCATCACCTGCAGCCCGTCCATGCCCGGCAGCATCACGTCCAGCACGATGGCGTCGTAGTCGCCGGTCAGGGCCAGGTGCAGGCCGTCCACGCCGTTGGCGGCGTGATCGACGCTGTAGCCCTGCTCGCCCAGGCCCCGGGTCAGGTAGCCGGCGGTCTTGGGCTCGTCCTCGATGATCAGCAGTTTCATGGCGTCGTGGTAGGTGGCGGGAGCGATGCTCATGCGGCGGTCCTGTCGAAAGGTACGGACCCAGTGTGTCCACCGGGTCCCAACGCCTTCCTGACAGCACGCTGACGATTCTGTCAGCGATTCAAGCAGTGTTGCATGAACCGCGCTGCCGCCTGTAGAGCGGAGCTTGCTCCGCTGAAGCTTTCCCAACGATCCGGCGATGTAGAGCGGAGCTCGCTCCGCTGAAGCTTTCCCAACGATCCGGCCGAAGTGCAGCGGAGCAAGCTCCGCTCTACAGCTCGTAGCGGAAGCCGAGCAGGTACTGGCGGCCGTACTTGGTGTACTCCTCGGGGAAGAACAACCCGGTGCCGGTGCTCTCGCTGACCTCGGTGCGGAACGGCTCGTCGGTCAGGTTGTTGACCTGCCCGATCAGGGTCAGGCCCTCCAGCGCGCTGCCCTTGGGGAAGGCGTAGCTGAGCTGGAAGTCCAGCGTGCGCTCGCTGAGCGTGTTGCGGTACTGGCGCTGGCCGAACAGGGCGCTGTACTCGCCGCGGTAGCCGTCGCGATAGCGCTGGCTCAGGCGCGCCGAGAAGCCGTGCTGCTCGTAGTACACCGTGGCGTTGGCCACGATCTTGGACAGGCCCGGGATGGTGTCGGTGCCGGGGGTGTTGTCGTTGGGGTCCGGATCGATCGAGGAGGCGGTGTAGCTGATGTTGAGCTGGGTGCCGAAGCCGGACAGCGCATCGCTGATCAGGCCACCCGACAGCGCGGTGGACAGCTCGGCGCCGCGCATGTAGCCGCCCTTGCCGTTGGCCCAGGTGTTGAAGTTGCCGATGTTGGAGATCGGCTGGGTGCCATCCGGATCGGGCGTGTAGCCGCTGAAGTCCCAGGTCAGGTTCTGCCGGTAGATGTAGGTCTGCAGGTTCTTGCGGAACAGCGCCAGGCCCACGTAACTGCCTTCTCCGAAGTACTTCTCGAAGGACAGGTCGAAGGCCATCGCCCGGTACGGCTCCAGCCGCGGGTTGCCGCCGCTGCCCGACCAACGGCCGGCCTCGGCGCCGCTGTCGATCACGGCGGCGCCGGCATCGGCGCTGAGGTAGTTGATCGGCGGGCGCATCATCACCTTGGCCGCCGAGGCGCGGATCAGCCAGCCTTCGCCGAAGTCGAAGATCAGGTTCACGCTGGGCAGGAAGTCGCTGTACTGCGTGCCCAGCGTCAGCGGCGTGATCTGCGAGGTGTTGGAGGCGTTGAAGCCGGTGGAGGACTGGTCGGTGGTGATGTACTGCATGCCCGCGTTGCCGCGCACGCGGATGCGGTCGGTCAGGTCCATGTCGAGGTTGGCGCGCACGTAGTAGGTGTTGACCTTTTCCTCGACGGTGAAGTCCTTGCGCTGGTCGTCGTTGGATTCGCTCAGCACCACGTCGTAGTAGCGGTCCATCAGCGCCCAAGGATTGAACGCCATGACATCGCCCATGCCGGTGAAGTCCAGCGACACCGGCGCGCCCAGCAGCGAAGGATCGACCCGCTGCGGCACCTCGCCCGGCAGGAAGGCGAAGTACACCTCGGCCGACTTCTCCTTGGTGCGCTTGTTGAGGTTGACGCCGACATCGACGCTGCGCACCACGGCGTTGTCCAGCTCGTGGTTGAAGTTGAAGCGTCCGGCCTTGATGGTGTCCTTCTGCCGCGAGTTCTCCAGGCGCCCGTCGTGGTTGTAGTGCTGCGGATCCCACAGATAGACCGCGTTGGGATCGGCCATGTCCGGCAGGGCGAACTGCGAATAGCCCGGCGAGGTCTTCAGGTCGAAGTCGATCGACTGGCCGTCCAGGCGCCCGGCATACAGCTCCAGCGCGGACTGGTCGCGCTTGGCGCGCGAATAGCTCAGGTCGGCGGTGAGCGTGCTGGCCTGGCCGAGCTTGAAGACGTTGTTCCAGCCGACCGAGAACAGCTTGTCCTGGCGCCGGTTGCTGTCGTTGCGCACCAGCGGCTGCACGTTGTTCAAGGTGCCGCTGGTCACCACCGGACGGCCCTCCTTGTCGGTGGTGGCGGCGTTGGAGAAGCTCACGCCCTGCCCGTTCTCGCCGACGAACCACGGGTCGTTGTTCCACATCGTCCCGTGCATCACCTCGTCCTGGTCGAACTTGGAGTAGTACAGGTCCAGGATCGAGTGGAAGCGGTCGTTGGGCTTGAACTCGAACACGCCCATCACGCCATCGCGCTGCAGGTCGCGCGACTTGATCCAGCCCTCGGCGCCTTCCAGCGTGATCGCGTTGGCCGGGCGCCCGGCCTGCGGCGGATCGCCCCAGTCCACGCCGTCCAGGTCCGCCCACCACCACGACTTGTAGTGCTGCTCCTGGAAGGGCGAGTTGAGCCGCGCCACCCCCAGGGCCACGCCGATGGTGTCGCCCGCGAACTGGTCCACATACGAGGCGCTGGCGCGATAGCCGCGCTCCTTGCCATCGTCGCTGAGCTTGCCCAGCGAGTTGTACTCGCCCTGCCCGCCGAACACGATGCGGCGCTCGGACAGATCCAGCGGGCGGATGGTCTGCAGGTCGACCGTGCCGGACAGGCCCTGGCCGATCAGCGCCGCGTCCGGGGTCTTGTAGACGGTGACCGCGTTGATCAGCTCGGACGGGTACTGGTCGAATTCCACGCCGCGGCTGTCGCCGGTGCTGACCTGTTCGCGCCCGTTGAGCAGGGTGCCGGCGAACTGCTCGGACATGCCGCGGATGTTGATCACCTGGGCGCGGCCGTCCACGCGCTGCGTGGCCAGGCCGGGCAGGCGCGAGAGCGAATCGGCGATGGACACATCGGGCAGCTTGCCCAGGTCCTCGGCCGAGATGGTCTCCACGATCGAGGTCGCTTCGGCCTTCTTCTCCACCGCATTGGCGATGGCCGCGCGGATGCCGGTGACCTTGACGCTGTCCAGGGTCTTGGCGTCCTGCGTCTGGCTTGCAGGGGCCGGATCGGTCTGCTGGGCCTGCGCCTGCAGCGCCAGCAGCGCCAGGCAACAGGCGCTGGCCAGACGGCGAACGACGGGCATGCGACGGGCGGAGGCGCACGGCCCCCGTGATGGAGTGGACGTCATCTTCATTGCCCTCCCAGGCGTCTGACAGGCGCCGTGATACGGCCATCTGCCAAAGCGTGTCAATCGATTGCACGCCTTGAAGCAATCGATTGCACGCGCGCCACGCCAGAGCGCCGCCGACACACGCCGCGCGATGCGGATCTTGCGCGGCGCAGCATGTCATTGGCGCAGGCTTGAGGCAGGTTGTGGGGCCGTCGATGAGGCCGCGCGGCATGAACCGGCAGTCGTTTCGCACAGGCCTGCCCGGCCTGTTCCTCGCCTTCGCCCTGTCCGCCACTGCCTCGGAGCCGCCGCAGGTACAGGCGTGGCTGACCACCCACGATCATCGCCAGGCGCTGGCGCCGATGGCGCCCATCGCGCTGGACGCGCCGGTGGCGCTGCCGATCGCGATCGAGGTCCACGCCGATGCGCCGCGTCAGGCGATGGTCGGCTTCGGCGCCTCGATCACCGATGCCTCCGCGCAGGTGCTGCAGCAGCTGACGGCGCCCGCGCGCGAGGCCCTGCTGCGCGAGCTGTTCGGCCACCAGGACGGCGGGCTGGGCCTGGGCTTCACCCGCCTGACCATCGGCGCCTCGGATTTCTCGCGCCATCACTATTCGCTGGACGACACGCCGGGCGATGCGCCCGATCCGCAGCTGGCGCACTTCTCCATCGCGCCCAATCTGGGCGACGTGGTGCCGGTAACGCGCGCGGCGCTGGCGATCAATCCGCAGCTCAAGGTCATGGCCTCGCCGTGGAGCGCGCCGGCATGGATGAAGTCCAACCGCAGCCTGGTGCGCGGCACGCTCGACCCGGCGGCCTATGACGCGTTCGCCCGCTATCTGCTGCGTTATGTCGACGCCTACGCGCGGCAGGGCATCCCGATCTGGGCGCTGACCGTGCAGAACGAGCCGGATTTCGAGCCCAAGGACTATCCCGGCATGCGCCTCAACGCGCCGGCGCGGGCGCGCTTCATCGGCGAGCACCTCGGCCCGCTGCTGGCGGCGCGCGGCCGGGCGGCGCCGCTGCTGTTCGACTGGGACCACAACTGGGACAAGCCCGAGGAACCGCTGGCCGTGCTGCGCGATGCCAAGGCCAACCGCTACATCGCCGCGGTGGCCTGGCATTGCTATGGCGGCACGCCCGACACGCAGTCCAGGGTGCAGCAGGCCTTCCCCGACAAGGACGTCTACCTGACCGAGTGTTCGGGCGGCGACTGGGAACCGCTGCGCAGCGGCGGCCTGACCCTGCAGGCGCGCCGCCTGATCATCGAATCGGTGCGCCACGGCGCGCGCGGCGTGCTGTTCTGGAACCTGGTGCTGGACCAGGACGGCGGCCCGCACGCCGGCGGCTGCGACACCTGCCGCGGCGTGGTCGACGTCGACACCCGCAGCGGCGCGGTCGCCCGCACCGACGAGTACTACGCGCTGGCCCATGCCAGCCGCTTCGTGCGGCCCGGCGCGCGGCGCGTGGAGTCCAGCGGCGAGGTGGACGGCGTGGACAATGTGGCCTTCGTCAACGCCGACGGTGGGCGCGTGCTGGTGGTCACCAACAGTGCGCAGGCGCCGCGCACGTTCTCGGTGCGCGAGGGCGCGGTCGGCTTCCACGCCACCCTGCCCGCGCGCACGCTGGCGACCTTCACCTGGGCGCCGGCGCGCTAGGGCCTGTCCCCAGCCTCAGCGCAGGTGTGTGTCCAGCCAGTCCAGCACGCGCTGCTGGACGTCGCGGCCGGCGGCCTGCTCGGTGAACCAGTGCGGCCCGCGCGGATAGGTCACCATCTCCACCGGCGTGCCATGGAACTTGAGCGCGCGATAGAACATCTGTCCCTGGCTCAGCGGCACGCGCGCGTCGGCCTCGCCGTGCAGGATCAGCACCGGCGCGCTCACCCGGTCCACGTAGCGGATCGGCGAATGCGCGTCGTATTCGGCGCGGTGGGTCACCGGGTCGCCGAAGTAGCCCGGCGCGTAGGTCGGCACGTCGGTGGTCAAGGCCGCGGCGCCGATGTCGATCACGCCCGCGCCGACGATCGCGGTCTTGAAGCGCCTGGACTGGGTCACCGCCCAGGCCGACATGTAGCCGCCGTAGCTCCAGCCGCCGATGCCCAGGCGCTGCGGGTCGATCACGCCTTCGCGTTCGAGCATGTCCACGCCGTCGAGCAGGTCCTGGAAGTCGGCGCCGCCCCAGTCGTGGCGGACCAGCTCGGTGAAGGCGCGGCCCTGCCCTTCCGAGCCGCGCGGGTTGGGCAGGAACACGGCATAGCCGCGCGTGGAAAGCAGCTGCGCCCAGTCGTGCCAGGAGCCCATCCAGCCCGACCACCAGGCCTCGGCCGGGCCGCCATGCACCTGGACCAGCGTGGGCAGCGGCGTGCCGGCCTTCCAGCCGGGCGGGGTGAGCAGCACGCCGGTGATGCGGCGGCCGTCCTTTGAGGACGTCCACGCCAGCTCGCGCACCTGGCCATGCGCCCAGCCGGCGACCTGCGGATTGGTGTCGGTGCGCGCGGTGAGCTTGCCGCCGTCCAGGGTCCACACCTCGGCCGGCTGGGCGTCACGCAGGCCGATGAAGGCGGTGCGGCCGGTGCGCGCGGTGCTGAAGCTGGGATAGGCGATCTGCGGCGTGGCCAGCGTGCGCCATGCGCCGGTGGCGGCATCGACGCGCAGGAATTCGCCGCGCACGCCGTGCAGCCCCTGCGCGATCAGCATGCGGCTGTCCTGCCAGCGCGCCAGCCACAGCGTGCCGGGCCAGTCCTCGGCCAGCGCCACGCGCTTGCCGCTGGCCAGGTCGTGCGCGTACACGGTGGCGACCATGCCGTAGGGCGCGATGCGGCCGTACAGCAGCCGGGTCCCGTCGGGCGAGAACTGCAGCGGGAACGCCGAGGCCATCGGCTCCAGCGACGGGCTGAGCGCGCCATCGGCCAGCGACAGCAGCACCACGCGCGACCTGTACCAGTAGCCGTTCAGCGTGGTGTCGTCGGACACGCGCAGCGCCAGCGTCCGGCCGTCCGGCGCCCAGGCCACGTCCTGCACCTGCAGGCCGGGCGGGCTCAGCACGCGCGCCTCACCGCCGGCCAGGTCCTGCACCCACAGCCGCTTGAACAGGCGGGGATGATCGACCTCGACCGCATCGTCCTTGGCGGCGATGCGCGCCTGCATGGCCGGCGAGGGCGGGTCGATCGCCAGATACGCCAGCCGCGTGCCATCGGCCGACAGCGCGAAGCTAGCGACGTCGCTGGCCGCGCGGGTCAGCGCCTGCGCCTGGCGGCCCTCGGCATCGACGCGCCAGACCTGCGTGGCCGCGGGCTTGGGCGCCGCCTCGGCGCCGGGCAAGGCGCGATCGGACAGGAACAGGAGCTGGCGCCCGTCGGCCGACCACTGCGGCGCGCTGTCGTCGGCCTTGCCCGCGCCGTCCAGCGGCCGCGGCGCCGCCGTGCCGGTCGCGGCGATCAGCTGCAGCTGGCGGTGCGCGGGCTGGCCATCGCCCTGCGGCGTGGCCACGCCGTAGGCGATGCGCGCGCCGTCCGGGCTGATCTGCGGATCGCCCACCTGCGCCAGCGCGACGAAGTCGGCCGGCGTCGGCAGATGCGGGGACGCGGGCGTCTGCGCCTCCGCCGACATCGCGCCCATGCCGCAGCACACGGCGAACAGGCAGCTCAACACGATCCGCTTCATGCGGCGCTCTCCTGCGAGGAAGAAACCAGATGGCGGCGCAGCCAGGCCGCGCCCGTGGCCACCGCCGCGCGTGCCTGCTCGGACACGGCCATGGCCTCGACGAAACTATGCGGCGCGCCGAGGTAGCGGCGCAGCTCGACCTGGCCACCGGCCTCGCGCAGGCGCTGAGCCATGAGGACGCTCTGCTCGCCCAGCACGTCGCGATCGCCGTAGAGCAGCAGGGCCGGCGGCAGGCCGTGCAGGTCGGCGCGCAGCGGCTGGGCCAGGGGATCGTCGTTGCTCATCGCGTCGGGGCCGAGGTAGCTGGTCCAGAATTCTTCCATCTCGGCCACGGTCAGCAGATCCTCCGGTGTGCCCAGGCGCGCCGCGGCGGCGGAGATCCGCGTATCGAAGGCCCCGTAATTGAGCAGCAGGGCCCGCACGCCGGACAAGGCCTGCGCCTGGCGCAGCCGCAGCGCGGTGGCGACGGCCAGATTGCCGCCGGCCGAGTCGCCGCCCAGCGCCAGCTGCCCGGCGTCGATGCCGAGCGTTGCGGCCTGCGCGCGCAGCCAGGCCAGCGCGGCCACGCACTGCTGCAGCGCCAGCGGATAGCGATGCTCGGGCGAGAGCGCGTAATCGATCGCCACCACCACCACGCCGGCCTCGTGTGCGTAGGTGCGCAGCAGCCGGTCGTGCGTGTCGATGCTGAACATGCACCAGCCGCCGCCATGGAGATAGAACAGGGCCGGTGCGTTCTTCGGTGCGGTGGACGGGCGCAGCACGCGCGCGCGGAAGGCCTGGCCTTCGGCTTCCAGCCCATGGTCTTCGACGTGCTCCATCGCCGGGCCGCCCGCGCACCAGGGCGCGCGCACCTGCGCAGCGATCTCGCGTCGCTGCGGCCAGTCCAGTGCGCGACCTGCACGCAGGCGCGCGCCCTCCTTGCACACGTCCTCGACGAAGCGGCGCAGCTGCGGGTCCAGCGCATCCAGCGAGGCGCTCATGCGGCGCCTCCATGTTCGCGCCCGGCGAAGTCGCGCATCCATGCCACCAGCGTGTCCTCGCCGCCGGCGCTCAGCCCGGCCAGGATCTGGGCGAAGTCGTGGCGGGCCTCGTCCTGGCCGAGCTTGAAGGTCGAGTGCCGGGCCACGATGCGGCCGCGCAGCGCGGTCACCCCGAGCGCCAGGCGCGCATAGCGCTCGCCCATTTCCTCCAGTGCCCAGGCGCGCGCGCGCCCGGCCTCCATCTGCGTGACCAGGGCATCGAGTTCGGCCGCGATGTCCTGCGGCGCCTCGCTTAAGGTGACCTCCAGCTGGAACACCGCCGCGGCGTAGTTCCAGGTGGGCGCCTGGGTGCGATCGTCCAGCCAGCTCGGCGAGACGTAGGCCTGCGGGCCCAGCACCAGCGCGGTGGCCCGCGGATCGCGCGCCAGGCGCGCGACGTGCGGATTGCGCCTGGCCAGGTGGCCCATCAGGCCGATCAGTTCGCCGGCCTCGTCCAGCTGCGCGCGCAGCGGCAGCGGGCTGAAGCAGGCATCCTCGCCGCCGGCCGACACCAGCCAGGCCAGCGGCTGGGTGGCGAGCAGGCGCAGCAGGTCGTTGCTGTCGCGCGCGGCGAAGCGGCTGTCGCGGGCATGTCCCATCAGTGTGTGTCCTTGCCGGATTCAGAGGCGGCCACCGACACCGGCGGCCAGCGGTCGCGCCAGGGCGCGGCCGATTCGAGCTGCAGGGCCAGGCCTAGCAGCAGCGGTTCCTGGCCGCGATCGGCGGCGAACTGCACGCCGATCGGCAGGCCGTCCTCGCCGTGGGCCAGCGGCAGGCTGATGGCCGGGGTGCCGGCCAGGTTCTGCAGCGGCGTGTAGCCCATCCAGTCGAACATGCCGCCGAACACCGCGGCGAAATCGCCGTCCGGCGCGAAGCTGCCGATCAGCGGCGGCGGCGCGCGCAGGGTCGGCGTCAGCAGCACGTCGTAGCGCGCGTGGAAGGCCTTGAACGCGGCCGGCAGCGCGGCCAGCACCGCATAGGCGCGCTCCAGCTCGGCCACGCCGCAGTGGGCGCGGTTCCAGTCCGACAGGCCGATGGTGAACGGCTCCAGCGCCGCGCGCGCGCCGGCCGGGCCGAAGGCGAGCTCGGCCAGTTCCAGCGCATCGGCGCCCAGGTGCGACCACAGCGTCATCGTCGCCTCGAACACCTGCGCGCCGCACAGCGGCAGCGCGGCGATCTCGACCCGATGCCCCAGCGCCTCGCACAGCGCCGCCGCCTGCGCCAGCGCCGCGGCGACCTGCGCATCGGGCGCCATGCCCTGCAGCGTCTCGGCCGCCAGCGCGATGCGCAGCGGACGCGCCAGCGGCGCGGTGACCGGCGCCGGACGATCCGGATGCAGCGCGGCGAAGGCCCACGCGCTGTCGCGCACGCTGCGCGACATCAGGCTGTCGGCGACGATCAGGTCCTCGATCGGATGGCGCGCCCGCACGCGCACCGTCGTGCCACGGCCAGGCTTGAGGCCCACCACCCCGCAGGCCGAGGCCGGGATGCGGATCGAACCGGCGCCGTCGCTGCCGTGCGCCAGCGGCACCACGCCCGCGGCCAGCGCCGCGCCGGCGCCGCCACTGGAGCCGCCGGGCGAATAAGCCTGCGACCACGGGTTGCGCGTGACCGGGCCGAGCAGCGATTCGGTCACGCCCATCAGGCCGAACTCCGGCATCGCGCTCTTGCCCAGCGCGACCAGGCCCGCATCGGCGCAGCGTTGCGCGAACGCGTGCTGGTCGCTGGCCGGCACGCTGCTGCGGCTGCGCGAACCGCCGCGGGTCGGCATGCCGATCACGCGCAGCGAGTCCTTCGGCAGCCACGGCACGCCGCGCATCGGCGCGTCGGCATCAGGACGCGACAGCGCGGCGGCCTGCGCCAGCGCGCGCGCGAAGTCAGTGTGGCTCAGCGCGCCCAGCGCCGGCTCGAAGTGCTGCGCGCGGGCGATCGCGGCGGCGGTCAGTTCGGCCGGCGACAGCTCGCCGCGCGCCAGCAGCGCGGCCTGGTCGTGCGCATCGAGGCGTCCCAGCGACAAGGCCTGGGACAGGGACACAGAGGGCAAGGACATCAGGATTCCGTTGGCTGCGCGGCGGCATACGCCAGGCGCCGCCCGCGGCGCTGGCCATAAAAGAAGTAGACGAGCGCGCCGGCCAGGACATAGCAGGCCAGGATCAGCGCGGCCAGCGGATCGCCGCGAACGCACCTGCTGGACCATGTCGCCCAGCACCGGCGCCATCATGGTCAGGCACAGCACGATGCCCAGCACCGGCACGGTGCCGATCCAGGCCTTGCCGATCCACACCCCGCCCAGCGGCACGCGGAAGCCGCCGCGCAGCTCCGGCCGCGCCGAACGCAGCCACATCACCGCGATGCACACCACGATGAAGGCCGAGGCGATGCCCAAGCAGATCAGGTCGCCGAGCACGCCGATCGGCAGCAGCGCCGCCAGCACCGCGGCGATCACGCCGAAGGTCAGATTGCCCAGCCACGGCGTGCGCCGGGTGCGGTGCACGCGCGCGAACAGCCCCGGCAGCAGACCGTCGCGGCCGATGTTCACCGCCACGCGCGACACGCCATAGCCGTTGGCCAGCAGCACCGAGCCCAGGCCGGTGAGCGCGCCGATCTTGATCAGCACCGCGAACCACGGCCAGCCCATGCGATCCACCGCCAGCGCGACCGGATCGGGCACGCCCAGCTCGCGGAACGGCACGATCCCGGTCAGCACCGCGCCGGCGGCGACGTACAGCAGCGTGCACACCACCAGCGAGCCGAGGATGCCGAAGGGCACATCGCGGCGCGGGTTGCGCGTCTCCGAGGCCGCCATCGACACGGTCTCGAAGCCCAGATAGGCGAAGAACAGCATCGCCGCCGCGCGCAGCACGCCCGGCCAGCCGTAGGCGAAGCCGCCCTCGTTGGCCGGCAGGAACGGCTGCCAGTGCGCGCTGTCCACGTAGCGCGCCCCGACCGCGATGAAGGACACCAGCACGCCCACCTTGATGACCACCAGCACCGCATTGACCAGCGCCGACTGGCTGACCCCGGCGATCAGCACGCAGGCCGCCGCCAGCACCGCCAGCGCGGCCACCAGGTTGAGGCCGCCGCTGTTCGCCAGCACGGTATGGCCGTCCTGCTGCAGCGCGGTGATGGTGGAGGTGGCCAGCCACGCCGGCACGTGCACGCCGATATCGCCGAGCAGGCTGGTGAGATACCCCGCGAAGCCCGCCGCCACCGCCGAGGCCGACAGCACGTATTCCAGGATCACCATCCAGCCCAGCGCCCAGGCGCAGCCCTCGCCCAGGGTCACGTAGCAATAGCTGTAGGCCGAGCCGGACACCGGGATCACCGAGGACAGCTCGGCATAGCACAGCCCGGTGAAGCCGCAGGCCAGCGCGGCCAGCACGAAGGACAGCAGCACCGCCGGCCCGGCGAAGCTGGCCGCGGCCTCGCCGGTCATCACATAGATGCCGGCGCCGAGGATGTTGGCGATGCCGAGGATCAGCAGACTGCCGGCGCCGAGCTTGCGCTGCAGGCCGGCGCGTTCGGTGTCGGCCACCACCACGTCGATCGACTTGCGGTGCATGGCTTGGCGCCAGCGATCCAGCGGGCGGGAGGCATCAGCCATGTTGGGTATCCTGGGGGTCATGGGGCATGCGTGTACCGTCGCGCGCATCGAGGGCGAAGGAGACGGACATGGCGTGGAGGCTCAGGCGGCGCATCGATGCGATCCGGGCCGATGCGCCGCAACGCGGCGCCGCATCGACCCGCCGGCGGCTCAATACTTCCAGTGCACCGTCATGCCGACGGTGCGCGGCCGCACGATGCCCTGGCCGATGCCATTGACCTCGGCCACCTCGCGGGTGATGCCGCGCTTGTCGGTCAGGTTGGTGCTCCACAGGCTGACCTCGGTGCTGCCGAAGGTCATGCTGTAGCGCAGATCGAACAGGTTGTAGTTGCCCTGCACGTTGGGCGTCATGCCCGGCACGGCCGAGTTGAGATCGCTGATGCCCTTGGACAGGTACTGGTGCGACAGCGACAGGGTCGGGTCGTAGGCCGCATCGAAGTGGTAGCGCAGCGTGTTGTTGATCGACCAGTCGGCCGAGCCCGGCAGCTGCGAGCCGGCCGGCGCGGTGCCGTAGTAGAGGATGAACAGATCCTGGTCCAGACGCGCGTGCTGCCAGGTCACGCTGCCGGCCCATTCGAACTGGTCGGTCGGGCGCCACTGGGTGGACAGCTCGATGCCGCGGCTGTACGCCTTGCCGCCGTTGGCCGCGTAGTTGTAGAAGTCCGGCGTCTGCAGGCGCAGCTGGATGTCCTTCCAGTCCACGTAGAAGGCGGTGGCGTCGAGCAGGAAGCGGCCGCCGGCCCAGCTGGTGCGCGTGCCCAGCTCGTAATTGACCAGGCTGTCGGACTTGGAGCCGGAGGGAATCGGATAGGCGCTCAGCCCGCTGGTGTTGGGCGTGCCGAAGCGGAAGCCCTCCGAGACCAGGCCGTAGAACATGACCGTCTCGTTGGGCGTGTAGGACAGCGCGACCTTGGGGTTGAAGCCGTCCTCCTTGGTCTGCGACGGGGTGACGATCGGATTGCCCGGATAGGTGGAGAAGCCGACCTGGGTCGAGCGCGAATCGACCTTGGTGCGGAACAGGCGGCCGCCGAGGGTGAGCTTCCACTCCGGGGTGAAGGAGAACGACCCTTCGCCGAACAGCGCCGCCTCCGAGCCCGACAGGTGGGTGTAGTACGCATTGAAGATGCGGCCGTCCGGCGCGATCACCGCGCCGGCGCCCGGGCCGTACAGCGAGGACTGGTCGAAGGCCGCGGCCGCGCCGTCGGCGCCGATGGTCTCGTACAGGTCCTTGCTGGTGTCGAAGTACATGCCGCCGACCAGCCATTCGAAGCGGCTGCCCTTGTCCGAGGCCAGGCGCACCTCGAGGCTCTTGCCGGTACTCTCGCCGCCCGAATAGATCGACAGCGGACTGGTCAGGTCCAGATCCAGATCGGCATTGTAGGCGCCGCGGATGGGCGTGTAGTCGAAGCGCCAGTCCTGCTTCTTCTTCTGGTAGGCCAGCAGCGCGGTCAGGGTCATGCCGTCCAGGTCCTGGTCCAGGCGCAGGCTATGCACGGCGACCTTGGTGTTGGTGTATTCGGGCACCGCGGTCTTGCGGGTCAGGTCGGCCAGGCCCTTGATCTGGTAGGCGTTGTCGTCCGAGTCGGTGTTCTGCAGCAGGCTCAGCCACGACAGCGTGGTGCCCTGCGCCGGGGTCAGCACCGCGGAGAAGCGCCCGCCGGCCAGCGTGGTGGTGTTGGCGCCCTGCTTGCCGGTGCCGATGTTGTCCAGATAACCCGGGTCGTCGCGATACTGGGCCACGGCGCGGAACGCCAGCAGGTCCTGCTTGACCGGCACATTGACCATCGCCTTGGCGCCGAAGCCGAGATCGGCGTTCCTGGTCTGGCTGACGGTAGCCTCGGCCGCCGCGTCGAAGCCGCTCGTGTCGGCCACGTTGGCGATGTAGTTGATCGCGCCGCCCATCGAGGCCGAGCCGAACAGCGTGCCCTGCGGGCCGCGCAGCACCTCGACGCGGTTGAGGTCGAAGGTGTCGATGTCGGGCACCACGATGGTCCAGCCCGGCTCGGTCAGCGGCACCTCGTTGAGGAAGAAGCCGGTGGTGGCCTGGCCCTGCACATTGCCCGCGCTGGTGGCGATGCCGCGCATCACCACCTGCGACACGCCCGGCTGATAGCTGTTGAACACCACGCCGGGCGTGCGCTGGATGTAGTCGGACAGGCTCTGCGCACCCAGCGCGTCCAGTTCGGCCGCGGTGACGGCGCTGACCGAGCCGGCGATCTCGCGCACCGACTCGTTACGCTTGCCGGCGGTGACGATGACGGTGTTGAGGTCCTTGGTCTGCGGTGCGGCCGCGCTGTCGCCGTCCTGGGCGAAGGCCGGCGCGGCGCTGGAGGCGGCGATGCCGAGCAGACAGGCGGCGCGCACGGCGCGGGAGAGAGCGGTGATCGGCAACGACTTCATGGCGGACGGTCCCCTTTGGACGGTTGGCGGGTTGGCGGAACCTCCGATGTCCCCCTGATGGCCAGCGCGACCTCCCCATCGCCTGGCAGCGAATTCCTGCTCGGGATCAGTAGTAGGTGAAATCCCAAACCGCGTCCAGCAGAAAC
Organism: Pseudoxanthomonas sp. UC19_8; assembly: GCF_042700505.1. Classification (NCBI taxonomy): domain Bacteria; kingdom Pseudomonadati; phylum Pseudomonadota; class Gammaproteobacteria; order Lysobacterales; family Lysobacteraceae; genus Pseudoxanthomonas; species Pseudoxanthomonas sp. UC19_8. The sequence goes on from NZ_CP170559.1 coordinate 3,658,462, forward strand.
CACGGGGCTTTTCTCGCCCTCAATCGATTGATATGAAAAGGAATTTATTGCATGCACGCCGCAGGAACGGCGGGTTACCATCGGCAATAACGCAGGATCTGCAGTCCCGGCCCACCAATTGCGCACATCGTGCAGCGCGTCCGGTGGCCCAACGCCCCAAGAAGCCCGCCATGTCAGCCAAAGCGCCCGATCGCACCGACCTGAAGATCCTCGACGTCCTGCAGCAGGATGCACGGATCACCAATCAGGCCCTGGCCGACCGGGTGGCGCTGTCGCCCAGCGCCTGCCTGGCGCGGGTGCGGGCGCTGAAGCAGCGCGGCCTGATCCGCAGCTACCGCGCCCACGTGGCCGTGGACCGGATCCGCTCGGCGACCATCGTGCTGGCGCAGGTCACCTTCAAGCAGCACGCCCTGGACGAGTTCACCGAGTTCGACCGCCGCATCCTGGACATGCCCGAGGTGGTGGAGGCCAGCCGCGTCTCCGGCTCGTACGACTACCTGTTGCGCGTGATCGTGCACGACGTGCATCACTGGAAGGACATCGCGCGAAGCCTGCTGGGCGGCGACTACGGCGTGGAGAAGATCGTCTCCCACTTCCTGATGGACGAGGTCAAGCCGTTCTCCGGCTACCCGCTCACGCGCGACGCACCGCGCGGCTGACTGCGTCCCGGCGCGGCTTCGCCAACCGCGCGTCTTCGGCGCAATGAAGCCATCGCGCCACAGGGTCCGCCGACGACGGGCCGGCGATCAATCAGCGGCAGGCGCGTCTTCGTCCTGCGCATCGCCCGCGTCCATCCACATCGCGCCCCAGACGTGACCATCGGGGTCGCAGAAATCGCGGCCGTACATGGTGCCGTGGTCCTCGACCGGATTGATGTCGGTCGTGCCGCCATGACGGCCGGCCGCCTCGGCCATCGCATCCACCTCCTGGCGCGATGCGCAGGAGATGTTCAACGCCACCTCGCTCGAGGTGCTCGGCGGGATCGGCCGCGTGGTGAACGTCGCCCAGCGCGCATGGGTCAGCAGCATCACGCTGATGGCCTCGCTCCACTCCATCAGCGCCGCCGTGGGATCGGCGAACTTCGCGCTGGGCGTGAAACCGACGGCCGTGTAGAACGCCCTGGACGCCTCCAGATCGGCGACGGGCAGGCTGATGGTGATGGTCTTGGTCACACCTAGCTCCAGGGGTCCGGGAACGGATTGGCCGGGCAGCCGACCATAGCGCGTCGGCTTGGCGACGCGTCAGGTCCCGACGCAGAACGAAACGACGGATTCGTAGAGCGACGCAGGGCCGAGCGACGCACGCCGCCACCGCGCGTGAGCGCCCTCGGCGGCCAGACGCCTGCCGACGGCGAAAGCCACGGGCTGATAGGCCTCCCACGCGGGCTGCCAGCGCGTGCGACCCGTCCGCATCCGATGCTCGGTCACCAGCGCAACGACAACCTGTTCGAGCGCGGGAATCCGCGGCGCATGCACCGCGCAGGGGATCTCACGCATAAAGCCGTCGTCCTGCAGCAGTCGGGTTGCGCCAGCCGCCGGATCCCTCGCCGCGAAGTGGACGTTGCCGAGCTGCATCATGCGCAGCGCCCCCGCGCACATCGGACACGGCTCCACCGTCACGAAGAGCCGGGCCGCGCGCCGATCCAGCGTCGCCGGGACACCGGCGAAGGCCTCCATCTCGGCATGCGCCAAACGGTGGCTCGAGATCGCGTTCCCACCCCTGGAAACAATCGCGCCAGCCCCATCCGTGACCACCGCGCCAATCGGCGCAGCGTCCTGCCTGAGGTACGAGTCCACGGCAAGGGCAAACGCCTCTTGCCAGGCGATGGGCAGCGATGACCAGCTTGACTTCATGTGCGCCCCACGCTTTCAGCTAAGGCGACTCGCGCCGCAGCAGCTTCGGATTGAATGCATTGTCAGGCCGCTGCCAGTTGTGGCAAGCCGAACGTGACGAGCAGCCATGCCACCAGTGCCCACCCGCCAAAGGTAATAGCCGCCGCGACCTTGTGGTACGTGACGTGCTCAGTAAGCGCGGACCGCCTTTGCGCTGCCTGTGCCAGCCTAAGTTGCCAGGCGATCACGCCAAATGCGAGAAGAGCGATCGTTGATGCGCACAGAAGGACCGGATGAGCGCTTGGCAGGAACCCACGTATGTACCCGCCGTGGTTGGGCACTGCGGCTTCCCAGCCCGTGGGAATCGCGGCGCCCGTTGCCCGAACGGCGTCCGCTGGCTGCGACGCCACGAAGGCGACAACGAGATAGAAGCTGGCGAACAGCGGAGCCGCAAGCAGGACTTCAAGCACATAGACCAAAGGAAACGGTAGACGATTGAACATGGTGCCAAGGATTTCACTAGCGGCCTGACGCCGAGAGTAAGCCAAGCTGCGAAGCAGATTCAGCTTGATTGAATTGCCAGCGCCCACGCCGCCTGATCTAAGCGCGCTCAGGGGAATGAGTCCTTGTGGCCAAGTCTGCTTGGACCGCAGCTACGTATCGAGCCTAATCTGGGTCAGCGCCGCGGGCATGCGCCCGTGCCCACTCTCGCGATCTGGAAAAATTAGGAGCACCGGAGCAAGCGCCGCAAAAAGCGAGAGTTACCGCAATGAATCCAGCTATTGTTGAGCTACTCATAAGAAAGCCCCCTGCCCATTTCTCCATGGCTTGGACAAATTGCTGTGCGTGCTACCCCGCCCCATAGGTCTGAAGCATATGCGACTCGAAGGCTGGCGAACCAGTCACCTCCCAGAACGAGGAGTCCACGGCTCGCAGCTCAAACACGCGCTCACCTCCAGCCAAGCCGACAAAGTGGCCATCTATCGTTTGATGGATATCGCGATACATGTTTCGAAAGACCGGGTCCGACATCGACAGGCCTCCGGCGGTGCGATTCTCGATCTCAAGGGCGTTACCGCCCACGCATTGATTTGGCTTCGCGAACCGATCGATGGCGCCAAAGAAGCTTGCCATGTCGAAGAGTTCGCCGTTCTTTCCGTGCTGCCTGATGATGACCATACGCGCCTCGTATCTTTCGGCAATGCCCTGAAGGGCGTCGACCATTCGTTGCTAGGGCCACACCAGCTGCACATGCTCCTTTCCACGATCGTCCAGCACGTACGACCTGACGTGCACCTGACGATTTTCGGCAAGATACACTTCGGTACGCATCTGAGAGATAGCGCCCACATCAATCTGATGCCGCAGGAGATGCTTTGGCAATGCTTCGCGATAGTGCTTCAACGACTCCTTGATGCGGGCGGTCAACCCAGGCAGATCATCCGGAGGCGTCGGGATCCAAGTAATCGTTATCTTCTCGCCTCGCCGATCTCGGGCAAGCTGGTACATGTCTTTGAAAACGAAGTCATTGAACACATAGTTGGTGCCACTCATGAATGAGTGGGTCCAGTTATGTGCCATGGCGCCGATGAGCTTGTACTTCATGAAAGATGATCTCAGCGGGAGTGCTGACCGACGTAAGCCTTTCTAGGACTCGCTCACTAGCCTGATCTCACGCTCTGCGCCGAGGAGAGAACGCAAGTCCGCGTCGAGCTTCGAAAGAGCGACACGTGTGTCTGGCTTGCCGAAGAGCCCCTTGAAAAACGGAACTTCGGCGGCAGCGAAGCAGTGCCAAATAATATCGCCATCGCTTGAGCCGCTAGCTGCTGAGTCTTCAGCGGGGCCACAACCAACCCACAATAAGAAAGGGTCGCGAGAAAGCATGAGGCAGCGCCCCCAGTCCTCTGTGATCACCGGCTCTACGCTGTAACCACGCGACTCAAGTTGCGCTTTAAGCCAAATGGCCAGTTGACGTCCGTAACAGCCAGGATTGGTTTCCTCGTCCTCTCCTGGCTCGGCCACGAACAGGCTTGAGGTGAACCGATACCCGTTCATGTCGTCATATCGCCTCAATCTGTCGGCGGCCCCTCCCCGCCTTGAATGAAATGATCGTATGGCTCAGCGCTTTACATCAAGCCACGCAGCGAAGCGGCATCGCGCCGGATGCGCTGCCAGATCTCAAGCCGAGCACTGCAGCGCGAGGCGCAGATCCCTGACGGTCGCCCAGGTCTTTGTATCCACGGTACCAGTCGCCGTGACCTTATAGCTTCCGCAATCGCTGTTGTCGGGCAGCGGATTGAGCTCGCAGGTGCCGCTGTAAGTGAACTTGCTCGTCTTACCGCGCGACAGCGTCTCCGCGGTGCAAGGCCCGAGCACTTTGACGAACACTTCGTTGGTGGCCTTGATGTGGTGAATGAGAGCCGCGTCGTCCTGGGAGAGATCGGCACCGCTTGCTGCGCTCGAGAACGCGGCGCAAGCCAGCAGGCCTGCGATGAAGACTTGACGGGCTTTCATGAGGGCCGACACCGCGTGGACTCCGTCCGGAGCATCGCGGCGATTGTTCGTCTGGGAAGATGGAGCCGTCAAGATCATTTCCGCTCTTCAGGCATGATTCTTCTCGCCTCGTCGGCTTTAAAAAAATGCATGTCGTCGCGAATATGCCTGCGGCGTCCGCATATGGCTTATGCGACAAAGCGCAGGCATCGCGGGACAAGGACTGCCATCGCTCGTCAAGGCGCGCCGGTCGGCCCGATGGTCGGCATGCGGATCAAGCTGCGCCTGGGCGAGGACCGGCCTGCGCCGCTCCGGCGGTGACACTTTTGATCCAATCCTGGCAATGGCTCAGGCGCACGTTGCAGGTGATCTGGCCATACCGCCCTGGCGTCCTGATGCCGCTCTGCGGGTCCGACCACGAGGTCAGTCCGGCCAGTCGCCAGTCGTTCCCGGCCTGGAGCAGGACCGGACCGCCACTGTCGCCGCTTCCCGAGCCGCCCTCGAGCGGCAGCGCTGCCGATGGCGGATCGAACATGTAGCAGAGCCAGCGGCCATCGGCGCTGGTGACCTTGTTGTAGGCGCGACGAAGCGCGGTGCGATGCGGGCTGCTGAATTCGTAGCCCTTGATCCCGTTGCCCGTGGCGCCGGCGCCCAGGATCCTGATGGTCTGGCCGAACTCGTCCTCGCCTTCGTTGAGCGCGACGGGCGTGACGTCGGTAACCGGGCGCGTCAGCTTGATCAGCGCGATGTCATCGGAGGAGGAGAGCACCACGCGGAACAGGGTCCAGTCCCAGGTCGCCAGCGCCTGGTCGAGCAACGCCTGCGACGGCTTCCTGTAACCAGGATGGACCACGAGGCGTTCGACCTCCCTGGGCGTTCCGTTCAAGGTCACCTGCTTGATCTCGGTCTGCCACATGACCGCATGGGCGGCGGTCACCACCCATTGCGGCGCGATCAGGACGCCATGTCCTTCGCCAGGCAGGTCGACCAGGGCCGGGAACTCCGACGACGCGACGCGATACTTCGCATCGTCCACATCGTCTCGTATGACGATCGCGCCGGCGCCGAAGGGCACGGCGAGTAGTACGAGCAGCAGTATCCGGCGCATGGCGTGCTTCCTTATTGGTGGTCTCATCCGCTTCTTTTCCTGGTCCTGTCCCGGACGACGAAGAGCGCCGCGGCAATCAGATACGCGAGCGCCGCGGCCAGAACGAGGGCGCCGTCTCCGAGAAACCACAGCTCGCCCCGCCCGCCGTGGGCAAGCGTGATGGCCAGTGGCGTGGCGGCCCACAGGAACAGGGCGACGACCGACGCGGCGATTGCGGTCAGCGCCCAGAACAGCGCCCGGCGCAGCAAGCGCCAGCGATACGCGCGGTCCCTCATGACCAAGGCAGCGGACTCAGTGAAGCCGCACGACCGGTGCCACCAGGACCGCCCACAGCGCCAGCACCGCCAGGAAGTTCACGGTGAACACCAGCCCGCGCAGGCGCAGGTTGGGGATGAAGATCTGCACGAGGCTGTGCAGCACGCGCCCGGCGACGAACAGCCAGGCCAGGCCGACCACCAGCGGTCCGGTCGTGCCCTGCATCAGCAGCAGCACGCAGGCGACATGGAAGAACAGCGGCCACTCGAACTGGTTGGTGAGATTGGCGCTGATGCGCGGCTCCAGCCGCGCGAAGGGGTTGCCGCCGTCGCGCGCGCGGCCGATGCCCCACACGGCCGGTGCGCGCGCCACGGTCAGGGCGACGTAGAGCAGGGCGGCCAGCGCGACATGCGCGGCCATCGGCGGGATCAGCGAGGATGTCATCGGCGATGCGTCCTTGTCCTGGGGCGGTCGTGCGGCGCGGCCGGTTTGCGCTAGGACTTCGGCTGTGCCGCCGCCCAATCCTGCGCCTGCTGCATCACGCGCAGGACGTTACCACTCCAGATATCGGCGATCTGCTGTTCGCTATAGCCCTTGCGCAGCAGCCAGGCGGTGATCTTGGGCAGGTCGGCGACATCCTCCATGCCGGGCAGCCCGCCGCCGCCGTCCCAGTCCATGCCGATACCCACGTGTTCGGGGCCGATCAGCTTGAGCACATGCTCCAGATGCGCGAAGAAGTCGTCCAGCGTGGCGTGCCTGACTGGGTACTTGGCATCCAGCGCCTTCAGATCGGCGGCCAGGCGCACGCCGTCGGCCGTCTTCATGCCCGCCTCGCCGCCGTACTTGTCCTGCAGCGCCTGCTCGGCGGCCTTGCGCTCGGGCGTGGCGCCGGTGTCGATCAGATAGCCCTGGTAGGAGTTCATCTGGATCACGCCACCGTGCGCGGCCAGCACCTTCAGGCGCGCGTCGTCGATGTTGCGCGGGTGGTCGTGCACGGCGCGCGCGCCGCTGTGCGAGAGCAGGATCGGCACCGGCGAGAGCGCGATCAGCTGGTCGAACACCTCGTCCGAGGCATGCGACTGGTCGATGACGATGCCGAGCCTCTGCGCGGCCTCCACCAGCTGCCGGCCCGCCGGGCTTAGGCCATGCCACTCGGGCCCCTTGGGGTCGGTGGCCGAGTCGGCGAACTCGTTGTTGATGAAGTGCACCGTGCTCATCAGGCGCAACCCCTGTCCGTAATAGAACGACAGCAGCGTGGGGTCGGCCGCCAGCGGGCTGGCGTTCTCCATGCTGATGTAGACCACGCGCTTGCCCTGCGCCTTGATGCGCGCTGCGTCGGCCGGGGTGGTCGCTTCGGCGAACTGCTGCGGGTGCGCGGCCAGCATCTCGCGGATCTGCGACAGGCGCCTGAGGCCGGCGTCGCGATCCTCCAGGTGCGCCCTGGCGCTGCGATCGCCCTGGTCGGTGTAGATGGCCCAGAAGCCGCCATCCAGCGCGCCGGCCTGCATGCGCGGCAGGTCCACCTGCGACAGCGCGTTGCCCGGATGCGCGGCCAGGAGGTCGAAGTCCGCCCGCGGGAAGTTGGCCGGCGTGTCCAGGTGCGAATCCAGCGTCAGCAGCCTGCTCTGCAGCGCCTTCGCGCGCGCCAGCTCCTGCGGGCTGAACTCGATGGCATGTGCGGCCGACAGCGGCAGCAGGGCGAGCAGGCAGGCGGACAGCAGCGATGAGCGGGCCATGGCGAAGGTGCGTTGCGGCGGAAGTGGCCAACGCTAGCAGCGTCGCGCTGGACGAACCAGCGCGACGTGGGGATCACGGCTTGGCTTGCGCCGGCGCCGAGCCCCAGGCAGGCGCCGATTCCGGACTGGCCGCGGTGGGCAGCTGCGTCTGCATCCAGTCCAGCACGCGCTGCAGGATGTCGCGGCGCAGCGCCTGCTCCTGCGGCCAATGCGTGGTACGCGGGTACAGCGTCAGCTCGGCGGGGGTGCCGTTGAAGCGCAGCGCGCGGTAGAACGCCTCGCCCTGGAAGGTCGGCACGCGCTCGTCGGCCTGGCCGTGCAGCACCAGCACCGGCACATGGACGTCGTTGGCCGCGCGCAGCGGCGAGCGCGCGTCCAGCAGCGCGCGGCGATCGAGCGGGTTGCCGTCGAAGTAGCCGGGCAGGAAGTCCAGCACATCGGTGGTCAGGGCCATGGTGTACAGGTCGGTCACGCCGGCGCCGACGATCGCGGTGCGGAAGCGGTCGCTGTGGCCGACCGCCCACGCCGCCAGGTAGCCGCCGTAGCTCCAGCCGCCGATCGCCAGGCGCTGCGGGTCGGCGATGCCCTGCGCGACCACCAGGTCCACACCATCGAGCACGTCCTGGAAGTCGCCGCCGCCCCAGTCGCTGCGGATCGCCTCGGTGAACGCCGCCCCCTGCCCTTCCGAACCGCGCGGGTTGGGCAGCAGCACCGCGTAGCCGTGCGAGGCCAGCATCTGGGCCCAGTCGTGCCAGGAGCCCAGCCAGCCCGACCACCAGGCCCAGGCCGGGCCGCCGTGGATCTGCACCAGCGTCGGCAGCGGGCCGTCGGCCGGGGTCCAGCCCGGGGGCAGCACGACTTCGCCATGGACCGTGCGGCCGTCATGCGTGTTGTGCCAGGTCAGGGTCTGCAGGCGGCCCAGCGACCAGCCGGCCACCTGCGGATTGGTGTCGGTCAGCGCGCGGGCTCGGCGACCGCGCAGCAGCCAGACCTCGGACGGCTGATGGGTGCCCTGGCCGAGGAACGCCACGGTCCCGTCGTGGGCCACGCTGAAGGCCTGCCAGGGCGCCTGCACCTGCGCCAGCGGCTTCCAACGGCCATCGCAGGCGCCGGCCTGGAGAAACTGCGCGTCCATGCCCTGCAGGCCCTGCACCACCACGGTGTGCGCATCGCGCCAGCGTCCGCCCCACGGCGTGCCCGGCCAGCCTGGCGCGACCTCGCAGACGCGGTCGTCGGCCAGCGTGCGCACCACCAGCCGATAGGCCATCTTCGAGGCCGATTGCTCGCGGTAGAGCAGGCGCGTGCCGTCGGGCGACCACTGCGCCGCCTCGCCGCCGACGGTGCCGGGCAGGGTCTTGAGCAGGCGGCCATCGCCGGCATCGACGATCACCAACCGCGCGCGGTTCCAGTGCTCGTTCAAGCCCAGCCGGTCGGCCACCCGCAGCGCCAGGCGCCGGCCGTCGGGCGCCCACGACAGTGCCGAGACCTCCTGCTGCGGGGCGCTGACCGCCACCGGCGCGCCGTCGGGCAGGCGCTTGACCCAGGCCTGGTTGAATTCGCGCGGGTGGTCCACCTCGATCGCGTCGTCGCCGGCCTTGGTGCGCGCCTTCTGCTGCGCCGACGGCGCCTGGCGCGCCAGCCAGGCGATGGACTGGCCGTCGGGCGACCAGGCGAAGTCGGAAAGCCCGCCAGGCGCATCGCTGAGCGGCTGCGCCGCCGCACCCGGCGCATCGACGACCCAGAGCTGCTGCTTCGGCGCGTCGTCCTCGCCTTCGGCCTTGTCGGCGGACGGCGCCGCCACCGGTGCCGACGCCGCGCCCGGCGGCTTGCGATCGGACAGGAAGGCCAGCCGGCGCCCGTCCGGCGACCAGCGCGGGTGGTTCTCGCTGGCCGCCTCCGGCGCGTCCACCTGCCACGACGGCGCGCCGTCGACCCCGACCACCCGCACGCGGTCCTTGGGCGGCTTGCGCGCAGGCCCCGGGGTGGCCACCACATAGGCCACCGCCTTGCCGTCCGGGGCGATCTGCGGGTCGTCGACCTCCTTCAGCGCCACCACGTCGGCCGGCATGATCGGCCGCCCGGACTGGGCGGCGGCCACCGGCACCGCCGCCAGCAGCGCCAGGCAGGCCGTGGCCCGCCACGCCATCGCGGTGGACATGCTCAGAAATCCAGCTTGAGGTTGAGCGCGACGGTGCGCGGCGCGCCGATCGCGAACTCGTTGAAACCGCCCTGCCAGTAGTTGCGGTCGAACACGTTGTCCACGCCCAGGCGGATCGTCGTCGGGTGGCCGCCCCAGCGCGTGGCGTAGCTGCCGCCCAGGTCGGTCACCGCATAGCCCTTGGCGTAGACCGTGGCCTGCGAGGCGACGTTGTTGTAGACGGCGGTCTGTCCGTACCACTTCATGCTGGCGTAGGCGGCCAGGCCCGGCACTACGTCGAAGGCATAGCTGGCATCCGCGGTAGCGCTGAAGCGCGGCGTGCCGGCGAGCTGGCGGCCGACCAGCCACGGCGTGCCGGTCTTGTCGTAGGTCGCATCCATCCAGATCGCCGAGGTGCCGACCTCGAACTGCGGGGTGAAGTGGTAGCGCGCTTCCAGCTCCAGGCCGTCGTAGCGCAGGTTGCCGTCCTGCACGTAGACGTTGGCGGCGTTGGCGTACTCGGCGCCGCGGTTGATCCGGAACAGCGCCGCGCCCGTGGTCAACGCGCCGGTCTCGATCTTGTAGCCCAGCTCGTACTGGTCGCTCTGGATCGGCCCCAGCTGCTGGCCCGCGTTGGCGTACCAGCTGCCCACGGTCGTGCCCTGTTCCAGCGACTCCACGTAGCTCAGGTACAGGGTCGAGTCGGGGGTGGGCTTGAACATCAGCGCCACCGTCGGCGTCCACACCGGCTTGCGGTAGCGCACGCTCACATCGGTGGTGTCCCAGGTGTAGGCCACCTGGCGGTAGCTGTTGAAGCGCGCGCCCAGCAGCGCCGACCAGCGATCGCTGAAGTGGATCGTGTCGCTGCCGAAGGCCGCGAACTGCTCGGTCTGCGAATACAGGAACATGTTGTGCGTGGCCGCGGCGGCGGTCCAGGCCAGCCGCACCCGGTCGGCCAGACGCGCGCTGCCGATCACCGCCCACGAGCCGATGTTGCCGTCGCCCAGGTCCAGCTTCATCAGCTGCCAGGACGCACCCACGACCAGATCGTGGCGCAGGGGACCGGTATCCAGGCTGCCCTGCACCAGCCCCTGGATGAAGCGGAAATCCCAGGCGTCCTTGCCGTCGAACACCCAGTCGTCGTAGCGCCCGTCGGGGCCGTCCAGTTCGAAGTACTCCTGCTTGAGCCGGTAGTGGTCGCGCAACTCACCGGCGCTGAGCGTGGCGCTCCAGTTGGGCGCGAAGTCCCAGCGCAGGCTGGAGGTGAGCATCGAGAAGGTGTTGTAGTTCAGCGTTGCCGGCGAGGAGTAGTTGATGCGGCCGGTCACGCCCTTGGGCAGGTACTTCAGGGCGTAGGCCCAGGGATAGAAGTACGGCGTCGGCTCGTCGATGCGGCGGTCCTGGTAGAGCGCATCGACCGACAGCACCAGATCCGGGGCGATCTTGTACTGCAGCGCGACGGCGGCGGCGTCGCGGTGGATCTCGCCGCCGGAATAGAAGCTGCCGGCCTCGTGCGTGGCGTTCAGTCGGTAGCCGAAGCGGCCGTCGTCGCCGGACTGTCCGCCGTAGTCCACATGCGCGCCGAACACCGCGTCGGTGCGGTAGAACAGGTCCACGCTGGCCACATCGCCCGCCGGCTTCTTGGTGACGTAGTTGACGATGCCGCCGGGCTGGCCGAAGCCGTACATGAAGCCGCTGGCGCCCTTGAGGATCTGCACCTGGTCCATCATCTCCAGCGGCAGGTTCACGCCGAACAGCGCGGTCGGCATGCCGTTGACCTTCATGCTGTCCTCGAAGCTCAGCGGCAGGCCGCGCACGACCAGGCGCGAGGACCAGCCGTTGTAGTCGCTGCCGGCGCTGCGCGAGACGCTGGCGTCGCGCGCGAACACGTCCAGCAGCGAGACCGGCTGGTACTTCTCCAGCTGCTGCGCATCGACGCTGTTGACCGAGAACGGTGTGTCCACCGCGGCCTTGTCGCCCAGCGCGCCGTTGCCTTCGCTTTCGCGCTTGCCCTTGACCTGCAGCTTGTCGAGTTCCTTGACGTCCTTGCCGTCGGTGGTGGATTGGGCGGCCGCCGGCGACGCCGACAGGGCAAGCAGCAGCGCGACAGCCAGCGGGCTGCAGACGAGGGCGGGGAGGCGCGAGGACAGGGAACGACGGGCGGCGGACATGGAGGTCTCCGGGACAGGCAGGCGTGGAGGGACAGGCCGCCACCTCGTCCCCCATCAGGAGACAAGCGGCAGCGGCGCGGGAGGCGGGTGTTGAAACAGGTGGCAGTCGAGGTCCTGCCCTGAAGGCCGCGGCAATCGGCGGATCGGTCCCCTTACGCCGCCGACCGCTCCGGTCAGCGGGGATCCGCCTGCGGTCCCTGCACGCACATGGTCTGCGTAAAAACGGCGTGATCGCAATGCAGCATTTCTATCGAATGCATCAGGTCAGCTAATGGATTTCCCGCTGATCCCGAGCCGCTCCAGCGTCCTGGCCTGGCTCGTCTCCATGCGCAACAGCAGCCAGCGCACCAGCTGCTCGAGCGCCGAGCCGGCGCGCATCGGCGCCAGCGACATCATCCGGTAGTGCGCGCTCGGGACCGGCACCACGCAGCAGGCCGGCACCAGCTGCCGCGACTGCAGCATGCGCTCGACGCTGACCGAGCGCGCCATCGCCAGGCCGTCGCCGTACATCGCGGCCTGGTAGGCCAGATAGGCCAGGTTGAAGCGCTGCTCGGCGGTGATCTTCCACGCATCGGCGCAGCGCGCGCCGCCCCCTTCGAACCACTCGCGCCACTCGGCGCCCTGGCGCTCGCCTTCCTGCCAGACGTTGTCGTCGTGCAGCGCCAGCACCTCGCGTCCGCTGGTGCAGGTCTCCAGGCGGGAGAGCGTGGCCGGCGAGCACACCGGGAAAATCAGTTCGCGGAAACTGGCCAGCTGGTGCAGGCCGCTGACCTGCACGTGCGAGTAGCCGATCACCAGGTCGACCCGCTGGTCCTCCATCCAGTAGACGTCCGGCGCGACCATCTCGGCGCGGATGTGCACTTCCAGGCCCGGGCTGCCGCGGTACAGGTCGGGCAGATTGGGCATCAGCCATTCGATGGCCAGGGTCGGCGGGCAGGCGACCACCAGGGTCTGCTGGCGCAGGCGCCCGATCTGCACCAGCGCCTCGTTGACCGTGCCGGAGGCATCGTTGAACGCGGCCAGCAGCACCTCGCCGGCCCGGGTCAGGGAGATGCGGCGGTTGTGGCGCTCGAACAGGGGCACGCCCAGGCGCGCCTCCAGCCGCAGCACGCGCTGGCTGACCGCGCCCTGGGTCACGCTCAGCGCGGAGGCGGCCTGGGTGATGCTGCCCGCGCGCGCCGCCGCGCGGAAAAACCAGAGATCGGACAGCAGCTGGCTGTCCAGCCGCTGCAAAGCAGGTTGGCACCCTTCAAGCGATGGTGTGGACACGCAGCGGCCCCGGATCTGGGTCGCGTACCGCCTCCCCCACGGTCGCCCCAGGGCCGCATCATGCAGAGCCGACGCGCGGGCGCGCAAGACACCGCGCGGGCGTTGGCGAGTGGCCTGAGCACGGCGATCCATCCCCTGCACCTTCGGCCGCAGCGCCGCGCGGCGCCGATCTCCCCAGGTTGCACGGCACGGGCCCAGGTGGTTCACTCGGCCCCTCGCCTGGCTGGATGCCACCCTGGGGCCAGCAGCGACCTACCGCTGTGTGAGGATTGCCCGCCCCCATGCGCCTTGCCGCTTCGATCCTTCCCCTGCTGGCGGCCTGCGTGGCATTGCCGGCCTGTTCGCGGGCCCCGCTGTCCGCGCCTTCCAAGGAGGAACCCGCCGTGACCACCGCCCCCCCTTCCGCCGCCGCCACGCAGCCCCCGCAGGCGGGTGCCGTCCTGCAGCGCGTGCTCGACCTGATCCAGGGCAGCCATGCGTTGGCGGATCTGACCCCGGCACGGGTCGAGCAGACGATGGGCATCCGCCTGGAGCGCGCGCGCGACGGCAGCGCCCGCTACGGCGTCGGTGCCGCGCTGGACCCGCCGTGGTCCTACACGATCGAACTGGACGCCACGGCCCCGGATGCGGCCAAGTTCGCGTTCAACTTCACGCCGGACTCGGCGGACGCGGCGATGACCCCGGTCTGCCAGCTGGACTACGACGCCTTCGGCCAGCGGCTCGAGGCGCTGGGCTTCACCCGCACGCCCTACAACGCCGAGCATGGGCGCCTGGTCAAGGAATGGTTCGACAAGCCGGGCCTGCGGGTGAGCGTCTATCCGCAGGGTGAGTCGGACGGCGCCGCCGAGCATCGCTGCGTACGCACGGTGACCATCCCCTAACGGCCAGGGAGTGCCGACATGCCACTGACCAAGGAAGCACAGGCGCTGGTCGATGCGTTCGCCAAGCAGCCCGGCGTCACCGCCGACCAGGCCGCCAATCTCTCCGGCGTGATCAACCATTCGCCGGCGCTGGTCGACCAGATCAACCAGGCCGTCAAGCTCGGCCATCTCAAGCACATCGTGCCGCTGCCGCTGGGCACCCATGCCGGCGGCGAGTACAACGGCACGGCCAAGGAGATGCGTCTGCCTCTGTCGATGCTGACCAGTCCGCCCAAGGGCGTGCCCTTCGACGCCGGCGAACCCACCTTCGTGCTGGGGCACGAGTTGCAGCACGGCTTCAACCACGCCGCGACCGAGCAGGCCACCGCGGCCTTCATCGCCGCCGCCAAGCACGTGGCCCAGGGCAAGGGCCCGACGCACGACTACACGGCCGCGCTTGGCGCGCTGATCGCCGCCAACCGTCGCGACGAGGCGGGCGCGGAGGTGGCCGGCTGGAACGCCCTGGTCAGCCGGGTCCAGCACGGCAAGCCCAAGGCGACGCTGGAGGATGTCTACAACGCCAATCCCTTCCGCGCGGGCGATTTCATCGACCGCACCGGCGCACCGCCCAACTACCACTATGCCGCCAAGCCCAACATCACCCTGGGCAAGGACCTGCACATGCAGGCGACCTCGGCCAACCTCGAGGGCATGGGCCGCAATTACTTCGATCACCCGCCGGCCCAGGCGCGGCTGGGCCATCACGGCAACTCCGACTACGCCAACTACTACGGGGCCTGGGGCACGGGCGTGATCGTGCAATCCGAGCGCGCCTATGGTGATGGCAAGGCACAGCTGCAGATGAACCTGAAACAGCTGCATCTGTCCGAGAAGCTGATGGAGCAGAACGGGCTCAACCTGGGCAGCGACACCTCGCCCATGCCTTATCGCGACACCAGCACCACCCCGCCGACGGCGCACCACTTCGACCACACCGCCACGACCTTCACCCACGTCCCCATCGTGTTCCAGGGCGTGGCCGGTCCGATGGTCGAGCCGGCGCGCGAAGGGCCCTCGCGGCCCGGCCATCCCGACCACGCGTTGTTCAAGCAGATCGAGGCCGGCGTGGCCGCGCAGGGCCTGGCCCGCGGCGAGGATGCCGACCGCATGAGCCACAGCCTGCTCGCACTGGCCAAGGAACAGGGCATCAGCCGCGCCGACCACATCGTGCTCGGGCGCGGCGGCGAGGGCGGGCAGGTCAACGTGTTCGTGATCCAGGGCCAGCTGCAGGATCCCGCCCAGCGCCGCGCTTCGATCGACGCGGGCCAGGCCATGCAGACCCCGCAGGGCGCGTCGATCCAGCGGATCGAGCAGGCCAACGCCGCCCAGACGCCGGCCTCGCCGCAGCCGTCAGCGCCGGCCCAGGAGCCGGCGCGGCTGACACACTAGGCGCCCAGCCGCCAGAAGGTGCATCGCCATGCGATTCCACAACCTGATCCCCAAGATCTTCTACGACCGGCTGGAGGACGGGCTGGCCTTCTTCGTCGATGCGCTGGGCTTTGCGGTGCTGTACCAGGACGCGGACATGGCGGTGGTCGCGCGCGACGGGGCCAAGGCCTATCTGGTGGAGAACGCCGAGTGGGCGGCCAAGGACCGGCCCGAACTGGGCATCGAGGTCGACGACATCGAGGCGGTGCACGCCGAGCTGGCCACGCGCGCGCCGCAGCGGCTGCACCCCAACCTGCCCACGGTGCGACTGCAGCCATGGGGCGCGCGGGAATTCGCGATGCTCGACCCGAGCACGGTGTGCGTGGTCTTCCGTCAATGGCCCAAGGCCTGAGGCGCTTGGGCCCGCGCCGCTAGAACACCCGGCAGAACACCGCCTTGAGGTAGCGCGATTCCTGCACGTGGGCCATGAAGGGATGGTCGGGGCCGGCGCCGGCGACCTTGAGGATCTGGATGGTGCGGCCGGAGAAGTAGGCCGCGCGGCGCAGCATGTCCAGGAACTGCTCCTCGCTCACCAGCCCGGTGCACGAGAACGTGGCGAACAGTCCGCCGGGCTTGACCACGCCCAGCGCGAGCTTGTTCATGTCCAGGTACTTCTTCAGCGCGGCGATGACCTGCTCGCGGTCGCGCGTCATCTTGGCCGGGTCCAGGATCACCACGTCATAGGCATCGCCGCGCGCGGCCGCATCACGCAGGTAAGGGAAGATGTCGGCCTGCACGAACTTGGGCTTGACGTTGTTCAGGCGCGCATTGCCCTTGGCGATGGCGATCACGTCCTGGTCGATGTCCACGCCCAGCACCTCGCTGGCCCCACGCGCGGCGGCGTACACGGCGAAGCCGCCGGTGTTGCAGCACAGGTCGAGCACGGTCTTGCCTGCCACGTGCTGGCTCAGCCACTGGCGGTTCTCGCGCTGGTCGGCGAAGAAGCCGGTCTTGTGCGCGCCGGCCGGGTCAGCGCGGAACTTCACGCCGTATTCGGTGATGACCTCGCTCTCGGTGCCCGAGGTGCTGTGGAAGTCGAAGCTCTCCTGCTTCTGCACGTGCTCGTCGGCGAAGCTGTGGAAGCGGCAGCCCGGGAACTGCGCGCGCAGCGCCTCGAAGATCCACTCGCGATGGCGGAACATGCCGGCGGCGAAGAACTCCACCACGATCAGGTCGCCATAGCGGTCCACCACCAGGCCGGACAGGCCATCGCCTTCGGCATGCACCACGCGCCAGGCGTCGGTGGTCTCGTCCAGCCTGAGCACCTCGCGGCGCAGGGACACGGCCTGGGCGATCTTGTCGTGGAACCAGGCCGCATCGACCTGCACGTCCGGATCGGTCTCCAGGATGCGCACGGCGATGCGCGAATGGCCGTTGTAGAAGCCGCGCCCCACCCAGTCGCCGTCCACGCCGAACACATCGACGATGGTGCCCGGCTTGGGCTTCTGCGGCGGCTTGTCCACCAGTTTCTGGAAGATCCACGGATGGCTGGAACGCCAGGCGTTCTTCAGGCGGACGGCAGGATTGGGCATGTTCATCGGCCTATTGTAGAAGGCCGGGCACCTGTAGAGCGGAGCTTGCTCCGCTGGGCCTTCCCGATGATCCGGCTCAAAAGCAGCGGAGCGAGCTCCGCTCTACAAGGGGTCGCGGGCTGATTGGGAGAGGTGGCGGCGCTTACGGCAGCGCGCTCGTCCCGGCTGCCGGAACACTGCGGTCCCCGCATGTCGGGCGCGGCGCTTTGCCCCGCCCTGCCCGGGGGGCCACAATGGCGTGCTTGGTCGCCGCCAGCCGCTGCCCCCGCCTCGATGCCCGGGCCGCCTTCGCCACCGGCGGCGTCGCCCGTGCAGTCGCCCCCGCGCCTGCTGCCCCTGTCACTGCAAGAGAGACAACGCCCGCAATGTCCAGCACGCCCAAGATCCTGTACACGCTGACCGACGAAGCCCCGTTCCTGGCCACGCAGTCGTTCCTGCCCATCGTCGACGCCTACACCGACACCGCCGGCATCGTGGTCGAGACCCGCGACATCTCGCTGGCCGGGCGCATCCTGGCGCAGTTCCCCGACCTGCTGAGCGATGCGCAGAAGGTCTCCGACGACCTGACCGAACTGGGCGCGCTGGCCACCACGCCCGAAGCCAACATCATCAAGCTGCCCAACATCTCCGCCTCGGTGCCGCAGCTCAAGGCCGCGATCAAGGAGCTGCAGGACCAGGGCTATCCGCTGCCGGCCTACCCGGACGAGCCCAAGACCGACGCGGAGAAGGACGCCAAGGCGCGCTATGACCGGGTCAAGGGCAGCGCGGTCAACCCGGTGCTGCGCGAGGGCAACTCCGACCGCCGCGCGCCGCTGTCGGTGAAGAACTACGCCCGCAAGCACCCGCACCGCATGGGCAAGTGGTCTTCCGATTCGAAGACCCATGTGGCGCACATGGAGTCCGGCGACTTCTACGGCAGCGAGCGTTCGGCCACGCTGGGCGCGGCCGGCGCGCTGAAGATCACCTTCGTCGGCGCCGATGGCAGCAGCACGGTGCTCAAGGACAAGGTGGCGGTGAAGCAAGGCGAGGTGGTCGATGCCTCGGTGCTGAGCCGCAAGGCGCTGGCCAGCTTCATCGATGCGCAGATCGAGGACGCCAAGGCCAAGGGCGTGCTGTTCTCGGTGCACCTGAAGGCCACGATGATGAAGGTCTCCGACCCGGTGCTGTTCGGCATCGTGGTGGGCGAGTTCTACAAGGACGTGCTGGCCAAGCACGGCGAGGCGCTCAAGTCGGTGGGCTTCGACCCCAACAACGGCATCGGCGACCTGTACGCGGTGATCGGCAAGCTGCCGGCCGAGCAGGCCGAGGCGATCAAGGCCGATGTGGAGGCCGAGTACGCCAAACGCCCGGCGCTGGCGATGGTCAACTCCGACAAGGGCATCACCAACCTGCACGTGCCCAGCGACGTCATCATCGACGCCTCGATGCCGGCGATGATCCGCGACAGCGGCAAGATGTGGAACGCCAAGGGCGAGCTGCAGGACACCAAGGCCGTGATCCCCGACCGCAGCTATGCCGGCGTGTACCAGGTGGTGATCGAGGACTGCAAGGCGCACGGCGCGTTCGACCCGGCCACCATGGGCAGCGTGCCCAACGTCGGCCTGATGGCGCAGAAGGCAGAGGAATACGGCAGCCACGACAAGACCTTCGTCATCCCCGGCGATGGCAAGGTGGTGGTGACCGATGATGCCGGCGCGACGGTGTTCGAGCACGCGGTGGAAGCCGGCGATGTGTGGCGCATGTGCCAGACCAAGGACGCGCCGATCCAGGACTGGGTCAAGCTGGCCGTCACCCGCGCGCGCCTGAGCGGCACGCCGGCGGTGTTCTGGCTGGATCCGCAGCGCGCGCACGACGCGCAGCTGATCGCCAAGGTCGAGCGGTACCTCAAGGACCACGACACCACCGGCCTGGACATCCGCATCCTCTCGCCGGTGGAGGCCACCGCGCTGTCGCTGGAACGCATCCGCAAGGGCGAGGACACCATCTCGGTCACCGGCAACGTGCTGCGCGACTACCTCACCGACCTGTTCCCGATCATGGAGCTGGGCACCAGCGCCAAGATGCTCTCGATCGTGCCGCTGATGGCCGGCGGCGGGCTGTTCGAGACCGGCGCCGGCGGCAGCGCGCCCAAGCATGTGCAGCAGTTCGTCGAAGAGGGTTACCTGCGCTGGGATTCGCTGGGCGAGTTCCTGGCGCTGGCCGCCTCGCTGGAGCACCTGGGCCAGACCTACGACAACCCCGCGGCGCTGACCCTGGCCAAGGCGCTGGACGTGGCCAACGGCCAGTTCCTGGACAGCAACAAGTCGCCGGCGCGCAAGGTCGGCGAGATCGACAACCGCGGCAGCCACTTCTACCTGGCCCTGTACTGGGCCCAGGCCCTGGCCGCGCAGGACGAGCATGCCGAGCTGAAGGCCAAGTTCGCCCCGCTGGCCAAGGCGCTGGCCGAGCAGGAGGCCACCATCGTGGCCGAGCTCAACGGCGCCCAGGGCCGCCCGCAGGACATCGGCGGTTACTACCACCCGGACCTCACCAAGTGCGCCGCCGCCATGCGCCCGAGCCAGACCTTCAACGACGCGCTGGCCAAGCTGGGCAAGTAAGCCGCCTCGACGCGTGACCCCGACGGGCCGCCTGCCGCAAAGCAGGCGGCCCGTTTGCGTTTGCGGCCGTCCTCAGCGGAACCCGGTGAGCGGTGCGTTCGCGCGCGCCAACTGGGCCTGCTTGCGCGCCAGGCGCCGCGCGCGCTTGATCCTGCGGGCGCGCTGCGCGGCGGTGTCCTGCGCGGGCTCGACGCCCGCCAGGGAGCGGGCCAGCTCCACATCGACGATATGCCCGTGGTGGAACAGCAGGGCCTTGAACAGGTTCATATCGGCATCTCCACTTGAGTGGAATCGACAATAGGCGCAGGCTCAGGCAGCGAGAAGCGAGGCTTTCGCAAGCGAGTCTTGAATCCAGCTCAAGGGAAGTCCCATGTCGCGTCCCCGCTGCACGCCCTGCAGGGCTTCGTCATCGCCGCGCGCCTGGGCAACCTCTCGCGTGCCGCCGACGCGATGCATCTGACGGTCAGCGCGCTCAGTCATCAGATGCGCGGCCTCGAGCAGCGCCTGGGCTACCGCCTGCTGGAACGGCACGCACGCGGCGTGCGCGTGACCGGGGACGGCCAGCGCCTGCTCGATCGCATCGGCCCGCACCTGGATGCCATCGCCCAGGCCTTCACGCCCTACGCGGCGCGGCGCGAGGACGTGCTGACACTGAGCATCACGCCCTCCATGGCGTCGGCCTGGCTGGTGCCGCGGCTGAGCGGGTTCCTGGCGCTGCATCCCAAGATCGAGGTCAACCTGCTGTCGAGCGAGGCGCTGGTGGACTTCGCCCGCGAGCCGCAGATCGACGCGGCGCTGCGCATCGGCCACGGCGTCTGGCCCGAAGTGATGGCCGAACCCCTGTTCGAGGAATGGCTCACGCCCATGGCCAGCCCCGCGCTGATCCGGCGCATGGGCGGCAAGCGCCGGCCGCTGGTCGAATGGCCGCTGCTCGGCGACCCGGACGGCGAGTGGGAGCGCTGGTTCGCGCAGGAGGGCCTGACACCGCCTGCGCGCTACGTGGCCGTGCTCAACAGCTCCGAATCGCACCATCGCGCCGCCATGGACGGCGTGGGCGTGGCCCTGGGCCGGATCACGCGTGCGCGGCTGCTGCTGGAGTTGGGCGATCTGGTACCGCTGTCGACGCGGCGGCTGAAGACCGCCTGGTCGCATTATCTCGTCTATCCGGAACGTTCCGCCCACCACCGCGGTTTCCTCGCCTTCCGCGACTGGCTGCGCGGCCAGGCGCAGGAGCACGCGCAACAGACGCAGACGATGCCGGGCAGAACGAGGACGGCGAGCGCCGCGCGCCAGCGACGCCGCCGCTGAGGCCGGCATGCGCGTGCAGCAGCGCGGTCAGTCGCGCGCGAGCGCGACGCGTTCCAGCGCGTCGATGTCGCCGGCGACGATCCTGTCCAGGTGCGCGGTGATGTGCGCGACCGGCCAGTCCCACCAGGCGATGGCCTCCAGCCGTGCGACCTGCTCAGGCGCGAAGCGCGCCTTGATCGGCCGCGCGGGGTTGCCGCCGACGATGGTGTAGGCCGGCACGTCGGCGGTGACCACCGCGCGCGCCGAGACGATCGCGCCGTTGCCGATGCGCACGCCCGGCATGATCAGGGCCTCGTAGCCGATCCACACGTCGTGGCCGATCACCGTGTCGCCCTTGTACGGCAGCTCGCCCGGCTGCGGCATCACCGTCTCCCAGCCGTGGCCGAAGATCTGGAACGGATAGGTCGAGATGCCGGACAGCTTGTGGTTGGCGCCGTTCATGATGAACTTGGCGCCGCGCGCGATCGCGCAGAACCTGCCGATCACCAGCCGGTCGCCGATGAAGGGAAAGTGGTAGAGCACGTTGCGCTCGAAGCCCTCGGAGTCTTCCGGGTCGTCGTAGTAGGTGTACTCGCCGATCTCGATCAGCGGATTGCGCACGGTGTTGCGGATGAAGCACACCTGGGGAAAGCCCTGCATCGGATGCGGGGTCTCGGGACTGGGGCCGTGCATGCGGCATGCCTCGCCATCGAAGGAGGGCGCCGATGGTAACCAGTGGCGGGAGGCGAGGCGGTCAGCCGCGCGGCGGCTTCCTGGCGGGCGCTTTCTTGGCCGCGGCCTTCTTTGCCGGCGCCTGCTTGGCCGCCTTCGGCTTGGGCAGGGGCAAGGCGTCGGCGGTGGCGCGCAGCAGGCGCCGCAGCGCGTCGGTGTCCTCCAGCGCATCGGCCAGCAGGTAGTGCGGCTTGGCGCCCGGGTACGGCGGCTGTTCGATCACCTCGTGCAGCAGGCCCCGCCCGGGCGCGGTCGGCTTGAGGAAGACCTGGTTGTCGCACACCAGCGCGACCACCTTGCCGTCCAGGTACAGCGCGTACTCGCCGAACATCTTCTTCGATTCCAGCGCCGCGCCCAGCCCGGCCTGGGCGTGCACGTAGTCGATGAAGTCCGCGTCGGTTGCCATGGGTGTCCTCAAGCTTCTTCAGGGAATGCCGTTGCCGCCGTGGGCACGATAGCCGGCCCGCGTCTCCAGGCGTGCGATCCAGGCATCGACGGCCGGCAGCACCGGCCGCGCCATCGGCGTCATCCGCCAGCGGTGGGCCGACAGCCCCAGCACGATGTCGGCCAGGGTGAAATCCGCGCCGGCGACGAAGGCGCCGGTCGTGGCCAGCTGCGCGTCCAGCAGGCCCATCAGCCGGTTCCAGGCCGAGATGCTGGCCTCCACCGCGCTGGCGTCCTGGGTCAGCGGCGCGCGCCGTACCAGCGCCATGAAGGCCGGACGCCACGCGCCGTTGAGCTCGGTGGCCTGCCAGTCCATCCACTGTTCCACCCGCGCCCGCGCCAGCGGCTCGGCGGGCAGCAGGTCGTGACGCCGCTGGCGCGCGGCCAGGTAGCGGCAGACGGTGTTGGATTCCCACAGTACCGCGCTGCCATCGATCAGCACCGGCACCAGGCCGTTGGGATTGAGCGCACGCAGCGCGTCCGCATCGCCGGGGCCGTCCATCGCGTCATGCGCCAGCGCCAGGTCCAGCTCGGCCGCCAGCCACAGCACCTTGCGCACGTTGATCGAGGTGGGCTTGCCGAGCAGTTTCAACATGGCGTCGCTTCAGTCGCTGGCGATATGCCAGCACACGCCGGCCAGGTCGATCATGTGCACTTCGCGGCCCCAGGGGAAGTCGGTCGGCGTGCCGAGGCGGAAGCCGGGAAAGCGCTGCTCCAATCCGCGCCCGGCCATCTCGCCCCACCATGCATCCACGTCGGGCACGACCACGCGCAGCATCAGGTTGTGGGCGACATGGTCGTCGTGGAAGTCCTGCAGGATGAAGGACACCGGGCCGTTGCGGAATCCGCACACATCGCCGGCCTCCCAGTCCTCGACGAAGTCCAGCGCGGCGAACAGGCGCCGGCTGGCGGCAAAATCCGCGCCGCCCGGCACGAAGGGCTGCAACGCGGTCAAGGTGGTGGCCTGCATGTTCGGCTCCGGTCAGGTCGTGGGTAGGGGGATCCCCGCGGCATCCTTGACGGTGCGCAGGACGAAGCTGGAGTTGACGTCGGCCACGCCGGCCTGGGCCAGCAGCCAGTCCAGCAGGAAGCGCGAGAAGTGGTCCAGGTCGCGCACCAGGATGTGCAGCAGATAGTCCATGTCGCCGGTCAGCGCATGGCAGGCGACGACCTCGTCCCAGCTGGTCACGGCGGTGGCGAAGCGCTCGATCGCCGGCTGGTCGTGCTGGGCCAGCTGGACGCGCACGAAGGCCTGCAGGCCCAGGCCCAGCGCGCGCGCCTCCAGCCGGGCGCCGTAGCCGGCGATGACACCGGCCGCCTCCAGGCGCTGGATGCGACGCAGGCAGGCCGAGGGTGACAGGTTGATGCGCGCGGCCAGCTCGGCGTTGCTGGCGCGGCCGTCGGTCTGCAGCTGGGCCAGCAGACGAAGATCCGTGCGATCGAGCGGGCTTGGTACGTCCATTTGTCGCGTCGCAACATGGAATGACGCAACAAGATTGCGCCCTGAGGGCTGGATCCTGCAACTTTCGCAAGCCCGTTGCGCGCGCTTGCCGGTAGCGTGGGAGCCTGCCTTTGCTGCCCGCAGGAGACCGCCATGGACACCACGCCGCGCCGCGTCGAGAACCAGCTCACCGACAAGGGCTATGTGCCGGTCTACACCACGGCCGTGGTCGAGCAGCCCTGGGCCAGCTACAGCGCCGCCGATCACCGGACCTGGGGCCAGCTGTTCGAACGCCAGCGCGCGCTGCTGGTGGGCCGCGCATGCGACGAGTTCCTCGCCGCGCAGGATGCGATGGGCCTGAGCGCGGACGAGATCCCGCGCTTCGACGATCTCAACGTGGTGCTGGGCGCGGCCACCGGCTGGCAGCTGGTGGGCGTGGAAGGCCTGCTGCCGGAGCTGGACTTCTTCGAGCACCTGGCGCACCGGCGCTTCCCGGTGACCTGGTGGATCCGGCGGCCCGAGCAGATCGACTACATCGCCGAGCCTGACCTGTTCCACGACCTGTTCGGCCATGTGCCGCTGCTGATGAACCCGCTGTTCGCCGACTACATGCAGGCCTACGGGCGCGGCGGGGTCAAGGCGCATGGCATCGGCCCGCAGGCGCTGGTCAACCTGACCCGGCTGTACTGGTACACGGTGGAGTTCGGCCTGATCGAAACGCCGCAGGGCCTGCGCATCTACGGCGCCGGCATCGTCTCGTCGAAGGGCGAGTCGCTGTACTGCCTGGAGTCGGCCGCGCCCAACCGGATCGGCTTCGACCTGACGCGGGTGATGCGCACGCGCTACCGCATCGACGACTACCAGAAGACCTACTTCGTCATCGACAGCTTCGAACAGCTGATCCAGGCCACCGCGCCGGACTTCACCCCGCTCTACGCCGAGCTCGAGCATGCCGAGGCGCTGCCCGCCGGGCGCGTGCTGGACCGGGATCGCGTCTTCCAGCGCGGCACCGGTGAGGGCTGGGCCGACGGCGGGGACGTGTGAGGCGCGGCGACGCGGAGGAGATGTCGCCGCGCTAAGCTCGCCGCATCGGTCCCGGAGGGCGTGGCGATGAAGCGATGGATGCTGCTGCTGGCGTTGTGCTGCGGTGGCGCGGCCGATGCGACCTCGATCGTCCACCTGCCGCTCTCCGAGATCCTGGCCAAGTCCGATCACGTCATCGTCGGCCGCGTCGTCGAGGTGGACATGATCGATGGTCAGGGACGGCCCGTCACCGACTTCGAGGCACCCACCCGGCCGGGACTCAGCAACGTCATCCGCTATCGCGTCCATGTCGAGGACGTGCTCCAGACCGACGCGACGCGCGTGCCGGCCGTGCTGGTGATCCCGGAATGGAGTGCCTGGCACAACACGCTCGGCCACGCCAAGGCATCGGCCACCGGCGAGCGGTTCGTGTTCCTGCTCAGCGGCGCGGATTTCCATCCGACCAATGCGGCGCAGTTCCGTTATCGGCTGGATTCGCAGGAGTGGAAGGACCTGAACCCATCGCCTTGAGTTTCGCGGCGCGTGTCGCGTCCGCGCGACGGCGCGCCATCCGCGGGGGTTAGCATCCGGGCCTGTTCCATCGGGCAAGGGAAACGGCGATGCGTTGGATGCAGGTCCTGCTGTTGCTGCTCGTGGCGGTCTCGGCGCAGGCCGCCGAGCGGCCTTCGGCCGGAAACCCCCGAGGAGCTCAGACACCGGATCCTGCTGTGGCCGGGCGGCACCGGGCCGGGCTCGGAGGGCGCGCCGGCGCAGCCGACCATCGTCGACCACAGCGATGATCCGGCGGTGCCGGACCGTTCCATCCGCGGCATCCGCGCGCCGTACATGGTCGTCTACCGGCCGGCGCATCCGAACGGCAGTGCCCTGCTGGTGGTGCCCGGCGGCGGCTATGCGCACATCGTGATCGACAACGAAGGCACCTCGCTGGTGCCGGCCTTCGCCGACCAAGCCGGCATCACCCTGTTAGTGCTGCGCTACCGGCTGCCTGACGAGGGTCATGTCGATGGCCGCAACGCGCCGCTGGCCGATGCGCAGCGCGCGCTGCGCCTGATCCGGGCGCATGCGAAGGAGGACGGCCTGGATCCGGCGCGCGTGGGGGTGATGGGCTTCTCGGCCGGTGGCCATGTCGCGGCCAGTCTGGCCACGCGCTTCGACGATGCGGTGTACGCGCCGGTGGATGCCGCCGACCGCCTCAGCGCGCGGCCGGACTTTTCGCTGCTGATCTATCCGGTGATCGACATGGGCAATGCCATCGGCCATACCGGTTCGCGCAAGCGCCTGCTGGGGCCGCATCCGGATGCGCAGCTGGTGCATGACTATTCGATGCAGAGCCGGGTAAGCGCGCGCACGCCGCCGACCTTCCTGCTGGCCGCGCAGGACGACGACGTGGTGCCGGTGCAGAACACGCTGGTGTACGAACAGGCGCTGCTCGGTGCCGGCGTGTCGAGCGAACTGCATATCTTCCCCAAGGGCGGCCACGGCTTCGGCGTGCGCCGCATCCAGGGCCTGACCCTGGCCGCCTGGCCGCGGCTGGCGGTGGACTGGATCACCTCGCAAACGGCGTCGGCACCAGCGCGCTGAGCGCGCTTTTGCCCCCTCCCTTTCGCCGCAGGCGAAGGGGAGCTCGAAGTCGCGGCTAGCGACTGACGGGGAGGGGTCGCTCTTCGCGGGGAGCCTTGGGCGCCGGAGATTCACCGCGAAGAGCGCCCCTCCCAGCCTCCCCCTTGCGCTGCGCGCAAAGGGGAGGGGCGGATCCTGGGCGCTGGCGCACCTCGCATGTGGCAGGCGCCGTCCACCCCTCGCACCGCGCGCGCTTTTTGCCTCCTCCCTTTCTTGCACGGGTTGGGACTGGCGCATCTCGCGCTGGTGGGGCGAGGCGCGAACAACGTGTCGAGTCGCGCGCGCCTTCGCGCGTGGCTTGCGGGTGAGCCGGTAGGCTGGTGGGCCCCTGCGTCGCTTCGGTTTTGCTCTTGAATCCCTCTGCGCTTTACCCCGCCTTCCTGTTCGATATGGATGGCACGCTGCTGACTTCGATCGCCGCCGCCGAGCGCGTGTGGACGCGCTGGGCGCTGCGGCATGGCCTGGAACCGGCCACGTTCGTGCCGACCATCCACGGCGCGCGGGCCATCGACACCATCGCCGGCCTCGGCCTGCCGGGCGTGGATGCGCAGGCCGAGGCGGAAGGCATCACGCGCGATGAGATCGCCGACGTCGAGGGCGTCGCGCCCATCGCCGGCGCGGCGGCGTTCATCGCAGGCCTGCCGGCAACGCGCTGGGCGGTGGTGACTTCGGCGCCGCGAGCGTTGGCGCTGCGCCGCATGCAGGCCGCCGGCCTGGTGCCGCCGGCGGTGCTGGTCACCGCCGAGGACGTGGTCCACGGCAAGCCCGATCCGGCCGGCTATCGCCTGGCCGCGGCGCGGCTGGGCGTGGCCGCCGAGGACTGCCTGGTGTTCGAGGACGCGCCGGCCGGCATCGCCGCGGCCGAGGCCGCCGGCGCGGACGTGCTGGTGATCCAGGCCGCGCATGCGCACCCGCTGGAGACGCCGCACCGGCAGGTGCGCGACTACCTCGCGCTCCAGGCGCGCGCGACGCCCGACGGCCTGCAGTTGCTGGACGCCGGCTGACGCGCCACGCCGCCACCGGGCCGCCCTAACCCGGCGTTCACGGTGCTGACCGGAGGATCCTGCGAACCCCGTTCCTGTTCTGAACAGGGGATCTGCCGGATACGACCGATGCGCCCCAATGCCGATGAGCTGTTCGACGAACTGGCCCAGCTTGACCTGACCCTGGACGCGATCGCCGCCTGCGCCGGCAGCGCAAACCTGGCCTTGCGGCAGGCGCTGCAGCGCCATGTGCGCAGCCTGCGCATCTTCCTGGACATGGACGCGGCGGCGGTGCTGCATGACGTCGCCGAGGCGGCCCAGCGTCTGCTCGAAGCGAACGAGCCGCGCGTGCTGGAAACCGCCCAGCGCGACCTCGCCCGCATGCGCGCCCTGATGGACGCGATGCTGCGACGCCAAGCAGCGCAGGCGACGGCCGCCTGACGCGTAGAAGCTGCCGTACGGCCTTCGCGCGATGGTCGCGTTTGGCTCATCGGGAAAGCCTCATCGCCGGCTGCGGTCCCAAAGACCAAAACAGTAGCTCTTCCCTGTAGAGCGGAGCTTGCTCCGCTGGGGCCTTCCCCACGAACCGAACGAAGAGCAGCGGAGCAAGCTCCGCTCTACATCCAAGCTGCTGGGAGCTTCGAGGAGACCATTGCGCCACGTCCACGATGGCTAGTGCGTGGTATCGCGCAGGTCCTGACCCAGGCGGCGATAGAGGGTGCTGCGGCTGATGCCGAGCTTGCGCGCGGCGCGGGTGACGTTGCCTTCGCAGTCGGCCAGGGCCTGGCGCATCGCGGCTTCGGCCAGGGCGTCCAGGTCCTGCGCGCTGGCCGGGGCGGCGAGCGCGGCCGGGGCGACGGGCAGCGCCGGGCGCTGGATGTGCAGGTAGGATGGCAGCATGTCCGCGCCGATGGTCTCGCCCGGCTCGCTGAGCGCCACCAGGGTGCGCAGGCAGGCGCTGAGCTGGCGCAGATTGCCGGGCCAGTCGTAGCTGGCCAGCAGGGCGTGGGCGTCGTCGGTCAGGCGCCGGCCCTGGCCCAGGCGCTGCCAGAGCGCGTGCACCAGCCCGGCGCGGTCGCCGTGTTCGGCCAGCGCGGGGATGCGCACGGTGTGGTGGGCAATGCGGTAGTACAGGTCGGGGCGGAAGCGGCCCTCGGCGATGGCCTGGTCCAGCTCGCGGTGGGTGGCGCAGATCAGGGCGAAGTCCAGCTTGACCGGCTTGCCGCCGCCCAGCGGCAGCAGCTCGCGCTCCTGCAGGACGCGCAGCAGCCGCGGCTGCAGCGCCAGCGGCATATCCCCGATCTCGTCCAGGAACAGCACGCCGCCGTCGGCCTGGCGCAACAGGCCGGGGTTGCCGTGCTTGCGCGCGCCGGTGAAGGCGCCGTCCTCGTAGCCGAACAGTTCGGCCTCGATCAGGCCTTCGGGCAGGGCGGCGCAGTTGACCGCGACGAAGGGCCGGCCCGCGCGCGCGCAGCGGCGATGCAGTTCGCGTGCGAAGACTTCCTTGCCGGTGCCGGTCTGACCCTGCACCAGCACCGGCAGGCCGGCATCGAGCACGCGCCGGGCGCGCGCCAGCGCGGCGTCCTGCTCGGCGTCGAACAACGGCGCGTCGCTGGCCTGCGGATCGACGGCGGCCGAGACGGTGATCGGCGGCCGCGCGGCCGGGCGCCGGGCACGGGCCTGGCCGTCCTCGACGCGGCCGTGCAGCGCGCGGCCCTGGCGGTCGAGCAGCACGCCGTCGTCGCGCAGCCGGCTGGGCGCGTCGGCGAACAGGCCGGTGTAGGAAGCGCGGCCCAGTTCGCCGCGCTCCAGGCCGAACAGCTGCAGGCCGGCCTGGTTGGCGGCCACCAGTTTGCCGTTGCGGAAGGCCAGCAAGCCCTCGCGCGCGGTGCCCAGCAGCGCCGGGTCGCGGTGCAGGCGCAGCAGCTCGGCATCGGGGATGCCGTCGTCGAAGTAGCGATGCTCGATGCTGGCCACCGCCATCCGCGCCAGCCCCAGCGCGTGCATGTGCGAGACGCGCGCATCGCCGGAGATGTCCAGCACGCCGATGCGCGTGCCGTAGGGGTCGAAGATCGGCGTGGCCGAGCAGCTCAAGATGCCGTGCGGTGCCAGGTAGTGCTCGCCGCCGTGGACGACCACCGGGCGGCCTTCGACGATGGCCGTGCCGATGGCGTTGGTGCCGACCTGGGCCTCGTTCCAGCAGGCGCCGGGCATCAGCGCCACGCGGCCGGCGCGGTCGAGGAAGCTGGCGCTGCCCTCGGCATCGAGGATCCAGCCGTCCTCGTCGGTGAGGATGACGATGCTGCCGGTGGCCGCCGCGTCGGAGGACAGCAGCTCCAGCTCGGCGCGCGCCAGGCGCCAGAGCTTTTCGTGGCGCTCGCGCATCTCGCTCAGGCGGGCGGCGCTGACCGGCTCGATCTGCGGCGCGCCCTGCGCCGGCAGGCCCAGGCGCTGGCAGCGCACCCAGGAGCGCAGGATGGTGTCGGGCACCTTGCCCACCGGCGCGCCGCCGTGTTCGAAGAACGCGCGGCGTGCGGCGCCCAGGGCGCGATCCGAAGCAGTCAGCGGCTGTGCCATTCCCAACTCCTCAAGGTGTCGCATTTTGCGACAGCGCAACGGGGCGATGTCCCAATAAACATCACAGCGCGTCGACGCTTGCAACGGGTGGACGTGGTGCGCCGCAACAGCCGCGGGGCATGAACCTCGGCCCGCCGCGGCCCAGGGTCGTGACGCGGCGCAGCACCGCGTTTTTGGCATCGGGCTTGCGCTATTGGGCACACCCATTGGGCGACACACACCCCGCACTAGGAGAACGCCATGAACGCCGTCACCAGCACCAAGCCGATGTCCACCGACCCGCAGTCCATCTTCAAGAAACGCTACGCCAACTTCATCGGCGGCGCGTGGGTCGAGCCGAAGAGCGGCCAGTACTTCGACAACATCACGCCGGTGACCGGCAAGGCCTTCACCCAGATCCCGCGCTCCAACGCGCAGGACGTGGACGCCGCGCTGGATGCCGCGCATGCCGCCAAGGACGCCTGGGGCGCCACCTCGCCGACCGAGCGCGCCAACATCCTGCTGAAGATCGCCGACCGCATCGAGGCCAACCTCGAGCTGCTGGCCTACGCGGAGACCTGGGACAACGGCAAGCCGATCCGCGAGACGCTCAACGCCGACGTGCCGCTGTGCGCCGACCACTTCCGCTACTTCGCCGGCGTGCTGCGCGCGCAGGAAGGCAGCATCTCGGAGATCGACAAGGACACCATCGCCTATCACTTCCACGAGCCGCTGGGCGTGGTCGGCCAGATCATCCCGTGGAATTTCCCGCTGCTGATGGCGTGCTGGAAGCTGTCCCCGGCGCTGGCCGCCGGCAACTGCGTGGTGCTCAAGCCCGCCGAGCAGACCCCGGCCTCGATCCTGGTGCTGATGGAAGTCATCGGCGATCTGCTCCCCGCCGGCGTGCTCAACGTGGTCAACGGCTTCGGCCTGGAAGCGGGCAAGCCGCTGGCCTCCAGCCCGCGCATCGCCAAGATCGCCTTCACCGGCGAGACCACCACCGGCCGGCTGATCATGCAGTACGCCTCGCAGAACCTGATCCCGGTGACGCTGGAGCTGGGCGGCAAGTCGCCCAACATCTTCTTCGCCGACGTGATGGCCGAGGACGACGATTTCCTGGACAAGGCGGTGGAGGGCTTCGTGCTGTTCGCCTTCAACCAGGGCGAGGTCTGCACCTGCCCCTCGCGCGCGCTGATCCAGGAATCGATCTACGAGAAGTTCATGGAGAAGGTCATCGCCCGCGTGGAGGCGATCAAGCAGGGCAACCCGCTGGATCCCAACACCATGATCGGCGCGCAGGCCTCCGGCGAGCAGCTTGAGAAGATCCTGTCCTACATCGATATCGGCAAGCAGGAAGGCGCCGAAGTCCTCACCGGCGGTGCGCAGAACAAGCTGCCGGGCGAGCTGGAGGGCGGCTTCTACGTCAAGCCCACCGTGTTCAAGGGCCACAACAAGATGCGCATCTTCCAGGAGGAGATCTTCGGGCCGGTGGTGTCGGTGACGACCTTCAAGGACGAGGCCGAGGCGCTGGCCATCGCCAACGACACGCTCTACGGCCTGGGCGCCGGCGTGTGGAGCCGCGACGCCTCGCGCCTGTACCGCATGGGCCGCGCGATCCAGGCCGGCCGCGTGTGGACCAACTGCTATCACGCCTACCCGGCGCATGCGGCCTTCGGCGGCTACAAGCAGTCGGGCATCGGCCGCGAGACGCACAAGATGATGCTCGACCACTACCAGCAGACCAAGAACCTGCTGGTGAGCTACTCGCCGAAGAAGCTCGGCTTCTTCTGACCGGTTGGAAGGATCGCATCGCACCTCCCCGCGTCGGGATGCGATCCATCGCCGCGGTGCGCTGACCTGGCCACAGGCCGGCGCGCCGCAGCCTCTGCAACCGCGTTCGAGGAGCTCCATATGGCCGTCTGCAACGACGACCAGCGGCGAAGCGGTGTCCGGCACGTGCCGGCCGCTGCACGTCTTCGCACCCCGTCTTCCACCTCTCCTGCCCAGCGGATGCCGTCGCGGCGCGCGCTGAGCCGTGCGCTGGCGCTGGCCCTGCTTGGAGCCTGCCCCGCCCTCATGCCCGCGCTGGCCGCCGACACCGCGACACCCGGCATCACCACGCTGCCCACGCTCGACGTGGTCGGCGTGACGCCCAATGGCGATGCCACGCTGCCGGCGGACAAGTCGCCGTATCCGGTGCGTGGGCTGGATGCGGACCAGCTGGACCGCATGACTTCGGTCGACCTGACCGAGGCCATGGATCGCCAGGTGGCCGGCATCAGCCTCAACAGCGTGCAGGGCAATCCGCTGCAGCCGGATGTGCAGTTCCGCGGCTTCACCGGCTCGCCGCTGCTGGGCATCGCCCAGGGCATCGCGGTCTAC
Source organism: Pseudoxanthomonas sp. UC19_8 (assembly GCF_042700505.1). NCBI lineage: Bacteria > Pseudomonadati > Pseudomonadota > Gammaproteobacteria > Lysobacterales > Lysobacteraceae > Pseudoxanthomonas > Pseudoxanthomonas sp. UC19_8. The sequence goes on from NZ_CP170559.1 coordinate 3,690,429, forward strand.
CAGGACGGCGTGCGCGTCAACGAGGTCTTCGGCGACACGGTCAACTGGGACCTGCTGCCGCAGCAGGGCATCGACCGGCTGGACGTGGTCACCGGCGCCAACCCGGTGTTCGGCCTGAACACGCTGGGCGGTGCGATCGTGCTGCGGTCCAAGAACGGCTTCGACGATCCGGGCACGACGCTGTCGTATGAGGCCGGTTCGTTCGGCCGCGAGGTGGCCAGCGTCGAGTCCGGCGGCAACAACGGCACGCTGGGTTACTACGTGCTGGCCGACAACCTGCACGAACAGGGCTGGCGCGATCTCTCGCCCACCCACGCGCGCCATTACATGGCCAACTTCGGCTGGCGCGGCGAGCGCGCCGCGCTGGATCTGGATCTGGCCAAGGCCAGGACCAATCTCACCGGCAACGGCGCGCAGTCGATCCAGGCCATGCGCCGCGACTACGCCAGCATCTTCACCGCGCCGGACCAGACACGGAACGACCTGACCCAGGCCAGCCTGCACGGCCGCTACGACCTCGCCGACGATCTGGTGCTGAGCGCGATGGCCTACCAGCGCACGGTCAAGACGCGCTCGTTCAACGGCGACACCAGCGACGCGGAAGCCTGTGAGGACGATCCCGCTTTTTTGTGCGAGGACGAGGACGACCAGGGCCAGCAGGCCTTCGTCACCGACCAGAACGGTGATCCGGTCTCCTCCGACTACGACGCGGTGAACAACATCGGCCACCGCCGCCAGCGCGCGCACGGCGGCAACGTGCAGCTGGTGTTCTCGCGCCCGCTCGGCGGCCACGATAACCAGCTTGTGATCGGCGGCGACTGGCTCAGCGGCAACGTGCGCTATTCCAGCATCGTCGCGCCGGCGGTGCTGCTGGAGGACCGCAGCACCTCGCGCGATTCGGGCCTGCAGATTCCCGATGAGGCGCTGGACGTGTTCGCCAGCACGCGCACCTACGCCTGGTACGCCACCGACACCTTCAGCCTCACCGACGCGCTGGCGCTGACCGTCTCGGCCCGCTACAACCACACCCGCACGCGCATCGCCGATCGCTCGGGCGAGAACCCGGACCTCAACGGCGAGCACACGTTCTCGCGCCTGAATCCGGCCGCGGGCCTGGCCTGGAAGTCGAGCAACTCGCTCACCGCCTACGGCAGCTACAGCGAGTCCACCCGCGCGCCCACGCCGGTGGAACTGACCTGCTCGGACGAGGACGCGCCGTGCAAGCTGCCCAACCAGTTCGTCGCCGATCCGCCGCTCGACCAGGTAGTGGCCAAGAGCTGGGAGGCCGGCCTGCGCGGCCGCGGCGCCGGCGTGCAGTGGCAGGCCGGCGTGTTCCGCACCACCAGCCATGACGACATCCTGTTCCAGGCCGTCGGCGGGGCGACCTCCAACGAGGGCTTCTTCGCCAATGTTGGCGACACCCGCCGCCAGGGCCTGGAGCTGTCCGCACAGGGCCGCCTGGCGGGCGACCGGGTGGAGTGGTCGGCCAGCTATGTGTGGCTGGATGCGACCTACCAAGACGGCTTCACCGAGAACGCGGTCCACCACCCGCAGGCCGACGCCGACGGGCAGATCACCGTGCAGCGCGGCGATCGCATCCCGGGCCTGTCGCGGCACCAGCTCAAGGCCGGGGTCGAGTTCGCGCTGAGCGACGCCCTGCGCATCGGCATCGATGGCCAGTACCGCAGCAACCAGTACCTGCGCGGCGACGAGTCCAACCAGCTCGCGCCGCTCGGCGGCTATGCGCTGTTCGGCCTGCACGCGCGCTGGGACGTGACCCCGCGCCTGCAGCTGAGCGCGCGCATCGAGAACCCCACCGGCAAGCGCTACGCCAGCTTCGGCACGTTGGGCGAGCCGGGCGACGTCTTCCCCGGGGATTCCGATCCCCGGTTCCTGGGGCCGGGCGCCCCGCGCGGTGGCTGGGTCGGGGCCCGCTACCGCTTCTAGTCCACCGCATCCCCAAGGCAACCCATTACCCAGGAGAGCGACACATGCACATCCATCGTCCCACCACCCAGGCGCTCAAGGCACTGGCCGTGGCCAGCGTGCTGGCCTGCAGCGGCGCGGCCAGCGCCGCCGATGCCCCGTATGCCCCGGTGACCGACGCGCGCCTGAAGGCCGCCGCCAGCGACAGCGGCTGGCTGATGTACCGCCGCGACTACACCAGCCGCGGCTATGCGCCGTTCAAGACCATCGACACCGGCAACGTGGCCAACCTCAAGCCGGCCTGGGACTGGAAGAGCGAGTTCGACATGGGCCACGAGGCCCCGCCGATCGTCAACGGCGACTATCTGTTCATCACCACGCCGAAGAACCACCTGATCGCCTTCCAGGCCAGCACCGGCAAGAAGCTGTGGGAGTACGCCCACGACCTGTCCAACGTCGGCCTGAAGACCATCTGCTGCGACGTGGTCAATCGCGGCGTGGCGCTGTACGAGGACAAGGTCTACATGGCCACCCTGGACAACCACGTGGTCGCGCTGAACGCGCAGACCGGCGATGTGGCCTGGAACGAGCAGCTCAACGCGCCCGACGTGGGCTATGCGATGACCCTGGCCCCGCTGGTGGTCAAGGGCAAGGTGATCGTCGGCGTGTCCGGCGGCGAGTACGGCGCGCGCGGCTTCATCGAGGCGCTGGACGCCAAGACCGGCAAGCAGGTGTGGAAGCTGCACACCATCCCGCTGCCGGGCGAGCCGGGCGGCGACACCTGGCCGAAGGGCGCGGCCGAGACCGGCGGCGGCGCGGCCTGGCTGACCGGCAGCTACGACGCCGACACCGACACCCTGTTCTGGGGCGTGGGCAATCCCGGCCCGTGGCTGGCCACGCTGCGCCCGGGCGACAATCTGTACACCGACTCGGTCATCGCGGTGAACCCGGCCGACGGCAAGATCAAGTGGCACTACCAGTACACGCCCAACGACACCTGGGACTACGACGGCACCAACGAGACGGTGCTGACCGACATCACCTACAAGGGCAAGAAGTACAAGGCCATCGTCAGCGCCAGCCGCAACGGCTGGTTCTATGCGATCGACCGCACCAACGGCAAGCTGATCTATGCCGAGAAGTTCGCCACGGCCACCTCGGTCAGCGGCTTCAAGGACGGCAAGCCGGTCACCGATCCGGCGATGCGCCCGACCGTGGACAAGGAAGTGTTCACCTGCCCCAGCTTCCTGGGCGGCAAGAACTGGTGGCCGATCTCGGTCAGCCCCGACACGCACATGGCCTACGTGCCGACCCTGCACACCTGCATGACCATGAAGGGCGCGGCGGTCAGCTACAAGGCCGGCCTGCCGTTCCTGGGCGAGACCTTCCTGGTCAAGCGCGACCCGGCCTTCCCCAACCACTGGGGCGCGGTGCAGGCGATCGATCTGAACACCGGCAAGCAGGTCTGGAACTTCCCGTCCGAGCTGCCGTGGAACGGCGGCATGTTGACCACCGCCGGCGGCCTGCTGTTCTCCGGCAGCGCCGATGGCTACCTGTACGCCTTCGACGCCAAGACCGGCAAGGTCCTGTGGAAGAGCCCGCAGATGGCCTCCGGCGTGCTGGGCGTGCCCTCCACCTGGACCGTCAACGGCAAGCAGTACGTCGGCGTGTACGCGGGCTGGGGCGGCGGCGTGCCGATCTGGGGCGGCGAGATGGCCAAGGATCCCAAGGTCCGCAACATTCCGCTCGGCGGCCACCTGTACGTGTTCTCGCTGTAAGCATTCGCACCCCGGAGCCAGGCCATGAAACACACCCCGCACCCCACCCTCCTCCGTTCAGTCCTGTCGCTGGCGCTGTGCGCCAGCGGCATCGGCGCCGCCCAGGCCGCCGTCTCGGTCTGCGTGGACAGCTCCAGCCCGACCGCGGCGATGGACAAGGCCATCGCCGCGGCCGTGGCCAGGCAGCAGAAGACCACCTTGTCGGTGCACGAGTTCGACGGCACCGGCGATGACGATGAAGGCTTCGACCTGAAGGAGTTCAACAAGCTGGCGGCCAAGGATTGCCAGCTGGTGCTCGGCTTCCCGGTCGATGCCAGCGCCTCGGGCGTGCCCGAGGGCCTCAAGGCCACCGCCGCCTACGGGCGCACCGGCTTCGTGCTGGTCACTCCGCACGGCAGCCAGGCCCGCTCGCTGGCCACGCTGCCGGCGGGCAGCCCGGTCGCGGTGACCTACCAGACCACGCCCAACCTGTACTTCGCCGATTACCCGAAGCTGCAGGCCGACGTGCACCTGACCAACGACGACGCCATCGAGGCGCTGGAGCAGCACAAGGTCGGCGCGGCCATGCTGTGGCGTCCGGCGGTGGTCGGCTGGCTGAGCGCGCATAAGGACGCCGCGCCGTTCGACTACGCCGAGCTGGACGAGCCGCACGCGCGCTGGAACCTGGTGGCCCTGTACGACCCGGCCAACGCCGCGGCCGCGCAGGCCTTCGAGGCCAGCGTCGCCACGCTCGGCGCCGACGGCACGCTGGGCAGGCTGCTGGATCCCTACGCGGTGCTGGCCACGCCGCAAGGCGGCGGCAAGGCGCAGGCCAACGCGACCACGCAGGCGATGTTCAGGCGCGGCGCGCAGCTGGCCTGGAACGGCGCCGGCGCAGGCCCCGCGGCGGCCGCCACGGCCGCGGCCGGCGATGCGCCCAAGCTGTTCACCGCCGCGCAGGCCGACAAGGGCAAGCAGGAGTACGCCGACAACTGCGCGCTGTGCCACGGCGACACGCTGGCCGGCCGCGCCGGCCCGGCGCTGAAGGGCAAGCACTTCGCCAACCCGGCGGCGGGCTTCCACGTGGGCGACATCTTCACCATCGTCTCGCAGAACATGCCCGCCACCCAGCCGGCCAGCCTGGACCACGATACCTACGCCAACATCATGGCCTTCATCCTGCAGGAGAACGGCTACCCGGCCGGCGACAAGCCGCTGACCTTCGACGAGGCCAAGGCCTCCAAGGAGCCGCTGGTCTACCGCGGCAACGAGCCGTAAGCGCAACGCCGCCGCGACGGTCTCCCCGTCGCGGCGGTCGCCTCACCGCCCCGTCGACGGCGCTCCCCGCGCTCCGTCGATCCCCGGCCCTGCGCCGGGCGAGCCGGGCAACGTCCGATCCCGACGGACGCACGCCACGCAGCACCCAGGCCGCCCGCACGACGCCACCGGCGACGTGCGCCAGCCGCCGCTTTGCCTGACGCCCGCTCGCCCTGCGGCCGTGCGCCAGGTCCAACCGACGCCGGCCGCGGCATCGACCGGCCCAACGACGTGCATCCCGGGGAGGGAACTGACATGAGCAAGCAAGCACACGCCCGCCAACACCGCCATCGCCACCTGCCGCTGCGCCTGCTGTCGGCCGGCCTGCTGGTGGCCGCGCTGCCGGCCGCCCAGGCGGTGGAGATGACCGCTGGCGACTGGAAGATCGATGTGGGCGGTTACATCAACGCGTACTACACCTCGGTCAGCTGCGGCAGCCAGACCGTCGGCGGCCTGGCCCTGGCCGGCCGCGCGCTGGGCTGCGGCGGCGAATCCAGCCGCACCACGATCGGCAACGGCCTGCTGCCCAACGCGCTGGTGACCAAGTTCTCCACCGAGCAGGAGGGCTACCAGCTCGGCGGCACGATCGGGATCATGGCCCACACCGCCACCGACAGCGCCATCGACGCCAACAGCGGCGTGGACGTGCGCCAGGCCTTCTTCACCATCGGCAACGATCGGATCGGCAGCTTCAAGCTGGGCCGCGACTACGGCGTGTTCGGCTCCAACGCGATCCTGAGCGACATGACGCTGATGGGCGTGGGCGCGCCGGTGCAGGCGACCCAGCGCGGCCGCGTCTCGCTGGGCCATATCGGCGCCGGCTACACCTACCTGGGCAACTACGGCCAGATCGCCTGGACCTCGCCGGCGGCCGGCGGCTTCAGCGCCACCGTCGCGGTGGTCAGCCCGGTCGGCAACAACGGCGCCTACGAGGCCAAGTCGGTGCCGCAGGTGCAGGCGCAGCTGCTGTGGAAGAACGACAGCTTCAAGGCCTGGGTCGGCGCCAAGACCCAGCGCTTCTACAACCGCCTCGACGAGGACGATCAGTTCACCATGCGCGGCTTCGAGGCCGGCGCCGCGGTGACGGCCGGGCGCTTCGGCGGGCTGGTCAACGTCCAGACCGGCACCGGCCTGGGCATCCTGGCCGATGGCGACCAGCAGGACACCAAGTCCACCAACTGGCTGGCGCAGGGCACCTTCGGCCTGACCGACAAGGTCAAGCTGGGCGCCAACTACGGCATCAGCCGCAACCGCGACCAGACGCCCGGCACCGGCGGGCTGAAGTCCAACGCCAATGCGACGCTGGGCGTGTACTGGCAGCTCACCAAGGCGGTGACGCTGGCCCTGGAGGGCGGGCGCACCCGTTCGGAAGCCTTCGACGGCACCACCGTGGACATGAACGGCGGTTCGGTCGGCGGCATCATCTTCTTCTAGCGTTCCACCCCACGCCGTGCGCATCCGCGGGGGGTGCGTGCGGCGTGGGTCCTACCGAGCGCAAGCCGCTCCATCCCCGCTTCCCCCGCACGACCTGAGGACCCAACCCGATGCGCAAGCTGATCCCCCACCCTGCTGTTGCTGTGCTTGGGCCTGATGGCCCCGACCGCCTTCGCCAAGACCTGCAACGTCGCCATCAGCGGCGACGATGCGATGAAGTTCGACAAGACCGAGATCCGGATCGACGCGGCCTGCACCCAGGTGAGCGTGACCCTGACCCACACCGGCAAGCTGGCCGCCAACGTGATGGGCCACGACTGGGTGCTGGCCAGGACCGCCGACATGGCCGGCATCGATGCCGATGGCATGAAGGCCGGCATGGCCGCCGGGTTCATCAAGGCCGGCGACGAGCGCGTGATCGCCCACACCAAGGTGATCGGCGGCGGTCAGCGCGACACGGTGACCTTCTCCACGTCCAAGCTGACCAAGGGCGGCGACTACAGCTTCTTCTGCTCCTTCCCGGGCCACTCCACGCTGATGAAGGGCAAGTTCGTCTTCGGCTGAGCCACCGCGGCCGTGCATGCGTCACGGCTCGGGAATCGACGGGTCGGGGAATTGACCGGGATCAAGGCGGGGGCCGATGCGTCGGCCTAGCCTGCGGCTGGAGACACCCCCACAGGAGCTGTGAATCCCATGAACAAGACGATGAAAGCCGCCGTAGTCCGCGCCTTCGGCCAGCCGCTGACGATCGAGGAAGTGGCCGTGCCGCGGCCCAGGGCCGGCGATCTGCTGGTCAAGATCGAAGCCTGCGGCGTATGCCACACCGACCTGCACGCGGCCGAGGGCGACTGGCCGGTCAAGCCCAACCCGCCCTTCATCCCTGGCCACGAGGGCGTCGGCCACGTCGTGGCCGTCGGCGAGGGCGTCACCCACGTCAAGGAAGGCGACCGCGTCGGCATCCCGTGGCTGTACTCGGCCTGCGGCCACTGCGAGCACTGCCTGGGCGGCTGGGAGACGCTGTGCGAGGCGCAGCAGAACACCGGCTACTCGGTCAACGGCGGCTTCGCCGAATACGCGCTGGCCAACGCCGGCTATGTCGGCCATCTGCCGAAGAACGTCGGCTTCGTCGAGGTCGCGCCGATCCTGTGCGCCGGCGTCACCGTGTACAAGGGGCTGAAGGTTACCGACACCCGGCCCGGCAACTGGGTGGTGATCTCCGGCATCGGCGGCCTGGGCCACATGGCGGTGCAGTACGCCAAGGCGATGGGGCTGAACGTGGCCGCGGTGGACGTGGACGACGCCAAGCTGGCGCTGGCCACGCGCCTGGGCGCGACGGTGACGGTCAACGCGCGCACCACCGATCCGGTGGCGTACCTGAAGAAAGAGATCGGCGGCGCGCACGGCGCACTGGTCACGGCGGTCTCGCCCAAGGCCTTCGAGCAGGCCATCGGCATGGTCCGCCGCGGCGGCACGGTCTCGCTTAACGGCCTGCCGCCGGGCCAGTTCCCGCTGGACATCTTCGGCATGGTGCTCAACGGGGTGACCGTGCGCGGCTCCATCGTCGGCACGCGCCTGGACCTGCAGGAGTCGCTGGAGTTCGCCCAGGCCGGCAAGGTCGCCGCGACGGTGACCACCGACACGCTGGACAACATCAACGCGGTGTTCGCCAGGATGCACGCCGGCCAGATCGAAGGCCGCGTAGTGCTGGACATGGCGGCATAACAGGCCATGCTTGCGCACCGCGCGCGCCTGCCGGGATCCGCGTCGCGCACGCGGATCTTCACCCTTGCGGTGGACCGGCGTGTTCTCCTTGTCGCGTGCGCCCGGCCTGCCGACGCACGCGCCACCCGCGCGGCCCGAGGCTGCGCGGTGCGCCTTCTTTCCTTCCCCATGATGCCTTGACGTTGATGACCCGTTTTCGCCCTTCTTCGCTGCACGCGGCCTGCCTGGCCGCGCTGTCCGCCTCCGCCCCTGCCCTGGCCGATGAGCCCGCCGCGCCTATAGATGCGCTCACCCTGGACCGCATCGTGGTGACCACGCGCCTGGAGCGCGTCCCGGCCTTCCGCGTGCCCGCGTCGGTGTCGAGCATCGACCTGGGCGAAGGCGGCCACAACGACGTCAACCTGTCCGACGAGCTGCAGGGCGTGCCCGGCATCCTGGCGCGCGACCGGCAGAACTACGCCCAGGACACGCAGCTGTCGGTGCGCGGCTTCGGCGCGCGCACCACCTTCGGCGTGCGCGGCATCCGCCTGTATGCCGACGGCATCCCGGCGGCGATGCCCGACGGCCAGGGCCAGGTCTCGCACTTCAACCTGCTCGGCGGCGGCCGCGTGGACGTGCTGCGCGGGCCGTTCTCGGCGCTGTACGGCAATTCCTCCGGCGGGGTGATCCAGCTGTGGAGCGCCGCGCCGACCCAGGCGCCCGAACTCACGGTGCAGACCACCTACGGCCGCGACGACAGCTGGACCGCCGGCGCCCGCGTGCGTGGCACCGCCGGCGCGGTGGGCTACAACGTGGCCGTGCAGCGCTTCATGACCGACGGCTATCGCCAGCACAGCGCGGCCGACCGCGATTCGGGCAATGCCAAGTTCACCTTCGACCTAGGGAGCGCCGGCACGCTGGACCTGGTCGGCAACGCCTTCCGCAGCGATGCGCAGGATCCGCTGGGCCTGACCAAGGCGCAGGTCGACGCCGACCGCGCCCAGGCCACGCCGCAGGCCGATCAGTACAACACCCGCAAGTCGGTACAGCAGAACCAGCTGGGCGCGCTCTACACCCTGCCGCTGAGCGCGCAGCAGACCGTACGCGTGTCCGCCTGGGGCGGCAACCGCAAGGTGGTGCAGTACCAGTCCATTCCCGCCGCGACCCAGGCCAATCCCCTGCAGGCCGGCGGCGTGATCGACCTGGACAGCGACTACGGCGGCGCCGACGGGCGCTGGTCGTGGCAGGGCGAGGCGGCCGGGCGGCCGCTCGAGTTCACCGCCGGCACCAATTTCGAGAAGCAGCGCCAGCAGCGGCGCGGCTACGAGAACTTCGTCGGCAGCACGCTGGGCGTGCGCGGCCGGCTGCGCCGCAACGAGCGCGATGTGGTCGAGAACTTCGACCAGTACGCGCAGGCCTACTGGGAATTCGTGCCGCGCCTGTCGCTGCTGGCCGGCCTGCGCCATAGCCAGGTGCGCTTCTCCTCGCGCGACTTCTACATCACCGCCGGCAACCCGGACGACAGCGGCCGGCGCACCTATTCGGAGACCACGCCGGTGGCCGGCCTGAGCTTCGCCGCGCGCGAGGACCTGAGCCTGTACGTGTCGGCCGGGCGCGGCTTCGAGACGCCGACCTTCAACGAGATCGGCTACCGCGCCGATGGCGGCGCGGGGCTGGCCTTCGACCTGCAGCCCTCGATCAGCCGCAATGTCGAGCTGGGCGCCAAGTGGCATGCCCAGTCCGGCGCGCATGCCGAGCTGGCGCTGTTCCGCGCCAACACCGACGACGAGCTGGCCGTGGCCCGCAACGTCGGCGGCCGCAGCAGCTATCGCAACGTCGGCAGCGCGCGCCGCCAGGGCGTGGAGCTGAGCGCCGGCCTGCCGCTGGCGCAGGACTGGTCGCTGGACCTGGCCTATACCTATCTGGACGCCACCTTCCGCGACAGCTTCCCGATCTGCACCGCCGCCGGCTGCAACAACCCCACCACCCTGGTGGCCGCCGGCACGCGTATCCCCGGCACCGCGCGCAACCAGCTCAACGCGACCCTGGGCTGGCGCCACGGCGACTGGAGCGCACAGCTGGACGGCGAAGGCGTGGGCGATGTCACCGTCAACGACGCCGGCACCGCGCGCGCGCCAGGGTACTTCCTGGTCGGGCTCGAGGCCGGCTATCGCTGGCGCTACGCCAGCGGCGCGCTGAAGGGCTTCGTGCGCGTGGACAACGCGCTGGACCAGCGCTACATCGGCTCGGTCATCGTCAACGAAGGCAATGGCCGCTACTACGAACCCGGCCCAGGCCGCGGCGTCATGGTCGGCGCGCGCTGGACCTGGGGCGGCGACGGCTGATCGCCCCTACCCAACCCATCAGGAGCCCGTCATGGACACCCGCCAGGTCATCGCCACCCTGCCCGCCCTGCAGCTGATCGAACGGCTGCGCGGCCGCCACGGCCCGGTGCTGTTCCACCAGTCCGGCGGCTGCTGCGACGGCTCTTCGCCCATGTGCTACCCGGTCGGCGACTTCATCGTCGGCGACCGCGATGTGCGCCTGGGCGAGATCGGCGGGGCGGATTTCTATATCAGCCCCTCGCAGTTCGAATACTGGAAGCACACCCAGCTGATCATCGATGTGGTGCCCGGGCGCGGGGGGATGTTCTCGCTGGACAACGGCGAAGGGGTGCGCTTCCTGGTGCGCTCGCGGCTGTTCGCGGATGAGGAGTTCGAGGCGTTGCAGGCGGAGGGGAAGGTTTAGGTTCTATCTTCGCCGCTTGCGCTGTTGGCGTCGCTCGGAGGCAAGTGCGCAAGAGCAAAGTCCCTGGATTCCCGCGTTCGCGGGAATGACGATCTGAAAGGGCTGCTTCGGCTGTTGCTGTTGCTGTTGCTGTTGCTGTTGCTGTTGGTGTTGCTCGAGAGCTTCTGCTTTTGCTGTTGCTTTACCTGTCTGAGCCGTAAAGCACGCCGAGCACCGCAGCGAAGCAGGGCCGAAGAGGCGCCCTGTTTGAGCGAAGCGAGTTTGGGCGCCGTGCCCTGCTTCGCGAGGAGCGCAGGGGACCGATGCGAAGCATCGGCGTGCGTCCGGCGAGAAGCGGTTTTGGCTACTTTTGACAAGACAAAAGTAGCTCGCGCCCGTAGGCGCGAAAGCCTTTGCATCCAGCGCGCCGCAGGCGCGTGCTTTTAAAGCCTCGAGGCGCAGAAGCGGGTGCACCGAAGCACGCCCTCAGAACCGCACGAAGTACGGCACGGCAATCAACCCTAATCCCACCACTACCGTCACCCAAGCGCTATCCACAAACCAAGTGAACACCCCCAACGCCAAGCCACACAACGCCGGCACCAGCGCCCGCTGCCGCACCCCATACACCAGATAGCCGCTTCCGATCGCGCCGAACAGCAACCCCCAGATCAGATTCGCGGTGTCCATCGCGCGCGCCGCTAGCCGAGCGGCACACGATGCGCCGCGTCGGCGCCGACCACCGTGGTCCACGGCCTCACCGTCCAGCTGGCGACGATGCCCTCGACCACGTAGGGATCGCCTTCGGCGAAACGCCGCGCAGCACTGTCGTCCTCGCCCTGGAACAGCAGCAACGCCGACTCGGGCGGATCGCCGACCGCACCGCCCAGCACCAGCTCGCCGCGCGCCACCGCCTGGCGCGCATAGGCCAGATGGGCGGCCCGATGCAGCGGGCGGCGCTGCAGGTAGTCCGGGGCGGTCTGGTAGAACAGCAGGAAGTGCATGGGCGGCTCCGGCGGGGCGGGCGCCCAGTGTGGTCCCCGGCCAGGCCGGCTTCAATCGCGCCGCGCGGCTGAATGGTGTCGCCCGCAACCACCGCAGGATGGGACAAACCCGCGCCGTTGCGCGCTCTGCGCTTGCCCACGCCTGCTACGATTGGCGCCCTTTCGCGCGCCGGAGGCCATCGCCGCCGGCACGCGGAACGCGCCGCGTCGCGCCCCCTTCCTCCCGCCATGTCGAGTCACGCCGTGTCTTCTTTTGCATCCGTTGAACAGGTCCCGGGCGATCCCATCCTGGGCCTGACCGAGGCCTACAACCACGATCCCCGCCCGGGCAAGGTCAATCTGGGCGTGGGCATCTACTACGACGAAACCGGCCGCATCCCGCTGCTCAAGGCCGTGGCCAAGGTCGAGGAAGCCCTGGCGCTGGAGGCCAAGCCGCGCGGCTATCTGCCGATCGACGGCCTGCCGGCCTACACCCAGGCCACGCGCGAGCTGCTGTTCGGCAAGGACTCGCCGCTGCTGGCCGCCGGCCGCGTGGCCACCACCCAGACCGTCGGCGGCAGCGGTGCGCTGCGCGTGGGCGCCGAGACCCTGCGCAAGCTGCTGCCGCACGCCACCCTGGCGCTGAGCAAGCCCTCGTGGGAGAACCACCGCGCCGTGTTCGAGGCCGCCGGCTTCGAGGTCGGCGAGTACACCTACTTCGACGCGGCCACCCACGGGGTGGACTTCGCCGGCATGCTGGCCGACCTGAAGGCGCTCAAGCCCAAGACCACCGTGCTGCTGCACGCGTGCTGCCACAACCCCACCGGTGCCGACCTGACCGTCGAGCAGTGGAAGCAGGTGGCGCAGGTGTTGAAGGAGGGCGACCTGTTCCCCTTCATCGACCTGGCCTACCAGGGCTTCGACAAGGGCATCCGCGAGGACTCGGCCGCGCTGCAGGTGATCGTCGACGCCGGCATCAGCGACTTCATCGTCGCCAGCTCGTACTCCAAGTCGTTCTCGCTGTACGGCGAGCGCGTGGGCGCGCTGTCGATCGTGGCGGCCACCGCCGAGCAGGCCAAGGCCGTGCAGTCGCACGTCAAGCGCATCATCCGCACCATCTACTCCAGCCCGTCCACGCACGGCGCCGCCCTGGTGGCCGGCGTGCTGAACAACCCGGAGCTGCGCGCGGAGTGGGAAGACGAGCTGACCGCCATGCGCGAGCGCATCCATTCGCTGCGCGCGGGCCTGGTGCAGAAGCTGGCCGACGCCGGCGCCGGCGACTTCGGCTTCATCTCCAAGCAGGCCGGCATGTTCAGCTACTCGGGCTTGACCAAGGATCAGGTGGATCGCCTGCGCGAGGAACACGCCATCTACGCCATCGGCTCCGGCCGCATCTGCGTGGCCGCGCTCAACGCCGGCAACCTGGAGCGCGTGGCCCAGGCCATCGCCCAGGTGGTCAAGGGCTAGTCGTGCGTGGGTGAGGCGAGGGGTGAGGCGTGAGTGGATGTTCGACTCACTTTTCACTCCTCCACGCGCACTGCTTGGCCGGTACCTCCCTTCCGGACCGTCTGAGCAGATCAGATGGCACGAGCGCTCGCATCGAGCGGGCCATTCGCGTCGAGCGAGCCATGGCCGGGCGGGCACCGCAAGCCGCCAGCAAACCCTTCTCACCGTCATTCCCGCGAAAGCGGGAATCCATGGACGTTAGCTGCCGCTTGAAGGGCACTGGATTCCCGCGTTCGCGGGAATGACGGGGTTGAGCATCGCGCTTGGACGTCGGAAGCGAGCTCAGTCAGGAAGCGGGCGCCGAGTGGGAGGGTGCGCGCACGTGCAGCCCTTGCTCGCTCTTTTTTGCGATCTCAGCGCCACCTGCCCAGTGCCGCCTCGAAGCTCACTATCGTCGTTCCCGCGAAAGCGGGAACCCAGGGACTTTCGCGCCGAAGCGTCAAAGTCCATGGATTCCCGCTTTCGCGGGAATGACGGCGTTGGGCATCTTGCTTGAATGTCGGAAGCAGGCAATGAAGCACGGAAGGCCACGCAGATCCGCCCACACGCGGCTCCTGCTCACTCCTCACTCCTTTCCGCTCGCTCTTCCCTTCACCCCCCACCCTCTACACCCACCCACGCCCCCGCGGCGTCTGGCCGATGCCGGGGTTGAAGCGGTTGGTCGGGTCGAGCTGGCGGTAGAAGGCGGCCAGCGCCGGCTTGGCGCGGTAGAGGTGGCCGACGTTGTGTTCGGCCGGGTATTCGGCGCCACGCGCGTCCAGGCGCTTCCACATCGCATGCTCGATCGCCAGCGGGTCGCTGCCCTTGCGCGCGATGTAGTCCTGGTGGAACACGTGGCAGAAGAAGTGGCCGTAGTAGAGCTTGGCGATGAGCTGGTCGTCCAGGCCCGCGGGCAGCGTCTCGACCCAGTCGCGGTCGTCGCGGCGCAGGGCGATATCGAGCGCGACGATGTCCTCGACGCGGTCGCGGTGCACCTGGCGATAGCGGATCGCCGCGCCGGCGATGGCGAAGCGGTGCAGGAAGGCCTTGCGCCCCTCCTCCGCATCGCACTGGAACCAGTCGCCCTCGCGCCCGGCGAAGTAAGCGCGCAGGAAGGCGGCGGTCGCCTCGGCGCTGTCCCGGGTCACGCGAATCAGCAGGTGGTGCTCGAAACGCGCGCGGAACTCGCTCATGCGCCGCGGCAGGTGAGGCGGCAGCAGGCCGGCCAGGCACTGCAGCGCGTGGTCGCTGACTCCGTGCAGCCCCAGCCGCTCGAAGCACGCATCGACCCGGCTCTTCAGCGCGAACGCCCTGGGCACGCGCGCGGTGCCGAGGCGGTCGATCAGCAGGAAGGTGTCCTTGCCGTAGCGCTCGCCGATGTCGTAGGCGTCGCGATGGATGTACTCGCCGGCCACCGGCAGCGACGGCAGCGCGGTCAGCAGATGGCGACGCACGGCGGTGAGGTCGTCCGGCGCGTTGCTGCCGACGTAGAACACCACCGTGTCCTCCTTCGGGAAGGTATCCAGGCGCACGGCGAACAGCGCCAGCTTGCCGGCCGAGCCCGAGGCCTCGTGCAGCCGCGTCGGGTCGGCGTTGAAGCGCGCCGGCGTGGCGGCATCGACCTGGCGCACATGCGCGGCATAGGTGTGGTCGGAGGCGGCCCTGATCGGATCGTTGACGATATCGGCCGCGGTGTAGCGCCCGGCCTGCAGCCGCTTGAGCATGTCCTCCGGGTCCTCGCCCAGCGCGATGCCTAAGTGGTTGACCAGGCGCAGCACGCCGTCGGCGCCCAGCTGCGCGTACAGGGCCAGCTCGGTATAGGCCGGGCCGCGCCGCACCAGCGCACCGCCGGAGTTGTTGCACACCCCACCCAGCACCGAGGCGCCGATGCAGGACGAGCCGATCACCGAATGCGGTTCGCGCCCCAGCGGCGCCAGCGCGCGCTCCAGCGCATCCAGCGTGGCCCCGGGCAGGCACACCACCTGGGCGCCGTCGTTGATCAGCTGCACCCCGGTCAGGCGCAGCGTGCTGATCAGCAGGACCGGACGCTCGTAGTCCTCGCCATCGGGCGTCGAACCGCCGGTCAGGCCGGTATTGGCGGCCTGCATGATCACGATCACATCGGCGGCCACGGCGGCCTGCAGCACGCGCCACTGCTCGACCAGCGTGCCCGGCTGGACCACCGCCAGCACCGGCCCTTCGCCGAAGCGCTGGCCCTTGCGGAAGCGGCGCGTGCGCTTGTCGTCGGTCAGCACGTGGCGGCGGCCGACGATGCCGCGCAACGTGTCCAGCAGGGCCGCGTCGCCGCGCGCGCTCACGGCAGGCGGTCGGCCGGCAGCGCGTCTGCGGGCACCAGCATGTGCGGGCCCATGTCGGCGATGCTGCGTGTGCTGGTAAGCGTCATGGCCACGCGCATTTCCTTCTCGATCAGGCCCAGCAGATGCTCCACGCCTGCGCCGCCGGCCGCGGCCAGTGCGTACAGCCAGGCCCGGCCCAGCAGCACCGCGTCGGCGCCCAGGGCGAGCATGCGCACCACGTCCAGGCCGGTGCGGATGCCGGAGTCGGCCAGCAGCTTGATGTCGCCCTTGACCGCATCGGCGATGGCCGGCAGCGCGCGTGCGCTGGACAGCACGCCGTCGAGCTGGCGCCCGCCGTGGTTGGACACCACGATGCCGTCGGCGCCGAAGCGCACCGCATCGCGCGCGTCGTCCGCATCCAGGATGCCCTTGATCAGCATCGGGCCCTTCCAGAACTCGCGGATCCACTCCAGGTCCTTCCACGAGATGGAAGGATCGAAGTTGGCCGCCAGCCAGCCGATGTAGTCCTCCAGGCCGGTCGGCTTGCCCCGGTAGCGCGAGACATTGCCCAGGTCGTGCGGGCGGCCGTGCAGGCCCACGTCCCACGCCCAGCGCGGATGGGTCAGCGACTGCCAGTAGCGGCGCAGCGCCGCGTGCGGCCCGCTCATGCCCGAGTGCAGGTCGCGATAGCGCGCGCCGGGCACCGGCATGTCCACGGTGAACACCAGCGTCCTGACGCCGGCGGCCTGCGCGCGCTCCAGCGCGTGGCGCATGAAGCCGCGGTCCTTGAGCACGTACAGCTGGAACCACATCGGCCGCGTCAGCGTCGGCGCGACCTCCTCGATGGGACACACCGACACGGTGGACAGGGTGAAGGGGATGCCCTTGCGCGCGGCGGCCTGCGCGGCCTGGACCTCGCCGCGGCGGGCGAACATGCCGGTCAGGCCGACCGGCCCCAGCACCACCGGCATGGCCAGGGTCTCGCCGAACAGGGTGGTGGACAGGTCCAGCTGCGACATGTCCTTGAGCACGCGCTGGCGCAGCGCGATCTCGCCCAGGTCGGTCACGTTGCGCGCCAGCGTGCGCTCGGCGTAGGCGCCGCCGTCGGCGTAGTGGAACAGGAACGGCGGCAGCCGGCGCTGCGCGGCGGCGCGGTAATCGGTGGAGGAGGCGATGATCATGGCAGCGGGCGGTCCGGTGGGAGGCGCGAGGCGCGGGCGCGACGCGCCTCGTCCTCGTCGAGGGTCTTGAGCGAGCCGTGCACGAAGGCCAGGTGCTCGTGCGCGGCATGGCGCGCGCGGTCGGCATCGCCGGCCAGTACCGCATCCTTCAGCGCGCGGTGCTGGGCCAGCAGCGGTGCGAAGGTCTGCGGCGAGGTGTAGAGCTTCTCGCGGTTCTGCGAGATGTTGGACTGCAGCAGCCGGAACAGCGCGCGCATCACCTGCAGCAGCACCAGGTTGTGCGAGGCCTCGGCGATGGCCAGGTGGAAGTCCGCATCGGCCTGGGCCTGGCGGGCCGCGTCGCCCTGCTCGTGCGCGGCCAGCAGCGCCTCGAAGGCGGCGGCGATGCGCGCGCGGTCGGCCTCGGTCGCGCGCTGGGCTGCGTGCCAGGCGGTCGCGCCTTCCAGCGCGTGGCGGATCTCCAGCACGTCGAAGCGGTATTCCGGGTCGCCCTGGAACAGCGGCAGGTACGGCGCCAGCTGCGCATCGAGGGCCGCGTCCAGCGGCGCCGGCGCGCGCACATAGGTGCCGCCGCCGACCCGGCTGACCAGCAGGCCCTGGCTGGCCAGCTGGGCGATGCCCTCGCGCAGGGCCGAACGCGAGACCGCCAGTTCGAGGGCCAGGGCGCGTTCGGCCGGCAGGCGTTCGCCGGGCTTGAGCCCGCGGCGGTCGATCAGCGCGCGCAGCTGGGCCGCCACGCGGTCGGGGACGCGCTCGGCCGGGCGCGTGGCGACGGGCGGGGCATCAGCGGACAGGGGGTGGGATCGGGGCATGGCAGGACTCGCGGCGGTGGCCGGGCGCCCTCGCCCGTCCCATCGGCCGGTGGCGCGCCGCACTTGCGTGCGATTGCCACCCAATTGGTCATACCAAATAACGCTCGGCCTGGCCTAAATTAGGCGCTCCCGGCTCGATCGGTGTCAATCGCGAAGATTGCTTTCTCAATAGGTCCGACCAATCACCATACTCCGGGCCACACCTTCCACGTCCGGCGAGCGTGCGCGTCCCAGGCCGCGCCGAAGGCCTGGGCCAGCACCGCTTCCTCCACCCGCATGCGGCGGGCGAAGGCCGCCGTGGCCGCCAGCGCGATCACCGCCAGCGAGGCCCAGCTGCCCAGGCCCACGCCCAGGCCGTAGAAGCACGCCAGCGCGCCGGTGTAGGAAGGATGGCGCAGCCAGCGATACGGCCCGGCGGTGATCAGCGCATGGCCGGGCTGGATGCCCACATCCACGGTGAACTGCCGCCCCAGCACCGCGATCGCCCACAGCCGGAACGCCAGCCCGCCGACCACGATCGCCGTGCCGGTCCACAGCAGCGGCAGGCGCCAACCCGGCGGCCAGCGGCCGATGCCCAGCACGCTCAGCACCACGCCGACGAAGATCGCCGCGTACAGCACCGTCCACAGCATGCGCAGCGTGCCGCCGTCGCGCGCCGGATCGTCCTGACTGCGGCGCCGGTGGCTGATGAACACTTCCACCGCCCACCACGCGGCGCAGGCGATCCAGAACAGCAGTTGCGGCAGGTCGAGCCTCATCGTCTGATTCTCCTTCGGTCAGTGGGCTAGAACGGCGGGCAGTGCTGACAGAATGACCAGCCAGTGCAGGATGAGCCCCGGCCACAGTCGCCTGCAGATCAGAAACAGCGCGCAGAACACCAGACCCCAGGTGAAGAACCAGCCGAACTGGCTGACGGACTTCAGCCCATGCTGCGCAACGAACGCCAGCGAGGCCAGCACGCACGCAACCGCGATCCCCACACCGCGGCGACGCAGGCCCCGTAGCGCGAAGCCGCGATACACCAGCTCCTCGCACAGACCTCCCAGCAGCCCCATCACGACGTAGATCAGTCGCGCCTGCCATGTGCGCGGCGCCAGGTTCGCCAGATCGGACAACTGCGCCGGATCCACCGCGGGACCATGCCTCAGCGCCCACTCCACGCCGCCTACCAGCGCGAACGCGCACACCAGGTATGCCGCGATCAGCCAGGCCGTGCCGCGCCGGCCGAGTGCCCAGCCGATGTCGCGCCAGGACCAGCCCGCCTTCCCCAGGATCACCCGCAACAGCGCGATCTGCACCGCATACCAGCAGGCGGCGACGGAGAAGACAACCGCCTGCGCATCCCAATGCGCGGCCTCCATCGCCGGCCGCTGCAACAGCAGCAGCGACGCCAGGAACGACCCTAGCGGAAAACCCAGCAGGACGTAGACCATCGATGCGGTCGGCATGGTTGGGCGAAGCATGGCGGTCGCCATGTGAGACACCGGGGCGGTCTGCGAGAGGAGGACCCAGCATCGGCCGCAAATCGGATCCAGGGCATGGCCGGTCGTCATGACCAGGACCTGCCGGAAGTCACGACTTGCCGCCCGCCCATTGCCGGTGGCGCGGGGGCGGGCGAGCATCGGTCCATGCGACCGACCCTGCGCGAGTTCTTCGAGCCCCTCAACATCGCCGGCCTGATCACCATCGCCGCGGTGACGCTGTCGTTCGGCTTCGAGGCCGACGGCGGCGTGCTGCGCTGGTGGCTGCTGGGCGGCTTCGCCGGGCTGTTCATCGCCTACGATTGGATCAAGGGCCGCGCGGTCCTGCGCGATGCGGCGCTGTGCGTGCAGGCAGCGCTGGCGCTGTGGCTGGTGTACCTGGAACCGCGCGCCGGCACCGCGCCGGTGCTGCTGGTGATGCTGGTGGCGCATGCGGCCATGTGCTGGCGGCCGGCGGTGGTGCTGGCCTTCGGCGTGGCGATCAATGTGGGCCTGTACCTGACGCTGGACGCGGTAGGCGTCAGGCGGCAGTGGCTGATGGTGGTCATCTACGCCAGCTTCCAGGCCTTCTCGGCGCTGGTGGCCTACTACGCGCGCAACGCCGAACGCACGCGCGACGCGCTGGCCCTGGTCAATGCCGATCTGCTGGCCACGCGCGCGCTGCTGGCCGACAGCGCGCGCGACGCCGAGCGCCTGCGCGTGGCGCGCGAGCTGCACGACGTGGCCGGGCACAAGCTCACCGCGATGAAGCTCAACCTGCGTGCGCTGGCGGGCGACCCGGCCCTGGCCGAACGCAGCGAGGTGCGCATCGCCCAACAGCTGTCCAGCGAGCTGCTCGACGACATCCGCAGCGTGGTCCAGGCCCTGCGCGACACGCGCG
This sequence comes from Pseudoxanthomonas sp. UC19_8, assembly GCF_042700505.1. Lineage (NCBI taxonomy): Bacteria > Pseudomonadati > Pseudomonadota > Gammaproteobacteria > Lysobacterales > Lysobacteraceae > Pseudoxanthomonas > Pseudoxanthomonas sp. UC19_8. The sequence continues at coordinate 3,710,410 of NZ_CP170559.1, forward strand.
GACTGGACCTGCATACCGCGCTGCGCGCGCTGGCCGCGCCGCTGCCGCGCCCCGCGCTGGCGCTGGACATCGCCGCCGACGCCACCGTCACCGACCCGGCGCTGGCCGAGACCCTGCTGCGCGTGGTGCAGGAGGCCCTGACCAACACCGCCCGCCATACCGATGCCGAAACGCTGCACGTGCGCCTGACGCGCGAAGACGAGGCGCTGCTGCTGCGCATCGAGGACAACGGCCAGCGCGCCGCGCGCCTGCGCGAAGGCAACGGCCTGTCCGGCATGCGCGAGCGCATCGCCGCCGCACGCGGCCGCCTGGACATCGATCTCACTCCACACGGCGCGCTGCGCCTGACCGCCAGGATCCCCGCATGAGCCCCTCCGCTTCCATCACCGTCGCCCTGGCCGACGATCAGGCGCTGGTGCGCGCCGGCCTGCGCGCGCTGCTGCAGCAGCAGGGCATCGCGGTGGCGTTCGAGGTCAGCGATGGCGCCGAGCTGATCGAGCGCCTGGCCGCCCAGCCGGTGGACGTGGTGCTCAGCGACATCCGCATGCCCGGGGTGGACGGCATCGAGGCGCTGACCCGGCTGCGCGCGGCCGGCGATGCCACCCCGCTGCTGCTGCTGACCACCTTCGACGATGCCGACCTGCTGCTGCGTGCGACCGAGGCCGGTGCGCAGGGCTTCCTGCTCAAGGACGCCGCGCCGGAGGATCTGCGCGATGCCATCGTGCGCGTGGCCGGCGGCGACACGCTGCTGCAGCCGGTCAGCACCGAGCCGGTGCGCGCGCGCTACGCCTACCGCGAGCAGGACGCCCCGCGCGAGCCGTTCAACGAGCGCGAGGTGGCGATCCTGCGGCTGCTGGCCGGCGGGTATTCCAACAAGGAGATCGCGCGCACGCTGTTCCTGGCAGAAGGCACGGTGAAGAACTACGTGTCGGTGATCCTGGACAAGCTCGGCACGCGCGACCGCACCCGGGCGGTGCTCAAGGCGATCACGCTGCGGGTGATTTGAATCCTCATCGCGCCGCGTCGCGCGTCAGGAGCCGGCGACGCGCCTCTGCCCCCTCCCTTGCGTAGCAGGGGAGGGCTGGGGAGGGGTTGGCTTTTGCTGTTGATGTTGCGGTTGCTTCTTGCCGCAGGTAAGAGCAAAAGCAAAGGCAAGAGCAAAAGCCAACCCCTCCCCAGCCCTCCCCTTCGCTTCGCGAAAGGGAGGGAGCAAGCGCGACGGCGGGTGCGTCGCCAGACGACGAGATTCGTCGCCGACATATCCGCGGTCACACGATTGCGGCGACAATGCCGGCCCCCACGTCGCCCGAAGGTCCCCACCACGATGCAGCCCGTCACCCTGACCCGCTACCTGGTCGAAGAACAGCGCGCCGGCCGTATCGGCGCCGAACTGCGCCAGCTGATTTCCGTCGTCGTGCGCGCCTGCACCAGCATCTCGGTGGCGGTGAGCAAGGGCGCGCTGGGCGGCGTGCTGGGCGAGGCCGGCACCGGCAACGTGCAGGGCGAGGCGCAGAAGAAGCTGGACGTGATCAGCAACGACATCCTGCTGGAAGCCAACGCCTGGGGCGGCCACCTGGCCGCCTGCGCCTCGGAGGAGATGGACCACGCCATGCCGGTGCCGGACGAGTATCCGCACGGCGAGTTCCTGCTGCTGTTCGACCCGCTGGACGGCAGCTCCAACATCGACGTCAACGTCTCGGTGGGCACCATCTTCTCGGTGCTGCGCTGCCCGAAGGACCATGTCGAGGCGCCCACCGACGCCGACTTCCTGCAGCCGGGCCGCGACCAGGTCGCCGCCGGCTACTGCATCTACGGGCCGCAGACCATGCTGGTGCTGACCACCGGCCACGGCACCCATGGCTTCACCCTGGACCGCGAGCAGGGCGTGTTCGTGCTGACCCAGCCGCGCATGCAGGTGCCGGCGCAGACCGCCGAGTTCGCCGTCAACATGTCCAACCAGCGCCATTGGGAGCCGCAGATGCAGGCCTACGTGGCCGACCTGCTGGCCGGCCAGGACGGCCCGCGCGGCAAGGACTTCAACATGCGCTGGATCGCCTCGATGGTGGCCGACGTGCACCGCATCCTGACCCGCGGCGGGATCTTCATCTATCCGCGCGACCTCAAGGACCCGTCCAAGGCCGGCAAGCTGCGCCTGATGTACGAGGCCAACCCGATGGGCCTGCTGATCGAGCAGGCCGGCGGCCTGGCCAGCACCGGCCGCGCGCGCATCCTGGAGCTGCAGCCCGAACAGCTGCACCAGCGCGTGCCGGTGTTCATCGGCTCGCGCGAGGAAGTCGAGGCGGCCGAGCGCTATCACGCCGACTGAGGCGCTGCGCCGCGGGCCGCGGATGACCGCCACCTGACGTCGGCGTCAGCTTCCTGAGACAATCCCGGGCTTCCGGCCGCGTCCAGGCGGCGTCCGAACAGGTGCTTGTCCCATGGCTTCAGCTTCCCCGCGCCGCGATGTCGGCCCCTTCGCGCTCATGCTCACCGGCCTGGGCTCGATCATCGGCTCGGGCTGGCTGTTCGGCGCCTGGCGCGCGGCGGGCCTGGCCGGTCCGGGCGCGATCTGGGCCTGGGTGTTCGGCGCGGCGATCATCACCACCATCGCCCTGACCTATGCCGAGCTGGGCGCGATGTTCCCCGAATCCGGCGGCATGGTGCGCTACAGCCACTACTCGCATGGCGCCCTGGTAGGCTTCATCGCCGGCTGGGCCAACTGGATCGCCATCGTCTCGGTGATCCCGGTCGAGGCCGAGGCCTCGGTCCAGTACATGGCGTCCTGGCCCTATCCCTGGGCGCAGGCGCTGTACATGCATCTGCCCAATGGCCAGGGCGAGCTGGCCGAGCCCGGGCTGCTGATCGCCGCCGGGCTGGTGCTGGTGTACTTCTTCCTCAACTTCTGGAGCGTCAAGCTCTTCGCCCACTCCAACACGGCCATCACCGTGTTCAAGCTGGTGGTGCCGGCGGCCACCGGCGTGGCGCTGATCGCCAGCGGCTTCCACCAGGAGAACTTCTCGGTCGGCGTGCACGGCGGGCGCGACACGCTGGACCTGGCGGCGGTGCTGACCGCGGTGGCCACGGCCGGCATCGTGTTCAGCTTCAACGGCTTCCAGAGCCCGGTGAACCTGGCCGGCGAGGCGCGCAACCCGGGCCGCAGCATCCCCTTCGCCGTGCTCGGCTCGATCGCGCTGGCCACGGTGATCTACCTGATCCTGCAGGTGGCCTACCTGGGCGCGGTGCCGCCGGACCTGCTGGCCAAGGCCGGCTGGCACGGCATCGACTTCCGCTCGCCGTTCGCCGAGCTGGCGATCATCGTCAACCTGCACTGGCTGGCGATGCTGCTCTACGCCGATGCCTTCATCAGCCCCTCGGGCACCGGCATCACCTACACCGCCACCACCTCGCGCATGATCTACGGCATGGAGCGCAACGGCACCCTGCCGGCGCTGCTGGGCCGGCTACATCCGCGCTGGGGCGTGCCCCGCCCGGCGATGTGGCTGAACCTGGTGGTGTCCTATCTGTTCCTGTTCTTCTTCCGCGGCTGGGGCACGCTGGCGGCGGTGATCTCGGTGGCGACGATCATCTCCTACCTCACCGGCCCGGTCAGCGCGATGGCGCTGCGCCGCAGCGCGCCGGACCTGCCGCGTCCGCTGCGCCTGCCTGGCCTGCCGCTGCTGGCCGGCGTGGCCTTCGTCATGGCCACCGAGCTGCTGTACTGGGCGCGCTGGCCGCTGACCGGGGAGATCATCCTGCTGATGGCCGTGGCCCTGCCGGTGTACGCCTGGTCGCAGCACCGCCGCGGCTGGCCGGACCTGCGCCGCCAGCTGCGCGGCGCGGCCTGGCTGCTGACCTACCTGCCGGCGGTGGCGCTGCTGTCCTGGGGCGGCAGCACCACCTTCGGCGGCCACGGCTACCTGAGCTACGGCATGGACCTGGCCGTGGTGGCGGTGGTGGGTGTGGTGTTCTACCTGTGGGGCGTGCGCGCCGGCTGGCGCACGCCGGCGCTGGGCGAGGCCACGAATCGCTGAGCGCTGCTATCGTGCAGGCCATGCACGAACAGGATCTCATCGCGGTGATCGACGGGGCCGTCCCCGCCGACACCTGCGCGGCCATCGTCGCCCGCTTCGAGGCCAGCGGCCAGGAGGCGCCGGGCCGGGTCGGCGGCGGCCACTTCCCCGAGCTCAAGCGCTCCAGCGACATCGCCATCAGCGGCCAGCACGGCTGGGCCGACGTGGAGCAGGCGCTCAACCAGGCGGTGTTCGCCGGGCTGAAGGAATACCTGCGCACCTATCCCTTCGCGCTGATCGCGCCGGTGATGCTGCAGTACACCCCGCAGGGCGGCAGCGCGCGGCGCATCGGCTACGAAGACCTGGAGACGATCGACGACGCCACCCTGTCCGACCTGATGACGGCGGTGTTCCGCCCCGGGCGGATCAACCTGCAGCGCTACCGCGCCGGCGAAGGCGGTTACCCCTACTGGCACTGCGAGCTGTACCCGAAGGACAAGCAGGCCGAGACCCTGCACCGCCACCTGCTGTGGACGCTGTACCTCAACGATGGCTTCCAGGCCGGCGAGACCGAGTTCTTCCACCAGCAGCGCAAGATCGCCCCGCGCACCGGCAGCCTGCTGATCGCCCCGGCCGCCTTCACCCACACCCACCGCGGCAACCGTCCGCAGGGCGGCGACAAGTACATCGCCACCAGCTGGGTGCTGTTCCAGCCCGCGACCAAGCTCTACGGCGGCTAGGAGGCCGGCGGGCGCCAAAGGCGCATCACGCCGCTATCCTGAGCATCTCCCTGACGCACGAGTCGGACATGGACGCCTCTTCCTTCCCGACCCCTCACCTCCGCGCAGCCGACCTGCCGCGCTGGCGACGCGGGCTGATCGCACAGCTCGTCGCGCGCCTGCAGCTGCCGGCGCCGCTGGTGCGCGAGATGGTGGCCGAGGCCTTGCAGCGGGAGCTGCGGGGCGCGCGCTGGTCGTGGATCGCCCTGGGCGCCGTGGTGTCGGCGACGGTGCTGCTGCAGACCTTGGCTCGCAGCGGCGAAGCGGCGCTGGTCGTGCTATTCGTCGGTCTGCTCGTCTGGCAACTCGTCGGCCGGATCCGGGCGCGTCGCGCGCTGTTGCGTGCCGCTGGGCGCAAAGCCCGCCAGCTGGCGCGTTTGCGGCGCCGCAAGGCCGGCTGAGCCTCAGCGCTGTTCGGCCAGCAGCAGGCTGGTCTCGGAGGCGGCGATGCCTTCGATGTCGCGCAGGCGGCGCAGGGCCTGGTCGAAGCCGGCCAGGTCGTCGGTGCGCACCTCGGCCACCAGGTCCCAGCGGCCGTTGGTGGAATACACGCTCACCACCTCCGGCAGGCGGCGCAGGGCGGCCACGACCTTGTCGGTGGCGCCGCCGCGGACCTCGATCTGGGTGATGGCGCGCACGCCGTGCAGGCCGTCCTCGTTGGCCAGGCGGATGGTGAAGCCCAGCAGCAGGCCGCTGCGCTGCAGGCGGGTGATGCGGTTCTGCACGGTGCTGCGCGAGACCTTGAGCTGCTTGGCCAGCAGCGCGGCGGGCGTGCGGCTGTCGGCCCGTAACAAGGCGATGAGATCCGGTCCAGGGTGTCGAGGGCTTCGGCCATGGCGGGCCTCCGTGTGCTGAGGGAAAGCTTGGCGATGCGCCAGTCACTGTCATCGATTTGACAGAAATCCGGCAAACACTGGCGATCTGCGCGCTTCTTGCTGGTTTGCGCGCGGCCTAGGATGCCATAACGCCAATCACGAGACGCTTGCCCATGTCGACCTCGCCCCGCCCGCGCGTGCTGATGTGCCCGCCCACGCACTTTTCCGTGGACTACGACATCAACCCCTGGATGACCGGCAACCGCGACCAGGCCGACCGTGGCCGCGCCCAGCGCCAGTGGGAGAACCTGCACGCCCTGGTGGCCGACGCGGCAGACGTGGAACTGATCCCGCACGTGCCGGGCCTGCCGGACATGGTGTTCACCGCCAACGCCGGGCTGGTCTATCGCGACCTGGCCGTGCCCAGCCGCTTCCGCCATGCCGAGCGCGCCGGCGAGGAGCCGCACTTCACCCAGTGGTTCGCCGGGGCGCGCTTCGCGGTGGACCTGCTGGACGGCATCGAGTTCGAAGGCGCCGGCGATGCGCTGCTCGATCGCGCCGCGCCGCGGTTGTGGTTCGGCTATGGCCACCGCAGCGATGCGCGCGCCGCCGCCGCGCTGCAGGACAGGCTGGGCCTCGAGGTGGTGCCGCTGCGCCTGGTCGATCCGCGCTTCTACCACCTGGACACCTGCCTGTGCCCGCTGTCCGGCGGCGAGCTGCTGTACTTCCCCGCGGCCTTCGACGAGACCGCGCAGGCGGCCATCGCCGCGCGCGTGCCGGAAGACAAGCGCATCGCGGTGTCGGAAGAGGACGCGCTGGCCTTCGCCTGCAACGCGGTCAACCTGGACAATGTGGTGATCCTCAACCGCGCCAGCGCCGCGCTGCGCCAGGCGCTGGAAGCGCACGGCTATCGCGTGCGGGAGACACCGCTGGATGAGTTCCTCAAGGCCGGCGGTTCGGCCAAGTGCCTGACCCTGCGGCTGGACGAGCCGGGGCTGAACTAGACCTGCCCAGCGCGTTCAGGCGGCGCGACGAAGCGCAAGCGCTTTCAGTCACCGGCGTTGAATGCGGCCGCGCGCACTGTGGCGCCACACCAAACGCGCCCTCAAGGAGCACGCCATGAAACTCCGCAACCGCACTTCGCTCGCCATCGCCACCCTGCTTACCCTGAGCCTGTCGGCTCCGGTGTGGGCGCAGAGCGCGCAGACGGACAAGCCGATGGATCACGCCGCCATGCAGCACAGCGACGCCATGCCGCCGGACAAGTCCGATCAGCCGGGCACCGACACCTGGATCACCACCAAGGTCAAGGCCGATCTGCTGGCCAGCAAGGGCGTCTCGGGCACCGACGTGTCGGTGGAGACCAAGGACGGCGTGGTCTGGCTGAGCGGTACCGCCGCCACCAAGGCCGAGAAGGACCGCACCGTCGCCAAGGCCAAGGCCATCGAAGGCGTGAAGAGCGTCAACGCGACCAACCTGAAGGTCGTGCCGGCCACCAAGAAGTAAGCCGCGCTCATCGGGCATCAAACGAAGGACGGCGCCTATCGGCGCCGTCTTTTTTGTGCCGCTGAATCGCGATGCACGCAGTGCAGGCGGTTCACGCTTTCCCGCTGCGCAGCGTCCAGAGCGCCGCGCCCACGATCAGCGCGCCGCCCAGCCAGCCGGCCAGGGTGAGCCGTTCGCCCAGCCACACCACCGCGAACAGCGCACCCCACACCGGCTCGGTGCCCATCAGCAGGCCCACGCGGCTGGGCGTGCCGCGGCGCAGCGCCCAGTTCTGCGCCACCAAGGCGAACACCGTGCAGCCCAGCACCAGGTAGAGGCAGGCCCACCAGAAGGCGCCGGCCTGCGGCAGCGCGGGCAGGCCGGCGGGCAGCAGGACCCACGCCAGCGCCAGGCAGCCGCTGCCCACCACGGCGGACTGCACGGCGGTCAGCAGCAGCATCGGTGCCTGCGCATGCCGGCGCGTGAGCCCGCTGGTGGCACAGGCCGTGATCGCCCGCAGCACGGCGGCGGCCAGCATCAGCGCATCGCCCCAGCCCCAGTGCATCCGCGGGCCGCCGGCGAGCAGGGCGGCGCCGGCCAGGGAGACCGCCGCACAGGCCACCACCACCGCGGCCGGCCGCCGGCCCAGCAACGCCCATTCGGCGAACGGCGTGAACACCACGCACAGGCTGATGAGGAAGGCCGCGTGGCTGGCCTGGGTGTGCGCCACGCCGTAGGTCTCGCACAGGAAGATCGCCAGCAGCAGCCCGCCCAGCGGCAGACCGGCGCGCACGGCGCCGCGCCACTGCGCCCAGGTGGCGCGCAGACACGCCGGCGCCAGCAGCGCGGTGGTCAGCAGGAAGCGCACGGCCAAAAAGCCCAGCACGGGGTAGAACGCCAGCGCGCCCTTGGCCACGCCGTAGCTGGTGCCCCAGACGATGGCGACCAGCAGCAGGGCTGCGTCGGCGGCACGCAGCAGCCTGGGCGCGGCCGGCGAGGGCGAGGATGCGAGGGTGGGAGCGGAAGTGGACATGGGCGCAGCGTATATTCGCGATCCTGCCGCGATAATCCGCCGCTCCGGCACAGGTTCTGTTCCCCATGCGCACGAATGAGGCCCTCGACAGCCTGTCCGACATGGCGGTGTTCGCACGCGTGGTGGCGGCCGGCAGTTTCTCCGCCGCGGCGCGCGGGCTGGGGCTGACGCCCTCGGCCGTGAGCCGGCAGGTCGCGCGGCTGGAACGCGCGCTGCGCGTGCGCCTGCTGGAGCGCTCCACGCGCCAGCTGCGCCTGACCGAGGCCGGGCGCGCCGCCCATGCCCGCTGCCAGCAGCTGGAGAGCGCCGCGCGCGAGGTGTTCTCGCTGGCCGGCGATGCCGACGGCGCGCCGCGCGGGCTGGTGCGCATGAGCGCGCCCAAGGCCTATGGCCGGCTGCGCATCCATCCGCTGGTACCGGCCTTCCTGGCCGCGCACCCGCAGGTGGACCTGCAGCTGGTGGTGACCGACCGCACGGTGGACCTGTTCGCCGAGGACATCGACCTGGCCGTGCGCATCACCGACACCCCGCCGCCGGGCCTGGCGGGCCGGCCGCTGGAGACCGTCGAGCACCTCGTCTGCGCCAGCCCGGCCTACCTGGCGCGGCGCGGCCTGCCGGAGCACCCGCGCGAGTTGGCCCAGCACGACTGCATCGTGCTGGGCGAGGACGAGCGCGACCGGCACTGGCGCTTCGAGCGCGCCGGCGGCGGCGAGGCGGCCAGCGCCAGCGTGGCGGTGCGCGGCCGCTACCAGGCCAACCACTCGGAGATGCGGCGCGAGGCGGCCCTGGCGGATCTGGGCATCGCCTCCCTGCCCGGCTTCACCGCCCGCCCCGCGCTGGAGGCCGGCACGCTGGTGCCGGTGCTGACCGGCTGGCGCCACGTCACGGCCTACTCCGGCACGGCCTGGCTGCTGTACCCACCCAACCGCTTCCTGCCGGCGCGCGCACGCGCCTGGATCGACCACCTGGCCGCCGGCCTGGCCGCGTCCTAAGGCATGCCCTTGGCGTCCTGAATGCCGCGCCGGCCTGCGCCTCCGGCAGCCCGAGCACGCCCAAGCGGCCCGCCGAACCGGCTGGCGGCAGACCGCCCGGCCACAGCTGCACACCGAGGCCAAGGAGGAAAGCGGCGCGGGCAGTCCTTCGCCCGCGCCGTGATCCTAGAAACTGAAGACCAGACCGAAATCCACGCCGTTGACGCCATAACCGCCGGCATCGCCCGCGCCCTGGTCGGCCGAGGTCGCCTCGTTGCTGTAGGCGATGGTGCAGGTGCCGTTGCGATCGTTGCGGATGTGGGCGTAGTCGGCATAGAGGTAGGTGCGCTTGTCCAGCGTGTGCTGGTAGCCGATGCCCCACTTGCTGCAGACGTTGTCCACCGCGGCGGAATCGCGCCTGTTCCAGGACGCCTTCCACAGCCCCTTCTCGCCCATCGGCACGGTCACGCCGAACAGGTAGCCGGTGTGGTCGTCGTAGAAGCCCAACGCCGGCGACACCGGCGATTCCACCGTAGTGCGGTCGCGGTAGGCCCATAGCTTGAGCGGCCCGAAGTCGTAGCTGGCCGCGGCCACGTTGACCTTGAGCCGGGTCAGGCCGGGCACGCGGTTCCACCACTCTTCCTCGTGGTCCCAGGTCAGGCTCAGCGGGCCCTGCTTGTAGGCCAGGATCACCGCATACACCGGGCTGCGCGCGTCGTGGTCGCTGACGCCGTTGAGGTTGGGCGTGTAGGCCAGCGTGGCGTTGAGGCCCTTCCAGCTGGGCGTGACGTAGGCCACGGCCTCCTCGGCGCGCGAGGTCACCACCTGCAGAGCGCCGCCGGCGGCGACCGAGCGGCCCTGGAACGGGTCGAAGGCCTTGAGCACCGAGGCGCGGCCGCCGTCGATCTTGCCGGCCAGCAGCGTGCCCCACTTGCCGGTCGCGCCCAGCCAGGTGTGGCGGTTCCAGTAGGTGTCGCCGCCGCTGCCGTAGTCGTGCTGCCCGGTGTAGTTGATGCCCAGCTCGGACTCGCCGATCAGGGTGACGCTGTCGTTGAGCGTGTAGGCCAGCTTGAGGCCGACGCGACTGCCGTCGGAGCCGGCCGCGCTCTGGATGTCGTGTTCGGTGCCGTTGTCGGGCACCAGGCCGTTGCCGCCGCCACGGCCGACATAGCCGATGTCCAGGGTGCCGTAGAAGGTGACGCTGGCCTTGCCGTCGCTCCATTTGAGGGCGGAGGCGTCTTCTTGCTGGGCGTGGGCCAGCGGGGCCGCCGACAGGCCGGCCAGCAGGGTGGTCAGGGCGCATGCGGTTCTGCTGTACATCGCGTTCTCTCCGGAAGATGGGCAAAGCGATCCCGTGGCACCGGCGCCAGGGCCGGACGCAGGACATGTGGGGGGCGGGGTGTCGTCCGGCGCGCAGGCGCGGACGCAACGCGGGGCCGCCCCGCGTGCGCGGGACGCAAAGACCTCCTCTGCGGCCTGCCGCATGGGCGGGCCGGGCATGGGTGGGCGGGATGTGGTGGCCCGCGCGCGGTCAACGGCGCGTGGGCGCGGCGGTCATTCCATTTCGAGCATGAAGTAGAGCCGGGTGCCGATATCGGCCAGCAATCGGTCCTGGTGCCGGGCCAGCTTCAGCCCGGTCAGGCGGCCGATCTTGGACAGCCGGTAGGCGATGGTTTTCTGATGGGTGCCCAGCGACAGCGCGGTGGCCGCCTGCGAGCAGTCGCATTCGAAGAAAGTGCGCAGCGTGCCCAGCAGCATCTGCCGCGAGGCGTCGGGTTCGGCCATGAGCTCGCCGAGGATCTCGCGCGTGACCCGACGCACGTCGGCCTCGCTGCGCAGGTTGATCAGCAGGCCGAGCACGCCGCTCTCGCTGTAGGCGGCGACCGCGCCGTTGCGGCGGTAGCGCGCCACTTCCAGCGCGATGGAGGCCTCGCGCAGATGCGAGGGCAGCTCGCGCATGTCCGCACACGGGCCGCTGAGGCCAGCGGCCAGCGACAGGTGCGGCACGCGCGCGGTGACCTCGCCGATCATGCGCAGCGCCAGCACGCGCAGGCGGCCGGTGTCGCCGGCGCGACACAGCATGCGCAGCTGGTTGCCGCGCACGCCGTGCAGCAGGCTGGCGCGTCCCAGCTCGCTCTGCTGGACGGCCTCGAGCAGGGCGTCGCGATCCTCCTGGTCCAGGCTGTCGCTGTTGAGCGTGGCCAGCAGCACGCAGGCCGGGCCCTTGAGCGCCACGCGCAGCTCGCGCGCGCGGTCCAGCGCGGCGGCGCGCACCTCGTCGCTGCCCTCGAGCAGGTCCCACAGCACTTCCTGCAGGGTCTGGGCGCGGGCGCGGGCCATGTTGCGCCGCTCCAGCAGGTGCATGGCCACGGCCAGGCAGACGTGGCTGAGCACCAGGCGGGTGGACTCGGCCGGCTCGGTGGCGCCGTACCAGGCGATCCAGCCCAGCATCTCGCCGCCGGCCAGGATCGGCTGGGCGTACAGGTAGCCGTCCTGCAGCGGTTCGAGCACGCCGTTCTCCGGCGTGCCGGCCACGTCGCCGACGATGCGGCGCACGCCTTCGAGCAGGCGCTCGCCGCGCTCGCCCTGGCTGGGGCGGGCGACTTCGACGGCCAGGTCGCGGTCGAGCACGATGATGGTGCCGCCGGTGTGCTGGGCAGTCTCGGTGGCCACCGCGGCCAGCGCGCCGCCGCCAAGCATGGTGTTGACGACCTGCTTCTGGAAACGCGCCGAGTCCTCGATGGCACGGATGCGCTGGGCCAGCTCGGTGTTGGCCTCGGCCAGGCGCGCGGCGGCGCGTGCGCGCGACTGCTGCAGGCGGGCGTTGTCGATGGCCAGCGCCGCCAGGCCGGACAGGGCCAGCAGCAGGCCGTGGTCCTGCTCGGTATACAGCGAGGGGCGGCGGCGCCAGACCTCGAGCACGCCGATGATCGCCTCGCGCGCGCGGATCGGCACGGCCAGCGCCGAGCGCACCTTCTCCAGCCGCGCCAGCGGCATGAAGTCCTGGCTGATCGACTCGCTCTCGATGTAGTTCTCCACCCCGCACGGCGCATCGGTGGCCAGCGCCTGGCCGGCCACACCGACGCCGGCGTGCATGCGCAGCTTGGCCGTCTCCACCGAGAAGTGGCCCACGCTGCAGCGCATGACCAGTTCCTCGTCCTCCAGCATCAGCACGCCGCAGATGTCCGAAGCCAGTAGGCGCTTGGTCTCGTGGGTGACCAGCAGCAGGATCTCGTCCAGGTCGGCGCTGCGCAGGATGCGGGTGGCCACGTCCTGCAGCACCTGCAGCTCGTGGGCGTTGCGCGCGGCGCTCTCGTGGCGCTCGGCGATGGCGATGGCCAGGTCGACGTAGCGCGCCGCCAGGGCCATGGTCTGCAGGTCCGGGGCGGTGGCGATGCCCTCAATCCAGGCCACGATGCTGCCGGCGCGCACCGGCAGGGTGAGGCGATCGCCCTGCAGGGTCGGCTCGGACTGCGCGTCGCGCGGCGCGGCAGGCCAGCCTTCCTCGCGCGGGGAATCCAGCGCCACGTCCAGCTGGTGCCAGTCGCGCCAGCCCACCGCCGATTGCAGCAGGATGCGGCCGCTGCGCCCGCCGGCCAGTTCGGCCAGGCTGTGCTCGGCCTCGGCGAACACCGCCTGCAGCCCGTTGTCGTGCAGCGCCGACAGCCGCTGGGCGAACAGGTCCAGCCGCGCGATGTCGCCGGCCTGGCCGGCCTGGGGCATCCGGGTCCGCTGGCGCACCACTTTCAGCTCGGGCTTGCTCATCGTCGCCTCCCTCGGTTGCCAGGCCAGGCTCAGCCCTGGGCGGTGGCCTGCTGACCCAGCATCAGCCGGATCAGATCGCGCTGCTCATGCGGCACGCTGAAGCGATGCACGCCCAGGCGCAGCAGTTCGCCGGCCAGCTCCGGCAGCACCTGCGCGCCGCAGGCCGCGCCCAGCGGTTCGCCATTGTGCCCCCGGGCCTGCACCAGCGCCTGCACCAGCGTGCGCAGGAACGGGCGCAGCCGTGCGTCCGGCCGCGCGCTGATCGCGCCCTGGGCCACGTAGGCATCCAGCACCGCCCCGGCCACGTTGGGCACCGAGACCGAGCCATAGGCCGAATGCACCAGCTCGTCCATGTCCAGCCAGACCTGGGCGCCGCCGGCCAGCATCGCCGGGGCCTGCTCCAGCGCGGCCACGTTCTGCACCAGCACGCCGGGCTCGACCGCGGCGAAGGACGCGGCCGCCTCGCGGAACAGGCGCCATTCGCCGTCCTCGACCAGCCCGCCCAGCAGCACGGTGATGCGGCGCCCGGCCCCGCGCGCGGCCGCGTCCAGGCCGCTGAGCCAGGCGCGGATATAGGCCGGGTTGCCCATCGGCAGGAACAGGTGCGGGTCGAACTCCTCCCAGTCCGGCAGCAGCACCCGGGCGCGCGCCGAGGCGACCACCGGGATGCGCACGTGCAGCGGGCGTTGCCCCGCCGCGGCCAGGGCCGGCGCGGCCAGCGCCTGGGCGATGTCGGCCAGCGCCTGTTCGGCCTGGGCGCCGCCGCCGCGGCCGACGTCGCGCACGCGCTGGGCCATGTCCTGCAGCAGGCCCAGGCTGCCGGCGATGTCGGTCAGCGACACCACGCCCAGGCCGGGTGCGGCGCTCGCGCCCAGGCCCTGGCTCCAGACCTGCGCGCCGCTGGCCACCTCGGCCGCCAGCAGCAGGCGCTCCAGCCCGTCGCTGGCCTGCTCGGGCGCGGCCAGGGCGATGGCCTGCGCATAGACCTCGCCGCTGCCGCCGTCGATGGCGATGGCATCGCCTTCATGCCAGGTGCGGCCGGCGGTGGAGAAGGTGCGCGCGTCCGGGTCGATGACCAGCGCCTCGCAGCCGACCACGCAGGGCTTGTCCAGCGCGCGCGAGACCACCGCGGCATGGCTCAGCGCGCCGCCGCGCGCGGTCAGCACGCCTTCGGCGGCGAGCATGCCGCGGATGTCCAGCGGGCTGGTGGTCGGGCGCAGCAGCACGACCTTCTCGCCGGCCGCGGCGCGTTCGGCGGCGCGGTCCGAATCGAGCACCGCGATGCCGCTGGTCTGGCCCGGCGAGGAGCCGATGCCACGCGCGATCGGCGTGGCCGCGGCCAGCTGGGCCGGATCGAATACCGGCCGCAGCAGCTTGCGCACCTGGTCGGCGCTGACCCGCGACACCGCGGTGGCCGCGTCGATCATGCCCTGTTCGACCAGGTCGGCGGCGATGCGCACGGCGGCCTCTGCGGTGCGCTTGGCCGGGCGCACCTGCAGCAGATACAGGGTGCCGGCCTGCACGGTGAACTCGATGTCCACCGCGTCGCGATAGAGCGCCTCCAGCACGTCCGCGTACCCATCCAGGCGACGGCGCAGCTCCTCGTAGCCCGGCTCGTCGCGCGACAGGTCCACCGGCGTGGCCGCGCCGGAGACGATGTCCTCGCCCTGGCGGCCGACCAGGTATTCGCCGTACAGCGCCGGGGTGCCGTCGTTGGGGTTGCGCGAGAACGCCACGCCCGAGCCAGAGTCCGCGTCGGCGTTGCCGAACACCATCGCCTGCACGGTCACCGCCGTGCCCAGGTCGTGCGGGATGCCGTGGTGCTCGCGGTAGGCCTTGGCGCGCGGGCTGTCCCAGGAACGGAAGACCGCGGCGATCGCCTCGCGCAGCTGCTCGGCCGGTGCGGTGGCGGTGCTCTCGGCGCCCTGCTCCTCCAGCCAGGTCACCACGGCCTGCTCCAGGGCGGCCAGGTCGAGCGCGCCGGACTCGGCCCGGGCGCGCACCGGCGCCAGCGCCTCGACGAAGTCCTCGCCGTCCAGCCCCAGCACGATCTCCGAATACATCTTCCAGAAGCGCAGCCAGGTGTCGATGACGAAGCGCCGGTCGCTGCCCTGGGCAATCAGCCATTCGGCCGCGGCCGCGTCCAGGCCCAGATTGAGCACGGTGTCCATCATGCCCGGCATGCTGACCTGGGCGCCGGAGCGCACCGAGACCAGCAGCGGCTGCGCGCCGGCGCCACCGCCGAAGCGGCGGCCCAGTGTTTCGCCCAGCGCGGCCACGGCCTGGTCCACCTGCGCGTGCAGGCCGCGCGGCAGGCGCCGGCCGCCTTCGGCAAAGGCGCGGAAGGCGTCGGTGCTGACCACGAAGGCCGGCGGCACCGGGATGCCGGCGGCGACCATGCGCGCCAGGCCCGTGGCCTTGCCGCCGAAGCGCCGGCTGTCGCTGGCATCCAGCGCCGCGACGTCCCAGACGAAGGCGTCGGTGTGCATGACGGCGGCCTCAGACATCGCGCGGCCGCCCCACCACGGCCAACACATCCTCGTGGAACTCGAACCAGATGTTGTGCATCGAATCGACCGTGGGCCGGCACACGAACTCGCTCTGGCCCTGGTCGGCCTTGGCCATCGCGCGGGCGAAGCGGTCGGCATAGCGCTGGTAGCGCGGAATGTCGTCGGTGACCTGGCCCAGCGCGCGGATCATGCGCTCGACCAGCTTGGTCATCTTCTCCTGCGCGCGCGCATCGCCACCGGAGGTCTGCCAGTCCGAGACGGCCTTGATGAACTGCGGATTGAGCGTGGCCTCGAAGCGCTCGTACCAGGCGATGATGTCGCCCTGCTCGCGCAGCGGCGCGTAGGTCTGCCGATAGAACGCCAGCACCTTGGCGGTGCCGGGTTCCATCAGCAGCCAGGACCCTTCCATCCCCAGCAC
Source organism: Pseudoxanthomonas sp. UC19_8 (assembly GCF_042700505.1). Lineage (NCBI taxonomy): Bacteria > Pseudomonadati > Pseudomonadota > Gammaproteobacteria > Lysobacterales > Lysobacteraceae > Pseudoxanthomonas > Pseudoxanthomonas sp. UC19_8. The sequence goes on from NZ_CP170559.1 coordinate 3,726,196, forward strand.
TGCCTCGGCCTGCGCTTCCTGCGTCAGCGCCTGCTCGACCGACGCCAGCGGCTGCCCGGTGACCTCGGCCACGTGGGCGGCCGTGGCCATCTTGCGCAGATAGATGGCGTTGAGCAGCTCGAAGCGGTCCGCGTCGGGCACCGACGCGGCAGAGGTGGGGATGTCGGGTAACGCGTGCATCGCTTCAGCTCCAGAAGTACTTGGACCGGCGCAGGTCGGTGCCCTCGGGGAAGGGCAGATAGCCCTCGCCGGAGAAGATCTTCTGCGGCACCACCGCCTGGGCGAAGCCGCGCTTGTTGATCTCGTAGTAGTAGTTGGCCACGCGCTGGTCGATCTCCCAGAAGTCGTAGTCCACGCACGCTTTCTCGTAGGTCCCGGCCAGGCGCAGATGCGGCAGGATCATGTCGATGTAGTAGGTGTACATGCCATTGGTGATCAGCTGCCGCCGCGACATCCGCGCCAGCTTGGAGTACAGGCCGAAGGTGGCCTGCTGGATGCCCTCCAGGCGCTTGCCCAGGTCCTTGATCGGCACCTGGTAGACCTCCTCCATCGGCGTGTTCCACTTCTCGCGGGCGAACACCGCGCCGCCGACGATGGCCTCGATGTAGTTCTTGGGCCGGGTGAAGGTGGTGGAGATGTCGTTGACGCGGATCTCGTCGAGCTTGAGCAGCGCCGGGTCGATCACCAGCAGCAGCGAATAGGCGTGCGGCACGCCGTTGGCGTCGCACACGTCGCTCCAGTGATAGATCTCCTCGTTGGTGAACAGGTCGCGGATGATCATCAGCTTGCCGTCGGGCAGCTCGTAGGGGCCGGTGTCGCCCAGGCCCAGGCGGTTGTCGAAGTGATCCAGGAACGCCAGCAGCTCGGCCGAGGCGTTGAACTGGGTGAACTGCGCGTGCTGGTCGCTCTCCGGCTCGAACCACTCCACCTGCGAGGCCAGGCGCTCGATCACGTCGGCGTCGTGGATGGCGCAGCGATAGCGATCCTGCGAGTTGAGGATGTAGCCGTCCTGGCGCTTGCCCCACAGCACGCGCTGCATGAACTTGAGGATGGTGTTGCTCTCCTCGACGTAGTCGTTGGGCTTGATCGCCTCCAGCGCCAGCAGGCCGCAGCGGCCCATGCCGAAGCCGACCGCGCCGATGCACCAGTCGTGCACCGCGTTGACCTTGATGCCGATCTCGCGCTTGGCGGTGGCGCCGATCCGCATCACGCCCTCGGCGCCCACCTCGTCGGTGGTCATGCGCAGGATCTCCGGCCAGCGGTAGAACTCGTTCATGAAGGCCAGGATCTCGTACTCCTGGCGCGGGATCATGCCCGACACGCCCTCGGTGGCGCGCATCACCAGCACGTCCCAGATGTTCCAGGCCAGGTAGTTGTTGAGGTCGTTGAGTTCGTCCAGGGTGAACTGGTCGCGCAGCACGTCCTCGCGCGAGACCTTCTCCAGCACGCGGCTCTTGGCGCGGCTGCGCATCACGCGGTCGCCGATGATGCCGTCGCGCACCGGCTCCATGCCCTTGAAGTTGCCGACGTAGGTCAGGTCCTGGAACCGCAGGCCGTCGTCGTCGGGGGTGTAGCGCTTCTTGTAGTTGCTCATGTGTGGATCCTCCCGGATACCGGCGATGGGGTCAGGCTTCGACGACGCGGCCGAACTCGGCGTCGGTCACGTCCAGGCGCACGCGCTTGCCTTCCAGGCGCTCGATCATGGCCTTGAAGTGCGCGTCGTTGTCGCCGCCGGTGACGTAGCGGGCATCGCTGTCGAGCAGGTAGGTGGTCATGATGCAAGGCATCTGGAACTCGCGTGACAGGATCCCCAGGTGCGACTCCGGCGCGCCGGACAGGGTGATCACGCCGATGGCGCCCATGCTGATGGCCGGCGACAGGAAGGTCGTGGTGCCACCCTGCACCAGCAGGATGTGCTGCTTGAGCTTGCCGCTCTGGATCAGCTTGATCACCGACTGCGGATTGGGCAGGTAGATCACCTCGCCCTCGGGCGACTTCTTGCTCTCGAAGCTGTTGTAACCCTGTGCGATGACACTCATCGTTGTTCCCTCCCAGGAACGCGTATTGGGATCGGCCGCCCGCGAGGGCGTCCTACGAAGTGGGGTGTTTCTTGCCGGCGATGCGGGTGACGGTGGCGCCGCCGTCGGCCGGCGCGGGCGAGGCATGGCCGGCGGCGTCCTGCGCCTGGATGGCGCGGATGGAAGGGGCCAGCCAGGACAGCAGCTCCTGCGGCCAGTGCGCGATGGTCTCGGCCCCGGCGTCGCGCAGCGCGCCGGCCTCGTGCAGGCCCCAGGTCACGCCGATCACGCGCACGCCGCATTCGCGCGCATGCAACGTGTCGCCGACGGTGTCGGTGACCAGCACGACTTCGTCCGGCGCCAGGCCGCGCGGCGATTTCTCCTCGTAGGCGTCATGGCCCTGGCGGCGCGTGGCATAGGACGGGTCGGCGAGGAACTTGCGGATCGCCTCGCGCTTGTCCGGCTCGATATCGCCGCCGAAGATGTGGGCGAAGTAAGACTCCAGCCCCGATTCGCGCACCACCCGCGCGATGGCCTCGGTGCTGTTGGTCGAGACGATGCCCAGCACCATGGTCTGGGCCAGCGTCTTGACCACATCGGCGATGCCCGGCACCAGCGGCGGCGCGTACTCACGGCGCAGCAGCTCCAGGAAGTGGGCGATGGCCGCATCGCGCTTGGCCTGGTCCGGCACCAGCTTGGCCAGCGAGACGAACATGTTCTCCTTGAACACCGCGAAGTATTCCTCGCGCGTGTCGATGCCGAGCGCGAATTCGCGGTTGGTGCGCTCGAACAGCACCCAGGACGACTCCCGCGTCTGCACCAGCGTGCCGTCGAGGTCGAACAGGACGGCGCGGACGGGGGTGGGAGCGTTCATGGGCCTGGGCGTCCTCAAGGCTCAGGCGTGGATCAGGCGGCGGGTGCGCGCGTCGGCGTTGAGCCGGGTCAGCGCGGGCAGTTCGAAGAATTCCTGCAGCTCGCCGTAGCCCACCTCGCCATTGACGTCCCAGCGCGCCAGCACGTTGAAGCCCACCGTATTGGCGTAGCACTGCCACGGGAAACTGGTCATGCCCTTGCCGCGCAGCTTCCAGACCCGATCCTCGCTGTCGGTCAGCTCCAGCTCGACGGTGTCGGCATAGCGGTCGACCTTGCGCAGCACCTTGCCCTTGCCGGCCTTGAAGCCGAAGACCTGACCCCGCTCGACCACATAGCCATGGGTCAGCGACAGCGCGCCATCGTCCACGGCCGGGTCGAAGCCGAAGATCGCGTGCACGGCCAGGTCCTTGGACACGTGCGCGTGCAGCCAGGACATGTTGGGCGCGCCGCGCTCCGGGCGCGGGCCCCAGCTGTGGTCCATGGTCGACACGCAGTCGATCGGGATCTGCTCGCCGCGCAGCACCACCTGGCCTTCGAAGTGCCCGCTCTGGTCGAAGTGGCCGTTGTAGGCCGTGCCCCAGGCGAACTTGCCGGCCGCACTGGCGGCGGCCACCATCGGATCCTGCTCCGGATCGTGGATGTCGAAGGGCGGCATGATCGCGCGGTAGGTCACGTCGATCTTCAGCTGATCGGCATCGTCGAAGCGGATGTGCCAGGCCATGTTGGGCTCCAGCGTCTTCACCCGCAGGCCGTTGGGCAGGCTGTAGTCGAGCAGGTCGCAGTCGGCCGGCATCGGGATCGAGGCCTGCCAGTCCACGTAGTCCGCTTCCCACGGCGTCACCGCGAAGCGGCTGCTCACGCAGATCGAGGAATTGACCGTACGCAGCTGGGTGCGGAACAGCGCGTAGACGCCGATGTTGATCCCACGCTGCGCATTGTAGAAGCCGAAGTAATTGGTCTCGGCCCACAGCGGCTTGTCGGCGTCGGGGGCGTGGAAGCGGGCGTCTTCGGGCTTGATCATGGGGCAGGCTGAGTACGGTTGCGGCGTGGGATCAGGCTATGGGTTGCTTGCGCGGCTGCACATGGCTGGTGGGGACAAAAACGCGCGCGTGGCTTGCCGTGGTGGATTGTGCTGTGCAGCGTGGGATCGCGTTCCCGCATCGGGAGACAGCGCGGGATGCCCCTCTCCCACCAAAAGGCGGCGCTGGATTTGCGTTGGCGCATCGGGATGGCGGCATGGGGCTTTCCTCGCCATCGAAAAGCGGCGGCAGATGTCCCTTCTCCCATCGGGAGAAGGTGCCCCGAAGGGGCGGATGAGGGTCCGGGCGAAGCCCGCCCCTTCTTCGACCGTATGAGGCTTCGCCCTCACCCCAACCCCTCTCCCAACGGGAGAAGGGCGCAAAGCTCACAGCGCCTGGTCGTAATGCGCGGTGGTGCGCTCGCGCACGTCCTGCGTGCTGACGCCCGGCGCCAGCTCGACCAGCGCGAAGCGCCCGCCGCGCTCGCGCGCGAACACGCACAGGTCGGTGACGATCATGTCCACCACGTCCTGGCCGGTCAGCGGCAGCGTGCAGTGGGTCAGGAACTTGGGATCGCCGTTGCGCGCGGTGTGCTCCATCACCACCACGATGCGCTTGACCCCGGCGACCAGGTCCATCGCGCCGCCCATGCCCTTGACCATCTTGCCGGGGATCATCCAGTTGGCGATGTCGCCGGTCTCGGAGACTTCCATCGCGCCGAGTACGGCCAGGTCGATATGGCCGCCGCGGATCATGGCGAAGCTGTCGGAGGAGGAGAAATAGCTGCTGGACGGCAGCTGGCTCACGGTCTGCTTGCCGGCGTTGATCAGGTCGGCATCCACCTCATCCGGATACGGGAACGGGCCGATGCCGAGCATGCCGTTCTCCGACTGCAGGGTGACTTCGATGCCGGCGGGCACGAAGTTGGCCACCAGCGTGGGAATGCCGATGCCCAGGTTGACGTAGTCGCCATCGCGCAGCTCGCGCGCGGCGCGCGCGGCCATCTGCTCGCGGGTCCAGGCCATGCTCAGTCCTCCCTGGCGCGGGTGGTGACGAATTCGATCTGCTTCTCGTAGGGCGCACCCACGATCAGGCGTTCGACGTAGAGGCCGGGCAGGTGGATCGCATCCGGGTCCAGCGTGCCGACCGGCACCAGTTCCTCGACCTCGACCACGGTGTGGTGGCTGGCCGTGGCCACCGGCGGATTGAAGTTGCGCGCGGTCTTGCGGAACACCAGGTTGCCGGCGGTGTCGGCCTTCCATGCCTTGACCAGCGACAGGTCGGCGCGGATGCCGCGCTCCATCACATAGCGCTTGCCGTCGAACTCGCGCACTTCCTTGCCCTGGGCCACCTGCGTGCCGACGCCCGTGGCGGTGTAGAACGCGGGAATGCCCGCGCCGCCGGCGCGCAGGCGCTCGGCCAGCGTGCCCTGCGGGCAGAACTCCACCTCCAGCTCGCCGGACAGGTACTGGCGCTCGAATTCCTTGTTCTCGCCCACGTAGGAGGCCACCATCTTGCGCACCTGGCGCGTGCGCAGCAGCTTGCCCAGGCCCTGGCCGTCGATGCCGGCGTTGTTGGACACGCAGGTCAGGCCCTGCACGCCGGTGTCGCGCAGCGCGTCGATCAGGCGCTCGGGGATGCCGCACAGGCCGAAGCCACCGGCCGCGACGGTCATGCCGTCGAACACCAAGCCCTGCAGCGCCGCCGCGGCGCTGTCGTAGACCTTGCCCATCAACCCTCTCCCGCCTGCGCGAGGAGGCGCCGGGCCTGCTTGAGATGCGGCGCATCGACCATGCGCCCGTCGACCTGCAATGCGCCGGCGCCAGGCGCGGCGGCGAACGCGGCGACGATCCTGCGCGCGTGCGCCACAGCTTGCGCATCGGGAGTGAAAGCGCGATTGATGATCGGCACCTGCGCCGGATGCAGGGCCAGCATGCCGGTGAAGCCGTCGCGCGCCGCGCGCGCCGCGTAGGCGGCCAGGCCGGCCTCGTCCTGCAGCGCCGGATACACCGTGTCGATGGCCGGCACGCCGGCGGCATGCGCGGCGAACAGCGCCAGCGCGCGCACGGTCTGGTAGGGCGGCGTGTACTGGCCGTCGGCCTCGCGGCTGGTGGCCGCGCCGATGGCCGCCGGCAGGTCCTCGGCGCCCCAGGTCAATCCGAACAGGCGCTCGGCGACCTGCGCATAGCTGCCCAGCTGGAAGATGGCGGCCGGCGTCTCGGTAGCGATGGGCAGAATCGGCACGGGCGCATCGCCCAGATGCGCGGCCAGCGCGCGCACCGTGGCCGCGCCTTCGGCCTTGGGCAGCACCAGCGCATCGGCGCCGTGCGCGGCGGCCAGATCGCGCGCCACGGCGTCGCCGTCGATGGGATTGATCCGCACCAGCACCGTGCCGCCCTGCGCGGTCGCGCGCGCCTGCAGGAACGCGGCCACCGCCGCGCGCGCGGCGTCCTTGTTCTCCGGCGCGACGGCGTCTTCCAGGTCCAGGATGATCGCGTCGGCGCCGCTGGCCTGCGCCTTGGCGAAGCGCTCCGGGCGGTCGCCGGGCACGAACAGCAGCGAGCGCAGTCTCATGCCGGGGCCTGACCCGAGCGCGTCAGCAGCGCGGTGCGCAGGCATTCGCACACCACCTCGTCGCGCTGGTTGAGCATGCGGTGGCGGAAGGTCACCAGCCCCGCCTCGGGCCGCGAGCGGCTGGGCCGCAGGTCCACCACTTCGGTCTGCGCGCGCAGCGTGTCGCCGATGAACACCGGCTTGGGCATCACCACCTTGTCGTAGCCCAGGTTGGCCACCAGCGTGCCCAGCGTGGTGTCGCCCACCGACAGCCCGATCATCAGCGCGAAGGTGAAGGTGCCATTGACCAGAATCTGTCCGAACTCGCTGGCGCGCGCGGCCTCGGCGTCCAGGTGCAGCGGCTGCGGGTTGTGGGTCATGGTGGAGAACAGCAGGTTGTCGGTCTCGGTGACCGTCCTGCGCATCACGTGGTCGATGCGATCGCCGATCGCCCACTGGTCGTAGTGCCGTCCGCCGCTCACGCCGCCTGCTCCTGTTCGATCACCAGCAACACCTTGCCCTCGCTCACCTGCGCGCCGACCTGCACGCTCAGTTCGCGCACCGTGCCGGCGAAGGGCGCCTGCAGGGTCTGCTCCATCTTCATCGCCTCCAGCACCACCAGCGCCTGGCCGCGCGTCACCCGCTCGCCCTGCACCACCTGCACCGCGACGATGCGTCCGGGCATCGGCGCCAGCAGCGCGCCATCGCCGGTCTCGCCCGCCGCGCCGGCCTCGCCCAGCGTCGGCACCGCCACCGGCCAGGCCTGGCCGGCGTCGAACAGCAGCTGCGTGCCCTCCACCGTCACCAGCGCCGGCGCGGGGCCGGCGTGCCACTGCGCCAGGTGGATCGCCTCGCCCACGCGCACCGCCGCGCGATGCTCGCGCGGCGCATTGGCGCGGAAGCCGCGCAGCGCCGTCCACGGACTGCCGTCCGGCGCCGGCAGCAGCGCACTGGCGGCCTGGTCCAGCAGCGCCGGCGGCGGCACGGCCGGCGGCAGCAGCGCGTCCAGATGCCGCGCGATGAAGCCGGTATCGACCTGCCCCGCCACGAACTGCGGATGCGCCGCGGTGCGCGCCAGGAACGCCGCATTGGTGCGCACCGGCCACACCTGCACCTGGGCGCAGGCCTGCGCCAGGCGGCGTGCGGCCTGCGCGCGCGTGGGCGCATGGGCGATGAGCTTGGCGATCATCGGGTCGTAGAACGGGCTGACCTCGCCGCCCTCCTCCACACCGCTATCCACGCGGATGTCCTCGGGCAGACGCAGGCGCTCGAGCGGACCGATCGAGGGCAGGAAGCCGTTGGACGGGTTCTCCGCGTACAGCCGCGCCTCCATCGCCCAGCCATCGATCGCCAGCTGGTCCTGCGCCAGCGGCAGCGCCTCGCCCGAGGCCACGCGCAGCTGCCACTCCACCAGGTCCTGCCCGGTGATCGACTCGGTTACCGGATGCTCCACCTGCAGCCGGGTGTTCATTTCCATGAACCAGATCGCGTCGGCGCGCAGCCCCTGCGAGCCGTCGGCGATGAACTCGATGGTGCCGGCGCCCACGTAATCCACCGCGCGCGCGGCCTTCACCGCCGCGGCGCACAGCGCCTGGCGCGTGGCCGCGTCCATGCCCGGCGCGGGCGCTTCCTCGATCACCTTCTGGTGGCGGCGCTGCAGCGAGCAGTCGCGTTCGAACAGATGCACCACGTTGCCGTGCGTATCGCCGAACACCTGCACCTCGATGTGGCGCGGATTGCTGACGTACTTCTCCAACAGCACGCGGTCGTCGCCGAAGGCCGCGGCGGCCTCGCGCCGGCAGCTGTCCAGCGCGGCGGCGAAGTCGGGCGCGGCATCGACCTTGCGCATGCCCTTGCCGCCGCCGCCGGACACGGCCTTGATCAGTACCGGATAGCCGATGGCATCGGCCTCGCGCTGCAGGCGCGGCGTCGACTGGTCCTCGCCCAGATAGCCCGGCGTGACCGGCACGCCGGCCGCCTGCATGCGCGCCTTGGCCGCGTCCTTGCGCCCCATCGCGCGGATCGACGCCGGCGGCGCGCCCACCCAGACCAGCCCGGCGGCGATCACGGCGTCGGCGAATTCGGCGTTCTCCGACAGGAAGCCGTAGCCGGGATGGATCGCGGCCGCGCCGGTCTGGCGCGCCGCGGCGAGCAGCTTGTCGGCGGACAGATAGCTCTCGCGCGCCGGCGCCGGGCCGATGCACACGGCCTGGTCGGCCTCGCGCACGAACGGCAGGCCGGCATCGGCCTCGGAATACACCGCGATGGTGCGCACGCCCAGGCGCTGGGCGGTGCGCAGGATGCGGCGGGCGATCTCGCCGCGGTTGGCGATCAGCAGGCTCTCGATCATGGGACTCTCCTGGCGATCACATGCGGAACACGCCGAAGCGTGCGGCCTGCGGAATGGGCGCGTTCAAGGTGGCCGAGAACGCCAGCCCCAGCACGTCGCGGGTCCGCGCCGGGTCGATGATGCCGTCGTCCCACAGGCGCGCGGTGGCGAAGTAGGGATTGCCCTCGCGCTCGTAGACCTCGCGGATGGGCGTCTTGAAGGCCTCCAGCTGCTCGGGCGTCCAGCTGGCCGCGTCGCGGTGCACGGTGGCCAGCACCGAGGCGGCCTGCTCACCGCCCATCACCGAGATGCGCGCATTGGGCCAGGTGAACAAAAAGCGCGGGCTGTAGGCCCGCCCGCACATGCCGTAGTTGCCCGCGCCGAAGCTGCCGCCGATCAGCACGGTGATCTTGGGCACGCTGGCGGTGGCCACCGCGGTGACCAGCTTGGCGCCGTGCTTGGCGATGCCCTCGGCCTCGTACTTGCCGCCGACCATGAAGCCGGAGATGTTCTGCAGGAACAGCAGCGGCACCCGGCGCTGGCAGGCCAGTTCGATGAAGTGCGCGCCCTTCTGCGCGCTTTCGGAGAACAGCACGCCGTTGTTGGCCAGGATCGCCACCGGGATGCCCCAGATGCGCGCGAAGCCGCACACCAGCGTGGTGCCGTACAGCGGCTTGAACTCGTGCAGCTCCGAGCCATCGACCAGGCGCGCGATCACCTCGTGCACGTCGTAGGGCGCGCGCACGTCCTGCGGAATGATCGAGTACAGGTCCTCGGCCGGCAGGCGCGGCGGCCGAGGCGGCTGCAGGTCGATGTCCACCGTCTTGGGATGGTTGAGCGTGGCCACGATCTGGCGCACCAGCAGCAGCGCGTGTTCGTCGTCCTCGGCCACATGGTCGACCACGCCCGAACGACGGCCGTGGGTGTCGGCGCCGCCCAGCTCCTCGGCCGAGATCTCCTCGCCGGTGGCCGCCTTCACCAGCGGTGGGCCGGCCAGGAAGATCGTGCCCTGGCCGCGCACGATGATGGTCTCATCGCTCATCGCCGGCACGTAGGCCCCGCCGGCGGTGCAGCTGCCCATCACGCAGGCGATCTGGGCGATGCCCTTGGACGACATCTGCGCCTGGTTGTAGAAGATGCGGCCGAAGTGCTCGCGGTCGGGGAACACCTCGGACTGGTGCGGCAGGTTGGCGCCGCCCGAATCGACCAGGTAGATGCACGGCAGGTGGTTCTCCTGCGCGATCTCCTGCGCGCGCAGGTGCTTTTTGACCGTCATCGGGAAGTAGGCGCCGCCCTTCACCGTCGAATCGTTGGCCAGGATCATCACCTCGCGCCCGCTGACCCGGCCGATGCCGCCGATCACCCCGGCGCCGGGCGCGCTGTCCTCGTACATGCCGTTGGCCGCCAGCGCGCCGATCTCCAGGAAGGGCGAGCCCGGATCGAGCAGGCGGTTGACCCGCTCGCGCGGCAGCAGCTTGCCGCGGGCCAGATGGCGCTCGCGCGCCTGCGCCGAGCCGCCCAGGGCGGCGCTGGCCACGCGCTCCCGCAGCTGCTGGGCCAGGGCGCGGTTGTGCTGGGCATTGGCTTGGCTGGAAGCGGCGTCCAGGTCGATCAGGCTGGTGAGGACAGTCACATCGGGTCTCGTGTTGCGAAACGTGCGGGCACGCGCAGGGTGGCAGCGGCGCGAGGCAAGACGCATCGCGCACTGCACAACGAACGCATCGATGCCCGGCCTGGCGGCGCCGGGCGTGGCCGCCCTCAGGCGGCCTTACGTCCCGCGCCGCTGGCCTGCGCGCGATTGATGGCCAGGGTCTGCACCGCAGTGTATTCGGCCAGGCCTTCCAGCGCGTTCTCGATGCCGATGCCGGACTGCTTGCGCCCGCCGAAGGCCACGTGCGGGGAGAAGGTGTGGATCTCGTTGATCCACACCGTGCCGGCGTCGATGCGCTCGGCCACCTTGCGCGCGGCCTCCACGTCGCGCGACCAGACCGAGGCGGCCAGGCCGTATTCGGTGTCGTTGGCGCGCGCGACCACCTCGTCCACGTCCTTGAACTTCAGCAGCGGCAGCACCGGGCCGAAGGCCTCCTCGCGCACCACGCGGCTGTCGTCGGGCGGGTTGTCGATCAGGGTGATCGGCACCAGGTAGCCGGGCTGGTCGGGGATGTCGCCGCCGAGCAGGAAGCGCAGCTTTTTGGCCTTGGCGTCGGCCAGCAGGTCTTTGAGCTTCTCGAACTGCATGCGGTTCTGGATCGGGCCCAGCTGGGTCTGCGGCAGCGCGCCGTCGCCGACCTGCACGGTCTTGGCGTAGGCCACCAGCGCCTTGGCCAGGTCGTCGTAGATGTCCTCGTGCACGTACAGGCGCTTGGTCGCCACGCAGAACTGCGCGCTGTTCTGGAAGCTCGCCCAGAACAGCTTCTCGGCCACCTCCTCCACGTCCACGTCCGGCAGCACGATGGCCGGGTCGTTGCCGCCCAGCTCCAGGGTGATGCGCTTGAGGTTGCCCGAGGCCGATTCCATGATCTTGCGCCCGGTCGCGGTCGAGCCGGTGAAGCTGACCTTGGCGATGTCCGGGTGCGCGGTGATCCAGGCGCCCAGTTCGTTGCCGCCGGAGACGATGTTGAGCACGCCGTCGGGCAGCACGCCACACAGCAGCTCGCCCAGCTTGAGCGTGGTCAGCGGGGTGTAGGGCGAGGGCTTGAGCACCATGGTGTTGCCGGCCACCAGCGCCGGGGCGATCTTCCAGATCGCCAGCAGCACCGGGAAGTTCCACGGGGTGATGCCGCCGACCACGCCCAGCGGCACGCGGCGCGTCTCCACCCGGCGCGTGCCGGTGTCCTCGACCACGTGCAGCGGTAGCTCCTGCTTGGCGATCTCGTGGCACCAGATCGCCGCGCCGCCGATCTCCCATTCGGCGCCCTGACGCGCCTTGCCCTGCTCCAGGGTGAGCAGCTTCATGAAGTCCTCGGCGTGGCGCTCGATCGCATCGCCGATGCGCGCGACGTAGCGCTGGCGCTCGGCCAGCGGCAGCGCGCTCCACGCCGGGAAGGCGCGCTTGGCCGCAGCCACCGCGGCGTCGAGCTGGTCGCGGCTGGCGTCGGGCACGCGCGCGATCACCTGCTCGTTGGCCGGGTTGATCACCTCCAGCGTCGCGGCCGAGGTCGCGGCCTGGCCGTCGATGGTCAGGGTGTAGTCCTTGAAGAAGTCGATGGGCATGTCAGGTCACCTCAATGCGGGAAGGGGTGCGGAACGGGAAGGAGCGCCGTCAGGCGATGTCGGCCAGCGCACGGCGCATCAGCTTGCCGGTGCTGGTCTTGGGCAGGTCGGGGACGAAGCGCACCGAGCGCGGCACCTTGTAGGCGGCCAGGTGGCGGCGGCAGTGGCTCAGCAGCGTGGCCTCGTCCAGGGCCGCGCCCTGACGGCGCACGACGAAGGCCACGGCGATCTCGCCCTTCTCCTCGTCGGGAAAGCCGGCCACGGCGGTCATCACCACGTCCGGGTGCATGGCCACCACCTGCTCCAGCTCGGCCGGATACACGTTGTAGCCGGCGGTGATGATCATGTCCTTCTTGCGGTCGACCACGAACAGATAACCGTCCGCGTCGGCGTAGGCGATGTCGCCGGTGGCCAGCCAGCCCTGCGCGTCCAGCGCCTGCGCGGTGGCGGCCGGGTTGTTGTAGTAGCCGGTGGTGACCAGCGGGCCGCGCACCAGCAGCTCGCCGGGCGTGCCGGGCGCGGCATCGCGGCCGGGTTCGTCCAGGTCGGCGATGCGCGCCTGCATGCCGGGAAACGGCAGCCCGATCGAGCCGGGCCGCGGCGCCCAGTACGGCGAATGGCTGGTAGCCGGCCCGGCCAGCTCGGTCATGCCCCACAGCTCCAGCAGCGGGCAGCCGAACCTGCGCACCACCGCCTCGAGCTTGGCCACCGGCATGGTCTGCCCGCCCACCGTGCAACGGGTCAGGCTGGACAGGTCGGCGCGGCCGATGTCCGCGTGCGCCAGCAGCTGGTAGTACATGGTCGGCACGCCTTCGAACAGCGTCACCCGCTCGCTGGCGATCAGCGCCAGCGCCGAGCCGGGGTCGAACTTCGGCGTGGCCACCAGCCGCGTGCCGGCCAGGAACATCGCGTTCATCACGATGTTGCCGTACACGTGCGGGAAGGGCAGGCAGGACAGCACCACGTCGTGCTCGTGGCGCACATGCACGGTGGCCGTGCCGGACAGGCTGGCGAACAGGCAGCGATGGGTCAGCATCGCGCCCTTGGGCTTGCCGGTGGTGCCGGAGGTGTAGCCGATGGTGAACAGATCCTCTGGGTCGCGTTCCACCGGCAATCGGTAGACGCCGTCCAGGACCTCGTCGAAGGAATGCGCGCCCTCGGCCCGGCCCAGCGCGATGCGGAGCACCGCCTCATCCAGGCTCACCGCCGCGTTGCGCTCGGCCGGCAGGATCACCGCCACCGCCTGCGCATCGCTGGCCATGTAGGACAGCTCCTGCGCGCTGAGCAGGATGTTGGCCGGCACCACCACCGCGCCGAGCCGCGCGATGGCGTGGTAGGCGGCGATCCACTGCCAGCCATTGGGCAGATACAGCACCACCCGATCGCCGGCACCGACGCCCAGCGCCGCCAGCCCCCCGGCGAAGCGCCCGGCCAGGTCGTCGAGCTGGCCGTAGGTGTACTGGCCCTCGCCGGGCAGGGTCAGGGCCACGCGCTGGCCGAAACGCTCGGCCGCCGCGCGCACCAGATGGGTCATGGTCGGCCGCAGCATGGCCTTCAGGCTCCCGCGCCCTCGGGGATCAGCACCGCCTTGAGCACCTCGCCGGATTCGGAGGCGTGTGCGGCCGCGTCGATCTGCGACAGCGGGTACTTGCGGATCAGCCGATCGAACGGGAAGCGGCCCTGCTTCCACAGGTCCACCAGCTGCGGGATGAACACGTCCGGCACGCTGTCGCCCTCGATGATCCCGCGCACCGTGCGGCCGAACAGCAGGCCGTTGATGTCCAGCGACACCTCGGTGCCCAGCGGCGCCACGCCGATGATCCCGCACACGCCGGTCAGGCGCAGGCTGTCCACCGCCTGGCGCAGCACCTTGGGCAGGCCGGTGCATTCGAGCGAGTACTGCACGCCCTCGCCGGTGATGGCCTGGATCGCGGCGACCGCGTCCTCGCGGCCGTTGATCGCATGGGTGGCGCCCAGTTCCTTGGCCAGGGCCAGGCGGCCTTCGTTGAGGTCCACCGCGATGATCGTGGTGCAGCCCACCACCTTGGACGCCATCACCGCGGCCAGGCCGACCGAGCCGGCGCCGAAGATCGCGATCGAGGTGCCCGCGCCGGGCTTGAGCGCATTGATCACCGCGCCGGCGCCGGTCTGGATGCCGCAACCCAGCGGGCCCATGATCTCCACCGGCACATCGTCGGGGATCTTCACCACGTTGCGTTCGGTCGCCAGAGCGTATTCGCCGAAGGAGGACTGGGCGAAGAAGTAGGCGCTCACGCGCTGGCCGTGCGCATCGCAGCACGGACTGGAGCCATCCGGTCGGCCGCCGCTGAAGTTGCGCCCGTACAGGTCCGGGCAATAGCCGTACAGGCCCTTCTGGCAGTTCGCGCAGACCCCGCAGCTGGCATAGCTGAGCACCACGTGGTCGCCCGGCTTGACCTTGGTCACCCCCGCGCCGACCTGTTCGACCACGCCCGCGCCCTCGTGCCCGAGCACGGCCGGCAGCGGCGTGGGGAAGTACTGGTCGCGCACCACCAGATCGGTGTGGCACATGCCCACGCCCAGGATCCGCACCAGCACCTCGTTGTCGCGCGGCGCCTCCAGCTGGATCTGCTCGATGGCGAAGCTGCCGCCCTGCTCCCGCACCACTGCCGCCTTCATCGTGACCATCGATCAAGCTCCGTCGAGATGGCCGGGCAGCGCCCGACCGTGGCAGGCACGCTACAAAGAAGGCCTGCCGCCCGACACGGCCGGCGGGGACAAAGAACCGCGGCCGGCCTATCCACCGTGCTGGCGCGACGCAACAAAGATCCGCGCTCGGTCGCCTGCGCGTCGCATGCGCCTTCTACAATCGCCCGATGCTCGACGCACTCGCCACGCTGTGGCACGACATCGCGGACATCCCGCACCTGAAGACCTACCTCACCACCGCCTGGGTGGTGTACCTGCTGGTGCTGGCCGGCTGGATCATCCTGCAGAAGCGCGAGCCGGCGGCCACGCTCAGCTGGCTGCTGTCGCTGGCCGCCCTGCCCTACATCGGCTTCCTGATCTACTTCGCGCTGGGCCCGCAGAAGATCAAGCGCCAGCGCCTGCGCCGCCACCGCTCGCGCGACGGCATGGACGCGCACGAGGCGATCTGCCCGCCCGACCAGCTGTGCACCGAGCTGGCCCTGCTCGGCCAGGCGGTGACCGGCCTGCCGCCCTCCTCGGCCACGCGCGCGGACCTGCTGGTCGATGGCGCGGCCACCTACGAGGCGCTGTTGGCGGCCATCGCCGCCGCCACCAACCACGTGCACCTGGAGTACTACATCTTCGAGCGCGACCGCACAGGCACGCGCGTGCGCGATGCGCTGATCGAACGCGCCCGCGCCGGCGTGCGCGTGCGCCTGCTGCTCGACGCGGTCGGCGCCGGCAAGGCCAACCGGCGCTTCCTCAAGCCGCTGCTGGACGCCGGCGGCGAGCAGTGCTGGTTCCACCCGACCCAGTTCAAGCCCTTCAGCCGGCCCTGGGTCAACCTGCGTACGCACCGCAAGATCGTGGTGATCGACGGCACGGTCGGCTTCGCCGGCGGCATCAACATCACCGACGAGGAGAACGACGCCCTGCGCGCCGACGCCTACCGCGACCTGCACCTGCGCGTGGAGGGCGAAGTCGTGCGCGGCCTGCAGCAGGTGTTCGTTGAGGACTGGATCTACGCCAGCGGCCAGGGCCGCGCCGACTTCGCCGGCACCGTGCTGTGGGCGCCGAAGGAAGACGCGCCACCGGGCGAGATTCCCGTGCAGGTGCTGACCTCCGGGCCGGACTCGGACTGGGAGGCCATCCACCGCCTGCAGGTCGGCGCGATCCACGACGCCGACGAGCGCGTCTGGCTGGTGACGCCCTACTTCGTACCCGGCGAGGCGGCGATGATGGCGCTGACCTCGGCCGCGCTGGCCGGCCTGGACGTGCGCCTGCTGGTACCCAAGCTCAGCGACTCGCGCTTCGTCACCTATGCGGCGCGCTCCTACTTCGACGAGCTGCTGGCCGCCGGGGTCAAGGTCTACGAATACGGTCCGCGCATGCTGCATACCAAGGCCCTGCTGTGCGACGAGCGCCTGGCCGTGCTGGGCAGCGCCAACTTCGACCACCGCAGCTTCCGGCTGAACTTCGAGGTCGGCCTGCTGTTCCGCGACGAGGGCTTCGGCCGCCGCCTGGCCACGCTGCTGGAAGGCGAGTTCGCCAGCGCCACGCCCGTGCACAACGCCCGCAACCGCTCGCTGTGGCGCAACCGCCTGCCCGAGGCCCTGGCCCGCCTGGCCTCGCCCCTGCTCTAGCGCGGCCGCAGCGCCCGCCGCGCACACGGGACGGTAGAATCCAGGCCGTCCTCCCGGCCTGCGCGGTATCCCATGTACTGGCTCTTTCTGCTGCTTTCGCTGGGCGCGATGGGCGTGGCCCTGCGCACCACGTCGATGGCGCTGATGGTGGTGATGCTGCTGGCCGCGCTCGGCCTGCTGGTGGCCTGGGCGCTGGGCTGGTACGCCGCCCGCGCCGGCAACGGCAGCGCCGATGGCCGCGGCATGATCGACCCGGTCGAACTGCACCGCCTGCGCGAGCAGGCCAAGGCGCGCAAGGCCGCCGAACAGGCCCCCACCGCGGATCCGCGCAATGGCCCCTGAGCCGCATACCGCCCTGAGCGTCAACGTCAACAAGATCGCCGTGCTGCGCAACTCGCGCGGCGGCGAGGAGCCCGACGTGCTGCGCGCCGCCCGCACCTGCCTGTCGGCCGGCGCCCAGGGCATCACCGTGCACCCGCGCCCCGACCGGCGCCACATCACCGCCGAGGACGTCATCGCCCTGGCCACGCTGACCGCGCAGTTCCAGGTCGAATTCAACGTCGAGGGCAATCCCTTCGCGCCGCCCAGGCCCGGCTACCCCGGCCTGGTCGCGCTGTGCGAACAGGTCCGGCCGGCCCAGGTCACCCTGGTGCCCGACGCCGACGGCCAGCTCACCTCCGACCACGGCTTCGATTTCGCCCGGGACGGCGCGCGCCTGGCGCCGCTGGTGGCGCAGTTCAAAGCGCTGGGCTGCCGCGTCAGCCTGTTCGTCGATGCCGGCTGCCGCGAACTGGCGCAGGCCGCCGCGATGGGCGCCGACCGCATCGAGCTGTACACCGGCCCCTATGCCGAAGCCTGCGCCGCAGGCACCCCGCAGCCGGAGCTCGACGCCTTCGCCGCCACCGCCCGCGCCGCGCAAGGCTTCGGCCTGGGCGTCAACGCCGGCCACGACCTGAGCCAGGACAACCTGGGCCTGTTCCTGGACACCGTGCCCCACGTGCAGGAAGTCTCCATCGGCCACGCCCTGATCTCCGAGGCCCTCTACGACGGCCTGGACACCACCGTGCGCCGCTACCTCGCGATCACCGGCGCCGCGGCGCAGTCCTGACACGGCAAAGCACGCGCTCCACGATCCCAGCGCGACCTGCGCACAGCCTTGAATCGGTAACCACGCGGCTTTGATGGCGGCAGCGTGGCGCGGCGGACGGATCGAGACTTCTTCGAGTCGAAGTCCTCAGACGTGACGCGCGCGGCAGCGGGCCGGCGGGCGGTGGCCGCGACGAGCGAGGCAGGATGCCGAGCGCCCGAATCAGGGCAGGATGCCCTGATTGAGGGATAAGCGGACGCCGCCCGCCGGACCGCTGCCCCCCACCGAAGCCAGCAAGCGCACACGCTGCGATCGTCGATCACGAGAAGACCCGAAGAAGCAAACCCATCGGCGCGGCGCAGTCTGCGCAAAACATCGAACTGACACGGAGAATTCACGAGGCTCAGCAGCACGACAGCCTGTCGCACCAGCCTGCTGCACCAGCCGCCACCTCCCACAAGGCGACGACTGGTGCAGCCCTTCCCCCAACCCAAGGGGCGCGTCACGTGGATCGCAGCTCCAGTAAACCCTGAGGCACGCGCCGCGACAAATTCCGAGCACGCATGAGCTCATGGCAAACCGCGCGACTCAGTCGAGCCTGACCATCCGCCTGCCGAACTTCTTCCCGTCCAGCACATCCGCCAGCGCCAGACTCATGCGATCGGGCGCAAGATCCGCGCTTTCGATCCGCTGACGCGGGTGTTTTGCTGCACGCTTCATCACCTCGATGGGCCGGCGCCCTTCAGAACGCCGGCAACACCGCGCCCTTGTACTTGGACGCGATGAAGGCGCGCACCTCCGGCCCGGTCAGCGCCTTGGCGAGCTTCTGCACGCGCGGATCGTCCTTGGCGGCGGGCAGGCCGACCAGGAAATTGACGTAGGGCGAGTCGCGGCTCTCGATGGCCAACGCATCGCGCGTGGGGTCCAGGCCCGCGTCCAGCGCGTAGTTGGTGTTGATCAGCGCCAGGTCCACCTGGTCCAGCACGCGCGGCAGCATCGCCGAATCCAGCTCGCGGAACTTGAGCTGCTTGGGGTTGGCCACGATGTCGCGCAGCGTGGACAGCGGATTGCCCGGATCCTTGAGTTTGATCACGCCGAACTTGTCCAGCAGGATCAGCGCCCGGCTGTTGTTGCTGGGGTCGTTGGGAATCACGACATCGGCGCCGTTGGGAAGCGCATCGAGCGACTTGAAGCGCCGCGAATACGCACCGAACGGCTCGATGTGCACGCCGACGATGGTCTGCAGATCGGCGCCGCGATCCTTGTTGTAGGCCGCCAGATACGGCTCGGTCTGGAAGTAGTTCACGTCGATGTGCCCTTGCACGACCTGGTCGTTGGGCTGGACGTAGTCGTTGAAGACCTTGATGTCCAACGTCACGCCTTCCTTGGCCAGGAGCGGCTTGACGACCTCCAGGATCTCCGCGTGCGGCACCGCCGTGGCGGCGACGGTGAGCGGCGCGCTGTGCGCATCACCGGTGGAGGGCGTGCCGTTGCCGCAGCCGGCCAGCGCCAGGGTGGTCAGCACGCCAAGGAGTCGCAGGAGGTTCATGGAGATTCCAGGGTTGAGGGGGAAGATCTCAGCGATGGTTGAAGCGCGCGGCCAGGCGCTCACCGGCGACCTGGACCAGCTGCACCATCGCCACCAGCAGCACGACGGTGACCACGGCCACGTCGGTGTGCGAGCGCAGATAGCCCTCGCGATAAGCCAGGTCGCCCAGACCGCCCGAGCCGATCGCACCGCCCATCGCGGTGAAGCCGATCAGCGCGATCGCGGTGACGGTGGCGCCGGCGATCAGGCCCGGCAGCGACTCGGGCAGCAGGACGCGCAGGATCAGCTGGCGCGTGGTCGCGCCCATCGCCTGGCTGGCCTCCAGCACGCCGCGGTCCACTTCGCTCAAGGCCGATTCCACCAGGCGCGCGTAGAACGGCGCGGCGCCCACCACCAGCGGCAGGATGGCGCCCTTGACGCCCAGCGACGTGCCGGCCACCCACAGCGTGATGGGGATCAGGCAGATCATCAGCAGGATGAAGGGCACAGAGCGCAGCACGTTGACCACGAAGGCGACAACGGCGTTGAGCGCCGGTCGCGCGCCTGGCTGCTGGCGCCCGGTCAGGAACAGCACCAGCCCCAGCGGGATGCCCACAGCCAGCGTCAGCGGGAACGCGAGCCCGAGCATCACCAGCGTGTCCTTCAGCGCAATGGCGATCTCGCCCCACTTCTGCGCATCCAGATGCGAGAACCAGCCGGCCGGCAGCAGCCCGATCACGGCGTCACCGCCTGGGCGTGGACGCCCTGCTCGGCCAGCCGCTGCACGACCGCGTCGCTCAGCTGCGCATCCACCGACAGCGTGACCTGGCCATACGGCAGGTGCTTGAGCGTATCGACGCGGCCGGAGGTGATGAAGTACTCGGCGCCCAGCGCGCGCAAGGTCGCGCCCAGCACCGGGGAATGGACCTGCTCGCCCACCAGGGTCACCCGCAGCAGCTGCTGCCCCTCGCCAGCGCGGATGCGCTCGACTCCGGCCGCATCGTCGTTCAGGAAGGTCCGCGTCGTCGGATGCTGCGGATGCAGGAACACCTCGCTGACCGCACCCTCCTCCACCACGCGGCCGCCATCCAGCACGACCACGCGGTCGCAGATGCGGCGCACCACTTCCATCTCGTGGGTGATCAGCACGATGGTGAGCCCGAGCTCGCGATTGAGGTCGGACAGCAGGTCCAGCACCGAGGCGGTGGTCTGCGGATCCAGCGCACTGGTCGCCTCATCGCACAGCAGGATCGAAGGGCCAGTCGCCAGCGCGCGCGCGATGCCGACCCGCTGCTTCTGCCCGCCGGACAGCTGCGCCGGATACGCCGTGGCCTGCTGCTCCAGCCCGACCCGCGCCAGCAATTCGCGCACCCGCGCCTGGACCTGGGCCTGCGGCAGGCCCGCCAGGCGCAGCGGAAACGCGACATTGCCCGCGGCGGTCTGCGCGCTGAGCAGGTTGAAGTGCTGGAAGATCATCCCGATCCGGCGTCGCAGCGCGATCAGCGCGGCCTTGGCCTTCGGGTCCACGGCCTGCCCTTCGACCAGCACCGCGCCCGAGGTCGGCGTTTCCAGGCCGTTGATCAGGCGCAGCAGCGACGACTTGCCGGCGCCCGAGTGGCCGATCACGCCCAGCACCTCGCCACGGTGGACTTCCAGATCGATGCCGCGCAGGGCGTGGATCTCGCGGCCGCCGCTGCGGTAGGACTTGCTGACGTGCTGGAAGGAGATCACGGGCTGCGCAGGCGTAAGGGCCGGAAAGTAGAAGGGCGAAATTTCATTCTGGCAAATGGTCCGTGGTGATGTGCTGATATCCCGGCGGGGCTCGACGCCCATGCATCGCATCGCGTCTCTTGCCGCACACCCGGCGGGAACAGATCCGACCGGACGCAACTTGCAGCAGCGCGCCGCAAAAACGACGACGCCGCCCCTTGCGGAGCGGCGTCGAAGCGAATTGGCGAACGAAGCCGATCGATTACTGCTGCATGAAACCGATCTTCATCATCTGCGCGTTCTTGGCGGCGGCGAGCACCTGGGCCATCGTCTCGTACTGGGAGTCCGGGTTGGCGTCGATGCGCAGCTGCGGCTGGTTGGTCGGATCCTTCTGGACCTCGTTCTCCATCATGCTCTGCAACGCGCTCACGGCCACCGGATTGTTGTTCCAGTAGATCGTGTTGGACGCGTCGATCCGCAGGTCGATCGGCGGCGGCGGCTCTGTCGTCGGCGGCGGGGTCTGCGACCGCTGCGGCAGGGCGACGTCGATCGGGTAGGTCATGATCGGCGCGGTCACGATGAAGATGATCAACAGCACCAGCATGACGTCGATCAACGGCGTCACGTTGATCTCGGCCATGGCGCCCTTGCCACTTCCACTGCTAAAGGCCATGGATCAGCCCCCCTTCTTCGGCTTCGTGGAAACGAACCCGACGTCCAACATGCCCTGACCCTGCGCGATGCGGGTGATCTCGTTGATCGTGGACATCTTGGTGGTCTTGTCGCCACGCAGGTTGATCGACGGCTGCGGCGTCTGCTGGGCCGCCGAGGAGAAGCGCGACTCGAGCACGTCCTTGGTGACCGGCTCGTCGTTCCAGTAGATCGAGCCGTCCTCGGTGACCGCGATGTTCACTGGCGGCGCACGCTTGGCCAGTTCGTCCGGGTTCGGCAGGAAGGTGGTCTCGGGCAACTGCACCTTGACCTTCTGCTGCATCAGCGGCGTGGTGATGATGAAGATGATCAGCAGCACCAGCATGACGTCCACCAGGGGCGTCACGTTGATGTCTACCATGGGGCCGCCACTGCCGCCCCCGCTACTGAATGCCATGTGGCCTCCGGATACCTGTCGGTAAGTTCGTGTCTAGGCCGGATCAGCGCACGCGGGCGCCGGTGGCGAAGAAGTCGTGCAGGTCGTGCGCGAACGTGTCGAACTTGGCGATGGTGGTCGCGTTGAGCTTGCTGAAGAAGTTGTAGGCGAACACGGCCGGGATCGCGACGAACAGACCGATGGCGGTCATGATCAGCGCCTCACCCACCGGGCCGGCCACCGCGTCGATGCCGGCGTTGCCGGTGGCGCCGATGCGGATCAGGGCGCCGTAGATGCCCCACACCGTACCCAGCAGACCCACGAACGGGGCGGTCGCGCCGACGGTCGCCAGCCAGATCATGCCGCTCTGGATCTTGGTGCTCTCGCGGGTGACGGCCTGGCGCAGGGCGCGGTCGACGAATTCCGAACGGCTCAGCGTCTCACCGGCACCGGTGGACTCGGCGCGCTGGTGGTGCGCGGCGGCCTGGGCGGCGTCCAGGGCGATCTTGGAGAACGGCTCGTTACGCGGCTGCTCTTCCATCACGCGGATCGCGTCCTGCGCGTTGGGGGTTTCCCAGAACGCGGTGGTCACGCGGTCGGCCTGCGAACGCAGACGCACGGCCTTGATGATGTTGACGATGGTCCAGTACCAGGAACCGGCCGACATGAAGACCAGCGTCAGCAGCACCACCCACGACACCACGAAGGCGCCCGGGTTGGAGGTCATTTCGTGGATCAGGTGGGAGAAGCCCATCTGGTTCAGGGCAGCAGCGGCGTTGTTGCCCCCCGAAGCGGCGGCGATCAGAGTTTCCTGCAGCATGACGCTTACCTTTGTTGAAAATTGAATGGAGAGGTGGTGGTGACGCTAAATGGGTGAAACGGGTCCGGCTCAGCCGCCCATGCTGAAGTCGACCGGGACGCGGACGCGACCGGCCACCTTCTGGCCATTGGACTGGCCGGCGTTGAAGCGCCACTTGCGTGCTGCTTCCATCGCGGCGCGGTCGAGATCGCGGTTGCGACTGGACTTCTCGACCGAGACGTTGGTGACGTTGCCACTGGCATCGACATCAATGATCAGCACCACGGTGCCCTCGATGCCCGAACGTGCGGCCGACGGCGGGTAGCGCGGCGGATTCATGTTCTTGGACGAGATGTCCACGCTGGCGCCGATGTCAGGCGACGGGGCCGGCGGAGCGGGCGGGGCAGGCGGGGTGTAGGTATCCACCGGACGCGGATCGGGCACTTCCACGGGCGGGGCTTCCGGCGGCGGCGGGACCGGCGTCGGCTTGGGCGGGGACAGCTCCTTGACCGGCGGCGGCGGGGTGTCCTGCTTCGGCGGCGGCGGCGGCGGAGGGGGCGGCGGCGGCGGCGGATCGACGATCTGCACCAGCATCTTCTGCTCCTCCTCCTTCTGGGCCGGCGGTGCGACGGCGGGAATCAGCAGCAGCAGGAAGACCGCGACATGCAGGGCGATGACGAAGGCATAGCCGATGATGCGCGACCAGTTCAGACCGGAGTCTTCTTCCTGATCCTTGTAACGGTTGATGACAAGTTGTTCAGCCATGCGCCAGTGGACTCGATGGAAACGGGGTGTGCGCCGCGACGCACACCGATGTCGGTTCGTAGGATTCCACCGCGAGAAAACGCAGGGGAATCGTGAGCTTAACCCAATCCTTCACCGCTTTCATAGCAGTTATCCACTGCTTTGTAAGCGCTTCCAAGCGATCACTTGGAGCCGATGATCGCCTTCGCGTCCTGCGGTTTTTTGACCCCCTTGTCCAGCGCCGACTGAGCGGCCTTCTTGGCCTCGGCGGGACGATTCTCCTGCATCAGGACACGCGCGAGATTGAGATACGTCTCGCCGGTGGTGTCCAGAGGTGCCGCCTTCTGCCAGGCGTCGATAGCCTGAGCGATCTGGGGCGGTTCCGAATAGTAGTACGACTGGGCCAGGATCTGATACACCTCGAGGTTCGGCTTGAGGATGCCCTTGGCCAGGCCGTCGTTGATGACCTCGATGGTGTCCTTCTCGTGCTTGTCCATGTTGGAGAAGGTCGCGTACAGCTGGCGGTATTCCTTGTCCGTGGTCAGCTGGCCGGAGGCGCGCAGCTTGTTGAGGATCTCGGCGGCCTTTTCCGGCTGGTCGTTCTGCGAGTAGACCACCGCCAGGTTCATCTGCGCGGTCTTGTCGTTGGGCGCCTTGGCGGCCATGTCCTGGGCGAGCTTGAGCGCCTCGCCGGACTGGTTGCTGGCCTCGTAGCTGGCCATCAGCACCTGGCTCCACTGCGGCTTGGGATCCGACGAGGTGGCGATGGCCTGCTTGAGCGGCTCGATCGCCTCGGCGTAGCGCTCGGCCTGGTACAGGGCCTGGCCCTTGAGCGCCAGGTCCTCGGGCTTCTTGGACTTGGTCTCGGCCAGGTACTTGTCCAGCGTGGCCAGGCCGTCGGCGTACTGCTCGTCCTGCAGCTGCAGCTGGGCCAGCATGAACATGGCCTGGTAGTGGCCGTTGTTGTCCAGCGCGTTGAGGTCGATGGCCTGCTTGAGATAAGCCTTAGCGGCGGCCTCGTCGTCGGTGCTGTAGGCGGCCTGCGAGGCGATCTGCGCGGCCAGGGCCTTGTCGTAGTCGTTGGAATCGGGGCTGGCGATCAGCGCATCGGCATCGGCACGCGCCTTGGCCCAGTCCTGATCGTTGTAGGCCTTGATCATCTTCTCGGCCATCGGGCCGCCCTTGCGCGAATTCTTGCCTTCCGGCGCGACGCGGGTCGCATCCGGATAGAGCACCTGCTGCTTGGCGTCGTCGCCCTTGTTGCGGCCGGCGCGCTCACGCGTCTGCTGGGCCGAGGCTTCGACGGACACCGTGCCGGCCAGCAGGCCGATGACGGCCAGGGACAGCAGGGCACGCTTGGGGGTGCGCAACAACATGGATCACCTCGTGTGGATCGGTCTTGCGTGAGTGCGGGGGGCTGAACAGCAGGCCAACAAGTGACCGGGTCGGCGAAACTAGCAGAATCGCCAGCGCAATGTGTGCGGATTTCGTTGTCCCGGGCCTACAAATGGCCGGTTTCGCTGTTCAACCGCAGCGGGGCTTGCGGCCGGCGGCGCGCGCGGCCTCGTAATCGGGCACCAGCGTGTCGGCGCGCGTGGACAGTTCGCGGATGCGCGACTGCGGATCGGGATGGGTGGAGAGCCACTGCGGCGGGCGGGCGCCGCCGGCGGAGAGCATGTTCTGCCACAGGTTCACCGCCTGGCGCGGGTCGAAGCCGGCCTGCGCCATCAGCCGCTGGCCGACCACGTCGGCCTCGCTTTCCTGGCGGCGCGAGTTTGGCAGCAGGAAGCCGGCGTTGGCCGCCATGCCGCCGCCTTCGGTCACCAGCTGGCCATAGTCGCCGGCCAGCGCGCCGAGGATGGCCAGCGCCTGCGAGGTGCGGACCTGATTGGTGATGCGCTCGTCGAAGTGATGTTCCACGACGTGGCCGATCTCGTGGCCGATCACCGCCGCCAGCTGGTCCTGGTTCTTGGCCACGGTGAAGATGCCGCTGTTGACGCCGACCTTGCCGCCGGGCAGGGCGAAGGCATTGGGCTCCTTGTCCTCGAACACCGCCGTTTCCCAGGCGATGCCGCGCTCGCTGGCCGGAAGCTGGGCGACCAGGGCGTTGACCACGCAGCGCACATAGGCGATCTGCTTGGGGTCCTTGCTCAGCGGCTGCTTCTGCTTGGCCTCGGCGAAGGCCTGGGCGCCAAGCTGGTCCAGCTCGGCCTGGGAGACGGCGCCGACGTTCTGCCGGCGGCCGGTCGAGGAGGTCGTGGTGGCGCAGGCCGCCATCAGCGCGGCCATCAGGCCGGCACAGAGCGGGGCGAGCAGGGCGCGGGGACGGCGGGTCATGGGGCGGGAGTCTTGCCGGGGTCGGGTGACGCCCTTGTCAAGCGCGGCACACTCAGGCATCGATCCCGAACAGCAGCAGCATGCCGATGGCGAAGGCGTTGTTGAGCGCATGCGCCAGCACCGCGGCCCACAGCGAGCCGGTGCGCCGGTAGACCCAGGCGAACGCGATGCCCATGCCGGTGTAGACCAGCCACAGCGGCGCGGCGGCGATCAGCGGCTTGCCGCCCAGGATCGGCGGCTCATGCATCAGGGCGAACAGCACGCCGCTGAGCACCATGCCCAGGCGCGGCCAGCCATCGCGCCACAGGCGCCGGAACAGCACGCGCCGGAACAGCACTTCCTCGTACAGCGGCGCCAGCACCACCGCGAACAGCACCAGCAGCAGCGGATGGCGGCCCACGGTGCCGCGCACCAGCTCCAGATTGCTCGGCTGCAGGGTCTCCTGGAAGGCGGCGGCGAGCTGGGCCCCGACGATGCTGCAGGTGATCGTGGCCGCGGCGGTGAACAGCACCAGCAGCCAGGTCGGGACACGGCGCAGGGCGGCGGCGGCGGCCTGGCGCTCGCCCTTGCGCGCCGGGGCGCGCCAGGCCATCGCCAGCAGCGCCGTGCCGCCGACGGACAGCACGCTCATGGCCATCACCGCCAGCGGGCCGGGCCGGCCGATGGCCTGCATCATCGCCGCCGCATCGGCCGGCGCCGTGCCGTGGACGGCCAGCATCAGCCCGCGCCAGAAGCCCCAGGCGACCGCGCCCACCAGCGAGAGCAGGGCGAACAGCACGCCCATGATCAGCACTTCCAGCCCGAACCGGCGCAGCGCGGACGCCAGGGGCAGGGGAGCCGGGACCGCCGCCGCGGGCAGCGGCGGTGGGGCGCCGGGCAGGGCGGGCGCCTCCGTGCGCGCGTTCGTCACGGCGTCAGATGTCGAGATTGGTGACCTTGAGGGCGTTGGCGTCGATGAACTCGCGCCGCGGCTCGACCACATCGCCCATCAGCGTGCTGAAGATCTCGTCGGCGGCCACCGCGTCCTCGATCCGCACCTGCAGCATGCGGCGCGTGTCCGGGTTCACCGTGGTATCCCACAGCTGCTCGGGGTTCATTTCGCCCAGGCCCTTGAAGCGCTGGATCTGGCGGCCCTTCTTGGCTTCCTCCAGCAGCCAGGCCCGGCCTGGGCGAAGCTGGAGACTTCCTGGCTGCGGGTGCCGCGCTGGATCTGCGCGCCTTCGCGCACCAGGCCGTACAGCTGGGCGGCGACATCGCGCACCGCGCGCAGTTCACCGGTCTCGAACGAGGACAACGGCAGCACCTGGGTCAGCTCTTCGCCCATGTGGCGGCGATGCGAGAGCAGGGCCGCCGGACGCTGGTCGTTGGCCGGCTGCAGCTCCAGAGTGTAACGAGGACTACCGATGCTGCTGCTGTTGAGGGCCGCTTCCAGCTTGCCCAGTTCGCTGCGCAGGGCATCGTCGGCCAGGCCGACTAGCGCATCGACCGGCGCGGCGTCGATCAGCGCCTCAAGCAGCGTGGTGTCGAAGCGATGGGCGTTGCGGCCGATCGCCTCGCGCGCGTTGGCATAGAGGATCAGCAGCCTTTCCAGCACTTCGCCGGAGATCGACGGCTCGCCGGTGGCCGGAATCAACGAGGCGCCTTCGACGGCGCTGTTGGCCAGGTACGCGTTGAGCGCCGCGTCGTCCTTCAGGTACAGCTCCTGCTTGCCCTGCTTGAGCTTGTACAGCGGCGGCAGGCCGATGTAGACGTGGCCGCGCTCGATCAGCTCGGGCATCTGCCGGTAGAAGAAGGTCAGCAGCAGAGTGCGGATGTGCGCGCCGTCCACGTCCGCGTCGGTCATGATGATGATGCGGTGGTAGCGCAGCTTGTCCGGGTTGTACTCGTCCTTGCCGATGCCGGTGCCCAGCGCGGTGATCAGCGTGCCGACCTGATCGGAGGAGAGCATGCGGTCGAAGCGCGCGCGCTCGACGTTGAGGATCTTGCCGCGCAGCGGCAGCACCGCCTGGTTCTTGCGGTTGCGGCCCTGCTTGGCCGAGCCGCCGGCCGAGTCGCCCTCGACGATGAACAGCTCGGACAGCGCCGGATCCTTCTCCTGGCAGTCGGCCAGCTTGCCGGGCAGGCCGGCGATGTCCAGCGCGCCCTTGCGGCGGGTCAGGTCGCGCGCCTTGCGCGCGGCCTCGCGGGCGCGGGCGGCATCGACGATCTTGCCGGCGATGGCCTTGGCCTCGTTCGGGTTCTCCTGCAGGAATTCCTCCAGGCGCGCGCCGAAGGCGTTCTCGACCGCCGGGCGCACGTCCGAGCTGACCAGCTTTTCCTTGGTCTGGCTGGAGAAGCTGGGGTCGGGCACCTTCACAGACAGCACCGCGATCATGCCTTCGCGCATGTCATCGCCGGTCAGGTTGATCTTGGCCTGCTTGGCGATGCCGTTCTGCTCGATGTAGGTGTTGAGCACGCGGGTCAGCGCGCCGCGGAAGCCGGCCAGGTGGGTGCCGCCGTCCTTCTGCGGAATGTTGTTGGTGAAGCAGTACATCGTCTCCTGGTAGGAGTCGGTCCACTGCAGCGCCACCTCCACGGTGATGCCGTTGTGCTCGCCGGTCACCGAGATCACGTTGGGGTGCAGCGGGGTCTTCAGCTGAGCCAGGTGCTCGACGAAGCTGCGGATGCCGCCCTCGTAGTGGAAATCGTCGCGGCGGCCCTCGCCGCGCTCGTCGGCGAGCACGATCTTGACGCCGGAATTGAGGAAGGACAGCTCGCGCAGGCGCCGGGCCAGGATGTCGTAGTGGAATTCCACGTTGTTGTGGAAGGCCACGACCGAGGGCCAGAAGCGCACGGTGGTGCCGC
Organism: Pseudoxanthomonas sp. UC19_8; assembly: GCF_042700505.1. NCBI lineage: Bacteria > Pseudomonadati > Pseudomonadota > Gammaproteobacteria > Lysobacterales > Lysobacteraceae > Pseudoxanthomonas > Pseudoxanthomonas sp. UC19_8. Next base: position 3,754,647 of record NZ_CP170559.1, read on the forward strand.
GCTTGGTGGTCTCACCCAGCTGCTGCAGCGGGGCCACGGCCGCGCCGTTGCTGAATTCCTGCTGGTAGTGGGCGCCGTTCTGGAACACGTCCAGCAGCAGCTTCTCCGACAGCGCGTTGACCACGCTGACGCCCACGCCGTGCAGGCCGCCGGAGACCTTGTAGCTGTTGTCGTCGAACTTGCCGCCGGCGTGCAGCACGGTCATCACCACCTCGGCGGCGGAGACCTCGCGGCCCAGCTTGGCGCTCATCTGCGCGTGCTTGCCGACCGGGATGCCGCGGCCGTTGTCGGACACCGACACCGAGCCGTCGGCGTGGATGGTCACGGCGACATGGTCGGCATGGCCGGCCAGGGCCTCGTCGATGGAGTTGTCGACGACCTCGAAGACCATGTGGTGCAGGCCGGTGCCGTCGTGCACGTCGCCGATGTACATGCCGGGGCGCTTGCGCACCGCCTCCAGGCCTTCCAGGGCCGTGATGCTGTTGGCGTCGTAGTTGCCGTTCTGGCCGGGAGTGGTCGGCGGGTTCTGCTCGGTCATTCGCGTGTCGATTGCCTGCACGGCCGGTCCGCCACGCAGCATGCGCAGGCGCGACCGGCACTGGGAAAGGACGCGAATTATAGCATTGGCCGGGGTTGGCCCCCTGATGGCCCATGTCCTAGCGAGGCGCGACCGCGCCGTGTTCCACGTGGAACCAGGCCCCGCGCGAGCGTTCTCCAAGCCCGGCAGGGGGCTCAGTCCCGGTCAGGAAGATCTGGGCGCCGCTGCCGAGCAGGCGATCCAGCACGCGCTGCTGGTGCCGGCGGTCCAGCTCCGAGGCGAGATCGTCCAGCGCGATCACCGGCCATTCCCCGCGCTGGACCGCGTAGTCCTGCGCCTGGGCCAGCAGGCAGGACAGGGCGGTGAGCTTGGCCTGGCCGCGCGACAGGGTCTCGCGCTGGGGCAGGGCGGCGTAGTCGACGCGCCAGTCGGCGCGATGCGGCCCCACGCCGGTATGGCCGAACTGCCGGTCGCGATCGCGCGTCACCAGCAGCGCGTCGGCCAACGACAGCTCCTGGCGCTTCCAGCCGGGCGCAAAAGCCAGCTGCGCGCGCCCAAGCATGGGCACCAGCGCGTCCGCGGCCTCCGAGAGCTGCGTCTGCAGGCGGTCGAGGTAGGCCAGACGGTGCGCGGTCACCGCTTCCCCGGCATCGGCCAGCTCCGCATCCCATGCGTCCAGCTGGGCCAGGCTACCGCCGGACTTCAGCAGGGCGTTGCGCTGCTTGAGGGCGCGGTTGTAGCGCCGCCAGGTCGGCAGAAAGTCCTGTTCCACGTGGAACAGGCCCCAATCCAGGAAGCGCCGGCGTGGCTCGCCGCCGCCGGTCACCAGCGCGTGACTGCCCGGTTCGAAGCTCACGACGGCCAGTGCCGCGCACAGATCGCCGAGCTGGGCCACGTTGTTGCCGTCCAGGCGCCCCTGCCACTCCTGACCGCTGTGGCGCAGGCCGGCCTTGCGCAGCCGCTCGTGGCCGGCCTCGGTCCATTCGACGAAGACTTCGACCGCGTCGCTGCCGGTCCGGATCAGTCCGTCGCGGACGCGGCCACGGAAGCTGCGCCCCCAGGCCATGAGGTGCAGGGCTTCCAGCAGGCTGGTCTTGCCGGCGCCGTTGTCGCCGGTAATGAGGTTCAGGCCTGGTGCGGGCACCAGCTCGACCCGTTCGAACCGGCGTAGTCCGCCCACGACCAGCCGCGTCACGTCCAAGGTCGAACGCTCCCAAACGGCGACGCCCGGAAAACTCCGGGCGTCGCGTCGTGTTTCACGTGGAACAGCACTGGGGTCAGAGGCGCAGCGGCATGACGACGTGGCGCGAACGCTGGCTGCCGGCCTCACGCACCAGCGCCGAGGAGTTCGCATCGCGCAGCTGGATCACGATGTGCTCGTCGCGCAGGGCCGAGAGGGCATCGAGCAGGTAGTTGACGTTGAAGCCGATCGCCAGCGATTCGACCTTGGTGTCGGCCTCGATCTCTTCCTGCGCCTCTTCCTGCTCGGGATTGTGCGCGCTGACCTTGAGCTGGCCGGGCGAGAGTTCCACGCGCACACCGCGGTACTTCTCGTTGGACAGGATCGCGGCGCGCTGCAGGGCGGCACGCAGGACCTCGCGGTCCAGTTTGACCTCGATATCGGCGCCGATCGGGATCACCGCCTCGTAGTCGGGGAAGCGGCCGTCGATCAGCTTGGAAGTGAAGGTGACATCGTCGCGCTTGACGCGGATGTGGCTGCGGCCGACTTCCAGCTCCAGCGCGCGGTCGCCGCCTTCCAGCAGGCGCTGCAGCTCGGTCACGCCCTTGCGCGGGACGATGATCTGACGCTTGGTCAGGCTGCCGCCGGTCTCCAGGCCCGATTCGCACAGCGCCAGGCGGTGGCCGTCGGTGGCCACGCAGCGCAGCGAGGTATCGCGCAGGTCGAACAGCAGGCCATTGAGGTAATAGCGCACGTCCTGCTGCGCCATGGCGAACGCGGTGCGCTCGATCAGCTCCTTCAGCGCCGCTTCCGGCACGGTGACGCGCTCGGTGGCCTCGACCTCGTCGACCGACGGGAAATCGTTGGCCGGCAGCGTGGCCAGGGTAAAGCGGCTGCGCCCTGCGGCGACGCTGACCTTGTCGCCGGTCTGGCTGACGGTGATGCGGCTGCCATCGGGCAGGGCGCGCACGATTTCGAACAGCTTGCGTGCCGGGATCGTGGTCTCGCCGTCCTGGGCGTCCTCGACCGCGCTGCGCGCAATCATTTCGACTTCCAGATCGGTGCCGGTCAGCGAGAGCTGGCCGTTGTTCACCTGCACCAGGAAATTGGCCAGCACGGGCAGGGTCTGACGACGCTCCACCACATTGACCACTTGCGCCAGGGGTTTGAGGAAAGCTTCTCGCTGCAGGCTGAAACGCATCGTGGGTGTCCCGGTGCTCTAGGTTTTTAGAAGTGTATAAATCTTAAAAGCTGATGGTGATGGTTGCCGCGGATTTCCGGGAAAACCGATCTAACCTATTGATCAGCCTCGTTTTTATTCGCTTGAAACCCGGTGGATGGCGTGTCGGTTTGCTGCGGGAAAAACTGTGGACAACTTTCATCGTCAAATCGATCCACGCCTTATCCACAGCTTCGACCCCCTACCGCCCACCGGATGTTCCATGAATGCGGCGACCCGCACAGCATAGCCACCGCGGGGCCCGCCCGCTCACTCGCTGAGCTTGCGGATCAACTTGTCCCAGTCTTCCTTGAGCTTGCCGTCGGACTCCATCAGCGTGCGGATCTGCCGGCAGGCGTGCAGCACGGTGGTGTGGTCGCGTCCGGCGAAGGCGTCGCCGATCTCGGGCAGGCTGTGTTCGGTCAGCTCCTTGGTCAGGGCCATGGCCACCTGGCGCGGGCGCGCCAGCGAGCGGGTGCGGCGCTTGGACAGCAGATCCTTGATCTGCAGGCCGTAGTAGTCGGCCACGGTCTTCTGGATGTTGGGGATGCCGATGGCCTGCTGCTGGGCGCGCAGCAGGTCGCGCAGGGTCTCCTGGGCGAACTCCGGCGTGATCGCCCGGCCCAGGAAGTTGGCGCGCGCGGCCAGCGTGTTGAGAGCGCCTTCCAGGTCGCGCACGTTGGAGCGCATCTTCTTGGCCAGCAGGAAGGCCACATCGTCGGGGATGTGGGTGCCGCGCTCGGCCGCCTTGGACAGCACGATGGCCGCGCGGGTCTCGAAGTCGGGCGGGTCGATGGCCACCGACAGGCCCCAGGCCAGGCGCGACTTCAGCCGCGGCTCCAGCCCCTCCACCTCGCGCGGGTAGCGGTCGCAGGTCAGGATGATCTGCTGGCGACCGTCGAACAGCGCGTTGAAGGTGTGGAAGAACTCTTCCTGGGTGCGGTCCTTGCCGGCGAAGAACTGGATGTCGTCGATCAGCAGCGCGTCGACCTGCTGGAAGCGGCGCTTGAACTGATCCATGGTCCGCTCGATCAGCGCCTTGGTCATGGCGCTGAAGAACTGCTCCGAGCGCAGGTACAGCACACGCGCGGCCGGGTTCTGCCGGCGCATCTCGTTGCCGGCCGCGAACATCAGATGCGTCTTGCCAAGCCCGGTGCCGCCGTACAACAGCAGCGGGTTGTGGGCGCGATCGCCGGGCTTCTGCGCGGCCTGCCAGGCAGCGGCGCGGCCGAGCTGGTTGCTGCGCCCTTCGACGAAGTTGTCGAAGGTGTAGTGCGTATCGAGGTTGCCGGCGAAGGGCTCGACCGGCGCGGTGGCCGCGGTGGTCAGCGAGGCGCTCGCGCCGTTGCCCGAGGCGGCGGCCGGCTCGGCCGCCTTGGCCCGCGAGCCCACCGCCAGCGAGACCTGGTCGAAGCCGGCGTAATGGTCGATCAGCTCACGGATGCGCGGCAGGTAGCGCTCGCGCACCTGGTCGACGATGAAGGCGTTGGGCGCATAGAGCACGACCGCGTCGGGACGCTGTTCGGCCTGCAGCGGCTTGAGCCAGGTGTGGACATCTTCGGCCGGCAGTTCGGCTTCCAGGCGTTCTAGGCAGCGGGGCCAGGCATCCATCTTTGAGAGATCGGTCATCCAGCGCCGGGCCAGCTCGCGCAGCCCGACGGCACGTGGAAAAGAGGGTCGGGCAGGGTACCACGTCGTCCGCTTTGCCCACCGTCCGACCACCGCTCATCCACAGTTCCATCCACAGGCCGGGCACACGCAAGCTTGACGTGCGCTTTGGCCGCCCCGTAGAATTTCCGGTTCTTTCCACCCCTTATCGCCTGAGAGTGCCCCATGGCCACCAAGCGCACCTACCAGCCCAGCAACCTCAAGCGCAAGCGCGACCACGGTTTCCGTGCCCGCATGAAGACCGCTGACGGTCGCAAGATCCTCGCCCGTCGCCGCGCGAAGGGCCGCAAGACGCTCTGCGCCTGATGCCTCGCGCCGCGCCTGGTGCGCGGCCGGTCATCACAGCATGCGTTTGCACACCAAGCCCGCGCCGCGCAACGGCGCGGGCTTTGTCGTGCCATGAGTCCTGACGTTTCGTCCAAGACCTTTCCCCGCCGGGCGCGCGTGCGCACCTCGGCCGAGTACACCCGGGTCTTCGGCCTCGCCCGCCGCCACGCCACGCCGCTGATCGCCCTGTACCTGGCGGCCGGTGGCGAACAGGCGCGCCTGGGCCTGGCGGTCTCGCGCAAGGTCGACAAGCGCGCGGTCGGACGCAACCGCATCAAGCGCGTGCTGCGCGACCACTTCCGTGCGCTGCGCCTGGCGCTGCCGGCCGGCGACTACGTGTTGGTGGCACGCCCGGCGGCCGCGCAGGCCTCGGCCGCGCAGCTGCGCGCGGCCTTCGACCAGCTGCTGCAGCGCGCCGGCGCGTTGCCCGCCCCGGATGCGGGCGGCACAATGCGCCCCGCGCCAGTGCGCCCCTCCTCTTCCCTTTCCACGCCGGACGCTGCAACCGGCTGAGACTGCCTGCTTCCATGAACCAGACCCGTGTTTTCCTGATCTTCGCCTGGCTGATGGTGGCGACCCTGTTGTGGATGGAGTGGGGCAAGTGGAAGACCGCCCAGGACCATCCGGCCACCCCGGTGGCGGCGGCCACGACGACGCCCGCGGCCGATGCCGGCGGCAGCGGCGTGCCCAGCACCGAGGGGCTGGCGACCACGCCGTCGCCCGGCACCGCCGCGTCCACGACCGCGCCGGCCAATTCCGCCGCCGCCGCGCCGGCCGCGGCTTCGACCCAGGTCACCGTCACCACCGACACGCTCAAGCTGGTCATCGACGGCAGCAAGGTGCTGCGCGCGCAGCTGCTGCAGTACCCGCAGAGCCGCGATCCCGGCGCGCCGCCGGTGGAACTGTTCAACCAGAACCCCGCCCAGCTCTACACCGCCGGCCTGGCCTGGACCAGCCAGGGCAGCGCCGCGCCGGGCCCGGGCGCGGTGTTCCGCCCCGAGCAGCCGCAGCGCGATTACGTGCTGGCCAGCGGCCAGGACAGCTTGCGCATTCCCTTCGTCTGGGAAGGCAACGGCGTGCGCATCGTGCGCACCTTCACCATCACCCGCGGCGCCTATCTGGTCGGCGTCTCCGACCAGGTCACCAACACCGGCAGCGCGCCGTGGACGGCGGTGATCTATCGCCAGCTCGAGCGCACGCCGCCGCCGCCGGTCAAGGGCGGCATCACCAACCCGCATGCCTTCAGCCTGGTCGGCGCCGCGTGGCGCACCGCCAGCGGGGCTTACGAGCGCCGCAAGTTCGGCGACGACTACCTGGAAGACGGCAAGCTCAACCAGGACATGAAGGGCGGCTGGATCGCGATGCTGGAGCATCACTTCCTCAGCGCCTGGGTGCCCGATCCGCAGCAGCCGGCGCTGGTGTCGCTGGATGAGCGCACCGTCGGCGGCGTGCGCCGTTACCTGGTCAGCGAGACCGGCCCCAGCCTGACCGTGGCGCCGGGCCAGACCGGCACCACCGATGCGCGGCTGTGGGTCGGCCCGAAGCTGGTCAAGGCGATCAAGGCCTCCGGCATTCCCGGCCTGGACAGCGCGGTGGACTACAGCCGCTTCGCGCCGCTGGCGGTGATCGGCTCGGGCCTGTTCTGGATCCTGAGCCATTTGCACGATCTGCTCGGCAACTGGGGCTGGTCGATCATCGGTCTGGTGGTGGTGGTCAAGCTGGTGCTGTTCCCGCTGTCCTCGGCCCAGTACAAGTCGATGGCCAAGATGCGCAAGTTCCAGCCGCGCATGCAGCAGCTCAAGGAGCGCTACGGCGAGGATCGGGCCAAGCTGCAGCAGGCCATGATGGAGCTGTACAAGAAGGAGAAGATCAACCCGATGGGCGGCTGTCTGCCGATCCTGGTGCAGATGCCGATCTTCCTGTGCCTGTACTGGGTGCTCAACGAGTCGGTCGAGCTGCGCCAGGCACCGTGGATCCTGTGGATCCACGACCTCACCGCGCGCGATCCCTACTTCATCCTGCCGGTGCTCAACGTGCTGGTGATGTGGCTGACGCAGAAGCTCTCGCCGACCACGGGCATGGACCCGACCCAGGCCAAGATGATGCAGTTCATGCCGCTGATCTTCGGCGCCACCATGGCCTTCTTCCCCTCCGGCCTGGTGCTGTACTGGGTGACCAACGGCAGCCTGGGCCTGTTGCAGCAGTGGTGGATGGGCCGCGTCCACGGCCAGCCCTCGCTGGGCAAGCCGGAAAGCGACAAGCCGGACAAGACGGTCCGCAAGTAAGTCGCTCGACGCCTCACCGCAAAAGCCCGCCGTCTTCGGCGGGCTTTTGTTTTGTCTCTCTCACGGTGATGGATCGCGGCGTGTGGGCGTTGCGGCTTCGGATGGGCAGGGGCGACTCGCGTCAAGTCACAACGCTTCGGTTTGCGCGGTCGTTCAAGCCCCTCCCTCCCAACCAACGCGATCAGCGACGGGAAGGCATCGACTTGAGGCCCCCTCCCTTGCGCGCAGCGCAGGGGAGGGATGGGGAGGGGTCGGGGCTTTACCGGGCAAGCCACAGAAGCGAAGAGCAAAAGCACCCCACCCCGGCCCTCCCTTTCGCCGCAGGCGAAGGGGAGGGGGCAGAGCGCTTGCTCGATGCCTTCGGGTCGGAAGGAGCCCTGGTCTATCCGCCGCGAAAGCCTCGATCCTGGCGGACGCGCGGAGAGCGGGCCAGGGATGGCGGACCGAGCCGCGGAGCCGCGCCCGGCCGGGTCGAGGCTGCTCGGCGAAGTCCGCTCTCCATGACCGCGCTCATGTCATCAGCCGGCGTGTCCTCTGCACGCCTGCGAAGCCTCTTTTGTTTTTGGGCGGCAGCACGGGCACGATGCCGGGCGCCGCACTGTCCTCATCGAATCCGCACGCCATGCACGCATCGCCCTCGCACACCGACACCATCGCTGCCGTGGCCACTGCCGCCGGCGCGGGCGGGGTGGGCATCGTGCGCCTGTCGGGCCCGCGTGCGAGGCAGATCGCCAAGGCGATGGGCGCGGGCGAGTTGGCGCCGCGGCAGGCGCGCTATGCGCGCTTCGTCGACGGCGCGGGCGAGGTGATCGACGATGGCATCGCGCTGGCCTTCGTCGCTCCGGCCAGCTTCACCGGCGAGGACGTGGTCGAACTGCAGGCGCACGGCAGTCCGGTGGTGTTGCGTGCGCTGGTGGCGCGCGCCTGCGCGCTGGGTGCGCGCCAGGCGCGGCCGGGCGAGTTTTCCGAACGCGCCTTCCTCAACGGCAAGCTCGACCTGGCCCAGGCCGAGGCGGTGGCCGACCTGATCGCCGCCGGCGATGCGCGCGCGGCGCGTGCGGCGCGGCGTTCGCTCGATGGCGTGTTCTCGCGCCGCGTCGAAGCGCTGGCCGAGCAGCTGCTGCGGCTGCGGGTCCACGTGGAGGCGGCGATCGACTTCGCCGACGAGCCGCTGGAGACTCTGGGCGGCGCGGCCGTGCATGCCGGCGTGCAGGCGCTGCTGGCCGACCTCGGGCAGCTGCTGGACGAAGCCCAGCGCGGTCGCCGGCTGCGCGATGGCCTGCACGTGGTGATTGTCGGGCCGCCCAACGCCGGCAAGAGCTCGCTGCTCAACGCCCTGGCCGGGCGCGAACGCGCCATCGTCACCGACACTGCCGGCACCACGCGCGACACGCTGCACGAAGTGATCCGCATCGACGGCGTCGAACTGACCCTGGTCGACACCGCCGGTCTGCGTGACGGCGGCGATGCGATCGAACGCGAGGGCATGCGCCGCGCCGGCGACGAACTGCGCCGCGCCGATGTGGCGCTGGTGATGCTCGACGCACGCGATCCGCAGGCCGGCCGCGCCGCGGTGGCCGATGTGCTGGATCCGGCCACGCCCAAGCTGTGGCTGCACAACAAGCTCGACCTGTTGCCCGACGCGCCGCGCCTGGACCAGGACGCGCTGGCGCTGTCCACGCGCACCGGCGCCGGCCTCGATGCGCTGGTCGCGCGCCTGCAGGCCCTGGCGCTGGGCCAGGCCGGCGCCGCGGTGGAGGGAGAATTCTCGGCGCGCGCCCGCCACGTGCAGGCGCTGGAAGACGCACGCGAGCACGCGACACTGGCAAAACGCGAGCTCGATCACGAATCCCTGGCGCTGGCCGCCGAAGAACTGCGCCTGGCCCACGACGCGCTGGGCGAGATCACCGGCAGGATCTCGCCCGACGCCTTGCTGGGCCGGATCTTTTCCACGTTCTGCATCGGCAAGTGACCCGCCCGGGCAGTTGACAACCGCGGCGCTTGACGCGAGTTTCGCCACTTGGTCTGCGCCATGCGGACCCTTCAGGGGAACCATCGATGTCCAAGCTCACACCGACCGCCCTGCGGCCCGTGGCCGCCTTTGCGCTGCTGGGACTGCTCGCCGCCTGCTCGCAGCAGCCTGCTTCCACGCCGGCCGCCAGCACGCCGCCGCCGGCCGACCCGCAGAGCGCCGCGCAGGCCATCGCCGCCGATGCCGCGCCCAAGGGCGCGGTGGCGGCCAGCGTGCAGGCCATGAGCACCGACGATCTGCGCGCCGCCGCCACGCGTGCGATCGGCCAGAACCGTCTGTACGCACCGGCCGGCGACAATGCGGTGGAGTACTACCTGGCCCTGCGCGACAAGCAGCCCGACGATCCGGCGGTGACCAGCGCGCTGACCGACTTCATGCCCTACACGGTGATCGCCGCCGAGCAGAGCATCGGCCGCAAGGACTTCGACGAGGCCCGGCGCCTGCAAGCGCTGATCCGCAAGGCCGATCCGAACGCGCCGTCCCTGCCACGCCTGGCGGCGGCCACCGAGGCCGGCGAGAAGCTGCTGGCCCAGCAGAGCAGCGACGAGGTGGCCAAGGCCAAGGCCGCCGCTGAGGCCAAGACCAGGGAGGCCCAGCGCCTGGCCGAACAGGCGGCCCAGCAGAAGCAGGCAGCGCAGGCACCGGCCGCCCAGCCGCGCGCCGCGCGCGAGGACAACACCCGCGATGCGCCGGCCGCACCCGCGTCCGCGCCCGCGCCGCGCCCGCAGGCCGCCGCCGAACGTCCGGCGCCGGTTGCGGCAGCGCCAGCCGAGCCATCGGGATCGCCCTCGTCCGCGTCGGCCGCCTCCAGCGGCGAGCGGCGCCTGCTCAGCGCGCCGCCGCCGCGTTATCCGATGGATGCGCTGCGCGCCGGCACCAGCGGCCAGGTGGTGGTGGAGATCACCATCGGCGGCGATGGCGATGTCAGCAACGTGCGCGTGGTCCAGGCCACGCCGCCGCGCGTGTTCGATCGCGCCGCGCTGACCGCGGTCAAGCGCTGGAAGTTCGAGCCCACCGGCACCACCAGCACCACGCGCCGCACGATCGCCTTCAACCCCGGCTGAGCGCGCCCGCAACGCAAAAACAAGGGCCGGCATTGCCGGCCCTTGTTCGTTGCGGGCGATGCAGGCTCAGCCGGAGATCGCCAGCTGCTCGCCGCGGTAGCGGCGCACCGCCAGGAACCACATCAGCCCGGCCAGGGCGAAGCTGGCGCCCAGGTAGATGCCCCACTGCGCCGGCGCGACGACCTCGCCCCGCACGACCTTCAGGATCAGCTGGTTCTGCGCCAGGAACGGCACGGCGAACTGCCACAGCTGGGTCTTGACCGGGTTCACCATCAGCACGATCGAGGGCAGCATCGGCAGCAGCATCAGCCAGCTCATGTGGCTCTGCGCTTCCTTCATGCTCTTGGCCGTGGCCGACAGGTAGGTCAGCAGCGTGGTGCCGATGAAGACCATCGGCATCAGGATCAGCAGCAGCAGCGCGATGGTGGAAAAGCTCACCGCCATCTGCCGCCCGACCGTGGGCGAGATCACCGCGGTGAGCTTGAACATCAGCAGGGTCAGCGCCAGCGACAGCAGTGCCACCGCGCAGGCCGCGGCGACCTTGCCGCTGACCACCGCGCCGCGCGGGGCGGGCGTGGCCAGCAGTGGCTCCAGCGACTGGCGTTCGCGCTCGCCGGCGGTGCCGTCCATGATCAGGTAGGCGCCGCCGATGAAGGCGCTGAGGATCAGCAGGTACGGCAGCAGCACGCCGACCAGCCGGCCGCGCTTGGCTTCCTCGGAGGCCATGTCGGTGTCGCTGATCTGCAGCGGCGCGGCGGCCGCAGGGCTGACGCCGCGCGCGAGCAGGCGCAGTGCGCCGACCTGGCTGTTGTAGGCGCGCAGCAAGGCCTGCACGCGCTTGACCGGCACCTCGGCGTTCTGCCGGGTCGAGTCGCTCAGGACCTCCACCGGCGCCGGTTCGCTCTTGCGCCACTTCTCGCCGTAGTCATCGCCGATGCGCAGGATCACGTCGGCCTTCTGCTCGGCGATGGCCGCGGCGACATCGGCCGGGGGATCGACGATGGTGACGTTCTGGCCTTCCAGCCAGGCGATCAGATTGGGCGCGTGCTGCTTGCCGATCACCGGCAGTTCCAGCGGCTTGTCGGTCAGGTCGCGGATGCGGTTCTCGGTCAGGGTGAACAGCCCGATCAGCAGCACCGGCACCAGCACCGGACTCAGCAGCAGCGAGAGCGCCACGGTGCGGCGGTCGCGGAAGAAGTCGAGCAACTCCTTGCGCATCACCACCCACAGAGTCTTGAGACTGTTCATGCCAGCAGGCCCTCCTCCGAACCGATCGCTTCGACGAAGGCGTCCTCCAGGTTGTCCCGGCCGTACAGCGCGCGCAGTTCATCGGGTGTGCCGGCGGCCACCACCGTGCCCTTGGCGATGATCACGATGCGATCGCACAGCGCGGCCACCTCCTGCATGATGTGGCTGGAGAACACCACGCAGCGACCTTCGCCGCGCAGCTGCTTGAGAAATTCGCGCAGGCCGCGGGTGGTCATCACGTCCAGGCCGTTGGTCGGTTCGTCCAGTACGACGTTGCGCGGGTCGTGCACCAGCGCGCGGGCGATGGCGGTCTTGGTGCGCTGGCCCTGGCTGAAGCCCTCGGTGCGCCGATCCAGGAAGTCGGTCATGTTCAGCGCGTGCGCCAGGCGCTCGGTGCGCGCGGCGATGGTGGCCTTGTCCAGGCCGTGCAGCGCGCCGAAGTAGGCGATGTTCTCGCGAGCGGTCAGGCGCTTGTACACGCCGCGCGCGTCGGGCAGCACGCCCAGTGCGCGCCGCGCGGCCTGCGGATCGGCGGCCACGTCCAGCCCGTCGATCAGCACCTGCCCCTGATCGGGCTGCATCAGCGTGTAGAGCATGCGCAGGGTGGTGGTCTTGCCGGCGCCGTTGGGGCCGAGCAGGCCGGTGATCTGGCCGTCGGCGGCGGTGAAGTCCACCCCGCTCACGGCCTTGACCACGGTCTTCTTCGATTGGAAGGTCTTGTGGAGATTCTGCAGGGCGATCATGGGTCCCATCCGTAGAAGCCGGTGAAGGGCGGGGTGTCGGTGAGGCGGTCCAGGCACGTGGCGTCCAGCGACTTGGCGTCGGCCTTGTCCAGGAACTGGCCCAGCAGCTGCGGCGCGCAGCCCACGGCGATGACGTTGTGGCCCTGGCCCTTGAGCACCAGGTGGCGCGCGTTGGGCAGCGACTTGGCGACTTCTGCGCCATAGCGCGGCGGGGTCACCGGATCGAACTGGCCGCTCAGCAGCAGCGCCGGCACATCGGTGGACAGCGGCTTGCGGAAGTTCGCCGCGCGCGTGCCCTTGGGCCATACCGCGCACTGCGCCTTGAGCCCCTCGACGATGGCGTTGCCCAGCAGCGAGCCGTCCTGCCTGGGATCGGGTGCGAGCTCGCTGCCGTCCTCGGCGCAGATCACCGACAGCTGCATGCCCATGGCCATCGAATCGGAGAGCGAGCCGCCGATCAGGCTGGCCGTGGCGGCCAGCGTGTCGTAGCGGCCCTGCGCGGCTTCGGCGAACTGCAGGGGCAGGGTGGCGGTCATCAGCGGCATGTAGGCGGACATGCGCACCAGCCCGGCCACATCGCCGGCGTGCAGGGTTTCCTGGCGCGCCGCGCCGGTGACCGGGTCGCGGAAGTTCACCGTCGGCGGCTGCGTGCGCAGGGTCTGCATCAGCGCGTTGAGGCGCTGGCGCGGGTTGCCCAGCTTGTCGGCGCAGGCCTTGTCGTTGGCGCAGCGGGCGAACTGCAGGTCCAGCGCGCTTTCCAGGTTCTGCGCGAACTCGTTGCCCAGCACCAGCGAATTGGGCGCCACGCCGTCGAGCACGATGGCGCGCGTGTGCTGTGGATAGGTGGCCGCGTACTGCTGGGCCACGCGCGTGCCGTAGGACACGCCGACCAGATCGATCCTGGCCGCGCCGATGGCCTGGCGCACCGCATCCAGGTCGGCGATCGCATCGCCGGTGGTGTAGAAGCGCGGGTCGGCCTTCTTCTCCAGCTGCGCCAGGCAGCTGCGCGCATAGGCGCCGGCGGCATCGGGCGTGTCGATGTCCTGCGCCTTGTCCGGCTGCGGGCATTGCAGCGGATTGGAGCCGCCGGTGCCGCGCTGGTCGACCAGGATCACGTGGCGCTTGGCGTTGACCTTGGCGAAGGCCGTCTGCAGCTGCGGATAGGTATCCAGCGCCGACTGGCCCGGGCCGCCGGCCAGCATGAACACCGGATCGGGCTCGGCCGAGGTGTCGTTCTGCGCCGGCACCCAGCCGATGCGCAGGGCGATCTTGCGTCCGCCCGGGGCGGCGCGGTTCTCCGGCACCTGCAGCGTGGCGCACTGGGCCTCCACCGAGGCGGGCATCAGCGGCGCGCTGAGCGTGCAGGGCTTGAACTCCAGCGTGCCCAGCGTGCGCGCCTGCGCCGCCGGGACACTGGCCGCCAGCAGCAGGGCTGGCCACCACCATCGTTGTTGCATGGGACTCTCCTTGGAAGGCATCCGTGGTCCGGATGTGGATGCTGACATGACGCGCGGCGCCGGCCGATGTGACCGGGTGCGGCGCCGCTTACGGTTCGAACAGGAAGATCGCCTCGATCGACTCGCCGAACAGCCGGGCGATCTGGAAGGCCAGCGGCAGGCTCGGGTCGTACTTGCCGGTCTCGATCGAGTTGATGGTCTGGCGCGACACGCCCAGGCGCTCGCCCAGCACCGCCTGCGACCAGCCGCGCGCCTCGCGCAGTTCGCGCACGCGGCTGTTCACAGGTACTTGCGCAGCTGCCAGGTGTAGACCACCAGCTGCACCACCATCAGCCATACGCCCACCCAGAGCAGGGCGTTGCCGGCGTCGATCCGCACCAGCCCCAGGCGCAGCAGCAGCCAGACGGCGAAATAGCCCTGCGAGACCAGCAGCGCCGCCAGCGCCCAGCTTTCCACCTCCAGCTTGCGCATCAGCTCGTCCAGCTGGCGCAGGCGCAGCACCGTGGCCGCCACGAACAGCCCCATCGCCAGCAGCGGCAGCGCGCCCAGGACCAGCACCTTCAGCGGCGAGGCGGTCTGCGGCACGCCCCAGCGCGCCAGCAGCACCAGCAGCACGTACAGCGCCAGGGCGATGCCGCTGAACCAGCGCACGCGCCGGTCGGCGCAGGCGCCGTGTTCGCGGGCCTCCAGCAGCAGGAAATAGGTGCGGCGGGCACCGGGGATCAGCAGCACCAGCAACAGCACGGCCAGCGCGGTGCCCATGCCCGCCGCCATGCCCAGCAGCGTCTGCCGCCCCTCGGCGCTGAGCGTGGGCAGCAGGCCCGGCACCAGCGCCAGCACCGCCACCACGGCGGCCGGGGCCGCGATCAGCGGCAGGCGCCAGCGCAGCGAGCGCGGCGGGGGTGTGGTCTGGTCATTCATCGGCGTGCCCGGCCTGTGGCGGGAGGCGGCGCGCCTGGGCGCGGTCGTGCAACGGAAGCGGTGTCCATGCGAAGCGCGATGTCAAGGAAGGTTGACATCATCCTGCGCGCGGCAGCGGCGTCGTGTCAAGCACGCTTTACATCGCGGCCAGGCGCTATTTCGAGCTGATGTATTTCTCGCGACGGATCTGCGGGATCGGCAGGCCTTCGCCCTTCAGCGCCTCGAAGCAGGCGTCGACCATGTCCGGGTTGCCGCACAGGTAGGCGATGTCGCGGGCCGGGTCGGGCGCGATGCCCGGCAGGGCCTGCTGCACATAGCCGTGGTGCGCGCCGGCCTGCCGCTCGCGCGAGAGGCAGGGCAGGTAGGAGAAGCCCGGGTGCGCGGCGGCGAAGGCGGCGAACTCGTCGTGGTAGAGCAGCTCGCCCAGGGTGCGCGCGCCCTGCAGCAGCACCACCTCGACGCCGCGCCCGGCCATGGCCGCGGCCAGCGCCGGCAGCATGGCCCGGTACGGCGTCACGCCGGTGCCGGTGGCGATCAGCACATAGCGCGCGTTGGCATCGCCCGGCTGCAGGGTGAAACGGCCGAACGGCCCGCTGGCCTGCACCACCTGGCCCGGGGTCAGCGCCTCGAACAGCGCCGTGGCCGCCCCGCCCGGCACATAGCTCACCGCCATCTCCACCGTGCCGTCGGCCGCCGCGCCGGGCGTGCGCACGTTGGCCAGCGAATAGCTGCGCCGCGCCGCGCTGCCGTCGGCCATGGTGAAGTGCACCTGGATGAACTGCCCGGGGATGAAATCCAGCGCGGCCTGGTCGGCGCGGCGGAACACGTAATGGCCCACGCTCGGGGCCAGCATGCGGCGGGCGATGAATTCCAGCGGAAACTGCGCGATGGCCAAGGCGTGGAACGGTCTGATGCCCGGAGCGGCCGGGGCGGGGCACCTATAATAGGGCTCTGTCCGTCAGGCGGGCCCGACGCCCGCGCCAAGGCCTTCCATGACCTCGCTCTCCCCTGTCGCCGGTCCCGTGCCGGCGCTGTCCATCGTCGATCTGAAAAAGCGCTACGACAACGGCGTCGAAGCGCTCAAGGGCGTGTCGCTGAGCGTGGAGCCCGGCGATTTCTTCGCCCTGCTCGGGCCCAACGGCGCCGGCAAGTCCACGCTGATCGGCATCATTTCCTCGCTGGTCAACAAGACCTCCGGGCAGGTGCAGGTGTTCGGCACCGACCTGGTCGCGCACCGCGACGCGGCCATGCGCCTGATCGGCCTGGTGCCGCAGGAGATCAACTTCAACCTGTTCGAGAAGCCCTTCGACATCCTGGTCAACTACGCCGGCTTCTACGGCATCCCGCGCGATGAGGCCGTTCCGCGCGCGGAAGAGGAGCTCAAGCGCGCGCAGCTGTGGGACAAGGCCTTCCTGATGAGCCGCACGCTCTCCGGCGGCATGAAGCGGCGGCTGATGATCGCCCGCGCCATGATGACCCGCCCGCGCCTGCTGATCCTGGACGAACCCACCGCCGGGGTGGACATCGAGATCCGCCGCGGCATGTGGAAGACGCTGCGCGAGATCAACGCCGCCGGCACCACGATCATCCTCACCACCCATTACCTGGAGGAAGCCGAGAGCCTGTGCCGCAACCTGGCGATCATCAACCACGGCCGCATCGTCCAGCAGGGCCCGATGCGCGCGCTGCTGGCGCAGCTGGACGTGGAGGGCTTCCTGCTGGACATCGACGGCGAGCTGCCCGCGCAGCTGCCGGTGATCGAGGGCGCCACGCTGCTGGCCGCCGACCCGCATACGCTGGATCTGGACATGCCGCGGCAGATGGAACTCAACCGCGTGTTCGACGCGCTCGATGAGGCCGGCATCCGCGTGCGCTCGATGCGCACCAAGTCCAACCGGCTCGAAGAGCTGTTCGTCCGCATGACCGCTGCGCCCGCCGCCGCGCAGGAGACCTCCGCATGAGCAGCCCCCCGACCCTGGTGCCGACCACCAGCAACGCCCGCCGCAACCTGACCGCGCTGTGGACCATCACCCGCCGCGAGATCGCCCGCATCCTGCGCATCTGGGGCCAGACCCTGGTGCCGCCGGCGATCACGATGACGCTGTACTTCCTGATCTTCGGCGGCCTGATCGGCTCGAAGATCGGCGACATGGGCGGCTTCTCCTACATGCAGTTCATCGTGCCGGGCCTGGTGATGATGAGCGTGATCCAGAACAGCTACGGCAATATCTCCTCCAGCTTCTTCGGCGCCAAGTTCGGGCGCCACGTCGAGGAGCTGCTGGTCAGCCCGATGCCCAACTGGGTGATCCTGCTGGGCTACGTGGCCGGCGCGGTGCTGCGCGGTCTGATGGTCGGCGCCATCGTGCTGGCGATCGCGATGTTCTTCACCCCGGTACGCGTGCCGCATCCGCTGGTGACGCTGAGCACGGTGCTGCTGGGTGCGACCATCTTCTCGCTGGCCGGCTTCGTCAACGCGGCCTATGCCAAGAAGTTCGACGACATCGCCATCGTGCCGACCTTCATCCTGACCCCGCTGACGTATCTGGGCGGCGTGTTCTATTCGGTCAAGCTGCTGCCGGGCTGGGCCGAGGCCGCCACGCACCTCAACCCGATCTTCTACATGGTCAACGCCTTCCGCTACGGCCTGCTGGGCAGCTCGGACGTGCCGCTGTGGGTGGCCTATGCGCTGATGCTGGGCTTCGTCGTCGCCCTGGCCGCGCTGGGCCTCTACCTCCTCAAGCGCGGCGTGGGGCTGCGCAGCTGACGGCCGCATCGGGCCCTGCGTCAGCGACGCACGGCCCGGCCGGTGCGGCGGTCCACTGCCGCGCACTACACTTGCCGGCCATCCCCAGGCAAAGGAGTGCGACATGAGGCAGGTGGTCATGACCGTGGCGGTGCTGAGCGGCGCGTTGGCGCTGGCGGCGTGCAAGCCGCAGCCGCAGCCGCCCTCGGCGCAGGACGCCGCCGCGCCCGCGGCGAGCGCGCCGGCCGATTCGGCGCCCGCCGCGGCCAAGGACACCGCGTCGGCCGCGACCAAGGGCTTCGATCCGGCCAGCCTGCCGGTGTCGAGCGTGGCGCTGGGCGACTTCCCCTACCTCAAGCTGCCCGATGGCTACGTGCCGACCAACAAGGCGGAGCTGGCCGAGTTCGACCAAGTGCCGCTGTGGACGGGCGACCGGCTCGAGCCGGTGGAAGGCCGGATCTGGTGGACCAATGTCAGCGCGGCGCAGGGCAGGACGTTCTCGCAGCTGGAACTGACCCGCAACATCGAGGCGGCGGTGGCGGCCATGGGCGGGCGCAAGATCTTCGACGGGCAGATCCCCGCCGAGGCGCGCGACCAGCTCAAGAGCTGGCGCGGCGATCCGACCACCCGCTTCGTCGATGGCCTGGGCGACTTCTACAACAACCCCGTGCAGGTGTTCGTGGTCCATCGCGCCGACCGCGACATCTGGATCCACCTGTGCAGCTATCAGTTCGGCGCCGGGCTGCTGATCGCCGAGACCAAGCCGCTGCAGATCACCGCCGGCCTGCTGCCGGCCAGCGCGCTGAAGGCGCAGATCGACAAGGCCGGCAAGGTCGCGCTGCACGTCAACTTCGCCACCGACAAGACCGAGATCCTGCCCGACTCGCAGCCGCAGATCGCCCAGGTCGTGCAGCTGCTCAAGGACGATCCGGCGCTGAAGCTGGCCGTCAACGGCTATACCGACAACACCGGCGAGGCGGCGCACAACAAGGCGCTGTCCGAAGGCCGGGCCAAGGCGGTGGTGGCCGCGCTGACCGCGCAGGGCGTGGAGGCCGCGCGCCTGTCCGCCGCCGGCTTCGGCCAGGCCGACCCGGTGGCCGACAACAGCAGCGAAGACGGCAAGGCCAGCAACCGCCGGGTCGAGCTGGTCAAGCAATGACCGCAACGCGCGCGATGGCGCAGCACGCGCCTGCGTGCTTACATGCCTGCCGTTGACCGAGTAAGAGGCAAGGCATGCGCATCCTGGTATTGGGGGCCGGCGGCACCGGCGGCTATTTCGGCGGTCGCCTGGCGCAGGCCGGGGTCGATGTGACCTTCCTGGTGCGCCCGGCGCGCGCCGAGCAGCTGGCCCGCGACGGGCTGGTGATCGAGAGCCCGCTGGGCGACGCGCACCTGGCCGTGGCCTGCGTCACCGCCGAGGCGCTGCCGGCGCTGGCGGCGCAGCGGCCCTTCGACCTGGTGCTGCTGAGCTGCAAGGCCTACGACCTGGACAGCTCGCTCGACGCCATCGCCCCCGCGGTCGGCGCGGACACCACCGTGCTGCCGATCCTCAACGGCCTGCTGCACTACGCGGCACTGGATGCGCGCTTCGGCGCGGACAGGGTGCTGGGCGGGCTCTGCTTCATCAGTGCGATGAAGGGCGATCGGGGCCAGATCGTGCACCTGGGCAAGGCGGCCTCGATCACCTTCGGCGAGCGTGACGGCAGCGGGCAGACGCCGCGCGTGCAGGCCCTGGCCGCGGTGCTGGCGCAGGCCGGGGTGCAGTACGAGGCGCGCAGCGACATCGCCGTGGCGCAGTGGACCAAGTACAGCTTCCTCACCGCGCTGGCGGGGGCGACCTGCCTGATGCGCGGCAGCGTCGGTGCGATCGTGGCCTGCGAGGGCGGGCGCGACTTCATGACCGGCCTGTACCGCGAGTGCCTGGACGTGGCCGCGGCGGCGGGCGCCAAGGTGCCCGAGACCGCGCAGGCCTCGATGCTGGAGGTGCTCACCCAGCCCGGCTCGTCGCTGACCGCCTCGATGCTGCGCGACCTGCAGGCCGGCCAGCGCGTCGAAGCCGCGCACATCGTCGGCGACATGGCCCATCGCGCCGCCCATTTCGGCCTGCGCGTGCCACGCCTGGACACGGCCTGGATCCACCTGCAGGTCTACGCCGCGCAGCTCGGCTGACTCCTTCGCGCCGCCGCCACGCGCCGCTGCCGATGCTGCGCGGCGTTGCGTTCTAGGGGAGCGGTGCCATGAAGGGTTTGTCCGGGTTGTTCAAGGCCGGCCACGTGCTGGTGATCTTCATGTTCGTGCTGTGCGGCGTGGCCCTGCTGTGGCTGGCCGCGCAGGAGCTGTGGCACGGCCTGGTCCAGGCGCCGGCCGGGGCGGACATGCGGGCGCGCTTCAACACCGTGCTCGAGTGCGTGGGCCTGCTGACCATCGCGCTGGTGTCGATCGAGCTGGGCCAGACGATCTTCGAGGAAGAGGTGCTGCGCGACGTCAAGGTCAGCGGGCCCACGCGCGTGCGCCGCTACCTGTCGCGCTTCCTGGTGGTGGTGGTGATCGCGCTGTCGATCGAGACGCTGGTGTCGGTGTTCGAGATGGCGCACGAGGCGCCCAGCCAGCTGCCATATGCGGCGTCCATCGGCGCCACCGCCGCGCTGCTGCTGGTGTCCTGGGGCGTGTTCGTGCGCTTCAACCGCGCCGCCGAGGAGCTGGAGCCCGAGGCGATGGCCGATGCCAAGCGCGAGGACGACAAGGTCGAGTCCTAGACCGCTTGGCCAGGCAGGCCGAAGAACGCGCGCGCGGTCGCGGTGGTGGCCTGGGCGATGCGGTCCGCGTCCTCGCCGCGGTCGCGCGCCAGTTCCTCGGCGATGTGCGGCAGGAAGGCCGGCTCGTTGCGCCGGTCCTTCGGCAGCGGCCTGAGCGTGCGCGGCAGCAGGTAGGGCGCGTCGGTCTCGATCATCAGCCGCTGCGCCGGGATGCTGGGGACCAGCGCGCGCAGGTGCGCGCCGCGGCGCTCGTCGCACAGCCAGCCGGTGATGCCGATATGCCAGTCCTGGTCGAGGTAGTCGAACAGCTCCTCGCGCGTGCCGGTGAAGCAGTGCACCACCGCCGCCGGCAGCCGGCCGTCGAACTGCTTCATGATCGCCATGAAGTCCGCATGCGCATCGCGCTGGTGCAGGAACAGCGGCTTGCCGGTGTCCACCGCGGTCTGCAGCTGCCGCTCGAAGGCACGCCGCTGCGCCGGGCGCGGCGAGAAGTCGCGGTTGTAGTCCAGCCCGCATTCGCCCACGGCCACCACTTCCGGCTGCGCGAGCAGGGCGCGCATCTCGGCATCGCATTCCTCGGTGTATTCGACCGCGTGGTGCGGATGCACGCCGGCGGTGGCGAACAGCACGCCCGGATACGCGCGCGCCAGGTCCAGCGCCTTGGGCGAATGCTCGCGGCTGGCGCCGGTGATCACCAGCTGGGCCACGCCGGTGGCGCGCGCGCGCTGCAGCACAGCGTCGCGGTCGCGGTCGAAGGACTCGTGGGTGAGGTTGGCACCGATGTCGATCAGCTGCATGGAGCGTGGCGCACGAACGTGGGGGCGGCCATTGTAGGGCGTGGCCGACGCGCGCCTTATCCTGTGCGCGATGTCCGCACCTTCCTTCCCCATCGCTTCGCTGCTGCCGCAGATCACCGCCTCGCTGGCCGACCATCCGCGCCTGGTGCTCGAGGCCCCGCCCGGCGCCGGCAAGACCACCCAGGTGCCGCTGGCCCTGCTCGACGCGCCGTGGCTGGAAGGCCGCAGGATCGTGATGCTCGAACCGCGCCGCGTGGCCGCGCGCGCCGCCGCCGGCTTCATGGCGCGGCAGCTGGGCGAGGCGGTGGGTGAGACCGTCGGCTATCGCATCCGCTTCGAGAACAAGGTCGGCCCGCGCACGCGGATCGAGGTCGTGACCGAAGGCATCCTCACCCGCATGCTGCAGGACGACCCGCTGCTGGAAGGCGTCGGCGCGCTGCTGTTCGACGAATTCCACGAACGCCACCTGGCCGGCGACCTCGGCCTGGCCCTGGCGCTGGACGTGCAGGCCGGCCTGCGTGAAGACCTGCGCATCGTGGTGATGTCGGCGACGCTGGATGGCGAGCGCCTGTCGCAGTGGCTGGACGCGCCGCGCCTGACCAGCGCCGGCCGCAGCTTCCCGGTGGCGGTGTCGCATTTCCCCGCGCGCCGCGACGAGGCGCTGGAGTCGCAGGTGCGCCGCGCGATCGAGCAGGCGCTGGCCGAGCAGCCCGGCGACCTGCTGGTGTTCCTGCCCGGGCAGCGCGAGATCGGCAAGGTCGAAGCCGCGCTGGGCCACAGTCCGGCGCTGGGCCAGGCGCGCGTGCTGGCCCTGCATGGCGAGCTGCCGGTCGAGCGCCAGTCCGAGGTGCTGCAGCCCGATCCCGACGGTCGCCGCCGCGTGGTGCTGGCCACCAACGTGGCCGAGTCGTCGGTGACCCTGCCCGGCGTGCGCGTGGTGATCGACAGCGGCCTGGCGCGCGAGCCGCGCTTCGACCCCAACTGCGGCTTCTCGCGGCTGGATGTGGTGAGCATCGCCCAGGCCTCGGCCGACCAGCGCGCCGGGCGCGCCGGGCGCGTCGCCGAGGGCGTCGCCTGGCGGCTGTGGCCGGCCTCGCAACGGCTCGAACCGCAGCGCCGCCCCGAGCTGGCCCAGGTCGAGCTGGCCGCGCTGGCGCTGGAGCTGGCCGCCTGGGGCAGCGACGCGCTGCGCTTCCCCGATCCACCGCCGGCCGGCGCGCTGGCCGCCGCGCGCGACCTGCTGCGCAAGCTCGGCGCGCTGAGCCAGGCCGGCACCATCACCGAGACCGGGCGGCGGATGCTGCGCCTGGGCACGCATCCGCGCCTGGCGGCGATGCTGCTGGCCGCGCCGGCCGGACCGCGGCGCGCCGTGGCCTGCGACCTGGCCGCCCTGATCGAGGCGCGCGATCCGCTACGCCAGGCCGGCGATGGCCTGGCCGCGCGCTGGCGCGCCCTGGCGGCGTTCCGCAACGGGCGCGTGCCGGGCGATGCGCATCGCGGCGGCCTGGCGGCCATCGACGCCGCCGCGCGCCAGTGGCGCCGCCGCGTGCGCGAGGACGCCAGCGCCCCGGCCGAACTGGACGCACACGTGCTCGGCGATCTGCTCATCCACGCCTTCCCCGACCGCATCGGCTTCCGCCACGCGACCGATCCGCTGCGCTATGCGCTGAGCAACGGCCGCACCGCGCGCCTGTTCGACGACAGCAGCCTGCGCGGCGAGCCGTGGATCGTGGCCAGCGAGCTGCGCTTCGAGGCGCGCGACGGCCTGATCCTGCGCGGCGCGCCGGTGGACGAGGCTGCGCTGCGCCAGGCCTTCGCCGCGCGCTTCTCCACCGGCGACCACGTGCGCTGGGACGCGGATCGGCGCGCGCTGGTGGCCCAGCGCGAGACGCGCTTCGACGCCATCGTGCTGGACGCGCGCCCGGCCGGCCGCGTCGACCCGGCGCAGGCCGCCGGCGCACTGACCGAGGCGGTGCGCGAACTCGGCCTGGACGCGCTGCCGTGGACCCCGGGCCTGCGCCAATGGCAGGCGCGCGTGCAGAGCCTGCGCACCTGGATGCCCGAGCTGGCGCTGCCCGACCGCTCCGATGCGGCCCTGCTGGCCACGCTGGACCACTGGCTCACGCCCGCCTTCGCCGGCAAGACGCGCCTGGACGCGCTGGACGAGGCCACGCTGGGCGAGGCGCTCAAGTCCGGCCTGGACTGGCCACTGCGCCAGCGCATCGACGCCCTGGCGCCCACCCGCATCGCCGTGCCTTCCGGCCTGGAGCGGCCCATCGACTACGGCCTGGAACACGACGGCAGCCCGCGCGCGCCGGTGCTGGCGGTCAAGCTGCAGGAGCTGTTCGGCCTGGGCGATACCCCGCGCATCGCCGACGGGCGCGTGCCGCTGACCCTGCACCTGCTCTCGCCGGGCGGCAAGCCGCTGCAGGTCACCCAGGACCTGCGCAGCTTCTGGGCCAACACTTATGCCGAGGTACGCAAGGAAATGAAGGGCCGCTATCCCCGCCATCCCTGGCCCGACGACCCCTGGAGCGCCACCGCCACCCACCGCGCCAAGCCGCGCGGCACCTGAGCCCCTTTTTCTCGCTTTCGCGCCCACCTGTAGAGCGGAGCTTGTGGCAATCCCCTCTTGGGGACTCCGCTGCTCTTCGTTCTGTTCGTGGGGAGAGCCCCAGCGGAGCAAGCTCCGCTCTACAGGCAGGCCGCTGCGGGATTTGTGGAGACGGTTGCTCCCACCCAAGAGCGAGTGCCAAGTGAATCCCGGCATTCAGCCGGCGGCAGGCCTCGCGGCGCGGCGCACACAAGCCTTCCACACCGCGGCCGGGACACTGGCCGCCTGTCATCACCCAAGGGGGTCCCCCATGAGCAAGTTCTCCGACATCAGCGATCGCGCCCTGGAAACCGCCCTGGATCTGGTCCACCAGGCAGGCGACGGCCTGCGTCATGCCGGCAGCAGCGCGCGCGACCTGTTGCCCTCGCGCAACTCCAAGGCCGCCAAGCTGTTCAAGAGCAGCGCCGCGCTGGGCGCGGTGCGCACCGGCGGCAAGGTCGCCGGCAACTTCGTCAAGCGCAATCCGGTGGCCGTGGGCGCCGCCGCCGCGGTGGGCGTGGGCCTGATCGGCTATGCCGTCTATCGCAAGTACAAGGAAAAGCAGGGCCAGCCGCTCAACGGCAGCGCCCGGCGCCTGGAGCCGGCGACCACCCGCGGCAATGCCGGCGTGCGTTCGCGCTCGACCCGCTACAGCCGCGTGGCGCCGAAGGCGACGCCGGCCAAGGACTAAAGGTTTCACGCTGAGTCCTCGGCCGTCGCGCCGCAACGGCGGTAGCGGCGGCCGAGCCAGCTTCTCACCGACACCCGGCACCTCGCCGGGTGTTCGCGTTTCGGGCGTTGGCTGCTTCAGCCGTGCACGACGCGCCATTGACCCGGCTGCAGGCCGTCCAGCGCGATGCCGCCCATCGCCACGCGCACCAGCCGCAAGGTGGGCAGCCCCACCGCCGCGGTCATGCGCCGCACCTGCCGGTTGCGGCCCTCGCGCAGGGTCAGCGCCAGCCACGCATCGGGCACGGTCTTGCGCACCCGCACCGGCGGATCGCGCGGCCACAGCGCCGGCGGCGGATCGAGCAGGGCGGCGCGTGCGGGCAGGGTGGGGCCATCGTTCAACACCACGCCCGTGCTCAGCGCCTGCAGCTGCGCAGGCTGCGGCGTGCCTTCCACCTGAACCCAATAGGTCTTGTCCTGCTTGTGGCGCGGATCGGTCAGCCGATGCGCCAGCGCGCCGTCATCTGTGAGCAGCAGCAGGCCTTCGCTGTCGTAGTCCAGCCGGCCGGCCGCATAGACGTTTTTGGGCAGCCCGAAGCCGGCCAGTGTCGGCCGCGGCGTGGCGCTGCGGTCGGTGAACTGGCACAGCACGTTGAACGGCTTGTTGAAGGCGATCAGCACGGCGAAGCGGCGCGGGATGCAGGGGCCGCGCATTATCCCCCCGTGCGCAGCAACCCCATCGCGAAAGTCGCAGCGCGGGTGCGCCCCGATCCTCGCCACGCGCCGCTGGGGTCGCCTGCGCGCGCTGCCGCGCGTGCCGCTGTCTGCGGACCTCGGTCGGCTTCTCGAGCTGCACGATGGCCTCGTTGAGGTCGTCCACGCGCGCGGCCAGCACCGCCTGTGCGTCGTACAGGCCGCGGTTGTAGAAGTAACCGCCGATCTCCTCGGCGAAGAAGTCCAGCAGGAACTCCGCATCGAAGCGGCCGATCTCCTGCCGCAGCTCCTGATCGAAATACAGCTGGATGCGGCGCACGATCGCCGCCTTCTCCTCGGCCTCGAACCGGATCGCGGCCACCGCTCAGGGCTTGATGAAGCGCAGCGTCATGCGGTCGCTTTCGCCGATGGCGCGGTACTTGGCGTCGTCGGCCGGCGGGTGCTTGTTGGTCGGCGGCAGGGTCCATACGCCACCGGGATAGTCCTTGGTGTCGCGCGGGTTGGCGTTGATCTCGCTCTGCCCCTCCAGCCGGAAGCCGGCCGCGGTGGCCAGCGCGATCACCTGCGCCTGGCCGACATAGCCGCTCTTGTCGTCGTCGGCCACGTCGCCCTTGGCGCGATGCTCGACCACGCCCAGCGTGCCGCCGGGCTTGAGCACGGCATAGAAGCCCTTGAACATCGCCTCGGCGTTGTCGGCCATGCGCCAGTTGTGCACGTTGCGGAAGGTGAGCACCACATCGGCCGAGCCGGCCGGACCGAACACCGGGGCGGCCGGCGAGTAGCGCACCAGCCTGGCCTTGCCGTAATGCGCCGGATCGGCGTCGAACAGCGCCTGCAGGCTGTCGGCGGCCTTCTGCTGGTAGGCGCGCGAGGATTCGGCCACCGCCGCCGGGTCGACCACCGCGGCGATGTACTGGCCTTCGGCCTGCAGGTAGGCGCCAGGATCTCCGAGTACCAGCCGTTGCCCGGGGTGATCTCGATCACCGTGTCGTGCGGCTGCACGCCGAAGAAGGTCAGCGTCTGGCCCGGATGGCGGTACTTGTCGCGTTCGACATTGTCCGGCTTGCGCCAGCTGCCATCGGTGCTGGCCTTCAGCGCGGGCGCCACAACAGACGGCGGGCTCGCCTGCTGTGCGAGGGCCACCGGCGCCAGCGCGGCGCACAGGGTGAGAACGGCAAGCGATCTGCGCATGAGCACATCCCATCAGCGAAGGTGCGCGCGAGCCTAGCATGTCGTGTGGACGTCACCAGGCGTGGACACGGCGTTAAACGCCCGCGGCCTACCGTGGGGCGTCCTCGTTGTTTCCCCACGTTCAGGACAGGAGTGCCACATGACCATTTCGCAACGTCCGCTCGGCAGGAGCGGCCTCACCGTCGCGCCGCTGGCCTTCGGCGGCAACGTGTTCGGCTGGAGCGTCAAGGACGCGGCCGGGACGGCGAAGCTGCTCGATGCCTTCGTCGACGGCGGCTTCAACCTCATCGACACCGCCGACGTGTATCCGGCCTGGGTGCCGGGCAACCGGGGCGGCGAATCGGAGACGCTGATCGGCCAGTGGCTCAGGTCCAGCGGCAAGCGCGACCAGGTGGTGATCGCCACCAAGGTCGGCAAGTGGGACGAGCTGCCCGGCCTGTCGCCGGACAATATCGAGACCGCGGTGGACCAGTCGCTCAAGCGCCTGGGCGTGGACAGCATCGACCTGTACCAGGCGCATGCCGACGATCCCTCGATCCCGCTGGAGGCCACGCTGGGCGCCTTCGCGCGGCTGATCGAGAAGGGCAAGGTGCGCGCGATCGGCGCCTCCAACTACAGCGCCGAGCGCCTGGCCGAGGCGCTTGAGGTGGCGCAGGCCCAGGGCCTGCCGCGCTACGAGACGCTGCAGCCGGAGTACAACCTCTACGACCGGGCCGATTACGAGCAGACGCTGGAGCCGCTGGCCAAGGCGCACGGGCTGGGCGTGATCAACTACTACGCGCTGGCATCGGGCTTCCTGACCGGCAAGTACCGCGACCTGGCGGATGCGTCCAAGAGCCCGCGTGGCGAGGCCGCGGTCAGGAAGTATCTCAACGAGCGCGGCCGCCGGATCCTGGCGGCGCTGGACGAAGTGGCCGCCCAGCAGCGCGCCAAACCCGCGCAGATCGCGCTGGCCTGGCTGATGGCGCGCGACTCGATCACCGCGCCGATCGCCAGCGCCAGCAGCGTCGAGCAGCTGCAGGTGATCCTGCGCGCGGCGCAGCTGACGTTGACCCCAGAGCAGATCCAGGCGCTGGACCAGGCCAGCGCGCCCTGACGCGGGCGTAAACCGTTGCGCGGCGTGAAGGATTGCCGGCACGGCGTCCACCCGCGCATGACGACGCCGGATGGACATTCCGCAGCGCGCCGCCGCCTTAGCATCGCGGCGCGAGGAGGCCGTCGTGAGCGTTGCGCATCGCTGGTTCATCCAGCCCGGACCGTCCCACGAGTCCGAGGATTTCCTGCCGCTGCCGCCGGGCAGCGGCGAACCGCCGTGTCCCGTCCAGGCCGGTGACCCGCCCGAGCGTCGCGAAGACGAAGGTCCGCCGCAGCTGCATTAGCGTGGTAGCCATCGTCTCTTTCGGTCGCGTCGCCGCCTTTTTGTAGAGCGGAGCTTGCTCCGCTGCATTTCGGTTGGATCATTGGGAAAGCCTCAGCGGAGCAAGCTCCGCTCTACAGGGGGGCCTTTGGGGGCGGTTGCAGCGCGCTTCCCGGGTTCAGGCGCGCTCTCCCGAACCACTGCCGGCAGCCGCCCGTGACCGTGCGCTCACTCGTGGCTCGACAGAAGGCACCGACCGGGTGCAGCCTTGGCTGTTTGGAGCCCCCGAGGGCTTGGCATCCCCGGGGCATGGCCTAGAATGGCTGTAAACGTTTTCATGGCGAGACCGGATGTCGAATTCCGAACGGATTGAAGCCCTCATCGCGCAGATGACGGTCGAAGAGAAAGTGGGCCAACTGGGAATCTTTGCCGACGCGCTGCGGCCGTTCGCCCCGGACGTGAACCCGGAGGCCAACGCGCTGGACGCCGCGCAGGTGCGCGAAGGCATCCGCGCCGGGCGCATCGGCGCGCTGTTCAACGGCGTCGGCGCGGCGCAGGGGCGCGAGGCCCAGCGCATCGCGCTGGAGGAGTCGCGCCTGGGCATCCCGCTGCTGTTCGGCTCGGACGTGATCCACGGCATGCGCACGGTGTTCCCGATCCCGCTGGGCGAGGCGGCCAGCTTCGAGCCCGACCTGGCCCGGCGCACCGCGCGCGCCACTGCCGTGGAAGCCACCGCCGCCGGCATCCACTGGACCTTCGCCCCGGCCGTGGACATCGCCCGCGACCAGCGCTGGGGCCGCGGCGCCGAGGGCGCCGGCGAGGACGTGGTGCTGGGCTGCGCCTTCGCCGCCGCGCGCGTGCAGGGCTTCCAGGGCCAGGCCGGGCTGCAGGCCGAGGACTGCCTGCTGGCCACGCCCAAGCACTTCGCCGCCTACGGCGCCGTGGCAGGCGGCCTGGAATACGCCAGCGTGGACATCTCCGAGCAGACCCTGCGCGATGTGCACCTGCCGCCGTTCAAGGCCGCCTTCGATGCCGGCGCGATCACGGTGATGAGCGCCTTCAACGACATCAACGGCGTGCCGGCCAGCGCCAACCGCTGGCTGATGACCGACCTGCTGCGCGGCGCCTGGCAGTTCCCCGGCCTGGTGGTGTCCGACTACACCGCCGACATGGAGCTGATCGCGCACGGCTACGCCGCCGACGAACGCGACGCCACGCGCCGCGCGTTCACCGCCGGCCTGGACGTGAGCATGCAGAGCGGCTTCTACCAGCGCCACCTGGGCGCGCTGGTGGAAAGCGGCGAGGTGTCGATGGCGCAGCTGGACGAGGGCGTGCGCCGCGTGCTGTGGGTGAAGGAGCAGATCGGCCTGTTCGACAATCCCTACCGCTCGCTCGATGCCGCGCGCGAGGCCGACACCACGCACCTGGCCGAGCACGAAGCGCTGGCGCGCGACGCGGCGCGGCGTTCGATCGTGCTGCTGAAGAACGACGATGGGCTGCTGCCGCTGCGCAAGCAGGGCCAGAAGATCGCGCTGATCGGCCCGTTCGTGCGCGACCGCGACAACATCGAGGGCTGCTGGACGCTGTTCGGCGACAAGTCGCGCTACGTCACCCTCGAGGCCGGCGTGCGCGCCGCGCTGGGCGAGCAGGCGCAGCTGATCGTCGAAGACGGCTGCGCGCTGGAAGCGGCGATCGAGGGCGGCATCGAGGCCGCCGTCGCCGCGGCGCAGGCCAGCGACGTGGTGGTGCTGGCCATCGGCGAGCCGCAGCGCTACAGCGGCGAGGCGCAGTCGCGCACGCAGATCGTCGTGCCGGCCGCGCAGCAGGCCCTGGCCGAAGCGCTGGCGGCGACCGGCAAGCCGCTGGTGGTGCTGCTGCGCAACGGCCGCGCGCTGGCGCTGCAGGGCGCCGTGCGCGACGCGCAGGCCATCGCGGTGACCTGGTTCCTGGGCAGCCAGACCGGGCATGGCGTGGCCGACGTACTGTTCGGCGACTACAACCCCTCGGCCTGCCTGCCGGTGAGCTTCCCGCAGGACTCGGGCCAGCAGCCGCTGTTCTACAACCACCCGCGCACCGGCCGGCCCGAGCTGCCCGACGTGCACGAGTACAAGTCGCGCTGGCGCGAGTTCACCGCCGACGCGCTGTATCCCTTCGGCCACGGCCTGTCGTACACGTCCTTCGCCTACGGCACGCCGCAGCTGTCCACGGCGCAGCTGGGCTGGGACGAGACGCTGGTGATCACCACCACCGTCACCAACACTGGTGCGGTGGCGGGCGAGACCGTGGTGCAGCTGTACGTGCACGACCGCGTCGCCAGCCGCGTGCGCCCGGTGCGCGAGCTGAAGGGCTTCAACAAGATCGCGCTGCTGGCCGGCGAATCGGCGCAGGTGCAGTTTCAGCTGGACCGCCATCTGCTGGCCTTCACCGGCACCGACCTGGTGTTCGGCGCCGAGCCCGGCCTGTTCGACCTGTGGGTCACCGACTCGTCGGCCAACGGCAGCGCGGTGCAGTTCGAACTGCTGGCGCCGAAAGGCTGATCGATCCGCCGGGCGCCGTCACCGCGGCGCCCGGCGATGATGCGGCGATATGTGTGGGTCGCGCCGATTATCTCGGCGGGCCGATTATTTTTAGAAAAAGTGCTTGCGCACCGATTATGTGCGGTGTATCGTGCGCGCCCATCGCAGGACGCTCCTGCGTTTTAATCCAGCCAATCCAAGCTCATGAACTTCCAGCCCCGCCACCAGATCATCCGCATGACGCAGCTGCTGCGCGTCGCGGGCCTGCGTGCGCTGGAAGCGGCGCGCGGCGCGCACAAGGCGGACAACCGCTGACGCCGGTCGACTCCACGGGAGATCGGCCACCGGCGATCTCCCGAGGCACTGCGAATGCCCTCGGGTCTTGAAAACCCGGGGGTTTTTTCTTTCCAGGCATTCGCAAAGGCTTTTCGTGCGACCACGCACAACCCACCAACATGGCTTTCCGATCCGGAACCGACAGGTTCTGCCCTGGAGCATCCAGGCGTGCTGGCGCACGCCCTGAGGCAAGGGCGCGGCTGCAACCGGCGCATGTGCGCCGCGTGGTGATGCTCCAGCGCGGGTGGCGCGGGGCGGGAATCCATTATTAACTCGTCCGATTAACTAGATCGGACGCGCCACATTATCCGCGGATCTGCGCGGGTAATCGGGGACGTATTGCCTGATGTTTCCAGCGGCCCGGATTTTCATTCCGGCCGGTGCGCGCGGCGCTGCCGTGGCGTATGCCGGAAGCACGCAGGAATGCGGCCACGACGATGCGGGCGGTAGCTCACCTGGAGAGAGCGCCGGGGCGACCCGGAGGGTCAGGTTCGACACCTGGACGCCCACCACTGGATAGCTCAGTTGGGTAGAGCAACGGACTTGTAATCCGTCAGTCGCGGGTTCGAATCCCGCTCCACGCTCGCAAGAGCACATGACCTTTCACGTCATGACACCGGGCGCAAGCCCATCAGGAAACACCCCGTGCGCAAGCGGGGTCGCCCCGGCGAAGGACCGCCGGGCGACAGGCGCGGCGCAGCGGCGGTCGCACCGGGCCGGGGCCCGCGTGGGTCGCGGCGACGGAGGTCGGAACGTGCGCATCGCAATGCATCGCGGTGCGCGCGCTGCGGCGCCGTCGGCCCCGGCACACCGCGCGCCTCACGCTCCGTGGGGTCGACGTCCAGGGGTGTTTCCGCCTTCTTCCTTCTGCCTGCAGCGCGGTGCCGCAGGCGCCGTCCGCGCGTCTTCGTCGATCTGCGCGCGGGCTTGTCTTCTTCGATCGACGACACCAGACCACAAGGAGAAAGTGCCATGTTCTGGACCAAGCGGGTCGTGATCGGTGACGGCGAGCGCGGCCTGGTGTTTGCGGATCGTCAGTTCCAGCGGGTGCTCGGCCCGGGCGTGTACCGCCTGTTCGACGCCTTCAACAAGATCGAGGTGCGCGTGCATCCCACCGTGCCGGCCGAGTACGCCGGCAAGGACAGCGAGGTGCTGATCGCCGCGCTGGGTGCGCGCCTGGACGCGAGCTTCGTGCTGGCCGACCTGGGCGCCGATGAGGTCGGCCTGGTCATGAAGAACGGCAAGCTCGAAGACGTGCTGCCGCCGGGCACGCGCAAGCTGTACTGGCGCGGCCCGGTCGACGTCGAAGTGCGCGCGCTGCCGCTGACCGCCGGCCTGGAAGTCCCGGCCGAGGTCATGCGGCGCCTGCGCCAGCTCGGCGCGCTGTCCAGGCAGGCGGTGGTGGCCGACGTGCCGGCCGAGTTCGCCGGCCTGGTGTTCATCGACGGCAAGCTGGCGCGCACGCTGGCGCCGGGCAGCACGGCCTTCTGGAACTTCCAGAAGAACGTGGTCGTGGACCTGATCGACCTGCGCGTGCAGGCGATCGAGGTGCAGGGCCAGGAGCTGCTGACCCGCGACAAGGTCTCGCTGCGCGTCAACCTGGCCGCCAGCGTGCGCGTGACCGACCCGGTCGCCGCGCGCACCAAGGTGGCCAAGTACGTCGACCAGCTGTACCGCGAGCTGCAGCACGGCCTGCGCAAGGTGGTCTCGTCCAGGACCCTGGACGAACTGCTGGGCGACAAGGCCGGGCTGGATGCGGAGATCTTCGCCGCCGTGCGCGGCAAGCTCGACGCGTTCGGCGTGGAGGTGCTGGGCGTGGGCATCAAGGACGTGATCCTGCCCGGCGAGATGCGTCAGATCCTCAACGGGGTCGTGCAGGCGGAGAAGCAGGCCCAGGCCAACCTCATCCGCCGTCGCGAGGAGGCCAACGCGACGCGTTCGCTGCTCAACACCGCCAGGCTGGTGGACGAGAGCCCGGTGCTGATGCGCCTGAAGGAGCTGGAGGCACTGGAGAAGGTGACCGAGAAGATCGATCGCCTGACCGTGTTCGGCGGCCTGGATGGCGTGCTCAAGCAGCTGGTCACGCTGAAGTAGCAACACCCCCGGGCGCGCCGCAAGGACGCGGCGCGTGCGGGTTCAACCAAGGATCGAGGTGAAACAGATGAGTACATTCGAATTGCTGCACGCCGAGGGCAGCGCCACGCCGATCAAGGGCTGGGTGCGCGGCGTGCCGCTGGAGGAACAGGCCCACGCGCAGCTGCGCAACATCGCCGCCATGCCCTTCGTCGGGCCATGGGTGGCGGTGATGCCGGACGTGCACCTGGGCAAGGGCGCCACGGTCGGCTCGGTCATCCCCACGCAGGGCGCGATCATCCCGGCGGCGGTCGGCGTAGACATCGGCTGCGGCATGGCGGCCGTGCGCACCACGCTGCGCGCCGAGGACCTGCCCGACAGCCTGGCCCAGCTGCGCAACAGCATCGAGCGCAGCGTGCCGGTCGGCAACGGCCGCGGCGGCGAACACCACAGGCTGCCCGACAGCATCGGCACGCGCGTGGCGCAGTCGGGCTTGGCCGCGCGCCTGGATGCGATCAAGGCCAGGCACCGCAGGATCCGCACCGACAAGCTGGACGGCCAGCTGGGCACGCTGGGCGGCGGCAACCACTTCATCGAGCTGTGCCTGGACGAGACCGGCGCGGTGTGGGTGATGCTGCACAGCGGTTCGCGTGGCACCGGCAACCTCATCGGCACGTACTTCATCGAACGTGCGCGCGAGCAGCTGGCGCATCGCGTGCTCGGCTACCACGTGCCGGACAAGGACCTGGCCTTCTTCATGGAAGGCGAGCCGCTGTTCGACGACTACGTCGAGGCGGTGTCGTGGGCGCAGGACTATGCCCGCGAGAACCGCGAGGCGATGATGGCGCGGGTGCTGGCCGAGATGCGCCACCGCTTGCCGAAGTTCCAGCTGCAGGCGCAGGCGGTGAACTGCCACCACAACTACGTGCAGAAGGAGACGCACGCAGGGCAGGAGCTGCTGGTGACCCGCAAGGGCGCGGTCACCGCCAAGGCGGGCGAGCTGGGCATCATCCCGGGCAGCATGGGCACGCGCAGCTACATCGTGCGCGGCCGCGGCAATGGCGAGAGCTTCCACAGCTGCAGCCACGGCGCCGGCCGCGTCATGAGCCGCACCCAGGCACGCGCCAGCATCACCCTGGCCGAGCACCGCCAGGCCACCGCCCACGTCGAATGCCGCAAGGACCAGGGCGTGATCGACGAATCGCCCGCCGCCTACAAGGACATCGACGCGGTGATGGCGGCCCAGGCGGATCTGGTGGAGGTGGTCCACACGCTGCGCCAGGTGTTGTGCATCAAGGGCTGACGCGTATCGTTGGCCCACTGAACGGCTGCCGCGAGGCGGCCGTTCTTTTTTGCGCCTTCCTGCCGCTGCGCTCGCCGCTGCCAGCGCGGCCCGCGCTCAGCGCTCAGCGCGCGTCCTTCTCCGGTAGGCGCCAGTCGAGGATGGCGCGGACCAGGGCGTGCTGGTCCGGCGGCAGGCGCACGCGCAGGTCGTGGTAGGGCAGGTCGGCCTTGCCGTCGAACCAGGCCAGCCCGTCCACCGACAGGGCGCCGGCCTGGCTGTGGTAGCCCAGGGTGTGCGGGCCCAGCACGGTGGTCTTCAGGTCCGGGCCCGCGCCTTCGTAGACGAAGAAGTCTTCCTTGCGCCCCTGCTCGCGGGCCTGGGGGAAGAAGGCGCTGGCCGCGCCGACCGCGCAGCCCACGCAGGCGCCGGCGTCGTACAGCGAAACCTCGCCCTGGCCGTCCTCGGCAAGGAAGGCGATCGAAGCCGAGCCGTCCACGCCCAGCGCGCCGCGTACCGGCTGCCAGCCGCGTGGCACCAGCAGCCAGCCGCGCGGGGTGGACCAGGCGGTGAGCCGGGCGGCCAGAGCCGGAGCCAGCGTGGCGTCCAGGGTCAGCGGCGGCGCGTCCGCGGTGCTCCAGCCGCTGTCTTCCATCGGATCGACCGCGATGAGCTGCATCGCCGGCAGGCGCACGCCGTTGTTCAGCGCCAGCTCGCCCAGCGCGCGGCTGCGCGGCGTGGCGTCGGCGGGCGCGCGTTCGGGCGGGGTGTCCAGGCGATAGATCTCGGCCTGGGCCAGGCCGGCCAGGAGCAGCAACAGCAGCCCGCTGCAGGGGCGCAGGAAGGACGGGAGCGACATCGGCATCGACTCACAGGGGCGGCGTGCGCGGAGCATAGGCAGCCGTTTTGGCGGGCGTGTGTCGCCCCCGGTGGCTGCTAGCGCAACAGCCAGTCGCGCAGGGCGCGGCTGACCGCGTCGGGCTGCTCCAGCGGGCTCAGGTGACCGCACTGCGCCACCCGCACGAGGGTGGCGTCGGGCAGCAGGGCGGCCATCTGTTCGTGCACCGCCGGCGGGGTGATCGCGTCGTGCTCGCCGACCAGCACCAGCGCCGGCCCGGCGAAGGCGCGCAGCACCGCGCTGCCATCGACACGCGCGAACGCGCTCTGGCGCAGGAAGACCTCGGCGCCCAGGCGCTGGGTCATGCCGCGGATGCGCGCCAGCAGCGCGGCATCGCCGTGGTGCGAGGGATCGGTATAGGCCCGCATCAGCGCCTCGCCGAAGCCATGGAAGGCGCCGCGCCGGACCGCGGCCTGCTGCGCGCGGCGCTGCTCGGCGCGGGCCGGCGTGTCGGGCAGGCAGGAGGTGTCCAGCAGCGCCAGTCGCGTGACCCGCTGCGGGGCGATGCGCAGGATCTCCTGCGCCACGTAGCCGCCCAGCGAGAAGCCGGCCAGCGCGAACGCCGGCGGCGCGGCCGCCAGCACCTGCTGCGCCACCGCGTGCAGGCTCTCGCCCTGGGTCAGGTCGCCGACCTGGCAGTCGGCCAGGTCGGCCAGCGCCTCCAGCTGCGCATGCCACAGCTCGGCATCGTTGAGCAGGCCGGGCAACAGCAGCAGCGACTCGCGCGCGCTCATGCCTTGGTCGGGCGGCGCATGTCGAACATCGCCTCCGGGCCGACCCGTACATAGGCGCCCGGTCCGCCGGCGCGCAGGATCGGCGCGGCCGCGGCGGTGTCGTACACGCCATCGACCAGGAAGCGCCGATCAATGTGCACGCCGACCACCTCGCCGAGCACCAGCCACTGCGGCAGCGCCTGGCCCTGCGCGTCGTTGAGCTGGATCAGCTGGGTCAGCCGGCACTCGAAGGCCGCCGGCGTGCCGGCCACGAACGGCGCATCGACCACGCGCCCGGGCAGGGCCTCCAGGCCGCTGCGTTCGAACTCGTCGACCTCGGCCGGGAACGGCGCCGAGCTCTGGTTCATCTGCGTGGCCTGCGCGGCGGTGGCCAGGTTCCAGGTGAACACCCCGGTGGCCTGGATGTTGCGCACGCTGTCCTTCCAGCCCGAGCTGCTGAAGCCGATGAGCGGCGGCGTGTCGCCGAAGGCGTTGAAGAAGCTGTAGGGCGCCAGGTTGCGCACGCCTTCGGGCGAGACCGAGCCGATCCAGCCGATCGGCCGCGGCGCGACGATGGCCTTGAAGGGATCGTGCGCCAGGCCGTGGCCGTCGGCGGGGCGATAGAAATGCAGGTCGGGCACGCGCGGGTCCAGGACGACACCAGGGACGCACAGCATGCCTGCGCGCGCGTGCCGATGCCGGCAACGCCCGCGCCCGGCGTCCCGCTATTTGAGATACGAGCGCAGGATCTTGTTCACGGCGGCGACCTCGGCGCGGCGCGCGGCGGGGTTCTTCTCCTCGGCCACGTGCGACTGCATATGACCTTCCAGCACCTCCAGCAGCAGGCTCTGCGCCGCGCCGCGGATGGCGGCGATCTGGGTCAGCACGGCCAGGCATTCCGGCTCGCCGGCCAGTGCCTTTTCCAGGGCGGCGACCTGGCCCTTGAGGCGCTTCACGCGCGGGGTCAGGCGCGGGGCGTCGTGGATCATATGCGACATGGAGCCGGGCTCGTGTATACCATGGGGGGGTATCCTACACCCCGGACCCGGCCCATGTCCCTCGATCACGCGCTGCATGCGCATCGCCACGACCACCAGTTCGTCACCGGGAATGCGGCCGGCGAGCGCAACACCCGCCGCGCCGTGGTGCTGACCGCGCTGATGATGGTGGCCGAGATCGCCGGCGGCTGGCTCTTCAACTCGATGGCGCTGCTGGCCGATGGCTGGCACATGAGCTCGCACGCGCTGGCGCTGGGCCTGTCGCTGCTGGCCTACGCGGCGGCGCGGCGCTATGCGCGCGACGCGCGTTTCGCCTTCGGCACCTGGAAGATCGAGATCCTGGGCGGCTACACCAGCGCGGTCCTGCTGCTGTGCGTAGCGCTGCTGATGGCCTGGCAGTCGGTGCAGCGCCTGGTCGATCCGCTGCCGATCCGCTACGACCAGGCCATCGTGCTGGCGGTGCTGGGCCTGGCGGTCAACCTGGTCTGCGCGTGGTGGCTGAAGGACGACCACACCCATCACCACCACGGGCACGACCACGGCCACGCGCACCAACACGACGATCACCACGGGCATGCCCACGTCGACCACGACCATCACGCCGACCTCAACCTGCGCGCCGCCTACCTGCATGTGCTGGCCGATGCGGCCACCTCGGTGCTGGCGATCGCCGCGCTGCTGGCCGGGCGCTTCTTCGGCGCGGCCTGGCTGGACCCGGTGATGGGCATCGCCGGCGCCGTGCTGGTCACGGTGTGGGCCGTTGGCCTGCTGCGCGCCACCGGCCGGGTGCTGCTGGATGCGGAGATGGACGCGCCGGTGGTGGAGGAAGTGCGCGAGGTGGTCGCCGCGCTGCCGCAGCCGACGGCGATCAGCGACCTGCATGTGTGGCGCGTCGGTCGCGGCCAGTATGCGGCGATCGTCTCCCTGGTCAGCGCCGCCGGGCTGTCGCCGCAGGCGGTGCGCGCGGCGCTGGCCGTGCATGAGGAGCTGGTGCACGTCACGGTGGAGATCAATGCTGCGCAGGCGGCCTGATCCGCGGGCTTTGCTTTGTGGGAGCCACTACAATGGCGATGGGCTCTACCAGGAAAGCCCTATCGCCACCATGGTGGCTCCTACCTGTAGAGCGGAGCTTGCTCCGCTGCTCTTCGTTCGGTTCGTAGGGAAGGCCCCAGCGGAGCAAGCTCCGCTCTACAGGCCGGTCGCCGCGAGATTTGAGGAGACAGGTGCTCCCACCAAGCCAACAGCCCTACCAGGTCAACAGCGCCTCAGCCGCGCGGGGCCAGTGCCGAGGCGACGCTGCGGGCGCGCGGATCGTCGAACGGGCTGACCACCGCGAAGCTGGCATCGCCGCGCGACCAGTACTGGGCGAGCAGGTCGCCGTCGCGGCGCTGTCCGGGCCGGCGGAACCAGCCGCCCGGGCGCACGTACAGGCCCAGCCGCGTGCCCTGCGCGTCGGCGTAGACCAGCATGGCCGCCGCGCCCTGTTCGGTGGACAGGCGCTGGCCGCCGACCAGGTGGAAGCCCTGGGCCGAGAGATCGGGCACCCGGTCGAGCGCGCCGAAGTGCAGGGCCAGCCAGTCGCGCAGCTGCGCGGGCGAGGCGCTGTCCAGCGAGGCCAGGGTGTCGCTGGTGGCGAACAGCCGGTAGGCGGCCACGGCATCGGCCATCGGCAGGCGCGCGACCGGGTTCTGCGCCTGTTTCGCCTGCCAGCCCAGGCCGACGCCGACGCCGACGCACAGCGACAGCGCCATCGCCGCGGCCATGCCAAAGCGCGCGCGGCGCCGCGCGCGGACCTGGCGGCGCAGGCGGGCCGGGTCCAGCAGCGGATTGGCCGGCCAGTGCTCGGGCAGCGCCTGCTGCACGCGCAGGCGTTCGGCATCGCGCTTCCAGTCGGCCACCACCGCCGCACGCTCGGGGTGGGCGGCCAGCCAGCGCTCGATCTCGGCGCGCGCGCTCGCGTCGAGCTGGCCGTCGACATAGGCGTGCAGGTCCGCTTCGCTGGGCGCCAGATGGATCATCGCAGCACCTTCAGCGCCGGCCGCGCCGGCTTGGGTTCGGTATCGCTGGCCGCGCGCAGCGCCTGGCGCGCGCGGGCCAGGCGCGACATGACCGTGCCGATCGGCACGCCCAGCGTGTCGGCGACCTCGCGATAGCTGAAGCCCTCCACGCTGACCAGCAGCAACAGCGCGCGCTGCTCGGCCGGCAGGGTGCCGAAGGCCGCCAGCGTGGCGTGCGAGGCGGCCACGCGTTCGGCCGAGGGCGCGGTCTCGGCGTCGCCGCCGCTGAACAGCTGGGCCAGCCGCCGCCAGCGCTGGCCGCGGCGGTGTTCGTCGATGAACTGCCGGTAGAGGATCGAGAACAGCCAGGCCTGCAGCGCATCGGGCGTGTGCCGGCGGCGGGCGTGGAGGAGCGCGCGTTCCAGCGTGGCCTTGGACCAGGTCGTCGGCCGCGGCGGGCTCGTGCACCAGCGAACGCGCGAACCGGCGCAGGCGCGGGATCAGCGTGCGCAGCGTGGCGTCGTCGAGATCGGTAGGGGTGGGCATGGCGGCCAGGCGTCGCGGGGATCTGGGTAGGACGAACCAGGGCGCAGGGTATTCCCGAATGGCAGGCTTTGCGTGAGCAGCAGCTTGGATGGCGCATGGAACATCCAAGTTGCTGCGACCCGCCCCCTCCCTTTCGCGCAGCGAAGGGGAGGGCTGGGGTGGGGTTGGCTCTTGCTCTTGCTGTTGCCGTTAGCTGTTGCGCGCGGAGAAGCAAAAGCACCCCACCCCAGCCCTCCCCTTCACGCTGCGCGCGAAAGGGAAGGAGCAAAAAAACGCTGCGGCGCGATGCGGGAATAAATCCCCCGCCGCGACGTCCTACCTGCACTCCCCAGCCATCGCCAGGTCCGCCCATGTCCCAGCCCCCTGCTCCCCCGCCCAAGCGCAGCGCCGTGCCCGCGCTGGCCGGGATCGCCGCCATCGTCGCCGTCCTGGCCGTGGCCTTCGCCTGGGTCGGCGGCTGGTTCGGCCGCGGCCTGACGCCGCAGCAGATGACCGACACCATCGAGGCCGGCAAGCCGCATCCAGGCTTCCGCCGTGCCCACACCAAGGGCGTGTGCGTGGCCGGCGCGTTCACGCCAAGCGCGCAGGCCCCGCAGCTGTCCAAGGCGCGCGTGTTCACCCAGCCCAGCACGCCGATCCTGGGGCGGCTCTCGATCGGCGGCGGCGATCCGCATGGCGCCGACGGCCAGGCCCGGGTGCGCAGCGTCGCGCTGCTGCTCAAGACCGATGACGGCCAGGAATGGCGCACGGCGATGAACAGCTTTCCGTTCTTCGTGGTCGCCACCCCGGAAGGCTTCCAGGCGCAGAACCTCGCCTCGGCGCCCGACCCGGCCACCGGCAAGCCGGACCCGGCCAAGATGGCCGCGTTCCTGGCGCAGTATCCGGAAGCCAGGAAGTTCCTGCGCCTGGGCCAAGTCGGCGCCGTGGTCCAACAGCTGGGCCAATACCCAGTTCAACGGCGTCAACAGTTTCTGGTTCACCAATGCGCAAGGCGAGCGTCATGCCGTGCGCTGGTCGTTGCGGCCGCAGGCGCCGTTCGAGGCGCTCAGCGAAGCGCAGCGCGCGCAGTCCGACGCGGACTTCCTCAGCGAGGAGTTCGACACGCGCCTGGCCAAGGGCCCGGTGAAGTGGGATCTGGTCGTCACCGAGGCCGGCGACGGCGATCCGATCGACGATC
Organism: Pseudoxanthomonas sp. UC19_8; assembly: GCF_042700505.1. Classification (NCBI taxonomy): domain Bacteria; kingdom Pseudomonadati; phylum Pseudomonadota; class Gammaproteobacteria; order Lysobacterales; family Lysobacteraceae; genus Pseudoxanthomonas; species Pseudoxanthomonas sp. UC19_8. The sequence goes on from NZ_CP170559.1 coordinate 3,794,685, forward strand.
CCTCGCAGCCCTGGCCCGACGACCGGACCCAGATCGTCGCCGGCACGGTGACCTTCACCGCCACCTCGCCGCAGGACACCGGCGCCTGCCGCGACATCAATTACGACCCGACGGTGCTGCCCGATGGCATGGCGCCGTCGAAGGATCCGATCCTGGCGGCGCGCTCGGCGGTGTATTCGGTCTCTTTCAACCGCCGCGAGCACGAAATCGGCACGGGCCAGGCGCCCGAAGCCACCGGCGCCGCGAAAGGAGACGCGAAATGAACCGCTACGGGCACTTCGACGCGCTGGCGCGCGGGCTGCACTGGCTGATGGCCGCGATGATCCTGGCGATGCTGTTCATCGGCGCCGGCATGGTGGTCTCGCTGGCCTGGCGGCCGACGCTGCTGGACCTGCACCGGCCGCTGGGCATCGCGATCCTGCTGCTGGTGATCGTGCGGCTGATCAACCGGCTGCGCAGCCCGCCGCCGCCGCTGCCGGCCGACCTGCCGGCGATCCAGAAGCTGGCCGCGCATGCCTCGCACTGGCTGCTCTACGGACTGATGTTCGCCATGCCGCTGATCGGCTGGGGGATGCTGTCGGCCGGCGGCTATCCGATCGTGCTGTTCGGCGGCGTGCATCTGCCGCCGATCGCGCCGCACAGCGCCGATCTGTATGCGCTGCTGCGCCCGGCGCATACGGTGCTGGCCTATGTGCTGTTCGCCACCGTGCTGGGCCACCTGGCCGCCGCGCTGTTCCACGCCTGGGTGCGCCGCGATGGCGTGTTCGCCAGCATGGTGCGCAGCGGGAAGCGGTGAATGGCGGTTCGTGGTGGTGGGCGCTTGGGTGAAGCCTCATCGCCGCCATGGCGGCTCTCACCTGTAGAGCGGAGCTCGCTCCGCTGCTCTTCGTTCGGTTCGTGGGGAACGCCCCAGCGGAGCAAGCTCCGCTCTACAGAAGTGCGGCTGCTGGACTTGAGGAGACAGTTGCTCCCACCCAGCGAGTCACTGCCGCAGTTCGCGGATCGGTGCGGTGATGCCGGCGTCCCAGCCGGGCGTGATGCGCCAGGGATTGATGTCCAGGCCGCCGCGGCGGGTGTAACGCGCCTCCACCGACAGGCGCTGCGGGGCGCAGCGCGCGGACACGTCGGCGAAGATGCGCTCCACGCACTGCTCGTGGAAGCCGGCGTGGTCGCGGAAGCTCACCAGGTAGCGCAGCAGGCCGGCGTGGTCGATGCGCGGGCCGTCGTAGCGCAGCACCACCGTGCCCCAGTCCGGCTGGCCGGTGACCGGGCAGTTGGACTTGAGCAGGTGCGAGACAAGCGTCTCGCTGGACGGGTCGTCCGCATCGGCCGACAGGTGCCCAGGGTTGGGCGGGCCGTAGTCGTCGATGTCCAGCTCCAGCGCATCCAGCAGCGTGCCCGGCTGCTCGCCGAAAGGCGGCAGGCCAGCCTGCACCATCACCGCGCCGCCGGCGCGCGCGGACAGATCGGCCGCCACGCGTTCGCAGACCGCCTCGAGGGTCTCGAAGCGCTCGGCGTTGAGCGAGTTGAGGTAGAGCTTGAGCGACTTGGACTCGATCAGGTTCGGCGCATCGGCCGGCACGGTCAGCGTGGCGGTGGTGACCTGCGGCTTGCCGCGCGTATCCAGCCACGCCAGTTCGTAGGCATGCCAGCGGTCGTGGCCGGTGAAGGGCAGGGCGGCCGCATCCAGGCCGATCTCGGCGCGGGCGGCCGCGCGCGGGATCGGGAACAGCAGGGCCGGGTCGTAGTGCGAGGGATAGGCGACCTCGCGACCGAGCAGGGACTCTTGTGGGGTGTTCATGCGGGCATTTTAAGCCCGACGCCGGAACCCTACTGCGCGGCCGCCGGCGCCTGCCACCGGATCTTGCGGTGCAACGTGCTTTCGCCCTGGGCGACGTACTCCTGCATCGTGCCCAGCCCGACGCCGGCACGCCGCTCGTCCACGTGAGCGACGTCCTCGATCGGGCGGGGTTCGAGCACGCCGTCGACCTCGTGGAACTGCGTGCCGTAGACCTGCGGCTTGTCCTGCGCCACGCGCACACGATCGGTGAGATAGGCCAGATTGGCGCCGGAGGCCTCGCCCTTGGCCACGGCCGTTCGCATCAGCGCCAGCACCTGTTCCTGGAAGGCCGGATCGAGGTCCGCATGCTGGACCAGCAGCCACGCGTTCTGCGCGCCGTCCCGGCCGACCTTGCTGATCGGCGGCCAGCCCTGCGTCGACACGATCTGCTTGAGCCAGGCAGTGTTGTCGCGATCGGTGGCCAGGATCTGCTCGATCAGGGCCTGATCCCCGCCGCCTTCGTTGGCGCGGTTGCGCAGTTCCTGATCCTTGGCGACGCGCTTGTCGAGTTCCGTGCGCAGGGCAGTGTCGTAATGCCTTTCGCGCTGGCGCTGGTCGGCGGCCAACCTGTCCAGCAGTGGCTGCCAGCGCGGATCGTCATGCAGGGAAACAAGATCGGCATCGGCCTTGACCTGATCCAGGCCCGGCAATCTGTCCGGGGGCGTCTTGGCCAGACGCGCGAAGGCGCCGTCCTTGTCGCCCGCCCTGGCAAGACAGCAGGCCGCGTCGTAGGCCGCGGTAGACACGGGCACCGGCCGGTCCGCCGCCTGCGCGTTCAAGGCCGCGCACGTCTTCCAGTCCTTGGCGTCGTAGGCGGACTGGGCCGTAACGCCAGCGGCCTGCAGGCCGGGCGACAGCGCGGCGAGCGAGAGGGCCGCCAGCCAAGCGAGCGGGCGATGCGACATGGGATGTTCCTTATCCGGTCAAAGCCTGAGTCTAGTCGTGCCTGAGGCGCCGCGTCATGGCGATGGTCGGCACACAGGGCCGCTCTCGTGCGTGACAGTGGAGTCGCGAGTGGTCGTCTCTACGCCGCTCGCTTCGGCCAAGCGCCCCTGCGCAAAGGCAGAGGCGCCCGCCCGAGTCCCTCAGCGATGCACAGCCGCCATGCTCTGCTCCGGATAGCGCGTGCCCGCCGCGGCGCCGACGGGGAACACCGCGTCGATCGCGGCCAGGTCGGCCGCATCCAGCACCAGATCGATGGCGCCCAGGTTCTCCTCCAGATTGGCGATGCGGCGGGTGCCGGGGATCGGCACCAGGTCCTCGCCCTGGGCCAGCACCCAGGCCAGCGCCAGCTGGCTGGCGCTGACGCCCTTGACCTCGGCCAGCGCGCGCACCTTGTCCACCAGCGCCAGGTTCCTGGCGAAGTTCTCGCCCTGGAAGCGCGGGTTGTGGCGACGGAAATCGTCGGCGTCGAAGTCCTCCGGCCGCTTGATCGCACCGCTCAGGAAGCCGCGTCCCAGCGGCGAGTACGGTACGAAGCCGATACCCAGTTCGCGCACGGTGGCCAGCACGCCGTTCTCTTCCGGATCGCGGGTCCACAGCGAGTACTCGGTCTGCAGCGCGGTGATCGGGTGCACGGCATGCGCGCGGCGCAGGGTGTCCGGCGCGGCCTCGGACAGGCCGAGGTAGCGCACCTTGCCTTCTTCCACCAGGCGCGCCATCGCGCCCACGGTGTCCTCGATCGGCACGGTCGGGTCCACGCGGTGCTGGTAGTACAGATCCACGTGGTCGGTACCCAGGCGGCGCAGGCTGCCTTCGATGGAGGCGCGCACGTACTCGGGGCGGCCGTTGATGCCGCGCGCCTGCGGGTTGGCCGGGTCGCGCACGATGCCGAACTTGGTCGCGACGAAAACGGCCTCGCGGCGCCCCTGGATCGCCTTGCCCACCAGTTCCTCGTTGGTGTGCGGGCCGTACATGTCGGCGGTGTCCAGCAGGGTCACGCCCAGGTCCAGGGCGCGGTGGATGGTGGCGATCGAGGTCGCGTCGTCGCGCGCGCCGTAGAAATCGCTCATGCCCATGCAGCCCAGGCCGAGGGCGGAGACGGTGGGGCCATTGCGGCCGAGGATGCGGGTCTTCATGGGATGCTCCTGTGGAGGGAAATCGGTGCAGCGGCCGCGCGCGCGCGGCGATCTGTCGTCATTGTCTGGTGCGGATGCGTAGGCGACGGTGCACATGGATGCGCCGCACTGTTTCCTGCGCGCCGATGCCCCGCTCTGCGGGACGCGTCCTGGGAACAAGGTCTGCGCAAGGCGATCAAGGAGCCCGGTCCACCATCGCCGCCTCGGTCGCGCCGTAGCGCGGGCCGGCCACGTCGGGCACGAACACCGCCTCCAGCCTGGCCAGCGCATTGGCGTCCAGCTGCACGTTCACCGCGCCGGCGTTGTCCTCCAGGTACTTGCGGCGCTTGGTGCCGGGGATGGGGACGATGTGGAGCGTGTCGCGGCCATCCGCGGCGCGCGCGGGCTCACCCTGTGCCAGCACCCAGGCCAGCGCGACCTGGGCGGGGGTGGCGCCGACGTCGGCGGCCACCGCCTTGACCGTGTCGGCCAGGCGCAGGTTGGCGGCCAGCGCTTCGGCCTGGAAGCGCGGGTTCTTGCGGCGGAAGTCGTCCTCGTCCAGCTGGTCCGGCGTGGCGATGGCGCCGGTGAGGAAGCCGCGCCCCAGCGGCGAGAACGGCACCAGGCCGATGCCCAGCTCGCGCACGGCCTCGAGCACGCCGTTGCCTTCCAGCTCGCGCGTCCACAGCGAGTACTCGCTCTGCAGCGCGGTGATCGGATGCACGGCCTGCGCCCGGCGCAAGGTGTGCGCCGAGACTTCCGACAGCCCCAGATGGCGCACCTTGCCTTCCTCCACCAGGCGCGCCATGGCGCCCACGGTGTCCTCGATCGGCGTGGCCGGGTCGAGCCGGTGCAGGTAGTACAGGTCGATGTGGTCGGTGCCCAGGCGCGCCAGGCTGGCCTCGACCGCCTGGCGCACATAGGCCGGCGAGCCGTCCACCCGTGGGCCCTGCCCGGCGCCGAACTGGCCACTGCCCGCGATGAAGCCGAACTTGGTGGCCAGGAACACCCGATCGCGCCGGCCCTTGAGCGCGCGGCCGAGCAGGGTCTCGTTGGTGTGCGGGCCGTAGATGTCGGCGGTGTCCCAGAAGTCGATGCCGAGCTCCAGCGCGCGATCGAGCGTGGCCAGCGATTCGGCGTCGTCGCCGGTGCCGTAGGCGTGGCTCATGCCCATGCAGCCCAGGCCGAGGGCGGAGACGGTGGGGCCATTGCGGCCGAGGGTGCGGGTCTTCATGGGGAACTCCTGTCGTGTTGTAGGGAAGGGACTCAGGCCGCGCGCGGCTGGACCCGCGTGCCGCCGAACACCAGCTGCTGCGGGATCGGGCTGCGCGCGAAGTCGTGCGGGAAGCCCAGCGCCACCGCGCTGACCTCGTCCAGGCGCTGCAGCTGGGACGCGTCCAGGCGCACGTCGAGCGCGCCCAGGTTGTCCTGCAGCTGCTGCGACGTGCGCGCGCCGATGATCGGGATCGGCGCGTCCGGGCGCTGCAGCAGCCAGGCCAGCGCCACCTGCGCGGCCGAATGCCCGGTCTCGCCGGCCACGGCCTTGACCACCTCGGCGATGGCCAGGGTGCGCTCGTCGAACATCGCATGGGAATAGGCCACCGCGCCGCGGCCGCCCTCGCCGCCGGGCGTGCTGCCGCTGCCCTGGGCGCGGGCGCGCTCCAGGTCGGCGTGGGTGTACTTGCCGGTGAGGATGCCCATGGCCAACGGCGACCAGGCCAGCACCGACAGGCCCAGGCCGGCGGCCATCGGCACCAGCTCGCGTTCGACCGTGCGCTGGGCCAGCGAGTATTCGATCTGCAGGGCCACCAGCGGCGCCCAGCCGCGCAGCTCGGCCAGGGTCTGCATGCGCGCGACCTGCCAGGCCGGCGTGTCGGAGATGCCGGCGTAGAGCAGCTTGCCGGCGCGCACCAGGTCATCGAAGCCGCGCATCACCTCGTCCACCGGCGTGGTGCCATCCCAGATGTGCAGGTAGAGCAGGTCCAGGTAGTCTGTGCCCAGCCGCTTGAGGCTGGCCTCCACCGACTGCATCAGCGCCTTGCGGTGGTTGCCGCCGCCATTGGGATCGCCGGGGAAGGGGTTGAGCGTGTACTTGCTGGCGATCACCAGCCGGTCGCGCCGGCCGGCGGCGAAGCGGCCCAGCAGGGTCTCCGAACTGCCGTCGGTGTAGATGTTGGCGGTGTCGAGGAAGTTGCCGCCGGCGTCGACATAGGTGTCGAACAGGCGGCGCGCGTCGGCTTCGTCGGCGCCCCAGCCCCAGTCGGCGCCGAAGGTCATGGTGCCCAGGCAGAGCGGGCTGACGCGCAGGCCGGAGCGGCCGAGCAGACGGTAGTGGTCCAGGGACATGGCAGGGCCTCGTGGGGAGAGGGCGACAGTCTGGAACTGGCGGACCTGCGGATAAACCGGGATGATCCGGATCGTCCTTGAAGCAAGGCTTCACAATGGCCGCCTATCCGCTGCCCGCCGTGGTCGCCTTCGCCTGCGTGGCCCGGCACGGCAACTTCACCCGCGCCGCCGCCGAGCTGGGCGTGTCCACCTCGGCGCTGTCGCAGAGCGTGCGCGCGCTGGAGGGCCAGCTGGGCGTGCGCCTGCTGGCCCGCACCACGCGCCGGGTGGGCCTGACCGAGCATGGCGAGCGCTTCCTGCAGCGGGTGGCGCCCGGCCTGCAGCAGATCGACGCTGCCTTCGCCGACCTGGACTTCCTGCGCGACCGGCCCGCCGGGACGCTGCGCATCAACCTGGCCGCGGTGGCGGCCGAACAGCTGGTGTGCCCGTATCTGCCCGAGTTCCTGGCGCGCTACCCAGAGGTGACGGTGGAGCTGTTCGTCGACCGCCGCCTGGCCGACATCGTCGAGGGCCACTTCGACGCCGGCATCCGCCTGGGCGAATGCCTGCAGCGCGACATGGTGGCCCTGCCGCTGGGCCCGCTGCAGCGGCAGACCATCGTGGGCACGCCGGCCTATCTGGAGCGGCATGGCGTGCCGGCCACGCCCGATGACCTGGCGGGGCACGCCTGCCTGCGCTGGCGCCGCAGCGACGGCCGGATGCAGCCCTGGGAGTTCACCCGCGACGGCCGCGATTTCGAGATGGAGGTCGATGGCCCGCTGGTGGTCAACGACACCGTGCTCGGCCTGGACGCGCTGCGGCGCGGGCTGGGGCTGGGGCAGGTGTTCGCCTGGCAGGTGCGCGAGGACATCGCCGCCGGCCGCCTGCGCAGCGTGCTGGACGACTGGCAGGCGCCGTTTCCGGGCTGGTACGTCTATTACCCGCAGCGCGAACACCTGGCGCCCAAGCTGCGGGTGTTCATCGACTTCCTGCGCGAGCGGCTGGCTGGCGCGCCGTGCCCGTAGCCGCGCCGGCCGCGCTCGCGCGCCACCGCCCTTAGGGCTGGGAAGAGGGCGCCGTGCGGCCGTACACCGCATCGCGCACCTGGCCGACCAGCGGGCCGGACATGCCTTCGAAGGCGGTGTCGGTCAGCAGGATCACGCTGAGCCTGTTGACCGGGTCGACGAACCAGTTGTGCCCGTAGGCGCCGCCCCACTGCAGCGTCCCCTTGCCCTGCGGGCTGTGCGCGGCGGCCGGATCGTCCAGCACCGCCCAGCCGTAGCCGAAGCCCCAGCCGGGGCCCTGCGTCTGCGCCTGGGCGCCGACCTGGTCGCGGCGCGCGTCGGCCAGCGTGGCGGGCTTGAGCAGGCCACCGCTGCCGGTGCGCACGAACTCCAGCAGGCGCAGATAGTCGTCGGCGGTGCCGATCATGCCGGCGCCGCCGGACGGGAAGGCCTTGGCGTCGAAGGCGCGCCTGGGCGAGAAGCGCACCGCCGACCCCAGGCCTTCGGGCAGGGGCACGTCCATGTTCTCGGTCATCCGCAGCGGCGGGTGGCCATCGGCATAGGGCACGGCCAGCGGCGTGCCGGGCGCGGCGACGAAGGCGAGGTGATCCAGCCGCAGCGGCCCGGTCACCAGGGCGTGCACGGCCTCCGGCAACGGCGTTCCGGTGACCTGTTCGATCACCGCGCCGACCACGTCGATGCCCAGCGAATAGCGCCAGCCCTGGCCCGGCGGGAAGTACAGCGGCGCCTGCGCCAGGCGCTTGAGGTTGTCTTCCAGGCCCAGGCCCGCATCGTCCAGGCCGTCGGACACGCCCAGCCGCGCGTAGACGCCATCGGCCGGTTCCTCGAAGCGATAGCCCAGCCCGGCGGTGTGGGTGAGCAGCTGGGCTAGGGTGATGGCCGGCGCGGTGCCATCGGCCAGCCGCGGTCGGAACCACGGCAGGTAGCGCGTCACCGGCGCCTGCAGCTCCAGCTTGCCTTGTTCGGCCAGGCGCAGCGCGGCCAGCGTCACCACCGGCTTGGTCATCGACGCCAGCCGGAACGGCGTGTCCGGCGTCATCGGCGTGCCCGCCTCGCGGTCGGCCTGGCCCACCGCGCGTCGATACACCACCTGCCCGTCGCGGGCCACCAGCACCACCGCGCCGACGATGCGCTGTTCGGCCACGGCCGTGTCGAGCACGGCGTCCAGGCGCTTGGCGAGCGCGGGATCGGGCGGCGCAGGCGTCGGCGTGACGAGCATCCCGCCCAGCAGCAGACCGGTCAGCGCAAGCATTGGACACCTCTCGACTCGCAACGGAAGCGGGCCGATCATGCGCGCCGCGTTCGGGCCCGCTCAACGACGCTCGGGCAACGCGGTATTCCATGCGGGGGCACGTGGCCCATGGCGGCCCTGCGCGTTCATTCCTGCTGGTCGTCAGGGACGCAGGTCAGGCCCTCCTGCGCCGGACGCGGCTGCAGCCAGGCCAGCACGGCCGCGATGGCGGTACAGCCGGCCATGACCGCGGTCATCGGCAGCGCCGTGCCGTCGTCCAGGGTGCCGACCAGCGCACTGGCGCAGGTGGCCAGGCCGAACTGCAAGGCGCCGATCAGCGACGATGCGCTGCCCGCCGCGGAGCGATCCGTCTCCATCGCCATGGCCACGCTGTTGGCCGCCACCATGGGCACGCAGCCGATGCAGACGAACAGCGGCGCCACCAGCCAGGGCAGCGCACTGTCGCGCAACAGCAGCAACACCAGCGCGGCCAGCAGCATCACGCAGATCGCAAGGTGCAGCACCGTGCGGGTGGGCAGCCGGCGCAGCAGTATCACGTTGATCCGACCGGCGATCACCATGCCGATGCCATTGGCGGCGAACAGCCAGCCATAGTGCTGCTGGGGCACGTGGTGCAGGACCATGAACACATACGGCGAGCCGGCGATGTAGGCGAACATGGCGGCCATCGCCATGGCGCCGGTCAGCGCCGGCAGCGCGAATCCTGGCGCGCGCAGCAGCCGGCCGAAGGTGCGCGCGGTGTCGCCCAGGCGCAGCGGACGCCGGGCGGCGACGGGCAGCGACTCCGGCAGGCCGCGCCACACGGCGACCAGACAGGCGCTGCCGAACAGCGCCAGGAACACGAACACGCTCTTCCACCCGGCCAGCGCCAGCAGCCAGCCGCCGAGCGGCGGGGCCAGGACCGGCCCCAGGCCCTGCACCATCATCAGCGTCGAGAGCATGCGCGCCGCTTCGCCCGGCGCCATCAGGTCCTGGACGACCGCGCGGCCGACGATCATGCCCGCGCAGCCCCCGACCGCCTGCAGCGCGCGCAGGCCGATGAACAACTCCACGCGTGGGCTCAGCATCAGCAGCAGCGAGGCCACGGCGAACAGCCAGATGCCGACCAGCAGCGGCCCGCGGCGGCCCCAGGCGTCGGTCATCGGCCCGTACAGCAGCTGGCCCACGCACAGGCCCAGGAAGAAACTCGACAGGCTCAGCTGCACGTGCGCCACGTCGGTGGCCAGGTCGGCGGCGATCGCGCTGAAGCTGGTCAGGTACATGTCGGTGGCGAAGGGCGCGAACGCGCCCAGCGCGCCCAGGATCAGCGCCAGCCGCAGCGGTGAGCGCGCGCCGTGGGCGCGGGCATCGGTCATCCCGCTCATCGCACGGCCTCCGCCAGGCCGACGTCGGGCTCGGCATCGGCGCCGCCGCCGAGCACCTTGTACAGCGTGACCCGGTTGTTGGCCTCGGTCAGGCGCAGGCTGATCTGGTTCTGCTGGGCGCTGTACAGCGAGCGCTGCGCATCCAGGGCCTCCAGATAGCTGTCCACGCCATTGCGGTAACGCACATCGGCCAGCGTGTAGGCGCGCTGGGTGGCGGCCACCAGCGCGGCCTGCGCATCGAGCTGTTCGTCCAGGTTGGCGCGCGCGGCCAGTGCGTCGGCCACCTCGGAGAAGGCGGTCTGGATGGTGCGCTCGTAGTCGGCCACCTCGATCTGCTTGGACAGCTTGGCCACGTCCAGCTCGGCCTTCAGTGCGCCGGCATGGAAGATCGGCAGGCTGATGGAGGGCACGAAGGACCAGGGTCCGGTTGCCGCTGTCGAACAGCGTGTCCAGCGCCGCGCTGTCGCGTCCGCTGGAGGCGGTCAGCGAGAGGGTCGGGAAGAACGCCGCGCGCGCCGCGCCGATATCGGCGTTGGCCGCCTTCAGCGCGTGCTCGGCCGCCAGCACGTCCGGGCGCTGCAACAGCACGCGCGAGTCCAGATCCCCCGGGATCGGCGCCAGCGCCACCGAGCGCTGCAGCGCATCGGCGCCGGGCAACAGCGCATCGCCGACAGGCGCGCCGACCAGCAGTTCCAGCGCATCGCGATCCTGGGCCACCTGCGTCGTATAGCTGGCCACGTCGGCGCGCGCCGATTCGACGCTGGTCTGGACCTGGGCCAGGTCCAGTCCGGAGATGGTGCCTTCATCGTGCTCGGCCTGGCTCAGCTTGAGCGTCTGGCGCTGGCTGTCCAGCGTCTGCCTGGCCAGCGCCAGGCGCTGCTGGTCGGCGGCCACCGTCAGCCATGCGGCGGCCACCTCGGCCACCAGGGTCAGGCGCGTGCTGCGCTGGGTCTGGCCCGTGGAGAGCCAGGTCTCCAGCGCCTGTTTCTTGAGGCTGCGCACGCGGCCGAACAGGTCCAGCTCCCAGCTGCTGAATCCCACATCGGCGCTGGCGGTCTGGCTGACGCCGCCGCCGCCGCCGCCGCCGCTGCTGCTGGCGCTGGTGCGCGCGCGGGTCTGGCTGGCGGTAGCGTCGATCGAGGGAAACAGATCGGCGCGCTGGATGCGGTACTGCGCGCGTTCGGTCTCGATGTTGAGCAGCGCCACGCGCAGGTCGCGGTTGTTGTCCAGCGCCAGCGAGATGACCTGGCGCAGGCGCGCATCCAGGAAGACCTGCTGCCAGTCGAGCCACGCCACCGCCGTGGTGACGCCCGAATCGGCGCCGGCGGCGGGGCCATCGCGGAACAGCGTGGCCACCGGGGCCTGCGGACGTTCGTAGCGGGGGGCCATGCTGGCGCAGCCGCACAGCGTGGCCACGCACGCCAGGGTCAGCGCCGCATAGCGCGGGAAGGCGCGGCTCATGGGGTCACCTCGGTGTCGCGTGCGGCGGGTTTGCTGCGCTTCTTGCCGGACAGGCTGCGCACGATCACGTAGAACAACGGGACGAAGAAGATGCCCAGCACGGTGGAGGCCAGCGTTCCGCCCAGCACGCCGGTGCCCAGCGAGTGGCGGCCGCCCGAACCGGCGCCGCTGCTGATCGCCAGCGGCAGCACGCCGAGCATGAAGGCCAGTGAGGTCATCAGGATCGGCCGCAGGCGCTGCCTGGCCGCCTCCAGGGTCGCCTCGATCAGCGGCCTGCCCTGCGCCTCCAGGTCCTTGGCGAACTCGACGATCAGGATGCCGTTCTTGGCCGCCAGGCCGACGGTGGCCAGCAGGCCGACCTGGAAGTAGACGTCGTTGTTGAGCCCACGCAACGAGGTCAGCAGCAGCGCGCCTACGACGCCGATGGGCACGGCCAGCATCACCGAGAACGGAATCGACCAGCTCTCATAGAGCGCGGCCAGACACAGGAACACGAACAGCAGCGAGACGGCGTACAGCAGCGGCGCCTGCGAGCCGGACTGCTGTTCCTGGTAGGACAGGCCCGACCACGCATAGCCGAACTGGCCGGGGATCTGCCTGACCAGCGCGGCCATCTGCGCCATCGCCGTGCCCGAGCTGACGCCGCTGGCGGCCTGGCCGCTGATCTCCATCGAGGCCGTCCCGTTGAAGCGCGACAGCGAGGAAGGCGCATAGTTCCAGCCGGTGGTGGAGAACGCCGAGAAAGGCACCATCTGGTCGTCGCTGTTGCGCACCGACCAGCGATTGATGTCCTGCGGCAGCATGCGCGCGCTGGCTTCGCCCTGCACGTAGACCTTCTTGATCCGGCCGCCGTTGACGAAGTCGTTGACGTAGGTGCTGCCCATCGCGGTGGACAGCGTGGCGTTGATGTCGCTCTGGCTCAGGTCCAGGGCGCCGGCCTTGGCATCGTCGATCTTGACGTCGAAGGTCGGCGCGTCCTCCAGGTTGCCGTAGCGCACCGCGGTGACCGCGCTGTCCTTGCTGGCCAGTGCGAGCAGCTGGTTCTTGGCCGCCACCAACGCCTCGTGGCCGGCGCCGCCGGTGTCCTGCAGCTCCAGGGTGAATCCCGCGCTCTGGCCCAGGCCGGGGATGCCGGACGGCGCGATCGCGAAGATCTGCGCATCGCGGAACTTGCGCGCCATCGCCATGGTGATGCGGGCGCCGATGGAGGTCGCGTCGGCGTCGCGCTCGCTCCAGTCCTTGAGCTTGACGAAGCCCATGCCCGAGTTCTGGCCGCTGCCCCCCGTGCTGAAGCCGGCCACCGACATCACGCTGTCCACTTCCGGCTGCCGCTGGACGTAGTCGCTGACCTCGTTGATCACCTTCAGCGTCTGCTGCTGGGTGGCGCCGGAGGGCAGCTTGACCTGCACCATCAGCATGCCCTGGTCTTCCTCGGGCAGGAACGAGGTGGGCAGGCGCCAGAACAGCAGGCCCATCGCCAGCAGGATCGCCGCATACACGACCACGCCGAGCCTGCGGTGCGTGACCATCTTGCGCACGCCGTGGCCATAGCGCGCGGCGCTGCGCTCGAACAGCCCGTTGAACCCACCGAAGAAGCGACCCAGCAGGCCCTTGCGGCTGGTGTGTCCGCCTTGCTCGATCGGCGCCAGCAGCGTCGCGCACAGGGCCGGGGTCAGGGTCATGGCCACCAGCACCGACAGGATCATCGCCGAGGCGATGGTCACCGAGAACTGGCGGTAGATCGCGCCGGTGGACCCGCCGAAGAAGGCCATCGGCAGGAACACCGCCGTCAGCACCAGGGCGATGCCGACCAGGGCGCCGGTGATCTGGCCCATCGACTTGCGGGTGGCCTCATAGGGCGACAGGCCTTCGGCGCTCATCACCCGCTCGACGTTCTCCACCACCACGATGGCATCGTCCACGAGCAGGCCGATCGCCAGCACCATGGCGAACATGGACAAGGTGTTGATCGAGTAGCCCAGCAGCGACAGCACGCCGAAGGTTCCCATCAGCACCACCGGCACCGCGATGGCGGGAATCAGCGTGACGCGCCAGTTCTGCAGGAACAGATACATGATCGCGACCACCAGGACGATGGCCTCGATCAGGGTCTTGACCACCTCCTCGATGGAGATCTTCACGAACGGCGTGGTGCTGTAGGCCACGTGATAGCTCAGTCCGGCCGGGAAGTAGGGCTGCAGCTCGGCCAGCTTGGCCTGCACCGCCTCGGACACGTCCATGGCGTTGGCGCCCGAGGCCAGCTCGATGCCGATACCGGCGGCGGGCTTGCCGTTGAACTTGCTCACCGCCGCGTAGTCCTGACTGCCCAGCTCGACCCTGGCCACGTCCGAGAGCAGGATCCGCGCGCCGCTGGGATCGGACTTGACCACGATGTTCTCGAACTGACCGACGGTCCGCAGCCGGCTGCGCGCGGTCACCGTGGCCGACAGGGACTGGCCTTCCACCGCCGGCAGCGCCCCCAGCGAACCGGCCGTGACGTCGCTGTTCTGGGCGCTGATCGCGCTGGTGATGTCCGAGGGCATCAGCGAATAGGTGCGCAGCTTCTCCGGATCCAGCCAGATCCGCATCGAGTACTCCGAGCCCATCACCTGCACGTTGCCTACGCCGTTGACCCGGCTCAGCGGGTCCTGCAGCGAGGACACCATGTAGTCGGCGATGTCGGTGCCATCGAGGCTGCCGTTGTCGGAGGTGAAGGCCAGCACCATGAAGATGTTGCCGGACGACTTGGTCACCGTGACGCCCGTGCTCTGCACCGAATCGGGCAGCAGCGACTGGGCCTGCTGCAGCTTGTTCTGGACCTGCACTTGAGCGATGTCGGGGTCGGTGCCCGAGGAGAAGGTCAGGGTGACCTGCGCGCTGCCCGAGGAAGTGCTGCTGGACGCCATGTACATCAGGTTGTCCAGGCCGGTCATGTTCTGCTCGATGACCTGGGTGACCGAGTTCTCGGTGGTTTCGGCCGAGGCGCCGGTATAGGTGGCGCGGATGGAGACCGAGGGCGGGGCGATGTCGGGGTATTGCTCCACGGGCAAGGTGAACACCGCCAGCGTGCCGGCCAGGGTGATGACGATGGCGATGACCCACGCGAAGATGGGCCGGTCGATGAAGAAGCGGGACATGGCGGTTCCTTACTCCGCCTGCTTCGCGTCGCCGGCGCCGGTCGTGGCCGCGGGTTGGGTCTGCGCCGCCTTGACCGGTTCGGACTTGACCGTGTCGCCGGCCGAGACCTTGCTGGCGCCGTCGACGATCAGCTGCTCGCCGGCCTTCAGGCCGCCGGTGACGATCCACTGGTCCTTGCGCGCCTCGCCGGTCTGGATGACGCGTTGCTCGACCTTGCCGTCGCTGCCGACCAGCTTGACCGTGGCCTGGCCCTTGGTATTGCGGGTCACCGCGCTCTGCGGCACCAGGATGCCCTGGCTGTCGATCGCCATCGGCAGCACCGCGCGCACGTACATGCCGGGCAGCAGCAGGCGGTCGGGGTTGGGGATGACCGCGCGCAGGGAGACGTTGCCGGTGCCCGTATCGACCGAGGTGCCGACGAATTCCAGCGTGCCGGTCCTGCCGTAGGTGCTGCCGTCCTCCATCAACACCTTGACCTGGGCCTTGCCGTCGACCGACTTCAGCAGGCCGGCGTCGAGCTGCTTGCGCAGCGCCAGCAGCTGCGCGCTGGTCTGGGTGACATCGACGTAGATCGGGTCCAGCTGCTGGATGGTGGTCAGCGCGCTGTCCTGGTTGGCGGTCACCAGCGCGCCGGGCGTGTAGGCCGAGGCGCTGATGCGACCGCTGATCGGGGCGGTGATGCGCGTGTAGTCCAGGTTGATCCTGGCCGTCTGCAGCGCGGCCTTGGCGGCCACGACGCCGGCCTCGTCCTGGCGCAGCGTGGCCAGGGCATCGTCGCCATCCTGCTTGCTCACCGCGTCCAGCTTGACCAGGTTCTGGTAGCGCTGCGCCTTGGGCCTGGCCGACAGCACCGCGGCCTCGGCCTGGGCCAGCTCGCCGTTGGCGTTGTCGAAGGCGGCCTGGTAACTGGCAGGATCGATCTGGTACAGCACCTGTCCGGCCTGCACCTCCTGCCCTTCGGTGAACAGGCGCTTCTGCAGGATGCCGCCGACCTGCGGGCGCACGTCGGAGGTCATGTAGGCCACGGTGCGGCCCGGCAGGGTCTGGTCCATCGTCAGCGGCTGGGTGGTCACCGTCTGCACGTCGACGCTCGCCTCGCGCGAGGGTGGGGCACCGGGCTTGGAGCAGGCGCCCAGCGCCATCACCAGCGCAACGGGCAACACCAGGCGAAAGGGCACGGGCAAGGACGCGGCGGCAGGCATTCGGACGCACTCGAAAGGTTTCCAGGTGCGGCAAGATGCGCGGCAACTGTGCAGCAAATATGGAGATTGCTTGCGGCGGCTTGATTTGCCCGGCGCGCACGCCGCTAATGTCGCGGTCCGCTCCCCGCGCAGGTCTCGCCTTCCGCCATGAAGTTCGGCATCACCGCCAAGCTGTTCTGCGCCATCCTGGCCGCGTGCGCGCTGGTGCTGGTGATCAATGGCGTGGCCACGCGCATCGTCTTCGAGCGCGGCTTCCTGGGCTATCTCAACGACCAGGGCATCAGCCGCCTGGAGCATCTGCTGCCGCGTCTGCAGGGCGAGTACGCGCGCCACGGCGACTGGGAATTCGTGCGTGGCCATCCCGATGTCTGGTTCACCCTGCTGCGACCCAGCGAGACCGAGGAGATCGATCTCGAGTCGCGCGTCCCGCCGGTGTCCGACCAGAGCGGCGCGGTGTTCCGCTTCGCGCTGCTGGATGCGCAGGGCCGTCGCATCGCGGGCAATCCCGCCGTGGCGGCCGACGCGATCCGGCGCCCGGTCGTGGTCGACGGGCGCACCGTCGGGTGGATGGCGATGGTGCCGTTCCAGCGCGTGCTGGCCGGTAACGAGCAGCGCTTCATCGAGGAACAGAAGCAGCACTGGTGGACCATCGGCATCGCCTCGGTGCTGATCGCCGCGCTGGTGGCGCTGGGTCTGTCGCGCGCGCTGCTGCGGCGCGTGCGGGGGCTGGCGGCGGCGACGCATCGGCTGTCGGCGGGTGACTACACGGTGCGGATCGATGCCGGGCGCCGCGACGAGATCGGCGGACTGGCGCGCGACTTCAACCAGATGGCCGATGCGCTGGAACACACCGAGCAGACCCGGCGCGCGTTCATGGCCGACATCTCGCACGAACTGCGCACCCCGCTGGCGGTGCTGCGCGCCGAGCTGGAGGCGATCCAGGACGGCATCCGGCCGATGACCTGGACCACCCTGGCGCCGCTGCAGGCCGAGGTCGGCCAGCTCGGCAAGCTGATCGATGACCT
Source organism: Pseudoxanthomonas sp. UC19_8 (assembly GCF_042700505.1). Classification (NCBI taxonomy): domain Bacteria; kingdom Pseudomonadati; phylum Pseudomonadota; class Gammaproteobacteria; order Lysobacterales; family Lysobacteraceae; genus Pseudoxanthomonas; species Pseudoxanthomonas sp. UC19_8. The sequence goes on from NZ_CP170559.1 coordinate 3,811,374, forward strand.
GCACGACCTGGCGCTGACCCAGTCCGGCACGCTGGCCTACCACCGCGGCGCGATGGATCTGGCGCCGGTGTTGCAGGCCACGCTGGCGCCGATGCGCGGCCGTTTCGACGCGGCCGGGCTGACGCTGAAGGCGGTGGCCCTGTCCGCGTCGCTGCCCGTGTACGGCGACGAGCGCCGGCTGCAGCAGCTGCTCGCCAACCTGCTGGAGAATGCGTTGCGCTACACCGACGTCGGCGGCACGGTGGCCGTGTCGGCGCAGCGGATCGGCACGCGCGCCCAGGTGGTGGTCGAAGACAGTGCGCCGGGCGTGCCCGAGGACAAGCGCGCGCGGCTGTTCGAGCGCTTCTATCGGGTCGAGGCCTCGCGCAACCGCGCTAGCGGTGGCAGCGGGCTGGGGCTGGCGATCTGTCGCAACATCGCCCAGGCGCACGAGGGCACGCTGCATGCCGAAGCGTCCTCGCTGGGCGGCCTGCGCATCGTGCTCACCCTGCCGCTGCTCGACGCATGACCGCGGCGGCCGACAACGCGCTGGTGCTGGTGGTCGAGGACGAACCGCGCCTGGCCGCGGTGCTGCGCGACTATCTGCATGCCGCCGGCTACCGCAGCGCATGGGTCGCCGATGGCGACGCGGTGCTGGACGCCGTCGCCGCGCACGGCCCGGCGCTGGTGCTGCTGGACCTGATGCTGCCCAGGCGTGACGGCGTGGACGTGTGCCGCGCGCTGCGCGCGGTCAGCCAGGTGCCGGTGATCATGGTCACCGCGCGGGTCGAGGAGATCGACCGCCTGCTGGGCTTGGAGGTCGGCGCCGACGACTACATCTGCAAGCCCTTCAGCCCCAAGGAAGTCATCGCCCGGGTCGGCGCGGTGCTGCGCCGCGTGCGCCAGGGCCAGCCCGAACCCCCGATCCCGGGTCTGACCATCGACCAGGCCAACGGTCGCGCGCTGCTGCACGGGCAGGCGCTGGATCTGACCGCGGTCGAGTTCCGTCTGCTGCGCACGCTGCTGGGGGCGCCCGGCCGGGTGTGGTCGCGCGAGCGCCTGCTCGATCATCTCTACGTCGACCACCGCGTGGTCGCCGATCGCACCGTCGACAGCCACGTGCGCAACCTGCGCCGCAAGCTGCACGAGGCCGGGCTGAGCGAAGATCCGATCCGCTCGATCTACGGCATGGGCTACCGGCTGGAAGTCTGACGCTGGCCCTGCACGGCATGGGCATGCGACGCTGCCGCGTCTTCCCAGCGCCGCGCCCATGTCCGCCCCCACCCCGACCAAACCCCTGCAGGGCGACGCCGCCCTGATCCGTGCCGTGGGCGCCTTCGCCCTGACCGCGGCGGTGATCAACATCATCGTCGGCGGCGGCATCTTCCGCATGCCGGCCGCACTGTCGCTGCAGATGGGGCCGACCGCGCCGCTGGCGCTGCTGGTCGGCGCGCTGGCGGTGATCCCGGTGACGCTGTGCTTCGCCGCCATCGGCAGCCGCGCCAGCGCCACCGGCGGGCCGTACACCTATGTGGGCACCGCGTTCGGCCCGTTCGCCGGTTTCATCACCGGCGCGCTGATGTGGATCGGCAACGTCGCCTCCAGCGCGGGCGTGGCCGCGGCCTTCGCCACCCAGGTCGCCAACCTGGTGCCGGCGCTCGCCGGCCCGGGCGCGCGCATGGGGCTGATCGCGGCGCTGTATGCGGTGCTGTTCGCGCTCAACGCCTTCGGCGTCAAGCTGGGGGCGCGTGCGATCGCGGTGCTGGCCACGGTCAAGCTCACGCCCCTGTTTCTGCTGGTGGCGTGCGGGATCTGGTTCGTGGACTGGAGCCAGGTCAGCTTCCTGCCGGGCGAGGTGCCGTCGTGGAGCGCGCTGGGCATGTCGATGGTGCTGGTGATCTTCGCCTACTCGGGCGTGGAGACCGCGCTGATCCCCTCGGGCGAGGTGCGCGACCCGTCGCGCAACGTGCCGCGCGCCACGCTGGCGGCCATTCTTCTGGTGGTCGTGCTGTACCTTGGGCTGCAGATCGTCAGCCAGGGCCTGCTCGGGCCCGCGCTGGCGCACAGCGGCGTGCCGCTGGCCGACACCGCCGCGGCCCTGTGGGGGCCGGCGCGCGCGCTGCTGCTGATCACCGCCTGCGTGTCGATGGCCGGCTTCGTGCTGGGCAATCTGCTGGCGTCCTCGCGCTCGCTGTTCGCGCTGGGGCGCGACGGCTTCCTGCCGTCGGCCTTCGCCCGGGTCAGCGCGCGCCACCGCGTGCCGCTGCTGGCGCTGGCGGTGCACGCGGCGATCGCGCTGGCGCTGGCCCTGGGCGGCAGCTTCGATGCGCTGGTGCTGGTCTCCGGCGGCGCCAACTGCCTGGTCTATCTGCTGGTCTCCATCGCGGCCTGGCAGGCCCAGCGCCTGGACCTGCGCGAGCGCGGCGAACCCTTCGTGCTGTGGGGCGGCCCGCTGGTGCCGGTACTGGCGGTCGCATCGATGGCGGCCATCGTCACCACGCTGACGCGCAAGGAATGGCAGGCCATCGGCGTGGCGCTGCTGATCCTGGTGCTGATCTATGCCGTGCTGCGCGCGATGGGGCGCAAGGTGCGCGCACCGGAGTGACGGCCGAGGCCCGTCGACGATTCCGGACGGGCCTAGTCCAGTCGCATCACGCCCTTGCGCGCCACCTCGGTGCCCAGCGTGGCCTCGCTGAGCGGTTCGCCGAGCGAACGCAGCAGTGCGCGCTGCTCGCTCAAGGGCGTGCGGGCGATGGTGTCCTCGATGCCGGCCAGACGCGCGAACTCCGGCAGCGTCAGCACCCGCCGCAGCCAGGCCGCGGTGCGCGGCCACCGGGCGGCGTCCACTTCCACGCGCACCATCGCCGCGTTGCGGAAGAACGCGGCGATGGCGATGTCGGCGATCGACAGCGCGCCGAGCAGGAAGCCGTCCTGCGGCATCTGCGCCTCCAGCCAGTCCAGGCTGGCGGGCAGGGCCACGTCGCGGGCGTGGTTGAAGCGCGCCTCGTCCACCGGCTCCTTGAACAGGAAGCGCTTGGGCCCGCGCTGGTAGAACAGGTCGGCGACGATCACCTCGCCCAGGCGGGCATCGGCGTACTCCTCCAGCCAGCGCGCCTGCGCGCGTTCGCCGATGTCGACCGGGTACACCGAGGGGCTGGGGTGGCGATCCTCCAGGTACTGGCAGATCACGCTGGAGTCGTTGATCACGCGCGCGCCGTCGATCAGCACCGGGACGCGGCGCAGCGGGCTGATGCGCTGGAAGGCATCGCCGCCGACGAACGGGGCGATCGGGTCGATGGTGTAGCGCAGGCCCTTGAGCGCCATCACCACCAGCACCTTGCGCACGTAGGGCGACACATAGCTGCCCACCACGTGATAGATCGGATCGCTCATCGCACCCTCCCGGATCGAAGCAGAAGCGCAAGCCTACCGGCTTGTAGTGGTGGTTGTTGCCACCTGTAGAGCGGAGCTTGCTCCGCTGGGGCCTTCTCTACGAACCGAACGAAGGGCAGCGGAGCAAGCTCCGCTCTACAAGGAGGGCGCGAGGTGAGCGGGAGAGAAGGTTGTCCCAGAAAGCTGGAAGCCTCAGCGCTTGCGCTTCTCCAGCAACAGCTTGATGCCCACCGCGACCAGCGCGATCACGAAACCCGCCGCCAGCGCGATCAGGATCAGCAGCAGCCACGCGCCCATCAGCGGAACACCACGGTGCGGTGGCCGTTGAGCAGGATGCGGTGCTCGACATGGCGGCGCACCGCGCGTGCCAGCACCAGCGATTCGGTATCGCTGCCCAGGCGCACCAGCTCGCGCGGCGTCATGGCGTGGTCCACGCGCGCCACGTCCTGCTCGATGATCGGGCCCTCGTCCAGGTCCGGGGTGACGTAGTGCGCGGTGGCGCCGATGATCTTGACCCCGCGTGCGTGCGCCTGGTGATACGGCTGGGCGCCCTTGAAGCTGGGCAGGAAGCTGTGGTGGATGTTGATCGCGCGTCCGGCCAGCGCCGCGCACAGCGCCGGCGAAAGGATCTGCATGTAGCGCGCCAGCACCACCAGGTCGATGCGCTCGCGTTCGACCAGGTCCAGGATCGCGCGCTCCTGTGTGGCGCGCGTGGCCGCATCGACCGGCAGGTAATGGAACGGCACGTCATAGGACGCCGCCAGCGGGGCGAAGTCCTCGTGGTTGGAGGCCACCGCGGCGATGTCCACCTTCAGCTGGCGGCTGTGCGCGCGGAACAGCAGGTCGTTGAGGCAGTGGCCGTGCTTGCTCACCAGCACCAGCAGGCGCGCGCGGGCCTGGGCGTCGTGCAGCTGCCAGTCCATGTCGAAGGCCGCGCCCAGTTCGGCCAGCCGCGCGCGCAGCGTCTCGGGCTCCAGCGCCTCTGGCCGGTCGAAGTGCACGCGCAGGAAGAAGCGTCCGCTGTCGGCATCGCCGAACTGCTGCGCATCGAGGATGTTGCAGCCGGCGTCGAACAGCAGGCCGCTCACGCGGTAGACGATGCCGGTGCGGTCGGGGCAGGAGAGGGTGAGGATGTAGTCGCGGGGCATAGGGCGGGCATCTTACGCACAGGCCCACCGCGGCGGCGACGGTTTCAGTCGGTGCCGTCTTCGCCGCGGCCGCGGCGCTGGCGCCGCCGGCGCGCGTTGGCCTCGTCCAGCCGGCGCAGCGAATCGGCCACGGGCGTGGCGGTGGCCTCGTCGGTGGTGATGAAGGCGCGCTTGTGGCCGGGATCGTCCAGCCGGCCCTGCACCAGGAACACGTGCTCGCCCTGTTCGACCAGGCCGATGTGGCGGCTGAGCACCACGTGGTCCACGCGCCTGAAGCCCTGCTCGCGCGCCAGCGGCATCAGCCGGGCGATCATGCGCGCGCTGGCCGCATCCGGCGTGCGCCCGGCCTCGGCATCGAGCCGGTGCACGCCGCGCGCGATCTGGGTGTAGAGGCGGTGTTCGGGGTGCTCGGGATGTTCCGGGCCGATCACCTCGGAGGACTGCGCCTGCACCGGTGCCGAGGCCCTCATCGCGGCCATGGGCCGTGCCGGTGGTGGATGTCCCTGGATGCGTGCATGTGTCCTTCCGTTGAACGCGCCGTCGTGCCGAGCGCCTGCGCACCTTAGTCGCAGCGCGCCGCGCGGCTCAAGCCGCGCCGCGGCGATCCGCGACGCAGGTCCGCCGCGCGCGCCTAGGCCTGCCCGGCGCGGCGGGCGGAGACCTTGGCCAGCGCCGACCAATCCAGTTCGCCATCGCCCTGGGCGATGCCTTCGAGCAAGCCGTCGCGCAGGGTGCTGGCGATGGGCATGGGCACATGCTTCGCCTCGCCGGCGGCCAGGGCCAGGCGCACGTCCTTCAGGCCCAGGGTCATCTTGAAGCCGGCCGGCGAGTACTCCTCGCGGGCGATCAGCCCGCCATAGCCCTGGTAGGCGGGCGCGGCGAATACGGTGGAGGTGAGCATGGCCAGGAAATCCGCCGGGGCCACGTCGTGCCCGCGCACCAGCGCGCCGGCCTCGGCCATGGTGCCGATGGCGCTGGCCAGGCAGAAGTTGGCCGCCAGCTTGACCGCATTGGCCTGCTCGGGCCGCGCGCCGAAGTGCCAGGTCCTGGCGCCCAGCACGTCCAGCAGCGGCTGCACCCGGGCGATGTCCGCGGGCTCGCCGCCGGCCAGGATGTTGAGCTTGCCGGCCTGCGCCACGTCCACGCGGCCCAGCACCGGCGCGGCCACGTAGGCCACCCCGCGCGCGGCGTGCGCATCGGCCAGTTCGCGTGCGAAGGCGACCGAGACGGTGGCCATGTTCACGTGGATCGCGCCCTCGGGCAGGGCGTCGAGCAGGCCGCTGTCCAGCACGCTCTCGCGCACCGCCTGGTCGTGGGCCAGCATCGAGATCAGCACCGGTGCGGCGGCCTGGCGCGGGGTGTCGCAGGCGTGGGCGCCTTCGCCGGCCAGGGCCTCGCGCGGGGCGGCGCCGCGGTTCCAGACGCGCAGGCTGTGGCCGGCCTTGAGCAGATTGCGCGCCATCGGCGCGCCCATCGTGCCCAGGCCCAGGAATCCGATGTCCATCGTGAAGGTCGCTTCGGGGGAAAGGGGAACACCAGTGTCGACCCGCGCCGGTATGGGAGGCGCGAAGCACGCCCCGGGTGCGGCACCGCCTGACGGGCTCGTGCGCGTTTTCATGCGGTGATCGCGTCCCGGGCTGGTATGGTTGCGCAACCATCCGCGCTTTGATCGCCATGTCCGCCCCCCGGTTCACCCCAGGCTGTCCCGGCTTAGGCCCGCGCTGCGCGCTCGCGTCGCGGGGGGCCGCGTGAGCGGCGCACGCGTCGGCAAGCGGCCGGTCACGCTCAAGGACGTGGCCGCGCGGGCCGGCGTGGGGGCGATCACGGTCTCGCGCGCGCTGCGCGAGCCGGCCGCGGTCTCGGCCGCCCTGCGCGCCCGCATCGAACAGGCCGTGGCCGAACTGGGCTACGTCGCCAACCACGCCGCCAGCAGCATGGCCGCCGGCCACAGCCGGATCGTGCCGGTGGTGGTGCCCACCCTGGCCCATCCGGTGTACGTGCCGTTCCTGGACGGAGTCAACGCCGTCCTGGACGAGCAGGGCTACCAGGTCCTGCTGGGCACCACCGAGTACCGCCAGGACCGCGAGGCGCGCCTGGTCGAGGGCCTGCTGGGCTGGGCGCCGGCCGGGCTGCTGCTGGCCGGCGTCGACCATACGCCGGCCCTGCGCGCGCGGCTGCAGGCGCTGGCGCGCACGCGGCCGCTGGTGGAATTCATGGACCTGGACGGCGAGCCGATCGATCTGATGGTGGGCTTCTCGCATCGGGCGGTGGGCCGGGCGGTGGCCGACTGGTTCGCCGATCGCGGCTTCCGCCACATCGCCATCGTCAGCACCGGCGCCGAGCACGACCTGCGCGCCGCGCGCCGTGCGCAGGCCTTCGCCGAGGCGCTGGCGGCGCGCGGGCTGCGCAACGACTACATCCTCGATGGGCAGGGGCCCTCATCCATCGCCGGTGGCGGCCGGCTGCTGGCCGAGCTGCTGCAGCGCCATCCGCAGGTCCAGGCGGTGTTCCTGGCCAACGACGACCTGGCCGCCGGCGCCCTGTTCGAGGCCCAGCGCCGGGGCCTGCGCGTGCCGCAGGACCTGGCGCTGATGGGCTTCAACGATGCGCCGATCGCCGCGGCCGTGGTGCCGGCGCTGTCCTCGGTGGCCGTGGACCGGCGCGGCATGGGCCACACCGTGGCCACGCTGCTGCTCGAGCGCCTGGCCGGCGCCACGCCGCAGGCGCGCGTGATCGACACCGGCTTTTCCATCGTGGCGCGCGCCAGCACCGCCGCGCCGCCGCGCCCGGCCGGAGACCTGACATGACCCCCTTGCGCGCCGCGCTTGCGCTGGCCTGCCTGCTGTCCCCGCTGCTGGCCCGGGCCGGCGAGGCGCACGACCCGGCCGCGCTGCCGGTCGGCCAGCTGGAGGTGGTGGCCCGCTTCGACGGACCCGGCCCCTCGGGCATCGCGGTGACGCCGGCAGGACGGGTATTCGTCGGCTTCCCCCGCCACGCCGAGAACCACGCCGGCATGACGCTGGGCGAGCTGGTGCAGGGGCGGCTGGTGCCGTTTCCCAATGCGGCCATGAGCCTGCCCTCGCAGGCGCCGTATGCGCAGCGGCTGGTCTCGGTGCACGGCATGACCACCGATGCCAGGGGCAACCTGTGGGTGATCGACGACGGCAAGCGCGCCGGCGTGCCGGGCATCCCGGACGGCGCGGCCAAGGTGGTGGGGTTCGACCCGGCCAGCGGGCGGGTGCTCGCCTCGGTGGTGCTCAAGGCGCCGACGCTGCTGCAGGACAGCCACATGAACGACCTGCGCGTGGACCTGAGCCATGGCGCCAAGGGCACGGCCTATGTCAGCGATTCCTCCTTCGGCACCTCGCCGGCGCTGGTGGTGGTGGACCTGGCCAGCGGGCGCCAGCGCCGCGTGCTGGCCCATCACCTCTCCACGCAGCCCGACCCAGGCTTCGTCGCCACCCTCGACGGCAAGCCCATGCGCTACAGCGCCAGGTCGCCGACCTTCCCGGTGGGCGGCGTGGATGCCGTCGCGCTGAGCCCCGACAACGGCACGCTCTACTTCGCGCCGCTGAGCAGCCGGCGCCTCTACAGCATCTCCACCGACGTGCTGGCCAACTTCGACAACGACGAGGCCACGCTCGCCGCCGCGGTGCGCGACCTGGGCGAGAAGGGCTTCGCCGATGGCATGGACAGCGATGCGCAGGGCCGGCTGTACATCACCGACAGCGAGCACGACGCGATCGTGCGGCGCTGGCCGGATGGGCACTTCGACGTGGTCGGCCGCGATCCGCGCATCGTCTGGCCCGACGGCATCGCGGCCACCGATCGGGACGTGTATGTGACCCTGGGCCAGTGGGACCGCCTGCCCAGCTTCAACGGCGGCAAGGACCTGCGTCAGCCGCCCTACCTGCTGGTGCGCCTGCCGACCGGTCCGGCCGGTCCGCTCAGCGCGGCGGGTGCGCCATGAGGGCCTGCGCCGCCGATGTTCCCCTTTCGCCACTGGAGCACACCATGCTGCATCGCCGCCGTTTCCTGACCGCCGCCGCCGCCGGGACCGCCGCCCTGGCGGCCAGCCCGCTGCTGGCCCAGTCGACCGCGCCGGGGCCGGGCAGCGTGCTGCCGACCAAGGGGCGCGGCACCGGCGCCCCGCTGCCGTCCAATGCGCCGCGCAGCGGGCGGTTCCGGCCGACCTCGCGCCTGGGGCCTGGGTGGCGTGGCGATCGGCAACGGCTTCGCCCCGGCCACCGACGCGCAGAGCGAACAGACCCTGGCCGCGGCCTGGGCGGCGGGCGTGCGCTACTTCGACACCTCGCCCTGGTATGGGCTGGGGCTGAGCGAGCGCCGCTTCGGCCACCATCTGCACACCCATCCGGCCGATCAGTACGTGCTCTCCACGAAAGTCGGCCGGCTGCTCACCGCCACCGCCGGGCCGCTGCAGGAGACGATGTGGCAGTCGCCCTCGCCCTTCCGCTACCGCTACGACTACTCGGCTGCGGGTACGCGGCGCTCGGTGGAGGACAGCCTCAACCGGCTGGGCGTGGCGCAGCTGGACGTGGTGTTCATCCACGACCTGTCGCCGGACAACGAGGAAGATCTGGGCATGCCCTGGGAGCAGCGCTTCGCCGAGGCCGCCAAGGGCGCCATGCCCGAGCTGACCCGCATGCGCGAGGAGGGGCTGATCAAGGCCGGGGGCTTCGGCGTCAACCGGCCCGAGCCGGCGCTGCGCGCGATCGAGCAGGCCGACCCGGACATCTTCCTGCTGGCCTGCCAGTACTCGCTGCTGGATCACGCCAAGACCCTGCACGAGACCTTTCCGAAGATCGCCGCGCACGGCGCGTCGGTGGTGGTCGGCGCGCCGCTGCTGGCCGGCTATCTGGCCGGGCGCGAGCGCTATCTCTACGACGGCAAGGTGCCGGACTGGGCGCCGGCCAAGCGCGCCAGGGTGCAGGCGGTGTGCGATCGCCACGGTGTGGACCTGCGCACGGTGGCGCTGCAGTTCGCCAACGCGCCGGCGGTGGTGTCGGCGGTGATCCCGGGCGCGCGCACGCCGGCGCAGGTGCAGGCCAACGTCGCCTCGATGGCGGTCGCGGTGCCGCAGGCGCTGTGGGATGAGCTCAGGCACGAGGGCCTGATCGACGCCGACGCGCCGGTGCCGGCGGCGGCATGATGCGGAAGAAGCGTCTTCTCATCGCCGCGCTGGTGGCGGCGATCCTGTTCCTGTCGGCGTTCGCCATCGCGCTGCTGCCCACGCGGACCCGCGCCATCGCCCCGGTCGCGCAAGGACAAGCCGCGGCGCTGCTGGAGCAAGGCCGCTACCTGGCCGCGGCCGGCGACTGCACCGCCTGCCATACCGCACCCGGCGGCGCGCCGTTCGCCGGCGGCCTGCCGATCGCCTCGCCGATCGGCACCATATACAGCACCAACATCACACCGGACCCGGACACCGGCATCGGCCGCTACTCGCTGGACCAGTTCGACCGCGCGCTGCGGCACGGCATCCGCGCCGACGGCGGCACGCTCTATCCGGCCATGCCGTATCCGTCCTATGCGCGCATCGGCGACGACGACGTGCGCGCGCTGTATGTCTATTTCATGCAGGGCGTAAAGCCGGTCGAACGCCACAACCAGCCCACCGGCATCGCCTGGCCGCTCAGCCTGCGCTGGCCGCTGGCGCTGTGGCGGCGCATGTTCGCGCCCTTGCCCCAGGCGCTGGCGGCCAGGTCCGCGCTGGCCGACGCCCGGCTCGCCCGGGGCGCCTATCTGGTCGAAGGCCTGGGCCACTGCGGCAGCTGCCACACCCCGCGCGCGCTGACCATGCAGGAAGAAGCGCTGGACGCCTCGGGCAAGGCCTACCTGAGCGGCGGCCAGGTGATCGATGGCTGGACCGCCATCAACCTGCGTGGCGATGTGGGCAGCGGGCTGGGCGGCTGGTCCGAGCAGGACATTGTCGATTCGCTGCGCACCGGCCGCAATCCGCACGCGGGCACCGTCGGCAGCCCGATGGGCGATGTCACCGTCCACAGCATGCAGTACCTGCGCGCGGACGATCTGCACGCCATCGCGGCCTACCTCAAGAGCCTGCCGGCGCAGGACCCGGCGCATCCCGGCTTCCGTGCCGACCCGGCCACCGCTGCGGCCCTGGCGCAGGGCCAGGACGCCACGCCCGGCGCGGCGCTGTACCTGGACAACTGCGCCGGCTGCCACCGCAGCGACGGCGCCGGCGATACGCGCACCTTCCCGTCGATCGCCGGCAACCCCACCGTGCTGGCGCCCGCGCCGACCTCGCTGCTGCGCCTGATCCTGGACGGCAGCAGGATGCCGGCCACGCCGGCGGCGCCTTCGGACCTGGGCATGCCCGGCTTCGCCTGGCGGCTGGACGATGCGCAGGTCGCGCAGCTGGCCAGCTTCGTGCGCGCGGGCTGGGGCAATCGCGCCGACCCGGTCAGCGCCGCCCAGGTGCGCAAGGTCCGCGCCCAGCTCGAGCGCGAGCGGGCCGAGCGCTCCAAACCCCACGACCCGACTTCCACGCGCGATTGATGCGCGCCGCTGCCCCTTGGTGACCCGCATGAACAAGTCTCCCCAGACGCCCCAGGCCGATGCGCCGACCGCGACGACCCGCCGCGCCTTCCTGCGCCTGTCGCTGGCCGTGGCCCCGGCCGCGGTCGCCCTTGGCGCGTGCGACGGCCAGCAGGGCGAGGCCGGCCGGCGCGAAGGCGCCAGCGCCGCGGATCATGCGCCTTATCAGCCCACGTATTTCAGCGCGGCCGAATGGGCCTGCCTGCAGGCCGTCGTGGCCCGCCTGATCCCCGGCGACGCCCAGGACCCGGGCGCGCTGGAGGCCGGCGTGCCCGAATACATCGACCGCCAGATGGGCACGCCCTGGGCGGCGGGGCGGCTGTGGTTCATGCAGGGGCCGTTTCAGCCCGATGCGCCGGCCACGCTGGGGTATCAGCTCCGGCTGGCGCCGCGCGAGCTCTACCGGCTGGGCCTGGCCGATCTGGACCAGGCCTGCCACGCCGCGCACGGCAAGGCCTTCGCCGAACTCGAAGCCGCGCTGCAGGACACCGTGCTGCAGCAGCTGGAAGCCGGCACGCTGGCGCTGGCGCAGGTGCCGCCCAAGGCGCTGTTCGGCCTGCTGCTGGCCAACGCGCGCGAGGGCTTCTTCAGCGATCCGCGCCATGGCGGCAACCGCGACCTGGTGGGCTGGAAGCTGATCGGCTTCCCCGGCGCGCGCGCGGACTTCATGGACTGGGTCGAGCGCGACGTGGCCTATCCGCTGCCGCCGGTGTCCATCGACGGGGTGCGGGGCTGAGCCATGGCGATCACGATGAAGAAGACCGATGTGGTGGTGGTGGGCTTCGGCTGGGCCGGGTCGATCATGGCGCGTGAGCTGACCGAGGCCGGCCTGCGCGTGGTCGCGCTGGAACGCGGCGCGGCGCGCGACACCCAGCCCGACGGCGCCTACCCGGGCACGCTGGACGAGCTGACCTACAGCGTGCGCAAGAAGCTGTTCCAGGATTTGTCGCGCAGCACCGTGACGATCCGCCATACCGAGGCGGATACCGCGCTGCCGTATCGGCAGCTCGGCGCTTTCCTGCCTGGCGATGGCGTCGGCGGCGCCGGCCTGCACTGGTCCGGCGTGCACTTCCGCGTCGACCCGGTGGAGCTGAAGCTGCGCAGCCATTACGAGCAGCGCTACGGCAAGCGCTTCATCCCCGAGGGCATGACCATCCAGGACTTCGGCGTGAGCTACGAGGAGCTGGAGCCGCACTTCGACTTCGCCGAGAAGGTGTTCGGCACCTCCGGCAGCGCCTGGAGCGTGCAGGGCGAAGTGGTGGGGCGGGACAAGGGCGGCAATCCGCTCGCGCCGGACCGCTCGGCGCCGTTCCCGCTGCCGGCGCAGAAGCGCACCGTCTCGGCGCAGCGCTTCTTCTCGGCTGCCGCCGGGCTGGGCTATCACCCCTACGACATGCCCTCGGCCAATGCGTCCGGCCCCTATACCAACCCCTACGGTTGCCAGATGGGCACGTGCAACTTCTGCGGCTATTGCAGCGGCTATGCCTGCTACAACTATTCCAAGGCCTCGCCCAACGTCAACGTATGGCCGGCGCTGCGCCAGCAGCCGCTGTTCGAGCTGCGCACGCATTGCGAGGTGACCCGGGTGGAGCTGGCGCCCGATCGCAAGACCGCGGCCGGGGTGACCTACGTCGACGCGCAGGGGCGTGAGGTGTTCCAGCCCGCCGATCTGGTGATCGTCTCGGCCTTCCAGTTCCACAACGTGCGTCTGCTGCTGCTCTCGGGCATCGGCACGCCCTACGACCCGGCCAGCAACACCGGCGTGGTCGGGCGCAACTTCGCCTACCAGAACATGGCCACGGTCAAGGCGTTCTTCGGCCGGGACGTGCACAGCAACGAGTTCATCGGCGCCGGCGGCAACGGCGTGGCGATCGACGACTTCAACGCCGATCACTTCGATCATGCGGCGGCCGGCTTCGTCGGCGGCTCACCGATGTGGGTCAACCAGGCGGGGGTCAAGCCGATCAGCGGCATCGCGCTGCCGGCGGGCACGCCGGGCTGGGGCCAGGCGTGGAAGCGCGCGGTGGCCGAGCACTACACCCACACCGTGTCGATGGACGCGCACGGCGCGCACATGAGCTATCGCAGCAACTACCTCAGCCTGGACCCGACCTATACCGACGTCCACGGCCTGCCGCTGCTGCGCATGACCTTCGACTGGCAGGAGAACGACACGCGCATGGCGCGCTTCATGGCCGACAAGCTCGACGGCATCGCCAAGGCGATGGGCCCGGCCTCCACCTGCAAGCTGGTGCGCGACTTCGGCGATCACTTCGATACCACCAGCTACCAGACCACGCATCTGAACGGCGGCGCGATCATGGGCACCGACCCGGGCACCAGCGTGCTCAACCGGTATCTGCAGAGCTGGGACGTGCACAACGTCTTCGTCCCCGGTGCGTCGGCCTTCCCGCAGGGGCTGGGCTACAACCCCACCGGGCTGGTGGCCGCGCTGACCTATTGGTCGGCGAAGGCCATTCGCGATCGGTACCTGTCCTCGCCACGCGCGTTGGCGTAACCAACGCGCGTCTCGGCACGGATGGCCTCAGCGCGGCTTGAACACGCCGCGCGCATCGCGCGGCTCGCTGCGCAGGTACTGCGAGGCGATCGGCAGGGTCGCGCCCAACGCCACCGCCGCGTGCCAGGGCCAGCGCGGGTCGTACAGCGCGGCGCGGGCGATGGCCACCGCATCGGCCTTGCCTTCGGCCACGATGCGCTCGGCGTGCGCCGGCTCGGTGATCAGGCCGACCGCGACCACCGGCATGGTCGACAGCGCCGCCTTGATGTCGCGGGCGAACGGCACCTGATAGCCGGGTTCCACCGGAATCTGCTGGCGCGGATCCAAGCCACCGCTGGACACGTGCAGATAGCTGCAGCCGCGCGCTTCCAGCGCCTGCGCCAGGGTGATGATCTGCGCCACGTCCCAGCCGCCTTCGACCCAGTCGCTGGCCGAGATGCGCATGCCGACCGCCATGCTGTCCGGCACCGCGGCGCGCACCGCGTCGAACACCTGCAGCGGCAGGCGCAGGCGGTTCTCCAGCGAGCCGCCATAGGCATCGGTGCGATCGTTGCTCAGCGGCGAAAGGAACTGGTGCAGCAGATAGCCGTGCGCGCCGTGCAGCTCGATCAGGTCGAAGCCCAGCCGGTGCGCGCGCTGCGCGCTGTCGACGAAGGCCTGCACGATCGCCTCGATGCCGGCCTCGTCCAGGCGCTGCGGCGCCGGCTCGCCGTCCTCGTACGGACGATCGGTGGAGGAGACGGTCTGCCAGCCGTGCGGCGCATCCGGCGCGATGGCCGCGCCATCGTGCTCCCACGGCTTGTGGGTGGAGCCCTTGCGCCCGGCGTGGGCCAGCTGGATGCCGAGCCGGATCGGCGACCAGCGCCGGATGCCTTCGACCACGGGGCGCAGGGCCTGCTCGGTGGCGTCGTCCCACAGGCCCAGATCGGCCCAGGAAATGCGCCCGCGCGCCTCGACCGCGGTGGCTTCCAGGATCAGCAGGCCGGCGCCGGACTGCGCCAGATGACCTAGATGCATGGCGTGCCAGGCATTGGCCTGTCCATTGTCATCATCACAGGAGTACTGGCACATCGGCGCGATGACGATGCGGTTGTCCAACGACAGCGGCCCCAGGGACAGGGGCGAAAACAGCGTGCTCACGAAGTGTGGCCTTACAACGGGGGGAGAGCACACATTGCAACGCGCGGCGTTAGCACCCCGCAAGCGCACCGCTGGATCAGCCTGTCGCGCGCACGACGCTCAGGCCGTCACACCGTCCTCGAGAAAGGCCAGCGCCTGCGCGCAGTCGTGCTGCACCTTCAGCGTGAGCAACTCGTCGGCGCGCGTGCGGCCGTGGTTGAGCGCGGCCACCGGCAGGCCGGCCGCATGCGCCCACTGCACGAAGCGCAGGCCCGAGTACACCATCAGCGAAGAGCCCACCACCAGCAGCGCATCGCTGCGTTCCAGCGCCTCGCGCGCGGCGGCCACGCGCTCGCGCGGCACGTTCTCGCCGAAGAACACCACGTCCGGCTTCAGCACGCCGCCGCAATGCGCGCAGGCCGGGATGTCGAACGCCGCGAAGTCCACGCCCTCCAGATCCGCATCGCCATCGGGCGCGATGCCGGCGTGATGCCGGTCCCAGCCTGGATTGCGCGCGACCAGCTCGGCCTGGAAGTCCTGACGCGGCGTGCGTCGCTCGCAGCCCATGCAGCGCACCTCATCCAGCCGGCCATGCAGATCGATCACCTGGCGGCTGCCGGCGGCCTGGTGCAGGCGGTCCACGTTCTGGGTGAGCAGCAGCGAGACCTGCCCGCGCGCCTCCAGCGCCGCCAGCGCACGATGCACGCCGTTGGGCCGCGCGGCGCCGAAGCGCGGCCAGCCGACCAGGCTGCGCGCCCAGTAGCGCTGGCGCGTGGCCAGCTCGCCCATGAAGGCCTGATAGGTCACCGGCTGCGGCCGCTTCCACGCGCCGTCGCGGTCGCGGTAATCGGGAATGCCCGAATCGGTGCTGCAGCCCGCGCCGGTCAGCACGAACAGACGCTCGTGGCGTTCGATGAAATCGCGGAGGGCGGGGTGCGGGACGTTCATGCGGGCCTGACCGGGCTGGCGTGTGTCCTATCTTGGGGGCGCACCACGACACCGCAAGGACAGGCCCGTGCGGCGCGCGTCAGGCCGGGCGACTGATCTCGATCAGGTTGTCGTCCGGGTCGCGGAAGTACAGCGAGGTGATCGGCCCGGTGGCGCCCGTGCGCGCGACCGGGCCTTGCGCGATGACCACGCCCAGCGCCTGCAGCTGCGCCTGGGCCTGCTCGATCGGCGTGTCGATCAGCAGGCACAGGTCGCCCGAGCCCGGGGTGGGCCTGCGCGCCTTGGGTTCGAACTCATGCCCATGCCGGTGCAGGTTGATCTTCTGCCGACCGAAGGCCAGCGCCTTGCGGCCCTGGCCGAAGGTGATCACCTCCATGCCCAGCACGCGCGCATAGAAGGCGCAGCTGGCCTCGACGTCGGCAACGGTCAGCACCAGGTGGTCCAGGCGTTCGACTTTCATCGCTCATTCTCCTCTGGGCGGATGCGGCCCGAAGCGTCCGTAGGGTCTGCTGTCGTCGGCGCCCTTGCGCAGCACCTGCGCGGCCAGCAGCGCCAGCGCCTGCAGCGCCAGGCAGAAGATCACCAGCGCGCCCCAGCCGCCGTGCTGCCAGAACCAGCCGCTGACCGAGCCGATCACGCTGGAGCCGATGTAGTAGGCCAGCAGATACAGCGAGGCCGCGTGGCTCTTGCTGGCCTTGCCCAGCCGGCCGACCCAGGCGCTGGCGGCCGAGTGGGCGATGAAGAAGCCGATGGTCAGCAGCACGATGCCGAAGATCACCAGCCACAGGACATGCGACAGCGTCATCGCCACCCCGACGATCGCGCAGACCGTGCCGGCCAGCACCACCGGCCCGCGGCCGAAGCGATCCGAGGCCGATCCGGCCACCGAGGACGAGACGATGCCGAACACATAGGCCGAGAAGATCAGGCCGATCTGGCTCTGGCTCAGGCCGAACTCCGGCCCGCCCAGGCGGAAGCCTGCGTAGTTGTAGACGCTGACGAAGGTGCCCATCAGCAGGAACGGGATCGCGAACAGCCACGGCAGATAGCGGTCGCGCAGATGCCCGCCCCAGGCCTGCACGTGGTAGCCCAGTCGCACCCCGGTCTTGCGCACGAAGTTGCGCGAGGGCGGCAACAGCAGC
Organism: Pseudoxanthomonas sp. UC19_8; assembly: GCF_042700505.1. Taxonomy (NCBI): domain Bacteria; kingdom Pseudomonadati; phylum Pseudomonadota; class Gammaproteobacteria; order Lysobacterales; family Lysobacteraceae; genus Pseudoxanthomonas; species Pseudoxanthomonas sp. UC19_8. The sequence continues at coordinate 3,828,200 of NZ_CP170559.1, forward strand.
ACGAAGCCGATCGCCACCAGCAGGTCGACCGCGCTGAGCGTGGCCAGCGCCGTGCGCCAGCCCAGGTGGTCGGTCAGCACGCTCATGCCGATCCGGCCCATCATCCCGCCGAAGGCGTTGCCGGCCACGTACAGGCCGGTGGCCGCGCCCAGCTTGTGGCCCGGCAGCTCCTCGGCCAGGTAGACCATGGCCACCGCCGGCACGCCGCCCAGCGCGATGCCCGAGAGCATGCGCACCACCACCAGCGACTCCCAGTGCGGCAGGAAGGCGGCCACGCCGTTGAGCACCGCGGCCAGCGCGATGGAGGCGAACATCAGCCCGCGCCGGCCCAGGTTCTCCGACACCGCGCCGGCGCAGAAGATCGCCACGGCCAGCCCACCGGTGGCCAGCGACAGCGGCAGCGAGCTGGCGGCCGCGCTCACCCCGAAGCTCCTGGCGAACTCCGGCAGCAGCGGCTGCACGCTGTAGAGCAGCGAGAAGGTGGCGAACCCGGCCAAAAACAGCGCCAGGCGGATGCGCCCCAGCGGCAGGGGCGTGTCGAGGTCGGCGGGCGCTGGACCTGCGTCCAGGGCGGGGGCGGAAGCGCGGGGCATGGCGAACGAAGCTGGAGCAGGGGGAGGGCAGTATCTGACCGCCGTAACCATGCGTCCAATATATGATGCCGGCAGTCGCCATACGTCCCACATATGGAGTCCCATGGAGCTGCGACACTTGCGCTACTTCCTGGCCGTGGCCGAGGAAGCCAACTTCACCCGCGCCGCCGCGCGCGTCGGCATCGGCCAGCCGCCGTTGAGCCAGCAGATCCAGGCGCTGGAGAAGGAACTGGGCACGCCGCTGTTCGTGCGCACCCCCCACGGCGCCCAGCTGACCGACGCCGGGCAGGCCTTCCTGCTGGAGGTGCGGCGCGTGCTGGTCGATGTCGAGCGCGCCGCCGACAGCGCGCGCCGGGCCGCGCGCGGCGAGAGCGGCCGCCTGCGGCTGGGCTTCACCGCCTCGGCCGCGTTCAATCCGGTCGTGCCGCAGCTGATCCGCGACTACCGTCGCGCCTGGCCCGCGGTCGAACTGGCGCTGGAGGAGACCAACACCGCCGGCCTGCTCGATGGCCTGGCCCAGGGCCGGCTGGATGCGGCCTTCATCCGCTACAGCGTGGCCACCCCGCCGGAGCTGGCGCTGATCCGCTTCCCCGACGAGCCGATGAAGATCGCCGTGCCGGCCGCGCATCCGCTGGCGGCCCGGCGCAGCGCGCCGCTGTCGGTGCTGGCCGGCGAGCCCTTCATCCTGTTCCCGCGCAGCTTCGGCACCAGCCTGTACGACGAGATCCTGTCCGCCTGCCGCCAGGCCGGCTTCAGCGTGGCCATCACCCAGGAGGCGCCGCAGATGTCCTCCATCGTCAACCTGGTCGCGGCCGAGCTGGGCGTGTCGGTGGTGCCCGAATCCACCGCCCAGCTGCAGCTGCCGGGCGTGCGCTACCTGGACATCGAGGGCCCGGTGCCGATGGCGCGGCTGGCGCTGGCGGCCATGCCTACCCAAGCCCATACCCCGCCACCGTTGCGCCATCTGCTGGCGCTGGCGCGCGGCGCCGACCCGATGCAGGCCGGCGCCGCCTGAGCGATCAGTCCAGCCGGCCCAGCGCCGCGGCGTCGAAGTCGCGCAGCTCGTCGGTGGCGCCGCGGTGGATCTTCTCCGCCCAGCGCGCGTCGCTCAGCAGCGCACGGCCGACGGCGATCAGATCGAACTCCTCGCGCTCCATGCGGGCCACCAGCCGGTCCAGGCCGACCGCGCTGGAGCCCTCGCCGCCGAAGGCGCCCATGAAGTCGCCCGACAGGCCGACCGAGCCCACGCTGATCGTCGCTGCGCCGGTGAGCTTCTTCGCCCAGCCGGCGAAGTTGAGCCCGTCGGCCCCGTCGATCTCCGGGAATTCGGCCTCCCAGAAGCGCCGCTGCGAGCAATGCAGCACGTCCACGCCGGCCTCCACCAGCGGCACCAGCCAGGCAGCCATCGCCTCGGGCGTGTCGGCCAGGCGCGCGCTGTAGTCCTGCTGCTTCCACTGGCTCAGGCGCAGGATGATCGGGAAGTCGGGCCCCACGGCCGCGCGCATGGCCTGCACCACCTCGACGGCGAAACGCGAACGCTCGGCCAGCGTGGCGCCGCCGTAGCGATCGTCGCGCGTGTTGGTCGGCGCCCAGAAGAACTGGTCGAGCAGATAGCCGTGTGCGCCATGGATCTCCAGCGTGTCGAAGCCCAGGGCCTGGGTGTCGGCCGCCGCGCGCGCATAGGCGGCGATGGTGTCGGCGATGTCCTCCTCGGTCATCGCCCGGCCGCGCGGCTTGCCCGGCGCCTCCAGGCCCGACGGACTCTCGACGCCGTCCTGCTCCCACGCCGTCTGGAAGCTCTGCACCGCGCCGACATGCCACAGCTGCGGGCCCATCCGGCCACCGGCCTGGTGCACCCCGTCGATCACCGCACGCCAGCCGGCCAGCGCCGCCTGCCCGTGGAAGACCGGGATGCCCGGGTCGTTGCGCGCGCCCGGCCGGTCCACGACCGTGCCCTCGGACAGGATCAGGCCGACCTGGTGTTCGGCGCGACGCCGGTAATAGGCCGCCACGTCGGGGCCAGGCACGCCCTCAGGCGAGAACGCGCGCGTCATCGGCGCCATCACGATGCGATTCTTCAGCGCCAGCGACTTGACCTGGAAAGGGCGGAACAGCACCTGCGCAGCAGCAGAGGACATGGACGACTCCGTGGGGAAGGAAGGCGCAAGAGGGTATATTTCGTATACCAGGTGTCAATCAGGCACCCTCAAGCGACCAGGTATCTCCGAGGAAACCACCATGCACGCACCACAGCCCCAGGTGCTCTCCGCCGCCGATTGCCCCAGCCGCCTGCTGCTGGACCAGATCGCCGACAAGTGGTCGGTGCTGGTGCTGGCCGCCCTCTGCCGCCAGCCGCTGCGCTTCAACATGCTCAAGCGCACGCTGGAAGGCATCACCCAGAAGGCGCTCACCCAGACCCTGCGCCGGCTGGAGCGCAACGGCATCATCGAGCGCCGCGTGGTCACCGCCTCGCCGATCGCGGTGGAGTACCGCATCACCGCGCTGGGCCGCACGCTCAAGGCGCCGTTCGAGGCGCTGCACGCCTGGACCCGCGAGCACCTGCCCGACGTCGAGCGGGCGCGCGAGGCCTTCGACGCCCGCGAGCAGGCGCAAACGCTGCCCGCGGCCGCCAACGACTGATTCAAGCCTGGTTGAAATCCAGCGCGCCGGTCAGATCGCCCGGCGGCGGGCCGCCGGCGGCGACCATCGCGTCCTCGCGCAGCTTCAGGCCCGGCAGTTTCTCCAGGCCGAAGCGGCGCGTGATCAGGCGCGCGATCGAGCCGGTGTCGTAGATCGTGTGGTCCACATGCCCGCGCTTGGCGAAGGGCGAGATCACCAGCGCGGGGATGCGCGTGCCAGGCCCCCAGCGATCGCCCTTGGGCGGCGCCACGTGGTCCCACCAGCCGCCGTTCTCGTCGAAGGTGATCACCACGACCATCTGCTTCCACTGCGGGCTGTTCTGCAGGGCGTGCACGATCGCCGCCAGGTGCCGGTCGCCGGCCTCGATGTCCGAGTAGCCGGCATGCATGTTGAGATTGCCCTGCGGCTTGTAGAACGCCACTGGCGGCAGCTTGCCGGCCTGCGCGTCGGCGATGAACTTGTTGGTCGCCGCGGTCTCGCCCAGGCCGCCATCGCGCAGGTGCTGCTTGCGCGCCGCGCTGCCCGGCGCCAGCGAGGCGAAGTAGTTCAGCGGCTGGTGATGCGCCTGGAAGTTGGGATGGCTGGGGAAGCTGCCGTCGTTGCTGTCGCCCATACCGTCCAGCGCCGCCTGGAACGCACCGGCGTACCAGGCCCAGTCCACGCCCTTGGCGCTCAGCATGTCGCCGATGTGCTTGTGCGACTGCGGCGGGCAGGTGTTGGCGCTGCTGGCATCGGCCAGCGCGGGGTTGGCCTTGTCCACGTTGAAGCCCGGCGAGTACGGCGGCCCGATCGTGTTGACTGCCCAGTAGTCCGGCGTCAGCGTCGGGCGCGAGGTGAACTTGGCCACGCCGTCCATCGCGCTGGCCGGGCTGTTCTCGGCCGGGATCAGCGCCTTGCCGTCGGGCTTGCCGTCGGCGGTCTTGGCGATGTGCAGCTTGGCCGGACTCTTGTCGGCGTCCGGATAGAACGGCGGCTGCGCGGCGACCAGGTACTGGTGGTTGAGGAACGAGCCGCCGAAGGCGCCCATGAAGAAGTTGTCGCACAGCGTGTACTGCTGGGCCAGCCGCCACAGGCGCAGGTTCACCGCCGTGTCGGCGTAGTGCCCCATCAGCAGCGCGCCGGTGTCGCCCCAGGCGACGAAGCCATCGTTCTTGCCGCCGTTGATCTGCATCTGGTTGCGGTAGAACTCGTGCACCAGGTCGCGCGTGACCACGCCGTGCGGCAGCGGCTCGCCGGCCGGCGTGCGCAGCGCGAACGGCGCGTTGGGCAGGCCGGTGATGTCCTCCTGCTTGATCTGATAGCTGCGGTGATTGACCACCTGGGCATCGGGGACCATGCCGTCCCAGATCGGCGGCAGGGTCTTGAGCGGCGTGCCGTCGCGGTCCTTCTGCACCGCCTTGGCCGGATCGAGCGCCTTCAGCGGCTGCTGCAGTCCCGGGAAGTCGGCGAACAGGTTGTTGAAGCTGCGGTTCTCCGCATAGAGCACCACGATGGTCTGCACCTGCTCGCGCAGTTGGGCATCGGTGACCGGCGTGGCCGCGCGGCCGCCGGCCTTGGCCGAAGCGGCGGCTGCGGTGCCGGCGGTCTTGGCGGCGGCCTCGCCGCCCAGCCCCAGCGCGGCGCCCGCGGCGGCAAGCCCGCCCAGCAACCGGCGGCGCTGCGGATCGGAGGGAGAGGACTCGGGCAAATCGTCGTCGTGCTGGCTCATCGTGGACTCTGTGCGGAAAACGAAGAAGGCGCTCCTCTCGGAGCGCCCCCTAGTGTGCAGAGTCTTGATGACCGTCGTCAGGCACGAAGGTCATGCCGTGGGCGGCCGGTCACATTGGCAGGCTTGTCCTGGCGGTCAAGCGCGCTTTGAACCGGAAGTCGCGGGCGGCTGAGAGGGCTGCTGCGGAGGCGGCGACGGCGGGGTGTGCAGTTCGCGATTGAATTGCGGCGGCATGGCCTGGCGCGGCGTGGACGGGCCGCGGAAATCGTCCACCAAGGCATAGCGGTCGCCATCGAGTCGCCAGAACCAGGCGCCGAAAGGCACCTGCTTGCCATCCACCGGCACGAACTTCGCGGCGTACCGGCCATCCTCCATCGGCGTGAGATTCAGTTTCATCCGCAGCACCATCTGGCTGTTGACCGGATGGTCGTCGCGCAGCGCCGGCGCCACGATGGCTTCATCGAGGTTCTTGCGAAGCAGCCGGTTCATCGACGGCTTCAAGGTCTGCGAAGCCTGTACCCGGGTGATCTTGCCTTGGCTGTTCACCGAAACCAGCACAGGGACCACACCTTCTTCGAAGCGGGCCACGGTCAGTTCCGTGGCGGCGCAGCCAAAACTCGCAAGCGCGAGAGCGCCTGCGCATAACCGTGCAAGAGAGCGTTCCATCTTCGAACTCCTTGTCAATCGAGGGAAACGAGCGTTGGTCGAAGCAGCCGCCAGCTCCGTGCTCACGAAGCATCGCCTTCCCGAATCTACTCCGCCCAGGCTGCTTGTCAAATCGCCGCAGGTGTGGTTGCGGCGGCGGCAACCGCCACCGGACTGCGCTCGGCGAACTGTCCGCGCCAGTACGGGTAATACGGATACGGCGGCTCCACCGCGCTGGCGGCGTCCAGGCGGGCGATCTGCTCGGCGGTCAGCGACCAGCCGACCGCGCCCAGGTTGTCGCGCAGCTGCGCCTCGGTGCGCGCCCCGATCAGCACGCTGCTCACGGTCGGACGCTGCAGCAGCCAGTTGATCGCCACCTGCGGCACCGTGCGGCCGGTCTCGGCGGCGATCGCGTCGAGCACATCGACGATGGCGAACAGGCGCTCATCGCCGATCGCCGGCGCGAACGCGGCCGTGTCGTGCAGCCGGCTCTGCGCGGGCAGCGGCTCGCCTCGGCGCAGGCGGCCGGTCAGGCGGCCCCAGCCCAGTGGGCTCCACACCACCGCGCCCAGGCCCTGGTCCAGGCCCAGCGGCATCAGCTCCCACTCGTAATCGCGCCCGGCCAGCGAGTAATAGGTCTGATTGGCGACGAAGCGGCTCCAGCCCCGCGCGTCGGCCACCGCCAGCGACTTCATCAGCTGCCAGCCGGCGTAGTTGGACGCGCCCAGGTAACGGACCTTGCCGGCCCTGACCAGGCCGTCGAGCGTGGACAGGGTTTCCTCCACCGGCGTCATCGCATCGAAGGCATGCAGCTGCAGCAGATCGATGTAGTCGGTGCGTAGCCGTCGAAGCGAGTCGTCGACCGCGCGCAGCAGGCGCAGGCGCGAGGCGCCGGCGTCGTTGGGCCCCGCGCCCAGACGCAGCCCGGTCTTGGTCGAAATCAATGCCCGCTCGCGGCGCCCGGCCAGCGCCGCGCCCAGGATCTCCTCGGATGCACCGTCCGAGTACACGTCGGCCGTATCGAACAGATTGGCGCCGGCCTCCAGGCACAGATCGACCAGGCGCCTGGCCTGCTCGACGCCGGTATCGCCCCAGGCCGAGAACAGCGGCCCCTTGCCGCCGAAGGTGCCGGCACCGAAGCCCAGCACGGGCACCTTGAGGCCGGAGCGGCCAAGCAGTCGGGTTTCCATCGACATGCGCGTGATCCTGTATCGAGAAGAGGGAGTGTCGTGACCAGGCTCAGCGAGCCTGTTCGCTTTCGAGGGGTTGAGGGCAGGCAGTGCCAGCGGCCGAGCGCGCTTCCAGACGCAGCGCCCAGGCCGCCACGACCAGCGCGGACAGCGGCACCAGCGCGCCGATCCACGGCAACGCGGTCAGGCCGGCGCCACGCGCCAGCACCACGCCACCAAGCCACGCGCCCAGCGCGTTGCCCAGGTTGAACGCGCCGATGTTCAGGCTCGAGGCCAGGCTCTGCGCGCCGCGCGCCTTCTGCAGCACCCACAGCTGCAAGGGCGAGACCGTGGCGAACGCCGCCGCGCCCAGCAGGCCGGTCAACACCACCATCGCCCAGCGGCTGTGCAGCGCCAGGCCGATCAGCCCCATCGCCACGGCCAGCGCCAGCAGCGTCCCTAGCAGCGCCGGACGCAGGCTGCGGTCGGCCAGCCGACCGCCCAGCAGGTTGCCCAGGATCATGCCGACCCCGAACACCAGCAGGATCGGCGACACCGCCGCCTCGGCGAAGCCGGTCACCTGGGTCAGCAAGGGCTGGATGTAGGTGTAGACCGTGAACATCCCGCCGAATCCCAGCACGGTCATCAGCAGGCCCAGCAGCACGGGCGTGCGCAGCACGGCCGCCGCTTCCTCGCGCAGCGAACCCGGCGCCGGCGCATTGCGGTCGTGGGGGACCAGGGTCGCGATCACCAGCGTGGCCACCACGCCGATCGCCGTCACCGCCCAGAACGTCGCCCGCGAGCCGTGGTGCAGCCCCAGCCATGCGCCGGCCGGCACGCCCAGCAGCGTGGCCACCGTCAGGCCGGTGAACATGATCGAGATCGCCGAGGCCTTGCGCGCTTCCGGCACCAGCGAGGTCGCCACCACCGCACCCACGCCGAAGAACGTGCCGTGCGCCAGCGAGGTGACCACGCGCGCGGCCATCAGCAAGGCGTAGTTCGGGGCGAGCGCACAGGCCAGGTTGCCCACGGTGAACACCACCATCAGCGCCACCAGCACCGCCTTGCGCGGCATGCGTGCGGTCGCGGCGGTCAGCACCGGCGCGCCGACGAACACGCCCAGCGCGTAGCCGGAGATCAGCAGCCCGGCGCTGGCGAGGTCGACGTGCAGATCGGTCGCGACCTGCATCAGCAGGCCCATGATCACGAATTCGGTCGTCCCGATGCCGAAGGCGCCGGCGGTCAGCGCATACACCGCCAGCGGCATGCGCGAAGGAGTCGAGGAGGCAGGCATGGGGGCGCCTTGGGGAGGGGAGCTCCACAGCCTGCGCCTGAGACCGCGCAAGAAAAACCGCTGCTATGCTGAATCACTTTCAATATTTCATTGAGAATGGCCATGGACCGCGTCGGCGACATCGCCTTGTTCCTGCGGGTGCTGGACCTGGGCTCGATCAGCGCCGCCGCCCGTCAGCTGGACCTGTCGGCCGCCGTGGCCAGCCAGCGGCTCAAGCGCCTGGAGCGCGAGCTGGGCGTGCGCCTGCTGCACCGGACCACGCGCCGCCTGCATCCCACGCCCGAGGGCCAGGCCCTGGCCGAGCGCGGCCGCGTGCTGGTCCGCGATCTGGAGGCCCTGGGCGAGGACCTGCGCGAAAGCGCCCAGCAGGTCTCGGGGACCTTGCGCGTCACCCTGTCGGCGTCGTTCGGCATGCTCTACGTCGCGCCGCTCCTGCCGGAATTCCAGCGTCTGCATCCCCGGCTGCGCGTCAGCGCGCATCTGAGCGATCACCTGGTGGACCTGGTGAAGGAAGGCTTCGACCTGGCCATCCGCATCGGCCCGCTGGCCGACTCGGGCCTTTACGCGCGCAGTCTGGCCTCCAATGCGCGTGTCTTGTGTGCCTCACCCGATTACCTGCGCCGGATGGGCACGCCCAGGACGCCGGCCGACCTGGCCACCCACGATGGCGTGCTGCTGATGGGGCGCGACGGCCGCCAGGATGTCTGGACCCTGGTCGGCCCAGACCGGCAGAGCGTGCGCGTGCGCATGGCCAGCCGTTTCGAGAGCAATTTCGGCGAAGTCCTGCGCGAGGCCGTGCTCGCCGGGCAGGGCATCGCCGTGCACTCGCTCTGGCATGTCGCCGCCGACCTGCGCGCCGGGCGGCTGGTCGCGGTGCTGCCCGACTGGCGCCCGCCGGTCACGTCTATCAGCGCCGTCACCCCGGCGCGGCTGCAACCGCCGCGGGTGCGGCGGTTCGTCGAATTCCTGACCGCCCGGCTGGGCGACCCGCCGCCGTGGGAGCGGCTGGAAGCGCCGTGAAGCCCTCAGCGCAGGCTTTGCAGTGAGGCATCCCGCGCCGCGGCAAGGCTGTGGCGAGGCGAGATCGGCAGCGCTGCGGTTCGCGAACGCAAGCGCTCAGAACAACACACCCTGCGGCGATGCCGGCCGCGGCGGCAGCGGCCTGACGAAGCGGCTGCAGTCCAGGCTGCGGCGGGGAGTATCGGCATAGCCCAGGCGCTTGTGCGCCAAGGCGAAGCGCCGCGCCAGCAGGTCGGCATACACTCCTTGGCCACGCATGCGCTTGCCGAAGGCGCTGTCGTAGTCCTTGCCACCGCGCGCCTGACGCACCGTGCTCATCACGTGCGCGGCGCGGTCGGGATGGTGCGCCTGCAGCCAGTCACGGAACAGCGGCGCCACTTCGTGCGGCAGGCGGAGCAGCACGTAGCCGGCGGTCTCGGCGCCGGCGTCGCGTGCCGCGTCCAGCACCGCTTCCAGCGCCTGGTCGTTGATCCACGGGATCACCGGCGCCACCATCACCCCGACGGGCACTCCGGCTTCGTGCAGGGTGCGCATCGCGCGCAGCCGCGCATGCGGCGCCGATGCGCGTGGCTCCAGCCTCGCCGACAGACGCGGGTCCAGCGAAGTCACCGAGAAGTGCACGCTGACCAGATTGTCGCGCGCCAGCGGCGCCAGCAGATCCAGGTCGCGCTCGACCAGCGCGTTCTTGGTGATCAGCGAGAACGGGTGGCGGGTCTCGGCGAAGACCTCGATCAGCCGACGGGTCAGTCGCAGCTTGCGCTCGATCGGCTGATAGGCGTCGGTGTTGATCCCCAGCGCGATGGGGCTGGGCACGTAGCCGGGCCTGGCCAGCTCGCGCCGCAGCAACTCCGGCGCATTGGTCTTGGCGAACAGCCGCGTCTCGAAATCCAACCCCGGCGACAGGTTCAGATAGGCGTGGCTGGGGCGGGCGAAGCAGTAGCTGCAGCCGTGCTCGCAGCCGCGGTAAGGGTTGACCGACTGCGTGAAGCCCACGTCCGGCGACTGGTTGCGACGGATGATGCTGCGCGCGGTCTCCTCGCTGACCTGCGTGCGCAATCGCGGCGCGGCGAATTCCTCGCGGTCCTCGGCATGCCAGCCGTCATCCTCGGCCTGGCTGACGGTCCGTTCGAAGCGGCCGGGCAGGTGACTGCCGGCGCCGCGGCCCTTGATGAAGTTGCTCATGTGCGCAGGCTACGCGCCCGCCATCTCGACGGATGCGACGCGGCCCGTCGGCGACGGGCGAGCCCCATCGTGACGATGTTCCGGAGCCAAGCCCTAAACGCCGCGCACCAGAGCACTGCGGTGGTGACTGCCCATGATCGCAGCGATGCGAGACCTGTCGACCTCGACCGTCGCCGTGGAAGGGCGGTCAGGCTCTTCAGCGCAGGCTTTGCAGCGAGGCCTCCTGCAGCGCCGCGTAGATCGCGAACTCATCGGCCACGGGCGCCCCCAGCGCTGCCTCGAACTCGGCCCGACGCGCATTGGCCGCATAGGCATGCTGCTCGGCCCCGCCCAGGTTCGACTGGAAGATGCCGGCCGCGCTGACCGGCAGGAAATCCTCGTAGACGATCGGGTCGGCCGTGGCCAGGCCGCGTGCGATCAGCACCTCGGCCGGCGCATCGCGCTCGGCCGCCGGCGCCGCGCGCCCGCGCCCGGTCAGCGCGTAGCGGAAGTAGCCCAGGCCCTCGCGCCGCAGCGTGTCCAGATCATCGGGGAACTGCGCGAACGCCGCCGCCAGCCGCGCCGGATAGTCCGCACCGGTGCTGCCGGCGCCGGCATCGCGCGCCTGATCCAGCAGCGCGTCGTACAGCGCCCGGCCCTTCGGCGTCAGCGCCAGGCCGCGCTGCTCGATCTCGCCGAAGCGCGCGGTATGCGTGCCGGCCTCGGCCGCCTCGCCGTTCGGGAAGGACACCGCCTCCTCCAGCGCCTTGAAGCTGGTCTGGCGCAGCAGGATCGGCACCGCGCGCGGCGGCGGGCCCTCGATCACCGCCTTGGCCTCGATCCCACGCGCCAGCATCTGCGCCTGTGCCGCATCGATGTCCAGCGTGCGCGGCGTGAGATGGTTGATATGCGGCCCGTGGAAGCACACCACGTCGGCGATCAGCCGGTGGGTGTCGCTCAGGGCCTGATAGGTGGCGCGCGAGACCGTCGCATCGCCGTGCCAGCGGAAGGTCTCCAGCGCCTCGGCGACAAAGCGCCTGGCCTCCTCCTCGCCCAGCCCGCCATCGCGTTCGTACTGCGCGATCAGCGCCCGCACGCCAGCGGTGAAGATGTCGCGCCTGGCCAGGATGTCCGCGGCCTGCGCGCGCAGCGCGGCATCGTCGATCAGCTCCAGCCGCAGCAGCGAGGTGAACACACGGAAGGGATTGGCCGCCAGCGCCTGCGCCGTGGTCGGGCGGAAGGCGGTCGAATGCACCGGCACCCCGGCGACGGACAGATCGTAGTAACCCACCGGCGCCATGCCCATCACCGCGAACAGCCGGCGCAGCATCGACAGCTCCTCGGCCGTGCCGACCCGGATCGCGCCATGACGCTCCTGATCCAGTCGCGCCCGCTCGTCGTTGCGCGTCAGCCGGTCCTCCAGGGCGGGATCGGCGCGGAGCGTCTGCGCGTTGACCTGCGCCACCAGCTCCATCAGCGTGCCGTACAGCGGCACCTCGGTGCGATACATGTCCGACATCGCCTGCGCGAACAGACTGCGGATGTGGTCGGACGACACGAACCCTTGCGAC